>NZ_JACYXE010000002.1 GCF_014857905.1 Agilicoccus flavus | reverse complement strand
CCGTTCGCCACTAATCAACCCAGCAAGCTAGGCATCATCGTTCGACTTGCATGTGTTAAGCACGCCGCCAGCGTTCGTCCTGAGCCAGGATCAAACTCTCCATAAATGCAGAACCAGGCACGCCCACGCCCAAAGACGCAGACACACCCGAAAATCCTGGCTGAAACAATGCAACCCATCACAGGCTGCGAATTGACTTCAACCAACAAACAATTGGCATCGATTTTTGGCACGCTGTTGAGTTCTCAAACATCGGACGCACGACGACGTCAGCGTGTTGACGCTGTTGTCGCGGCTGGTGTGTCGACCCGACCGCCCGGAGCCGTACTCCGTGCTGCGTCGTGATCGGCTATCTACTGTACCAGGCGTTCTGCCCGGTCTCAACCCGACGGGCTGAGCGGCTCTCACGCGGACGGTGTCCGCGGAGGCGTTGCGGTAGATCTCGGTTCGCTCCGGGGGACCGGCCCGGCCTCGGCTTGCGCCTGGCCCGTCCGTTCCTCCCTGCCGGGCGAACGAGTAGAACTCTAGGCAACGTTCCCGTGAACATACAAATCCGCTGGTCAACGGGCTGCGAGGCGCTCTCCCGGTCCGAAGGCGCCCGCAGGCCGGGCCGTCAGGACCGACGCAACGCCGCCTGGTGCCGGCGGCCTCGCTTGAGCACCGCCACCCGCCCGTGCAGGAAGTCGTCCTCGACCAGCCGTCGATCGGCCTCGGTGATCTTGACGTTGTTGAGCGAGGCACCGCCCTCGTCGATGGTGCGACGCGCCGCCTTCCGCGACTCGGCGAGCCCGCACGCGACCATCGCGTCGACGAGCTCGTCCCCCGGGGCGACGTCGGCCCCGGGCAGCTCGGCCGTCGCGTCCGTCAGCGTGCCCACGTCGAGTGACGGGAGATCCCCCTTGCCGAACAGCGCCTCGGAGGCCGCCTGCACCGCCGCCGTCGCCGCCGCCCCGTGGACGAGGGTCGTGATGTCGCTCGCGAGCGCACGTTGGGCGCTCCGGCGGAACGGCTCGTCGGCCACCTGGGCGGCGAGCTCGTCGATCTCGTCGCGCGTGCGCCACGTGAACACCTTGAGCAGCTTGACGACAGAGGCGTCCTCGATGTTGAGGAAGTACTGGTAGAAGGCGTACGGCGAGGTCATGCCGGGGTCGAGCCACACGCTGTTGCCGAGCGACTTCCCGAACTTCTCCCCCGACGCGTCCGTGAGCAGCGGCGTCGTGAGCACGTGGGCCGTGCCGCCCTCGACCCGGTGGATGAGGTCGACCCCGGCCGTGAGGTTGCCCCACTGATCGGCTCCCCCCGTCTGCAGGGTGCACCCGTACTCGCGGTAGAGCTGCAGGAAGTCCAGCGCCTGGAGGATCTGGTAGCTGAACTCGGTGTAGCTGATCCCCTCCTCCGAGTTGAGCCGGGCCGCGACCGCGTCCTTCTTGATCATCTGGTTGACGCGGAAGTGCTTGCCGTACTCGCGCAGGAAGTCGAGGGCCGAGATCGGCTCCGTCCAGTCGAGGTTGTTGACGAACATGGGCGCGCTGCCGTCGTCGTCGAGCAGGATGCGCCGCACCTGCACGGCGATCCGCTCGACGTCCGCCGCCGTCTGCTCCTTGGTCTTGAGGACCCGTTCGCTGCTGGGGCGCGGGTCGCCGATCAGGCCCGTCGAGCCGCCGACCAGTCCGATGACCCGATGCCCGGCCCGCTGGAGATGGCGCAGCACGATGAGTTGCACGAGGTTGCCGAAGTGCAGGCTCGGCGCGGTCGGGTCGAAGCCGCAGTAGACGGTGACCGGCCCCGCGGACAGGGCCTCCTGCAGCGCCTCCTCGTCGGTGGTCTGGGCCACGAGGCCACGCCATCGCAGCTCGTCGAGGACATCGGTCACGTCTGTTCTCCTCATCCGTTCGTCGTCGCTCCCGTCGCCGTCCGCCGGCCCGGCGGTCGCCGGCGCGAACGGGCGCGTCCCAGCTTGCCTCATGGAACCGGCGGGGCCGCGCGCCGCCGGCGGCGCACCGCCGGGCGATAGACCGAGACGGTGGGGTCGCCGTCGATCCAGAACCGCCACGGGTAGTCCGTCCCGTCGCCGCCGGGCCCGGACAGGCCCACCCTCGGTCCGGTCCGCACGCGGGCCGGGTCGAGCACGACCTGACGTCCGTTCACGCGCACCGGACAGTCCTCCTCCACCGGACGCACCCCGTCGTGCTCGGGGCCGAGGCCCAGGGCCCGAGCGAGGCGCGCCGGGCCCCGCGCGAGGTCCCGGTCGGGCACGACGCGCCGCGGGGCCGCCTCGTCGGCGCCGCGCCGCGGGCGGGTCGCCCGTTCGCGGGCGGTATCGAGGCCGGCCACGACCTCGCCCGCCCGTAGGAGGCACCCGGCGCCCCAGCCGGGCTCCCGGCACACGAGGTTCGCGCAGTGGTGCATGCCGTAGGTGAAGTAGACGTACAGCCCGCCCGGGGCTCCGAACATCGTGGCGTTCCGGCGGGTCGGGCCCTTGTAGGCGTGGGAACCGGGGTCGCGCGCCCCGTCGTAGGCCTCGACCTCGCTGAGGCGCACCGAGACCCCCGCGTGCGTGACGACGCACCCCAGCAGGTCGGGCGCCACCTCGAGCACCGGGCGGTCGAAGAAGTCCGCGCCCAGCCGCGGCGTCGTGTCCTCGAGCGGTCGTGACACGCGCCGGTCAGTCCCGCACGCGCGGGCGACCGTTCGCCCAGTCACGCTGCCAGGCCGCAACCTGGGCCACCTTGGTGAGCTGCTCGGCCACGCGGGCGGGGGCGGTACCGCCCTTGCCGTCCCGCGACCCCAACGACCCCGACACCGAGAGGACTTCGCGCACCCCGGGCGTGAGGTGGGGCGAGATCCCGGCGAGGTCCTCGTCGGTGAGATCCCACAGCTCGATCCCGCGCTCCTCGCACACGCGGACGCAGGCCCCCGCCACCTCGTGGGCCACGCGGAAGGGCACCTGGTGGCGGACGAGCCATTCGGCCACGTCCGTGGCCAGCGAGAACCCCTGGGGCGCGAGGGAACCGAGGCGCTCGGTGTCGAACGTCAGCGTGGCGACCATGCCGGCGAACGCCGGGAGGAGGACCTCCAGCGAGTCGCAGGCGTCGAAGACCGGCTCCTTGTCCTCCTGCAGGTCACGGTTGTAGGCCAGCGGCAGGGCCTTGAGCGTCGTGAGGAGTCCCGCGAGGTCCCCGACGAGGCGCCCGGCCTTGCCGCGCGCGAGCTCTGCGACGTCGGGGTTCTTCTTCTGCGGCATGATGCTCGACCCCGTCGAGAACGCGTCGTCGAGGCGCACGAAGCCGAACTCCTTCGTCGCCCAGAGGATGACCTCCTCGGCCAGGCGCGAGACGTCGACGGCGCTCATCGCCGCGACGAAGCAGAACTCGGCGACGAAGTCGCGGCTCGCCGTCCCGTCGATGGAGTTCTCGACCGCCCCGTCGAAGCCGAGGTCCGCAGCGACGAGCTCGGGGTCGAGGCCGAGCGAGCTGCCGGCGAGCGCGCCGGAACCATACGGCGAGACCGCGGTCCGCGCGTCCCAGTCGCGCCAGCGCTCGACGTCGCGCAGCAGCGCCCAGGCGTGCGCGAGGAGGTGATGGGCGAGGAGCACGGGCTGCGCGTGCTGGAGGTGGGTGCGGCCCGGCATGGGCACGTCGAGGTGCGCCTCCGCCTGCGCCACGAGCGCGTCGACGACGTCGAGCACGAGCCCGGCGTCGATGCGCGCGTGGTCCCGCAGGTACATGCGGAACAGGGTGGCCACCTGGTCGTTGCGGGAGCGACCGGCCCGCAGCCGCCCGCCGACGTCCGCCCCGGCCCGCTCGATGAGGCCCCGCTCGAGCGCCGTGTGCACGTCCTCGTCGCCGGGCGCCGGGACGAACGCGCCGGAGGCCACGTCCTCGCCGAGCACGCGCAGGCCCGTGAGCATCGCCTCCAGGGTCGCGTCGTCGAGGATGCCGGCCCGGTGCAGGACCCGCGCGTGGGCGCGGGAACCCGCGAGGTCGTACGGCGCGAGGCGCCAGTCGAAGTGCGTCGACTTCGACAGCGCCGCGAGCGCCTGGGCGGGGCCCGAGGCGAAGCGGCCGCCCCAGAGCGCCAGTGACGGCGCCCTTTCCTGCGGTGCGTCCGTGCGGTCGGCGTCGTCGTGGCTCACGTGAGCTGGTCCCCTTTCGCCCCGAGGGCGGTGTCGTCGATCTGGTCGGTCTGGTCGGCCCCTGCGGGGGCCTGCGCGTGCTCGGATCCGGCGGGTCGGGCGGACTCCGGGTCGGTGCCGGGTCGAGGCGTGTCGGGCTCCTCGCTCGTGCCGCCCGCGAGCGCGAGGAGACGCCTCGCGACCTCGGCACCGCCGTCGACGTCTGCCGTGACGACGAGGACCGTGTCGTCCCCGGCGACCGTGCCGATGATGCCACCGGCGATCGAGATCGCGGTCCGGTCGATCGCGGAGGCCAGGTAGTTGGCGGCCCCCGGCGGCGTCCGCAGGATGACGAGGTTGCCCGAGCTCACCGCGGTCACGAGCAGTTCCTCGCAGAGGCGACGCAGGCGGGCGTCGTGCTCCTCGGTGGAGCCCGCCGGCCTCGGCGTCATGTCGCCGCCCTCGGCGGGCACGGCGTAGACGAGATCGCGGCCGGCGCGCACCTTGACGGCGCCGAGCTCGACGAGGTCGCGCGACAGCGTCGCCTGCGTCACGGCGTGGCCGTCGCGCGCGAGCAGCGCGAGCAGCTCCGACTGGCTGCGCACCTGCACCCTCGAGAGGATGTCGACGATCCGGCCGTGCCGCGCCGTGCGCGACGAGGCGATGGCCACGGGGCTCACCCCTCCCGCGCCGCCCGTGCCAGGAGGCCGGGCAGGGCGTCGACGAACGACCCCAGCTCCTCGCGGGTCGCGAGGAGGCTGGGCGCGAGACGAAGGGTGTCGGGGCGGACGGGGTTGACGATGAACCCCTCCTCCTGGGCGAGTTGCGCGGCGCGGGCGGCGAACGGTCCCGACAGGGTGATCCCCACGAGCAGACCGGCCGCCCGCACCTCGGTGACCTGCTCGGCGCAGCCGGCGAGCGCCTCCGCGAACCACGCCGAGGTCTCGCGGACCCGATCCAGGACGCCCTGGGACTCGATGGTGCGCAGCACGGCGAGGCCGGCGGCGCACGCCAGCGGGTTGCCCCCGAAGGTCGTGCCGTGCTGGCCGGCCGTGAGGAGGCCGGTCACCTCCGGGCCCATCGTGACGAGCGCGCCGATGGGCATGCCGCCCCCGAGCCCCTTGGCGACCGTGATCGCGTCGGGCACGACCCCGGACTCCTGGTGGGCGAACCACCGGCCGGTCCGGCCGATCCCCGACTGCACCTCGTCGAGGACGAGGAGGGCACCGTGCTCGCGGGTGAGGTCCCGCGCGAGCCGCAGGTAGCCCTCCGGAGCGGGGACGACCCCCGCCTCGCCCTGCACGGGCTCGAGGAACAGCGCGCCGAGGCGATCGCCGTGCTCGGCGAACGCGGCCCGCAGGGCCTGCGCGTCACCGAAGGGGACGTGCGGGAGCACCCCCGGCAGCAGGGGCAGGAACGGCTCGCGGTAGGCGGGCTTGTGCGTGAGCGAGACCGCCCCGCACGTGCGCCCGTGGAAGGCGTCCTCCGCGGCGAGCAGGCCGGGTCGCCCGGTGCGGCGGGCGAGCTTGATGGCGGCCTCGTTGGCCTCGGATCCCGAGTTGGCGAAGAAGACGGCCGACCCGGCCGGGGCCTGGGCCACGGCGAGCAGGCGCTCGGCGAGCTCGACCTGCTGGGGGGTGGTGAAGAAGTTCGACGTGTGGATGAGGGTCCCGGCCTGCCGCGCCAGCGCCTCGGCGACGCCCGGGTGCGCGTGGCCCAGGCAGTTGACGGCGATCCCGCCGAGGAGGTCGAGGTAGCGGCGCCCGTCGGCGTCCCACACGTAGCTGCCCTGGCCGCGCACGAGGGCGAGCTTGGGGGCGCCGAACACGCCCAGCAGGGAGGACGCGTAGCGCTCGAGCGTGGCCGCGCTGCCGGTCGTCTCGGTCGTGGTGCTCATGCGCGGCTCTCCTCGTGTTGGTCGGGGACGGGACGGGACGTCGGCGGTGCCACATCGGGTCGGGGACGGGATGCTCCGTCGTCGTCGGGCACGATCATCGTCCCGACGCCCTCGTCGGTGAACACCTCGAGCAGAAGCGTGTGCGGCACTCGCCCGTCGACGACGTGCGCCTCGTCGACCCCGCCGCGCACGGCGCGGACGCAGGCCTCCAGCTTCGGCACCATGCCGGCGTCGACCCGAGTGACGAGGTCCTCCGCGTCCGCGGCCGCGAGCTGCGACAGGAGCGAGGCGCGGTCCGGCCAGTCCGCGTAGACGCCCTCGACGTCGGTGAGGACGACGAGCTTCCTCGCGCCGAGCGCGACGGCCAACGCGGCGGCCGCGGTGTCGGCGTTGACGTTGAGGACCTGCCCGGGCGCGTCGAGGTCGGGCGCGACCGTCGAGACGACGGGGACGCGGCCCGCCTCGAGCAGGTCGAGCACGGCGGACGGGTCGACCGTGACGACGTCACCGACGAGGCCGAGGTCGACGTCCTCGCCGTCGACGACCGTGCCGCGGCGCCGGGCCCCGAACAGGTGCGCGTCCTCCCCGGACAGGCCGACCGCGATGGGTCCGTGCTGGTTGAGCAGCCCGACGAGCTCGCGCCCGACCTGGCCGACGAGCACCATCCGGACGACGTCCATGACCTGCGGGGTCGTCACGCGCAGGCCGCCCCGGAACTCGCTGGTCAGGCCGAGCCGGGTGAGCATCGCGGCGATCTGAGGGCCGCCGCCGTGGACGACGACCGGGCGCAGACCCGCGTAGCGGAGGAAGGCGATGTCCTGGGCGAAAGCGGCCTTGAGGTCGTCGTCGAGCATCGCGTTGCCGCCGTACTTGACGACGACGAGGGCGCCGCGGAACCGCTCGAGCCACGGGAGGGCCTCCACCAGCGTGCCCGCCTTCGCGGCGGCGCTGCTCAGCCCCGAGTCGGCCCGTAGGCGGCGGACGTGGCGGCGCAACCCGTCGACCTTGGCCCGGTCCAGCCCGCCGCCGGCGCCGGCCGCCGCGAACCGGGCGGCGATCTCGGCGTCGGAGACGATCGGCGCCGCGCCGCTGGGGGTGAGTCCCGGGCCGTGGGTTCCGCGCGGCGCGGTGGCCCCGCTCGCCGCGCCCGTCACGCCGTCCGTCATCTGCTCGGTCATCCCCTCGATCGGGCCGTCGTGGCTCATGTGCTGTACGCCGAGTTCTCGTGGACGTAGTCGTGGGTGAGGTCGTTCGTCCACACCGTCGCCGACGCCGGACCGGCGTGCAGGTCGACGAGGACGTGCACCTCGCGTCCGGAGAGGTCCACGCCGGCGCGGTCGTCGCCGACCCCGCAGGACCGGCACACCTGGACGCCGTTGATCGTCACGTCGAGGTCGCGGGGCTCGAAGGCGGCGCGGGTCGTGCCCACGGCGGCGACGATGCGGCCCCAGTTGGGGTCGCCGCCGAAGACGGCGCACTTGACCAGGTTGTTGCGGGCGATGGCCCGCGCGACCTCGAGGGCGTCGGCCTCGTCGGCGGCCCCGACGACCTCGACGGCGATGTCGTGCCGGGCGCCCTCGGCGTCGGCGACGAGCGCCCGGGCGAGGCGGGCGCACACCTCGTGCACGGCCGCGGCCAGCTCGGCGGACGCCGGACGGACGCCGGAGGCCCCGGACGAGAGGAGGAGGACGGTGTCGTTGGTCGACATGCAGCCGTCGGAGTCGACCCGGTCGAACGTGCCGGCGCAGGCGGCGCGCAGGGCGGCGTCGAGCTCCTCCGGGTCGGCGACCGCGTCGGTCGTCACGACGACGAGCATCGTCGCGAGCGCCGGCGCAAGCATCCCCGCGCCCTTGGCCATTCCGCCGACGGACCACCCGTCGCCGCGGACCAGGGCCTCCTTGGGGACGGTGTCGGTCGTCATGATCGCCCGGGCCGCGTCGGGCCCGCCCGTCGGCGAGAGGGCCGCCGCCGCCAGATCGACGCCCCGCAGCAGAGCGTCGAGGTCGAGCCGTTCGCCGATGAGCCCCGTCGAGCAGACGGCGACGTCGCCGGCGTCGACACCGACGACCGACGCCGCGTGCTCGGCGCTGCGGTGGGTGTCGACGAACCCCTCGGGTCCCGTGCAGGCGTTGGCGCCGCCGGAGTTGAGCAGGACGGCGTCGATCCGGCCGTCGCCGACGACCTGCCTGCTCCACGTGACGGGCGCCGCCTCGACGCGGTTGGTCGTGAACACGGCGGCGGCGTGGTGGTCGGGCCCGTCGTTGACGACGAGCGCGACGTCGTCGCGGCCGCTGGGCTTCAGCCCGGCGGTCACGCCCGCGGCGCGGAAGCCCGATGGTCCGGTGATGCTCACGACCGCTCCTGACCTGGGGTGTCCGGGGTAGCCGGGGCACCTGGGGCGCCTGGGGCACCTGGGGCGCCCGCGGCACCCGTGGCGTCCTCGTCGGGTGTCTCGACGACGTGGCCCCGCGCGCGCCAGGCGGCGACGGCGACGGCGACCTGTTCGACCGGCACGAGGATCCAGTCGGTGTCGAAGGTCGACGTGGTGATGACGCTCACGTCGTGATCGGCCAGAGGGGTCAGCAGGCCCCGCAGCACACCGACGAGCGTGAAGTCGAGCGGCCCCTGGATCTCGAAGGCGCGGAACGGCCCGGCCTGGTCGGCGCCGACGGGGACGTACCGGGCCGCGGCGATGACGGACGTCTCGTGCGCGTTCCACGTCACCGACGACAGCGGGGACGGGCGCCTCGACCACTCCGGAACCGCGGAGCCCGGGGGGAGCCGGGCGATGCGCAGCGGTTCGGAGTGCAGGACGAGGTGCCACCGGGCGTCGTCCGCCGCGTCGACCGGGTCGGTCGGACCGGTCGGACCGGTCGGGGGGACCGTCCCGGTCGGATCGGTGTGCGGATCGGTCACGGCGAGACTCCCGTCGTCGGCAGGCCGGCCCCCTCGGGCAGGCCCAGGGCGAGGTTGGCGCACTGCACCGCCGCCCCGGCGGTGCCCTTGGTGAGGTTGTCGACGGCGGCCACCGCGACGAGGCGTCCGGCGCGGAGGTCGACGGTCACCCCGACCGTCGCGACGTTGGAGCCGAGAACGGCCTTCGTCTGCGGCCAGGACCCCTCCGGCAGCAGCCGCACGAACGGCTCGTCGTCGTAGGCGGCGGCGTAGGCGCTCCGCACGGCGGCCGGGGCGTCGGCCCCGACCCCGTCGGCGAGGCGGGCCGTGCACGTCGCGAGGATGCCGCGCGGCATCGGCGCGAGGGTCGGGGTGAACGAGATGGTGACCTCACCGACGGCGATCCCCGCGGCGGAGGCGAGGTTCTGGGCGATCTCGGGGGTGTGCCGGTGACCACCACCGACGCCGTACGGGCTCATCGAGCCCATGACCTCCGCCCCGAGCAGGTGCGGCTTGAGGCTGCGACCCGCGCCCGACGTACCGCTGGCCGCGACGACGACGAGGTCGTGGGGCGCGGCCACGCCCGCCGCGAGCGCGGGGGCGAGCGCGAGGGTCACCGCGGTGGGATAGCACCCGGGCACGGCGATCCGGCGGGCGCCGACGAGGGCGTCGCGGCCCCGGCCGCCGCCGGCGTGGGCGAGCTCCGGGAGGCCGTAGGGCCACGTGCCCGCGTGCGGGGTGCCGTAGAACGTCTCCCAGTCGCCGGCGTCCGCGAGACGGAAGTCGGCGCCGCAGTCGACGACGACCGTGTCCTCCCCCAGCCGGCCCGCCAGATCGGCGGACGCGCCGTGCGGCAGGGCGAGGAAGACGACGTCGTGACCCGCGAGCGTCTCGGGCGTCGTGGGGGCGAGTTCGCGGTCGGCCAGGGCGTGGAGGTGCGGGTGGATCGATCCCAGCGCGGACCCCGCGTTGCTCGAGGCGCACACGGCGCCCACCTCGAGGTCGGGATGTGCGAGCAGCAGCCGGAGGATCTCTCCCCCGGCGTACCCGCTCGCGCCGGCGACGGCAGCTCTCATCACGTGGATCAATTTACAGTGGTCTGCAAAAGTATGCGAACTGCGGGCCCCCGCCGGATCCGGCGGGCCGTGCCGTGGCGGCCACCGGGTCGGCGGCCGCCACGCGGCCTCAGGCGCGCTGGAACGCCCCCAGGGCCGCAGCGGCACGGTCCACGGCCGCGTCGCGCAACCCGCTCACCTGCTCGGTCGTCAGGGTCGCCCCCGCGGACCGGAAGGTGAGCCGGAAGGCGAGCGACTTGCGTTGCGGCCCCACCTGGTCGCCCCGGTAGACGTCGAAGAGGGTGAGCGCCTCGAGGTCGGCCCCCGCACCCTCGCGCAGGTGCCGGGCCACGTCACCGGCGGCCACGGCCTCGTCGACCACGAGGGCGACGTCGCTCGTCGCCACCGGGTACGTCGACAGGGTGCCGACCTGCGGGATGTCGCGGCCGGCCGCCCGCAGCAGGTCGAGGTCGAGCTCCGCGGCGCACGTGCGCGCCGGCAGCTCGAGGGTCGCCGCCACCTTGGGGTGCAGCTCCCCCGCGTACCCGGCGACCCGGCCGTCGGGCAGCGTGAGGGCGGCGCACCGACCCGGATGCCACGGCGCCTCCTGGGCCGCCACGGGCGTCAGGTCGACGCCGAGCGCGGCGCCCAGCTCGATCGCGGTGGAGATCACGCCGGCCGCGTCGTGCCGGACCGCCGGGCCGGCGGGCCCGGCGGGGACCGCGTCCCCGGCCGCGACGAACGCGACGTGGCGCGGCTGGGGCGGGACCGCCGCGGCGACGGCCGCGAGGGTCGCGTCGTCGGGGCGGGCCCCGACGGGCGGGACCGGCGCGGCCGCGTCCCCCTCCGGGCGGGCCACGAGGCCGACCTCGAACAGGAGCGCGTCGCGTCGGCCGCGGCCGACGTTGAGCCGCAACGTGGACAGGAGCGTGTCGAGCAGGCTCGTCCGCATGAGCGGCGCCTCGTCCGAGAGCGGGTTGAGGATGCGCACCGCGCGACGGCGCGGGTCACCGGCCGGGTAGCCGAGTCGGTCGACGAGGTCCTCCGCGACGAACGGGTACGACCACACCTCGATCGCGCCGAGCCCGGCGAGCACGGCCGACGCGAGCCGCGCCGACCGCTGACCGGGCGTGAGCCCGCGCCCGCCGGGTGCGGTCGGCAGGATCGACGGGATGTGTTCGTACCCGCGGATGCGCGCGACCTCCTCGATCAGGTCCGGCCCGGTGCGCAGGTCGGGCCGCCAGGACGGCGGGACGACGTGCACCCGGGCGAAGCCCGGCGCCCGGTCGGCGGCGTCCGCCGCGGACGAGTCGCCGGCGTCCTGCGACACCGTGCACCCGAGGGCCCGCAGCGTCGCGACGACGCCGGCGTGGTCGAGCCCGTCCGGGACCTGCCCGTTTGTGGCCGACGCGGGCTGCACGAGCGCCCAGGCGGAGGCCGTGTCGAACTCGATGGTCACGGCCTCGGCGGCGCCGGCCCGGACGTCGGTGACGCCGGGGTCGATCGTCCCCCCGCCGAAGCGCGCGAGCATCGCCACCGCGAGGGCCGCGACCCGGCCGGCGATCTGCGGGTCGACGCCCCGCTCGTAGCGACGGCTCGCCTCGGTCGAGAGCTTGTGACGGCGCGAGGAACGGGCCACCGAGACGGGGTCGAAGTGCGCCGACTCGACGAGCACGTCCGTCGTGGTCGGGCCCACCTCGGAGGTCTCCCCGCCCATGACGCCGGCGATCGCGAGCGGCGTCGTGCCGCCGTCGGTGATGAGCAGGTCCTCGACCGACAGCGTCCGCTCCACGTCGTCGAGGGTGGTGAGGGTCTCGCCGGCGCGCGCGCGCCGGACCTCGATCGCCCCCGAGAGGGTGTGCAGGTCGAACGCGTGCAGCGGCTGCCCCGTGAGGAGCATGAGGTAGTTCGTCACGTCGACGGCCAACGAGATGGACCGCATGCCCATCTGCTCGAGGCGCCGGACCATCCAGCGCGGCGTCGGGGCACTCGGGTCGATCCCCCGCACGACGCGCGCGACGTACCGGTCGCAGCCCACCCGGCCGCGGAGGGGCGCGTCGTCCTGCAGGCGCACCGGCGGGCCCGCGTCGTTCGGTTCCGGGTCGTCGCCGGCCGACACGGGGTCGACGAAGCCCGACAGGCCCGTGCTGAGGGCGTACTCCCGGGCGATGCCGCGCAGGGAGAAGCAGTAGCCGCGATCGGGCGTGACGTTGACCTCGACGACCTCCTCGTCGAGGCCGAGCAGGGCGATCGCGTCGTCGCCGGGCCGGATGCGCGCGAGCGTGTCGGGGTCGTCGGCGAGGTACTCGGACAGCACGATGATCCCGGCGTGGTCCGTGCCGAGGCCGATCTCGTCCTCGGCGCAGATCATCCCGTTGCTGAGGTGCCCGTAGGTCTTGCGCGCCGAGATGGCGAACCCGCCGGGGAGCACCGCCCCGGGCAGGACGACGACGACGAGGTCGCCGACGTCGAAGTTGTGGGCGCCGCAGACGATCTCCTGGACCACCGCCGGGTCGCCGCCCGCCGCGGCGCGCTGGCCGTGGTCGCCGACGTCGACGGTGCAGAAGTGGATCGTCTTCCCGTTCTTCTGCGGCTCGTCGGTCTTGCTCAGGACCCGCCCGACGACGAGGGGGCCGGTGAGGTCCCCGCCGTGCAGGCCCTCCTCCTCGAGCCCGACCCGCACGAGGGCGGCCGCGACGTCCTCCCCGCTCACGGGCTCGGTCTGCCCGACGATCTCCTGGAGCCAGGTCACCGGCGCCCGCATCAGATCCCCATCCCGAACGCCTCGGAGAACCGGGCGTCACCCTCGACGATGTCGTGCATGTCGCTCACCCCGTGCCGCAGCATGACGGCCCGGTCGATCCCCATCCCGAACGCGAACCCCGTGTACTCGTCGGGGTCGATCCCGGCGGCGAGGAGGACGTTGCGGTTGACCATCCCGCAACCACCCCATTCGATCCAACCCGCGCCGCCCTTCTTCTGGGGGAACCACAGGTCCATCTCGGCGCTCGGCTCGGTGAAGGGGAAGAACGAGGGCCGCAGCCGCGTGGTCGCCTCGGGGCCGAACATGGCCCGGGCGAGGTGGTCGAGCGTGCCCTTGAGGTGGGCCATCGTCAGGCCGCGGTCGACGGCGAGACCCTCCACCTGGTGGAAGACCGGCGTGTGCGTGGCGTCGAGTTCGTCGGTGCGGTAGACCCGGCCCGGGGCCGCGACGTACAACGGCAGCTCCCGCTGCAGGTCGCTGCTGTCGAGCAGGAGCATCGCGCGGGCCTGCACCGGCGAGGTGTGCGTGCGCAGTACGAGGCCCGAGTCGGCCGGGGCGACGAAGAACGTGTCCTGCATCTGCCGGGCCGGGTGGTCGGGGGCGAAGTTGAGGGCGTCGAAGTTGAACCACTCGGCCTCGACCTCAGGGCCCTCCGCGATCTCCCACCCCATGCCGACGAAGATGTCCTGCACGCGCTCGGTGAGCAGCGAGAGGGGGTGCCTCGCACCCAGCCGCCGGCGCGGGTCGGCGACCGTGACGTCGATCGTCTCGTCGAGCAGGATCCGCTCGTCGCGCTCGGCCTCGAGGGCATCCTGCCGCTCGGCGAGCGCCCGCGCGACCCGCCCCTTGGCGGCCCCTACGCGCTTGCCCGCCTCCGCCTTGGCGCTCGGCGGGAGGGCCCCGATCTCGCGGTTGGCGAGCGCGAGGGGGCTCTTCTCGCCCGCGTGGGCGAGGCGGGCGGCCTTGAGCGCGTCGAGGTCGGCGGCCGCGGCGACGGCGGTGAGCGCCTGGGCCACCGCCGCGTCGACGGCTTCCGGCGAGAGGGCGCTCACCTCGACGGGGTCGTACTGCGTGTTGGGTCCGGACATCGCTTCCACTTCACGGTCGGCACGGCCGCACGAGGCTGCCCTGGCGCCACCAGCGTAGTTGGGGCGTTCGCGGCGGCGACACCGGATATCAGCAGCCGGATCGGGCACCTCCGGCGCCGTGCTCGACGTCGGCTCACCGTCGGCTCGCCGGCCGCCTCACCGCCGGCCCACCCCCGGGTCGCGCCGGCTCACGGAGCGCGCAGGACCCCGGCGGAGGCGTAGAGGCAGACGGTCGCCGCCATGGCGAGGTTGAGCGATTCGGCGTGCCCGGGGATGGGCACCGAGACGACCTCGTCGCACGCGTCGCGGATCTGCGCCGGCAGGCCCCACGCCTCGTTGCCCATGATCCAGGCGTGCGGGCGGTCCAGGTCGACCTGCGGCAGGGTCACGTCCCCGCCGCCGTCGGCCGCGAGGCGGGTGATCCCCGCCCGCCCGAGCGCGGCGAGGATGTCGGGGACGTCGACCCCCACGACGACGGGCAGGTGGAACAGGGAGCCGACCGTGGACCGGACGACCTTGGGGTTGTAGGCGTCGACGCTGCCGCTGCTGAACACGACGAGGTCGGCGCCGACGGCGTCGGCGCCGCGCAGGACGGTGCCGGCGTTGCCGGGGTCGCGGACGTGGGTGAGGACGACGACGAGCCGGACGGCCGACAGGTCGACGTCGGCCAGGGGGACGTCGAGCGGGCGACAGGTCGCGAGGAGACCCTGCGGAGCCGTCGTGTCGCACATCGCCGCGAGGACGTCGGCGGTCACCTCGCGGACCGCCAGGCCGGCGTCCCGGGCCGTGGCGACGACGTCGGCGTGCCGGGTCGCGGCGGCGGTCTCGACGAAGATCTCGTCGACGAGGTCGGGGCGGAACCGGACGGCCTCGCGGACCGCCTGGGGGCCCTCGGCGAGGAACAGGCCCTCGCGCTCACGCACGGAACGCCGCCCGAGGGCGGCCACCGCGCGCACCTTGTCCGACCGCGGATGCGTCAGCGGTTCGGGGTGCGCGCCGGTGGCCCGCCCGGGGCGGCGTTCTCGGCGTGCGGGTGGCGTGCTCAGGCCGCGGACTCGGTGGAGGCGGCGGGCACGTTCGCGCGAGCGATCTCGACGAGCGCGGTGAAGGCGGCGGCGTCGTTGACGGCCAGCTCGGCGAGCATGCGGCGGTCGACCTCGACCCCGGCCTCCTTGAGGCCCTGGATGAAGCGGTTGTACGTCATGCCGTTGGCGCGGGCGCCGGCGTTGATCCGCTGGATCCACAGGCGGCGGAAGTCGCCCTTGCGCGCCTTGCGGTCGCGGTAGGCGTAGCCGAGGGAGTGGGTGACCTGCTCCTTGGCCTTGCGGTACAGGCGGGACCGCTGACCGCGGTAGCCGCTCGCCCGCTCGAGGACGACCCGGCGCTTCTTCTGGGCGTTGACCGCCCGCTTCACGCGTGCCACGTGAGTACTCCTTCTTCGTCGTGCCGCCGGGCCGCGCCGGTGCGCGTGCCCTCACGCGGCGCCAGGGGCGCCCGCGTCGGACGGCGGATGTTCTGCGGTGGGGGTCGGCTTACTTGCCGAGCAGCTTCTTGATCTTCTTGGCGTCCGGCTTGGCGAGCTCGACGTCGCCCGCGATGCTGCGGGTGTACTTGCTCGACTTGTGCTCGAGCAGGTGGCGACCGTTCGCCTGCTCGCGCATGACCTTGCCGGTGCCGGTGAGTCGGAAGCGCTTCTTGGCCCCGCTGTGGGTCTTGTTCTTCGGCATGGGGCCGATCTCCTTCGTCGTGTGCGGTGGCGGCCCGGGGCCGCCGTTGCGGAAAAGCTGGTGGCGCAGGGCCGAGGGCGCGTCAGGCCGACGCGGCCTCCTCGGTCTCGGCCGGCGCGGTGGCGTCGTCGGACGGCGCGGACTCGTCCGACGCCTCCGATGCCGGCCTGGCCGCGTCGTCGCGGCGACGGCGCTGCTCGGCCTTGGCGTCGGCCTTCTTCTTGGTGGGCCCGAGCACCATGATCATGTTGCGGCCGTCCTGCTTCGGCGCGCTCTCGACGAAGCCGAGTTCGGCGACGTCCTCGGCGAGGCGCTGGAGCAGGCGGAACCCGAGTTCCGGACGCGACTGCTCGCGGCCCCGGAACATGATCGTGACCTTGACCTTGTCGCCGGCCGACAGGAAGCGGACCACGTGGCCCTTCTTCGTCGCGTAGTCGTGCGGGTCGATCTTCGGTCGGAGCTTGATCTCCTTGATGACCGTGTTGACCTGGTTCTTGCGGGACTCGCGCGCCTTGAGTGCGGCTTCGTACTTGAACTTGCCGAAGTCCATGAGCTTCGCGACCGGCGGATTGGCCATGGGCGCGACCTCGACGAGATCGAGGTCCACCTCCCCGGCCAGCCGGAGGGCCTCGTCGATGAGGACGATGCCGACCTGTTCGCCGTTGGGCCCGACGAGACGCACCTTGGGGACTCGGATGCGGTCGTTGATACGGGTTTCGCTGATGTCAGACTCCTTCGATCCTGGTGATCTCTCGTGCGGACGGCCGACCACGAGAAAAGGGCTCCTCGCGGAAGACACCCACGAGAAGCCCACAGCCACCGACCGCGGCGCCCCGGCCGAGCCGGAGAACGCCGAGGGGACACCGCGGTGCGGTGCCCTGGACCCGGCGACCCGGAGGTCGACCTGGGTGGAAGCGTGGCGGGCTTCTCTTGGGGGCGGCGCACGAGGTGAACTCCGGCCCTGTCCCATCGGGAAGAGACCGGGGCACACGTCACACGCAACCGTTCACGTATCAGCATAGCAGCGTCCGGAGAGGCCGCCGAGTTCAGACTCCGGGGCGGACCTGGACCGTGACGTCGTCCACGCGCACCCGCACGTCCGGGTCGCCGGCGAGCGCCTCCCCGACCGCACCGACGAGGCGCTGGATGTCGGGGGCCGCCAGGCCGGGGACGAGGGTGAGCACGAGCCGCACGAGGCCCGGAGCGCGGTCGGAGGCGTCCTGCGCCTCGACGCCGGTGATCGCCCCGTGGGCGGCGGTCACGCGGGCCAGCGCCTCGGCGACGACCGGGTCGTCGGCGGGCGGCACCCACGGGCGCTCCTGGCCCAGGGCCCACAGGTGCGAGAGGCGCAGCACGACCGCATGCGGAGCACCGAGGTCGAGGGGCATCGCCTCGCAGCCGTCCTCCAATGCGGCGCGGGCCGCGTCGGCGACGCGCACCGGCACCGGCCGGGCGGAGGGCTCCCACGCGGTCAGGGTGTCGATCCCCGTGAACGCCGGCATTCCGCGGCGGCCGTCGGGCGCGTTGAGCACGATGGAGGCCATGTCGCTGTCGGCGTCGTCGGCGACCCTCCCCTGCGACGCGGCGGCCTCGGCGACGATCGGCATGAGCAGGCGGGAGCCGGCCAGCACGGCGAGGGCGTCCGCCTCCGCCGCCGCGGCGTCGGCCGGGGCCGAGGCGACGACCCGGGCCAGCGCCCGCCGGACGGCCTCGTCGGCGCGACCGTCGTCGGCGGCGAACGGGGAGGGGGTGACCTCGCGGCCGGCCCACGGCATGCGTGCCGTGTCGCGACCCCGCGCCGGGTCGTGGCCGGCGAAGCGCCGGGAGGGCTCCGCGGAGGTCACGGGCGACCGGCGACGTCGAGGGCCTCGGGGAGCGTGAACGCGCCGCGGTAGAGCGCAGATCCGATGATGGCGCCCTCGACGCCGAGCGGGACGAGGTCGCGCAGCGCGGCGAGGTCGTCGAGGGTCGAGACGCCCCCGGACGCGACGACGGGGCGGTCGGTCCGGGCGCACACCTCGCGCAGGAGCTCGAGGTTCGGGCCGGCGAGCATGCCGTCCTTGGCGACGTCGGTGACCACGTAGCGGGCGCATCCGTCCGCGTCGAGGCGGGCGAGGGTCTCCCACAGGTCACCGCCCTCCTTCGTCCAGCCGCGCGCCGCGAGCGTCGTGCCGCGCACGTCGAGCCCGACGGCGATGCGGTCGCCGTACTCGGCGACGGCGGCGGCGGTCCACTCCGGGTCCTCCAGCGCGGCCGTGCCGACGTTGACCCGCCGCGCGCCCGTCGCGAGCGCCGCCTCGAGGCCGCGGGCGTCGCGGATGCCCCCGGACAGCTCGACCTGCAGGTCGAGCCGTCCCACGATCGACGCGAGGAGCTCGTGATTGGAGCCCCGGCCGAACGCGGCGTCGAGGTCGACGAGGTGCAGCCAGCGTGCGCCCGCGTTCTGCCAGGCGAGGGCCGCCTCGAAGGGGTCGCCGTACTCCCCGCCCGTGCCGGCCACGCCCTGCACGAGCTGGACGGCGCGGCCGCCGACGACGTCGACGGCGGGCAGCAGCTCGAGGACCGGGCGGGAGCCGACCGGGCCGGCCTGGCGGGTCCCGCTCCCGGCGGCGGGGTCGGGGGTGGGCGCGGGCGTGGGGTCGGTCATCGAGGTGTCCTCTCGCGGGGGGATCGGGGAACATCAGGGGGAATCGGTACCGGACCGCCGGACCGCCGTCCGGCCCGGCGGCGGCGCGGCCCGCAGGACGGGCCGCCGCGAACGTCAGAGGACGTCGAGCCAGTTGCGCAGCAGCCTGGCGCCGGCGTCACCGGACTTCTCGGGGTGGAACTGGGTGGCCCACAGCGGGCCGTTCTCGACGGCCGCGACGAAGCGAGCGCCGTGCTCCGCGTAGGTGACCAGCGGCGCGACGGCGTCGAACGGGGGCGTCGGCTGCAGGGTCCAGTCCTGCGCCGCGAACGAGTGGACGAAGTAGAAGCGCTCGTCCTCGACGCCGGCGAAGAGCGCCGACCCGGCCGGCACGTCGACGGTGTTCCAGCCCATGTGCGGCACGACCTGTGCCGGCAGCCGATCGACGACCCCCGGCCACTGCCCGAGTCCCTCGCGGGGCCCGGAGGCGCTCGGCTCCGTCGAGGTCTCGAACATCACCTGCATGCCGACGCAGATGCCGAGCACGGGCCGGCCGCCGGCGAGCCGCATCTCGACGAGGTACTCGCCGTCGACCGCCCGGAGCCCGTCGACGCACGCGTGGAAGTTGCCGACCCCGGGGACGAGGAGACCGTCGGCCGCGAGGGCCCGCTCCCGGTCGGCCGTGAGCTCGACGTCGGCGCCCACGCGCTCGAGCATCCGCACGGCGGACCGGACGTTGCCGCTGCCGTAGTCGAGCACGACCACGCGGGGGCGGGCGGAGCCCGTGCTCGCGGGGGCGGATGAGGGCTGGCTCAACTCACATCTCCATCTCGTCGAGGTGTCGCGCCTCTTCGCCGACGACGCGGTCGAACGCGCGCGCCGCACGGGGAGACGGGTGGATCTCTCGGGCGCCGGGCAGGTCGGCGAGCGCGTCGGTCCCGGGTCCGCTCACGAGGGCGAGGCCGGGCAGCGACAGGATGCCGAAGATCTCGGCCAGCACCGTCCTCGGCTGCAGGGAGCCGTCGTCGAGCACGTCGCGCAGGGCGCGGCGCACCGACTCGTCGGCGCGGGCGTGGGTCCCCGACCGCCCCCCGGCCACGGCGACGACGTCGTCCACGCTCGCGGGCGGTAGCCCGTCGGGCGGCACGCTGCCGTCGCGCGGGGTCCAGATGAGCCACCGTTGCGGGGCCCGCCAACGCGCCGGGTGCACGGTGAGCACGACCTGCCGACCGACGTGGAACACCCCGAGGGCGGGGCGCATCGAGAGCCCCACGGGCCGGCCGGCGAGGGAACGCACGGCGTCGTCGTAGGGGTGTCGGGCCGCCGCGGGGCCCGTGGGGACGACGACCGTCCAGCCCTCGAGCTGACCGACGACGACCGGGCCGATCCCCCGGCGGGCCCACCGGTGGGCCGCCGACGGGCGGCACGCCGACAGGACGATCCCGCGGCCCAGCGCACTCCCGGCGGACGACGGGGCGGAACGGGCCCCGGTGAAACGGGCGAGGATCCGGCGCGAACGGGTCTCCCCGGCGCTCGGACCACTCGGCCGGCGGCGAGGAGACCCGGCCTCAGAGGCTGCCCTTGGCACTCGGGACACCGGTGACCCGGGGGTCGGGCTCGACCGCGGCCCGGAAGGCCCGGGCCAGGGCCTTGAACTGGGCCTCGACGATGTGGTGCGGGTCGCGCCCGGCGAGGACGCGCACGTGGATGGCCAGGCCGGCGTGGTGCGCGAGCGTCTCGATGACGTGCCGCGTCATCGACCCCGCGTACTGCCCGCCGATGATGACGTACTCCTGGCCGGCCGGCTCCCCGGTGTGGACGGCGTAGGGGCGGCCGGCCACGTCGACGACCGCGAGCGCGAGCGCCTCGTCGAGCGGCACCGTCGCGTCACCGAAGCGCCGGATCCCGCGCTTGTCGCCGAGCGCGAGGGCGATGGCGTCACCGAGGACGATGGCGACGTCCTCGACGGTGTGGTGGCCGTCGACGTCGAGGTCGCCCGTCGCGTCGACGTCGAGGTCGACCAGGCTGTGCTTGGCGAAGCTGGCCAGCATGTGGTCGTAGAAGCGGACTCCGGTCGACACGGACGAGGCGCCGGTGCCGTCGAGGTCGAGCCGCAGGCGGACCCGGCTCTCGGAGGTCTCGCGGGTCAGTTCCGCGGTGCGCGGGGCCGGTCGGGTCGGCTGGGTCGGCTGGGTCATGAGGTCTCCTGTCCCGCCGTCGCGGACGGGTCGGACGGGTGGTCGTGATCGGACGGGCGCGCCGGCGGGTCGGCGAGCACCGCGCGCAGGGCGTCGAGGAACGCGGTCGTCTCCGCCGGGGTGCCCGCGGTCACGCGCAGGTGCCCGGGGAGCCCGACGTCGCGCACGAGCACCCCGTGCCCGAGCAGCGCCGCCCACGTGGCCGGGGCGCCGTCGAGCCCGCCGAAGAGGACGAAGTTCGCGTCGCTGGGCACCGCGGGCAGGCCGAGCGCCTCGATGCCCTCGACGATCCGGTCGCGTTCGGCCTTGATGGCGTCGACGACGCCGAGCAGCACGTCGGCGTGCGCGAGGGCCGCGCGGGCGACGGCCTGTGTCGTGCTCGACAGGTGGTAGGGCATCCGCACGAGCCGGAGCGCGTCGGTGAGCGCCGGGTCCGCGGCGAGGTAGCCGACCCGGGCCCCCGCGAGCGCGAACGCCTTGCTCATCGTGCGGGACACGACGAGGCGGGGGCGGTCGCGCAGCAGGGTCACGGCGCTCGCCGTGCCCGGCCGGGCGAACTCGGCGTAGGCCTCGTCGACGACGACGAGCGCGGACGGCGCCGCGTCGTGGACGGCGAGGACCACGTCGAGCCCGAGCGCCGTGCCCGTGGGGTTGTTCGGGGAGCACAGGAAGACGATGTGCGGGTTGTGGCGCTGGACCTGCGCGACGACACCGTCGACGGTGAGGTCGTAGGCGGCGCCCGCGTCGTCGCCGGACCGACCGCGGCGGCCGTCGATCCACGTCGTGCCGGTGGTGCGCGTGATGATCGGGTGCATCGAGTACGACGGCGTGAACCCGAGCGCGACGCGGCCGGGCCCGCCGAAGGCCTGGAGCAGGTGCAGGAGCACCTCGTTGGAACCGTTGGCCGCCCAGATCTGCTCGGGCGCGAGGTCGACGCCGGTCCGCCCCCGCAGGTAGCGCGCGAGGTCGGCCCTCAGTGCCGTGAACTCGCGGTCCGGGTAACGGTTGAGGCCCCCCGCGATCGCGCCGACCTCGCGGACGATCGCCTGCGCGACCTCGTCGGGGACGGCGTAGGAGTTCTCGTTGGTGTTGAGGGCGACGTCGACGTCGAGCTGCGGCGCCCCGTACGGCGTCCCGCCGCGCAGGTCGCTGCGCAGCAGGAGGTCGATCTCGCGTGCGGCGGGCGTGGCGCCCGGCCGGCCGGTGGTGCTCATCGGACCCTCTCCTGGGCGGCCGGGGCCGCGGTCGTCTCGTGCGAAGTGCTGGTCGGGTCGGTCGGGATGTCGTCGGGGTCGACGCGCGCGAGGACGGCGTCGGCGTGGCCGGGCAGGTCCTCGGCCCGGGCGAGGTCGACGACGCTGCGCGCGGCGCCGGCGAGGGCGGCGCGGTCGTAGTCGATGACCTGCACCCCCTTGAGGAAGGCGTGGACGGACAAGCCGCCGCCGAAGGCCGCGGTCCCGCTCGTGGGCAGGACGTGGTTGGAGCCCGCACAGTAGTCGCCGAGGCTCACGGGGGACCAGGGGCCGACGAAGATCGCGCCCGCGGTGGAGATCCGGGCGGCGACCGCGGCGGCGTCGCGCGTCTGGATCTCGAGGTGCTCGGCGCCGTAGGCGTCGGCGACGGCCACGGCCGCGTCGAGGTCGTCGACGACGACGACCGCCGACTGGCGGCCCGACAGGGCCACCCGGACGCGCTCGACGTGCTTCGTCGCGGCCACCACCTGCTCGAGGGCGGCCTCGACCCGGGCGGCGAACGCCTCGTCGGGGGTGATGAGGACGGACGCGGCGAGCGGGTCGTGCTCGGCCTGCGACACGAGGTCGGCCGCGACGTGGCGCGGGTCGGCGCTGTCGTCGGCGACGACGGCGATCTCGGTGGGGCCCGCCTCGGCGTCGATCCCGACGAGCCCGCGGACGGCGCGCTTGGCGGCGGCCACGTAGACGTTGCCGGGACCGGTGACGACGTCGACGGGCCGGCACACCCACTCCCCCGACGCGTCGCGGGCGCCGTGGGCCAGCATCGCGACCGCCTGGGCCCCACCGGCGGCGTAGACCTCGTCGACCCCGAGCAGGGCGCAGGCGGCAAGGATCGTGGGGTGGGGGTAGCCCGCGAACTCGCCGACGTTGTCGCGTTGGGGCGGGCTCGTCACGGCGACGGACCCGACCCCCGCCACCTGCGCCGGGACGACGTTCATGACGACGCTGCTCGGATAGACCGCGAGCCCGCCGGGGACGTACAGGCCGACCCGGCCGACGGGGATCCACCGCTGGGCCACCGTCCCGCCGCCCGGGAGGGTGGTCGTGTGCTCGCTCGGCCGCTGCGCGGCGTGGACGAGGCGGGCGCGATCGGCGCACTCCTGCAGGGCGGCCCGGACCGCGGGGTCGAGCCGGTCGAGGGCGAGGGCGCAGACCGCCGCCGGCACGCGCAGGCGCGGCGGCCGCACCCCGTCGAAGCGTTCCCCGAGCTCGAGCACCGCCTCCGCCCCGCGCTCGCGCACCTGCGCGAGGATCGGCGCCACGACCTCGAGGACGTCCTCGAGATCGAACTCGGCGCGCGGGAGCCGCTCGCGCAGCGCCCGGGGGTCGAGGTCGGTGCCGCGCAGGTCGAGACGAGAGATCACCGGGCCAGTCTAGGTGCGCGCGGGTGCCCGCCCCGGCGGCCGGGGCACCGCGCCGCGCGACCGCCCGGTCTCACCCCGGCCGGCGCCCTGGCCGCGCTCGACTCCTCCGGCACCCGCCGGGCCTGGCGTCCGCCGCCCGACCCGCCGGACCGGATGGATGGGCGCCCCCGATGTCACGTCTCGGTCGTCGAGGCGGCGTCGCCGGCGGCCGGGAGCACCGCCGTCGCGCCGAGCCGGTCGAGCACGAACGCCATCTCCCACGCGTACCGGCGCCAGGCGTGGTACCGGCCGCTCACCCCGCCGTGCCCCGCGACGGTGTCGGTCCGCAGGAGGACGGGACGACGGGCCAGGTCCTGGGTGACCGTCTCCCGCAGCCGGGCGACCCACTTCGCGGGCTCCGCGAACGAGACCCGGGTGTCGTTGAGCGACGTGGTGGCGAGGATCGCGGGATAGTCGACCGCCCGCACGTTCTCGTACGGGGTGTACCCTTTCATGCGCGCGTAGACGGCCGGGTCGTGCAGCGGGTCGCCCCACTCCTCCCACTCGGTGACCGTCAGCGGCGCCTCGGGGTCGAGGATCGTCGTCAGGGCGTCGACGAACGGCACCTCGGCGAGCGCGACCGCGAACCGGTGCGGGGCCAGGTTGAGGGCCGCGCCGACGAGCAGGCCCCCGGCCGAGCCCCCCTCGACGCCGAGGCGGTCCGGGGCCACGAGGCCCGTGTCGACGAGGTGGTCGGCGCAGGCGACGAGGTCGGTGAAGCTGTTCTCCTTGTGCTCGAGTCGGCCGCCCTCGTACCAGGCCCGCCCGAGCTCCCCGCCGCCGCGCACGTGGGCCACGGCGACGACGACCCCCCGGTCGAGCAGGCTCAGGCGCGGGATGGAGAAGTAGGGGTCGAGCGCGATGTCGTAGGCCCCGTACCCCGTGAGCAGGCCGGGGGCCGTGCCGTCCGCGGGGACGTCCGCCCGGGCGACGACCGACACCGGGATCGCCTCCCCGTCGGCGGCGGTCACCCACTCCCGCCGCTGCACGTAGTCGGCCGGGTCGTACCCGCCGAGCACGGGCTGCCGGCGCACGACCGTCGCCGCGTCCGGCCCCACGCCCCCCTCGAGGTCGTACTCGAGGATCGTGCGCGGCGTGACGAAGGACTCGAGCTCGACGAGCAGCCGGCGGGTGTCCCATTCCGGGTTGGCGGCGAGCGAGATGGAGAACAACTCCTCCTCGACCTCGACGTCGAGCACCGGCCCGGTCTCGAGCGTCGCGCCACCTTCGCCCCCCTGCTCGCTCGGGCGGACCGCGTAGGGCACGACGCGCAGCCGCGGGAGACCGCCGCTGCGCAACGACACGACGGCGTGGGTCGCGAAGGCGTCGACGTCGACGATCCGCTCGCGCTCCCCCGCGGCGACGACGGGGCGCCAGTCCTGCGAGGAGGTCGCGACGATCGGCGCCCAGGCGAGGTCGAAGTCGGCCCGGTCGCGGTTGTGCACGACGAAGATCACGTCGCCGGCCGGCTCGACGTCGTACTCCACCCCGTCGACCCGCGGTGCCACGAGCCGGAGCGGGGCCAGCGGGTCGGCCAGGTCGCCGAGCCACGTCTCCGACGTCGACTTCGAGCCCATGGCGACGACGAGGTGCCGCTCGTCGCGTGACGAGCCGATGCCGAGCCAGAACCGCTCGTCGGGCTCGGCGTGCACGAGCTCGTCGGCGTTCGCGGGCGTCCCCACCTCGTGCCGCCACACCTCGTGCGGGCGCCACGCCTCGTCGGGGCGCACGTAGAAGAGGTACCGGCCGTCGGCCGACCAGACGACGCCGTACCCGGCGCCCGCCACGGCGTCGTCGAGGGTCGCGCCCGTGGCGATGTCGCGGACCCGCAGGGCGAAACGCTCGTCCCCGGCCGTGTCGACGAGGTAGGCGAGCCGCTCGCCCGCGACGTCGACGGCGAACCCGCCGAGGGCGAAGTAGTCGTGGCCCTGCGCCTCCGCCTCCTCGTCGAGGAGCACCTGCTCGCCCGGCAACCTTGCGGGCGGGGTGTCGGGATCCGCTCCGAGCTCCGGCTCGGGTCGGCCGGCGCCGGGAACCCCCGGCGCCCGGCAGTGCTCCGGGTACTGCCGGCCGGCGACGGTGCGGGTGAAGTACCACCAGCCGCGGTCGGCGACGGGGACCGACAGATCGGTCTGACGCGTACGCTCCCCGATCTCCGCGTAGACGGCCTCGCGCAGGGGTCGGAGGTGCGCCGTCATCTCCTCGGCGTACGCGTTCTCGGCGTCGACGACGGCGCGGACGCCGGGGTCGTCGGCGTCGGCGAGCCAGGCGTAGGGGTCCAGCACGTCGTCCCCGTGGTGGGAGCGGACCTGCGGGCGGGTGGGGATGACCGGCGGGGTGCGCATGGAGGTCGACTCTAGGCTCCGTGTCGACCTCGACCGGAACCCGGCCGACACCGGGGCTCGAGAGACCGGGGCGACAGACCGACCCCACTGTGGGCCAAGGAAATTCGGGACGCGAAGGCCCAAAGTCCGTGGCCGCGTTCGCGTCCTCGCGCGTCGACGTGGCTACTCCGTGGACCGTTCGGCGTGGCTTATGTCACGTTCGGCGCGCCACGGCCTCACGGACGTGGAGGACGCGACCTCGAATCCGTAGCATTTCAAGACGTTTGACTCAGACGGCGAAACGGGGCGCCGACTGGGCACTAGCCACCACACGGTCGTCCCTCCCGACATGTCGGACGCGACGGTCATCATCGCCTTGGAGACAACGTTGCCGGGTCATCCCCTCACCCCCGCCCTCCCGTCCGACCCCCAGCGGGTCCTTCTCACGGGGGCCACCGGCTTCGTGGGACAGGCCCTGCTGGAACGCCTGCTGCGGACCGGCCAAGCCCACGTCTGGGTCCTCGTCCGCCCCCGCGGACCACGGCCCGGCGCCGACCGGATCCGAGCGCTCCTGCGCAAGTCGGTCTTCGCCGCCTGGGAGAACGAGATCGGGGCCGAGGCGCTCGCCGAGGTCGTCCGCTCTCGCGTCACCGTCCTCGAGGGCGATCTGCGCGACGTCCCCGCGCTGCCCGCGGACCTCGACCTCGTCCTGCACTCGGCGTCGTCGGTCACGTTCGACGAGCCCGCCGACCGCGCGTTCCGGACCAACGTCGGCGGTCCCGCCGCCCTGTACCGCGCCCTCGGCGCCGCCGGCGGCGACCCGCACGTCGTCCACGTCTCGACGGCCTACGTCTGGACCGGACGGACCGACGTCGGCCGCGAGCGGCCCGTGGATCACGATCTCGACTGGCGCGCCGAACTCACCGACGTCCTACGGGAGCGGGACCGCGTCGTCGCCTCGCACGGCGAGCACGAGGTGGACACCCGGATGCGGGTGGCCGGGCGTGAGCGGGCGCGACGCCACGGCTGGACCGACGTGTACACGATGACGAAGGCGCTCGGCGAGCGCGTCGCCGAGCAGGAGTGGGCCGGCCGGGGTCACCGGCTGACGATCGTCCGCCCGACGATCATCGAGAGCGCGCTGAGCACGCCCTTCCCGGGCTGGATCGACGGCTTCAAGGTCGCCGACCCCCTCATCGCGGCCTACGCCCGCGGGCACCTCACCGGCTTCCCGGGGCGCGCGGAGGCGGTCCTCGACATCGTCCCGGTCGACCAGGTCGTCGCGACGATCCTCGCCGCGGCGGTCAGCGCGCCCGACGCGCGTGCGTGCCGGTACCTGCAGGTGGGCAGCAGCACGAGCAATCCCCTGAGCCTGGCCGAGCTGCGCCGACACGTGCAGGGCTACTTCTCCGCCCAGCCGTGGGTGCGCCGGGACGGCGTCGTCGTCCGCGCGACGCCGTGGGAGTTCGGCGACCCGGGAACGATCACCCGGCGCCTGCACCGGGGGCTGGGCGTCGTCGGCGGCGCGGCCGGCGCGCTGCGCCGGGTCCGCATCCCGGCGCGGCGCAGCCTGGAGCGGCTCGACACCCTCCAGCACCGCCTCGAGACCATGAATCACCTCGTCGAGATCTACGCCCCGTACACGTGCGCGAGCACGGTCTACGACGACACGAACACGAGGGCCCTGCACGCCGACGGCGCGGACTGGCGCGTGGGTGACATCGACTGGTCGGCCTACCTGCGCGGCAGCCACCTGCCCGCCGTCGTCGGCCTCATGCGGGGCCGCCCGCCGCGCCCGGCCGCCCGCCGCCGGGCCCCCCGCCCGGTCAAGCGGGTCGGCTCCGGGGCGCAGGCGCTCGAGGGCGACGAGCGCGAGGTCGCCCGCCTCGCCGCGGAGCGAGCCCGACGGGGCCGCGGGGTCGCCGCGCCCCGCGCCACCGCCTGAGGGAGGTCCGAGCGTCCCGACGGTCCCGGTCGACACGGGACGCCCAAGGACACCCCACGACACGCCACGAGGAGCCACGACGAGGGGCCCGGCCGCGGACGCGGCCGGGCCCCTCGTCGGCGTGTGGGGCGCCGGCTCGGTGTCCGGGGCCCCGGCTGCGGCCCGTCAGGAGAGGCAGGCGGGGCCGAGCAGGGCCTTGAGGTCACCGAAGAGCGCCGGCGACGCGGTCACCCGCAGCGAGTCGTCGAGGCGCATCAGCACCGACCGGCCGGGTTGGGTGAGCTTGACGTGCACCTCGGTCGCCCCGGGGTGCTCGTGCAGCACGTCCTTGAGCCGTTGGGCGACCCCGTTCGTCGCCCGGGTCAGCGGCATCGACAACACGACCGGTCCGCGGGGGCCCTCGGTGATGTCGGGCAACGTGAGTTCCTGCGCGTACAGCGAGACCTGGTCGTCGCGGCGGTTGACCCGGCCCCGGACGGCGCACACGACGTCCGTGGACAGCATCGTGCTCACCGTCATGTACGAGGAGGGGAAGAAGAGGCACTCGACGGCACCCTCGAGGTCCTCGACGGTGACGATGGCCCAGAGGTCGCCCTTCTTGGTCCGCTTGAGCTGCAGCCCCGTGATGAGCCCCGCGACGGTGACGGTCGACCCGTCGGGCCGCCCGCCCTCCTCGGCGGTCAGGGAGGCGATGGACGTGTCGGCGTGCTGGGACAGGATGTGCTCGATCCCGAACAACGGGTGGTCCGAGACGTAGAGCCCGAGCATCTCGCGCTCGAAGCTGAGCAGGGTCTGCTTGTCCCACTCCCCCGGCGGGATCGGGGGCAGGCCGTCGAGTCCGGCGACCCCGGACGGCTCGTCGGTGTCGTCGCCCATGGAGAAGGCCCCGAAGAGCGAGTCCTGCCCCACCGCCTCCTTGCGCTTGACGTCGACGAGCGCGTCGACGTACTGCTCGTGGACGCGGACGAGCCCCTGCCGCTCGTGCCCCAGGGAGTCGAAGGCCCCCGCCTTGACGAGGGACTCGATCGTCCGCTTGTTGCACACCACCGCCGGCACCTTGGACAGGAAGTCGGAGAAGCTCGTGAACGCGCCCTTCTCCTGGCGCGCCTTGACGACGGCCTCGACGACGTTCGTGCCGACGTTGCGGATCGCGGCGAGCCCGAAGCGGATGTCGGTGCCGACCGCGGCGAAGTTCGCGACCGACTCGTTGACGTCGGGCGGGAGGACCTGGATGCCCATGCGTCGGCACTCGTTGAGGTAGAGCGCCGACTTGTCCTTGTCGTCGCGCACGCTGGTCAGCAGCGCCGCCATGTACTCGCCGGGGTAGTTGGCCTTGAGGTACCCGGTCCAGTACGAGACGAGGCCGTAGGCCGCGGTGTGCGCCTTGTTGAACGCGTAGTCGGAGAACGGCACGAGGACGTCCCACAGCGCCTTGACGGAGGCGGCCGAGAACCCCGAGTCGAGCATGCCCTTCTCGAAGTTGACGAACTCGGCGTCGAGCACCTCGCGCTTCTTCTTGCCCATCGCGCGGCGGAGGAGGTCGGCGTTGCCGAGGGTGTACCCGGCGAGCTTCTGGGCGATCTCCATGACCTGCTCCTGGTAGATCACCAGGCCGTAGGTCGTCCCGAGGATGGGCTCGAGCGCGTCGATCATCTTCTGCTCGAGCTTGCCCTCGAGGCGCGGGTCGAGCGGGATGATCGCCTGGCGCCCGTTCTTGCGCAGCGCGAAGTTCGTGTGCGCGTCCACGCCCATCGGCCCCGGACGGTAGAGCGCGAGCGCCGCCGAGATGTCCTCGAAGTTGTCGGGTCGCATGAGGCGCAGCAGGGTGCGCATCCCGCCGCCGTCGAGCTGGAACACGCCGAGGGTGTCGCCCCGGCCGAGGAGGTCGTACGTCTTCGCGTCGTCGAGGTGCTTGCTCAGCGCGTCGAGGTCGATCTCCTCCTCGCGGTTCATGCGGACGTTCTCGATGGCGTCGTCGAGGATCGTCAGGTTGCGCAGGCCGAGGAAGTCCATCTTGACGAGGCCGAGCGCCTCGCACGTGGGGTAGTCGAACTGCGTGATGATCTGGCCGTCCTGCTCGCGGCGCATGATCGGGATGACGTCGATGAGCGGCTCGGAGCTCATGATGACGCCGGCCGCGTGCACGCCCCACTGCCGCTTGAGGCCCTCGAGGCCGAGCGCCGTCCCCACGACCTCCCGGGCCTGGCTGTCCTCGTCGTGGAGCTGGCGGAACTCCACCGCCTCGGCGTACCGCTTGTGCGCGGGGTCGAAGACGCCGGCGAGCGGGATGCCCTTGCCCATGACGTCGGGCGGCATCGCCTTCGTCAGCTTCTCGCCCATGGCGAACGGGAAGCCCATGACGCGGCTCGCGTCCTTGAGGGCCTGCTTCGCCTTGATCGTGCCGTACGTGACGATCTGCGCGACGCGCTCCTCGCCGTACTTGCTCGTCACGTACTTGATGACCTCGCCGCGGCGGCGCTCGTCGAAGTCGACGTCGAAGTCGGGCATCGACTTGCGCTCGGGGTTGAGGAACCGCTCGAAGATGAGCCCGTGCGGGATGGGATCGAGGTCGGTGATCTTCATCGCGTAGGCGCACATCGACCCCGCACCCGAGCCTCGGCCGGGGCCGACGCGGATCCCCTGGCTCTTGGCCCAGTTGATGAAGTCGGCGACGACGAGGAAGTAGCCCGGGTAGCCCTTACCGACGATGACCTCGGTCTCGAACTCGGCCTGCTTGCGGGCGTAGTCGGGGACGCCGTCGGGAAAGCGCTCGTGCAGGCCCGACTCGACCTCCTTGACGAACCAGCTCGTCTCGTCCTCGCCCTCCGGGCAGGGGAAGCGGGGCATGTAACGCCCCTCGCCCTCGACGAACGAGACGTTGCAGCGCTCCGCGATCTCGAGCGTGTTGTCGCAGGCCTCGGGCAGCTCGCGCCACAGGTGACGCATCTCCTCCGGCGACTTGAGGTAGAAGCTGTCGGCGTCGAACTTGAACCGGTTGGGGTCCATGAGCGTCGACCCCGACTGCACGCACAACAGCGCCGAGTGCGCCTTCGCGTCCTCGGCCTTGGTGTAGTGCAGGTCGTTCGTCGCGAGCAGCGGCAGCCCGAGCTCGCGCGCGAGCCGCAGGAGGTCCTTCTGGACGCGGCGCTCGATGTCGAGGCCGTGGTCCATGAGCTCGCAGTAGTAGTTCTCGGCCCCGAAGATGTCGCGGAAGTCGCTCGCGGCCTGCCGGGCCTGCTCGTACTGGCCGAGCCGCAGCCGGGTCTGGACCTCGCCCGACGGACACCCCGTCGTCGCGATGAGGCCCTTGCCGTACGTCTCCAGCAGCTCGCGGTCCATGCGCGGCTTGAAGTAGTAGCCCTCGAGGGAGGCCAGCGAGCACATGCGAAAGAGGTTGTGCATGCCCACGTTGTCCTGCGCGAGCAGGGTCATGTGGGTGTAGGCCCCGGAACCGGAGACGTCGTCCCTCCCGCCGTCGCCGAACTTGACCCGCGTCTTGTCGGTGCGGTGCGTCCCCGGGGTGACGTAGCCCTCGATGCCGACGATCGGCTTGACGCCGTACGTGGTCGACTTCTTCCAGAACTCGTACGCGCCGAAGATGAAGCCGTGGTCGGTGGTCGCGACCGCCGGCATCCCCATCTGCGCGGCCGACTCGAAGAGGTCGTCGATGCGCGCCGCCCCGTCGAGCATCGAGTACTCGGTGTGGCAGTGCAGGTGGACGAAGGAGTCCGACTTGCCGGGAACCGACGACACGTTCGGGGGGCCTTTCGACGGCGGTGGAGGGGACTAGAGCATCCTACGACCGGCCCCTGACAGGGTCGGCGCGCCCGCCGCGCGTCGCGCCGGGGCGTCAGGGCGCGAGCAGCTCCAGCGCGCGGGCGAGATCGGCGGGGTAGTCGCTGGAGAACGAGGCGTACTCCCCCGTCCCCGGGTGCTCGAACCCGAGGCCGACGGCGTGCAGCCACTGCCGGTCGAGGTCCAACGACCTCGCCAGTACCGGGTCGGCCCCGTACACGGGGTCGCCGGCGCACGGGTGCCGGATCGCGGCCATGTGGACGCGGATCTGGTGCGTCCGACCCGTCTCGAGGTGGATCCCGAGCAACGACGCGCGCCCGTAGGCCTCGACGACCTCGTAGTGGGTCACGCTCGGCTTTCCCGAACTCATCACCGCGTACTTGTAGTCGTAGGCGGGATGGCGGCCGATCGGCGCGTCGACGGTGCCGACGAGCGGGTCGGGCAGTCCCTGGACGAGCGCGTGGTAGGTCTTGTCGACCCGGCGGTCCCGGAACGCGCGCTTGAGCTGGCTGTAGGCGTACTCGCTCTTGGCGACGACCATGAGGCCGCTCGTGCCGACGTCGAGCCGCGAGACGATGCCCTGCCGCTCGCTCGCCCCCGACGTGGCGATGCGGTAGCCCGCCGCGGCGAGTCCGCCGACGACGGTCGGCCCGGTCCACCCCACGCTCGGGTGCGCGGCCACCCCCACGGGCTTGTCGACGACGACGAGATCGTCGTCGTCGTGGACGATGCGCATGCCGGGGACCGGCTCCGCGATGACCTCCAGCCCCGTGGGCGCGGCGGCGTCGGGCAACGTCACCTCCAGCCAGGCGCCCGCGTGCACGCGGTCGGACTTGCCCGCCGGGACGCGGTCGAGGAGGGCGTGCCCGTCCGCGGCGAGCTGGGCGGCCTTCGTGCGGGAGAGGCCGAAGAGCCGCGCCAGCGCGGCGTCGACGCGCTCTCCCTCGAGGCCGTCCGGGACGAAGAGGCTGCGGGACTCGCTCACGACGACGACCCGGAGTCCGGACGGGGGGCCGGGTCGGTCGCGGATCGCTCGTCGCCGCCCTCGCGGGTGCCGTCGAACCCGATCCCGGCGAACGCCGTGATCGCGACGAGCACGGCCGCGCAACAGATCGCCGAGTCGGCGACGTTGAAGACGGGCCAGTTCGGCAGCTCGAGGAAGTCGACGACGTGCCCCCGGGCGAAGCCGGGAGGACGCGTCAACCGGTCGAACAGGTTGCCCGACGCCCCGCCGAGGACGAGCCCCAGGGCGACCGCCCAGGCCGTCGAGCCCACCCGGAACGCGGCGAGGACGACGAGCAGCGACACCGCGAACTGGACGAAGGCGAAGACGGGGGTGATCCCCGTCCCGAGCGAGAAGGCCGCCCCCGGGTTGAACAGGAGGTTGAGCTGCAGGACCTCCCCGAGCAGGGGCTCACGGATCCCCGGGGTCAGCGTTCCCAGCGCCCAGTTCTTCGTCACGCGGTCGAGGACCCAGACCGTCAGGCCGATCCCGAGGAGAAGGGCCGTGAGAGCCGGCCGACGGACGCGACGGGCCTCGCGGCCGGAGGGCGCCGACCCGGACGCACCTGCGGCGGCCGGGTCGGGGGCGGGCGTTCGAGAAGCGGAAATCAGCGACGCTCCTGCTTCTGCTTGCACGCCACGCACAGGGTGGCTCGGGGGAAGGCCTGGAGGCGCGCCTTGCCGATCGGCTGGTCGCACGACTCGCACCGACCGTACGTGCCCGCGTCGATCCGCGCCAACGCCCGCTGGCTCTGCGCGAGCAGCACGCGGGAATTGTGCGTGAGGGTCAGGCCCTGCTCCCGCTCGAGCACCTTGCCGCCGGTGTCGGCCGAGTCGTCGCCCGAGCCGCTGCCGTCGTCGCGCATGAGGTGGTCGAGATCGGCCTGCGAGACCTCGAGCTCGGCCGCGATCCGCGAGGCGTCGGACTCGAGCTCTGCTCTGACCTCCGCGAGTTCGTCCGTGGTCCAGGCGTCCTCGCCGGCGCGGACGGGCAGGTCGCCGGGCGTGACGTCGTCACCGACGCCGGGCTGGGACGGGCTCGTGGTGGTCATCGTGTCGTCCGATCGTTCGGGGGCGGGCTGGTGGTGGGTGAAGGATAGACCCCGGGGGGCCGCCGTGGCAGGACGCGAGCTGCACGGAACCCGAACGGGGCGCCGCCCCGGAAGGGAGGCACCCCGATCGGGCCGGACCGGGCCTCAGCCCTGGTGGTGTCCGTCCTGCTCGTCGTGGTGGTCCCGGTCGACCCGGTCGACGTGGCGGTCGTCGCCCGTGTCCCCCTCAGGGGCCTGCTCGACCTGTTCCGGCTGCTCGCCCTGCTCGACGGGGGTCGACCGGTCGGCCTGCTCCGTCTCGGCGTCCCCACACTGGGCGGGCGGCACGTCGGCGTCGGTCGCGTCTGCGGCGTCCGGGACGATGGGGGCCGTCGACGACAGGTGCTCGAGCTGCCCCTCGATGAACCCCCGCAGGCGACCGCGGTAGTCGCGCTCGAAGGTGCGCATCTCGCTGATGGACCGATCGAGGTCGGCCCGCTCGCGCTCGAGCTCGCCGACGACGACCTGCTTGCGCTGCTGCGCCTCGGCGAGCATCCCCGTGGACCGCTCCCGGGCCTCCGTGATCATGCGGTCGTGCTCGGCCTTGGCCTGGCCGACGAGGCGGTCGTGCTGCTCCTGGGCGCCGTTGACGAGTTCGCCGTGTCGGGCCTCGCCCGTGCGGATCAGCTCGTCGTGGCGCGCCTGCGCGTCGCCGATGAGCTTGTCGCGCTGCTGCGCGCCCAGGCCGACGAGCCGGTCGTGCTCCGCCTGACCCTGCGAGACGTACTCGTCGTGGAGCCGCTGGGCCAGGGCGATGACCGCGGCGGCGTCCTGCGCCCCGCTCGGGGCCGGCTGCGCGGCGGCCTGCTGCCCGGTGGCCGCCACCTGCTGTTGCTGCGCGGCCGACGCCGCCTGCTCCTGCGCGGCGGACTCCGCCTGCGCGGCCCGTTCCTCCGCCGCCGAGACCCGCTGCGCGAGCTCGGCCTCGGTCTTCTCGGCCTCGGCCTTCGCGGCCGTGATGCGCTGCTCCGCCTCGCGCTCGATCTTCTCGGCGTCGGCCTTGGCGCGCGTGATGCGTTCCGCCGCCTCCCGCTCCGCCTCCTCGACGCGCCGGGACCGCTCCGCCTCGTCCGCGTCGTCGGCCGGCACGGCCACGACCCCGGCGGCGGCGGACGCGTCCGGTGCACCGCCGTCGCGCCGCAGGTCGGCGTTCTCGGCACCGAGGCGACGCAGTTCGGCGACGACCTCGTCGAGGAAGTCGTCGACCTCCTGCTCGTCGTATCCCCGGCGGAACTGCGTGGCCGTGAAGTTCTTGTTCAGAACGTCTTCAGGCGTGAGCGCCATCTCGTCCCCTCATCGATCGACAGCGGCCCGCACGCGGTGCCGCCCCTGCGAATGTGACCCGACTGCCCCCCGGCAGCGTGTCCGCACCGATCACCACAAGGAGCCCCCTCCGAGGACGCCCGATGGGGCTCGTCCTCTGGCCGGCGATCAGGCGACGGACAACGCAAGTCTGTTCAAAAAGCTTACCAGCAGCGACAACCCGAGCAGGAGAACGACGAACGAGAGGTCGAGCGCGATGCTGCCGAGCCGCAGGGACGGGATGACCTTGCGGAGGGCCCGCAGGGGCGGATCGGTGGCCGAGTAGATCCCCTCGCACACGACGAGGAGCGGGCCGCTGGGTCGCCAGTCGCGGGCGAACACCTGGATCCACTCGATGACGAGGCGGGCGATGAGCACCCAGATGTACACCTGACCGGCCACGGCGAGGACACTGAACAGAACCGACATGCGAGAAAGTATGCGGGTACAGGCTGGGGGGCACCTGGGTCGGCGCGCCGCCGGCCCGAATCAGCTCTGGTTGAACAGGCCCCGGCCGGTGTTCTTCGGGTCGTTGCCGTGCGAGGTGACCTCGACGTCGGCGGGCGAGAGCAGGAACACCTTGCTGGTGACGCGCTCGATCGTGCCCTGGAGCCCGAACACGAGACCCGCCGCGAAGTCGACGAGACGCTTGGCGTCGGCGTCGTCGAGGTCGCTGAGGTTCATGATGACCGGCGTGCCGTCGCGGAAGCTCTCACCGATGTTCTTCGCCTCGTTGTACGTGCGCGGGTGAATGGTGGTGATGCGATGCACTCCCGTGACCTCCACGTCGTCGACGACCTCTGCGACCGGCGTACGACGCGGCAGGGGGGTGACCTCCGCGCGCCGGGCGGGCGCCTCATCCTCGCGGGCCGGCGCCACGCGCGCAACGTGGGCCCCGCCGCGCACCTTGGCCGGCGCGGGCTCGCCGTCGTGGCGCGCCTCGGGCGCGGGCTCCTCGCGCACGATGCGCTCGGTGCGGGGCTCGGACCGGACGATGGGCTCGACCCGATCGCGCTGCGTCGCCGTCGACGTCGACGCGACGTGCCGGTCGCGCGCATCGGACTCCTCGTCGTCGTAACGCTCGTAACGGTCGTCCTCCTCGGCCAGCCCGAGGTACACCATCGTCTTGCGCAGGGCCCCAGCCATCACGCGCTCCTTGCTCGATATCTGTCGTACGTGGTCCGCCGTGGCCGCCGTTGCCGTTCTCGGAGCACTCGCAGCCCTCGCACGTCACTGTGGCGGACCCTGCCGAGCTCCGGCCCGGCACCGGACACGGCCATGCCCCCACACTTAACCACGCGGGGGACGCGGCCCGAGGATTGCACTGCCGACACGCACAAGAGTCGCGCCGGCCGCGACGGCGTCCTCGAGGTCGCCGCTCATTCCGGCCGACACGACGTCCGCGCCGGGGTGGTCGGCGGCGATCTCGCGCCCGAGTTCCGCGAGCCGGGCGAAGGCCGGCGCGGGCGGCGCGCCGAGGGGCGCGATGCCCATGACGCCCCGCAGCCGCAGCCCCCGCGCCTGCGCCACCGCGTCGGCGAGGGCACGAGCCCCCTGCGGAGAGACTCCGCCGCGGGACGGCGAGCCGTCGCCCGCGTCGGGCGTCGGCGGGTCGAGGTCGACCTGGACGAGGACCGGCAGGACCCGGTCGGCCCCCTGCGCGCCCCGGTCCAGGGCGGTGACGAGCTTGGCGCGGTCCACCGAGTGGACCAGGTCGGCGTAGCCGGCGACCGAAGCCGCCTTGCGGGACTGGACCTGGCCGACGAAGTGCACGCTCGGACGCGCGCCGATCTCGGCGAGGGACGCGACCTTGGCCGCCGCCTCGTCGTCCCGGCTCTCGCCGATGTCGTCCACCCCGAGCTCGAGCAGGGCGACGACGTCGGAGACCGGGAAGAACTTCGTGACGACGACGAGCCGGACGTCGCCCGGGGGGCGGCCGGCGGCACGCTCGGCCGCCGCGACACGGTCGCGGACCCGGGCCAGGCCGTCGGCGAGTTCGGCGCGCCGGGCGGGCGTGACCGTCCCGGCGTCGGCGCTCACGCGGCGCTCCACGCGCGGACCACCCCCGCGAACCGGCCCGTCCGGGCGGCGCGACGATAGGAGTACAGGTGGGGGGTCTCCCGCGTGCACCCGGGGACCCAGGTCAGCGGCACGCCCTCGCGGGCGAGCTGGTCGACCACGCCGGCGCCGACGTCGATCGCCGGCGTGCCGGTCCAGGACACGGCCGCGCTCGCGGGGCTCACCGCGGCGGCCTCGTCGCGCATCGACGCCGGCACCTCGTAGCAGCGGGCGCAGATCGAGGGGCCGACGGCGGCCCGGACGTCGCGCGCCCCGGCCTGCGCCATGGCCTTCAGCCCGCGCGCGACGATGCCGCCGATCATGCCCGGCCGCCCGGCGTGCAACACCCCCACGACGCCGCGCCCGACGTCGGCGAGCAGGACCGGGACGCAGTCGGCGACGAGGACGGCGAGCGCGAGGTCGGGGTCGGTCGTCACGAGCCCGTCGGCCGCCGGCGCCGCCCCGTCCCACGGACCGTCGACGCGCACGACGTCCGTGCCGTGCACCTGGTTCATGAAGAGCAGCCGCGACCGCGGCACCCCGACGGCCCGCGCGAGCTCGGACCGGTTCGACTCGACCGCGCCGGCGTCGTCGCCGACGTGACCGCCGAGGTTGAACGCGCCGTACTCCCCGCGGCCCGCGCCCCGGCCGGTCGACGTGAACCCCCAGTCGACGCCGGACCCGTGCGCCGGCCCGGGGTGACCCCCGGGCGGGGGCGCGCCCGCCGGCCCCGGTCGGTCGCCACCCTCGATCTGCTCGCGCCAGAAGAACACCGCCTCACCCTACGACCGGGGACCGGGCCCCGCCCGGGACGCACCGGGCGAGCGGCCCGGCGCCGCGGCCCGGCCTCCGACCCGGGGGTGGACCGGGCCGGGGACGCCGACGGGGCCGACGGTCGCCGTGGCGACCGTCGGCCCCGTCGGGAAGGCCGTGACCGTGTGCGGGCCCGCCTGACTCACCTGAGCTGCCCGGACCTACCGGACCGGGCCGCATCCGGCGTCGGGCGGCGGGCCTACTTCAGGAAGTCGGGCACGTCGAGGTCGTCGCCCTCGTCGAACGTGACCGTCCGCGGGGGGCGGGTGACCGGCGTGGCCGGGCGCCCCGGGGTCTCGCTCTCGACGGCGTCCCCGCGGGCCGGAGTCTGCTCGGCCCCACCCCGCCCGGACCGGTCGCCCTGCTGCGGGCGGAAGCCCTGACCGGCCGGGACCTGCTCGGGGCGCGGACGACGCGGCTCGGGCTCGGGCTCGCGCTCCGGCGGGGCGAGGCGCTGGACGGCGGGCTCGGCCGCCGGCGGGCGCTGCCCGCCGTAGGACCCCGGACCACCGAACTGCTGACCGCCGTACTGGCCCTGGCTCGGCCCGCCGCCCGGAACCGGACGCTGCTGCTGCGGGGCCGCACCGCCGGCCGGCGCGCGGCGCTGCTCCGGGGCCGGCGCCTGCCCGCGGTCCTCACCACGCCGGTGGGGACCGCCCGCGTCGAAGCCGGCCGCGATGACGGTGACGCGCACCTCGTCGCCGAGGGCGTCGTCGATGACCGCGCCGAAGATGATGTTGGCCTCGGGGTGGGCGGCCTCCTGGACGAGGCGGGCGGCCTCGTTGATCTCGAACAGGCCGAGGTCGGAGCCGCCCTGGATGGAGAGCAGGACGCCGTGGGCACCGTCGATGCTCGCCTCGAGCAGCGGGCTGCTGATGGCGAGCTCGGCCGCCTGGACCGCGCGGTCATCGCCGCGGGCGGAGCCGATGCCCATGAGGGCCGATCCCGCACCCTGCATGACCGACTTGACGTCGGCGAAGTCGAGGTTGATGAGGCCGGGGGTCGTGATGAGGTCGGTGATCCCCTGCACACCCGAGAGCAGCACCTGGTCGGCGCTGCGGAAGGCGTCGAGCATGCTGACGGCGCGGTCGCTGATCGACAGGAGCCGATCGTTGGGGATGACGATGAGGGTGTCGACCTCTTCCCGCAGGGCGCCGATCCCCGACTCGGCCTGGTTGGCGCGGCGACGGCCCTCGAACGTGAACGGGCGCGTGACGACGCCGATCGTCAGGGCTCCGAGCGACTTGGCGATCTTGGCGACGACGGGCGCGCCACCGGTGCCGGTGCCACCGCCCTCGCCCGCCGTGACGAAGACCATGTCGGCCCCGCGCAGGGCCTCCTCGATCTCCTCGGCGTGGTCCTCGGCGGCCTTCTTGCCGACCTCGGGGTCGGCGCCGGCCCCCAGCCCCCGGGTGAGCTCGCGGCCGACGTCGAGCTTGAGGTCGGCGTCGCTCATGAGCAGCGCCTGCGCGTCGGTGTTGATCGCGATGAACTCGACGCCCTTGAGGCCGACCTCGATCATGCGGTTGATCGCGTTGACCCCACCGCCGCCGATGCCGACGACCTTGATGACGGCCAAGTAGTTCTGTGGTGCTGCCACCTTGGGGGCCTTTCCTGGGACGAATGGGTCTGGGCCGCCCCTTCCCGATCGCACCGTGGGCCGGCCCCGCGCGAGACGCCCTCCGGAGCGGACCGCGCCCGGGAGCCCCGGGAGCACGATCGCCGACACCGGGCGACACCTGCGAGAACCCGCAACCTCGAGCGACGGTGGAGGGACCGCGTCTGTTGCTGTGACGTCTCGACTTTCGCGCTCATCCTACGCGACGGACCGGGCAGGTCCAGTTAGCCCGGGTCAGTGTTCGGTAAGTCTCGACCTCGACGTGAGGCCGACCGACGCGCCCCGGTCAGGACCGACCGTCGCGCGTCGTCGTCGCGGGGGTGAGCGGGGCACTCACGTCGATGGTGGCGACCCCCGGCGTGCCGAGGAGTGCGTCCACGACCGCCGCCTTGAGTCGGGCGTCCTCGCCGTCGCCCCAGAGCACCCCGATGTCGCCGAACCGGAGTCGCGCCGACCCCGATCCGTCCACGGTCAGGGAGTCCACCTCGGCGCGCCGAGCTGCGGAGAGAGCGGCCGACGCGGCGACGGCGGAGGCCCGCGCCTGGGCCGTGACGGCGCCGGTGACGTCGAGGGTCGGCACCCCCTTCGGGGCGGCGCCCGCGCGCTCGAAGGTGGCGCCGTCGGCGGTCACGAGTTCGACTCGACGTCCAGGCTTGGGGACGGCGATCACAGGGTCGAGCGGCGCCGCCGCCACGGCCACGGTGGCGGGCCACTGCCGGACCACGACGACGTCCCGGACCAGACCCGCCGACGCGATGCGCGAGGACCAGCCCTCGACGTCGACCTCAATCAGAGGTTGACCCTTCACGTCCGCCAGGAGGCGGCCCACGGCGGTCCGCTCGGACGCCGGGACTGCCTCGAGGTCGTAGTCGGAGACCCGCAGGAAGGGGGCCGACCACACCGCCCAGACACAGGCGCCCGCCACCGCCGTGAACGAGGCGCCGACCGCCACGGCCTTCCGCGGTTCCCGGCACGGCCACCCCAGGGCCCGGAGGGCCGCGGCCCGCAGCGCGGCCCCGCCACGCCGGGCCGCCCCGGCCCGACGCGCACCGGACGCCGGAACGCCGCGCGACGACGCCGCGACCGTGCGTGCCCCGGCCCTCGCCCCACGGGCACGGCGCGCGAGATCGGCGACGACCCTTCCCCCCGACGTCCCGGCGACCCCCGCCTGACGACTCCCCATGACGACCTTCCCCTCTACGACGGACTCGACCCGTTCTTCCCCACGAGGTCGAGGATCTGCGGCCCTATGGCGGTGACGTCCCCGGCACCGACCGTCAGGACGAGGTCGCCGGGGCGCAGCAGGGCGGCGACGGCCGCCGCGGCCCGCGCGCGCTCCGGGACGAAGTGCACCTGCGCGGTCGTGCCGGCGCTGCGGGCGGCCTCCGCGACGAGCTCACCGGTGACGCCCGGCACCGGGTCCTCGCGGGCGCCGTAGACGTCGAGGACGACGACGACGTCGGCGACCGACAGACCGCGGCCGAACTCCGCCGCGAAATCGGCGGTGCGCGAGTACAGGTGCGGCTGGAACACGGCGACGAGGCGGCGTCCGCCGGCGAGGCGCCGCGCGGCGGACATCACCGCGGCCACCTTGCCCGCGTTGTGCGCGTAGTCGTCGAACACCTGGATGCCCTCGACCTCGCCCCGGAACTCGAAGCGGCGGCGGGTCCCCGAATAGGCGGACAGCCCCGCGAGCACCCGGGCCGGGTCGGCGCCCAGGCCGGCCACGGCGGCGAGGTAGGCGCCGGCGGCGTTGAGCAGGTTGTGCTCGCCCGGCAGCCGGACCGTCAGCCGCGGCCCGGCCCCCGCCGGCGCCAGCGGGCCGGAGAGGGTGGCGCGCCCGGTGAGGCCCTCCCAGTGCAGGTCGGTCAGGCGTAGGTCGGCCGACCCGGACGTGCCGTACGTGACGACGCGACGACCCGCGTCGCGCAGCCGGCCGCCCAACCGGGCCGAACCCGGGTCGTCGGCGCACACGACGACGAGGCCGTCGGCGTCGACGCTGTGCGCGAACGCCGCGTACGCCTCCTGCACGACCTCGTACGTGCCGTAGTGGTCGAGGTGATCGGGCTGGACGTTGGTGACGACGGCCACCGCGGGCCGGTAGGCGAGGAACGAGCCGTCGGACTCGTCGGCCTCGACGACGAAGACGTCGCCGTCCCCGAGCCGCGCGTTCGTGCCCAGGGCCGCGAGCTCGCCGCCGATGGCGAACGACGGGTCGACGCCGGCCTCCAGGAGCGCGACGGTGAGCATCGACGTCGTCGTCGTCTTGCCGTTCGCCCCCGCGACGGCGACGCCGCGACGACCCACCATGAGGCAGGCGAGGGCGGAGGCGCGGTGCAGGACGCGCACCCCGGCGGCGCGGGCGGCGACGAGCTCGACGTTGTCGTCGCGGATCGCGGAGGAGACGACGAGCGTGTCGACGCCCGCGACGTGCGCGGGGTCGTGCCCGACGTCGATGCGTGCCCCGCGGGCGCGCAGCGCCTCCAGCAGGGGCGAGTCGGCGGCGTCCGAGCCGCTCACGGACAGCCCCGCGTCGAGCAGGAGCCGGACGACCGCCGACATGCCGGCCCCGCCCGCGGCGAGCACGTGCACGCGCCCCAGGTCGCCGACCGGGATCGGCTCGGCGGTGACGTCGTATCGGGTCTGGGGGAGCGTCATCGTCGGCCGCCCCGGGCCGCCTCGCGGACCATCGCGGCGAGCGCCTCGTCGGCGCCCGGGCGCCCCTGCCCGGCCGACGCGGCGGCCATGGCCGCCACGCGGTCGGGGTCGGACAGCAACGGGACGACCTCCCGACCCACCCAGGCGGCGTCGACGTCGGCGTCCTCGACGAGCAGCGCTCCCCCGGCCTGCACGACCCCGGCCGCGTTGAGCCGCTGTTCGCCGTTGCCGATCGGCAGCGGGACGAAAATCGCCGGGAGGCCGACCGCTGTCAGCTCGCAGACGGTGTTCGCGCCGGAGCGGGCCACGACGAGATCGGCGGCCGCGTACGCGAGATCCATCCGGTCGGCGTAGGCGCGGGTGACGTACCCCGCGCCCGCCGGCACGTCGGGGGTGAACTCCTTCCCGGCGCCGGTCAGGTGCAGGACCTGCACCCCGGCGGCGACGAGGTCGGCCGCGGCGGCCCCGAAGGCGGAATTGAGGCGGGCGGCGCCGAGCGACCCGCCGGTGACGAGCAGCGTCGGTCGATCCGGCTCGAGGCCGAACCCGGCGCGCGCCGCGGCGCGTTCGCGGGCCCGGTCCAGCCCGGCGATCTCGGCCCGCAGCGGCATCCCGACGACCCGCGCGTGCGGCAGCCGGGTCGAGGCGAACGTCGTGGCGACGCGCCGCGTCAGCGTGGCCCCGAGCCGGTTCGCGAGCCCGGGCCGCGCGTTCTGCTCGTGGACGACGATCGGGAGGCCGCGCCGCGCCGCGGCGAGGTAGGCGGGCGAGCTGACGTAGCCGCCGAAGCCGACGACGACCTGCGCGCCCGTCTCGTCGATGGCGCGCCCGGCCTCCGCCACGGCCGCGGCGAGGTCTCGCGGGAGGCGCAGCGCCGCGCCGGACACGCGCCGCGGGAACACGACCTTGCGGAGCGTGCGCAGCTCGTAGCCGCGCTCCGGCACGAGGCGCGCCTCGAGTCCGGCGGAGGTGCCGAGCGCGGTCACGGTCGTGCTCGGATCGTCGCGTCGCAAGGCGTCGGCGAGGGCGAGGAGCGGCGAGACGTGACCGGCCGACCCGCCGCCCGCGAGGAGGACGGAACGCAGGCCCGGTCCGGGGTCGGACGGCGCGGTGGTCATCGGCGGGCCCTTCGGCGTGCGGTGAGAGCGGCGAACGAGCGGTCGAGCACCCCCGGGCGGGCGTCGAGCGCGCGACGGCAGGCGGGTTCGTTGCGGGCGAAGGAGACGACCATGCCCAGCGCGGTGAGGGTCGTGACGAGGGCCGACCCGCCCGAGGACACGAGTGGCAACGGGAGGCCGATGACCGGGAGAAGTCCGATGACGGCGCCGATGTTGATCGTCGCCTGCACGAGGATCCACGTCATGACGCCGGCCGTCGCGACGCGGACGAACGGGTCGTTGGTCCGGATGACGATGCGGTAGCAGGCGAGCGCGAGGAGCGCGAAGAGGACCAGCACCATGAGCGTGCCGCCGATACCGAGCTCCTCGCCGATGATCGCGAAGATGAAGTCGTTGTGCGGCTCGGGGAGCCACTGCCACTTCTCGCGGCTGCCACCGAGGCCGAGCCCGCCGAGCCCCCCGTCGGCGAGGGCCCACTGCCCGTGGGTGCTCTGCCAGCACTGCTGCACGTCCGAGCACGACAGCCACTGGTCGATGCGATCCATGCGGTTGCCGCTGACGAGCACCATCGCGCCGGCCAGAGCGGCTCCGACCGCGCCGGCGAGGGCGAACAGGCGACCAGAGATCCCCGCCGCCCACATCATCCCGGCGAGCACGGCGATGAGGACGAGCGCGGTGCCGAGGTCGTGCCCTTGCAGCACCAGGCCGACGAGCAATCCGCCGGCGGGCACGATGAGGGGGACGATCGCGTGCCGCCACCGGTGCAGGAGGCGCCGCTTGTTCGCGAGGATCGTCGCCCCGAAGAGGACGAGGGCGAGCTTGCCCAGCTCGGACGGCTGCACGCCGATGGACCCGACCTCGATCCAGTTGCGGTTGCCGTTGACCTCCTTGCCGAGCGGGCTGAAGACGAGCAGCTGCAGCGAGATCGCGGCCACGAGGGCGGGCAGGGACAGGCGGCGCCACGCGCGGATCGGCAGTCGGCTCGCCACGAACGCGCCGACGAGGCCGATGACGGCGAACTGGGCCTGCTTGAGGAAGACGGCGTAGGACGCGTCACCGCGGCGGATGCTCGTGACGGACGAGGCCGACAGCACCATGACGAGTCCGATGAACAGCAGGATGCCGATGACGGAGACGAGCAGGTAGTACGTCGACAGGGGCGATTCGAGCCGCTGCCAGACCGGGTGCGGCTCGGGCGGGCCGCTGCCCGCCGGGGGCCGGACCCGCGCCGGGCGCTCGGATGTCGTGCTCACCGGGCGTCGCACCCCTTTCGCGTCGTCGTTCGTGCTGCCGGTCCGCGCCGCCTCACTCCCGCGGGGCCTCGCTCGGGCCCGTGCCGCCAGTGCCGTCCGAGCCGCCCGGGCCGCCCGAGGAGGCCACGTGGCGGTGGACCGCGGCGGCGAACGCGTCCCCGCGCGCGCCGTAGTTCGGGAACATGTCCATCGACGCGGCGGCCGGCGCGAGCAGGACGACGTCGCCGGGCCGCGCGAGCGTGGCTGCCCGGGCGACGACCTCGTCCATCGCCCCAGTGTCGGTCCGGGTCACGTCGATCACGGGGAGATCGGGCGCGTGTCGGGCCAGAGCCGCGGCGATCCGGTCCCGGTCCGCGCCGAGCAGGACGGCCCCGCGCAGCCGAGGGACGACGTCGGCGACGAGGTCGTCGACCTCGGCCCCCTTGAGCAGCCCGCCGGCGATCCACACGACGCGTTCGTACGTCGCGAGCGAGGCGGCCGCGGCATGGGTGTTCGTGGCCTTGGAGTCGTCGACCCACGTCACGTCGGCGTGGCGCGCGACCGTCGCGATGCGGTGCGGCTCGGCCTCGTACGCGCGCAACCCGTTCCGCACGGCGGCCGGGGGCACCCCGGCGGCCCGCGCGAGCGCCGCGGCGGCGAGCGCGTCGGCGACGACGTGGGGCGCGGCCGGAACGCCCGCCCGTTCCAGGTCGGCGAGGGTGCCGATCTCGGCGGCGCTCGTCGCGCGTTCCTCCACGAACGCGCGGTCGGCGAGGACGTCCTCGACGAGGCCGACCATCGACCGGGCGGGCACGCCGAGGGTGAACCCGACCGCGCGGCAGCCTTCGACGACCTCAGCCTCCTCGACGAGGTGCATCGTGTCCGGGTCCTGCTCGTTGTAGACGCACGCGACCTGGGTACGGGCGTAGACGCGCCCCTTCGCGGCCCGGTAGGCCTGGGCCCCGCCGTGCCAGTCGAGGTGGTCGGGCGCGATGTTGAGGCACGCGGAGGCCAGCGGCGAGACGGACTCCTGCCAGTGCAGCTGGAAGCTGCTCAGCTCGACGGCGATGACGTCGTAGGGGTCGGGGTGCAGCACGGCCTCGAGCAGCGGGGTGCCGACGTTCCCGGCGGCGGTGGCGCGCAGGCCGGCCGCGCGCAGGATGGTGGCCAGCATCGTCACGACGGTCGTCTTGCCGTTCGTGCCGGTGACGGTGAGCCACGGCGCCGGGTTCTCGCGGGGACGCATCCGCCAGGCGAGCTCGACCTCGCCCCACACGGGGATCCCGCCCTCGGCCGCGGCGACGAGCAGGGGGGTGTCGGGGCGCCAACCGGGGGACGTCACGACGAGGTCGATGCCGCGCAGCGTGCGCTCCCGGGCCGCCTCGTCGGCGCCGGCGGCCGCGCCGGACTCACCGAGCAGGAGCTCGGCGCCGAGGATCTCGAGGATCCGGGCCCGCTCGGTCATGGCCGGGGCGGAGCCGGCGTCGACGGCCCGGACCTCGCAGCCGCGTTCGAGCAGCGCGTCGGCGGCGGCGAAGCCGCTGACGCCGAGTCCGGTGACGAGCACCCGCAGGCCCGCCCAGTCCGCTCCCCCGTGGTCGAGCCCCTCGCGCGGGGCCGGGGCGGTCACTGCCCGCTCCCGACGGCCCACTCCGCGTAGAAGAGGCCGAGCCCGAGGCCGACGCACAGGCCGGCGACGATCCAGAAGCGGATGACGATGGTGACCTCGTTCCAGCCGACGAGTTCGAAGTGGTGCTGTAGGGGCGCCATCCGGAAGACGCGCTTGCGGGTCATCTTGAACGACGCCACCTGGATGATGACGGACAGCGTGATGATGACGAACAGCCCGCCGAGGATGACGATGAGCAGCTCGGTGCGGCTCGTGATGGCGAGGCCGGCGAGCGCCCCGCCGAGGGCGAGCGATCCGGTGTCGCCCATGAAGATCTTGGCCGGCGAGGCGTTCCACCACAGGAAGCCGATGCACGCGCCCATGAGGGCGGCCGACAGGATGGCGAGGTCGTGGCTGTGCGGGGTCGGGTAGCAGTTCGCGGTCAGCCCGCTCGCCCGCTGGCAGTTCTGGTTGAACTGCCACGTGTTGATGAGGATGTAGGCCGCGGAGACGAGGACCGTCGCGCCCGTGGCGAGGCCGTCGAGCCCGTCGGTGAGGTTCACCCCGTTGCTCGTCCCCGCGATCATGAGGTTGATCCAGAGCACGAAGAGCAGCAGCCCGACGACGGGGCCGAACGTCAGCCAGTTGAGCGAGGTGTCCCGGACGAACGAGATCGAGGTGGACGCCGGGGTCGCGCCGTGGGCGTCGGGGAAGCGCAGCACGAGGACCGCGAAGACCGTGCCGACGAGCAGCTGGCCGACGAGCTTCTGCCACGACCGCAGGCCGAGGCTGCGGGCCTTCGAGATCTTGATGTAGTCGTCGAGCCAGCCGACGAGGCCGAGGCCGCCCATGAGGAAGAGGACGAGCAGGGCGCTCGCGCTGATCGGGGTGCGGGTCGAGAGGTGGGCGAGCAGGTAGCCGAGCACGCAGCCGGCGATGATGACGGCGCCGCCCATCGTCGGGGTGCCGCGCTTGGTGTGGTGGGTCGTCGGCCCGTCGTCGCGGACGAACTGCCCGTACCCGCGGCGCACGAGGAACTTGATGTACAGCGGGGTGCCGAACAGGCCGACGAGCAGCGAGACGGACACGGCCACGAGGACGGCGGTCACGAGGCCACCTCGTCCTGGGCGGCCCGACCGGCCGGGCGAGCGGTCCGGTCGTCGCGCCCGCCCCGCCCCCCGGACTCGACGAGGCGGTCGCCGAGGTCCCGCAGGCCCGCGTCCCGACTCGACTTGACCAGCACGACGTCTCCCGCGCGCAACTCGTCCTCCAGCACCGCGTACGCCTCCTGCGTGTCCCGGACCCAGCGGGCCCGTGTCGGGGTCCTGCCCGCGGCGGCCCCGTCCTGCACCGGCCGGGCGTCCGCCCCGACGGCCAGGACCTCGTCGATCCCGAGGTCGTGGGCGAGACTACCGATCTCGCGGTGCAGGTCGGGACCCGAGGGTCCGAGTTCCAGCATGGCCCCGAGCACGGCCCACGTCCGGCGCGCGCCTCCCATGCGGGCGAGCGTGCGCAGGGCGCCGGCCATGGACTCGGGGTTGGCGTTGTAGGCGTCGTTGACGACGCTCACGCCGTCGGCGCGCTCGTGCCGCTCCATGCGCCACCGGCTCGCGAGTCGGGCCTGCCCGAGGGCGGCGGCGACGTCGGGAAGCGCCATGCCCACCTCGAGGGCGACCGCGGCGACGGCGAGGGCGTTGTCGACCTGGTGTTCGCCGAGCACGCCGAGCGTCACGGGGACGCCGGTCCCGTCCGGTCCGCCGGCGCGCAGCGTGAACGAGGCGGCGCCGAGGTCGTCGACCCGGACATCGGCCGCGGTGACCCGGCCCGACCGGTCCGGGTTGGCCTCGTCGCCGCCCTCGGCGGGGCCCGACCCGCGCCCGGTGAACACCGTGCGGACGCCGTCGGGCACGGGCATGGCCGCCACGAGGGGGTCGTCACCGTTGAGGACGGCGAGGCCGCCGGCGGGCAGGGCCGCGACGAGTTCGCCCTTGGCGCGGGCGATGTTGTCGCGCGAGCCGAACTCGCCCACGTGGGCGGACCCGACGTTGAGGACGACGCCGATCCGCGGGTGCGTCATGTCGGTGAGGTACGTGAGGTGGCCGAGACCGCGCGCGCCCATCTCGAGGACGAGGACACGGGTGGTGGGGGTGACGCGGCAGACCGTGAGCGGGACGCCGACCTCGGAGTTGAGGGAGCCGACGTTGGCGACGGTCTCGCCGTGCCGAGCCAGCACCGCCGCGAGCAGGTCCTTGGTCGTGGTCTTCCCCGACGACCCGGTGACCCCGACGACGGTGAGGCCGGGGACGCAGGCGATGACCTCGCTCGCGAGCGCCGCGAAGGCCTCCTGCACGTCGTCGACGACGACGCAGGGCAGGTCGGGCAGAGGGCGGGTGGTCAGGGCGCCGACGGCGCCCGCCGCCGCCGCCGCGGCCGCGAAGTCGTGGCCGTCGGCCCGCTCGCCCACGCGGGCGACGTAGAGGGAGCCCGGGCCGGCCTCGCGGGAGTCGGTGACGACCGGCCCGTCGACGAGGGCGTCGGCGCCGTGCAGGCGGCCGCCGACGACGTCGGCGATCCGCGTGAGAGTGAGCGGGATCATCGGGCCTCCCCGGGCCGGGCGAGCCGGGCGGAGCGCCGGGCCCAGGCCCGGCGCGCCACCTCGCGGTCGTCGAACGGCGTCACCTGCTCGCCGATGGTCTGCGTGCGTTCGTGCCCCTTGCCGAGCAGCGCGACGACGCCGTCGGCGCCCGCCTCGGTCAGGGCCCGTTCGATGCCCGCCTCGCGGCCCGGGACGTCGTAGCACGCGTCGGGGGCGGCGGCGCCGGGCGCGCCCGCGGCCTCGCGGGCCCCGCGCAGGACGGCGGCGCGGATCCGGGCCGGGTCGTCGCGGCGCGGGTTGTCGTCGGTGACGACGACGACGTCGGCCCCGCGGGCGGCGGCCGCGCCCATGAGGGGACGCTTGCCGGCGTCACGGTCGCCCCCCGCGCCGAGCAGGGCCACGACCGGCGAACCCGGGGACGACCGCGCCGCCTGCGCCGACAGGGCCGACAGGGTCGCGGTGATGGCCTCGGGCGTGTGGGCGAAGTCGACGTAGACGTCCGGGGCGCCGGGGCCGAGGTCGACGTGCTCCATCCGCCCGGGGACGGTGACGTCCGCGTCGGTGGCGGCGGTGACGTCCTCGACCCCGAGCAGGCGCAGGAGGAGGGCGGCGACCGCCGCGTTGATCCGGTTGTGCCCGCCCGGCAGCGCCTGCCGGACCACGAGGTCGCCCTCCGGCCCCGACGCCCCGGTGAGGACGACGGGCGCGCCGGCGGGGACGTCGAGCGCAACGTGCCGGTCGGCCTCGACGTCCGCGCGGGAGGACAGCGTGGTCACGGGCACCTCGGCCTCGTCGGCGAGGCGGCGCCCCCACGCGTCGTCGACGACGACGACGCCGGCGCGGGAGCGCTGCCGCGTGAACAGCGACGCCTTCGCGGCGTAGTACGCCTCCATCGAGCCGTGGAAGTCGAGGTGGTCCTGGCTGAGGTTCGTGAACGCCGCGGCGTCGTAGACGACCCCGTCGACCCGATGCAGGGCGAGGGCGTGGCTCGAGACCTCCATGACGCACACGTCGACCCCCTCGGCCGCCATGAGCGCGAGCAGGCCGTGCAGGTCCGGGGATTCGGGGGTCGTGCGCGCACTGGGGACGCTCCGGCCCGCGACGCGCGTCTCGATCGTGCCGATGAGGCCCGTGCTCAGGCCCGCGCCGCGCAGGGCGGCCTCGAGCAGGTAGGCCGTCGTCGTCTTGCCGTTCGTGCCCGTGATGCCCACGATGCGCGGCGCGCCGCCGGGGCGGTCGGTGCCGTAGACCCGCGCGGACACGCCCCCGAGCACGGCCCGCGGGTCGTCCGCGACGAGGACCGTCGCCGGCGACGCCCCGGGCTGCTCGGCGAGCAGCGCCGCCCCGGCGGGATCGGTGAGGACCGCCACCGCGCCCGCCTGCAGGGCGGCGGCGGCGAAGCGGGCCCCGTGGACGTTGGCCCCGGGCAGCGCCGCGTACAGGTCGCCGGGGAGCACGGCGCGGTTGTCGAGGGCCACCCCGGTGAGGGCCACTCCAGCGGGATCCACCCCCGCACCGAGCCGGATCCCGGCGACGGCGGCGAGGAGATCGGACAGTGGCACCGGCGTGACGTGAGGGGGTCGGAGACTGGCTGGCACGACCTGGACGCTACCCGTTGCCGGTCGTCGTGGACGAGTCGTCGACCCCGGACTCCGCGTCGGACTCCGACGCGGAGGACGACGACGAGGACGACGCGGAGGACGACGACGAGGGCGTGGTGGACCTCGTCGACGTCGACGAGCTCGAGGGGGACGACGAACGCGGCGAGCGGGCGGTCGGGGCGCCGCGGTCGGGGATGGAGCCGGGGTCGACCTGGCCGGCGCTCGGCCCGGTCTTCTGCCCGACGTAGAGGGGGTAGGGCGTCCGCTTCTCGCCCGTGGGCGCGACGCCGTACTTCTCCAGCGCGTAGCTCATGACCTTCTGGAACACCGGCCCGGCGACGCTGCCGCCGTAGTGGCCGCCCTTGGGGTTGGCCACGAACACGCCGACGACGAACTGGGGCTTGTCCGCGGGAGCGAACCCGACGAACGAGGCCATCATGCCGCCGGTCCCGGAGTAGCGGTTCGCGGTGCCGGTCTTGCCGGCGACCGGCACCCCGGTGATGCCCGCCTGCGCCGCCGTGCCGTTCTCGCCGACGACGCTCTCGAGCATCAGCGTCATCTCGGCGGCCGTCTTCTCGGACACGACCCGCCGGCCCTCCGGCAGGGCCTTCGGGGTGAGCGTGCCGTCGTCGGCCGCGACGGCGTCGACGAGCGTGGGCGGCACGCGGACGCCCTGGTTGGCGATGGTCTGGAAGACCCCCGTGGCCTGGATCGCGGTCGTCGCGACGGACTGGCCGTAGAGGATGGTCCAGCGCTGCTGGTGCTCCCACTCCTCCGACGGGGCGAAGATGCCGCGGGACTCCCCGGGGAAGCCGACGCCGCTGGGCGCGCCCACCCCGAACGCGCGGTAGTACTTCTCGATGGTGGCCGGGGCGATCTGCTCGGTGGCGAGGATCGTGCCGACGTTGGACGACTGCGCGAGGATGCCCGCGAGCGTGAGCCGCTCGACGGGGTGCTCGTGGGAGTCGTTGAGGGTCGTCGAGGCGCGCTCGATCTTGTCGTCCACGGTGAACGGGCTCGTCGGGGTGTGCACACCCTCCTCGAGCGCGGTGCCGATCGACATGACCTTGGCGGTCGAGCCGGGCTCGAACACCTCCTGGAACGGCAGCGACGAGGTCACGCTGCCCGTGGCCCCCGGCTTCGCCGGGTCGAACCCGGGCGACTGGGCGACGGCGAGCAGTCGGCCCTTGCGGTCCATGACGACGGCCATCCCCGACTCGGCCTTGGTCTCCTTCACCTTGGCCTCGATGGCCTGGTGGGCGTACCAGTTGAGGTCGTTGTCGAGGGTGAGGCGCACGGCCCGTCCGGGCGTGGCCGGCGAGGTGTCGTCGACGCCCATCGGGATGATCCGCCCGTCGGCGGAGACCTCGCGGATCGTCTTGCCCGGCTTGCCGGCGAGCTGGTCGTCGAGCAGGTACTCGAGGCCGCTGCCGGTGCCGTCGGCCGCGCGCCCGTCGGGGCCGACGAAGCCGACGATGGGGGCGGCCGCGGGGCCGGCCGGGTAGGTCCGCCGCGACGCCTTGACGCCGGCGAGCCCCGGGACGTCGAGCTTCTCGACGGCGCGCCACGTCTCGGGCTTCACCGCGACCGCGAGGCGGGCGTACTTCGGCGAGGCGGGGGTGCCGCGCAGCAGGGTCTCCAGCTCGCCCACGGGCATGTCGAGCGCCGGGGCGAGGATCCTCGCGGCGCCCCGGGCCCCCGGCTTCTCGGTCTTCTTCGTCCTTCGGTCCGTGCGGGTCCAGCCCGCGATGATCTCGGGGTCGGCCACGATGTCGCGGCGTTCCTCGTCGACGGCGAGCGGCGTGCCGCTGCGGTCGAGGATCGACCCGCGCTGGGCGGCGATCGGGAACTCGCGGGTGCGGCTCAGGGTCGCCCGCTCGGACAGCGCGCCCGCCTCGATGCCCTGCAGCCGGACGAGCTGCGCGGCGAACACGGTGAAGACGAAGCAGGCGACGAGGAACATCGCGCGCACGCGGCGCCGCGGGTTCGCGAGGCCGACGCGCAGGGGTCGACCCCCGCCCCGGCCACCGCCGGAGCCGTCGCGCCGACCGGCTCCCCCGGCGCCCCCGGCCCGGCGCGCCGGGCCGCGGCCGTCCCGGTCGGAGCGGTCGCGGGACGTCGCGTACGCCGAGGCGCGCGGACGCTCGGACTCGCCGACGCGACCGGCGCGGGCCGCGGTCGATCGCTTCTTGCCGCCCTCGCTCACGGCCGTCGCGCCGTCGCGGCGCGGCCCGCGCGTGCGGTCCATCGGGCTCACCGGTCGGCCGAGGCCTCGCCGGACGGCGAGGAGGACGCGCGGGCGGAGGACGGCGAGGACGCTTCGCCCGACCGGGTGGACGGGGACGCCGACCCGGAACTCGACGGGGAGGCCGTGGACGACGGCGCGGGCGTGGCGTCGCCGGAGGCGGTCGGTGCGGGAGCGGCGGCCTGCGGGATCCCGAGGACCTGCCCGTCGGGCAGCCGCAGGAACGCGGGCGAGACGCCCTCGACCATGCCGAGCTCGCGGGCGCGCTCGGCGAGCACCGCGGGCGAACGGGACTGCCGGACGTCGGCCTCGAGGGCCTGCTGCTTCTCGCGCATGAGCTGCGACTCGTCGGCGAGGCGGTGCCAGTCGTAGGCCCCCTGGGCGAGCGACATGTTGAGGAAGAGCAGCAGCAGGAGACCCGCGGTGAGCAGGAACGAGCAGAGGACGACGAACGGGAGCCGACGCGGCCGCGTGGGGACGGCGGGCACGACCCGCAGGTGCGGGCGGGCCGGTTCGATGCGGCGGGGCGCCCGGGTCGCAGTCCGCGCGGCGGCGGGCATCTGGCTCATCGGGGGCGTCCCTTCGTGGTGGTGCTGTTCTTCGTGGTGGTGCTGCTCGTCGTGCGGGTCTTCGTCGTGCGGGTGCGCCCGGTCGCAGGTCGGATGCGTTCGGCCGCCCGGAGCCGGGCCGAGGCCGCCCGGGGATTGGTCCCGACCTCCGCCTCCCCCGGCTCCTCCCCGCCGCGGGTGAGCAGCCGCAGCTCCGGAGCGTGCTCCGGGAGCTCGACGGGAAAGCCGGGCGGAGCAGTGCCGGTCGAGGCGGCCGCGAGCGCCCGCTTCACCATCCTGTCCTCCAGGGAGTGGTAACTGAGGACAGCGACACGCCCTCCGACCCCGAGAGTGTGCAGCGCGGCCGGGATCGCCGCGGCGAGGGAGTCGAGTTCGCCGTTGACCTCGATCCGCAGCGCCTGGAAGGTGCGCTTGGCCGGGTGTCCGCCGGTCCGCCGGGAGGCGGCCGGGATCACCCGGTACAGCAGCTCGACGAGCCGGGCCGACCCGGTGAAGGGCTCGGCCTCCCGCTCGGCGACGACGGCGGAGGCGATGCGACCGGCGAACCGCTCCTCGCCGTAGTCGCGCAGGATGCGGGCGAGGTCGCCGTGGGCGTAGGTGTTGAGGACGTCCGCGGCGGTGAGCCCGCCGTCGGTGTCCATGCGCATGTCGAGCGGAGCGGGCCGACTGTAGGCGAATCCCCGGTCGGCTTCGTCGAGCTGCAGCGAGGACACGCCGAGGTCGAGGAGGATCGCGTCGGCGTGCGCGAAGCCGGCGTCGGCGACGACGTCGCCGATCTCGTCGTAGACGGCCCGGGCCGGGCGGAAGCGGTCGCCGAACCGCGCCAGGCGTCGCGAGGCGATCTCGAGCGCCTGGGGGTCGCGGTCGATCCCGATCGCGACCGCGTCCGGGCAGGCGAGCAGGATCGCCTCGGTGTGGCCCCCCATGCCGAGGGTCCCGTCGACGAACACCGGGGCCGGCGCGGACGGATCGCGGCGGGTCAGCGCGGGGGCGAGGATCTCGACGCAGCGGTCGAGCATGACCGGCACGTGAGCGTCGGAACCCTCACGCGTCGCCGCCATCGGGTGTCCTCCGTCCGGGTCGAGGGCCTCCCCGCGGGGGCGAGGCGTCGGTCACGTGGGTTCGTCGTGCGATCTGCGGACGCGGGCGAGCCTGCGAGCCGCAGTGAGCGCGTTCCGGCTCGACAGGGGGTGGGCGGGATCGGGTGGCGCAAGCCTCCCGGCCGCGCCCGGACGCGGCAACTCTGACGGTCATGACGAGCGTGAGACGAGCTTCGACCTCCAGGAGAGGTCGAGCATCGTCGTCGCCGGTGGGACGGGTCGGCCGGTGTCCTCCGCCCCGCCCTCCGGTCCCCCACCGCGTCGCCGGTTCGTGCGCGCCCACCGGGACCGGGGAAGTGTCCCGGGTGGCGCGTGCGAGCTGCGACGACGGGCCGGGAAGTGCCCGCCGTCGTCGTCGGCCCCGGATCCGGGAAGTGACCCGGGAGCCGGACGAGCGGTGTGGAGACCGGAAGGCGGGGAGCGCGGGACCGACGTCGTCGACGGCCCCGGTGGCCCGTGCCCACCGTTCGTGGTGCGTGTGCTGGTCGTGCTGGTGGTTCTTGCCGTGCTGTGGTCCTGCTGCCGTTCGCCCCCGTCTCACAGGAGACCCGGGATGACCTCCTCCGCCTGGTCGGCGAAGGCCTGCTCCGTGCTCTCGAGGTAGGCGGTCCACGACGCCGTGTCCCACACCTCGACCCGCGAGCCGGCCCCGATGACCGTGCAATCGCGGTCCAACCCGGCGTAGGCGCGCAGCCCGGCCGGAATCGTGACCCGCCCCTGCTTGTCCGGGATCTCGTCGAAGGCCCCGGACAGGAAGACGCGGAGGTAGTCCCGGACGGCCTTGCTCGTCACGGGCGCCGCACGGAGGTCGTCGGCGACCTTGACGAACTCGTCCATCGGGAAGACGTAGAGACACCGTTCCTGGCCACGGGTGACGACGAGGCCCGACGCGAGTCGCTCCCGGAACTTCGCGGGAAGGATCAGTCGGCCCTTGTCGTCGAGTCGCGGGGTGTGCGTACCGAGGAACATCTCGGCACCTCCTCCCCGCGACACCGTCCCCATGGTGCCCCTATGTCCTCCACATTAACCCACTTTCCACCCCCGTCAACGACTTCTGGGGCGACGCGAGTCGCTGATGTCGGCAACAGCCCAGGTCAGACGCGGTGGGGAGAAGTGGAGTGTCGGTGGGGCCCAGGGGGGTGGACGCGACCGTTCCGTCGCGATCCGGACCACCCGCAGCGGGAGAATCGCCGCCTGCACGGGCCCTGAACTGCGTCGCCGCCGATCCGGCGGGCCTCGCCCCCGAGGGTCGGGCACCCGCGGTGGAGGGATGTGGGGGACGATGTCGGGAGCCGACCGAAGGGATCGACCGTGCCATCCTCGACGCCGTCCGCCGACCGGACCGCCGCGCCGCAGCGCGCCACCGACGCCGGCGCGGCCGGGCCGACGACCGCCCGCCCGGGCCGGGACGACGACATCGCCGGGCTCGCAGCCCGCCTACGGACGGCGGTCTGCAGCGTGGTCCAGGGCAAGGACTCCGTCGTCGAGACGGCGCTCGTCGTCCTCCTCGCCGGCGGCCACCTGCTGCTCGAGGACGTGCCGGGGGTCGGCAAGACCACCCTGGCCAAGGCGCTGTCCCGCGCGATCGGCGCGCCCATGCGTCGCATCCAGTTCACGCCGGACCTGCTGCCGAGCGACATCACCGGGGTCAACGTCTACGACCGGGACTCGGGCGAGTTCGTCTTCCGCCCGGGGGCGATCTTCGCCAACGTCGTCGTCTGCGACGAGATCAACCGCGCCTCCCCCAAGACGCAGTCGGCCGTCCTCGAGGCCATGGAGGAGTCGCAGGTGACGATCGACGGGACGACGCACCCGCTGGGGGCACCGTTCCTCGTCATCGCCACGCAGAACCCCCTCGAGATGGAGGGCACGTACCCGCTGCCCGAGGCCCAGCGCGACCGCTTCATGGCCCGGGTGTCGATGGGGTATCCCGACGCCGCCGCCGAGACGGCGATGCTCGAGGACCGGGGGCGGGTCGACCCCCTCGAGGACCTCGAGCCGGTGACCGACGCCGCCGCCCTCGTCCGCGCGGCCCACCAGGTCCGTGGGGTGCACGCGAGCCCCGCGTTGCGCGCCTATCTCGTCGACCTCGTCGCCGCGACACGGATGAGCCCGGCCCTGCGCCTGGGCGCCTCGCCCCGCGCTTCCCTGCATCTGCTGCGCGCCGCCCGCGCCCGGGCCGCGATGGCGGGGCGCGATCACGTCCTGCCCGACGACGTCACCGCCCTCGCGGGGCCGATCCTCACCCACCGCGTCCTGCTCAGCGGCGAGTCCCGGCTCGCCCGGGTCGGCGCCGCCGACGTCATCGCCGACCTCGTGGCCACGGTGCCGCTGCGCGCCCACCCGCGCACACCCCACGGGCAGGCCTGAGGCGATGGCGGCGCGCCGCTCCCGGCGCTCGGGGCCCCTCGGCGACCGCGGCCGGGCGCTCCTGGCGGCCGGCGCCACGCTCGTCGCCTCCGGCATGGCCCTGGGCTTCGTCGATCTCGTCCGCATCGGCGCGCTGTGCGTGGGGCTCGTGGCCGCGTGCGCCGTCGTTGTCACGCGGTCTCGACCTCGACTGGAGATTCACCGGGGCATCCCGCACGACACCCTGACCGTCGACGAGGACTCGACGGTCAGGGTCCGGTTCGTCAACCGCGGCGTCCGCGGCACCCCGCCCTATCTCGGGGAGGACCTCCTCTCGCCCGGGCTCGGCGCCACGCCCCGCTTCCTCGTCGCCTCGTGCGCCGCCGGGAGCGCCTCCGTCCTCGAGTACCGGCTCCGGCCCGACCGGCGGGGGCGGGGCCGCATCGGTCCCGTCGTGCTGACGTACTCCGATCCGTTCGGCCTCGGCCGGCTCGTGCAGCGCGGCACCGAGACCGTCGACGTCGTCGTCCTGCCCCGCCTGCACGACCTCGACCCCGTGCGCGACGTGACCTCGGGCACGGGCGGAGGGGGCGACCCGACGCACCGCACCGTGACCCTCGGGGCCGCCGACCAGTCGATCCGGGGCTATCGGGCGGGCGACGACCTCCGGCGCATCCACTGGCCGGTGACGGCCCACCGGGGTGAGCTCATGGTCCGGGAGGACGCCGCCCCGAGCCGGCGCCGGGCCGTCCTCGTGCTCGACCCGCCCGCCGACGCCGGCGGGCCGGGCGACCGCGCGCTCGACTGGGCGGTCGAGGCCCTCGCGTCGGTGGCCACCCACCTCGACGGCCTCGGGTACGCCCTGCACCTCGTCACCCCCGACCGGGCCGCGACGGGGCACGCGCCGGATCTCATCTCGGGCGCCGACGCCGTCCGGACCCTCGCCGTCGTCGACGCCGGCCCGCCCTCGACGGCGTCGTCCTCGTCGGCGTCGTCCTCGTCGGCGTCCGCGGCGTCGCCGCGATTCGCGTCGTCGAACTCCGGTCCCCGGTCCGGGGCCTCGGCCAGCGTGGAGCGCCCGGCGGTCGTCGCCGCCCGGGAGGTCGCGGGCGACGGGGGCCTCCTCGTCGCGGCCACGACGGACGCGGACCCCCGCGCCGCCCACGAGCTCCTCGGGTCCCTGCCCGCCGCGACGCTCGGGCTCCTGCTCGTCCTCGACACGGCGTCGTTCGCCGGACGCGCCGGATCGGGATCGGCGGAGGTGCTCGCCGCCGACGCCGTGGCCGGCGGGTGGCACGCCCGGGTCGTCGGCCGCGACGGTTCGGTGCCGCAGACGTGGGCCTCCCTCGTGGCCGAGGTGAGCCGATGACGCCCCCGCCGATCGGGCCGGCCGCCGGCCACGGGCGGACCACGTCAGCTCCCCCGGCCCTCGCGCCGGCACCGGTCGGCCCACCGGACGCGTCGAACCGGGGCCCCTCGAAAACGCCCCCCTCGTCCTCACCGCCGACCCTGGACACCCGAGCAGGAGGCCGCCCATGACGACCACCGGCGCCGTCCCCGACCAGGCGCGCCTGCTGCCCGCCCTCGTGGCCGCGGCAGGGGTCGCCGCCGCCGCCTGGCCCCTGCAGGGTCTCTTCGCCTCGTCGCACTGGCTCCCCTCGACGGCGCTCACGGTCGGCGCCGTCGCCCTCGCGGGCGTGCTCCTGCGGGCCTGGGCCCGGCCGGTGGGCGTCGTCGTCGCCGCCCAGTTCGCGCTCGCCGTGGCGGTGCCCGTGTGGATGTGGTGCTCGGACTCGATGTTCGCCGGCCTCGTGCCCACGACACGCACGCCCGGGCGCGTCGTCGACCTGCTGCGCCAGGCCGGCGAGGTCCTCGCCACGAGCGCCCCACCCGTCCCGCCCAACCCCGGCGTCGCCCTGCTCGTCTGCCTGGCCCTCGGCGCCGTGGCCTGGGCGACCGACGCCCTGGCGGTCACCCTGCGCCAGCCCGCCCTCGCCGGGCTCCCGCTGCTCACCCCGTACCTCACCGCGGTCGCCAACAGCGACGGTGAGCTGCCCTGGACGTCGTTCGTCCTCGTCGCCGCGGCCTGGCTGGCCCTGTTGCTCACGTGCGGCTGGGGCGAGCACGCCCGACTGCTGGGCGCGGCCGACCCGACCGGCCGGGCCCGCCGGCACCGGCTCGTCGTCGGGACCTGCGCCGCGCTGGCCGCCGGGTCGCTCGCGCTCGCCGCCGGGATCGGCGTGCCCCGGCTGCCGGTGCGCTACCTCGCCGACGGGTACGGCACCGCGGGCACGGGCCGCGGCACGGTGGGCTACTCACCCACGTCCGACATGCTCGCGAGCCTACGCAGCACCGACGGCGACCCCGTCTTCACCTACACCACCGACGACCCCGACGTGGCGCCCCTGCGGGTCGGGGTCACCTCCCGGTACGAGGGCGGGACGTGGGCGGCACCGCCGAACGACGTCGACGTGTCGACCTCGCCGACCCTCTCCCCCGCCCGCGGACTGGTCGTGCCCCGCGACACCCCGAACCGCACCGTCGAGGTGGAGGACAACCGGCTCGCCGCGCCGTACCTGGCCGCCCCTCCCGTCGTGGTCCAGGGCACCGTCACCGGCGCGCGCTGGGGCATGGACCCCCGGACCGGCACCCTCGCCGTCGACCGCACCCCGCCGACCTACCGGATGACGTACCTGGACGTCGACCCCACCGCGGCGGCGCGCACGCCCGATGCCCCGGAGCCGGCCGCCGGAAACGGGCCGTGGGATCCCGCGCCGCCGGCCGTCGCCGCCGAGGCCGAACGGGTGACGGCACAGGCCTCCTCCACCCTCGAGGTCGCGGCCGCCCTGCAGGCGTACTTCCGGACCGGGGACTTCACGTACAGCCTCGACGTCGTCCCCCCGCCGGCCGGCATGAGCGAGCAGGAGGCCGCCGACACCGCGGTCGAGCGCTTCCTGACCGACAGGCAGGGCTACTGCGTCCAGTTCACGACGGCCTTCGTCATGATGGCCCGCTCGCGCGGCCTGACGGCCCGCATGGCGACCGGCTTCCTCCCCGGCTCACGCGGCGCCGACGGGCGCTACACGGTCCTCCCGTCGGACGCCCACGCGTGGCCGGAGGTGTTCGTCGACGGGGCCGGCTGGGTCCGCTTCGAGCCGACCCCGGGCGCCCGCACGGGAGCCGCCCCCGGCTACTCGGAGCCCTCCGGCCCCGCCACGCCCGCGCCGACGTCCGCGGCACCGACGGCGGAACCGAGCGAGCCGACCCCCTCGGCCCCCACGACGTCGAGCCGCCGCGAGCGGCCCGACGTGGACGCGGGCGCCGGCTCGGGCGCCTCGGAGCCGGCGGGCGGCCTGCTGCGCCCCGCGGTCCTCGTCCCGGCGCTCGTCGCCCTGCTGCTCCTCGCGGCCGCCTCGGTGTTGCCGCTGGCGGCCGCCGCGGCCCGCCGCCGCCGGGTGCGCGAGGCGGGCGACGACGCGCGGGACGTCGTCGAGGCCCGATGGGAGGGCCTGCTCGACCGGCTCGGCGACCTCGGGCTGCGGTCGGAGGCGGCGCTGCCTCTGCGCGGTCAGGCGCGCGACCTCGCCGGGGCCGGGTTGTTCGACCCGGAACCCGAGGCGGCGCTCGACCGGCTCGCCGCCACGGTCGAGGCGGCCCGGTACCTGCCCGCGGACCCTCCCGCGTGGTCGGAGTCGGACGAACGCCTCGTCCGGTCGGCCGCGCGGTCCTCACGGGCGCTGCGCGACCGGCTCGTGAGCACCGTGTTCCCCGCCTCCGGCCGGGCGGCCCTGCTCGGCCGCGTCCGCCCCCGACACCCCACCTCCACATCGTGAGATCGCACGAGTGACCGGAGATGTTCGGACATGCACGGTTCCAGGTGACCTCTCACGACCTGGGCGCGGACGCGGGGGCAGTGGGAAAACACCCGGGCCTCTGACCAGCATCGACGTGGGAGCCTCGAGCAGCGGCAGGGCATCGTTAGGGTGAACGCATGTCGGACGCCGAGCAGGGGACGGGTCTCAATCAGTCGGTCGTCAAGGCACTCGCGCTGCTGCGGGCCACGGTCGAGCACGGGGGCGCGAACGTCTCCACCCTCGCCCGCGCCTGCGACCTCCCCCGCGCCACGGCGCTCCGGCTCGTCCGGACCCTCGAACACGAGGGCTTCCTGCTGCGCAACCCCGGCGACGACCGGGTCCTGCTCGGACCGGAGCTCGTGCGGCTCGCGCGGGGCACGGACGCCCAGGCCGTGCTCGCGGACGTGGCCCGGCCCGTCGTCGTCGACCTCGTCGAGACGATCCGCGAGACCGTGACCTTCAGCGTCGTCGGTCCCGACGGCGGCCTCGACCTGCTCGACCAGGTCGACGCCCCTGCTCAGTTGCGTCCCCGCTCCTGGCTGGGGCAGCGGTTCCCCCTCCACGCGAGCGCGAGCGGCAAGGTGCTGCTCGCCTCCCTCGACGGGGCCCGTCGGCGGGTCGTGCTCACCGAGCCGCTGCAGCGGTTCACCGGCGCGACCGTCACCGACCCCGCCCACCTCGACGCGGAGCTCGGGCAGGTCCGCGACCAGGGGTACGCCGTCGCGAGCGACGAGGAGGAGGAGGGCCTCACCGGCGTCGCGTCCGGCGTGTACGGGCAGTCCGGGGACCTGCTCGCCGTCCTCACCGCGAGCGGTCCCACCCAGCGTCTCGACCGCCTGCGCGGGCGCGAAGCCGCCGGGCACCTGGTCGCGGCCGCCCGGCGCGTCGAGGCCGCCCTGCACCGCACGACCTGAGCCGGGTCGTCCGACCGGACGCCGTCGGGGGACGTCCGAGTCTCGGACGGTCATGGTCTCGGACGGTCATCGGCTCGGACGATCCTCGGCTCAGACGGCCATCGACAGGCGCAGCGCGTCGTAGATCGCCGCGTGGATGTTGCGGCTGCTCACGGCGTCGCCGATCCGGTACAGGCGGTAGCCGCCACCGGGGTTGCGGACGACCTCCTGCGGGCGGCCGGCGAGGAGCGCTTCGTGATCCACCGCGCCCTCGTTGACCGAGCCCGGCACGAGCGCCTCGTACAGGTCGGCCACGGGCAGCGTGCCGTGCTCGACGACGACGTGGTCGACCTCGCGCGCCACCTGCGTGTCGGCGTACTCGTTCCACAGGGTGGCGACCAACCGTCCGTTCTCGGCGCGGCGGACGGCGCGCAGGTAGAAGGGCAGGGTGACGCGCACGTCGTGCTCGGCGAACGCCGCCAGGTAGGCCGGGGAGTTCATCGAGCCGACGTCGACGCCCACCGTCCGCTCGGGCGTCACGTACTCGACCCGGCACCCCTGGGCCAGGAGGGTCTCGACGGCGTCCAACGCCTGGTGGCCGCCGTGGTCGTCGAAGACGAGGACGTCGCCGCGGGCCCGCAGGTCGCCGGACAGCACGTCCCACGTGTCGCGGACGAGCGACGCCCCCTGCTCGAGGAACTCGGTGTTCGGCAGCCCGCCCGTCGCGACGACGACCACGTCGGGGTCGAGGGCGAGGACGTCGTCGGGCTCGGCGAACACGCCGAGGCGGACGTCGACCCCGTGGAGGCGGGCCTCGGCGAGTCGCCAGTCGACGATCCCGACGAGGTCGCCGCGGTGACGCGATCCGGCGAGCAGGGCGATCTGTCCGCCCACCCGGTCGGCGGCCTCGAACAGTGTGACGTCGTGCCCGCGGGCGCCGAGGACGCGCGCGGCCTCGAGCCCGGCCGGCCCGGCGCCGACGACGACGGCGCGGCGCCGGGTCGGCGCCTGCTGCGTGATCTCGTGGGGCAGCTGGGCCTCGCGGCCGGCGGCCGGGTTGTGCACGCACTTGGCGTCACCGGAGGCGTAGATCGCGTCGAGGCAGTAGTTGGCGCCGACGCACGGGCGGATCCGGTCCTCCCGCCCGCGCGCCAGCTTGGCGACGAGGTAGGGGTCGGCGATCTGGGCCCGCGTCATGCCGATGAGGTCGGTGAGGCCCTCCCGGATCGCGTACCGGGCGGTGGGCACGTCGGCGATCCGGGACGCGTGCATGACGGGGATCGACAGCTCCGCCTTGATCCGCCCCGACCATTCGAGGAACGGCGCCGACGGCGTCCCCATCGACGGGATGACCTGCGCGAGCGTGTGGTCCGACTCGATCGAGCCCTTGATCGTCGACACGACGTCGATGCCGTCGTCGACGAAGGCCCGCAGCGCCGCCATGCCCTCCTCGCGCGGGAGGGCTCCGAGCCGGTCGTCCTCGATCGACATCCGCAGCCCGACGACGAAGTCCGGCCCGACGGCCTCGCGCACGGCCCGGAGCACCCGCCGCGGGAAGCGCATCCGGTTCTCGGGGGTTCCGCCGTACTCGTCCTCTCGGCGGTTCGTCCACGGCGAGAGGAAGCTGTCGAACAGGTGCCCGTAGGCCTGGATCTCGATGCCGTCGAGACCGCCGGCGCGGCAGCGCAGGGCGGCACTCACGTAGTCGTCGACGATGCGGTCGAGGTCCCACGCCTCGGCCTCCTTGGGGAAGGCGCGATGGGCGGGCTCCCGGCGGGGGGACGCCGAGACGGTCGGTAGCCAGTCGCCGGTGAAGTTCGACGTGCGCCGCCCGAGGTGCGTGACCTGACACATGACCGCCGCTCCGTGCTCGTGGACGTCGTCGGCCAGCTCGCGGAACCAGGGCACGATCTCGTCCCGGTAGAGCAGGAGGTTGCCGAACGCCGGCGGGCTGTCCGGCGCGATGATCGCCGAGCCGCCGATCATCGTCAGCGCGACGCCGCCCTTCGCCTTCTCGCGGTGGTAGAGCCGGTAGCGCTCCTTGGGCATCCCGTCCTGCCCGTACGCCGGTTCGTGCGAGGTGCTCACGACGCGGTTGCGCAGCGTGAGGGGCCCGAGCTCGAAAGACTGCAGGAGCGGGTCGAGGCCGGTGAGGTCGCCGGGGCCCGGGGCGCGGCCGCTGCCGTGGGCGTCGCGGGGGCCGGTGGTGTCGCCGGGACGGGCGGCGTCGGTGAGGCTCACGGGTGCTCCTGGAGGTGCGTCAACCGCGCCCCACCTGATGCGAGGAGCGCGTCGGTTGTGCACCACGAAACAGTGCTGCGAGGGCCGCCGTCAAGGGATTCGGTGGACTTTCGGCGCGCATCGCGTCGTTGTTGCGCACAGCGGGACAAAGACCGAGTGCGTCAGCCGGGTTTCGGGTAGCCGTTGCGTTCGGAGATCCTCGCGGCGGCGGTGAGCAGCCGGGGCAGGAGCGCCTCGACGGCCTCCGGGGTCACGCGGAAGGACGGCCCCGAGACGGTGAGGGCGGCGACGACCTCCGCGTCGAGGTCGCGGATCGGTGCCGAGACGGCGCACAAACCCACCTCCTGTTCCTCGCTCGTCGTCGCGTAGCCGAGTTCGCGGACGCGATCGAGTTCGCGCGCGAGGACGCCCGGGTCGGTCATGGTCCGCTCGGTGTAGGCGGGCAGGTCCCCGTCGAGGACGGCCCGCGACCGCTCGGGCGGCCAGGCGGCGAGGAAGAGCTTGCCCGAGGACGTCGCGTGCAGGGGCGAGCGGCGACCGAGCCAGTTGACGGTCGTCACGACGGCCGAGCCCATGACCTGCCCGATCGAGAGGACCGCGTCCCCGTCCGGGATCGTCACGGTGACGGTCTCGCCGACGGCCTCGGCGAGCTCCGCGCAGACGGGGCGGCTGACGAGCGCGAGGTCGTGCCGCCGGGCGGCACCCGCCGCGATGGCCGTGACGCCGTCGCCGAGGACGTAGTTCCCCCGCGCCGAGCTCTGCTCGACGAGTCCCCGCGCCTCGAGCGTCGCGAGCAGCCGCGACACCGTCGACTTGTGGACGTCGAGCTCGGCGGCGATGTCCGTGACCCGCGCCGATCCGTGCCGCGCCAGGACCTGCAGGATGGAGACGGCCCGGTCCACCGACTGCACCGACGTGTCCCGGCCCGCGGGTTCGTTCACCATGCGCAACACGATAGACGGCCCGGGCCGAGGCCCGCCTCGGCCGGAGATCAGCCGGACCGGAGCGCTCCCGGGGCCCTCCCGGACGACGACGAAGGCCCCGCCGGGGCGGGGCCTTCGTCGATGTGTCGTCGGAATTCTCGGTGGAGCTGAGGGGACTCGAACCCCTGACCCCCTCCATGCCATGGAGGTGCGCTACCAGCTGCGCTACAGCCCCGAACCGTTCCTGCGGCGAGCCGCGAGGACTGGACGAGTTTAACCAGCGGCGACGCCCAATCCCAAATCGAGTGAGCCGACGCCGACGTTCCACGACTCGAGGCACCAGGCGCCGCCGTCCTCGGCGAGGACCGCCCAGTGTGCGTTCGCGAGGCCGAGCACGCTGCGGCGCAGCACGGCGACGTCGAGACCGACGGCGCCCGCCACGAGCGCGCGGGCCGTGACGCCGTGGGTGACGACGAGTGCCGTGCCCGCGGGGGCCAGCTCGGCGACGAGCTCGGCCCAGACCGGCGCGACCCGCGCCACGACATCGCGCACGCGCTCCCCGTCGACGCCGTGGGCCACGTCGTGCCCGGCGAGGAGGGCGGCCGTGTCGTCGGGGTGGAGCCGCGCCGCCTCCGCCCGGCTCATCCCCTGCCACCGGCCGACGTGCACCTCGCGCAGGCGCGCGTCGAGACGGACGGGCAGGCCGCAGGCGGCGGCGAGCACGTCGGCCGTGTCGGCCGCGCGGCGCTGATCGCTGGAGAGGAGCAGGCCGGGCCGCAGGGCCGCGAGCGCCGGCGCCGCGCGCCGGGCCTGCTCGCGCCCGAACTCCGACAGCTCCGTGTCGAGCCGCCCCTGCCAGATGCCGGCGGCGTTGTGACCGGTCTGCCCGTGCCGGACGACGACGACCCGGCGCACGGGGGCGTCCGGGTCGGCGGGTCGGCCGGCGAGGTCCGCGCCGGTCACGGCCCGTCGTCGTGGGCGGCGTCCCCGGGCTCCGCCGGCGCCTCGGCATCGTGGGCGCGGTCGCCGGGCTCGCCACCGTCGGCGCCAGCCGGCTCCGCGGGCGCGGCCCCCGGACCGAGCCGCAGCGGGACGCGCGGGCAGTCCTTCCACAGCCGTTCGAGCTGGTAGAACTTGCGCTCGTCCTCGTGCTGGACGTGCACGACGATGGCGCCGAAGTCGAGCAGCACCCAGCGCCCCGACTTCTCGCCCTCGCGCCGCACGAGCCGGCAGCCCGCCTCGCGCAGTGCGTCCTCGACGGCGTCGACGACGGCGCCCACCTGACGCTCGGTCTCGGCGGTGGCGACGACGAAGACGTCGGAGAGGGGGAAGCGGCCGGTCACGTCGAGCGCGACGATGTCGACGGCGAGCTTGTCCTCGGCGGCGCCGGCGGCCCTCTGGGCCAGGTCCAGGGCTCCCGCGGAAGCGGTCACGGGTCTCCTTCTCGGGCCGGGTGCGGCCGTCGGTCGAGCGGTCGGGCAGGACTCACCCCGGAGGCGGGACCGCCTCGAGGACGACGGGGTCGACGCCGGCGACGGCGGCCTCGCTGTTCTCGGATCGGGGCAGGTACAGACGGTACTTGCCGATGTACTGCACCACGCCGTCGGGCACGAGGTACCAGACCGGGTCCCCCGCGGCGACCCGGGCGCGGCAGTCGGTGGAGCTGATGGCCATCGCGGGGACCTCCGCGAGGGTGACGTCCTCCTCCGGCAGCCCCGCGTTGCTCAGCGGGTGCCCGGGCCGGGTCACGCCGACAAAGTGGGCGAGGTCCCACAACTCGTCGACGTCCTTCCACGACAGGATCTGCGCGAGGGCGTCGGCGCCCGTGATGAAGAACAGTTCCGCGTCCGGCCGTGAGGCGTGCAGGTCCCGCAGGGTGTCGATCGTGTACGTCGGCCCGGGGCGGTCGATGTCGACCCGGCTCACGGTGAAGGCCGGGTTCGACGCGGTGGCGATGACCGTCATGAGGTAACGGTGCTCGGCCGGGGAGACCGCGAGTTCGCTCTTCTGCCAGGGCTCCCCGGTGGGGACGAAGACGACCTCGTCGAGGCCGAACCGGGACCGCACCTCGCTCGCGGCGACGAGGTGGCCGTGGTGGATGGGGTCGAACGTCCCGCCCATGACCCCCAGACGCAAGGTCAGTGACCCGTCCCGCGTGCGGCGCCGTGGTCGTCCTTGCGGTCGGCGTAGGCGTAGCCGTGCTCGTCGTGCAGGTCGGCGTGGCCGTGGTGGGCGTCACCGTGACGCTCCGGGCGGCGCGGGTGGCCGTCCATCGCGACCTGGGCCGTGCGACGGAACATCCACACGAGGCCGAGGAGGGCGAGGACGACGCCGAGCGCGATGGCCCCGTAGGCCCACGCCGGCATCGGCAGGTGGCGTGTGGCCTCCTCGGCCATCGGGGCGTACAGGAGAACGGAGGACGTCGTCGACATGGGCCCAGCTTAGCGGCGCGGCGACCGCCGACGGCTCCTCGCCCGCGCGCCGAACCGCCCGGTTCGCGTCCGGGCCGCGACGAGGCCCGCCGCCGAGCTCGTGACCGAGCCCGCCACCGGCGAAGGAGCCGGTCGCGCGTCCAGCGGACGCACGGGGCGCGCCCGTAGGGTGGCCCCATGGATCCGGTGCTGTCTGTCGTCGTCCCCGTCTACAACGAGGAGGACGTGCTCCCCCTTCTCGTGGAGCGCCTCCGACCGGTGCTCGACGGGATCGGCGTGGCGTACGAGGTCGTCGCCGTCGACGACGGCAGCACCGACGCCTCCGCGGTGGTGCTGCAGCGCATCCGGCACGAGTGGCCGCAGGTGCGGGTCATCCGCCTGCGCGCCAACGCCGGGCACCAGGCCGCGATCTCGGCCGGCCTGGCCCGCGCCTTCGGCGACTACATGGTGACCATCGACGCCGACCTGCAGGACCCGCCCGAGGTCATCGCCGAGATGCTCGAGATCGCCCGGCGGGACCGGATCGACGTCGTCTACGGCGTCCGCGCCGACCGCTCGACCGACACCGCCTTCAAGCGCGGCACGGCCCGCGCGTTCTACGCGACGATGCGCGCCCTGTCGCGCACGAGCGCGCCCGCCGACGCCGGCGACTTCCGCCTCATGTCGCGCGCCACGGTCGACGCGGTCAACGCGCTGCCCGAGCATCACCGGGTCCTGCGCCTCGTCGTCCCGGCCCTCGGCTTCCCCTCCGCGCAGGTCACCTACCGCCGGGAGGAGCGCGCGGCGGGCAGCTCGAAGTACCCGCTCTCGAAGATGATCAAGCTGTCGCTCGACAGCCTGACGAGCCACTCGATGGCCCCGCTGCGGCTCGCGACGTGGTTCGGCCTCATCGGCGGGGCGTTCGCGCTGCTCATCCTCGCCTACGCGCTCGTGTCGCAGTTCACGGGACGGGCGGTCGCCGGCTGGACCTCGACGGTGGCCGCGGTGTCCTCGGTCGGCGCCGTCCAGCTCATCTGCCTCGGCCTGCTCGGTGAGTACGTCGGGCGGATGTACACGATGATGCAGGGCCGCCCCACGTACTTCGTCGCGCACGACACCGACCCGGCCCCGCGGCGCCGGGAGGTCTTCGCCACCGAGGGCGGCCAGGAGCTCGCGCACCTCGCCGACGAGGACGAGGTCGTCGAGTGGGACAGCAACCCCGTCCCGCCCCCCTCGGCTCCCGCGGCCCCGTCCGCCTCCGACGCCTCGTCGACGGCCGCCCGGATCCCGGTCGGTTCCGGGTCCACCGCCCACGTCGCCCACGTGTCGCCCTCCCCCGCCCTCGACGGCTCCCACGACGCCGAGGTGGAGACGCCCGTGCCCGTGGCGTCGGGCGCCACGTCCGCGTCGGGCGCCGCGTCCGCGGGCGTCGGCGGCGCAGTCCGGCACGCCGACGCGGGCGAGCGCGCGCACGAGAACGGGTCCGCGGTGCGGCACCGCGGACCCGTCGTCGTGGACGCCGAACAGCGTCAGGCGGTGCGTCGCACCTCGGCGAACAAGGTGACCCCCGGGAGCGACTTCACCGGCAGGTGACGCTCGATCGCGACGATGGTCTGCAGCCCGAAGTTGACGACGGGGTGCATGTCGTCGAGGTCGCTGCCGGAGCTCTTCTTGCGCCGCAGGGCGACGACTGGGCGCAGGAGCACGTTCCACGAGTCCATCGACTCCACGTGCATGCCGTCGCGCTCGAGCACGGCGTGCAGCGTCTGACGCGTGTACCGGCGCACGTGGTCCACCGCGTCGTCGTGGGCCGACCACAGCTTGGGGTCGCAGGGCACCGCGACGAGGAACGCGCCGCCGGGCCGCAGGACCCGGGCGACCTCACGCACGCAGGCGTCGTCGTCGACGAGGTGCTCGAGGACGTCGAAGGCGACGACGAGGTCGAGCGAGGCGTCCGCGAGCGGGAGCTTCGTCGCGTCGGCCCGCATGACGGGCAGCCCGCGCTCGTGCGCCACCTCGGCGCCGTCCGCCCCGTACTCCAGGGGGCTCGCCTGCCACCCGTGATCGCGCAGGACGCGCGTGTTGCCACCGCCGGCCGCGCCGATGTCGAGCGCCTTCCCGGGGGTTCGCCCCTTGAGCATCTGGGCGAGCAGATGGCGGCGCTCCTTGTACCACCAGTGCTTGTCCTCGAGTGCGGCGAGCTTGCGGACCTCAGTACCTTCCATGAGAGCCGATCCTGCCAGATCCCCGGCCCCGCGGACGCACCCGCTCGCCGCCTCAGGATCGGACCTGGCCGTCGCCCTCCACGATCCACTTCGTCGTCGTCAGCTCGGGCAACGCCATGGGCCCCCGGGCGTGCAGCTTCTGGGTGCTGATGCCGATCTCGGCGCCGAACCCGAACTCGCCGCCGTCGGTGAATCGCGACGAGGCGTTGACCATGACGACCGCGGCGTCGACCTCGGCGGTCCAGCGCCGGGCGGCGCGACGGTCGTCGGTGACGACGACCTCCGTGTGCCCCGTCGAGAACCGCCGGACGTGCTCGAGGGCGCCGTCGAGGTCGGCCACGACGCCCACCGTCATCGCGAGGTCGTGGAACTCCGTGTCGAAGAGCTCGTCGGTGGCCTCCCCCAGCCCCGCCTCGGGCAGGATATCGCGGGTGCGCGTGTCGCCGTACAGCCGCACCCCGGCGTCCGCGAGCGCGCTCGTCACCTGCGGGAGGAACGCCGGCGCGACGTCCGCGTGGACGAGCAGCGTCTCGGCCGCGTTGCACACGCTCGGCCGGTGGGTCTTCGCGTTGAGCACGATCTGCAGGGCCATGTCGAGGTCGGCGGCGGCGTCCACGTAGACGTGCACGTTGCCGCTGCCGGTCTCGATGACGGGGACGATCGACTCCCGCACGACCGTCGCGATGAGGTCGGCTCCCCCGCGCGGGATGATGACGTCGACGAGCCCGTGGGCCCGCATGAGCGCCCGCGCCGCGGCCCGGCCGCCGGCGTCGACCGTCGCGACCGCGTCGGCGGGCAGCCCGATCGACTCCAGCGCCCGACGCAGCACGCCGACGAGGGCCGCGTTGCTCGACGCCGCGGCCGACCCGCCGCGCAGCAGCACGGCGTTCCCGCTCTTGAGCGCGAGACCGGCGGCATCGACCGTGACGTTCGGGCGCGCCTCGTAGATCATCCCGACGACCCCCAGGGGGACGCGCACCTGGCGGATCTGCAGCCCGTTGGGCAGCACCGAGCCGCGCACGACCTCCCCCACCGGATCGGGCAGGGTACCCAGGTGCCGCAACGCGCCCGCGATGTCGGCCAGGCGCGCGTCGTCGAGCCGGAGTCGGTCGAGCAGACCCGCGGCGAGGCCGTTCTCGCGCCCGCGTGCGAGGTCCTGCGCGTTGGCGGCGAGGACCGTGCCGCGCTCCGCCTCGAGGGCGTCGGCGAGGACGCCGAGGGCCGCGTCCTTCTGCGCGCGCGAGAGCTGGGCGAGCACCCGGCCGGCGACCCGCGCGCGGCGGGCGGCGTCGGCGACGACGGCGTCGGTGGCCCGGTCTTCCTCGCCGGCCGAGGTGGCGGAGGGGGGCGTGGTGGCGGTGGTCATGGTCCCAGCCTAGGTTCGCCGGACCTCGTCCCGTCCTGACCGTCCGGGGGCGGCCCGAACGGCGGACGGCCCGGCCTACTCGTCGTCGTCGACGCGCTGCAGGAAGCGGGTCATGAACGGGACGAAGCCGTGCCGCTCGAGCAGGCGCATCGCGCCGGCGTTGCGCGTGACGGTCGTCGTCGTGCACACGGTGATCTCGCGGCGCGTCATCTCCTTGCGGCAGGCCGCGAGCAGCTGCCCCCCGATGCCCTCGCCCTGACGGTCGGGCGCGACGACGAGCGACTCCAGCTCGGCGAAGCTCTCGCCGAAGTCGAAGGCCGGGCCGGACTCGATGAAGTGCAGGGCGGCGTACCCGACCGACTCCTCGGTGGCGGTGTCGACGGCGATGAACACCACGCCGGAGGCGTCGTTGGCCCAGGTGAGGTACTCCTGGTGGCGCCGACCCCACGCCTCGCGGGGCTCGTGGACGGCCCAGACCCCCTCCGACATGTCGGCGTAGGCCTTGACCATCGCCTTCCACAGGGGTTTGACGAGGTTGAGGTCGCGGGCGTGCGCGCGCTGGATGGTGACGGCCATGGCGTCACGGTAGCGAGCCCCTCCCGGCCCACGGCAACCGCGCGTCGCGCACGCGGGCCCACCGGAGGTCACAGGAGCGCGAGGTGGTCGCGGTGCACGACCTCACGGGCGTACCGCGGGCCGAAGACGTCGCCGATCCAGCCGGTGCTGCGGCCGAGCAACCGCGGCAACTCGTCGCTGCCGTAGGCCACGAGCCCGCGGCCGACGGTGGTGCCGTCGACCGAGACGATCTCGACGGGCGCCCCCTCGGCGAACACGCCCTCGACGGCGACGATGCCGGCCGGGAGCAGCGACGCGCCGCGTTGCGTGAGGGCGCGGGCGGCGCCGGCGTCGACGACGAGCCGTCCGGCGGGATCGGTCGCGTGCGCCAGCCAGAGCATCCGCGAGGCCGGCCGGGCCCCGACCGCCGAGAAGAGGGTGCCGACGTCCTCTCCGGCGAGGACACGGCCCACGTCGGGCGCCGACGCGAGCAGCGTCGGGATCCCGGCCCCGGTCGCGATGCGCGCCGCCTCGACCTTCGTGACCATGCCCCCGGTGCCGACCCGGGAGCCGACGCCGCCGATGCGGACGTGGGCCAGGTCGGCCGGGGAGGCGACGTGGGCGACACGGGAGCTGCCGGGCTCGCTCGGGGGCCCGTCGTAGAGCGCGTCGACGTCGGTGAGCAGCACGAGCGCGTCGGCGTGCACGAGGTGGGCGACGAGGGCGGCCAGGCGGTCGTTGTCGCCGAAGCGGATCTCGTCGGTCGCGACGGCGTCGTTCTCGTTGACGACCGGGACGACCCCGAGCCGCAGGAGGCGGCCCACCGCGCGGCGCGCGTTGGCGTAGTGCTGGCGGCGGACGAGGTCGTCGGAGGTGAGCAGCACCTGGCCGACCGTCAGCCCGTGCCGACCGAACGCGGTGGTGTACGCGGCCACCAGCGCGCCCTGGCCCACGCTCGCGGCCGCCTGCTGAGTGGCGAGGTCGCGGGGGCGCCGGTCGAGCCCGAGCGGGCTCAGCCCCGAGGCGATGGCGCCGGAGGACACGAGGACGACGTGGGTCCCGGCGGTGCGGCGGGCGGCCAACGCGTCGACGAGAGCGTCGAGGCGGGCCACGTCGAGGACGCCGCCGGCGCCGTCGGTCAGGGAACTCGAGCCGACCTTGACGACGAGGCGACGGGCCGAGGTGATGACGTCGCGGGGGTCGGGCTGCACCCGACCACGATATCCGGGTCGGTCAGGGGCGCCGCGCGGCGTGTCGGCGCCCGGCACGCGAGCCCGGCCGGTGCGGCGCGGGGCGGCGGGACGGGGTGCTGATCGGCCCCGGCTCTGCGCGGCCGGCGCCGCGGAGGCGGGCGGCGCGCCCGGGCCACGCTCCCCTGTCCCGGCGCGTCAGCAGCTCACGTCGACCCGACCCTGGCCGCCGAGCGCCAGGTGGGCGAGGGCGCGGTCGAGCGCGACTCCGCTGAACGGGTTGGGTCGCCCCGCCTCGGCGAGCGCCCGGCCGGTGCCGAGCAGGTACCGCGCGTCGGCCTCCCGCCCGGCGGCGAGCACCCCCCGCCGCCGATCCCCCGCGATCCGGGCGGCGAAGGGGCTGAGCGTCGTGTCGTCGTCGGACCACACCGACTCGCCGGTCACGGCGTGGATGAGGTCGATGTCGCCGGGGGTGAACCGGTCGGCGGCGCGGCGCCGCCCCTGGGGTCCGGTGCGGCGATAGAGCGCGTCGGCCGGTGTGTGGGCCGAGAGCGTGGCCGACATCTGGTCGCCCGGGGTCGCGACGACCGGCACCGCGGGCTGCGGCGGCAGCCGCACGTCCTGGACCCACATGACTCCCCCTCGAGATCGGCCGCACTCGGCACGCAGGCGCGACCGACACAGAGCACGGGTGACAGCACGGGCGCCGCACCGCGGCGGAGGGGATGCTCCGATGGTACGGCGAGAAACCGCCCCTGACCAGGGGATCCGCGCCCGGCCCGTCGACCGGCGCCTCGCCTCACGCCGAGGCGGCGCGCAGCTTCTCCAGGAGCGGGCCGGCCGCCCGGTCGAGGAAGTCGTCGAGGCCGTCGCCGCCGACCTGGACGAGGGCGACGTCGGTGAAGCCGGCCTCCCAGTAGGGGCGGACCGCCTCGACGATCGCGTCGAGGTCGGGGCCGCAGGGGATCTGGGCGGCGACGTCCTCCGGCCGGACGAACGTCGTGGCCCCCGCGAACCCGGCCGTCGTCGGGAGGTCGGCGTTGACGGCCCAGCCACCGGCGAACCACCGGAACTGGTCGTGGGCGCGCTCGATCGCCGCGTCGCGGTCGGGGTCCCAACAGATCGGGATCTGCCCGATCGCGCGGGCGTCCGCCCCGATCCGGGGAGCGCCGGGGGCACCGTTCCACGCCTGCACCAGCTCGGACTCGGGCTCGGTCGCGACGAGGTGGTCGGCCAGGGGCGCGAAGCGCGCGACCGCCTTGGGCCCGCCCGCCGCGACGCCGATCGGGACGCCGCCGTCCGGGCAGTCCCAGATTCGGGCCGAGTCGACGCGGAAGTACTCGCCGTCGTACGTGACGAGCTCACCGGTGTGCAGCTCGCGGATGATCTCGATCGCCTCGACGAGCATGTCCTGACGCGCGTCGAGGGCCGGCCAGCCCTCCCCGACGACGTGCTCGTTGAGGTTTTCGCCGGAGCCGAGCCCGAGGGTGAACCGGCCGTCGGCGAGGAGCTGGACCGTCGCGGCCTTCTGCGCGACGACGGCGGGGTGGTACCGGATCGTCGGGCAGGTGACGTAGGTCATCAGCTCGACGCTCGAGGTGACGTGCGCGACCGCGCCGAGCACCGACCACGCGTACGGCGCGTGCCCCTGCGCCGACAGCCACGGGAAGTAGTGGTCGCTCATCACCTCGAAGTCGAAGCCGACGTCCTCCGCGACGCCGGCGTGCCGCACGAGGTCCTTCGGGCCGCTCTGCTCGGTCATGAGGGTGTAGCCGAATCGCGTCATGCGACGGATTCTGCTCTCAGGCGCGGGAACCGGCGACCGCTGGGGTCACTCGTCGTCGGTCCAGAACCCCGCCTTGCGCTCGGAGGCGAGCTCCTCGCGGGCGGCGCGCTTGGCGGCGCGGCGCTCGTCGTAGGTCTCGCGCTTCTCGACGCGGGTCGGGCGGTGGTGGTCCTCGAGCCGGACGTCGGAGCCCCGGGGGCCCGTTCCCGCCGCACCCGACAGGGTCGGTTCCCAGTCGAAGACGACGGCGTCGTCCTCCGGGCCGATGACGACGGTCGCGCCGGCCACCGCCCCCGCCTTGAACAGCGCGTCCTCGACGCCCGCCCGGGCGAGGCGGTCGGCGAGGTAGCCGACGGCCTCGTCGTTGGAGAAGTCGGTCTGGCGCACCCAGCGGGCGGGCTTCTCGCCGACGACGCGGAACAGCTCCCCGTCGGGGCCGTCCTCCCGACGCACGCGGAAGCCCTCGTCGTCGACGGCCACCGGGCGCACGACGACGCGTTGGCGGGCGACCTCCCGCTCGGCCTCCGCCTGGTCGGCGCGGGCGGCGGCGACGTGCTTGGCGAGGGCGAACGTCAGCGCCCGCAGCCCGGTGTGGGCGACGGTGGACACGACGTGGACCTCGAGGCCCTGGGCCTCGAGCTCGGGGCGGACGAACTCGGCGAGTTCCGCGGCCTCGGGGACGTCGGCCTTGTTGAGGACGACGATGCGGGTGCGCTCGGCGAGGGGGCGGCCCCCGAGGGCCTCGTCGGGCACGTACTGGCGCAGCTCGTCCTCGATGGCGTGCAGGTCCGAGAGGGGGTCGCGGCCCGGGTCGAGGGTGGCGCAGTCGACGACGTGCACGAGCACCGAGCACCGCTCGACGTGGCGGAGGAACTCCAGGCCCAGGCCGCGGCCCTGCGCGGCGCCGGGGATGAGACCGGGCACGTCGGCCACCGTGAAGCGCTCGTCGCCGGCGGTGACGACCCCGAGGTTGGGCACGAGCGTCGTGAAGGGGTAGTCGGCGATCTTCGGCCGCGCCGCCGAGATGACGGAGACGAGGCTCGACTTGCCCGCGGACGGGAAGCCGATCAACGCGACGTCGGCCAACGTCTTCAGCTCGAGGACGACCTCGAGGGACTCCCCCGGCTCGCCGAGCAGGGCGAAGCCGGGCGCCTTGCGGCGCTTGCTCGCGAGGGCCCGGTTGCCGAGGCCGCCGCGCCCACCGCGGACGAGGACGACCTCGGTGCCCTCGCCGACGAGGTCGGCGAGCACCCGGCCCGCGCGGTCCTTGACGACCGTGCCCTCGGGGACGCCGAGGACGAGGTCCTCGCCCTGGGCGCCGTTGCGCTCCTCCCCCTCGCCGGGGCGGCCGTTCGCGGCGCGCCGGTAGGGGCTGTGGTGGTAGTCGAGCAGGGTCGTCACCTGCGGGTCGACGCGGACGACGACGTCGCCGCCGTGCCCACCGTTCCCCCCGTCGGGGCCACCGAGGGGCTTGAACTTCTCGCGGTGCACCGAGGCGCACCCGTGCCCCCCGTTGCCGGCGGCGACGGTCAGGACGCATCGATCGACGAAGGCCGGCATGTGGTCACTCTCCAGGGGGTGGTGTGCGAGGGGGCGACACCCGGGGTCGGACCGGAGGTCGTCTCGTGCGTCGTGCGGGGCGTCGACCCGCCTCGTGGGCGGGGACGACGCAGGCGGGGGGCGAGCCGGCTCGGCTCACCCCCCGCCTGTGTGGTGCTGCTGTGTGTTCCTGTGCGGGCGTGTCAGCCGGCCGGGACGATGTTCACGGTCTTGCGGCCGCGCTTGGTGCCGAACTGCACGGCGCCGGCGGCGAGGGCGAACAGCGTGTCGTCGCCGCCACGGCCGACGTTGTCGCCGGGGTGGAAGTGCGTGCCGCGCTGACGGACGAGGATCTCGCCGGCGTTGACGGCCTGGCCGCCGAAGCGCTTCACGCCGAGGTACTGCGCGTTCGAGTCGCGCCCGTTGCGCGTCGAGGACGCACCCTTCTTGTGTGCCATGTCGCTACCTACCTGGTTTCGCTCGTGATGGGTCCGCGGACGCTCAGGCGTCGATCGCGGTGATCTTGACCTGCGTCGAGTGCTGGCGGTGCCCCTGACGCTTGCGGTAACCCGTCTTGTTCTTGTACTTGAGGATCGTGATCTTCGGGCCCTTGGTCGGCTTGACGACCTCGGCCTTCACGGACACCTTGGCGAGGGCGGCGGCATCGGAGGTGACGGTGGTGCCGTCCACCAGGAGCAGAGGCTGGAGGTCGACGGAGTCACCGGGCTCACCCTTCACCTTGTCGACGATGAGGACGTCACCGACGGACACCTTCTCCTGACGGCCGCCGGCGCGGACGATCGCATACACGTTTGATTCTCCTGCTCATGCTCGGGGACGAAGCACCTCTTCTGACCGGCCCGTAGCAACGGCCTCCTGGCGTCCGGACCTGCGGCCGACGACGTCGGCCGGACAGATCAGGACCGGGGAGGAACACGAGGCACGGATCTCGGTGGGCGCACCGACTCATCAGAATACCGGCTCGCGGCGCCCCGACCCAAATCGCTCGGGGCGCCGCGACGGCGACGGTGATCGGCGTCAGGCGCCGTCGTCGTCGCCGAGGCCGGTGGGCGGCCCGGCGGGCGCGACGACCCGGGCCCGCTTGCGGCGGGCCGGGGCGGGGCTCGCCGGGGCGGTGGGCTCCGTCGCCTCCGTCGTTGCCGGGGAGGGGGAGGACGAGGAGGACGAGGCGGTGCCCGTCGCGCCGAGGGCGGCGGCGACGTCGCTGTTGCCGCCCGGGGCGGGCGCGACGGTGAAGACGCCCGCGCCGGGATCGGCGGTGGTCGTGGCCCCCGACGTGCCGGCGCGACGCGATCCGCGCCGCCGGGCCGGCGGGGCGGCGGCCGGCTCGGTCTCCGGAGCCACGGGCGGCTCGGTGGGCGGGACCGGCGGGGCGGGCGAGTCGACGGCCGGCTCGGGGACGTCGGTGGACGTCGCGGACGGCGAGGCCGCGCTCGGCGGCGCCGTCGTCGCGGATCCGGCGCGGCGCCGCACCCGGCCCGTCGGTCGGGTCGCCGGCTCGGCCGACGCCTCGGGCGCCGACGCCGGCGCGGGCGACGACGCGGCGGTCGACGACGCGGCGGTCGACGACGACGGGCGGGTCTCACCCGCCGCCGCCACGTCGGACGCCTCGGCCAACGACGCCTCGAGGGCCTGCGTGACGCGGGCGGAGGCGGTCTCGACGTCGAGGTCGGCCGGTTCGCCGGCGTCGTCGTCGGCGTGCGACTGCAACGCCGCGGCGTACGCGGCCGCCGCGATCTGAGCGGGGGTGGGGCCGCTCGGCGCGGGTGCGGGGGGCGCCTCGGCGCGTCCGCCGTCGCGGCCGGTGTCCTTGCCCCGGCCCTTGCGGCCCCGGCCACCGCGGCCGGAATCCGCGGCGGAGTCCGCCGTCGACCGGTCGACCGGGTCGTCGTGCACGACGAGACCCCGGCCGCTGCAGTGCTCGCAGGGCTCGGAGAAGACCTCGATGAGACCGGCGCCGACGCGCTTGCGGGTCATCTGGACGAGCCCGAGCGACGTGACCTCCGCGACCTGATGCTTCGTCCGGTCCCGCCCGAGGCACTCGAGCAGGCGCCGCACGACGAGGTCCCGGTTGCTCTCGAGGACCATGTCGATGAAGTCGATGACGATGATGCCGCCGACGTCGCGCAGCCGGAGCTGCCGGACGATCTCCTCGGCCGCCTCGATGTTGTTCTTGGTGACCGTCTCCTCGAGGTTGCCGCCGGCCCCGGTGAACTTGCCGGTGTTGACGTCGACGACGGTCATCGCCTCGGTGCGGTCGATGACGAGCGAGCCGCCGCTCGGGAGCCACACCTTGCGGTCCATGGCCTTCGCGAGCTGCTCGTCGATCCGGTAGTGCGAGAAGACGTCCCGCTCGCCGGTCCAGCGCGACACCCGGGGGGCGAGGTCGGGGGCCACGGAGTCGACGTAGTCGCTGACCTGGTCCCAGGCCCCGTCGCCGGCGACGACGAGGGAGGTGAAGTCCTCGTTGAACACGTCGCGGACGACGCGGACCGTGAGGTCGGGCTCGCCGTGCAGGAGCGCCGGGGCGCCGCCCTTCGCGGCCTTCTTCTGGATGCGCTCCCAGTCCTTCTGGAGGCGCTCCACGTCGGAGCGGAGCTCCTTCTCGGAGGCGCCCTCGGCCGCGGTGCGCACGATGACGCCCGCGTCGGCGGGGACGACCTCCTTGAGGATCTTCTTGAGGCGGGCCCGCTCGGGCTCGGGCAGCTTGCGGGAGATGCCCGTCATGGAGCCGTCGGGCACGTAGACAAGGTAGCGGCCGGGCAGAGAGACCTGGGAGGTGAGCCGGGCGCCCTTGTGGCCGATCGGGTCCTTCGTCACCTGGACGAGGACGGACTGGCCGCCCTTGAGCGCGTTCTCGATGCGGCGCGCCTTGTGCTGCTCGAGCCCGGCCGCGTCCCAGTTCACCTCGCCGGCGTAGAGGACGGCGTTGCGGCCCTTGCCGATGTCGACGAACGCGGCCTCCATGCTCGGCAGGACGTTCTGGACGCGGCCGAGGTAGACGTTGCCCGCCATCGAGCTGCCCGCGACGTGACTCGTGCTGCCCGGACCCGAGATGTAGTGCTCGACGAGGACGCCGTCCTCGAGGACGCCGATCTGCGTCATGGCGCCCTGTTCGCGGACCACCATGACGCGCTGCACGCTCTCGCGGCGGGCGAGGAACTCGGCCTCGGTGATGATCGTGCGACGGCGGCCTGCCTCGCGCCCCTCGCGGCGGCGCTGGCGCTTGGCCTCGAGCCGCGTGGACCCCTTGATGCCGGTGGCCTCGTCGCGTTCCTGCCGCGGCTCCCGCACCTTGGTGACGGTGCCGGGCGGGTCGTCGGTGCCACCGGAGGCGCCGCTGCGCCGGCGGCGACGGGTGCGCTTGCGTCCGTTCGACGGGCCCCCGTCGTCACCGTCGTCGCCGTCGGCGCCGTTCTCGTCGCCGCGGTCGTCCTGCGAGCCGCCCTCGTCGTCGGCGTCGTCGGACCCGCCCGGCCTCGCGTCACCCGACTCGTCGCCGGTGTCGCCGTCCTCGCGGCGGCGGCCGCGGCCCCCGCGGCGGCGCCGTCGGCGCCCGCCGTCACCCGAGTCGTCGGAGGAGTCCTCGCTTCCGTCGCCCCGGTCCGCGTCGTCCGCTCCGGAGCCGTCGGTGGTGTCGTCTCCGGTGGCGGCGTCGTCGTCGCGATCCGGCCGCTCGGCGCGGGCCGGGTCGGAGCCGGCCGACCGACCCCGGCCGCGACCACGGCGACGCGAGCGGCGGGGCGAGTCGTCGTCGTCGCGGTCGCCGTCACGGTCGTCCCTGTCGCCGCGCCCGGTCGTGTCGTCCTGCTCGGCACTGTCGTCCTGCTCGGCGCCGTCGTCGTCGGGCTCGTCCGGCTCGGGCCGCGCGGGACGCGCCTCGTCACGGACGGGCAGCGACGCGATGTCGGGCGCCTGGAAGAGCAGGCCGAAGGTGGCGGGCGGGCCGACCGGAGCGGACGGGGCGACGGGAGCGAACGGGGCCGCGGGCTCGCTCGTCTCGTCGTCCGTCGGGTCGGGGTCTGCGTCGAGGTCCACCTCGGCGAGGACCTCGAGAGCGGCGACCGGTCCGGCCGGGTCGACCGGCGATGTCGCGCCGCCGGTCTGCGGGGTCTCGGCCGGCGTGATGTCCGGCTGCGGGCTCTGGGCCTGCGGCGTGTCGGCCTGCGGGGCCTCGACCTGCGGCGACGCCGCGGCGGGCGCCTGCTGCGGCGCGGCGGCCTTGGCCCGCGAGGCCCGCTTGCGCGGCGCCTTGACGGCGGGCGCGGGGGCGATGGCGTCGGCGGCCTGAGGAGTGTCCGTGGCCTCGGGAGTGACCGCGGCCTGCGGGGTGTCCGCGGGGGGCTGCGACGCGGCGGCGATCTCACCGGCCGGCCGGGCGGGGGCCGCCGCGGCAGGCGCCGAAGCCCGCCGTGAGGCGCGCTTGCGGGTCTTGGGAGCCGGCGCCGCCCCGGGGTCGGAACCGGTGTCGGGGCCGGCGTCCGAGCCGTGAGGGCCCACAGGGCCCCGATCGCTCGGCGCGGCCTGCTCATCGGTCGAGGAGGTGTCGGAGTGCTGCGAATCCTGGGAAGCCACGAGCGGCGTTCCTTCCGTCGGGCCGGGACGCCGACCACACCCGGGACGATCCCGCCGACGGCCGCGGCTGCGGTCGTGATCGCCGCGTCGTTCCTCCGACGCGACGGAAGTCGGTAGTTCCGTGACCTGGGCGGCTCGCGCGCTCGCGCGTCACCGACCGGGACCGGCGACGGCGTCCCTGTCGTGGGCCAAGGGATCGGCCACCCCCGCGCCGGGGCCCAGGAGGGGGCCCTGCGCCAGCCGGGTCACCAGGGGCGACCGAGCGGGCGCGAAGGCGGCCACCGAGCTCAGCGCGGTCAGGACGTCGTCGGGGCGCACGACCGGTGTGGTGTGTCGCACGACCACCTGCAGTATCGCACAGCCGTCCTCCGACTCCCGGAGGTCGACGTCGACAACGGCCTCGCGCACGTCGAACGTGCGGGGCCCGTTCTTCATCACCCGGGTCACCTCCACCCGGTCGCGGGCCAGGAAGGCCTCGAGCGCGTCCCGCACGTCGGTCGTCCCGCACGAGAACTCCATGCGCCACACGGACGCCTGCAGCCGGTCGGCGAGCGACCCGGGCGTGGCCTCGACGACGTCGACGACATCGAGGCCGTCGGGCAGGGCCGTGTCGAGGGCCTCGCGGACCGCGTCGCAGTCGACGCGCTCGACGAGCGAGATCTCCACGTACTCCGCCTCGCTCGCGGTCCCCGTGGGGGCCGCGTTGGCGTAGCTGATCTTCGGGTGCGGGTGGAAGCCCGCCGAGAACGCCATGGGCACGCCCGCGCGGCGCAGGGCACGCTCGAGCGAGCGCTGGAAGTCGCGCGTGGACGTGAACCGGAGCCGGCCCCGCTTGGCGTACCGGATCCGCAGCTTCTGCACGGGCGGGACGGCGGGGGGACCCTCGGGGACGCGCTGACGAGCCATGCACCGAAGGCTACGTGCCGCGCTCGGCGGCACCGACACCGCGACACCGCGCCCCGCGACACCGCGGCGACGCGGCGCGGCGGATCGTGGGTGGCCAGGGTGACCGCCACGCCTCGGACCTCGGGTCGCCCCCGCCGACCCACGCGCCGCATCGGACGCGAGACCGCTCACGACGCCCACCCCAGGCCTTCCCGGGCGCCGCCGTTCGAGCGGACGAACCATTCGGGCCGGGTCGATCGACGCAGGCTCGCGACCGCAACGCTCTGACCTGCACACCTGATGCCCCCGGTCGCAACGGCCAGGCATCGACCCGGCCCGAATGGTTCGACCACGATTGCATGGATCGCGGCAAGAGGGTGCGTAAAGGCAAGCTTGACGCTCCGTACCCGTAAAGGTACCCTTTACGGGTGGAGATTCGCGATTCAGCGCGCAAGCACGGGATCACGGACGCCGCGGTCGAACACGCATGGCACCACGCAATGAGAGTCGTCGAGTACGAGTACGACGGGGAGGATCGCCTCCTGGTGATCGGAGCCGACCAGCACGGCCGGCTGCTCGAACTCGTGGCAGTGCCCGCCGACGAACCAACCCGAGTCATCCACGCCGACCTGCTGAGACCGGCGTTCTACGACTACCTGAGATGAGGTGAAAGTGATGACGGTCACGCACGACGACTCCGTTGGACTGGACCAGCTCGAGGTCGGCGCGCACCCGGCTCGCGACGCGGTCCACTTCCGACGAATCCTTGCTGCCCGCAAGGCCGTTGCGGACGCCGAGCAGGAACTCCGCGACGCAGTGAGCGCAGCCCGAAAAGCTGGGGACTCCTGGACCATCATCGGTGCCGCGCTCGACACCACGCGCCAGGCCGCCTACCAGCGTTTCGGTCGCGACTGACCATCGGTGGCAGGAGCGGGCGTCGTCTCGGGCGGAGGGTCGATCTTCGTCGTCGCCCGCCACCCGCCCCGACACCGGCGGGGCCGCACCGACCCGGTCGGTGCGGCCCTCGCGTCGCCGAGCCGGTGGGAGTTCACCGTCTCGCGGCGTAGCGCTCAGACGCTGAAGTCGACGCCCTGGGCCAGCGGCAGCGACCCGGAGTAGTTGACCGTGTTCGTCGCCCGCCGCATGTACGCCTTCCAGGCGTCGGAGCCGGACTCGCGCCCGCCGCCGGTCTCCTTCTCGCCGCCGAACGCGCCGCCGATCTCGGCCCCGGACGTGCCGATGTTGACGTTGACGATCCCGCAGTCGGAGCCCTCCGCCGAGCAGAACAACTCGGCCTCGGCCTGGTCGTTCGTGAAGATCGCCGACGACAGCCCCTGCGGCACGTCGTTGTTGAGGGCGATGGCCTCCCGGATGTCGTCGTAGCGCAGGACGTAGACGATCGGCGCGAACGTCTCGGTGCGGACGATGTCGCTCTGGGCCGGCATGGTGACGATCGCGGGCTCGACGTAGTAGGCGCCCGACGCCGCGTCGGCGAGCCGGCGCCCGCCGCCGACGACGACCTCGCCGCCCTGCTCCCGCGCCGTGTCGAGCGCGGCCTCGAAGCGGGCGAAGGAGGCGGCGTCGACGAGGGGTCCGACGAGCGTGCCGTCGGCGATCGGGTCGCCGATCGGGAGCCGTTCGTAGGCCTGCGCCAGGCGGGCGGTCAGCTCGTCGGCGACGCCGGAGTGCGCGATGACGCGGCGCAGCGTCGTGCAGCGCTGCCCGGCGGTCCCGGCGGCGGAGAAGACGATGCCGCGGACGGCGAGGTCGAGGTCGGCGCTCTCCGCGACGATCGCCGCGTTGTTGCCGCCGAGCTCGAGCAGGCTGCGGCCGAAGCGGTCGGCGACGCGGGGGCCGACGGCGCGGCCCATCCGGGTCGACCCCGTGGCCGAGAGGAGGGCGACGCGCGGGTGGTCGACGAGCGCCTCCCCCACCTCGGGACCGCCGACGAGGACGTGGGCCAGGCCCTCGGGGGCGCCGACGTCGGCGATGGCGCGGCGCAGCAGGGCGGCACTCGCGAGGCCGCACAGCGGTGTCTTCTCCGACGGCTTCCACACGACCGGGTCGCCGCAGACGAGCGCGAGCGCGGTGTTCCAGCTCCACACCGCGACGGGGAAGTTGAAGGCGCTGATGACGCCCACGACGCCGAGCGGGTGCCACGTCTCGGCCAGGCGGTGGCCGGGGCGTTCGCTCGTCATCGTCCGGCCGTAGAGCTGCCGGGACAGGCCGACGGCGAACTCGCAGATGTCGATCATCTCCTGGACCTCACCGGCCGCCTCGGAGGTGATCTTGCCCGCCTCGAGCGAGACGAGCGCGGCTAGGTCCGACTTGTGGGCGACGAGCAGCTCGCCGAGCCGCTTGACGAGGGCGCCGCGCACCGGCGCCGGCACCGTGCGCCACTGCAGGTAGGCCTCGTGCGCCGAGGTCACCGCAGCGTCGACGGCGTCCGCGTCGACGTGGGCGAGGCTCGCGATCGGCTCGCCGTTGATCGGCGAGACGACCTCGTGAGCGCCCGCGACGGCGTCCAGGTCGACGCCGCACGCGGTCGCGGCCGCGCGGGCGCGGTCGGTGAGCTCGGTCCGGGTGGGCAGGTGCTGCGGCTGCGGCATGGGGGCCTTCCTGTGGTGATCGTCGTGGGGGTTCGTGTCGGTTGTGGTCGTGTCGGGGTGACGGTCCGGGTGCTCCGCCGGGCGTGCGCGTGGGTCGTGGGGCCCGTCAGACGATGTTGAACTCCGGGCGCACGTCCGCGGCGGCGAACCGATCGGCGGACAGGGCCGCGACGTCGACGAACGGCTGCGCGCCGAGCACGAGGTCGCGCATCACCTCGCCGACCGCCGGGCCCTGCAGGAAACCGTGGCCGGAGAAACCCGTCGCGTAGAGGAAGCGGTCGAGCCCGCGCGCCTCGCCGATGAGGGCGTTGTGGTCGGGGGTGTTCTCGTACAGGCCGGCCCAGCCGGAACGGACGCACAGGTCGGTGAGCGACGGTACCCGCCGCTCCATGACCTCCGCGAGATCGGCCGTCCACTCGTCCGAGCGGCCGAGCCGGAAGCCCGGCGTCTCGTCCCGCCACGACATCCCGAGGAGCAGGCCGCGGCCCTCGTTGTGGAAGTAGAAGGACGTCGCGAGGTCGATCGTGAACGGCGTGTCGGGGCGCAGGCCCGGGACGGCGTCGGTGAGGAGGATCTGCCGGCGCATCGGCTCGACGGGCAGGTCGACGCCCACCCACCGGCCCACCTCCGCCGACCAGGCCCCGGCCGCGCACACGACCGTGTCGGTCTCGATGCGGCCGCCGGGGGTCTGCACGGCGCGGATGCGTCCGTCGCGGACGTCGATGCCGGTGGCGGGGGTGCCGGTGAGCAGGGTCGCGCCGTGACGCCGCGCCGCGCGGGCGTACCCGGCGACGACCGACTCGGGTGTGCAGTGACCGTCGCGGGGCGTCCAGGCCGCCGCCAGCAGGCCCTCGGTCGAGATGAACGGCGACCTCGCCTGCGCCTCCGCGGGCGTGATGATCTCGCTGACGAGGCCGAGCTCGCGTTGGAGGCGGGCGCTCTCCTCGAACGTCGCGACGGCCTCCGGGGTCTCGAGCAGGAAGAGGTAGCCGACTGGTGCAGGTCGATCTCCGTGTCGAAGATCGCCGCGAAGTTCTCGAAGGTCTCCAGGCTGCGGGCGCCGAGCGCGACGTTGAGCCGGTCGGAGAACTGCGCCCGCACCCCGCCGGCGGCCTTGGACGTCGACCCCTCCCCCAGCGCGTCCCGCTCGAGGAGGACGACGTCGCGCACCCCGGCCTTGGCGAGCTCGTAGGCGCACGCGACGCCCATGATGCCGCCGCCGATGACGACCACCCCGGCCGAGCCGGGCACCGTCCGGGCGCTCACGACGCCCCCTCGGCCGCGTGGGCCGTCGCCGCGCGACCGGCGGCGTGGTCGACGCCGGGCCGGTCGATGTCGATCCGTTCCAGCCCCAGGCGCGCGGCGGCCCGCTCGAGGGAGGCCGCGCGCTGCGCCGCGTACAGCTCCTCGGGCACGGCGATCGGCCGCCCCATCGCCTCGGCGAGCCACGCGAGGTCGCGCTGCTCGCCCTCCGCGGCGTCGTCGCGCCGCCCCCGGTCGGCCAGGTTGGAGGCGAAGATGCCCGCCGCCGAACGCGGCAGGAAGTCCTCGTAGACGATGGGCTCCGCCCGCAGCACGCCGGCGTCGAGGAGCGCGTCGAGGTCGGTCGGCACCCCGGGCGCCAGGGTCGCGGACTCGACGACCGTGTAGGTGCAGAACGCCAGCCCGGCCCGGTCCAGCTCGCGCTCGTCGGCGGGCAGGTGCTCGCGCCAGACGTCGCGGGCGACGTCGGTGCGCACCGGTGGGGCCGCGTCGTCGCCCCCACGCTCGGCGGCCTCCGCGAGGCGCGCGTCGGTCCGCCCGACGAGATCGTCGAAGAGTGACCGCCCGGCGGGCGTGAGCGCGATGCCGCGCTGTTCGACCTCGCCGAAGCGGACCCGCAGCTCGCCCTGCGTCAGGCTGCCGTCGGCGGTCCGGAAGAGCCGCGGCTCGGCGAGGGCACGGAAACTCGTCTGGCGCAGGAGGACGTCGGGGCCCTCCCAGCCGGGTGGGCCCTGGATCTCGTCGATCATCTCGATGCCGCGGGCGCTCATGCTCGCGTAGAGGTCGTCGATGTCGAGGACCCGCGGGGTGAGGTGGTTGATGTGGGTGCTGCGGACCCCGCCGATGTCGGCGGCCACCCCGGAGATCGCCGAGAGCGTCGCGTACCACGCCTCGTCGACGGGCTCGTCCGAGAGCGCGAACGACCGTGCCGCGAGGTCGAGGAACCGCTGCGCCTGGGTCTCGCTCAGCCCGCCGCCCGCCTCGGCCTCCGCCGCGAGCTCGAGCAGCTCGGGGGCGAACAGCTCCCGGCCCTCGATGAACTCGACGAGTCGGGCCTCCAGCTCGGCGGCGAAGAAGCGCCGGTCGCCGGGGACGAGCATCGACGTGAAGACCCGGAAGGGATTGCGGGCCAGCTCGTCGGGCGCGTGCGGGCGGAAGGCCGTCGACACGACGGGGATCGGCTGGGGCATCGCGTCGCGCAGGTCGTAGAAGCCCGTGGGGTGCATGCCCACGGCGGTGAACACCGTCGCAACCTGGGCCAGCTCCCGCGGGGACCCGACCCGGATCGCGCCGTGCCGTTCCGCCGTGACGCGGTCGATGGAGCCGAAGCGCTCCGCGGCGCGCCCGAAGCGGGCCAGGACCCGCTGGTTGACCTGCGTCGAGACCTCGACGAGCGTGCGGTAGGCCGGGACCTCCTGACCGTAGAGGTCGGACAGGCGCTGCGCGAACCGGGCGCGCAGCTCCCACGTGGGGACGAGCGTCGACATCGCCGAACCGTTCCTCCTTCTGCGCGGGACCGCGCGACAGCCCCAGCCTCGCCGCTGCGACGTCGCCAGGGCCAGCCCGCGAGCGCGCGGATCGCTCGCCCCGGCACCAGGATCGCTTACGCCCCGCCCGGCCCGGCCGCGGCGGCGACGAGCTGGGCGAGGATCGCGTCGAGCCCGGGGCGGGCGCTCGCCGCGCGGTGCAGCGCGACCGTGTGCCGCTGCGACGTGAGGTCGACGATCGACCGCGTCACGAGCCCCGTCGTGTCCTCCACGCCGAGGGCCGGGACGACGGCGATGCCCAGACCCGCCCGCACGAGTCGGCAGACGACCCCGTAGTCGTTGCTGCGGAAGCCGACCCGCTGGTCGAAGCCGACGACCGCGCAGGCCCGGCGTTGGGCCCTGGCCCCCGCGGTCTGCTCCCGCGGGGCGACCCACGTCTGCTCGGCGAGGTCCGCCAGCGCGATCGTCTCGGCGTCCGCCAGCGGATGGCCCTGCGGCAGGACGAGCACGAACGGCTCGTCGACGAGCGGGGTCCGACGCAGCCCGGCCGGCCACCGGGTCGGCACGAGGTCGTAGCCGTAGGCCAGCGCGACGTCGAGCTCGCCCGTGCGGAGCCTCTCGAGCAGCGGCTCGGGCTCGTCCTCGTCGAGGACGACCTGCAGGTCGGGGTGGGTGTCGCGCAGGCGCGCGAACCAGTCCGGCACGAGGCGCCGGGACGCCGTGGGGAAGCTGCCGACCCGCAGCCGACCCGCCTCCCCCGACGTGAGCGCCGGCAGGTCCTCGGCCAGGCTCGTCACCTCCGCCAGGACCGCGATCGCGCGGTCGGCGAGGGCCAGGGCCGTCGGGGTCGGGCGGACCGCGTGGGCCTGCCGCTCGAACAGCGGCGTCCGGATCTGCCGCTCGAGCGTCGCCACCTGCTGCGAGACCGCCGACGGGGTGTAGCCCAGGTGCCGGGCGGCGTCGGCGAACGAGCCCAGCCGTACCACGGTGACGAGGGTGCGCAGATGCGTCGGGCTGAGCACGCGTCCTCCTGAGTCCGGTCCGGGCCCTTCAGTATTGCCGGGGCGGCCGCCGCGGGGGCCGGGGGGACGCCGTCGGCGGCCGTCGGGGTCGTCCCGACGACGCCTCGGGCCGCGGAACGGGCCGCCGGGCGGTGTCCGCTCCCGCCGCGGCGAGGGTCGCCGCGGACGAAATGCCGGACGGAAGAACCATTCGGGCCGGGTCGATCGCCCCCGGCCGGCGGGCCCCAGGACGTCACCGCAGGTCAGCGCCTCGGCCGCTCGCGGGCCGAGTCATCGACCCGGCCCGAATGGTTCGACGTGCCGGGAGAGGGCGGCGCCGCGACCGGCGGAACGACGGCGGTGCGGACGGCGCCTGACGGTCGGGCCGGCCCGGACGATGCCGTGCCTCGCGGCCGGCGATGGCGGGGAACCACCTCGTCGTCCGCCGGTCCGGGTCGTAGGCGCGGATCATCCCCCGGGCCGATGCCGGCGTAGCGCGTCGGCGCGGACGGTGGAGCCATGAGACCTCATCCCACCGCGGTCACCGCGCCCGACACCGGCGACGCCCTCGTCGCCCGCGACCTCGTCAAGACCTACCCCGGCGTCGACGCCGTCCCCGCGCTGCGCGGGGTCGACGTGACCGTCTCGCCCGGCGAGAGCGTCGCCGTGATGGGCCCGTCCGGGTCCGGGAAGACGACGCTGCTGCACGTGCTCGCCGGCATCCTCACACCGACGTCCGGGTCCGTGCACTGGCGGGGCCGCGACCTCGCCCGGATGGGGGACGCCGCGCGGACCGCGCTGCGCCGCACCGACTTCGGGTTCGTGTTCCAGACCGGGCACCTGCTCGGCGAGCTGCCCGCCCTCGAGAACGTCGCCCTGCCCCTCATGCTCGCGGGCGTGCCCCGGCGCGAGGCCGCCGGGCGCGCCGCGGCGGTGCTCGCCACCCTGGGTCTGGGGGGCCTCGAGCGGCGCCGGCCCGGCGAGCTCTCCGGGGGCCAGAGCCAGCGCGTCGCGATCGCCCGCGCCCTCGTCGGGCGGCCGGGCGTCGTCTTCGCCGACGAACCCACCGGGGCCCTCGACCAGCAGACCTCCGCCGAGGTCATGGGCGAACTCACGCGGCGCTGCGCGCAGGAGGGGGCCGCGCTCGTCGTCGTCACCCACGACGCCCAGGTCGCCGGCTGGTGCGGGCGCACCCTGCGCGTGCGGGACGGCCGGATCGAGCGCCCCGCGACGCCCGACCGGCCCGACCTCGCGACCGGGACGCCCAACACCTCCGACCGCGGTACGCCGCCCACCCCGCGCGACGCCGCCGCCCGGTCGCGCGACGAGCAGACGGTGTGGGCCCGATGAGGGCCGCGCTGGGTCTGTGGTGGGGGCTCCAGCGCCGGGAGGCCGCCCACGACCGGCGTCCCACGCTGCTCGCCGTGCTCGCCTTCGCGGTCTCGACGACCGCGCTGCTCGTCAGCCTCGGCGGGACGCACGCGTTCGTCGACCGGGCCGCCGTCGCCCCGCCCGGGGACGAGTACGCGCCGATCTACGTCGTGCTCGCCCTCGTCGCGTGCGCGCTGCTCGTCGTGCCGATCCTCACCCTCGGGGGCGTGGCCGCCCGGCTCGGCGTCGCTCGACGTCACGCCCGCCTCGCGACCCTGCGGCTCGCGGGAGCGACGTCCCGGCAGGTCGGGCTCATGACCCTCGCCGAGTGCGCCGCCCAGGCCTTCGCCGGGGCGATCCTCGGGGCGCTCGGGTACGCGCTGGCGCTCGCCCCCCTCTCGCTCCTGGCGTTCCAGGGGCGCCGCCTCGGGGTCGACGAGCTGTGGTTGGGCCTCCCGCTCGTCGCCGCGGTGGTGGCCGGGGTGGTGCTCCTGTCGGTGGCGTCGGGGGTCGGCGGCCTGCTGCGCGTCGTCGTCGGACCGCTCGGGGTCGCGGCGCGGACGACCCCCGTCCGGCTCAGCGCGGTCCGGGTGCTCGTCGTCGGGTGCGTCGTGCTCGCGTGGTTCGTCGTGGGGCAGCTCACCCAGCAGGTCGGGATGGCGGTCACCCTCGGGGTGCTCGCCGCCGTGGTCGCGACGATCAACGTGCTCGGCCCCTACGTCGTCATGCTCTCGGGGCTGGCGGTGGCCCGTCTCGCGCGCGGACCCGAGACGCTGCTCGCGGCCCGCCGCATCGTCGACGACCCGCGCAGCACGTGGCGGTCGGTGAGCGCCCTGGGCCTCGGGGTCGCGCTCGCGGCGCTGTCCTCCGTCGGGACGGTCATCGCCGGCGACGCCGGCGCCGACCCCGCGGGCGCCGTGCTCGGGGCCGACATCGCGACGGGATCCCTCGTCGCCCTCGTCATCGTCTCCGTCGTCGCGGCGACGTCCACCGGTGTCGTCCAGGCGGCGCGCGTCATCGACCAGGGCCCGCAGTACCGGGCGCTCGCCCTCGCCGGTGCCCCGATCCCGTTCCTGCACCGGGCCCGGCTGCGGGAGGTGACGATCCCGCTCGGCGCCACGATCGTGCTCGGCAGTGTCTTGCCCCTGCTGGTCCTCGTGCCGTTCGCCGACCTCGCCGGGATCGGCCTGCTCGTGCGCACCGTGGTCGCGATCGCGGCCGCGGCCGCGCTCACCGTCGCCGCCCTCGCCGCGTCCCGGCCGCTCGTGCGGGAGGCCGTGCGGCTGTGAGGGATCCTCCACCGGCCCGCCGCGCGCCGAGGCGCCGGCGGCCGGCCGGCCGGCCGGGCCCCGCTCACCCGGGGCGGGGGTCGACAGGCGCGCGGTCCCGCGGGACGCCGCGTTAGCGTGGGCGCCATGCAGAGCCCGCAAGGACGACTCACCTGGATCCCACTCGCCGAGGCGACCGACCTCGTGGCACCGCCCGTCGCCGCCGCGGCGGACCTCGTCCCCGACGCCCGCGTCGCCCGGATCGACCCGTCGCTCGCCGACACCGCGGCGTTCTGCGAGGCCTACGACGTCGCGCCGGAGGCGTCGGCGAACTGCGTCGTCGTCCACGGCCGGCGCGGGGAGCGGGAGACGTACGCGGCCGTCATGGTGCTCGCCACCGACCGGGCGGACGTCAACAAGACCGTCCGCAAGGAGCTCGACGTGCGCAAGGTGAGCTTCGCCGACCAGGCCGACGCGCAGGAGCGGACCGGGATGCTCCAGGGCGGGATCACGCCCGTCGGGCTTCCCGACGGCTGGCCGATCCTCGTCGACCAGGCCGTCGTCGACGCCGGCCCCGTCGTCATCGGCGGCGGGGTGCGGGACGCGAAGATCCTCCTGACCGGCGCCGCCCTCGCGGCCCTCCCGAACGCGCGCGTCCTGCCCCTCGCTCTGCCCCGCGCCTAGACATCACACCCAGGAGACTGCCGAACGATCCGTCGGCTCGCCCGCCGTTGATCGACGACCCGGTCCGGCACCCTCCCGGTCAGCCCGTCGGCCGCTCGAGCATCGCGTCCTTGCCCGCGCCGAGGACGGTCAGCGGGAGGAGCGTCTTGCCCGTGGGGCCGATCTCGATGTCGGTGCCCATCTGCGGGCACACACCGCAGTCGAAGCAGGGGGTCCAGCGGCAGTCGTCCTGCTCGCGCTCGTCGAGGGCGTCCTGCCAGTCGTCCCACAGCCACGCCTTGTCGAGGCCGGAGTCGAGGTGGTCCCACGGCAGGGTCTCGTCCTCGGCCCGCTCGCGCGTCGTGTACCACGCGACGTCCACGCCGGCCTCGTCGCCGGTCAGGCCGGCGAAGGCGTCGGCGGCGCAGCTCATCCAGCGCTCGTAGGAGAAGTGCTCGCTCCAGCCGTCGAACCGGCCCCCGTCGCGCCACACGGCCTCGATGACGCGGCCGACGCGCCGGTCGCCGCGGGACAGCAGGCCCTCGACGATGCCGGGCTCGCCGTCGTGGTACCGGAACCCGATGCTCGACCCGAGCCGCCGGTCGGAGCGGATGGCGTCCCGGAGCTTGCGCAGGCGCGAGTCGGTCTCCTCCGCGCCGAGCTGGGGGGCCCACTGGAACGGCGTGTGCGGCTTGGGCACGAACCCGCCGATCGACACCGTGCAGCGGATGTCCTTGCGGCCGCTGACCTTCCGGCCCGTCTCGATGACCCGCTTGGCGAGGTCGGCGATCTGGAGCACGTCCTCGTCGGTCTCGGTCGGCAGGCCGCACATGAAGTAGAGCTTGACCTGTCGCCACCCGGCGCCGTACGCGGCGGCGACGGTGTCGATGAGGTCCTGCTCGCTGACCATCTTGTTGATGACCTTGCGGATGCGTTCCGAGCCGCCCTCGGGGGCGAACGTCAGGCCGGAGCGCCGCCCGTTGCGGGTGAGCTCGTTGGCGAGATCGATGTTGAAGGCGTCGACGCGCGTGCTCGGCAACGACAGGCCCGTGTTCGTGCCCTCGTACCGGTCGGCGAGGCCCTTGGTCATGTCCGCGATCTCGGAGTGGTCCGCCGACGACAGCGACAGCAGGCCGACCTCCTCGTACCCGGTGGCCTGCAGGCCCCGCTCGACCATCTCGCCGACGCCGGTGATGGAGCGCTCGCGGACCGGGCGCGTGATCATCCCGGCCTGGCAGAAGCGGCAGCCGCGGGTGCAGCCGCGGAAGATCTCGACGCTCATCCGCTCGTGGACGCTCTCGGCGATCGGCACGAGGGGCTGCTTCGGGTACGGCCACGCGTCGAGGTCCATGACCGTGTGCTTGCTGACGACCTCGGGCACCCCCTGCTGCGCGGCCTGGGCCGTGGGCACGGTGCCCGTCAGCGCGTGGGTGTCCGGGTCGTAACCGACCTCGTAGAACGCCGGCACGTAGACCCCGCCGGTGCGGGCCAGGCGCAGGAGCAGCTCGGTGCGGGGGCTGCCGGTCGGCCCGCCGGGGCGGCCCTGCGCCTTCCACGCCCGGATGATCTCGGTGACCGCCAGCACCGCTTCCTCGCCGTCACCGATGACGGCGGCGTCGATGAAGTCAGCGACCGGCTCGGGGTTGAAGCTCGCGTGCCCCCCGATGAGGACGATCGGGTCGTCGTCGCCGCGGTCCGCGGCGTGCAACGGGATGCGCGCGAGGTCGAGGGCGGTGAGCATGTTCGTGTAGCCGAGCTCGGTGGAGAACGAGACGCCGAGGACGTCGAAGTCGCCCAGGGCACGGTGCCCGTCGACCGTCGTCTGGGGCACGCCGTGCTCGCGCAGCAGCGCCTCCATGTCGGGCCACACCGCGTACGTGCGCTCCGCGAGGGTGCCGGGGCGCTCGTTGAGCACCTCGTACAGGATCATCGTGCCCTGGTTGGGCAGCCCCACCTCGTACGCGTCGGGGTACATCAGCGCCCAGCGGACGGTCGTCTCCCCGCCGCACTCCCAGTCCTTGACCTGGGAGTTCAGCTCACCGCCGACGTACTGGATCGGCTTGCTCACGCGCTCGAGCAGGGGCTCGAGCGCAGGGAAGAGGGACTGTCCGGACATGTGTCCCAGGGTAGGTGAGGCCCCGGGGCTCGCCCAACCGCCTCAGTCGGACGTCGTCCGCGCGGGGGCGACCGGCACGATGGTGGACAGGATCCGCCGGCAGTCGGCCACGTCCTGCGCCATCTGCGTGAGGAGCTCGTCGACGGAGTCGAAGCGCAGCGTCGGCCGGAGGCGCTCGACGAACTCGACGGTCACGGGCTCGCCGTAGAGGTCGAGGTCGGAGCGGTCGAGGACGTACGCCTCGACCCGACGCTGGGTGCCGTCGAACGTCGGGTTCGTGCCGACGGAGATCGCGGCGGGCAGGGTGCGGTCGTGGTCGCCCTCGGGCAGGTGCGGCCGGGACAGCCAGCCGGCGTAGACGCCGTCGACGGGCACGAGACCGGCGCAGTGCTGCTCGAGGTTGGCCGTCGGGTAGCCGAGCTCGCGGCCCCGATGATCGCCGTGGACGACGACGCCCGAGACCCGGTGCGGCCGACCGAGCACGGAGGCCGCCGCGGTGACGTCACCCTCGGCGAGCATCGCGCGCACCTGGCTGGAGGACCAGCGGGTGCGCGGCGTGACGGGGGCGCCCGCTGCACCGGCCGGGTCGTCGCCGGCGCCGCCGGCGCCACTGACGTCGGTGTCGTCGGTGCTGTCGTCGTCCTCGCCCTGGTCCTCGATGACGACGACCTCGAACCCGAACCGCTCCCCCAGCTCGAGGAGGGTCTGGACGTCGCCGGCGTTGTTCGCCCCGAACCGGGTGTCCTGCCCGACGACGACCGCTCGGGCGCGGAGCGCGTCGACGAAGACCTCCTCGACGAACCGGGGCGCGCTCCACGACGCGAGCTCGCGCGTGAACTCCATGACGAGGCAGTTCTCGACGCCGGACGCCGCCAGCAGGTCGAGGCGGTGGTCGACGGACGTGATGAGGTGCGGCGCGCGCTCGGGGAAGAGGACCGCGAGGGGGTGGGGGTCGAAGGTGACGGCGACCGACGCGAGCCCCTCGGCGTTGGCGCGGGAGACGACCTCCGCGAGTACGGCCCGGTGGCCACGGTGGACGCCGTCGAAGTTGCCGAGCGTGACGACGGAACCCCCGAGGTCGGCGGGGATCTGCGTGGTACCGGTCCAGTGCTGCACGCCGTCAACTGTATCGGTGGTCCCCGGCCCGCCCGACCCGGGCGGAACCCGTCCTCGTGTGGGTCGGCGGGGTCCCTTGACAACCGCCCGGACCCGGCTCACCCTCAGGACACGTACCGGGACCGACCAGCCTCACCTGCGTCTCAGCACCCCGCTGACCTGCTGCGTCCGTCCGCCAAGGAGCACTCATGCACCGTCGCATGTCCACCGCCATCGCGATGGCCGGGGCCGTCGTCGTCCTCACGAGCGGATGCCTCGCCCAGAGCCCCGACTCCTCGAGTGGGGGCGGCGGTGGCGGCGGGGGCGCCACCAGCGGCGCCGCCGCCCAGGGGGACGGCCAGGTCACCATCATGTTCGGCTTCGGTAACGACCAGACGCAGGGGTTCAAGAACTCCCTCGATGCGTGGGCCAAGCAGAACAACATCAAGATCAACTACGAGCAGTCGTCGAGCTTCGACACGCTCATCCAGACGAAGGTGGCCGGCAACACGCCGCCCGACATCGCCGCGTTCCCGCAGCCGGGCATCCTCAACGGCTACGCCGCCAAGAAGAAGATCGTCGCCCTCGATGCCCTCGGCGTCGACGTCGAGAAGGTCCGCGGGCAGATGCTGCCGGGCATCCTCGACGCGGCCACCGTGGAGGGCAAGGTCTACGGCGCCCCGATCGGCATGAACGTCAAGAGCCTCTACTGGTACGACAAGGCCCAGTTCGCCGCCAAGGGCTACCAGGTCCCCAAGACCCAGGCCGAGCTCGAGGCCCTCTTCGCCAAGATCAAGGCCGACGGCACCGCTCCCCTGTGCATCGGGCTCGAGTCGGGTGCCGCCACCGGGTGGCCGGGCACGGACTGGATCGAGGACTACATGCTCCAGGTCAACGGGCCGGAGGTGTACGACAAGTGGGTCAAGCACGAGGTGAAGTTCGACAGCCCCGAGACGCGCAAGGCGTTCGACGTCTACAACAAGCTCGTCATGACCGACGGCTACGCGTACGGCGGAGCGAAGGCCGCCGTGTCGACCGCGTTCGGGACCGCGCTCAACCCGATGTTCAAGACCCCGCCCGGTTGCTACACGGGCAAGCAGGGCAACTTCATCACCCAGAAGGGGTTCTTCCCCGACGACATCTTCAAGAACCTCGACAGCAAGGTCGGCGTGTTCGTCACGCCGCCGGTCACCGCGGGCGAGCAGCGCGTCCTCGGCGGCGGCGATCTCGTGGGGGCGTTCAAGAACGACAGCGACGTGCAGAAGGTCATGAAGTACATGCTCGAGGACACGACCTTCGGCGGGCCCTGGGCCAAGACCGGCGGGTTCCTGTCCCCGAACAAGAACTTCGACGCGTCCAACTACCCGAACCAGACGCTCAAGGACATCCAGGGCATCGCGAACAACGCGAAGGTGTTCCGCTTCGACGGCTCCGACATGATGCCGGGCAAGGTCGGCGCCGGCTCGTTCTGGAAGGCGATGGTCGACTACACCTCCGGTCAGGCCCAGCTCGACCAGGTGCTCACGTCCGTCGACGACTCCTGGCCCACCAGCTGAGCGATCCCGACGGCGGCGGCCACCGACATCCGTTCGGTGGCCGCCGCTGACGGTCGGTCGGGGTCCGGCCCGCGTGCGCGTCGCCGCGGGTCCGCCCCGCCGTCGCGGAAAGGAATGAGGGATGATCAAGATCATCAACGCGCTGCTCGCCATCGGCGGCGGCGTGCTCGGCGCGATGCTGCTGTTCTGGGTGCTCAACAAGCTCGTCGAGATGCTCCCACGCAAGTGGGAGGCGCGGGTCAAGCCGTACGTCTTCATCGGGCCGGCCCTGTTCGCCATCACGGTGTTCCTGCTGTACCCGGCCTTCCAGACCGTCGTCGCGAGCTTCGCGAACGACGACACCACGGCCTGGGTCGGGCTGCGCAACTACACCTCGCTGCTCGCGAGCCGCGAGTTCCAGACGACGCTGATCAACACACTCATGTGGACGCTCATCGTCCCCGTGGTGACGGTCGCCCTCGGTCTGCTGGTGGCCACGCTCGCGGACCGGCTGACCCCGGGCGGCGAGAAGGTCAGCAAGACCCTGATCTTCATGCCGATGGCGATCTCCATGGTGGGCGCCTCGGCGATCTGGGGATTCATCTACGCGGTGCGGCCGGCGGCCGAGAACCAGATCGGCATCCTCAACGCCGTCGTCACGGCCACCGGGGCCGATCCGGTCAACTGGCTGCAGATGAGCAACGTCAAGATCAACACGTTCCTGCTCATGATCGTGTTCATCTGGACCCAGGTGGGGTACGCGATGGTGCTGCTGTCGGCCGCCATCAAAGGCGTGCCCGAGGACACCATCGAGGCGGGGCGCATCGACGGCGCCAACGAGCGGCAGATCTTCTCCCGCATCATCGTGCCGCAGGTGTGGCCGACGCTCATCACGGTGTTCGTCACCGTGCTCATCGGGACGATGAAGACGGCCGACATCGTCTACGTCATGACGAACGGCAACTTCTCGACGAACATCGTCGGGGCCGCGTTCTTCGTCGAGATGTTCAAGAACATGGACAACGGCCGCGCGTCCGCGATCGTCGTCATGTTGATGCTCGCCATCATCCCGGTGATGGTCTACCAGGTGAAGCAGTTCCGCGCGCAGGAGGCGAACCGATGACGACGTCCGCAACCCCCGTGGCCGTCCCGGATCCCGACGCGGCTCCCCGGGCCGACCGCACCGGCGACCGGGGCGGCCGGCGCGGCCGCAACCGCACCCGGGTCGGCGGCCAGGCGGGGCGGGCCGGCTGGCTCGTCAACCTCGTCGTCGCCGCCCTCTGCGTGCTCTGGCTCATCCCGACGATCGGCCTGCTCGTCACGTCGTTCCGGGACCCCTCGGCCGCGAACGACTCCGGGTGGTGGACCGCCCTCGCGAACCCGCTGTCGTTGACGATCGACAACTACCGCGAGGTGCTCGTCAGCGGTCAGACGCCGATGCTCAACAGCTTCCTCAACAGCCTCGTCGTCGCGGTGCCGGCCACGATCATCCCCATCCTCATCGCGGCCTTCGCCGCGTACGCGTTCACGTTCATGCAGTTCCCGGGCCGGGACCTCTTCTTCATCCTGCTCGTCGCGCTGCTCGTCGTGCCGAACCAGGTCGCGTTCGTGCCGCTGTTTCAGTTGTTCGGGCAGTTGGGGATCAACGGCCAGTTCATCGCGGTCTGGCTCGCCCACGCAGGGTTCGGGATGCCGCTGGCCGTCTACATCCTGCGCAACTACATGTCGACGCTGCCGATGGCGGTCATCGAGTCGGCCAAGATCGACGGGGCCAGTCACTTCACGACGTTCTGGCGCCTCATCATCCCGATGTCGTACCCCGCCCTGGCGTCGTTCGCCATCTTCCAGTTCCTCTGGGTGTGGAACGACCTGTTCGTCGCGCTGATCTTCCTCGGCCAGGGCGACAACATGGTGATGACCGTCAACCTGGCCGGCATGCTCGGGTCGCAGGGCCAGGGCTGGAACCTGCTCACCGCGGGCGCGTTCCTCACGATGGTCATGCCCCTGCTCGTCTTCCTGAGCATGCAGCGGTTCTTCATCCGCGGCATGACCTCCGGGGCGGTCAAGGGCTGACGCACGCTCCCGACGGCCCGGGCACCTGCCCGGTCTGTCCCGGGGTCACCCCCGAGGCGACCCCGCCGGCGGCGGTCGGATCCGGTCAGGATCCGGCCGCCGCCGCGTCGACGGGATCGGCGCCGGCGCGGAGATCGACGACGGTCATGCCGGCCCCGCCGACCGGGCCACCCATGTCGACGAGGGCCGCGGGCGCGTCGTCGAGGCCGACGACCCGTCCCACGAGGGCGCGCAGGTCGACCCCGGCCGCGAGCCCCAGCATGGCCGGGTAGTCGGCGGCGGCGAGTCCGTGGGTGCCGTGGATCGACAGCTCCCAGGAGACCACCCGGTCCATCGGCAGCGGTGGGGTCGAGGCGGTCCCGAGCAGGAGCCCGGCCTGGACGTGCCGCCCGCGGCGGCGCAGCGAGAGCACCGACCCCACGGCCACGGCCGGGTTGCCGATCGCGTCGAGGCTCACGTGCGCCCCACCCCCGGTGACCTCGTGGACGGCCGCGGCGACCTCGGCCGGAGCGAGTCCGGCGGCCGACAGCGTGGCCTCCGCGCCGAGCCGGTCCGCGAGCTGCAGGGCCGGCTCGGCGACGTCGACGGCCACGACCCGCGCGCCCAGGGCGCGGGCGATGACGACCGCGGACAGGCCGACGCCCCCCGCGCCGTGCACGGCGAGCCACTGCCCGGCACGCACCCCGCCGTGCGCGGTGAGCGCGCGGTAGGCGGTCGCGAACCGGCAGCCGAGCGCGGCGGCCTCGACGTCGTCGAGTCCGTCCGGCACGGCGACGAGGTTCGCGTCCGCCGCGTGGACGACGACCCGCTCGGCGAAGGACCCGTGGTGCGTGAACCCGGGCTGCGTCTGCGCCGGGCACACCTGAGGGTCGCCGCCGCGGCAGACGTCGCAGACGCCGCAGCCGCAGACGAACGGCGCGGTGACGCGTTCGCCGCCGCGCCATCGGGTGACCCCCTCCCCCACCGCCGCGACGACGCCGACGAACTCGTGGCCGGGCACGTGGGGCAGGTCGACCGGGTCGTGCCCCGCCCAGGCGTGCCAGTCGGAACGACACACCCCGGTGGCGCTCACCGCGACGACCGCGGCCCCGGGCGGCGGACCCGGCACCGGCACGTCCCGCACGACGGGGGTCGCCCCGACCGCGTCGTAGACGACGGCACGCATCGACGGACCGGTCACCGGCCGAACATCCGCGGCCGGGTGGGGCGCAGGTGCTCGGGGACGAGCACCTCGAACGACTCGAGGACGACGGGCATGTCGGGAGCGAAGCCCCGATCGTGCGCGGCGTTCTCGGCGAAGAAGACGCGGTGGGCGGCGCGCCAGGAGTCCAGGGAGCGGTCGCCCTCGCCCTCGGCTCTCGCGTGGTCGGCGTCCACCTCGTCGAACGGGACGACGCGCACCCGCGTCGTGCGCAGCAGGGCGCGGGGGTGGCCGCCGGAGTCGAGCACGATGGACAGGTCGCCCGGCTCGGGCAGGGGGTCGTCGGCGGCCTCGTAGTCCCACAGGGCGCTGGACGTGGCCGTCTTCGTCCCCTCGAGCACCAGCTCGAGCAGCCGGTCGGCCTGGGCGGGGTCGGCGCCGAACGACCACGCCGGCGGCGGCAGGGTGTCGTCGACGATGGGCCCGCCGTAGGCGCTCGCCGGGTTGAGCCCCGCCCGGATCTTCGCGTCGGTCCAGAAGGCGTCGAGCTCGCCGTCGTCGGTGCTGTCCATGCCCACGACGATAGTGGCCGCCCGACCGCCCCTGGCCTGAGCCATCCCGGCGGCACAGTTCGGCCACTCCCGCATGGTCCACCGACCGAGACCGGCCGGCCGCGGCGTCAGGCGCCCCCGCCGGAGGGCGCGAAGACGACCTCGGGCATGACGCGGTCGCCGGACTCGTCGAGGACGGCGACCAGCGTGCCGTCGGGGGCGAAGGCGGCGACGGGCCCGGTCCGCCCCGGCCGCTGCGAGGGGATGCGCACGCCGTGCCCGACGAGGCGGGCGGACTCCTCGTCGAGCTCTCGGGCGGGCAGCGCCGCGCGGGCGGCGTCGGCGAGGCCGACGAGGGGCAGGCCGCTCGTCCCGGCGACGGCCGCGGCGATCGCCTCCGGGGTCTCCGGGCGGGCCGGCCCGGCCGCGCGGGCCGCCTCGAGTTCCTCCATCGTGTGGGCCGTCTCGAGCGTGATGCCGCCGACCCGGGTGCGGCGCAGCGCCGTGAGGTGCCCGCCGACGCCGAGGGCGGCGCCGAGGTCGCGGGCCAGGGCGCGGACGTACGTGCCGGAGCTGACCTCCACCTCGACGTCGAGGTCGATCCCCGCCCCGTCGGGCGCGGGGCGCGAGGCCAGCACGTCGAACCGCGACACCCGCACGGGCCGCCCCGCGAGCTCGACGTCCTCGCCCGCGCGGACGCGGGCGTAGGAGCGTCTGCCGTCGATCTTGATCGCGCTCACGGCGCTCGGCACCTGCGTGATGTCGCCGGTGAGGGCCGCGACTGCGGCGGCGACCGCGGCCGGGTCGTCGGCGATGCGGTGCAGCAGGGCCGGTTCGGCGGCGGCCGTGACCTCGCCCTCCGCGTCGTCGGTGACCGTGACCTGTCCGAGGCGGACGGTCGCCGCGTACGCCTTGTCGGCGCCGACGAGATAGGTGAGGAGCCGCGTCGCCCGATTGACGCCGACGACGAGCACGCCGGTCGCCATCGGGTCGAGAGTCCCGGCGTGCCCGACCTTGCGGGTCCCGGCCAGGCGGCGGCATGCACCGACGACGCCGTGGCTCGTCCAGCCGGCCGGCTTGTCGACGACGAGGAGCCCGTCGCCGACCGTGGGGTCGATCGCTCGCGCCATCAGCGCTGCCCGTCAGCCCCGCTGCCGACCGTCGTCGTCGGGCTCGGGGTCGTTGACGGCGTCGGCCGGGCCGTCGCCCACGGGACGGTCGTCGGGCACGAGCCCCTCGTTCTCGTCGTCATCGTCGTCCTCGGGCTTCCGGTACGGGTCGGGCTCGCCGGCGTAGGCGGCCCGGGCGGCGGCGGCCGCGACCTCCTCGTCCCGTCGCTTCGCCTCGGCGATGAGCTCCTCGAGGTGGGCCGCCCCTTCGGGCAGGGCGTCGGGGATGAACTCGATCGACGGCGTGAGCCGGATCCCGAGCCCCTTGCCGATCGCCGAACGGATGCGGCCTTTGTTGTCGGCGAGCGCCTCGGCCGTGGCCTCGCGCTCGGCCTCGGAGCCGAAGACCGTGTAGAAGATCGACGCCTGCTGCAGGTCCCCGGTCACCCGGACGTCGGTGATCGTGACGAACCCGAGGCGCTCGTCCTTGATGCGGTACTCGATGGTCTCCGCCGCGATGACCTTGATGCGGTCGGCGACCTTGCGGGGGCGGGCGGAATCGGCCATGGTCCGGAGCCTTTCGTGGATGTTCGTGAATTCGGCCCGCGACGGGGCCGACACCCGGAGGGTACGGGTCCGACGCGCCGCCCGGTCCTCACGCGGGGCGTGAGGACCGGGTCGGGTGCGTCGGAGCGGAGACCGGGCGGCTCGGGGCCGCCCGGCGCCCCGCGTCAGCTACGCGGCTTCTCCCGCATCTCGTACGTCGTCACGAGGTCCTCCAGCTGGAGGTCGTTGTACGAGCCCAGGTTGATACCGCACTCGTATCCCTCGCGGACCTCGGTGACGTCGTCCTTGAAGCGACGCAGCCCGGCGACCTCGACGTTCTCGGCGACGACCACCCCGTTGCGGGTGATGCGCGCCTTGCTGCCGCGCCGGATCTCGCCCGAGCGGACGATCGAGCCGGCGATGTTGCCGAACTTGCTGGACCGGAAGATCTCGCGGATCTCGGCCGACCCCAGCTCGTGCTCCTCGAACTCCGGCTTGAGCATGCCCTTGAGGGCCGCCTCGATCTCCTCGATCGCCTGGTAGATGACCGAGTAGTACCGGATCTCGACGCCCTCGCGCTCGGCGACCTCCGCGTTCTGGCCCTCGGCCCGCACGTTGAAGCCGATGATGACCGCGTTGGACGCCATCGCCAGGTTGATGTTGTTCAGCGTGATCGCGCCGACGCCGCGGTCGATGATCCGCAGGTCGACCTCCTCGCCGACGTCGATCTGGAGCAGCGCGTCCTCGAGCGCCTCGACCGAACCCGACACGTCACCCTTGAGGATGAGGTTGAGGGTCTCGACCTTGCCGGCCGCGAGCGCCTCGTTGAGGTCCTCGAGGCTGATGCGCTTGCGGGCCTTGGCCAGGCTCGCCTGACGGTCGGCCGCCTCGCGCTTCTCGGCGATCTGCCGGGCCGTGCGGTCGTCGGGCGCCACGACGAACGTGTCACCCGCGCGCGGCACCGAGCTCAGACCGAGCACCTGCACCGGGCGCGACGGGGTCGCCTCGGCCACGTTCTGGCCGTGCTCGTCGAGCATGGCGCGGACGCGGCCGTGCGCCGACCCGGCGACGATGGCGTCGCCGACCCGCAGCGTGCCGGCCTGGACGAGCACCGTCGCGGTCGCGCCGCGGCCACGGTCGAGGTTGGCCTCGATCGCGACGCCGAGCGCGTCCTTGTCGGGGTTGGCCCGCAGGTCGAGCGCCGCGTCCGCGGTGAGCAGCACGGCGTCGAGCAGGGAGTCGATGTTCTGACCCTGCTTGGCCGACACCTCGACGAACATCGTCTCGCCGCCGTACTCCTCGGCGACGAGGTTGTACTCGGTGAGCTGCTGGCGGATCTTGTCGGGGTTGGCGCCCTCGACGTCGATCTTGTTGATCGCCACGACGATCGGCACGTCGGCCGCCTGGGCGTGGTTGAGCGCCTCGATGGTCTGCGGCATGACGCCGTCGTCGGCGGCGACGACGAGGATCGCGATGTCCGTCACCTTCGCACCACGCGCACGCATGGCGGTGAACGCCTCGTGACCCGGGGTGTCGATGAAGGTGATCTTGCGCTCGACGTCCTCGTGCTCCTTGGCGATCTGGTAGGCCCCGATGTGCTGCGTGATGCCGCCGGCCTCGCCCGCGATGACGTTCGCGTTGCGGATCGCGTCGAGCAGTCGCGTCTTTCCGTGGTCGACGTGACCCATGACGGTGACGACCGGCGGACGCGGCTGCAGGTCCTCGTCCTCCTCGGTGTCGACCCCGTACTCGAGGTCGATGTTGAAGGAGTCGAAGAGCTCGCGCTCCTCCTCCTCCGGGGAGACGACGCGGATGTCGTAGCCGAGCTCCTCGCCGAGGATGCGGAACGTGTCCTCGTCGAGAGACTGCGTCGCCGTGGCCATCTCACCGAGGTGGAACAGCACCGTGACGAGGCTCGCCGGGTTCGCGTTGATCTTGTCAGCGAAGTCGGTCAGCGACGAGCCACGCCGCACCTGGACGATGGTCGAGCCGTCCCCGCGGGGGACCTGCACGCCACCGACCGACGGCGCCTGCATCTGCTCGAACTCCTGGCGCTTCGCGCGCTTGGACTTGCGCCCGCGGACCGGACGACCGCCACCGCGACCGAACGCGCCGGGCGTGCCGCCGCGACCGGGACCGCCGGGACGACCGCCGCCGGGACGGAAACCGCCACCACCGCGAGGACCGCCACCACCGGGACCGCCGCCGGGGCGACCCGGGCCGCCGCGCGTCGGGCGCTCGCCCGGACGCGGCACCGACGTCTGGTTGGGCATCATGCCCGGGTTCGGGCGAGCGCCACCGGGGCGCGGGGCACCCGGACGGGGACCGCCCGCACCGGCGGGGGCCCCGGGGCGCGGGGCGCCCGGACGCGGGCCACCCGCACCCTCACCGGAACGGTTCTGCGGCCGGGGCATGCCCTGGCTCGGCGCGAACGGGTTGTTGCCGGGGCGCGGCGAGCCGGCACCGCTGCCCGCACCACGACCACCGTCGCGACCGCCCTCGCGGCCCGAGCGCATGCCCTGGCTGGGCGCGAACGGGTTGTTGCCCGGGCGAGGGGCCGACGGACGCGGACCACCCGAACGGGGGGCACCGCCCTGGCCACCCTGACCGGCCGGGCGCGCAGCGGCGCCACCGGAGGGACGCTCGCTGCCGCGCGCGGCGGGGCGCGCCGGAGCGGCCGGGCCGGGGCGCGGGGCGCGCGGACCAGGGGTGGGCGCGGACGACGTCGACGGCGAGGCGGCCGGGGTCTCGGCGGGCGCCGAGCCTTCGGCCCGCGTCGGCGTCGAGGCGGCCGGTGCCGCGGGCGCGGAGGACTCCGCGGCCGGGGCGGCCGGAGCCTCGGGGGCGGCCGGAGCCGGCGAGGCCGCCGGGCTCGCGGGGCGCTCCGGAGCGGCGGGGCCGGGCTTCGCGCCCGGCTTCGGTGCGCCGGTGGGACGGGGGCCGCCCGGCTTGGGGCCTGCCCCGCTCGCGGCGGGCTTGGCGGCAGCGGGCGCAGCGGCCCCTCCCGCGGCGGGCGCCGCACCCTTGACGTTGCCCGCGGCGAGATCGCCGGGGAACGCTTCACGAATCTTGCGGACGACAGGGGGTTCGATCGTCGAGCTCGCCGACCGGACGAACTCTCCCTTGTCCTTCAGGTGGTTGAGCAAGACCTTGCTCTCGACTCCGAGCTCTTTCGCGAGCTCGTAGACCCGGACCTTAGCCACGTTTCTCCTCTTCTACGGTCCGGGCGCGTCGCGTCGGACCGTTCTAGTGCAGGGCGATGCTCATTGCTGAGTACTCATCGGATGCTCATCAGCGTCAAACCCGCTCTCGGTCTTCTCGGTGACCATCGGCTCCGGGACGGAGACGATGGCGGTGTGCTGCTCCGCGGCCTCGAGGAAGGCCCGCACCGGTGAGGCGTCGAACGCACTCGTGAGGCGAAGGGCCCGCCCGAAGGCGCGTCGCTTCTCGGCCCGGTCGAGGCACGCGGTCACGGGATGCAACCAGGCGCCGCGCCCGGGGGAGCTGCGGGCGAGGTCGGGGCGGACGAGGACGACTCGAGTGCCGTCGGTGGGTGCCGCCGCGACCACGCGGAGTAGTGCCGAACGCCCGTCGCGCTCACGGCAGCCGATGCACGTTCGTACCGGCTCCGGTCGCGCCGCGGGACCCGGCGACGGCCCACACTCCGACTGACGAACGTCGACGCGGGGGCCCACCGGGTCCGCCGGGACGGCGGACGATCCCTGCCAGTCTAGCGCCCCGGGCGTGTCACCGGTCCAGCGGGTCACTCGTGGGAGGCCGGTGAACCCGGTGCCGGGTCCGTCGGCGCGGCGCTGACCGCGGGGGCCGCGGCCTGCGACGACGAGGCCGTGTCGGTCGGAGCGGTGTCGGGCCGGATGTCGATCCGCCAGCCGGTGAGCTTCGCCGCGAGACGGGCGTTCTGGCCCTCCTTGCCGATCGCGAGCGAGAGCTGGTAGTCGGGCACGACGACCCGGGCCGACCGGATCGTGGCGTCGACGATCTCGACGGACGAGACACGCGCCGGCGACAGGGCGGCGGCGACGAACGTCGCCGGGTCCTCGGAGTAGTCGACGATGTCGATCTTCTCGCCGCGCAGCTCGGCCATGACGGCCCGGACGCGCTGACCCATCGGACCGATGCAGGCGCCCTTCGCGTTGACGTCCTTCGCCTTGGCGTGGACGGCGATCTTCGTCCGGTGCCCCGCCTCGCGGGCGAGGGCCGCGATCTGGACCGTGCCGTCGGCGATCTCGGGCACCTCGAGCGCGAACAGGCGCCGCACGAGATTCGGGTGGGTCCGGCTCAGGGCGATCTGGGGACCGTGCGTCCCCCGCTTGACCGACAGGACGAAGCAGCGCAGGCGTTCGCCGTGACCGTACTTCTCGCCGGGCACCTGCTCCGCGGTGGAGAGCATGCCCTCCACCGTGCCGAAGTCGACGAGGACGCCGCGGCCCTGGCTCTGCTGGATGACGCCGGCGACGATGTCGCCCTCGCGGCCCTTGAAGTCGCCGAGGACCGCGTCGTCCTCGATGTCGCGGAGGCGCTGGAGGATGACCTGGCGCGCGGTGGAGGCCGCGACCCGGCCGAACCCGGCCGGGGTGTCGTCGAACTCGGGGCCGGGTTCGCCGCGGGTGCCGTCCTCGAGGACGGGGGCGTCCTCGCGCGCCCAGACGACGACGTGGCCGCTGCCGCGGTCGAGCTCGACGCGCGAGTGGCGGTAGCTGCCCTCGGTGCGGTGGTAGGCCAGCAGGAGCGCCTGCTCGATGGCCGGGATGATGACGTCGAGCGGGATGTCGCGCTCCCGTTCGAGGGCCCGCAGGGCCGCGAGGTCGATGTCCATCTCAGTCCTCCTGGTCGTGCGGTTCGTGGTCGTCGAGGCCATGGGTGTGGTCGTCGAGGCCATGGGTGTGGTCGTCGAGGCCATGGGTGTGGTCGTCGAGGTCATGGGTGTGGTCGTCGAGGTCGTCGTCGTCGATACCGAGGCCCGCCGCGTCGTCGGAGACGAACTCCACCTGGACGACCGCGAGCGCGATCGTGCCGTAGGCGAGGTGCCGCGGCGCGCCCTTCTTGGCGGGCCGGCCCTTGACGCCGGGCGTCTCGGGCGCGAGCGTGACGCCGTCGGGGTCGGCGGCGACGATGCGGCCCGTGATCTCCTCGCCGGCGTCGGTGCGCAGGTCGACGAGGCGGCCGACGTTGCGGCGGAAGTGCCGCGGCAGGGTCAGGGGGCGCGACGTGCCGGGGGTGCTCACCTCGAGGGTGTAGGCACGGTCCCCCAGCGCCGCGGTGGCCTCGGGGCCGTCGAAGGCGTCTCCGACGAGACGGGTCGCGTCGGCGATGGTGTCGAGGTCGACGCCGGGGACGGGGCTCGCGTGGTCGTCGGGCGCGAGGTCGGCCAGATCGCGGTCGAGCGCGACCCCGACGACGCTGCGGCGCCCCGCAGGGGTGACGGTGACGTGGTCGACGATGAGCCCGGTTCCGGTGAGCGCCGCCTGCGCCACCTCGGCGAGGAGGGCCTCGCTCCCCTGATCAGGTGCGTTCACGGTCCCACTCCTCGTCTTCTCGAATACGGCGGCGCGGCGAGATCGCTGCGGCCCTCCGGTGCGTGCGGGCCTCACTCTACCCGCGGCGCCTGCGGCCGCCGTCGCACCCGCGGTGACATCATCGACCCCGTGGGGAACGGTGTGGGCGGCGGGGCGGACGGCGGGGATCGACACCTCGGGGCAGGCGGGGTCGCCCCGGGGTGGTCGCGGACCCGGCGCCGCGGACGCCGTGTCCGGGGCGGCCGCGACGGCGAGGGTGGCCGGGTCGTGTCGCCGGGTCCGGCGGGTCGGCCGGGGCGGCGCGAGGTGCTCGCCTCGGGCGCGCTCGGCGCGGCGGGTCTGCTGCTCGCGGGCTGCGGGCTGCGGTGGGAGTCCGACGCCCCCGACCTGCCGCTCCTTCCGCGCGAGCCCTACCCGGGCCTGGACGTCCTGAGCGCCGAGCGCGACCGCACGCGCGCCGCGCTCGTCGCCCTCTCGTCCGTCGGGTCGCCGGCCGGGGCACCCGCCCGCGGCCGGCTCACGGCCACGCTCGCCGGCCGACTCGCGGCGACGCACCGCGCAGACGTCGCCGCGCTCGACGCCCGCCTGGCGCAGGTGGGCTCGGGAGCGGACGGGGCCGCGACCCCACCGGCCTCCACCGGGTCGGACCCGGCGTCACCTCCGGCGTCACCCCGGTCGTCCCCGAGACCGTCCTCGGCTCCCCCCGACAACCCCGCCGCCGGCCCCTCTGCGACCGCGCAGGTGGTGTCGGCCGAACGGGCCGATCTCGGCGCCGGCGTCGTCAGCGCGGCGGTGGCCGGGGCGGCGGCCGCCGACCTGCCCGTCCTCGTCGCCGCCCGGGTGGGCCGGGCGGGGGCCGCCCGCCTCCTCGGCGCGCAGGTCCCCGGCGCGCCCCCCGATCCCCGCGTCCCCGCCGCAGTGGCGGGCAGGCTGCTCGACCTCGTCGCGCCGGCCGTCTACGGGCTCGAGGTCGCGGCGGCCCAGGCCGCGCCGGCCCGACGGGAGACCGCGACGGCCGCCGTCGACGCGTTGTCGGTCGCCCGCGACCAGCTCGACGAGCTCGCCGGCCCCGCGCCCACCCCGGTGCCCCTGGGCTACCGGCTGCCGTTCCCCGTGACCACCCCCGCCGCCGCGGACCGGCTGGCCGCCGCGGTGCTCCACGACCTCGCGCGCGACCTCGTCGCCGCGTGCGCGGCCGTTCCCGGCGATGCCGGCGCCCTGCGCGCGATCGCCGGCTGGGCCCTCGAGGCCTGGACGTGGCGCGCCCGCTGGGGCGCCGCCCCCGCCTCCCTGACGCCGCCCGCCTCACCCAGCTGAGCCGGTCAGACCCGCACCGGGACGAGCGGGACGAAGGGTCGTGGCCCCCCGCCCGAACGCGGGCGGGGTCGCAGGTCGGTGTCGCTCAGCGAGGAGAAGCGGGGTGGAGTCGCAGCTCCATGATTCTCGCGACACCGACCAGATCCCCGTCCCTGACCAACACCTCGTGGGCGCCGCGGAGGGCCACCGCGGCGATGACGCAGTCGATGAGACCACGCGGAGTGATCCCGGCCCGGCGGCAGGTTCGGTCGATGGTCACCGCACCGTTGAAGTCGGCCGCGGCGTCCACCCGAGCCAAGTGGCAGCGGGCGAGCAGGCGGCGCAGATCCCGTTCGCGCGCGTCGGTCCGAGCGCCGGCACAGACTTCCATGACGATCGGCTCCGTCACCGCGATCGGTCCATCGGTCGCGATGAGGTCGGCCAGCGCGAGGTCGACGGCGCTCCCCGTCGCCCGATCCAACTCCACCCAGGCCGACGTGTCGACCAAGATCACGCGCCGGTGGTCGAGCGATCGACGGGCACGGCGTCGATCGCGTTGGCACCGCGCATGGCCAGCGCCTCCTCCCGTGTCATCGGGTCTCCGGCCAGGTGGCGTAGCGCGAGGTCGACGGCCTCGGTCTTGGTCCGGACACCGAAGCGCTCCGTGATGACGTCGACGTAGTCGTTCTCGATCTCGATGTTCGTGCGCGTCCTCGCCATACACGTAGTTCACACGTGACATCGCGTCGACTCAGGTCCGTCTACGCTGGGGCGCCGACCTGACGCTCCTGCTCGCGCGGCGTGGCCCCCGCCGGAAGGTCGGGTAGCGGAATGCCGGTGACGCGAGGGAGAAGGGGGACGACGACGTGGCGGCGATCGACGACGCACTCGTTCCGGCGGCCTTCGCCCGGGACCTGGCGGGACGCCCCGCGCCGCCACCCGGGCCGCACGGGCGGGGCATGAGCGGCGACGACTGGCTGCGCGCGCTGCCCGGCCTCGTCCGCGACGCCGTCGACGCCTGGGAGCTGCGCCTGGACGGGCCCGCGCGGCACGGCGTCTGCGCGCTCGTCGTGCCCGTGCGCCGCCGCGACGGCACGCCCGCCGCGCTCAAGGTGACGTGGCCCCACGCGGAGGCCGCGCACGAACATCTCGCCCTGCGGGCCTGGGCGGGGGCCGGGGCGGTGCGCCTGCTCGCCGCCGACCCCGCGCATCACGTCCTCCTGCTCGAGCGGCTCGACGCGGACGCCGACCTCTCGCTGCTCGACGAGGAGGGGGCCTGCACGGTCGTCGGCGAGCTGCTGCGCACGCTCGACCGCCCCGCGCTCCCCCGGCTCACCCGGCTGTCGACGCTCGTGGACGGGTGGCTCGCCGGGCCGCTGGCCTCCCCGCCCCCCGGTCTCCCCCGCCGGTTCGTCGAACAGGCCCGCGCCGCCGCGCGCGATCTCGCGGGCGACACCGGCACGATCGACGCCCGGCTCGTCCACACCGACCTCCACGACGGCAACGTGCTGCGGGCCCTGTCCGGGGTCGACGACCGCGCCGAGGGCGAATGGGTCGCCATCGACCCCAAGCCGCTGGCCGCCGACCCCGCCTTCGCGGTCTGGCCCGTGCTGCACAACCGGTGGGACGAGGCCGGCCACGACGTGCCGACGATCGCGTGGACCACCCGGTGCCGCCTCGGGTGGGTGTGCGAGGCGGCGGGCCTCGACGAGGACCGCGCCCGCGCGTGGGCGATCGTGCGGACCGTCGTCGATACCGCCGACCTCCTCGCCGACGGCGGCGGCACGGACGCGACGTCGCTGGTCACCGACCGGATCACCCTGCTCAAGGCGTTGCAGCCGGGCGCCTGAGACGTAGCGCGGCGCCCGCGTCACGGCCGCCGGTGCGCCCGGGTGGCGGGGGCCGGCACCGGACGCGCCCCCAGGGCGGCGGCGATGCCGGGCAGGTCGCGCAGCGGGGGTCCGTCGGGGCCCGGGTCGAGGCCGAGGCGGTCGGCGAGCTCGAGCACCCACGGCCGGCGCAGGCGGGCGGCGGCGAGCAGGTCGGCGCGGCGCAGGACGTCGACCGGGTCGCCCTGCACGACGAGGCCGCCCGCGACGACGGCCGCCTGGTGCGCCCACGCGAGGGCGAGGTCGACGTCGTGGGTCGCGAGCACGACCGTCGTCTCGTGCTCCTCGAGGCGGGCCAGGGCGGCAAGCATCTCCTCGACGCCCACCGGGTCGAGCCCGGCCGTCGGCTCGTCGAGCAGGAGCAGGCACGGCCGCATGGCGACGGCCCCGGCGATGGCGACCCGCTTGCGTTGCCCGTACGACAGGCGGTGGACGGGCCGGTCGGCGAGGTCGGCGATGCCGAGCAGGTGCAGGGCCTCGTCGACGCGGGCGACGACCTCCCGCTCGCTCAGCCCGAGGTTGACGGGCCCGAAGGACACGTCGCGGCGGACGTCGGCGGAGAAGAGCTGGTCGTCCGGGTCCTGGAGGACGAGCTGGACGAGCTCGCGGTGCCGGCGCCGCCCGGCGCGGTCGCCGCGCATGAGGTCGCCGCCGACGCGCACCTCGCCGGCGTCGGGCCGCAGGGCGCCCGACAGCACCCGCAGGAGCGTGGTCTTGCCCGACCCGTTCGCGCCGAGCAGGGCGATGCGGGTGCCTCCGGCGACGGTGAGGTCGGCGCCGCGCAGCACGGGGGTGTCGTCGTAGGCGAAGGTCAGTCCGGCGCCGGTCAGCGACAGGTGGCTCACGACGCCACCCCCGCGAGCGCCGAGGCGAGGGCCGGTCCGGCCAGGCCGAGGACGACGACGAGCGCCACGAGACCGAGCGAGGCCGCGACGAAGCGCGGGGAGGAGGTCGCGGGCGGGTCGAAGGTGCGCAACGTCGTCGTGTCGCCGCGACCGGCCAGTCCCTCCTCGAGGCGGCGGGCGCGGTCCCACGAGCGGAGCAGCACGGCCCCCACGAGCTGCGCGGACGAGCGCAGGGCCCGTCGCCGGTCGGTGTAGCCGAGGCGCGCGGCCTGGGCCTCGCGGATCGTGGCGGCCGACTCGAGCAGGAGGAAGACGAACCGGTAGGTCAGCCCGGCGACCTCGACGCACGCGTCGGGCACCCGGGCCCGGCGCAGCGCGGCGAGGACGTCGACCATCGGCGTCGTCGACGCGAGGACGAACACGGCCGTCGTCGCGGCCAGAGCCCGCACGACGACGGACGCCGCCGCCCCGACGGTCTCCGGGCTGATCCCGACGTGGGGCCCCGACTCCCACGTGAGCGTCAACAGCAGCGGCACCGCGCCGGTGGCGATGAACGCGGCGGGCACGGCCAGGGCCAGGGCCAGGGTGCGGGCCCGCACCCGCGCCCCGAGCAGGAGGACGGCGAGCGCGGCGACCCCGGTCGCCGCCGCGCCGGGCCACGGCGGCAACGCCACGGCGCAGGCGAGCAGGCCGAACGAGAGGACCGCCTTGTCGGCGACGCGGCGATGCCGCCATCGGCTCGCCCAGGCCGCGTCGTCGAGCGCGAAGCCCGCGCTCACGGGCGATCGCCGGTCCGCAGGTCCCGGCGGGCCCGGTCACCGGTCGCGGAGTCCGGTCGGGTCGGGTCGCCGGCCGCGGGCGCGCTCGGGGTGGCGGTCGCGTCGGCGGCGCGGCGGTACCGCGCCCGCGTGCGCAGGGCGCCGAGGCAATAGCCGAGGACCCCGGCGCCGAGACCGGCCTGCACGGCGAAGAGCCCGGCCTCGACCTCACCCGAGCTCGGGGCGAAGATCGGCTCGAACCACGGCTCGTACCCGGACGCGTCGAGCTCCTGCGTGATCGCCGCGTCGGTGCCGCCGAACTTCTCCCCCTCACCGCCGCTCGAGCGCGGTGAGCCGAGCACGAGGCCCAGCACGACGAGGGCGACCACGCCCGCCAGCAGCGCGGCGTCGACGAGGCGCCTCATCGGGCCGCCCCCCGGGGGTCGGCGGAGTCGGTGTCCGTGGTGAAGGCGGCGTCGGTGGTGGAACCGGCGTCGGTGGAGCCGCCCGCGCGGTGCGGCAGGACGCCGAGCCGCCGCAGCTCGGGTGCCGCGACGTCGGACAGGACGCGGAAGAGCAGGAGCCCGAGCAGGCCCTCGGCGAGGGCGAGGGGCACCTGGGTCAGCGCGAAGATCCCGAGGAACTTGGCGAGCGCCGCGGCGAACCCGCCGGCCGCGTCGGGGTGGGCGAGGGCGAGCTGCACCGACGTGACGCAGTACGTCGCCAGGTCGGCCAGCGCCATCGCGGTGAAGAGGGCGAGCGAGGCGCTGACGCGACGCAGCGCCCGCCAGCAGGCGAAGCCGACCCACGGGCCGACGACGCCCATGGCGAAGACGTTCGCGCCGAGCGTCGTGATGCCGCCGTGCGCGAGCAGCAGGGCCTGGAAGACGAGGACGACCGTGGACAGGAACGCCATGACGGGTGGCCGGAAGAGCACGGCCCCGAGCCCGGTGCCCGTCGGGTGGCTCGAGCTGCCCGTGTACGAGGGCAGCTTGATCGCGGACAGGACGAACGTGAAGGCCCCCGCCGCCGCGAGGAGCAGCCGGTTCTCGGGGTGCTCGCGCACCTGCAGCACCACGGCGCGGGCGCCGTGGACGACGAACGGCGCGGAGGCCGCGTACCAGAGCGCGGCGTGGGTGGCGGGCAGGTACCCGTCGGCGATGTGCACGGCGAAACTCCCTCGGGGGTGGACGCGCCCCCATCGAACGGACGACCGCGGGACGAGGGTCTGGCTCGGCCCTCGCGGGCCTCACAGTGGCGCGACCGCCCCGGACTGTTCACCGGGTTCCTCGACTCGCGGGCTGGACGGTCAGACTATGGCACGGTGGCGGCCCCGGCCTAGACCCGCGGACGACCGGGAGCCCGGCACGGCGGCCGCGCCCGGCATGGACCGGGACCGGCCCAGCCGATAGCGTCACGGGGGTGTCCGCCCCTGACGACGAGCCCGCCGCCCCCGCGACGCCGGACGACGATTCCGTCGGGGACGCCGTCGCACCGGAGGCCGCCGAGCGGGCCGACGCCGGGCAGGCACCGACGCTGCGGGCGTCCCGGGTCGAGGACGGGGCGCTCGTCCTCACGTTCCCCGACCCGGACCACGCCCTCGCCGGGGTGCGGTTGTGGGCCCACCTGAGCACGCCGTTGGAGCGGGAGTACGCGTCCGTGCCCGGCGGCTGGGAGCTGGCGCAGCCCGTCCCCGACCTCGACCGGCTCGAGTACCTCGTGGAGATCCGCGAAGCGGGCCACGCCGGCGGCGAGGCCGACGCGGCCGCCGAGGCGGGCCCGACCCACCTCGGCCTCGACCCGACGAACCCGCTGCGGGTCGGCGGCGCGTTCGGCGACCACTCGTGGCTGCCGATGCCCGGGTACGCCCCGCCGGTCTGGACCGCGACGCCCCCGGCCGAGCACCACGTCGAGACGTGGACCCTCGAGCACGGGGCGGGCGCCCACGACGGCGAGCTCGTCGTGCGGGTCGTCTCCCCGCGCGACACCGGCCCGGCCGACGCCCTCCCGATGGTCATGGCCCACGACGGCCCCGAGATGGACGCCCTCGGCGGCCTCGTGCACTGCCTCGACGCCCTCGCGGCGGCCGGGCGCGCCCCGCGCGTGCGGGTCGCGCTCCTCTCGCCGGGCCCGGACCGCGACGCCCGCTACTCGGCGCGTCCCGAGTACGCGCGCACGCTCGCGACGGCGACCGCCGTGCTCACGAGCCGCTGGCCGACCCCGGGCGCCCCGGTGCTGCTCGGCGCGAGCCTCGGGGCGCTCGCCGCGCTGCACGCGGAGTGGACGCAGCCGGGGACGTTCGCCGGGCTGTTCCTCGCCTCGGGGTCGTACTTCACCCCCGCCCTCGACCCCGGCGAGTCGTCGTTCCCGCACTGGGACGCGATCACGTCCTTCACGGCGGAGGTCGCCGCCGCCGACCGGCCGCCCGCGGCGCCGCCCGTCGCGCTCGTGTGCGGCACCGCGGAGGAGAACCTCGGCAACAACGAGGCGATGGCCGCCCACCTGCGCCGCCTCGGCCTGGACGTCGACACGGCGACCGTGCGCGACGGTCACTGCTACACGGCCTGGCGCGACCTGCTCGACCCCGCCCTGCCCGACCTCCTGCGCCGCGCGTGGGGCGGGCCGGGCGCGGCAGAGGCGACCGGCACCCCCGACACCCACGGAACCCCCGACAGCACCGGTTCGCCCGAGGAGCCCTGATGGAACGCGTCCACCGCGAGATCGACGCGCCCGACCTCGGCCGGCGCGGCGTCGTCATCCGGTACGGCCACTGGGGCCGACCGGTCCTCGTCTTCCCGAGCGAGCAGGGCCGCGCCTGGGACTACGAGAACAACGGCATGGTCGACGCGCTCGCCCCGCTCATCGACGCGGGGCGCGTCAAGCTCTACTGCGTCGACTCCTTCGACGACATCACCTTCTCGGACCGGAGCGTCTCCACCGAGGAGCGGGCCCGCCGCCACCGCGGGTACGAGCGCTGGATCACCCAGGGCGTCGTGCCTTGGATGGGGGCGGACTCCCCCGGCGCCACCGACGCCGTCGTCACCGGGTGCAGCCTCGGCGCCTATCACGCCCTGCAGTTCGCGCTGACCCGCCCGGACCTGTTCCCCGTGGCGATCTGCCAGTCCGGCAACTACGACCCGAGTTCGTGGGGCGGCTGGGGCGACCGCGGCGACGACGCCTACTTCACCAACCCCACCGACTACGTGCCGAACCTGCACGGCGAGGCCGCGGCGCGCCTGCGCGAGCGCGTCTTCGTCGTCCTCACCGTCGGCCAGGGCGCCTGGGAGACCCACCCGACCCGCTCGCTGCCCGCGGCCCACGAGATGGACGCCCTCCTCTCCGCGGCCGGCATCCCCCACGAGCTCGACGTGTGGGGGCCCGACGTCGCCCACGACTGGGACTGGTGGCGGGTCCAGATCGCCCACCACCTCCCCCGATTCTGCTGACCGAACGGTCAGTGCCCCCGTCCCGCCCAGGAGGTCCCCCGTGAACGCGAGCACCACCCACCTCATCGGCCTGCTCCTCGGCGCCGAGACCGACTGGCCGCAGGCCTTCGAGGCCCTCCTGCGGCGCGTGGGCCCCGTGCGCGGGCCCGACGGGACGATGCATACCCTCGCGAGCGAACGGCTGACGATCGAGCCGTTCGACCTCACCGACCCCGTGCGCACCGACCTCGTCATCGACCGGCTCGCGCACTGGTACTACCACCCCCGGGAGTGGCTGAAGAAGGCCGCGCTCACCGACGACACGTACCTGCTCAACAGCCCGTTCACGTTCCAGTCGATGGAGAAGCACAGCGCCTACTGCGCCATGCTCCGCCTCGGGCTCAAGGTGCCGCGGACGATCCTCGTGCCCTACAAGAACCCCGTCGACAACGTGCGCTGGGCGTACACCTCCAGCACGTACAACCGCGACTTCGACCTCGACGCGATCGCCGACGATCTCGGCTACCCGCTGTACATGAAGCCGTTCGACGGCGGCGGTTGGCGCGGGGTGTCGCGGGTGGACGACCGGAGCGACCTGCACCGCGCCTACGACGAGTCCGGCGAGATGCTCATGCACCTGCAGGCGACGATCGACTACGACGTCTTCGCCCGAGCCCTGAGCATCGGCCCCGAGACGATGGTCATGGACTTCCGCCCCGAGAAGCCCATGCACGAGCGCTACCAGGTCAACCACGACTTCCTGTCGGAGAAGGCGGGGTTCGAGGTCGGCGCGATCAGCCGCATCGTCAACGCGTTCTTCGGGTGGGAGTTCAACTCCGCGGAGATGCTCGTCGCCGGCGACGAGGTGTACCCGATCGACTACGCGAACGCGTGCCCCGACGTCGCCGTGACGAGCCTGCACTACTACTTCCCGTGGGCGATGACGGCGCTCGTGCGCTGGTCGACGTACTGCGTCGTCACCGGCCGGCGCGGCTGCGTCGACCTGCAGACGCGCCGGTACTTCGACATCGCCGACGACCCGGCCCTCGACTACGACGCGAAGATCGCGGCCTACCTCGAGCTCGCCGACGCCCAGCTCGACTCGGCGCGCTACTGGGAGTGGTGCGAGGAGCACCTGCGCCACCTCCCGGAGGCCGTGCACGAGTGGGTGAGCGGTCCCGAGTTCGACCGCATCCTGCGCGAGACGGTCCAGGCCACGTACCCGCCGCACGAGCAGGAGCGTTTCCTCGCGCACTTCCGCGGGCTGCTCGGGGCCTGGGTCGACGACCAGCGTCCCGTCCCCGGCGCCTGAGCGCGCGTGCTAGACAGACACCCATGGCCACCACCGCCCTGAAGGGCACCCCCGTCCAGACCTCCGGCGAGCTGCCCGAGCTCGGCTCGCCCGCCCCCGCGTTCACGCTCGTGGGCGCCGACCTGTCCGAGGTGACGAGCGACTCGCTCCGCGGCCGCCGCGTCGTCCTCAACGTGTTCCCGAGCGTCGACACCGGCGTGTGCGCGCAGAGCGTGCGCCGGTTCAACGAACTCGCCGCGGGCCGGGACGACACGAGCGTCGTGTGCGTCTCCGCCGACCTCCCGTTCGCGCTCGCGCGCTTCTGCGGCGCCGAGGGCATCGAGAACGTCACCGCCGCGAGCTCCTTCCGCGGCGGGTTCGGCGACGACTACGGCGTGCGGATGACCGACGGTCCCTTCGCCGGGTTGCTCGCCCGCAGCGTCGTCGTCCTCGACGCCGACGGGAGCGTGACCTACACCGAGCTCGTCCCGGAGATCGCCCAGGAGCCCGACTACGACGCCGCCATGGCCGCCCTGGCCTGAGTCGCGACCGGACCCACCGCACCGCCCCCGCCGCCACCCGGCCCGGGGGCGGTCGCGGTGTCCGGACGCGTCACGTCCGACCCTCCCGCCCGAAGGAGCCGCTCATGCCCCGCTTCCGCACGACCGACGGCGTCGACCTCGCCTACACCGACGAGGGCGCGGGGACCCCGGTCGTCCTCGTCGCCGGGTTCACCGCGCCGGCGACGACCTGGCACGTCACGCAGCGGGCCCTGCTGGGCGCCGGCTACCGCGTCGTCGCGTTCGACCGGCGCAACCACGGCGAGTCCGCCTCGCCGGCGCACGGGCAGCGCCTGTCCCGGCACGGCAAGGACCTCGCGGAACTCCTCGACCACCTCGACCTGAGCGCGGCCGTGCTCGTCGGCGGTTCGATGGGCGCGAGTTCGATCTGGGCCTACCTCGACCTCTTCGGGTTCGACCGCTGCCTGGGGATGGTCTCGGTCGACCAGACGCCGCGGATGCTCAACGGCGACGGCTGGGAGCACGGCTTCTACGGACTCACCCGGAAGAACCTCGGCACCCTCTTCGCCGCGGGGATCCCGGCGACCGGACGAGGCCTCGACCCGAGCACGACGACCGCCGGGCTCATGCGGCTCGTCGAGGAGACGGGGGCGATGCCCGCGATGCGCGACGCGGCCGACCCGGTCACCCTCCCCCTGCTCGCCGATCACGCCGCGGCCGACGGCGCGACGTCATCACCCGGACGACGGCACCGATGCTGCTCGTGGCGGGCTCGGGCAGCCAGTACTGGCCGACCGAGCACGCGACCTCCCTCGCGGACGACCACCCCCTGGTCGAGGCGGTCGTCCTCGAGGGCGTCGGGCACGCGGTGAACGTCGACGATCCGGAGGCGTTCGACCGGGCGCTCCTCGACTTCCTCGCCCGCATCCGCTGAGGCGAACGCGTCCTGTCGCGCGCGCTGCGGCTCGCACGCTCGCCGTCGGTCGCCGCGTCGACGGCCCCGCGGGGGCCGGCGAGGCGTCGATACGTGGCCCGGGTGCGCCCTCCGACCCGCAGCGCCGCCATGCAGGCCCGAGTCCGTCTGGCCCGCGCAAAATCGTTGCCGTGCAACGGATCAGACATAACTACCGCTAGCCTGGGAGTCCACCTCCGCCGCGACACCGAAGCTGCCGATGCACACCCTGATTGCGTACGTCTGCCGCGACGCCGGCGTCGACCTCGCCGCCGCCCGCGAGCGCGTCGAGGCGAGGTACGCCCCCCGATGGGCGGTCCCGCCCCGCAGCGAGAGCGCGGGCGCCCCCTCGTGCGGGCTCGCCCTGTGGGAGGCGGCGGAGTCCCCGTCGCGCTGGCCCGCCTGGAGCCAGGCGCCGGGGCGGGCGGTCGCCTCCCTGTACGCCCCGCTCGGGGTGGAGCGGGTGGTCGGTGCGATCCCGCTCCCGGACGCCCCGCTCGCGCTCGCCGAGGCGCTGCGGTCGGACCCGGCGGCCATGCTGCGGATCGCCCCGCCGTTCGTCCTCGCCCACCTGCACGCCGAGGCCGACGCCCTCACCCTGCACACCGACGCGCTCGGCGTCGGGCGCCTCTTCGAGGTGACCACGCCCTGGGGCCGGGTCTGGTCGAACCGGCCCGTCGCCGCGCTCCGCTTCGCGGGCCTGCCGGCCACCGCCGACCCCCACGGGTGGGCGCAGTCGGCCGTCGCCGACGAGTTCTTCGGCGAGACCACCCCGTACGCGGGCGTCCGCGCGGTCGACGCCGCGAGCACGATCCACTGGGACGGGCGCGCGGGTCGCCTGTCCGTCTCCGCCGTCGACATCGTCGCCTCGTGGTCCGGCGCCGGGGCCACCGCGGCGCACCGGGCGGAGCTCGCGCACGACGCCGCGCAGAGCCTGCGCGCCGTGGCCGCGTCGGTGTCCCGGCTCTACGACGTCCGCCCCGTCGTCGACCTCTCCGGCGGGCGCGACTCGCGCCTGGTCGCGGCCTCCTTCGTGGCCGCGGGCGCCGACGTCACCCTGCACTCCCACGACGCCGTCCCCGGCGACCTCGACGGCGCCCGCACCCTCGTCGGCCTGCTCGCCGACCCGCCCGAGCACCGCGTCCGGCACCTGCCCACCGGCGGCCGGGTCGAGACGCCGCCGTTCGCCGCGCTCGAGCGCGCCCGCGCCTGGCACGACGTCGCGGAGGGCCTGCGTCCCTGCACGTTCCTCGGCCACCGCCCGCCCGCCACGCTCGACGAGCGGACCGACGTCGCCGTGGGCGGCGTCGGCGGCGAGATCGCCCACGGCTTCTTCTACCCGGGCGGTCTCGACGCCCTGCTCGCCCTCCCGGAAGACACCCGGCTGCGCAGGTTCGCCGCCGCCGTCGTGACCCGCCAGGCGCCGGTCCCCGGCGCGACGAACGCCGCCCGGGCCGAGCTCGTGGCGCACGTCCTCGCCGTCCTGCGGGGCATCGCCGCCCGCGGCCACACCGGCGCGAGCGTCCTCGACGTCTACTACCTGCGCGAACGCCTCCGCCGCTGGGGCACGACCGCCGAACGCCTCGGCACGGTCTCCCCCCTGCTCTCGCCCGCCTTCATCCAGGCCGCGCTCGCCATGACCCCGCAGGACCGGCAGGCCAACACCCTGCACCGCGACATCATCCGCAGCCTCGTGCCCGCGTGGGCGGACGTGCCGTTCTTTCCCGCCGAGTCATCTGCGGCCCCCGTGACGCCGGCCGCGGGTGCCCCGACGCCGGCCGCGCCGCCCCGCGTCATCCGCGTCGCCGACGCCTCCGACGCGGATCGGGTCGAGCACCTCCTCGCGGACAGCGCCTCGTGGGGCGCGGCGTTCGACGTGCCGCACGTGCACGACCTGTGGCGGGCCTCCCGCGCCGGCGAGACCACGGCCCGGCAGGAACGCGTGCTGCGCAGCGCGCTGTGGCGCGGCAGCTTCGCCGACCACCTCGCCGGCGTCGAGGGCGGGTCCGCCCCCCACCGGCCGGCGCGGCCCCTGCCGGCCTCGCGGGCGGAGATCTCCGCGGCCGCCACCGCGCAGGCCGACGCGGCCCGTGCCGCGACGACCTCGCCGTCGCTGGTCGCCCGCCTCGCCCGCACCCCGGCCTGGCGCGCCGTCCGCGACACCCCCGCCGGCCACGTCGTGCGCGACGCGTACCGCCTCGCGCGCCGCTGACCCTGATCGATCGGCCCCTGCCGATCGCCGGGGCCCCCGGCCCGGGGTCGCTGCCTCTCGCGGTGGCAGGATCGACGGGCAGCGGCGTCGGATCCTCCCGCGCCGCACGCGAGTCCGCGCGCCCCAGGGTCGTGACGTCCGCGGGCCCGCCGATCCGAAGGAGAACGGCATGGGCACGATCGCGCAACAGATCGTCGGCACGCTCCGCGCGAGCGGGGTGAAGCGGGTCTACGGCATCCCCGGCGACTCGCTCAACGGGTTCACCGACGCGCTGCGCACGGACGGCACGATCGAGTGGGTGCACGTGCGCCACGAGGAGGCGGCCGCCTTCGCGGCGTCCGCCGAGGCCGCCGTCACCGGGGAGCTGGCCGTCGCGGCCGGGAGCTGCGGGCCCGGCAACCTGCACCTCGTCAACGGCCTCTACGACGCGAACCGGTCGCGGGTGCCCGTCCTCGCCATCGCGGCGCACATCCCGACCGCCGAGATCGGCACGAACTACTTCCAGGAGACGCACCCGCAGGAGCTGTTCCGCGAGGCGTCCGTGTACTGCGAGTACGTCGCCCAGCCGAGCCAGATGCCCCACGTCCTCGAGATCGCCATGCGCACCGCGGTGCAGCGTCGCGGGGTGGCCGTGGTCGTCATCCCCGGCGACGTCGCCCTCGCCCCGGCCGTCACCGACCGGACCGTGGCCATCCGCGCCACGCAGTCGAGCGTCGTCCCCGTCGAGGCCGAACTCGACCGCGCCGCGGCGATCCTGAACGCCGGGCAGCGGGTGACGATCCTCGCCGGCGCCGGGTGCGCCGGCGCGCACGAGGAGGTCATCGGCCTCGCCGAGACCCTCGGGGCGCCGATCGTGCACGCGCTGCGCGGCAAGGAGCACCTCGAGTACGACAACCCCTACGACGTCGGCATGACGGGCCTGCTCGGCTTCGCGTCCGGCTACCGGGCGATGGAGCGCGCCGACACCCTCCTCATGCTCGGGACCGACCTGCCCTACCGGCAGTTCTATCCGCAGCACGCGAAGGTCGTGCAGGTCGACATGCGCGGGGAGCAGATCGGGCGGCGCCACCCCGTCGACGTCGGGCTCGTCGGCACGATCGCCGACACGGCTCCGGCCCTGCGGGCCCGGCTCACCGCGAAGACCGACCGCCGCCACCTCGAGGACTCCCGCGCGCACTACGCGAAGACGCGCGAGCGGCTCGACGACCTCGCGACCCCGTCGAAGCGGAACGCCCCGATCCACCCGCAGTACCTCGCCCGGATCGTCGACGAGCACGCCGACGACGACGCGATCTTCATCCCCGACGTCGGGTCGCCCGTCGTCTGGGCGGCCCGCTACCTGCGCATGAACGGTCGCCGGCGCCTCATCGGCTCGTTCTCGCACGGCTCGATGGCCAACGCCCTCCTCCAGGGCATCGGCGCCCAGGCGGCGCAGCCGGGCCGGCAGGTCATCGCCCTCGCCGGCGACGGCGGCCTCGCGATGGGCCTCGGCGACCTGCTCACGCTCGTGCAGAACGGTCTGCCGGTGAAGGTCGTCGTCTTCGACAACAGCTCGCTCAACTTCGTCGAGCTCGAGATGAAGGCGGCGGGCTTCGTCACGTACGGCACGGGCCTGACCAACCCCGACTTCGGCGCCGTCGCCCGGGCGATGGGGATGTACGGACGCCGCGTCGAACGGTCCAAGGACCTCCCCGACGCCGTGGCCGAGTTCCTCGCCCACGACGGCCCAGGCATCCTCGACGTCGTCACCGAACGGCAGGAGCTGTCGATCCCGCCCGCCGTCGACGCCGAGCAGGCGAAGGGCTTCACGCTGTACGCCATCCGTACCGTCATGTCGGGGCGCGGCGACGAGCTCATCGACCTCGCCAAGGCCAACCTGCGCCAGATCCTCTGACACCCGGCCGAGCGGGCCGGCAGGCCCGCCGGGGAGACCACCCGGCGGCGCCGCAGGCTCACTCGTCCGGCTCGTCGGGGTCGAGGCGGTAGCCGACCCCGCGGACCGTGTGGATCGTGGGCCGGCCGAACGGCTCGTCGACGACGCGGCGGAGCCGGGCGACGACCCGGTCCACGACGTTCGAGCTCTCCTGCTCCACCCGGTTCCACACGAGGTCGAGCAGCTCGGCGCGCGACAGGGCCTCGCCCGGGCGGCGGAGGAAGACGGCGAGCAGCGCGAACTCGGTGGCGGAGAGCTCGAGCTCGACGTCGTCGCGCCACGCCCGGTGCGCCGCGGGGTCGAGGGTCAGCGAGCCGGCCGTGAGGGCCGCCGGCCGCGGACGTCGACCTCGGCGCTCGACGGCCCGCAGCCGGGCCGCGATCTCGCTCAGCCGGACCGGGCGGGTCACGCAGTCGTCGGCGCCCGCGTCGAGGACCGCGACGACCCGCTCGGGGGCGGCCTCGTCGGCGACGACGACGAGCGCCACCCCGGACTCGGCCTCGCGCAGGCGCGCGCACCAGTCGAGCACCCGGTCGTCGACGCCGGTGACGCACACGACGACGGCGTCGCACAGCGCCATCTGCACGGTCCGCGCGGCCACGACCGGGTCGACGAGCACCTCGACGGCTATGCCCTCGAGCGCGAGCGCCTCCCCCAACCGCATCCCGGAATCGCCCCCGCCGCCGGGATCGGCGTCGAAGATGAGGACTTTCATCCCGTCATCATGTCCCCTTCCGCCGCAGGTCGCGCCCGGGGTCCCCGGGGCGTTACCCGGGTTTCGTCCAGCATCGCGTCATCGTCGTGTCATGCGGGCGACGCCAGGGTGGACGAGTTCGTGTTCGCGACGTACGTCCTGGACACCCCCGACGCCCCCGAACGAGGAGACACGCATGACGACCGCTCGACAGACGATCCGCCGCACGATGCTCACCGCGGGTGCCACCGCCGCCCTGGCGACGATGGGGATCGGGGGCTCCCTGTCCGCCTCCGCCCACGAGCGCGACGCGTCGACCGCCGGCTCGAGCTCCGTTCTCGCGAAGATCCGCGAGTGCGAGTCGGGTGGGGACTACAAGGCCCAGAACCCGGTCTCCTCCGCCTCCGGCGCGTACCAGATGATCAACGCCACCTGGCGCGGCCTGGACGCCTCCGAGGGCTACTCGCGTGCCAAGCACGCGCCGAAGGCCGTCCAGGACGCCGCCGCCCGCGAGCTGCTCGCCGAGCAGGGCACGTCCCCCTGGAACCCCTCCAAGCACTGCTGGGGCTGATCCGCTCCGGCCTTTCGGCCTCCTGGCCTCCCGGCCTTCCCGGCCCCCGTCACCTCCCCGGTGGCGGGGGCCCGTCGGCGTCCCGGGCGGGCGGGCCCGACCTCAGCAGCTCGGGGCGCGGCCGGGAGGTTGGGTCGGCTCGGGGCGAAGAGGGGCGGGGTCGAGGAGGGGCACCCGCACCGGCTCGTCGGGGCCGACGAGCACGCGGTCCCGGTCGATGACGACCTCGACGGGGCGGTCCGCCGGCCGGGGCAGCGACAGCGTCGTCCCCGCCCGGGTCGTCTCGACGCGCAGCACGGAACCGCGCCACCGCACGTGGTACCGGGTCCGGCTCAGGGCGGCCGGGAGGTGCGGCGCGAGCTCGAGGGTGTCGTGGTCCTCACGCAGGCCGCCGAGTCCGGCGGTGAACGCGAGCCAGGCCCCGGCCACGGACGCGAGGTGCAGGCCCTGGGCGGCGTTGCCGTGCAGGTCCCGCAGGTCGACGAACGCGGCCTCCCGCAGGTAGCGCAGCGCGAGGTCGACGTGGTCGGCCTCGGCGCACGCGACGGCCTGGACGCAGGCCGACAGCGACGAGTCGCGCACCGTCCTCGCCTCGTAGTACTCGAGGTCTGCGGCCGCCTCCTCGGGGGTGAACGCGTCGCGGCACCACCACAGCGCCTGCACGAGGTCGGCCTGCTTGAGCACCTGACGGCGGTAGATGAGGGCGTAGTGCGAGTTCTCCTGGACCGGGTAGCCGTCCTCCTTGTCCTCGAACGGCCACTCGCGGTACTGGGTGAAGCTCGCGTTCGCGGGATGCACCCGCCGGTCCTCGTCGTAGGGCACGTGGATGGCGCGGGAGATCGCGTGCCACTCCCCGATCTCGGACTCGGTGACGCCCAGGCCGGCCGCGGCCCCGGGGTCGTCGGCGCAGGTCTGCGCCGCGACGTGCAGGTTGCGCTGGGCCATGAGGTTGGTGAAGACGTTGTCGTCGACGACGCCCGTGTACTCGTCCGGGCCGGTCATCCCGTAGAAGTGGTACTCCCCGGCGGCGTCCACCGAGGCCATCGACGCCCACAGGCGCGCGGTCTCGACGAGGACCCCGAGGGCGCCGACGGCCTCCGGCGCCTCGCCGGTGACGTTGGTCCAGTGGTCGAAGGCCCGGGCGATGTCGGCGTTGACGTGCATCGCCGCCGTGCTCGCCGGCCAGTAGGCCGAGACCTCGGTGCCGCTGATGGTCCGCCACGCGAAGCTCGCCCCCGCGAGGTCGAGCACGCGGGCGCGGTCGCGGGCCTGGTCGAGGGTCCCGGCCCGCCAGCGCAGGAGGCGCGCGGCCGAGTCCGGACGCAGCAGCGTCAGGGCCGGCAGGACGAAGCCCTCGATGTCCCAGAACGTGTGGCCGCTGTACCCCGACCCGGTCAGCCCCTTCGCCCCCACGGGCGCCCCGGTCGTGCACGCCGCGCTGCCGTGGAGCTGGAAGAGGGCGTAGCGCAGCGCGAGCTGGAGCTCGTCGTCCCCGTCGACCTCGACGTCACACTCGGCCCAGAACCGGTCGAGGTGGTCGCGCTGGCTCGCCAGCAGGGCGTCCAGGCCCCGCGCCCGGTGACCCTCGAGCGCCGCCAGGGCCCGCTCGCGCAGGGTCTCCGGCGTCGTGTCGCCGGACCCGTCGGCCCGGACGTGGGCGAGGTACTTGGTGAGGACGAGCCGGTCCCCGGCCTCCAGGTCGGCACTGATCGTCGTGGTGACCCGGTCGTCGTCGACCCGCGTCGAGACCCGGGGCTCGCCCCCGACCGGCGTGCCCTGCGCCTCCTGGCCCGTCGGCTCCTCGACCCCGTCGTCCGCGCGGTCCAGGACGACGTCGTGGCCGACGGCGGCGGCGACGGTGATCCCCGACCGGCGGGTCGTGTGCACGAGGGCTCCCCCGCAGTCGACGAGGCGGCCGAAGCCGACGGCCTCGAACGGCCGGTCGAGCGCCTCCGCCACCCGCGGGTCGCCGTTGTCGATCTCGACGGGGCACTCGTCGACGACGAGCCCCGAGCGCAGCACGATCCGGGCCGGCCGGTCGAGGGCGGCGACCTCGTAGCGGATCGCGGACACGGACCGATCGGTCAGGGAGACGACGCGGCGCGAGCGCACGCGGACCCGCGGGCCGCCGGTGACGGCGACGACGAGCTCGCGGTCGAGGGTGCCGGCCCGCAGGTCGAGGACGCGTTCGTGGCTGGTGGGCGGGGTCGTGCGCACGTCGAGCGGCACCCCGTCGACCTCGAGCCGGATCGGCGTCCCGTCGGCGACGCTCACCATCGCCTCCCCCTCCTCGGGGTGGCCGTAGCCGCCCTCGGGGTAGCTGAGGGGATGCGTCTCGTAGACCCCCGACATGAAGGTGCCCGGCGCGTGCCCCGGGTCCGCCTCGTCGAGGGTGCCGCGGACGCCGACGTAGCCGTTGGACAGTGCGAGGACCGACTCGGCGACGCCGAGCGCGTCGAGGTCGAGGCGCGTCTCGCGCAGGCGCCACGGGTCGTCGTACGTGAAGTGCGGCATGGGTGCCTCTCGGGTCGTGGGCGGGTGCGCCCAACCTACGGTCCCCACCCCGGGCCCGCCCGGGAGGGCGGCCCGGTGTCGGCGGCCGGGGGTGGCGGGGCGTCCGGGCGTACTCCGGGGTGCCGGCGCGTCGACGCCGAACGCGGCGCGAGAGGATCGACCCACGATCCCCCGCCCGCCCGAGACCACGAGCTCGAGTGCGCCGGCGCCGCCGGCGGGGCGGCCCCTCGACCCAGGAGCACCGCATGTCCGACCTCACGCCCGGAGTCGTCGTCGACGTCGACGGCACCATGCTCGACACGAACTACCTGCACACGATCGCGTGGATCCGCGCCCTGCGCGACGGGGGGTACGACGACGTGAGCATGAAGCAGGTCCACGACGCGATCGGCATCGCCAGCGGGGAGCTCGTCGAGCACCTCACCGGCGGGCAGGACGACGCCGTCTCGAGCGCCCACACCTCGCACTACGAGGCGTTCCAGGACGACATCCGCGCGTTCCCGAAGGCGGCGGACCTCCTGCGGGCCTGCCACGAGCGCGGCCTGCGCGTCGTCATCGCCACGAGCGGCCAGAAGGACGACCTCGACTGGATGCTCCCCGCGATCGGCGTGGAGGAGGACATCGTGTCGGGGGCGTCCACGTCCGCCGACGTCGAGAAGGCGAAGCCCGCGCCCGACCTCATCCAGGTGGCGATCGACGACCACGGCCTCGACCCGAAGCGCTCGGTCGCCCTCGGCGACACGGTGTGGGACGTGCAGGCGGCGGAGCGGGCCGGGGTGCCGTGCATCGCCCTCACCTGCGGCGGCATCGGTGAGGCGGAGCTGAGGGAGGCCGGGGCGGTCGAGGTGTGGGCCGATCCCGCCGACCTGCTGGCGCACCTGGGCGAGTCACGGCTCGGGCGCCTCTGACCCTCGCGCGGTCGGTGAGGTCAGGGCGATCTGATCTCGAGGTGGATCTGCGGGAACGCGCCGGAGAGGGCGGTGACGAGCTCGACCGCGCAGAGCACGAGCACGACGAGGGCCATCGCCGCGGGGAGCCGGCCGTCGCGCAGGACGTCGCGGAAGCCGGCCTCGACGCCGGAGGTGGCGGCGAAGCGGCCCCGGCGCAGCGACGCCGCGACGACCCACAGCGCGGCGGCGAGGGCGAGCACGGCCGGCAGCACGACGATCGCCCCCAACGCCTCCATCGACAGCCGGCCCACGGTGAGGACGCCGACGACGAGCGCGAGTCCGGTGCGGCGCCAGGCGAGCGCCGTGCGTTCCTGCTGCAGGCCCGGGTCGACGGGCGGGTCGGGCGGCATCAGCCGGCGAGCGCCGTCACGGCGACGACGACCGCCACCGCGACGACGACGGCCACGAGCGGCAGGGCCGCCGCGTTGCCGGGGAGCGGGTGCCCGAGGCGCATGGCCCGCTCGGCGGCCGCCCACCCGCGCCACGCCGTGATCGCGCAGCCGATCCCCGCGAGGGCGAGGAGGACGGCGATCGTCTGCTGCACGGGCCGGGGCATGGGCAGCGCGAGGGCGTCGATGGCGGCGGCGCCGGCGAGCAACGCCAGGGTCGTGCGGATCCACGCGAGGAACGTGCGCTCGTTGGCCAGGGAGAACCGCGGATCGGGTTCGGTGCCGACGCCGTAGACCCGGCGCGGCCACCTCCGTGGGGGCTGGCTCACCCCGCGATCGTACGTGCCGGTGCCGCCCCGTCGCGGTGGCCGCGCCGAGGCCGCGGTGTCACCCGGGGCCCGCGGGTCCGCCCGTCCGCTCCGGGCTGCGGGAGGGGGTTTGTGCCCGCGCGCGACGGGGCATCGGCGAAGGTACGCCGTCGACGGTCGCCGCACGGCTCAGGTTCGAGAGGTGCCCCCCATGACGAGAACCATCGGCCTCGACGTCGACGGCGAGGCCGTCCGGATCGAGATCGACGTCCGCACGACCCTGCTCGACGCGCTGCGCGAACGACTGGGCCACACCGCCCCGAAGAAGGGCTGCGATCACGGCCAGTGCGGGTCGTGCACGGTGATCCTCGACGGTCGTCGGCATCTCACGTGCCTGAGCCTGGCGGTGGCGCACGACGGTGCCACGGTGACGACCTCGCGCGGCCTCGCGGCCCTCGACGAGGCGCCGGACGCCGGGCCGCCGGCCGATACGGCAGAACCGTCGTCCCCGTCCCTGCCCGGCGCGGACCCCGCCGATCTGCCCCTGCACCGGGTGCAGCAGGCGTTCCTCGACCACGACGGCCTGCAGTGCGGGTACTGCACCCCGGGCCAGGTGTGCTCGGCGGTCGGCGCCCTGGCCGAGCTCGCGGCCGGGCAACCGAGCCACGTCACCGACGACCTGTCCGGCCGGCCGGAGCTCTCCGACGCCGAGATCCGGGAACGGATGAGCGGCAACCTCTGCCGGTGCGGCGCCTACGCGGGCATCGTCGCGGCCGTGCGTCAGGCGGCCGGGTCGTGACCCCCTTCACCTACACCCGCGCCCACGACCCCGCGTCGGCGGTGGCCGCCGTCGCGGGCCGACCCGACGCGGTCTTCCTCGCCGGCGGCAGCAACCTCGTCGACCACCTCAAGCTCGGCGTCGCGACGCCCGGCGAGGTCGTCGACGTCACCGGCCTCGCCCTGACGGGCATCGAGGACGGGAGCGACGGCGGGCTGCGCATCGGCGCGGGCGTGCGCAACAGCGACCCCGCGGCCGACGCGCGCGTGCGCGAGCGCTACCCCGTGCTCGCGCGGGCGCTGCTCGCGGGGGCCTCGCCGCAGATCCGGCACCAGGCGAGCACCGCCGGCAATCTGCTCCAGCGCACCCGCTGCGTGTACTTCCAGGACACGACGACCCCGTGTAACAAGCGCGAGCCCGGCTCGGGATGCTCGGCGATCGGCGGCTACGAGCGCTACGCCGCGATCCTCGGCGCCTCCCCTGCGTGCGTGGCCACGCACCCCTCCGACCTCGCGGTCGCGCTGCGGGTGCTCGACGCGAGCGTCGTCGTGCTCGGCCCCGACGGCGAGCGCCGGCTGCCGTTCGGCGAGCTGCACCGGCTGCCCGGCGACGACCCCTCGCGCGACACGACCCTCGCCCACGGCGAGCTCGTGACCGCCGTCGAACTCCCGGCCCCGCCCCCGGGCGCCCGTTCGACGTACGTCAAGGTGCGCGACCGGGCGTCCTACGCGTTCGCGCTCGTCTCCGTGGCGGCCCTGCTCGTGCCGAGCGACGCAGGCGACCCCCGCGACGCGGCGCAGGTACGCCTCGCGTTCGGCGGGGTGGCGCACGTGCCGTGGCGGGCGACCCGGGCCGAGGAGGCGCTGACCGGCGTCCGCCTCACCGACGAGGCGATCGACGCCGCCGTCGAGCTCGAACTCGAGGCGGCCACGACGAGCGAGGGCACCGCGTACAAGCGCGCCATGCTCCGGGGGACGGTACGGGCCGCCCTGCGAGAGCTGAGCACCGGCGAGAGGACCCTGCGATGAGCGAGCCCACCGGCCCCACGCTGCTCGACCCGGTCCAGATGGGCCGGCCGGTCGGGCGCCTCGACGGGCGCCGGAAGGTGCTCGGCGTCGCGCCCTACGCGGTCGAGCACGAGGCCGAGGGCGCGGCGCAAGCGGCGATGGTCGCCTCGACCGTCCCCCGGGGACGTGTCCGCAGCATCGACGCCACCGCCGCCCGCGCCCTGCCCGGCGTCCTCGCGGTCCTCGACCACACGAACGCGCCGCGGGTCGCCGACGGGGAGGATCGGGAGTTCGCCCCGTTGCAGGACGACACGGTGTGGTTCCGACGCCAGCCGGTGGCCCTCGTCGTCGCCGAGAGCAGCGAGGTGGCCCGCGAGGCCGCGGCGCTCGTGGCGGTCGAGTACGACGAGGAACCGGCGGAGGTCGGGCTGCGCCCCGACTCCCCACGCCTCTACACCCCTGAAAAGCTCAGCGACGGGTCGGAGTCCGACACCTCCGCCGGTGACGTCGAGGCCGCCCTCGCCGCGGCGACGCACGTCGTCGACGAGACGTACGCCACCCCGTACGAGCACAACAACCCGATGGAGCCGCACGCGACCATCGCCACCTGGCACGGGGAGGACGCCGGGCTCGGCGACGGCCCGGTGCTCACGCTCGTCGACTCGACGCAGGGCGTGCACGCGGTCCGCTCCTCGCTCGCCCCCGTGCTCGGCATCGAACCCGAGCGGCTCGAGGTCGTGGCCCCCTACGTGGGAGGGGGCTTCGGCAGCAAGGGTGCCCCGCACGTCAACGTGGTCCTCGCCGCGCTCGCGGCCAAGGCGCTCGCACCCCGGCCGGTGCGGCTGACCGTGACGCGCCAGCAGATGTTCGCGCTCGTCGGCTATCGGACGGCGACGATCCAGCACTTCCGGCTCGGCGCCGACGCCGACGGCCGGCTCACGGCGATCTCGCACGACGTCCTCGAACAGAGCGCGGCGATCAAGGAGTTCGTCGAGCAGACGGGTTCGCCGACCCGATCCATGTACGCGGCCCCCAACCGGCGCACGACGCACCGCGTGGCCCGCCTCGACGTGGCGATCCCGTTCTGGATGCGCGCGCCCGGCGAGATGCCCGGCATGTTCGCCCACGAGGTCGCGATGGACGAGCTCGCCCACCGCTGCGGCCTCGACCCCATCGAGCTGCGGGTGCGCAACGAGCCCGACGTCGACCCCGAGACGGGCCACCCGTTCGGGCGGCGGCGCCTGCTCGAGTGCCTGCGGCGCGGAGCCGAGCGGTTCGGCTGGGAGGAAGGCCCGCGAGCGCCCCTCAGCAGGCGCGAGGGCGACTGGCTCGTCGGCACCGGCGTCGCGAGCTCGACCTACCCCGCGAACGCGATGCCGGGCAACGAGGCCACCGTCACCTTCGAGCACGGCTGCTACGCCGTCGGGATCGGCGCCGCCGACATCGGCACCGGATCGTGGACGTCGTTGACCCAGGTGACCGCCGACGCGCTCGGCGTCGGCCTCGAGCAGATCCGGCTCGGGATCGGCGACACCCGCTACCCGTCGGCGTCGGTGGCGGGCGGCTCCTCGGGGCTGTCGTCGTGGGGCATCGCCATCACCGCGGCGGCCCGCGCGTTCCGGGAGCAGCACGGCGACCGGCCGAGCGAGGGCGCGAGCGCCACCGCGGGCATGCCCGACAACCCGGACCTGCAGGAGTACGCCCTCAACTCCTACGGCGCCCACTTCGCGAAGGTGAGGGTGCACGCCGACACGGGCCAGATCCGGGTGCCGCGCATGCTCGGGGTGTTCTCGGTGGGCCGCGCGGTCAACCCGACGACGCTGCGCTCGCAGTTCCTCGGCGGCATGGTCATGGGCCTGTCGGCGGCCCTCTTCGAGGAGTCCGTCCGGGACCCGCGGTTCGGGCACGTCGTCACGCAGGACCTCGCGAGCTACCACGTCGCGGCGAACGCCGACGTGGCCGACCTCGACGCGATCTGGCTCGACGACGACGTCGAGACCCACCTCAACCCGATGGGCTCGCGCGGCGCAGGCGAGATCGGCATCGTCGGCAGCCCCGCCGCGATCGTCAACGCCGTCTTCGATGCCACGGGCGTGCGCGTCCGCGACCTCCCCGTCACCGCCGACAAGCTGCTGGCCGGACTGCTCCCCCAGCGTGAGCGTGATCACGTCCTCGGTGACGCGTCCGCGTGACGCGCGGGTACCGGTAAGCCCGCGGATCGGCCCGACGAGCGGGATCCGGCGCGGGCCGACAGGATGTGACGGCCGTGTCCGACGTGGCCGTCGGGGTATACCAAGATGGTTCGCATGCCCGCGATCGACGCCTCGTCCCCCGCCGACGCCCCGCCCCTGGACGCAGCGAGCAGCGAGCTGTTCGAGCTGCGCGTCGAGCGGTGGTGGCCCGACGTGCTCGCCGGGCTGGGCGAGATCTACGCTCCCGCCCAGGTGGCGCAGGTGGCGCCGCGGCTGCTCGCTGCCGCCCGGCGCGCCTTCGCCGAGCGCGACCCCGAGCTGCGCCGCCTCGACCTGCGTCGCTCCCTGCGGCCCGACTGGCTGCAGTCGCCGCGGATGCTCGGCTACGCCGCCTACACCGAGCGCTTCGCCGGTGACCTGCGCGGGATCCAGGACCGGCTCGGCTACCTCGGTGACCTCGGCGTCACCTACCTGCACCTCATGCCGCTGCTCACGCCCCGGGAGGGCGACAGCGACGGCGGGTACGCGGTCGCCGACTACCGCAGCGTCCGCCCCGACCTCGGCGACATGGACGACCTGCGCGACCTCACGGCGCGGCTGCGGGAGCACGGCGTCAGCCTCGTGCTCGACCTCGTCCTCAACCACGTGGCCGCCGAGCACGAGTGGGCCCGCCGGGCCCGGGCCGGCGAGGACCGCTACCGCGCCTACTTCCACGTCCACCCGGACCGCACCATGCCCGACGCCTACGAGGCGACGCTCCCGGAGGTCTTCCCCGACTTCGCACCCGGCAACTTCACGTGGGACGACGAGATGTCGGCCTGGGTGTGGACGACGTTCAACGCGTTCCAGTGGGACCTCGACTGGGGCAACCCCGACGTCCTCGCCGAGTTCGTCGACATCGTCTTCGCGCTCGCGAACGCCGGCGTCGAGGTGCTGCGCCTCGACGCGATCGCCTTCATGTGGAAGGAGCTCGGGACGAACTGCCAGGGCCGGCCCCAGGTGCACGCGATCACCCAGGTCCTGCGGGCCATGGCGCGGATCGCCTGCCCCGCCCTCGCGTTCAAGGCGGAGGCCATCGTCGCGCCGAGCGAGCTCATCGCCTACCTGGGCACGACGAAGTACACCGGCAAGGTGAGCGACCTCGCCTACCACAACAGCCTCATGGTGCAGATCTGGTCGATGCTCGCATGCAAGGACGTGCGCCTCGCGACCCACGCCCTCCAAGCGCTGCCGCCCGCGCCGTCGACCGCCACGTGGATCACGTACGCCCGCTGCCACGACGACATCGGCTGGGCCGTCTCCGACGAGGACGCCGCCGCCGTCGGGGCGTCCGGTTTCGGGCACCGCGCCTTCCTGTCCGACTGGTATTCGGGGCAGTTCCCCGGGTCGTGGGCCGACGGGCTCGTCTTCCAGGAGAACCCCGCGACCGGCGACCGCCGCATCAGCGGCACGGCCGCCTCCCTGCTCGGCGTCCCCGCCGACGCCGACGCGCCCGTGGAGGGCGAGGCGGAGCTCGCGCTGGCGGGCCTGCGCCTCGCCCACGCCATGGTGCTCGGGTGGGGCGGCGTGCCGGTGATCTGGAGCGGTGACGAGCTGGCCGCGCCCAACGACCCCGACTGGGCGAGCGAGCCGGGCCACGAGGCCGACAACCGCTGGGCGCACCGCCCCCGGCTCGAGGAGGGCCGCGTCGCGCGGCGCCACGACCGGGACAGCGTGCCGGGGCGGGCGTTCACCGACCTCGCCGCCCTCGCCCGTGTCCGCGCCGCCCTGCCGCACCTGCACGCGAGCGTGCCCACCCGCGTGCTCGACCCCGACGACCCGGGGGTGCTCGTCACCCATCGCGCCCACCCGCTCGGGGACTTCGTCGGCCTCTACAACGTCACTCCCGAATGGCGCAGCTGGCCGTCCTGGCGGCTCGAGGACCACGGCCTGGCCGACGCGACGGACGCGCTCACCGGCGCCCCCGTACGCCGCGGCGACGACGGGCACGTCTGGCTGCCGCCCTACGGCGCCGCCTGGCTCGTGGCCCCCGAACGCTGAACGCGCCCGCGCCCCCGACGGTCGGACCGTCGGGGGCGCGGGCTCGGAGCGGGGCCGGCTCGAAAGCAGGCTCAGCGGGGCACGGAGCCGAGGCCCACCTCGGCGAGGATGTCCTCGACCGCGCCGTCGAGCTCCACCTCGCGGCGCTCCCCGCTGCGACGGTCCTTGATCTCGACCACGCGGGGGTCGGCGGCGATGCCCTTGCCGACGACGACGATGGTGGGCACCCCGACGATCTCGGCGTCCTTGAACTTCACGCCCGGGCTCACCTTGCGGCGGTCGTCGTAGAGGACGTCGAGGCCGGCCTCGGACAGCTCGGCGGCGAGCTGCGCGGCCGCCGCGAAGACGGCCTCGTCCTTGCCGGTGGCGACGAGGTGCACGTCGAACGGCGCGACCTGACGCGGCCACACGAGCCCCGCATCGTCGTAGTTGTCCTCCGCGATGGCGGCGACCGCGCGGGAGACGCCGATGCCGTACGAGCCCATCGTCACCGTGACGAGCTTGCCGTTCTCGTCGAGCACCTTGAGCCCGAGCGCCTCGGCGTACTTGCGGCCGAGCTGGAAGATGTGCCCCATCTCGATGCCGCGGGCCGAGCGCAGCACGCCCGCGCCGTCGGGGCTGGGGTCGCCGTCGCGCACCTCGGCGGCCTGGACGATCCCGTCGGCCTCGAAGTCCCGGCCGTAGGTGAGGTAGGTGACGTGCACGCCGGGGGTGTTCGCGCCCGTCGCCCACGCCGATCCCCGCGCGACGCTGGGGTCGAGCAGGTAGCGGATGCGCCGCGCGTCGCCCTCGTCGAGGCCGGGGTTGGGTCCGAGGGACGTCGGGCCGATGTAGCCCTTGACGAGCATGACGTGGCTCGTGAAGTCGGCCTCGGTGAAGTCCTCGATCTCGGCGGGCGCGACCTGGGCCTCGAGCCGCTTCATGTCGACCTGCCGGTCGCCCGGGAGCCCGACCACGAGGGGTTCGCGCTCGCCGCCGGGTTGCCGGAGCATGACGACGACGTTCTTCAGCGTGTCGGCCGCGGTCCACGGCCGGCCGTCGTGGCGGGGGTGCTGCTCGTTGAGGACGGCGACGAGGGTGTCGATCGTGGGCGTGTCGGGGGTGTCGACGTTCGTGGCGGGCGGGGTGCCCGCGACGACGTCGGCGGGCACGTCCGGCGCCTGCGGCACCTCGACGGCCTCCACGTTGGCCGCGTACCCGCTCGCGTCGCAGACGACGTAGGTGTCCTCGCCGTGCTGGTTCGTCGCGAGGAACTCCTCGCTCGCGCTGCCGCCCATCGCGCCGGACGTCGCCTGCACGATGACGTAGTCGAAGCCGAGGCGGTCGAAGATGCGGACGTACGCCTCGCGGTGCCGGTCGTAGGAGGCCTGCAGACCCGCGTCGTCGACGTCGAAGGAGTAGGAGTCCTTCATGATGAACTCGCGCCCTCGCAGCAGCCCGGCGCGGGGGCGCGCCTCGTCGCGGTACTTCGTCTGGATCTGGTACAGCGACAGGGGCAGGTCCTTGTACGAGGAGTACAGGTCCTTGACGGTGAGGGTGAACATCTCCTCGTGCGTCGGGCCGAGGAGCAGGTCGGCCTCGCGCCGGTCCTTGAGGCGGAACAGGTTGTCGCCGTACTCCGTCCAGCGGTTCGTCGCCTCGTAGGGCTCGCGCGGGAGCAGGGCGGGGAAGCGCGCCTCCTGCGCCCCGATGGCGGCCATCTCCTCGCGGACGATCTGCTCGACCTTGCCGAGCACGCGCAGACCCAGCGGGAGCCACGAGTAGATGCCGGGCGCCGCGCGGCGGACGTAGGCCGCGCGGACGAGGAGCTTGTGGCCGGGCAGCTCCGCGTCGGCCGGGTCCTCTCGCAGCGTGCGCAGGAACAGGGCGGACATGCGGGTGAGCGACACGGGGTCTCCTTCGATGTGGCGTGGCGAGGCCAGGTTATCGCCCGGTCCGGCGGGGCCCGGGTCGGTGGCGCGCTCGTGGCAGCACCCCGCGCCCTGGCTGGGCGGGGGCGCGGCGGGGCGCGGCCGTCACAGGAGGACGGTGGCGAACGTGCCGACCCGGTGAAAACCGACGCGGGTGTACGTCGCCAGCGCGGCGGCGTTGTAGTCGTTGACGTAGAGGGTCACGAGGGGCGCGACGTGCTCGCGGGCGTACGCCGTGACGGCGGCCATGCCGGGGACGGCGATCCCCTGCCCGCGCCGGTCCGGCGCCACCCACACCCCCTGGACCTGGCAGGCGCCGACCCCGGCGGAGCCGATCTCGGCCTTGAAGACGACCCGGCCGTCCTGGACGAGGACGAAGGCGTGTCCGCGGCCGGCGATCGTCCGGATCGCCCGCCAGTAGGCGTCGCGGCCGCGGGCGTCGGAGAACGGCGCGTACCCGATCTCCTCGGTGAACATCGCCGCCGCGGCCGGGCCGAGGACGTCGATCTCGTCGACGCGGGCGAGCCGCACCCGCGGGTCGGGCTCGGCGAGCAGGGGGTCGTCGGGCCCGAGCGCGAGGAGGGGCTGCGCCGCGCGGATGTCGAGGGGGTCGCGCCAGGCCGAGCGCAGGATGGACCACAGTCGTTCGACCGCGTCGACGGGCCCGAAGATCGACGAGAACTGGCTACCCTGCCGGCGGACCCGGTGAGCGAACGCGACCGCCGCGTCCGGGGTGCACTCGACGGGGACGAGGTTCGCCGACACCCAGCACACCGACTCGAGCGCACCGCCGTCGCGGAAGTACCCGACGAGGGAGCCCCGCTGGCGGTCGAGGTCGGTCTCGCCGATGCGCGCGGCCACGTAGACCGACGATGCGGGGTCGCGGGCGCACAGGGCGAGGGCGTCCGCGCGGTCGGCCGCACGCAACGGCCTGACCTCACGTGACGTCCGCAGCATGGGGTGCATTCTGCCCTGTCTACCCAGCGGCGAACGAAGGCGAGCGCGCGAGCCGCAATGAGCGCGACAGACCGTTCGCGAGCATCCTGCCGCAGCGCAGGGCCGAGCGCGCTCAGCCCACGCTGACGGTGGGGGCGCCTTCGCCGTCGACGGGCTCACCCATCTCGTCGGCGATGCGCATGGCCTCCTCGATCAGGGTCTCGACGATCTCGGCCTCCGGCACGGTCTTGATGACCTCGCCCTTGACGAAGATCTGGCCCTTGCCGTTACCGGAGGCGACGCCGAGGTCGGCCTCGCGGGCCTCGCCCGGGCCGTTGACGACGCAGCCCATGACGGCGACGCGCAGCGGCACGCTCATGCCCTCGAGACCGGCGGTGACCTGCTCGGCGAGGGTGTAGACGTCGACCTGGGCGCGCCCGCAGCTCGGGCACGAGACGATCTCGAGCTTACGCGGCTTGAGGCCGAGGCTCTGGAGGATTTGGTTGCCGACCTTGACCTCCTCGACCGGCGGGGCCGATAGGGAGACGCGGATCGTGTCGCCGATGCCCTTGCTCAGCAGCGCCCCGAAGGCGACGGAGGACTTGATCGTGCCCTGGAACGCCGGGCCGGCCTCGGTGACGCCGAGGTGCAGCGGCCAGTCACCCCGCTCGGCGAGCATCTCGTAGGCGGCCATCATGACGACGGGGTCGTTGTGCTTGACGGAGATCTTGAAGTCGTGGAAGTCGTGCTCCTCGAAGAGCCCCGCCTCCCAGACGGCCGACTCGACGAGGGCCTCGGCCGTGGGCTTGCCGTACTTGTCGTAGAGCCGCTTGTCGAGGCTGCCCGCGTTGACGCCGATCCGGATGCTCACGCCCGCGTCCTTGGCCGCGCGGGCGATCTGCTTGACCTGGTCGTCGAACTTGCGGATGTTGCCCGGGTTGACGCGCACGGCCGCGCAGCCGGCGTCGATGGCCGCGTACACGTACTTGGGCTGGAAGTGGATGTCGGCGATGACGGGGATCTGGCTCTTGCGCGCGATGGCCGGCAGCGCGTCGGCGTCGTCCTGGCTCGGGCAGGCCACGCGCACGATGTCGCAGCCGGAGGCCGTGAGCTCGGCGATCTGCTGGAGCGTCGCGTTGATGTCGGTCGTCGGCGTCGTCGTCATGGACTGCACCGAGACGGGTGCGTCCCCACCGACCTCGACCGACCCGACCTTGATCTTCCGCGACTTCCGGCGCGGCGTGATCGACGTCACGGCGGGAGGCGGGGTGGAGGGCATACCGAGGTTGACGCTCATTCGTCCAGTATCTCCCGGCCCGCTGGACCTTGACTGAGCGGGCAGACGCGCAGATTCACCGGGCAGCCTCTCCCGCAGAAGCTGCCCGCCGCCCGGCCGGGGCTCCCTGTGAGCCCTGGGTGAGACCCCCAGGTGTTCGTGTCGTGTAGGTCTGGTCGGGGTCAGAGCCGAGATGACAGGCCATGCCGTGACCTGTTCGGCTCGGCTGGTGGGCAGCCTGCGTCGGCGTCGCTCGTTCGGGTTGGAGCAGACTGCTGGTGTTCTTCGGACTATGAGGGGACGCCCATTGGCAGCAAGGGCGCCGCGTGGGGTGAGCTGGTCCTGGTCCGACCCGTCGGTTACTCCACCGCCCGGGCGCCGGCCGGCGAAGAGACCGGATCGTCGACTACCTCACCATCCTCCCGCCCGGCCCAACGCCCATCACGCCTTCTGGCGTGGGGTGATCGTTCAGTCCCGCGCGGCCCGGATGAGCTCGATCCCGTTCATGTCGGCGGACCTCCGCCGGTCCGATCCGGGTGCCGTGGCCCCTGACGGCACCGTCACGGATCTGCAACCGGCGGTCGCAGCGGGCGGCGAGGTCCTCGTCATGGGTAACCACGATGAAGGCGATGCCTCTCGTGCCGTTGAGCGCGAACAGGATGTCCTCGACCGTTTGGCCGGTGGCGGAGTCGAGGTCGCCGGTTGATTCGTCGGCGGAGATGGGAGCTCGGATGGGTGACCAGGTCGCGGGCGATGACGACCCGCTGCTTCTCCCCGCCGGAGAGGTCGGTGGCCTCGTTCTTCGCGTCATCGGCGAAGACCGAGCTGGTGGAGCGTCGCCATCCCTTGCCGCCAGACCTTCGGCCCCGCGGACGCCGCCCGTGCGCAACGGCAACGTGACGTCGTCGAGCACGGTCATGCTCGGGCTGAGGAGGAATCACTGGAAGACCACGCCGCAGGTCGAGTTGCGGGCCCGGTTCAGGGCGGATCGGGTCATCGACGCCTCGTCGGCGCCGTCGAGTTCGACAGTGCCGTCGCTGGGGACGTCGAGCGGGGCGACGAGACGCATGAGGTCGACGTGCCGGAGCCGCTCCAACCGGCGATCGTGGTGCTCTCACCGGGAAAGATCTTGACCACCTTGCGCAGGGCGTCGAATCGGGTGGCGGCCGTGACCACAACTCTTGGCGACCGGGCGCGCGGCGAGCACGGGGACGGGCGTGGCGTCTCCCTTTCGGGACGTGACCGGCTGTCGGAGGGTCTAGCGGCCCGCGGGTTGCGCGTCGGTGGGCGCCGGGACGAGGACGACCTTGCCGATGACGGTGCCGGACTCGGCGAGTCGTACAGCCCGGGCGACGTCGTGGAGCGGAATGCGGGCGGCGACCTGTGCGATGAGCCGACCCTCGTTGAGCAGGGAAAGGACCTGCCCGAGGTCCGCACGGACACGGGCCTGGAATGCGGTGCGGTGACGTCGGCCGGCCCACACGTTGAAGAAGTGCGCCCGGTGCCCCGGCAACGCGTTCCACCACAGCAGACGAGCGACCATCGTCAGCACCGGCAGCCGGGAAGAGCCGGGGGTGTCCCGGGTTGCGGCAGTGCCGTAGACCACGAGCGTGCCGCGGCGGGCCAGCAACCGGTAGGAGTCGACGATACCCGGCCCGCCCACGTGGTCGAAGACCGCGTCGACGCCGTGCGGGGCGAGCTCGCGGATGCGGGCAGACACGTCGGGGTCGCGGTAGTCGACCGGGAGGGCGCCGAGGGCGCGGACCGCTTCGGCGTGGCGGGCGGAGGCGGTCCCGATGACCCGCGCTCCGGCGAGCCGGGCCAGCTGGACCAGGGTGGAGCCGACGCCTCCGTTGGCGCCCAGCACCAGCACCGTCTGCCCGGCCCGGACCTTGGCGACCCGGTGCAGCATCTGCCAGGCAGTCACGCCGTTCACCACCAGGGTCTCGGCCTCGACCGGGTCCACGCCGTCGGGAACGGGCACGAGGTCACCGGCGTCGACGACGACGTGGCTGGCCCAGCCACCGGTCTTGGTGATGGCGGCGTAGCGGCCGCCCACCGTGGTCGTATCGTCGCCCGGTCCGGTGGCGATGACGCAGCCGACGACGTCGTAACCCGGGACGAAGGGGAAGGGCGGCTGATCGTAGTACTTGCCGCGTCGCATCTGCTGTTCTGCGAAGGAGACCCCGCTGGCCTCGACAGCCAACAGAACCTCACCCCGGCCGGGTTCCGGCAGGGTGCGGGTGGCGGACCGCAGACCGTCGGGCTCGACGATCCCCGGCAGTTCGATGTACGTCGCCAGCATCGCGGCGGGACGGGTAGGGCCTGTGGACGAGTCATTCATCGGATCCTCCGTGTGTGTGATTGGTCAGTCACCAGCTGTGGCACCAAAGCCTGCAGGTGGGGGCACGTGGGCGGGGCGCCACTGTCGTGCCGACAGGACGTGGCGATATTCCTAGTCGGCGTCCTCTTCGGTGGCGGGCGGGTCAGGGTGGGCCATCCCCGCCGTCAAGGCCGTCGCCCAGGCAGGCGTCGTGCCCACCAGCTCCGTGGCGACGAGCAGGTGGCACAGCTGGCCGTAGGCGACGAACTGCTGCACGGCGGCCGGGGACGCTCCCGTGCGCGTGCGGGCAACGGTGACCACCTGCTCGAGCCCGCGCCGTAGGGCGTGGCGAACCTCAGGGACGTCACTGGCCGACAGTGCGTGAACCTGCAACATCAGCAGGGTGCGATCACCGATCAGCCGCGCGTAGGCATCGCCCATCTCCGCCAGCCGCTTCTCCGGGTCGTCGCATGCGGCGTCGTCCGCGCCCGCCTCCAGGGCCGCCACCACGCGGGCGAAGCACGCGTTCAGCGCGGCGACGAACAGGGCCAGCTTGCTCGGGAAGAGGCGGAACACGTACGCGGGAGAGATCTTGGCGGCGGCTGCCACGTCGGCGACCGGGGTGGCGTAGTAGCCGGCCCGCGCGAACACGACGATCGCACAGGACAGAACCGTCGCCCGGCGCGCGTCTGCTGTCGTGCGAGGAGCGGGAACGTCGGCAACCATGTGACTGATCGAACACTCACTATTCCGCATTGTCAAGTGGCTCGTTGGGCTCTCGGGCTTCTGCCCCGCTCCGGGGTCGCGCACTACGCGACCCCGGCGATCGCACCATGATCATCGTGGCGACGCTCGGCTACGCCCAACAGCGCGTCCAGCACCGCCGTCGAGCGCGCAGTCGTCGTGTCGCCGCTGTCATATCGTCGACGGCCCCTCGTGACCACGTCGAACGCCCGATGATGCTGGGTCGACGTCACCCCGGGCGAGCTGGCACGTCGATCCCGGTTCGCGCACAAGCGGCCGACTCGCGAGCCTCTGATCCTTCCACGTCACGCCGCCGCACACCGTGCAGCAGGTTGTGGACCAGGGCCACGGCGAACTGCTCGGTCAGAGGTTGATCGGGTAGCAGCAGACGGTGGTAGCAGGCACCCCACAACTGGTCGACGAGGACCTCAGGGTCCACCGTCGGGTCGATCTGACCTCGGGTCTGGGCGCGCCCGATTGCCTCGACCGCTACGGCGCGACGGGGCCGGGAGTACTGCTGTTGGTAAGCCGCCGCCAGTTCGGAGTCGGTTTGCGCCTGCCCGATCAGGCCGGCGATCACCGGCCCTGCTCTGGTGGTGTCGAGCAGCCGCACGAAGGCGGTGAGCTGAACGATGAGGTCGGCTTCGATGTCATCGGTGTCGGGGAAGGCGAGAGCGGGCTCGACCGTGGTGAAGTATCCGGCCAGAGCCAGCGCTCCCTTGGACGGCCACATCTTGTAGATGGTCATCTTGCTGGCCCCGGCCAGGGCGGCCACCCGCTCGATGGTGAAGCCGGCCATTCCCTCTGCGAGCAGCAACCGACCCGCGGCCTCCAGGATCGCCGAGCGCACCTGCGCGGTGGGTCGCCGACCTTGCCCAGGACGGGGCGCGGCCTTCAATCTCTCCGGGACGACGGCTGGGCTGTCCCGCTCGGGGCTCATGCCTCTCCTCTCACACACCGCGCGATGTTGACTACACCGCGCGATGTTGACGCGACGTCTACATCGTGATTTTGTAGACTCATCGTACACATCAACGAGAGGGGAACGACCATGACCGACGCACGCGTCACCATCGTCACCGGAGGATCGGGCGGCATCGGCCGGGAGATCGCCGAACGGCTCGCCGCCGACGGCCAGGCCGTGGTGATCACCTACGGCCGCGACGCCGGCACGGCCCAACAGGTGGTCGACGACATCACCGGCCGCGGCGGCCGCGCTGCCATGGTGCAGGCCGACGTCGCCGACGAACAGTCGGTCGGAGAGGTGTTCGCCGTCGCCGAGCGCGAGTTCGGGGGTGTCGACGTGGTGATCAACTGCGCGGGCATCATGGTGCTGGCCCCGCTGGCCCAGGCCGACCTCGCGGAGCTGGACCGGATGCTGCGCACCAACGTCCGCGGCACCCTGGTGGTCAGCCAGCTTGCCGCCCAACGGCTGCGCCCTGGCGGGGCCCTGGTCAACTTCTCCTCCAGCGTGGTCAAGCTGGCCCTGCCGAGCTACGCCGGCTACGCCGCCAGCAAGGGTGCGGTGGAGGCGATCACCATGGTGCTGGCCAAGGAGCTGCGCGGCCGCGACATCACCGTCAACACCGTCGCCCCCGGCCCGACCGCTACACCGCTCTTCCTCGACGGCAAAGACCCCGTGACCATCGACGCCATGGCCAAGGCGAACCCCCTGGAACGGCTCGGCCGGCCCACAGACATCGCCGAGGTCGTGTCGTTCCTGGCGGGACCCGGCCGCTGGATCAACGGCCAGAACCTCTACGCCAACGGCGGGGCCGTCTGAGGCGCATCCACCGGCGTTGATGCGCGATCGACGACGTCGGGCCCCTCACACCTGAGGTGGGGCGACAGAGGTGGGCAACCCCTCGACCATCCGCGGCGACGCGCGCGCCCACGGCGGCAGGGTACCGCCACCGACCGCCGCCGTTCCCCGCTGACCCATCAATGCGCTGTCGTCGACCCGCAGCACGCGCACTCTGATCGCGCCGGCCTCCGTAGTGACCCGCCGTTCGTCATGGTGGCCGTTGCGGACCACCAGCCGGCGGCCACCGTCCGCGCCCCAGGTGCGCGCAGCCCACCGCGACACGCAGGTGCTTCGACGCCATGACTGCGCCTCATCCCACCGCACAACGTCAGCCTTCTGCTCCGGCGTGAGCGAGCGACGCCGACGCGGGCCGGCAGCCGGCCGGTCTGATGAGGCCATGCTCATCGCCTGTCGTCTCGACCCTCGCCCCCGACAGATCTACACGATGTGGACCTCTGGTGGTCTCACCTCGAGCTCACAGCGCCCGGGGGGGGCGGCGCTGCCGGGCCGACCGTCCAGGACTTCGCGAGCCCGGCGCCTGCGGCGTCACCGTCGACTCAATGAGCCCCGTGCCGGTCGCGGGCGCGTCGGAACACCGGCGCGTCCCGCGACGAGCCTGCCGCGTCGTAGGCGTACCCCGCCTCGTCGAACTCGGTGAGACGACGCACCGAGCGAACGCGATGCGTGACGAGCCACCCGGCCATGAGACCCCGCGCCCGCTTGGCGCTGAACGAGACGACCTTGTAGTCCCCCTGCGGGCCCTGGTCCTCGAACCGCGGTGTGACGACGCGGATGCCGTCGGCCGCGAGCGCGGCGAGGTCGACCGAGCGGCTGTACTCCTGCGAGGCGAGGTCGACGACCACCTGCGGGCCCGGCGACTCGGCGAGGTCGGCGCGCACGGCGTTCGTGATGCGGTCCCCCCACCAGCGGTAGAGCGAGTCGCCGCGGTCGGTCACGAGCGCGGTGCCCATCTCGAGGCGGTAGGGCTGCATGAGGTCGAGCGGGCGCAGCAGCCCGTACAGACCGGAGAGGATGCGGATCGTCTTCTGCGCCTCGGTGAGGTCGCGGGCGTCGAACCGCTCCCGCGCGGCGATCCCCTGGTAGACGTCGCCCGCGAACATGTAGATCGCCGGCCGCGCGTTGCGGGTCGTGAAGGGCGTCGCGAAGTCGGCGTAGCGCTCCACGTTGAGGCGGGCCAGGTCGTCGGAGATGCCCATGAGCTCGCGCAGCTCCCCCGGGCTCTTGCCGCGCATCACGTCCACGAGCCGTTCGGTCTCGGAAAGCATCCTCGGCCGGCTGTTCTTGCGGGTCGGCAGGGGCGAGTCGAGGTCCAGGGACTTCGCCGGGGAGAGCAGGACGATCACCCCTGCACGCTACCGCCCCGATCCGGCCCGCACACCGAGGTGTTGGGGCGCAACAGGATTGGGCGCGTTGTATGCAAGAAGACCCGTTCAGGACGCCTGACCAGGTCATTCGTCTTGAACAAGGACCTGGACGGTCGATACAGTTGGTGTCGGCAGGACGCGATGGGGATCGCGGAACGCCACCCGGTGGGGGCCGGGACGCACGAAGCGGCGATGGGGGTCGCCGAGCACCACCGGCGGGGGCCGGGACGCACGACGCGGCGATGGGGGTCGCGGCGCAGGACCCGGTGGGGGCCGGGAGCACCACGGCGATGGGGTCGCCGAGTACGACCCGGTGGGGGCCGGGGTCCAGGACCGCGATCGTGGGGACGGTCGCGGCGGGACGCACGCAGCACAGCACACGGGGGACGACGCCGACGGGGGACGGCGGCACGCAGCACCCACGACCCGGCCTCGGGGGAGGTCGGTGGCCGACGATCCCGGGCGACGGTGACACTCGGCGCACGGCGCCACGCACGGACCGGCGACGGGGGCGCCGGGGGCACCACCCGGTGGGGGCGGGGAGCAGGACCGCGGACGAGGACTCCTCGACGCGGGCACGACACCGGCCGACCGCCGGAACACCGGTCGGGCGGACGCACGGTCGACCGCCGGCGCACCCGACCGACGGCCTCGCACCGCCCGGGCACCACCGTCACCCGGCGGTGCGCCGCCACGTCCCGCCATCTCGCACCCGCGGCCCGCCGGGTGCACGCCTGCCTACGCTGGGGCCGTGACCACCACGCCGAGCACGACGCCCCCGAGCACGCCCGACGGCCGCCTCATCCTGCTGCGCCACGGCGAGACCGAGTGGTCCCGCACGCGCAAGCACACCGGGCGCTCCGACATCCCCCTCACCGAACGCGGCGAGGACGAGGCCCGGCGGGCGGCGACGCTGCTCACCGAGTTCGACGTCGTGGCCGCCGTCACCTCTCCCCTGCGCCGCGCGAGCCACACGGCCGAGCTGGCCGGCCTCGCGGACGTCCGCGTCGACGACGACCTCATCGAGTGGGACTACGGCGACTACGACGGCATCACCACCGCCGAGATCCGGGAGCGCCTCGGCGGCCACCCCTGGACCGTGTGGTCCGACGGCGTCCCGAACGGGGAGACCGTCGAGGAGGTCGCGGCCCGCGCCCGCAACGCGATCGACCGGGCCCTGCCCGACCTGCACCGCGGCGACGTCGTCCTCGTCGCCCACGCCCACCTGCTCCGGGTCCTCGCGGCGGTCTGGCTGGAGGAGGCCCCCCGCTTCGGCGCGCACCTTACCCTCGCCTCCGGCTCGGTCAGCGTCCTCGGCCACGAGCACGAGAACCCGGCCATCCTGCGCTGGAACGCCATCGCCCCCGCCTGACCCGCCAGGACCGGGCCGCCCCTGCTCGAGACCTCCCCGAGGAAAGTCCGGAGGTCACGACAACCTGCGGCCCCGCGGGTCACTGTGGTGGGTATGGACACGCACGCGCCGGGGGCGGAACGGCGCACTGCCGCGCCCGCACCGGCCGGGCGCCCGGCCTCCGCGACGGTGGGGCACGGGGGACTCCCCTGAGGGAGCGTCGCCGCCCTGGGCGACGCCGCGACGACGGGCCTACCCTGAGGCCATGTGCCGCAACATCCGCCAGCTCCACAACTTCGACCCGCCCGCCACCGACACCGAGATCGAGGCGGCCGCCCTCCAGTTCGTCCGCAAGGTCGGCGGGGGCGCCCCGAGCAAGGCCAACGAGGCCGCCTACGCGCGGGCCGTCGACGAGATCGGGGCGATCGTGCACCGCCTCCTCGGCGAGCTCGTGACGAGCGCCCCGCCGAAGGACCGTGACGAGGAGGCCGCCAAGGCGAAGGCGCGATCCGCGGCCCGCTTCGGCCGCACCGCCTGACCCGCGCGCCGGTGACCCATGACGACGCCGTCCTGTCGCGGTGGCCGGTGCGCCGCGTGGAGGCCTCCCCCTCGGCGCAGCCGCCCGCCCCGGACGCCTGGCCGGCGACCGTGCCGGCGGTCGCGCACTTGCTGCGCGACGGCCTCGACCTGCGGGGCGCCACCGTGCTCGTCGGCGAGAACGGGACCGGCAAGTCGACCCTCGTCGAGGCGATCGCCACCGCCTACGGCCTCAACCCCGAGGGCGGTTCGGTCCACGCGCGGCACCGTACGCACGACAGCGAGTCCGGCCTGGACGCGGCGCTGCGCATCGTCCGGGGCGCCGGGGCGAGCCGGTGGGGCTACTTCGTCCGCGCCGAGACGATGCACGGGTTCTTCACGTACTCCGTCGAGAACAACGGCCCCGACTTCCACCGGATGAGCCACGGCGAGGCCTTCCGCGAGCTCGTCCTCGGGACGACGTGGTTCGACGGCCCCGGCTTCTACGTCTTCGACGAGCCCGAGTCGGCGCTGTCGTTCTCGGGGCAGCTCGCGCTGCTCGGGCAGCTCGCCGACCTCGCCGGCAGCGGCGCCGCGCAGATCCTGCTCGCCACCCACTCCCCCGTCCTCGCGGCGCTGCCCGACGCGGCCGTCTACGAGCTGGACGAGAGCGGGTACGCGCGCCGGGAGTGGGCCGACCTCGAGATGGTCGGCCACTACCGGTCCTACCTCGACGACCCGCGGCGCTACCTGCGCCACCTGCTCGACTGAGACCCGCCGGCCGGTACGACGACGCGCCGGCACGACGGCGCCGTCTCAGCTCCCGACGGGCCGGACGATGTCGGCGTAGATGAGCAGCGCCGACATCCCGATGAGGACGATCGACATCGCGTAGGCGATGGGCAGGCCCTTCGCGACGTCCACGTACCCGGGGTCGGGGCGTCCGGTGGCCCTGGCGACGGCCCGCTTGAGCGCCTCCCACAGGGCGCCGGCCACGTGCCCGCCGTCCAGCGGCATGAGCGGGATGAGGTTGAAGACGAACAGCGCGATGTTGAGGCTGGCGAGGAGCCCGACGAGCAGCGCGAACCGGTCGGCGGTCGACGTGCTCGAGTCGAGGCCGAGCAGCGGCATCGCCTGCCCGGAGCTCACCTCGCCCGCCATGCGCCCGACGCCGACGACGCTGACCGGCCCCTCGACGTCGCGCTCGGCGCTGCCGAACGCCGCCTGCCAGACCCCGACCATCTTCTCGGGGATGTGCAGGACGAGGCCCGCGGTGCGGGCGACGCCGTCGCCGATGACGCCGGGGACGGCCGAGAGGGGCTGGGGCACGTTGACGATCCGGGCCGGGCGGTTGGACGTGCCGATGAAGCCGGCGGTCACCGTCTCGGGGCGGCCGTCGGCGCCGAGCACGGGCACGCCCTCGGCGTCGACCTTCGCGACCTGGTTCGCGATCGGGGTCACCGCGAGGGTGACCTGCTGCCCGCCGCGGTCGACGACGAGCGGGAGCGGCTGCCCGACGTGCGGGCGCACGAGGCTCGCGATGTCGCCCATGTCGTGCACGGGCTGCCCGCCGATGGAGACGTACACGTCGCCGGGCCGGACCCCGGCCGCCGCGGCCGGCGACGGGGAGTCGGCGGCCGTGCACGCCGACGTCGGCGCGCCGCTCGCGGCCCCGGCCGGCCGCACGCACTCGACGACCCCGGCGACGGCGGCGCCCTGCGCCTCGCGCTGCCCGTAGAGGGTGACGAGCCCGGTGAGCAGGACGCTCGCAATGAGCAGGTTCATCAGGGGCCCGCCGAGCATGACGGCGATCTTCTTGGGCGTGCTCAGCCTGTAGAAGACGCGGTGCTCGTCGGCCGGTGTCACCTCCTCCATGGACTGCGCGCGGGCGTCGTCCATGAGGGCGGCCCAGCGGCCGGTGGAGGACGACGGGACGAGGGTGCCGTCGGAGCCGGGCTTGGGCGGGAACATGCCGATCATGCGGATGTACCCGCCGAGGGGGACGGCCTTGACGCCGTACTCGGTCTCGCCGCGCCGGCGCGAGAAGATCGTCGGGCCGAACCCGACCATGTACTGGGTGCACTTGACGCCGAAGCGCTTGGCGGGAACGAGGTGGCCGATCTCGTGCAGCGCGATCGACACGCCGATCCCGACGATCATGAAGAGCACACCGAGCAGATAGGTCACGCGCTCACCTCCCCCTTCGTCGCAGGCCGGTCGGCCTCGGATGCCCCGCCGGCGGCCCCGTCGGTGAGGACCTCGTGCGCGCGGGCGCGCGCCCAGTCCTCGGCGGCCAACACGTCCTCGACGCTCCGGACCGCCGTTCCGTTCCCGGCCCCCTCGCGCGCCCAGTCGTCGACGACCCGTTCGAGGGTGTCGACGATGTCCAGGAACCCGATCCCCCCGGCGTGGAAGGCCTCGACGCACTCCTCGTTGGCGGCGTTGTAGACCGCCGGGTAGCCGCCGCCTGCGCGGCCCACCCGGTAGGCGAGGGGTACCGCGCGGAACGCCTCCTCGTCGAGGGGGAGGAACTCGAACGTGTGCGGGCGGGTCCAGTCGTAGGCCGGCGCCGCGCCCGGGACCCGGTCGGGCCAGCCGAGGCCGAGCGCGATGGGGATGAGCATCGTCGGCGGGCTCGCCTGGAACAGGGTGGACCCGTCGGTGAACTCGACCATCGAATGCACGTCGGAGGTGGGGTGGACGACGACGGTGATGTCGTCGAACGGCACCCCGAAGAGCAGGTGGGCCTCGATCACCTCGAGGCCCTTGTTGACGAGGGTCGCCGAGTTGGTCGTCACGACGCGGCCCATGTCCCACGTGGGGTGGGCGAGCGCCTCCGCCGGCGTCACGTCGCGCAGTTGCTCGCGGGTACGGCCGCGGAACGGCCCGCCGCTGGCGGTGACGACGAGGCGGCGCACCTCGTCGGCCCGTCCGCCGCGCAGGCACTGGGCGAGCGCCGAGTGCTCGGAGTCGACGGGCACGATCTGGCCCGGCCGCGCCGCCGCGGTGACGAGTTCGCCGCCGACGATGAGCGATTCCTTGTTCGCGAGCGCGAGGACGCTGCCGGCCTCGAGCGCCGCGAGGGTGGGCCGCAGCCCGATGGATCCGGTGATGCCGTTGAGGACGACGTCCGCGCCCTCCGCCGCCAGGGTGGTGCTCGCGTCACCGCCGGCGTGCACGCGCGGGCGGTAGCCGTCCCGGCCGGCCTCGCGGGCGGCGCGGGCGATCGCGTCCGACAGGGCGGCCTCCTCGCCGCGGGCGACGCCGACGACGGGCACGTCGAACCGGACGGCCTGACGCGCGAGGACGTCGACGTCCGAGCCGCCCGCCGCGAGCCCGACGACGTCGAACCGGCCCGGGTTGCGACCGATGACGTCGAGGGCCTGGGTGCCGATCGAGCCGGTCGAGCCGAGGAGGGTCACGGAACGGGGGGCAGTCACGCCCCCATTCTCCACCCCGCCCCCGGCCGGCACCCGGGCGCGGCCGGGCGGCTCCCCGGGTCCGGGACCCAGGGCCCGGATCGGCGGGCGCCCGACCCCCTACTGTGGAGGTGACGGGTGGCGGCCGGACGGCGGCGACACCCACAACGACGAGGAGGACGACGTGGCCGACCGCGACGGGCTGACCCTGGGCTATCGGATCGGGTGGAACATCCGCCGGGCCGTCATGACGGTCTTCGGGCCCGCCCAGCTCGGCTCCCACAACGATCCCCTCTCCCGCCTGCAGGCCGAGCGCGCCGCCAAGGTGGCCGAAGCGCGCCGCAAGCGCTGACCGGCGGTCCCACCCGCCGCTCGCGACCCGGGGTCAGCGGCGGGAGCGCCTCGTCCGCAGCGCCCGCCCCGAGACCAGCGCCTGCCCGAGCAGCACGAGGACCACGGCGACGACGAACATCGAGAACCCGATGACGTTGGCCTGGGCGGGGATCCCGCGCAGGTAGGAGACGTAGACGAAGACCGGGAACGTCGTCGTGTCGCCCGAGACGAAGTTCGTGATGATGAAGTCGTCGAAGCTGAGGGCGAACGAGAGCAGGGCGGCCCCGAGGATGCCGGGCGCGGTCAGCGGCAGCGTCACCCGCCAGAACGTCTCGACCGGGCCCGCGTACAGGTCCATCGCCGCCTCCTCCAGGCGCGGGTCGAGGCTCGCCACCCGGGCCCGCACCGTGACGACGACGAAGCTCAGCGCGAACATCACGTGGGCCGCGACGACGGTGGCGAACCCGAGCTCGACCCCGAACCGCGAGAACCCCTGCACGAAGATCGTCAGCAGCGAGGCGCCGAGGACGATCTCGGGTGTCGCCATCGGCAGGAAGACGAGGACCTCGGCCGCGCGCCGGCCGGCGAACGTGTGCCGGACCAGCCCGAACGCGATCATCGTCCCGAGCACCGTCGCGACGAGCGTCGACAGGAGCCCGACCTGCAGACTCGTGATGAGCGCCTCGCACACGCCGGGCGCCCCGCAGGGATCGGCCCAGTGCTCGAGCGTCGGCGACGACTGGGCGTTCCAGACGATGTTGCTCTTCGTGTAGTCGTTGAACGAGAACGCGAACGTGTACGCCACCGGGAGGAAGAGGTAGGCGAGCACCGCGATCGCGGTCGCCATGACGGCCCGGTCGGCCAGCCACTGCGCCAGCCGCACCCGGGCGGGCGGCACGGGGGCGGGGGCCGGACCGGACGGGCCGGTGGAGCCGGGCACGTGGGTGGGGCCGCTCACACGAGTTCCTTGGTCCCGAACCGGCGCACGTACGCGCCGACGAGCACGAGGATGAGGCCCATGAGCACGATCGAGAGCGCGGCCGCGACCGGGTAGCCGCCGAGGACGCGGAAGAACTGGCTCTCGATGACGTTGCCGACCATCTTCGTGCCCGTGTCGGATCCGAGCAGCTCGGCGTTGACGTAGTCGCCCGCGGCCGGGATGAAGGTGAGCAGCGTGCCGGCGAGGACGCCGGGCATGCTCAGCGGCAGCGTCACCGTGCGGAACGTCGTGAAGGCGCCGGCGTAGAGGTCTGTTCCGGCCTCGATGAGCCGGGGGTCGACGCGCTCGAGGCCGGCGTAGATGGGCAGCGCCATGAAGGGCAGGAACGTGTACGTCAGCCCGGCGACGACGGCGACCCACGTCTCGGTGATCCGCTCCCCGGGCAGCAGGTGCAGCACGCCCAGCGTGCGGGCGACGAACCCGTCGTCGGCGAGGATCTGCCGCCACGCGATCGTGCGCAGGATGAACGACGTGAGGAACGGCGCCATGATCGCGACGAGCATGAGGTTGCGCCAGCGCCCCGCCTTGAACGCGACGGCGTACGCGAGGGGGTAGGCGAGCGCGAAGGCGAACACCGTGGCGAGGGCGGCGTAGAGCACGGAGCGGCCGAAGTGGGCCCCGAACGAGCCGAGCGCGGTGACGTAGTTGCCGACGTCGACGTTGCGGTAGTAGTACCCCGGGTAGCCCGGGAACGGCGACTGCAGGCTGACCGACGCGAGCTGGACGAGGGGCGCGAGGTAGAAGACGGCGAGCCAGGCCAGCCCCGGGGCGAGGAGGACGTACGGCAGCCAGGTGCGCCTCTTCACCGGATCACCCCCGGCGCGCCCACGAGGTCCTCCTCCGTCGCCGACGACGAGGCGGGCTCGTCGCGGCCGCTCAGCCCGAAGGCGTGCCGGCTGTCCCACGACACGACGACCTCGTCGCCGGGGCGCAGGTCCTCGTCCTCGATGTCGAGGTTCTGCTCGAACACCCGCCAGCCGCCGATGCCCGGCAGGTCGAGCGCGTACTCCGTGCTCACGCCGGTGAACGAGATGTCGACGACCGTGGCCGGACCCAGCGCGGCGGTGAACCCGCCCCGGGGCGGTTCCTCGCCGAGGGCGACGCGGTGCAGGCGTAGCTTCTCGGGCCGGATCCCGACCCGCACGGCCGACCGGGCGGGGGCGTCGGGCTCGGCGCAGCGGGCCCGGTCGAGCCACACCCGGTGGGCCCCGACCTGCACGACGACCCAGTCGCCGTCCCGGCCGAGGATCGTCCCGTCGGCGAGGTTGGTCCGCCCGAGGAAGCCGGCGACGAAGGCGGTCCGGGGCAGGTCGTACAGCGCGGTCGGCGACCCCATCTGCTCGATGCGGCCCGCGTTCATCACCGCGACCGTGTCGGCGAGGCTCATCGCCTCCTCCTGGTCGTGGGTGACGTGGACGAACGTGATCCCCACCTCGTGCTGGATGCGCTTGAGCTCCCCCTGCATGCGGCGGCGCAGCGTGAGGTCGAGCGCCGCGAGGGGCTCGTCGAGGAGGAGCACCTCGGGCCGGTTGACCAGCGCCCGGGCGAGCGCGACGCGCTGCGCCTGCCCGCCGGAGAGCTGCGCCGGGCGCGCGGCGGCGAGGTGGTCCATCGCGACGAGCTCGAGCGCGGCCTGCGCCTGCGCGGCCGCGTCGGCCACCTTCCGCCGCCGGGGCCCGAACTCGACGTTGCCGCGCACGTCGAGGTGCGGGAAGAGGGCGTAGCTCTGGAACACGGTGTTGACCGGTCGGTCGAACGGCCGGGAGGCCGTCACGTCCGACTCGCCGATGCGGATCCGGCCCGCGGTCGGCGTCTCGAGACCGGCGACCATCCGCAGCGTCGTCGACTTGCCGCACCCCGACGGCCCGAGGAGCGCGAAGAACGACCCCTGGGGCACGCGCAGGTCGAGGGCGTCCACGGCGGTGAACGACCCGAACCGCTTGGTGAGGGCCTGCAGGTGCAGGTCGCCCCCGCCGCCCGTGGCACTGCGTCGGTTCCGGCGCATCAGTTGCCCACCACCTTCGCCCAGCGGGCTCCGTATTCGGCGTCCTCGTCCGCGTCGAGCGCCCGGAAGACCCGGGCGTGCCGGCGCAGGAAGTCATCGGTGGGGAAGACGAACGGGCTCTTCGCCAGCGCGGGGTCGATCTTCTCCATCGCCTCCTGCGCGCCCCGGACCGGGCAGACGTAGGTCACGTACGCCGCGACCTGGGCCGCCACGGCCGGGTCGTAGTAGTAGTTCATGAGCGCCTCCGCGTTCCGGCGCCGCGGGGAGGTCACGGGCACGGCGACGTTGTCGGTCCACAAGGTGCCGCCGGAGTCGGGCAGCACGAACTGCCACGAGTCGTCGCCGGTCTCGGCGCGCAGCGAGAACAGGTCACCGCTCCAGACGAGGCCGGCCAGGGCGTTGCCGCTCTTGAGGTCCTGCAGGTAGGAGTTCCCGCGGATGCGACGGATGTGCCCGTCGGCGATCCTCTTCTCCACCTCGCCGAACGCGTTCTCGACCTCGGTCTTCCCGAACGAGCCGGTGATGTCGACGCCCTGGGCGAGCATGACGAGCCCGGCCGTGTCGCGGAACTCCGAGACCGCCACCACCTTGCCGCGCAGGTCGTCGGCCCACAGGTCCTCGATGCTCCTCAGGTCCCGCCCGAGCTTGCGCCGGTTGTAGCCGATGCCGCCGAAGCCGCCCTGCCAGGCGAGGGAGAAGTGCCGGCCCGGGTCGAACGGGGCGTCCTTCATCGTGTCGAGCAGGTGGGTCGCGTTCGGCATCCGCAGGAGCTCCAGTGGGGCGACGAGGCGCTCGCGGATGAGCCGGTTGATCATCCAGTCGGTGAACACGAACAGGTCGGCGCCCACGTCCTGGCGGGAGCGGAGCTGGGGCGCGATCTTCGTGAAGTACGTGTCGTTGTCGTCGATGTCCTCGGCGTAGGCGACGTCGATGCCGGTCCGCTTCTCGAACGCCGCCAGGGTCGGGTACGTCTTCGCGTCCTCGGACAGGTCGAGGTAGGCGGTCCAGTTCGAGAAGCGCAGCGTGCGATCACGGGCCGAGACGTCGGCGGGCAGGGCCCGGATGTCGAGCCCACCGCCGGCCGGGGGCGGCGGTGGGGCGCAGGCCGCGACGGCCGCCAGGGCCGCGAGACCCATCCCCGCACCCAGCGCCTCTCGGCGGGTCGCGAGGCTGCGGGCCGCCGCCCGGCGCAGGGCGCGCACGGCCGGGTCGAGCGGGACGTCCACGCGCGGGCCTCCGGGAGGGATCAAGGCCCTAGGGGGGCCGCGGGAGGGCCGCGAGGATCCGCGCACCCACCGGCGGACTCGCATCCGTCCCGGCGTGATTCATTCTCCCTCGCGCGGCCCGCGCGCCCCGGCAGGCTCGGGCTCGGGGTGTCGCCGCGGCGCCGACCCGGCGGACCTGCCCCGACCCGCCCGGCCCCGGCCTCGGGGCCGACCGGCCCTCAGGCCTCGGTGTTGGCCATGACGTGCTTGACGCGCGTGTAGTCCTCGAAGCCGTACATCGACAGGTCCTTGCCGTACCCGCTGTGCTTGAACCCGCCGTGGGGCATCTCCGCGACGAGCGGGATGTGCGTGTTGATCCACACGCACCCGAAGTCGAGGCGCGCACTCATCCGCATCGCGCGGCCGAAGTCCCGGGTCCAGACGCTGCTCGCGAGGCCGTAGCGCACGCCGTTGGCGCGGGCCAGCGCCTCGTCCTCGCCCTCGAACCGCTGGACGGTGATGACGGGCCCGAAGATCTCCTCCTGCACCGCCTCGTCGTCCTGCGCCAGCCCCGCGACGACCGTCGGCTCGAAGTAATACCCGTCGCCGAGCCGCGCGATCCGGTGCCCGCCCGCGGCGACGTCGGCGTGGTCGGGCAGCCGGGAGAGGAACCCGGCGACGCGGTCGGCCTGGTCGGCGCTGTTGACCGGCCCGAGGAGGGCGTCCTCGTCGTCCGGCAGGCCGACCGCGGCGTTCTCGCGCGCGTACTGCGCGAGCGCGGCGACGAAGTCGTCGTACACGCCCGCCCCGGCGAGCACCCGGGTCGCGGCCGTGCAGTCCTGGCCGGCGTTGAAGTACCCGGCCGTCGCGATCCCCTCGACGGCGGCCTCGATGTCGGCGTCGTCGAAGACGATGACCGGCGCCTTGCCCCCGAGCTCGAGGTGCACGCGCTTGAGGTCCCGGGAGGCGGACTCCGCGACGGCCATCCCGGCCCGCACCGACCCGGTGATGGCCACGAGCGCCGGGGTGGGGTGCTCGACGAGGGCGCGGCCGGTCTCGCGGTCGCCGGTGACGACGTTGAAGACCCCGGGAGGCAGGCACTCGGCGCCGAGCTCGGCGAGCCGGAGCGTCGTCTCCGGGGTGGTGTCGCTCGGCTTGAGGACGACCGTGTTGCCCGCCGCGAGCGCGGGGCCGATCTTCCAGATCGCCATCATCATCGGGTAGTTCCACGGGGTGACCTGGCCGACGACCCCGATCGGCTCCCGCCGGATCCACGACGTGTGCCCCGCCAGGTACTCCGCGCTCGCCCGCCCCTCGAGCACGCGGGCCGCGCCCGCGAAGAAGCGGAGCTGGTCGACCATCGGCGGGATCTCCTCGCTCGCGGTCAACGCGTACGGCTTGCCGGTGTTCTCGGCCTCGAGATGCACGAGCTCGTCGGCGTGCGACTCGATGAGGTCCGCGAACCGCAGGAGCGCCTGCTGCCGTTCGGAGGGCGTGGTCCGCCCCCAGGTCTCGAACGCGGTGGCCGCGGCCGAGTACGCGGCGTCGACGTCCTCGGCGGAGGAGCGGGGCGCGCGCGCCACGACCTGCGCGGTCACCGGGCTGACGATGTCGGTCGTCTCGCCCGATCGGGCCGGCACGTGCGCGCCGTCGACGAAGTTGCGCAGGATGCGGGGGCTGGACGTCACGGTGGTCTCCTCGGCAGGGTGGTCCGGTCGGCCCTCTCGACTGTAGCCACGGCGACCGCCGCCCGCGCCGGGTTCGCCGACCCCGGGGCCACGCCCGCATTCCGACCTGGGCGGCTCGGCGCCCTCCCGATGGTCGGCCCTCCCCGACACCATGGCACGACTGGTATCGCGGCGGTACCATGGCGGCATGGCCATGACTCTCCGCCTCAGCGACGACCACGACGCCAAGCTCACCGCCCTCGCGGCCGCCCAGGGTGTCAGCAAGCAGCAGGCCGTGCTGCGCCTCATCGACGCCGCGGCCGAACGGGACTCCAAGAACGAACGCCTTCACCGGGTGGCCGCCCGCGTCAAGGCGCGGGACGCCGAGCTTCTCGAGAGGCTCGCCCAGTGACCTTCCTCTATCTCGACGTCGAGGATCTCGCCCTCCTCGCCGTCGAGCTCGGCACACCTGCGGTCCGGGATGCGGGCCTGCTCGACTCCGCCGCCCACCGTCCCGCAGCCTCGGTGTTCGGCGAGGACGCCTATCCCGACCTGGCGACCAAGGCTGCCGCCCTGCTGTCCTCCATCGCCCGCAACCACGCGCTGGTGGACGGGAACAAGCGCCTGGCCTGGATGGCGGCCGTCGCCCTGTGCGACCTCAACGGCCACGACCTCCGCGCGCCGGACACCGACACGGCGTACGACCTCGTCATCGCGGCGGCCACGGGGCAGGCGGAGGTCGCCGAGCTCGCGCCGGTGCTCGCCGGGTGGATCGCACCGTTCGGGACCGACTGAGCCTCACGACCCGAGTCGCCCGCGCCCCACGCCGCGGGCGTCGCGCGGCGCCTCACTCGCGGCGCAGGACGGGGCCGAGGTCGTCGAGCACGGACGGGTCCTCGATGGTGCTCGGCACCATGGCCTGCTGGCCGTCGGCGATCTGCCGCATCGTCTTGCGCAGGATCTTGCCCGACCGGGTCTTGGGCAGCGCGAGCACGACGTCGACGAGCTTGAGCGCCGCGACCGCCCCGACCTCGTCGCGCACGCGCGCCACGAGCTGGGCCCGCAGCCGCTCCTGGCCCGCCTCGTCGAGGTCGACGCCGCTCTTGAGCACGATGAGCGCCCGCGGGACCTGGCCCTTGAGGTCGTCGGCGACCCCGATGACGGCGCACTCCGCGACCTGCGGGTGACCAGCGAGGGCCGCCTCGATCGAGCCGGTCGAGAGGCGGTGCCCGGCCACGTTGAGGACGTCGTCGGTGCGGCCCATGACGAAGACGTAGCCGTCCTCGTCGATGTACCCGCCGTCGCCGGTGAGGTAGTAGCCGTCGAACGCCGACAGGTAGGACGACACGAACCGGTCCTCGTCCTCCCACAGGGTGGGCAGCGTGCCGGGCGGCAGCGGCAGGCGGATGCAGATGGCGCCCTCGGTGCCCGCCGGGACCTCCTGCCCGCGTTCGTCGAGGATCCGCACGTCGTAGCCGGGGGTCGGGACGGTGGGCGACCCCGGCTTGATCGGCAGTTCCTCCACCCCGACCGGGTTGGTCGCGATGGGCCAGCCGGTCTCGGTCTGCCACCAGTTGTCGATGACGGGGATGCCCAGCTGCTCGCTCGCCCACTCGTACGTGCCGGGGTCGAGGCGTTCACCGGCAAGGAACAGCCGGCGCAGGCTGCTCAGGTCGTGTTCACGGATCTTCGCGCCGGTCGGGTCCTCCTTCTTGATGGCCCGGGTGGCGGTGGGCGCCGTGAACAGCGACGCGACGCGGTACTTCTCGACGACGGCCCAGAACGCGCCCGCGTCGGGGGTGCCGACGGGCTTGCCCTCGTAGACCACGGTCGTCGCCCCCGCGAGCAGCGGGGCGTACACGATGTAGGAGTGGCCGACGACCCACGCGACGTCGCTCGCCGCCCAGAACACCTCGCCCGGCTCGATGCCGTACAGGTTGCGCATCGACCACGTGAGGGCCACGGCGTGCCCGCCGTGGTCGCGGACGATGCCCTTGGGCCGGCCCGTGGTCCCCGACGTGTAGAGGACGTACAGCGGGTCGGTCGCGGCCACGGGCACGCACTCGGCCGACGGCACCGCGTCGGAGCGCATCGCCTCGGCCCAGTCGACGTCGCGTTCGCCCAGCTCCGCGGGGAGCTGGGGGCGCTGCAGGATGACGCAGGCGGCGGGCTTGTGCGACGACCGCTCGATCGCGGCGTCGAGCATCGGCTTGTAGGGCACGGTCCGCGACGGCTCGATGCCGCACGACGCGGCGACGACGACCTTCGGGCGCGCGTCCTCGATGCGGATCGCCAGCTCCGCGGGCGCGAAGCCGCCGAAGACGACCGAGTGGACCGCGCCGATGCGCGCGCAGGCGAGCATGGCGACGATCGCCTCGGGCACCATCGGCATGTAGATCACGACGCGGTCGCCCTGGTCGACGCCGAGGGACCGCAGCAGACCCGCGAACTTCGCGACCTGCTCGAGCAGCGTCGCGTACGTGACGGTGCGTGAGGTGCCGGTGACCGGCGACTCGTAGTGGATGGCGGCCTGGTCGGCCCGGCCCGCGACGACGTGCCGGTCGAGGGCGTTGTAGCAGGTGTTGAGCGTCCCGTCGGGGAACCACCGGTAGAACGGGGGCCGGGTGTCGTCCAACGCCCGGGTGGGGCGTCGGATCCACGTCACCCCCGAGGCCGCCTCCGACCAGAACCCCTCCGGGTCGCTCGTGCAACGCTGCTGGACGCTTCGGTAGGCCCCGGTGCTCATGGGCCCATCCTCTCGCCCTCCGGCCCTGCGTGGGGTGGAAGTCGAGCGCGACGATCCGACGGAGTCGGAGCGGGTGGGCCGCGAGCGGGACCGACGGTCAGCCGCAGGCGAGACCGAGCGAGGTGAGCACGCGGGCCGGGGCCCGGCCGCAGCCGACCTCGGCGGTCCCGAGGTCCGCGACGGCCCATCCGGTGCGCGCGCGGTTGACGAGGACGTCGGCCCGGTCGAGGTCGACCCCCTTCGCGGGGACGAGGGTGGCCCGGGCCCAGCGCGCGTCGGTCCGCGAGATCCGCACGTCGCGGACGGAGAACTGCCGGGCGCTCAGGTCCGTCGAGGCGAGGACCTCGGCGGTGACGGCGCGGATGACGAGCCGACGCGTGGACACGGCCCGGGGGGTCGCGGACGGCGAGGCGGCCACCGCGGCGGTCCGGGCGACGGTCGCGGCCGCCGGTGCGGCGGTGTCCGCGTCGGCGACGGAGCCCGGGCCGTTGCCGGCCACCGAGACCCCGAGCGCCGTGGCCAGGCCGGCGGCGAGCAGCCCACCGGCGATGCGCGCCCGCCGGACGCCGCGAGGGCGGCCGGAGGGCGGGTTCGGCGTGGCCTCGCACGAGACGGTCGAGGTGCTCGACGTCGCCGATGTGGTCGATGTGTCGGTCGAATGCATGTGCAGACCTCCTGTACGCGGCACGTCGGGGTGCCCCGGCCGAGCCGGGAGCGGCCCGCGGACCCCCCGTGGTCCGCGGACCCCCCCACCGCTGAGGTGTGCGACGACCGGGACGCCGCGAGGGTTCCCCACGCCGGGTCACGATTCGGTCACGCCGCCCGACGGGGACCCGGAGCTCCCCCACGCGGGCCCGTGGGACGCGCCCCGGCGCGGGCCCGGCATCATCGTGGGCATGGAGATCGAGTCGATCGAGTCGCTGGCCGGGGCCCTCGACGCCGGCGTCCCACTGGGCCGCCTGCGGCTGCAGGGGCTCGACCTGCGCGACCACGCGAGCCTGCTGACGGGCCGCGACGACATCGAGGGCCTCGTCGTCCTCGGCGGCCGGATGCCCGCGGCGCTCGGCCGGCACCTGACGCGGCACGGCGCGGTCGTCCTGCCGCCCGCCCCGCACGCGCCGGTCGACCCCTACCGGGCGCACCTGTACACCCCTCACGAGCTCTACGACGGCCTGGCCGAGCACGGGTACGACGCGACACCGGATGCCCGCGCCTACGCGTGGGAACGCGCCGCGAACCTGCGACACGACGCGTACGTCGCGGTGCTCCGGGCCACGCACGACGTCGCCATGGACGACGCGCTCGACGAGCTCGTCGACGGTCACCGCGTCGTCGGCGTCATGGGCGGCCACGCCGTGCGCCGCGGGGAGCCCGCGTACGCCGACGCCGCCCGCCTCGGCCATCGGCTCGCCGACGCGGGCCTGCTCGTCGCGACCGGCGGCGGGCCCGGCGCGATGGAGGCCGCCAACCTCGGCGCGTACGCCACCTCCGAACGCGCCCTCGACGCGGCCGTCGACCGCCTCGCCGGCACCCCGTCCTTCGTTCCCGACGTCGGGGCGTGGGCCCGGGCCGCGCTCGACGTCCTCGCCGAGCTCGCGCCCGCCCGGGCCGCGGCGGGCCCGGCCCCGCGCAGCGTCGGCATCCCCACGTGGTTCTACGGCCACGAACCGCCCAACGTGTTCTGCGACGGCATCGCGAAGTTCTTCTCCAACGCCGTCCGGGAGGACGGCCTCCTCGCGCGCTGCACGGCCGGGATCGTCGTCCTGCCGGGCGCCGCGGGAACCGTGCAGGAGATCTTCCAGGCCGCCACCCCGCGCTACTACGCGGCGACGACGGAGCCCACCCCGGCCGCGACGTCACCGCTCGTCCTCGTCGGGCGCCGGCACTGGACGCAGGAGATCCCGGTGTGGCCGGCCCTGCAGGCCCTCGGCCGCGACCGCCCGCTCGGCCACAGCCTGCACCTCGTCGACGACCTCGCCGAGGCGGCGGCGGTCATGGGCACCGGCCGCTGACCCTGCCGCTGGGCCACCGGTCGGCCGACCCGTCAGACGGACAGCGTGTCCGCCAGCACCTCGAGGACGTGCCGGTAGGGGCGGGCGGTGGCGCGCGTCATGCCGAGTTCGCACGTGCGGTTGGTCGAGACGTACGCGTCGACCGGGCCTGCCTGCTCCGCGGCGCGGACGTCGCGGGCCTCGGGCCGCGTGGCCCCGGCGGTCAGTTCCGGGTGGAGCAGCCCGCGGTCGCCGGCGAAGCCGCAGCAGCCGGCCGACGGCGGCACGACGACCTCCCGCGCGCAGCGGGCGGCGAGGGCGGTGAGCGCGTCGACGCCGCCGGCGCGGAGGTCCGAGCACGTCGGGTGGACGACGACGCGCTCGAGCCGTGCCGGCGGGTCCGGCAGGCGCGGCGCGACGTGCTCGGCGACGTGGGCGACGGCGTCGAGGACGGTCAGTGCCTCGAGGCGCACCGCGAGATCGCCCCGGCCCGCCGCGCGCAGGTCCGCCCCGAGCTCGGCGAGCCCGTGGCTGCACGAGCTCGCGTCCGTGACGACCGGGATCCGGCCGCCGTCCGTCGCCTCGAGCAGGGCCGCGGCGGTCCGCTCCGCCATCACGGCGGCACCGCGCCGCAGTCCCTTGCTGCGCCAGACGGTTCCGCAGCACAGGCCTTCGATCCCGTCGGGGATGCGCACCCGCACGCCCGCCGCGTCGCACAGAGCGAGGAAGGCGAGGGCGGCGCCGCGCTCGTCCGACCCGTCGTGCCCCACGGGCCCGGCCGGTCCGTCGGACGCGGCCGGCCCGAACAGCTCCCCCAGGCACGAGGCGAAGAGCACGACGTCGCCGGGCTCGCGGCGCGCCTGCGTGCGCCGCGAGCGACCCGGGCCGGGCAGGTCGTCGCCGAGGCGCGGCACGAGGTCGGTGGGGAGCAGGAGCCGCGCGGCGTCGGTCAGCCCGGGCAGCACCCCGTCGGGGACCACCCGCGCGGCGCCGACCCCGGCCCGCAGCGCCGGCAGGACCGCGCCCCAGTGCCGCGCGAGCTGCTCGCCGACCGCTTCCGAGACGGGCGTCTGCGCGGCCGCCCGGTGCGACTTCATGAAGGCGCCGGTGTCGATGCCGACGGGGCAGGCGCCCTCGCACAGCGAGTCGGCGGCGCACGTCTGGACGGCGGCGTAGTCGTACTCGTCCGCGAGGTCCGCCCGCAGGGCCGAGGTGGCTACGGCGAGGTCGCGCAGGAGGGCGATGCGCTGGCGGGGAGTCGTCGTCACGTCCCGCGACGGGCACACCGGTTCGCAGTAACCGCACTCGACGCACCGGTCGACGGCGGGGTCGACGAGGGCCGACGTCTTGAGGTGGCGCAGGTGGGCCTGCGGGTCGTCGCCGACGACCACCCCGGGGTTGAGCACCCCGCCCGGGTCGGCGAGCGCCTTGATCCCGCGCATGACCTCGTACAGGTCGTCGCCGTACTGGCGCCGCACGTACGGCGCCATGATCCGCCCCGTCCCGTGCTCGGCCTTGAGGGAGCCGTCGGCGCCGAGGACGAGGTCGACGAGGTCCTCGGTGAAGGCCGCGTAGCGCCGCACCTGGGCCGGGTCCGCGAGGTCGGGGTTGATCATGAAGTGGAGGTTCGCGTCGCGGGCGTGCCCGAAGATTACCGCGTCGTCGTAGCCGTACCGGCCGCACAGCTCGCCGATCCCGCGCACCGTCGCCGTGAGCGCGGGCATCGGCACGACGACGTCCTCGAGCAGGGCCGTCGAGCCGGCCGGCCGGGCCCCGGCGACCGCGGTGTACAGCCCCTTGCGCACCGACCAGGCGGCGGCCCGCACCGCCGGGTCGCGGCCGAACTCGGGCACCGACGCGAGCCCCCGCAGGCCGCCCGTCACCCGGGCCATCGCCGCCACGCCGTGGTCGAGCTCCTCGGGCGAGTCCTCGGAGAGCTCGACGAGCAGCGCGGTGTGGCCCCGCACGCTGAGCCCGTCGAGGGCCGGCACCCGCACCGGACCCGCCTGCGCGACGCGCAGCGACGCCGCGTCCATGAGCTCCGCGGTCCGGGCGCCCGCCTCGAGCAGGCCCGGGAGCGCGTCGGTGGCGGCGTCGATGCCCTCGAACACGAGCAGCGCGGTGGCGACGTGGGGGCGGACCGGCACGGTCCGGTACGTGGCCGACGCGACGAACCCCAGCGTCCCCTCCGAACCCACCATGAGGTGGGCGAGGATCTGGGCCGGCTCGTCGTGGTCGAGCAGGCTGTTGAGGCCGTAGCCCATCGTGTTCTTCATCGAGAACTGGTGCTCGATGCGGGCCCGCGCGGCCGCGTCGGATCGCACCCGGTCGCGCAGCCGCGCCAGACCCTCCCAGAGCCGGGGCTCGGCGGCCCGCAGCCGGGCGTCGGCGTCGGGGCGCGCCGTGTCGACGAGCGTGCCCGAGGGCAGCACGAACTCGAGGGCGTCGAGGGTGGCGTACGTGTTCGCCGTGGTGCCGCACTGCATGCCGCTGCTGTTGTTCGCGACGACGCCGCCGATCGTGCAGGCCGACTCGCTCGCCGGGTCGGGGCCGAGGGCCCGGCCGTGGGGGCGCAACCGCGCGTTCACCGACCGCACCGTGGCACCGGGCCGGGCGCGGACGCGCGCGCCGTCGTCGAGCACCTCGACGTCGCGGAAGTGGCGCCGGGTGTCGAGCAGGATGCCGTCGGTGCCGGCCTGCCCCGACAGGCTCGTGCCGCCCGACCGGAACGTCACGGGGACCCCGTGCCGGGCCGCCACGGCGACCGTCGCGGCCACGTCGGCGCCGTCGCGGGCGACCACGACCGCGCGCGGGAGCAACAGGTAGTGCGACGCGTCGTGCGACAGGCGCAGTCGGTCGAGCATCCGCGTGCTCGCGACGTCCGGGCCGAGCGCGGCCTCCAGGTCGGCGAGCGCGCGCGCCGACAACTCGGCGTGGGTGGGCACTTCGACGGTCATGACGAACCTCCTGGGGCCGGGGCGCGCCACGCTACCGGACCCTTGCGAGGGGCCGCTCGTCAGGCGGTGGCGGCGGCGAGCTGCCCGCAGGCGCCGTCGATGTCGCTGCCGCGGGTGTCGCGGACCGTCGTCGGGATGCCGTGGGCCCGGAGCCGCTCGACGAACTGCTGCTCGACCCCGGGACGGGACGCCGTCCACTTCGACCCGGGCGTCGGGTTGAGCGGGATCGGGTTGACGTGCACCCAACCGCGCCCTCGGGCGTTGAGCTTCTCGCCGAGCAGGTCGGCGCGCCACGCGTGGTCGTTGATGTCGCGGATGAGCGCGTACTCGATGGAGACCCGGCGCCCCGTGGCCCGGTAGTAGCGGTAGGCCGCGTCGAGCGCCTCGTCGACCTTCCACCGGTTGTTGATGGGGATGAGCTCGTCGCGCAGCTCGTCGTCGGGGGCGTGCAGGCTCAGCGCCAGGGTCACGGGGATGCCCTCCCCCGCGAGCCGGTCGATCCCGGGCACGAGGCCGACGCTCGACATCGTGATGCCGCGCGCCGACATCCCGAGTCCGGCGGGCGACGGGTCGGTCAGGCGGCGGATCGCGGCCACGGCGCGCTTGTAGTTGACGAGCGCCTCGCCCATCCCCATGAACACGACGTTGGACACCCGCGCGAGATCCGTCGGCGACGCCGCGCCGGGCTCGGCGTCGTCCTCACCACCGAGTTCCTGACCGTGCTCCTGCCCGGGCGCCGCCCCCTCGATCGCGCTCGCGGCACCGGCGGGCAGCTCGGCGCGGCCCAGGGGACCCGATCCGGTGCCGCCGTCGCGCAGCATCCGGCCGGCCGCGACGACCTGCTCGACCATCTCGGCGGTCGACAGGTTGCGGGTGAACCCCTCCTGGCCGGTCGCGCAGAACGGGCAGTTCATACCGCAGCCCGCCTGGCTGCTGATGCACACGGTCGCGCGCCGCGGGTAGCGCATGAGGACGGACTCGACGAGCGCCCCGTCGTGCAGGCGCCACACCGACTTCACGGTCGCTCCCCCGTCGGCGCGCAAGTGCCGCACCGGCGTGAGCAGGGTGGGCAGCATGGCCGCCACGAGCTCACCGCGGATGGCCTTCGGGAGGTCCGTCATCGCCTCGGGGTCGGACTCGAGGCGCTCGAAGTAGTGCGTCGAGAGCTGGGCCGCCCGGAACGGCTTGTGGCCGAGCTCCGCCACGGCCGCGCGCCGACCGGCGACGTCGAGGTCGGCGAGGTGCGTCGGGGGCATCGGGTTGCCCGGGGGCGAGAACGTGATCTGGCCCGGGCCGGGCCGGCGACGTTCCAGGCGCAGCGGCGCGGGCCCGCCGCCGGGGGTGGGGGCGGGTGTGTCGGCGCTCGGGTGCTCAGTCATCGACCCCATCCTCTCAGGGACGCCGCGCCCGACGCACGGCCCGGCCCACGACCGCCCTCGCCGGGGCCTCTCGAGTGCCTCGGGGTCGGGTCGCTCAGGCCACGGGGACGAGGACGAGCAGGACGAACCAGACGACGGGTGCGGCCAGCAGGAGCGAATCGATCCGGTCCATGAGGCCGCCGTGGCCGGGCAGGACCCGGCCGAGGTCCTTGATGCCGAGGTCGCGCTTGAGCATCGACTCGGTGAGGTCGCCGAGCGTGCCGAGCAGCACGGCCGCGAGGCCGACGATCGCCCCCGCCCACCACGCCCCGTGCAGCAGCAGCGGCACGGTGATCGCGCCCGCGACGACGCAGGCGGCGGCCGACCCGGCGAAGCCCTCCCACGACTTCTTCGGGCTCACCGACGGCGCCATGGGGTGCTTCCCGGCGAGCACACCCGCGGCGTACCCGCCGATGTCGCTGCACACGGTGATGAGGACGAACGCGATGACGCGTTTCGGCCCGTCGTCCTCGGCGAGCATGAGCGCCGAGAACGAGGCGAGGAACGGGCCGTAGGCCGCGACGAAGGCGCCGCCACCGATGTCGCGGGCCGCGCCCGGCAGCCCCATCGTCGTACGCCAGCACACGACGGCGAGGATCGTCAGCCCGAAGGCGACCATGAGCGCGACCGGCCCGCCGAGGTAGGCCGCCGGGATCATCACCGCGGCACCGACGAGCACCGGCAGCGCGGGCACGCGGATCTTCCCCGCCGCGAGCCCCTGACACAGCTCCCAGGAGCCGAGCAGGAGCGCCGGCGTGACGACGAGCAGCCAGCCCCACTGCACGACGAGGAGGCTGACCAGGCACAGCCCGCCGAGGCCGAGCCCGACGCCGATGGCGAGCGGGAGGTCGCGGCCGGCCTTGCCGTGGCCCGTCGTGCCCGCCGCCGGGGCCTTGCCCGCCGGCGTGGCCGGGGACGCGGTGGGCGCGTTCACCGGCGCGGGTCCCTGCTCGAACGCGTTCCCGCCCTGCGGGGCGTCGTCGTGCGGTTCATTCGTGCCTGACCTTCGGCTCGTCGCGGAGGCGCGTCCGGGGTGACGCCGGGAGCGGGCCCCGGCGCGGGGCGTGGCCCGGCCGGGGTCCGGTCGCGACATCAGACCTCCAGCAGCTCCGACTCCTTGCCCTTGAGCAGGGCGTCCACGGCGTCGACGTGCTTCTTGGTCAGCGCCTCGAGCTCCTTCTCGGAACGCGAGCCCTCGTCCTCACCGACGTCGCCGTCCTTGACGGCCGCCTCGATCGCGTCCTTCGCGGAGCGGCGCACGTTCCGGATCGACACCTTCGCGTCCTCGCCCTTGCGCTGCGCCATCTTGATGTAGTCCTTGCGGCGCTCCTCCGTGAGCTGCGGCAGGACGCACCGGATGGTGTTGCCGTCGTTGCTCGGGTTGACGCCGAGGTCGGAGTCGCGCAGCGTCTTCTCGATCGCGCTCATCGACGACTTGTCGAACGGCGAGATGAGGATCGTCCGGGCCTCCGGCGTCTGGAACGACGCGAGCTGCTGCAGCGGGGTCGGGGCGCCGTAGTAGTCGACGAGGAGCTTGTTGAACATGCCCGCCGTCGCCCGCCCCGTGCGGATGCCGGCGAAGTCCTCCTTGGCGACCTCGACGGCCTTGTCCATCTTCTCCTCGGCCTCGAACATCGTCTCGTCCAACATCGCCCGCTCCTTCGCTGCTCGTCTGTCGCGCCGGCGCACCCGCGCCGACCACGTTCTCGGTCGCCACCCTACCCAGCGGCCCGGCGACCGGCCCCGTCACACTCCAGCGGCCGGGCCCGCTGCCGCGGCGCCGGGAGGAGATCAGTCCGCGTACACCTCGGTGCCGATGCGCTCGCCCTGGAGGGCCCGCGTGATCGTGTTGTCGCCCTGCATCGCGAAGACGACCATCGGGAGGCGGTTGTCCATGCACAGGCTGAACGCGGCGGCGTCGACGACCTTGAGCCCGCCGGAGAGGGCCTGCGCGTACGTGACGCGGTCGAGCTTGCGGGCGGACGGGTCGGTGCGCGGGTCGGCGTCATAGACCCCGTCGACCCCGTTCTTGCTCATGAGCACCGCGTCGCAGCGGATCTCGAGCGCGCGCTGCGCCGAGACCGTGTCGGTCGAGAAGAACGGCATGCCGGCGCCGGCGCCGAAGATGACGACGCGGCCCTTCTCGAGGTGGCGGATGGCGCGGCGGGGGATGTACGGCTCGGCGACCTGGCCCATGGCGATCGCGCTCTGCACGCGGGTGTCGATGCCCTCCTTCTCGAGGAAGTCCTGTAGGGCCAGGCAGTTCATCACGGTGCCGAGCATGCCCATGTAGTCGGCGCGCGTCCGGTCCATCCCCCGCTGCTGCAGCTCGGCGCCGCGGAAGAAGTTCCCGCCGCCGACGACGACGGCGACCTGCGTGCCCGCCTTGGCGGCCGTCGCGATCTGCCGGGCGATCTCACGGACGACGCCGGGGTCGACCCCCACCGCGCCCCCGCCGAACGCTTCGCCGGACAGCTTGAGCAGGACGCGCTGGTACGAGCGGTTGGCCTCGTTGGACACAGAGTTCTCCCCTTCATGGGCACACGATCGGTCGTCCGATTCTCACACGGCGTGGGCGCCGCGCCGAACGACGCACCCTCGCCGGGACGACGCACGACGGCGCCCGCCGACCCCGAGAGGGTCGGCGGGCGCCGTGTCGTGACGTGCCGATGCGGCTCAGGCGGAGGCGCCCACGCGGAACCGCGCGAACGACGTCGCCTGCGCGCCGGCCTCGGACAGGACGGCCTGGACCTGCTTCTTCTGGTCCTTCGCGTACTTCTGCTCGAGGAGGACGTTCTCGGCGTAGAAACCGTTGACGCGACCCTCGACGATCCGCGGGAGGGCGGCCTCGGGCTTGCCCTCCTCCTTGGCCGTCTCCTCGGCGATGCGGCGCTCGTTCTCGACCGTGTCGGCCGAGATGTCGTCGCGGGTGAGGACGGTCGGGCTGAACGCGGCGATGTGCATCGCGACGTCGCGGCCGACCTGCTCGTCGCCGCCGGTGTAGCCGAAGAGGACGCCGATCTGCGCGGGCAGGTCGGGGTTCGTCTTGTGCAGGTAAGCGACGACCTGGGGGGCCTCGACGCGGGCGACCCGGCGGACCTCGATCTTCTCGCCGATCGTCGCGTTCGCCTGGTCGAGCACGTCCTTGACGGTCTGGCCGTCGAGCTCGGAGTCGAGCAGCGTCTGCGCGTCGCCCGCCCCGACCGTGACGGCCTGGTCGAGCACCTTCTCGGCGAGCTCGATGAAGCGGGGGTTCTTCGCGACGAAGTCGGTCTCGCAGTTGACCTCGACGAGGGTGCCGATGCCGTTGGCGACCTTCGCGGCGACGAGACCGTTGGAGGCCGAGCGGCCCTCACGCTTCGTGACGCCCTTGAGGCCCTTGACCCGCAGGATCTCGGTGGCCTTGCCCTTGTCGCCCTCGGCCTCGTCGAGGGCCTTCTTCACGTCCATCATCCCGGCGCCGGTCTGCTCGCGCAGGGCCTTGATGTCGGCAGCGGTGTAGTTCGCCATCGCTTCTCACTCTCTTTCGCGTGGAGGAATATCGCGTCTGTACGTGGGGATCCCGGGTGCGGTGCACACGCGGACAGGCACGTCCCGCCGGGCGGTCCGTGCCTGTCCGTCGTGTCACGCCCGGATCGTTCAGGCCTGCTCGGTGGTGGCGGCGTCGGACTCGGCGGCCGCGTCCTGCGCGGGCACCTCCTCGACCCCCGCGACGTCGGCGGCGGCCTTCTCGGTCGCCTCGGCGACGGCGGCCTGCTCGGCCGGGTCGAGGACGTCGGCGATGGCCGTGGCCTCGGCGGCCTGCTCGACGGAGGTCGGGCCGGTCTCGACGTCGGTCGCGTCCGCGGCGGCCTCGCCGGCGCTCTGGTCGCCGGAGAGCAGCTCGCGCTCCCACTCGGCGAGCGGCTCGGCCGGGGCGCCGCCGTCGACGGCGTCGCCGGTGCCCGAGGCACCCTGGCTGCGGGAGACGAGGCCGTCGGCCACGGCGTCGGCGACGACGCGGGTCAGCAGCGTGACGGAGCGGATCGCGTCGTCGTTGCCCGGGATCTTGTAGTCGACCTCGTCGGGGTCGCAGTTCGTGTCGAGGATCGCGATGACCGGCAGGCCGAGCTTGCGCGCCTCGGTGACCGCGAGGTGCTCCTTCTTCGTGTCGACGACCCACACGGCGGAGGGGACGCGGGCCATGTCGCGGATGCCGCCGAGCGTGCGCTCGAGCTTGTCCTTCTCGCGACGCAGGACGAGGAGCTCCTTCTTCGTGCGACCGCTGCCGGCCACGTCGTCGAAGTCGATGTCCTCGAGCTCCTTGAGGCGCTCGAGCCGCTTGTGCACCGTGTTGAAGTTGGTGAGCATGCCACCGAGCCAGCGGTGGTTGACGTACGGCATCCCGACGCGGGTCGCCTGCTCGGCGACGGGCTCCTGGGCCTGCTTCTTCGTGCCGACGAACAGGATCGTGCCGCCGTGGGCGACCGTCTGCTTGACGAACTCGTAGGCGTCGTTGATGTAGGTCAGCGACTGCTGCAGGTCGATGATGTAGATGCCGTTGCGCTCCGTCATGATGAAGCGCTTCATCTTGGGGTTCCAGCGACGGGTCTGGTGCCCGAAGTGGACGCCGCTCTCGAGGAGCTGGCGCATGGTGACGACGGCCATGCCGTGTCTCCTTCTGCTCGTTGCCGGTTCTTCGCACCGACCGCGGGATTGCGTCGGCACGCCTGGCGTCATGACCGCTCGCCGCCGACGTGACGTCGGACCGCCGGCGAGCCGCCCCGCGAGGACCACGGGAGATGACGCGCGAATTCCGCGTCGTGCCGCCGCGTCGGAACGTGGTTCCGGGCAGCGGGCACTCAGGCGGTCGCTCAAGGATACGCGCGCGGGGCCACGGTCGGCGAATCGCCCCCGCCGGCGGGCGGTCGGCCGGCGCGCGGGCGCATATCCTGCGTCGATGCGGCCGACCCCGAACGCTGCCCTGTCCGCCTTCGGCACGACGATCTTCGCCGAGATGAGCGCGCTCGCCGCGGCCTCCGGCGCGATCAACCTCGGGCAGGGGTTCCCCGACGAGGACGGCCCCGCGATCCTCCTCGACGAGGCGTCGCGGGCGCTGCACTCCGGGGTCAACCAGTACCCGCCCATCGCGGGCGATCCGGGGCTGCGGGCGGCGATCGCCGCGCACCAGCGGCGCTTCTACGGGCTCGAGGTGGACCCGGACGCGGAGGTCCTCGTCACGTTCGGGGCCACGGAGGCCCTGTCCGCGACCATGCTCGCGCTGTGCGGGGCCGGCGACGAGGTCGTCATGTTCGAGCCGTACTACGACGCGTACGCCGCGGCCGTGGCGCTCGCCGGCGGGGTCCGGCGCACGAGCGCGCTCCGGTTCCCCGACTTCGCGCTCGACGAGGCGTCGCTGCGGGACGCGGTCACCGCCAGGACGCGGATCCTCCTGCTCAACTCGCCGCACAACCCGACCGGCACGGTGTTCTCTCCCGCCGAGCTGGAGGTCGTGGCCCGCGTCGCCGTCGAGCACGACCTCCTCGTGGTCACCGACGAGGTGTACGAGCACCTCACCTTCGACGGGGCGACGCACGTCCCCCTGGCGACGCTGCCCGGCATGGCCGAGCGGACCCTGACGATCTCCTCGGCGGGCAAGACGTTCGCGGCGACCGGCTGGAAGGTCGGGTGGATCAGCGGACCCGCCGACCTCGTGGCGGCGGTCCGCACCGTCAAGCAGTACCTGACCTTCTCGGGTGCCGCGCCGCTGCAGCCGGCGGTCGCGGCCGGGCTCGGACTGCCCGACCGCGTCTTCGCCGCGTACGCCGACGACCTGCGCCGCAAGCGCGACCTGCTCTGCGACGCCCTGGCCGCGGCCGGCACGACCGTCTCCCGGCCGGCCGGGACCTACTTCGTCGTCGCCGACGCCGCCGACCTCGGGGCCGACGACGCCGCCGCGTTCTGCCGGGAACTGCCCGACCGCTGTGGCGTCGTCGGCGTCCCGGTCTCGGCGTTCTGCGACTCCCCCGGATTCGAGACCCTCGTGCGCTTCGCGTTCTGCAAGCGCGACGACGTCCTCGTCGAGGCCGCGCGCCGACTCGCGGGGTTGCGCCGGTCGCCCCGCGCGGGCTGACGCCGGCGTCGAGGGCCGGGCGCCTCCCGCCGGGCGCCCGTCAGCGCCGACGCCGGTCGAGTTCGGCGAGCAACTCCTCCTCGGCGTGCTCACCCGGCGCGATGCCGCGCGGGATGCGGGCGAGGAAGACGAACCCCAGCACCCACCACAGGGCGCAGAGCAGGTAGGACACCGGGTGGATCGAGGCCGGCATGCCGGGGATGTACAGCGACAGGAGTCCGGCGGTGAGCACGACGCCGGCGACGCCGACGGCGACGCCGAGCCGCCCCCGGCCGGCGAGGAACGGGCGTTCCATGCCGGGTTCGCGTCGACGCAGCACGAGGAAGACGACGCACACGAGCAGGTAGGCGAGGACGATGCTCGGCGAGCCCGAGTCCACGAGCCACGAGAGCATCCCCTCGCCGAAGAACGGGGCGATCATGGACAGGGCGCCGACGAAGAGGATCGCGTTCCCCGGGGTCTGGAACCGCGGGTGCAGGCGGCCGAACCAGCTCGGCAGCATGCCCGAGCGTCCCATCGCGAACAGGAGCCGCGAGGCGCCGATGAGCATGGCGATCCACGACGTGAGGATGCCGGCGATGCCCCCGGCGATGAGGACGTTGGCCATGACCGGGCTGCCGAACAGGGTCCCCATCGCGTCGGCGGTGGCGAGGTCGGACTCGCGCAACCGGTCGAGGGGCATCGAGGACGACGTCGTCACGATCGTCAGCACGTACCAGAGCGTCGCGATGAGCACCGAGACGACGATGAGCCGGCCGATACCGCGAGGCTCCATCCGCAGTTCCTCGGACGCCTGCGGGATGACGTCGAACCCGACGAAGAGGAACGGCACGACGATGAGCACGGTGAACAGGCCCCGCGCGTCGGTGAAGAAGGGCTCCATGTGCTCGATCGACCCGCGCGTGGCCGACCCGAACGCGAGCACGACCCCCACGAGCAGCAGGAACAGGACGACGAACGTCTGGGTGAGACCGGCCGCCTTGATGCCGACGTAGTTGAGGGCCGTGATGGCGAGGGCCGCCACCGAGCCGATGAGGGCCCAGGTGAGGGTGACCTGCGAGTCGAAGACGCTCCACAGCGGGATCCGGCTGATGCCGGGGGCGATGTACTCGATCGTGCGGGGCAGGGCGACGGCCTCGAACGCGACGATGGTCATGTAGCCGCCCGTGATGCCCCAGGACCCGATGAACGACCAGCGGGCCCCGAGTCCACGCATGAGGTAGTGGTGCTCGCCTCCGGCCTTGGGCATGGCGGCGGTCATCTCGCCGTACACCAGCCCCACGACGGACATGATCAGGCCGCCCGCGACCATGGCGAGCGCGGCCCCGAGCGTGCCCCCGTCCTCGATCCATCCTCCGGTGAGGACGACCCAGCCGAACCCGATCATCGCGCCGAACCCCAGCGCGTAGGAGTCGAGGGCGCTCAGGGCCTTCTTGAACTCGGGCGCCGCCTCCCTGTCCTGGACGTCGGTGCTCACCACGGGTCCTCCTGGGTCGTGCCGGATCGGTCGGCCCACGGTATGTGACCCGCGTCACCGTCGGCAATCGACGCACCGGCGCGGTGACGACCTCCGTGACGTGCCGTGTCCCACGAGGCGCCCGAGTCCACACCGGGTCGCGCGGCCGAGGGACCCCGCCTGCGGTCCACCGGCTCGGGCGCCTCCGGCACGGCGGTGCCCTCCGGGGTGCTGGCCTGGTGGCGTGCCCTCCCTCGCCGCCCTCGCCCTGACCCTCGCGGTCGCCGCCGGTCCGGCCATGGCCGCGGCGCTCCCCTCGACCCTGCCCGCGGACGGGCTCGGGACCGGCCGGGGCGTCACGGCGGTCGAGACCCGCCCACCCGGAGCCGCGGTCCCCGGCTCCTCCTCCCCCGGCGGTCCGACGCCGCCCCGGCCCGCGGCCGCGTCCGGGAGGTGGTCCTGGCCGGTGACCGCGACCTCGGGCGGGCCACCGCGCGTCCTGCGCCGCTTCGACCCTCCGGCGCAGCGGTGGTCGGCCGGGCATCGCGGCGTCGACCTCGCCGCGGCGCCGGGGGCTCCCGTCCGGGCGCCGGCCGACGGGGTGGTGGCGTTCGCCGGCGTCGTTGCCGGCCGCGGTGTCCTCTCGATCGACCACGCCGACGGGCTCCGGTCCACCTTCGAGCCGGTCGTCGCCGACGTGCCGGCGGGTCGGGCGGTGCGGCGGGGCGACGTCGTCGGCCGGGTCGCGGCGGCGCCGGCGCACGGCGTGGCCGGGTCGTCGGTGCACGTCGGGGCCCGGCGCGGGCGGGACTACGTCGACCCGTTGCTCCTGCTGGGGACCGTCGAGATCGTGCTGCTGCCCCCGTAGGTCGCCCACCGGTGCGGCGGCCGCGCCCCGGCGAGGGTCAGCCGGTCGGGCGCGTCGGCCAGGGCCAGGGCCGGCAGCCGAAGAGGTCCTTCGTCTGCTGGACCATGACCGGGGCGGGGGCGTCGGGCGCGGGGCAGCCCTGGTGGCCGTGGCCGACGGCGTGCCCGACCTCGTGGCTGATCTGGTAGATCCGGTAGTTCTTCACGTCCTCGCCGTACGTGTCGGCGCCGTGGGCCCAGCGATCGACGTTGAGCATCACCTTGCCGCGGGCGTGGCACGAGAGCCGCCCGCCGGTGCGCAGCGGGGCGCAGTACTCGTCGACGAGGTCGGGGCTGCCGAGGATGATCCGGATGTCGGTGGCGGCGCCCGCCGCGCGCTGCTGCGGCGAGACGTTGACGAAGTGGATGCCGTCCCTGGGCTCCCAGCCGCGTTCGTCCGTGAGGACCTCGCGGACCTTCGCGGCGAAGTACGTCGGCGAGACGCCGAGACCGCCCTCGATCTCCACGGTGTAGCGCACCCGGCGCCCCTCGCGGTCGGAGTCCGTACCCGGGACGGGGAGGACCGTCGTGCTTCCACTGCCGGCGCGGGGCACGGTGCGCGGGATCGGGCCCACCTCGAGGTCGCCGTCGGTGCCGTCCGTGCCGGCCGGCGCTGTGCCCGACAGGGCGCTGCTCGACGTGGCGCTACCCGACGTGCCCGTGGCCGGGGCGGCCGGCGAGGTCGTGGCCGGGGACGCGACCGGGGTCGACGTCGAGGCCGCGGGCGTCGCGTCCGATCCCGTCTTCGACGTGAGGACGGCGCCCAGCGCGACGAGCATCGCCGCGAGGACGCCGGCGACCACGGCCAGTCGCCCCCACCGCCACCGCAGGCGCGGCTCCCCGGCGGGGCTGGGATGTGCGGGCACGGCGGATCTCCTCGGGGGACGGCGACACCCGATGGTAGCGAGCCCACCCGGGCGCCCACGGCATCCGTGGCGCGCAACGGCGCCGACACGCGCCGATAGGGGGCGCACCGGGGCCCGCCCGGCCCGACGCGGGCCGGGCGCCGGCTCTCAGGCGGCGCGGTTGCGCAGGCCGGCGACGTAGTCGGCCTGGCCGAGGTGGGCGAGGAGGTCGCCGACGACGGAGACGAGGCGGGTGGCCGCGGTCGTCGGCGGGTCGAAGGAGCGGTCGACGACCGTCGGGAGCTCCTGCGGCCGCAGCGCCGTGAGCACCTCGACCGTGAGGGCGTGCACGGCCTCGTGGTAGCCGAGCAGCAGCTCGCCGAGATCGTCGCCCACGGCCTCGAACGCCCCGACCTGGTCGGCGGAGTGGCCGTAACCGGTGTCCTCGTGCTCGTAGGGCAGCGCGAACCGGTCGGCGAACGCGTCCCAGGCCTGGGCCCGCGGGCGGCCCAGGGCCGTCGCCAGCCCGGTCAGGTGATCGTCCTGGACCCGGGCACCGTGCCAGAGCAGCCAGCCGACGGAGTTCGCCTCGGCGTCCGGACGCCAGAGCAGGTCGGCACGGGTCCGTCCCTGCACGAGCGTCGGGTACTGCTCGTGGACGCGGTCGAAGGAGTCGAGGAGGATCGCGCGGGCGTCGATGTCGGTCATCCCCCCAGCATCCGTCGGCCCGGGCGGGACCGGCCACCCGGGGGCGACGCCGGGGTTCGACGCCCAGGGCGAACCGCCGAGGGCGCCGGCGGGTCCGTCCCCCCGGTCCCGCCGGACGCCCGGCGTGGTCAGCCGCGCGCGGTCAGCCCGCCGCCAGGTCGGCGAGTCGGTCGAGCAGCTCTGCCTGGGCGGCGACGAGCACGTCGCGCGCCGCCTCGAGCCCCAGCCAGTCGGCGCGATCCACCTCGGGGACGCGCATCGTCCGCCCCGATCGGGGCGGCCACTCGATGTCGATCTCGTTCGAGGCGACGAAGGCGACCTGCGGCGCCTCGACGGCGAAGGCGTGCACGACCTTGCCGCCGCTCTGGCGGATCGTCCCGAGGTCGAGCCAGGGGGCCGGGGGCGCCGGCGCCCCGGTCTCCTCGGCGAACTCGCGGGCCGCCGCCGCGGCGCCGTCCTCGGTCGCCGGGTCGAACTCGCCCTTGACGATCGACCAGGCCCGGGTCCGGCGGGCCCAGAACGGCCCGCCCATGTGGGCGACGAACACCTCGATCCCCTCGGGGGTGTGCCGGAACGGCAGGAGACCCGCGCTCGTCCTCGCCATGGCTCGTTCCGTTCCTCGTCGCTGCGCCGCCCGCCGCCGCTCGGCCCCTGCCGGCCCGAACGACCCGGGTCCGTGACGGCCTCGGCGGCGGCCTGTCCCGACCGTAGACTCAGCGCCATGATCCCGCGACGGTTCAGCCAGGTCGACGTGTTCTCCACCCAGGCCCTGCGGGGAAACCCCCTCGCCGTCGTGCACGACGCCGAGGGACTCTCGGAGGAGACGATGGCCGCCTTCGCGCGGTGGACGAACCTGTCCGAGACCACGTTCCTGCTCCCGCCCACCACGGGTGAGGCCGACTACCGCGTCCGCATCTTCACCCCCGGCGGCGAGCTGCCGTTCGCCGGTCACCCCACCCTCGGCAGCGCCCACGCGTGGCTGGCCGCCGGCGGCCGCTCGGACACCCCGGGGACCGTCGTGCAGGAGTGCGGGATCGGTCTCGTGCGGGTGCGGCGCGAGGGACGCACCCTGTCGTTCGCCGCGCCCGAGCTGCTGCGCTCCGGGCCCGTCGAACCCGCCGAGGTCGAGCGCGTGGCCGCCGCGTGCGGCCTGCGGCCCGACCAGGTCCTCGACGCCGCGTGGGTCGACAACGGTCCCGGCTGGCTGGGGCTGCGCCTCGACAGCGCCGACACCGTCCTGTCGCTGCGCCCGGACCTGGCCGCCCTCGGCGACGTCGAACTCGGGGTCCTCGGGGCCCACCCCGCGGGCGGTCCCGCCGACGTGGAGGTCCGGGCCTTCGTCCCGTCGGGGGGCGTCGGCGAGGACCCGGTGACGGGGAGCCTCAACGCGGGTCTCGCCGTCTGGCTCATCGGCGCGGGCGTGCTCCCGGACCGGTACACGGCGGCCCAGGGCACGGTGCTCGGCCGGGCCGGGCGGGTGGAGGTGTCGCGCGAGGGAGACGCCATCTGGGTCGGCGGCGCCGTGACCACCGTGGTCGGCGGCGAGGTGGAGCTGCCGTGACCCGGGCGGCGGGACCGGCCGCGGTCGACCTCGCCGACGTGGCCCCGCGCACCGTCGCCACGCCCGACGGCCCGGCCCGCGCGTGGGTGTTCGCGCCGCCCGCGGTCCCCGCCCTGTCCCGGGACCGCGCGGTCGGCGCCGGTGCCGATGCCGGTCTCGTCGTCCTCACCCACGGGTCGGGCGGCGGCGTGGACGCCCCGGACCTGCGGGTGGTCGCGGCCCTCGCCCTCGAGGCCGGCCTGCACGTCGCGCTCCTCGAGCAGGCCTACCGGGTCGCCGGGCGCCGGATCCCGCCCCGCGGCCCCGCCGTCGACGAGGCGTGGGCGGCCGCCGTCGCCGACCTGCGCGGGCGCCACCCCGACGGGGTGCTCGTCACCGGGGGCCGCTCGTTCGGGGCCCGGGTCGCCTGCCGGGGTGCCGCCGCCACCGGCAGCGACGCCGTCCTCTGCCTCGCCTTCCCGACCGTGCCGCCCGGACGGGGGCCGGAGCGGACCCGCCTGCCCGAGCTCGTCGCCTCCGGCGTGCCGACCCTCGTCGTCTGCGGCGAGCGGGACCCGTTCGGGCATCCGGACCCGGCGGACCTGCCCGCGGGCCACCGGCTCGTGCTCGTCCCCGGCGACCACGCGCTGCGGACCGCGGCCTCGCGCGCGGCCGTCCGCGACGTCGTCGCGCCCTGGCTGGCCGAGGTGACCGGCCCGCGTCGCCCCGGCTGACGGCTGGGCTGACGGCGGGGTCGGCCGGCGACGTCGGCGCGCGGAAGGTTTCGGACGCAGGGGGCTCAGGCGCGCGGGTGGGCCTGCTCGTAGGAGGCGCGCAGCCGTTCGAGCGAGACGTGGGTGTAGAGCTGCGTGGTCGCGAGACTCGCGTGCCCGAGGAGCTCCTGCACGGTCCGCAGGTCGGCGCCGGCGTCGAGCAGGTGGGTGGCCGCGCTGTGGCGCAGCCCGTGCGGCGCGAGGTCCGGCGCGTCGGGCACGTGGGTGAGCAGCTCGTGGACGAGCTCGCGCACGGCCCGGTCCCCCAGCCGGCCCCCGCGGCGTCCGAGGAAGAGCGCCGGCCCGCTGCGGGCGGTGGCCAGGGCCGGGCGGGCGGCGAGCCAGGCGCGCAGCGCCGCGACGGCCGGGACGCCGAACGGGACGACGCGTTCCTTGGACCCCTTGCCCATGACGCGCGCCGTGCGTTCGTCGAGGTCGACGTCGTCGACGTCGAGGCCCACGAGCTCGCCGACGCGCACGCCCGTCGCGTACAGCAGCTCGAGCACCGCCCGGTCGCGGGCCGTGGCGGGGTCGCCGTCGTCGGCCCGGACGCCGGCGACGTCGAGCAGACCGGCGGCGTGCTCGGCCTTGAGGACCCCCGGCAACGTGCGGCCGCGCCGCGGGACGACCACGCGCATCGCGGGGTCCGCGGGCACGAGGCCGGCCCGGTGGGCCCAGGCGAAGAAGGCGCGGGCGGAGGCGGCCCGACGGGCCATGGAGGAACGGGCGGCGTCGGCGGCCGCCTGGGCCCCCAGCCAGGCGCGCAGGTCGGCGACGTCGACGTGCTCGGGGGCGGCGTGCCCGCGCCCGGCGGCGAAGGCGAGCACGTCGCGGGCGTCGCGGACGTACGCGCGGACCGTGTGCGGCGACCGATCCCGTTCCAGGCGAAGGTGGGTCTCGAACCCGGCCAGGGCGTGCTCGCCGACCGCCCCGAGGCCGGTCCCGGCCGCCGGGGCGGACGCCTCGCCGGCCCGCTCGTCCACGCCCCCACGCTGCCACGCCCGCCCGGCCCGGCCCGGCAGGCGCGGCCGGGGTGGCCATTCGACAACCAGGTCCACAGCGCCGTGTCGCCGAAGGGCGCACAGCCCTCGGCACCGATTCGGCACTGTTCAGTCCGGCAGAACCGGATGTCACAGTCATCCTGCGTGCCTCGTCGAGGACGAGCACACCGCGTTGGGCGCGGGAGACGAGGCCGGGTCGGATGACGCAGGTGAAGGCGCCCGGCGGGGCCGACCGGGGTCAGGGCCCCGCACGCCGCACGGTCGGCCGGGCGCAGACCCGGCCCCTCAGCGGCGCCAGTCGGCTCCGTCGCGGTGCGCGAGCCCGCGCAGGCTCAGGCGCCCCAGGGCCGAGGTCACCTCGCGTTCGCCGAGGCCGGCCACCCGCGCGAGGTGCACCACCGGGCGCGGGCGGCGGGCCAGGGCCTCGAAGACCCGCCGGTCCTCGGGCGCGAGGTCGTCCCCGAGCCGGTCGGGTCCGCGCCGCGGGGCTGCGAGGTCGACGCCGACGGGGCCGATCATCTCGAGAATCTCGTCGACGTCGGTGACGAGGGCCGCGAGGCCGGCGCGGATCATCTCGTGGCACCCCGCCGACGCCCGTGACGTGACCGGTCCCGGGGTGGCGAGGACGACGCGGTGGTGCTCGGCCGCGACCCCCGCCGTATGCCGCGAACCGGACCTCAGGCCCGCCTCGACGACGAGCGTGGCCGAGGTCATCGTCGCGATGAGCCGGTTGCGTTGCAGCAGACGTGATTTCGTGGGGGCCGACCCCGGCGGCACCTCGGTCGCCACGAGTCCCTCGGCGGCGATCCGTTCGATGAGCTCGCGGTGGGCCGCGGGATAGGGCCGTTCGATCCCGCAGGCGAGCACGGTGACGGTCGGCCCGGGTGCCGCGAGCGCCCCCCGATGGGCGGCGGCGTCGATGCCGAAGGCGGCCCCGCTGACGACCGTGTGCCCCCGCCCGGCGAGCCCGGCCGCGAGGTCGGCGGCGAGGGTCTGCCCGTAGTGCGTGCACACCCGGGCGCCGACGACGGCCACGCCGTCGACCGGGGCGGCGCGGGGCCCGCGGACCCACAGGCAGTAGGGCGGCCGGGGCAGGTCGTCGAGCCCGGTCGGCCAGTCGGGGTCGCCGGGGACGACGATCCGGGCCCCCACCCGCTCGGCGATGGCGAGGTCACGCTCGACGTCCAGGTTCGCGAGTCGGGGCCGGAACCGGTCGAGCGCCGACTCCCCCCGCGTGCGCAGCGCCTCCAGAGCCCCGATCGGGCCGAGGGCGGTGATGAGGCGGTGGGCGACGGCGTCGCCCGGCTCCGCCAGACGGCTCCACGCGGCCCGCGCGGCCCGCGCCTGGGGGCTCGCCCTCGGCGCGGCGGGCTCGGAGGGACCCGCGGGCGGTCGGGACGTCGATTCGACGGACACGTCGTCGCGCTGGTGGTCGGTCCCACGGATGCCCAGCTCGACCGGCAGCTCGACGGGCACCTCGACGGGCAGTTGGACGGGCAGCGTCGGCGGGCGATCAGGCGCCGGCGACCCGGGGCCGCCGAGGTCGAACGGGAGGGTGGCCGGCGTCGGGCGGAGGTTCATGCCGCGACCGCCGCGTGGGTGCGCAGCGTGAGCGCCTGGCCGACGTCGTCGCGGTCGGGGCGGTCTCGCCCGCACAGGTCGGCGAGCGTCCAGGCGATCCGCAAGGCACGGTCGTAGCCGCGCAGGGTGAGGATGCCCCGGTCGAGGGCCTGGTCCAGGTCCGCCGTCGCCGCGGGCGGCAGCCGCAGGTCGCGCTCGCGCAGGCGGGGGCCGGGGACGTCGGCGTTGAGCCGCCACGGGGTACGGGCGAGCCGAGCGGCCTGCGCGGCCCGGGCCGCGGCCACCCGGGCCGCGACCTGCGCCGAGGACTCACCGCCGCCGTCGAGGAGGGCGGCCCGCGTCACGGCCGCGACCTGGAGCTGCAGGTCGACGCGGTCGAGCAGGGGCCCGGCGAGTCGCCCGAGGTAGTCGCGCAGCGCCCGGGGCGGGCACGAGCAGTGCGCCGCTTTCCCGTGGCCCATCCCGCACGGACACGGGTTGGCGGCGACGACGAGCTGGAACCGGGCCGGGAACGTGTGCAGGCCGCGTGAGCGGGCGACGCTCACCTGGCCCGACTCGAGCGGTTGGCGCAGCGCCTGCAGCGTGGCGCTCGAAAATTCGGGACCCTCGTCGAGGAAGAGCACGCCCCGGTGGGCGCGGGAGACGAGGCCGGGTCGGATGACGCCGCTGCCGCCCCCGATGAGCGAGGCCTGCGTGGCGCTGTGGTGCGGGGCGACGAACGGCGGGCGCCGGACGAGCGACCCCGCCGCGAGCTGCCCGAGCACCGACTCGACGGCCGTGACCTGGAGGGCCGCCGCGTCGTCGAGGTCGGGCAGCAGGGTCGGCAGGCACTGGGCGAGCATCGTCTTGCCCGCCCCGGGCGGGCCGACCATGAACAGGTGATGCCCGCCCGCCGCCGCGACCTCGAGGGCGAACCGCGCCTCCGGTTGACCGGCCACCTCCGACAGGTCCCGCGTCGACGGGGCCGTCCCCGGCGCGGTGGAGGGCCCGACGGAGCCGGCGTCACCGGCGTCGTCACCCGTCGCGTCCTCGTCCCAGCCCTCCCCCGGGTCGCCACCGCCGGTGAGCACGTGCCGCCCGACGACCTCGCGCAGGTGGCGCACGCCCGTGACCTGCGCGCCGGTGACGAGCGCCGCCTCCCGCGCGTTCGCGGTGGCGACGACGACCCGTTCGTACCCGGCGTCGACGGCGGCCAGCACCAGCGGCAGCACGCCGCGCACGGGCCTGACCCGGCCGTCGAGGCCGAGCTCCCCGATGTGCACGACCCGGTCGACCACCGCTCCCGGGATGGTGCCCGTCGCGGTGAGCACGGCGACGGCGATGGCGAGGTCGTGGGCCGACCCCGTCTTGGGCAGCCAGGCCGGCGACAGGTTCACGGTGATGCGGTTGGCGGGGACGGGGTGCCCGCTGTTCGACGCCGCCGCCTTGACGCGGTCGCTCGACTGCCGGCAGGCCGTGTCGGGCAGACCCCCGATGGTGAACGCGGGCAGTCCCGAGACGACGTCGGCCTCGACGTCGACGACCTCGCCGGTGATGCCGTGCAGCGCGACGGTCCGCGTGCGTCCGACGCTCACGCGCCCACCGCCCGCAGATGCGTCGTCCGTGCGGGCCCCGAGCGGGGGCGCAGGACCCCGACCACGTCGATGCGCATGTCGTCCACGGAGACCTCGGGGTGCGCCTCGCGCCAGCACCCGGCGAGCCGCCGCAGCCGGGCCAGCTTGGCGGGCACGACCGCCTCGACCGCCTCACCGAACGCCCGGGTGCGCCGGGTCTTCACCTCGCACACGACGAGGCAGCGCCCCTCGAGGGCGACGATGTCGATCTCCCCCTGGGGACAGCGCCAGTTGCGGTCGATGACGCGCAGCCCCTGGTCGATCAGGTATCTCTCCGCGATCCGCTCGCCGTACTCGCCGAGCGCGCGGTTGCCGTTCGTCGCCATGACGATCACCTCCGCGCCCACCCTGACGGTGGGCACGGCGCGGCACGTCCGGCGAGCGCGTCACCCCCAGGACGCTGACGTGCCGGGAACTCGCGAAACGTCCTGTGGAGAGGCCGACGCGGGGCGGGACGAGCCGCGCCACCGAGGGGCGAACCGTCACCGCTCGGACGCGGGAGGGCTGCGCCTCAGTGCCCGAACTTGCCGTCCTCGGGCACCTCGAGGTCGCTCTTGGCGAGCTCTTCGATGTTGACGTCCTTGAAGGTCACGACGCGCACGTTCTTGACGAACCGGGCCGGCCGGTAGACGTCCCACACCCAGGCGTCGGACATGCTCACGTCGAAGTAGACCTCCCCGGCGTCGCCGCGGACCTTCACGTCGACCGAGTTGCACAGGTAGAACCGGCGCTCGGTCTCGACGACGTGGGAGAAGAGACCGACGACGTCGCGGTACTCGCGATACAGGGCGAGCTCCATCTCGGTCTCGTACTTCTCGAGGTCTTCCGAACTCATCGATCCTCCGCCTTCGCGCTCGTCCTGCCGCCCATCATGACCCATCCCCCGCGTACGCGAGCTCGAGCCCGAGCTCGTCCGGAGTCACCACACGCGCGCCGGTGCGCCGCGTCGGCACCCGGTCGCGTCCGTCCCGCGCCGGCTCCGCCCCCTCCGGGGCCGCCTCGGGTCCCTCGGCCGGGTCGGGCTCCGGCGCGACGAGCAGGTTCCAGGACCGCCGGTGGAGCTCGCAGGCCCCACGCGCGAGGAGCGCCTCCCGGTGGTCCGGAGCCGCGTACCCCTTGTTGACGTTCCAGCCGTAGGCAGGGTGACGCTCGTGGAGGGCCACCATGAGGTCGTCGCGCTCCACCTTGGCGAGGACGCTCGCCCCGGCGACGGACGAACACCGCATGTCGCCCTTGATCACGGTCCGCACCGGGACCTCGGGCTCGGTGTCGGCGTCGACGAGACCGAGCAGGCCCTCGCGTCGGGGATCGGTGAGCCAGTCGTGGTTGCCGTCGAGGACGACGAGGTCGGGGCGCACCCCCGCCGCGGCGAGGGCGCGCAGACCGGCCAGCCGCAGACACGCCATGATGCCGTGCGCGTCGATCTCGTCGGCGCCCGCGTGCCCGACGCCCCACGCGATGGCCCACCGGCGCACCGGGGCGACGAGGGCCCGGCGGCGCGGCGGGGGAACGAGCTTGGAGTCGCGCAGGCCGACCGGCGCCGAGGGGCACGACTCGTCGACGACGACGACGCCGACGCTCACCGGGCCGGCGAGCGCCCCGCGGCCGACCTCGTCCATCCCCGCGACGAGGCGGAAGCCCTCGCGGTGCAGGGACCGCTCGAGGCGCAGCGACGGCTTCGTGCTGCGGGGCTGCGTGCGGCGCGGCGCGGTGCGGGCACCGGCGCGGGGGCTCACGGCGACCCCGTCGTGGCCGGCGTGCGGGCCGGGGAGGTGACGCCCGGCGCCGGGACGTCGGCGAACGTCTGCTCCGGCGTACCCAGCCAGGCGAGGTTGTTCAGGGGCCACACGACCGCGAAGGCGCGCCCGACGACGTCGTCGATCGCGACGGAACCGTTCGTGCCGTCGTCCGAGGGAACGTCGTGGAAGCGCGAGTCGCTGGAGTCGGAGCGGTGGTCGCCCATGACCCAGACCTTGCCGGCGGGCACGGTGACGTCGAAGGCGGTCTCGCTGGGTCGGTCGCCGGGGTGGACGTACGGCTCGTCGACGGGCGCGTCGTTGACGAGCAGCTTCCCGTCGGCGGTGCAGCAGCGGACGTGGTCGCCGGGCAGACCGATGACCCGCTTGATGAGGTGGTTGCCCTCGTCGTTGGGCAGCAGCCCGACCCACGAGAGGGCGTCACCGATCGCGGAGGTCACCTCTCCCTGCTCCTGGACCGGGACCTGGCCGGTCACCCAGCCCCCCGGGTCCTTGAAGACGACGACGTCGCCGCGGGCGAGGTCGAACGGCCCGGGCGTGAGCAGGCTGACCATGACGCGGTCGTCCTTGACGAGGGTGTTGTTCATCGACCCGGACGGGATCCAGAACGACTGCACGAGCCACGTCTTCGCGACGAGGGAGAGGACGACGGCGAGGACGACGACGATGACGACCTCGCGGACGAAGACGAGCAGCGACCGGAGCAGGGACGGCGCGGGCGCTGCGGTCGAGCGGCTCGCGCCCCCGGCCCGCCCGCGGCCCTCGCCGGGGTGTTCGGGCCCGGTGCCCGCCCCCGACCCGGCGCCCGGTGCGGACGCGTCCGCGTGCTCGTCGCGCTCAGTCATCGTGTGTGTCGTCCCGTCCCCGTGCCGTTCTCGATCACGTGCCACGCGTGCGCGGCGCCAGCCTGCACGGTACTCCCTCGCCCCGGAGAGGCCCTGCAAGCACCCCGACGGACCCGGCGCGCACCCCTGGGCCGCCGCCCGCGGACGACGGACGCCGCCGCCGACCGGGGTCGACGACGGCGTCCGAGGCGGCGCAGGGACGTCAGCGCTTCTCGCGGATCTTCGCGGCCTTGCCGCGCAGGTTGCGCAGGTAGTACAGCTTGGCGCGTCGCACGTCACCGCGCGTGACGACCTCGATCTTCTCGACGACCGGGGTGTGCACGGGGAACGTGCGCTCGACGCCGACGCCGAAGCTGACCTTGCGGACCGTGTAGGTCTCGCCGATGCCGCGGCCGTGGCGGCGGATGACGACGCCCTGGAACACCTGGACACGCGAGCGCGTGCCCTCGATGACCTTCACGTGCACCTTGACGGTGTCGCCGGCGCGGAAGTCGGGGATGTCGGAGCGGAGGCTCGCGGCGTCGACCGCATCGAGCTTGTGCATGACGATGTCACTTTCCGGTGGGAGCCACAGGTCGCCCACGCAAGGGTCGTGGCGGCGCTCGCGTGCCGCCGCGTCTTCACGGGTGTCACGTCACCGGAGGCCGCATGCGACCACCGCCGGAGGCGGGGCCTGCACTCCCCCTGTGGAAGGGGCCGAGACGTCCCGGGCGTGACGACTCAGTCTGCCAGAGCCCCCGGCCGGCGACGAAATCGACGTCGTCGCCCGGCCCCGGCGAACGGGGCCTCTGTTCGTCCGCTCGAGCCTTCTGTCGCGCTCACGACGGCTCGCACGCTCGCCTCCGTTCGCCGCTCATCACCGCCGCGGCTTACGCAGCGTCACCATCCCCTCGGGCCCACCCGCCGTGGACACGACGCGGTAGCCCGCCTTGCGGTAGAGGCGCTGGTTGCGGGCGCTGCCGGCGCCCGTGACGAGGCGGAACGCGTCGGCGCCGGCCGGTGCGGCGGCCTCGGCGAACGCGAGCAGCCCGCGGCCGAGACCCGTGCCGCGCCGGTCGGGGGCGACCATGAGCCGGCCGATCTCCCAGTCGGTCCCGCCGTCGTCCCGGCCCACCTCGCGGGCGCGCACCGAGGCGACGATGCGCCCGTCGGCGACCCCCACCCACGTGCGCCGGTCGTGCATGCAGGTGCGCAGCTCCTCGAGGGACTCCACGAGCGGCGGGATGTCGAGGGAGCCGTTCGCCCGCGCCTCCTCCACCCAGCAGCAGCGCGTCAGCACGTGCAGTTCGGCGGCGTCGGCCGGCGTGGCCGCGCGGACCGTGACCTCGCCCACCTCGGAGGCGGCGAGGAGGTCGGGGCGGCGGGCCGCGGTCCGCTCGAGCCGCTGCTCGTGGCGCCACGCGGCGATGCGGGCGTGGTCGCCGGAGAGGAGGACGGCGGGGACGTCGCGCCCGCGCCAGCTCGCCGGCTTCGTGTAGACGGGGTACTCGAGCAGGCCGTCCTCGTGGGACTCCTCGACGAGAGAGGCGGCGTTGCCGACCACGCCCGGCACGAGCCGCGCGATCGCCTCGATCATCGCGAGCGCGGCGACCTCGCCGCCGTTGAGCACGTAGTCGCCGAGCGAGATGACCTCCACCCGGCCGCAGAACGCCTCGCGCGCATGGTCGTAGACCCGCTCGTCGATCCCCTCGTACCGCCCGCACGCGAAGACCACGTGGTCCTCCTCGGCGAGCCGGCGAGCCGTGGCCTGCGTGAAGGGGGTTCCGCCCGGGCCGGGCACGACGAGCAGCGGGCCCGAGGGTCCGGCGTCGACGGACGCACGCCCCGGCCCGGGGGGCGGGGCGAGAACGGCGTCGAACGCCTCCGCCCACGGCTCGGGCGTCATGACCATCCCGGCGCCGCCGCCGTAGGGGGTGTCGTCGACGGTGCGGTGCCGGTCGTGGGTGAAGGTGCGCAGGTCGATGACGCGCACGTCGAGGACGCCGTCACGGCGGGCCTTGCCGATGAGCGAGAGGTCCAGCGGGGCGAGGTACTCGGGGAAGATCGTCAGGACGTCCAGGCGCATCAGGACTCGTCCCGGCCCAGCTCGAGCAGTCCCTCCGGCGCGTCGAGGACGAGGCGGCCGGCCTCGGGGTCGACCTCGGGGACGATCGCCTCGACGAACGGCACGAGCGCGACATGCCCGGTGGCCAGGGCGATCTCGAGGAGGTCCTGCGCGGGCCGGACCTGCAGGCCCGACACGGTGCCGATCCGCTCGCCGGCCGGGTCGAACACGCCGAGCCCGACGAGGTCCTCCTCGTACCAGCCGTCGTCCTCCTCGTCGGCATCGACGTCGGCGAACAGGACCGTGCCGCGCAGGGTCTCGGCGCCGTCGCGACCGGCGACCTCCTCGAAGGCGAGCAGCCAGCCCGACCCCTGGCGGCGGGCGCCGGCGAGCGTCAGGGCGGCGCGCGGTCCGCCCTCCGCCTCGAACGTCGCGCCGGCCACGAACCGCTCGGCCGGGACGTCGGTGAAGACCTGGGCGGTGACCTCACCGCGCAGGCCGTGGGGCTTGCCGATGCGTGCGACGCGGGTCCTCATGGCTGTCCTCCGATGAGCTGGGGGGCGAGGTGGACGGACGACGACGGGGCGGGCCGAAGCGTCGCTTCGACCCGCCCCGTCGCTGGTGCGTGTTGCCGGTGGTCAGCGGTCGACGTCGACGATGTCGACGCGGACCTGACGCCCCCCGGCGAGGGCGCTCATGACCGTGCGCAGGGCGCCCGCCGTGCGGCCGGAGCGCCCGATGACGCGGCCGAGGTCGTCGGGGTGCACGCGCACCTCGAGCACCTCACCGCGGCGGAGCTCCTTGTGCCGGACGACGACGTCCTCGTCGTGGTCGACGATGCCCTTGACGAGGTGCTCGAGCGCCTCCTCCAGCACGATCAGCCCTCGCCCTTCGCGGCGTCCTCGGTGGACTCCTGCGCGTCGGCGCTCGCCTCGGCGTTCTCGGCGGCGTCACCGACCTCGGGGGTCTCGACGGGCGCCTCGACCGGGGCCGGGTCCTCGGCCTTGGCGGCCTTCTTGCGGGCGGTGGTGGCGCTGTTCTTGGCGTGCTCGTCGTCGGCGGAGCCGGCGGCGGCGAGGGCGGCCTCGTACAGGGACTTCTTGTCGGGGCGCGGCTCCGCGACCTTGAGGGTGCCCTCGGCGCCCGGGAGGCCCTTGAACTTCTGCCAGTCGCCGGTGATCTTGAGGAGCGCGTGGACCTGCTCGGTCGGCTGGGCGCCGACACCGAGCCAGTACTGGGCCCGCTCGGAGTCGATGTCGATGACGCTGGGCTCGCGGGTCGGGTGGTAGAGCCCGATCTCCTCGATCGCGCGTCCGTCGCGCTTGGCGCGCGAGTCCATGACGACGACGCGGTAAAAGGGGGCGCGGATCTTGCCCATGCGCTTGAGGCGAATCTTGACGGCCACGAGTGTGGTGTCTCCGTTCCTGTGTCGGTGGACGGCGGCGAGACCGTGCCCAGGTCGGGCGCTGCCGGGGAACCGTCGTCCGGGGTGTAGGCATGCGCGACCGCAGACGGGCGGCGCACACGGGTACAGCCGTCCATTGTGCCAGACGCGGACCGCGCCCCCGAACTGCTGCGGGATCGTCGCTCGCCGCCGGGCCCACCCCGTCGGAGACGGACCCGGATGCGCGTCCATCTACCGAACGCGGGATTATGGCGAGGCAAAGGTGGTGTTATACCTGGGGGTGGTCACGCCGAGGTGGCCGCCGCCCGCTGCGTTCGCGAGTCCTCTCGCGGCCCGCGGCATCGCCCACGGTACGTCCCCCCGTGCCGACCGGGCCGCGTTCCCCGAGCCCCGGCAGCCCGCTGCCTCCGCCACCCGGAAGAGACCCCCATGCGCCAACTCGTCCTCCTGGCCCTCGTCGGCCTCGGTGCCCAGCTCGTCGACGGCAGCCTCGGCATGGCCTACGGCGTGACGTCGTCCACCCTCCTCCTCGCGATCGGCACGAACCCGGCGGCGGCCAGCGCGACCGTGCACGTCGCCGAGATCGGCACCACCCTGGCGAGCGGCGTCGCCCACTGGCGGTTCGGCAACGTCGACTGGTCCGTCGTCCGACGCATCGCGCTGCCGGGTGCCGTCGGCGCGTTCCTCGGCGCCACCGTCCTCTCCAACCTCGACACCTCGATCGCCAAGCCGCTCATGGCCGTGGTCCTGCTCGCGCTCGGGCTCTACGTCCTGACGCGGTTCACGCTCGTCGGGCTGCGCCGGGACCGGCTCGGCACGACGCACGGCCGCCCGTTCCTCGCGGGTCTCGGCCTGTTCGCGGGCTTCGTCGACGCGACCGGTGGCGGCGGGTGGGGGCCCGTCGGCACCCCGGCGCTCCTCGCGAGCGGCCGGATGGAGCCGCGCAAGGTCATCGGCTCGATCGACACGAGCGAGTTCCTCGTCAGCGTGGCCGCGAGCGCGGGCTTCCTCATCGGTCTCGGCTCGGCCGGCATCGACCTGCGCTGGGTCCTGGCCCTGCTCGCCGGCGGCCTCGTCGCGGCGCCCATCGCCGCCTACCTCGTACGCACCGTGCCGCCGCGCCTGCTCGGCTCGCTCGTCGGCGGGATGATCGTGTTGACGAACACCCGCACCCTGCTCGGCGCCGACCTGCTCGAGACCCCGGCCCTCGTCGCCACCGCCGTCTACGCCGTCATCGTCCTCGTGTGGATCGCCGCGGTGACGTGGTCGGTCAAGGAGCACCGCGTCGAGCGCCGCGAGGAGGCGCGGCGCGAGCGCGTCGCGGCCGGCTCCGACGCCTGAGCACCCGCGCACGCCGCGAGCGAACCCACCCGGATCCGCCAGAACCCGCCGAAACCCGACAGAAAGCCCGCCTGGTCCGTCCGGGCGGGCTTTCCGTCGTCCACGCGTTCGGCCGGGCGCGCGGCTCAGGCGTCGATGCCCGCCGCGGCGCGGGCGTCGAGGGCCAGGCGGACGACGTCGGCGGCGCCCCCGATCGAGTCGAGGGCGGTGACGATCGCCCCCTGGGCGGCGTCGGCGGCGGTCAGGGCCGCCACGACGACCTCACCCGGCAGGTCCGTGAGGACGACGGCGCCGGTCACGGCGTCGGCGAGGCGCTCGGCGAGCTGGGGGCCGCCCACCGCCGGGTCGAGTCCGTGGACGCGAAGCAGGGGGACGCCGGCCTCGAGCGCGAGGGTCCGGGAGACCGTGTAGGCGGGCGGGTCCTCGACGACCGCCCGGTCGGCGAGCAGGACGATCACCGGCCGCGCCGGGACGTGCGCGGCCCACGCGGGGGCGGGCCACTGCTCGGCCGTGAGGCCGTAGTGGACGTGGTCCCGCCACGCCTCGCGCCCCTGTCCGTCCGCCAGCCACAGGTAGGCCGGTTCGCTGCCGCGGCGCCGGAACCCGATGCTGCGCAGCATCCCCGCCGAGCGGACGTTGCCGGGCTGGACGCCGGCGTCGAGACGGTGCAGCCCGAGGCCGCGCGGCTCGCCGGTGAAGGCGAGGTCGACGACGAGCCGTAGCCCCTCCGCGAAGAGCCCCCGGCCCGCGTACGGGTCGTAGCTGTCGTAGCCGATCCAGCCGCCGAGCTGACGCCGACGCACGATGTTCGTCACGTTGACCTTGCCGACGACGTCGTGATCGCCCTCGGGCTCCGACGCCCGGATGAGGAACGTGCGGTGCACGCTCGACTGCATGCTCAGGTGGTAGGCGAGGTCGCCCGGGTTGACGGGGTTCCAGGGGGCGAGCCGTTCCCGCGACGCCTCGACCGCGCGACGGTACGGGGGGATGTCGGCCCCCTCCGGTGTGTGCACCCGGACCCGCGCGCCCGTCGCGGACAGCGGCGGCATGTGCCGGATCTCACGCGGCACGGACGGGTCCCGGGTCGGTCGTGGTGGCGTCCACCTGCTCGTTCACCGGCCCAGATAACCACGATCCGGATTCTCACACCGCCCCGCCCCCGGGTGAGAGGAGGAATTGACGGCGGCGCAACGTCGGCGTCATCGCCGGTGACGGGGCCGTTCCTAGCGTCGGAGGCAGACCCGCCCACCTTCGGGCGAGTGCTCGCAGCAGACACAGAACAGGGATCGCCCGTGAACGCCTCCCCCGCCCCTCGTCCGGCCGACGTCGGCTCGCCCGGGTCGACGCAGGACCCGACCTCGGCCGCCCGGTCGACCGCGACCACGACCTCCGCGCCGACCACCCCCGCGCTCGACCACCGCGCCGGCCGCTGGCTGCACCACTGGAACCCGGAGGACCCGGCGCAGTGGGCCGGCGCCGGCAAGGCGATCGCCCGGCGCAACCTGGGCGCCTCCGTCTTCGCCGAGTTCCTCGGGTTCGCCGTCTGGGCCTCGTGGAGCATCGTCGTGCCGCAGCTCAACGGGGTCGGCTTCCAGCTCACCGTCGACCAGATGTTCTGGCTCGTCTCGGTCCCGTCGCTCGTCGGCGCGGCCCTGCGCCTGCCGTACACGTTCGCGGTCCCGCTCTTCGGCGGCCGCAACTGGACCGTCGTGTCGGCGCTGCTGCTCCTGCTGCCCGCCCTCGGCCTCGCGTGGGCGAGCACCGAACCGAGCACGCCGTTCGGCGTCCTGCTGGCCGTGGCGGCCCTCGCCGGCGTCGGCGGCGGCAACTTCGCCTCCTCGATGGCGAACATCAGCTTCTTCTACCCCGAGGCCGAGAAGGGAAAGGCGCTGGGGCTCAACGCCGCCGGCGGCAACCTCGGCACCGCCGCGGTGCAGTTCGCGGTGCCGATCGTCATCACGATCGGCGCGGGCGTCCACCTCGAGCGGGCCGGCCTCGTCTTCGTCCCGCTCGTGCTGCTCGCGGCGGCCCTCGCGTGGACGCGCATGGACAACATCGCGGGCACGACCTCCGACCTCGGCAGCTTCGCGGGGGCGGCCCGCCACCCGCACACGTGGATCCTCTCGCTGGTCTACATCGGCACCTTCGGCTCGTTCATCGGGTTCTCGGGCGCCTTCCCCACCCTGCTCAAGAGCCAGTTCCCCGAGGTCGGCCTGTCCATCGCGTTCCTCGGCGCCCTCGTCGGGTCGGTGGCCCGGCCGCTCGGCGGGATGCTCGCGGACCGCCTCGGCGGGGCCGTCGTCACCGTCGCGTCGCTCGTCGCGATGGCGCTCGGCACCCTGGGCGCGATCGTCGGCCTGCGCGGGCACTCGTTCGTCCTGTTCTTCCTCGCCTTCATGTGGATGTTCGTCTTCACGGGCATCGGCAACGGGTCGGTGTACCGCATGATCCCGGCCGTGTTCCGCGCGACGGCGCCCGACACGAGTCCCGCCGGCCTCCTGCGCTCACGCAAGGCGGCGGCCGGCTGCATCGGGATCGCCGGTGCCGTGGGGGCCCTCGGCGGCTTCCTCATCCCCCGCGGTTTCGCGCTGTCGAACAGCATCTCGGGCACCCTGCAGCCCGCCCTGTGGCTCTTCATCGGCTGCTACCTCCTGCTCGGCGCGCTGACGTACGCGGTGTACGTCGGTGGCCACCGGAAGGGCCGGCTGCCCGTGATCTGAGCCGTGGGTGCTGCTCTCGAGCCCTCCTGCCCGACCGACCCCGACCGCCCCCGCGCGCCGGCGGCGCCCCTGAAGGGACCACCCATGGCCGACACCCACTGCCCGTACTGCGCGCTGCAGTGCGCGATGAGCGTGACGCCGACCGCGGACGGCGTGCAGGTCGCGCCGCGTGACTTCCCGACGAACCGGGGCGGCCTGTGCCAGAAGGGGTGGACGAGCGCCGCGGTCCTCGACGTGCCCGATCGGCTGACGACGCCGCTGGTGCGCGGCGGGGACGGCGAGTTGCACCCCGTCGGGTGGGACGAGGCGCTCGACGTGGTCGTCGCGCGGCTGCGCGAGACCTGGGCGCGCCGGGGGCGAGACGCGGTCGGCGTCTTCGGCGGCGGGGGTCTGACGAACGAGAAGGCGTACACGCTGGGCAAGTTCGCGCGGGTGGCGCTGCGGACCCGGTACGTCGACTACAACGGTCGGTTCTGCATGTCGTCGGCGGCGGCCGCGGGAAACCGGGCCTTCGGGCTCGACCGCGGCCTGCCGTTCCCGCTGACCGACCTCGGCGGCGCGCAGGCGGTGCTGCTGCTCGGGAGCAATCTCGCCGAGACGATGCCGCCGTGCGTCGCCCACCTGGCCGGGGCGCGGGCGGCGGGTGGGCTCGTCGTCGTGGACCCGCGCCGCACGCCGACGGCGGCGCTCACCGACGACGGCGCGGGCATCCATCTGCAGCCGCTGCCGGGCACCGACCTGCAGTTGCTGCTCGGCCTGACCCACGTCGTGTGGGCGGAGGGCCTCGCCGACGAGGCGTACCTGGCGGAACGAGTCAACGGCGCGGACGCGGTGCGCCGGGAGGTGGCCCAGTGGTGGCCCGAGCGGGTCGAGCGGGAGACGGGGGTGCCGGCGGAGCAGGTCCGGGCGGCGGCCCGCCTCCTCGCGGCGGCGGCGCCGGCGCGCGGCGGCGGGGGCGCCTACGTGCTCACCGGCCGCGGCGCGGAGCAGCACGCGCACGGCACCGACACCGTCACCGCGGCGATCGACCTCGCGCTGGCCCTCGGCCTGCCCGGCGTGGTCGGCAGCGGCTACGGCTGCCTCACCGGGCAGGGCAACGGCCAGGGCGGGCGCGAGCACGGCCAGAAGGCCGACCAGCTGCCCGGCTATCGCTCGATCGAGGACCCGGCCGCTCGCGCCCACGTCGCGGGCGTGTGGGGCGTCGACCCCGACGACCTGCCCGGGGCGGGGGTGCCCGCCGTCGCCATGCTCGACCTGCTCGGGCGGCCCGACGGCCTCGCGGCGCTCTTCGTCCACGCCTCGAACCTCGTCGTGTCCGCACCCGACGCCACCGCCGTCGCGCGGCGGCTGGGTGAGCTCGACCTGCTCGTCGTCTGCGACGTCGTGCCGTCGGAGACCGCGCGCCTCGCCGACGTCGTCCTGCCCGTCACCCAGTGGGCCGAGGAGGACGGCACGATGACCTCGCTCGAGGGTCGCGTCCTGCGCCGCTCCCGCGCCGTCGCGCCGCCCTCCGGGGTGCGGTCCGAGCTGGAGATCTGGCACGACCTGGCCGCCCGCCTCGACGCCCCCGGCACGTTCTCACCCGACCCCGACGAGGTGCTCGCCGAGCTCGCCGCCGCCTCGGCCGGCGGGCGCGCCGACTACGCGGGCGTGACCGGCGAACGCGCCGCCGCGCAGGCCCTGTACTGGCCGGTGCCGGCCCCCGGCCACGACGGCACGCCGCGCCTGTTCCTCGACCGCTTCGCCACCCCCGACGGGCGGGCGGTGATGCACCCGGTGCGGGCGGCCGCCGTGGCGGACGACCTGCGCGAGGACGCCGAGCTGTACCTCGTGACCGGGCGCGTCCTGGCGCACTACCAGTCGGGCGCGCAGACGCGGCGGGTGCGCGAGCTCACTCGCGCGGCGCCGCGCGGCCACGTGCAGATCCACCCCCTCACGGCGCACCGCCTGGGCATCGAGGAGGGCAGCGACGTGCGGGTCACCTCCGCGCGCGGCACGAGCGTCGTGCCCGCCCGCCTGTCGGACGACATCCGCGCCGACACGGTGTTCATGCCCTTCCACTACGCGGGCGCCGAGTCGGCGAACGCCCTGACCAACCCCGCGGTCGACCCGATCAGCGGGATGCCCGAGTTCAAGGTGTGCGCCGTCGACGTCGCCCCCGCCGACGCGGAGCGGCCCGCCGCTCCACCGCCTTCGGAGGTCTTCGCGTGAGTGCGACCCCGCCCCCGCACCTGCCCCGGCACCGCATCGTCGTCGTCGGGCACGGCATGGTCGCGGCCCGGTTCCTCGACGAGCTCGACCGGCGCGTGCCGCCCGGGTTCTGCGAGGTGACCGTGCTCGGCGCCGAGCCTCACGCCCCGTACAACCGGCTCCTGCTCTCGGAGGTCGTCGCCGGCCGCGCCGACCTGCACGGGCTCACCCTCCCCGACGCGCCCCGGGACGTGCGGGTCCTCGCCGGGGTGTCCGCGCGCCGGATCCGCCGCGGCGAGCGGGTGGTGGAGGACGACCGCGGTGGACGGCACGGCTACGACACCCTCGTCCTCGCGACCGGGGCGCAGCCCCGCGTGCCGTCGCTGCCCGGGCTGACCGGGCCGACCGGGCCGACCGACCGGGCGGATCCGGCCGACCTCCCCCGCGGGGTGCACGCGCTGCGGACCCTCGACGACTGCCGCGAGATCCTCGCGGCGGCCGGGGGCACCCGCCCCGACGGGTCGCCGCGACGGGCCACGGTCCTCGGCGGCGGGGTGCTCGGGCTCGAGGCCGCCCGGGGCCTGGCGGCCCGCGGCCTCGCGGTGACGATCGTCCACTCCGGCGCCCACCCGATGGACCGTCAGCTCGACGCAGCCTCGGGCGCGGTGCTGCGACGCTGCCTGTCCGACCGCCGCATCCGGATCGCGACCCGGGCGCGGGCGCAGGAGGTCACGGTGAGCGACGGCGCCGTCTCCGGCGTGCGCCTGGGCGGGGGCCGACACGTCGAGACCGACCTGCTCGTCCTCACCGCGGGCGTGATCCCCCGCACGGACCTCGCCGAGTACGCCGGGCTCGACGTCGACCGGGGCGTCGTCGTCGGCGCCGACCTGCGCACCCCGGCCGACCCCCGGATCGCGGCGATCGGCGACTGCGCCCGGACCCCCGACGGCTGGTCCGGTCTGCTCGCGCCCGGCTGGGAGCAGGCGGGCGCGCTCGCCCGCGACCTCGCCGCCGCCCTCGGCGGGGAGCCGACCGTCGGCCCGGGCGGGCCCTCCTCGGGCCGGAGGGTCGGAGCCGCGGCCACGGACGTCGTTCGACTCAAGGCCGAGGGCCTCGACGTCGTCGCGTTCGGCGCCGTGCCCGACGACTGGGGCCCGGACGACGACGAGACCGACGCGGCCGGCCCGACGGGCGCCGGCGCGGCTGCCGAGGACGTCGGCGCCTCCGTGGAATCGGCCGGTTCCGGAGGATCGGGCGGGTCCGGGGCGTCCGCCGCCGTGTCGGCGGCGCCGCGGGTCGTCACCCTGCTCGACGTGCAGGGCCGCCGCAGCCTGCGCCTCGCCGTGCGCGACGGTCGCCTCGTGGGCGGTGTCCTCGTGGGCGCGGGCGCGCTCGCGGCCGACCTGCTCGTCGCCTACGAACGCGGCACCGCGATCCCCCTCGACCCGGCGCGGTTGCTGCTCAAGGGCGGTGGCGGCGGGGTACCGGTCGCGACGAGTCCCGCCTCGATCCCCGGGTCGGCGACGATCTGCCGCTGCAACGGGGTGACGAAGTCGGCGATCGTCACCGCCTTCGAGCACGGCGAACGCACCCTCGCCGGGGTCGCCGGCCGCACCCGGGCCACGACCGGGTGCGGCGGGTGCACGAGCGCCGTCGAGGGCATCCTCGAGTGGCTCGAGGCCGCCGACCCCGCCCCGCCGCCCGGGGCACGGGAGGAGACCCCCGCGGCCCTGACCCCGGCCCCGAGCGGGGCGTGACCGGGCCGCGAACGCGGCGCCGTGCGCGGGTCTCCCGGATCGAAGAACCGTACCGACGACATCGTGCGGGGTCGGGGCGCCGCCACCCAATGTCGGACCAGGTCAGCGAGGTGCTCCTCGTCGAGGGGGCCGCCCGTGTCGTCCGCACGGTTCGTCGTCGGCCCGCACACGCCCGCCCGCCGGGCGTGAGGACCAGTTAGCACCGCCGAAACACGCTCCGCGGGTTCGCGAAACACCCCGTTCCTACCGTCGAGAACGACGAACAGCCCTGAGACCAGGGCAGACGCCCCCGCGACGGAGCGAGGACCCCCGTCCTGCGAGAGGAAACCCCCATGCCCGGAACGCCCCAGCACCTCGTCGTCGTCGGCGGCGGCATGGTCGCCCAGCGCCTCGTCGAGGCCCTGCGCGCCCGTGACGCCGACGGCGCCTGGCGCGTCACCCTCCTGGCCGAGGAGCCCCGCGCGCCGTACGACCGGGTGGCGCTGACCTCCTACTTCAGCGGTCGCGACGCCGAGGAGCTCGCCCTCGGCGACCCGGAGCTGTGGCGCGACCCGCTCGTCACGCTCCGGCGCGGCGTGGCCGCGACCCACGTCGACCGGGCGTCCCGCACGGTGACGACGTCGCGCGGCGACGTCCTGACGTACGACCACCTCGTGCTCGCCACGGGGTCGTACGCGATGGTCCCGCCCGTCGAGGGCAAGGACCACCGCGGCTGCTTCGTCTACCGCACGGTCGACGACGTGGCCGAGCTGCGCGGCTTCGTCGCCGAGCGCGAACGCGACCTCGGCCGCGCGCTGCGCGGCACCGTCATCGGCGGCGGCCTGCTCGGGCTCGAGGCGGCCGGTGCCCTGGCGGCCATGGGCGTCGACTCGACCGTCGTCGAGTTCGCGCCGCGCCTCATGCCGGTCCAGGTCGACGAGGGCGGCGGCGAGGCGCTGTCGCGGCTCATCGGTGCGCTCGGGGTGAACCTGCGCCTCGCCACCGCGACGAAGGCGGTCAAGGCGAAGCGTGGTCTCGTCGACTCGATGACGTTCGCCGACGGCGAGTCGATGAAGACCGACGTCGTCGTCTTCGCGACCGGCGTGCGCGCCCGCGACGAGCTGGCCCGCGAGGCCGGTCTGCCGATCGGCGAGCGCGGCGGCGTCGTCGTCGACTCCGTGTGCGCGACGGAGGACCCGGCCGTGTCGGCCATCGGCGAGGTCGCCTGCATCGAGGGTCGCGTGTGGGGTCTCGTGGCCCCCGGGTACGCGATGAGCGAGGTCGTGGCGGACCGCCTCCTCGGCGGCGACGCGACGTTCCCCGGGGCCGACACCGCGACGAAGCTCAAGCTGCTCGGCGTCGACGTCGCCAGCTTCGGGGACGCCTTCGCCGCGGAGGCCGGCAGCCTCGAGGTCGTCTACGCCGACCCGGTCGCCGGGGTCTACAAGAAGCTCGTGCTCTCCGACGACGCGCGCACCCTGCGCGGCGGCATCCTCGTCGGCGACGCGAGCGCGTACGCGAGCCTGCGCCCCATGCTCGGGCGGGAACTGCCCGGCGACCCGGCCACCTACCTCATGCCCGAGGGGGCGCAGGCCGACCCCCACGCGAGCGCCGCGCTGCCCGACGACGTCGGGGTGTGCTCCTGCAACAACGTCACCGCCGGCACGATCCGCTGCGCGGTCTCCCAACAGGGCTGCACCGACCTCGCCGAGGTCAAGGCCTGCACGAAGGCGGGCACGAGCTGCGGCTCCTGCCTGCCGTTGGTCAAGAAGCTCGTCACCGCGGAGCTGGAGAAGTCGGGCCTGGAGGTGAGCCGGGCGCTGTGCGAGCACTTCGACGTGAGCCGCGCCGAGCTGTTCAACATGGTCCGCGTCACCGGCGAGCGCACGTTCAGCGAGATCATCGACCGCCACGGCCGCGGCCGCGGCTGCGACGTGTGCAAGCCGACGGTCGCCTCGATCCTCGCGAGCCTGGGCACCGGCCACGTCCTCGAGGGCGAACGGGCGAGCCTGCAGGACACCAACGACCACGTGCTCGCCAACATCCAGAAGGACGGCACCTACTCCGTCGTGCCCCGGATCGCCGGCGGCGAGGTCACTCCGGAGGGGCTCATCGTCATCGGCGAGATCGCCCGCGACTTCGGCCTGTACACGAAGATCACCGGCGGTCAGCGGATCGACATGTTCGGCGCGCGGATGGAGCAGCTCCCCGAGATCTGGCGGCGCCTCGTCGACGCGGGCTTCGAGTCGGGGCACGCCTACGGCAAGTCGCTGCGCACGGTGAAGTCGTGCGTCGGCTCGACGTGGTGCCGGTTCGGCGTCCAGGACTCCGTCGGTCTGGCCGTCGACCTCGAGCTGCGCTACCGCGGGCTGCGCTCCCCGCACAAGCTCAAGGTCGGGGTCTCCGGGTGCGCGCGCGAGTGCGCCGAGGCGCGCGGCAAGGACGTCGGCGTCATCGCGACCGATCAGGGCTGGAACCTCTACGTCGGCGGCAACGGCGGCTTCACCCCGCGCCACGCCGTCCTCTTCGCCGAGGACCTCGACACCGAGACCCTCGTGCGCACCATCGACCGCTTCTTCATGTACTACATCCGCACGGCCGACCGGCTCCAGCGCACGGCCCCGTGGCTCGAGGAGATCGAGGGCGGCGTCGACCACGTGCGCGGCGTCGTGCTGCACGACAGCCTCGGCATCGCCGACGACCTGGACGCCGCGATGGCCGCGCACGTCGAGAACTACAGTGACGAGTGGGCCGACGTGCTGAGCGACCCGGTCAAGCTCGCCCGGTTCGGCTCGTTCGTCAACGCGCCGACCACCCCGGACACCGACCTCGCCTACGTCACCGAACGCGGTCAGCGTCGACCGGCCCGCGCCGAGGAGGTCGCGGCGGCCCGGGAGGGAGACACCGACGTCGACGTCCGCGACATCGCCGGCGAACCGCTGGGCCCCGTCCTCATCGGCGGCCCGAGCATCCCCGTCCGGTCCTGACCGCCCCGCAGCACGAGGAGAATCCCGTGAGCATCGCCACCGACCCCACGACGGCCCCCGCCCGCGGCGCCGACGGCGCCACCGACGTCTGCGCCCTGTCCGACCTGCTGCCCGAGCGGGCCGCGGCCGCCCTCGTCGACGGGGTCCAGATCGCCCTCGTGCGCCTGCCCGACGACTCCGTCCACGCCGTCGGCCAGCACGACCCGTACTGCGGCGCGAACGTCATGTCCCGCGGCCTCGTGGGGTCGACGTGGGTCGACGGCGTCGAGGTCGCCACCCTCCAGTCCCCCATGTACAAGCAGGCGTTCGCCGTGGCCACCGGCCGGGCGGTCGCCGACCCGTCGGTGCGGCTGGGGTCGTGGGAGGTGCACGTCCGCGACGGGCGGGTCCTCGTCGGCGCGTGCACGGAGGCGCCCGCCGGCCCGGGGGCGGCGGGCGCGCTCGACGCGATCGCGGACGCCGACGCGGCGGCCCGCGGTGTGGTCGACTCGTCCTCATGACGCGCGAACCCCTGCAGGACCAACTGGGCGGCTTCCGCATCCTCGTCACGGCGCACCGGCGGGCCGCCGAGCTGGGCGCCGCGCTCACGCGGCGCGGCGCCGAGGTCCTCCACGCGCCGGTGCTCTCGATCATCCCGCACGTCGACGACGACGAGCTGCTCGCCCGCACCGAGGACCTGCTCGCCGACCCGCCCGACGTCGTCGTCGTCACGACGGGCGTCGGGTTCCGGGGCTGGATCGAGGCGGCCGACGCGGCGGGACGCGCCGCCGACCTGCAGCGCGTCCTCGAGGGCGCCCGCATCGTCGCCCGCGGCCCCAAGGCCCGCGGTGCGATCCAGGCCGCCGGGCTCGTCGCCGACTGGGTCGCCGAGTCGGAGACGTCCGCCGAGATCCGCGACCTGCTCCTGTCGGAGGGCGTCGACGGCGTGCGCATCGCCGTCCAGCACCACGGCGCCGGCGCCGACGGGCTCGACGAGGCGCTGTCGGCGGCGGGGGCCGTCGTGCGGCCGCTCGTCGTCTACCGCTGGGGGCCCGCCCCCGACCCGGAGGCGGTGTCCCGCGGGCTCGCCGACGTCGCGGCCCGCCGGGTCGACGCCGTCGTGTTCACCTCCGCCCCGGGTGCGCACGCGTTCCTGGTCGCCGCGGCCGACGCGGGACTCACCGGCGACGTGCTCGCGGCCCTCGAGCCGCGGGGTCCCGTCCTCGCGGCCGCCGTGGGACCCGTCACCGCCGCCCCTCTCGAGGCCGTGGGCGTCGAGCCGCTCGTGCCCGACCGGTACCGGATGGGCGCCCTCGTGCGCGAGGTCGTCGCCGAGCTGTCCGCCCGGTCGGGCGCCGGCGTCGACACCCCGGACGGCCGGCTCCTCGTCCTGCGGCACGCCGCGCGGCTGGGCGGGCACGCGCTCGCCCTGTCCCCCGGCGGCCTGGCCGTCCTCCGGCTCCTCGTGGAGGCGAACGGCGGGGTCGTCACGCGCGCGGCGATCCTCGCGGCCCTCCCCGGCGAGAGCACCGACCCCCACACGGCGGAGGTCGCCGTCGCCCGGCTCCGCGAGGCGCTCCCGCGCCGCGACCTCGTCCGCACCGTCGTCAAGCGCGGCTACCGCCTCGACCTGCCCACCCCGGCACCCGCCGCTCCCTGAGGACGTCCCCGATCCGCCACCCGCGCCGCGGGCAGGCTCTGATCGCCTACGGAGCCGGGCGGGTCGGCGGAGCCGTCGTGGCGGACTCCGGCCGACGCCGGAACCACGCCGCCAGAAGGGCGCCGGAGATGTTGTGCCACAGCGAGAACACGGCGGCCGGGAGCGCGGCGCCGGGCTCCAAGTAGGTGCCGGCCAGGCTCGCGGCGAGACCGGAGTTCTGCATGCCGACCTCGATGGCCGTCGTCCGCGACGCCCGTTCCGGCTGGCGCGCGAGGCGGGCGAGCCCGTACCCGAGGAGGTAGCCGAGCCCGTTGTGGAGGACGACGGCGATTAAGACGACGAGCCCCGCGGAGATCACGCGGTCGGCCGAGCCGCCCACGACCGCCGCGACGATGAGCGAGATCGCCGCCACCGAGACCCACGGCAGGGCCGGCAGGACGCGGTCGATGACGCGCGGCAGCACCAGGCGCAGGACCAGACCGGCGACGACGGGCACGAGGACCACCTGCAGGATCGACATGGCCATCGCCACGCCGTCGACCTCGAGGTAGGTGCCGGCGAGCCACAGCACGAGGAGCGGGGTGAGCAGGGGGGCGAGCAGCGTCGAGACCGTCGTCATCGCCACCGACAGGGCGACGTCCGCGCGGGCGAGGTAGGAGATGACGTTGGACGCCGTGCCGCCGGGGGCGCAGCCCACGAGGATGAGGCCCGCCGCGAGCACCGGGTCCAACCCCAGGAGCGTCGCGATGCCGAGACCGAGCAGGGGCATGACGAGGAACTGGGCGACCACGCCGATGAGCACCGGGATCGGGCGCGACGCGACGAGGGCCAGGTCGCGCGGGGTGAGGGTGAGCCCCATCCCGAACATGACGATCCCCAGCAGGGGCGTCACCGCAGGCGCGAGGCCCTTCGCCGCGGGAGCGAACACGTACCCGAGGATCCCCGCCGCGAGGATGAGCAGGGGGAACACCGTGACCGCGAGCCGCGCGCTGCGGTCCTCCGCGGTCGGGGCGTCGGGGGGTGAGGAGACGGCGGGAGACGTTCGGGACATGCGCACGATGCTGCCCCATCGTCTCGCCCGTCGATACGCCGGTCTCTCCTGGCGGACACCGGGGCCCCGATGACGGGTGGGGTCGCGCCGACGGCAGTGTCTTGGTCACGCGGTGCGCGGTGTCGCCGGCGTCGTGAGGTCGGCTGTCAGCGAGGCGCGGGGCGGGTCCGGCCGGCGGCCCACCAGGCGGCCGCGAGCACGAGCACGCCCAGGGCTCCGACGAGGGCCGCCACCCACTGGTCCCCCTCGTACCGCATGAGGTTCTGGACGACGAACGGGCGGCTCGCCGCGAAGACGAGCGAGGCGGCGACCACCGCCACGACCGCGCGGGACCGCTGCTGCGGCCGGCCCAGTCGACCGGCCACGAGCAGGAGCGAGAAGGAGACGAGGGCCAGCGGCACGAGGCCGAGGCCCCACCGGTCCCACATGAGCGGGCCGGTGATCTCCGCGCCGATGAGCGGGATGAGGTTGAGGACCGCGCCGGCGCCGGCGCCGACGGCGCCGATCCCCCCGGCCGTGAGGGCCGCGAGGAGGGCCCATCCGCGCCGCGGCTCGGCGGCGAGCAGCACGCACGCGCCCGCGATCCCGACGTGCTCGACCACCGCCAGGACGGGCAACGCGGCGACGGGCTCGGCCATCGGATCCGCGCCGACGCCGGTGAGGGCCGCCGTCGCGGCGGCCGCGGCGGCCGCCAGGGCCGACCCGAGAAGGCACACCGCGGCGGCGCGGCGGGTCGTACGCGACCGGCCCGTGTCGGTGTCGGGCACGACCGGACCGGCCGACCCGGGTCCGCGGGCCGCGCGCCCGGGGAGGGCGCGCCGGTCTCGGGCCACCGACCACAGGAGGACGGCCCCGGCGCCGGCGAGGGCCAGGCCGGAGAAGACGTGCGTCCCGACGGGGTCGTCGTGGCTCTCCGACACCGCACTGAGGGTGAGGAACTCGACGAGGAGCGTCGACGCGGCGAGGCACGCGACGACCGCCGGCAGGACCCGCGTCCGGCGCGGCGCCGCCTCGCGCGACCCGGCCAGGAGCGCGAGAGCGAGGAGGAGAAGCCCGGCGCCCAGGCCCAGCTGCCCGGCGCCGATCACGTACTCCACCGCACTCGACCGCCCGCTGGGGGACGGCACCCCGTCGACCCGGGCGGCGAGCCACTGGAGCGCAGGACCGCCGACCCCGGCGGCACCGAGGAGCAGCCCCGGGGCAGCGGCCCAGCGGGACCGCCCCCGCCAGGGCAGGAACACGAGGAACAGCAGGCCGAGCGCGGCGAGGAGCTGCCCCCCGACGACGAGCTCGGCCGACCCGGGCGGGACCATGACCCGCTCCCCCACCCAGAGCGGATTGGCGTCGCCGTTCTCGCGGGCCTCCGGGACGAGCAGCCGGTCCGGCCCCCACCAGCGCAATCAGCCCCCGGCCGCCGTCGCCAGGCCACCGAGGAGGAGCGCGGTGCCGCCGCCCCACCAGGCCGCGGCCGGGCCCGCGCCCCGGGCGTCCGGCGGGTCCGGTGGGCTCACCGGGACGGAGGCCCCGGACGGCCTCTGCCCGCCGACGGACGACGCGTCGGACGACGGTGTCGGCGTCACGGCCTTCGAGCCGGAGATCGTGGACATGTCGGGCCCCCCGTCGGGCACCGGGCGGCGCCCTCGGGCACATCGTGGACCACCCACCGGGCCGGGCGCCAGGCAGTGCGTGCCCCGGCCGCCGACCGTTCGCCTCGTCGGCCCTGCGGCCGGCGCGCCGCGGACCGCCCGCGCCGACCTACTTGAGGAACTTGTCGAAACCCTTGGGGAGCTTGGAGGGGTCGAGGTTCTTCATGATCTCGGCCGGGTCGGCCGGCCCCTGACCGCCACCCTCCTGGTCGCCGGCCTGGCCGAACGCCCCGCCCATCGCGGCGCCGTAGGCGTTCTGGCGGGCCTGGGCGCGCTTCGTCTCGAGGGCCTTCTCCTGCTCGGCGCGCTTGGCGGGGTTGCCCGACTTGCCCTTCTTCTTCTGGACCGGCTTGCGCTTGGCGGCCCCGCCGCCGCCCGGCATCCCGGGCATGCCCGGCATCCCGCCGCCGTTGCGGAGCTGACGCATCATCTTCTGCGCCTGACCGAACCGCTCGAGCAAGCCGTTGACCTCGCTCACGGTGACGCCCGACCCCTTGGCGATGCGGGCGCGACGCGAGCCGTTGATCTGCTTGGGGTGGGTGCGCTCGAACGGGGTCATCGAGCGCACCATCGCCTCGACGCGGTCGAACTCCTTCTCGTCGAGGGAGTCGAGCTGGTCGCGCATCTGGTTCATCCCGGGCATCATCCCAAGGAGCGACTTCAGCGAGCCCATCTTCTTGATGGCCGACATCTGCTGGAGGAAGTCGTCGAAGGTGAAGTCCTCCTCCTCGAAGAACTTCCGCGCCATCTCCTGCTGCTGGCGGTCGTCGAACGCCCGCGTCGCCTGCTCGATGAGGGTGAGCACGTCACCCATGTCGAGGATGCGGGAGGCCATCCGGTCGGGGTGGAAGACCTCGAAGTCCTTCGTCTGCTCGCCGGTCGAGGCGAACATGATCGGGCGCCCCGTGACGTGCCGCACCGAGAGCGCGGCACCGCCGCGCGCATCGCCGTCGAGCTTGGACAGCACGACGCCGGTGAAGTCCACGCCCTCCTGGAAGGCCAGCGCCGTGTCGACCGCGGCCTGACCGATCATCGCGTCGACGACGAAGAGGACCTCGTCGGGCTGGATCGCCTCGCGGATGTCGGCGGCCTGGGCCATGAGCTCGGTGTCGATGGCGAGGCGGCCGGCGGTGTCGACGATGACGACGTCATGCTGGTCGCGGCGGGCCTGCTCGACGCCCTGCCGGGAGACCGCGACCGGGTCGCCGTAGCCGCGGGTGCCGGTCCCGTACTCGACCGCCGCGTCGTACCCGGCCACGTTGCCGCGCTCGGGCGCGAACACCTTGACGCCGGCGCGCTCGCCGACGACCTGGAGCTGGGTGACCGCGTTGGGCCGCTGCAGGTCGGCGGCCACGAGCAGCGGCGTGTGTCCCTGCGCCTTGAGCCAGTAGCCGAGCTTGCCCGCGAGCGTCGTCTTACCGGATCCCTGCAGACCGGCGAGCATGATGACGGTCGGCGGGTTCTTCGCGTACCGGATCGGACGCGTCTCGCCGCCGAGGATGCCGACGAGTTCCTCGTTGACGATCTTGACGACCTGCTGGCCCGGATTGAGCGCGGAGTGCACCTCGGCGCCGAGGGCGCGCTCGCGGATCCGACTCGTGAACGCCCGCACCGCGGGCAGCGCGACGTCCGCGTCGAGCAGGGCCACGCGGATGTCGCGGATCGTCGCGTTGACGTCGCTGTCCGTGACGCGGCCCTTGCTGCGCAGGTTCTTGAACGTCTGGGTGAGTCGGTCAGACAGGGAGTTGAACACCGCCCAAGCCTAACGAACGCGCGCCCGGCCCCCGCCCACGCACGATCCGCCGGCCCGGACCCCGATCGCCGGGCCGCCGCGCGGTCGTCGCCCGGGCCTCGCGCGGCGGGGCGCCGGGTCCGGGGAGGCCGGCGAGGCGCGGACCCGCCGATGCTTGGATGGTGCCCATGGCCCGGGTCCCCTTCGACGTCGCTCGCGCGCAGGTGGCCGCGGTGGCGCGCCTGGTCCCGCCCGGGCGGCTCGTCAGCTACGGGGACATCGGCGCGCTGCTCGAGCTCAGCCCGCGGGCGGTCGGCCGGGCGATGGCCACCCACGAGCCGGCACCCGGCGAGCCGGAGGTGCCGTGGTGGCGGGTGACGAACGCCGCGGGCGACCTCCCGCCGCACCTGCGCGACGAGGCCTTCGCCCGGTACCGCGACGAGGGCACCCCGATCAGGGCGAGCGGGACGGGCGCCGCCATCCGCACCCATCGCGCCGACCTGCCCGCCTGGGCCGACGCCGCCCAGGACCTCCTCGGCCCCCTCCCCGGCGCGAACGCCTGAGGCGTCGACCCGGGCTCGACGACGCACTCACCCTGGGGTGCTCGGGACCCCGATGCACCACCCTCGGCCGGTCAGGTCCAGGCCCGGTCGCGGCGGCCGCCCGGCCGTCGTGGGGGTGGGCCCTCGCCCCACCCCCACGGCACCGTCAGCCGATGAGGTGCTCCATGGCCAGCTGCTGCAGCGCGACGAAGCCGCAGTCGCGCTTGCCGGCCTCGTCGGCGTCGAAGGGCTCGTCGGCGGCGAGGAGGCTCTCGACGGACTCGCCCTCGCCCAGCGTGGGCCGCGCGAGCTCGGTGATGCCGGAGTAGGCCATCGCCTCCTGCACGCGGCTGTCGGCGCGGAAGGCCTTCGCCTTCTCGGCGAGCATGAGGTACATCGACATGCAGGCCGCTGCCGACTCCCACACGCCGTCCAGGTACTCGGTGCGCGAGGGCTTGTAGTCGAAGTGCTTGGGGCCGGTGTAGCGGGGCGCGTCGGGCGATCCCGCGAAGCCGTTCTCGAGCAGGTCGACGGTGAAGAAGGCGGAGATGAGGTCGCCGTGCCCGAAGACGAGGTCCTGGTCGTACTTCAGCCCGCGCTGGCCGTTGAGGTCGATGTGGAAGAGCTTGTCGCTGAACAGCGCCTGCGCGAGGCCGTGCGTGTAGTTGAGGTTCGCCATCTGCTCGTGACCCGTCTCGGGGTTGAGGCCGACGATGTCGCCGTGCTCGAGCTCGGCGATGAGGGCGAGCGCGTGGCCCGCGGTCGGGAGGAAGATGTCGCCCCGGGGCTCGTTCGGCTTCGGCTCGAGCGCGATCCGCAGGTCGTAGTCCTTCGACTTGATGTAGCCGGCGACCGTGTCGAGGCCCTCCTTGTACCGCTCCAGCGCGGCGTAGAGGTCCTTCGACCCGTCGTACTCGCTGCCCTCGCGGCCGCCCCACATGACGAAGGTGTCGGCGCCCATCTCGGCGGCGAGGTCGACGGCCCGCAGCACCTTGCGCAGGCCGAACCGGCGCACGGACCGGTCGTTGGCGGTGAGGCCGCCGTCCTTGAAGACGGGGTGGCTGAAGGTGTTGGTCGTCACCATCTCGATGACGAGACCGGCCTTGTCGGTCGCGTCCTTGAGCTGGGTGCAGATGCGCTCGCGGGTGGCGTCGTCGGCGTCGAAGGGGAAGACGTCGTTGTCGTGGAAGGTGATGCCCCACGCCCCGAGCTCGGCGAGCTTGTCGGAGTACTCCCACGGGTCGAGGACCGGGCGGGTGGCGACGCCGAACGGGTCGGCGCCCGGCCAGCCGACGGTCCACAGGCCGAACGAGAACTTGTCGTCCTTGGTGGGGGTGCGAGGCATCGCGGTCTCCTTCGTCGATCACAGCGGTCATCGGTGTTTGTTGTTCCGCACAACTTATATAGGGTCCGTCGGCTAGGGTCAATGGGTGTCGTCGATCCCGCCCCCCGAGCGCCACGCCCCGCCCGCACCCCGGGGCCCGGGGGCCGGCGCACGCCAGTCGTCCCTCCGGGAGGCCAACCTGCGCCTCGTGCTGTCGACGGTGTGCGCCGCCGAGACCCCCTTGTCGCGGGCGGGCGTCGCGGCCACGACGCACATGACCCGCTCCACCGCCTCCCGTCTCGTCGACGAACTCGTGGCCGGCGGGCTGCTCACCGAACTCGCCCGCCCCGCCGGGAGCGGCCCCGGCCGCCCGGCCACCCCGCTCGGCGTGGCCCGCGGCACGGTGGCCGCCCTCGGCCTGCAGGTCAACGCGGGCTTCCTCGCGGCCCAGGTCGTGGACCTGTCCGGGGCGACCCTCGCCGCCCGCGTCGTGGCCGGTGACTTCGTGGGCTCCTCCCCCTCGCAGGTCCTGGCCCGCCTCGCCGACCTCGCCCGCGAGGTGTCGGCGCAGGCCGCCCCCGCGCCGCGGTTCGTCGGCGCCCGCGTGGCCCTGCCCGGCCTCGTCACCTCGGACCCGGGCACCACGCTCCTGCGCGCCCCCAACCTCGGCTGGTCCGACCTCGACGTCGCCGCGGGCCTCGGCCCGCCGCTCACCCCGGCGGGCGAGACGATCCCCGTGCGGCTCGGCAACGAGGCGGACCTCGCGGCCCTCACCGTCGCGACGACGGCGCCGGGGCGCCCCGGACCGGTCGCCGACTTCGTCTACCTCTCCGGCGAGATCGGCATCGGCGGGGCCATCGTCCTCGACGGGGCCGTCATGTCGGGACGGCACGGCTGGGCGGGCGAGATCGGCCACGTCTGCGTCGATCCGGACGGCCCGGCCTGCCGCTGCGGCTCGACGGGCTGCCTCGAGCAGTACGCCGGCCGTCGCGCGCTGCTGCGGGCCGCCGGGATGCCGCACGCGACGCCCGCCGAGCTCGTCGAGGCCGTCCGCGCCGGTGACGCCACGGCCCGCGCCGCCCTGGGTGCGGCCACGCGGGCCCTCGGCGTCGCGCTGGCGGGCGTCGTCAACGTCCTCGACGTGCCGACGATCGTCCTCGGCGGCCACCTCGGGCAGCTCGCCGACGTGCTCGAGGACGACCTGCGCGACCTCCTCGCGACCCGGATCCTCTCCGCGGGATGGGTGCCCCCGGCGATCGCCTCGGCCACCGACCCCACGGCGGGGGCACGGGGTGCCGCGCTGCGCGAGCTCGCGTCGGTGCTCGCCGAGCCCGCCCGATGGCTCGCCTGACTCTTGTCCGAGCCCGGCCGACTCGATATGTTCAGCGATACAACAAATGGTCCGACGGAAGGACACCGCCATGCCCCAGACGCCCTCGACCCTGCACGTCGCCGTCACCGGCTCCGACGCCGCCCACGGGACCCCGGACGCGCCGCTGCGCACGATCAGCGAGGCCGCCCGGCGGGCGCAGCCCGGTGACACGGTCCTCGTCCACGAGGGTGAGTACCGCGAGTGGGTCCGTCCCGCCCGCGGCGGTCTCGGCGAGCACCGGCGGATCACGTACGCGGCGGCCCCGGGCGAGCACGTCGTCGTCAAGGGCTCCGAGCGCATCGAGGACTGGGAGCGCGTCGACGCCGGGACGTGGAGGGTCACGCTGCCGAACGCGTACTTCGGGGAGTTCAACCCCTACGCCCGAGAGATCGACGGCGACTGGCTCATCCCCACGCCGGGCGAGGGCCGCAAGCACCTCGGCGAGGTGTACCTCGACGGCGTGAGCCTCTTCGAGGTCGCCTCCCCCGACCTCGTCGGCGCGCCGCAGCGGCGCACCCACGACATCGACGCCTGGACCGGGGCGTCGGTGCGCGTGGCCGACCCCGACGCGACCACCCGCGTCTGGCACGCCCGCGTCGACGAGCACGAGACGACGATCTGGATCAACGTCGGCGACGTGGACCCCAACGCCGTGCTGACCGAGATCAACGTCCGGCGCAGCGTCTTCTACCCCGAGGTCCACCACGTCGACTACGTGACCGTCCGCGGCTTCGAGCTCGCCCACGCCGCCTGCCCGTGGGCGCCGCCCACCGGGGATCAGCCCGGCCTCGTCGGCCCGAACTGGGCCAAGGGCTGGATCATCGAGGACAACGACATCCACGACGCCAAGGGGTCCGCGGTGTCCCTCGGCAAGGAGGCCTCGACCGGCGACAACTTCGCGACCCTGCGCGGCGACAAGCCGGGCTACCAGTACCAGCTCGAGTCGGTGTTCGCGGCCACGCGCATCGGGTGGGACAAGGAGACGATCGGGTCGCACGTCGTGCGCCGCAACCGCATCCACCACTGCGGCCAGAACGCCGTCGTCGGTCACCTCGGGTGCGTCTTCTCGACCATCGAGGACAACCACATCCACGACATCGCGACGAAGCGGGAGTACTTCGGCCACGAGATCGCCGGGATCAAGCTGCACGCCGCCATCGACGTCACCATCGCGCACAACCGCATCCACGACTGCACCCTCGGGCTGTGGCTGGACTGGCAGACCCAGGGCACCCGCGTCACGCGCAACGCGTTCTACCGCAACGACCGCGACCTGTTCGTCGAGGTGAGCCACGGGCCGTACGTCGTCGATCACAACGTCTTCGCCTCCGCCGCGTCGATCGAGAACGTCAGCCAGGGCGGGGCCTACCTGCACAACCTCGTCGCCGGCACGTACCGCCTCGAGACCGTCCCCGACCGGGCGACGCCGTACCACGTGCCGCACAGCACCGACGTCGCCGGCTACGCCGTCATCGAGGGCGGCGACGACCGCCTCGTCGGCAACCTCTTCCTCGGCGACGACTCGACCTCCCCCTACGCCGCCGACCGGGGCTGGCGGACGTGGGGGCCGACCGACGTCCGCATCGGGCACGGCACGGCCGGGTACGACGACGGTCCCGCCTCGCTGCAGGAGTACCTGGAGCGCGTGAACGCGGGCAAGCCCGGCGACCACCAGAAGTTCCTGGGCCGGCTGCAGCCCGCGTATGTGCGCGACAACGTCTACGCCGGTGCCGCGCGGCCGTTCCGCGACGAGGACGGCGCCACCCTCCTCGACGGGTCCGCGTCCTGCGAGGTCGTCGAGGACGGCGAGCAGGTCTACCTCGTCACCGACCTGCCGGCCGGTTTCGACGCGGTCACCGTGCCCCCGGTGGGCGGCGCGGACCTCCCGCCGGTCCGGTTCGCCTACGCCGAGTTCGAGAACCGCGACGGGAGCCCGCTCACCGCCGACGTCGACCTCGTCGGGCAGCGGCGCAGCGCCGACGCCCCCGGGGCGGCCGGGTGCGTCGCCGCCCTTCGATCGGGCACGGGCCGCGTGCGCATCTGGTGAGTCACCACGGGGCCCGGCCCGCCGCCGGACCGGGCCCCGTCACGCGTCGGTGAGCCTCACCGGATCACGCGTCGGTGAGCGTCACCGGCGTCGTCAGGACGCGCCCCTCGGGCACGATCCGCACGTCGCCGGTGACGGTGAACCGCCCCTCCAGGGGCAGGTCCTCGCTCGAGGTCCCGACGCGCACGACGAACTCGCCGGGCTCGACGATGCGGCGCAGGTCGACGCCGGTGAACGAGGTCCGGTCCGTGTGCACCTCGAAGCTCACCCGGCGCGCCTCCCCCGCCCGCAGCGGAACCCGGGCGAACCCGACGAGCTGCAGCCGCGGCCGGACCACGGAGGCGACCACGTCGGTCAGGTAGAGCTGGACGACCTGGGCGCCGTCCCGGTCGCCGACGTTCTTCACCGTCGCCGACACCTCGACGCTCCCGTCGGGCGCCACCTCGGTCGCCGACACGGTGAGGTCCGACAAGCCGTATCCGGTGTACCCGAGACCGTGGCCGAAGGGGTACAGCGGCCGCGGGTCGAGGTTGGAGACGCCCTCGGAGTACCACCCGAGCGGGGGCGCGAGGTAGGTGCCGGGCTGGCCGCCCGGGTGATCGGGGATGCCGACGGGCAGCTTGCCCGTGGGTTCGACCCGACCCGACAGCACACCGGCGATCGCCGCCCCACCCTCGACGCCCGGCATGAAGGCCTGCACGACGGCCGCGCACCGGGGGGCGTAGGCGCCGAGCGAGTACGGCCGGCCCGAGACGACGACGAGCACGACGGGGGTGCCCGTCGCAAGGACCTCCTCGACGAGGCGGCCCTGCAGCCCGGGCAGCGAGAGGTCGACGGAGTCGCACCCCTCCCCCGAGGTGCCGAGGCCGAAGAGGCCGGCGAGGTCGCCGACCGCCACGACCGCGACGTCGGCGGCCGCCGCGGCGGCCACGGCCGCCGCGAGACGCGCGTCGTCGGGCTCGAGGATCGGGACGCCGGGCTCGACGACGACCTCCCCGTCGAACTCCTGCGCGAGGGCGTCGGCGAGCGAGTCGATCCGCAGCCCCAGGTCCATCTCGGGGTACTTGACCATGACGTGGTTGGGGAAGGCGTAGCACCCCATGAAGGTCCGGACCTCGTCGGCGCAGGGCCCCACGAGGGCCAGGCGCCGCCCCGGCGGGAGGGGCAGGACGCCGTCGTTCGCGCATAGCACGACGCTGCGCTCGGCCAGTCGACGCGCGATGTCCCGGTTGCCCGGCGAGTCGAGATCCCGCTCCTCGCCCTGGGCGCCCGCGTCCCACCCCTCGTCGAGGAGGCCGAGCTCGATCTTCTGGCGCAGCACCCGTCGGGCCGCCCGGTCGAGGAGCTCCGGCGCGAGGCGGCCGGCCTCGACCGCTTCGGCGAGGTGGCCGTAGCCGCCCGTGTTCGGCAGCTCGACGTCGATGCCGGCGGTCAGGGCGAGGATCCCGGCGGCCTCGTCGTCGGCGGCGATGCGGTGCATGAGGCGGAGGAAGATCACCGACCAGTAGTCGGAGACGACCGTGCCGGTGAAACCCCACCGGTCGCGCAGGACGCCGGTGAGGAGGTCGACGCTCGCGCCGGCGGCGACGCCGTCGACGTCGCTGTAGGAGTTCATGATCGAGCGGGCGCCGCCCTCCCGGATCGCCATCTCGAACGGCGGCAGCAGGACGTCCTCGAGCTCGCGTCGGCCGACGGCGACGGGCGCGTGGTTCCGCCCGGCCTTCGAGGCCGAGTAGCCGACGAAGTGCTTGGGCGTCGCGACGACGCCGGCGCTCTGCAGACCGCGGACGTACGCCGACCCGAGGACGCCGACGACGTAGGGGTCCTCGCCGCACGTCTCCTCGCAGCGGCCCCACCGGTAGTCGCGGACGACGTCGAGCAGGGGGCTCAGGCCCTGATGCACGCGCACGGCCGCGAGGTCGGCGCCGATGGCAGCGGCCATCTCCTCGACGAGGTCCGGGTCGAAGGTCGCGCCCCAGGCGAGGGCCGCGGGATAGACGGTCGCGCCGTAGGCGGTGAAACCGGTGAGGCACTCCTCGTGCACGATCGCGGGGATGCCGTGCCGGTTCGCGGCGACGACCTGCCGCTGGTACTCGCGCAGGGCGGCGAGACCGGCCTCCACCTCCACGGGCTCGGTGCCGTAGTTGCGGGTGAGGTGCCCGAGACCGTGCGCGATGGTCTCGTCCCAGCTCAGGCCCGAGGCCAGCGCCCCCTCCATCGGGGCGACGTCCCCGGTCACCGTGGCCGCCGCCCTCGGGGCGGGCCAGAAGCTGCCGAGCTGGGCCGCCTTCTCCTGCGGGGAGAGCTCGCGCAGGAGCGCGTCGGCGCGGTCGTCGACGGATCGGCCGGGGTCGTTCCAGGAAGCCATGAGGGGCCTTTCGAGCGAGGAGAGGGAGTCGATGCGCGGCGCCGCCCGGCCCCGGGCGGGGCGGGCGGCGCCGGTGGAGCGGGAGGTCGCTACTTGCTGAACCCGGCGGTAAGACCGGCCACAAGCTGGCGACGGCCGACGGCGTAGGCGGCGAGGATCGGCAGGACCGAGAGCACGACGGCAGCCAGGACGGCGGGCACGTTCACGGTGAAGGACCCCTGGAACGCCCACAGCGACAGCGGCAGGACCCGCTTGTCGGAGCTCTGGGTGAGGATCAGGGGGAAGAGGAAGCCGTTCCACACGTTGAGGGCGTCGTAGATGGCGACCGTGATGATGGCCGGCTTGCTCAGCGGGACGACGAGCGTCCACAGCATCTTCCAGTCGCTCGCGCCGTCGAGCCGCATCGACTCGAACAGCTCCCCCGGGACGTCCCGCAGGAAGTTCACGAGGATGAGCACCGTCAGCGGGATGGCGAAACCGATGGAGGGAAGGATGATCGCCCACAACGTGTCGTACAACCCCATCTCGACGATGAGGTAGTAGACGGGGATGATCACGCCCTGCAGCGGGATGGCGATGCCGAGCAGCAGCAGGTCGAACATGCGCCGCGTGAGGGTCGAGCGGTTCCGCACGATGACATAGGCGGCCAGCAGGCTGAGGAAGACGACCACCGCGACCGAGACGACCGTGACGATGACCGAGTTGGTGAAGTAACTGAGGAAGTCCGCCGCCAGAACCTCGCGGTAGGCGCTCAGGGTGGGCGACGTCGGGATCGACAGGGGATTGTCGGAATAGTACGACGACCGGGGCCGGATGCTCGTGACGACGATGTAGTAGATCGGCACGATCGTGATGGCCAGGTAGAACCACCCGAGGAAACCGCCCAGGACGTTGGGCATCTCCCGCGTCTTCATGTCACGCCCCTTCCATCTGGGAGTCCATCTTCGTGTTCCCCGACAACGTGTTGAGCAGGAAGGAGATGAGCAGACCGAGGACCGCGATGACGACGCCGACGACGCTCGCGGCGCCCATGTCGTACGCCCGGAACCCGCGCAGGTACATGTCGAGGGGCATGACGCGCGTCGCGTCGCCGGGCCCGCCGCCGGTCATGATGAAGATGAGGTCGAACGAGGTCAGCGTGCCCACGATCTGCAGCGTGCTCGACGTGATGATCGTGTTCCGCAGCTGTGGGAGCGTGATGTGGAAGAACGTGGAGATCCGCCCGGCACCGTCGATCTTCGCGGCCTCGTAGAGCGTGACCGGGATCTGCCGGGCCGCCCCCTGGTACAGCAGGCTGTGGAAGGGGATGAAGCACCAGCAGATGACGAAGAGCAGGGCCGGCATCGCCAGGCCGGGTCGACCGAGCCAGTCCTTGTTGAGCCAGTCGAGGCCGAAGGCGCGTCCCAGGCCGAAGTTGGGGTCCATGAGCGCCTTGAAGGCGATACCGACGGCGGCGGCCGAGAACAGCAGCGGCAGGAAGTACAGGACCGAGAGGAAGGCCCGGTACTTCTGCGTCCCGGCCATGAACACCCCGAGCAGGATCGAGATGGGCATCTGGATGGCCAGGGTCGCCACCGTCAGCAGCAGGGTGAGCTTGAGGCCGTTCTGCGCGACGGGATCGGCGAGGACCCGGATCCAGTTGTCGGCCCCGATGAACACCGGCGTGCCGAGTCCGTCCCACTGCATGAACGACAGGACGACCACGCCGAGCAGCGGGATGATGGCGAAGAACGCGAAGAACAGCAGCGCCGGGACCGCGAGCCACACCGACGGACCCGGGGTGCCGACCCCGTTGCGCCCGCCGCGGGGCCGAGAGCCCCGCCAGGACGCGGTGGGGTCGACCCGCTCGGCCGCGGGGGCCGGCGCCGACGCGCCGGCCCCGTGGGTCGAGGTGCTCACTTGACGGCCTTCACCGCGCTGACGAACTGCTGGGGCGTGATCTGGTTGAGGAAGATCTGCCCCAGGTTCTGCAGGATGGCCTGCGACTGGGCGGGCGAGAGGGCCTGATCCCACGAGAGCTGGAAGTTCTTGGCGTTCTTCGTCATGTCGAAGGCGTAGGTCAGGAACTCCTTCTGCTCGCCCGTGAACTTGCTCTGCGCGTCGCTCGTCACGGGGACCATGCCGCCGGCGACGAGGTCGTTGAGGTAGTTGTCGTTGAACATGCCCTCGTTGAGGTACTTGATGGCGGCCTGCTGCTGCGCCGGCGTGGCGGAGGCGGAGACGGACCAGAAGTTCGACGGGTTGCCGTAGACGTTGCTCGGGTCGCCCTTGCCGCCGTCGATCGTCGGGAAGGGCGCCCAGCCCAGCTTGCCCGCCTTGACGAAGTCGGGGGCGTCGGTGAGAAAGGTGCCGTAGACCCAGGCGCCCTGGAGCATCATCGCCGAGCGGCCGGTGTGGATGAGGGCGGCGTCGGCGCCCGAGTCGGCGGTGACCGACCCGTACTTGTCGCCGAAGGCGCCCGCCTTGACGAGCTCCTGGATCTTCGTCAGGCCGTCGATCATCGCCGGGTCGTCCCACGCGCTCGGGTCGCCGTTGGCGATCTTCTTGAAGAGCTGGTCGCCCGCCTGGCGGTCCACGAGGTACTCGATCCACATGAGCTCGGGCCACAGGCTCTGGCCCGCGAGGGCGATCGGCGTGTCGACCCCGGCCGACTTGAGCTTCTGCACCTGGTCGAGCAGCTCGGCGTAGGTCTTCGGGGCGGCGTTGATGCCGGCCTTCGACAGGACCTCCTTGTTCGTGTACATGAGCACGGGCTGGGCGTTGTTGTTCGGGACGGCGTACACCTTGCCGTCGACCTTGCCGGTCTCCATGACGGAGGGCACGATCCGGTCCTGCAGCGTCTTGGTCGAGGCGGTGAGGTCGACGACGTTCTTGTTCTTCACGTAGTCCTTGAGCGTCCCGCCGGCCCAGCTCCAGATGAGCGTCGGCGCGTTCCCCGACCCCACGGCGGTGCGGATCTTCTCCTTGTAGGAGTCGTTGGCGAAGTACTCGGCGGTCGCGGGGGCGTCGGCGTGGGCCTGGGTCCACTGCTCGAGCGAGTTCTTCATCGTCGTCTGCGTGGCGCCCGTGAGCACCCACGCGGAGAAGCCGTTCGCGCCGGCCTGACCTCCACCGCCGCCGCCGGTCGCTCCGGCCGGGCCCGAGGGCTGGGCTCCGCCGCCACACGCGGCGAGGGCGAGGGTCGTCGCCGTCACTGCTCCGACGACCGCCATCCGGGTACGCATCATTGCTGTCACCTCTCTGTGACCACCTGGGACACCGACTTGGGCACGAAACGTTTCGAACATGTTTCGCGCTTGAAGGAACAGTGACCCCGTGAGCCGGGTCACACCCAGGCCCACGCGGGTCACGATCCGGCAACGGCCGCGGCGCCGACCGGGGGGTCGAGACGCTCCCTCCCGCCCCGCCGCTGTGGCGCAGGCGCCCTCGTCGGTCGAGCAGGCTCGCAACGTTTCGAAACCGTGCGGAGACGGTTACGCTCGGTAACCATGGCCGAGGTGACGCTGGGGGTGGTGGCACGGACCGCCGGCGTCTCGAAGGGGACGGCCTCCAAGGCCCTCAACCGCCGGGGCGACATCTCCGAGTCCACCCGCCTGAGGGTCGAGGAGGTCGCGCGCCGTCTCGGGTACGCGCGCGGCCGCGGCGCCGCGAGCCCGGCCGGGACGACGACCGTCTCCGTGGTCTTCGACTCCCTCGACAACCACTACGCGAGCACGATCCTCGACGCCCTCGTCACCGAGGCGGCCGAGCTCGACGCGGCCGTCGTGCTCTCGACGTGGCACCGCGTGCGGCGCGAGCCCGTGCCGGGGGGCGTGCCGTGGCTCGAACGGGCCCACGCACGGGGCGCCGAGGCCTTCGTCTTCATCACCACGCCGGTCTCGGCGCAGCACGTGGCGACCTGTCGGCGACTCGGCGCTCCCCTCGTCCTCGTCGACCCGGCGGCGCCCACCCCCCTCGGCGCGATGAGCATCGGCGCGACGAACTGGCGCGGCGGGGTCCAGGCGACCGAACACCTGCTGCGCCTCGGCCACCGCCGGATCGTCTTCCTGGGCTCCCCGCCCGCCTCGACCCCCGGGAACGAGCGGCTGGCGGGATACCGGAGCGCGCTCCACCGGGCGGGGATGCCCGCCGAGGGTGAGCTCGTCGTGGCCGGGTCGTTCTCCCCCGCGGACGCCGACCGGCTCGTCGGCCTGCTCACCGGTCCCGACCGGCCGACCGCCGTCTTCGCGGCCAGCGACGCGGTGGCGCTCGGGGTCGTCGACGTGGCCCGGCGGCTCGGGCTGCGGGTGCCCGACGATCTCTCCCTCGTGGGCTTCGACGACAGCTACGCGGCTCCCACCGCCTCGCCCCCGCTGACGACCGTGCGCCAGCCCCTCACCGACATGGGGGCCCTGGCCGTCCGGGTCGCGGTCGAGCGCGTCCGGGCCCCGCGAACGGCCACGCCCCCGGTCGAGATGGCGACGAGGCTCGTCGAGCGCGCGTCGACCGCCCCTCCGCCCTGACGGCCCGGCCCCGGCCCGTGCGGCCACGAGACGACGCGGGCCCACCCCCGAGCAGGGGGCGGGCCCGCGGTGCGCGACCGGCCGGCCGCGCCCCGGTCAGTCCGAGACCGTGAACTCGGCGGTCAGCGGCACCGTCGAGTCGCCGCCGATGCCGAGCACGTACTCCGCGGGGTCGAGCACCCAGTCGCGCAGCGCCGCGTTCCAGTACCGCAGCTCGTCGGGGCCGACGGTGAACTCGACCCGCTGCGTGGCCCCCGCGGGAACGTGCGCCCGCGCGAAGCCCTTGAGCAGGCGCACCGGCCGCGAGCTCCTCCCCCACCGCTGGTGGACGTAGAGCTGGACGACCTCGTCGGCGTCGACGTCCGAGACGTTGCGCACCTCGACCGAGGCGGACAGGCTCTCCCCCGGTGTGATCGAGGTCGCGCTGAGCTCGACCTCCCCGTAGGCGAACTGCGCGTAGCTCAGCCCGAACCCGAACGGGAACAGCGGCGTGCTCTCCTCGTCCCAGTAGCGCTCGGCCTGGTGGGCCGGGTCGTGGCCGATCGCGTGGCTGTAGGTGATCGGGACCTGCCCGACGCTGCGCGGCCACGTGAACGGCAGCCGTCCGGCCGGGACGACGTCGCCGAACAGGAGCCGGGCCACGGCGTCGCCGCCGCTCGTGCCCGGGTACCAGACGTCGAGGATCGCGGGCACGTGCTCGCTCGCCCAGCGCAGGTCGAGGGGCCGGCCGTTCATGAGGACCGCGACGGTCGGGGTGCCGGTCACGACGACCCGCCGGAGGAGCTCGAGCTGGCGCCCGGGGAGGTCGAGCGTCGACCGGGACGCCTGCTCACCGATCATGTTCTGCCACTCGCCGACGACGACGATCGCCACGTCGCTCTCGGCGGCGAGCGCGGCGGCGCGATCCAGCTCGGCGTCGGCGTCGCCGAAGTCGTCGGGGTCGAGCGGGATGTTGTCACCCCAGACGTCGAAGATCGACGCGGTCTGCCTCAGGCTCGCGCCGACGCCGGGCGCGTAGCTCACCCGGGCGCCGGTGCCCTCCAGGCGGTTCCGGATGCCGTCGAGGACGGTCACCGTCTCGTTCAGGTCGAAGTCGAAGCACCAGGGGCCGAGGGTGTCGCGGCGCGACGACGCCAGCGCGCCGAGCACGGCGACGTTCTTCGTGCCCGCCGGGTCGAGGGGCAGCACCGAGCCCTCGTTGCGCAGGAGGACGGCGGTGCGTTCCGCGGCCTCGCGGGCGACCTGCCGGTGGGCCGGGTCGGCGATGACGGCGGCCGCGCGCTCCTCGTCGACGTACGGGTCGTCGAACAGCCCGAGCGCCTCCTTGGCCCGCAGGACGCGGCGGACCGACTCGTCGAGCTCGTCCTGCGTGACGAGGCCGCGGTCGAGGGCCTCCACGAGGTGGCCGTACGAGGGGTCCTGGATGGCCATCTCGAGGTCGCATCCCGCGTGCAGCGCCCGCGCGCCCGCCTCGGTGAGGTCGCGCGCGAAGCCGCGGGTGCCGAGGTTGTGGACGGCCATCGCGTCGCTGACGACGAAGCCGTCGAAGCCCCACTCCCCGCGCAGCACGTCGCGGAAGAGCCAGTCGTTGCCCGTCGCGGGGATCCCGTTGAGGTCCATGTAGGCGGTCATGACGTTGCCCGCCCCGGCGTCGATCGCGGCCTTGAACGGCGGGAGGACGACGTTACGCAGCGTCGCGTCCGAGATCTCGGCCTCGTCGTAGTCGCGGCCGCCGGCGGAGTAGCCGTACCCGGCGAAGTGCTTGGGGCCGGCGATGATCCGGTCCTGCGAGCGCAGCCCCGACCGGTCGGCGCCCTGGAAGCCGCGCACCTGCGCGGCGGCGACGGCCGCCCCGAGGTAGGGGTCCTCCCCGGCGCCCTCGATGATGCGACCCCACCGCGGGTCGCGCGCGATGTCGACCATCGGGGCGAAGGTCCAGTGCAGCCCGACGGCCCGGGCCTCGGCGGCGGCGACCGCCTGGCCGCGCTCGATCGTGTCCGGGTCCCAGGACGCCGCGAGGGCGATGGGCACGGGCAGGATCGTGCGCAGGCCGTGGATGACGTCGAAGCCGAAGATCGCGGGGATGCCGTGCCGGTTGCCCTCGATCGTCATGCGCTGGAGCCGGTTGATGCCCGGCGCGTCCCGGACGAAGAGCAGCGACCCGACGAGGCCCCGGCCCAGCTGCTCCTCCACCATCCGCGGCTGGCTCGCGAGATCGTCGGCCCCGCCCATGTTCTCGGCCTCGGCCGCACCGGCCGCGTCCCCGAAGTAGAAGAACTGGGTGAGCTGCCCCGCCTTCTCTTCGGGGGTCATGTCGGCGATGAGCGCCTCGATGCGCTCGGAGCTGGCTGTCATCGGTGTCCTCCGGACGTGGCGGACGTCCGCAGACGTCGGTCGATGGGTCGGTCTCGCCACCCTTCCACAGTTCCCCGGGCCGCGACCGGCTGCGGCCGGGGACGTCCTCGGTCCAGCGCCGGGTCGTCCGTATCCACAGAGGACCGCTGCTCCCACCCCGTCGATCGACGGGCGTGCGTAACGTGGCGCCCCCGCCCGGACGACCGAGGCGGCGCCCCGCTCATCCGAGGAGGCTCCCTATGCCGGTCACCCTCCGCCCCGCTCTCACGGCCCGATCACTGACCCGAGCCCTCACGTCGATCGTCGTCGTCCTGCTCGCCGTCGGCGTCCTCGCTCTCGCCCCGCAACGGGCGTCGGCCGCCGGAGCCTCCGACCCGGCGGGCACGTACTACTACCAGTGCATTCACGGGACCGGTCAGTCGTACTTCCTGCGGCCGGGCGAGCGGTTGAACACCTGCAAGGGCTCGTATCTCCAGAAGTTCATCCACGGGAACCTCGTGTCATCCACGCCGTGGACCTCGGCTGGGACACCGGCCGACCCCCAGGGCATGGCCAAGCTGACGGCGGGGCTCGGCTGCGTCGTCGCGGTGGTCGGCAACGGTGTCATCGTCCTCACGACGAAGGGCAAGGGCGTCAAGGCGGCCAACGGGGCCGCAGCGACGCTCGACGTCCTGAGCTGGTGCCGGGCCTGACGGTCACGCGAGGACAACGGCCCCTCGGCCGGCACGTCGAACGGGCCCCGGTCGTCGACCGGGGCCCGTTCGGGGGTGGCGAGGATCAGCCGTTCGTGAGCTTGCTCAGGGTCGGGTCGTCCGCGTAGGCCTCCTTGACGTTGGCCTTCGTGACGATCATCGGGGGCAGGAGCAAGGCCGGGACGACCTTGGTCCCGTTGTTGTACGAGGACGTGTCGGTGACCTGCGGCTGCTTACCGGCCTGCAGATCCTTGACCATCTGGACCGTCGCCTTGACCAGCTTGCGCGTGTCCTTGTTGATCGTCGAGTACTGCTCCCCGGCGACGATCGACTTGACCGACTCGACCTCGGAGTCCTGACCCGTCACGACGGGGATCGGCTTGCCGGCCTGCTTGACCGAGGTGAGGATCGCGCGGGCGATCGTGTCGTTGGGCGACAGGACGCCGTCGAGCTGCGCGTTCGTGTACGACCCGGCGAGTAGCGTGTCCATGCGCTTCTGCGCGTTCTCGCCCTTCCAGTCCGCGGTGGCGGCCTGCTTGAACCCGGTCTGGCCCGAGACGACCTTGAGGGTGCCGTCGTCGATCTTCGGCTTGAGGACCTTCATCGCGCCGTCGTAGAACGACGTGGCGTTCCCGTCGATCGGCGCGCCCGCGAAGATCTCGATGTTGTAGGGACCGTTCGGCTTCTTGGCCTTCAGCCCGTCGAGCAGCGCCTGGCCCTGCAGCTCACCGACCTTGACGTTGTCGTACGCCGCGAAGTAGTCGACGTTCGGGGAGTTGGACAGCAGGCGGTCGTAGGAGATGACGGTCGCGCCGGCGTCCTTGGCGGCCTGCAGCTGCGTACCGAGCTGCGCCGGGTCGATGGGGCCGATGACGATGACCTTGGCCCCCTTGGTCACCATCGACTGCACGATGTTCTGCTGCTCGGCGACACCGTTGTTGGCGAACTGCACGTCGGTCTTGAAGCCCGCGCCCGCCAGGTCGGTCTTGAAGAGGTTCTCCGCGAGGACCCAGTTCTCCGAGGTCTTCTGCGGGAGGGAGACACCGATGAGGCTGTCGGCCGGGAAGCCCGCCGTGCCGCCGCCGGTGGAACCGGCGGTGGACCCGCCGCCCGAGCCCGTGTTCGCGGCACCCTCGTCGGCGCGGCCGCAGCCGGCGAGGGCGAGGGCGGACGCCGCCGTCACGGCGACGGCGATGGTCGTGATTCTGCGCATGGTGGTGCTTCTTTCTCTTCGGTGGGAAAAACGTCGGTGCTGCCAGGCACTCAGGCCTCGGTGTGGACCGTTTCGGAGATGTTCCGGGCGGGGTCGGCGGGTGCAGGCTGTTCGACCGCCGGTCGGTCCCGGCGACCCGACGTCAGCCGCCCGATGAGGGACGGGCGTCCTTGGGACTTGTTGTAGACGTCGAACGCGACGGCGAGGAGCAGGACGAGGCCCTTGATGATGGACGTGTCGTCCGCGCCCACGGACAGCAACTGCATGCCGTTGTTGAGGACGGCCATGACGAGCCCTCCGACGATCGAGCCGACGACCGTGCCCACGCCGCCGCTGACCGCGGCGCCACCGATGAAGACGGCGGCGATCGCGTCGAGCTCCCAGTTGACGCCGTCCGACGGACCGGAGGCGGTCGAGCGGGCGACGAACATCATCCCCGCCAGTGCCGCGAGGATCGACATGTTCATCATGACGAGGAAGTTGATCTGCTTGCTTTTAACACCCGACAGCTCGGCCGCGTGCTTGTTGCCACCGACCGCGTAGACGTGCCGGCCGATCACGGTCCGGGACGACACGAAGCTGTAGATCAGCACCAGGACGCCGAGGATCAGACCCGAGACCGGGAACGACGTGCCCCGCCGTCCCGACGCGAACAGCAGGGTCACCGCGAGGATCGCGCCGCAGATGAGCAGGAGGCGCACGACGACCGTCCACATGGGCGCCATGTCCGCGCCGATCTTCCGCTGGTTGCGCCGCGTGCGCAGGGCGCCCGTGACGATCGCGGCGATGAGGGCGAGGCCGATGATCAGCGTGAGGTTGTTGTACCCGGTGAGCGGCCCGAACTCGGGCAGGTAACCGCGACCGATGACCTGATACCCGTTCGGGACGGGGATCGAGTCCGAGTCTCCGATCTTCTGGTTGAGCCCGCGGAAGATGAGCATTCCGGCGAGGGTGACGATGAACGCGGGGATGCCGACGTAGGCGACCCAGAATCCCTGCCACGCGCCGATGATCGCGCCGATCAGCAGCCCGAAGAGGATCGCGAGACCCCACGGGAGGCTCCAGTCCCGCATCGCGATCGCCACGCTGATGCCGACGGCTGCGGCGACCGAGCCCACCGAGAGGTCGATGTGCCCGGCGATGATGACGAGCACCATTCCGATCGCAAGGACGAGGATGTAGCTGTTGCCCTGGAACAGGTTGATGACGTTGGTCGGCGTGAGGAGCAGACCGTTCGTCCGCACCTGGAAGAAGACGATGAGCGCGATGAGCGCGAAGATCATCCCGAACTGGCGAGTGTCGTTGCCGAAGACGGCCTTGAGGTGTTTCATGGCGGGTTCGCGGGGTCCTTGTCGTCGCGGAGGCTGGTCAGCGGGCGGCCGTCGCACCGGTGGACCCGGCGGCCGGCGTGGCGGCGCGGCCTGCGGCCGAGCCCGTGGTCGTCATGAGGCGCATGAGGTTCTCCTGCGTCGCCTCGTGCTTGGCGAGTTCCCCGGTGATCCGGCCCTCGCAGATCGTGTAGATGCGGTCCGACAACCCGAGCAGCTCGGGGAGCTCGGAGGAGACGACGATGACGCCCTTTCCCGCGTCGGCGAGCTGCTGGATGATCCCGTAGATCTCGTACTTGGCGCCGACGTCGATGCCGCGGGTCGGTTCGTCGAGGATGAGCAGCTCGGGCTCGGCGAAGAGCCACTTCGCGAGGACGACCTTCTGCTGGTTGCCGCCCGAGAGCTTGGCGACCCCCTCCTCGACCGACGGCGTCTTCGTGCGTAGCGAGCGACGGTAGCCGTCGGCGGCCGCGAACTCGGCGTTGCGGTCCACGACGAGGTGCTTCGCGATCTTCTTCAGCCGAGCCGCGGTGGTGGTCGTCTTGATGTCATCGAGGAGGTTGAGCCCGAGCACCTTGCGGTCCTCGGTGACGTAGCCGATGCCCGCGTCGATGGCCTGGCTGACGTTCTTGAGCGTCACCTCACGGCCGTCGAGGATCATCCGGCCGCCGAGGAGCGTCCCGTACGAGCGACCGAAGATCGAGCGCATGAGCTCGGTGCGCCCCGCGCCCATGAGCCCCGCGAAACCGACGATCTCGCCGCGGCGGACGTGGAAGGAGGACCCCTTGCAGACGAGGCGACCCGCGACCTGCGGATGCTCCACCGTCCAGTCCTGCACCTCGAAGAACGTCTCCCCCAGCCTGGGGGTGTGCTCGGGAAAACGGGACTCGAGCGAGCGCCCGACCATGCCCTTGATGATCCGATCCTCGTCCACCCCACCGGCCGCGACGTCGAGCGTCTCGATCGAACGGCCGTCGCGGATGATCGTCACCGAGTCGGCGATGCGCTCGATCTCATTGAGCTTGTGCGAGATGATGATCGACGTGATGCCGCGTTCGCGCAGCCCCTCGATCAGGTCGAGAAGATGGGCCGAGTCCTCCTCGTTGAGCGCGGCGGTCGGCTCGTCGAGAATGAGCAGCTTGACGTCCTTGTTGAGCGCCTTCGCGATCTCGACGAGCTGCTGCTTGCCGACGCCGATGGTCTTGATCGGGGTCTCCGGGTCCTCGCGCAGACCCACGTGACGCAGCAGCTCGATGGCCCGGCGATTCGTTCCGACCCAGTCGATCCTTCCCCCACGGGCCCGCTCGTTGCCGAGGAAGATGTTCTCCGCGATCGACAGCTCGGGGATGAGCGCGAGCTCCTGGTGGATGATGACGATCCCGGCCCTCTCGGAGGCGCGGATGTCCTTGAATTGGACGATCTCCCCCTCGAAGACGATGTCGCCGTCGTAGGTGCCGTGCGGGTAGACCCCCGAGAGCACCTTCATCAGGGTGGACTTCCCGGCGCCGTTCTCCCCGCAGATCGCGTGCACCTCGCCCCGTCGCACCGTGAGGCTGACGTCGGAGAGGGCCTTGACGCCGGGGAACTCCTTGGTGATCTGCCGCATCTCGAGCAGGGCGGGCGCAGCGGACATAGGTGGGGTTCTCCTTCGGACGTGACGGCGACTTCGGCGCGACGTGAGCACAAGCAGTGAACGTGCCCCACACGCTTGCTGTCAAGCAGTGAAGCGGGACCGTGACCCGAGCGTGACCCGAACGGTCAGCCGACCGAGGCCCAGGCGTCGTCGCCGGCGCCACGCAGGACGAGGGCGCACCCGCCGAGGGCCTCCGCGGAGCCCTTCAGGGCGGAGGTGGTGACCCGCGTGGGACCGGCGACCACCGGCGAGGTGAAGCGGCTCAGGCCCGCGGCGACGCTGTCGACGAGCAGCTCGCCCGCCCCGGTCACCGGACCGGAGACGACGACGAGCTGGGGGTTGAGGAGGTTGACCACCCCGCCCAGCACCCGACCGAGGGCGAGGCCGGCGTCCTCGACGATCCGGACGGCGGTCGGGTCACCGGCCCGGGCGTGCCGGACCAGGGACTCCGCGGTCGCGGGCTGCGTCGGGCGGCTGGCCTGCCACAACGCGAGCATGGCCTGGCCCGAGGCGATGGCCTCGAGACAACCGCGGCCGCCGCACCGGCACACCGGCCCGTACTCGAGGATCGTCGTGTGCCCGATCTCGCCGGTCTTGCCGTCGCGCCCCCGGTGCAGCCGGCCCCCGACGATGAGACCGGCCCCGATCCCCGAGGCGACCTTGACGAAGACGAGGTCGGTGACGTCGCCGTGGCCGCCCCAGGTCAGCTCGGCGAGCGCGCCGAGGTTGGCGTCGTTCTCGACCTCGACCGGCACCCCGAGTCCGGCGGCGAGCTGCTCCCGAAGGGGGTACCCGCTCCACTCGGGCAGCACGGCGCCGTGGGAGGTGCGGCCGGTGTGCCGGTCGATCGGCGCGGGGATCCCCACCCCGCACCCGAGCACGTCGGCGCGGTCGATGCCGAGATCGCCGAGGACGTCGCCGAGCACGGCCGCCGCGATCGCGACGGTGTCCTGCGCCCGGTGGCCGGGCTCGAGGGTGCGCTCGACGTCGGCGAGGACCTCCCGGGCCGGGGTGACGACGACCAGACGCAGGTGACCGCGGCCGATGTCGATCCCGACGGCGACCTTGCGTCGCGACCCCCCGGCGAGCTGCACGAGCACGGCGCGCCGGCCCGAGCTCGTCGTCGCCGACGTCGTGACGAGCTGCTCGTCGACCATGACCCGCACCAGGTTGGAGACGGTCGCGTTCGACAGGCCGGTGGTCCGGGCGAGGGCGCTCTGGGTCATCGCCCCCGTCGCCCGCAGGGCCTGCTCGATCCGGCGCACGTTCGCGGCGCGCAGCGCGTGCTGGGAGCCGCTGCCGCGCGCGGCGGGCGTCGAGACGCTGCGTCGGGTCACGGGCACATCATCCGCGCGCCCCCACCTTGACGTCAACAAATGAACGTAAACGCCCGGGCGGGACGGACGGTGGTCGAGGCCCCGGGCTCACCCGGCGGCGGCGTCCATGAGCGCCGCGACGACCCGGGCCACCTGGGCGGGTCCGAGCGGGCCCCCCGCGGGGTCGGTGACGTAGACGGTGTCGACGGCCTGTCCGCACGACGTCGCGACGTGGGCGCTGCGGACGCTCACGCCGGCGTCGACGAGGGCCCGCCCCACGTCGTGCAGCAGGCCGGGACGGTCGGGGGCTCGCAGCTCGAGCACGGTGGCGTCCTCGCTCGCGCCGGGCACGAGCAGCGCCCGTGGCGCGGGCGCCCCGACCGCGCCCGACGTGGCGGCGCGGGCCCGACGGGCGAGGGGGGCGAGGCCGCGTCGGTCGCCCGCGGCGAGCCGGGCGAGGGAGCGCTCGAGCGCCCGCGGGTCCGGGGCGGTGCCGGTCGGCGACTCGACGTACCAGCGGTCGACGGCCAGCCCGTGCAGGGTCGTGAGCTGCGCCCTCCGCACGCCGAGACCGCCCGCCGCGAGCAGGCCGGCCGTGTCGGCGAAGAGGCCGAGCCGGTCGCGGGCGACGACCTCGACGAGGAACCCGCTCTCCCGCTGCTCGACGGTCACGACGGCCCCGGTCGCGCGGGCGGCCGCCCGCGCGTGCTCGGGGGCGTCGACCCACCGCGCCTCCCGCTCCGGCGGGATGCGCACCGAGGGAGCCGTCAGCGCCGGCGTCCCGCCCGCGTCCGCGGCATCTCCCGCCCGTCCGGCGGTCGCGGCGCCCGATCCGCCCGTCGCGGCCGCCGCCTCGCCCCCCGCCACGAGGGAGGCCTCGAGGCAGGCGCGGGCGGCGCCGGTGAGCTCGTCGACGAGACGCGCCCGCCACGTCGACCAGGCCGCGGGCCCGGCGGCGCGCGCGTCCGCCTCGGTGAGCGCCCGGAGCAGCTCGAGCACGTCGGGGTCGTGCCGGACGGCCTCGCACAGCAGGTCCACGGTCCGCGGGTCGTCCGGGTCGCGGCGGGTGGCGAGGTCGACGAGCGTCAGGTGCTCGGCCACGAGCAACGCGACGACGTCGGCGTCCGCGGCGTCGAAGCCGAGCGCCAGCGCCGACTCCCGGGCGGGCTCGGCTCCGAGCAGGGCGTGGTCGTCGGTCCCGTAGGCCTTGCCGACGTCGTGCAGCAGCGCGGCGAGGACGAGCAGGTCGGGGCGGCGGACGTCGGCGAGCAGCGGCCGCGTGGCGATCGCGGTCTGGACGCTGTGCCGGTCGACGGTGTGCCGGTGCACCGGGTTGTGCTGCGGGCGGCTGCGGATCCCGGACCAGGCGGGGATCCACGCCTCCACGACGCCGGCGAGCGTGAGGCTCTCCCACGTGGTCGCGAGGCCCTCCCCCGCCGCGAGGACGTCGCCGAGCAGGTCGCGGGCCGCCGGTGGCCAGGGCCGGGGCAGCTTCGGCACCTGGGTGGCCAGGTTGTGGGTCGTCGCGGGTGAGAGGGGCAGCCCGGTGCGGGCGGACGCGCGGGCGGCCCGCAGCGCCAGGAGCGGGTCGGCCGCGGGATCGGTCCGGGCCCCGAGCACGATCTCGCCGTCGTGCTCGGACAGTCCGTGGCCGAGGGGGGTCAGCGCCGGCCGCCGCGGCCCGACCCGCAGCGCCCGCGCGCGCTGAGCCTGCCCGGCGCGCCGCAGCGTCGCGTCGAGGGCGTCGGCGGCGGCCCGCCCGGACTCCGCCACGTCGCGCAGCAGGTCGTCGCCACCGGAGTACCCGAGCAGCGCCGCGACGGCGTCACGGTCCTGGGCGACGAGGCGTTCCCGGCCGCGGCCCGTGGCGAGGTGCAGGGCGTCACGCACGTCGAGCAGTCGTTCGCGCGCGGCGTCGACGGCACCGCGGGGCGCGTCGGCGAGCCACGCGGCCGTGAGGGCCGAGACGATCGTCAGGTCGCGCAGCCCACCGCGGGCCTCCTTGAGGTCGGGCTCGAGGAGGTCGGCGAGCTCGCCGTGGCGGGTGTGCCGCTCCCCCACGGCCGAGACGAGCTCGGGCAGGCGGGTGCGGGCGTCGGCCCGCCAGTCGCGCGCCAGGCTCGGGCGGGCGCCGGCGACGAGCACGGGATCGCCCGCGAGGTGGCGCAGGTCGAGCAGGCCGACGGCCGCGACGAGGTCCTCCCGCGCGACGGCGCGGCACTCGGCGACGGTCCGGACGCTGTGGTCGAGACGCACCCCGGAGTCCCACAGCGGGTACCAGAGCCGCTCGGCGAGCTCGCCGAGCCGCTCGTCGGGCAGGCGCCCGTCGTGGAGCAGGATGAGGTCGAGGTCCGACATGGGTCCACCGTCGCCGCGCGCGAGGCTGCCGACCGCGGCGAGCGCGACCCCGTCGGCGGGAGCCCCGCAGCCGGTCCACGCGCGCTGCAGGGCGCGGGTCGTCAGTTCGGTGAGCGCGGCGCGCCTGCGGCTGCCGGCGCCCGGGCGGGCCAGGTCGTGCAGGCCGGCCGCCTCCACCCGGCGGCGGCCGAGATCCTGCAGGGCCGACGCGGGTTCACCATCGAGGGGATCCGCCCCGATCGGCGTGGCGGCCGTGGTGGCGGCGGGGGTGGAGGCCGGGGTGTCGGCCGGGCCGCTCGGCCCCGCCGGCGTGGTCCCCCGGCCGAGGCGGGGGGTGGCGCGGGTCGTCCGGATCGTCATGGGCACTCCTGCATCACGCGCGCTCCGTCGCAGACCGGAACAGGGTCGGCGGGCTCGACAGACTCGGCGAAGGAAAGGTCTCCGGGGAGAAGACTGCGGGGCGCCGGCGCGTCGGGCGCCGGCGCCCCTGGGTGGTCAGAGGGCCTGTGGTCCGCGTTCGCCGGTGCGGACGCGGACGACGTCGTCGACGGGGGTGGTCCACACCTTGCCGTCGCCGATCTTGCCGGTGCGGGCCGAGGTGACGACGACCTCCACCACGTCGGCGGCGTCCGCGTCGTCGACGAGGACCTCGAGCCGCGCCTTCGGCACGGTGTCGACGGTGTACTCCGCGCCGCGGTAGACCTCGCTGTGCCCGCGCTGGCGGCCGAAGCCGCTCGCCTCGCTGACGGTCATGCCGGCCACGTCGAACGCCTCGAGGGCGGTGCGGACGTCGTCGATCTTGAAGGGCTTGATGATGGCGGTGACGAGCTTCATCGGGCGGTCTCCTGGCTGGTGGCGGGGGTCTGGGCGGCGCTGGTGTCGTGCCGGTCCCCCGCCTGGGCGGCGGAGTGGGCCCGAGCGGCGGCGACGGAGCGGGCGCCCCGCGAGGCGAGCAGCTCGTACGCGCTCTCGGCGTGCAGCGTGAGGTCGACGCCCTCGAGCTCGTCGTCGTGGTCGACGCGGAACCCGATGGTCTTGTGCAGGACGAACCCGATGATCCACGTGGCGACGAACGAGACGACGAGGACCGCGAACGCCCCGACGGCCTGGCGCCACAGCTGGTCGAAACCGCCCCCGTAGAGGAGTCCGTCGACGCCGGCGGGCGCCGCGGACGAGGCGAGGACACCCACGAGCAGCGTGCCGACGAGACCGCCGACGAGGTGGACGCCGACGACGTCGAGCGAGTCGTCGTAGCCGAACCGGTTCTTCAGGCTGACCGCGTAGGAGCAGGCCATGCCGCCGAGCACGCCGAGGACGACGGCGCCGACGGGGGTGACCGAGTTGGCGGCCGGGGTGATCCCGACGAGGCCCGCGACGATGCCGGAGGCGGCCCCGAGCGACGTGAAGTGGCCGTCGCGGATCCGCTCGACGAACAGCCAGCCGAGGATCGCGGCCGCGGTCGCGGCGAGGGTGTTGACGAACGCGATCGCGGCGACGCCGTCGGCGTGCAGGGCCGAGCCGGCGTTGAAGCCGAACCACCCGAACCACAGCAGCGCGGCGCCGAGCATGACGAGGGTGAGGTTGTGCGGGCGCATCGGCTCCTTGCCGAAGCCGTGGCGGTTGCCGAGGACGAACACGAGCGCGAGGGCGGCCGCGCCGGCGTTGATGTGGATCGCCGTGCCGCCCGCGAAGTCGATCGCCTTGAGGCCGTTGGCGATCCAGCCGCCGTGGGTGGTCACCGCGCCCGAGTCGTCGGTCGCGTCGAACGCGAACACCCAGTGCGCGATGGGGAAGTAGACGAGGGTGCCCCAGACGACCGTGAAGATCAGCCACGTGCTGAACTTCGCCCGGTCGGCGATGGCGCCCGAGATGAGGGCCGTGGCGATGATGGCGAACATCGCCTGGAAGGCGACGAACGCAAGGACGGGGGTGTCGGCGGCCACGGCGTCGTCGCCGAGCAGGCTCGAGAGCCCGAACAGCCCGGACGGGTTGCCGACGAGGCCGCCCACGCTGTCGCCGAAGGCGAGACCATAGCCCCACAGGACCCAGATGACGCCGATGGTCCCCATCGTGCCGAAGCTCATCATCATCATGTTGAGGACGCTCTTGGCCCGGACCATTCCTCCGTAGAAGAAGGCCAGGCCCGGCGTCATGAGCATCACCAGCGCAGCGCTGATGAGCAGCCAGGCGGTGTCGCCGCTGTTGATCTCCATGCCACGACGATCCGCCGCGCGCGTTTCGGGTCCGCGCGCTCGACGTTACGGCCCCGTCAACGCGGGCGGGCCCGTGTGAACGTCGTGTTACGCGGGGCGACCGGCTCGGCCGGCTCGGTCGACCACGGGCGGTCCGGGACAGAGGAAGGCCCCGGCCACCTCGCGGCGACCGGGGCCTTCGTCCCCTTGCTCCCTCACGCCCACGACACTAGGGAGCCGGGCTGGGACGGTGCTGGACGCCGGCACCGATCTCGCTGGGCCCGCCCGTCGGGCCCGGTGCCCACCCCCTGCGCGCCGCCGGGCTGTGACACTGAGGGGTATGTCCGTTCTCACCGTGGCCCGCTCGACCCTCGCCCACGCCCTGCGGTCGCGGGTGGCGGGTGACGACGCGGACGCGGCCGCCGCCGTCATCTGGGGCCGGTCGGGCCCCCGCTGGTTCACCCCCGACGACGTCGTCTGGCGCGTGCACGCCGACGCGACGATGTTCGTCGGCGGCATCCGGGCCCTGCTCCTGCAGTCGCTCCACCCGCTCGCCATGGCGGGGGTCGCCGGGCACTCGGGCTACAAGTCCGACCCGTGGGGCCGACTGCAGCGCACGAGCCACTACCTCGCGACGACGACGTTCGGGACGGTCGACGACGCGAACGCCGCCATCGGCCGGGTCCGCGCGATCCACGCCCGGGTGCGGGGGCGGGCCGACGACGGTCGGCCCTACCGCGCCGACGACCCGCACCTCCTGCGCTGGGTGCATCTCGCCGAGGCCGACAGCTTCCTGTCGACGTACCAGGCCTACGTCGCCCCCTCCCGCCGGCTGACCCCGCACGAGTGCGACGTCTACGTCGAGCAGGCGGGGCGGGCGGCCTCGCTGCTCGGGGTGATCGATCCGCCGACGACGGTGGCGGGTCTGCGCGAGGAGCTGGCGGCCTACCGACCCGAGCTGCGCGCGAGCGAGGCCGCGAAGGAGGCGGCCCGGTTCCTCCTCCTGCACCCGCCGCTGCCGCCGGCCGCGCGGGTGGGCTACGCGATGCTCGCGGCCGGGGCGCTCGCCGACCTGCCGGACTGGGCCCGCCGCATGCTCGACATCCCCGTCGTCCCGGGCGCCGATCCGCTGCTCGGCCGCCCGCTCGGCCGGATCTCGGCCGGCGTGGTGGGGTGGGCACTGTCGGATCCGAGCGTCGCCACCGACCGCCGCGCGCGACCGCCCGTGGACGCCTGAGCCGCGGGCCGGCGGCGGTCGCCGGCTCTGGTCTGGCTGGTCTGGTCCGGTCTGGATAGGGTCCGAGCCTGCGCCGAGGCCGGTCAGCCCAGGAGACGCAGGTAGTCCCGGGCGTACTGCGCCGGCCGCGGGATGCGGGACTGCGCGACCGAGACCATGTCCGAGACGAGGGCGGGCTCGCGCCGAACCCGGTCGAGGACGCGCGCCAGGTCGGCCGGGTCGTCGTGGCGGTAGACGAAGCCGCTGACCCCCTCCTCGACGAGCTCGCTCGCACCGCCGGAGTCGGGGACGACGGCCACCACGCCGCGGTCGGCGGCCTCGAGCACCGTGCGACCCATCGGCTCGGCCGGGTTGCCGACGACGACGACGTCGAGCTCGGCCATCGCCCGCTCGGGCGCGACGCGGCCCTCCATCCGGAACCGCTGCCCCAGCCGGTCGTGCCCCGCCCGCAGCAGGCGGGTCGGATAGTCCCCGGCCCAGCCGTCGTCGCCACCTCGGACGACGAGGTCGGCGTCGCCGCCGAGGCGGTCGACCGCGTCGATGAGCAGCTCGTGCCGCTTCTCGGGGCTGATCCGGCCGATGATGCCGACCCGGAACCGACCCGGTTCGCGCCGGGCCTCGGCGGCCGGGGCGCGGCCCCCGCCCGGGCGCCTGTCGCGCTCGCTGCAGGTCGCGACCTCGCCCGGGTCACCCGGTCGGGGCCGGGGGGTGGAGTGCGGCGCGCGGGGCGGGGCATGGGTCGCGACCGCACCCCCGACGGGCTCGGCCTCGGTGCCCCGGCGGTCCCGCTCGAGCGATGCCACCGCGACCGGGGCGCCCGTCGGGAGCGCGTCGACGCCGGCGCCGATCGGCGCGGCGGAGCGCGTCGGGGTCGTCCGCTCGACGACGGGCCGGTGCAGGTGCGCCACACCGGGGTGATGGGCGAGCTGACCGGCCGTGAAGGCGCTGCACGCGATGACCCGGTCGCAGGCGAGGCTGCCCGCCCCCACGGCCCAGCGGGCCTTGCGGGAGGTGAGGGTGTCGTGGAAGTCGAGCCCGATCCGCACCCCGCGGCGGCGCAGCAGCGGCGCGAACACCGGGGCGAGGCCCAGCAGGTAGTAGCTGAACACGACGAGCCGGTCGCCGGCCTTCGCGTCCTTGGCGTAGGTGCTCCACAGCTGCCAGGCCTCGCGCACCCGGCCCAGCTCGCCCTCCGCCGAGACCCCAGCGGGTCGCACCTGGGACACGCCGGCACCCGGGGCCCGACGCGCGAGCTCGCCGGGTGGGCAGACCACCGCGGTGCGCACGCCTCCGGCGGAGAGGGCCTGCGCGAGGGTCAGTAGGCTCACCTCGGCGCCCCACACCTGGCGTGCGGCGGACAGGAAGACGACGCGCATGCTCACCTTCGATCGGGGGGCGCGGCCCCGACGAGATCGGGGCCTGGAGGACGACTCACCCTAGCCACGTGTGGGGTGGGCCACCAATCGCACGAGGAGGGTCGATGGCGTCAAGCCCCGAGTCGACACCGGGGGCGGGTCCGGGACAGGGCCCCGAACCCACTACTCCGACATCGCCACCGGCCCCCGCAGGTGATGCCGCGCGTGATCCGGAGGCCCGTCGTCGATTCTCGCGCAACGTCGCCTGGAACTACGCGTCGGGGCTCGCCGGGATCGTCGGTCTCGTCCTCCTCTACCCCGTCGCCGTGCAACTCGCGGGCGCCAGGGCCTACGGCCTCTGGGTGCTCGCCTTCGGGGCGACGCAGCTGCTCGTCATGACCGACTTCGGCATCGGCGACGGCATCGTGCGCCGCATGGGTGCCCTCGCCCGCGGCGGCGCCGACCGCGGGGAGCTGCGGCGGTTCGTCGGCGTGGCCGTCGGCCTGTTCGCCGTCCTCGCCGCCGTCCTGGTGCTCGCCTACCTCGTGCTCGTCCCGCTCTACCTGCGCACCGTCCCCGGCGCGACCGACGACGCGGGCACCGCCCGGTACGTCGTCGTCGCCGGCGCCCTCGCCCTCGCCCTCGCCGTCGCGGCCCGCGGCACGAACGCCGTCCTGTGGGCGCAGGACCGCCAGGACATCGAGCGCAAGGCGACCTTCGCCGGGCTCGGGGTCCGCATCGCCGGATATGGACTGGCCGCGGCGACCGGCACCGGGCTGCTCGGCGTCGTCGCCGCCGAGGTCGCGGGCGCGGCCGTGAGCCCGATCGTCTGCTCGATCGCCGTCGCCCGCCGGTTCGGCGCCCCGTCGCTGTCGCCGCGGGCGTGGTCGGCCGGGTTCGCCGAGCACGCCCGCGGGCTCGTGCGGCTCTCGCTCGGCCTCTTCGTGGGTTCCCTCGCGTCGCTGCTCACGTTCCAGGCGCCGCTGTTCCTCGTCGGGACAAGCCTGGGGCTGGTGGCCGCCACCGCCTTCGGAGCCGTCATGCGCGTCTACTCCAGCGCGCGGATGGTCGACTCGTGGACCGCCAACCCCTTCATCCACGCGATCTCCTCGACACCCGCGCCGGAGCTGCCCGGGCGGGTCCGGGCGTGCGCGGGCGCGACGCTCGTCGTGGGGACCGGGCTCGCCGTCGTCGTGTCGGCGCTGGCGCCCGACATCGTCGTCGCGTGGCTCGGGGAGACGTTCCTCTTCGCCGCGCCGGCCCTCACGGTCGTCGGCCTGGGCATGATCGCCGACGCCCTCGTCAAGCCCGCGGCCCTCGTGGGCAACCTGCGGGGCACGCCGCTGCACGTCTCGGCGCTCCACGTAGTCGTGCTCGTCGTCACCCTCGTCGCGGTGAGCGTCGCGACGACGAGCGGGAACCTCACGGCCATCGTCCTCGCGTCCACGGCCGCTCCCCTCGTCTGCGCGCCGCTGTACCTGCTGCTCGCGCGGCGCGTCCTGGGCTCCTCGCCGCTGCCGCGCCTCGGGGCGCGCTGGCTCCTCGCGATCGCGGCCGCGGCCGCCCTGTACGCGGCGGTGTACGCGGTGGGTGCGGCCCTGCCACCGTGGCCGGCCGTGCTCGTCGTCGCCGCGGCGGGGCTCACGGTGCTCGGCGGGGGCGGGCTCGTCTTCCGCCGCCGGCGCCGGGCGGCGGCCGCCACGTCGTGAGATCGCACGTCCGGCCGGGGCCCGCCGCTCGGGCCCGGTCCGACGTGACATCTCACCCCTCGGACCTGGGGCCGGGGGTGGCGGGGGTGGCGGGGGCCGGAGGCCCCCGAACTCAGTCCAGCAGCGCGTCGACGAAGGCCTCGGGGTCGAAGGGGGCGAGGTCGTCCGGGCCCTCCCCCAGACCGACGAGCTTGACCGGGACGCCCAGCTTGCGCTGCACGGCGACGACGATGCCGCCCTTCGCGGTGCCGTCGAGCTTGGTGAGGACGATGCCCGTGATGTTCACGGCCTCGGCGAACACGGCGGCCTGCGCGAGGCCGTTCTGCCCGGTCGTCGCGTCGAGGACGAGCAGGACCTCGTCGATGGGGCTCTGCTTCTCGACGACGCGCTTGATCTTGGAGAGCTCGCCCATGAGGTTGGCCTTGTTGTGCAGGCGGCCCGCGGTGTCGATGATGACGACGTCGACCTCCTGTTCGAGGCCGGCCTTGACGGTCTCGAACGCGACCGAGGCCGGGTCGGCGCCCTCGACGTCGGAGCGCACGGTCGGGACGCCGACGCGCTCGCCCCACGTCTGGAGCTGATCGGCGGCGGCGGCGCGGAACGTGTCGGCCGCCCCGAGGAGCACGTCGCGGTCCTCGGCCACCATGACGCGGGCGAGCTTGCCCACCGTCGTCGTCTTGCCGGTGCCGTTGACCCCGACGACGAGGACGACGGCGGGGCGTCCCTCGATCCGGCGCGAGCTGACGCGCCGGTCCATCTCGGGGTCGATGATCCGCACGAGATCCTCGCGCAGCCACCGGCGCACGGTGGCCTCGTCGGTCGTGCCCTCGACCTGGACCCGCCGCTTGAGGGAGGCGACGAGTTCCTGGCTCGCCTCGACGCCGAGGTCGGAGGCGAGCAGCGTGTCCTCGACGTCCTCCCAGGCCTCGTCGTCGAGCCGACCGCCCGCGAGGAGCGCGAGCAGCGCCTGGCCGAGCGCCGAGTTGCTGCCGGCGAGCCGGGCCCGCAGGCGCTGCAGCCGGCCCCGGGCGCCGGTGGGTCGCTCGAGGGTGGACGTCGCGTCGACGTCCTCGCGCCCGGCGAGTTCGTCGCGCTCGAGGGTGGTCGCGCCGCCGCCGGCTCCCGGTCTGCCGCGCTCGTCGCCGCCGACGACACCCCCGGGGCGAGAACCGCCGCGCAGGTCGCGGGTGCGTCGCCGGCCCGGCCGGACGAGGCCGACGAGGGCGCCGATCCCCGCGACGAGGAGCACGCCGATGACGATCAGGAGCGTGCCGAGGTCGTTGAACAAGCCGGTGATGAAGTCCACCCGCCCATCCTGACCCATGGCCCGGAACGCCTCACGTCGTGGGCCGTGGGTGGCGCCGGCCGGCGGGGCTCGGCACCGGGGAGGGCCAGGGAGGCGGGCGGGGGGCGCCGGGCGGCGCTCGAGTGGGACCGTGCGGGTCGGCGGGGTCGGCGGCGAGTTCTCGGGTGAGCGCCGCCGGGGTCAGCGACCGCCGCTGGCGCGCGGGAGGTCGAAGTACTCGGGGACGTCGTCGACGGCGATCTCGACGATCTCGCCCGGGGCGTTCGTCGGGGCCGACAGCGCCATCCGGTTGGTGGCGGTGGCGGCGATGCGCTCCTGTGCGTCGCGGCGCCGGGCGGCGATCTCGTCGCCCCGCTCGGCGCTCCCGAGCCGGCCGGCCACGGCGTCCTGCGCGGCGTGGGCGGCCTGCGCCTGGCGGTCGGCGGCGCTGACAAGGTCGCGATCGGCGGCCGACCGGGACTGCGACGGCGAGGCCGGGGCGGCCGCAGTGCCGGTCTCGTGCGACGCCTCCGGCCGGTGCCCGACGGCGCGTCGCCCGCTGACGAGGTCGCTCAGCGCGAGGCGCACCCGACGGGCGCGGGAGTCGGCCGACACCCGCTCGGCGGCGGTCGCGATGGGCCGCTCGGCCTCGCGGCGGGCACGCTCGGCCCGGCGGCGAGAGAACACGGTGGACGGTCGGCGACCGGCCCGCAGCGCGGGGATGGCGACCCCGATCACGACGAGCACGGCGAACGCGGCGACCCCGGCGACCCAGAACAACATGACCTCCATGCCTCAATGATCGACAGGTGAGCCGATTTCCTTTGCCGCCAGCAGGATTCAGTCCGACAAACAGGTAACGATCAGGTCACGGCGGGCGTGTCGACCGGCGTGTCGCGGACCGCCCGGGACGCCGCGCCGACCCGCGCCGCGCCGAGGCTCATGGGCCGGGAGGCAAACCCCGTTCAGGCCGATTGCGCCTCGCGGATCCGCTGGGAGACGACAGTCGTCACGCCGTCCCCGCGCATGGTCACGCCGTACAGGGCGTCGGCGACCTCCATCGTCCGTTTCTGGTGGGTGATGACGATGAGCTGGCTCGAGTCCCGCAGCTCCTCGAAGAGCGTGATGAGCCGCCCGAGGTTCGTGTCGTCGAGCGCCGCCTCCACCTCGTCCATGATGTAGAACGGGCTCGGCCGCGCCTTGAAGATGGACACGAGCAGCGCCACCGCCGTGAGCGACCGCTCCCCACCCGAGAGCAGCGAGAGCCGCTTGATCTTCTTGCCCGGCGGCCGCGCCTCGACCTCGATCCCGGTCGTCAGCATGTTGTCCGGGTCGGTGAGGGTCAGGCGACCCTCGCCCCCGGGGAACAGGCGCGAGAACACGCCCTCGAACTGGGCCGCCGTGTCGACGTAGGCCTCGGCGAAGGCGCGCTGCACCCGCTCGTCGACCTCGGCGACGATGTCGAGCAGGTCCTTCTTGCTCCGGCGCAGGTCGTCGAGCTGCTCGACGAGGAACGTGTGCCGCTCCTCGAGAGCCGCGAACTCCTCGAGCGCGAGCGGGTTGATGCGCCCGAGCTGGGCGAGCCTGCGCTCGGCCCGCTTGAGGCGCTTCTCCTGGTCCACGCGGACGAACGGCACCGCCTCGAGCGCCTCGGCCTCCTCCTGGGACAGGGCGGGGTCGGGCACCGGCGGGATGGGTCGGTGCGGGCCGTACTCGTCGACGAGCACCTCCGGGTCCACGCCGAGCTCGTCGAGGGCGCGGGCCTGGAGCGCCTCGATCCGCAGCCGCTGCTGGGTGCGGGCGACCTCGTCGCGGTGAGCGGTGTCGGTGAGCTCGCGCAGCTTCTCGGCGAGCGCGTCGACCGCGGTGCGCGCCGCGGCCAGGTCGGCGTCGTGGGTCGCCCGCTCGGCCTCGGACCGGGCCCGCCGCTCCGCGGCCACCTCGACCGACGCCGCGACGCGTCGGGCGCCCCGCTCCGCGATGTCGCGGACGGCGGTGGCGGTCCGCGAGCTCCGGGCCCGGCGTTCGGCGCGGGCGCGCGCCTTCTCGCGGGCGGCGACCTCGGCGCGCGCCTGGCCCTCGAGGGAGTCGGCGCGACCCGACATCGCGCGCAGGCGTTCCTCACGGGTACGCAGGGTCAGCCGCGCCTCGGTCTCGGCCGCCCGGGCCGCCTGGGCGGCGTCCTCGAGCCGGTCCCGCTCGGAGGCGTCGGGCTTCTCGGTCCGAGAGGTCTCGTCCGTGTCGTCGGTGTCCCCCTGCGCCTGCGCGAGCCGGTCCTCGAGCCGCCCGAGCTCGGCGCGGCTCGCCTCGAGAGAGTCCTGCGCCGTCGTCATGGCCGCACGGCCACGCTCGGCCTCGGCCCGGGCGCCGCCGACCTCCGCGGAGAGCCGGCCCAGCGCCTCGGCGACGGCCGACATCCGCGCGTCGGAGACGTGCAGGTCGGACAGGGCCGCCTCGGCCCTCTCCTCCAGGCGGGTCGCCTCCTCGCGGGCGGCGTTGAGCGCGAAACGGATCCGTTCGCCTCGGGCCGTCGCGTCGGCCTCGGCGGCGGCGGCCTCCTCGACCGCCGACGTGATCTCGATGAGGCTCGGTGCCCCCGCGCTCCCGCCCCGCAGGAGGTGCGCGGAGACGACGTCGCCGGCCGCGGTGACGGCGGTGAGCTCGGGGCGCGCGTCGAGCAGGGCCCGGGCGGCGTCGTCGTCGGCGACGAGGACGACGCCGGCGAGCAGTCGCCCCACGGCCGCGTCGAGGCCGGCACCGCACGAGACGACGTCGACCGCCCAGCGCGCCCCGGCCGGGAATCCGTCCGTGGACCGATCGGGTATGGGCCCGGAGTGCTCCGAGACGGCCGCCGGCCCCGCCGGCCCCGCCGCGACGAGCAGCCCCACGCGGCCGCCGTCGTCCTCCCGCAGCCGGCGCAGCGCGTCGGTGCCGGTGGCCAACGAGTCGACGACGACGGCGTCGGAGGCCCAGCCGAGCGCGGCGGCCAGCGCCGCCTCGTGCCCCGACTCGACCGACAGCAACGACGGCACGGTCCCCAGCAGCCCGGCCCCACCCTGCGCGAGGAGGGTCTCGCCGCCGTCCTTGCGGCGCAGGCTCAGCTCGAGCGCCTCCCGGCGGGCGTGGGCGTTGGTGCGTTCGCCCTCCGCGGTCCGGCCCGCCGCGACGAGTTCCTCGACCTGCGCCCTGGCCCGTTCGGCGGCCGCGGCGCTCTCCTCGTAGGCGGAGTCGAGGCCCTCCTCGCCCTCCTCCTCGTCGGCGACGCTCGCCTCGAGACGCGCGAACTCGGACTCCGCGGTGCTCGCCCGCCGTTCGGCCGTCTCGATGGCCTCGCGAAGACGACCGATCTCGGCTTCCCCCGCCTCGACCCGGCTGCGTTGGGCCGCGACCTGGCCGGCGAGCCGGGCGAGTCCCTCGCGCCGGTCGGCGGCGGCCCGCGCGAGGCGGGCGAGGCGTTCGCGCTCGGCCCGCGCCGCGCCCTCGATCTCCTCGCGCTCGGCCACCGCCCGTGCGAGCGTCTCGGCCAGGCCCTCGATCCGCCCCCGCAGCTCGTCCTCGTCGGCGCGCACCTGGGCGGCCTGGGCCCGCAGGGCGTCGGGGTCGCGCCGCGGCGTCGCCGGCTCGTCACGGTCGTCGTCCGCGAGGAGCCGGACGCGCTCCGCCGCGAGCTGGCCGACCGAGGTGAGACGGTCGCGCAGCGCCGACAGGTCGTACCACCGCTGCTGGGCCGCCGACACCGCCGCGGACGCCTGGGCGGCGCCGGCCTCGAGCGTCCGGAGCCGCTTGCGGACCTCCGTCAGCTCGCCCTCCACCTCGGCGCGCCGGGCGAGGAGCGCGGACTCGTCGGCCACCTCCTGCTCCAGGGTCGACGTGAGCTGCGCGAGGTCGTCGGCGAGCAGGCGCAGACGCGCGTCGCGGACGTCGGCCTGGATGACGCCCGCCTGGCGCGCGGTCTCCGCCTGCCGGCCGAGCGGGCCGAGCTGGCGCCGGATCTCGGTCGTGAGGTCCGCGACGCGGGTGAGGTTGCCCTCCATCTGCTCGAGCTTGCGCAGCGCGCGCTCCTTGCGCTTGCGGTGCTTGAGGACGCCCGCGGCCTCCTCGATGAAGCCGCGGCGCTCCTCGGGCGTCGCGCGGAGCACGGCGTCGAGCTGCCCCTGGCCGACGATGACGTGCATCTCGCGGCCGATCCCGGAGTCGGACAGCAGTTCCTGGATGTCGAGGAGACGGCACCCGGTCCCGTTGATGGCGTACTCGGACCCGCCCGTGCGGAACATCGTCCGGCTGATCGTCACCTCGGCGTAGTCGATCGGCAGGGCCCCGTCGGTGTTGTCGATCGTCATCGTCACCTCGGCCCGGCCGAGCGGCGGACGCCCCGAGGTGCCCGCGAAGATGACGTCCTCCATCTTGCCGCCGCGCAGGGTCTTGGCGCCCTGCTCCCCCATGACCCAGGCCAGGGCGTCGACGACGTTCGACTTGCCCGACCCGTTCGGCCCGACGATGCACGTGATACCCGGTTCGAGGCGGAGGTGGGTCGCCGACGCGAACGACTTGAAGCCGCGCAGGGTCAGGCTCTTGACGTACACGTTCCGTGGTCTCCCCGGGGTCGATGCTGGGTGCGGACCGCGCCGTGGCGTGGGTGGCCCTGCCCCGGCACTGTATCGGCGCCGCCCGCCCGAGCCGCGACGCAGCGCCGCACGGGGCCACTGGGCGGGAACTCCTGCGCAGCCCGGGGCGAACCGGCCGCCGCGCCCGCCGCGGCTCGCAGGGGGCATCCAGGCGGGTGTCCGTACAGTGGTCGGCAGAGCGCGCAGGTCACCCGGCCCGCGTCCACCGACGATCAGGGGAGATCCTCGTGCAGACTCGCACCACCCGCGCCGCCGCCGCCCTCGCGTTGCCGCTGTTCCTCGGGCTGGGGGCCTGCAGCGGCGCCGACCAGGCGGCGCCCGCCGGCAACTCCACGACCGCCGCCACGAGCGAACAGGCCGCCGCCGACCCGTTCACCGTCGCCCCCGGCACGCAGGTCGACGTCGCCACCTTCCTCGGCGAGACGCAGAAGGCGCAGCAGGACAAGAAGACGTTCCACATGCAGATGACGATGTCGGCGCAGGGTCAGAAGATCACGATGACCGGCGATCAGGACGTGTCCGACCCGAACAAGCCGAAGGCCACGCTGACGATGAGCGCGCCCGGCCAGACCGGCGGCGTCGACATGATCATGGACGGCGAGAGCGTCTACCTGAAGATGCCCGGCCAGGCCGGCGGCAAGTTCGTGAAGATGTCGATGCAGGACCTGGCCGCCCAGGGCGGGGTCGACTTCAAGAAGATGATGAACCCGAGCGAGAGCCTCAAGGCCCAGCAGCAGGCGATCGACGCGATCACCTTCAAGGGCGAGGAGGACGTCTCGGGCGAGAAGCTGCGCCGCTACGCCCTCGTCATCGACCCGGTCAAGGCGCAGAAGGCGGCCGGCGCGACGAACGTGCCGGCGCCGACCGGCACCGCCGCCGCCAAGATCCCCTACGACGTGTGGGTGGACTCGGGCAAGCTCGTCCGCAAGATGCAGCTCACCCAGAACGGGGCCACCATCGACATGGCCGTGAGCAAGTACGGCGAGCCCGTCAAGGTCGCCGCCCCGCCCGCCGCGCAGGTGACGACGGCCCCCGCGATGCCGGGGTCCCAGCCGGCGCCGTCCGCGAGCTGACACCCGCCCGCGACCCGCTCCGCACCCGGCTCGACACCGGGGCCTGACGACCCGGGTCCGAGACCCGGGCGGCCGGCGGCGACCGGACGCCGGGACGACCCACACGCGCCCACACCCTCCTTAGGGTGTGGGCGCGGGTGCGTGGGGCGCCCGCGCCGTACCACCGCGAACCTGGGGAAGCGGGCCACCATGACGAACCGAGCACGGACCGAGCGGGCACGAACCGGCCGACCGCACGCCGAGCGCCGTCGGACCGGGCGAGCGCGGGCCGGGTGCACGCGCGTCGGCGCGGCCGGCGCGGCCCTCCTCGTGCTGGCGGGGTCGGGCGCGTGCGCGGCGGCACCGGCACCCCGCTCGGGCGAGGGCCACGTGGCCGCTCCCCTGCCCGGCCCGAGCACCCCGGCAGCCTCGGGGCCGGCCCGCTCCCCGTCGCGGGCCTCCGCGGACCCGTTCACGGCGGGCCCCGGTTCACTCGTCGGCACCGGCGCGTTCCTGCGCGGCGTCGGCTCGGCGCAGTCGGCCGCGGGCACCGTGCGGGTGGAGGTCATGTCGCTGTTCGACGACGGCTCCGTCGCCTCGATGACGGCACAGGCCGACGTGTCACGGCCCGACCGGCCGTGGGCCGGCGCGTTCGTCGCCGGGTCCGGCCGGCGCGCGACCACCGTCCTCACCGACGGCGGCCGCGTCCTCGTCGCCGAGCCCGGCCGCGGCGGCACGTTCACGGCCTACCCCCGCGACCGGGTCGCCGCCATCGGCGTCGATCTCGCGAACACCGTCGACCCCCTCGCGTCGCCGGCCCTGCAGGCGGCGGCGGTGCGCGAGGTGCGGTTCCTCGGGGCCGAACCCGACCCCGACGGCTCGACCGAGCGACTGCGCCACTACGTGCTCCTCGTCGCCCCGTCGACCGCCCCGGCCCGCGGGTCCGGTGCCTCCGGCGATCCTCGGGGCCCCGCCGGCCCGGGCGGCACGGGCGGCACGGGCGGCACGGGCGAGGGCGACCACGGTCCTGGCCCCGTCGACGGCCCTGGCCCCGTCGACGGTCCTGGCCCCGTCGACGGCGCGGGCGACGCCGCGGCGCCGGGCGCCTACGAGGTCTGGACCGACGGGCGCCGGCGCCTGCGCCGCCTGCTCACCCGCTCCCCGGGCGGGGTCGTCGAGATCGTCTACCGCCGCCACGGCGACCCGGTGGACGTGCGGATGCCCGCCCCGGATCGCGTGCGCGCCGCCCCGCGCGCCGCGGCGCCCCCGGCCTGACGCGCCGCCTCTCAGCGCTCGACGAAGCCCTGCAGGTCCGGCCGCTCGTCGACGTCCCGGCGGCCCACGCTCTCGACCCGGCCGGGGCGGCCCGAGGTGCTCGGGTCCTCCCGCAGCAGTTCCTCGAGGCGGTCCACGGCCTCGGGGGCGCCCTGGGCGACGACCTCGACGCGCCCGTCGTCGCAGTTGCGAGCGAAGCCGACGAGGCCCAGCTCGAGGGCGCGTGACCGCGTCCACCAGCGGAACCCGACCCCCTGCACCCGGCCTCGGACGAAGAACCCCGCGCTGCTCATGGCGCCAGACTAGGCAGCGGGCCCGGCCTCCGACGCGACCGGGCCGGTCCGCATCGTCTCCACCGGGACGTACACGGCCCCGTCACCCGCGCCCGGGGCGGGCAGCACGTGCAGGACGAGGGAGCCGAACTGCCAGCGCGGCCGCGCGCGCCCGGCGAGCAGCACGAGGTCGTCCGCACGGGGTCCGGAACCCGCAAGATCCAGCACCTCGTCGATGACCGTGCCGCTCGTGAGGTCCCCCACCTGGACCGCGCCGACGAGGCCGTCGCCGGGGAACGCGACGGCCCGGCCGGCGAGGCGATCGGTCTGCTCGCGGGCCGCCGCCTCCGCGCATCGCTGCAGCGGCCGGGGCCCGCTGCGTCGGCGGCCGAGCACGAGGGCGCCGCGGTCCGGCTGCTCGCCCAACACGCGCGCGGCCACCTTCGACGCCACCGCCCACACCTGCTCGTCGTCGAGGTCGTCGGCGCGCAGCGAGAGGGCGAGGTGGCCGGTCCCCGGCAGCGTGGGGTCGGCCGGCCCGGCCCCCAGGACCCGATGTACTCCGACGACGAGGCGTGCGGCGCTCGCGCCCTGAGCCCGCGCCTGGGACGCGAGCTGCGACGCGATGGCGTCGGCGCTCACACCGTCCGTCACCCCCAGGTCGAGCCCGACCACCCGGGTCCCCGTCATGACCATGTCTCCTCCGTCCCCGCCCCACGGTGCGCGACCGCGGCGGCCTGGGCGCGCCGAGGGCATGAACGCCGCGTGAATGTCCCGTGGCGGACCGTGGAGGCGCGCCGACGGACGCACCGATCGCTCAGGAGATCGGCCTCGCGCCACATCGTCGCGCCGCACCGCGCACGGGCAGCCGGAGCATCGCCGCACAAGAAGACCCGCCCTGCAGCGCCGCTGCGTCGGAGCCGACCGGCCCGACCACTGTCCCTGAAGCAACTCGACCCCGGCTCGTCACTCTCCCGTCACTGATGGTCCAGGCGCGGACCGTGCTAATCTGGGCGGACCACATCCCCCACGCCTCTCGACGATGCGCACTTGGGGGATTTTTTCTGCGCCCGTGCCGGGAGGAGCACACATGGCCCCACCCCGGCGCACGCCTCGGCCAATGCGTTCGCGCGGCTCACAGAACTACAACAAGCCGCCGCTGGGTCTGGACGAGCTCGTCGATCGCCTGTCCGAACGTGGTCTGATCGTCCCAGAGCCCGAGCGGGCCGCGCGGTACTTGCGCCACATCGGCTACTACCGTCTCTCGCCCTACACGATTCCCTTCCAGCAGGGTCAGCCCGACCACGTGTTCCGCAACGGTACGACGTTCGACGATGTGCTCGACCTCTACGTCTTCGACCGCGCTCTGCGGCTGTTGGTCATGGACGCCCTCGAGCGGGTCGAGGTCGCCGTTCGTGCGGCGCTCACCGATCACATGTCGACGACGTACGACGACTCCCACTGGTACGTGGACACCCGGCACTTCGGCGACCGAGGCAAGCACTCCGGACTCCTCAAGATCGTCCGAGACACCTGCGACGAGCAGCTGCGCAGGACACCGGACGCCGGCGAGGACTCGCTGGTCCACCGCTCCGCCCTCGAGCACTACCTGACCACCTACGCCTCGCCCGAGCTGCCGCCGTCCTGGCTCATGGTCGAGACCTTGACGATCGGACAGCTGGCCGGCGTGTACCGCAACCTGGGCGAACGCGCCGACCGAACCGCCGTCGCCAGGAGTGTCGGCCTCACTGCAACGATCCTCGAATCCTGGCTCCAGACCTTCGTGCGGGTGAGGAATGTCTGCGCGCACCACGGACGGCTGTGGAACGTCGGGCTCGGCGTCTACCCGGCGATCCCGACCTCTCCGACGGTCTCGTGGCTGGCGGGCACGGACGCCCTCCCCGACCGGTCGAGGAAGCGCCTCTACCCCGTGCTCGTGTCACTGCAGTCTGTGCTCGATTCGGTCTCGCCGCGCAGCAGCTGGGCACGTCGGCTCCACGAACTGATCGCCACGCGTCCGCCGATGAATCTGAGCGGCATGGGTGTTCCCGACTCATGGTCCGACGACCCGTTCTGGCGCCGGCACCTCGGCTGAGCAACAACCCCAGCACGATCTCGGGACACCAGGACCGATCAGCTCCGGGAGCGCCTGTCTGTTTCGCTGTGGCTCCGGCGCCCGAGCAGGACCGCCGGAGTCCAGAATGCGCGGTGCTCGCCCTACATCGGTGTGCCACCGGTCGGGCGACGCCACGCTATCGGCCTGCGTGATACCGGCCGCCCATCTACCGTCTTCGCTGGCAGGCCGGGCAGAAGTAGCTCGAGCGGTTCATGAATCGCTCCCTGACGATGGGGGTGCCGCAGCGCGTGCACGGGTGCCCGGCGAGTCCGTAGGCATTCAGGCTCCGGGCGAAGTATCCCGACTCGCCGTCGACGTCGACGTAGAGGGCGTCGAAGCTGGTCCCGCCCGCCTCCAGCGCCTCCCCCATGACGTCCCGGGCGTGGTCGAGGAGCTCGAGGACGCGGGCCCGCGGCAGGCCGGAGCCGAGGCGCTCGCCGTGGAGGCGGGCGCGCCAGAGGGCCTCGTCCGCGTAGATGTTGCCGATCCCGGAGACGAGGCCCTGGTCGAGCAGCGACCGCTTCACCGCGCTCTGCCGCCGCCGCAGCAGGGCCTGGACGCGGTCGGGGTCGAACGCCGGCTCGAACGGGTCGGGCGCGATGTGGGCGATGGTCGCGGGCACGAGCGGCCGGCCCGCGCCGTCCCGCGCGGCTACCCCGGTGCCGGACGTCGCGGGCGACCCGGTGGGCGCGAACGGGTCGGGCACGACGTCGACGAGGGCCAGGCCCCCGAACGTGCGCTGGTCGACGAACCGGAGCTGACGTCCGGCGCCCGCGGCGCCCCCGACGAGGTCGAACGTCGCGTGCTGGTGGCGGGCTCGCGACCGGTCGGCGTCCGCGACGAGGAGCTGGCCGCTCATGCCGAGGTGGACGACGAGCGCCTCGGGGGCCGGCGCGGGCGAGAGGTCGAGCCACAGGTACTTCCCGCGGCGGCGCACGGCCTGCACCTCGCGGCCCAGCAGGCGGGCTGTGAGGTCGGCGTTCCCGAGGAGGTGGCGGCGGGCCACGCGCCGGCCGAGGATCTCGACGCCGCCGAGCGTCGCGCCGGTGACGTGGCGGGCGACGCCCGCCCGGACGACCTCGACCTCGGGCAGCTCAGGCATCCGGCGCGGGCGACTCGCCCTGCGCGGCGGGCTCCGGCTCGCTGCTCAGGACGGCGTTGGCGCGCCGATTGAGCTCGGTCCAGGCGTGCTCGGCGGCCCGCTGCTCGGCCTCCTTCTTGCTGCGCCCGACCCCCTCACCGAGGGCCTCGTCGCCGACGACGACGGTCGCGGTGAAGACCTTCTCGTGGTCGGGCCCCTCCTCGGCCACCCGGTACTCGGGCGTGCCGAGGGATCCCGACGCGGCGAGCTCCTGCAGGCTCGTCTTCCAGTCCAGGCCGGCGCCGAGCCGGGCGGACGAGCTCATGAGCGGGTCGAGGAGGTGGTGGACGAAGAGGCGGGAGGCGTCGAGACCGTGCGCGAGGAACACGGTCCCGATGAGGGCTTCCATCGTGTCGGCGAGGATCGACGCCTTGTCGCGGCCGCCGGTGCTCTCCTCACCGCGCCCGAGGAGCAGGTAGTCACCGACCCCGAGGGTGCGGGCCACCCCGGCGAGGGCGCGCATGTTGACGACGGCGGCGCGCAGCTTCGCGAGCTGTCCCTCCGCCATCTCGGGGTGCTCGGAGTACAGCGACTCCGTGACCACCAGGCCGAGGACGGAGTCGCCGAGGAACTCGAGGCGTTCGTTGTTCGGCACCCCACCGTTCTCGTACGCGTACGAGCGGTGCGTCAGGGCGTGCGTGAGCAGGTCGGCCCCGACCGGGGCGCCGAGGATCGTCTCGATCCGTTCGGCGAGCCCGGCCACGGGCCGACCTGCGTCGGCGCGGGCGTTGCGACCCATGCGGCGGCTGCTTCCGGCCGACGCGTCAGGCCTGGTGCTCAGTGCGCTCGGCGGCGTAGTAGTGACGCCCGGCGTACACACCGCAGGACGGGCAGGCGATGTGCGGCTGCTTCGGCGCGCTGCAGCGGGGGCACGAGGTGAGCGTCGTGGCGCTCGCCTTCCACTGGGCCCGACGGGACCGGGTGTTGGAGCGCGACATCTTCCGCTTCGGGACGGCCACGTCAGTTCCTCTTCTCTTCGGTGCGGTCGTCCCCGGCGTCCAGGAGGGCGGACAGTGCCGCCAGCCGGGGATCGATGTTCTCGTGGTGGTGGTCCGGGTCGGCCGCCAGGTGCACTCCGCATTCGGAGCACAGGCCCGGGCAGTCGTCCGAACACACCGGCTGGAACGGCAGCGTCGGCAACACCGCGTCCCGCAGGACCGGCTCGAGGTCGACGAGGTCGTCCTGGAGCACGTACTGGTCCTCGTCGGCCTCGTTCGCGCCCACCTCCTGGTGGTGCGCGGCCCGATCGGCGTACGCGAACAGCTCCTGGAACGGCACGTCGACGGGAACGTCGACGTCGTCCAGGCACCGCACGCACGCGCCGGTCGCGACGGTCTTGGCGGTCCCGCTGACGAGCACGCCCTCCATCACCGACTCCAGGCGGACGTCGAGGTCGATGGGCCGGCCGGCGGGCACCGAGATCACGTCGGTGCCGAACTCGTCCGGAGCCTCGACGGTGCGGGTGACCTCGCGCATGGCGCCGGGTCGACGCTGCAGCTCGCGGGTATCGAGCACCCACGGTCCGCGAGGATCGGGCCTGGTCATGTCGCGTCACTCGTCCTGGTCGTGGCCGGGGGAAGCCGGCGGTGGTGAGCACCGGCGGGAGCCGGCTGTCGTCGTGGTCTCGGTCGGGCCGTCGGGCGAGGTGGACCGCGCGAATCCGCACGTCATGGGCGACAGAAGGCGTCGCCGCGAGGCGGGCGGACGGAGCACGGGCCCGCCGACGCAGACCGACTCACCATGCTAGACCAGCATCCTCGCCCGCCCCAAACGGCGGGTGAGTCTCACCCGGCGCCGGGCCCGGCCGGGCCGGCGCCGTCGCCCAGCCGGGCGCGGAGCGCGGCCAGGACGTGCGGGCCCACGAGGGCGCCGACGTCGCCGCCGAAGCGGGTCACCTCCTTGATGAGCGAGCTCGAGACCTGGACGTAGCGGGGGTCGCCGGGCATGAACAGCGTCTCCACCCCGCTCAGGTGCCGGTTCATGATCGCCATCGGCAGCTCGTAGGCGTAGTCGGCCTCGCCGCGCAACCCCTTGACCACGGCCTCGACCCCGAGGTCGCGGCACACGTCGACGAGGAGGCGCCCGCCGAACGTGACGACCCGCACCCGGCCCGGCAGGTCGAGCTCCGCCAGCTCGGCCTCGATGAGCCCGACGCGCTCGGTCGCGCTGAACAGCGCGTTCTTGCCGGCGTTCTCGAGAACGCCGACGACGACCTCGTCGTAGAGCCGCGCCGCCCGCGCGATGACGTCGAGGTGGCCGCGCGTGATCGGGTCGTAGGAGCCCGGGCACAGGCAGCGGCGCAGGGGGCGGGCGCCGTCACCCCCGTCCGGAGCTCGCGTCGGGTCCGGACGGTCGGCGGTCGGGGACGTGGCGGGGGTACCGGGCTCGGTCACGGGAGCTCCTGCGGGTCGTCGGGGTCGGGTTCGGCGTACCAGAGGGTCGTCTCGCCGTACGCCCGGTCGGCGAACGCGCGAAGGCCGCGCGGCCACGCCGGCTCGGGGCTGCGGGTGGAGCGCTCGACGACGACGACGGCGTCGGGGTCGAGGCGGCCGGGCTCGACGAGGGCCCCGAGCACCCCGGCGAGCGTCGGTTCGTCGACGTCGTAGGGCGGATCGAGGAGCACGAGGTCGAACGGACCGCGGGCGGCGGACCCGGCCAGGGCCCGTTCGGCCGTGTCGGCGACGACGCGGGCGGGCAACCCGAGGGCGGCGACGTTGCGACGGGCCACCAGCGCCGCGGGACGGGCCGACTCGACGAGGACGGCGTCGGCCGCGCCCCGGCTGAGGGCCTCGAGCCCGAGCGCCCCGGATCCCGCGTAGAGGTCGAGGACGCGGGCGCCGGCGAGGACGTCGAGGTGGCCGAGGCGCGAGAAGAGGGCCTCCCGCACGCGATCGGAGGTCGGTCGGGTCGCCGCGCCGGGCGGGGTGTCGATCCGCCGCCCCCCGGCGGTTCCCGCGATGATGCGCGTCACCGGCTCACCCCTTCTCCAGGAAGGCGGCCTGGCGCTCGTCGATCCGCTCGCGGACGGCGGCGGCGAGCGCCGGGACCCCGGCGAGGGTGGGATCGGACTCGACGAGGTCGGCCGCGTCGGCGCGGGCCTGCAGGATCGTCTCCTCGTCGCGGGCGAGGCGCAGGACGCGCAGCTGGGAGGCGCCGCCGCTCTGGCGGGCGCCGAGCACGTCGCCCTCCTTGCGCTGGTCGAGGTCGAAGCGGGACAGCTCGAACCCGTCCGTCGTCGCCGCGACGGCCGCGAGCCGCTCGCGCGCCGGCTCGGGGGCGTCCTGCGCGACGAGCAGGCAGAGACCGGGTGCGCCCCCGCGCCCGACGCGGCCGCGGAGCTGGTGGAGCTGGCTCACGCCGAACCGGTCGGCGTCGAGGACGACCATGACCGAGGCGTTGGGCACGTCCACGCCCACCTCGACGACGGTCGTCGAGCAGAGGACGTCGATGTCGCCGGCCCCGAACGCGGCCATGACGGCCTCCTTCTCCTCCGAGGGCATCCGGCCGTGGAGGATCTCGATGCGCGCCCCGGTGAGGGCGGGGGTGTCGAGCAGCTCCGCGTGGATGTCGAGCACCGAGCGCAGGGGCCGCCGGGCGGCCTCGCCCTCCTCGCCCACCGGCGGCGCGTCGTCGTACGCGGCCTGCTCGAACCCCTCCCCCGCGGCGGCCCCCCGCGCGTCGGACTCCCCGATCCGCGGGGCGACGACGTAGACCTGGCGCCCCTGCCGCACCTCCTCGGCGACGCGCTCCCAGGCCCGCTCGTACCAGCGGGGGTTGTCGACGACGTGGGTCGTGATGGGTGAGCGGCCCCGCGGCAGCTCGTCGAGCACCGAGGTCTCCATGTCGCCGAAGACCGTCATGGCGACCGTTCGCGGGATGGGGGTGGCCGTCATGACGAGGACGTGCGGCGGTTGGCCGGCCTTGACGCGCAGGGCGTCCCGTTGCTCGACCCCGAACCGGTGCTGCTCGTCGACGACGACGAGGCCGAGGTCGGCGAACTGCACCCGGTCCTGGATGAGGGCGTGCGTGCCCACGACGATGCCGGCCTCCCCGGAGGCGGCCTGCAGCAGCGCCTCCTTGCGGGCGGCCGCGGGCAGGCCGCCGGTGAGCAGGGCCACCCGGGTGCCCTGGTCGGCCCCGCCGAGCAGGCCGCCCTCGGCGAGGTCGCCGAGCATCGCCGTGATGGAGCGATGGTGCTGCGCCGCGAGCACCTCCGTGGGGGCGAGCAGGGCCGCCTGGCCGCCGGCGTCGACGACGGCCAGCATCGCGCGCAGCGCGACGACCGTCTTGCCCGACCCGACCTCGCCCTGCAGGAGCCGGTTCATCGGCCGCGGCAATGCGAGGTCGGCCGCGATGTCGTCCCCGACCCGGTGCTGGCCGGGGGTGAGCTCGAAGGGCAGGCGGGCGTCGAAGGCCTCCAGGACGCCGCCGGGGCGCGGATCCCGGGGCACCGCGGCCGTCTGCGCCTGCTCGCGGCGCCGCAACGCGAGGACGACCTGGACGACGAACGCCTCCTCGTACCGCAGGCGGCGCAGCCCCCGATGCGGCTCGTCGCGCGTGGCGGGCAGGTGCAGCAGCCGCATCGCCTCGAGGAAGCCGGGGAGCCGGCGCTCGCGGGCGACGCCGGGCGGCACGACCTCGGCCACGCTGCCGTCGGCCTCGAGCTGATCGAGCACGAGCCGGATGCAGTCGTTGAGGGTCCACGACGGGATGCCCTGCACCTCGCGGTAGACGGGGAAGACCGCGCGGTCGCCGACCAGGTGGTCGAGCTCGTCCCGCACCTCGAAGTGGTCCGACCCCTCCGGTCCGGACCGCGCGCGGATCCCGACGAGCAGGTCGTCGCCGCCGCCGTCGCGCAGGATCTCGTAGTGCGGGTGGGCGAGCTGCCACGTGTCGCGGTAGCGGCTGACCGTGCCGGAGAAGAGGCCGACCCGACCCGCGACGAGCTTCTTGTCGTGGCCGTAGGCCCGGAAGAACGTGAGCGCGAGCGTGTGCTCGCCGCTGCGGACCGTCGCGTTGAGCATGGTGCCGCGGCGGTTGCGCATGGGCCGCGTCGACGCCGACACCACCGTCCCGATGAACACGACGTAGGCGTCCTTCTCGAGCGCTCCGAGATCGGAGTGACGATCGAGGTAGCGCCGCGGCAGCAGCCACAGCAGGTCGGCGACGGTCTCGAACGCCTCCGCCTTGCGGAGTTGCTTGTAGGCCGCCTCGGGCAGGGCCCGGGCGAGCGGGGTGCTCAGGTCCACGGCGCCTCCTGCGCGTGACCGGGCCGCCACCCGGCCGGTCGTGGGCGCCGCGTGCGGGGCGGAGTCGGCGCGCTCATTCGACCCCCACCAGCAACGCGTAGACGGGCTGGCCGCCGAGGAGCGCGGTGACCTCGGCCTCCGGGTGGGCGTCCGCGACGGCCCGCGTGAGGGTCGGCGCGTCCACGCCGGCGTCGGCGCCGAGGACGAGGGTGATCACCTCGGCGACGGCACCACCGAGGGCGGTGACCAGCTTCTCCGTCACGTCCGTCAGGTCGGTGCCGACGGCGACGACGTCGTCGCCGAGCAGGGCCACGAGGTCACCGGCGCGGCAGGGACCGGCGGGGGTGTCGGCGTCCCGGTCGGTGACCGCGACGAGGCCCGTGTGCACGGCCGCGGCGGTCGAGGCGAGGTGGTCTCGCAGCGCCTCGGCGTCCGCGCCGGGGTCGAGGACGGACAGCGCCGCGAGCGCCTGCACCACCGAGACCGTCTCGACGAGATGGGCCTCTCGGCCCTCCTCGCGAGCCGCGTCGATCGCGGCGAGGCAGGCGAGGCGGGCGTCGCGGTCGTCGGGCAGGACGAGGACGCACCGGTCGCCGGCGGGGTCCTGCTCCCGGATGGCGTCGAGGACGTCCTGCGGCCGCGCGCGATCGCCCGGGGCGTCGTACACGACCCGCACCCCGGCCTCGGCGAGGGCCGCCACGACCCCGGGACCGCACGCGCACGCGACGACGCCGGCGGACATGCCGGGGTGCGCGGGCAGCGGGCCCGCGGGCGTCTCGGGTGTGCCGGGCGGCCCGGGTGACGCGGCCGGCCCGGGCCCGTCGGCACCGAGGCCGTTCTCGGTCCGGCCCTCGGCGCCGTCGGGGACGGCGGGGTGGCAGGCGCCGGCCCCCTGCCCCGGGGCGGACGCGTCCGCGCCCGGCAGCCACGTGACGCGGATGCCGTGGATCCGGCCGAGGGGCAGCGCCGCCTCGATCGCCGCGCCGGCGTCCTGGACGTGGACGTGGACGGTGCGCAGGGTCTCGTCGCCGGCCACGACGAGGGAGTCGCCGAGCTGCGCCAACCGGGCCCGCAGCGCGTCGGCGTCGTCGTCGGCGTACGCCTCCAGCAGGTACATCACCTCGTACTCGACGGGATCGTCCAGGCCGGACCCGCCGCGCGTCCGGGTCGACGACGTCCCGGAGGAGCCCGGGTCGTCGGGGCGAGCGGCCGGCGCGAGCCCGGGCCCGCCGGCGACGACCGACGCGGCCGCCCGCCCGGGCAGGCGCACGTGCACCGGCTCGCCGGAGACGACCTCGGCGAGGGCCGCGAGGATGACGACGAGCCCGGCGCCCCCGGCGTCGACGACGCCGGCGCGCGCGAGGCTCGGGAGCTGGCGCGGGGTGCGCTCCAGGGCGTCGCGGGCCGCGTTCACGGCGTCGGCGACGACGGCGGGCAGGTCGCCGCCCGCCTCCGCGGTTCGACGCGCCGCGGTCGCCGCGGCCGCGGCGACCGACAGGATGGTGCCCTCGACCGGCTCGCTCACCCCCCGCCACGCGGCGGCGTTCGCGCGCGTGACGGCGTGGGCGAAGCGTCGCCCGTCGACCGGCTCGCCGCCGGCCTCGTCGAGCCCCTGCGCGAGGCCGCGCACGAGGAGTCCGAGGATGACGCCGGAATTGCCGCGCGCGCCGAGGAGGATGCGGCGGGCCAACCCGAGCGCCCCGTCGGTCAGCCCCGACCGGCCGTCGGGGCGCACGTCGCGCACGAGGGCCTCGAGCGCGGAGTGCAGGGTGAGGTAGAGGTTGGTGCCCGTGTCGCCGTCGGGCACGGGGAAGACGTTGAGGTCGTCGATGCGCCGGCGGTAGTCCCCGAGCGCCCCGCGCGCACGGAAGGCCCACCGGTTGACGGCCGCGACGTCGAGCACGCGCAGGGGTGGGTCGTCTCTCACGCCCCCATCCTCACACCGGCGCCCGGAGATGCGCAGAGCGATGCGCAGAGCGCAGGGGTCGATCCGCCTGCTCACCCGCGTGGGCGCCCGGGTTTGGGCGTCTGCGGGCGGCTCGGCTATCCTTGACCGGTTCCCCCGTGTCGTGGCGTGCCTGCACGTGTGGCTGCATCTGTGACCGCAGCTGTCTCCGCACCGCCGCAGCCGCACCTCACGGCGGCGACCTCCTCCGTCCGCCCCGGCGGCGAGGTGGTGCCCGCAGCGGGGCCGACCGAGCTCATCCACCATCGTTCTCAGGAGTTACCCGTGGCTGCCAACTGCGACGTCTGCGGCAAGGGGCCGACCTTCGGCCACAACATCTCGCACTCGCACCGCCGCACGAAGCGTCGCTGGACCCCGAACATCCAGCGCGTCCGCGCGTTCGTCGGTGCCTCCGGCAAGACCCCCAAGCGCCTCAACGTGTGCACGTCCTGCCTCAAGGCGGGCAAGGTCACTCGCTGACCCGACGCGCATCCGCGTGAAGCCGCCCCCCGGGGCGGCTTTTTCGCGTTGCCGCTAGCCACCGAAGTGGTCCCAGCCCTGGACGTCCACGGGGTCGCCGTCGACGGTCACCCCCGACGGGGGCGTGGAGTCCTCGCCCGACCGGGCGACGATCCGCCCCACGGGCCGCCAGGGCCCGGGCAGCGCGACGTCGGGCGGGAAGACCGCGAGCAGGGAGTGCTCCTCCCCGCCCCCGAACACGCAGCCGCGGGCGTCGTGGCTCGTGAGCACATCGTGGCCGGCGTCGACGAGGGCGTCGACGTCGGCGGCCAGGGCGGCCGACGACAGGTCGACCGTCACCCCCGAGGCGCGCGCGACCCGGCCGGCGTCGCGGACAAGCCCGTCGGAGAGGTCGATCATGGCGTGGGCCCCCAGCTCGGCGGCCCGCGGCCCCTCCTGAACGGGTGGACGGGGGCGGCGCTGGGCGGCGACGAGGTCGGGCGCCGCGTCGCCGGCCCCGCGTTCGAGCGCGAGCAGCCCGGCCGCGGCCCGGCCGAGGGAGCCGGCCACGGCGACGACGTCCCCCGGGCGCGCGCCGTCGCGGCGGACCGGAGCCCGCCCCTCGAGGTCGCCCAGGGCGGTGATCGACACGAGGAGCAGGCCCGCAGGCGCGCCCGACAGGTCTCCGCCGATCACCCGGCACCCGAACTCCCGGGCCGCCTGCGCGATCCCGCGCGCGAGGTCGAGCGCCCAGTCGACCCGGGTGTCGGGTTCGGCCGCGAGCGTGAGCAGCAGCCCGGTCGGCCGCGCCCCCATCGCCGCGACGTCGGCGACGTTCTGGGCGACGCACTTCGCGCCGACGTCGGCGCCGGAGCTCCAGTGGTCGAGCCAGTCGCTGCCGCGCACCATGGCGTCGGTCGTCGCGACGACGCGCCCGTCGGGCACCGACAGGACCGCGGCGTCGTCGCCCGGCCCGACCGGCAGGTACGCGTCCTGCTCGATCCCGAACAGCGGGAAGATCCGGGCGAGCAGGTCCTCCTCGCCGATGTCCGCCAGCCGTTCCGGGGTGGCCCCGCCCATGTCCGCCTCCTCGTGCGCCGCCCGCCGGGGACGGTCGTCGGCCCGGGTCGGTAGCGTTCGCCGGTAACGCTAGACGTCGGCACCGACAGCGAACGAGGAGACGGGTGATGGCCAGGGGCAGGACCTCGCCGCGACGCGCGACCGTGGGCCTCGGCCGCCGCACGGTGGCGCTGGTCGCGGTCGCCGCGGCCGCCCTCGCCGGCTGCGCCTCCCCCGTCGAGGCGGGGGTCCCCGCGGGGGCGCGTGACCCCGGCTGCGCGCGGGTGGCGGCGGCGTGGCCCGCCACGGTCGGCGGTCGCGAGCGTCGCGAGGTCCGCGCGGACACCCCGGACGGTGCGGCGGGTGTCGCGGCGTGGGGCGACCCCGCGATCGTCGCCCGGTGCGGCGTCAGCCCGCCGGGGCCGACGACGAACGAGTGCCTCGACGTCGACGGGGTCGACTGGGTGGTCGAACGCCTCGAGGGGGGCACCGCGTTCACCACCTACGGACGCGTCCCCGCCCTCGAGGTGCTCGTGCCGGCCGAGTACGCGCCCGAACCCCTCGTGCTCGGGTCGCTGGGCCAGGCCGCCCGCGCCGTCCCCCAGAGCGAACGACGCTGCAGCTGAGGCCCGCCGGCGAGGACGCGCCCGGCAGGGAGCCCGCTCAGCGCAGGCCGACGCGGCGGGTGAGCGCGAGCTCGAGCAGCTCGGTGATGAGGCCGGTGTAGCTCAGGCCCGTCGCGGCCCAGAGCATGGGGTACATCGACGTCGGGGTGAAGCCGGGCATCGTGTTGATCTCGTTGACGACGATCTCGCCGTCGGTCGTGTAGAAGAAGTCGACCCGGGCGAGACCCTCGCAGCCGGCGGCCTCGAAGGCATCGACGGCCATCTCGCGCATCCGCACCGCCGCGTCGGCGGGCAGGTCGGCGGGGCACGAGAGGCGCACGTCGGACTCGTCGAGGTACTTGGCCTCGAAGTCGTAGAACTGGTGGCCGCCGCTCGTCACCGCGATCTCGCCGAGCTCGCTCGCCCGGTGCGGGTCGGTGCCGCGACTGCCGAGGACGCCGCACTCGATCTCGCGGCCGAAGATCGCCGCCTCGACGACGACCTTCGGGTCGTGGACGCGGGCCGCCTCGATCGCCTCGGTGAGCCCGTCGGCGTCGACGACGCGAGAGATCCCGACGCTGCTGCCCGCCCGGGCCGGCTTGACGAACAGGGGGAACCCGAGCCGCGCGACCCGCGCGCACGCCGCGCCGGGGTCGCGCACCCAGTCGCGGTCGGTGACGACCTCGTACGGCCCGATCGGGAGCCCCGCCCCTGCGAACGCGACCTTCATGAAGTGCTTGTCCATCATCAGCGCCGAGGCGAGGACGCCGGAGCCGACGTACGGCATGTCCGCGAGCTCGAGCAGGCCCTGGACGGTGCCGTCCTCGCCGAACGGGCCGTGCAGCAGCGGGAACACGACGTCGACGTCGCCGAGCGGTTCCGGTGGCACCCCGGCCCGGACCGCAGACAGGGCACGGCTGCGCGTGTTGAGCGGGAGGACGACCTCGGACTCGGACGGCGCCACCTCGGGCGTGTGCCCGGCGTTGAGCGCGAGGGCGTCGAGGTTGGCCTCGACCGCCACCCACCGGCCGTCCTTGGTCACGCCGATGGGGATCACGTCGAACGCGTCCCGGTCGATGGCCGACAGGACGCCGGCCGCCGTCGCGCACGACACGGCGTGCTCGGAGGAGCGGCCGCCGAAGACGAGGGCGACCCGGGGACGAGAGGGCGGCTGCTGCGTAGTCATCGTGGGCGACTCTACCGGCGCGGGCCGGACCGCCCCGCGACCGCGGCCGCGGCCTTGGCGGGCGGTTATCGAGAAGCGGGCACCCGCCGGCGACGGCGCAACCCCGGGGACCCGCCCACGTGGAGGAGCCGCAGCAGACCGGCAGGGCAGCCACACCCGCAACTCGGCAGTCCCCACACCCCATGACGTCGCCATCGAATCCACCCACCCTTGGTGGATCAGGGCTCAGCGAGGCGGCGCCGTGACGCGTCAGCGCCGAGAAAGCACTGCCCCATCGGGGACGGCGCTGAGCCCCGCAGCGACCTGTCGATCGAAGGCGTCGAGGTCACGCTCGACGGCCTCCCGTCGGGCGGGGGTCATCGATTCCCACAGGCGCGAGTTCTCGCTGAACTCACGGGGAGAGGTAGGTGGTCGCCGACCCCAGGGCAGGCGCCGAGGGTGCGATCAGCTCTTGCGCGAGCGTCGGCGCGGGTGGGGGGACCAGCACTCCAGACCAAGGGGTCGTGTGAAGAAGTCCGGCCAGGACACAAGGGCCATCATTTCGGTTCTCCGACCGGTTGTGGTTCCTGCTAAGGGCCGGTGGGGGTTGCGCCGGGCGGGTACGTGGTGAAGTTGGACGGGATGGGGTCGCCAGAGCCAACGCAGATCGACCCTCCCGCGTCCTTTGCCTTGACGGGGTACTGGTCGTCGCCGCACGGCTTCTCCTTCCAGCAGCCCCCCAGGACGAGGACCGCCGCCGTAGTGACACCAAGCAGGACAGACCTGTTGACGTGCCGTCGCGAGGGAGTCATGTGTCTATCCAGCGAGGGCTGGCGCCTGAACGCCTGACAGATGCCGCTCATCATCTTCGGCTCCTCCTGGTTCGTTGCCTCGGTGCCCATGCGGCGCTTTCATAGTGTGCAGGGTTGGCGGAGTCGTAGGCGGCCCGGCGCCGGCCGGGGACCCGACCGATCGGTCAGGCCTTCTCGGGCTTGCGCTCGCGGGTCATGAGCGCGTCGGCGATGAGCGCGGGCGGCATCCCGTCGTGGCAGACGGCGACGACGGCCTCGGCCAACGGGGCGTCGACGTCGTGCTCACGGGCCAGGGCGAGGATCGACTCGCACGAGGTCACGCCCTCGGCGGTCTGCTTCGTCCGCTCGACGACCTCGGCGAGGGTGAGCCCCTGGCCGAGCCCCACGCCGATGCGGTGGTTGCGCGACAGCGGCGACATGCACGTGGCGATGAGGTCGCCCACGCCGGCCAGGCCCGAGAACGTGGCCGGGTCGGCGCCGAGCGCAACCCCGAGGCGCACGGTCTCGGCGAGACCCCGCGTGATGAGCGTGGCCTTGGTGTTGTCGCCGAAGCCGAGCCCCTCGGCCATGCCGACGGCGACGGCGACGACGTTCTTCACCGCGCCGCCCAGCTCGCAGCCGATGACGTCGGTGTCGATGTACGGACGGAAGTACGGGGTCGCGCAGGCCTCGGCGACCCATTCGGCCGTCGCCGAGCTCGCCGACGCGACCACGCCCGCCGCCGGCTGCCGCTCGGCGATCTCGCGCGCGAGATTGGGGCCGGTGACGACGGCGATCCGGTCGGGGGTCGCCCCGGTCACCTCGGCGATGACCTGCGACATCCGCTTGCGCGATCCCAGTTCGATCCCCTTCATGAGGGAGACGAGGACGCTGTCGGGTTCGATGAGCCCGGTCCACTGACCGAGCGCGCCCCGCAGCTGCTGCGACGGGACGGCGAGCACGACGGCGTCGGCCCCCGCGAGCGCGTCGGCGACGTCGGGGGTGGCCGTGACGCCGTCGGGCAGGACCAGGTCGGGCAGGTAACCCGCGTTGACGCGGGTCGCCGCGATCGCCTCGACCACCTCGCGTCGGCGACCCCACAGGCGTACCCCGGCCCCGGCGTCGGCGAGGACCGCGGCGAACGCGGTCCCCCAGCTCCCGGTGCCGAGCACGGCGATCTCAGGCATGGAATTCCTCTCGGTGGCCGTCGGCCGGCCCCGGCGGGGCCGCGGGACGATCCTCCCCCGCGGGCCGCTCTCCCCCACGGGCGGGTGGGCGTCCGCGGCCGGCGGACGACCCACGGGCCTCGGCGCGCAGGCCGGCGGGATCGCCGGTGGACCCCGTGACGGTGGGATCGGTGCGAGAGGGATCGGTGCGAGAGGGATCGGTGCGGGCGGGATCGCCGGCGACGGAGTCCGCGGGCCGCGGCGGGCCACCGAACGCGGGCGAGTCCCGGCGCACGGAGGTGCCCGGGACGCGTCGACCCTCGCGGACATCCCAGGCCCCCACGGGGGCGCTCTCCCCGCGGAGGTCCTCGACGCCGGCGAGGATCGCCCCCATGATGCGGTCGGTCGCCTCCCGCAGCAGCTCCCGGTCGACGGGGCGTCCCCGCAGGTCGCTGAGGGAGACGGGCGGGCCCAGGCGCATCGAGACGACGGGCCGACGCGTCGGGTGCAGGCGCAGGTCGCGCCCGAGCAGCTCCTGGGCCCCCCACTGGGCGAGCGGGAGGACGGGCACCCCGGTCGCGAGCGCGATGCGCGCGGCCCCCGACTTCGCGGTCATCGGCCAGTGGTCGGGGTCCTTCGTGACGGTGCTCTCGGGCATGACGACGACGCACTGCCCGGCTTGGACGGCGGCGACGGCGTCGCGGTAGGCGTCCGCGGCGCGGCGGTCGCCCCGATGGACGGGCACCTGCCCGCACGCGGCGATCCAGCGGCCGAGCAACGGGATCGTGAAGAGCGAGGCCTTGGCGAGGAACACCGGCCGTCGGCCGTGGTCGACGAGGAAGTGGGCGACGGCGAGCGGGTCGGCGTACGAGACGTGGTTCGCGCAGACGACGACACCGCCGGTCTCGGGCAGGTTCTCGCCGCCGGACCAGTCGCGTCGGGTGAGCGCGCGCATGACCGGGCGGATGACGCCGATGGCCGCGCGGTACGCGCCGGGCGCCTGCGCGCGGGTGGCCGTCTCGGCCTCGTGTCTCACGCTCGTCGCTCCGTCCCGGGCGCGCCACGCGCCCGCCCGCCATCTTCTCCGGCGCCGCACCGGGTGTCGACCCGTGTCGGGGCCCTGCGAGGATCACGTCCCGTGAGTCGGACCCGCCTCGTGGTGCCCGTCAAGGGCGGCGCCGCCGCCAAGTCGCGCCTGGTCCCGCCGTCCGGTGTCGACCGCGCCTCGCTGGCCCGGGCCCTGGCGCAGGACACGCTCTCGGCCGTCGCGGCCCTCGCCGACGAGCCGGCGAAAACGGCGGGTCGGAGCGGGTCGACGGCGACGGCGGCCCCGGTCGAGGCCGTCGTCGTCACGTCGGACGCCGACGTGGCCGGCCTGGCGCGCTCCCTGGGCCTGGGGGTCGTGGCCGACCCCGGCGCCGGGCTGAACGCGGCGGTCCGCGCGGGATGGGCGGGCGCACCGGGCGCCGCGGCGGCCCTGCTCGGGGACGTCCCCGCCGTGCGGGCGCCCGATCTCGCCGCCGCGTTCGAGGCCGCGGCCGACGCCCTCGCCGGTGGGGCGCTGGCGGCGTTCGTCCCGGACGCGGACGGGATCGGCACGGTGTTCCTCCTCGCGGCCGGCGCGGGGTTCGACCCGCGGTTCGGCGGCGGGTCGGCCGCGGCGCACGCCCGCACGGCCCGGCGGCTCGACCTCGACCTGCCCCGCCTGCGGCGGGACGTCGACGACGCGTCGGACCTGCGGGCCGCGACCCGCCTGGGTCTGGGGGCGGCCACGGCCCGCCTCCTACGAGCGGCGAACGGAGGCGAGCGTGCGAGCCGCAGTGAGCGCGACCGAGGGTTCTGAGCGGCGAACGGAGGCGAGCTCGCGAGCCGCAGTGAGCGCGACAGAAGGCTCAGAGCGGCGAACGGAGGCCAGCCCGCGAGCCGCAGTGAGCGCCACAGAAGGCTCAGAGCGGCGAACGGAGGCCAGCCCGCGAGCCGCAGTGAGCGCCACAGAAGGCTCAGAGCGGCGAACGGAGGCCAGCCCGCGAGCCGCAGTGAGCGCGACAGAAGGCTCAGAGCGGCGAACGGAGGCCAGCCCGCGAGCCGCAGTGAGCGCGATCCCGAGCCCGCCCGGCGGTGCCCACCCGAGACCGCGGCTGTCCGGGCACGACGACGGGGCCGCCCCGAGAGGGGCGGCCCCGTGCCTGGAGGGGAGAAACTGCGCGTCAGGCGCTCTTGCGGCCCTTCTTCTTGCCGGACGAGGCGATGGCGGCCTCGGCGCGCGCACGCACCTCGGCGGCCGTGCCGGCGGCGGCTCGCGCCGCGGCCGGGCCGGCCTTGGGCAGTGTGTCCGGCTCCGCCACGTACAGCTTGAACGCGGTGCCGGGGCGGAACTTCGGGACGGCGGTGGACTCGATGCGCACCGACTCACCGGTGCGCGGGTTGCGGCCGGTTCGAGCGGCGCGGTCGACCCGCTCGAACGTGCCGAAGCCCGTGATCCCCACCTTCCCTCCGCGCGCGACCTCTCGGATGATGACGTCGAAGATGGCCTCGAGCGCATCGCTGGCGGCCTTCTTGCCGCCGAGACGCGTCTCCAACGCATCGACCAGGTCAGCCTTGTTCACTTGATCTCTCCCTCCAGAGATGACCGGCCGATCCTTCGGCCGTCGACGCGACGGAGGTCTCACCCCCCGCGACGTCGGTGTACGGGCGCGCTCCGGTGACCCGGTGGACGCGCCCTCCAGCTCGTCGTGGCGTCCGGCCGGGCCCGCCCGGCCGTTCGGCGTCTGCGGATCGCGCAGGGCCGACGGGGACGGACGGCAGGGCCGCCATCGGTCCCGACCGGTGTCGGGACCTGCCCACCTATCGGCACCAATGGGCATGACGGACAGTGGATTCCACCCTCTCCGGGGGTCGCACCCGGCCCCCCGGGACGCAGAACGGCCACGTTTCCGCAGGTCAGAGCGGTAAACGTGGCCGATTCGCTTGTATACGAAGAACCTTGGAGTGTCGGGTGTCACCCGGTCGTCGTCGGCAGGATCCTGCTGCGCGTCGCCTCGAAGGCGGTGATGTCGGGTTCGTGGCGCAGCGTGAGGGAGATGTCGTCGAGCCCCTCGGTCAGGCGCCAGGCGATGTAGTCGTCGACGTCGAACGGCAGGACCGCCTCGCGGCAGGTGATGGTCCGATCGGTCAGGTCGACCGTGATCTCGGTGCCCGGGTCCTCCTCGAGAAGTTTCCACAGCAGCTCGACGTCGTCCTGGCCGACCTGAGCGGTGAGCAGGCCCGCCTTGCCGGAGTTGCCGCGGAAGATGTCGCCGAACCGGGGCGAGACGACGACGCGGAACCCGTAGTCCATCAGGGCCCAGACCGCGTGTTCCCGCGAGGATCCCGTCCCGAAGTCGGGCCCGGCGACGAGCACCGACCCCCTGGCGTAGGCAGGGGCGTTGAGGACGAACGACTCGTCGCCGCGCCAGGCCGCGAACAGGCCGTCCTCGAACCCCGTCCGGGAGACGCGCTTGAGGTAGACGGCCGGGATGATCTGGTCGGTGTCGACGTCGCTGCGGCGCAGGGGCACCCCGACGCCGGTGTGCGTGGTGAACTTCTCCATCATGCTCTCCTGATCGGTCGGTCAGCCTCGAACGGGCACGGCGCGGACTCCGGGCCCGCCGGGCCCACCGGGACCGTCGAGGTCGGCCGGTGAGCTGAGGGTGCCCCGCACCGCCGTCGCCGCGGCGACCTGCGGGCTGACGAGGTGCGTGCGCCCGCCCTTGCCCTGGCGCCCCTCGAAGTTGCGGTTGCTCGTCGAGGCGCACCGCTCCCCCGGCGCGAGCTGATCGGGGTTCATGCCGAGGCACATCGAGCATCCGGCGAGGCGCCACTCCGCGCCGGCCGCCGTGAAGACCTCGTCGAGACCTTCCTCCTGGGCCTGCAGGCGCACGCGCGCCGAGCCGGGGACGACGAGCATGCGCACGCCGTCGGCCACGTGGCGGCCCCGCACGACGTCGGCGGCGGCGCGGAGGTCCTCGATGCGCCCGTTCGTGCAGGAGCCGACGAAGACGGCGTCGACCCCGACCTCCCGCAGCGGCGTCCCCGGCGTGAGGCCCATGTAGTCGAGGGCCCGCTGGACGCCGGCGCGCTCGTCGTCGGGGAGGTTCGCGGGGTCGGGCACCGACGCCGAGAGCGGCAGCCCCTGGCCCGGGTTGGTCCCCCAGGTGACGAACGGCGAGAGCTCCGCCGCGTCGAGGTGGACCTCGGTGTCGAAGCGGGCGCCCTCGTCGGTGCGCAGCCCCCGCCACGCCTCGACCGCCGCGTCCCAGTCGGCGCCGGCCGGCGCGTGCGGGCGCCCCTGCAGGTAGGCGAACGTCGTCTCGTCGGGGGCGATCATGCCCGCGCGGGCGCCCGCCTCGATCGACATGTTGCAGATCGTCATCCGCGCCTCCATCGAGAGGGCCTCGATGGCGCTGCCGCGGTACTCGATGACGTGCCCCTGCCCGCCGCCGGTCCCGATCTTCGCGATGACGGCGAGGATGACGTCCTTCGCGGTGACGCCGTCGGGCAGCTCGCCGTCGACGGTCACGCTCATCGTGCGGAAGGGCTTGAGCGGCAGCGTCTGCGTCGCCATGACGTGCTCGACCTCGCTCGTGCCGATGCCGAACGCGAGCGCCCCGAAGGCGCCGTGCGTGGAGGTGTGGCTGTCGCCGCACACCACCGTCATCCCGGGCTGGGTCAGGCCGAGCTGCGGGCCGATGATGTGGACGATCCCCTGCTCGGCGTCACCCATCGGGTGCAGCCGCACCCCGAACTCCGCGCAGTTGGTCCGCAGCGTCTCGACCTGGGTGCGGCTCGTGAGGTCCTCGATCGGGCCCGGCGTCGTCGGGACGTTGTGGTCCTCGGTGGCGAGGGTGAGGTCGGGGCGGCGCAGACCGCGGCCGGCGAGACGGAGCCCGTCGAAGGCCTGCGGGCTCGTCACCTCGTGCAGCAGGTGCAGATCGATATAGAGCAGGTCCGGCTCACCTTCGACCGAACGGACGACGTGGGCGTCCCAGACCTTCTCGGCCAGCGTGCGACTCATGACTCTCCTCGGGCGACGGGCGGCCGCGAGTCGAGGGCTCCGCGGCGCGAACTCCTTCCCCGATTTTTGGCCAGGTCCAAGATGTGGCGGGCTTGAGTCTCAGGCAATGAGACGGCATGATCTGACCATGAACACGAGCAGTGGTGTGGGCGTGCTGGACAAGGCCGCGACCGTGCTGGCCGCCCTCGAGGCGGGACCCGCGACGCTGGCGCAACTCGTCAACACCACGCAGCTCGCGCGGCCCACGGCGCACCGCCTCGCCGTCGCGCTCGAGCATCACCGCCTCGTGTCCCGGGACATGCAGGGTCGCTTCATCCTCGGACCTCGCCTCGGCGAACTCGCCTCCGCCGCCGGCGAGGACCGCCTGCTCGCCGCGGCCGGGGCCGTGCTCGGCGCCCTGCGCGATCACACCCACGAGAGTGCCCAGCTCTTCCGTCGGCAGGGCGAGAACCGCATCTGCGTCGCCTCCGCCGACCGCCCGATGGGCCTGCGCGACTCGGTGCCCGTCGGCGCGACCCTGTCGATGCTCGCGGGCTCCGCCGCCCAGGTCCTGCTCGCCTGGGAGGAGCCCGACCGCCTCCACCGCGGACTGCACAACGCCGAGTTCACCGCGACCACCCTGTCGGGGGTCCGCCGCCGCGGCTGGGCGCAGAGCGTGGGCGAGCGCGAGCCCGGGGTGGCCTCGGTGTCGGCGCCGGTGCGCAACCCGGCCGGCCGGGTCATCGCCGCCGTGTCGATCTCCGGCCCCATCGAGCGCGTCTCGCGTCAGCCCGGCCGGTTGCACGCGGCCACGGTCGTCGCGGGCGCGAACAAGCTCACCGAGGTGCTGCAGCGGGCCCACCTCGCCCAGCAGCAGTCGTCGGCGCCCCGGGTCGCCGACGGGGACTGAGCTCCCGGCCGGCGAGCGGGCGAGCGACGCGAGCGGCCCGGAACGACGACAGGCCCCCTCCGAGGAGGGGGCCTGTCGCATCGGTAGCCCCGACGGGATTCGAACCCGCGCTACCGCCTTGAGAGGGCGGCGTGCTAGGCCGCTACACAACGGGGCCGTGTACCGAGGTGACGCCTGGGGCGTCGGATCCGCCGACCGGAGCCGGTGGAGCGGAGAGAACGTTACCGTGACCGGCGACGTTCTCCAAAACCACACGATCCGCTTTCCGCCTCGATGAGGCGGGGGCCTTCGCCGGGGGCGAGGCCTCCGCGGGCGCGTGATCCGCGCTGGGGTACCAGGACTCGAACCTAGACTAACTGAACCAGAATCAGTCGTGCTGCCAATTACACCATACCCCAACGGAAGTCAAGGCCCGACTCTCGCCTTCCCGAATGACGCATGAAACGCGTCGAATCGAGGAGTGTGAGTCGGACCGTGATCCGGAGAACAACTTTAGCGGCCCCCGGCCCGCCGCCCCAAATCGGCGGTGCGAGCGGGCGCGCCGCCCTCTCGCCGGGCTGCACAGGAGTCCGGGGCGGCGCCCGATCCCCCGTGTACCGTTGAGCGTCATGAGCGAGCCCGCCGCACCGGCTGCCACCGGCGATTTCATCCGCGATCTGATCGCCCGCGACAACGAGGCCGGCACCTTCGCGGGCCGGGTGCAGACGCGCTTCCCTCCGGAGCCGAACGGCTACCTTCACATCGGTCACGCGAAGGCGATCTGCGTCGACTTCGGCATCGCCGACGACTTCGCCGGGGTGTGCAACCTGCGGCTCGACGACACGAACCCCGACACCGAGGAGCAGGAGTTCGGCGACGCGATCCTCGCCGACCTTGCCTGGCTGGGGTTCACGCCCCCGGAGCCGGTCCGGCACGCGTCCGACTACTTCGACCAGCTCTACCTGTGGGCGGAGCACCTCGTCGAGAACGGACTCGCTTACGTCGACGAGCAGGACGCCGAGACGATCTCGGCGGGCCGCGGCGGCTACGGGCAGGAGGGCGTCGCGAGCCCGTACCGCGACCGCTCGCCGGAGGAGAACCTCGACCTGCTGCGCCGCATGCGCGACGGCGAGTTCGAGGACAACTCCAAGGTGCTCCGCGCCAAGATCGACATGAACGCCGAGAACATGCAGCTGCGGGACCCGGTCATGTACCGGATCCGGCGGCGCCACCACCACCGGACGGGCGACCGCTGGTGCCTCTACCCCACCTACGACTGGGCGCACGGGCAGTCCGACGCGATCGAGGGCGTGACGCACTCGCTGTGCACGCTCGAGTTCGACAGCCACCGCCCCCTCTACGACTGGTATCTCGAGCACCTGCCGCTGCCGGGCGACCGGCCCCGGCAGACCGAGTTCGCGCGCCTGGAGCTCACGCACACGATCACGAGCAAGCGGCGGCTCGCGAGGCTCGTCGCCGACGGCGTCGTCGACGGCTGGGACGACCCGCGGATGCCCACGCTGCGCGGGCTGCGCCGCCGCGGGTACCCCGCGAAGGCGATCCGCGACTTCTGCGCCTACATCGGGGTCACGCGGACGAACAGCCGCCACAGCATCGAGCTCCTCGAGTCGTTCGTGCGGCGCGAGCTCAACCTCACGGCGCAGCGGCGGATGGCCGTCCTCCGGCCGCTCAAGCTCGTGCTGACGAACTGGCCGACCGACGCCGTGGGCCGGCCGGTCGTCGAGGAGGTCGAGGTCGTCAACAACCCGGAGAACCCGGCCGACGGGACGCGATCCGTCCCCTTCTCCGGCGAGCTGTGGATCGAGCGCGACGACTTCGCGGCCGACCCGCCGCCGAAGTTCTTCCGGCTCTCCCCCGGCCGCGAGGTGCGCCTGCGCGGCGCCTACTTCGTCACGTGCACCGACGTCGTCACCGACGACGCCGGCGACGTCGTCGAGGTGCGCGCGACCTACGACCCGGCCAGCCAGGGCGGCAACTCCCCCGACGGGCGCAAGGTGAAGTCGACGATGCACTGGGTGTCGGCGGCCCACGCGGTCGACGCGAGCGTCGCGCTGTACGACCGCCTCTTCACGGCCGAGGCGCCCGGTGAGGCGACGGGCGACAGCTTCGACGACCTCAACCCGAACTCCGTCGAGCTGATCGCCGACGCGAAGCTCGAGCCGGCCCTCGCCGACACCCCGCCCGGCGAGGTCGTCCAGTTCGAGCGGCTCGGCTACTTCGCGCACGACCCCCGCACGCCCCTGCTCTTCCACCGGACCGTGGGGCTCAAGGACGAGTGGGCCAACATCCAGAAGCGTCAGGGCAGGTGACGGTCGCCGCCGGGGCCGGGGCGGCCGCTCGGTCCGTCCGCCCGACCGTGCCCGCACCGGGGCGCCCGTGACCGCGCGACACCCCGACGCGGCCACCCTCGAGGCGGTCGCCGACCTCGTCGCCGGCGGGCGGGTCTGCGTCCTCACGGGGGCGGGCATGAGCACGGAATCGGGCATCCCCGACTACCGGGGCCCCGACGGGACGCGCCGGGTCACGCCGATGACGTACGGCGAGTTCGTCGCCTCCACCGACGCGCGCCGCCGCTACTGGTCGCGGGCGCACGTGGGCTGGCGGCGGTTCGCGGCGTCCGCCCCGAACGCCGGGCACCGCGTCGTCGCCGCCCTGCAGCGCGAGGGCTTCACGTGCGGGCTGGTCACACAGAACGTCGACGGCCTCCACCAGGAGGCCGGCGCGAGCGACGTGCTCGAGCTGCACGGCACTCTCGGCCTCGTCCGCTGCCTGACCTGCGAGGACCGCATCCCGCGGGCGGTGATGGAGCAGCAGCTCGACGCGCTGAACCCGGGTTTCGCCGGTGGCGTCCGCACGGGCGAGATCCGCCCGGACGGTGACGTGACGCTGGCCGAGGCGGACGTCGCCGCCTTCGTCCTGCCGACGTGCCGGGTGTGCGGGGCCGACACCCTCAAGCCCGACGTCGTCTACTTCGGCGAGCCCGTGCCGAAGGACCGCGTCGCGCGCGCCTACGAGGCCGTCGACGCCTCCCGGCTCCTGCTCGTCCTGGGCTCCAGCCTCAAGGTGATGAGCGGCTACCGGTTCGTGCGGCACTCGCACAAGGCGGGCCGCCCGGTCGCGATCGTCACCCGCGGACGCACCCGCGGCGACGACGAGGCGACGTGGCGCCTCGACGCCGGACTCGGCGAGTCCCTCGTCGGGCTCGCCCGGCTCCTCGGCCTCACCGACGACTTCGGCGAGGTCGTCGACGGCGAGTACGCCACCGGCCTCCCGCTCGGGCTGACCTGATCCCCTTGCCGGGCCGGGCACGAGCGTCGGGGGATCCCCGGACCGCAGTCATGGTGACGCCCGCCGAGAACGAGCCCCCGTCGGCACCTGGCACTCGGCGACGTGCCGACCCCGATCGGCGCAGGCAGCGCGGGCGGGCTACGCGACGGCGCCGTAGCGCTGTCGTGCGGCTTTCTGCCACAGCCAGAGCGCGGGGGCCTCGCCCGGTTCGGGTGCGCGTAGCGTCGGGTCGGTGACGAGGAACCGAGACCGCGACGTGGCCGGGCGCCCGCGCCAGGCCCGGCCCCGCGACGCCCTGGGTCGGCCGCTGCCGTACGGGGAGGCCGGGGTGGAGCCGGTGCCGGAGGAGGCGCTGCCGCCGCTCGAGACCCTCGACGTCGCTCGCCGGCTCGTGCGTGACGGCCGCCCCTTCTCCGCCCACGAGGTGCTCGAGGCCCGCTGGAAGGCCGCCCCGGACACCGAGCGCGACCTCTGGCAGGGCCTCGCCCAGATCTGCGTCGGCCTCACCCACGCCGCCCGCGGCAACCACGAGGGCGCGCGGCGCCTGCTCGACCGGGGGGCCGGTCGCGTCGAGTCCTACGCCGCCGGCGACGGCCCCCGGTACGGCCTGGACCTCGACGCCGTCCTCGTCTGCGCGCGGGCCTCGGAACCGGGAGGGGACGACGCGCGCGGTTGAGCCGATGCTGAGGGCGCAGCGACCGGCGACGCTCGGTCGGGTGTGGTGACGACGGTCGGGCACGCCTCAACTCAGAAGGACGTGGCGCGCAGGGCGTTGCCGATCGGGGAGCCGTCGGATCGGGTCCATCGGACCCCGTCCGGGGTGACTTTCCCGCGGTGACGTTGTCGGTGGACTTCGGTGTGATGGTGACGACAGAGGAGGGCCAGATTGTCCATGTCCGTGGGCCCGCCGATCCCTCTGTCGCGCTCACTGCGGCTCGCAAGCTCGCCTCCGTTCGCCGCTCCCAGGGCCCAATAGATCAGATGGTGCCCGTCGCACCAGGCGGGCGGGATCGTGCAGCCAGGGAAGGTGCAGCGCTGGTCTCTTTGCTGCAGCGCGAGGCGCTGAGCCGGGGTGATGAGGCGCTTCGCGTGGCCGAGGTCGAGGAGTTCGCTCTTGGCTCCGAGGACGGCGGGGATGATCTGGGCGTCACAGCCGAGGATCCGCGCCTCGCTCGGCGACAGCGCCTGGGAGAACCCCGTCGTCGCCCACCCCTTCTCGGCGGCCTCTTCGAGCCCGGACATGAGGGTCTCCAGGGAGATCGTCACGACGACCTTCGCCTTCGTCCCCGACCCCGGCACATCCCGATCGGCCTCCGTCGCCGCGGCGACCATGTCGAGCAGCGCGTCCGCCCGGCGGGCGCCGGTCGAGCGGGGGTCGAGGTGGCCGTGCTCGTCGACGATCGGCGCGGACAGGGCGTTGATCGCGGCGGTGAAGACGGCCTCGGAAGCCGGGTCGAGCCGCAACGTCGCCACCAGCATGCCGTTCCGGTCCCGGTGAAAGCCGGTCAGCTCGCGCCGGTCCCGCGCCCGCTCGTGCTGGTCGTCCAGCCGACCCGGGATCCCGTACTGCCCGATGAGCAGATCTTCGATCGCCGCGAAGTCCTTCACGGGCGCGCCCTCGGCCGCATGGTCGATGAGGATCTGCAGCAGCGCGTCCCAATTCGGGTACTCGATGTCCCGCTTCAACCGGCGGAAGGACTTCGCGACCACCCCCGCCAGGTCGATGCCGATCCGGCCCTGCGTCACTGCGGCCCGCAGCGCCTCGACGTCATACCCGACGCACGTCTGCGCGACCTCGTGCAGATTCCTCGCCTGGGCCTTCGCGACCGGCACTCCCGCGTCCCGGCAGGACTGCTCCACCCAGGCCCGCGTCCTGGGGTGATCGGACTCCGCGATCACCCCGCGCGTCGACGCCTCCAACACGACCGCCGCCTGCGCGGCGGACGCCGCCGCGACCAGCTCCGCCGTCAACGCGGCCAGACCCGCCAACTCCGCATTCGCCACCGCGGACAAACCCCGCGGGAAAGCCAGAATGGCGTCGATCTGCGCCCGGAACCCATCCCCGGCCGGCACGGCCGGCGACTCGGGGAAGGGTGGTCGACGTCATGCCCTATTCTATCGAACACGCATCCGACAAACGGGTTATCCACAGGCGAAAGGCGTAGTGCCACACGGGGTTTCGAGCGCTCTTGACCGGCATCAAAACCCGTGCGCGGCAACGCTTCTCACGGCTCGGTCGACATGTGATCTGCATCACATTGCAGGTGGTCGCGCCGGCCGATCTCACCGAGCCACGCCGCCGGGCGCCGGCGCCCCGCGCGTCCCCCCGATCGGCGTGCGCAGGACCCCGAGCCGGTCCACCTCGACCTCGACGACGTCACCGTCGGTGAGCAGCCACTCCGGGTCGCGCGCGTACCCCACCCCCGAGGGGGTGCCGGTGAACAGGATGTCGCCCGCGTGGAGCGTGAACGTCCGCGAGATGTGCGCGACGGTCTCGCCCGCCTCGTAAATCTGCAGGTCCGAGGTGCTCTCCTGCACGGTCTCGCCGTTGACGCGGGTCCGCAGGCCCAGCCCGTCGCGCAGGTCGCCGGCCTCGTCGGCGGTGACGAGCGGTCCGATGGGGCCCGACCGGTCGGCGTTCTTGCTGAGGATCCACTGCGACGTGAGCTTCTGGGCGATGCGGGCCGTGAGGTCGCCACTGTACGTCGGGTGACACCGGAGTCCAGTCTCGAGCAGCTGTCCGTCATCCCGCCTCGTTCGCGCGCCGAGGGATTGGCCGACACCCTCGCCGCGCACATCGTCGACCGCGGGCTGCGCCCCGGCGACCGCGTCGGCACCCTCGACGACGTCCGGGCCGAGGTCGGGTTCGCCCGCTCGACCGTCAGCGAGGCGGTCCGGTTGCTGCGGGAGCGCGGCCTGCTCGAGATCCGGCCCGGGCGCCACGGGGGGCTGTTCGTCGCGGACCCGACGCCCCTCGTCCGGCTGCGCCACACCCTGCTCAAGGCGACGGGCTCCCCCGTCTCGGTGCGCGACGCCATCGAGCTCCGCGAGGCCCTCGAAGAACCGGTCGCCCTCGCGACCGCGCGCGTCTGCGGCCCGGCGGAGGCGGCCGAGCTCCGTGCGCTCGTGGCCGACCTGGGCACGGCGACGAACGACTTCGCGGCCTTCATGCACCGCAACTGGGCCCTCCACGAACGCGTCGCCGCTCTGTGCCCCAACGCGATGCTCGCCTCGGTCTACGCCAGCTGCCTCGGTTACATCTCACGCAACGTCGCCTCGTACGGCAGCGACGACGAGGTCGGCGCCTACCTGTCCGACCGCGCGGACGTGCACCGCCGGCTCGTCGAGGCCATCGTCGCGGACGACGCCGAGCAGATCCGCGCCGCCGCCCTCGCCCACAACGACACCGCCCAGAGCGCGCAGAGCGCCCGGACCAGGATCGACCAGGAGTGACCATGAGCGCGCCCTTCCGCCAGTACCTGTTCCCGCACGACCACCCCCGCCTCGCCGACATCCGCGGCATCGACGCGTACGCCTACCGCGAGGTGGCGGCCGGCGGTGGGTTCACCGGCGGCCTCGTGGCGGGGTGGCGCCCGCTGTACGCGCAGCCCTTCCGCGGCGTCACCAGCGACGGCGACCTCGTGAGCGGCCTCCACCCCCCCTGACCGAGGCCCCGCCCGAGGAGGCCGCACCCACCGCCGCCATGGTCGAGGCGGCGCAGCGGCTCCTAGACCGGTTGTCCCCGGCCGAACGCGACCGGATCGCCTACCCCGTGGACGCCGTCGAATGGCAGACCTGGGCCAACCCCGAGTTCATGCAGTTCGACACCGGGCTGCGCCTGGAGAACCTCGCTCCGCAGACCGTCGAGGCGGTCTTCGACCTCGTGCGGGCGTCGACGAGCGAGGCCGGCTTCACCGCGATCCGCACGATGATGCGCATCAACGGCTTCCTCGGTGAGGTCGTGGACCTGCCCCTCATCCTCTCCGAGCTCAGCTACAACATCGCCCTCTACGGGACCCCCTCGACCTCCGACCCATGGGGCTGGCAGCTCTACGGCCACCACTGCGCCGTCAACGCCCTGGTCGTGGGCGGGCGTCTCGTCATGGCACCGGTCTTCCGCGGCGCCGAGCCCGACGCCATCGACGAGGGCCCGCACGCCTGCGACGCGGCCTTCGCGACCCGCATCGACCTCGGCCGCCGGCTCATGGGCGCCCTCACCCCCGAGCAGCGGGCCGCCGCGACGGTGTACGAGCAGATGGTGGACCCGGCGATGCCGGAGGGCCGCGTCCACCCGGGCGACGAGCGGCACCTGGCGGGGGCCTTCCAGGACAACCGCGTCATCCCTTACGAGGGGGTGCGCGCCGACGAGCTGTCCGACGAGGCGAGGGACCTGCTGCTCGCCGTCGTCGACGAGTTCGTGGGCGTCATGCCGCCCGGACCGGCCCGGGCCAAGCGCCGGGAGGTGGAGGCCCACCTCGGCGACACCTGGTTCAGCTGGATCGGGGGGCACGGCCCGGACGACGTCTTCTACTACCGGGTCCAGAGTCCGGTCGTCGTCGCCGAGCTCGACCACCACTGCGGGGTCTTCCCCGACTACGACACCCCGCAGGCGTTCCACGTCCACACGGTGCTGCGCACCCCGAACGGCAACGACTACGGCCGCGCCCTCGTCCGCCAGTGGCAGGACGAGCACGACGACCGGAGGGGCGCCTCCGCCCGCCCCGACCCGACCGACCACGCCCGCCCCTGAGAGGCCGCAGACCATGTCCGAACCCACGCCCACGCGGGCCCACTCGGCGTTGCCGATCTTCCTCGTCTGCTGGCTGGCCTGCTCGCCGACGGCTACGACCTGTACGTCTACGGGGCCACCCTGCCCGGCTTCATCGGCCGGGCGCCGTGGAACGTCGACCGCGCCACGGCGGGTCTCGTCGGGAGTCTCGCCCTCGTCGGCATGCTCATCGGCTCGCTCGCCGCCGGGGTCCTGACCGACCGGTTCGGCCGGCGGTGGGCACGGTCGTCGCCTCGCTCACCTCCCTCACGCTGCTGCCCACCTACGGCGTGCGGCCCGTGTACGCGCTGGGCGCCGTCGCGCTGCTCCTGCTTCCGGTGGCCTGGAAGGTCCTGCCCGAGTCGCCCGCCTACCTGCGCGCCGTCGGGCGCGACGACGAGGCGGCCGTCATCAGCGCCCGCTACGGCCTGGCGATCCCGGCGGCTCCCCGCCGGTTCGGCAGCGCGACCCGCGGCGCCGCCGTCCGCCTGTTCCGCGACGGGCACGCCCGGTCCACCGTGTGCATCTGGCTCGTCACCCTCGTGAGCCTCCTGACGATCTTCGGACTGACGACGTGGCTGCCCCAGCTCATGCGGGAGGCCGGCTACGGCACCTCGGCGGCGATCAGCTTCCTGCTCTTCTACTCCCTCGGCGCGATCGTCGGGACACTCGTCGCCTCGCAGATTGGGCAGCGGACGTCGCCCAAGGTCATGGTGGTGGCCGGGTTCTGCTGCGCGGTCGTCGCGCTCGCCGTCATCTGGACCCGCCCGGACGGCGCTCTGCTCGTCGCGGCCGTCGTGCTCGCCGGCGTCGGTGGCCTCGGGACGCAGAACATGATCGCCGGCCACACCGCGCAGTACTACCCCGCCCACCTGCGGGCCACGGGCCTCGGCTGGTCCCTCGCCGTGGGCCGCCTCGGGGCCATCGCCGGGCCGACGTACGGGGCGTTCCTCATCGGCACGAACGGCGGGGTGCGCGACGCGGCGCTCGCGTTCGGGATCCCCGCCGCGGTGGGGGCCGTCATCGCGCTCGCCATGCCCTCGTTCGTCGGCCGCCGGACCCGTCCCACGCCCGATTCCGCGGCGGCGCCGGTCGCGACGGAGCCCGCGGCGTGACCGCCGAACGGGCCCCGCGTGCCCTCGAGGACCTGCCCGAGCACGTGAGCGTCCTCGTCGCGGGCGGGGGCCCGTCGGGCCTCGTCGCGGCGCTCGACCTCACCCGCCGGGGCATCGACTGCCTCGTCGTGGAACCCCGAGAGCAGGTCGACCCGTTCCGGCCGCGCGCGAAGACGACGAACGCCCGGACGATGACGCTGCTGCGCGCGCTCGGGGTCGCCGACCGGCTCCGCGCCGCCTCACCCCTGACGGCGGACTACTCGGAGGACGTCGTCTTCGCGACCGGGGTGGCGGGGCACGAGCTGCGCCGCTTCCGCCACGCCTTTCAGCTCTACCGTGACGGGTTCGCCCACGCTCCGGAGATCGGCCAGCGGGTGCCGCAGCCGGTCGTCGAGGAGGTGCTGCAGCGGCGGATCCGCGCCGACTACGTCGTCGCGGCCGACGGCGGCGCGTCGGCGGTGCGCAAGAGCCTGGGCATCCCCCTGCAGGGCTCGTCGGCGCCTCGCCCCAACGTCAACGTCTTCCGCTCCCGCGAGCTCGCCGATCGGGTCACCCTCGGGGACGCGGTGCAGTACTGGATCGTCGGGCCCGTGAGCGGGATGCTCGGGCGCCTCGACCTGGACGAACGGTGGTGGGCCATCGTCCAGGGCGTGGACCCGGAGCAGGGCGCCGACCCGGCCGACCTCGTGCGCGCCCTGGCCGGGGTGGACGTTGACGTCGAGGTGCTCGGTAGCGACCCCTGGACCGCCCGGATGCTCCTGGCCGAGAGCTACGGCCGCGGCCGGGTCTTCCTCGTCGGCGACGCCGCCCACCTCAACCCGCCGTGGGGCGGCCACGGCTTCAACACGTGCGTCGTCGACGCGCTCAACCTCACGTGGAAACTCGCGGAGGTCCTGCAGGGTCGCGCCGGCTCCGCCCTGCTGGACTCCTACGCCGCCGAACGCCGACCGGCCGCGGCCCGGATGATCGAGACGGCCGCCGCGAACGGCACCGCCCTCGCGTACTCCTTCGTCGTCCCCGGCCTCGCGGACGACGGCCCGGTGGGGGACGCGGCGCGGGCCGAGGTGGGCGAGCGCCTCGCGGTCAAGGACGCCGAGTTCCACGCGGAGGGGATCGTCTTCGGCTACACCTCCGCCGACTCCCCGATCGTCGTGCCCGACGGCACCCGCCCGCCGCCGGACGACCCGGTCGTGCACCACCCGTCGGCCTGCCCGGGCGGCATCCTGCCGCACCTGTGGCTCTCCGACGGCCGCTCCGTCTACGACGCGCTGGGCCCGCGTTTCACCCTGCTCGCGGCCCGGGACCTGCCCGACGGAGCGCCGTCCGGCGACCTCGGCGACTGCGCCGTGGTCGAGCTGCCCGAGGCGGACCGCGACGCCGCCCTGGGCGCCTGGGAGCGCCCGTTCGTGCTCGTGCGTCCCGACGGGCACGTCGCCTGGCGCGGCGAGCACCCCGACCAGGTCGCCGACGCGCTGCGCCGCTCCCTCTGGCGCTGACGGCGCCCCGCCCGTGGCGCCCGGCGCCCGCCGGCCGCCGCGCGCGGGAGCGACGGTGGGAGAATGCAGGGAGACCGATTCCCCCCATCCGGAAGGCCGATCATGCCCGTGCCCCACGACGACGACCCGGCGTTCGCCGAGTACGCCGACCCGTCGCGCCTCGTCTCCACGCAGTGGCTCGCCGACCACCTCGGAACCCCCGGGCTCGTGGTCGTCGAGAGCGACGAGGACGTGCTGCTCTACGAGACGGGCCACATCCCCGGCGCCGTCAAGGTCGACTGGCACACCGAGCTCAACGACCGGGTGACGCGCGACTACGTCGACGGCGAGGGGTTCGCGCGGCTCATGAGCGCCAAGGGCATCTCGCGCGACGACACGATCGTCGTCTACGGCGACAAGTCGAACTGGTGGGCGGCCTACGCGATGTGGGTCTTCGAGCTCTTCGGCCACGAGGACGTGCGTCTGCTCGACGGCGGCCGCGCCCTCTGGCAGGCGCAGGGGCGGCCCATGACCACGGACAAGCCGGCGGTCGAGCCCACCGACTACCCGGTCGTGCAGCGCCACGACGAGACGATCCGCGCCTTCAAGGAGGACGTGCTCGGGCACCTCGGCAAGCCCATGGTCGACGTCCGTTCCCCGCAGGAGTACACGGGTGAGCGCACGCACATGCCCGACTACCCGGAGGAGGGGGCGCTGCGCGGCGGCCACATCCCCGGAGCCAGGTCGGTGCCGTGGGCGCGCGCGGCGAACGAGGACGGCACGTTCCGCTCCCGCGCCGAGCTCGAGGCGATCTACCAGCAGGAACAGGGCCTGGAGCCGGGCGACGACGTCGTCGCGTACTGCCGGATCGGCGAGCGCTCGAGCCACACGTGGTTCGTGCTCACCTACCTGCTCGGTTTCGAGCAGGTCCGCAACTACGACGGTTCGTGGACCGAGTGGGGCAACGCCGTGCGGGTGCCCATCGTGCGCGGCGAGACGCCGGGCGAGGTGCCCTCGAGCAGGGGTGGGCGCGCGTGAGCGCCGACACGACCGGCCTGCCGGAGGCGCTCGCCGAGGTCGTCACCGACTTCCACGAGATGCCCGAGTCGCAGCGTCTCGCCCTGCTCCTCGAGTTCAGCACCGGCCTCCCGGCCCTCCCGCAGAAGTACGCCGACCACCCCGAGCTCCTCGAACCCGTCCCGGAGTGCCAGTCCCCCATCTTCGTCGTCGTCGACGTCGAGGGGCAGGGACCGGACGCTGCCGTGCGTCTCGCGTTCTCGGCGCCGCCGGAGGCGCCCACGACGCGCGGGTTCGCGGGCATCCTGGCCGAGGGGCTCGACGGCGCCACCGCCCAGGAGGTCCTCGACGTGCCGAACGACCTGCCCGGCCGCCTGGCCCTGACCGACCTCGTCAGCCCCCTTCGGCTGGGCGGCATGGCCGGCATGCTGGGCCGCATCAAGCGGCAGACGCGCGAGAAGGCCGGGCTGGGAGCCTGAACCCCGCCGGGCCTGCCCTGCCCGGCCTGCCCCTGCCCGGGGGGCCGAAGCCCCGGCGGCGGGCCGGCCCGGGGTGCGTAGACTCGAGCGCGGCATTCTCCCGCTCGACGAAGAGGTGGACGACGTGGCTCGACTCGTGCTGACGGTCATCGGCGACGATCGCGCGGGGCTCGTGCACGCGCTCGCCGAGGTGGTCTCCTCCCACGGCGGCAACTGGGAGGACAGCCGGATGGCGCACCTCGGGGGCACGTTCGCGGGCCTCGTCGAGGTGGGCGTGGCCGACGGGCGCACCGAGGACCTGCTCCACGGGTTGCGCTCCCTCGCAGGGGTCCTCGACGTCTCGGCCCGCCGCGCGGGGGCGCCGGCCGCGGGCCCCGACCGCGTCTCGCTGCGCCTCGACCTGCTCGGTAACGACCGCCCCGGCATCGTCCGGGAGATCAGCCAGGCCCTGTCGGCGGGCGACGTCAACGTCGTCTCGCTGACCACCGACAGCAGTGACGCACCCATGTCCGGCGGCCGCATCTTCGCGGCGACGGCGCTGCTCGAGGCGCCCGCCGGGGCCGACCTCGACGCCGTGCGGGACGACCTCGAGGCGCTGGCGCGCGACCTCATGGTCGACGTGACCCTGGCCGAGACGGCCCCCTGATCCCTCCCGCTCAGAGGAGGGCGGTCACGGCGTCGAGGTCGGGGACGATCCGGACCCCGGGATCGTCGATCGGCGTACCCCACCCCGCGTGACGCGGTTCGGGCCGGTCGGGGCGCTGCAGCCACGCGACGCGCAGGCCCGCGCCCCGTGCGCCGAGCACGTCGGTGGGCAGCGTGTCCCCCACGCACAGCACCTCGGCCGCGGTGACGCCGGCCCGCTCGCAGGCGAGAGCGAACAGGCGAGGGTCGGGCTTGCCGACCCCGATCGTGTCGGTCGTGACGACGGGCGCGCGCCCGGCGAGGCCGACGGCCTCGAGCTTGATCGCGGTCTGGCGATCACCGGAGTTGGTGAGGAAGCACACGGCCACGCCGGCCCGGTCGGCCGCGTCGAGCAGCGGCACGGCGTCGGCGAACAGCACCTGGGCACCGGCGAACGCGTCGAGGTAGGCGCCCTCGAAGGTCTCGAACCGCTCGTCGGGCAGCCCGAGATCCGCGAGCGCTCGCGCGTAGCGGGCCCGGCGCATCGCCTCGAAGGGAAACTCTCCGCGGGTGTAGCGGTCGAAGAAGTTCTCCGGGTCGGTGTAGAAGACGTCGGAGATCAGTTCGTGGTCGTCGGCGCCCCGCCCCGGCCACGCCGCGGCCGCCGCCTGCGCGCACGAGGACCGCATCGCGGCCTGGGTGTCGACGAGGGTGTCGTCGATGTCGAGCACGAGACCGCGCACCGGCTCGGCCCACTCGTCGCCGGGTGGGATCGGGGTCGGGGCCCCCGAGCGGGTCGGGTCGGTGGCGCTCATCGGTCGGCCGCGGCCGTCGCGGCCAGGCGTCGGTCGACGTCGGCGGGGTCGAGCAGCACGGTGACCCGGCCCTCGTCGGCGGCCGGCCCCGCCGCGACCGGGGAACCCGCGATCACGACGTCGGCGCGGCTCCAGGGGCGGTCGGCGGCGAGGAAGGCCGCCTCGGCGCTCAGCCAGTCGCGGGACAGATCGGCGTCGGACTCCCCCGCCGCGATGCGGTCGTCCTCGCGGCGCAGGACGACGTCGAACGGCGTGTGCACCCAGCAGGCGACGTCGATCCACGGCGCCAACTCGGCGCGGGAGGCCCCGACCCCCTCGACGACGAGCACCCTTGTGCCGGCCGGCACGTCGACCGCGCCCGGCCGGTCGCGTTCGTCCCAGGCCGGCGGGCGGAAGGCGACGGGCTCGCCGCCGTCGGCGACGGCCGGCGCGAGCACCCCGGTCGCGAGCAGGTCGGCCCAGTCGAAGAACGAGTGGTGCCAGGCGACGTCGTCGGTGTGGACGACGGACCAGCCGTCGCGTCCGTGCGCCACACGCGCCGAGAAGGTCGTCTTGCCGCCTGCGCTGCGGCCGTCGACGGCGACGACGACGCGACCGCCCCGGGCCGGCGTCGCCTCGACCCGGCGGGCCAGCTCCTCCACCGGGATCGTCGCGGCCGCCTCGAAGCGGGGCTCGTCGTCGTCGGGCCACCGGGGGGTCGGCGCCGCCCGGAGCCGTCACAGGCTCGCGCGCAGCGCGCGGAGGCGGGTCAGCGTCGAGTGGCGGCCGAGGATGTCCATCGACTCGAACAGCGGCGGCGACACCTTCGCCCCCGAGACCGCGGTCCGCAGCGGCCCGAACGCGACCTTCGGCTTGAGGCCCATCTTCTCGACGAGCGCCGACCGCAGCGCGGCCTCGATGTTCTCGGGCGTCCAGCCGCGGCCGTCGCCGAAGATGTCGCCCTCGACGTCCGGCAACCCCTCGAGCGCCTCGATCCCGGCGTCGAGCACGGCGGCCGCGTCGTCCCCGAGGGCGGCCCGGGCGTCGTCGGCGATCGGCAGCTCCTCGTCGGGGGTGAAGAAGGGCCGGACGAGCGCGGGCGCGTCGACGAGCTTGACGAGGCGAGGGGCGATGAGCGCCGTGACGGCCTTGAGCCGGCCGAGCTCGCCGAGCGACGGCCGCGGGGGCAGCACCCCCGCGTCGACGAGGACGGGCAGCAGCCGGGCGGCGAGCTCCTCGCGGCTCAGGCTGCGGATGTACTGGCCGTTGAGCCAGTCGAGCTTCTTGAGGTTGAACACCGAACCCGCCTTGTCGACGCGCGAGAACTCGAACCGGTCGACGAACTCGTCGAAGGTGAACATCTCGCGCTCGGTGCCGTCGGCCTCGACGATCGGCGGGTACCCCTGCAGCGCGAGGAAGTTGAGCAGCGCCTCGGGCAGGTACCCCTGCTCGCGGAACCACGTGAGCTTGGCCCACGGGCTCTTGCGCTTGCTGATCTTCTTGCGGTTCTCGTCGAGCAGGAGGGGCATGTGCGCGAACCGCGGCGCCTCGAATCCGAGCAGCTTGTACAGGAGCAGGTGCTTGGGCGTCGAGCTCACCCACTCCTGGCCGCGGACGACGTGCGTGATGCCCATCTCGTGGTCGTCGACGACGACGGCCAGGTGATAGGTCGGGAACCCGTCGGCCTTGAGGATGACCTGGTCGTCGGGGCGGGGGGCGCTCGTGCGGCCCATGATGAGGTCGTCCCACCCGAGCTCGACGTCGTCCGGGATGCGCAGGCGCACGACCGGCGTGGGCGTGAACCCGGGCAGCTTCTCCCGCTCCTGCTGCGTCATCCCGAGGCAGAGCCGGTCGTAGCCGGTGACCGACGACTTGCTCGACTGCTGCTCCTCGCGCATCTGCGCGAGCCGCTCGCCCGAGCACCAGCAGCGGTACGCCGCCCCCGAGTCCAGGAGCGCCTCGACGTACGGCCGGTAGGTGTCGAGCCGCTCCGACTGCCGGTAGGGCCCGTACGGGCCGCCGACCTCGGGCCCCTCGTCCCAGTCCAGGCCCAGCCAGCGCAGCGAGTCGAGCAGCTGCGCCTCGCTGTCGGCCTGGAAGCGAGCCCGGTCGGTGTCCTCGATGCGCAGGACGAACCGGCCGCCGGTGCGGCGGGCGTAGGCGACGTCGAACATCGCCATGTAGGCGGTGCCGACGTGGGGGTCTCCGGTGGGCGACGGGGCGACGCGCAGGCGTGCGGGGCTGGATGCGTTCGACATGATGCCGCCCAGCCTACCGAGGCCACCGAGGGCCGCTCAGCGACGCACGAACGGGTTGCGCAGGGTGCCGATGCCGTCGATCTCGACCTCGACGCTCTGTCCGTCCTCGACCCGGCCGACGCCCGCGGGGGTGCCGGTGAGGATGACGTCGCCGGGCAGCAGCGTGAACGCCGACGAGACGTACGCGACGAGGGTGGGGATGTCGAAGATCATCAGCGAGGTCGACCCGTCCTGCACGGTCTGCCCGTCGAGGCGGGTCTGCACCCGGACGTCGCGGTGGTCGAGGTCGGTCTCGATCCACGGCCCGAGGGGGCAGAACGTGTCGAAGCCCTTGGCGCGCGCCCACTGCTTGTCCGACTGCTGCAGGTCACGCGCCGTGACGTCGTTCGCGCACGTGTAGCCGAAGATGACGTCGTCGACCTTCTCGACCGGCACGTCCTTGCACATGCGGCCGATGACGACGGCGAGCTCGCCCTCGTAGCTGGCCTCGGTGACGACCGACGGGATGACGACCGGGTCGTCGGGGCCGATGACGGCGGTGTTGGGGATGAGGAACATGAGGGGGCGCTCCGGCACGTCGTTGCCGAGCTCCGCGGCGTGGGCCGCATAGTTGCGGCCGATGCCGATGACCTTGCTCCGCGGGATGACCGGGGCGAGGAGGCGCACGTCGGCGAGCTCGACCCGTTCCCCCGTGCCCGAGACCTGCGTGTACAGCGGGTCGCCCGCGACGGCCGCGATCCACTCCGAGCCCGGGTCGCCCTGGACGACCCCGTAGGAGGGCTGGTCGCCGATCGTGTAGCGGACGATGCGCATGGTTCACCCTTCTTCTGCACCGGTCCGTTCCGGTCCGGCCCGCTCAGAGGCGGGCGAGGACGGTGCGGCCGATGACGCCGTATCCCGTGGTGTTGGGGTGGATGTCCGCCCGTGAACACATCCACGTCCAGGAGCAGATGGTGGCCACGTTACGCGGCGCCCGCCCCCGGCCCGGGATCGAGGTCGACCGCAGGTCGTAGGACCGGTACGCCGTCGACACCCGCGCGATCTTCGCCCCGTGGCGCACGGCCGCGGACCGGATCTCGGCGTTGAGGCGGTTCTGCCCGAGGGTCGAGTTGACCGACGCCGCCCGGCGGCGCGGCTCGCTCAGGCGCAGCGCGAGGTAGGGGTTGTAGTACTCGAGGACGACGATCCGGGTACGGGGAGTGACCCGGCGCAGGCGGGTCAGGGCCGCGTCGAGGCGATCCCCGGCCGTGTCCGCGGCGGACAGCGCGCACCGGAGACGCACCTGCGTGCCGGTCCGGCAGGCGTTGAGGTCGTTCGCGCCGAGCGAGAGCGTGACGAGGCTCGTCGAGGGGTGCCGGCGCAGGAACGCCTCGGCCTGGCGGAGCTGGCTGCCGCGGGCGTACCCGCACCGCCCGCCGTGCGTGAACGTCGCGGTCGTCTCGCCCGTGCACCCGAGGTTCGTCGACGTGACGGGCGTGCCGCGCCCGGCCAGGCCCCGGCGGACGACGCCGACGTAGCCGCCCCGCCGGTCGTCCCCGCGCACCGGCTGGTAGCCCGCGGTGAGCGAGTCACCGAGCGCGAGATACGGCGTCGCCCGGACCCGGGCCGCGGGCGCCGGAGCCGCGGGGCGGGCGGCCGGCGGCGCCGCCTGGTGGGTCGCCGCACCGGGCGCCGCCGGCACGTTCGCGGCGGGCGCCGCCGGCAGACCCGCGGCGGCGGACGCGACCGGAGTGGCCCCGGCCAGCCCGACGCAGGCCGCCGCGGCGACGGCGAGGACCCGACGCACGCGTCGTCGCCCGGTCGACCCCGAGGCGCGCCCCGTTCCGGACCCGACCCCCGACCCCGCCTCGACGTGACGACCACCGGCGTGACGAACACCCATGACACCCAACCCCTTTCCCGACCTCGACCCGGCGGTCGAGGATACGCCGCCGGCCGCCTCGGTCCGGGCCACCGGCGCGCCCGTAGGCTGGATCCTCGTGGGTGAGCGCAGGGAGTTCGAGGTGTGGCGGGCGCAGGAGGCGGCGCACACCGAGCGCGCCGACTCCCTCACCGCGGCCCACCGGCAGCGGGCGAGCCGGGGTGAGAAGCACCCCGTCGTCGACTTCCTCTTCACGTACTACCGGTTCCGGCCGGGGCAGTTGCGCCGCTGGCACCCGGGTCCGGGCGTCGAGCTGCTGGGCGAGGACCCCGACGGTCGGGGCGACCAGCGCTTCTACGTCCGCGAAGACGGCACGACGCGCCTCGACGTCGAGGCGTTCCGGGCGGCGCGCGGGCGGCACCTACGGGACGTGGCGACCCTGCTCGCGGCGACCGCGGCCCGGCCGGCGGCCTTCGGCTGTTTCGGGTTGCACGAGTGGGCGATGGTGCACCGGACCGACCCCGACGAGGTGCGCCACCCGCGCCCCCTGCGGCTGGGTGCCGAGGGCACGGACGCGGTGACGGAGTCGCTGCCCGTGCGCTGCTCGCACTTCGACGCGTTTCGGTTCTTCACCCCGTCGGCGCGGGGTCTCAACCGCCTGTCCCCGGGCCCGGGCGACCGCGCGGCGTTCGAGCAGCCGGGATGCATGCACGCGACGATGGATCTCTACAAGCACGCGCACACCCTCACCCCGGGGATCCCCGCCGAGCTCGTCCTCGACGCCTTCGAGCTCGCGCTCGCCGCCCGCGAGGTGGACATGCGGGCCTCGCCCTACGACCTCGGGTACGAGCCGATCCGGATCGAGACCCCCGCCGGCCGGGCCGAGTACGTCGCCGCCCAACGCGACCTCGCCGACCGCGGCGCCCTCGTCCGCGAACGCCTGATCGCCGCCTGCGACGCCCTCGCAGGCTGAGTCCGAGGCGGGTTCTCGGCTCGCGCACGCCGGGGCGCACGTTCGCCCCGAGAAGCGGGCTCGCCGGGCTCAGGCGTCGTTGCGGGCGCCGTACAGCGCGACCCCGACCACGGGCAGGAGCAGGAACCACAGCCAGCTCCGCGTCGCGAAGAACAGGACGACGCACAGGACGGGCGCGAGACCCATGAGCGTGTTCCTGGCCCGGGTCGACAGGCCGGGGAGCCCCCCGCGCGCCACGCTCAGTCGCCCCGGCGGGAGTCCCGGTCGCCGTGACCGGGCCCGCCCCCGCCGAGCAGCATGCCGACGATGGGGATGAGCAGGAACCACCACCACTGCTTCGTCACGAGGAACAGCAGGACCGCGAGCATCGGCAGGACCATGAGCACGGTGCGCCGTTGACCCGGTGTGAGCGGGAACAGCCCGCCCGAGCCCTGCGGCTCGACGTCGCGCGACGCCGGGGCGGCCGGATCGGGGGTCGGGGGCGGCGTCGCGGCGGTCGCGCCCGCCCCGCTCCCCCGGGCGTCACCGGGGGACCCGTCGTCCCCGAGGGTGAGCATCCCGGCCTCGTCGCGGCGGGGCTCGTCGGTCTCCGCGGTCGGGTCCGGCAGGGCCGGCAGCCCGCTCACCGCAGCCTCGAGGTCGGCGACGCTCGCCGCGTTGCGGACGGCGGTCGTGCGCGCCTCGTGGTCGGCCGCGTCGATCGTGCCCGCCTGCCAGTGCCGGTCGAGCTTGGCCCGCGCGGCCTCGCGCCAGCGCTCGGGAATCGCGTCGTCACTCATGTCGGTCGTCCTCAGCTCGGGTGGGTCGAAAGCGGTGCGGGCCGGAGAGCCGCGCCGAGCGCGACCACCGGACCGGCGGGTCAGACGAGTCGGGTCATCCAGCCGTGGGGGTCCTCCGCGCGGCCGTACTGGATGTCGAGCAGTCGCCGACGGATGTCGAGGGTCGTGGCGCCGGCCCCGCCGTTCACGTCCGGGTCGCCGACGGTGCACTCGCCGCCCTCCCAGACGAGTCGTCCGACGGGCGTGACGACCGCGGCCGTGCCGCAGGCGAAGACCTCGGCGAGCTCGCCGGAGGCCGCGCCGTCCTTCCATTCCTGGATGGTGATGCGCCGCTCCTCGGGCTGCAGGCCCATGTCCTTGGCGAGCTCGAGGATCGAGTCGCGCGTGACGCCCTCGAGGATCGAGCCCGTCAGCTCCGGCGTGACGAGGCGGCCGTCGGAGAACAGGAGGAACAGGTTCATGCCGCCGAGTTCCTCGATGTACGTGTGCGTCTCGGAGTCGAGGAAGACGGCCTGGTCGCAGCCGTGGCCGATGCCCTCGAGCTGCCCCGCGAGGCTGGAGGCGTAGTTGCCGCCGCACTTGGCGGCGCCCGTGCCGCCGGAGCCGGCGCGCGCGTAGTCGGTGGACACCCACAGCGACACGGGCTTCATGCCGCCCGCGAAGTACGCGCCGGCCGGGGACGCGATGACGCAGTACGTGATCTCGTTCGCGGGCCGCACGCCGAGGAACGCCTCGGATGCGAACATGAAGGGCCGCAGGTACAGGCTCGTCTCGCCGGTCCCGTAGTCCGGCACCCACTCGACGTCCTCCGCGACGAGTGCCCGGACCGAGAAGATGAAGTCCTCCTCCGAGAGCGTGGGGAGGGCGAGGCGGTGGGCGCTGCGGCTCATGCGCCGCGCGTTGGCCTCGGGGCGGAAGGCCCAGACGGAGCCGTCCTCGTGGCGGAACGCCTTGAGGCCCTCGAAGACCTCCTGCGCGTAGTGCAGGACCGCCGCAGCGGGGTCGATGCTCAGCGGCCCGTAGGGGGCGATCTTCCCGTCGTGCCAGCCCGCCTCGGCCGTCCACGTCGCGAGCGCCATGTGGTCGGTGAACTGCTTGCCGAACCCGGGGTTCGCGAGGATCTCGCGGCGCCGGTCCTCCGTCGCCGGCGAGGGGTGAGCGGTGACGGGGAACTGAAGCGTCGACATGGGGCTGCGACTCCTTGACTGGTCGCCGACTCCTCGGCGACCGATCGGCGGGGCGGTCCGTCCGAGCCGGCCGGGTCGCGGCGGGCTCGAGGCGGTCTTCCGAGCAGGGTACCGCTCGGGCGGGCGCGCCTTCCGGGGCTTTCGGACGGCGTGGCTCACGCCCGGGCGGCGAGGGCGGGCGCAGCCTGGAGTCACGGGGGCTCGAGGGCAGGATCGGCGCGACGGAGAGTGGGCGGACATGCAGGTCGCGGTGCGACGGTCGGGCGGCGCAGTGGCGAGATGGCACCACCCGTGGGTGCAGCGGCGGCGCGGGGGCTGGACGTGGGAGTGCCGGTGCGGGGCCGCCGGTCGCGCCCCGGGCACGACGGACGGGCCGTGGCGCCGGGCGGTCGTCGCCGCCCTCTCCCACGCCGACGGCGCCACCCGCTGACGGCAACCGTTCCGGTGACCGGGATCGCGTCCGGCGGGTCTTCCGTGTGCGAGCCCTGCGATCAGCCCAGGCGGGCGGTGACGGCGTCGCCGATCTGGCTCGTCGAGCGCGGGGCGGTCGTGGCCGCGCGCTCGGCGAGGTCGGCGGCGACGGCCTCCTGCACGCGGCGGGCATCGTCGGGGCGGCCGAGGTGCTCGAGCATGAGGCCGACGGACAGGATCGTCGCGGTCGGGTCGGCCTTGCCCTGCCCGGCGATGTCGGGGGCCGAGCCGTGCACGGGCTCGAACATGCTCGGGAAAGTGCCGTCGGGGTTGATGTTCCCGCTGGCCGCGAGGCCGATGCCGCCGACGACGGCGCCCGCGAGGTCGGTGACGATGTCGCCGAAGAGGTTGTCCGTGACGATGACGTCGAACCGGCCGGGGTCGGTCGTGAGGAAGATCATCACGGCGTCGATGTGCTGGTAGGCGACCTCGACGTCGGGGAACTCCGCGCCGACCTCGTCGACGGTGCGCCGCCACAGGTGCCCGGCGTAGGAGAGCACGTTGTGCTTGTGCACGAGCGTGAGGTGCTTGCGGGGGCGGGCCTGCGCGCGGGCGAAGGCGTCGCGGACGACGCGCTCGACGCCGAACCGGGTGTTGACGCTCACCTCGGTGGCGACCTCCGCGGGCGTTCCGACGCGCAGCGCTCCCCCGTTGCCGGTGTACGGGCCCTCGGTCCCCTCCCGGACGACGACGAAGTCGATGCCGTCCGGCGCGACGCGGGCGACGTCCAGCGGACTCGCGACGCCCGGGTACAGCCGGGAGGGGCGCAGATTGACGTAGTGGTCGAACGCGAACCGGATGGTGAGCAGGAGCTGCCGCTCGAGGACGCCGCTCGGCACGCTCGGGTCGCCGACCGCGCCGAGGAGGATCGCGTCGTGGCGGCGCAGCTCCTCCAGGGTGCCCTCGGGCAGCGCCTCGCCGGTGCGGTGCCAACGCGTGGCGCCGAGGTCGTAGTCGGTGGTCGTCACGGCGTCGCGGCCGACGACCGCCTCGAGCACGCGGAGACCCTGCTCCACGACCTCGGGACCGATGCCGTCTCCGGCGATGACGGCCAGATCGAGGGGGCGGGCGCTCGTGTTCGACATGGCGGCATCGTAGGCAAAGTCTTGCCTGTCGGACACGGGATCCCAGGTCGTGGAACGGCTCGTCACACGCGAAGGCCGGCCACCCCCATCGGGGTGGCCGGCCCGCCCACGTCGGTGACGCGGGGTCAGCTGTGGCCCTGGTCCCGCAGGTCCATCGACTCCTGCAGGGCGCGGCGCGCGTCCTTCTGCTCTTCGGTCATGTCGATCCCATTCCTCCCCCACCCCGGCGCGACGGCGCCCAGGCTCGTGTCCTCGTCCGGTGGACCGGGCGCCGCCGATGAGGCGGAGGATGCTCGGCGCCCTCGGGATCTCCGGGGCCGGGCGACCGGTCCGTCGCGGCGGGCCGGTGGTCACCGACGCCTGAGCCGCCGTATCAGATTAGGCGCGCCCGCGGAGGAGCTCCGAGACCCTGTCCATCTGGCGAGACACAAATCTCGTGGAGTGAACGCCCTCAGGGCACGAGATCCGCGACCGTGACGTCGATGGTCGATCAGCGTCGGCATCGGCTCGGTCGTGGCGGTGATCTCGTCCTGCTCGACGGCACTCATCAGGGGCGTCCTCCTCTCCCTCAGTGTCCGGGCCGGCCCTCGCGGCGGCAAGACCGGCGTGGCGCCCTCGGGTGGGGGCGGCCGCCGTCGTCCACAGGCAGTGGCGCCCCGGACGCGCGGGTGCGGGTGGCGATCGCGCACACTCCCGGGCGGCGCTGATGAGCCGACGGGCCGCTCGGTTCTGACAGGGTGGGTCACCTGTCGACCGGATCCCCTGTGCCCGGCGCGAACCGCGTCGCGGCGGGCCGGTCACCCCGACCCTCGAGGGGGACGCCGATGCTCGACAAGACCGTCACGACCGTCGTGGACCTGCTGTGGAGCACACCGATGATCTACCTGGTGCTCGCGGTGGGCCTGTACTTCACCGTGCGCCTCGTCTTTCCCCAGATCAGACGCATCCCCGACATGCTGCGGTATCTGTCGGCGGGGGCGACTCGACCCGCGGGGTGTCCTCGTTCCAGTCGTTCGCGATGGCGCTGGGCGGGCGCGTCGGCGTCGGCAACATCGCCGGCGTCGCGACGGCCATCCACTTCGGCGGGCCGGGCGCGATGTTCTGGATGTGGATGACGGCGTTCGTCGGCTCCGCGGTCGCCGTCGTCGAGTCCTCCCTCGCGCAGGTGTGGAAGCAGGAGGTCAACGGCGAGTACCGCGGCGGCCCCGCCTACTACATCGAGAAGGGCCTGGGCCTGAAGTGGCTGGCCGCCCTCTACGCGCTCGCGACGGTCTTCGCCTGCACGATCACCGGGCCCTCGATCCAGGCGTACAACATCGCCGAGTCCGTCGACAACGCCTGGGGCGTCGACCCCCGCATCACCGGTCTCGTCGTCGCGCTCCTCTTCTGCGCGGTCGCGCTCGGTGGCATGAAGCGGATCGGGAAGGTCTGCGGGCTCGTCGTCCCGATCATGGCGGCCGCCTACGTCCTGCTCGGCGTCGTCATGCTCGTGCTCAACTCCGACGCCGTGCCGGCCATGTTCGGACTCATCTTCCGCAGCGCCTTCGGGGGCGAGGCAATGTTCGGCGGCATGCTCGGCGCGGTCATCATGTGGGGCGTCCGGCGGGCGATCTACTCCTCCGAGGCGGGCACCGGCTCCGGCGCGCAGGCCTCGGCCGCGGCCGAGGTGTCCCACCCCGTCAAGCAGGGCCTGGCCCAGGGCTTCTCGGTGTACGTCGACACCCTGTTCGTCTGCACCGTCACCGGGTTGATGATCCTGTCGACGAACAGCTACAACGTGGCGGGCCCGGACGGGTCGATGATCGTCGAGTACCTCCCCGGTCTCGAGGCGGGACCGGCGTACACGCAGACGGCGATCGACAGCGTGTTCCCCGGCCTCGGCTCCGGCTTCATCGCGGTCGCGATGTTCTTCTTCGCCTTCACGACCCTGCTCTCGTTCGGCTTCTACGCCGACACGAACATCGCCTACCTGCTGCGCACCCACCGGCGGGGCCGGGCGATCAACACGGTCTTCCAGCTCGTCCTCGCCGCCTCGATCCTCCTCGGCTCCTTCCGGTCCTCGGAGTTCGCGTGGGCCCTGGCCGATATCGGCATCGGGCTCTACACGTGGATCAACCTCATCGCCCTCGTCTTCCTCGCCCCGAAGGCGGTGGCGGTGTTCAAGGACTATGAACGACAGCGCCGCGCCGGTCAGGACCCGGTCTTCGATCCCGAGACCGTCGGCATCACCAACGCGCCCGTGTGGGCGGCCGTCGCGCGCCGGCGCGAGGAGGCCGCGGTGACGCGGGGGTGAGGCGCGCCGGCCGGGCGCGTCGTCACGGGGTCGAGCGCTCGGTGAACAGGGCGTCGGGATAGCGGACGTCGACCTCCTCGACGACGGCGGTGAAGCCGCCGCCCGGCTCGATGCCGTCGAGGGCCTCGACCTCGACGCAGATCCCGGTGCCGGCGTCGAGCCGCACCCGGAAGTCGACGCCGCCCTCGGCCGGATCCGGCCACCCGATCTGCCGGGCCTGCTCCTCCCCCATCGCGTCGCGCTCGGTCGCGAGCGCGTGGCGGCCGGCGAGCAGCGGGCAGCACGAACAGCGGGGCGAGTACGCCGGCGTCGTCCGCACGACCGCCTCCAGCGCGGGCCTCCCGTGGTGGTCGACGCGGTCGACGCGGGCGATCTCGAGTGCGGGGCGGTCCCAGCGGGCGAGGTCGCCGCGGGCCGTCTCGGTCACCGCCACGGCGAGGTCCCGGATCTCGCGGGCGTGGTGCAACTCCTGCTCCTGCGGCGTCATGGACTCCCACGGGACGCCGTCGGGCAGCTCCTCGACCGGATCGGCCTCGCCGTCGGCGAGCTCGTCGGGTTCGAGGAGAGCCATCCGCCGATAGTTCACGAAGAACGGCACGCCGTCCTCGGGCCGGGAGGTCGGCGGGTCGGCGAGCAACCGCCCGGCGAGCAGGCGCGGGTTCGCGGCCAGGCGCCGCTCGGCCTCGTCCCGGGCGCGGATCACGACGGAGAGGGCGTCCTCGTCGGGGGTGGCGGGGCGGGCCAGGTCGCCCACCAGATCGAGTGCCTCCCGTCGCAGCGCCGTGGCCTCGGGGCCGTAGTGCTCCTCCGGGTCGGCGACCTCACCGCGCAGGAAGGCGGTCGACCCCGTCCCGCCCTGGTCGAGTTCCGCGTCCTGCAGCGACCCGTCGAGCCGCTCGAGCCGGTAGGCGCTCGGACGGCGGACCCACGCCCGCCACCCGTCGCCCGCCCAGGGCCCGCATTCCGACACCGACAACCGGACCGACCCCCACAGGCGTCGCGAGCTGCGCGCGAGCGCTCGGAACGTCGCGGCGTCGGCCTCGAGTGACACCCCGGCATCCGTCCGAGCATTCATGCGATCAGGCTCGCACGCGGCGGCGTGCGCCTCGAACCCTTTTCGAGCCTGGTCCCGAGGCGCAGGGCGCCGGGGCTACGGCTCGAGATCGTCCAGCGAGAGGGGGATCGTCACGCCCGCGACCGCGAGCACGACGCGTTCGCGCGGCGCGACCTCCACGAAGAGCCCGTCGGCGTCGCGCTCCTCGTAGAGCCACAGCTCGCCCGGGTCGCTGCGCAGGTCGACGACGAGGTAGGAGGCGATCCCCGCGAGGGCGTAGTCGCGACGCTTGGCCACGTGGTCGCGCTCGACGGAGGACTCCGAGACGACCTCGGCGATGAAGAGCGCCTGATCGGCGCGCACCCGTCGGATCTGCGGCGGCTGGGCGCCCCGCCGCAACGCCGCGGCCGGCGCGACGACGACATCCGGTCGACGCACGGTCGGGCGCGGCACCTCCCACAAGGTCACATCGAGTTCCTCGACCGCCAGCCATTCGCCACGGTCACGGTTGATCGCGAGCGCCAGCATCATGCCGGCGCCGCGGTTGACCGGCCCCTCCCCCGGTGGTGACATCGTGGGCACGCCCTCGACCAGCTCGAAGGCGTCGTCGTGGAGGCCGGCGTACTCGTCCCACATCTCGAGGTCGATCCGGCTCGGCAACCACGATCCCGCGACGAGACTCATCGTGGGCTCCCTCCTTCGGTGATCTCCAGTGTGCGCCCCGGTGACGAGGTGCGGCAACGGTGGACGGTGGACCGACACCCTCCCACCGATCCTCGAGCGCGCCGCGGCGCCGTCCACAGGCGTCCCGGCCGCCCCGGCGACGACCGACGCGAAGGGGCCGGTCACCGACGGCGGTGACCGGCCCCTTCAGCGGACCCGGGACGGCGTCAGCCGCGGGAGGCCGAGCCCTCGACGTAGTCGCTGTCGGTGTCCTTGACCCAGGCCATGAGCTTGCGCAGCTCCTTGCCGGTGGCCTCGATGGGGTGCTGGGCTCCCTTCTCGCGCAGGGCCTTGAACTCCGGGGCGCCGGAGTCCTGGTCGTCGATGAACCGCTTGGCGAACGCGCCGGAGCGGATGTCGGCGAGTACGGCCTGCATGTTCTGCTTGACCTCCGGCGAGATGACCCGCGGGCCGGAGACGTAGTCGCCGTACTCGGCGGTGTCGGAGATCGACCAACGCTGCTTGGCGATGCCGCCCTCGATCATGAGGTCGACGATGAGCTTGAGCTCGTGCAGGCACTCGAAGTAGGCGACCTCGGGCTGGTAGCCGGCCTCGATGAGCGTCTCGAAGCCGTACATGACGAGCTGCGACGCGCCACCGCAGAGCACCGACTGCTCACCGAACAGGTCGGTCTCGGTCTCCTCGGTGAAGGTCGTCTTGATGCCGCCGGCGCGCAGGCCGCCGATGCCCTTGGCGTAGGACTTGGCGAGCTCCCAGGCGGACCCCGACGGGTCCTGCTCGACGGCGACGAGCACGGGGACGCCGCGGCCGTCGACGAACTCGCGGCGCACGAGGTGACCCGGGCCCTTGGGGGCGACCATGAAGACGTCGGAGCCGGCGTCGGGCTTGATGTAGTCGAAGCGGATGTTGAAGCCGTGGCCGAAGACGAGCGCGGTGCCCTCGTTGAGGTTGGGCTTGATCTCCTCCGCGTAGACGGTGCGCTGCACCTGGTCGGGCGTGAGGATGACGACGACGTCGGCCTCCTTGACGGCCTGGGCGACGGTGAGGACGCGCAGGCCCTCCGACTCCGCCTTGGCGCGGGAGCGCGAGCCCTCCGCGAGGCCGATCCGGACGTCGACGCCCGAGTCCCGCAGGTTGAGGGCGTGGGCGTGGCCCTGGCTGCCGTAACCGATGACAGCGATCTTGCGGCCCTGGATCACCGAGAGGTCGGCGTCGTCGTCGTAGAACATCTCAGCCATGTCGAATCCTTCGTGTCGTTGCGTTGAGGGGGGGGAAGTTCGTGCGCGTCAGTGGGTCTTGAGGGCGCGGTCGGTGATGGAGCGGGGTCCGCGCCCGATGGCGACGAGGCCGGACTGCACGAGCTCCTTGACCCCGTAGGGCTGCAGGAGCGCGAGCAGCGCCTCGAGCTTGTCGAGCCGGCCGGTGGCCTCGATGGTCACGGAGTCGGCGGCGACGTCGACGACGCGGGCCCGGAACAGCTCGGCCGTCTCGAGGATGTGCGAGCGCGTGGACGGCTCCGTGCGCACCTTGACGAGGATGATGCGCCGCTCCACGGTCTGCTCGGGCTCGAGCTCGACGACCTTGAGCACCTCGATGAGCTTGTTGAGCTGCTTGGTCACCTGCTCCAGGGGCAGCTCGTCGGCGTCGACGAGGACCGTCATGCGGGAGATCTCGTCGTGCTCGGTCGGACCGACCGCGAGGGAGTGGATGTTGAAGCCGCGACGGCTGAACAGCGCGGCGATGCGGGCGAGCACACCGGGCTTGTTCTCGACGAGGACGGACAGCACGTGGGTGTTCATCGGGCCGGCACCTGCTCTTCCTGGTCGGGCACGTTGCCACCGGTCATGTCGTCCTCCTCGCGGTCCCAGACCGGCGAGAGGTCACGCGCGTAGAGGATCTCGTCGTTGCTCACCCCGGCGGGCACCATCGGCCACACCATCGCGTCGCGGCAGACGACGAAGTCGACGACGACGGGCCGTTCGTCGATCTCGAGCGCCGCCTGGATGGTCGCGTCGAGGTCCTCCTCGCGTTCGCAGCGCAGCCCGGCGCAGCCGTAGGCCTCGGCGAGCTTGACGAAGTCGGGAACGCGCGAGCCGCCGTGGGCCGTGTGCAGATCCGTGTTGCTGTACCGCTCGTTGTAGAACAGCGTCTGCCACTGACGGACCATGCCGAGGCTGCTGTTGTTGATGACGGCGATCTTGATCGGGATCTTGTTGATGACGCAGGTGGCGAGCTCCTGGTTCGTCATCTGGAAGCACCCGTCGCCGTCGATGCCCCACACGACCCGCTCCGGCTCGGCCACCTTGGCGCCCATGGCCGCGGGCACGCAGTAGCCCATGGTCCCGAGGCCGCCGGAGTTGAGCCAACTGTTCGGGCGGCTGTACTCGATGAACTGCGCCGCCCACATCTGGTGCTGGCCGACCCCGGCGACGTACGTCGCCTCCGGCCCGCTCAGCGCGCCGATGCGCTCGATGACGTGCTGCGGAGACATCAGGCCGCTCTCGGGCGCGGTGTGGCCGAGCGGGTAGCGCCGCTTGTAGTCGGCGACCTCGGCGCGCCACGCGGCGTAGTCGCCGAGCGCGTCCTCGCCGGAGAGCGCCTTGAGGAGCTCGGCGCAGACCTCGCGGGCGTCGCCCACCATCGGCACGTCGGCGATGCGGTTCTTGCCGATCTCGGCAGGGTCGACGTCGGCGTGGATGACCTTGGCCAGGGGCGCGAACGTCGCGAGCTTGCCGGTGACCCGGTCGTCGAAGCGGGTGCCCAGGGCGATGAGGAGGTCGGCCTTCTGCAGCCCGGTGACGGCCGCGACGGACCCGTGCATGCCCGGCATCCCGAGGTGCAGGGGGTGGGAGTCGGGGACGACGCCCCGCGCCATGAGGGTCGTGACGAGCGGGATCTGCGTCAGCTCGACGAGCTCGCGCAGCTCCTCGCTCGCGTCGGCCCGGATCAGGCCGCCGCCGAGGTAGAACACGGGTCGGCGGGCCTCGCGGATGAGCCGGGCGGCCTCGCGGATCTGCTTGCCGTGCGGCTTCGTCACCGGGCGGTACCCGGGCAGCTCGAACGTCGGCGGCCAGCTGAACGTCGTCTGCGCCTGCAGCGTGTCCTTCGTCACGTCGACGAGGACCGGGCCGGGCCGTCCGGTGCTCGCGATGTGGAAGGCCTCGGCGACGACGCGCGGGATGTCGGCCGGGTCGGTGACGAGGTAGTTGTGCTTGGTGATCGGCATCGTGATGCCCCGGATGTCCGCCTCCTGGAAGGCGTCGGTCCCGATGGCGGCGCTGCCCACCTGACCGGTGATCGCGACGATCGGCACCGAGTCCATGTTCGCGTCGGCGAGCGCGGTGACGAGGTTCGTGGCCCCCGGCCCGGACGTCGCCATGCAGACCCCGACCTTGCCCGTCGCGGCCGCGTACCCCTCGGCGGCGTGCCCGGCACCCTGCTCGTGCCGGACGAGCACGTGGCGCACGCGGGTGGAGTCCATGAGCGGGTCGTAGGCGGGCAGGATCGCGCCGCCCGGCATCCCGAAGACAACCTCTGCGCCGACCTCCTCGAGGGCACGGATGAGGCTCTGGGCCCCCGTGACGTGTTCGACGCGGCTCGCGGCGGGGGCGGGGGTGGGGGTGGGGCGCGCCGCCGGCCGCGCGGGCGGCGCAGGGCGTGGGGCGGGTGTCGTGCTGGTCACGATCGGTCACCACTTTCGTGAGGTTGGGCTACCTCGGTTGCGGGCCTGGCTTCGCAGTCCGGTTCGCTCGGACTCCACCGGTGAGGCGTACCACCCACGCGTGACGGCCCGACTCACAAAAAATCCCCTCGGTCCGCGGACGGACGAAGGGGTGGCGCGTCGGCACAGACGCCGGCGCGCTCAGGGAAGTACGAGAATTCGGGCCACGTCGCCACTCTGGCCGACCCGGGAGGAGGTGTCAAAGGCGTGAGACGCACGTCTTGACATATGGACCGTTCCACGCGGACAAGGCGCGTGTGCCGCCAGAACCACGCGCAAACGGGCGCTAGGCTGCCCTCCGCCCGACACGGGGCCGTGCGGTGCCCGCCCAGGGGGCGGACCATTGAGTGGAGCGACCGCGCCTGCGGTGTTCGGGCGATTCGGGAGCTGGACTTCACCTCGGTCACCGAGACACGGCCGGGCTCATCGAGCGGCGCCCAGGGGACGGCGGCCCAAGTTGTCACGACAACTGCACTGCCTCAGGGGTGTAGGCGTGCAGGTCGACCCTCTGACCAGGAGCGATTCGAGCAGTGACGTCGATGGCAGTGCAGTTGTCGTGAAAACCCGGCCCCGTCCTTCGCCGCGTCGTCGTCAGTCGCAGACCGCGCCCTTGCTCGCCGACCCCACCAGCCGCCGGTACTTCGCCAGCACGCCGCGGGTGAACCGCGGCTCCGGCGCGGTGACGCCGGCCTCGCGGCGGCGCGCCATCTCCGCGTCGTCGACGAGCAGGTCGAGCGTGCCGTCGGCGACGTTCAACCGGATCCGGTCGCCGGTCTGCACGTAGGCGATGGGTCCGCCGTCGACGGCCTCCGGTGCGACGTGGCCGACGCACAGGCCGGTCGTGCCGCCCGAGAAGCGGCCGTCGGTGAGCAGGAGGACGTCCTTGCCGAGGCCCGCCCCCTTGATGGCGCCCGTGACGGCGAGCATCTCGCGCATGCCGGGCCCGCCCTTGGGGCCTTCGTAGCGGATGACGACGACCTCGCCGGCCGCCATCGACCCGTCCTCGATGGCGTCCATCGCACCGCGCTCCCCGTCGAAGACGCGCGCGGTGCCCTCGAAGACGTCGGACTCGAACCCGGCGGACTTGACGACCGCGCCCTCCGGGGCGAGGGACCCCGAGAGGATGGTGAGCCCGCCCGTCGGGTGGATGGGCTCGGTCATGGCCCGGATGACGTGGCCGTCGGGGTCGGGCGGGGTGATGCCCGCGAGGTTCTCGGCCACTGTGTGCCCGGTCACCGTCAGGCAGTCGCCGTGGAGCAGGCCCGCGTCGAGCAGGGCCTTCATGACGACGGGGATGCCGCCGATGCGGTCGACATCGGTCATCACGTGCTGGCCGAAGGGCTTGACGTCGGCGAGGTGCGGCACCTTCCCACCCACCCGCTTGAAGTCGGCCATCGTCAGGTCGACGTCGGCCTCGTGCGCGATGGCGAGCAGGTGCAGGACGGCGTTCGTCGACCCACCGAAGGCCATGACGACGGCGATCGCGTTCTCGAACGCCTCCTTCGTCATGATGTCGCGGGCCGTGATGCCCCGGCGGAGCATCCCGACGACGGCCTCGCCCGACTTGCGGGCGAACCCGTCGCGGCGGCGGTCCGTGGCCGGCGGGGCCGCCGAGCCGGGGATCGACATGCCGATGGCCTCGGCGACGCTCGCCATGGTGTTGGCGGTGTACATGCCGCCGCACGCGCCCTCGCCGGGGCAGATCGCGCGCTCGATGGCGTCGACGTCCGCCCGCGACATGAGCCCCCGGGCGCAGGCGCCGACCGCCTCGAACGCGTCGATGATCGTCACCTGCTTCTCGGTGCCGTCCGAGAGCTTGGCGATGCCCGGGAGGATCGACCCGGCGTAGAGGAAGACCGACGCGAGGTCGAGACGCGCGGCCGCCATGAGCATGCCCGGCAGCGACTTGTCGCAGCCGGCGAGCAGGACGGACCCGTCGAGCCGCTCCGCGTTCATCACCGTCTCGACGGAGTCCGCGATGATCTCGCGGCTGACGAGCGAGAAGTGCATCCCGTCGTGGCCCATCGAGATGCCGTCGGAGACGCTGATCGTGCCGAACTCGAGCGGGTACCCCCCGGCCGCGTGGACCCCGTCCTTGACGGCCTTGGCGAGCCGGTCGAGCGACAGGTTGCAGGGGGTGATCTCGTTCCAGCTGCTCGCGACCCCGATCTGCGGCTTGGCGAAGTCGTCGTCGCCCATCCCCACGGCCCGCAGCATCCCGCGCGCCGCCGTCTTCTCCAGGCCGTCGGTGACGTCCCGGCTGCGGGGCTTGATGTCGGGCCCCGGACCGCCGGCCGGGGCTGCGTTCTCGGAGGTGATCTGCGTCATGGCGGCCATCGTAGCGAGCGGGCCCTCCCCCGCCGACGCGGGCGCGGATGCTGCTCCGGCCGGAGGGGACACGCCCGGATCCGTCCGGCGTGAGGCGCGGGAACCGCGGGCAGACCGCGTCGGCGGTGCGTCGAGCGAGCGTCGTGGTCCAGAGTTCAGCGGATGTCGTGTCGGGCCGCCCCGCGCCAGGTGACGTTCGCCCGCGAGCTCGTGGGCACCGACGCCCGCACGCTGATCCCGCGGGAGGTCGCCCGAGCCGCGGCCCGGGCCTTGGCGACCCTCGCCGCCTTCGCCCGGATCGCGGCGGCACGGGCCTTCGCCGCCTTCGCCTTGATCGCGGCCGCACGGGCCTTCGCCGCCTTCGCCTTGATCGCCGCGGCCGCACGGGCCCGGGCCAGGGCGGCCGCCTTGGCGGCGGCGCGGACGGCCGCGGTTCCGGAGGAGACGACGACCGTGGCGGTCGCGCCCGCCGAGCGGACCTCGACCCGGACCCCGCCCGCGTAGGAGGTGAAGGCCGCGCCGGGCGCGATCTGGCGGACGTCGTCGGTGCGCCCCGTGGGCGTGGCATCGAGGACCATCGAACCGCGCCCGCCGGCGTCGAGGCGCACGATGCGGACCCCCGCAGGCACGTTCTTGTAGAGCACCTTGTCCCTGCCGACGCGGGCGCGGTACTCGACGTAGTACCTCGCCTTCGAGACCGGGTCGGCGACCTCGACGGCGCGCACGCCGGTGGCCGCGGCCCGGGGGGCCAGGGTGAGCGTCCGCGAACCGGAGGCGACCGACGCGAACTGCCCGGCCCGCAGGAACCCGAGGCGGATGGCCTGGGGCGCCGACAGCGACCCCGCGCGGTCGGGCGCCGAGGCGGCCATGACGTCCCACGGGTAGCCGTACTCGGTCACCGAGCATCCGCGCGGCAGGCCGTTCAGCGCGACGTCGGCGCGGGTGCACACGAGGGCCTTGGCGTGCTCGAGGCCGAGGTTGTGGCCGAGCTCGTGGGCGAGCACCGGCCACGCGGTGTCCGAGACGAGGGCGATGCCGCCGGCGTTCGGGCCGGCGCCGATGGAGGCGAGGCCGTAGGAGCACCCCTGGGTGTCGGCCCCGCGGGGGTAGGAGAGCACGAGGTGGCGGTTCGGCGCCTCGGTGAAACCGATGCGGTCGGCGGCCTCGGACCACGGCTTGAAGACGTCGTCGGTGCAGCGGAAGGCGGAACGGTAGGGCGCGGTGACGACCCGGACCCGGAACGAGACACCGCCGCCGGACTGCTCCGACCAGTAGGCCGACGCGGCGGCGACCTGGGCGCGGACCTGCGCGGCGGTGGCCGGGGTGCCGGACACGCCGCGCGGCGTGACGACCGCGACGTACAGGTCGTGGACGGCCGGGCGGTACAGCGCCGCCGGCGCCGCGCCGAGCACGGTCACGCCGGAGGTGGCGAGTCCGGCCCCGCTCGCCGAGGCGGCGGCCGCCGTGGCCCGCGACAGATCCGAGGTCGGGGCGGCCGCGCCGTCGCGTTCGGCGCTCGCGAGGTCGCCGCGGTCGAGGGTGATGGTGCCGCCCTTGACGGGGGCCGCGTCGCCGGCCCGCGCGGCCGCCGCGACGGCCGGGGGGACGACGACGGTGACGCGCACCTTCTGCCCGGAGGACACGCGCTGCACGGCCGCCCCGTCGACGGGCACGAAGGTGCGGTCGGGGAGCTGGAGGACCGTGGCACCGGTCGTGCCCTCGTCCTCGCCGTCGACGTGGGGCGCCCCGGGCGCGTCGGCGAGCCGGACGACCGTGCCCTCGAGCGCCGCGTGCGTGGGCCTCGCCTCACCCGCGCCGAATGCGAGCGGGGCACCGTAGATGGTGGCAGACACCAGGGAGACGACGGCCAGTGCCGTCGCCGAGCGTGCGATCCGTCGCGTGGTGAGCATCCGTGCGTGCCCTTCCGTGAGCATTGTCGGACGCACATCCGTGCGCGTCCTCAGGCCACTGATCGGCGCGGCGGGCGCGGCCTTGAGCGCCTAGTCGGACGCTCGCCCCGAAGAGGACGCGAAATGACTTGGCCGCTCTGATCGCTCGGTCCGAAAAAAGATCGCGGGGCGCGCCCGCAGCCCGACGGATCGGGCGCCACGCGTCGGCAGGCCTCCGCCGCCGCGGCTCAGCCGGCTCGGCCCGGCTCAGGCAGGGAAGCGCACGGCGACCACCGCGGAGGCGTCCCCCGGGAAGTCGGCCCACGAGCCGCGGTGACCCACGACCGCGCACGTCGCCGGCGGCCACCCGGCCTCGGCGAGCGGCGTCACCGCGCCGTCGCGGTGATCGGGCAGGTCACGCGCCACCGCCGGGATCGCGGGAGCGTGCCCGACGACGACGAGGGTGCGGACGTCGTCCGAGACGGCACCGATCGACTCGACGACGTCGACCGCCTCCGCCTCGTACAGCGCGGCGTCGGCCCACACCGAACCGGCGGACAGCCCGCCCGCCTCGAGCGCCTCCCACGTCTGCCGGGTCCGCGTCGACGGCGAGACGACGACGGCGTCGGGCCGCACCCCCTGACCGGCGAGCCACCGGCCCAGCTCCGTCGCCGCGGATCGGCCGGCGCCGCTCAGTTCGCGCCCGGCGTCGCCGCTCGGAGAGCTGTCCCGCGCCTTCCCGTGCCGCACGAGGACGAGGATGCGCAGCGGTTCGACGTCTGCGCCGTCGCCGGCGGGGTCCGCGGGGTCGGAGGTCGGGGCCCAGGGCTGACTCATGTTCCCCAGCCTGCCAAAGGCCGAGAACGATCGGTCGGATCGGGCCACCGGAAACGCCGCCCGATCGGCCGGGGGACGGCACCGTCCCGACGCCGACGACACGCATCGGCTCGCCCGCGTGGCAAGCCTTGCCTTACCGGCCGCCGTGAAGTTAGCCTCACCTACATGATCGTCTGTCACTGCCGCGTCGTGCGGGACTCCGACGTCGGCCGGGCGATCGCCTCGGGCGCACGGACGTTGGCCGCGGTGTGCGGCCGCACCGGCGCGGGGCAGACGTGCGGGGGATGCGTCCTCGGGGTCCGGCGGTGCATGGAGGGGTACGCTGAGGCCCCCTCACCCGCCACCTCGGAGGACCAGGATGAAGCCGCGTAGTCCCCGCATCGTCGAGCTGTTCAACGACGCGCTCACGTTCGAGCTGACCGTCGTCAACACGTACTTCCTCAACGCCCGGATGCTCGACAACTGGGGGTTCGGGAAGCTGGGCAAGGTCTTCTACGACCTGTCCATCGCCGAGATGAAGGACGCGGACGAGCTCATCCAGCGCATCCTCTTCTTCGACGGTCACCCCAACGTGCAGCGCCTCAACCCGATCGAGATCGGCGAGAACCCGGCCGAGATGCTGCGGCTCGCCCTCGCCAGCGAGATCGCCGCCGTGAACCAGTTCAACGACGCCGCCCGCGAGTGCCACGAGGTCGGGGACCGCGCCTCCGGTTCGACGTTCGAGGCGATGGCCCTCGACGAGGAGACCCACGCCGACTACTTCGAGGGTCAGCTCGACGCCATCCGCACCATGGGCTTCGAGAACTACATGGCCCAGCAGCTCACGGTCGGCGAGACGCCGTAGGGCCCTCCGCCCCGCGCACGAGAACGGCGCCCGTCTCCTCTCGGGGAGCGGGCGCCGTTCGCGTGCGCGGGGCGGTGGCCGGTCAGCCGGCCACGCCGAGGCGTTCGAGGATGAGCGCGCGCACCTTGGCGGCGTCGGCCTGCCCCTTCATCTCCTTCATCACCTGACCGATGAGCGCGCCGGCGGCCGCCACCTTGCCGCCGCGGACCTTGGCGGCCACGGCCTCGTTGGCGGCGATGACGCGGTCGACCGCGTCGGTGAGGGCGCCGTCGTCGCTGACGAGCGCGAGCCCGCGGTCGTCGGCGACCTGCTCGGGGGTCCCCTCGCCGGCGAGGACGCCGTCGAGGACCTGCCGGGCCATCGAGTCGTTGAGGCGGCCGGCGCCGACGAGGGCGTCGAGCTCGGCGACGTGCTCGGGCGTCAGGCCCATCTCGCCCAGCTCGCGCGCCTGCGCGTTGGCCCGTCGCAGCACCTCGCCCATCCACCACTTGCGGGCGCCGGCCGGGCTCGCGCCCGCGGCCACCGAGGCGTCGATGAGGTCGAGGGCGCCCGACCCGACGACGTCGCGCAGCTCGAGGTCGGACAGGCCCCACTCGCCCTGCAGCCGCCGGCGGCGCCGGTCGGGGGGTTCGGGCAGGGTGGCCCGCAGCTTCTCGACGCGCTCCGCGGACGGGGCGACCGGGACGAGGTCCGGCTCGGGGAAGTAGCGGTAGTCGTCGGCGTCGGACTTGGGCCGGCCGGCGGACGTCGTCCCGGAGTCCTCGTGCCAGTGCCGGGTCTCCTGCGTGACGGCCGCGCCCGAGCCGAGCACCGCGCCCTGGCGGGTCATCTCGTAGACGACCGCCCGCTCGACCGAGCGCAGCGAGTTGACGTTCTTCGTCTCCGTCCGCGTGCCGAGCGGGACCGCGAGCTGCTCGGGGCCCCTCCGGTCCTCCCCGGCGCGCGGGCGGAGCGAGACGTTCGCGTCGCACCGCAGCGAGCCCTGCTCCATCCGCGCGTCGGAGACGTCGAGGGCGCGCACGATGTCGCGCAGCGCCCCCACGTAGGCGCGGGCGACCGCGGGCGCGTGTTCGCCGGCCCCGACCAGCGGGCGCGTGACGATCTCGACGAGCGGCGTGCCGGCGCGGTTGTAGTCGAGCAGGGAGTGGTCGGCCCCGACGATGCGGCTGCTGCCGCCGCCGGTCGTGACGTGCGTCGACTTGCCCGCGTCCTCCTCCATGTGCGCGCGCTCGATCTCGACGCGGTAGGTGAACGAGCCGCCGTCGCCGGTCGGGACCTCGACGTCCAGGTGCCCGTCGAAGGCGATCGGTTCGTCGTACTGGCTCGTCTGGAAGTTCTTCGTCATGTCCGGGTAGAAGTAGTTCTTCCGGGCGAAGCGGCAGCGTTGCGCGATGGAGCAGTTCAGGGCGAGCCCGATGCGGATCGCCGCGTCGACGGCCGCTGCGTTGGCCACGGGCAGCGCGCCCGGCAGGCCGAGGCACACCGGGCACGTCTGCGTGTTCGGCGCGGCGCCGAACGTCGTCGCGCACCCGCAGAACATCTTCGTCGCGGTGCTCAGCTCGACGTGCACCTCGAGCCCGATGACGGGGTCGTAGGACGCGAGGACCTCGGTCAGGTCGAGGACGTCGTCGGTGACGGGCATGTCAGGCCTCCTGGCGCGTCGGCGTCGGGACGGGGCTCGTGGACACCTCGGGGGCCCGGTCGAGCAGGGGGGCGCCCCAGGCGTCGACGAGATCGCGCTCGAGGGCGGCCGCGACGGTGTAGAGGCGGTCGTCGGCCATCGCGGGGGCGAGCACCTGCAACCCCACGGGCAGACCGTCCTCGTCGGCGAGGCCGACGGGCACGGACAGGCCGGGCACCCCGGCGAGGTTCGCCGGGATGGTCGTCACGTCGAGGCGGTACATGGCGAGCGGGTCGTCGACCTTCTCGCCGATCGGGTACGCGGTCGTGGGCGTCGTCGGCGACACGAGGACGTCCACCTGCTCGAACGCGGCCGCGAAGTCGTGGGCGACGAGCGTGCGCACCCGCTGCGCCTGCCCGTAGTAGGCGTCGACGTAGCCGGCGCTCAGCGCGTAGGTGCCGAGGATGATGCGGCGCTTGACCTCGTCGCCGAAGCCCGCCTCCCGGCTCGCGGCCATCACCTGCTCGGCGCTGCTCGCCCCGCCGCGGGACGGGTCGACGCGCAGGCCGTACCGCATGGCGTCGTACCGGGCGAGGTTGCTGCTCGCCTCGGACGGGAGGATGAGGTAGTACGCGGCCACGGCGTAGTCGAAGTGGGGGCAGGCGACGTCGACGACGGTGGCGCCCGCCGCCTCGAGGCGGTCGAGGGCCTCGGTGAACCGGGCGAGCACCCCGGGCTGGTACCCGGTGGCGTCGCGCCCGCCGACGACCCCGATCCGCAGCCCGGCGACGTCGGCGCGGCGGGCGGCCTGGACGACGGGCGGGACCGGTGCGTCGATGGACGTCGAGTCGCGCGGGTCGTGCCCGGCGAGGACCTCGTGCAGGAGGGCGGTGTCGAGGACGGTGCGCGCGCACGGGCCGATCTGGTCCAGGCTGCTCGCGAGGGCGATGACGCCGTAGCGGGAGACCCCGCCGTAGGTCGGCTTGGTCCCGACCGTGCCGGTGACGGCGGCCGGCTGCCGGATCGAGCCGCCGGTGTCGGACCCCACGGCCAGGGGCGCCTGGAACGACGCGAGAACCGCCGACGAGCCGCCGCCCGACCCGCCGGGCACCCGCGTGAGGTCCCACGGGTTGCGGGTGACGCCGTACGCGGAGTGCTCGGTGGAGGACCCCATCGCGAACTCGTCCATGTTCGTCTTGCCGAGGATGGGCAGGCCCGCGGCCCGCAGCCGCTCGACGACGGTCGCGTCGTACGGCGGCATCCAGCCCTCGAGCATCTTCGAGCCCGCGGTCGTGGGCTGACCGACCGTGCAGGCCACGTCCTTGACGGCGACCGGGACCCCGGCGAGCGGGTGGAGCGCCTCGCCGCGGGCGCGGGCCGCGTCGACCTCGCGGGCCGTGGCGAGCGCCCCCTCGTCGTCGCGGTGCAGGTAGGCGTGGACGGCCCCGTCCACGGCGTCCATGCGGTCCAGGTGGGCGCGCACGACCTCGACCGCGCTGACGTCCCTGGCGGCCAGGTCGGCGGCGAGGCGGGCGGCGCTGCGCCGGACGAGGTCTGGGTGGTCGGTCACGGTGGCGGCACCTCTTCGTCGGGTGGGTGGCGGGTGGGTGGGGCCGGTTCGGGCCTGACGCGCGCCCCGGGGGCGGGGGTCCGGGCGGGCCTGTGGACTCGGGAGCGTCGCGCGCCGGCGGGGGCCCGGAGCCCTACTCCTCGCCGAGGATGCGGGGCACGACGAACCGGTCGTCCTGCGCCTCGGGGGCCCCGGACAGGGCCTCCTGCACGGCCAGCGACGGGCGGACCTCGTCGGCGCGCAGGACGTTGACGAGCGGCAGCGGGTGCGACATCGGGGGGACGTCGTCCGAGGCGACCTCGCCGACCTGCTCGACGGCCTCGAGGATGACGCCGAGATCGGTCGCGAGGCGGGTCGTCTCCTCGTCGGTGAGGTCGATGCGCGCGAGCATGGCCAGGTGCTCGACCTGGTCACGGGTGATCGTCGTCATACCCGGCAGTCTAGGCGGCTCGTCGTCGTCGCCCGGGGCGCGTCCTACGGGGGTGTCTGCGCACCGGACACCGGGCCCGACTCGTGGCCGGGCTCCGCCGAGAGCTCCGACGGGGGCTCGGCGGAGGGGTCCGGGGGCGGCTCGGGGCCGAGCTCCGGCGCAGGTCGCTGGGACGCCGCGCCTGCGTCGCCGCCGCGCGGGGCGGTGGCGATCTCGACGACGCGGCGGAACGAGCTCGTGCCGCGTTCGAGGATGCCGGCGTGGCCCACCCGGCCCACCAGGGCCTCGCCGACGCGGTGGCCGTCGCGGGCCTCCTCCCAGACGCCGACCGGCAGCGTCCGCACGCCGTCGAGGCCGTCGGGGTCGGCACCGAGACCGAGCCGGGCGCGGGCCCCGAGCGCCCGGCCGGGCGGACCGGGGAGGCGGCGCAGGAGCCCGGCCGCGCGCCTGGCGTAGACGATGGGGTCGCCCGGCGCGGTCAGGCTGAAGCGTTCGACGCGCCGCGGTCTCCCGAGGGCGTCGGTGCTCGGGTAGTCGCCGACGGAGACGACGCCCGGCCCTGCCCCGGCCGAGGCGAGGTGGACGACGCGGTCGGCCCGCAGGCCGGCGCGTTCGGCGGCCCCGACCATGACGCCGCCGTAGGAGTGGCCGGCGACGGTGACGACGGCGTCCGGAGGCGCGTCGAGGGCCTCGACGACCGCGCACAGCGGCACGGCCGCGCGCCGGGCGAACACGGAGAAGGGCGCGTCGGTGCCCACGGCGTACGGGAAGTCGGCCCCCATCCAGGCGAGGACGCACGTGCCCGGCCCGGCCTGCGCGGCGAGGTCGGCCGCGACCCGGGTCGGCAGGTGGAACCCCCGCACCGCGGTGCCGGTCCCGGGCACGAGGACGACGACGGCCCGGGCCCGCCCGGGCGGGGTGCCCCACAGCTCGGCGAGGCGGCCGCGGCCGGCCGGGTCGAACGTCAGCAGGCGGCGGGGACCCCGGTCGTAGAGCAGCGACTGGTAGAGCCGGACCCGGATCCGCAGGTCGGCCCGCAGCAGCAGCGGCCGGTCGGTGTCGAGGTCGGCGACGGACGTGAGGCGATCGGTCGTCAGCCAGGCGTCGAGGACGGCGCCGCGCAGTCGCCGCCACCATCGCTGCCCGTCGACGGCGCGCCGGGCGATGGCCCGCGCCTCGAGGTCGACGTCGGTGCGCCGCGACGCCCCGAGGGTGGCGCGCAGGTGGAGGCGGTTGGCCGCGACCCGCAGGTCGACGGGCACCCCGTCGAGCCGCCCGAGCAGGTGCGGCCGCGTCAGGGTCACCCGCGTCGCGAGGTCGGGCGGCCAGCCCGCGAACACCTCCCGGACGGCGAGGACCCGCCGCAGCACCACCTCGGCAGCAGTCCCGTCGGGCGCGCCGGGCAGGCCGAGCCCCGGGCCGCGCGGCGGACCGAGCGGCGGCGCGTCCCCGGCCACGGCCGCGAGCTGCCGCCAGGCGACCTCGACCTGGCCCGCGGCCGCACCCTCGGACGCGTGGGCGGACGCGGGGGCGGGCGCCGGCCGGCCGCCGTCGCCCCGGCCCGGGTCGTCACCCCCGGCGACGAGACGCGCGACGAGGTCGGGGCGCAGCGGCGCGACGGCGACGAGCCGGTCGGCGGGCAGCGCCGCGAGGACGGCCCGCGCGCCGGCGGCCCGACCGGCGCCGTCGTCGCCGGCCCGGTCGAGCGCTCGGTCGACAGCTCGGTCGACGGCGCGGCCGGCACGCGGGAGCGCGGGGTCCGGCGGGAGGTCGGCGAGGACGCGCAGGCCGATCACCCATCCCCCACCCGCGCAGACGGCGTCGCTGTCGGGCACCGTCCGGACGGCCGCCTCCAGACCGCGTCGGCACGCCACGTCGGCGGTCGACAGGGCGTCCGTGCGCGCCCGGACGTCGGCCCGCAGCGCGCGCCACCGCCACGGCGGCGCGGCGCCGATGCGGTCCTCGAGCCGGGTCAGCTCCGCCACGTGGGTGTCCATCGCCTCGGCGAGCCCGGCGAACGCGTCCTGCGCGAGGGCGACCGCCTCGGTGAGGTCGTGGAGCGCGGGGGCGAGGGCCAGGCCCGGCGGGAGCGCCCGGGCGGCGTCGGCGAGCATGGCGTCGAGCCGGGCGGCGTGGGCGTCGAGTTGGGCCGTGACGTCGCCCACGACGTGCGGCGACACGAGCATCCACGGGTGCACGAACGACGACGTCACCCGCGCCATGAGGGCCCGGCGGCGGTGAGCGGCGGCGGGGTGCTGCGCCGTGCGGATCACCGGGCGGCGGCGGGCCCGCGCCGGGGGCGCCCAGGCCGCCGAGGTCGGGCCGCAGGGGTCGACGTGCTCGGCCCCGTCGACCCGGTGGTCACGGTCGGGCGGGTCGGGCAGGTCGGGCGGGTCGGGCAGGTCGGGCGGAGGGGGACGATCGGGCCCGTCGTGAGAGGCGGACGGGTCGGAAGGGTCGGCCGCGTCGGACGGGTCGCACGAGTCTGTGCGTCGGGTCGCGCGGGCCCCCGACGCGGGGCCCTCGTGTGCCGCCTGGTCGGCGGTCGCGGCGAGGTAGTCGGCCACGTCGCCGAGCGCGACCGAGAGCGCGATGCCGAGGTCGTAGACGACGTGGCCCGTCGTCGCCCCGGGCAGCGCGTCGCCGGGGGTGTGGACGATCTCGGGGATGCCCATCCGGCCGGCGAGGTCGCGGATCGCCACCGACGCGGTGCGCAGCGCCGCCGACGCCGGCCCGGACTTCCCAGGGGCCGGTGGATCGGCCCCCGGGCCGCCCGCTCGCCCCGCCGCGTCGTCGCTCACGATGCGCGCCCGTTCAGCCGGCCGCGCCGTCGACCGACGGCGTCGAACTCTCGGGGGTGCGTTCGCCCCGCGCGCCCGCCCCGGGCTCGGGCCCCGGCTCGCTCGCCGCTGCGGGCTCGGGCTCGGGCTCGGGGAGGGCGTCGAGGCCCCCCTCGAGCAGGAGCCGGAACCCCGCCTCGTCGAGGATGCGGACCCCGAGCTGCTCGGCCTTGTCGGCCTTGGAGCCGGCGTTCTCGCCCGCGACGACGACGTGGGTCTTCTTGCTCACCGACCCCGACGCCTTGCCACCGCGGGCCAGGATCGCCTCCTTGGCCTCGTCGCGCGAGAACTCCTGCAGCGAGCCGGTGACGACGACCGTGACCCCCTCGAGCGTCCGGGCGACGGAGGCGTCGCGCTCGTCCTCCATCCGCACGCCGTCGCGGGCCCAGGCCGCGACGATGTCGGCGTGCCAGTCGACGTCGAACCACGCGAGGACGGCGTCGGCGATGACCCCGCCGACCCCGTCGACGTTCGCGAGCTCCTCGCGGGAGGCGGACCGGATCGCGTCCATCGACCCGAAGTGCGCCGCGAGCGCGCGGGCGGCCGTGGGCCCGACGTGGCGGATCGAGAGCGCGACGAGCACGCGCCACAGGGGCTGCTCGCGGGCCCCGGCGAGGTTGTCGACGAGCCGCCGGCCGTTGGCGGACAGCACGCGGCCGTCGAGGATGCCCGGGGCCGGGACGCTGTCGGGATCTGCGGTCTCCTTGGTGGAGGCCGCCCGGGTGTACAGGGGCACGCGGGCGACGTCGGCGCCGGTGAGGGCGAACAGGTCGCCCTCGTCGGTGAGGACGCCGGACTCCAGCAGCGCTCCCGCCCCCTCCCAGCCGAGGGCCTCGACGTCGAACGCGCCGCGGCCGGCGAGGGAGAAGAGCCGTTCGCGCAGCTGGGCCGGGCAGGTGCGCGAGTTGGGGCACCGGATGTCCTTGTCGCCCTCCTTCTCGGGGGCGAGGGCGGTGCCGCAGGAGGGGCAGTGGGTCGGCATGACGAACTCGCGCTGCGTGCCGTCGCGCAGGTCGACGACCGGGCCGAGGATCTCGGGGATGACGTCGCCGGCCTTGCGCAGCACGACGGTGTCGCCGATGAGCACGCCCTTGCGGCGCACCTCGTCGGCGTTGTGCAGCGTGGCCATCTCGACGGTGGACCCGGCGACGACGACGGGGGCCATGACGCCGTACGGGGTGACGCGCCCCGTGCGGCCCACGTTGACGCGGATGTCGAGGAGCTGCGTCGTCACCTCCTCCGGCGGGTACTTGTAGGCGATGGCCCACCGGGGGGCGCGTGAGGTCGACCCGAGCCGCCGCTGGACGGCCACCTCGTCGACCTTGACGACGAGGCCGTCGAGCTGGTGCTCGACGTCGTGGCGGTGCTCCCCGAAGTACGCGACGCGGTCCAGCACCTCGTCGGCCGTGGAGACCACCCGGTTGTGCGTCGAGCACGGCAGGCCCCATCCGCGCAGGATCTCGTACGCCTCGCTCTGCCGCGTGATGTCGAACCCCGTGCGCGCCCCGAGGCCGTGGACGAGCATCCGCAGCGGGCGGCTCGCCGTGACCCGGGGGTCCTTCTGGCGCAGCGACCCCGCGGCCGCGTTGCGCGGGTTGGCGAAGGGCGGCTTGCCCGCCTCGACGAGGCGCGCGTTGAGCTCGGCGAACGCCTCGGTGGGGAAGAACACCTCGCCGCGGATCTCGACGAGGGCGGGCACGTCGACAGTGGCCGTGGCCTCGTCGTGGGCGTCGGCGGGCCGCTCGAGCCGGTGCGGCACCCCCTCGATGGTGCGCACGTTGTGCGTGACGTCCTCGCCCGTGCGGCCGTCGCCCCGCGTGAGGGCGCGCGTGAGCCGGCCGTCCTCGTAGAGCAGGTTGATCGCGAGGCCGTCGATCTTGGCCTCGGTGAGGAAGTGCACCTGGGCCCCGCCGGCCGCGGCGAGCGTGCGGTCGATCCACTCCCGCAGCTCGTCGGAGGTGAACACGTTGTCGAGGCTGAGCATCCGCTCGCGGTGGTCGACCGCCGTGAACTCGGTCGAGAAGGTGCCGCCCACGCGCTGGGTGGGGCTTTCGGGCACCCGCAGGCCGGGGTGCTCCTCCTCCAGGGCCTGCAGCCGGCGCAGGAGCCGGTCGAACTCGGCGTCGTCGACGGTGGGTGCGTCGCGCACGTAGTAGGCGAACTGGTGGCCGCGGATCGTCTCCGCGAGCTCCTCCCACTCGTGGCGGGCGGACTCCGGCGGGGGCGCCGCGGACGGCTCGGGCCCGCCGGCACCGTCGGCCGGGCCGGCCCCCGGATGCGGGTCGGCGGGCGGGACGGCGGGGTCGGCGTCGGTCACGCGTTCATCCTGCATCAGGCCACCGACAAGGTCGATGCGCCCGTCCCCTCGGGACCCTGTCGACCTCGGCGCCTCAGGACCGGATGCGTTCGGCGAGCGACCGGGCCGCCTCGCGGACGGCGACCTGCGTCTCGCGGGCCTGCGTCGGCGAGGCGCCGGCGAGGCCGCACGTGGGGCTGAGCGTCACGCCGAGCAGCCGCTCACGCTCGAGGCCGACCTCCGACCAGGACCGCTCGAGCCCGGCGGTGAGGGCGGCGACCGACCCGCGACGGTCGGCCGGCACGGCCAGCCCGGGCCACAGCTCGACGCCCGCCTCGACGGCGCCCGCGACGTCCTCCCACGCCCGCGCGTCGAGCAGCGTGGTGTCGAGCGAGAGCGCCTGCGCCCCCGCGGATCTCAGCAGGCCGACGGGAACCTGCGCCGCGCAGCAGTGGACGACGACGTCGGCGGCGGCGTTCCCCGCCTCGGTGGCGGCAGCGGCGCCCGCCCCGGCCCGCGCGCCCGAGCCGGCGGACGCCTCGCGCGCCGCGGCCACGACCTCGGCGAGGCGGCGCTGGACCTCCTCGGGGTCGACCGCGCGGTGGGCGCCGTACCCCGACGACGTGGGCAGTCGGCCCGCGAGCACCGCCGGCAGGCTCGGCTCGTCGAGCTGGACGACGACCCGGGCCCCCGGCAGCAGCCGCCGCACGTCCGCCACGTGCCCACGCAGGCCCTCGGCGAGGGACTGCGCGACGTCCCGGCTCGCGCCGAGGTCGCCGACCACCCGTTCGCCCCGCGCCAGACGCAGCTCGGCGGCCAGGGTCCACGGACCGCTCACCGCGAGCTTGAACGGCCCGGTGTACCCGTCGAAGGTCTCGGCGAGGTCGTCGAGGTCGCGCCGCATCGTGGCGACGGCCCGCTCCTCGTCGCGCCCGGCGTGGTCGACGAGGCGCCACCCCGACGGCTGCAGGTCGACGCTCAGCCCCGACAGGAGGGCGGCCGCGCGGCCCACGAGGTCCGACCCGGGGCCTCGCGCCGGCAGCTCGGGCAGGAAGGGCAGCCCCTCCGGCCCGTCGGCGAGCGTGTCGCGCACGACGCGCTGCGCGAGCCCCGCGTCGGTACCCGGCCACGATCCGATGCCCGTCGCTGCTGTCACCCCGCCACCCTAGACGGGGCGCCTCCGGTCGGTCCGTCGCCGGATCCCCGCGCGGCGTCGTCGAGTTCGCGCAACTCGACGCGAGCGTGACTAAGCGATTGCTCATACCGGTCGGTATGCTGGACCAACAGGTCGACCGTCCGACCGGCGGGGGATCACCGGAACGGACAGCAGCAACGGCGAGGGTGGGGTCGGAACGCCGGCCCGCCTCGACCGCGGAGAGGACGTGATGGTGGCCACCAAGAGCCGACAGCGCTCGACCGCCCCCGGCGACCCCGCGCGGCGGCGCCTCATCGAGGCGGGCATGAAGATCTTCGCCGAACGGGGTTTCGACGGCACGACCACCCGCGACATCGCGAGCGAGGTCGGCCTGTCCCCCGCGTCGCTGTACGTGCACTTCCGCAGCAAGGAGCAGTTGCTCTACGTCATCTCCCTCGGCGGCCACCAGTTCGTCGACGGGCTGGTCCGGGAGGCGCTCGAGGTCTCCGACGACCCGGCCGAGCAGATGGGCGCGCTGGCGGAGGGGGTCGTCGCCGGGCACCTCGACCGGCACGACGTCGCCCGCGTCATCAACAACGAGGTCGAGCGGCTGGGCCCCGACCACCAGGACGAGATCCTGCGCATGCGCGGGGAGGTCACCTCCCGGATCGCCGACACCATCGAGCGCGGCATCGCCGCGGGGATCTTCGACCCGGTCGACGTCCCGGTCACCGCGGTCGCGATCACCTCTCTGATCTCGGACTGCTGTCGCTGGTACCGCACCGACGACGCCGACGAGGTGGCCCACATCGCCGCGCAGTACCGGCGGCTGGTCCTCGGCATGCTCGGCCACCGCGAGGACCGGTCCGGCCGCGGCACCGGCCTGCGCCGCGCCGGGTGAGCGCCACCCTCCAGGCCCGCGGGGTCGCCGCGGGCCACGGGGACCGCCTCCTCTTCTCCGGTCTCGATCTCGTCGTCGCGCCCGGGGACGTCGTCGGTCTCGTCGGGCCGAACGGGTCCGGGAAGTCGACGCTGCTGCGCCTCCTCGCCGGACTCGAGAGCCCGCAGCGGGGCCGGATCGAGGTCTCCCCCCGGGACGCCCGTCTCGGCCATCTCGCCCAGCAGGTCGAGCGCGTGCCCGGGGAGTCGGTCGTCGAGCTCGTGCGGCGCCGGACCGGCGTCGCGGACGCGCAGGAGGCGATGGACACCTGGGCGCAGCGCCTCGCCGACGGCGTGGCCGGCGCCGACGACGCCTACGCGACGGCCCTCGAGGCGTGGCTCGCCCTCGGCGGGGCCGACGTCGAGGAACGGCTCGACGCGGTGCTGGCCGACCTCGGCCTCGACGTCGGGCCCGACGCGGTCGTCACCACCCTCTCCGGGGGCCAGGGCGCGCGGGTCGGGCTCGCGGCCCTGCTCGTGTCGCGCTACGACGCCTACCTGCTCGACGAGCCGACGAACGACCTCGACGCGGCGGGCCTCGCGCGGCTGGAGGACTTCGTCCTCGACGCCCCCGCGCCCGTCGTCCTCGTCAGCCACGACCGCGAGTTCCTTTCCCGCACCGTCGACTCCGTCGTCGAGATCGACCGCAGCCTCGAGCGCGTGGCGGTGTACGGGGGCAGCTACGACGCCTACCTCGAGGAGCGGAGCATCGCCCGCCGCCACGCGCGCGAGGCCTACGACGAGTACGCGGCCCGTAAGTCGTCGCTGCAGGAACGCGCCCGCCGCCAGCGGGCGTGGCTCGACAAGGGCACGAAGCAGGTGGCGCGCAAGGCCAAGGCCCGCTCGGGCCAGGAGCGCGACAAGTCGATCCGCGCCCACCAGCGCGCGACGAGCGAGAAGCAGGCGGCCAAGGCGCGGCAGACCGACCGGATGATCGAGCGGCTCGACGAGGTCGTCGAGCCGCGCAAGGAGTGGCGACTCCAGTTCGACATCGCCGCGGCCGAGCGGTCCGGCGACGTCGTCGCGAGTGCGCGCGGCGCCCGCGTGCGGCGGGGGGCGTTCGAGCTCGGCCCGGTCGACCTGCACCTCGACGTCCGGGATCGGGTCGCCGTGACGGGGCCCAACGGCGCGGGCAAGACGACCCTGCTCGCGCTCCTGCTCGGTCGGATCGCCCCCGATGAGGGCGAGGCGTCCCTCGGCTCGCGCGTCCACGTCGGCGAGATCGACCAGGCGCGGGCGGCGTTCGCCGACGACACGGCCCTGGCCCGCGCGTTCGGGCGGGAGATGCCCGACTGGTCCGACGCCGACGTCCGGACCCTGCTCGCGAAGTTCGGCCTCAAGGGCGACCACGTCGACCGGCCCGCCGCCTCCCTCAGCCCCGGGGAACGCACCCGGGCCGCGCTCGCGCTCCTGCAGGCGCGCGGGACCAACCTGCTCGTCCTCGACGAGCCGACCAACCACCTCGACCTGCCGGCGATCGAGCAGCTCGAGAGCGCGCTCGAGTCGTTCGACGGCACGCTCCTGCTCGTCACCCACGACCGCCGCATGCTCGAGTCGGTCCGGCTCACCCGCCGCCTGCACGTGGAGGGCGGCACCGTCACCGAGATCGAGCCCGACCGGGCCCCCTGACCCGGTCCGCTGCGCCCTGACCAGGGCCACCCTCGCCACGCGCGGTGCCCAGCGCCCGCGCACCGGGCCCTCAGGGGGCTCACGGGTCCGTCCGGGACCATCCGCAGGACCGGCGCGGGGGTCGCGGTCGGCGGGGGGAAGGGGCACCGACGTGGATCGAGGTCGGACGCGGACGTCGGACGACGCGCGCGAGCCGCTCCGGCGGCCGGGGGTCGCCGAGCTGCCCGTCATCGGCGGGCCCGATCCGATCGGGCCGCGCCAGGACGCGCGGCCGGGAGCAGAACGGCGGCGAGCGCGGTCCCGGTGGATCGCGGCCGGGATCGTCGGGGCGGGTCTGCTCGGCACGGCCCTGGCGATCCTCCTCGCCGCGCCGCCGGCCCCGAGGTGGTCCGCGCCGCCGCAGCTCCGCGCGACGCCGGACCCGGTGCCGACCGCCGCCGCCCCGCCGCCACCTCCCCCGGCGACCCGGGCGACGCCCGCCCCCGCCGGCGGCGCGGGCACCTGCACGCTCGACGACCTCCGCCTGACGAACGACGGGTGGGACGCCGCCGTCGGCAATACGTGGACGAGGGTGGTCGCGACGAACAGCTCCGGTCGGCGCTGCAGCCTGTCCGGCTACCCGGAGGTGCGGCTCGAACAGGGCGGGCCCCTCGCCCTCACGGTGCAGCGCACCGACGACCCCGGCCGCCTCGAGCCTTCCGGCGCCCCGGAGACGGCCCGCCCCGTGGGTCTCGACCCCGGCGAGGGGGCGGCGTTCACGATGTGGTGGCGCGGCTACCGCACCGCGGCCGACCAGCAGACCCCGCAGCGGCTCGTCCTCCGACTCACCTCGTCGCCCGCGACGGCCGACGTGCCCCTCGACCGCGCCCCTGCCCCGTTCGACGTCGTCGACGGCGCCATCGTCGAGGTCGGTCCCTGGCGCGCCCGGGTCGGCTGACCCGGCCCTGCAGGCTCCGCGCCGGGTCTCGACCTCGATGACCCGGCGCGTCGTCACTGTCGGTGGCGGCCCCTATCGTGCAGGGCATGGTGCCGCCCCTGCTCGACGCCGCCTGGCTCGCGTCGTTGGACGACGCGGCGCTGCTGCGCCGCTTCGGCGAGGCGACGTTCGAGCGCGGCCGGGCGTACGCGCGGGCGGGGCGGGTCGGCGCCCTCGAGACCGGCGACCACGGCCGCCTCGTCACGGCCCGGGTCGCGGGCGGCGATGCCCTCCCCTACCAGACGCTCGTGCTCGCGGGAGCGCCCGCGAACCGGGGCGGCGGGGCGCGGGCGGGCCTGAGCAGCCGGTGTTCCTGCCCGATGCGGTCCGACTGCAAGCACGTCGTCGCCGTCGTGCTGCGCGCCCGGGCCCTGGCCGGGCTGACGGCGGACGGCGCGGCGACCTCGACGGGGGCCGACGGTCCCGTTCTGGCCCGCCACCCCGCGACGGCGGACGCCACGACGACCGACCCGGACGGGACCTCGGACGTGCCGGCCTGGGAGGCCCTGCTCCGGCACGCGCTGCAGGCCCCCACCGGCCCGCACCCCGGCTCGGCCGACGTGGGCGAGCCGCTCGCGCTCGGCTTCTCGCTCGGCGTCCCGCCCGCCGCCGACCGGTGGGGCGCGCGGCCGCCGTCGCGGGAGCCGCGCCTGCGCCTGCGCCCGCTGCGGCGGACCCGCACCGGCCGGTGGGGCCGCACCGGCGCCGCTTGGGAGGACCTCGACCGGCTCCTCCCCGGCCGCGCCGACGCCGCCCACCTCGAGGTGCTGCGCCGCCTCGCCGCCCTGCGCCCGGTCAACCGCTACGCCTACGTGCGCGCGCCCGACCACCTCGAGGTCGACGGCCTCGGCCCCGCCGTGTGGGCGCTGCTCGCCGAGGCCGCCGGAGTGGGGGTCGAGTTCGTTCCCGCCGACCGGAGCGTGACCGCGGTCCGGCTGGCCCCGGACGAGGCCCGGTTCGGGATCGACGTGCGGCGGGCGCCCGACGGCGGGCTGTCCCTGGCCCCCCGCGTGCTCCTCGACGGGGTGTCACGGCCGGCCCGCGACGTCATGTGGTGCGGCTCCCCGCCGCACGGGGTCGCGTTCCTCGGGTCGGGGTCCGCCGGGACGCACCACGGGGCCGCGCGGGCGGGGGGCGACGGCGCGGGGGTCGACCTCGTCGTCGCCGGGCTCGACGCCCGGCTGCGCCCGGTCGAGGAGGGGCTCGTCCTCGGCCCCGAGACGGTGCACGTCCCGGCCGGCGACGTCGACCGCTTCACCGCCGCCTACTACCCGCAACTGCGGGCGGGCACGGTCCTGCTCGAGCACGACCTCGACCTGCCGGCCCCCGAACCCCCCGTGCTCACCCTCGAGGCCCGCTTCGAGGAGGGTCACCAGGTGCTCCTGCGCTGGGGGTTCCGGTACGTCGTGGGCGAACACGTCTACGACGTGCCCGTCGTCCCGCCGCGGGCGCGCCCCGCCGGCGCGGGCCCCGACGACGTGGCCCGCGACGTCGCCGCCGAGCAGCGGATCGTCGACGCGTTGCCCACCCCCGACTCCCCGGACGGGCTGACGACGCCGGTGGGCCCGCGGCGGGCGCTCGTGCCGGTGCAGCGGTTCTCCGGTGAGGACACCATCGCCGTCGCGAACGAGCTGCTGCCGGCGCTCGCGCGGCGGGACGACGTCCGGGTCACCGTCGTCGGTGACCCCCTCGACTACCGCGAGGCCGAACAGGAGCCCCAGATCCGCCTCGCCGTGCGCGACGCGGGCCCTGGGCTGCGCTCGGAGCGGACCGACTGGTTCGACCTCGACGTGTCCGTCGAGGTCGACGGCGAGCGGGTCCCGTTCCAGGCGCTGTTCACGGCGCTCGCGAAGGGGCAGCCGCGGATGCTGCTCGACTCGGGCCGCTACTTCTCCCTCGCCTCCCCCGCCCTGCACCGGCTCCGGGAACTCATCGAGGAGTCCCGGCACCTGTCCGACCACCAGGGCTCGACCCTGTCGGTGCGGCCCGTGCACGCCGGCCTCTGGGAGGACCTCACGGCCATCGGCGTCGTCGTGGAGGAGTCCGCGGCGTGGGTGCGATCGGTCGGGGCCCTGCTCGAGGCGGGCCCCGGCGCCGCCGCGGCCGCGCAGTCCCCGCCGCCGGAGTCGCTGCGGGCCACGCTGCGGCCCTACCAGCTCGACGGCTTCCGGTGGTTGTCGCTGCTCTGGGACGCCGGTCTCGGCGGGGTCCTCGCCGACGACATGGGGCTGGGCAAGACCCTCCAGGTCCTCGCGGTCGCGGTGCGCGCCGCGCAGCGGGGCGACCTCGACGGGGCGCCGCTGCTCGTCGTCGCGCCCACGAGCGTCGTCGGTGCCTGGGAGGAACAGGCCGCCGCGTTCGCCCCCGACCTCCCGGTGGCGGCGATCACCTCGACGACGCGCCGCCGGAAGACGCCCCTCGCGCAGGCGGTGGGCGGCGCCCGCCTCGTGCTGACGACGTACGCCATCGCCCGGCTCGACGGCCCGGAGTTCGCGGAACTGCGCTGGTCGGGGGTCGTCCTCGACGAGGCGCAGGCCGTGAAGAACCACCGCAGCAAGACGTACCACGCGATCCGGCGCATCGGCGCGCCGCGGCGGTTCGTCGTCACCGGCACGCCGCTCGAGAACAGCCTCATGGACCTGTGGTCGCTGCTGTCGATCGCCGCCCCGGGCCTGTTCCCCGACCCCGAGACCTTCGCCGACGTCTACCGCCGTCCCATCGAGGAGGGCACCGACCCGGCCAAGCTCGAGCGGCTGCACCGGCACCTGCGGCCGCTCGTGCTGCGGCGCACCAAGGAGGCCGTCGCCGCCGACCTGCCCCCCAAGCAGGTGCAGGTCGTCTCGGTGGACCTCTCCCCCGCGCACCGCCGCGTCTACGACCGCGTGCTGCACCGCGAGCGGCAGAAGGTGCTCGACCTGCTCGACTCCGGCGGGTTCGAGAAGAACCGGCTCGTCATCTTCCGGTCCCTGACGACGCTGCGGCTCCTCGCGCTCGCACCCGGGCTCGTCGACGCCTCCGCCGCACCCTTCGACACCGGCGCGCCCGCCGCGGGCACGAAGATCGACGTCCTCATGGAGCTGCTCGAGGACGTCGTCGCCGGCGGCCACCGCGCGCTCGTCTTCAGCCAGTTCACGCGGTTCCTCGGCATGGTGCGCGAGCGGCTCACCGCCGAGGGGATCGGGCACGTCTACCTCGACGGCCGCACCCGGGACCGGGCGAAGCGGATCGAGACGTTCCGCACCGGCGACGACCCGGTCTTCTGCATCAGCCTCAAGGCGGGCGGCACCGGCCTGACCCTCACCGAGGCCGACTACGTCTTCATCCTCGACCCGTGGTGGAACCCGGCCGCCGAGGACCAGGCCATCGACCGCGCCCATCGCATCGGCCAGGACAAGCACGTCATGGTCTACCGCCTCGTCGCCGACGCGACCATCGAGGACAAGGTCGTCGCGATGCAGCAGCGCAAGCGCGACCTCTTCGACCAGGTCGTCGGCGACGCCACGGACGTCGCCGCGCCCCTGTCGCCCGACGACATCCGGGCCCTGCTCGCACCGTGACGCGCGGGCCGGGAGCCCGCATCGCCCCGTGCGTGGCGAGCGCCGGCGTGGCGAGCGCCGGCGTGGCGAGCGCCGGCGCGCCGGGCCCGGGGTCACCGGGCCCGGCGGCTCAGTCCTCCGGCTCGTAGCCGAGGTTGGGCGAGAGCCACTTCTCGGCCTCGGCCATCGACCAGTTCTTGCGCTTGGCGTAGTCCTCGACCTGGTCCTGGCCGACCCGGCCGACGACGAAGTACTGGCTGTCGGGGTGCGAGAAGTACCACCCCGACACCGCGGCGCCGGGCCACATCGCCATCGACTCGGTGAGCTCGATCCCGGTCCGCTCGGTCACGTCGAGGAGGTCGAACAGCGTCTCCTTCTCGGTGTGGTCGGGGCAGGCCGGGTACCCGGGGGCGGGGCGGATGCCGCGGTACTTCTCCGCGATGAGGGCGTCGGCCTCGAGCTGCTCGTCGGGGGCGTAACCCCAGAACTCGCGCCGGACCCGCTCGTGCAGCCGCTCCGCGAACGCCTCCGCGAGGCGGTCGGCGAGCGACTCGAGCAGGATGCCGCTGTAGTCGTCGAGCTCCGCCTTGAACGCGGCGATCCGGTCGCCGGCCCCGAGCCCCGCGGTGACGGCGAACCCGCCGACCCAGTCGTCCTTCCCGGCGTCCTTCGGGGCGACGTAGTCGGCCAGCGACCGGCTCGGCACGCCCGCCCGGTGTTGACCCTGCTGGCGCAGGTGGTGCAGCGTCGTCGCGACCTGCGCCCGGTCCTCGTCGCGGTACAGCTCGATGCTGTCGCCCACGGCCGTCGCCGGGAAGAAGCCGATGACCCCGTTGGCGGTGAGCCAGCCCTCGTCGACGACGCGATCGAGCATCGCCTGGGCGTCCTCCCACAGCCTCGTGGCGGCTTCGCCGGTGGCGGGGTTGTTGAGGATGTCGGGGAAGCGACCCTTCATCTCCCACGCGTTGAAGAACGGCTGCCAGTCAATGTACTCGCGCAGCTCGGCCAGCGGGTACTCCTCGAACGTGCGCGTCCACCCGTCGGGCGCGCCGCCGGCGAGCATCGCCGGCTTCGGGGGCGTGTAGTCCGCCCACTCGATCGGGGTGCGGTCGGCCAGCGCCTGCGTGTACCGGATCAGCGGCCGCTCGTTCGACTTGGCCGCGTGCCGGCGGCGCAGCGCGTCGAAGTCCTCCTGCACGTCGGCCATGAACTGCTCGCGGCGCGAGTCGGACAGCAGCGCGGACGCCGTCTGCACCGACCGGCTCGCGTCCTTGACCCAGACGACGGGGCCGGAGTACTTCGGGTCGACCTTGACGGCCGTGTGCGCCCGGGACGTCGTCGCGCCGCCGAGCAGCAGCGGGATCTCGAGCCCGAGGCGTTCCATCTCGGCGGCGAAGTTCACCATCTCGTCGAGCGAGGGGGTGATGAGGCCGGAGAGCCCGATGAGGTCGGCGTTCTCCTCCTTGGCGGCGTCGAGGATCTTGCTCGCCGGCACCATGACGCCGAGGTCGACGACGTCGTAGTTGTTGCACTGCAGGACGACCCCGACGATGTTCTTGCCGATGTCGTGGACGTCGCCCTTGACCGTCGCCATGACGATCTTGCCCTTCGCCCGGGCGGCGTCGCCCGGCTTCTTCTCGGCCTCGATGTAGGGGATCAGGTGCGCCACGGCCTTCTTCATGACCCGCGCCGACTTGACCACCTGCGGCAGGAACATCTTTCCCGCGCCGAAGAGGTCGCCGACCACGCCCATGCCGTCCATGAGCGGGCCCTCGATGACGTCGAGGGGGCGCCGGCCCTCGCTCGCGAGCTCGGCCCGCATCTCCTCGGTGTCGTCGACGATGTGGGCGTCGATGCCCTTGACGAGCGCGTGCGTGATCCGCTCCCGCACGGGCAGCGACCGCCACTCCTGCGCCGCCACCTCCGCCTGCTCGCCCGTCCCGGCGAACTCGCCGGCGATCTCGAGGAGGCGCTCGGTGGCGTCCTCCCGGCGGTTGAGGACGACGTCCTCGATCCGTTCCCGCAGGCGCGGATCGATCTCGTCGTAGACGACGAGCGCGCCGGCGTTGACGATGCCCATGTCCATCCCCGCGCGGATCGCGTGGTAGAGGAACACGGCGTGGATGGCCTCGCGGACCGGGTTGTTGCCCCGGAACGAGAACGAGACGTTCGAGACCCCGCCCGAGACGAGCGCACCCGGCAGGTTCTCCTTGATCCAGCGGGTGGCCTCGATGAAGTCGACGCCGTAGTTGCGGTGCTCGTCGATGCCCGTCGCGATGGCGAAGATGTTCGGGTCGAAGATGATGTCCTGCGTCGGGAAGCCGACCTCGTCGGCGAGGATCCGGTACGCCTCCCCGCAGATCGCGATGCGGCGCGCCAGGTCGTCGGCCTGCCCGTCCTCGTCGAACGCCATGACGACGATCGCCGCACCGTACTTGCGGCACAGGCGGGCCCGCTCCACGAAGGGCTCCTTGCCCTCCTTCATCGAGATCGAGTTGACGATCGACTTGCCCTGGATGCACCGCAGACCTGCCTCGATGACCTCCCACTTGCTCGAGTCGACCATGACCGGGACCCGCGAGATGTCCGGCTCGGAGGCGACGAGCTTGCAGAAGCGGTCCATCGCCTCGACGCCGTCGATCATCCCCTCGTCCATGTTGATGTCGATGACCTGCGCGCCGTTCTCGACCTGCTGGCGGGCGACGTCGAGCGCGGTGCCGTAGTCGCCCTCCTTGATGAGGCGGCGGAAGCGGGCCGACCCGGTGATGTTCGTGCGCTCCCCGACGTTGACGAACAGCGAGTCGGGCGTGACCGTGAACGCCTCCAGCCCCGACAGGCGCAGCGCCGGTGCCGCCGCCGCCGGCTCGCGCGGGGCGAGCCCCTCGACGGCCTCGGCGATGGCGCGCACGTGCTCGGGCGTCGTGCCGCAGCACCCGCCCACGGCGTTGACCAGGCCGTCCTTGGCGAACGACCCGACGACGGCGGCCATCGACTCGGGCGACTCGTCGTACTCGCCGAACGCGTTCGGCAGCCCCGCGTTCGGGTAGCACGAGACGAAGCAGTCGGCCACGCGGGCCAGCTCGGCCACGTACGGCCGCATCTCCTCCGCGCCGAGCGCGCAGTTGAGGCCGATCGCCAGGGGCCGGGCGTGCCGGACGCTGTTCCAGAACGCCTCCGTCGTCTGCCCCGACAGGGTGCGGCCCGACGCGTCGGTGATGGTGCCGGAGACGACGACCGGCCAGCGCCGGCCCCGCTCCTCGAAGAGGGTCTCGAGGGCGAAGATCGCGGCCTTGGCGTTGAGGGTGTCGAAGATCGTCTCGACGAGCAGCACGTCGGCGCCGCCGTCCACGAGGCCGTTCGCCTGCTCGAGGTAGGCCTCGACGAGCTCGGCGAAGGCGACGTTGCGGGCCCCCGGGTCGTTGACGTCGGGGCTGATCGAGGCCGTGCGGTTCGTCGGGCCGAGGGCGCCGAGCACGTACCGGGGGCGGCCGTCGGCGGCCTCGTGCGCGTCGCAGGCCTGCCGCGCGATCCGCGCCGACGTCACGTTGAACTCGTACGCCAGCTCCTCCATGCCGTAGTCGGCGAGGGAGATCCGCTGGGCGTTGAACGTGTTCGTCTCGACGAAGTCGGCCCCGGCGTCGAGGAACTCGTCGTGGATGCCCCGGATGAGCTCCGGCGCGGTCAACGAGAGGAGGTCGTTGTTGCCCTTGAGGTCGCGCTCCCAGTCGGCGAACCGCTCCCCGCGGTAGTCGGACTCGTCGAGCTGGTGGTGCTGGATCGACGTGCCCATCGCGCCGTCGAAGACGTGGATGCGGGTGGCGAACGCCGCCCGCAGGGTGTCGGTGGCGTCGGGGCGGAGGTCGGTCGTGGGGGCGTCGGAGCGGCTGCTCACAGGTGGATCCCTTCGGGTCGCGGGCAGCACGACTGTATCGCCGGACGCCGGGCGCTCCCTGTGGACCTCGTGCGGCCCCCGGCGGGACCCGGCGTGCGTCGGCGTGCGTCGGCGGGCCCCGGCGAGCACGAGCGGGGCGTCGCGGCCGGAGGGCGTGGCCCCGGCCCGCGGGAGGCCGCCGGCCGAGCTCGATGTGTGACGGGTCACGTGTGTCCCACATATGGGGTCCTGAGCTGCGATGATGGTGGAATGCGTGAATTCGGTGTCCGCACGGACGACGGCGGAGAACTCTCCGGGATCGACTTCGGCGGGGACGGCCCGGCCGTGCTCGCGACCCACTACCCGGGCTTCGGCCCCCTCCAGTTGTCGGGCCTCGCCGACGCCCTGCGGGGCCGCGCGCGCCTCGTCGCGCTCGCCCTGCGCGGGCACGCGGGCAGCACCGCCGAGCCCGTCGTCGGCTCGGCCGACCCCGACGACTTCGGCCGCGTCGCACAGGCCCTGGGGTTGGACCGGCCCGTGCTGCTCACCCAGAGCGCGACCAACGCCGCGGCCGCCGCCGCGGCGATCGCCCGGCCCGACGCGTTCCGTGCGCTCGTCCTCGTCAACGGCCTCTTCCCGGCCGTCGCCGAACCGCACGAGCTCAATCACGAGAACCCCATCGACGAGGACTTCGGGCCCCAGATGACCGAGCGGCTCGGGCTCGACACGGTGGCGCGGACGCCGCAGGAACGGGAGGAGCTCATCGACGCGATCACGGAACGAGCGACCCGGGACTGGCTCCTCGACGTCGACCGCGACCTGCGCCCCGAGATCGCGTTCGGGGTGCGCGAGACGGAGGGCGGGTGGATCTACCGCCCCACGACCGACGTCCTCGTCACCGCCTTCTCCCTGCCCACGCAGGGCCCGTACGTCCCGCTGCGGGCGACCTACGGGCGCATCCCCGTCCCCGTGCACGTCGTCGTCGGCGAGACCAGTTTCGACCACCCCGGCGGCACCGACGTCGACACGCTCGCCGACGAGCTTCCCGGGGTGGACGTGACCGTGCTCGACGCGGGCACGTTCCCGCTCTACTCGCACGCCGACCGCATCGCCCAGATCGTGCTCGGCGCCGCGCGCGACGCCTGACCGGCGGCGATGGCCGGCGGCGCACGCGCGCCGCCGGCCATCCGCCTGTCCGTCCCCTCAGCGCACCCGGATCCGGCGGCCCGCCTCGTCGGGCGGGCTCACGGTCAGGGGCTCGATCCGGGCCACGACGGCGGGAGGGAACGCCCTCGCCCGGGTCCCGGCGTCGGTGACGACGTGGAGGCCGAGGATCTCCTCGGTGGCCCGCAGCCGCCCCTGCACCCACATCTCGTGCCACAGCCACAGGGTCTTGGCGCCGCACCCGATGATGCTGCTGCGCACGTGAAGGGTGGCCCCGGGCGGGACCTGGTCGAGGTAGCGGACGTGGGCCTCCACCGTGTACAGCGAGGCCCCGGTGGCGACCACGTCCTCGGGCGGCAGGCCGATGCGCCGCATGACCTCGTCGGTCGCGTGCCCGAAGACGAGGACGTAGTACGGCTCGGACACGTGGCCGTTGTAGTCGATCCACTCCGGGCGCACGTCCTCGGTCCACTCGACGACGGCGCTCACGTGTCCTCACCCGCCCACCCGGACGCGCGCTCCGGGCGATCCGCCGGGGCGTCCGGGTGCGTCGACCCCGCCGGCAGGCGCCCCGTGGCCCGCAGGACCGCGATGAGGGAGGCGTCCCGCTCGGCGACGAGGTCGGCGACGCTGCGGCCGCCCGCCTCTCGGTCGCACCCGGCCACGACCTCGTCCCGCAACCGCGGGGTCAGCTCCGGGGCCTCCAGCCGCGTCCACGGCGAGAGCAGCGACGGGCCGAAGTGGTCGAGCATGTGGGCCATGCCCCCGGGCCCGCCGGCGAGGTGGAACGTGAGCATCGGCCCGTGGAACGCCCACCGCAGCCCCGGCCCCTGCACGACGGCGGCGTCGATCTGCTCGACGCTCGCCTCGCCGTTGGCGACCATGTGCAGCGCCTCCCGCCACAGGGCCTCCTGCAGCCGGTTGGCGACGAAGCCCGGCACCTCGGCGTCGAGGACGAGGACGGACTTGCCCGCCCGCGAGTAGAACTCGCCGACCCAGGCGACGACGTCGGGATCGGTGCGCGGGCTGCCCGCGACCTCGACGAGCGGGATGAGGTACGGGGGATTGAAGGGGTGCCCGACGACGAAGCGCTCCGGATGGACGACGCCGGTGTCCATCTCGCTCATCCCGTACCCCGAGGTCGAGGACGCGACGACGACGTGCGGTCCGGCGGCGGCGTCGATCGCGGCGAGCAGGGCGCGCTTGAGGTCGAGCACCTCGGGCGCGCTCTCCTGCACGACGTCGGCGCCGGCGACCGCGTCCTCGAGCCGGTCGCACATCGTCAGGCGGTCCCGGCTCGCGCCGGGCGCCAGGCCCACCTCCTGCAGGGCCGGCCACGCCGCGTCGACGAGCGCGGACAGGCGCTGCTCGGCGTCGGGCGCGGGGTCGTGGGCCCGGACGTCGTACCCCCGGGCCAGGTAGTACGCGGTCCAGCCACCGCCGATGACGCCCGCCCCGACGCACGCGACGGTGCGCACGTCGGCCGGGCTCACCCGCCGGCTCACCGCGGCCGCAGCGCGAGGATCTCGCGCGCCTCGTCGGGGGTCGCCACGCTCGCGCCCATCGCCTCGACGATGGTCCGCGCGTTCTCGACGAGCCGGGCGTTGGTGACCGTGTTGCCCTTGCCGAGGTAGAGGTTGTCCTCGAGCCCGACGCGCACGTGCCCGCCGAGGAGCACCGACTGCGCGACCCAGGGCATCTGCATCCGCCCGAGCGCGAACGACGCCCACACCGCCCCGTCGGGCACCTGCTCGACCATCCGCATGAGCAGCCCGGGGTCCGCCGGCGCGCCGTAGGGGATGCCCATGCAGAGCTGGTACATGGCGGGGGCGTCGACGAGGCCCTCGGCGACGAGCGTGTTCGCGAACCAGAGGTGCCCGGTGTCGAAGATCTCCATCTCGACGCGCACGCCGAGCTCCTGGATGCGGCGGGCGCCCTGGCGCAGGATGTCGGGCGTCGACACGTAGAGCAGGCTCCCCTCCCCGAAGTTGAGCGACCCGCAGTCGAGGGTGCAGATGTCGGGCCGGAGCTCCTCGACGTGGGCCAGGCGCTCGAGACCGCTGACGAGGTCGGTCCCCTCCCCCGGCCCGCCGCCCGGGTCGTCGGGATCCACGTACAGGTCCCCTCCCATCCCCGCGGTCGTGTTGATGACGACGTCGACGCCGGACCCGCGGAGGCGTTCAACGGTCTCGCGGTACAGCGCGACGTCGCGGCTGCCCTGCCCCGTCCGCGGATCGCGCACGTGGACGTGGACGATCGCGGCCCCCGCGCGCGCCGCCTCGATCCCCGCCTCGGCGATCTGCGCGGGGGTGACGGGCACGTGCTCGGACTTCGCGGTCGTGTCGCCGGCGCCGGTCAGGGCGCACGTGATGATGACCTTGCGGTTCATGGAGGATCCTCTCGGTCGTGGGTCGGGCCGGCCCCGGCGTCGAGGACGGCGGCCAGGGCGAGGTAGGCGAGGTCGCGGCACGCCCGGTCGTGCCAGGCGTCGTCGTAGGCCCACCGACACAGCCACGCCACGACCGTGCGGGAGGGCGCGTCGACCGCGACGAACTGGCCGCGGCTGCCGTCGGCGGCGACCCGCCGCCCCGCGTCGTCGAGGGGCCACCAGTGCCCGCCGAACCCGACGTGGGTGCTGATCGTGCTCGGCAGCCGCCCGGGTCGGGTGAACGGCAGCGCGGGGCGCGACGTCGTCCCGAGCCACGCCGCGTCGAGCAGCGGGCGCGACGCCGTGCCGCGCCCGTCGAGCTGGAGGAGGCCGAGCCGGGCCCAGTCGCGCGCCGTCGCCGCGAGGCCGCCCCCGGCGAACGCGACACCGTCGCCGTCGACGAGGACGAGCGCGTCGTGCTCGCACCCCAGATCGGCCCAGAGCCGGGTGAGGTCGGCCGCGAAGCTGCGCCCGGTGGCGCGTTCCCGCACGAGGTCGAGCACCTGGGAGTCGGCGCTCGAGTACCGCCATCGGGTCCCCGGCGCGGCGCCCCGCCCGACCCGGGTCGCCGGGTCCCGCACCGACCCGACCCCCGTCAGGGCCGCCGACACGAGCCGGGACGCCGGCCCGGCCGGGTCCCGGTGGTCCTCGACCCAGTCGGTCCCGCTCGTCATGCGGAGCAGGTCGCGGACCGGCACGTCGGCGTATCCGGTCCCGCGCAGCTCCGGAGCGAGGACCTCCGCGGCGGCGTCGAGGTCGAGCTCGCCCGCGACGACGGCCCGCCCGACCAGGTGGGCGAGCGCCGACTTCGTCGCGGACGCTCCGAGCAGACGGGTGTCCGCGGCCACGTCGTCCGCGTACGCCTCGTGGACGAGGGCGCCGTCCCGCACGACGACGAGCGCGCTCCAGGCGAGCTCGTCGAGCACCTCGGGCAGGGTCCAGGTCCGCCCGCCCCCGGCGAGCGTGAGTCGCTCGAGCGGGTCCCGGCCCCGCCCGGTCGCGTCGGGCAGCGGGCGGGGGTCGGTGGCCGGGACCGGGACGGACCGCGCCGGAGCAGGGTCGACGAGTCGCACCTGCGCGATCAGGGAGCTCACCGCAGCGTCGGGGTGTTCGCGAGCAGCGTCTTCGTGTAGTCCTCCTGCGGGTTCTCCATGACCTCGACGACGAAGCCCTGCTCCACGACCCTGCCGCGCTGCAGCACCTGGACCCGGTCGGCGATGGACCGCACGAGCGCGAGGTTGTGCGTGACGAAGAGCATGCTGATGCCGCGCTCCCTCTTGAGCCGGTCGAGCAGCGCGACGATCGACCCCTGGACGGAGACGTCGAGGGCGGAGGTGATCTCGTCGCACACGAGGACGTCGGGTTCCGCGGCGAGGGCCCGCGCGATGGCGACGCGCTGACGTTCGCCCCCCGAGAGTCGGTTCGTCCGGTATGTCAGGACGGTCGGACCGAGGGCCACGGCGTCGAGGAGCTCCACCGCGCGGTCGGTCGCCGCCTTCCCCTTCGCGATCCCGAACAGCTCCATCGGGCGGGTGACGATCTGCTCGATGGTCAGGCGCGGGTTCAGGGACAGGTAGGGGTTCTGGAAGATGTACTGGATCCGCTTGCGGTCCGCGGCGCTGCGCCCGCGGGCGCCGCGGGCGAGCTCGTGCCCGCCCAGCTCCACCCGGCCCGTCCACTGGCGGCTCAGCCCGCCGATGGCCCGGGCGGTCGTGGTCTTGCCCGAGCCCGACTCGCCGACGAACGCGAGGACCTCGGCCCGGGCGAGGTCGACGTTCACGTCGAAGACGACCTGCGTGCGGCCGTAGAAGACGTCGAGGTGCTCGACGCGCAGCACGACGTCGCGCTGTGCGCTCGGGGCCGTGTCGGCGATGTCGCCGGTGTCGATGCTCCACGGCGGGAGCTCCGCGTGGTGCAGGCACCGCACGACGTGGGCGGGGCCGACCGTCTCGGGTGGCGGGTCCACGCGAGCGCACTCGTCCGTCGCGTAGGCGCAGCGGTCGTGGAAGCGGCAGCCCTGCGGGCGCCGCCCCGGCCCGGGCGTGCTCCCGGGGATGCCGGCGAGGGCCCGCGCCGACGACAGGTGCGGAATCGCGTCCAGCAGGGCCCGCGTGTAGGGGTGGGCCGGGCGGGCGAAGATCTCCTCGCGCGGCCCGATCTCGGCGATGCGGCCCGCGTACATGACGGCGACGCGGTCGGCGAGGTTCGCGACGACGGCGAGGTCGTGGGTGACGTAGAGGGCGGCGACGTCGTGGGCCGCGCACAGGTCCTTGACCGTACGCAGGACCAGGTTCTGCGTCGTCACGTCGAGCCCGGTCGTCGGCTCGTCGAGGACGAGGACCTTGGGGCGGGGCAGGAAGGCCATCGCGAGCGCGACCCGTTGCACCTGCCCGCCCGAGAGCTGGTGCGGGTACCGGGCGAGGAACTCCTCGTCGCCCGGCAGGCCCACCTCGGCGAGTCCGGCGCGGGCGCGGGCGAGCCGGTCGGCGGCGCTGCCCTCCTTCGCGAGCTCGAGCAGCTCGACCATCTGGCGGCCGATGCGGATCGCCGGGTTGAGAGCGGCTCCGGGGTCCTGCGGGACGTAGGCCACCCGGCGTCCCCGCATGGCGCGGACGGCGCCGAGGTCGAGGCGGAGCAGGTCATGGCCGTCGATGTCGACCGCGCCCTGCGTGATGCGCGCCCCCGCACGGGAGTACGCGAGCAGGGCGGTCCCGACGGTGGTCTTTCCCGAGCCGGACTCCCCCACGAGGCCGACGATCTCGCCCGGTTCGAGGACGAGGTCGATGTCGTCGACGACGTCGATGCCGCTCCCGGTGAGGGCGACCCGCAGGTCGGTGACGCGGGCCCCGGTCCCGGCGCCGTGGGAGCCGGGCCGGTCGGGGCCGTGCTGGTCATCTGAGGGCGCGCCCTCGGCGGCGGTGGCGGGCATCACTGCCCTCCCTTCCCGGCGACCTGGGCGACGCCGTCGGCGAGCAGGTTGGTGCCGATGGTGAACACTCCGATGACGAGGACGGGCAGCACGACGGCCCACGGTTGGACGAGGAGGGCGAGCCGGTTCTCGTTGATCATCTGCCCCCAGTCGGCGGCGCCCGGGTTGGTCGCGAACCCGAGGAACCCGATGCCCGCGACCATGCCGATCGAGTAGGTGAGCCGCAGGCCGGCCTCGGCGAGCAGCGGGGCGGTCATGTTGGGCAGCACCTCGGCGAGCAGGACCCGGGCGCGGGACTCGCCCAGGGCCTCGGCGGCGGTGACGAAGTCGCGCGGGACGATGCCGAGGGCGACGCCCCGGGCCACCCGGGCCACCCGCGGGGCGTGGGAGAACCCGACGAGCAGGACGATGACCCACCAGGCCGGTTCGCTGATCGCCGTGAGCACGAGCAGCGCGAGGAGGATCTGCGGGAACGCGAGGACCACGTCGTTGAGGCGCATGAGGGCCTCGTCGATCCAGCCGCCCGCGTAGGCGGCGACGACGCCGATGAGGACGCCGAGCACCATCCCGAGGATCGTCGCGAGCAGGGAGACGAGCAGGATCGAGCGGCCGCCGGCGAGGACGCGACTCAGGACGTCCTGGCCGAGGTAGTCGGTGCCGAACGCCCCGTCGGTCGTGAAGGGGCGGCCGACGATGTCGTTCTGCCCGTGGGGGGCGAACGAGGGCCCGGTCACGGCGAGCAGGGCGACCGCGAGGGTGACGACGAGGCCGACGACGAAGCGGCGGGAGCGCAGGTAGGGCAGCAGGGCGGTCATGACGCGATCGCCGTCCTCGCGCGGGGGGTGAGCAGGATCGAGACGACGTCGGCCACGAGATTCACCGCGACGTAGACCGCCGCGAGGACCATGGCGAGCGCCTGGACCATCGGGAAGTCGCTGTTGCGGACCGAGTCCACGAGGCTCGCCCCGACCCCCGGGTAGGAGAAGAGGTACTCGACGATGACGATGCCGCCCGCGAGCCACGCGAACTGCAGGGCGATGACCTGCACGCCGGGCACGATCGCGTTCCGCAGCGCGTGCCGGCGCATGACGATCGACTCGGGCACCCCCTTGAGCCGCGCGAGCTCGACGTAGTCCGAGTCGAGCACCTCGAGCAGGCTGGAGCGGACGATCCGCGAGACGTAGGGCGCGACGGCGACGACGAGCGTGACGACCGGCAGGATCATCGACACCGGAGTGCTCCAGGGCGGGGCCCCGCCGCCGGCGATGGTCACGGCCGGCAGCACGTGCAGCACGGTCGTGGAGAAGACCGCGACGAGCAGGATCCCGATGACGAACTCGGGCAGCCCGGCCAGGGTGAGCAGCACGACCTGGATGATCCCGTCGGCCCGGCGCCCGCGGTAGTGCGCGGAGAGCATCGCGATCCCGATGGCGACGGGGATCATGACGAGCGCGGCGACGACGACGAGCACGGCCGAGTTCGCGACGCGGGGGCCGATGAGCTCGCCGACGGGCAGGCCGCTCGCGACGGAGACGCCCGGGTCGCCGGTGATCAGGTGCCCCAGCCAGGAGAAGTACCGGGTCAGCACGGGGTCGTCGAGGTGGAGTTGCTCGCGCAGCGCGGCGACCCGTTCGGGGCTCGTGCCGTAGTCCTTGCCGAGGACGGCGCGCACCGGGTCACCGAGCGCGCTCGTGGCGAGGAAGACGACGAGCGAGCACAGCCACAGCGTGAGCAGGGCGAGCAGGAGGCGCCGACCGATCCACAGGGCCCAGGCCCCGGTCGCCGGGCGCCGCCGCACGCCCGGGCCGGGCAGCGTCGCGAGGGCGGCGGTGTCGGTGGAGGTATCGGTCATGACGGCCTCACGAGACGAAGGACGCGTGCTTGAACCCGAAGGCGTCGCACGGCTGGTAGCGGTGGGGCTTCAGCCCCGTGACGAGATTGGAGTACGCGTCGACCTGGCGCCGGAAGCCCCAGATGATGTAGCCGCCGCGCTCGTACTCGATCTCCTGGGCGTCGTGCAGCAGGCGGTTCCGGGCGGCCTCGTCGGTCTCGGCGCTCGCCGCGCGGACGATCTGGACGAACTGGGGGTCGTCGAAGTGGGTCTCGTTGTAGGGCGAGGACTTCAGGGCGCACGAGGCGACCTGCGGCAGGTAGTTGCGGGTGTTCCAGAAGTCCTGCGCGAAGTTCCAGGACAGGTACCGGTCTCCGTAGAACGTGTTCGGGTCGGCCTTGGTGAGCCGGACCCGGATGCCGGCGCCGCGGGCCTGATCGACGAAGAGGTTCGCCGACTCGACCCCACCCGCGCCCACCGCGGTCGAGGTGACGAGCTCGACGTCGAGGTCCGCCTGCCCGGCGGCCCGCAGCAGCGAGCGGGCCCGGTCGACGTCGCGTTCGCGCTGCGGGAGGTCTCGCGCGTAGGCCGGGTCGAACGGTGCGTACAGGTCGTTGCCGAGGAAGCCGTAGCCGTTGAGGGCCTGGTCGATCATCTGCCGGCGGTCGACGACGAGCCGCAGGGCCTCGCGGACCCGCGGGTCGGAGAAGGGCGCGACGTCCACGCGGATCGTGAACGGGACCCACGCCCCCGAGTCGGCGACGAGCGTGGAGGCCCCCTGGTTCCCGATCGTCCCGACGAGGTAGGTGGGCAGGTTGTCGATGCTCTGCACCTGCCCGGCCAGCAGGGCGTTGACCTTGGCGGCGTCGTCGGCGAAGTCGTAGATGAACAGCTCGTCCACGTAGGCCGGGGTGTCCCAGTACCCGTCGTGGCGCCGGAACTGCGAGAGCTGGCCCGGCACGAAGCGCTCGTACCGGAACGGCCCGGTGCCGACCGGGTTCGACAGGTCGAAGTCGGTGGGGATGATGCCGACCGTGTACTCGGCGAGGAGCTGGTCGAGGATCGCATACGGCGTCTTGAGCTTCAGCGAGATCGTCCGCGGGTCGACGATCCGGCTGGCCTTGAGGTCGAGGACCTCCGCGAGCTGCACCCCGCCCGGGGCCGTCTTCTTCGGGTCGGTGACGACGGCGAGGGTGTGCAGGACGTCCTGCGCGGTCACCGTCTTGCCGTGGTGGAACTCCACCCCCTGCCGCAGACGCACCGTCCACGTCAGCGCGTCGTCGCTCGGCTCGATGCTCTCGGCGAGCGCCGGCTCGACCTCGTAGTCGTTGTTCCAGCGCAGGAGGGGTTCGTAGAGGTTGAAGCAGCGCGCGATGTCGGGGTTCGTCACCGGGAAGTGGGGGTCGAGGGTGTCCTTCAGCCCGCCCCCGGTCGCGCCGTGGCTGTACACGCCGCCGCGCCGGCGGGGGGCGTTCGCGGGCGCGGGCGCCGGCACCGATCCGCAGCCGGCGGTCAGGCCCAGCCCCGCGAGACTCGCGACCCCGGCGGAGGCCAGGCGCAGCGCCTCCCGGCGCGACATCTCGAGCCAGGCGCCCGGGGCCGCCGACCTCGGGTCGTTCCGGACGTGCTGATTCACCATGCGAACCCCTTCGACGTGATGCGAACATAGGGGTGACCCAGATCACACGTCAAGGGGTGTCATGCGCAGCGACTCGCGAGCCTCCCGCCGCGCCCCCGCCGCGACGCCGCCGGCCGGGCCCCGGGACAACTCCGTCCAATCCGTCCACCGCGCAGCGCAACTGCTGCGCGCCGTCGCCGCCGCCTCGCTGGCCGCGCGATCCACCGGGGCGCCCACGCCCGCGGCGTCTCACGACGCGGGGCCGACTCCGGAGGCCACCGTCCCGGCGCTCGCGGCCGCGTGCGGCCTGCACCGGGCCACGGCCTACCGGATCCTCCTGACCCTCGAGACGGAGGGCCTGCTCGGACGCGACCCGTCCGGGGCGTTCCGGATCGCGCCGGGCCTCGTCGAGATCGCGGCCGCCGCCGGGCACGAGGCCCTCGTCGACCGGGTGCATCCGACCCTGCTCGCCCTCAGCGCGCGCACGGGCGAGACGGCGGCGCTGGCCGTCCCCTCCGGCGGGTCCCTCGTCTACGTCGACGAGGTCGTCCCGGCGAGGGTGCTCGCCGCGAGCTGGGCCGGGCGGAGCGTCCCGCTACACGCCACGTCGACCGGCAAGGCCTACCTCGCCGCGCTCGGCGGGCGCGAGCGCGTCGCCCTGCTCGGCCCGGGGCCGCCGGTCGCCCACACCGACACGACGATCACCGACCGCGACGCGCTGCTGCGGGATCTGGAACTCACGCGCGAGCGCGGGTACGGGACGTGCCGCGGCGAGCTGGAATCGACGCTCGACGGGGTGAGCTCGGCCGTGCTCGACGGGCGCGGCCGCCCGGTGGGCGTCGTCAGCCTGTGGTGGCCGGTGAGCCGGCTCGACGACGAGGCCGCCGCGGCCGCCGGGCACCTCGTCCGCGACGCGGCGGCGACCCTGTCCCGCGCGTGAGGAGACCGCGCGCCGGAGGCGCGGCGCTCAGGCGCGACCGGTCCGGGCGATGGTCGCGGAGCCGACGACGCGGGTGCCGTCGTAGAGCACGACGGACTGGCCGGCGGCCACGCCCCGCGTGCGCTCGGCCAGCCGGACGTGCACCTCGTCCCCGGCGGACCACGCCCGGCCGGGCAGCTCCGCCCCGTGGGCGCGGAGCTGGACACCGACCTCGACGACCCCCTCGGGAGGAGGCCCGCACCACCGGGCGTGCTCGCCGACGATCTCGTCGATGCCGAGGAGCTCGGCCACGCCGACCGTGACGGTGTTCGTCGCGGTGTCGGTGCCGACGACGTAGCGCGGAGCGCCGTCGGGCGCGGGGCGCCGCAGGTGCAGGCCGCGGCGCTGACCGACCGTGTACCCGTAGGCGCCACCGTGCTCGCCGACGACCGCGCCGTCGGCGTCGACGATCGGGCCCGGGCGCTCCCCCAGCCGGCGGGCGAGCCAGCCGCGGGTGTCGCCGTCGGCGATGAAGCAGATGTCGTGGCTGTCCGGCTTCTTGGCCACGGAGAAACCGCGCCGGGCCGCCTCGGCCCGGATGTCCGGCTTCGTCGTGTCCCCGAGCGGGAAGAACGCGGCGGCGAGCTGGTCGGCGTCGAGGACCCCGAGCACGTACGACTGGTCCTTCGCGGCGTCGACCGCGCGGTGCAGCTCGCGCCGGCCCGTCGCGCACGCCGGGTCACCGGGCTCGACGATCCGCGCGTAGTGGCCGGTCGCCACGGCGTCGAAGCCGAGCGCGAGGGCCTTGTCGAGCAGCGCGGCGAACTTGATCTTCTCGTTGCAGCGCAGGCACGGGTTGGGGGTGCGGCCGGCCTCGTACTCGGCGACGAAGTCCTCGATGACGTCCGCCTGGAACCGGTCGGCGAGGTCCCAGACGTAGAAGGGGATCCCCAACCGGTCGGCGACCCGGCGGGCGTCGCCCGCGTCCTCGACCGTGCAGCAGCCCCGCGCCGACTCGCGCAGGGTCGCGGCCGAGCGCGACAGGGCGAGGTGGACCCCGACGACGTCGTGGCCCGCGTCCAGCATCCGCGCCGCGGCCACCGCCGAGTCGACCCCGCCGCTCATGGCGGCGACGACCCGCATCACCTCGCCCGCGCCGACGCCGCGGCGTGCGCCCGCTGGGCGCGGGCGACGGCGTCGGGCAGCACGTCGAGGAGGGCGTCGACGTCGGCGTCGGTGGAGGACCAGCCCAGCGAGAGGCGCAGCGCGCCGCGCGCCTCCGCCTCGGCGTACCCCATCGCGAGCACGACGTGGCTCGGCTGCGGCACGCCCGCGTGGCAGGCCGACCCCGTCGAGCAGGCGATCCCGGCCGCGTCGAGCAGGAACAGCAGGGAGTCGCCCTCACAGTCGGGCACGAGCACGTGGGCGTTGGCGGGGCTGCGTCGGGACACCTCACCGCGCTCCCACGCCCCGGTCACGCGGGCGCCGGGCACCGCGGCGAGCACCCCGTCGAGGATCCGGTCGCGCAGCGCCGCCAGGCGGGGCGCCTCGGTCGGCAGCTGCGCCACGGCCGAGGTGACGGCCGCCTCGAGGCCCACGACGAGCGCGGCCGGCAGGGTGCCGCTGCGCACGCCGCGTTCCTGACCCCCGCCGTACGAGAGCGGCTGCAGCGCCGCGTCCCGCTGCGCAAGGAGGACCCCGATGCCGGTGGGCCCGCCGAGCTTGTGCGCCGTGACCGCCGCGGTGGCCGCGCCGCTGCCGGCGAAGTCGACCGGCACGCGGCCCGCGGCCTGGACGGCGTCGGTGTGCAGCGGGATGCCCAGCTCGCGCAGGGCGCTCGCGAGACCCGGCACGTCGGTGACGGTCCCGACCTCGTTGTTGACCCACAGGCACGCGGCGAGCGCGACGGCGTCGGGGCCGCCCTCCCCCTCGTGCGCGGCCGCGACGAAGGCCTCGGCGGTGGACACGCCGTCCCGGCCGGGCGGGACGAGCGTGACGAGCGCGCCCTCGGACCGCGCGAGGTGCTCGGCGGCGTCGAGGACCGCGGAGTGCTCGGCCGCCCCGACGAGCAGGCGTCGGCGGGCGGGGTCGACCGCCCGCCGGGCGCGGTATCCCCCGAGCACGCCGATGTTGTCGGACTCGGTCCCCCCGGAGGTGAACAGGACCTCGGAGGGGCGCGCACCGAGGGCGTCGGCGAGGCGCTCGCGGCACTCCTCGACGACGCGGCGGGCGGCGCGGCCGGGCTCGTGCAGCGAGGAGGGGTTTCCGACGCGCGCCCATTCACGCGACATCGCCTCAAGGACGTCCGGTCGGAGCACGGACGTGGCGGCGTGGTCGAGGTACACGGCAGACACCCCTCGATCGTACGGGCGCGGGCGCCCGGCCGAACCGGCGGTGGCGGCGGCGACCCGGACCGCGCGGAGAGCGAACCGTATCCCGCCCGCAGGACCGCGACAGGGCCGCAGGGCCACCGGGTCGGCGCCCCACCGCAAAATGTTGCGCAAAGGTCTAGAGGTGAGCCGGGCGGGCACCCCTCATCCGGTAATCTTGAGACGTTCCATCCGCACGGCACGAACCCCGGCCACGACGGCGATCTCATGCTCGTCGCGCCACATCTTCCTTTCTCGGCCCGCCCGATCCGAGTCCGCGACGACCGCGGCCTGTTCCGATCGGATCGGTTCGGCCCCTTGGACCACTGAGCCCCGACGCCGCCCCCCGAGGCCGTCGGGGCTCAGTGCCGTCCGGCCCCGGCCTGCACACGGCCGGGCCACCCGGCGCCCTCGGACGGTCCCGGAACGGCCGCGAGCCCCGCCCCCGACGCAGCGGGGACGGGGCTCGCGCGACCTTTCGTCGGCTCGCTCGGAGCGGGAGGGCTCAGCCCTTGCCGGCCTCGACGGCCTGGGTGGCTTGCGGCAGGACCGTGAACAGGTCGCCGACGACGCCGAAGTCGACGAGCTCGAAGATCGGTGCCTCCTCGTCCTTGTTGACGGCGACGATCGTCTTGGAGGTCTGCATCCCGGCGCGGTGCTGGATGGCCCCGGAGATGCCGCACGCGACGTAGAGCTGCGGCGACACCTGCTTGCCGGTCTGCCCGACCTGGCTCGTGTGCGGGTACCACCCGGCGTCGACCGCGGCGCGGGACGCCCCGACCGCCGCGCCGAGGGCGTCGGCGAACGCCTCGACGGGCGAGAAGTCGCCGTTCGTGCCGCGCCCGCCCGAGACGACGATCGCGGCCTCGGACAGCTCGGGCCGCCCGCTCTTCTGCTTCTCGCGGCGCTCGGTGATCTGCGCGGTCTTCGCGGCGTCCGAGACCGTGACGTCGACGACCTCGTCGGCCGCGGCGCCCGGGGCCTGCTCCGGCGCGCACGAGTTGGGCTTCACCGTGACGATCGGGGTGCCGCGGGTGACGGTCGCCTCGACCGTGTACCCGCCGGCGAACACGGACTGCGTCGTCTCGACGCCGGACCCGCCGGCGCGGATGTCGACGGCGTCGGTGATGAGGCCGGATCCGGTGCGGACCGCCAGGCGGGCCGCGATCTCTTTGCCGTGCGCCGAGCTCGAGACGAGCACGGCGGCGGGCGCGGCCTGCTCGACGAGGGCGGCGAGGACGTCGACGACGGGGACGACGAGGTAGTCGTCGACGTCGGGGTTCTCGACGCGGTACACCTTCTGGGCGCCGTAGGCGGCGAGGGTTTCCTTGGCGGCGTCGAAGCCGGGGCCGAGGAACACCGCGGACGGCTCGCCGAGACGGCGGGCCAGGGTGAGCAGCTCGGACGTCGTCTTGCGGACCTGGCCGTCGACGTGGTCGACGAGGACGAGGACTTCACTCATGTGGTCGATGTCTCCTTGGCTCGCTCAGACGAACTTCTGCATGGTCAGGAACTGCGCGAGGACCGCGCCGCCGTTGCCGTCGTCGGTGACGACGAGGCCCTGCTGGCGCGGCGGCCGCTGGGTGATCTGCGTGACCTTCGTCCACGCCGCGTCCAGGCCGACCTCGCTCGCGTCGACGCCGAGGTCGGCGAGCGAGAACGTCTGCACCGGCTTCTTCTTCGCCGCCATGATCCCCTTGAAGGAGGGGTAGCGCGGCTCGTTGATCTGGTCGGTCACCGAGACGACGGCCGGCAGCGAGGCCCGGACGACCTCGGTGGCGACGTCGCCGTCGCGCCGGATCGTCACGGTGGACCCGTCGAGGGTGAGCTCCGAGGCGAAGGTCACCTGCGGCAGGCCCAGGCGCTCGGCGAGCATCGCCGGCACGACGGACATGGTGCCGTCGGTGGACGCCATGCCCGTGAGCACGAGGTCGACCCCGCCGATCTTCTCGACGGCCTTGGCGAGCACGAGCGACGTGGCGATGGAGTCCGAGCCGGCGAGGGCGTCGTCGCTGACGTGGACGCCGGCGTCGGCGCCCATCTGCAGCGACTTCTTGACGGCGTCGGCCGCCTTCGCGGGGCCCATCGTGAGGATCGTGACGGTCGTGTCGTCGCCCGCCGCCTCCTTGATTTTGAGAGCCTCCTCGACGGCGTACTCGTCGAGCTCGGAGAGCAGGCCGTCGACGGCCTCGCGCTCGGTGGTGTTGTCGGCGGCGTCGAAGGTGCGGTCCGACTGGGCGTCGGGCACGTGCTTCACACAGACCACGATGTTCATGCGTCAGCCTCTCGTGGGGGTCGATGACGATCGGGCGCCGGTCGGCCGGCGGCGCGGCCCGTGGGTGTCGGGCCGCTCTGCAATCCCTGTCAACCCTACTCAGGGCACCGGGGCCACCCCAACGCGACGGAGCGTGAGAGTCCCCACATCGAGCCCGGCGGAGACGACGACGCCCGCGACCGGTCGGGTCGCGGGCATCGGGGAACGGTCGGGTCGGACCGTCCGGTCAGGCGGGGGCGTCGCCGGCGCCCGGGTCGCCGAAGGGGTCCTCGCCCATCATCATCTGGTGCCACATGTGCACGGCGGTGAGGACGAGCTGGTAGCTGATGCTCACGAGGCCGCGTACGTCGGCGTCAGGGCCGACGATGTGCTCGCACGTGACGACGAGCGTGCCCTCGTTGATGCCGGCCTTGACGATGTTGAGGCGCAGCGAGAGGTCGTTGGCGGCGCGGTACTGGGTCAGCGGGTCCGTCGTGAGGTTCTCGGCGATGGTCCACTGCCCGAAGACGCGCATGACCGGCAGCTCGCCCTCGGTGATGTGCACGAAGAGCTGCTGGCCCTCGACCTTGAAGCTCACGTCTCCGTCGGCGTCGATGTCGGGGCGGAACCCCTCGTCCTGGAGGGCGTCGAGCACGCGGCCGCGAAGCGGATGCTCGTCGGCGGGCGGGGGGAAGTTCGGCAGGCTGGTCGGATCGGTCATGCCTCCACGCTACCGAGTTCGGCGCGGCGGCGACACGTGCGCCACCCCGGACACGCCGCGGGCCCCCCTACCCTGGGGTCGTGCCTCATCCCGATCTGCCTCCCCCGCTCGGGGCCACGCCGGACGAGACCGGGACGTCGTTCGCCGTCGCCGCCGGCCACGCCCAGCGCGTCGAGCTGTGCCTCTTCGACACCGACGACCGCGACGGGAGCTCCGAGCGCCGGATCCCCCTGACCGACAACGTCCACGGCGTCTGGTTCGCGCGGGTGCCGGGGGTGCGCCCGGGGCAGCGCTACGGCTACCGGGTCCACGGGCCGTGGCGCCCCGACCTGGGGCACACCCACAACCCGGCCAAGCTGCTGCTCGACCCGTACGCGGGCGCGATCGAGGGCGAGGTGGCCTGGCGGCCCGAGATCTACGGGCACCTCGTCGACGATCGTCTCGCCGGCGACCCCGAGGTCCGCGACGACCGCGACAGCGCACCGTTCGTCCCCCGTTCCGTCGTCGTCGACGCCTCCGCCGCCGGCGGCGTCGTCCCGACCCGCCGCGTCCCCTGGGCCTCGACCGTGATCTGGGAGGCGCACGTCGCCGGCGCGACGGCCCGGCACCCGGGGGTGCCGGAGGAGCTGCGCGGCACCTACGCGGGCCTCGCCCACCCTGCGGTGCTCGACCACCTCGTCGCCACGGGCGTGACCACCCTCGAGCTCCTGCCCGTGCACGCCTTCACGAGCGAGCCGCACCTGGCGACGAACGGCCGGGAGAACTACTGGGGCTACAACACCCTCGGCTTCTTCGCCCCGCACGCGGCCTACGCCGCCGCCACCGAGCCGGCCGAGGTGCTCGCGGAGTTCGCCGCCATGGTCGCCGCCTACCACGAGCGGGGTCTCGAGGTCCTCCTCGACGTCGTCTACAACCACACGTGCGAACAGTCCCGCGCCGGGGCGACCCTGTCCTGGCGCGGCCTCGACAACGCCGCCTACTACCGCCTCGACGCGCGCGGCCACGACGTCGACGTGACCGGCTGCGGCAACACGCTCGACCTGCGCGATCCGACGACGCTGCGGATGGTCCTCGACTCGCTCCGGCACTGGGTGACGGCCTACGGCGTCGACGGCTTCCGGTTCGACCTCGCCGTCGCGCTGGCCCGCGGCCGCAGCGACGACTACGACCCCGACCACCCCTTCCTCATGGCCCTGCGCACCGATCCGGTGCTCTCGCGGGTCAAGCTCGTGGCGGAGCCGTGGGACGTCGGCATCCACGGCTGGCGGACCGGCCAGTTCCCGGCGCCCTTCTCGGAGTGGAACGACCGGTTCCGCGACGCCGTGCGGACGTTCTGGCTCCCGGACGTCGCGCACCCGAGCCGCCACGCCGGACGCGTCGACGGGCACGGGGTCCGCGAGCTGGCCACGCGCCTCGCCGGCAGCCAGGACCTCTTCGACGGGCCGTCGGCCCGCGGGCCGCTCGCGTCGATCAACTACGTCGCCGCGCACGATGGCTACACCCTGGCCGACACGACGGCGTACGAGCACAAGCACAACGAGGCCAACGGCGAGGACAACCGCGACGGGCACGGCGACAACCGCTCGTGGAACCACGGTGTCGAGGGCTCGACCGACGACGAGGCGATCCTCGCGGCCCGACGCCGCTCGATCCGGAACCTGCTCGGGACGACCCTGCTCGCCACCGGCGTGCCGATGCTGACCGCGGGCGACGAGTTCGGGCGCACGCAGCGCGGCAACAACAACGCCTACTGCGCGGCCGTCGGGGTACGCAACGACCTCTCCTGGGTCGACTGGGACTTCGCCCCCTGGCAGGAGGACCTCGCGGCGACGACGGCGTTCCTCACCCGGCTGCGCCGGACGTACACGGTCCTGCGCCAGCGCACGTTCTTCTCGGACGAGCCGCGCCCCGGCGACGGCCGCGCCGACGTGCTGTGGTTCGGTCGCCTCGGCGAGCGGATGACGCACCAGGCCTGGGAGGACCCGCGCAGCCGGGTCCTGCAGATGCTGCTCCTCGCCGACGAGACCGACCACCGACCCGGCTCCGTGGACCACCCGACCTCCCTGCTCCTCGTCTTCCAGGGCAAGCACGGCCCGGCGCACGTGCGCCTGCCCGACGTCGACGCCGGCGCCGGCGCCGGCGCCCGGACCTACGAGCTGTTGTGGGACTCGAGCTGGGAGCGGCCGGCGCCGCAGGACGCCGAGCCGGCCCGCACGCCCGGCGGCGCGACCGACGCGATCGGCCCCCACTGCCTGCGCGTCTACTGCGTCGTCTGACCGAGCGGTCCACCCGCCGGGTCGACGGGTCCCTCGGCCGGCGATGCGCCCGTGCGCAGCACGGGCAGGCGGACGGCCGAGGGGTGGTCGGCGTCGTGGAAGACCTCGAACCGGCAGGTCCGGCCGGTGCTCGCGGCGCCGAACGGCTCGTCGGTGCCGAGGTTGCGGGCGAACCGCGGGAAGGCGCCGCCCGCGACCTGCACCCGGAGGCGGTGGCCCGCCCTCACCCGGTAGGCGGTGGGGAACAGCTCGACGTCGACCGCGAGGACCCCGTCGTCGCCGACGCGCACGTCGGGCGCCGGAACCGTGCCCGGCTCAAGGCGCCGGATGCCGTCGGTGATGTTGCGCGACACACCGCGCTCGTCGACGTCGCACAGCCGGACGACGAGGTCGGCGCGCGGGAGCTCCGTCCGGACGTGGACGCGGGCGCTCACCTCGCCGACGAGGTCGAGGTCGGCGGTCAGGGGTTCGCCGGTGACGACGAGGACGTCGGGGCGCGCCTCGACGGCCGACTGGTCGGCCTGCTTTCCGGGCGGGGTGAGGAGCGGGCCGCCGAGGTTCGGGGTGGGGTCCGCCGGGTCGTACGTGAACGCGCTGGGCGCGGCCGCGCCCGACTCGGGCTCCGGGGTGAGCCGCCCGTCGCCGCGCAGGTACCGGCCGAGCGTCTCGACGGGCGGCGGCCACTCGTCGAGGTGCAGCCAGGTGCCCGCCTGCTGGAGGTGGAGGCGGACCCGCCCGCCCTGCGGCGCGGGCCCGCCGGCGAGGTGGTGCCGCAGCCACTCGACGTCGCTGCGCAGCATCGCCCTCAGTTCCGCGGGCTCGCCGTGCAGCCACGGCCCCACGAGGAGCCGCGCGTCGACGCCCGCCTCCCGCAGGACCCGGAAGTCGCGGAGCTGTCCCGCCACGAACGGGTCCCACCCGCCGGTGACCATGTTGGCCGGGGGCATGCGGGACATGTCGACGTGGTCGTGGTCTGCGACGTCCCAGAAGGCGTCGCCCGGGGCGGCGTGCCCGACGAAGTCGCGCCAGAACGTGACCGGTGCGCCGACGGCCCGGGTGTCGGCGGCCTGGAGCGGCAGCCCCCGCATCGCGGCGCGCAGCCGCGCCGTCGCGACGGGGTCGGGCACGGCCTTCGGCAGACCGCGGGACTCCTGGCGGCCGATCTGGGCGCTCCAGGTCAACGCGGTGCGCAGGCCCGGCGCGCCGTGCTCGTAGAACGCCCGGGTCACCCGGGCCGCGGTGACGTGCGGCGAGACGCTGACCAGCGGCGGGTCGGCGTACGGGGCGATCGCCCACTGCGTGTGCCCGAAGTAGCTGCCGCCGGTCATCGACACCCGGCCGTCGCACCACGGCTGCCGCCGCACCCGCTCGAGGGTCGCGAGTCCGTCCTCGTGCTCGGTCGTGAAGGGCCGGAACTGGCCGCCGGAGCCGAACGTGCCCCGCGTCGACTGGATGAACACCCTGCAGCCCCCGCCGCGCGAACACGGCCCCGAACGCGAGGCCGGCGACGTTCCCCCGCCCGTAGGGCAGCCGGACGAGGACGACGGGCAGCGGCCCGGTGGCCGAGGCCGGCCGGTAGCGGTCGCCGAGGAGCGTGACCCCGTCGGGCATCGGCACGGCAGGTCGCGGTCGACGACGTGCCGGTCGATGGCGGGCGGCAGCCCGAGGAACGATCGGCGAGGGTCCCGCCGAGACGGCGCAGAGGGTCCATGTCCACGATCCTCACCCGGGCGGGGCCCACGCCGCACGCGACCCTCTGCTGCGCCCCGCCGGGACACGCCGGCGCCCCGCACGCGAGGGCGTGCGGGGCGCGGGCGGCGGGCCGGCCGCGGCGGGCAGCGGCGGCTCAGCCCTGCGGCATCCAGATGCGGTCGAGGTAGTCGCGCATCGAACGGTCGGAGGAGAAGAAGCCCGAGCGGGCGACGTTAAGGATCGCCGAGCGCGTCCAGCCCTCCTCGTCGCGGTAGGCCTCGTCGACCCGCGCCTGCGCGTCGACGTAGGACTGGAAGTCGGCGAGGGTCATGAACCGGTCGTTGTAGAGCAGGTCGTCGACGACGGGGGCCGCGAGGTTGCGGTTCCCGCCGGTGAAGTGCCCGCTGGCGAGGAGGTCGATCGCCTTCTTCAGCGTCTCGTTCGACTCGTAGACGGCGCTCGGCACGTAGCCCGCCGCCTGGAGCTGCGCGACCTCCGGCTCCGACATGCCGAAGAGGAAGAAGTTGTCGTCGCCGACGAGCTTGCGGATCTCGACGTTCGCGCCGTCGTCGGTGCCGATCGTCAGCGCACCGTTGAGCGCGAACTTCATGTTGCCCGTGCCCGACGCCTCCTTGCCCGCGAGCGAGATCTGCTCGGAGAGGTCGGCGGCCGGGATGAGCTTGTTCGCGAGGGTGACGTTGTAGTTGGCCGGGAAGGCCACCGACATGACCCCGCGCACCCGCTCGTCGGCGTTGATCGTCGCCGCGACCGAGTTGATGAGGAAGATGATCTCCTTCGCCATGTGGTACCCGGGCGCCGCCTTGGCGCCGAAGACGAAGGCGCGCGGGACGACGTCATCCGCGGTGACCTCGCCCTCCACGATGGAGCGGTACATGGTGACGATGTGCAGGAGCTTGAGCGATTGGCGCTTGTACTCGTGCAGCCGCTTGACCATGACGTCGAGCATCGCGTGCTCCGGCAGCTCGATCCCGTCGCGCACGGCGAGCAGGGCCCGGAGGCGGTCCTTGTTCGCCTGCTTGACCTCGCGGAAGCGGGTGCGGAACTCCGGGTCGTCCACGGAGGCCTCGAGCCCCGACAGTCGGTCGAGGTCGGTCTCCCAGCCCGTGCCGATCGTGTCGGTGACGAGCGCGGAGAGCTTGGGGTTGGCCAGGCGCACGAAGCGGCGCGGCGTCACGCCGTTGGTGACGTTCGTGAACTTCTCCGGCCACATCTGCGAGAAGTCGGGCAGCACCTTGTCGCGCAGGAGCTGGCTGTGCAGCTCCGCCACCCCGTTGACCTTGACGCCCGCGACCGTCGCGAGGTTCGCCATGCGCACGGCCCGCTCGGGGTGGTCCTGGATGATCGACATGCGGCGCACCCGCAGCTCGTCGCCCGGGAACTGCGCCCGGACGTCGGCAAGGAACTCCTCGTTGATCCGGTAGATGATCTCGAGGTGGCGCGGCAGCAGGCGACCGAGGAGGTCGACCGGCCACACCTCGAGGGCCTCCGGCAGCAGGGTGTGACACGTGTAGGCGAAGCAGCGCTGGGTGATCTCCCACGCCGGACCCCACTCGAAGCCGTGCTCGTCCATGAGCAGGCGCATGAGCTCGGGGATGGCGATGACCGGGTGGGTGTCGTTGAGCTGGAAGATGATCCGCTCGTCGAGCCGGGTCAGGTCGAAGTCGGGACCCAGCGTCCGGTCGAGGAAGTCCTTGAGGGAGCAGGCGACGAAGAAGTACTGCTGCTGCAGGCGCAGCTCGCGGCCCTGCGGCGTCGAGTCCTCCGGGTAGAGCACCTTGGAGATGTTCTCGGCGAACGTCTGGGCGCGCACGGCCTCGGCGTAGTCGCCGGCGTTGAAGACCTGCAGGTCGAACTCCTGCGTGGCCTTGGCCGACCACAACCGCAGCGTGTTGACGACGCCGTTCTGGAAGCCCGGGACCATGTAGTGGTAGGGCACGCCGAGGACGTGCCAGTCGGAGATCCAGCGCGAGCGCTCGCGGCCGGAGGAGTCGACGTAGGTCTCGGTCCGCCCGCCGAAGTCGACCCGGACGGCGCGGTCGGGGTGCGGGAACTCCCACGGGGCGCCGTACTGCAGCCACGAGTCGGGCACCTCGACCTGGCGGCCGTCCTCGAACGTCTGCCGAAAGATGCCGTACTCGTAGCGGATGCCGTAGCCGATGCACGGGACGTCCATCGTCGCGAGGGAGTCGATGAAGCACGCCGCGAGCCGGCCGAGGCCACCGTTCCCGAGGCCGGGCTCGACCTCCTGGGCGCGCAGCGTCGGCAGGTCGAGCCCGAGGCTCGCGAGCGCCTCGCAGGCGATGTCGCCGAGGTCGGTGGCGAGGAGGGCGTTGCCCATCTGGCGCCCGAGCAGGTACTCGGCGGACAGGTACCCGACGATCTTCGTCGGCTTCTCGCGCCGGGCGCGGGCCGTCTCGAGCCAGTCGGCCATGAGGTAGGTGCGGACCGTGCGCGCCAGGGCCAGGTACTGGTCGTTGGGCGTCGACCGCGAGAGCAGCACGCCCTCACCGAAGTTGAGCTCCTCGAGGAACTCCTTCGCGAAACCGTCCACCGTCCGCGGGGGGCGGGTCACCGGTGCGGTGGCCAGCGGGCTCGTCGGGGTGATCGCGGGACCCTGGTGATCGGCGCTGTACGCCTGGGGGTTCTCGTCCGCGAGCCAGCTCGCAGGTGTCGCGTGCGGAGTGGCTTTCTGGGTCATCTCGCCTCCGGAGTCGTCGAGGGATCCGGACGTGCTGGATGCTCCGGCCCGCTTCTGCGCGGAACCACGGTCCGGTCTCGCCTGCCAGGATAGGCGACCGCCGGTCCGCTCCGGCCGCTCCCGAGCCGCCGGCAGGGGGCCCGGCGCCCGCTCGTCGGCCCCGATCCGGGACGAAACGGGCGCCGATGGGCGGCGTGCGCAAGACCGCCGACACCTCGGCCGGCGGGGCGGCCGGGGGTCGGCCGGGGGGAGGCACGCCTCGGGGTGTCGTCGGCTGCATCGATTCGATAGCGTCGGGGCCGTGACCACGACCTCTGCGAACACCCCGATCGCCCAGTCGTCGCCCCCGCAACGCCCCCTCGGGCGGATACCGGTGCTCGACGTCACCCCCGTCGTCGAGAACGGCGCCTTCCCCATGAAATCCGTCGTCGGCGAGCAGGTCCCCGTGACCGCCCGCGTGTTCCGCGAGGGCCACGACGCGGCCAACGCCACCGTCGTCGTCACCGACGCCGCGGGGCGCGAGCACCACGTCCCCATGACCTGCACCAACGTCGGTCTGTCCCTGTGGGAGGCCACGGTCGTCGCCGACGCCGAGGGCGCGTGGTCGTTCCGCGTCGAGGGCTGGTCCGACCCGTACGGCACCTGGGAGCACGACGCGTCGATCAAGGTGGCCGCCGGTGTCGACGTCGACCTCATGCTCGAGGAGGGCGCGCTCGTCCTCGAGCGCGCGCTGGCGGTGCCGGGGCGCCCCGAGCAGGGCACGCGCGCCCTCACCGACGCCGTCGCCGCGCTGCGCGACGCCGACCGGTCGGCCGCCACCCGCCTCGCGGCCGGGATGACCGCCGACGTGGTGGCCGAGCTGCACGCCCGGCCGCTGCGCGACTCCGTCTCCCCGAGCCCCGAGTACGGCTGGCTCGTCGAGCGCGTCCGCGCCCTGTACGGCGCCTGGTACGAGATCTTCCCGCGCTCCGAGGGCTGCCACCGCGACCCCGAGACCGGCGAGTGGGTCACCGGCACGCTGCGCACCGCCGCCGAGCGCCTGCCGGCCATCGCCGGGATGGGCTTCGACGTCGTCTACCTCACCCCGATCCACCCGATCGGTCGCACGAACCGCAAGGGCCCCAACAACACCCTCGTCGCGGGCGAGGCCGACCCGGGCAGCCCGTACGCGATCGGCAGCGCCGACGGCGGCCACGACGCGATCGAGCCCAGCCTCGGCGACTTCGACGACTTCGACCACTTCGTGGCGCGGGCGGCCGACCTCGGCCTCGAGGTCGCCCTCGACCTCGCGCTGCAGTGCTCCCCCGACCACCCGTGGGTCACCTCCCACCCCGAGTGGTTCACGACGCGCGCCGACGGCACCATCGCCTTCGCCGAGAACCCGCCGAAGAAGTACCAGGACATCTACCCCCTGAACTTCGACAACGACCCGGCCGGCATCTACGCCGAGGTCCGCCGGGTCGTGCAGGTGTGGATCGACCACGGCGTGAAGATCTTCCGCGTCGACAACCCGCACACCAAGCCGGTCGAGTTCTGGCAGTGGCTCATCGCCGACGTCGCGAAGGACCACCCGGACGTCGTCTGGCTCGCCGAGGCGTTCACCAGGCCGGCGATGATGGCGGCCCTGGCCAAGGTCGGCTTCCAGCAGAGCTACACGTACTACGCCTGGCGCAACGGCAAGGCCGAGCTCGAGGAGTACATGACCGAGCTGTCGGAGGACACCGCGGCGTTCATGCGCCCGAGCTTCTGGCCCACGACCCACGACATCCTCACGCCGTACATGCAGTACGGCGGGCCGACGGCGTGGAAGCTGCGGGCCGCCCTGGCCGCGACCCTCGTGCCCACGTACGGCATCTACGCCGGCTACGAGCTCATCGAGTCCGTGGCCCGCCCGGGCGCCGAGGAGCAGATCGACAACGAGAAGTACGAGTTCAAGGACCGTCGCTGGGCCGACTACGAGCCCGGCGGTCCGCTCGCCGGGCAGCTGTGGCTCGCCGACTACCTGCGCATGCTCAACGACGCCCGCCGGGCCCACCCCGCCCTGCAGTGGCTGCGCAACTACCGCGCCCAGATCGTCGAGGACGACTCGGTGCTGTGCTTCTCCAAGCGCTACACGCGCGACGGGATCGACGACGTCGTCATCGTCGTCGCCGCGACCGACCCGCACTCCACGCGGGAGACGATGATCCACCTCGACATGCCCTCGCTCGGCCTCGGCTGGGACGACCGGTTCCTCGCCAAGGACCTCGTCACCGGCGAGTCCTGGGACTGGGGCGCCCACAACTTCGTCCGTGTCGGCCGCGACGGCGAGCCGGTGCACATCATCCACGTCAGGAGGTTCTGATGCAGGGGCTCAACCTCTCCCAGCCCGGCCTCAAGCACGACCCGAACTGGTTCAAGACCGCGGTCTTCTACGAGGTCCTCGTGCGAGCCTTCTCCGACTCCAAGGGCACGGGCTCGGGCGACTTCACGGGGCTCATCGGCAAGCTGGACTACCTCGCGTGGCTCGGCGTCGACTGCCTGTGGATCCCGCCGTTCTACGCCTCCCCCCTGCGCGACGGCGGCTACGACATCGCCGACTACACGGCCGTGCTGCCGGAGTTCGGCACGCTCGTGGAGTTCACCGAGCTCGTCAGCCAGGCCCACGCCCGCGGAATCCGCATCATCACCGACTTCGTCATGAACCACACGAGCGATCAGCACCCGTGGTTCCAGGCGAGCCGGTCCGACCCCGACGGCGAGTTCGGCGACTTCTACGTGTGGTCCGACGACGACACGAAGTACGGCGACGCGCGCATCATCTTCGTCGACACCGAGGTCAGCAACTGGACCTTCGACCCCGTGCGCCGGCAGTTCTTCTGGCACCGCTTCTTCAGCCACCAGCCCGACCTGAACTTCGAGAACCCGAAGGTTCAGGAGGCGATGTTCGACGTCGTCCGCTTCTGGATGGACCTCGGGATCGACGGCTTCCGGCTCGACGCCGTGCCCTACCTCTTCGAGGAGGAGGGGCACAACGGCGAGAACCACCCCAAGACGCACGAGTTCCTCGCCGAGCTGCGCGCCATGGTCGACGAGGAGTACCCGGGCCGCGTCCTGCTGGCCGAGGCGAACCAGATGCCCCACGAGGTCGTCGACTACTTCGGCACCGAGGAGGCGCCGGAGTGCCAGATGTGCTTCCACTTCCCCGTCATGCCGCGCCTGTACTCGGCGCTGCGCGAGGAGAAGGCGACGCCGATCATCGACGTGCTCGCCGACACCCCCGCCATCCCCAAGGGCACCCAGTGGGGCACGTTCCTGCGCAACCACGACGAGCTGACGCTCGAGATGGTCACGCCGGAGGAGCGGGCCGCGATGTACGGCTGGTACGCGCCCGACCCGCGGATGCGGGCCAACGTCGGCATCCGCCGCCGCCTCGCGACGCTGCTCGACAACAGCCGTCCCGAGACCGAGGTCATCCACGCGCTCGTGCTCTCGCTGCCCGGCAGCCCGTGCCTGTACTACGGCGACGAGATCGGCATGGGCGACAACATCTGGCTCGCCGACCGCGACGCCGTGCGCACGCCGATGCAGTGGACGCCCGACCGCAACGCGGGCTTCAGCAACGTCGACCCCGGCAAGCTCTACCTGCCGGTCATCCAGTCGCTCGTCTACCACCACAACAACATCAACGTCGAGGCGCAGATGGCGACGAGCTCGTCGCTGCTGCACTGGGTGCGCGCCATGCTCGACGTGCGCCGCCGGCACCCCGTCTTCGGGCTCGGCACGTTCGACATGATGACCACCGACAACGAGGCGCTGCTCGCGTACGTGCGCGACCTGTCCGAGCAGGACGCCCCGGACGGGTACGAGGACGGCGAGACCGTGCTCGTCGTCAACAACCTCTCGTCGCGCCCGCAGGCGGGCGTCGTGCAGCTCCCGGAGCGGTTCGCCGGGGCCCGCGTGCGGGACCTGTTCGGCGGCAGCGGGTTCGCCGACGTCCGCGACGACGCGACCGTGCAGCTCACGCTGGGCTCGCGGGACTTCTTCTGGCTCAAGCTCGTGGAGCGCGACCGTGGCTGAGATCTACGACACGACCGTCGAACCCGGCAAGCTCGAGCTCGTCTCCGCGTGGATCGGGCGGCAGCGGTGGTACGCGAACAAGGGGCGGACGCCGCGGCTCACGCGCCTCGACGGCTACCGCCTCGACGACCCGCGCGACGAGGTCGGCATCGAGACCCTCGTGGTCCTCGACACCGCCGGCGACGAACCGGTCGTCTACCAGGTGCCGCTGACCTACCGCGGTTCGCCGCTCGACGGCGCCGAGCGCGCCCTCGTCGGCGAGACCGAGCACGGCGTCCTCGGGCACCGGTGGGTCTACGACGCGACGCACGACCCGGTGTACGCGCAGCAGCTGCTCGCGCTGGCCCAGGGCCGGGTGCAGGCGCAGCACGCGAGCGTGTCGTGGACGCCGGAGCTGCGAGTGGTCGGCCGACCGCAGCCCGGCACGGCGGCGCTGGAGGTGACCGCGAGCAAGGTGCTCTCGGGCGAGCAGTCGAACACGTCGATCATCTGCGCGGCCACCGGCGAGGACGGCGTCGTCCACAACGTCATCGTCAAGGTGTTCCGCATGCTGCAGGCCGGCGAGAACCCCGACGTCGTCGTGCAGGGCGCCATCTCGGCCGCCGGGTCGACGCGCGTGCCCGCCTCCGTCGGCGCCGTCGAGGCGTCGTGGGCGACCGCGCCCGCCGACGGCTCGGACGCTCCCCAGGCCCGCGGCCACCTCGCGTTCGCGCAGGAGTTCCTGCCCGGCAGCGCCGACGCGTGGCGCGTGGCGCTCGACGCGGCGCGTGCGGGCCAGGACTTCACCGCGCAGGCCCACGCCCTCGGCGAGGCGACCGCCGAGGTGCACGCCGTCCTCGCGGAGGCGATGCCGACGATCGAGGCGACCGCCTCCGACCGCGACGCCCTCGCCGCCCAGTGGGCCTCTCGCCGCGCGTCGGCCCTCGCGGCCGACCCGGAGCTGGCCGGCCTGTCCGACCGCATCGACGCGGTGTTCGCGGCCGCGGTGTCCGTGGACTGGCCGCGCCTGCATCGCGTCCACGGCGACTACCACCTCGGGCAGGTGCTCGGCGTGCCAGGGCGGGGCTGGGTGCTCCTCGACTTCGAGGGCGAGCCCCTGCGGCCCCTGGCCCAGCGCAGCGTCCCCGACCTCGCCTTGCGCGACGTCGCCGGCATGCTCCGCTCCTTCGACTACGCGGCCGGCTCGATCGACCTGGAGTCGGCCTCGGCGTCGGCGTCCGATCCCGGCACCGCCGCCGCCGGCCCGTCCGCCGCGGCGCGCTGGGCCGCGGACGCCCGCGAGGCGTTCCTCGCCGGGTACGCCGCGCGCTCCGGCGCCGACCCCCGGCACGACCCGAACAGCGCGACCCTGCTCGCCGCACTCGAACTCGACAAGGCGCTGTACGAGGTCGGCTACGAGGCGCGCAACCGCCCCGCGTGGCTGCCCATCCCCGCCGGCGCCGTCGCTCGCCTGTGCGAGCCGCAGCCCGGCTCGGCGCGCGTCCGCGTCAGCCCCAGCGCCATCCCCGACCTGAGCGACGACCACGACGTCCCCGTGACGCCGGTCGTCGCGGGTCACGGCGGTCCTCCGACCGCCCCGACCGAAAGGACACCGACCCCCATGTCGGACCCCACCCCCCCGACCCGCTCGGACCAGGCGTCCACCGGCCGGCCGGATCTCGCGGCCCCCACACACCCCGACAACCCCACAGCTCAGACGTCCTCGACCGGCGTCGTCGCCTCGGGAGACCCCGTCGTCGACCCGGCGGTCGACGCCGAGTCCGCCGACGCCGCGGGGACCACGGGCGCGACCGGCGCCGTGGCCGGTTCGGGCGTGCCCACGCCCGCCGCCGGTGTCACCCCCGCAGACTCCCCCGCCGGATCCGACGGCGCCGACTCCCCCGCCGGCGACCGGCCGTCGGGCCCGCGTCCCGTCGACGGCGACGAGCTCGCCCTGCTCGCGCGCGGCGGCCACGGCGACCCGCACCACGTCCTCGGCGCGCACCCCTTCGCGGGCGGCGTCACCGTCCGGGCGCTGCGGCCCCTGGCGGAGAGCGTCGAGGTCGAGCTGCCCGACGGCTCGGTCCACCCGATGACCCACGAGCACTCGGGCGTCTGGGTCGTCCACCTCGACCGCGCCGAGCTGTCCGACTACCGCCTGAAAGTGACCTACGCCGGCGGCGAGGCGATCACGCAGGATGACCCCTACCGCTTCTGGCCGACCCTCGGCGACGTCGACCTCCACCTCATCGGCGAGGGCCGCCACGAGGAGCTGTGGCGGGTGCTCGGCTCGCACGTACGCACCTACCCCGGCGCGATGGGCGAGGTCGTCGGCACGAGCTTCGCCGTGTGGGCCCCCAACGCCCGCGCCGTCCGCCTCATCGGTGAGTTCAACCACTGGAACGGCCAGTCGCACCCGATGCGCGCCCTCGGCTCGACCGGCCTGTGGGAGCTGTTCGTGCCCGGCGTCGCCGAGAACACGACGTACAAGTACGAGATCCTCGGGGCCGACGGCTACTGGCGACCCAAGGCCGACCCGATGGCCCGCGCCACCCAGTGCCCGCCCGAGACGGCCTCCGTCGTCACCCGCTCGGGGTACGAGTGGGGCGACGCGCAGTGGCTCGAGCGGCGCGAGAACACCGACGCGCAGAACGCGCCCATGAGCGTCTACGAGGTCCACCTCGGCTCGTGGCGCCAGGGTCTGAGCTACACCGAGCTCGCCGAGCACCTCGTCAACTACGTCAGCGACCTCGGCTTCACGCACGTCGAGTTCATGCCCGTCATGGAGCACCCGTACGGGCCGAGCTGGGGCTACCAGGTCACCGGCTACTACGCCCCGACGTCGCGGTTCGGCTCGCCCGACGAGTTCCGCTACCTCGTGGACCGCCTGCACCAGGCCGGCATCGGGGTCATCCTCGACTGGGTCCCGGGTCACTTCCCCAAGGACTCGTTCGCGCTCGCGAAGTTCGACGGGCAGGCCCTCTACGAGCACCCGGACCCCCGCCGCGGCGACCAGCCCGACTGGGGCACCCACGTGTTCGACTTCGGCCGCCCGCAGGTGCGCAACTTCCTCGTGGCCAACGCCTCGTACTGGATCGAGGAGTTCCACGTCGACGGGCTGCGCGTCGACGCCGTCGCCTCGATGCTCTACCTCGACTACTCGCGCAACGACGGCGAGTGGCTGCCCAACCGCTACGGCGGCCGCGAGCACCTCGAGGCCGTAGAGCTCCTGCAGGAGATGAACGCGACCGTCTACCGCCGTTACCCCGGCGCCGTGACGATCGCCGAGGAGTCGACGAGCTGGCCCGGGATCACGACGCCCACGTACCTCGGCGGGCTCGGGTTCGGGCTGAAGTGGAACATGGGCTGGATGCACGACACGCTCTCCTACGTCGAGCAGCCGCCCGTCTACCGGCAGTACCACCACCACCAGATGACGTTCGCGATGGTGTACGCGTACTCCGAGAAGTTCTGCCTGCCCATCAGCCACGACGAGGTCGTCTACGGCAAGGGCTCGATGCTGCGGAAGATGCCGGGCGACCGGTGGGAGCAGCTCGCCGGCCTGCGCTCGTACTACGCCTTCATGTGGAGCCACCCCGGCAAGCAGCTGATCTTCATGGGCCAGGAGTTCGCGCAGGAGTCGGAGTGGGCCGACGCGCGCAGCCTCGACTGGTGGCTGCTCGACCACGAGCCGCACTGGAAGATGCACGCGCTGCTCAAGGACCTCAACCGGCTCTACACGTCCCGCCCGGCGCTGTGGGCGCACGACAACGACCCGTCGGGCTTCGCGTGGATCGACGCGAACGACGCCGCCGGCAACACGTACTCCTACCTGCGGTACGGCACCGCCGACGAGTCGGGTGAGCGCCCGGTCCTCGCCGCCGTCGTCAACTTCGCGGGCACGGAGCACCACCGCTACCGCGTCGGCCTGCCCCACCCGGGCCCGTGGCGCGAGGTCCTCAACACCGACTCGACCGACTACGGCGGTTCGGGGGTCGGCAACCTCGGTCAGGTCGTGGCCGAGGAGGTGCCGTGGCACGGGCAGCCGTACTCGGCGCTCATCACGCTGCCCAAGCTCGGTGCGGTGTGGTTCGAGCCGACGTCGACGCCGTCGGAGCCGCTCCCGAGCGCCGACGCCTCGCGCCGCGCCCGCACCCCCGGGGTGGCCCGGCCCGAACTGAGCGGGGCACCCGTCGTCGAGGAGGAGGCCGTCGCGGCCGACGTCTCGCCCGAGGAGATCGCCGAACCCCCCGTGGGGACCTCCGGCAGCGGCGCCGAGCGCGACGCCGACCTCGCGAACCCGACGGACGCGCCGCCGACGATCACCTGAGCGTCCCCGCCGTGTCACGGCGCGCCCCCTCGACCCTCGCGGTCGAGGGGCGCGCCGCGTCCTGGCCGTGGGCCCGCCGGTGCGGGCGGAGGGCGCCGGGGCGGGCGGAGCGCGGGTTGATAGCGTCGGGGCCGCACGAGTACCGACGAGGATCGACGACGGGGGGTCACCGGAGGATGCAGGTCGAGGGTCGCAGGTGGCAGCGGTACGTCGCGCTCGGGGACTCGTTCACCGAGGGACTCATGGACGCCTCGGCCGACGACCCCGACTCGTTCGTCGGCTGGGCCGACCTGCTCGCCGCGCGGCTGGCGCGACGCAACACCCGGGCCGGTCTCGACTTCGGCTACGCGAACCTCGCGGTGCGGGGGCGCGTGCTCGCCGACGTGGCCGGCCCGCAGCTCGACGCCGCGCTCGACCTCGCTCCCGACCTCGTCTCGATCTCGGCCGGCGGGAACGACCTCCTGCGCCCGCGGGTCAGCCTGGCCGAGGTCGCCGACGGGCTCGAGGCCGCCGTCGCGCGGGTGCGCGAGACGGGCGCCGACGTGCTCATGGTGACCGCGCCCGACATCGGGTGGATGCCGATCGTCGGTCGGGTCAACCCGCGCATGGCCGAGCTGACCGCCCACGTCTGGGGCATCGCCCAGCGGCACGACTGCCCCGTCGTCGACCTGTGGACGCTGCGTGAGCTGCAGGACCTGCGCATGTGGGCGCCCGACCGGATCCACTTCAGCTCCCGCGGGCACCGGGTCGTCGCCGACGCCGCCGCCTGGACCCTCGGTCTCGACGACGTCGAGCCCCTCGAGGCCCTCCCGCCCGCGACGCCGCTCACGCGGCTCGCGTCGATGGCGGCGAACCGGGAATGGGCCCGCACGCATCTCGCGCCCTGGGTCCACCGCCATATGCGGGGCCGCAGCAGCGGCGACGGGCGCTCCGCGAAGCGTCCCGTCGTCGCGCCCGTCGATCTCGGCGGCTAGGCGGTCAGCGCACCGGGGGGTCGCGATCGGCGGCGCCCCGGGTGGTCGGGCCCCGGCCGGTCGTCTCCCGGCCGGTCGACTCCTCCAATCTCGCCAGGGTGTGCGGGTCGGGGTCCACCTGGGTCGTCTCCTGCGCCGAGGCCTCCGGGTGGTGCAGGTCGAAGGCCGGTCGCTCGGAGCGGATGCGGGGGATCTGGTCGAAGTTGTGCCGGGGCGGCGGGCACGAGGTGGCCCACTCCAGCGACGAACCGTACCCCCAGGGGTCGTCGTCCAGCACGAGAGGCGCCGAGCGCGACCGCCACACGTTGTAGAGGAACACGAGGGTGGAGGCGCCGAGGAGGAAGGCGAACATCGACGAGACCTGGTTGAGGCCCGTCACCCCGTCCTCGACGAGGTAGTCGCCGTAGCGGCGCGGCATGTTCTGCATGCCCAGCACGTGCTGGATGAGGAACGTGCCGTGGAATCCGATGAAGAGCATGGCGAAGTGCACCTTGCCGAGTTTCTCGTCCAGCATCCGCCCCGTCAGCTTGGGCCACCAGAAGTAGAAGCCCGCGAACATCGCGAAGACGACGGTGCCGAACACGGTGTAGTGGAAGTGGGCGACGACGAAGTACGTGTCGGTCACGTGGAAGTCCAGCGCCGGGCTGGCGAGGACGATGCCCGTCAGACCCCCGAAGAGGAACGTCGTGAGGAAACCGAGCGCCCACACCATCGGCGTCTCGAAGGTGAGCGATCCGCCCCACATCGTGCCGACCCAGTTGAAGAACTTCACCCCGGTCGGCACGGCGATGAGCATGGACATCATGGCGAAGAAGGGCAGCAGCACCTGACCCGTCGCGTACATGTGGTGCGCCCACACCGTCATGGAGAGCGCGGCGATGGCGATCGTCGCGAAGATGAGCCCCTTGTAGCCGAAGAGCGGCTTCCGCGAGAACACCGGCAGGACCTCGCTGATGATCTCGAAGAAGGCGGCGGTGAGCACCGGGAACGCCATGAGCACCATGATCGAGGTGATGAGGACCGTCCACGTGAAGAGCGGCATCCGGAACATCGTCATCCCGGGGGCCCGCAGGCAGACGATCGTCGTGACGAAGTTGACGCCGCCGAGAATGGTGCCGAAGCCGGACAGCGCCAGGCCGACGAGCCACAGGTCGCCCCCGAGGCCGGGAGTGAAGGTGGCGTTCGAGAGCGGGGCGTAGGCGAACCACCCGAAGGAGGCCGCGCCGCCGGGGACGAGGAATACTGAGACGGCCATGAGCCCGCCGAACAGATAGAACCAGTAGGCGAGCATGTTGAGTCGGGGGAAGGCGACGTCCGGCGCACCGATCTGCAGCGGCATGATCGCGTTGGCGAAGCCGGCGAAGAACGGGGTCGCGAAGAGCAACAGCATGATCGAGCCGTGCATCGTGAACATCTGATTGAACTGCTCGAGGTTGTCGACGACCTGCAACCCCGGTGCGAACAGCTCCGCGCGGATGATCATGGCGAGCAGCCCGCCGATCATGAAGAACCCGAAGACCGTGACGAGATAGAGGTTGCCGATGACCTTGTGGTCGGTGCTCGTCACCCAGCCGAGGACGCGTCGCCCCCGGTGACCCGGCGGTGGCGGGGGTGGGCGGGCCGGCTCGGAGCGTCTGCGTCGACCGGGGCGGCCGGGATACCCGGGGTTGCGTGACCGGGTGGTCGTCCTCGACGGTCTGGCCGTCGTCGAGAGCCTGGACATGGCGCCTCCTGGGCCATGCACGACGGCGACGCCGGGCCGCGGCTCGACGGCGCCTGCCCGGGTTGCGGACACGGCCGGCCTGTCGTCACGTTCGGCGTGGTTCCGGCGACTCCCGCGAGGGCGGGAAACGCTGCTGGCCCGGTCGCCCCACCGTAGCGTGTGAGATACGACACGTCCACGCCCTCCGTCTTCGGCGGCATCGAGGGTGTATCTTCCACCCCCGCGGCGCCCAGGGGCCCTTGCCGGTCGCCGAGCCGCACCCGCCACCCAGGGCCCGGCGGCTGCAAGGATGGCCCCATGAACGACTCCCGCGCCGGCACCGTTGCCCAGCCCAGCGACCTCGTCGATGTCGCCCACCTCGTCACCGCGTATTACACCGGTAAGCCGGACCCGTCGAACGTCGACCAGCAGGTCTCGTTCGGCACGTCCGGGCACCGCGGCTCCAGCCTGAAGACGGCCTTCAACGAGGACCACATCCTCGCCACGACGCAGGCGATCGTCGATTACCGCCGCGAGCAGGGCTTCGACGGCCCGCTGTTCATCGGCCGGGACACGCACGGCCTGTCCGAGCCGGCGTGGGCGAGCGCGATCGAGGTGCTCGTCGCGAACGACGTCCGGGTCATGGTTGACGCCGAGGACCGCTACACCCCGACCCCCGCGGTGAGCCACGCGATCCTGCGGGCGAACAAGGGCAGGATCGGCGGCGTCGCCGACCTCCCCGCGAACGCCGGCCTCGCCGACGGCATCGTCGTCACCCCGAGCCACAACCCGCCGAGCGACGGCGGATTCAAGTACAACCCGCCGCACGGCGGCCCGGCCGACACCGACGCGACGACCTGGATCGCCGACCAGGCGAACGAGTACATCCGCGCCGGACTCGAGGGCGTGCGGCGCACGCCCTTCCGCGAGGCCCGCGCGGCCTGCGAAGGCTACGAGTTCAAGCGGATCTACGTCGAGGATCTCGCGAACGTCATCGACATGGCCGCCATCAAGGATGCGGGCGTGCGCATCGGCGCCGACCCCCTGGGCGGCGCGGCCGTCGACTACTGGGGTGCGATCGGTGAGCACTACGGGCTCGACCTCACGGTCGTCAACCCGCTCGTCGACCCGACGTGGCGGTTCATGACCCTCGACTGGGACGGCAAGATCCGGATGGACTGCTCCTCCCCCTCCGCGATGGCCTCGCTCATCGAGCAGAAGGACCGCTACGACATCGCGACCGGCAACGACGCCGACTCCGACCGCCACGGCATCGTCACCCCCGACGGCGGCCTCATGAACCCCAACCACTACCTCGCCGTCGCGATCCAGTACCTCTACGGCGGCGGCCGCCCGCAGTGGCCGGCCGACGGGTTCATCGGCAAGACCCTCGTGAGCAGCTCGATGATCGACCGCGTCGCCGAGGACCTGGGCCGCAGGCTCGTCGAGGTGCCGGTCGGGTTCAAGTGGTTCGTGCCCGGGCTGCTCGACGGGTCCGGCCCGTTCGGCGGCGAGGAGTCGGCAGGCGCATCGTTCCTGCGCTTCGACGGCTCCGTGTGGAGCACCGACAAGGACGGCATCATCCTCGCCCTGCTCGCGAGCGAGATCCAGGCGAAGACCGGCAAGAGCCCCTCGCAGCACTACGCCGAGCTCGTCGCGAAGCACGGCGAGCCCGCCTACGCCCGCGTCGACGCCCCCGCGGACCGCGAGCAGAAGGCGAAGCTCAAGAAGCTGTCTCCGTCCGACGTCACCGCCGACACCCTCGCGGGCGAGCCGATCACGGCCAAGCTCACGCAGGCCCCCGGCAACGGCGCGGCGATCGGCGGCCTCAAGGTGACGACGGACTCGGCCTGGTTCGCGGCCCGGCCCTCCGGCACCGAGGACGTCTACAAGATCTACGCCGAGTCCTTCCAGGGCCCCGAGCACCTCGCCCAGGTGCAGGCCGAGGCTCGCGAGGTCGTCTCGGCGGCCCTCGGCGGCTGAGCCTCCGGTACCGGAAGGGGCCCCGACGCGACCGCGCGTCGGGGCCCCTTCCCTCACCGCCCCGCGACACCGCCCCGGCCCACGACGAGCAGCGGCCTCGCCTGCGGCACAGTGGGGCCATGACAGCGACGCCCGGCTCGGACGAGCCCACCCCCGGCAGGCTCGTGCTCGTCACGGGTGCCCAGGCGGCCGGGAAGACGACGGTCGGGCGGGCGCTCGCCCGGAGCCTGCCCCGCGCGGTCCACGTCGACGGGGACGCGATCGCCGCGCTCGTCGTCTCTGGAGCGGTCGAGGTCGAGCTGCCGCTGACGCGGGACGCGCTCGAGCAGCTCTTCCTGCGCTGGAACGCCGCCATCGCCGTCGCCGAGACGTACCAGCGGGCGGGGTTCGACGCTGTCATCAGCGACAACGTGTTCGGTGAGCTGTTCGAGGACTTCGTCGACTTCGTGTCGCCGGCGCCGCTGCACGTCGTCATGCTCTGCCCCGACCTCGACACGCTCCGCGCGCGGGACGAGGGGCGTCCGACGCGGGGCTACGCCGGCACGATCACCGTCGAGGCGCTCGCCGAGGGCGTCGCCGACACGCCCCGCGCCGGCCTGTGGCTCGACACCTCCGGGATGTCCGTCGAGGTCACCGTGGCCGAGGTCCGCGCCCGGCTGGACGAGGCGCTCCTCGACACGACCGGCCCCCTCACCCCGCCCGACGGCCCCGGCCTGGAGCAGGAGTAAGAACGAGCCGGGCCACATCGGCGGGCCAACCGCAGGCAAGAACCATTCGGGCCGGGTCGATCAGCCGCCCGCGGACCCGCGATGTCGAGTTGCCTTGTTCCACAGTCACTCTCGCGCGGACGAATCGCCGGCACGGGCATCACCCGGCCCGAATGGTTCTTCACGCGCGGCCGCAGGGCGCCGGCGTCAGGCGCGCGACACCCCGGCCTCGTCGGCCGGGGTCCGCAGGACGCAGAACTCGTTGCCCTCGGGGTCGGCGAGGACGGCCCACCCCTCGTGGCCGCGGCGGTCGTCGACCATCGTGGCCCCGAGCCCGAGGATGCGTTCCACCTCGGCGTCGCGGTCCGCGTCGACCGGGCGCAGGCACATGTGCATGCGGTTCTTGACCGTCTTGGGCTCGGGAACCTTGAGGAAGCCGATCCAGCGACCGGCCGGCCCCTCCAGGCCGCACTCGTCCTCGCCGGGGGCGGACTCGTCGTCGAGGACGAAGTCGTCGAGGACCTGGGCCCACCAGGTGGCCTGGGCGTAGGGGTCGGCGGCGTCGATGCAGAAGTTCGATGTGCGGGAGACCATGACGCCCATCGTGCCCCGACGCGCGGTCGTCGGCCACCGGCTTTCGTCCGCTCGGACGCCCGTCGCGCGGGAGGCCCCCGGCCGGCCCGGATGCGCCCGCGGGGGCTCGGCTGACAGGGTGGAGACCATGACCGGCTCCGACCCCCGCCACACCGTGCCACGCCCCTCCGAGGAGGCGGCCCTGGCCCACATCGAAGCCGACTCCGCACGGTTCTACGACGTCCTCGCCGCCGTACCGCCCGGGACGCGGGTGCCGTCGTGCCCCGCCTGGGACACCGACGACCTGCTCGCCCACCTGCGCGGCGTGCAGGTCTTCTGGCAGCGCGTCGTGGTCGAGCGCCTCACCGAGCCGGAGCAGGTCGAGGCGCTGGGCGAGCCGGATCGCCCCGAGGGCCGGGAGGCCCTGCTCGCGGCAGGGCGCGAGGCGGCCGCGGCGCTCGTGGCGACCCTGCGGGACACGCCGCCCGACACCCGGGTGTGGACCTGGTCGAGCGAGCAGAGCGCCGGGTTCGTCCGCCGACGCCAGATGCACGAGGCGTGCATCCACCGCGTCGACGCCGAGCTCACGGCCGCACCCGACGGCAGCGCCCGCACCCCCATCGACGCGCTGCTGGCCACCGACGGGGTCGACGAGGCGCTGCGCGTCATGTACGGGGGCTGCCCGCCGTGGGGGACCCAGACCCCGGAGGAGGGCCGCATCGTCCGCGTCGCCGCCACCGACACGGGCACGTCGTGGCTGCTCACGCCCGCCCGCTTCACCGGCACGGCACCCGACGGGATCCAGCACGACGAGCCGGACGTCGTCGTCGACACCGACCCCGGGGACGGCACCGTCCGGCCCAAGGCGATCCTCTCGGGCACGGCCGAGGACCTCTACACGTGGCTGTGGCACCGCCCCCACCTCGGCGAGCTGCACCGCGCCGGCGACGTCGCCCTCGTCTCGGAGGTGGAGGCGACCCTGTCGGCGCCGATGAACTGACGCCACCCGGCGCGAGTCGCCCTGTGGGGCAGGTCGATTCCCTCCCGCGGCGCCCGGCGGTCCGGTAGGGTCGGGCGCCTCACCGTGGAGGTCAGCCATGACGCCTCGCCCGTCGTCCGCCGCTCGCGCTCTCGTCGCCGCCGTCGCCGCCGCCTCGTGCGCCCTGCTCGGGGTGCCCGCCGCGGCCTCCGCCGGCCCTCCCCCGGGCCTCGCGGCCGCCTCCGGCGCGCAGGCCCCGCCCGGCGTCCGGACCACCACGCGGCCCGTCACAGGTCTCGAGAAGCCGGCGACGATCGACGTCGACCGCTGGGGCATCCCGCACATCAGCGCCGCGAGCACCGACGACGCCTTCCTCGCGCAGGGCTTCAACGCCGCCCGCGACCGCCTCTTCCAGATCGACCTGTCGCACCGGCGCGGGCTCGGCCGGCTCGCGGAGGTGTTCGGCGAACGGTACGTCGAGCAGGACCGCGCGGCGCGCCTCTTCCTGTACCGCGGCGACATGGACGCCGAGTGGGCCGCCTACGGGCCTGACGCCCGGCGCATCGCGACGCGGTTCGCCGCCGGGGTCAACGCCTACCTCGACTGGCTCGACGACCACCCCGACGAGCTCCCCCCGGAGTTCCGGGCCCTGGGCTACCGACCCGACCGGTGGACCGCCGAGGACATCGTCCGCATCCGCACCCACGCCCTCGTCAGCGGGCTCGACGACGAGGTCGCGCGGGCAAAGCTCGCCTGCGCCGGCGCCCTCCACCTCGACGCGCTGCGTCTGCGTCGGCAACCGGCCCACGCGACGGCGGTGCCGGCCGGCACCGACCCGTGCCTGCCCGAGGGCGTCCTGCGGACCTACGAGCTCGCGACGCAGCCCGTCGCGTTCACCGGCGACGCGGCCCGTCCGCTCGCCCTCGCCCCCCGGGGCGACGGCGCCGAAGGCCCCGAGGCCGAGGGGAGCAACAACTGGACCGTGTCGCCGCGCCGCACGGCGACCGGCCGGCCGATCCTGGCCAACGACCCCCACCGGGTCCACGGGGCGCCCTCGCTGCGGTACATCGCGCACCTGCGCGCCCCGGGCCTGAACGTCATCGGCGGTGGCGAGCCCGCCCTGCCGGGCATCTCGATCGGCCACAACGACTCGATCGCCTTCGGGCTGACGATCTTCGGCACCGACGCCCAGGACCTGTACACGTACGAGCTCGACGCGACGGGCACGAAGTACCGGTACCGGGGCGGGTGGGAGCCCATCCGCACCGAGACCGAACGCATCGGCGTGAAGAGTCGTGCCCCGGTGAGCCGGGCGGTCCGGTTCACCCGGCACGGACCCGTCGTGTGGATGGACCGGTCGGCACGGAAGGCCTACGCGGTCCGGTCCGTGTGGTCGGAGCCGGGCACGTCCGCGTACTTCGCGAGCATCGGCTACATGCGGGCCCGGAACTGGACCGAGTTCCTCGACGCGCTCCGGCGGTGGGGCGCGCCCGGCGAGAACCAGATCTACGCCGACACGAGCGGCAACATCGGGTGGAAGGCGGCCGCGTTCGCGCCGCGGCGCGTCGGCTACGACGGGCTCCTGCCGGTGCCGGGCGACGGGCGCTACGACTGGGCCGGGTTCGTCCCGAGCGAGCGACTGCCGCAGGTCTACAACCCGGCGCGGGGGTTCTTCGCGACGGCCAACCAGTACAACCTGCGTCCGGGCACGGATCGGGCCGACGTGACGGCCTACGAGTGGTCGGGGCCCGAGCGTCACCGGCGGATCATCGAGGTCCTCTCGCGGCAGCCGCGGCACACCCTCGCCGACTCCAAGCGACTGCAACGCGACGCCACGTCGCCGCGGGCCCGGCTGCTGCTGCGCCTGACCCGGCCGCTGACCGGCGAGGATGCCGCCACGACCGCGGCCATCGACGTCATGTCGGGCTGGGAGGGGACCGAGTCCCTCGGCTCCATCCCCGCGACCCTGTTCGAGACGTACTGGCAGCCGCGCGTCAACGCGGCGGTCCGGGACGCCCTCGTCCCGGCGGCGCGGCGCGATCTGGTCCCGACGATCGACTGGCTCGTCGTGGAGGACGTGCTCACGCACCCGACGAGGTGGCTGGGCGGCGACGGCGTCGCCCGCCGCGACGCACTCCTGCGGGACACGCTGACCGCCGCCTACCGCGCGGCCCTCGACGAGCGGGGGCCGATGTCGGCGGCGACGTGGGGGTACCGCGGCAACGCGGTGAGCATGGACCACCCGCTCGGGAAGGTCGACCCGCGGCTGAACGTGGGGCCCTTCGCGATCCCCGGTTCACGGACCACCCCCATCGCCTCCGGACGGGCGTCGTACAAGGAGGTCATCGACGTCGGCAACTGGGACGCGTCGTGGACGATCAACACCCCGGGCCAGTCGGGCGATCCGGCCGACCCCCACTACCGCGACCTCGCCCCGATCTGGGCGCGCGGCGGCTACGTGCCGATGCTGTTCAGCCCCGCGGCGATCGCGAAGCACACCGAACAGCGCATCGTGCTGCGCCCGGCCCGCGGCTGAGGCGACCGCACCGCCGGCGTCGACGGGGCGGTCAGTGCCGGTGGGGCGTGGTCGACGCGCTGGGGGCGCCGAAGGAGGTGTCGCAGGCGTCGTCGACGTCGGCGGCGGTGGAGGCGGGCATGGCCTCGAGTCGGTCCTCGACGCCCGCGCCGAGCGGTTCGCCCTCGTTCTCGTCGCGCCGCGACCACGCCATCGGCGTCATGAGGGCCGGTCGGAAGGTGCGCCGCCGCGAGCCGTCGGAGGCGCGCGACAGGCGGGACACGCGCCGCTCCGACGTCGCGGAACGCCGGCGGCCGCCGAGGATGGCGGAGAGGGTGATCATCGTTCGACGCTAGGCCCCTACCCCCGGGTAGGCAACAGGCCCCCCCGACACCCACCGCAGAGGCGGGCCGCATCGTGAGATGACACGTCCGACCGCCCGCTCCGCGGCCGACGCGGTGCGGATCGCCATCTCACGACATGGACGCCGTGAGGAGCGCGCCGGCCAGGCCGACCGCGGCGACGACGAGGGTCGTCGCCGCCGCGACCGCCACCGGGCGGCGCCCGACGGCCCGCAGCCGGGCCACGCTCACCCCCGTCCCGAGCGCGAACATCGCTGCCGCGAACAGGACCGTCTGCACCGATCCGGCCACGTCGAGCGCCGCGGGCGGCAGCGCTCCAGTCATCCGGACCAGCGACGCCGCGAGGAACCCCAGCACGAACAACGGGACGAGGGGCGGACGGCGACCCGGCAGCGAGGCCGCGGAGGTGCCGGCCGCCGACCGCCGGCGCGCGAGCCCGATGATTGCGACGACCGGCGCGAGCAGGAGCACGCGCGCCAGCTTCACCGCGGCCGCGACCTGCAGCGCACCCGCGCCGAGGACGCCCCCGACGGCCACCACCTGGGCCACCTCGTGCACCGACGCCCCCGCCCACTGCCCGGCGAGGAGCGGGTCGAGCCCGAGCATCCCCGCCGCGACGGGCAGGAGGGCCATCGTCGCCGTGCCCAGGAGGACCACCAGGGCCACGGCCGTCACGGTGTCCCGCTCGAGGTCGCCCGCGGGCCCGGCCGAGTCGCCGTCACCCACAGGCCCGGCCGAGTCGCCGCCACCCACGGGCCCGGCCCAGTCGCCGTCGGGCCGGATCGAGTGGCCGTCACCCACAGGCCCGGCCGGGTCGCCCTGCGCGGCCGTGCCGAGAGCCGCCACCTGCGTCCGATCGAGATCACCCGCGAGCCCTGCAGAGTCGCCCTGCGGGCCCGTCGCGACGGCCGTCACCCGGGGACGCCCGAGGTCACCGGCGAGGCCGGCCGAGTCCTTCAGCGCGGCCACGGGCCCCCGCCCGCCCGAGCAGGCCGCGTCCCGCGAAGCGGGGCGGGCGTCGCGCTCGTCGAGAGCGTCGGCGACGGCCGCGACGGCCGCGGCCCCACAGATCGACATACCGGCCCCGATGAGCAGCCGCTGCGTCGGCGCGAGTCCGAGGCGACGCCCGAGCACCTGCGCGACCGCGAACCCGCTGGCGACGACCGCCACCACCACGGCGATCACCCCGGGGCCGAGCGCGGCGACGTCCCGCAGCGAGAGCTGCAGGCCGAGCAGGACTATGCCCGCCCGGAGCGGGTGGCGGGCGGCGACGGCGAGGCCCGGAGCGAGGGCGTCCGGCAGCCGCCCGATGTTCGCGGCGGCGATCCCCAGGGCGATCGCGACGAGCAACGCGCTCACCGGCAGGGCGTGGGCGACGACCACGGAGACGGTCGCCGCCGCCCCGGCCGCCAGCAGACCGGGCCCGACGCGGGGCCTCTCGGGCGTCCGGGGCGTGCGGGGCGGCACCGCCCTCCGGCCCGACGCGGCGGACGGCGGTCCGACAACGGGAGCGGTGGGGGCGGTAGGCAGCATGGGTCCAGCCTCGACGGGCCGCGCGCTCCCGACCAGACCCTTTTCCCGGCGCAGGTCATACCCTTTCGATATGAGCGGACTCGAGGGGGGCGGGCGCGACCCGCGTCGGGTAGGCACCGACCCCGCCCACGCGGGGAATCGCGCGAGCGGTGGCCCCGGACACGGCGGGCCTGGTCCGCTCGCCGACGACCCAGACCTCGCCGCCCGTGACCCCGGACACGACAGGCCCGCCCCACTCGACGACACCCCCGACCTCCCCGCCGACCCGGCCATCCCCACGAGGGCCGTCGGTCGCGACGGGACGACCGGACGTGCCCCGGGAGCCGACGTCGGACGGGACCGACTCGACCTGCTGCCCCTGTCCCTGCTCGTCGCCATCTCGACGACCGGCAGCCTCGGGGCGGCGGCACGGTCGCTGGGCCTCGCGCAGCCGAACGCGAGCCGGCTGTTGCGCCGCCTCGAGGCCGACCTGCACCTGCGGCTCGTGGACCGCTCCCCGCGCGGCTCCACGCTCACCGCCGACGGGCGCCTCGTCGCCGACTGGGCCGAGCCCGTCCTCGAGGCCGCCTCCCGCCTCCTCGCCGGGGCGCGATCGCTGCGCGTCGACGCCGACTCGACCCTCTCGATCGGGGCGAGCCTGACCGTCGGCGAGCACCTCGCCCCCGGGTGGCTGCGGACGTTCCGCGACCTGCGCCCCCACGTGTCGGTCCGCCTGTCCGTCATGAACTCCGCCGACGTCGTCGAGGCCCTCGAACGCGGGAGGCTCGATCTCGGCTTCATCGAGAGCCCCGGCCGGCTCGCCCGGCTGCACGGCACCGTCGTCGCCCGCGACGAGCTCGTCGTCGTCGTGGCGCCCCACCATCCGTGGGCCCGACGACGCCGACCGCTGCCCCTCGCGGAGCTCGCGGGCACGCCGCTCATCGTCCGCGAACCGGGGTCCGGCACCCGGCGCACCGTCGATGACCTGCTCGGCGCCTTCGACCGGGCGCAGCCCGTCATGGAACTCTCGAGCACCGGCGCGATCGTCGCGTCCGTCGTCGCCGGGTCCGGCCCGGCCGTCCTCTCCTCGCTGGCCGTCGAGGGCGCCCGCCGGGCCGGGACACTCGTCGTCGTGCCCGTGGAGGACGCCTCCTTCGCCCGGAGCCTGCGGGCCGTCTGGCGGCCCACGCCCCGGCTCCTCGGGCCGGCCGGCGACTTCGTCCTGCACGCCCGAGGCCGGCCCCTGCCGTGAGGGACCGGCCTCTTACGGCGCCGACAGCACCGTTCAGTGCTCGGAGGCGGCCGTCGCACTCATGACGGCTCGCAAACCTCGCTGACGTTCGCCGCGCTGAACTATCCGTCGCGCTCGCAGTCCGTGGTCGCGCTCACTCCGGCTCGCACGCCCGCCTCCGCTCACCGCCCAGAGCCCGCAGTCGCGCTCACTCCGGCTCGCACGCCCGCCTACGTTCGCCGCTCAGAACAACGCGCTCATGAGGGCACGCCGCGCCTTGCCCACGCGCTCGTCGGCGGTGCCGACGACCTCGAACAGCTCGAGCAGGTGGGTGCGGACGCGCTCGCGCTCCTCGTCGGCGGTCACGCGGACCACGTCGATGAGCCGGGAGAACGCATCCTCCACGTGGCCGCCGAGCAGGTCGAGATCGGCGGCGAGGAGCTGGGCGTCGATGTCACCCGGCGCCGCGGCCGCCTTGGCCCGGGCCTCGTGCAGGTCGACTCCGGCCGTGCGGGCCATGAGCTTGACCTGCGAGAGCCCGATGCGGGCGTCCTCGTCGGCGGGGTTCGCCTTGAGCGCCGCCTCGTAGGCGCGCGTGGCGGCGTCGAAGTCACCCTGCTCGATGGCGTCGAAGGCCGCCTCGTGGTTGGGGTCGAGCGGCTCGGGCTCCGGCGCCTGGTCCGCCTCGTCACCGAGCGGGATGCGGCCCGTGACGCCGTTCTGCTCCGCGACCTTGAGGATCTCGTCCACGACGGGGACGAGCTGCTCCGGCGGCTGCACGCCCGCGAACAGCGGGACCGGCTGGCCCGCGATGAGGCCCGCCGTCATCGGGATCTGCTGGGCCTGGAACGCCTGCGCGACACCGGGGTTGGCCTGGACGTCGACGGCGATCACCCGCAGACGCCCCTCGAGGCGGGAGGCGACGGAGACTGCGGCGTCGACGGCCTGCTCGGTCTCGGGGTGCTGGGCCGACCAGAGGACGACGAGCGCAGGCACCTCGCGCGAGCCGAGCACGAGCTCCTGGAACCCGGCGTCCGTGCCGTCGACGCGGATACCGGCCGCGCCGGCACCCGAACCACCCGACGCACCGGGTGCGCGCGGCGGCGGGGGCGGTGTCCCGATGCCCGACAGGTCGACGGCGCCGCGCAGGGCGGCGGGGGGAAGCTTCGGCTGCTGGGTCATGACCGCATTCTCTCCGATGCGTCCGCGCGTGCCCAGCGGGACCCCACCCCGTCCGAGGCCGCCTCGGAGCGCTCAGGCGCACCGGGCACCCCTTCGCGCCGCCGACCGGGGGCGACGTGCCAGAGGACCGCCGCGACGAGGAGTCCGGCCCCCGCGGCGGCCGCGCCGAGCGTGACCGCCTCGAAGGCGAACTCGTGGAGCGAGGACGGGCGCAGACCGGCGAGCAGCGACGCCACGGCGAGCGCCGCCGCCACCGGCACCCGGACGACCCAGGGCGCGAGACGAGGCCGCAGGCGCGGGCGCGGGGACGGGGTCGCCCGGCGCAGGGCGAGCACCCCCGCCACGGCGAGGACGAGCAGGCCGCCGACGCCGCTGACGTACTGGGCCCAGGACGCGCCGCTCAGGCCCGCGTGCGTGGCGGCCAGCCACTCGATGTTCCGGGTCCCCCACCGCCCCGGATGGGTGAACTCGTCCCAGAGCACGTGGGTCGCCGCGCCGACGGCGACGGCGAGCGGCACGAACGACAACCGGGCCCCGCGCGGGCGCGTCGGCCGGGGCACGCGGGAGCGGATGGCCGCGGGGGCGGTGTCGACGAGCGGCGCCCGCAGCACGACCCGCCACGCCGCCCAGGCCGCAGCCCGAGGGCGACGTCGAGGGTGAGGACGGCGAGCGGGGTGTGGGTCGTCGCGTACGTCATCCCCGCCGGCAGCAGGCCGCCCACGAACAGTGGGAGGTCGGGGATCATCGCGCCGACCGCGAGCGCCGAGAAGGGCAGCGGCGTGCGCAGCAGCGGCAGGACCGCGACGGGGTGGGCGAAGGTCAGGGGCACCCGGCGACGGTAGGGCGCCGGCCTGGGCGCTCGCCGGGACGTGGGTAGCAGGCCGCGCTCCACCCGGGCCGCGGCCCACACGACCACACGGTGAGAGAACACGAACGACCGCCGGCGAGGCCGGCGTCGCTTCGCCCGCGAGGCCCACGACGGCTGCCCCTCCGCCCAGGTGCTCGGGCGGCTGCCCCTCCGCCCAGGTGCTCGGGCGGCTGCCCCTCCGCGTAGGTGCTCGGGCGGCTGCCGCTCCGCCCAGGTGCTCTGGCACCTGGCTCGGCGGTGACGGTGACGGTGACCGTGACGGCGGCGAGACCGCTCAGACCGCCGACCCCGAGGCCCGGTTCGGGGCCGGCGCCCGGCGTCACGAACCATTCGGGCCGGGTCGATCGGGACGGACCCGGGGCGATAACGCCCTGACCAGCGCGAACGACCGGACGGGGGTGTCGGTCGGGACCTCGACCCGGCCCGAATGGTTCGTCGGCGCGGCAGAGGCGTGCCGGCCCGCGCCGTCGGGCCGGGTCGAGCCGACCGGAGTCGTGGCCGCGGGTCGATCGCCGCGCCGGCGCAGGTCCGCGGCAAGCACGTGCGCGCTGAGCCGGCCGTCGTGGACGGTCCGGGCGAATTCGCGCAGCATCTCGGCGAGGACGCATGCGCGGCCCCGGCGGCCCGCGTGGGCGGCAGCCCGCAGAGCCCCGCGGCCCAGACGGCCGGCAGAACGTGCCGTCTCAGGACCGGAGCCGAGGCCGACCGGGCGATCCGCGATCGCCCGGTCGGCCGGGGGGGTCAGCTCTGGGCGGGCACGCGCAGGATGAGCGCGTCGCCCTGGCCGCCGCCGCCGCACAGGGCGGCGACGCCGACGCCGCCGCCGCGGCGCTTGAGCTCGTTGGCGAGGTGCAGCGTGATGCGGGCGCCCGAGGCGCCGATCGGGTGGCCGAGGGCGATCGCGCCGCCGTCGACGTTGACCTTCTCCTCGATCTGCTGCGCGTCGAGGCCGAGCTCGCGGCTCGAGACGACGCCGACCGCGGCGAACGCCTCGTTGATCTCGTACAGGTCGAGACCGGCCGGGTCGATGCCCTCCTTCTCGCACGCCTTGACGATGGCCCGCGCGGGCTGGCTCTGCAGCGTCGAGTCGGGGCCGGCGACGACGCCGTGCGCGCCGATCTCGGCGAGCCAGGTCAGGCCCAGCTCCTCGGCCTTGGCCTTGCTCATGACGACGACGGCTGCCGCGCCGTCGCTGATCTGCGAGGCCGACCCGGCGGTGATCGTGCCGTCCTTGCGGAAGGCCGGGCGGAGCTTGCCGAGGCTCTCGGCCGTCGTGCCCTTGCGGATGCCCTCGTCGCTGTCCACGACGACCGGGTCGCCCTTGCGCTGCGGGATGGAGACGGGGACGATCTCGTCCGCGAAGCGGCCCTCCTCGGTCGCCTGGGCGGCGAGGCGGTGGCTGCGGGCCGAGAACTCGTCCTGCTCGGCGCGGGTGAGCTCCTTGTCGCCCGAGTTGGCCTCCTCGGTGAGCCCGCCCATCGCCTGGTCGGTGAAGGCGTCCCACAGGCCGTCGTAGTCCATGTGGTCCTTGAGGCCCACGTCGCCGTACTTGAAGCCCGAGCGGCTCTTGGCGAGCAGGTGCGGTGCGTTCGTCATCGACTCCTGGCCACCGGCGACGACGACCTCGAACTCACCGGCTCGGATGAGCTGGTCGGCGAGGGCGATGGCGTCGATGCCCGAGAGGCACACCTTGTTGATGGTCAGGGCGGGCACGGACATGGGGATGCCGCCCTCGTGGGCCGCCTGGCGGGCGGGGATCTGGCCGGCCCCGGCCGTGAGGACCTGGCCCATGATGACGTAGTCGACCTGGTCCGGCGAGACGCCCGACTTCTCGAGCGCGCCCTTGATGGCGATCCCGCCGAGCTGGGCGCCGCTCAGGTCCTTGAGCCCGCCGAGGAGACGGCCTGTCGGGGTGCGGGCCCCCGCGACGATGACGCTCGTCTTCGTGTTGTCGGTTCCGCTCATGTCGATCAGCCTCCGGCGTCGGTGATGCAGATGGGTGCGGGGAGCCTGCCCCGCGTCGGGTCGCCCGGGCCGTGGGTCCGGCCGGGTGGGTCGGCGCCAGCCTAGTGGCCGGAGCCGACACCCGGGCGGGTCGGCCGCCGGGCCTTTACCGTGAGGCCCATGACGACCGACGACGCCACCCCCCACCGGCCCGCCACCCCTGCCACCCCCTCCGCCGGGCCGACGCCCCTATTCACCGCCATCGACCACGTGGGCGTGGCCGTGCGCGACCTCGACGAGGCCATCGCCTTCCACGAGCGCGTCTACGGGATGACGCTGCTCCACCGCGAGGTCAACGAGGAGCAGGGCGTGGCCGAGGCGATGATGGGCGTCGGCGACTCCGGGTCGTGCGTGCAGCTCCTCGCGCCGTTGGACGAGTCCTCCACCATCGCCACGTTCATCGAGCGCAACGGTGTGGGGGTCCAGCAGGTCGCGTACCGGGTCGAGGACGTCGACGCGGTGAGCGCCACCCTCCGCGAGCGCGGGGTGCGACTGCTCTACCCCGAGCCCAGGCGCGGCACGGCCGGCAGCCGCATCAACTTCGTCCACCCCAAGGACGCGGGCGGGGTCCTCGTCGAGCTCGTCGAACCCGGCGCCGGTCACTGACGACGCGAGGGTCGCAGGGGGTCGCCGACGGTCACCGGGGGCGCCGACGGCCATCGGGGTGGCGCCGGGGAGGCACTCAGCGATAGGACCCGGGCGGCGGGCGGCGGTCCCGCGCGCGCCAGCAGCTCTCGTGCCAGTGACGCCGGTCTTCGAGGCCGCCCATGCCGCCCCAGCCGTCCTCCGGCCACGCGACGACGTGGGCGATGGCCGAGGACACCGCCTGCTGACACCCCGGGCACCGGTAGTCGCGGACGTCGCCGTCGCGGCGCGGCCCGACCCGCCGGACCGAGAACGGCCGCCCGGCATAGTGCTCGGTGCGGACGAGGCCGCCGATCGCGCGGTCGAGGCTCAATCCGCGGTCGTCACGGCGACGGCGGTTGGCGCGGGGCATGGCGGTATTGTCTCAACCCGGCGCGCGTCCGCGTCGGCGACCGTGCCGCGGACCGCCCGCCCCCGCGCCCCGCAGTGAGGAGAAGCCCACCGATGACCTCGCCGCACGGAGTGCCCCGTCGCGGATTCCTCGCGGGCACGCTCGCGGCCGGGGCGAGCGGCGTTCTCGCGGGTTGCACCGCCGAGCCCGCCCCGCCCGCCGCAGGACCCTCCACGGGCCGCGCGAGCACCTCCGCCTCGAGAGCCGGATCCTGGGCGCCGCATCCGCGCACGGTCGGCGGCCTCTCGTGCGTGGCGGTCCAGGCCCAGCAGCGCCTCGTCCTGCACACGCTGGGCCAGGACGTGCAGTTCTGGGGCGGGGTCACCCTCGAGGCGACCCTCCCGGGCGACGCCCCGGGCACCTTCTCGGCGACGGCCGCCGACTACCGGCGGTGGCTGGGGACGATGGCCGAGCTCGGCGTCCGGATCGTGCGGCTCACGCGGCTGCACCCGCCGGCGTTCTACGCCGAGCTGCGCGCGTACAACGCGGCTCACGCGACGAGCCCGATCTACCTCGTGCAGGGCGTGGCCGTGCCGCCCCTGGCCCGGGACCTGTTGACCGCACCCCGGGTCACGACGGCGACCACGCAGGCGCTGCGCGACGCGAGCGCGGCCGTCCACGGCGACCTCGTCCGCCCGGGTCGCGCGACCGCGGCCCGCCCCACGGGCAGCTGGGCCGCCGACGTCTCCGCCTGGACGGTGGCGTGGATCCTCGGCGACGGCTGGCCGGCCGCGACCGTCGTCGCGACCGACGCCGCCGGCAGCGGTCAGGCCCGGCACGAGGGCCGGTACTTCTCCTCGACGGTGCAGGCGTCCGCGACGGAGCACTGGCTCGCCGCGCGCCTCGACGAGCTCGCGGCGCTCGAGGCGGCCCGCGGCGTGTCCGTTCCCCTCGCAGTGGGCAACTCCCCCGAGACCGACCCGTTCAGCCACCCGACCGAGCGGATCGCCGCGCAGCGCGGCCCCGGCATCGACACGACGCACGTGTTCGCCTCCCCGGCCTGGCCCGGCGGCACGTTCGCGGCCTACGCGGCCGCCCCCTACGCGCCCGACTTCCTCGACCGCCAGCCGCAGTACGCGAACGAGGAGGACCCGTACCGCGCCTACCTCGCGGCCCTCGCCTCGCACCACGGCGGCACGCCCCTGCTCGTGAGCAGCTTCGGGGTGAGCAGCTCGCTCGGCTCCGGGTCGAACGGCCCGGCCGAGCGGGACCAGGGGCCGCACAGCGAGCAGGAGGCCCTGCGCATCGGCGCCGACCTCCTGCGCCTGTACGCCGGCCTCGGCCTCGCGGGCGGGATGTACGCCGCGTGGCACGACGACTGGTCGGCCACGACGTGGAACACCGCGCCGCGCACCGCCCTCGTCGCGCCGGCCCGCCGCGTGCTCACGCACGACCCCCTCACGGCCGACCAGTGGATGGGCCTGCTCGCGCACGACCCGGTCAGGTCCGGCCCCCGCACGGTGCATTCGGCGCCGCAGAACGGGATGCAGCAGGTGCAGATCGACCACGACGAGTCGTGGCTGTACCTGACGATGTCGTTCTCCGGACGGGTCACCTCCCCCATCGAGATCGGGTTCGACCTGCTCACCGGCCCCGGGTTGCGGCTGCCCGGGGGCAGCGGCGAGCCGGTCTACGACATCGCGATCCGCATGGTGCCGACGATGAGCACCGCGGAGGTGTTCGTGCGGGCCGCGCTCGACCCGGCCCGGCTCGACGGGCTCCCCGCCGGTTGGTGGCCGTTGCCCGACGTCGGCGGGTGGAACGTCGTCGCCCTGACGACGTCGACGGCCTACGTCGTGCCCGGCACGACGACGCAGGTGTCGCCCACCTTCCTCAAGGTGGGTGAGCTCGTCATCGGCACGTGGGACCCGAAGGACCCGAACTACGACTCCCGGGCGACGTGGCACCTCGAGCGCCCCGACGCGGCCAAGCCGGCCACCCTCATCTTCCGGCTGCCCTGGTCCATGCTGTCGTTCGCGGACCCGTCGGCGCGCACCGTGCTCGACCTCGACGGGTTCAAGGCCGGCCTCACCCCGATCCGGAGCATGGCGATGACCATCGAGTCGTCGACCCCCGGCAGCCCGGTGACGGTGCCGCTGACCTGGCCGGTGTGGAACCGGGTGGGCAGCACCGAGCGCCTCAAGCGGGGAGCGGAACAGCTCCGCGACGCGTTCGCCCAGCTCGAGCGGCCCGGCTCCCCCGACGGCCCCTGATCGATCGGTCAGCCCTCGACCTCCCGATCGAGGTGGGGTGGGCGTCCTGACCGGTCGGTCGAAACGGCGACCTCAGACCGAGGCCGGCAGCCCGATCGCACCGAGGACGGCGTCGTCGAAGTACCGCTCGTACGTGTGGTGTGCGAGCACGTACTCGCGGGCCCGCTGCCCCATCGCCCGGTAGTGCTCCGCTCGGGCCGGGTCGGCGATGTCGCGCAGCGCCGCCGCCAGTGCCTCCGCCGTCGGGGGCACGATCACGCCGGTGACCCCGTCGGTGACGTAGTCGCGCACGCCGGGCGCGTCCGTGACGACGGCGACCTTGCCGAGGAGCATCGCGTTGAGGTAGGTCTGCTGGCCGGCCGACCGCACCGTCGTCTGCAGCGGCGTGACGACGGCGCGGGCGCCGGCGAGGAGGCGCACGTACTCCTCATGGGGAAACGTGCCGGCCCGGACGTCGGCGACGTCGCGCCGCGGGCGCCACGTCGAGGCGACGACCGCCCGCTGGCCCGACCGCTCGAGGGCCTCCTCGAGCAGGTCGTAGTCGCGCAGCGAGTTCCCCCCGGCGAAGACGTAGTCACCCTCGGACGTGGGGGTGTCGGCGGGGATCGTCGCGGGGAACGGCGTGAAGACGATACGTTCCGTCGGCACGCCCCAGGTCTGCGAGAAGGCGGGGATCTCGTCGCGGGACAGCACGGCGTAGTGGACGTGGGGCCCGTCGATGAGGCCGATCACGCCGCGGACGAGGCGAGCGAGCACGGACTCGGGCAGGTGGGTCCGGGCGGCGAGCGCCCGGCTGCCGGGCTCCCACGTCGCGTCGGTGATGAGGACGCGCGGGGGACGGCGGCGCAGGTACTTCAGCGCGAGGGCAAAGACGAGGTCGCGGTAGCGGTGCCGGACCGAGACCGCGCCGAGGAGGATGACGGCGCGGCGGCCCCGGGCGAGGGACCACATGCGGCGGTGGTCGGCGAGGGTGCCGACCCGCTCCGGGCGGTAGAACGCGACGTATCGTTCCCAGCGGGGCGTGGAGCCCCACATGCTGCTCATGATCGGCTTGTCGTGGCTGGGGCTGTGCTCGGCCGCCTGCGTCACCGGTGCTCCTGGGGTCGATTCCGGGTGGAGGGCCCCGCAGGGCCCGTCGTGGTCGAGGCACCGTCGCCTCCTTCCACCCTGCCAGGGCGAGCACCCTTGCGTCGAATGGCCTTTCGAGCGCCACGAGGCCCGGGAGGCCGACCCGCGGACGGTCGGGCGACGTCGCCGGCACCCGAACCGCCGCCCGCCGAGGGCGTCATCGCCGGACCTCCCGGCCCGCTAGGGTGACTCGTCGTGCGTCTCGTCATCGCGTCCTGCAGCGTCGACTACGAGGGCCGTCTTGCGGCCCACCTGCCCCGGGCGACCCGTCTGCTGCTCGTCAAGGCCGACGGGTCGGTGCTCGTGCACAGCGACGGCGGTTCGTACAAGCCGCTCAACTGGATGTCGCCGCCGTGCACCCTCGCCGAGGCCGACCCCGACGAGGTCGAGGCCGAGCTGGGCGTCACCGCCGTGTGGGTGGTCCGAGCCCCGAAGTCGGGCGACACGCTGCGGATCCGCCTCTTCGAGGTGCTGTCGGACTCGTCCCACGCCCTCGGGGTGGACCCGGGCCTCGTCAAGGACGGGGTCGAGGCGCACCTGCAGAAGCTGCTCGCCGAACACATCACCACCCTGGGGGCGGGCTACCGCCTCGTCCGGCGCGAGTACATGACGGCGATCGGACCGGTCGACATCCTGTGCCGCGACGAGGCGGGCGTGAGCGTGGCCGTCGAGATCAAGCGCCGCGGCGAGATCGACGGGGTCGAACAGCTCACCCGCTACCTCGAGCTCATGAACCGCGACCCGCACCTGCGCGCCGCCGGGCCGGTGCGGGGCGTCTTCGCCGCCCAGGAGATCAAGCCGCAGGCGCGCACCCTCGCCACCGACCGCGGTATCCGCTGCGTGACGCTCGACTACGAGGCGCTGCGCGGCATGGACGACGCCGAGGCGCGGCTCTTCTAGCTCGATCTCGGCAGGCTCGCTCCCGCCCTTCGCACGGATCTCGCCGTGGGAAGATGGACGGGCGACCTGCCCGCACCGGAACGCCGGACCGCCGGAACGCCTCCCTGGCGCGGACGCCGGGTGGCCTCACGGCGCGCCGACCGGCCGCGCCCCGCATCGAACGGAGCACCCATGACCCGACGCGTCGCCGTGGCCGCCCCCGGCCACGACCCGGTGGACGCCGCCCTGTCCGTCGCCGCCGCCGGCGGCAACGCCGTCGACGCGGCGGTGGCCGCCGTCATCACGGCGACCGTCACGGAGCCCGGCCTCGTGTCGCCGATGGGCGGCGCCTTCGTCAACGTGTGGGCGCCGGGCGACGAGCCCGTCGTCGTCGACGGCAACGTCGAGATGCCGGGCCGCGCCGCCGCCGCCGAGCGGTTCACGCACGGCGTCGACGCGCACGAGACCGGGTACTTCGGCGGGCTGACGATCTACGGCGGCGCGGGAACCGTGGCCACCCCCGGGATGTTCGCGGCCCTCGACCGGGCGAGTGGGCGATGGGGGGTCCTGCCGTGGGCCGAGGTGATGGCGCCGGCCATCGACGTCGCACGCCGCGGCTTCCGGCTCGGCGGCGCGTCGGCCTACTACCTCGGCACGGCCGGCGACACGCTGTTCGCCGCGGACCCGGAGACCAAGGCGTACCTCCGCCAGGACGGCACGCTGCCCGTCATGGGTCAGACGCTGCTCAGCCCGCAGCTCGCCGCGACGTTCGAGACGATCGCCGCCGACGGGGTGTCCACGCTCTACTCGGGCGAGCTCGCCCGCCTGCTGGCCGCCGACCTGGCCGGACGCGGCGGCCTGCTCGGCCTGGCCGACCTGCAGGAGTACCGGACCGTGACCCGGCCCGCCCTGCGGTCGCGGCTGCACGCGTGGGACATCGCCGCCAACCCGCCGCCGTCCGTCGGCGGTCCGGTGTTGACGACGATGCTGCGGCTCCTGGCCGACCGGCGCCGCACCCGGGGCGCGACGGACGCGTCCGACGTCGTCGACATCCAGCGCACGGTCCTCGGCTACCGTTACCGGGCCATCGACCGGGCGCACGACCTCGAGACCGCCGGCCGCGAGCTGCTCGAGCTGCTCGACACCCTCGGCCCGGCCGGCCTCGAGGCGGTGTGCTCCTCCCCCGAGACGATCCACGTCTCCGTCGTCGACAGCGACGGCCTCGCGTGCGCGATCACGACGTCGTCGGGCTACGGCTCCGGGGTGACGGTGCCCGGCACCGGTCTCATGCTCAACAACGCGCTCGGCGAGCCGGAGCTCAACCGTCGGGGCCTGCACGCGCTGCGCCCCGGCACCCGCCTCGCGTCGAACATGGCGCCCGCCACGGCCCGCCGCGACGACGGCGCCGTGCTCGCCATTGGCAGCCCGGGCGCCGACCGCATCACGACAGCGCTGTTCCAGGTGCTCGGCGGCGTTTGCCTCGACGACCACCCGCTGCAGGAAGCCATCGACGCACCCCGGGCGCACGTCGTCCTCGACGGCGACGGTTCCGCCCACCTCGAGTACGAGCCCGGCGTCGGACTCGCCGAGATCGCCGCCGCCACCGGGATGCGGGCCGTCGCGCACGAGCGGCTCGCGATGTTCTTCGGCGGCGTCGGCGCCTGCCTGCGCCACCCCGACTCCGCGCTGGAGGCCGCCGGCGACCCCCGCCGCGAGGCCGCCACCGGCGTCGGCTGACCGGAGGACCGGCTCACCGAGGTCCGAGCCCGGCGCGCCCCGAGGCCCCGGGGTTCCGGGGCTCGGAGTCCAGGGGGTCGGGGTTCCGGGGTACCGTCACCCACCCGTCGTCGTCGATGCTGAGCCACGCCGGCGCGTCGGCGGGGCAGCCGGGCGGCGACACCGTCGGCAGGACGAGCACGAGCTCCCCCCGGGCGAGGTCGGTCGCGTCGTCGATGGCGGCGGCGACGACCGTCGCGGAGGAACCGCCCAGACCGTCCACGACCCGCATTCCCGCCCCGACCCGCGCCGCGAGGGCCTGCGCGGTCTCGACGCGCGAGGGCGCGGCGAGCACGAGGGCGACGGTCGCGTCGAGGGGTCCGGGCCAGGCGTGCGGCGCGTCCGCCCAGGAGGCGTCGACCGCGCCGGCGTCCCAGCCGGGGGGCACGACGAGGACGGTGGCCGGACACTGCAGATCGCCCATGCCCCGACCGTAGACCCGGCGCGTCGAGGGCGTCTGGGAGGATGCGGGAATGGTCAACCTCAGCCGGATCTACACCCGCACCGGGGACTCGGGCACGACGGCCCTCGGCGACTTCAGCCGGGTGAGCAAGACCGACCCGCGGCTCGTCGCGTACGCCGACGCGAACGAGGCGAACGCGGCGCTCGGTGTGGCCGTCACGGTCGGGGGGTTGAGCGAGGAGATCCGCGAGACGCTCACCCGTGTGCAGAACGACCTGTTCGACGTCGGCGCCGACCTGTGCAACCCGCTCGCGACCGCCTACGAGTACCCGCCCCTGCGGGTCCAGGAGCGCTGGATCGACGAGCTGGAGGCCGACTGCGACCGCTACAACGCCGACCTGCCCGCGCTGCGGTCCTTCATCCTGCCCGGCGGGGGCCCCGGCGGGGCCTACCTCCATCTCGCCTGCACGGTCGTGCGCCGGGCGGAGCGGTCGGCGTGGGCGGCCGTCGAGGCCTACGGCACCGAGCCCGCGGACGGGGACCGGCCCGGCGGAGTGAACCCCCTTGCGGCGACGTACCTCAACCGGCTCTCGGACCTGCTGTTCATCCTCGCGCGCGTCGCGAGCGGGCCCGACGGCGACGTCCTGTGGCGGCCCGGCGGCGGCCGTGCGGAAGCGCCGGAGCGGCGGGGCCGGGCGCGGCGAGAGGACGAGGGCGCTGGCGACGCGTCCGGCGAGTGACGCTGCGCCGCTCGCCGCGGCCCGACCGGCCGCTCAGCCCGTGACGGGGAACCGCGGTGGGCCGGCCTCGGCCCAGGCCCGGAAGGCCGTGTAGCTGCCGATCGTCATGACGATGGCCAGAGGGGTCGGCTCCCCCGCGACCTCGACGGGGACCTGCACGCTGGAACTCGTCGTCCCGTGCGGGCTCGCGTCCTCGTCGACGGGCCGGGGGGTCCCGATGTCGAGCCCCCAACGGGCCCACCGGTGGTCGGGGCGCGGGGTGACGCCGAAGAGGCGGTACCACTCGAGGGTGTCCACCGTCATGCGCATCATGCCGACCCGGGGGCGCGACGTGCCCACGACCAGGGTGCACAGGGCGAGTTCGGCGTCCTGCGCGATGAGGCGCCGGCGGAGCAGGGTGACGGCGACGAAGACGCCGAGGAGGAGCAGGGCACCGACCAGCACTTCGGCCGAGATCAGCACCCCGCTCATCGGGTCAGGAGCCGCTGCGTACGACCGACTCGGCGACGACCGTCACGTGGTCGCTGTCGACGGTCATGAAGCCACCGTCGATCTCGACCGTCGTGTCGTCGCCGCCCTCGGCGCGGATGTGGACCTCGCCGGGCGCCAACGCCACGAGCATCGGCTCGTGACCGGGCAGGACACCGAGGTCGCCCTCGACGCTGCGGACCCGCACCATCCGGGCCTCACCCTCCCAGACCTTGCCGTTGGCGGCGACGAGCTCGACGTTCAGGTTGGCCACGGTGATCCTCCGGGTAGACGCTGCGGTCCGGGCAGTCTATCGCCCCGGCCCGTCGCCACCGCGCCCCTTCCCGCCGCCCCCGCGGCTCGACTGCCCGGGCGCCGCGCTCGCAGGCTCGTAGGCTGGGGCTCGAGCCCCGAACTTCCACCACGACAGGACAACTCATGCCGCTGAAGGCCATCGCCCGGTACGTGCGCGACGTCGTGCTCCCCCGGGAGCGACTGCGACTGGCCTTTCCTCACGCCCACATCGCTCCGTCGTTGGCGTTCTCCGGCGACGTGGCCCGAACGTCCCTGGGTGACGGCGTGACCTTGTCGGGCCCGGCGGTGGTGTCCGTCACGAACGGCGGTGGCCTCACCGGAGCCACGTTGAGCATCGGCGACCGCACGTACGTGGGTGAGTTCAACAACATCCGATGCGCTGGCGCCCGCATCGAGATCGGGTCGGACTGCCTCATCTCCCAGTTCGTCACGCTCGTCGGGTCCAATCACGGCACCGAGCGCGGTACACCGATCGCCCGACAGCCGTGGTCCGGTGACGGCGTCGTCATCGGCGACGACGTCTGGCTGGGGGCAGGAGTCACCGTGCTTCCCGGAGCCCGGATCGGATCCGGGGTCGTCGTCGCCGCGAATTCGGTCGTCCGCGGAGCCATCGAGCCGGGAACGATCGTCGGCGGGACGCCCGCGCGCGTGCTCGGGTCGCGTTGACAGGCTCCGACGGGCTTCTTCGGGCAACGGCGCTAGGGTGGGCCACCGAACCGTATAGCTATGTCGTGCAACGCCTTCGAGCCAGGCCGACCTGCTGCTCGCGGCACCGTGAACCTCGAGGAGAAGCGTGAGCTCCACCCCCACCAGGGAGACAACCCTGGCGTCACCCATCGGGTCGCTGATCCGACGCTGGCCACTGGCACTTGGCCTCGTCCTTCTCCTCGGCGCGCTCGGTGCCCTGATCGGCAGCCGGCTCCCCGCGACGTACACCGCGGAGGCCCGCGTGGCCGTCGGACCGGGTGACATGAGCGCCGGAGCCATTGCGGGCTTCCCGCAGTCGACGCGGTCGATGGCCGAGGACTACTCCCGCTGGGTGACCCAGAGCGGTTTCGTCGACGTCCCCGCAGGGACGTCCGTCTCCGCGTCGCCGGTACCCGAGTCCAACGTCATCCGCGTCTTGGCGGAGAGCGGCTCCGAACAGGAGGCCCTCGGTGGGGCCGACGCGGCCGCCGAGGCGCTGGTGGCGTCCGTCAACACGGCCCGCGAGGAGACGGACCCGCAGGCGACGTTGGCACAGGTGAAGCAGGCTGCAGCGGCCTGGGCAGCGGCCAAGACCGAGCTCGATCGGGCGACGACCGAGTTCTCCCGGGTCAACGGGAACCGAAACTCCACCAGTGCCCAATACAACCGCACGGCCGCGGCCGTGACGAAGGCGCAGAGCAACGCATCCGTGCTCGAGGTGGAGCTGGAGGCGCGCAGCGAGAAGTACAAGTCACAGATCGCCGCGACGTCTGCGTCCGCCGACCTGCGCACGATCGCAAAGGCGGCCGTCATCTCGGACACGGGCCGCTCCTCGATGCAGCGCTACGGGGTCGTCGGGGCCGGCCTCGGCCTGCTGCTGGCGTTCGTGATCGCCGTCGGCCTCGACCGCCGACGGTCGTCGCGCGCCCGATGAGCCGGGCGGCCGGGAGATCGGACCGGATCCCCCTCCACACGTGGGCGCTGCTCGCCGCTCTGGTCGGCTCGATGTTCTCGGGGTTCTGGGGCCTCCTCGGCGTCCCACTGCCTCTGGATCGAGTCGCCTTCGCCGGAGCGGTGCTCCTGCTCGTTCTCGACCCGCACCGCCCGCGCCTGCGCTTCCAGTACGTCTACGTCGTCATGTTCGCGGTCGTGGCGTGGACCGCCGCGTCGGCCCTGACCCACGGCACCCTCTTCCAGGCTGGTCCGGCGTTCGCGCTCCTCGATCGGATCATCGTTCCACTAGGAATGTTCGCCCTCGGGGCGCTGGTCTTCACCACGACGCGGCGCCGTGAGCTGCTGCTCATCGTGTTCTCGGTGGTCGGCGTCTATCTGGGTCTGACCGCAGTCTTCGAGATCATCGGCCCCTCGTCGCTCGTTCGGCCGCGCTACATCATGGACGAGAGCGTGGGCATTCTCTTCGGACGGGCCCGGGGTCCCTTCGCCGGCGCCGAGGCGAACGGGATGACACAGGCGATGTGTCTCTTCATGGCGGCGTTGTTGTGGAGCCGCACCCGTGGCCGTACCGGTCTTCGGGTGCTGGCGGGCGCCGCCATCGTCTGCACGACGCTCGGGGTCGCCCTGGCCTTGACGCGCTCCGTATGGCTCGCCGTCGTCGTCGCCGTGCTCGGAGTCGGTCTGCTCGTGCCCGCGGCGCGACGGCGGCTACCTGCCGTCGTCCTGGGCACGATCGGATTCGTGGTGGTGCTCTTCGCGGCCGTCCCGGGGCTGGGTGACGCGTTCAGTGAGCGCCTCACCATGCAGTCCTCGATCTACGACCGCCAGAACACCAACGCCGCCGGCCTGCGCGTCGTGGCCGAACGCCCGCTGGACGGAGTGGGGTGGCAACGCTTCGTGCGCGTCGTCGACGACTGGGTCCGGCAGGACCCGAACTACCCACTGTCGAACGTCGCCATCGAGGTCCACAACGTGTTCCTCTCCCGCGCGGTCGAGACGGGCATCCTCGGCGCGGTCCTGTGGATCCTGGCCGTCCTGCTCGGCCCCGTCGCGGTCGCCGCTCGCCTACCCCGCCGGGTCCCCGGGAGTGAGTACCAGGGCTTCGCGCTGCTCCTCATCGCTCTTCTGGTGGTCTGGTTCGTTCCGTCGATGACGAGCCCGAACCCTTATCCCCTGCCGAACGACCTCATGTGGCTCGTTGCCGGCATCGCCGGGAGGCCGGAGCTGGTCGAGAACAGCGAACTCGACGACGAGCCTGACCTGTCGCGCGCAGCGGACAGCCGAACCCTGTCAGCCTGACGTGGACGGGGAGGGCACGTCCTCGGGCGCCCCGTATCCCGCCTCGAGCACCTGCAGGCGATCCCACGGGAAGTCGTCCAATTGTGCGTAGTCGGGGACGTCGCCCAGGATCGCCTTCCACGGGTCGGTGCCGGTGCGCTGCCGCTCCGCCTGTCCGCTCTCGGCCCCCAGCCCCACGGTCCCTGACGTCTCCGTGACCAGGAATCCATACGTCTGCGCCGCGCGCGCGACGGCCTTGCCCAACGGGGTCAGGTCCAGCGCGTTCACGTCGATCGACGGATCGAGGCGCAGGCGGGCGCCCATGGGGATCGATGCCGGCGAGTCGCCCTTCCCGTCGCTCCGGTTGGCCGGGTAGTAGACGCGGGACGGCGAGCCGACCGTGCGCAGCCCGATGTTGATCGCGTGATCGATGCGGCCGCGGCGGGCCTCCTCGACGCTGATCATCGACCCGACCGTGGCCAGACCCGACGCCGACGCCCCGAAGGGGTTCGGGAAGGCGCCGTGGCTCTGGGCCAGCCCGTCGATGCGGCCTCCCCAGCACGCGGACCACGTGCCCGCGGCGTCCTCCTTGGCGACCCAGAACTCCCACAGACGGTCTGCATCCGGGGACCACACCGTGAGAGCACCATCGGTCCCCTTGGCAGGGGCAGCAGCGTCGGGCATGGGGACGTCGACGAAGTACTTGGGCCCGTCGTACAGACCGTCCGGTACGTCGGGCTTCTTCTGGCAGTTGTCGAAGGCGATGCGGACGGGGCGCGTGTCGGCGTCGGCCACCCACAACGTCGAGTTGTAGTGCCCGGTGTTGAGCGCCACGGAACCGTTGCTCGCGGCGATCTGTCCGAGGAGATCCCGCATCATGTCGGTCGAGTTCCCATGGACCGGGGCATGCGAGACGTCGGTGAGGAACGGATTATCCGGCGGGGACCCGAACAGCTTCGACGGCGTCTTCGCCAGTTCAGCGGGAGACGGGGCCGAGGTCGTCGGGGAGGGCTCAGGCTCCGGCCCGGCACAGGAGGCGGTGAGAATCGCACCGACACACAGAGCTGCCAACCACCGGGCGGACCGGCGTGGACGCCTGCGGGCCCCCACGGGTCGCGGCGCATCGATCATCGAGACGTCTCCGACAGGCGCTGGGCCTCCCGGCGAGCGTAGACACGGCCGGTCACGGGCAGCCGCTGCAGGGCCAGGGCCTTCAGACGCAACCGTCGGTCGGACGGGGAGAGGCGTGCCGCGAGACCGAGGAGGCGCGCGGCCTCCGCGGTCCTGCCGGCTGCCAACTCGACGGCGGCCGCGTCGATGTACTGGGCCGCGGTGTCGTGCTCGAGCATGAAGTCGAGCCGGTCACGTTCCTGGGGCGTCATGGACTCCCCGAAGCGCTCGCGCAGTCGACCCTTGAGGAGTTTGTCGTACTCCGCCATCCGAGCCGAATCGGACGAGAGGGAGCCGGGCGTGAGCCGGTAGCAGGCGGTGGGGCGCTCCACCCACGTCAACGTCCACCCCGCGAAGATCGCTCTCGCCCAGAGGTCGTAGTCCTCCATCAGACGCATCTCGCTCGAGAATCCACCCAGTTCTTCCCACATCGCTCGAGGGAAGGTCGAGAAGATGCTGGCGATGTTGCCCTCGAGAATGCGCATCCGCTGGTGCTCGGACGGGACGGCAGCCGGGCGAGTGTAGATGCGCCGCCCGGGGATGATGCCGTGCTTCGACAAGAACCATGCATTGGAGGAGACGAACGTCCGCCCGCCACCACGCCGGTCGAAGGCCTCGACGGCGTCGCCCACGTGCGACGGCAGCAGCATGTCGTCGGAGTCGCAGAGCGTGACCAGCTCTCCACTGCTCGCCTCGATGGCAGCGTTGCGTGCCGCGGCCAGCCCACGGTTCTCCTGATCGACGACGACGACGCGATGCCGTGTCGAGGAGTTGCCCAGAGCGTGGGCGTGGGCGATCGCGGAGGTCGCGTCGGAGGATCCGTCGTTGCACACCACGATCTCGACCCGGTCATAGGTCTGGGTCAGGGCACCCGTCAAGGCAGCCCCGAGGGTGTCCTCCGCCTGGTAAGCGGGAACGATGACACTGACGAGGGGACGTGGTGGCACAGTCGCGCTCCGGAAGTCTCGGGGGAACTCGGTCGGAATGGCCACCCACGACGATCGGTAGCGATCGGGTGAGCGGCCGACGGGCCACCGGCCCACACTGCCCTCGGCCCCGGTGATCCATTCTACCCAAAGCAGATTCGTCGCACCGGGGTCACCTCTGCCGCAGGATGTCCCGCAGACGCCCGAGACCGACCGCCTGGTGCAGGTAGAGGACGAACGCAGGAGCGGCGGCCAGTCCACACGTGATGAGCCCGAGCGGCCCCAACGGAACGACCGGACCGACGAGCTGGTTCGCCCCCCAGGCGAGGGCCAGGGAGAGACCGAGAGCGAGGAAGGTTGCGGGGACGTGGACGTCCCGCCACGGCGACGGGACGGGCGTGTCCAGCCGCGCCCTGATGCGATGCGTGAGGAAGGCGTTCGCCACGAGCTGCGCCCCCGCGGTCGCGAGGACGGCACCGACGACTCCGAACGGACCGATGAGGGCCAGGGTCGCTGCGAGCTTGACGACGAGGAACACGATGTTCTGCGACAGGTCGAAGCCGGCCCGTCGAAGGACGAGACACCAGATGATCTGAACTCGAGGAAGCAGGGAGAAGAGGTGCGCGACCAGGAGGATCGACGCGACGATGCCCGGCAGGTTGGAGCCGAGGTGCAACCAGGCGATCACGCCGAAATACGCCGCGGGTGCACCGGCGGCGATGAAGCCGGTCACGCCGCGCACCCAGATCCGCTGGAGCCGTCGGCATTCCTCCAGGGCATCCGCGGTTCCGCGCTCGCCCACGGCGCGCCCGAGAATGGTCTCCATGGGTCCGACGGCATTCAGCGGCACTGTGCGGAGCTGTTGGGCGAATGTCGACCCGGGACCGAAGAACCCCATCTGCTCCGGACGCACCTTGCCGATGATGAGCGTGTCGGCCTGCTGCCCGATCATGCCGAGCAAGGAAGACCCCTGCACCTTCCCGGCGTAGACGAAGAACTCGTGGAAGAGCGCGCGGTCGATGAACCCGATTCCCTTCCGCCTCAGGTGCCGGAAGGCGGGAGGAACGATGATCAACGTTCCGAGCGCCTGCTGGCAGACGAAGGTCCAGGCGATGCCGCGGAGGCCGGCTCCCGACTCGACGGTGAGGACGAGGCCGACCGTGTAGACGAGGTGACCCATCAAGACCGCCACGCTCGCCACGACGAACTGCTGCTGTGCGAAGAGCACCGACTGGAACAGACTTCGCAGTTGCAGCACTCCGAGGAGGATCACCTGGGTGCTGAGCAGGAAGGCGGCGCCCGACTCGTCCTGCTGCATCGCGGGGTAGAAGTCGATGATCGCGGGTATGAACGCGTAGAACGCACCGAAGACGACCAGGACGCCGACGCCGACGACCACACCCATGGTCGTAACCAGTCGAGTCGCTGCAACCTGGTCACGCTGTCCCGCGTAGATGACGAGATACCGGGTGACGCTCGGCCCGATTCCGCCGTTGAACGTCCCCATGAGCGCCTGAACGGAATTCGCGATGAGGAAGATGGTGTACATCTCCAGTCCGAGCCCGTGGATGATGTAGGGCGTCAGGACGAGGTTGATGATCAGCGGCGCGAACTGTGACAGCGCCTGCCAGAACGTCCCCTTCAACAGCACCCGTGTCACGGACGGGCGGTGTTCCCCGCCGTCGACCGGCAGCGGCTCGGCGGCGACAGGCTCCCCTGGCGTCGGCCGCGACTCGTCCGGCGGCAACTCCGGATCACCCGGAGGGGTGCCCGCCGTCATTCACTCCCTCCGCGGACACGGGCGCCCAGTGGCGCCCTCGCGGTCGTGGAACAGGGTGATGTCACGCGGATACTGTAGGCCAGGAGCGACATTCGCCCCTCCTCCGCAGCGGCCGCACCGACCACGCGCCCAGACTCCGCGTGAACGGGCGGGATGGCTCGGGGATGCACCCGACAGGACTCCGCCCATGACGACACCCCGGCACTCGACGCCTGCCGACGGGACACCGGACGACTCGGATCGTTCCGAGCCGCCCCGTCCGACCGTCCGCACCCCCGCCGCGACAGAGCCGCTCGTCACCGCCGTCGTGCCGGCGTTCCAGGCCGCCGACACCATCGGCGCCACCCTCACGGGCCTGCTGACCCAGACCTACCCGCACATCGAGGTCCTCGTGGTCGACGACGGTTCGTCCGACGCGACGTCGGAGGTCGCGTCGGCCCACGGCGAGCGAGTGCGCGTGATCCGCCAGCAGAACGCCGGCGTGTCGAGCGCACGGAACGCGGGCGCAGCGGCCGCACGAGGGTCCTTGCTCGTCTTCTGCGACTCGGACGACGTGCTCCTCCCTCCGGCCGTCGAAGCCATGGTGCGCGCCTGGCGGGAGGCCGGCGCCGGCCGTCGGATCGTCAGCTGCAACGCCTACCCGCTCACGGTGGAGGGCATCGCGCCGGACCGCGCACGGGTCATGGAGTTCTTTCCGGCACCGGAGCGACAGCGGCAGGCGATCCTGGCGACGAACTTCGTCTCGACGATCGCTCTGATCCCGAGGGACGTCTTCGACGAGCTCGGCGGATACGACACGACCCTGCCCGTTGCGGAGGATTGGGATCTGTGGCTTCGGGCGATCTACGGCGGAGTGGAGATCGTCTTCGAGCGGCGGCCCCTGGCCCTGTACCGCTGGCGACGGGGAAGTCTCTCCTCCGACGGTGAACGAATGCTCACCGGCGAGGAGTCCGTCTTCCGCCGATTCATCGAGACCGAAGGTCTCGACCTGTCGGCGCAGGAGCGCGAGATCCTCCAGGACCGACTCGACCGCGGTTCCCCGTGGCGCAGCCGCGCAGCCGGCGATCGAGCCCTGCGGTCCGGTGATGCCCGGACCGCGGCACGGGAGTACCGCCGGGCCGCCGGCTTCATCCGCCACGATCGCCGACTGCGGCTACGCGCCTGGAGCCTGACTCTCGCCCCGGCGAGCGCCGGGCTGTGGCGCCGTCGGGATCGACGCATCGACGAGGCGACGGGTCTGAGCGAGAGCGGACCCGGGGCCGGGTCGCCGCCTTCGTGACCCGGCGTCAGGCGCTGTGCGCGTCGGCGGACCCCTGGTAGACCGCCAGGGTCGCCGCCACGATCCGGTCCCAGTCCAGCTCCTCCAGGGCCGGCGATCGGGTGGGGGTCGTCGACGGGTCGAGAGCCGTGCGCAGGGCGGCCGAGTCCTGGCCGTCTGCCGCCAGGACGATCCATCCGTCTCCGACGATGCTCGCGAGCTCCCGCATGACGGGGGTATCCCGCACGACGGTCCGGCGCGCGAACGAGGCTCCGAGCACCGCGACCCCCGAATTGAGGGAGGTGCCGGGCGGATAGGCCGCGTACAGCACGTCGCACGCCGTCAGGAGAAGACCCACGTCCTCCTCGGACACACGCGTCGCACGCAGGTCCACGCGCGGGATCGAGCCTGCGAGCGCCTGCAGTTCGCGCGTGTACGTCTCGTCCTTCGACTCCCCCACCACGACCAGGCGTGCGTCCTCATCGTCGAGCGCGGAAAAGGACCGGATCATCGCGTCGATGCCCTTGTACCGTCGCAGCTGCCCGAACTGCAGGACGACAGGTCCGTCGCCCGGGATCCCGAGGCGGGCCCTCGCCTCGGCGCGATCCACGTCGTGCGGGTAGTCGTCGCGATAGTGCCCGTGCGGGACGACGTGCACCCGAGCCCGCCGCAGTTCCGGAAAGTGTCGGCGCAACGCCGGCACACCTGCGGCACTGAGACTGATGACGTCGGTGACGCACGCGGAGAAGACCCTCTCGTACAGCCTCCTGAGGCGTGGCATGGTGCGGTCGTGCGCCCCGAGGTCGTGTGCCGTCCACACGATCTTGGTTCCGCGCAGGCGGGCGATGGTGAGGTAGGCGGTCAGGCGGCCGACGTCCAGGATCGCGTGCGGGCGGTCACGCCAGTCCAACAAGTAGGCGGGCCAGTTGACGTGGATGGCGTCCAGCCTCGCCAGCATCCCCCGGCGCGTGTAGGGCACGAGTTCGACCCCCGCGGACGACAACCCTCGAGCGAGGTGGTCGACGTAGGGATTGCCTGCCGCCCCGAGCGTGGGCGGATGGAACATGACCCTCATCAGCGGCCCCCCTGGTGCGCTCCTCGGTCTCCTGTCAATGACAATAACGTTGTTCCGCAACGACTCTCGCAGGTCTGTCGGCCCCGACGCGTCGCCGCGGGCCACCGGCGGTTACGTAGACTGAGGCCGACCTGCCCGTGCGACCGTCGATCTCGAGGAGCGTGTCCCGTGGCGTCTTCCACGCCGGAACCGGCCGCGTCCGTCGTCATCCCCGCCTATCAGGAGGGGCGAGTGATCGGCCGGTGCCTCGAGGGGTTGGCCCGGGCCGGGACACCTCCGCTGGACGTGGTCGTCGCCGCCAACGGGTGCACGGACGACACTGTCGTCGTGGCTCGTCGCTACGCCGGTGTCACGGTGCTCGATCTTTCCCGACCGGGCAAGGCCGGCGCACTGAACGCGGGTGATGCGGCCGCTCGCACTTTTCCCCGGATCTTTCTCGACGCCGACATCACTCTGTCGCCCGACGCGCTCGGGGGCATGATCTCCGCTCTCTCGGTCTCGGACGCGCGGGTGGCGGCGCCGCACGTGCGCTTTCGGACCGAGCACTGTTCCTGGGCCGTCCGCGCGTACTACGACGTCTACCGAGAGCTTCCCTACGTACGGTCCGGCCTCGTCGGCCTCGGCGTCTACGGCCTGTCCGAGGCGGGACGTCGGCGCTTCTCCGACTTCCCGGCGCTGGAGGCGGACGACCTCTTCGTCCAGCGCCTGTTCACCGCCGAGGAGCGGGTGGTCACGGACGGGTGGTTCGACGTGCACGCGCCGCGGGATCTGCGCAACCTCGTCGCGGTGCGGACGCGGGTCGCCCGGGGGAACGCCGCGCTGGCTCGGGCCGGAGACGACGACGTGGTGGGCGGATCGGCGGGCGACTTCTCCACATCGACCACGGCGACCCTTCGCAGTCTGTTTCTCCTGGTCTTGCGGCGCCCTCGCCTGTTGCCGGGGGCAGTGGTCTACGTCGGTGTGGTGCTGGCCGGACGACGGGCCGCACGGGCCGCCGCCTCCACGCCCTCGACGGCCTGGGACCGGGACGAGTCCACACGATGACGGCCCAGCATCCACGACCGGCCTCGTCGGGTCCTGATCGCGCCGCGCCGGGTCCGGCCCGGCACCGGGTCGCGTATCTCGTGAGCAAATACCCGGCGATCTCTCATACCTTCATCGAGCGTGAGATCCAGGCGGTGCGCACCCAGGGGGTAGAGGTCGCGACGTTCTCGGTCCGACCATGCCCCGAGGACGAACTGCGTTCGTCGGAGATGCGGGCCGAGGCCGCATCGACCACGAATCTGTTGGACGACGTCGCCCGGCGGTTCCCGGGTGCCCATGCGCGATTGCTGCGGCAGCGCCCGGCCGCCTGGGCCTCCGGGCTGCGCCGCGCGCTGTGGTCCGGCGACCGCACGGCTCGAGCACGCCTCTGGCAGACCTTCTACTTCGCCGAGGCGGTCGTGCTCCTCGACGAGCTGCGGCGGCGAGACATCCGGCACGTCCACGTGCACTTCGCGAACGTCTCGGCCGACGTGGCGCGGCTGGTCGTCCACCTCGGTCGCATCATCGACGGCCCCGACGCCGGATGGCGCTGGTCGATGACGATGCACGGCCCCACCGAATTCGAGGCCGTCGAGAAGGTGGACCTGGCGGCCAAGGTGGCCTCGGCCGACGGCGTCGCGTGCATCAGCGATTTTTGTCGGAGCCAGCTGATGCGGCTCGTGGCACCGTCGCAGTGGCCCAAGCTGCACGTGGTGCGCATGGCGGTGGACCCGCGCCGGTATGTGCCACCGCCAGGGGGCAGGGACACCACGGGAGACCGCCCCCTTCGCATTCTCGACGTCGGTCGCCTGGTTCCCGAGAAGGGTGCACCGGTGCTGATCGACGCGGTGGCCGAGCTCCGGGACGCCGGCGTGGAGGTGGAGGTCCGCATCGTCGGCGGCGGTGAGCTCGAGGACGATCTGCGCGACCAGATCCGTGCGCGTGATCTCGGCGATCGCGTCAGCCTCCTCGGGCCGATCGGGCAGGACGACATCCTCGAGCAGTATCACTGGGCCGACGTCTTCGTCCTCCCGTCGTTCCAGGAGGGGCTGCCCGTCGTCATCATGGAGGCGCTCGCCACCGAGCTTCCTGTGGTGACCACCCGGATCGCCGCCGTCGAGGAACTCGTGGAGGACGGCAGGATGGGCCGGGTGCTCCCGCCCGGGCGAGGCGACCTCCTTGCCGGCGCCCTGGCCGATCTGGCACGCGATCCGGACGCCCGCGCACGCATGGGCCGCACGGGCCGCGATGCCGTATTGCGCTCGTTCACGACCGACACGACTGCCGGCCCGATGTCCGACTTCCTCGCCGGGGTCGGCTCACGCCGGTCCTGATCCGCCCCCCTACCGACGAACGAGAAGGAGCGCCCTGATGTCGCTGGCTCCCACCTATTGGAGCGGTCGCTTCGCGCGCTGGCCCGCCGCAGAACCAGCGGTTCCGGGCTACAGCCTGCTCATGCCGGTGCCCGGCGACCTGCCCGTCTTCCTCGAGCTGGCCATGGCCACGTGTGCGACCCAGGAGAGCGCCCACCGGGTCGAGACCATCGTCGTGCCCGACCGGCCGACGAAGGCGATCGCACAGGTCCTCGAATCACGCCGGTCCAGGTGGAACGGGCCCATCTCGATGCGGTACTTCCCTCACCCCGAACGGCACCTCCTGCCGGCACTGCGCAATCCGTTCCACAACTACGGCATCCAGCTCATCACCGGGGTGTCGGCGGCGCGCGGCACGCACGTCATCCTCCACGACGCCGACCTCTTCCTCCTGCGGCCGGGTGCCTTGGACGACCGGTACACCAGGACCCGGGACGAGGGCCTGTTCGTGTCGGGCGTCAACTCGGTATGGGACGAGTGGTACGCGTCCAAGGACCTGACCATCGCGGCCACGTGGGAGCTGTGCGCGTCGCGGGACTGGCTCAGATCGTTCCCGCCGCACATGCACATGGGGCACGAGAGCGAGCTCTTCGGCGAGCAGCACGTCTTCGACATCACCCTGCACACCCAGGCCCTCAGCGACCAACGACGCATCGCGATCCACGAACAGGATGACGCGATCGTCCACTTCAACTACGTCATCGCGACCTACCGGCACTTCCAGAAGTCGACGTCGACGTTCGCCGACGACCGCTTCCGGCTCCTCCTCGTGCGGATGTTCGTCGACCTGTTCGCTCAGGAGCCGTACGACTACAAGATGCCGACGATGAGCGACCTGGCGGACGGGTTGACGAATCCCGAGGCACGCGTCGTCTACCCGAGCCCGACGGAGGCCACCTCCGCCGAGTACCGCGACTTCCGAGGCAAGATCGAACGCATCCTGACGGGCGCGTGGGTCCCGCCCGGGAGGGCGGACGCCGTCGCGACCGCCATGGCTGCCTTCGACGCCCACTACTCCTGAGGGCCCGACAGAGAGCCGCTCAGGCAGAAGGCCGGCGCGCACCGGACAACCGGCGCCTTGCCGCGCGGGCACACATGTGTACCGCGAACCGCACTCCCCGCGGGGTCCACGCGCGTCCGGGCACGAGGCGAACGGCGCGCACGAGGTCGCGCGTGGCGCCGTGGTGCGCGAAGACCTGCATGAAGGTGACCGCGGCCGCGACCCGGGTGGCGTCGTCGAGGTCGGCCCGGGCTGCAAGCGCGACGACGTGGCGGTGTCCGCTGAGGACGGATGATCGACGCCCGGAGATGCGGACCGGATCGTCGTCGTCCACGAGATACCTGACGAGGTGCTCACGGACGCAGACCAGGCTCGTCACCTGGTTCACCCGGAGATAGAGGTCCCAGTCCTGACACGACTTCAGGGAGGGGTCCGGGCCACCGACGGCGTCCAGGGCGGTGCGTTCGACCATGATCGTCGAGTAGCTTCCGAGCCAGTTGCCCGCGTACAGCGCCGGCACGGCGAGTCCCTCGAGGGTCGGCTCCACGCGAGAGCGCTCGGCCCCGTCGGGCGATTCCATGACGTACCACGTCGCGCACAATCCGTAACCGGGTCCCTTGTCGACCAGGGCCTGCACCTGACGCTCGAGCTTGGTCGGCAACCACACGTCGTCGCTGTCGAGAAAGGCGACATAACGGCCGGTGCTGTGCTCGATCCCCGTGCGACGTGCCGCGTTGCCGCCACGATTCACGTCGTGGACGACGAGACGGATCCGAGGATCGCCGATCTCCTGCACGACGCGATCGGTCCCGTCGAGCGAGGCGTCGTCCACGACGACCACCTCGAAGTCCTGCAGCGTCTGGTCGAGAACACTGCGAAGCACCGGACCGATCTTGTCGGCCCTCTTGTAGGTCGGCACCACGACCGAGACCAAGGGCACTTTCGTCGCATCTGGCGTGCTGATGTCACTCACTGAGAACTCCGTTCACATCGTCGACCCCCGCAGGCCGGGACGCCGGTCCGTCCCGGACGCCCACTCCCATGACAACCCCGACAAACCCCCATGCGTCACAGGTCGTGAACTCTGGGTGTCCCGACCGGTCTCGCCGGAGTTCCGGCATAGGTCCGGTGGGGTTCGGTGTCGTTCGTGACCACGGCGTTGGCGCCGATCCGGCACCCTTCACCCAGGACGACCGGCCCCAGGATCACGCAGCCGGCGCCGAGGTACACACGATCCCCGACCGACGCGGCCGGGCGGCCGTCCTTCACGCCGATGGTCACGCGGTGGTAGATCGTCACGTCTCGTCCCAGCGACACCGAGGGATGCAGGATCACGCCGCGGCCGCCGTGCTCGAGCTTCAGCCCCGGACCCGCCCAGGCTTCGTGGGGGAGCTCCGCGCCCATCAGGGCCTGGGTCCACACGAGATCGGCGACGAGAACCATCCGCCGGACGACCCAGCAACGGGCGCCGCGCGCATACCTGAGGCACTGGCCGGCCCGCCAGATGTCGAGAGTGACCCGGGAGAACAGGTAGTGACTACGTCGATCGTCGGCCCGGCGCAGCTCGCGGAAGACGTCCCACACCTGCGGCCACGACGTCGGGCGCGCGGCAACATCGGACTCCACGGTCACGGTCACCTCCCAGCGGGCTCGCCTCGCTCCGGCACCGTGCCGTCGGCGGCTCACCAAACGCCAGTTAACCTGATTCCCATGGGAGACAGTGGCATCGGGGGCTCCAAGGAGCGTCCCGGGTCGGATCGGCGGGCCGCGCCCGGGTCCTCGTCGGCGCTCGATTGCGGCGAGGTCGGCGTTGGTCGCGCCGTCGACCGTCTGGCCGGTGTCGTGGCCCTGGCGGTCGCCGCTCCCCTGGCCATCGCCCGGGCGGCGATGGCGGAACGCGAGACCGGTCGCGTCTTCGACGAGCACCGCAGGCTCGGACGCGCGGAGCGGCCCATCGTCATCCGTTCGTTCGCCGGGACGGCCCGTGGACGTCGCATCCCGTACGCCCTGTCGCTCATCGTCGGAGACCTCAGGGTCATCGGCCCCCGGCCCCTGCATCCTGCCGATGTGATCGGGCGGCGTGACCGGGATCCCGCCGTCGAACCCGGATTGCTGTCGCCGCAACGCCTTCGGGCCCGAACAGGGATCGCCTACGGTGTCGCCGAGGACGAGCCGATCGACCAGGCGTTGTTCCGGCCCCGCAACCTCGCTCTGGTGGCGCGCTACGTCGTCGCCGAGTTGCTCGGCGGAGGCGGGCGACCTACACCCGAACGCTTCGACCTGCTCGGCGTCGAGCTCGACAATTCGACGATGGACGAGACCCTGCACTGGGCGGTGCAGCAGGCTCAGGCCGCGAGGACCGCCGTGCTGACCTTCGTCAATCCGGACTGCCTGAACCAGGCCATCGACAACGCCGCCTACCGAGACGTCCTGTCCCATGCCGATCGAGTCATGCCGGACGGGATCGGCATCAAGGTGGCCACCGGGTTCCAGGGCATCGACGTCCGCGAGAACGTCAACGGGACCGACATGTTCCCCCTGCTGTGCGAACAGGCGGCCGAGAACGACTTGTCCCTGTTCCTGCTCGGCGCCCGGGACGGCGTCGCCTCGGCCGCCGCGAGCGAGATGCAGAGGCGGTACCCGACCCTGCGCATCGCGGGGACGCATCACGGATACTTCGGCCCGACCGACGAGGCCGAGGTCATCGACCGGATCAACGCCTCCGGGGCCGACATCCTTCTCGTCGCGTTCGGTGTGCCGCTCCAGGAGATCTGGCTGGACCGCCATCGCGACGCGCTGCGGGCCGGCCTCGTCCTCGGCGTCGGCGGACTCTTCGACTTCTACTCCGGACGTATCCCGCGCGCGCCACGATGGGTCCGTGAGGTGGGGATGGAGTGGGCCTGGCGGCTCGCTCAGGAACCGCGTCGCATGTGGCGCCGATACGTCATCGGCAATCCGCTGTTCCTCTCACGAGCATGGCGGGACGCCCGGAACAAGCGGGCCACACGGCCCACCCGCCCCGAGCGCCCCGGTCTGCTCGGCTACGGATACTACGGCGACGAGGGCCGCCCGTAGTCCACGGGCAGGGCCTGCACCTTGCTCCAGGGGAAGTTCTTCATGACCTCCCAGTCCCGCCGGGCCACGTAGGTGTCCCACGGGTTGGCGCCGGTGAGCACCGCCTCGTGGTCGCCGGCCTCGGTCGACACGGCGACCGAGCCACCGTTGTCCGTGACGACGAACCCGTACTTCTGCGCGGCCTCCGCCACCAGGCGCCCCACGGGGGTCAGGTTGAGCGTATCGAGGTCGAGCGACGGGTCGAGCCTGAGCCGTTGCCCCTCCATGACGGCCGCCGGGTCCGAGGAGGTGCCGTCGGTGCGGTTGGCGGGCCACGAGAAGCGCCCCGCCGCGGGCCCCGGCACGGACAGGACGAGCGCGTGATCGATGCGGCCCCGCTTCACGTCCTCCAGGCTGACGATCCCGGGCGTGACGGCGATGCCCGAGGCGCTGGCCCCGAACCCGCTGGGGAAGACTCCCTGGTTCTTCGAGACCTGATCGATGCGGCCGCCCCAGCAGGCGGACCACCGCTTCGTGGTGGCGGAGTACTTCATCTGCCAGAAGTTCCACATCTGGTCGGTCTTCGCGTCGTAGATCGTCATGGCACCGTCCGTGCCCTGGGACGTGACGGCGGTGTCGGGAACAGGCACGTCGAGGAAGTATCCGGGCCCGTCGTACAAGCTGGGCGGAGGAGTGGGCCCGCAGGAGTAGTCGACGGTCACGCGGCGCACGCCGGCCGGAACCGGGTAGAACGCGATGTTGAAGTGGTAGGCGCTGAAGGCGGCGATGCCTCCATACCGCGAGGAGACCTGCGAGGTCAGCCAGGACGACACCGCAGCGGAGTTCTCGGCCACGGGAGCGTCGGCGACCGGTGTCGTGAAGAAGCTGTCGGGCGCGAGTTTCACCAGGCGGTGAGGGGCCGCTTCCGGCACCAGGACCGGGTTCGTGGACGTCACCTCGATCGCAGACACGAGGGGCTCGTCGATCTTGCGGAGGAACGTGAGATCGAGCTCCCCGTCGGTGACCTCGACGTCGAAGGTGACGTCGTGGGCGACGCCGTGACCGACTCTCGCCGCGACGTCCACGCCGGATTCCCGGACCGCACCCTCGGCGGCGATGTCGAAGACGCGCTTGCCCGCGCTGAAGAAGCTGTCCTCCGCCATGAGCAGCCTGACGCGGTAGGTCGAGGACTCGGGCACCGGCAGGGTGTACCCCTTCACGCCCCAGACGTTCGCGCGGTACAGGTCGTCGTCGGTCGTCCCCCCCACGTCGCCGGTGAGCTTCGTCGTGGCGTTCCAGGAACCCAGAGTCGCCGACCACCGCGACCACCGGTGTCCCTCGAGATCGGTGTAGGCCGTGGGTCGCGCCACCATGCGCGAGGTGAAGATCGCCCTCTCGACCGGGCCGCTCTCCTCCTCGTCGGTCCCGTCGTCGACCACCACGGGCGGGCCGGTCGGCGGCGTGGGGGTGGCCGTCGCCGGGATGACCTCGATGGCGGAGACGGTCGCCTGATCCTTCGTGGCGACGAAACCCAGATCGAGAACCCCGTCGGTGACCTCCACCTGGAACTGCGGTGCGAAGGCGGACTTGATGCCCGAGGACTTGTAGATGTCGACCGCCTCGAGAGCGGGGCGGCCCTCCGCCGTCACGTCGAAGAGGCGCTGCCCGACCGCGGTCCAACGTCCTTCGGTCGTGAGCAACCGGACGGTGTAGGTACCGGGCGACCGGACGGGGGTCTTCCACCCCGTCATGCCCCACGTCGACGTGCGGTAGAGCTCGTCGTCGTCGGTACCGCCGATCGCCGCTCCGGCCAGCGCCGTCGACGTGCGGTATGGGCCGGTGTATCCGAAGGCCGGTGACCACGTCGCCCCCGCCGCGTCACGCACCGCGGCCGGACCGGCGACCATCCGCACGTGCCCGTCCTCGGTCTGGGCCGGTGGCACCCACGTCACCTCCACCGCCGCGATCAGGGGCATGTCGACCTTTCGGACGAAGCCCAGGTCCAGGCGGTCGTCGACGACCTGCGTCTCGAAGGTGATGTCGTGAGCCGTGCCGAACCCGGCCGCGGCGACGAGGTCCACGGCGGACGCCACGGTGTTGCCCTCGGCCGTGACGTCGAAGACCCGACGCCCAGCCTCCGTGAAGGTGTCCTCGGCGGCGAGCAGCCGCACCCGATAGCGGCCGCTGACCGTCACCGGGATCGTCCACTTCGTCGCCCCCCACGCGTTGACCTGGTACAGACGGTCGTCGGTGGTGCCGCGAACGTCCTTGCCGAGGAGGCGCGTCGATCGCTTGTCGGTGTCCAGCTCGGCCGGCCTGGCCTGCCAGATCGCGCCGGCAGCGTCGGTCAGCGGGGCCGTGTCGGTGGTGAACCTCACGGGCGCCGGCGCATCGACGACGCTCGGGTGGGCCGCTACAGGGGAAGACCATAGCGAGGCGGACGCGACGATCGAAGCACACGCGGCGAGCACGATGCTCCGCCGACGTCGAGATCTGGGCATGACGAGATGTCCCTTCCGTGGGATCAGGTGAGAACGACGGAGGGGTCGAGGAGGTGAGAGGTATCAGGGACGGCCGTAGTGCATGGGCAGGATCTGCGCGTGCTGCCACGGGAATCCCGCCAGCGCGTCGTAGGCCGGCCCCGCGAGGAACGTGTCCCACGGGTTCTGGCCCGTGCGGCGCTTGGCGAGATCGCCGGCTTCCGTGGCCACCGCGACGGCGCCGCCCTTGTCCATGACGATGAAGCCGTACTTCTGAGCCGCCTCGGCCACCATCCGCGCGAACGGCGTGAGCTGGAGCCGATCGAGGTCCAGGGCGGGGTCGAGGCGGATGCGCTGGCCCTCGGCGATGGCGTCCGGGTCCGTGGAGATTCCGTCCGACCGGGACGCGGGCCACGAGACCTTGTCCCATCGGGCCACGTCGATCAGCGAGATGCTCATGGCGTGGTCGATCCGCCCGCGGAGCATGTCCTCGACGGTGATCATCCCGCCGGCGACGGCCAGGCCGGAGGCGCTGGCTCCGAAGTAGTTCTCGAACGCCGGACGCGTCACCGTCGACACCTTGTCGATCCGGCCGCCCCAGCATGCTTCCCACGCTCGCGTCGTCGTGTTGCGCCGCATCTGCCAGAAGTCCCACATCTGGTCGGCGGCGGGGTCGTAGATCGTCATCTCGGCGTCCGTACCGGCCGCCGGAGTCGCATCCGCAGGCACGGGGACGGACACGAAGTGCTTCGCACCGTCATACAGACCCGACGGAATGTGCTTCTTCTTCTGGCAGTCGTGGAATCCGATGGTGATGCGCTTGGTGCCCCTGGGAGCGACGTTGAAGCCGACGCCGTATGCGTAGGCGCTGACACCCGCGGTGCCGCCCCAGTGGTTCTGGACCTGCTTCGTGAGCTTCGCCGCCGCGGCGGCGCTGTTCGGAGCGAGCGGGGCCGTGTCGACGCGAGTGGTGAAGACGTTCCCCGGTGCGAACCGCACGGCCTGCGTGGGCGCGGGGCCGGCGGCCAGGTGGGCAGGGACCGTACCCGTCACCTCGATCGCAGCCACCAACGGCTCGTCGACCCTCTTGACGAAGGACAGGTCGAGGCGGCCGTCCGTGACGGGCACCCGAGCGACGATGTCATGGGCAGCGCCCCGACCGACGGCCTTGGCGATGTCCACCCGCGAGCCGACGGTCCGCTTCTCGGCGACCACGTCGAAGACGCGCTTGCCTGCTCGGTCGAAGGTGTCCTCGGCGGTGAGGATGCGAACGGTGTAGGTGCCCGGGGCAGGCACGGGCAGCGAGTACCCCTTCACACCCCAGGCGTTGACCTGGTAGAGGGCGTCCTGTGTCGTGCGGGTGACGTCCTGGCCCACGAGCCGGGTCGACTGCTTGCGCGTGCCGAACGTCACCGGGCGCGGAGCCCACTTCTTGCCGGCGGTGTCGGTGAACGTCACGGCGCGGGCCGTCACCCGGGACGCGAATGCGGTGGAGCTCGCGGCGGTCCGCGCGGCAGCCTGCGTTGCCGTGCCGCGGGCGGCCCGGGCGATGCGGTCGTCGGCGCTGGTCTTGGCGACCTTCTGCGGCGCCCGCGGCGAGGTGCCGGTCGCGGCGAGGGCGGGGGCGCCGGTCAGAGCGGCCAGTGCCGTGACCACTGCGGCAACGATGGGGACAGAGGTACGAGGGCGTGGGTGACGCATGAAGATGCCTTCCGTGGCGGTGCAGAATGTCGGATCCTTCGACGTCTGACCCATCGTCGCTCGACCCCCGCATCTGAGCCGGGACGGCATCCCCCGCGACCGCCGAGAGCGGGAAGAACGTCGAGGTGCGCGCGGCGCCAACCCTTCTCGACGTACACAACAGCGGGGTGACGAACGTCACCGCACACCGACGACGTCCACCCCCCACGCTTCCGACGTCGACCCCGCACCCCGAGCGGCTCAGTCGGCCACTCGGCGAGCCCGCTCGAGGTCCACCAACGCATCGGCAGCGGACACGACGACCGGATCGACGTTCGGTGGCATCTTGCGGACGAACGCGGCGTCCGACGTGGCGGCTGCTTCCACCAGGTCGAGGTCCACCCAGTCCGGACCGGGTGCGCCCACGGCGAAGCGCTTGGCCGTCGTCCGGCGGATGCTCGTCCGTAGACCGGAAGCCACGAGCACGGAAGAGACGAAGAACTCGTCGGGATTTCGTACGGTCTTGAAGAAGGACGTGATCTCAGGGTCCTCCCCCGCTCGAAGAACCGCCGCCACGGCGCGGTCACTGAGCGTGGTCCACGCTGATGCCTTGACGATGGGAAGCGGCGGTGTCTCGCGCCGGCGCGTCCCGACCCACCACCGGGTCCGCATCTCTCTCGTGACCGGATAGATCTCGAGGTGATCGCCGGCCAGCGCGCTGACTGTATTCGCCAGGGTCCGTGACAACGCGTGGATGAGCCGCGGGGTTCGCGCGGGCTCACCGATGACCCGCCAGACGAACTCGTGGTTTCGGGGCTGAGCGGACATCGGGTCGAGGAGCATGTCCGCGCCTTCCGCTGCAAGCTCGTCCTCCCACGCCTCGAGATCCCGAACGGGGTAGTCCTGGCCCGAGACGACGACGTAACGGGCCGCCGGGACGATCCGGCGGGCAGCTCGCAGAGCGTCGATTTGCATCTCGACCATGGACCAATCGCCCCACTCGACGGCGACGTCGCTCCGATACGACACTCCACCGGCCGACTCGATGTCGCCCGAGGCGAAAAGACTCGCGCGATGGTGTCGCACCAGGATCGGGGCGCCCGGAGAGAGCCGACGAATCCTGCGCACGAGCCGGAGGACACCCTGGGGATCCGTGTGGCACAGGATCACGTACGCACACCGGGCGGTCATATCCCGCACGATAGACGCGGTGGGATCGCGCGGCTCTGCCATCCGGCGCGGACACCGCAAGAGGTCGGTCCCGCCATGCGGCGGAACCGACCTCTCACTGTGCCACGGGCAGCGCCCGAGGTCAGCTGTGCTTCTCGAGCTCCTTGGCCTGACGCTCGACGTCGTCGAGGCCACCGCACATGAAGAACGCCTGCTCGGGGACGGTGTCGTAGTCACCGTCGCAGATCTTCGTGAACGCCTCGACGGTGTCCTTGAGCGGGACGGTCGAGCCCTCGATGCCCGTGAACTGCTTCGCCACGTAGGTGTTCTGCGAGAGGAAGCGCTGGATGCGACGCGCGCGGTTGACGACGATCTTGTCCTCCTCGGACAGCTCGTCGATACCGAGGATCGCGATGATGTCCTGCAGCTCCTTGTTCTTCTGCAGGATCGACTTCACCCGGACCGCCGTGTCGTAGTGGTCCTGCTTGATGTACCGCGGGTCGAGGATCCGCGACGTCGAGGTCAGCGGGTCCACGGCCGGGTAGATGCCGAGCGAGGCGATCTCGCGGCTGAGCTCCGTCGTCGCGTCGAGGTGCGCGAACGTCGTGGCCGGGGCCGGGTCGGTGTAGTCGTCGGCCGGCACGTAGATCGCCTGCATCGAGGTGATCGAGTGACCGCGCGTCGAGGTGATGCGCTCCTGGAGCACGCCCATCTCGTCGGCGAGTGTCGGCTGGTAGCCCACCGCGGACGGCATGCGGCCGAGCAGCGTCGACACCTCGGAGCCGGCCTGCGTGAACCGGAAGATGTTGTCGATGAAGAGCAGCACGTCCTGGTTCTGCACGTCGCGGAAGTACTCCGCCATCGTCAGCGCCGACAGCGCGACGCGCAGGCGGGTGCCCGGCGGCTCGTCCATCTGGCCGAAGACGAGGGCGGTCTGGCCGAGAACCCCGGCCTCCTCCATCTCGACGATGAGGTCGTTGCCCTCACGGGTGCGCTCGCCGACCCCGGCGAACACCGACACACCACCGTGGTCGCGGGCGACGCGGGCGATCATCTCCTGGATGAGGACGGTCTTGCCGACGCCCGCACCGCCGAAGAGACCGATCTTCCCGCCGAGCACGTACGGCGTGAGCAGGTCGATGACCTTGATGCCCGTCTCGAACATCTCGGTCTTGGACTCGAGCTGGTCGAACGCGGGGGCGCCGCGGTGGATACCCCAGCGCTCCTTGATGTCGAGCGTCTCGCCGGTGCCCTCGAGGTTGAGGCACTGCCCGGTCGCGTTGAACACGTTCCCGAGGGTCACGTCGCCGACGGGGACCGTGATGGGGCCACCGGTGTCCTGCACGGGGGTGCCGCGCACGAGGCCGTCGGTCGGCTGCAGCGAGATGGCGCGGACGAGGTTGTCGCCGAGGAACTGCGCGACCTCGAGGTTGATCTTCTTCGTCTCGCCGGAGAGCTCGACCTCGGCGGTGAGCAGGTTGTACATCTCGGGCATCGCGTCGGCGGGGAACTCGACGTCGACGACCGGACCGATGATGCGGGACAGCCGACCCTGCCCACCCTGGTGGGCATCTGGCTGGGTCGTCTGGGCAACTGCAGTAGACATGCGCGGTGCTCCTCGGATGTGGGTGGGTTACTTGGCGTCCGCGAGGGCGTTGGCGCCGCCCACGATCTCACTGATCTCTTGCGTGATTTCCGCCTGGCGGGCCTGGTTGGCCAGCCGCGTGTACGTGGTGATGAGGTCCTCGGCGTTGTCCGTGGCCGACTTCATCGCGCGCTGGCGCGCCGCGAGCTCGGAGGCCGCCGCCTGCAGCAGGCAGTTGAAGATCCGGTGCCGGACGTACTGCGGGAGGACCGCGTCGAGGACCTCCTCGGCGCTGGGCTCGAAGTCGTAGAGCGGCATCTGCCCGCCCTCGTCGCGCCCCGACCGCGCCGTGTCGGTGTCGGACCCGGTCGCGTCGTCGACGACCTGGATCGGCAGCAGCCGCAGGGAGCGGGGCTCCTGGGAGACCATGGAGACGAACTTCGTGTATACGACGTGCACCTCGTCGACGCCCCCCTCCTCGGCGAGGAACTCCTCGACGAGACGCTCGGCGATCTCGCGGGCGCGCTCGACCTGCGGCGCGTCCGTGTTGCCCTCCCACGACTCGGCGAACTCCCGGCGGCGGAACGAGTAGTAGCCGACCGCCTTGCGGCCGTACAGGAAGGGGACGACCTCCTTGCCCTCCTCCGTCAGCCGCGTGACGAGCTGCTCGCTCGCCTTGAGGACCGCCGAGGAGTACGCCCCGGCGAGCCCGCGGTCGCTCGCGACGATGAGGACGGCCGCGCGCGTCGGGTTCTCGGCCTCGGTCGTCAGCGGGTGGACCACGTCCGAGTGGCCGGCGACCGTGGCGAGGGCCTGCGTGATGGCGTCCGCGTACGGCGTCGTGTCGTCGACCCGCTGCCGGGCCTTGACCACGCGCGAGGCCGCCATGAGTTCCATGGCCCGCGTGATCTTCTTGATCGACTTCACGGAGCGGATGCGCTGCCGGTACTCCCGGATCTGCGCTCCCATAGTGTTCCGCCTCTCCTACCTGTGGTTCTCGATCGGGATCACCCGCCCGGACGCGCGGCGCCGGGAGCCTCTCGGCCCCCGACGCCGACGGCGTCAGCGGCGTCGGGTGATCTTCTCCTGGTCGACGTCCTCGTCACCGAGCGCCTCGGTCGGCTCGTCCTGCGGGACCAGGTCGTCGGCCTCGCCGGCCTTGAACTGCGACGTGAAGTCGCCGATCGCGTGCTCGAGCGCCTTCTCGGTGTCGTCGTCGAGCTTCTTCGTCTCGCGGATGGCCGCGAGGATGCCGCCGTCGTCGGTGCGACGGAGGTAGTCGAGGAACTCGCGCTCGAAGCGGCGCACGTCCGAGACCGCGACGTCGTCGAGGTGACCGGTCGTCCCGGACCAGACCGAGGCGACCTCCTCCTCGACCGGGTACGGCGACGCCTGCGGCTGCTTGAGCAGCTCGACGAGCCGGGCGCCGCGGGCGAGCTGCGCGCGGGAGGCGGGGTCGAGGTCGGAGGCGAACATCGCGAACGCCTCCATCGCGCGGAACTGCGCGAGGTCGAGCTTGAGGCGACCCGACACCGACTTCATGGCCTTGATCTGCGCGGAGCCACCGACCCGGGACACCGAGACACCCACGTCGATCGCGGGGCGCACGTTGGCGTTGAAGAGGTCGGCCTGCAGGTAGATCTGGCCGTCGGTGATCGAGATGACGTTCGTCGGGATGTACGCCGAGACGTCACCGGCCTTCGTCTCGATGATGGGTAGACCCGTCATCGAACCGGCCCCCATGTCGTCGGAGAGCTTCGCGCAGCGCTCGAGGAGCCGGCTGTGCAGGTAGAAGACGTCGCCCGGGTAGGCCTCGCGGCCCGGCGGGCGGCGCAGCAGCAGCGACACGGCGCGGTAGGCCTCGGCCTGCTTGCTCAGGTCGTCGAAGACGATGAGGACGTGCTTGCCCTCGTACATCCAGTGCTGGCCGATGGCCGAGCCGGTGTAGGGGGCGAGGTACTTGAAGCCGGCGGCGTCGGAGGCCGGGGCGGCGACGATCGTCGTGTACTCCATCGCGCCGGCCTCTTCGAGCGTGCCGCGCACGGACGCGATCGTCGAGCCCTTCTGCCCGATGGCGACGTAGATGCAGCGGACCTGCTTGTCGGGGTCGCCCGACTCCCAGTTCTGGCGCTGGTTGATGATCGTGTCGACCGCGACCGTGGTCTTGCCGGTCTGGCGGTCGCCGATGATGAGCTGGCGCTGACCGCGACCCACGGGGATCATCGCGTCGATCGCCTTGATGCCCGTCTGCAGCGGCTCGTGGACCGACTTGCGCTTCATGACGTTCGGCGCCTGGAGCTCGAGCTCGCGGCGGGCGGAGGCGTCGATCTCGCCGAGGCCGTCGATCGGCTGGCCGAGCGGGTTGACGACGCGGCCCATGTAGGCGTCGCCCACGGGCACGGAGAGGACCTCACCGGTCCGCTTGACGCTCTGCCCCTCCTCGATGCCGGAGAAGTCACCGAGGATGACGACACCGATCTCGTGGACGTCGAGGTTGAGCGCGAGGCCGAGCGTGCCGTCCGCGAACTCGAGCAGCTCGTTGGTCATGACCGAGGGAAGCCCCTCGACGTGGGCGATGCCGTCACCGGCGTCGGACACCCGGCCGACCTCTTCGCGGGAGGCCGCGCCGGGCTCATAGGACTGGACGAACTGGTCCAGTGCGTCCCGGATCTCCTCCGGACGGATCGAAAGCTCCGTCATCGTTGTCTCGTCTCCTCGTCGTCCGGCCCCGACACGTGGTCGATGGCCATCGGTGTGCTGCTCTGCGTGGTGATGTGCGTGTGGGATGTCACCGACATCACCACGGGATGAAGTTGTGTCGCGTCAGGCGTCCATGGCCCGACGGGCCTGTTCGAGGCGACGCACGACGGTGCCGTCGACGACCTCGTCGCCGACCTGGATGCGGATGCCGCCGATGACCTCGGGCACGATGACGATCCGCAGGTCCACCTTGCGCTCGTACAGCCGCTCGAGGGCGGCGACGAGCCGGTGTTGCTGCTCGCCCGTCAGGGGCTGGGCCACCGAGACGAGCGCGGCGAGCCGGTCCCGCCTCTGCTCACCGACGGCGAGGTAGTGCTCGATCGTCGAGTCGAACCGTCGCCCGCGGGGGTGACGGACCGCCTGCAGGAGCAGCCGGCGCGTCTCGGGGTGGACCCGACCCTGCGTGAGGGCATCGACGACCGACTCCTTGCGCTCCCGCGGAAGACGGGTGTCGTTGAGGCCGTCCCGCAGGTCGCCCGCGCCGGCGACGGCGCGCTCGAAGCGGAACAGCTGCTCCTCGACGTCGTCCCCGCGGCCGGCCGCCTCCGCCATGGCGAACTGCACGTCCACCGCGGCGGTCTCGAGCGCCGTGACGAGGTCGCTCTCGGAGGACCAGCGCTGAGCTGCGGCCGCCTTGACGACGTCGACGGTCGCGTCGGAGACGCGGCCGCCGAACACCCGGCCGACCAGCTCGCTCTTGGCACTCCCCTCGCGCGACGGGTCGCCGACGGCACGGCGCAGGGCCGCGCTGCCGTCGAGGACCGCGACCACGGAGAACAGGTCGTCCGAGAGCGCGGCCCAGTCGACGCCGGCGTCGAGGACGCGCTGCGTGGCCTCGCGCACCTGCGCCTGCGCGCTGCGCGACACGCCCTGCATCAGTGCTGTCCCTCCGCGCCGACGTGCGCCGCCGGGGTGGGCGTCCCGTGGCCGACGGCCTCCGGACGGACACGGCCCGCCTCGAGCTCCTCGAGGAAGCGGTCGACGATGCCGGACCGACGCGTCTCGTTGTGCAGGGACTCGCCGACGATGCGGCTCGCGAGGTCGGTCGACAGGCGCCCCACCTCGGAACGCAGCGAGGTCAGCGCCTGCGCGTGCTCGGCGCGGATCTGCTTCTGCGCGCCCTCGGTGATGCGGGCCGCCTCGGCCTGGGCCTGTCCCCGCATCTCGGCGATGATCGAGGCGCCCTGCTCGCGCGCCTCCTCGCGGATGCGCGCTGCCTCGTCCCGGGCGTCGGCGAGCTGCTGCTCGTAGCGACGCTTGGTCGCCTCGGCCTCGCGCTGCGCCTCCTCGGCCTGGCTCATGCCTCCCTCGATGGCGGCCTTGCGCTCGGCGTAGGCCTTTTCGAGGTTGGGCACCACGTACTTCGCGATGACCGCCAGGAAGATGAGGAAGACGACCAGACCGAAGACGAGCTCCACGGGGTTCGGCAGGATCGGGATGGCGGCTGCCTCCGGATCCTCCGCACCGGCCGCGGCGGCCAGGCCGGCGGCCGTGGTCAAGCCAGATAGCTGCACTGTGGTCTCCTTGCGCGTCGGCCCGGTCGGGCCGGGTGGATCAGAGTCGGATGAAGAAGAGCACCAGCGCGAAGATCGCGAGCGCCTCGGCGAGGGCGAAGCCGAGGATGGCGATCGGCTGCAGGAGGCGGCCGGCCTCGGGCTGACGCGCGACGCCGTTGATGTAGGCGGCGAAGATCAGGCCGACGGCGATGGCCGGGCCGATCGCGGCCAGGCCGTAGCCGATGAGGGTGACGTCACCAGTCACGATGTTGCCTCTTTCGTTCTCGTGGATCTGCCGGCGGCCGAGTGCCGCCCAGCTCTGAGGGGTTCTATTCGGTTGTGGCAACCGCGCGCGGGGCGCGGAAACTGTGGGGCCGAGCGGGCTCAGTGCTCGTCGGCGAGGGCGCCGCCGAAGTAGCTCGCGGCGAGGAGGGTGAAGACGAAGGCCTGCAGCACCTGGACCAGGATCTCGAAGGCCGTCATGACGAAACCGAGGATCCACGCCGGGATGGTGACCAGGGCCAGACCGATACTGCCGGACGTCAGCAGCAGCCAGCCACCCATGATGAAGACGACGAGGAGCATGTGACCCGCGAACATGTTGCCGAAGAGTCGCAGGGCCAGCGTGAGCGGGCGCGTGATGAAGTACGTCAACAGCTCGAGCGGCACGATGAGCGGCATGAGCCAGCCCGGGATGCCCGGGGGGATCATCCACTTGAGGTAGCGGCCGAACCCGCCGTGCTTCTTGATGCCGATCCAGTGGTAGACGACGTACACGATGAGCGTCAGGGCGATCGGGAAGCCGATGCGGGCCATGGGCGGCATCTGGATGCCGGGGATGACGCCGCTGAGGTTGCTGAGCAGGATGAACGTGAACAGCGCGAACAGCAGCGGGACGAACCGCATGAAGTCCTTGGTGCCGATCATGTCGCGCGCCACGTTGTTGCGCACGAAGTCGTACACCTGCTCGGTGAACCACTGCCCCTTGCTCGGCACCGCGGCCGCGCGACGCGTCGTCGTGACGAGCCACACCGAGAGCACGAGGGCCACCAGCGTGAGCACGACCATGGGGCGGGTCAGGGCGATCGTCGTGTTGCCCACGTGACCGAACGTGACCAGCGGCTGCCAGAAGTCCGCGACCTTCGGGGGGAAGTGACTGTCGCCCTCGGCGGCCACCACGGCACCGAGGGAGGCGCCCCAGGCGTTCAGACTCACGGATTCTCCTTGAAGCTCGGCAGCGGTCGGGGTTGCGGGAAGGGGGTGGGCGCGACGACCTGAGTGGAACTTGGTCGACCGCTCATGATTTACCGTACCGGAGCCAGACGACGTACAGCGCCAGCGCCATCCCCAGGAGCAGGCCCAGCGGGGTGAGGAACACGGTGTCCAGCCACCGGTCGAGCCCCCATCCCAGCGCACCGTACGCGACGGGGCCGGCGATGAGGTAGGCGCTGACCGTGCCGCCGATGGACTCGCCCCGGGAGTAGCTGCGGCGTAGGGTGCCGTCACCCTCGCGCGGGGTGTGGGCGCTCATCGGACCGCCCCGCCGAAGACGAGGGCCCGGGAGGTGGTGAAGCCGCGGATCTGCCCCACCTGCCAGGCGAGGCAGGCCGCGATGCCGCCGACGGCGACGCCGACGCGGTCGATGACCTCGACGTCCCGCAGCGCGAGGGCGAGCGCGGTGAGGGCGATGAGCTGCCCCGCGTAGACCACGAAGGCACCGAGCAGGCTCATCCTGGCCACGGCGCCGGGGCCGGCCACGACGAGCGCGAGGGCGCCGACCCCGATCGCGAAGGCGAGGGTGACGACGGCGCCCGCGCCGAGGGCCGAGGCGGCGGCGACGGCCCCGCGCAGCGGCCACAGCACGGCGGCGGCGATCCCCGTGGCGGCACCGGCGGCGACGGAGCCACCGCGGATCATCCGCCCGATCGGCGCGCGACGTCGGCCGGCGCGATGGGGTGCACGCGGCATGTTGCGCCTTCCTGGGCGGGGTCGGGACGGGCGGTTCCTACGGGTCGCATCGTGCTCCGTTTCGGCCGATCACGCCAACGGGTGATTCGCACGAGCACGCGACCGGGACGTCCGCCCTGCATCTTGCTTGTGAACGCTATCACAAGCGTCGCGAGCCGTCCGTCCGCGGTCGGAGCCGCTCAGCGGCGGCGTTCGCCCGCCGGCGCCGCGCCCGCAGCCCGCGCGCGGGAGGCCCGGCGGTCGAGCCAGTCGGGCAGCTTGGCAGTGAGCAGGAGCGCGACGAGGACGGCGACCGCGATGGCCGCGACGGGCCAGAAGCCGTCGACGAAGGCGAACGAGACGACGCCGAAGGCGACGATCCCGGCCCACAGGTACAGGAGCAGCACGGCCCGGCGGTGGGTGTGGCCGATGTGCAGCATCCGGTGCTGCAGGTGCTGGGCGTCGGGGGTCCACGGCCGCTGCCCGCGGCGGGTGCGTCGGACGACGGCGAGGGTCATGTCGAGCAACGGGATCGACATCACTGCGAGCGGCAGGGCGATCGGCAGGTACAGGGCCACCTGGGCGTTCGCGTTCACCTGGGCGCTCGGATCGATGTTGCCGACCATCGAGATGGTCGTCGCCGCGAGCAGCAGCCCCAGCAGGAGGGAGCCCGAGTCGCCCATGAACAGCCGGGCCGGATTGAAGTTGTGCGGGAGGAACCCGAGGCAGGCGCCGAGCGTGGCGGCGGTGATGAACGTGGCCGTCGACATGACGTTGGGCGGGTCGAAGGTGTAGCTGAGCTGGTAGGCGTAGAGGAAGAACGCGAGCGAGGCGATGGCGACGATCCCCGCGGCGAGCCCGTCGAGACCGTCGATGAAGTTCACGGCGTTCGTCGACACGAGCACGATGACGACGGTCAGCCCGATGAGCACTGGCCCCGGCAGCACCGTCACCCCGAACAGCGGCAACGACAAGAGCTGGACGCCGAAGAACGCCATGGCGCCCGCCGCGATCGTCTGACCGGCGAGCTTGGTGAGCCAGTCGAGCTCCGTCACGTCGTCGAGGGCCCCCACGGCGGTGACGATGGCGGCCCCGATGAGGACCCCCCGCATCTCGGGGCTCTCGAAGATCTGCGACAGGTGCGGCAGCCGGCCGGCGACGACGGTGGCCCCGACGAAGCCGAGGAACATCGCCACTCCCCCGAGCCGCGGGATGGGGTGGGTGTGCACGTCACGGGCCCGCACCGCCGTGACGGCGCCCACGCGGATGGCGAGCGCGCGCACCATCGGGGTCGTCGCGAACGTGATGGCCGCCGCGACGACGCAGACGAGGAAGTACTCGCGCACCTGCCCTCAGCCCCGGGGGCCGGGCTCGGTCGAGCGGCGAGGGGCCCCCACGTCGTCGGAATCGTCGGCGTGGTCGGCGTCGCCGGCGTCGTCGGCCGGAACGTCGGCCCGGTCACCCTCCGGCGCGAACGCCTCGACGAGGACCTCGTCGTCGCTGGGACCCGCCGGCTCCGGGCGGTCGACGGCGGTGGCTCCCGCGTCGCCGTCGCCGGGGGCCGCCGCCCGGGCCGGGCCGGCGACGTCGGTGTCGGTGGCGGGGTCGGTATCGGCAGGGGTGTCGGCCTCGGGCGCGTCGGCGTCGGCGTCGGCGACGTCAGCGGCGGGGGCGTCGGCGTCGGTCGGGTCCCCGACGCCGGCGATGGCGAAGACCTCCGCGGCGGGGACCGCCCCCTCGCGCAGGATGGCGGGGGCGTCCTTCGTGCAGTCGACGATGGTCGAGGCGACGCCGCCGGGCGCCGGGCCCGCCTCGACGTACACCTCGACGGCGTCGCCGAGCTGCTCGCGCGCCTGGGCCGCCGTGGTGGCCGCCGGCTGCCCGTGCCGGTTGGCGCTGGAGACCGCGAGCGGCCCGGTGTCGGCGAGCACCTCGAGCGCGACCTCGTGGTCGGGCATGCGCACCGCGACGGTGCCGTTCGTGTCGCCGAGGTCCCAGCGCAGCGACGCCTGGGCCTTGAGCACGAGCGTGACGGGCCCCGGCCAGTACCGGTCGATGAGGCGCCGGGCGTAGGCCGGCACCTCGGTGGCGAGGCCGTCGACGGTGCGCTTGTTCGGGACGAGCACGGGCGGGGGCATGTCGCGGCCGCGGCCCTTGGCCGCCAGGAGCTCGCCGACCGCCTCCGCGTCGAAGGCGTCGGCCCCGATGCCGTAGACGGTGTCGGTGGGCAGGACGACGAGCGCGCCCCGGCGGACGGCCTCGACGACGAGGGCGAGATCGGGCTCGGGCCGGTCCTGCTGCGGCCCGTCGTCGGACCGTTCCTCCGCGCCGGTGGCGTCGATGACCGTACTCATGGGCCCATCGTAGGAGCCGGGCCCTCCCGGCCCGCCGGCCCGCGCCGACGACGGGCCCGGCGCCACCCGGGGCGACGGGTCAGAACCCGCCGAAGTCACCGCCCCCGAAGTCTCCGCCGAAGTCGCCGCCGCCGAAGTCCCCGCCGAAGTCACCTCCGCCGTCGAAGTCGCCTCCGCCGTCGCCACCACCGTCGCCGCCGTCGGCGACCTGCTCGCCGGCGTCGCCGTCGGTGTCCCAGTCCATGAAGCCGTCGTTGTCGAACATCTCGTTCGCGATGGCCGAGCCGACGAAGGCCCCGGCCACCGAGGTGAGGAGCATCCCACCCAGGCCGATGCCGGCGCCGCCCATGCCCATGCCGCGCCCACCGAACGTCGAGAAGAGCGAGCCGGGGCGCCGCATCTCGAGGCGCGTCGCGGCGCGGGCGAGCGTCCGCGGGTCGTCGCCGCGCACGGGTTCGCCGCTCGCCTCGGTGAGCTGCTGGAGCACCTGACGCCGCTGCTCGGGCGTGAGCTGCGCAAACGCCTCCTCGTGGGCCTGTTCGATGCGCTCCGGCGGGGCCGTCTCGAGGAGGTAGCGGTAGCGGGCGATCGCCTCCTCGTCCCGGTTGCGGCCCGACGCGCCCGGCGCGCCGTATCCGCCCTGGCCGGCCACCCGGTCCTGCGGTCCCGACGTCCCCCACGAGCCCTGGCCCGGCCCGCCGAAGGTGGCCTGGCCGTAACCCTGCTGCCCGTACTGCGGTTGCCCGTGCTGCGGCTGCCCGTACTGCTGCTCGTAGCCCTGCTGACCGTACGGCGGCTGCCCCCCGGACGACCGGCCCTGCCACGACCCGTGGGGGCCCGAGCCGCGGCGGGAGTCGGGGTGTTCGCCTCGGATCGAGCGGCCGGTGAGGTTGGCGATGACGCGATCGAGGAAGCCCATGACGTCTCCTTGGTGGTTCGTCGTGCGGTGGCTGCGGTGCGGCGCTCGTCGGCCGGTCGCGGTCGGAGCGCGGTCCCGCCCGCTGGTCGGTCTTCGCGAGAGTTCTACCCCCGGAGGGCGGCGGCCACACGCGGGCGGCCGGTGAGGTCGGGGTGGTCGAGGACCTCGACGAAGGCCGGCCGGCCGCCGCCCGAGGCAGGGCGGTCGTCCTCCCCCGCCACCTCGGCCGCCGTGATCCCGTCGAACATCGCGAGGATCGACTCGCCCTGGCTGTCGGCGTGCTCCATGAGCAGCAGGCCCCCGGGGCGCAGGAGGCGCGCGGCGGCGAGCGCCATGACGCGCGGGACCCCGAGACCGTCGCCGGGACCGCCGTAGAGGGCGAGCTCCGGGTCGTGGTCGGCCACCTCCGGGTCGAGGGGCACGGCGTCGGCCGGGATGTACGGGGGGTTGCACGTGACGAGGTCTACGCGCCCCGCGAGCTGCGGGAACGCCTCGGCCGCGTCCATCGACCTCAGGTTGACGTCGAGGCCGAGTTCGCGGCCGTTGCGCTCCGCCCACGCCGCCGCGGCCGGGTCGAGCTCGGCGGCGTGGACGCGCGCCGACGGCCACTCGCTGGCGAGGGCGAACGCGATCGCCCCCGAGCCGGTGCACAGGTCGACGACGACCGGCGGTGTCGAGCTCGCGGCGTCGCGCTCCGCCCGCGATCCGGCCACCGGCTCGGCCCCGACGACCGCCTCGCGCCGGCGCAGGTACGACAGCGCGAGGTCGACGAGCACCTCGGTCTCGGGGCGGGGCACGAACACCCCGGGACCGACCCGCAGGGTCAGATGCCGGAAGTGGGCCCGGCCGGTGAGGTGCTGCAACGGCACGCGCCGCGCCCGCTCGTCGACAAGGGCCACGAGCCGGTGCCGCGCCTGCGGCGGCAGCGTCCCGGAGCGCAGGACGACCTGGCGTTCGACCTCACCGGGCTCGACGGACAGGACGTGCGCCAGCAGTGCCACGGCGTCGGCGCGGGACGACGCGATCCCCGCCGCGGCCAGGCGGGCGCCGACCGCGTGTACCGCCTGCGCCACGCTCGGGTCCCGCCCGGCCGACGGGGGCGACGAGGGCGACGACGGGGGCGGCAGGTCGGGCGCCCCGGGCACGGCGGGCGTCACGCGCGGCCCGAGCCGGAGCCGCCCGCCTCGCCCAGCGCCGCCATCCGCGCCGCCTCGTCGGCCTCGACCGCCGACTGCACGACGGGGTCGAGGTCGCCGTCGAGGACCGCGTCGAGGTTGTACGCCTTGAACCCGGTGCGGTGGTCGGCGATGCGGTTCTCGGGGAAGTTGTACGTGCGGATGCGCTCGCTGCGGTCGACGGTGCGGACCTGGCTCTTGCGGGCCTCGCTCGCCTCGGCATCCGCCGCGTCCCGCGCCGCCTGGAGCAGGCGGGCCCGCAGGACCCGCAGCGCCGACTCCTTGTTCTGGAGCTGGCTCTTCTCGTTCTGGCACGAGACGACGATCCCGGTGGGCAGGTGGGTGATCCGCACCGCCGAGTCGGTCGTGTTGACGCTCTGGCCGCCGGGTCCCGACGAGCGGTACACGTCGATGCGCAGGTCGTTCGGCCCGATCTCGACCTCGTCCTCCTCCTCGACCTCGGGCAGGACGAGCACGCCGGCGGCCGAGGTGTGGATCCGGCCCTGGCTCTCGGTGACGGGGACGCGCTGGACCCGGTGGACCCCGCCCTCGTACTTCAGCCGCGCCCAGGGCGCTCCGCCGGGCTCGGGCGCGCCCTTGGCCTTGACGGCGATCCGCACGTCCTTGTACCCGCCGAGGTCGGATTCGGTCGCGTCGATCACCTGGGTCGACCAGCCGCGCCGTTCGGCGTGGCGCAGGTACATGCGCACGAGGTCGCCGGCGAACAGAGCCGATTCCTCGCCGCCCTCCCCCGCCTTGACCTCGAGGATGACGTCGCGGTCGTCGTCGGGATCGCGCGGCAGCAGCAGTCGCCGCAGGCGCTGCGTCACCTCGTCGAGCCGGGCCTCCAGCCCGGGGACCTCGGCGGCGAACGACGCGTCCTCGGTCGCGAGTTCGCGCGCGGCCCCGAGGTCGTCGGCGAGGGTGCTCGCCTCCCGGTAGGCCGCGACGACCGGCCCGAGGGACGCGTACCGCTTGTTGATGCGGCGGACCGCGGTGGGGTCGGCCAGGACCTCGGGGTCGGCCAGGCGCGCCTCGAGCGCGGCGTGCTCGTCGACGAGGGGGCGGGCGGACTCGAGCATGCGAGGCCTTTCGGACGGGAGGGGCACCGTGGTGGGGCTCGGCAATGAGCCGGGGCAAAGGCGAAACGACGACGCCGGCCCGTCGACCTCCGCGAAGGAGGGACGGGCCGGCGTCAGGAGCCTGCTAGGCCTTCTTGCCGTAGCGCTGCTGGAAGCGCGCGACACGACCACCCGTGTCGAGGATCTTCTGCTTGCCCGTGTAGAACGGGTGGCACTGCGAGCAGACGTCGGCGTTGATCGCGCCGGACGTGGCGGTGCTGCGGGTCTCGAAGGTGTTGCCGCAGGTGCACGTGACCGTGGTCGTCACGTACTCCGGGTGGATGTTCTTCTGCACGGGGCTCTCCTTGGTCTCGGGGCTGCCGGGTCGCGCGTCGCGTGTGACGCACGTGAACCGGGGCCGACCTCTCATTGTGCCAGAGCAGAACACCGTCGAGAAACGCGTTGTTCCCCGGCCCCGGTCGTCACTGCCCCGGTCGTCACTGCCCGCCCGAGCGCACCGAGGAGACCGCGGCAGGGGTGTGGGCGGGCAGCGTGATGCGCACGCTCGTCCCCTCCCCCTCGACGGAGGTGACGTCGAGCCGGCCGCGGTGGCGTTCGACGATGCCCTTGACGACGACGAGCCCGAGACCGGTGCCGGGGACCTGCGCCTGGGTGGCGTTCGTCGCCCGGAAGAAGCGCGTGAAGAGCCGTGCCTGGTCGGCCGCCGGGATCCCGATGCCCGTGTCGGTGCACAGGACCTCGACGACGTCGCCGACGGCGCCCCCGCCACCCGGAGCCTGCGGGCCCTCCGAGAGCGCACCGGACGTCCGCACCGCGGTGACCGTCACCGACCCGCCGCGGGGGGTGAACTTCACGGCGTTGGCGATGACGTTCGTCAACGCCCGCCCGAGCTGGGACCGGTCGCCGCGCGCGGTCAGGGGTGCCCCGGCATCGGTCGCCCCCTCCGGAGCACCCTCCACAGGAGCATCGAGAGGACCCTCACCGACGGGGAGCAGCACCCGCAGGTCGACGTCCCCCTTGAGCGCCGCCGGGCGCAGCTCCTCGACGGTGTCGGCGAGCAGCCGCGTGACGTCGACGATCTCGCCGCCGGTCAGCGGGACGGCCGACTCCATCCGGTTGAGGACGAGGAGGTCCTCGATGAGGGCCCGCAGGCGCAGCGCGTTGCGGTCGACGACGTCGAGCATCCGCCGCTGCTCGGGCGTCAGCTCGCCGGCGTCGCCGTCCTCGATCATCTCGAGGTACCCCGAGATGGAGGTGAGGGGTGTGCGCAGCTCGTGGCTCACCGTCGACATGAAGTCGTTCTTCTGCCGGTCGAGGTCCTCGAGCCGGAGCACGTGCTCGGCCCTCGCCTGATCGGCCTCCGCCGAGACCACGCGCGTGGCGATCTCACCGGCGATGTGCTGCAGGGAGGTGATGGTCACGTCCCGCCACCGGCGCTGCCGGTCGTGGTACGAGGCGACGACGACACCGATGACGCGTTCGCCGAGGCCGATGGGGGCGATGACGAGCCCCGCCGTACCGGTCGCGCCGAGCAGGTCGTAGGCGAGGGTCGACGCGTCCGTGTCCGAGCCCGGCTGGAGCACGACGGTCTTGCGCTGCGCCCACAACGAGGCCACCACCCGCCCGAGGGGGCGGCGGGACCGCTCCGGCACGACGAACTCGCTGAGGGTGGCGGTGCCGTCACTCTTGACGACGCCGAGCGTCACGTGATCGATCCCCCCGTCGGCGTCCACCGTCCCGCACGCGACGCGCCCGAGCCGCAGGCCCTCGGCGATGCTGCGGACCGTCTCGGCGACGGCCTCCCGCAGGTCCGTCGCCCGGTGGATGCGCCGCGTCGTCACCGTCTCGACCCGTTGCGCGTTGACCGCGAACGTCTGCTCGTCGAGGAGCCGGTGGTACTCGGCGGTGAGGGCGTTGACGTCGACGGCGAGCTGGCGCACCTCGGAGGCGCCGACACCGGTGTCGGCCCGGGCGTCGCGGTTGCCCGCCCGCTGCCGGCGCATCGTGTCGCGCAGCGCCACGATGGGCTCGGTCAACTCGTTCGACGTGCGCCGGGCGACGAGCAGCGCGAGCGCCATCGCGACGAGGGTCGCGCCGACGACGCGCCACGACGTGCTGATCGCGCCGTCGCGCATGTGCCGGCGCAGGCTCTCGCGCTTCGCGACGACGAGGGTGGTCATCTCGTCGTTGAGGGCGGTGAACTCGTCGAACCGGGCGCGGCCCCGCGCCAGGCTCGCGGCGACGTCCGCGTCGCCCCGGCCGGCGGCCTCGACGGTGCGCCCCGAGATCTCCCACCACGCCGAGATCGCGGCGCGTTGGCGCGCCGCCAGCCGATCGAGGCGGGCCCGCTCGTCGTCGCTCGCGTCGTAGCCGGGGTCGTCCAGGTGACGCTCCAGCTCGAGGAGCTGGGACTCCACCTGCAGGTGGTCTCGCCGGTAGGGCTCGAGGACCGTCCGGCCCGTGGCCGACGCGCGTTCGCTCGCCGGCAGCGCGAGGTAGCCCCGGCCCGCGCTCTGCGCCTCGAGCATGAGGTCGCGGATCGTGCGGTTCGCGTCGGCCGCGGGACCGACGACGCTGATGATCTGGTCCGACTCGCGGCGGATGTCGAAGAGCCCGATGAGGCCCACGCCCGTGATGAGCAGCGTCAGCGACGCGAGCGTGGCCGACAGGGTGAGCAGCCGCCGCCGCACGGACGGGACGCGGCGGCGGTCGTGGGCGGCCCCGGAACCCGCACGGCCCCGGCGTCGGCCGGACCGGCCGAGCGATCCGCGGCCGGCGCCCGGTGGGGGCGGCGCCGCCCTCATGCCGGCGTCCCGCTCGTGCGCGCGGGCTCGTCGACCCGACCCTCCACGTCGAACCCGGTGCGGGTCATGGTCCCCCATTCCTGGCGGCTGCGCCGGATCCCGGCGAGCAACCCCTGGCACCGCCACCAGGCGGTGAGCTGTCGGTACCCCACGTTCTCCGCGACCGAGGCGAGCAGGGTGAGCCCCAGATCGCGCCAGCGGGAGTACTTGTGGAAGGTGAGCTCCTCGATGGCGAGCGCGGCGCAGCTCACGAGCAGCGCGTAGCCGTACGCGAGGGTGAGGAAGAGCAGCGCGTACCCGGGGTCGACGATCCGGAACGCCAGGCCGACGGTCACGAAGACGACGCCCGCGAGCTCGACGACCGGCGCGACGAGCTCGAAGGCCCAGAACCACGGCAGGACGACGAGCCCGATGCGCCCGTACCGCGGGTTCCCGACGAGGCGGCGGTAGGACCAGAGGACCTCCCACAGCCCGCGGTGCCAGCGGCGGCGCTGGGCGGCGAGGACGCGCAGGCTCGTGGGCACCTCGGTCCACGCGATCGGCTCGGAGACGAACTCGATGCGGTAGTCGCGGCGCTCGCGCGTCATCCGCTCGTGCAGGCGCATGACGAGCTCGAAGTCCTCGCCGATGCTCCCGGCCCGCAGCCCGCCGATGTCGACGAGGACGTCGCGCCGGAACAGCCCGAAGGCGCCGCTGATGAGGATGAGGCAGCGCAGGCGCGACCAGCCGGAACGGCCGAGCAGGAACGAGCGCAGGTATTCGACGACCTGGATGCGGGCGAGCCAGTCGCGCGGCATCCCGATCTCGACGACGCGGCCGTCGACGACGCGGCACCCGTTGGCGGCGCGGATGACCCCGCCCGTCGCTACCGTGCGTACCGGGTCCTCGGCGAAGGGCGCGCTCACCGAGACGAGGGCGTCGGGGTCGAGGATCGAGTCGGCGTCCACGACGGCCACGAGGGGCTCGGCGGCGACGTTGATGCCGGTGTTGACGGCGTGCGTCTTCCCGCCGTTCTGCTTGCGGACGACGGTCAGTCGGGTCGCGCCGTCCTGCGGCACGTAGACCCCGAGCACGTCGCCCTCGACGGGGATGTCGGCCGGCACGACCCGGTCGACGCCCACGAGCGAGAACGCGTCGGCGAGACGCTCGAACGTGTCGTCGGTGCTGCCGTCGTCGACGACGACGACCTCGTGCCGCGGGTGGCGCAGCGAGAGCATCGACGAGACCGAGGGGACGATGCCGGCCGCCTCGTTGTAGGCGGGCACGACGAGGGTGACCCCGGGCAGGAGCCGGGACGACACGGCGTCGAGCCGCCACGAGTGCGCGGAGCGGCGCAGGTGGCGGGCGAACTCGGCCGCGGCGCAGAGGATGAGCACGAGGTAGGAGGAGTTGATGAGCACGAAGTAGGCCAGGATCGGCCCGTCGACGACGTCGAACGCGGCCCGCAGGCTCCGGGTCAGCTCGTCGCTCACGACCGGGTCACCGCCGCGACGCCGCGCAGTCCGGCGAGGTGGAGGGCGGCGGACACCGCGCGCGCGGTCGCCGGGTGGGCCAGGCGCTCGGCCTGCAGGACGGCGACGCCCGCGTGACCCGAGTCGAGCAGGGCCTCGGCTGCCACGGCGGCCGTGGCCCGGTCGGGGTCGGAGAGCAGCTCCCTGAGCCGCTCGAGCGCCGTCGGGCCCCCGAGCCGGCCGAGCGCGCGGACGGTGTGCCGCCGCAGGCCGGGCGCGCTGCCGGCCCGGGTCAGACCGACGAGCAGCGGGGCGTCGGCCTCGACGCCGACCCGGCCGAGGCACTCGACCATCGCCTCGAGGACGTCCGGGTCGCGCTCGGTCGGCAGGTGGTCGCGGACGAGCTCCACGGCCTCGGAGTGCCCGGCGTGGGTGGTCACGGTGACGGCGACGGCCCGCACGCCGGGGTCGGGCGCGCCCACCCCGCGGGCGACGGTGTCGGCGGCGTCCTCGCGCAGGGCGAGCAGCGCCTCCGCCGCGATCCAGGCCGGGATGCCCGCGGGCCGGCCCGCCGGGCCGACCCCGTGGTCCACCGCGTCCCCGACCGCCGCGGACCGTCGCCGCTTCCGGCCCGCGCGGGGGCCCGCGGCGCGCAGGAGGGCGTCGGCGGCGGACGCCTCCCCGATCCGGCCGAGGGCCCGGGCGCAGACGACGCGCACGTCCTCGTCGCGGTCGTCGAGCAGCGCGACGAGGCGGGGGCCGGAGGCCTCGTCGCGGACGATGCCCAGCAGGTGCGCGGCGTTCGCCCGGCGCAGGGCGGAACGGGAGCCCAGGGCCGCCCGCGCCCGGTCGATCTCGCCGTGGGCGTCCAACGTCGCCACGATCGCGGTGGCCGGCGCACCCCGGACCTTGCCGAGCATCGCGACGGCGACGGGCCGCAGGCTGCGCCAGGCCGCCGGCGGCAGGGCGGCGAGGGCCGCGGCGGCGCTCCCGTCGTCGTCCTCCCCCGCCGCGACCTCGAGCAGGAGCCGGCGGTGCGGCGCCGCGAGGCGTTCCAGCCGCCGGGCCCGGCGCAGCCGGGTGACGCGGGCGACCACGGTGAGGGCCACGAGGCCGACGCACACGAGCGCGACGGCGACGAGCGAGACGGTGAGCAGCGACCGGGCGGTCACGGCCGGCGCAGCACCGAGGAGACGCGGTGGACGAGCTCGCGCGGGCTGAACGGCTTGATGACGTAGTCCGTCGCGCCGGCCGCGAACCCGCCGTCGACGTCGGAGTCGCGGCTGCGGGCCGTGAGGAGGATGACGGGGACGTCGCGCGTGGCAGGCTCCTCGCGCAGCTTGCGCAGCACGTCGAGGCCCGACAGCCCGGGCATCATCACGTCGAGCACGGCCAACCGCGGCGGGGCCGCCGCGATCGTCTCCCACGCCGCCGCGCCGTCCTCGACGGCGTCGATGACGTAGCCCGCCTGCTCGAGCTTGAACGTGACGAGCTCGCGGATGTCCGGGTCGTCGTCGGCGACGACCACCCGGGTCGGATCTGCGCTCATGTGGGTCCCTGTGCCTCAATCGCCCGCCGGCTCATGCCGGCTCGGTCTACGCCGGTCCCATCGGCGCAGGTCGGGTGCATCTGAGGGTCGGCCGATCCGCCGCGCCGGCGCGGCCAGGGGGGACGCGACGTGGCGACGAGGGCCGCGGACGACGAACGGCCCACCGGGAGGCGATGCTCCGGGTGGGCCGTTCGGGCGCGTCCTGCGGTCCGGGGACCGTGGAACGACGACGCCGCGGGTCAGTCGTCGTCGCCCTTGAGGGGCGAGTTGGACTGCACCTGCATGAGGAACTCGACGTTGTTCTTCGTCTTCTTCAGGCGGTCGATGAGCAGCTCGATGCCCTGCTGCGAGTCGAGCGCGGCGAGCACCCGGCGCAGCTTCCACATGATCTTCAGCTCCTCGCTCGAGAGGAGGATCTCCTCGCGGCGGGTGCTGGAGTTGTTGACGTCGACCGCCGGGAAGATGCGGCGGTTCGCGAGCTGCCGGTCGAGCTTGAGCTCCATGTTCCCGGTGCCCTTGAACTCCTCGAAGATGACCTCGTCCATCTTCGAGCCCGTCTCGACGAGGGCCGTCGCGAGGATCGTCAGCGAGCCGCCGTGCTCGATGTTGCGCGCGGCGCCGAAGAAGCGCTTCGGGGGGTAGAGCGCCGCCGAGTCGACACCACCGGAGAGGATGCGCCCGCTCGCGGGGGCCGCGAGGTTGTAGGCGCGGCCGAGCTTGGTGATCGAGTCGAGGAGGACGACGACGTCGTGCCCCATCTCGACGAGGCGCTTGGCCCGCTCGATCGCGAGCTCGGCCACCGTCGTGTGGTCCAGCGCAGGCCGGTCGAAGGTCGAGGAGATGACCTCGCCCTTGACGGCGCGCTGCATGTCGGTGACCTCCTCGGGGCGCTCGTCGACGAGCACGACCATGAGGTGGACCTCGGGGTTGTTCGTCGTGATCGCGTTCGCGAGGGACTGCATGACCATCGTCTTGCCGGCCTTCGCCGGGGCGACGATGAGCCCGCGCTGGCCCTTGCCGATGGGGCTGACGAGGTCCATGATCCGGGTGGTCAGGATGTTGGACTCGGTCTCGAGCCGCAGGCGCTGCTGCGGGTAGAGCGGCGTCAGCTTGCCGAACTCGACGCGCGGGCGGCTCTGGTCGGCCGGGGTCCCGTTGATGGTGTCGAGGCGCACGAGCGCGTTGAACTTCTGGCGCGGCGGGAGCTGCTCGCCGTCGCGCAGGGCCTTGACGGCCCCGGTGACGGCGTCGCCCTTGCGCAGCCCGTGCTTCTTGACGATGCCGAGCGGCACGTACACGTCGTTGCTGCCGGGCAGGTAGCCGCTCGTGCGGACGAACGCGTAGTTGTCGAGGACGTCGAGGATGCCGGCCACCGGGACGAGCACGTCGTCGGGCGTGATCGACTCGGTCTGCTCGTTCTCGTAGCCCTCGCCGCCGCGGTTGCCCCGGCGCTTGCGGTCGCGGTTGCGCTGCCGGTTGCGGCGGCGCCCCCCGCGCTCGTCGTCGTCGTTGCCGGCCCGGTTGTTGCGCTGCCGGTCACGGCGGTCCCCGCGGTCGTTGCCGTCGCGCGAGTCGTCGTCGTGCCGGGTGCCGCGGTTGTCGTTGCCGCGGTCGCCCCGGTTGTCGTTGCGCTCGGCGCGGTTGTCGTTGCCGCGGTTGTCGTTGCTCCGGTCGGCGCGGTTGTCGTTGCGCTCGGCGCGGTTGTCGTTGCCGCGGTTGTCGCCCCGGTCGCCGCGGTTGTCGTTCCCGCGGTCGGCCCGGTTGTCGCTCCCCCGGTCACCGCGGTGGTCGGCGCCCCGGGTGTCGCCCCGGTCGCCGCCGTTGCGGTCGGCGCGGGGTTCGCCGCGGTCGGGGCGCTGTTCGCCCTGCTCGCCCCGGGACGGGGCGACCTCGGCCTGGGCGGGGGCCTGAGCCTGGGCCGGCTCGGCGGAGGGCGCACCGGCGGCGGCTCCGGCGCGGCGACCACCGCGGCCGGAGCGAGCGGCGCCGGCGTCGGAGCCGGTGGAGGCGGGGGCGGCGGCGACGGTCGGGGCGACGGAGGACACGCCGCGCGAGGCGGCCGGGGCCGGCGAACCGGACCCCTGACGGGCCTTGATCGCGGTGATGAGGTCGCCCTTGCGCATCTTGGCGGTGCCGTCGATGCCGAGGCCGCCGGCCAGCTCCTGGAGCTCGGCGAGCCGCATGGCGGTCAGGCCGCGGCGCCGCGTGGCGCCGGAGTCGGCGACGTCGATGGTGTCGGTCACGAAGGATCCTTCCCCTCGTTTGCGGACCGGAGTGATCCTGGTCCTGGCTTCACGGATGCCCGCCCGCCGCGCATCGCGCCGGCCGGACGGGCCTGTCGTCGTGCTGCATCTGCGCGCCCGCGACCGGTCGGGACGGACGCGGCCGGTGATGGCCGGGACCGACTCGGGTCACGGACGGGGGTACTTCGAACCCGGAACGAGCGCCGAGCCGCGGGAGGTGTCCGATGATCCGGGGACTCCGTTGGGGTTCGGACGCGGTGACGGGGCTCGATGCGCCCCGCACGCCGGCGCCGCAGAGGTGCGCCGACTCGCCGTCACCTCCGGACACGCCTTCGGTCGGCCGATTCACATCGACGACGAGGGAGCGATCCGGGAGGCGTGATCACCGGCGAGGGGCCCTGTCCCGCTCACCCGTCGAGCGCGGATTCACCTGACCCGAACCACCAGGACCGAGCCTGAGGACCGAGTCGTTCCGGACCGCGTGCGACGAGATCGTCGAGCACCACCCCTACGCCTGGATCTCCAGGCAAAGCGTCTTCAATGTAACACGCTCGCCCGCACGCCCTCCGGAGGAACCCCGGGACGCAGCGGCCGCCATCCCGCCGGCACGAGGTCCTCGACCGGCCGCCCGGCGGCCTCGCCGGCGACCGTGAGGACGAGCACGCTGGGGCCGGCCCCGGAGATGGCGGCGGCGTGGCCGGCGGCGCGCAGGGCGTCGACGACCTCCATCGCGCCGCCGAGGGAGGAGCGCCGCTGCTCCTGGTGCAGCCACTCGCGCATCGCGGGCCGCAGCAGGTCGGGGCGGCTCGTCAGGGCGAGGACGAGCAGGCCGGCGCGCGCGGAGTTGAGGGCGGCCTCGACGTGCGGCACGTGCCCCGGCAGGACCGCGCGGGCGGTCGCGGTCGGCAGCTGCACCTCCGGGACGACGACGACCGGCGTGATGTCCGGGTGCAGCATGAGCCGGGCCGTGCGGACGGCGCCGACCGACCCGGGCGCCACGTCGTCGTCGGTCCACGACAGGGTCGCCCCGCCGTAGACGCTCGCCGACGCGTTGTCGGGGTGCCCCTCCAGCCGCCCGGCGAGGTCGTTGACGACGTCGAGGTCGAGCGGGATGCGGCCCGTTGCCTCGCCACGACCGGCCCTACCGTGGCCGTCGACCCCGCCCCGTGGGTCGGCCGGGACGTCGACCCGGTCGGCCCCGGCCTCCGAGGCGTCGGGGGCCAGGCACAGCGCCATCGCGAGGGCGACGCCGCCGACGATGGCCGCGGCCGAGGACCCCATCCCCCGGCCCTGTCGGATCGCGTTGTCGCAGGTGAGCTCGAGCCCGGCGGGCGGGGTCACGCCCCACTCCGCCCAGGCGCGGCGCATCGTCGCGTTGACGAGATGACGCTCGTCGAGCGGGACCCCCTGCGCGTCGCCGCGGACCTCGATGCGCACGCCGGGGGCGTCGAGCGCCCGGGCGGCGTACGTGTCCCAGACCCCGAGCGCGAGACCGACGGAGTCGAAGCCGGGGCCGAGGTTCGCACTGCTCGCGGGGACGGTGACCGACGCGGCGGCGCCCGGCGCCACCGGCGGGAGGACGGCCACCCTCAGTCCTGGAGGCCGAGCGCGGTCGCGATGCTCACCGCGTCGACGCCGACCCGGGTGGGCACGACCTCGGAGCCGTCCGCCGCCTTGAGGGCCCAGGAGGGGTCCTTGAGGCCGTGGCCGGTCACCGTGGCCACGATCGTCGCGTCGGCGGGCACGAGACCCGCGGCGTGGGCCTTGAACAGCCCCGCGATGCTCGCGGCCGACGCGGGCTCGACGAAGATGCCCTCCTCGCTCGAGAGGAACCGGTGGGCGTCGAGGATCTCGGCGTCGGTCACGGAGTCGATGAGGCCGCCCGACTCGTCGCGGGCGGCGATCGCCTGCTCCCACGAGGCCGGGTTGCCGATGCGGATCGCCGTGGCGATGGTGTCGGGCTCGTCGACGGGGTGGCCGAGCACGAGCGGGGCGGCGCCGGCGGCCTGGAAGCCCCACATCGCCGGAGTCGCTGTCGCGGGGCCCGACGTCGCGGCGTCACCCGTCGCGCCGGGCGTGCCGTCGCGGTATTCGCGGTAGCCGCGCCAGTAGGCGGTGATGTTGCCGGCGTTGCCGACGGGCAGCACGTGGATGTCGGGCGCGTCGCCGAGGGCGTCCACCACCTCGAACGACGCCGTCTTCTGCCCCTCGATGCGGGCCGGGTTGACGGAGTTGACCAGCTCCACCGGGTAGTGCTCGGCGAGCTTGCGCGCGACGGTGAGGCAGTCGTCGAAGTTGCCGTCGACCTGCAGGAGGGTCGCGCCGTGGGCGATGGCCTGCGACAGCTTGCCCATGGCGATCTTGCCGTCGGGCACGAGCACGGCACACGTCATGCCCGCCTTCGTCGCGTACGCGGCGGCGGACGCGCTCGTATTGCCCGTGGAGGCGCAGATGACCGCCTGCGCGCCGGCCTTCGCGGCCATCGACATCGCCGTCGTCATGCCGCGGTCCTTGAACGACCCGGTCGGGTTGAGGCCCTCGAACTTCACGTGCACCCGCGCGCCGACGCGCCGGGAGATCTTCTCGGCGGGCAGCAGCGGCGTGCCCCCCTCCCGCAGGGTCACGACCGGCGCCCCCGCGAGCATCGGCAGCCGGTCGGCGTACTCGGTGATGACGCCGCGCCACTGGTGGGCCATGGTCAGTCCCCTTCCACACGCATGACGGAGGTGACGCCGAGCACGATGTCGAGCTCGGCGAGGGCGTCGACGGTCGCCGACAGGGCCGCGTCGGGCGCGGCGTGCGTGACGATGACGAGCTCGGCGCCGTCCTCGCCGTCGGAGTCGGCGTCGCCGGCCGCGAGGCCCGCGGTGACGGCGACGTCCTGGCGCACCTGCTGGATCGACACGTCGTGCCGGGCGAACTCCGCGGCCACCTGGGCGAGGACGCCCGGGCGGTCGGCGACGTGGAGCCGAACGTAGTAGCGCGTGGTCGCCGCGCCCATGTCGAGCGGGCGCAGGTCGGCGTAGGCCGACTCACGGGGGCCGAGGCCGCCGCCGACGCGGTGCCGGGCCGTGGCGACGACGTCGCCGAGGACCGCGGACGCCGTCGGGTCACCGCCCGCGCCCGGCCCGTAGAACATGAGCGCGCCCGCGGCGCGCGCCTCGACGAAGACGGCGTTGAAGGCCTCGCGCACGCCGGCGAGCGGGTGGCTGCGGGGGATCATCGCGGGGTAGACGCGCGCGGACACGCCGGGAGCGCCCCCCTCCGACCCGCCGGCCCCGTCGACGACCTCGCAGATGGCGAGCAGCTTGACGACGCAGTCCATCTCGGCGGCGGCGGCCACGTCGGCGGCGCTCACCTCGGTGATGCCCTCGCGGTAGACGTCGGCGGCGCCGATGCGGGTGTGGAACGCGAGCGACGCGAGGATCGCGGCCTTCGCGGCGGCGTCGAAGCCCTCGACGTCGGCGGTCGGGTCGGCCTCGGCGTACCCGAGGGCCTGCGCCTGGGCGACGGCGTCGGCGAACCCGGCACCCGTCGAGTCCATCTTGTCGAGCACGTAGTTCGTCGTGCCGTTGACGATGCCGAGCACCCGGGTCACGTCGTCGCCCGCGAGCGATTCCCGCAGCGGGCGCAGCAGCGGGATGGCCCCGGCCACCGACGCCTCGTAGTAGAGGTCGACGCCGGCCGCGTCGGCCGCCGCGTACAGGGTGGGCCCGTCCTCGGCGAGCAGGGCCTTGTTCGCCGTGACGACGCTCGCCCCGTGCTCGAAGGCGCGCAGGATGAGGGTCCGCGCGGGCTCGATGCCGCCGACGACCTCGACGACGATGTCGGCCCGGGTCACGAGCTCCTCGGCGTCGGTCGTGAACAGGTGCTCGGGCACCCCGGCCGCGGAGCGGTCCCGGCCGAGCCGCCGCACGGCGATCCCGACGATCTGTAGTCGCCGCCCCACGCGGGCGGCGAGATCGTCGGCGTTCTCGGTGAGCATCCGGGCCACGGACGACCCGACGACGCCGCATCCCAGGATGGCGACGCGTAGCGGCTCACCCTCGACCTTCGCGCTCATGCGCCTGTCCCTCACTCGTGTTCGTCGTTCGATCGGACCCACCCATCCTGCCCGGCGGTCAGCATCCGGACGGGACCCGGTCCAGATCACGGACCCCGCGTGTCGCCCGGGGCCGGCTCACTCGTCGACGTCGAGGGCGAGCAGGTCGGCCACCGTCTCGCGGCGCACGAGCGTGCGGACCCGGCCGTCCGCCGCGGCGACGACCGGCGGACGCGGCACGTGGTTGTACTGGCTGCTCAGCGCGCGGCAGTAGGCGCCCGTGCCCGGGACGGCGATGAGGTCGCCGGGGCGGACGTCGGCGGGCAGGTACTCGTCCATGACGACGACGTCGCCGCTCTCGCAGTGCTTGCCGACGACGCGGGAGAGCATCGGCGGGGCGTCGCTCGCGCGGTTGGCGAGGGTGCACGAGTAGTCGGCCTCGTACAGCGCGGTGCGGACGTTGTCGCTCATCCCGCCGTCGACCGAGACGTAGGCCCGGCGGAGGCCGCCGTCGAGCTCGACCTCCTTGACGGTGCCGACCTCGTAGAGGGTGAACGTGCTCGGCCCGGCGATGGCCCGGCCCGGCTCGAGCGAGACGCGGGGGACCTCGACGCCCTCGGCCCGCGCCTCGCGCTCGACGATGTCGGCCATCTGCGCGCCGATCTGGGCGGGCGTGAGGGGGTGGTGCTCGGAGGTGTAGGCGATGCCGAAGCCGCCGCCGAGGTCGAGCTCCGGGCAGACGTGCCCGTGGTCGCGGGCGACGCGGGCGTGCAGCCCGAGCACCCGGCGGGCGGCGACCTCGAACCCGGCGGTCTCGAAGATCTGGCTGCCGATGTGGCTGTGGAAGCCGAGCAGGGTCATCGTCGGCTCCGCGAGGACCCGCTCGGCGGCCTTGTCGGCGTGGCCGCCGGCGAGGCTGAAGCCGAACTTCTGGTCCTCGTGCGCCGTCGCGATGTACTCGTGGGTGTGCGCCTCGACGCCCACGGTGACCCGCAGCATGACCGGCGCGACGACGTCCAGCTCGGCCGCGACCGACGCGATGCGGTCGAGCTCGTCGAAGCTGTCGGCGACGATCCTGCCCACGCCGTGGCGCAGCGCCGCCTCGATCTCGCCCCGGGACTTGTTGTTGCCGTGCATCTCGATCCTCGCCCCGGGGACGCCCGCCCGCTGCGCGACGGCGAGCTCGCCGCCGGAGCACACGTCGAGGCCGAGCCCGTCCTCGGCGATCCAACGCGCCACCGATGTGCACAGGAACGCCTTGCCGGCGTAGTACACGTCGGCGCCGCCGAACCGGGCGAACGCCTCCGCCACGCCGTCGCGGAACGCCCGCGCCCGGGTGCGGAAGTCGTCCTCGTCGAGCACGTACGCGGGGGTGCCGACCTGCGCGGCCAGCGTGACGGCGTCGATCCCGCCGACCTCGAGGCGCCCCCGCTCGTCGCGGCGCACCGTCCGCGGCCACAGCGGCTCGAGCAGGTCGTTGACGTCGTCGGGCGCCGGCAGCCACTGCGGCGGCCCGCCGTACCCCTCGGCGTGGAGGGCGCCGGCCTCGTGTGCGCGCATGTCGTGGTCCTTCGTCTCGGGGTGGGGCTGGGTGGTCGCTGCTGTGGTCGTCGCTGGTTGGTCGTCGCTGGTGGTCGTCGCGGTCGGCGGACGCAGGTGCCGGGGGCGGGCCCCGGGGTCGTCAGAGCCGGCGCGGGGCCTGCGCGCCGAGCAGGTCGAGGCCGCGGGCGAGCTCGCCCCGGGCGGCGGCGGCGAGCGCGAGCCTGCTCCGGTGCACCTCCCGCCAGGCGCGATCGCCCGGCGGCCGGGGCGGACAGGCCGCGAGCCACGCGTCGATCTGCTCGGCGAGGGTCTCGAGGTGGCGGACGAGGCGGCTCGGGTCGCGGCGCCGGATCGCGAGCGCGAGGACGCGGTCGACGTCGTGCAGGCCGCCCAGGAGGCGTGTCTCGGTGGCGTGGACGAGCAGCGCGGGGTCGGGCGGCGCCGAGGCAGCGCCGGTCCGTGCCTGGACCGGCAGGCGCTCGAGGAGGGTGGCGAGGCGGGCGTGGGCGTGGCCGAGCACGTAGGCCGGGTTCCCGGCGCCGCGCCGGCGCACCTGGGCCGCGCCGACCTCGACGGGCGCCGTGGGCGCGGCCCGCAGGACCCACAGGCGCAGGGCGTCCTCCCCCTCCGGGGCCGGGAGGGGGCCGTCGCCGACGCGGTCGCCGGCGCGGTCGCGGTTGCCGGGGTCGTCGACCTCGACGGGGGCGCCCGCGCCGGACAGCTCGTCGTCGAGGAGAAGGGGGCCGACGGCGATGGTGTCGACGACCCCGCCGTCGGTGACGAGCAGCTGGCCGGGCGCGCGGCCGGGGCGGGTCGTCGTCGTGCGCGTGACCTGGGCGCCGCCGGCGACGAGCATCCGCTCGAGGGCGTCGGCGACGTACGCCGAGCGCCGCAGCCGCGCGGCCGCGGCGGGATCGGCCGACTCCGGCGCCCCGGCCGTCGGCGTGGGCATGCGCGTCGGCATCGGCATGGGCGTCGAGGCGTCCGGGCCGGCGTCGAGGCCGCCGGCCGGGGCGAGGACGCGGGCGCCGCTCACGCAGGTGGCGATCTCGATCCGGCGTCCGGCGACGACCCGGGCGCGGCCGACGCGGGCACCGTCGGCGGCGAGGACGTCGGTGGCGAGCCCGGCGGACCCGCTCGCGAGGGTGACGTTGAGGAACCCGGGGCCGGCGACCCCCACCCCGCGCACGCCGGGGTGGGCGCCGAGGCTGCGAGCGAGGATCCCGGCGAGCTCGAACGGAGGCAGCCCGGCCTCCCGGGCCAGCCGCAGCGCGACGTTGGTGCTCCAGTCGCCCCGCTCCCCCGCCCGCGGCCGTTCGAGGCCGACCGCGCGGGGCGGCTCGACGGCCGACGACACCTCGCCCGCCGCGATCGCGTCGATCAGGGCGTCGCGGACGGCGACGGAGAGGTCCTCGGGGGTCACGCGGCCCGATTCTACGAACGCCCGCGCGCCGCCCCGCGGCGGATCCGAGGGGCGGACGGCCCGCTCCCCGGCCCGGCGAGGACCCGGCGGCGAGCCCCGCCACGACGTGGCCACGACCCCGCGACGAGCCCCGTGGCGGCCTCGCGGCGACCCCGTGGCGACCTCGCGACCACCCCGGTCGCGGCCGGGGGAACGAGCCGGGTCGGGCCGTTCGGAGCACCCGCGGGAGGCTGATAACCTCTTTCGGTACCGCCCCCGTAGCTCAGGGGATAGAGCACCGCCCTCCGGAGGCGGGAGCGCAGGTTCGAATCCTGCCGGGGGCACCAGGTGATGTCTCACGACATGGCGGACGGCGGGTCTACGTTTTCGTAGGCCCGCCGTTGTCGTGGGTCGCCCCACCTTCGCCGAACGTCTGCCCCTCGCGCCGGCGCGCCGCGGTGGCGCCGGCGCGCTGGGCGGCGTCGGTGACCTCGCCGACGAGCTCCTCGAGCACGTCCTCGAGGAAGACCACGCCGATGACCTTGCCCGTCCGCTCGACGACCCGCGCGAGGTGGGCGCCCGAGCGCTGCATGGTGGCGAGGACGTCCTCGACCTCGTCGGAGCGGGCGACCGTCGCGAGGCGCCGGATGCGCTTGCGGGGCACGGGTTCCTCGTGCTCGACGTCGTCGGCGTAGAGCACGTCCTTGAGGTGCAGGTACCCCTCGAGCTCGCCCGAGGCGGCGCGGACCGGGAACCGCGAGAAGCCGTGCCGGGCGACGAGCCGCTCGACGTCCGCGGGCGTGAACCCGACGTCGAGGACGACGAGGTCGTCCACCCCGACGGCGACGTCGTCGGCGACGCGGTCGCTGAACTCGAGGACCCGCGTCGTGAGGCCGCGCGCCTCCTCTTCGAGCAGCCCCTCGCGCGCCGACTCCGAGACGATCTCGCGTACCTCTTCCGCGGTGAAGGCCGACGCGATCTCGTCCTTGGGCTCGACGCCCATCGCCCGGACGATGCTCTTCGCCACCCACTCCATGACCCGGATGAGCGGGCGCAGGGCGCGCGTGACGAGCAGCAGTGGCGGACCGAGCAGGAGCGCCGACCGCTCGGGCCCGGCGATGGCGAGGTTCTTCGGCACCATCTCGCCGAGGACGACGTGCAGGTAGGCGACGACGAGCAGGGCGATCGCGAGCGCGACCGCGTGTCCGAGGGCGTCGGGCAGCCCGATCGCGGCGAGCAGGGGCGCGAGCAGGTGGTGCAGGGCGTCCTCGGCGAGGGCGCCGAGGAGCACCGAGCAGACGGTGATGCCGAGCTGGGCGCAGGCGAGCAGCGACGCGACCTGCTCCAGGGCCTGCAGGCACATCTGCGCCCGGCGGCTCCCGGCGTCGGCGAGCGGCTCGAGCTGGCTGCGGCGAGCGGCCATGACGGCGAATTCGGCGCCGACGAAGAACGCGTTGCCGAGCAGGAGCAGCAGCGAGAAGGCGAGGGCGGGTCCGGGGCTCACGACGCCTCCCCGGCCCGCTCGTCGACCCGGCGGTCGGGGCCCACCGCGGTCTCGAGGAGCACGACCCGCCCCGGCGGGACGGCGGCCCCGGTCGGGCGCGCCGCCTCGTCCGGGGGCGTGGCCTCGGACGCCTCGAGCGGCACGAACCGGACGCGCTCGACGCGGCGGACGTCCATGACGTCGACGCGGATGCGCCACCCGGGCAGCTCGACGCGGTCGCCGACGAGCGGGACGCGTCCGAGCGCGGCCATGAGCAGGCCCCCCACGGTCTCGTAGTCGGGCCCCTCGGGCACGACGACGCCGATGCGGTCGCGGACCTCGTCCGGGCGCCACAGGCCGGGCACCGACCAGCCCCCGCCCGGCAGGGCCCGGGCCTCGGAGCCGCGCCGGTCGTGCTCGTCGGCCACCTCCCCCACGAGCTCCTCGATGACGTCCTCGAGAGTGACGACCCCCGCCGTGCCGCCGTACTCGTCGAGAACGACGGCGAGTTGGTGGCCGCGGCGCAGCGCGACGAGCAGCGGGTCGAGGCCGATCGACTCGGGCACGAACGTCGCCGGCGACATGAGCGCCGACACCGGCACCTCGGCGCGCCGCTCGTGCGGCACGGCGATCGCCTTCTTCACGTGGACGAGGCCGTCGACGTCGTCCCAGTCGTCGCGGACGACCGGGAACCGCGAGTGCCCCGTGCGGCGGGCCGCGTCGAGCACGTCCTGCGCGGAGGCGGTGCGCTCCATGAACTCGCACCGGCCCCGGGGCGTCATGACGTCCTGCGCGGTCCGCCCGCCGAAGTCGAGGGACCGGGCGACCCGGCGGGCGACGTCCTCGTCGAGGGTGCCGACCTGGGCCGAGCGGCGGACGACGGAGGCGAGCTCCTGCGGGGTCCGGGCCGCCGACAGTTCCTCCTGCGGGGTCACGCCGAAGGAGTCGAGGACGGCGTTGGCCGAGCCGTTGAGCGCGAGGATGAGGGGCTTCAGCACGACGCCGAAGACCTGGACCGGCCGCGCGACGACCTTGGCGGTCGGCAGGGGCGCCGAGATGCCGAGGAACTGCGGCACGAGCTCGCCGAACACCATGGAGAACACGGTCGCCAGCACGAGCGCGACCGTGGAGCCGACCGGCTCGAGGGCGGACTCCCCCACCCCGATCGCCCGCAGCGGTGTCTCGAGCAGGGCGCCGATCGACGGGGTCGCGAGCCAGCCGAGCAGCAGCGTCGTCAGCGTGATCCCGAGCTGGGCGGCCGAGAGCTGGGTGGACAGCCGCTTCAGCGAGGCGAGCACGGGGGCCGCGGCGGTGTCGCCGTCCTCGACGGTCCGGGCCACGCTGCTGCGGTCGAGGGCGACGAGGGAGAACTCGGCGGCGACGAAGAGCGCCGTGCCCAGGGTGAGGAGGGCGCCGAGACCGGCGAGCAGCCATTCGGTCATAGTGCCGACCATCGTAGGGACCGTCACCGGGCCCGCGGTCACGCCTCGCGGTGCGCGCCGCGCGCGACCGGCGATCCGACGCGGCGACCTCGACCGCCCCAGGCTGCACGCAGGGCCCCGGCCTGTAGTGTTGAACCTGTCCGTCCACCGCGGCGTCCGGCGACGCGCGCGTCGGCGCGTCACGGGTGATGAGCACGAAGGCTTCGCGGATCGACCGGTCCCGGCGTCCACCGTCATCGGGCGCATCCTGCGCGCTCGCACGTCTCGGGGGAGGCGTCGCTCGACCGGTGTCGACGCACCGAAGCCGTCACCGCAGACGAAACGAAAGAGGCGTGAGTCCCGTGCCCGACCAGTCATCGAAGGCAGACCCGCTGACGGCCTTCGGCCCGAACCAATGGCTCGTCGACGAGCTGTACCAGCAGTACCGCGAGGACAAGTCGTCCGTCGACGAGGGGTGGTGGGACTTCTTCGAGACCTACACCCCCGGTCAGGGTGACGGGGCGGCATCGACCGCCGCCACGCCGAAGGGCGCCTCCGGGGGCTCGGACGACTCGGACGCCAAGGCCGCCGCCGCGGCCCCGGAGGGCGCACCCGCGCAGGCCGGTCCGGGCGACGCCGGCGGCGTGCGAGCCGCCGCCCGTAACGGCACGAAGGGCACCTCCGACGCCCCCGGCTCGGGCGGGGCCAAGGACGCCGCCGATGACGCGGGCGCGCGCACCCCCACCCGCGACGTCACCCCGGCCAAGCCGTCCGCAGATCAGCGGGCGGCGCGGCACACCGGTGCCGAGTCGCGGGCCGCGAGCGGCGCCGGGCTCGAGACGAGCCCCGCCGGCCCCGCACCGGAGGTCGCCGGCGAGGAGCCCAAGTCCCGCCAGATGCCCAAGCCGCGCGACACCCCGGCCGCCAAGGCGAGCACGGGAACGAACGAGGACCAGGTCAAGCCCCTCAAGGGCCCGGCCGCCCGCCTCGTGTCGAACATGGACGCCAGCCTGAGCATCCCCACCGCGACGTCGGTGCGCGCGGTGCCCGCCAAGGCGCTCATCGACAACCGCATCGCCATCAACGAGCACCTGCGCCGCAACCGCGGCGGCAAGGTGAGCTTCACGCACATCATCGGGTACGCGGTCGTCAAGGCCCTCGGGGTCATGCCCGACATGAACAACGCGTTCGGCGAGAAGGACGGCAAGCCCGCCCTCATCACGCCCGCGCACGTCAACTTCGGCCTCGCGATCGACCTCCCGCGCCCCGACGGGACGCGCTCGCTGGTCGTCCCCTCGATCAAGGCCGCCGAGCAGCTCGACTTCTTCGGCTTCTGGAACGCCTACGAGGAGATCGTCCGCAAGGCGCGCAACAACAAGCTCGGCGTCGACGACTTCGCCGGCACCACGATCTCGCTGACCAACCCGGGCACGATCGGCACCGTGCACTCGGTGCCGCGCCTCATGAAGGGGCAGGGCACGATCGTCGGGGTCGGCGCCATGGAGTACCCCGCCGAGTGGCAGGGCGCGAGCCCCGAGACGCTGGCCCGATCGGCGATCAGCAAGATCATGACGCTCACGTCGACCTACGACCACCGCATCATCCAGGGCGCCGGCTCGGGCGAGTTCCTCCGCGTCGTCCACCAGCTCCTCCTCGGCGAGAACGACTTCTACGACGAGATCTACGAGAGCCTGCGCATCCCGTACGAGCCGGTGCGCTGGAGCACCGACGTCTCGGCGTCGCACGACGACGACCTCAACAAGACGGTCCGCGTGCAGCAGCTCATCCACGCCTACCGCGTGCGCGGCCACCTGCTCGCCGACACCGACCCGCTCGAGTACCGCCAGCGTCGCCACCCCGACCTGCAGCTGTCCACGCACGGTCTGACGATCTGGGACCTCGACCGGGAGTTCGCCACGGGCGGCTTCGGCGGCAAGCCGATGGCGACGCTGCGCGAGATCCTCGGACTGCTCCAGGCGGCCTACTGCCGCACGACCGGCGTCGAGTACATGCACATCCAGGACCCCGAGCAGCGGGACTGGATCCAGGACCGCGTCGAGGTCACGGGCGACAAGGTCCCGCGCGACGAGCAGATGCGGATCCTGCGTCGGCTCAACGCCGCCGAGGCGTTCGAGACGTTCCTGCAGACGAAGTTCGTGGGCCAGAAGCGGTTCAGCCTCGAGGGCGGCGAGTCCGTCATCGCCATGCTCGACCGGATCCTGCTCTCGTCCGCCCAGGAGGGCCTCGACGAGGTCTGCATCGGCATGCCGCACCGCGGGCGCCTCAACGTGCTCGCGAACATCGCCGGCAAGAGCTATGGGCAGATCTTCCGCGAGTTCGAGGGCAGCCAGGACCCCCGCACGGTCCAGGGCTCCGGCGACGTCAAGTACCACCTCGGCACCGAGGGCGAGTTCACCGGCGAGAGCGGCGAGAAGACGAAGGTCTACCTCGCGGCGAACCCGAGCCACCTCGAGGCCGTCAACCCCGTCCTCGAGGGCATCGTCCGGGCCAAGCAGGACCGGCTCGACCGCCGCGGCGAGGCCTTCACGGTGCTCCCGGTGCTCATGCACGGCGACGCCGCGTTCGCCGGCCAGGGCGTCGTGCTCGAGACGCTGCAGCTCTCGCAGCTGCGCGGCTACCGCACCGGCGGGACGATCCACATCATCGTCAACAACCAGGTCGGGTTCACCACGGCGCCGAGCAGCTCGCGCAGCTCGATCTACTCCTCGGACCTCGCCCGCACGGTGCAGGCGCCGATCTTCCACGTCAACGGCGACGACCCCGAGGCCGTCGTCCGGGTCGCGCAGCTCTCGTACGAGTTCCGGCAGAAGTTCGCCAAGGACGTCGTCATCGACATGGTGTGCTACCGCCGCCGCGGGCACAACGAGGGCGACGACCCCTCGATGACGCAGCCGCTCATGTACCACCTCATCGAGGCGAAGCGCTCGGTCCGCAAGCTGTACACCGAGGCCCTCATCGGTCGTGGCGACATCACGACCGAGGACGCCGACGCCGCGATGCGCGACTACCAGAGCCGCCTCGAGCAGGTGTTCGTCGAGACGAAGGAGGCCCTGAAGTCGAAGGACTCCTCCTCCGGTTCGGGGCTGGAGCGCCCGGCGGCGCAGGAGGCCGACGACCGCTCGCCGGCCGCGCGCCACGACAGCGCCATCTCGGGCGAGCTGCTCGAGCGCGTCGGCGACCTGTGGACCTCCTACCCCGAGGGTTTCGAGGTGCACGCCAAGCTGAAGAAGATGCTCGAGAAGCGCACGGCGATGACCCGCGAGGGCGGGATCGACTGGGCGATGGGCGAGCTCATCGCGTTCGGCAGTCTGCTCGCCGAGGGCACCCCGATCCGCCTGTCGGGTCAGGACAGCCGACGCGGCACGTTCACCCAGCGGCACGCGGTCCTCATCGACCGGGTCACCGCCGAGGAGTGGACGCCGCTGCTCTACCTCGGGCACGAGCAGGCGCGGTTCTGGATCTACGACTCGCTGCTGAGCGAGTACGCGGCCATGGGCTTCGAGTACGGGTACTCCGTGGAGCGCCCCGACGCCCTCGTGCTGTGGGAGGCCCAGTTCGGCGACTTCGCCAACGGCGCGCAGACGATCATCGACGAGTTCATCAGCAGCTCGGAGCAGAAGTGGGGCCAGCGCAGCTCGGTCGTCCTCCTCCTCCCGCACGGGTACGAGGGCCAGGGCCCCGACCACAGCTCGGCGCGCATCGAGCGGTTCCTGCAGCTGTGCGCGCAGGACAACATGATCGTCGCGCAGCCGAGCACGCCCGCGAGCTACTTCCACCTGCTCCGGCGGCAGGCGTACGCGCGGCCCCGCAAGCCGCTCATCGTCTTCACCCCGAAGCAGCTCCTGCGGCTCAAGGCGGCGACGAGCCCGGCCGAGGACTTCACGTCGGGGTCGTTCCGCCCGGTCCTGCCCGACCACGCCGACCTCGACAAGAGCGCCGTGGACCGCGTGCTCATCGCGTCGGGCCGGATCGTCTACGACCTCGAGGCCGAGCGCATCAAGCGAGAGGACGACCGGACCGCCATCGTGCGGATCGAGCAGTACTACCCGTTCCCGCTCGAGGAGTTCGCCGAGACCGTCGCCCAGTACCCGAACGCCGAGCTCGTGTGGGTGCAGGACGAGCCGACGAACCAGGGCTCGTGGCCGTACGTGTACACGAACCTGCCGGAGGACCTCCCCGACGTGGGCGAGGAGCGTCGCCTGCGGGTCATCGGCCGGCCCGACTCCGCGGCTCCGTCGACCGGGTCGAGCAAGTTGCACGCGGCCCAGCAGCAGGCGCTCGTCGCGGCCGCGTTCGACCGCTGAGCCGACGTCCCCGATCCCCGGTCCGCGGCGCCCCTCGCCGCCGGGCCGGGGATCGGCGCGTGCGGCCCGCCGGGCGCGCACTGCCGGTCCGGCGCCGCCTGACGAAGGCTCCGGTGCCGGTGAGGCAGAATGAACTCCGTGTACTTCACCGATCGCGGAATCGAGGAGCTCGAGAGCCGGCGGGGGGACGACGAGGTGACGCTCGCGTGGCTGGCCGAGGCGTTGCGGACCTTCGTGGACGTCAACCCGGAGTTCGAGACCCCCATGGAACGCTTCGCGACCTGGTTGGCACGACGCGACGACGACGAGGACTGAACTGGCGTGAGCAACGACTACGGTGACGGCTACGGCCCCGACGGCGGCTACGCCGACCCCGAGGACAACGACATCCCGACGCACTTCACCCGCAGCGCGGACTCGTTCGTGCACGACGGGCCGCGCGACGTGGGCATCGTGTTCATCGGCGACTCGTTCGTCGCGGGGTACGGCGACCCGAAGGGCCACGGCTGGGTGTCGCGCGTCGTCGGGCGCACGCACCATCCCGACCTCGACCTCACGGCCTACAACCTCGGCATCCGCGGCGACAGCTCGGCCGACGTCCTCGGCCGGTGGCGCACCGAGGCCCTCCCCCGCTGGCAGGACCGGCGCGAGCGGCGCCTCGTCCTCGGCGTGGGCCAGGCCGACGTCGCCCAGGGGCTGACGACCGCCCGGTCCCGCCTCAACCTCGCGAACGTGCTCGACGACGCGACGGCGCGGGGCATCTCCCCGTTCGTGGTCGGCCCCCCGCCCACGCTCGACGCCGACGTCAACGAGCGGCTCGAGGTCGTCGTCGAGGCGCAGGCCGACGTCTGCTCCCGCCGCTCGATCCCGTTCGTCGACTGCTTCTACCCGCTCAGCGAGCACGACCAGTGGCTCAGCGAGCTGTCGGCCTCGCGCGACTCGCGCCACCCCGGCCAGGCCGGCTACGGCCTGCTCGCCTGGCTCGTGCTGCACGGCGGCTGGGAGAGCTGGCTGCAGATCGCCATCTGAGCCCCGTCTCGTCTGCCCCACGCGCCCCCGGTCCCGCGACCGGGGGCGCGTCGCGTCCGCCGTCGCGCGTCGGCGCCCGGGTTGCGGACGGTGCGCGGCGTTCCTAGGCTGAACGCGTCATACGCGAATACGACGCGTTGCGAGGGTGGGGTCGTCATGGGTCACGAAGTGGATCGACGCTGGGAGGTCGCGGGTCCCCGGCGCGAGCAGGTCGGCTCGGAGCAGGCCCCCGTCCGCTCGGTGCGGGTCACCGTCGTCGGGGGCGAGGTCGAGGTCGTGGCGGGGGGCTCGCGCGGGGTCGTCGCCTACGACGTCGCCGAGGCCACGGGCGCGCCGCTCCGGGCCTCGCTCGACGGGGACCGCCTGAGCTTCGAGCAGGTCCGCGAACCCGACGCACCGCTGCTCGACACGATCAAGGGGCTGCTCACCGGGCCCAAGCGGCGGGTCTGCCTCACGCTGACGGTGCCCGCCGAGACCGGGGTGTCGATCACGACGATGAACGCCCCCGTGCGGATCTCCGGCCTGTCCGGCGACGTCGGGGTGAACACCGCCTCGGGCGGGGTCCGGGTGGCCGACCTCGCCGGACGGGTCGACGTGAAGACCGTGACGGCCGCCGTCGAGGGCGACGCGCTCTCGGGCGACGTCCTCGTGAAGACCGTGTCCGGGGCGAGCACCCTCGCCGGGCCCATGCGCTCGAGCAAGGTCGCGACCGTCGACGGCACCGTCACGCTGCGCGCGGAGGCGGCGTCGTGCCTGATCACCGCGAACACGGTGTCGGCGGACGTCACCGTCGTCCTCCCCCGCGACGCGGGGTACGACGTGCACGCCGCCTCCACGTCGGGGCACGTCGTCGTCGACGAGCAGACCCTCAGCGGGAGCGGGTCGCAGAAGGGCGGACACCGCAGCTCCGGTGACCGCGGCGTCGCGGCCAAGCTGCGCAGCGTGTCGGGCAACGTCGTGCTCCGGCGCGCCGACGGCGCCCACGGCCCCCTCATCGACCCCGGTCCCGGCGGTGGCCCCGGCGCCGGGGACGTGCAGGACGACGTGCAGGACGACGTGAGGGGCACCTGATGGGGCCGGTGTTCGGGCACGGCCAGCTCCGCCTCTACCTGCTCGTCGCGCTCGCCGACGGGCCGGCGAGCGGCTACGACATCATGCGCAAACTGCACGACCGCTTCGCCGGGCTGTACTCCCCGAGCGCGGGCACGGTGTATCCGCGCCTGGGCAAGCTCGAGGAGGAGGGGCTGGTCCGCCGGCACGCGCAGGGGCGGCGCTCCCCCTTCGAGCTCACCGACGCCGGGCGGGCCGAGCTCGCCCAGCGCGCCGACGACGTGGCCCGGCTCGAGGCCGACATCGACGCCGCCCACCGGCGGCTCGCGCAGGAGATGCGCGACCGGGTGACGAGCGGCGCGGCCCACCTGCGGGAGGAGGTCGACGCCGCCACCCGGTTCGCCCGCGACGCCGCTGCCCTCGTGGGGTGGTGGTCCGGCCTGGGCGCGGACCACGCGTCGGGCACGACTCCGGAGGGCGGCCCGGCGACCCGCGGCCCGGCGGCGGGCCCGCGCCCCGCGGACGGACCGGAACGTGGCGACGAGAGCGCGCCCGACTCCCCCTTCGACCGCTTCCGACGCGAGTTCGACCCCCTCTCGCTCATCGGCCCCTTCGCCCCGCGGGCGGGCGAACGACCCGGCGCCGAGCGCGCCTCGCGTCCGCCGACGGACGTCGGGCCGGAGCACGACCGCTCCGAGCCCCGGCCGGAGCAGCCCGGATCCCGGCCGAGCGAGGACGCCGCGGCGGGACCGGCGCGGGCCGACGGGGCCGGTCCGCGACCGGCGGGGTCGGAACGGGCCGGATCGGAACGGGCCGGGTCGGAGCGCAGCGGGTCGGACGACGGCGCCGAGGACGGCCCCCCGGCGGGGGCGAGGACGGGCCCCGACGACCCGTTCCGGTCGGGAACCGACTGGTCGGACCTGGCCCGCTGGTTCAGCTACGCGCAGGCCGCGGGCGAGCTCATCGGCGGCCGGTCGTCGTGGTCGGGCGCGGTCGACCGCCCCGACGTGCCCCGGGACCCCGCCCCTCCTGCCGCGGATCCCCGAGGTGACGATCCGGCGGCGGCCGGCCCGCGTCCGACCGGCGAGACGGCCCCGGGGGCCGAGACCGGATCGTCACCTCGGGCGGTGCCCGGGGCCGGCGCCGGAGGCGAGGACGAGTGGAATCCGTTCGGTGCCGGACGGATTCCGAGCGCCGAGCAATGGGCCGAGATCCGGGTGATCATGCGGGACGCCGCCACGCGCATCCGCGACGTCCTCGACGCGGGTGGGCCGGGTCACACGCGGGGTTAGAGTGGGGCCCTTCCCGCCCGACCCCCCTCTCCCGCGCGACCCGCGGGCGTCGACAGGAGCCCCGAGATGAACCGTCCGTCACGTCTGCGCCTGCTGACGATCTGCGCCGTCGGCGGCGCCCTGCTGGCCGGCACCCCGGGGGCCGCGGGCGCCGCGGAGAACACCGACCCGATCTTCCCCAGCCCGTCGCCGTCGACCCCGGCCCCGCCGCCGCGGCCCACCTACGGCACGTGCTCGGTGACGGCGCCGGCGCGGGTCGCCGTCGCCGCCCGCGCGACGCAGGTGCCGATCACGCTCTCGTCCGACTGCCCCGCCGGCGCGTACGCGCGGTGGGACGTCGTCGACCCGCGCGGCGTCACCGTCCAGCGCCTGAGCTTCCCGCCGTCCTCGGGCCGCGCCTTCACCGTGACCGCGGCGCGGACCCTCGGCGTCTACCGCCTGCGGCCCGTCACCGCCAACGACGCGAGCTACACCCAGCTCGCGCAGAACCGGCCGACGATCGCCGTGGGCGCGCGGTCGCGCACCGCCGTCAAGGCCGTCCGCTCCGGGCGCACGGTCACCGTGGCCGCCACGACCTCGTCCTACTCGGTGCGCGCCGGCGCCTTCGCCCCGCGCGCCAAGGCCCGCGTCGTCCTCCAGCGCAGCTCCTGCGCGTCGGGGTGCACCTGGACCAACGCCGGCACCGCCGTCACCGACGCGCGGGGTCGCGCCACGTTCCGCGCTTCCTCCCCCGCCCGCGCGTACTGGCGCACCTACGTCGGCGGCACGCCCTCGGTGTGGGGCAGCATCTCCACGCCCGTGCGCGGCTGACGACCCGCCCGCCCCTCCCACGTAGACTGGCCACGGCGCTCGGGTGGGTCGTGCGCCGGGGGGCGGATCACGGCGGGAGGTGGCACGGTGGCGGCGGAGCGTGCCCAGCGGCTGCGGACATCGTTGCGGACGCACCTCTGGCCGATCATCGACGCCGGCGTCTGGGTCGTGGCGGTGTACGCCTCGGTCTGGCTGCGATATGACTTTCGACTCGGCCTCCTGCTGACGAGCAGTACGTTCGCGGCGGCCATCGGCGCCGGGGCCGTCCACGTCCTCGTCGGCTCGGTCATCGGCCCGTACGTGACGCGGCACCGCCGTGGATCCGCGGAGGAGATCGCCGACCTCGCCCGGACGGTCGCGATCACGGCCGTGCCGCTGCTCGTCGTCCCGCTGCTCGTGTACCCACCGCCGGTTCCGCGCTCGACCGCGATCACCGCCGGCGCCCTGGCGCTGCTGACCATGCTCGCCACCCGCCTGGTCGTGCGCTCTCGGGCCGCTCGGCGCGCCCTGCGGCGGCCCGGACGCCGCGTGCTTGTGTTCGGCGCCGGCGACACGGGCTGTCGGTTGGTGCGGGGTCTCCTGGCCGACACCGAGGGGGATGTGCTTCCCGTCGGCCTCCTGGACGACGACCCGGGCAAGGCGCGCTTCCGGGTCGAGGGGGTCCGCGTGCTGGGCGTACGGTCCGACGTCGCGGGCGTCGTCGCCCGGACGGAGGCCGACATGCTCGTCCTCGCCGCTCCGTCCGCCGACCCTGCCGTGCTGCGCGAGGTGTCCGATCTCGCAGCGGGTCTCGGCCTCGACCTCAAGGTCGCCCCCCGCGTCAGCGAACTCGTCGGCGGCGCGCCGTCGGCGCGAGACCTGCGCGACGTCGACCTCACCGACATCCTCGGACGGACCCCGGTCCACCTCGACACCGGACTCCTGGCCGAGCACATCGCAGGACGACGTGTGCTCGTGACCGGCGCCGGTGGTTCGATCGGCTCCGAGCTGTGCCGCCAGATCGATCGACTGGCGCCCGGCCGGCTCGTCCTCCTGGACCGGGACGAGTCCGGGCTGCAGGCCACCCAGATGTCGCTCTCGGGGCACGGCCTTCTCGACTCCGACGACATCGTCCTCGCCGACATTCGCGACCGCGAGCGCCTGGGGGAGGTGATCGCCGCCGTCGCCCCCGACGTGGTCTTCCATGCGGCGGCGCTCAAGCACCTGCCGTTGTTGGAGTCGTATCCGTTCGAAGCGTGGCAGACGAACGTGCTGGGGACGGCGAACGTGCTCGAGGTGTGCGCCGAACACGGGGTGGGGACCGTCGTCAACATCTCGACGGACAAGGCCGCGGACCCGACATCGGTGCTCGGGCAGAGCAAACGGATCGGCGAGCTCCTCACCGCGCACTACGCACGCACCCAGCTCGGGCGCTACGTGAGCGTGCGGTTCGGCAACGTGCTCGGGTCCCGCGGTTCGGTCCTGCACGCCTTCACGGCCCAGATCGACCGCGGCGGCCCCGTCACCGTCACCCACCCCGACGTCGAGCGCTACTTCATGCTCATCCCGGAGGCCTGCCAACTCGTCCTCCAGGCGTCGGCGATGGGGGGTGACGGCGAGGTCATGGTGCTCGAGATGGGTGAACAGGTGCGCATCGCCGACGTCGCCCGGACCCTCATCCGCCTGTCCGGTCGCAGCGACGTGCAGATCGTCTTCACGGGTCTGCGGCCCGGGGAGAAGCTGACCGAGGACCTGTTCGGAGTTCACGAGGCGCGTCGCGCGACGGCCCACCCGCTCGTCGACTGCGTGACCCCGGATCCACTGGACCCTGCGGAACTCGCGGGCCTGACGTCGCGGCGCGACGGAGACGTCCGCGCGGCGCTGCGCTCGCTGGCCACGCGGGCGATCACGCGATCGGCGTCACCGGCGTCTCCGCCACGGCGTCCGGCGGGCGGCGACGGCCAGGACGGTCCGGCCGAGGATCCGCACGTCCGATGACCACGTGCGGCCGCGCACGTATTCGACGTACAAGGCCGCCTTGCGCGGCAGGATCACGTCGACGTAGTACCGCTCCGGGTCGGCCTGACCGGCCAGTTCGTCGCCCTCGTCGAGGCCGGCGATGCTCGCGGGATCGGTGATTCCGGGGCGCACGGACAGGATGACGTCCCGGTCCTGCTGCGGCCATAGGGCCACGTACCGCGGCACCTCCGGCCGAGGCCCGACCAGGCTCATGTCGCCGCGGACCACGTTGACGAGCTGCGGCAGCTCGTCCAGTTTGGTCGACCGCAGTACGGCCCCCACGCAGGTGACCCGCGCGTCGCCGGTGGCGCTGACGAGCGGCCCGCCCGGCGGCGCCGAGCGCATGGAACGGAACTTGAGGATCTCGAAGGTCCGCCCGCCCCGTCCGACTCGCTCCTGTCGGAACAGCACCGGTGCGCCCGAGTCGAGGCGCACGGCTGCGGCGATCGCCCCGAGCAACGGCGCGCCGACGACGAGCCCGGCGGAGGCGAGCACGACGTCGGTGACCCGCCCGACGTCCACGGCGGCGGCCGTCACCTCGTCGCGTCCCGCGAGGGAGGTCACGACAGGACCTGGCGGACGGCATCGACCACGCGGTCGAGGTGATCCGGTCGCAGGCCCGAAGGGATGGGCAGGCTCACCACCCGGCCGAAGGCGTCGTCGGCCACCGGGTACGGTCCGCGGGCGAAACCGTCCGCCCAGTACGGGTGCCGGTGCAGCGGGATGAAGTGCAGGCTGGTGCCGATCCCGAGCTCGGTGAGGGCATCGACGAACGCGTCCCGCCCCATCGGCGCGTCGTCTCGGAGGCGCACGACGTACAGGTGCCGCGCGTGCACGTCGCCCGGTCCTCCCCGGGGCGGCAGGTCGAGGGGCAGGTCGGAGAAGGCCTCGTCGTATCGCGCCGCGATCGCCTCCCGGGACCGACGCATCGCCACGGCCCGGCGCAGCTGCACCCGCCCCATCGCGGCGGCCGGGTCGGTGAGGTTGTACTTGAATCCGGGGGCGATCACCTCGTACGCCCACCGGGGCACCCGCGGGCCGCCGGCATCGTAGCCGCCCGCGTATCGGGCGAAGACGTCCTTGCTGATGCCGTGCAGACGCATCGTCCGCATGCGCGCGGCGAGATCCTCGTGAGCGGTGACGGCCATGCCCCCCTCGCCGGTCGTCATGGTCTTCGTGGCGTAGAAGCTGAAGACCACGGCCTCGCTCTCGCCGACGCCGACCGGTTGCCCCGACGACATGGCGGGGAAGGCGTGGGCGGCGTCCTCGACCACGGCGACACCGGCCTCGCGAGCGAACGCCGCCAGAGCGCCGCGATCCACCGGCAGCCCGGCGAAGTGCACGGGGATGACGGCCCTCGTCGCGCTCGTCACCGCGGCTCGCGCCGCGTCGAGGTCGAGGTTGAGGGTGACGCGGTCGACGTCGACGATCACCGGACGTGCCCCGAGGTAGCGCACGACCTCGGCGGTGGCCGTGAAGGTCCACGTGGGCACGATCACCTCGTCGCCGGGGCCCACGCCGACGGCCTCGAGAGCCAGGTGCAGTCCGGCCGTGGCCGAGTTGAGCGCCACCGCGTGAACCCGGCCGCCCGGTCCCTCGGCGGCGGAGTCGAGGACCGTCGGATCGGGTTCGTCGCGCAGGTCGGTCCCGAGCACCGCCGCGAACTCCCGCTCGAAGCTCGCCGCCCGCGGCCCGGTCGTCAACCACCCCGACCTCATCGCCTCCACGGCCGCCTCGATCTCGGCCTCACCGATGTCCGGGGGCGCGAAGGGCACGAACTCGGGCCGGGGATCCGAAACGGTCACCCTCGCTACGATATCCGTGGACACGGCGCGGGTCGGGCAGGTGGAGCGGCCGGGCGCGGGGCCGGCGGGTCCACGGTGACGCGTCGCAACAGCTCGGGGCACGGTCGGAGACGACCGGAGAGGCGGAGGCGTGCGGGTTGGGTTGCTGACGCAGTGGTTCGACCCGGAGCCCGGGCCTGCGGCCCTGCCGGGGGTCCTCGCCCGAGGTCTCGTGGACCGCGGGCACGAGGTCCGCGTCCTGACCGGGTTCCCCAATTACCCGAGCGGGGTGCTGGCCGACGGGTACCGGTTGCGCCGCCGGCTCGACGAGCGCGTGGACGGCGTGGACATCACACGGGTGGCGCTCTACCCGAGTCACGACGCCTCCCCCGTCCGACGTCTGACGAACTACGCTTCCTTCGGCGCGAGCTCGCTGGTCAGCGGGATCGGCGTCCTTGCGGGCCTAGACGCCCTCTGGGTCAACTACTCGCCCGTCACCGTGGCCCCCACCATGTGGGCCGCCCGTTACGCGCTCGGTGTCCCCCTCGTGTGTCACGTGGGCGACCTTTGGCCCGACACGCTCGCCGTGAGTGGATTCGACCTCATCGGCCGCACCGCCGGCTCCGCAGCTCCTGTCGCCGCCGGGGCGCGGGCGGCGGACGCGGGCCTGCACGCATGGTGCCGCGCCATGTACGCCGCCTCCGGGGCGGTCAGCTACATCTCGCCGGGTGTCGGGGACGTGCTGCGATCTCGCGGTGTCCCGGACCGCAAGCTGGCCTACGCCCCGATGTGGGCGGACGAGACGACCTTCCGGCCCCCGGGTCCGCAGACGGAGACGGCGGGCCTCGCCTGGCGCCGGTCGCTGGGTGTCCCCGACGACGCGGTGCTGCTGTTGTACGCAGGTGCTCTCGGGGCGGCGCAGGGGCTCGACACCCTGGTGCGCGCGGCGGCCCGCGTCGACGACCCCCGCCTGCGCGTCGTCGTCGCGGGCTCGGGCACCCACGAGGACGAGCTGCGTTCGCTCAGCCGGTCCCTCGGGCGATCCTCGAGAGGCGCGGGTCGGGCGCCCGCCGAGTTCGTGGGCCGCGTCCCCACCTCACTGATGCCGACCCTGTTGGCCGGCGCCGACGCCGGGTACGTCGGCCTCTCCCCCGGTCCGGGGGCCGAGGTCACGATGCCCAGCAAGACCCAAGCGACGATGGCGGCGTCCCGCGCCCTCGTCGTCTGCGCCGACGGTGACGTGCGTGACGTCGTCGCCGACTCCGGAGCGGGGTGGAGCGCGCCGGCTGCCGACGTCGACGGCCTGTCCGGCATCCTGCGCGCCCTGTGCGATGGTGGGCGTGCGCCGCTGCGCTCGCGGGGCCGCGCCGCACGCCGCTACTACGAGGAGACGTTCTCCGTCACCCGCGCCGTCGACAGGGCCGAGTCCCTGTTGACCGCCGTACGACGGACGAGGGAGGAACGATGACCACGGCGCCGGAACAGCCGCCCGCCTCCACCGATCTGTCCGGCGCCCGGGTCGCCATCACGGGTGGCACGGGTTCGTTCGGGTCCACGATGGCCCGCCACCTGCTCCGGGACCGTGACGTCGCCGCCGTACACGTCCTGTCTCGGGACGAGGCCAAACAGCACGAGATGCGGCTCGCGTTCGCCGACCCCCGCCTCCGCTTCTTCCTCGGCGACGTGCGCGACCCCGACAGCGTCCGGTCCGCACTCGTGGGGGTCGATCACGTCTTCCACGCCGCCGCCCTCAAACAGGTACCGAGCTGCGAGTTCTTCCCGCAGCAGGCGGTGAAGACGAACGTCGTGGGCAGCCACAACGTCATCGAGGCCGCGCACGTGGCCGGCGTCCGCTCCGTCGTCTGCCTGAGCACCGACAAAGCCGTCCAGCCGGTCAACGCGATGGGGATGAGCAAGGCGCTCATGGAGAAGACGGCCCAGGCGTTCGCGCGCCAACACCCGCAGTCACGCACCGTCGTGTCCGTCACCCGATACGGCAACGTCATGTATTCGCGCGGGTCGGTGATCCCGCTGTTCGTCGCCCAGATCGCCGCGGGGCGGCCGTTGACCGTCACCGACCCGACGATGACCCGCTTCCTCATGAGCCTCGGTGAGTCTGTCGCCCTCGTCGACCACGCCTTCACGCACGCGGGCCCGGGCGACCTCTTCGTCCGCAAGGCTCCCGCCGCGACGATGGAGACGCTGGCCCGGGCCGTGGCCGTCGTCCGCGGTGTGCCCGACCACCCCGTCGAGGTCATCGGGACCCGCCACGGGGAGAAACGGCACGAGACCCTGCTCTCCCGGGAGGAGATGGCCACCGCCGACGACGAGGGGGACTACTTCCGCGTCCCCGTCGACGCCAGGTCGATGCAGTATTCGAAATACTTCGAGGAGGGCGACCCGCGCGCGTCGGTGGAGTCGGACTACACCTCGGAGAACACGACCCGCCTCGACGTCGATGCGACCGTCGCGCTGCTGCGCACCCTGCCCGAATTCGGGGGGTCCGGGTCGTGAAGGTGGTCGTGACCGGCGGCGACGGCTTCCTCGGCTGGCACACGCGGGCTCGCCTGCTGGCCCGTCAGGTGGACGGCGAGGACATCGACGTCGTCCCGGTCACCCGGGCCACCTTCACGCCGGACGCGCTCGCGCGGGCCGTCCGGGGCGCGGAGGTCGTCCTGCACTGCGCCGGCCTCAACCGCGGCAACGGCGACGAGGTATTCGCGGGCAACATCGACCTCGCGCGCCGCCTCGTCGCCGCCCTCGACGAGAACCCCGGCCCCGCGCCGGCCGTCGTCGTGGCCGGGAGCAGCCAGGCGGACGACGACCACCCCGCCCGCGACACGCCGTACGCGCGCGGCAAACGGGCCGCCGGTGCCGAGCTGTCGGCCTGGGCGGACCGCACGCCCGGGGCGAGTGCGGCCGATCTGAGGTTCCCGGGGCTCTTCGGGGAACACGGACGGCCCGACTACAACTCGTTCGTCGCCACGTTCGCCCACCGCGTGGCACGAGGGGAGGAACCCCGCGTCCAGAGCGACCGCGAGGTGCCGCTGCTGCACGTCGGCGAGGCGGTCCAGCGGATGTTCGGTGCAGCGGGCCGGCGTGCCACCGGGACGATCACCCAACCGGGACGCCCGACGCGCATCTCCGACGTCGCCCGCCGCCTGCGCGAGATGCACGACGTCTACGCCCCCGTCGGCGAGATCCCCGCCTTGACCGGCGGGTTCGACGTGGCCCTCTTCAACACGCTCCGAGCAGCGATGTGGCCTGCGGCGTACCCTTTCCGGCCGGCCCCGCGGCAGGACGAGCGCGGAACGCTCGTCGAGACCGTGCGGGTGCACGGCGGGAGCGGCCAGGCCTTTCTGTCGACGACGAACCCCGGATGCACCCGGGGGGATCACGTCCACCTGCACAAGATCGAGCGATTCCAGGTCGTGGCGGGTCGCGGACTGATCCGACTGCGCCGTGTCCTCCACGACGAGGTTCTCGAATTCGAGGTCGACGGTCGCGAGCCCGCGGTCGTCGACATGCCCACTCTGTGGACCCACAGCATCACGAACATCGGTACGGAGCCCCTGGTGACGTCCTTCTGGACCAACGAGCTCTTCGACCCCGAGCATCCGGACACCTACCCGCTCCCGGTGCTCACAGGGCGGGACCTCGAGGATCGCCGAGCGTCCGGCGGCCCCATGATCCAGGAGGAACGATGATCTCTCCCCCACCGGCCGCTCCGCAGATCACCCTGGGTCCGCTCCGCGCGGGTGACGTGGCCCGGTGCGCGTCGATCCACCGGCGGGCGTTCTCGGGGTTCTTCCTCGCCGAGCTCGGCGAACCCTTCCTCCGCGAGTTCTACCGGGCGTTTCTCCGCGACCCGTCCGCGGTTGCCGTCGTCGCCCGGGACACCTCGGGAGAAGTGCTCGGCGTCGCGGTGGGCACGACCCGACCGGGGTCGTTCTACGGGCGGCTGCTGCGCCGTCGTTGGTGGGGCTTCGCCTGGGCCGGGGCGCGGGGCGCGATCCGGAATCCGCGCGCGGTGCCCCGCCTCGTGCGTGCGGTCGGCTACCGCGGTGACGCGCCGGCCGAGATCCCGGACGCGGCCCTGTTCGCGTCGATGTGCGTCGATCCCGACGGCGGCAGCCGCGGTGTCGGTTCCCGACTCTCGAGCGAGTGGTCGGCCACCGCGCGCCGGATGGGTGCGGAGCGGGCCTATCTGACCACCGACCGCGACGACAACGACGCGGTCAACCGCCATCATCAGCGGCACGGCTGGACGTTGGAGTCGCAGTACGTGACCCCCGAGGGGCGACGCATGAACCGCTACGTCAAGGATCTCGACACGACCGGCCACGACGCCGGGGGCGGGGACCGGCCGTGACCAAGGTGATGACCATCGTGGGAACGCGGCCGGAGATCATCCGTCTGTCCCGCGTGATGAACCGGCTGGACGCCGAGGTGGAGCACGTGCTCGTGCACACCGGTCAGAACTACGACTACGAGCTCAACGGCATCTTCTTCGACGAGCTGGGCATCCGGCGTCCCGACCACTTCCTCTCCGTCGACACCTCGACGCTGGGGCACGTCCTCGGGGAGACCCTCATCAAGGCAGAGGCGGTCCTCGCGTCGGAGCGGCCCGACGCCGTCCTCGTCCTCGGCGACACGAACAGCTGCGTCGCCGCCATCATGGCCAAGCGGATGCGGATTCCCGTCTATCACATGGAAGCCGGCAACCGCTGCTTCGACGAGAACGTCCCCGAGGAGACGAACCGCCGCCTCGTCGACCACGTCGCCGACTTCAATCTCGTCTACACCGAGCACGCCCGCCGCAACCTCCTCGCGGAGGGGCTGCATCCGAGACGGATCCTCCTCACGGGGTCGCCGATGCGTGAGGTGCTCGACCATCACGCCGTGGCGTTCGCGGAGAGCTCCGCCCCGGCGGACCTGGGCCTGGCCCCGCGGGGATACCTCCTCGTCAGTGCCCACCGTGAGGAGAACGTCGACGATCCGACGCGCCTGTCCGCTCTGCTGCGCTGCCTCGTCGCCGCCCGCGACGCCTTCGAGGTCCCCGTGCTCGTGTCCACACACCCCCGCACCCGCAAGCGCCTCGACCTGCTCGCCTCCCGCCCGGGCGGCGGGGACCTCGACCTGTCCGGCATCACCTTCCATCCCCCGCTGGGGTTCATCGACTACGTGCGACTCCAGCAGGACGCCCTGTGCGTGCTCTCCGACAGCGGCACGATCAGCGAGGAGTCCAGCCTGTTGCGGTTCCCGGCCGTGACGATGCGGGACGCGATCGAACGTCCCGAGGCGTTGGACGCGGGCGCCATCGTCATGACGGGCCTCGATCCCGAGAACGTCGTCGAGGCGGTCCGCGACGCGGTCGCGGGTACAGGCCCCGACGGCCGCACCGACGTCACCCTCCCGGCCGACTACGCCATCGCGGACTGCTCGCGCCGGGCCGTGCGATTCATCCTCTCGACCCACCGACGCCACGAGGCGTGGCATGGGTTGCGATAGCGACCCGACCGGCGCCAGGGGCGGCACGGACCGACGACTGCGGGTGGTGGCCGCGTTACCCGCCTACCTGCCCGCGTACCGGGGCGGGGGCCCGATCCGGACGGTGGCCGCGATGGTGGCCCGGCACGGCGACCGGCTCGACGTCCACGTCGTAACCGGAGACCACGACTGGGGTGAGCGCCAACCGCTTCCCGTCCCCACGGAACGCTGGACACCCGTCGGCCGAGCGCAGGTCTGGTACGCCCGCGCCGGCTCTGCGGCCTCCTGGTGGCGCACGTGGCGCGCGGTCGGTCGCCTGCGACCCGATGTCCTCTACCTCAACGGCGTCTTCCCGACCTGGACGACGATCGCACCACTCGCGGCGCGTCGGCTCGGGTGGCGGCCCGGCCAGGTCCTGCTCGCCCCCCGGGGCGAGTTCGGCAGCGGAGCCCTCGCGCTCCGCCCGGACAAGAAACGCGTCTTCCTCGTCGCGGCGCGTCTCCTCGGTCTGTTCCGGGGCGTCACGTGGCACGCGTCCACGAACCTGGAAGCGGACGAGATCGCGGGCGTGGTCCCCGGCGCGCAGATCGTCGTGCACGAGAACGAGGTGGAGCTGCCCGAGCTGGCGACGCGTGCGCCGATCCCCACAGCCGACGACGGCCGCCTGCGGATCGTCTACGTAGGCCGGGTCGCCGACAAGAAGGGCGTGGACGTGCTGCTCGAGGCGCTCTCGGGCGTGTCGACGCCCACCCGGATCGACGTCATCGGCGCCGCCCCGGACGCCGCGTACCTCGCGCGCTGCGAACGACTCGCCGAGACGGCCCGAACCGCCGGGCATCGCGTCGACATCGCCGGCGCGGTCCGCAGCGACCGCGTCCGCTCCCTGTTCTCCTCCGCCGATGTCTTCGCGTTCCCCACGGCGCACGAGAACTTCGGCCACACGATCGCCGAGGCCCTGTCGGTGGGGTGCCCCGTCCTGCTGCCCGACACGACGCCGTGGTCGCCGGTCCTTCGCTCCGGCGGCGGCGAGGTCGTGGGCTCCCGGGAACCGGCCGACTGGGCTCGGGCGCTGCAGGACCGGGCGCGTCGATCGCCCGACGAGCGCCGGGCCGAGCGCGCACGCGTCGCCGACGCCTACGACGCGTGGCAGGCCGGCCGGAACCACGCATCGGTATTCGACCTGATGCCGCACCCGATCGACACCGGGCGCGCGCGACCCTCTACCGGCCGCGGCGTCTGAGGAGGGACAGGACGAGCCGGCATTCGGGCGCCAGCAGCGCCGCCCACGCCGCGGCGAGCGCGACGGCGGCGAGGGCACGGGCGACGGGTTCGTCGCTCGATTGCCGGACGAGCGGGACCGCGGCAGCCATCGCCGCCGCGCCGAGCAGTGGCCGCATCCACCGGGGGTGCCATCGTCTGGCCGCCCGGGCGATCGCGTACGCGGCGGTCGTGATGACTCCCGCCGCGTAGGCGTAGGCGACGACGCGCACGTCCCCGCGGCCGAGCGCGAGAACCCATCCCGCGCCCGCGACGAGCAGGCCCACGCCGCTGGCGGCAGCCATCTCCGCGATACCGCGCTCATCGGCGCTGGTCAGCGCGTTGACACACGGGACCGCCACCATCGCGGCGAGCACGGCGAGCACGAGGACGGCCAGCACGTCACCGGCGGCGCCGCCGCCCGCGGCCGCCCTGGTGAAACCGGCGCCGTAGACGAGCCCCACGACGACGTCGGAGAGCAGGGCCAGACCGGCTGCGACGGGGGTCACGAGCAGGAGGATGCCGCGGACGCCCCGGTCGAGCTGCGCCGCCACTGTCGCGTCGTCGCCGTGTCCCACCGCTTCCGACATGGCCGGATACAGGACCAGGGCGAGCGCGCCCGAGACGAGGGTCAGCGGCATGGCGAGGTTCGAGGCCGCGGCGTACTCGCCGGCCGCGGTCGCGCCCAGCCGGGCCGTCACGAGGATCGAGAGCTGGACCAGGCCCGCGCTGGCCAGGGTGCCCAGCGAACCGAGCACGACGAAGCGGTCGATCTCACCCCGCAGCGCCCGCCTGTCGTCGACCGACACGTCGGTCCGAGCGGCGAAGGGCCAGCACAGGAGGGTGAGCACCAGGTAGGCCACGGCGAGCGGAAGGAGCAGCGTCAGACCCCGCACGCCGGCCTGCAGTGCCGCGACGAGGCCGATGAACCCCAGCGAACTGAGCACGACATCGAGGAGCACCACGCGCCCGACGGCCCCGACGCCGTAATGGACCCCGCGCGTGAACTGCTGCCCGGCCAACCCCACGAGCAGTGCGGCGACACACGCCGCACCCGAGGCTCCCTGCCCGCGTGCCACGACGACGACGAACGCCACCACGGCGAGTCCGAGGGTGGCGCCGGCGACACGGCGGGCCAGGTGGGCGGCCGCCGAGTGGACCTCTCCGGCGTCGTCCCGGCCGCGGGCCCGCGCGATGAAGCGAGAGGCCGCCTGACCGCTGGTCGTCGGGCCGAGCAGGATGAGGAACTGCGCCGTCGCGAGTCCGGCCGCGACGACCCCGAGCGCCGCCGAACCGGCCAAGCGGCCGACCGCGACGCCGACCGCGAGCCGGATGAGACCCTGGGCGGCGAGACCGACGAAGCTCGTGACCCCTCTGGAGGCGAGCGACGCCGACGGTGGCGCCTCGAGGTCGAGGAGCCACGGTCGGCCCGCCCGCGGCGCGTCGTGACTCACGCCGGCCCGACAGCCGCGCGCAGGACGTCCAGCTCGGCGCGGGCGACGTCGGCCCATCCGTGGGGCCGGACATGGGCCGCCATGGCGTCCGCGGTGGGCGGCGCGGCGGCCACGTCCAGGACGGCGCGGGCGAAACGGACGATCGCGGCCGCCTCGGCGTCCGGATCGTCCGACTCCTGCGAGCCCGGCGGCGGGACGAGTCCGTCGGAGCCGAGCAGCGCCTCGGGGAGACCACCCACCCCGAAGGCCACCGCCGGCGTCCCGCTGGCGTACGCCTCGGTGACGACGCAGCCCCAACCCTCCGACCGGCTGGGGGCCACGAGCACGTCGGCGGAGCGCATGAGGCGCGCGAGCTCGTCCTGCGGCACCCGTCCGGTGAAGCGGGCGCGCGGCAGTCGGGACGTCAGGGAAGTTCGCAGGGGTCCGTCTCCCGCCACCGTGAGGTCCGCCTCCCCTCCGAGGCTCTCGATCGCGCCGACGAGAGCCGGGAGACGGTCGGCGCCCTTGACCGGGAGGAGGTTCCCGGCGAAGAGGATGCGGACGGGGGACCCGGCCGTCCCGGGCCGTCGTCCCGGGTCGACGCAAGAGTCGTCGGCGGGCGGACGGAAGCGGGCGAGGTCGACGCCGTTCGAAATGACGGTGGCCGTCGCGGTCGGCAGCCCCAGGCCGGTGGCGGTCCGGCGCAGGGCGTCGCTCACGTACGTCGTCGCGGCGGCCTGTCGAAGCGTCGCGGCGGCCGCCTCGGGGTCGGCGCGGGCTGCGACCTCGACGTCGCTCCCGTGCAGGGAGACGACGAACGGGACCCCCAGCTCGGCCGCCACCCGACGAGCGACCTCCCCCGCCGGCATCGTGTACATGCCGTGCGCGTGCACCACGTCGAAGGGCTGTTCCTCGCCCGATCGGGCCCGGGCGACGGCGGGATGCGCCAGGACCCCCTGCACCGCGGAGCGCACCGCACCCTCGGGCCGGCGTCCGCGCCTTCCGCGGACGACGTCGGCGACGCCCCACGAGACGCGCACCTCGCCGTAACGCTCCTCGTCGGCGAGGGCCAGGCCGGCTCCGGGCGTCGCCCGCACGACACGACGGACGACGTCGAGCCACCATGGCTGGACGGGCCGCAGGGCCAGGGCCGTCAGGTCGACCGGGGCGCCGGAGTCGCCCAGCGAGGCGAACGCATCGATGCGCGACGTGATGTAGGCCGCCCCGCTCGGGCTGTGGCGCGTCGGATAGCTGTTGGTCAGCATCAGGATGCGCACGGTGGGGGGTGTCCTCATGGTCGATCACGGGGTTACGACTTCGGCCAGGGTATCCGCGCTCGTCCGCGACGTCCGGAAGGCGGTGACGGGCCACGGTCACCCCCTGCTTTCCCCCATGGATACATCCGGGGCCGGCATGTGCCCGGCGCGACCGCCGATGCCGGTCCTCGACCGGTTCCGTTGTCGCCGTAGGTGGTCGCCGACGCGGGGAGACGACGTCACGGCCCACGCGACCGCATCTTCGACGCCCGCGGACTCATACGACCGTCCAGCTCCAAGTTGGACGGCCGCCAAAGTTCGCTAAAGTGGGGGAGGTTGACTCGGCGGGACGACATCGACCGCCGAAGCTGCACGAACGAGGGGGATGACAGTGGCCAATCAGGCCGAGACCAATATCGACCCGTGGGGGCGGTCGCTGGGCGAGACGTTGCGTCGGTGGTGGTGGGTGCCCACCGTGCTCGCGCTGATCGGGGCGTTGATCGGCGGTGTGGCCGGGGCCCGCACCCCGAGCACCGCCCAGGCGATGCTGCGGGTGCAGAGCTCGGGAGAGAACCCCGACGCCACGACGCAGCAGGCGCAGAGCGCGATGGCCGAACTCGACACCCACGAGGTGTTCGCCGCCGCCGCCGCCAAGCGCAACGTGCCGGAGGCCGTCCTGCGCGCCCGGACCAAGATCACGAACGTCTCGAACTCGTCGATCCTGTCGGTCGTCGTGACCGACCCCGACGCCAAGGTCGCGGTCGCCGACGCGAACGCCATCGCCGAGGCCGGCGTGGGCGTCAGCGCGGGGCGCCTGCAGAACGAGCTCAACGCCGTGACGGCGAGCACCGAGAGGCTCATCGGCGCGGCCAAGCTCGCCGACCCCGAGGCCGAGGCGCAGCGCGTCCTCCGGCTCGGCGGCCAGCTCGCCGACACCCAGGGCAACCTGCTGGTGCAGTCGCGTCAGCTCTCGCTGCTCCAGCGCGCCGACGCCTCCCAGGTGAGCTCGACGTCCCCGGTGCTGCTCGCCGGCATGGGCCTCATCGGTGGCGCCCTGCTCGGCATCGCCCTCGCGCTGCTCTTCGGCGGCCGCCGCGGCCGCATGGGCTCGCTGCGCGAGATGCGTCGCCTCTACCCCGACATCGAGTTCATCCCGGCGCGCGACGTGCCCGCCATCATGAGCATGGAGGCCGGTTCCGCCGACCGCATCGTCCTCTCGGGTGTGCGGGTGCCGGCGGGCGCCGTCCGCGGTCTCGTCGACCCCGTCACCTCGGGCGTCCACGCCGCCGGGCGCGACACGGCGATCACCGAGGACGTGGCCCAGTTCGGCGCCGACGTCCCTCGCGGCGGGCACACGGTCACCGTGCTGCAGACGCCGCTGTCCGGGGCGATCGTCAAGCGCGTCGCCCGCGACCCCCGCTCGGTTCTCATGGTCCTGGTGCGCCCGCACAAGACCCGGTTCGAGTGGCTCGACGAGCACGCACCCCAGTTCGGTGACCGCACTTACGTCGTCGTCGACAACTGACGTCGGCACCGACCGGGCCGACCCCCTGACCAGCCGCGCCACGCTCGCCCCCACGGAGAACCTCTCCGTGCGGGGGCGGGTCGAGCGCACCGCGGCTCGTCGCGGGCCCGATCCCGTCCCGTGGATCGCGTGGCTCTACGTCCTCAACTTCCTCCTGCAGCGCATCTCGCTGCCGGGGATCTCGATCCCCCTGACCGTCCCGATCACCCTCGCGTGGCTCGTCTTCGCGTGGCGGGCCAAGGTCCTGGTCATCGAACCCCGGCGCATGTCGCTGTGGGTCTTCGCGGCCGGCGCCGCGGCGTTCATGGTCGTCCCCCAGATCCTCTGGGTCGACCAGCTGTACATCAGCCCCGGCAGCTGGGCCTTCTGGATGGTCATCTGGGTGCCGATGTGCTTCATGTTCGCCGACCGGAGCCGGGAGACGTTCAACCGCGCGCTGCGGGCGATCACGACGATCGGGGTGTGGATCGCCTCGCTGTCGGTGTTCTTCTTCGCCTCGCAGGTGGCGGGGCTGCCGTACCGCGACTACCTCGGTGAGGCGCTGCCCTCGGACCTCCTGGTCCAGGACTTCGTCATCTCCTACCCGATCTTCTACGACAGCCCGCTGTACAAGTCCAACGGCTGGGTCGCGCTCGAACCGTCGTTCATGTCGTTCACGCTCGGCATGTGCATCATGGCGGGCCTGCTCACGAGCGCGAGCGTGTGGAAGATCGCGTGGATGGCGGCCGGCATGATCGTCACCGTCGGCGGGTCGGGCTTCGCTATCGTCCTCGCGGGCGTCGTCGTCATGGTGCTGTGCCGCCAGGGTCGCCTCCTGCGTCCTTACCTCGTCCCCGCGGTCATCCTCGGGTTCATCGCCGCACCGACGCAGGTCGGGCAACAGATCTGGACCCGGCTCTCGGAGGGCTCGAGCTCCAACTCGTCCACCGCGCTGCGCACGTTCGAGCCGTACGTGTACCTGTGGCCGCGCTGGATCGAGGACTGGCCACGCGTGCTCTTCGGCGGCGGTGCGGGCTCCTCGCACCTCATCGTCGGGGGGTCGGGTGTCCGGGGGCTCGTCGTACCGACGATCGGCAAGGTCTTCTACGACTACGGCCTCGTCGTCGGCGCCCTGCTCTTCCTCGTCTTCGTCGTCAGCTACGTGCGCTCCCCGGAGCCGGCCCTGGGCATGACGGTGCTCGCCTCCATGGCGATCATCCAGCCGCCCGCCCAGCCGCTCATGGTGCCGGCGTACCTGCTGGTCACGCTCTTCGCCCCGGCCCTGCGCGGCGACCGGCCGAACGGGACCGGCCCGCAGCGGCGGGAACCCCCGCCGGGCCTGCTCAAGCGGCTCCGCCCCCGGCGCGCCGCGCGCCGCCACGTCCCCTCCTGACCCGGAAGGACACCATGACCACGCCCGTGACCCCGGCGGAGTCCACGCCGACCACCCCGGCCGAGCAGTCGGCGCCGGAGACGACGCCCGGCCTCGTCAGCGTCATCATGCCCGCCCTCAACGAGGAGGCCTCGATCGAGGGGGCCGTCCGCTCGGCGCTGGAGCAGGCCGACGTCGACGTCGAGGTGCTCGTCGTCGACGGCCGCTCCAGCGATGCGACGGCGGCGATCGTCACGCGCCTCGCGCAGGAGGACCCCCGGGTCCGTCTCCTCGACAACCCGCAGGTGACGATCCCGGCGGCCCTCAACGTCGGCCTGGCCGCGGCGCGAGGAGAGTTCGTGGGCCGCATCGACGCGCACGCGACGGTGAGCCCCGACTACCTCGCCCGGGGCGTCGCCCACCTGCGCCGCGACGCCGCGCTGGCCGGCGTCGGCGGCCTGCGCCGCGGCGTGAGCGACTCGGCCACGGGCCGCGCCGTCGCGCTCGCCCTGTCGAGCCCGTTCGGGGTCGGCGACTCGATCAACCACTTCGGCACGAGCTACCAACTCACAGACCACGCGTCGTTCGGCGTGTACCGCACCGACGTGGCCCGCGGCGTCGGGGGCTGGGACGAGACGCTCCTCGTCAACGAGGACGTCGACTTCGACCACCGCATCCTCGCCACGGGCGCGACCCTCGGGTTCGAGCCGGCGATGCACATCGACTGGCACGTGCGCCGGACCGCGGCGGAGCTGGCCCGGCAGTACCGCCGCTACGGGCGCGGCAAGGCGGCGATGGCCCGCAAGAACGGGCGCGCCGCCATCCGCCCGCGTCACCTGGCGGCCCCGGTCGCCGTCGTGGGCACGGCCGGCCTCGCGCTGCTGGGTCTGCGGTTCCCGCGGTTCGCGGCCGCGGCCTACTCGCCGTACGTGCTCGGGCTCGGCGTCGCGACCGCCAAGGCCTGGTCGGAGCGCGACCGGTCGGCCCCGACCGACCTGCCCACCCTGCCCGCCTCGTTCGCGGCGATGCACTACGGCTGGGGCCTGGGCTTCATCGAGGGATACGTGTTCGGCCGGACCCCCCGCACCGCGAGCGGCGACACGCGCACGCGCTGACCCGGGCCGACCCGCACGACGACGCCCCGCCACCGATCCCGGTGGCGGGGCGTCGTCGTCGATCAGGGGGCGAGCGCGCCCGCCGGGGCCGGTGTCACCACTGGCGGCGGTACTCGGCCGCGGAGCGCGGGTTCTGCCCGCCCCAGATGTCGCTGCGGATGTGCGCGTCGGTGTCGTTGAAGTAGTTCTCGAGCACGAGGACGTCGGTGTGGTGCCGCATCCAGGCGCGCATCGCGGCGACGAAGTACGGGTTGTCGCCGTAGCCGCTGCGGCCGCGGGTGGCGACCCCCCACTCCGGGATCGTCATGCCCTTGCGGTGGGCGCGCGCGAACGCGGCGACGTCGGCCAGGCCCGGCGAGCCGGCCGGCCGCAGCGCCCGCGCCCACTCCCGCGCGTTCCGGGCCCGGGTGGGGATCTCGTCGTACACGTCGCAGCCGACCACGTCGACGACGTCGTCGCCGGGGTACAGCTTCGTCAGGCTGTCGAGACGGTGCCGCGACCCCGGCATCGAGTAGCCGCAGGTGATGTCGAAGTCGATGACGAGGCGCGGCGCGGTCCGCGTCATCGTCGTCGCGACCCGGCGGAACGCGGCGCGGTACGTCGCGGCCGTGGCGGCCGTCCCGCCGTGCCGGAACCAGTCGCCGTTGCCCTCGAAGCCGATCCGCACGATCGCGTTCCCGCGCCGGTGCCGCACGAGGTCGGTGGCGATCTTGCGCCACACCCGGTCGTAGCGGCCCTTCGCGACGTCGGCGAGGCTGCCGCCGCCGCGGCGGGGGAGCATCGGCAGGCCGTAGACGAGGCGGCCCGTGAAGGAGTCGAACGTCGCGACGTGCCACTCGGAGTCGAGCATGGTCGCCCACGTGTCGTACTCGGGATAGGTGGTCACCGCGTCGGTCGGCGTGCCGCGCCAGCGGCCGAAGGCCTCCGCGCGCGCCCCCGACATGTACCCGCCGGTCCACACGCCCGAGAACCAGCGCGTCTTGCTGCGGTTCGCCCCGAGGATGCGGGTCTTCGCCGTCGTGCGGGTGCTCGCCGCGGGCGCGGCCGGCGCGGTGGCCGGGGCGGCGAGGGCGGCGAGGGGGCCCGCGGCGGTGGCGAGCACCGGGGCGGTGAGGGCGGTCGCCGGGGCCGCGGCCGGGGCCGAGCGGGGCACGACCGCCGTGGCGGGCGCCGTGGCCGCCGTGGCCGCCGGGACGGTGAACGCCGGACCGGCGGCGGCGGAGGTCACGGGGCCGAGGCCCCCCAGGGCGGTGGCGGCGGCCAGGGCGAGCGCCACCACGGGGGCGGCGCGACGAGGGCGGATGCGCGAGGAGCTCACGCTCCCCCATCGGCCGTGAACGCGCCTGCATCACCCCCGCGCGCAAGGATCACGCGCGGCGGCGATCGCGACGGGTCGTCAGTCGCCGTCGCGCACGAGGCGCTCGCCGTCCTCCCGGTACGTCTCGCCGGTGCGCGGGCAGCGCCACGTGCCGTCGCCGGTGTCCTCCAGGGGCTCGCCGGCCCGCCCGACCCAGCGCAGGCGCCGCGCCGGGACCCCGGCGACGAGCGCGTAGTCGGGCACGTCCTTCGTGACGACGGACCCGGCGGCGACGAGGGCCCAGGCGCCGATCGTCACCGGCGCGACGCACACCGCACGGGCCCCGATCGAGGAGCCCTGGCGGCACGTGACGCCGACGGCCTCCCAGTCGTCGCCGCGCTTGAGGCTGCCGTCGGGGGCGACGGACCGCGGGTAGTGGTCGTTGGTGAAGACGACGGCCGGGCCGACGAACACGCCGTCCTCGAGGACCGCCGGCTCGTACACGAGGGCGTAGTTCTGCAGTTTGCAGTTGTCGCCCATGCGGACCCCGGTGCCCACGTAGGCCCCCCGCCCGACGATGCAGTTCTCGCCGAGCACGGCCTGCTCGCGCACCTGCGCGAGGTGCCAGACGCTGGATCCTTCGCCGATCCGGGCGTCGGGCGAGACGTCGGCGCTGGGCTGGATGCGGACGGGCATGTCGGTCTCCTGACGGTGGCGGGGCGATGGACTCACGCGGCCGGCCGACGGCGGCGGTCCTCGTGGTCATCGCGGGTCGTCGTGCTCGGCCGCCAGCCTATGCCGCCGACCCGCGCGCTCCGGGGCGCGGCGCGTCGGGCGGTCCGCGCGTCGAGCGGCGCGGACTCCCCCGTGCGGTACGGTGACCGGGCCCCGTCTGCCGCGCCCCGCGCCCGAGGAGGATGTTCCGAATGTCGAGCGAACCGGGTGCACCGCCCGGAGGAGTCGAGGCGGTCACCGACCCCGCGACCGACCCACCGCACGTCCTCTACGTCGCCTGGGGCTACCCGCCCTCCCGCGGCGGCGGCGTCTACCGGGCCCTGGCCACGGCCAACGGGTTCGCGGAGGCCGGCTGCCGGGTCACGGTGCTGACGGCCGAGCGCGAGACGTTCATCGAGTTCACGGGCGCCGACTTCTCCCTCGAGGACAAGATCCACCCCGACATCGAGATCGTCCGGCTGCCCTTCTCGTGGCCGGCCATGGAGACGAACATCCGCAAGTGGCCGGCCCTGCGGGCGTTCGCCCCGAAGCTGTGGCGCAAGCGGCAGCTGCGCAACGACACGAAGAACTTCCCCGAGAACGGGTACGGCCCGTGGCGCGAGCCCCTCGAGGCGGCCGCGCTCGACATCCACCGGCGCCGCCCCGTCGACCTCGTCGTCGCCAGCGCCAACCCGAACGTCGACTTCATGGCCGCCGACGTCCTCCACCGCCGTCACGGCGTCCCCTACGTCATGGACTACCGCGACGCGTGGATGCTCGACGTCTTCGACGGCTCGTTCCTGCACGAGCAGGGCGGCCGCGTCGACCAGCTCGAGAAGCGGCTGCTCAACTCGGCCCGCGAGGTGTGGTTCGTCAACGAGCCCATCCGCGCCTGGCACCAGCGCCGGCACCCCCACCTCGCCGACCGGATGCACGTCGTCGCCAACGGCTACGACCCGGAGTTCGCCCCGCTCCCCTCGGTCGAGCCGGCCGCCGCCGACGCCCCGCTGACGTTCGGGTACATCGGCACGGCGTCCGCGAAGGTGCCGCTCGCGGAGTTCGCGGAGGGCTGGCGGCTCGCCCGCGGGCGCCACGAGGCCCTCGCCGGGGCCCGCGCCCAGCTGTGGGGCTACCTCGGCTTCTACTCGGCGCCGAGCCACGTGCTCCTCACCCTCGTCGACGCCTTCCGGCCCGACGGTCTCAGCTACGAGGGACCGGTCCCCAAGGCCAAGGTGCAGTCCACCTACGCCTCGTTCGACGCGTGCCTGCTCATCCTCGGCGCCGGGAAGTACGTGACGAGCGGCAAGGTCTTCGAGTACGCCGCGTCGGCGCTGCCGATCGTCGCGGTGCACGACCCGGGCAACGCCGCGACCGACGTCCTGCGCGAGTACCCGCTGTGGTTCCCGGTGGCCGACCTCGAGCCCGAGTCGATCGCCACCGCCCTGGAGGCCGCCGCGGTCGCGGCCCGCGAGGCCGACCCGGCCACCCGCGAGGCCTGCCGCGAGTTCGCCCGGCGCTACTCGCGCGAGCTGCAGCTCGCCCCCCGCATCGAGGCGCTGCGCGACGGCATCACCGGCACGAGGACCAGCCCGAAGGAGTCGGCGTGAAGGTCGTGTTCATGGACACGGGCCGCGGCAACCACCGCGGCGTCATCGAGGGATGGCGCACCAAGCTCGAGCTGCGCGGCGACGACAGCGTCTCGCTGCTGAGCTGGCAGCCCCCCCGGGAGCCCCTGCCGGTCGTCGAGCACCTGGTCTTCGGGCCGCGCCTCGACCCGCGCCGCAAGGAGCCCCGCCGGAGCGAGACGGCCTACGACCTGTTCCACGACGCCGACATCGACTCCTCGGCCATGCGCCGCGAGGACGCGAAGCTGCCGCCGAAGGACAGCGCCGCCGAGAAGCAGGCGCAGGAGAGCGACGCGGTCAGCGGCGAGGCCGACTCCTCCCTCGGCGAGGCCGACCTCGCCGAGCAGATGCCGGAGACCGTGCTCGGGAGCGACGCCCTGGATCCCGAGGCGTTCGCGGGCGACGAGGAGTTCGACGAGGCCGTCGCCGGGTCCGTGCGGGCCCGCGCCACGACGCTGCCCGTCTACCACCCCACCCGGCTGCGCAAGGCGGCGCTGTGGCGGGCCAACCGCGTCCGCATCACCGCCCGCAACGGCTACCGGGGCGTCAAGCGGCGCGTCCGCGCGAGCGACAGCCGCCCGGCCCGCGTGGCCCAGACGCTCATGGGCGCGACGTCCGACGGGATCGCCACCCAGTTCGCCCTCTCGGTCGCCCGCTCCGACATGGCGGCCGAGGTGTTCCGCGGCGCCGACCTCGTCATGCCGATGGACTCGCGCTCGCAGCGGGCCGCCTGGGTGCTCGCGCACCGCATCGACGGACCCGCCGTCGTCGTCGGGTTCCCCGCGGGCATCCGCGCCCTCGACGCGCGGCGCAGCGACTGATCGAGCAGCCCCGGGCATCCCGGCGGGCCTCCCCTTCGGAGGTGGTCGCGCGGCTACCCTCGGACGGGTGGATTCCACTGCGCCGCAGGCGCCCCCGAGCCGCGGCCGAAGGCAGCTCCCGAGTCCGCCCGGGGTGCTGACCACCGCGCTCGTGCCGGTGATCGTGGCCGGAGGGCTCGTTTCGGTGCCGTTGTCACGTATGGGGGCCCTCTGGCCGACGTATATCGGGGTGGGGGCGCTGGCCCTGCTCATCGCGGGGTCCCGCACTCTGGCGACCTGGCGGGGCCGTCGAGGTCGGGCCCGCACATCGGCCGCGCTGGCCTGGGCGTTCCTGGGGTTCTGGGTCGTCCTCGCGGCGTGGAGTCCCGTCGCCCGCGCAGCCACCCCGGATCCGGTCGTCGGCGACCGGGAGCTCCTGGCCCTCGCGAGCAGCGGAATCCTCGCGTGTACGGCCTTGATCCTGGCGACCGGGGACCGCGCGGGGCTGCATGGCCTGCGCCGTGGCTGGTGCCTCGGGCTGGCGCTCTCGGTGGTGATCGCGGCCTGGGAGCTGACGACCCGGCGGCACCTGTGGATCGACGCGGCCCATCCGTGGCCGTTCGGTGACGCCCTCATGGCCGTGGGCACCTATCAGAACCCGAACAACTTCGCGGGCGCGCTCGTGGCCATGGTCGCCGGAACCCTCGCGCTCGCCGCCCGGGCGTCGCGACCGACACGGGCGGCGCTGCTCGCGCTCGTCGCCGCGGGTGGGGTCGTCGTCTTCCTCACGGGCAGCCGGTCGGGGCTCGCGGCCCTCGCTCTCGTGTTCGCACTCGAGGGATGGCGGTTGCTGCGGGGCCGGCTGGGCGGGCGGCGTCTGCGCGACGTCGCCTCGGCGCATCGTGGGGCTGCGACAGCGGTCCTCGTCGCCGGAGCGGTCGTTCTCCTCGCCCTCCTCTTCGCGCCCGGAGTGTCGCGCAACCCGCTGCGCCGCCTCCTGCTCGGCGCGTTCGACCCCGAGACAGCACGCTCCGACTCGCTACGAGCCGGCCTCATCACGGCGGCCTGGCGGTATCTTCGCGAGTCGAGCTGGCTGGGTTCCGGAGCCGGATCCTTCGAGCCCCTGCTGTACGCGGACCCCGACGCGAACGTCATCAAGCTGACCAACCTGCACAACGCCTTCGTCGAGCTCGTCACGCAATACGGAGTCGTCGTCGGTGCCGCCTTCGCGCTCGTGCTCGCCACGGTCGCCGCCACCGTCGCCCGAACGGCGTGGCGCGAGCGCGGCCGCGTCGGCACATCCGCGGAGACGACCCGAGTCGACCTCGCGGAGGCGACCGGTCAGTGCGCGGCGTTCGCGGCGTTCGGCCTCAGCGCCAGCTCCGCGCTCCCCCACCAGACGTGGTGGCTCGCCCTCGCGGCGGCGGCAGCGGCAGCATCCTGGGCGGCCTCCGGTCACGGGGGCAGATTCGGGACCGAGCCCGGTGGCCCCTCGGCCCGGTCCCGCTCGCAGAAGCATCCGTCCCCGGGCACTGCCTCGTCCGCCCCCGACGACGGCCCCGACGAGCGCGAGCCGAGCCGTCATCGCCGCGCTCGCCGCCGCGAGGACGTGTCCCCGATAGGGTTTCGCCCGTGACGGCTCACCGCGTACTCATGATGGTCGGCAACGACATTCGCCACGACACCCGCGTGCTCAAGACGGCGCTCGCGCTCGCCGACGGTGGGGTCGACGTGACGATCCTCGGCTACGCCAGTTCGGGCGCGCGGGAGGAGTCTCACCTCGGGCCCGTGCGGATCGTCCGGGTGCCGGTGGCGTGGCGGCTGCGGGACCGGATGTGGGCGCGGCAGCGCGCGGCGCGGGAGCGGCGTCTCTTCCACGGCGCGCTCGACCAGCGCGGCCGCCGCCTCGCCGCCCTCGAGGCCGGGCTCCGGGCTCGGGAGGCCGAGCAGCTCGGCGGGCGCGGGCGCCGGGCGCGCGCGGTCGTCGGCCGCGCCTCCGCCAAGGTCGCGGCCGTGCGGCAGCGGTACGGCTCCGGCATCGCCCGACGCGAGACGGCGTGGCGGTCCGACTTCGAGACGTGGCTCGCCGGGCAGGACACGGGCGCGAGCTGGCGGCGGATCATCCCCGAGATCGACGACTACGAGCTGGCGTTCGGGCCCGCGATCGACGAACTCGACTGGGACGTCATCCACGCGCACGACGTCCACCTCGTCGGCGTCGCGACCCGCGCCGTGGCGCGCCGCCGAGCCCGGGGCGGCCCGGGCGACGCCGACGCGCGCTGGGTCTACGACGCGCACGAGTTCGTCGCCGGGCTGTCGGTGTACCCGCCGCGCACGAAGCGGAAGGTGGCCGCCTACCTGGACCTCGAGCAGGAGTACGTGCGGGGCGCCTCGGGCGTCGTCACCGTCACCGAGCCGCTCGCGGTCGAGCTGCAGCGCCGCTACCGCCTCCCCGACACCCCCACCGTGGTGATGAACAGCCCCGTCCTCGGCGACGCGACCCGCGACATCGAGGTCGGCATCCGCGAGGCCTGCGGCCTGGCGCCCGACGTGCCGCTCATGGTCTACAGCGGCGGCGTGACGGTGGCGCGCGGCATCGACACCGCCGTCGAGGCCCTGCCGCAGCTCGACGGCGTCCACCTGGCCGTCGTGTGCGTGCCCCACCACAAGGTGACGCCGGCCACTCTCCTGGCCGAGAAGGCCGCGCAGCTCGGCGTCGCCGACCGCCTCCACCTGCTCGACCCGGTCCCCCCGGACCAGGTGTCGAGCTTCGTCGCCTCGGCCGACGTCGGCATCATCCCGCTGCGGCACTTCGGCAGCCACGAGGTGGCGCTCGCCAACAAGCTCTTCGAGTACACCTACGCGGGGCTGCCGGTGCTCGTCAGCGACTGCAAGGCGCAGGCCGAGTTCGTGTCCCGGCACGGCCTGGGTGGGGTCCACACGGCCGACGACCCGGACTCGTTCGCGGCCGCGCTGCGCGACGTCCTCGACCGCGCGTCGCAGATCCGCCGGACCATCGCCGACTCCCCCGGCCTGCTCGAGCCGTACTCGTGGCCGCACCAGGAGAAGAATCTGCGCGACTTCTACCGCCGGCTCCTGCGCGACCCCGACGGGATCGTCGAGCCCGCGGCGTCGTCCACGCTCGACGGACTCACCGAGCAGCCGGTCGAGCGCACCGACCGGCCGTCGGTCGTCGGGATCGGGCCGGCGAACATGGCCGGGCAGGCGTGGGCGTGGGCCAAGGCGGTCGAGGCGAACGTGCCCGGGGTCCGCACCCAGGTCATGGTCGTGGACCGCGACCTGCCACTGCTCTTCCCGGCCGACGAGGTCGTGCCCGTCGCCACGTACCGCCGCGACCCGGCCTGGGGCCAGGCGTTCGAGTCCCGCGCCCTCGCCGAGTGGACCCACGCCCTGCTCGAGGCCGGTCGCCCCCTGTTCGGCGTCCGCCACGGCGGCGACTTCTCCGGGGACGCCGAGGTCATGCGCCGCGTCGGCATCCGCGTCGGCCTGCTCCTGCACGGCTCCGAGGCCCGCAACCCGGCCCGGCACGCGACGACGACTCCGTGGTCGCCCTTCACCGACCCCGACGAGGAGCTCACGGCCCGCCTCCAGCGGCAGTTCGACGCCCTCGCCCCGAAGTTCGTCGAATTCGCCGCCTCCGGGGCGGGGCCCGTGTTCGTCTCCACGCCCGATCTGCTCGACGACGTCGAGGGGTCGATCTGGCTGCCGGTGTGCGTCGACGCCGCGGTGTGGCGCTCCGATCGCGAGGTCGGCACGGGCGAGCGGCCCGTCGTGCTCCACGCGCCGAGCCGGGCCTCGCTCAAGGGGTCCGCGCGGGCCGACGAGACGGCGCAGGCGCTCGCGGACGCCGGGGTCATCGACTACCGCCGCGTCGAGGGGGTCCCCCCGGAGGAGATGCCGGCCCTGGTCGCCGACGCCGACATCGTCCTCGACCAGTTCGCGCTCGGCAGCTACGGGGTCATGGCCGTCCAGGGCATGGCCGCCGGGCGGGCCGTCATCGGGCACGTCACCGAGCGGGTGCGGGGCGTCGCCGACGCCGCGGCCCGGGCGGAGGGCGCCGGCCCGCTCCCCATCGTCGAGGCCTCCCCCGACACCCTCGCCGACGAGCTGCGCCGCCTCGCCGCGGACCGCGACGCGCTGCGCGCCGCCGCCCACGCCGGGCGCGAGTTCGCCGGGGCCGTCCACGACGGCCGGCTCAGCGCGCGCGTGCTCGCCGAGCACCTGCGTCTGCGCGGCGACTGACCCGGGGCCACGACTCCGGGCGGCTCCCGGCCCGACGGTGCGGGTCGGCGCGCCTCTGCCGCGCCGACGAACCATTCGGGCCGGGTCGAGCACCCGATCGACGTACCCGCCCGGTCGTTCGCGCTGGTCAGCGGGCTGTCGCCCCGAACGCGTCCCCATCGACCAGGCCCAAATGGTTCGTGACGTCGGGCGCCGCCCCGGATCAGCCCTCGGGGCGGGCGGCGTCAGCGGTCTCGCTGCCGTCGTCGCTACCGCCCCCGCTGTCCTCGTGGTCACCGTCGCCGACGAGCCAGGTGCCGAGCACCTGCGCGGAGCGGCGGCCGTCGTGGACCTCGCGGGCGAAGGCGACCCCGGCCTCGCCGAGCTCACGGAGCCGGGCGGGGTCGGCGACGAGGCCGCGGAGCACGTCCGCGACGGTGTCGAGGGTGGCCTCGACGACGGGCAGGTCGAGCCCGGTCGTCTCCTTCACGTGCGCGCGGACGTCGTCGGTGACGTGCCCGACGACGACGCGGCCGGCGGCCATGGCCTCCACGGCGGCGACGCCGTAGCTGCCGATGACGAACTGGTCGAGGACGACGTCGCTGTCGCGGTACACCCCCGGCATGGCGGCCGGGTTCAGGTTCTCGATGCGCCGGTACTCGAGCACGCCCTCGCGCTCCAGCTCACGGACCGTCGCGTCGAGCGGCGCCGAACCCTTGAGCGGCCCGTGGCTCGGGGCGTGGGCGACGACGATCCGCTCGCCCGCCCCCGGCACGGTGTCGGCGCGCCAGCGGTCGAGGTCGACGACGACCGGGCACCAGGTCGCCTCCGGCACGAACGCGAGCAGGTCGGGTGTCGAGGCGAACCGGGGCCCGTCGAAGTTCCGCATGAGCTCGACGTTGAGCTGGGCGCGCTCCTCCATGACCTCGATGCTCGGCACGCCGGTCCAGTACTCGTCGCGGAACGCCGAGTACGGGGTGAGCGTGCGGTGCACGCTCGGGATCCGGACGTCGGTGCCGTGCGCGATCATCGCGACGGACACGCCCGCCGCGCGCAGCTGCGGGATCTCGCCCGTCGGCTTGAGGCCGTGCCGGTAGCCGGTCACGGGACGCATGGCCTCGATGAGCACGTGCGTGTAGAGCTGGGTGAGGTACCGCTCTTGGCGCAGCGGCCACGCCTCGGCCTCGAAGTGCTTGCGGTCCACCGTGTAGTCGGTCTCGAACGCGAGCACAGGGTTGTCGGGGGCCATGGCCCGCGCGCTCACGCCGGGCAGGTGCCGTTCCGCGGCCCGCGCCCACGCGGTGCCCTGACCGGCGAAGTTGGCGGGGCCGACCCACAGCCGGACGTCGGCGTCGCGGGCCGGTGACGGGCGCATCGGCAGGTTGCTGGGCGTCGACCAGCCGGGCACCTCCTCCGCGGGCCGCAGCTCGCCCCCGACGAGCGCCTGCAGCGCCTGGGCCGAGAAGTGCCCGTCGTGGACAGCGCGGACGTACTCGGGGCCGAGCGCGGCGTGGGCCGCCGCGGCGTCGCGGTCGTCGAGGACGCGCTCGATCTGCTCGCGCAGGGTCTCGGGCGTCACCTCGACGATGGGGCAGTCCAGCCCCGCGGCGGACCGGATGCGGTCGCGCACGGCGTCGCCGAGGAACGCCATCGTCACCCGGCCGGCGGCCATGGCCTCGATCGAGGCGACGCCGTACAGCCCGAGCACGACCTGGTCGACGACGATGTCGGCCTCCTGGTACTCGAGGCGGACGGCGTCGTGGTCGAGGCCGCGCAGGGTGCGGTACTCGATGCGGCCCTCGTCGGCGAGCGCCGTGAGCACCGGGTCGATGAACTCGGTGCCCTTGAGGCGGCCGTTGCTGGGGATGTGGACGACCCGCGGGCGTCGCCGCTGCAGCAGCGGCCAGTCCGACACCCAGTACGTGGGGTTGACGACGGCCGGGCACCAGGTCGCGCCGGGCACGTAGTCGAGCAGGTCGGGGGTGGAGACGAAGACGGGTCCGTCGAACTCGCGCAGGAGCCGGGCGTTGATCTCGGCCCGCTTCTGGAGGATCTTCGTCGTGCGGTCGTCGGGGTCGTCGAACGGCGAGTGCGGGAACCGGGCGGCGTGCTCGCTGGGGATGCGCACGTCGGAGCCGTGCGAGATGAGCCCCACCTGCAGGCCCGCCGCGCGCAGGCGCGGCAGCTCGGGGGCGCAGGTGCGTCCGTACAGCGTGCCGAAGACGGGGCGCTCGGCCTCGACGAGGACGTGGGAGTAGTTCGCGAGGACGTACTTCTCCTGCTCGTACTGCCACTTGGCGTCGCGGTAGACGCTGGGATCGACCTCCTGGTCGACGGCGAAGCGCATCGCGCCGGTGACGGCCATGCACCGCGCCCCGACGCCCTCGATGTTCCGGTCGACCGAGCGCGCCCACAGGCGGCCCTGACCGGCGAAGTTCGCGGGTGCGATCCACAGCCGCGTCGGTTCGGCGGGCGGCACGGGCCGCTTGGACCCGGCCTCGAACAGCGCGCGCGAGACCGCGGGCGGGACCTCCTTGCCGGCGGCCCGGTCGATGACCCGGGCCACGCGCGTCGGCATCCGGCGCCGCACGTCGCGCAGGCCGTCGCGGACGGGCTCCGGCAGGTTCCGGCGGACGGGCGAATCGGGCCCGATCACGGCCCGCAACCCCGTCCGCAGCGCCGCCCCCGGCTTCCCGCCCTCGCGTCCTGCGCTCATGTGGTGCTCCCCTCGCTCGTTCCGTCGGCGTGCTGCTCGTCGTTCGGGGCGGCGGGCCCGTCGTCCTCGTCGCCCTCCCCCCGTTCACCATGCACGTTCTCGTGCGCCAGCTCCGCCACCGCCGCGGCGAAGGCGCGGTACGGCGAGGCCGCGGCGTCGCCGGGCGCCCCCGCGCGGCGGGCCGCGTCGCGGACGACGGCCAGGGCGGCGCGGTCGTCGGCCCACCCCCGCAGCACGTGAGCGGCGGCGGCGCCGACCACGGCGTCCGGGGTGGATGCCGCCGACCCGGCGGACGCGCCGGACCGGGCCGCCGCCCCCGCGGGCACCACGGCCCCGGCGCCGCTGTCGGTCACGACCTGCGCGGGCCGCGGCAGGTCGGTCGTGACGACCGGGAGCCCGCACGCGAGGTACTCGCCCAGCTTGCTCGGCATCGCCTCGCGGAACGCGGGGGTGTCGGACAGGAGGAGGAACCCGCACCACGCCCCGCGCGCGTACTCCCACGCCTGGGTGGGTGGGAGCCGGCCGAGCAGCCGCACGCGCTCGCCCAGCGGGGCGGCGCCGTCCGGGCCGGGGGCCGCGAGCACCTCGGCGAGGCGGTCGGCGTCGGCGGGAGCGACCGGGCCGACGAGGTCGAGGGCCCAGTCCGGAGCGAGGCGCACGGCCTCGATCATCGCGAAGAGCCCCCGCGTGGCCCGCAGGTCGCCGACGTACAGGGCGCGGGGTCGCTCGTCGGGCTCGGAGGGTCCGGGCAGCATCTCGGCGACCGGTTCATTGGGCAGCACGAGGCGGTGGCGCGCCCGCAGCGGGGGCACGTGGTCGTCGGCGACGACCGTCAGCGCCGCGCGCCGCGCCACCTGGGTGAACGCCGACACGAGGCGCCGGGCGCCATAACCGGCGAGCCCGCCGTACGACCCCGCCCACGGCCGGTCGGAGAGCAGCTTGGCGAAGTCCTCGTGGACGTCGACGACGAGCACGCGGCCGCTGGCCAGCACCGCGGCGTTGGCGGCGAGCGCGGAGTCGGGGTCGAGGGTCATGACGACCCGGCCGCGGGCCCGCGCGGCCATGCGGCCCGCGAGATGCACCCGGGCCAGGCCTCCCGGCCGGTCCCACGTCGTCACGCTCGCGCCGGGCGGGCCGTCTGCGGCGTCGCCGAGCCCGAGGACCTCGACGTCGAGCCCGACGGCGAGCAGGGCCGCGACCTCGCGGTGCAGCCGTGCGTCGGCGACGTCGTGGCCGGAGGTCACGACCGAGACGTCGACCGGCGCGGCCACGGGACTACAGCTCTTCCATCGTCGCGGGCGTCTGGCCGACCTTGACGAAGCGGGTGTAGGCGTCGACGCACTCGGCGGGCGAGGCGTGCATCATGATCTTCCCCTTGTGCAGCCAGATGCAGTCGCTGCACATCTCCTTGACGCTGCCGAGCGCGTGGCTGACGAGGAAGAGGGCCCGCGCCGAGCTGCGCAGCTCGTCCATCTTGGCCTGGGCCTTCTCGCGGAACGCGGCGTCGCCGGCCGAGAGGGCCTCGTCGACCATGAGGATGTCGGGCTTCATGTGCACGGCCACCGAGAACGCGAGGCGGCTGAACATGCCCGAGGAGTACGTGCGCATCGGGGCGTCGATGTAGTCGCCCAGCTCGGCCCACTCGGCGACGTCGTTGGCCCGCTCCTCGACCTCGGCGCGCGAGAGCCCCGAGGCGAGGCCGCCGAGGATGACGTTCTCGCGGCCCGAGAGCATCGCGTTGAACCCGACGCCGAGCGCGAGGAGGGTGCTGGCCCGACCCCACGTCTCGATACGGCCCTTGGTGGGCGGCAGGATGCCGGCGAGCGCGCGCATGATCGTCGACTTGCCGGCGCCGTTGCTGCCGATGATGCCGAGCGCGGTGCCGTTGGCGACGTCGAAGCTCACGTCGTTGACGGCGTTGACCTCGATGAGGGCCCGCTCCCCACGCCCCGCCCGCACGATGGCGTTCTTGAACGTCGGGACGCGCTCGAACGTCGTCCGGTAGGTGATCGACAGGTGCTGGACGCTCACGGCGAGGTCGGTGCGACCCGAGTTGTCGCGGAACGTGTACTCCCCGTCGCCGGAGGTGGGTCCCTCGCGCTTGGGCCGCTTCGAGCTCATGGAGAACGAGCCCCCGACGAGCCCGCGGTCGCCCGACGTCGGCGCCGGCGTGGCGGGGGCGGTCTTCGCGGGGGCGGCCTTCGCGGCGGCCTCGTCGGCCGTGCCCCCGCCCACCCCGGTGGTCTGCTCCTGCTCAGAGGCGGACAGCGAAATCACGCTCCCTCGACATGAAGAATCCGAACCCCACGAGCGCGGCCCCGAAGGCCCAGGCAGCGGCGATGAGCCACACGCTCAGGGACGGGAAGACGCCGCGCTGCAGCGCCTCGCCGTACCCGCCGATGAGCGCGTAGAGCGGGTTGAACGGCGCGAGGATCTCGGCGAACCGGTGCCCCCGGAGGGCATCGATCGTCCACAGCACCGGCGAGGTGTACAGCCAGATGCGCATGACGTACGGCAGGAAGCTGCTCGTGTCGCGGAAGTACACCTGCAGGGCCGCGAACACCGCGGCCAGTCCCGCCGCGAAGATCGTGATGAACAGCAGGAAGATCGGGGCCGCGACGAAGGTCGCGACGTTCCACGGGTTGCCGGCGAGGATGTGGAAGACGATGTACACCGGCACGGTCGGCAGGAACCGGTAGAACCCGGTGCGCACGGCCGCGAGCGGCAACAGCAGGCGCGGGAACGCCGTGTTGAGGATGAGCTTCCCGGCCCCGACGACCGACCCGGCGCCCGTGCCGACGGCCCCCTGGAAGAAGTAGAAGACGAAGAGCCCGCCGGTGATGTGGGCCATCTGCTGGGCGTCGAAGCCCTGGCCGATCTTGCCCGAGACGACGTTGAGCAGGAAGTAGTACACGAGCGCGAGGAGCAGCGGGTTGATGACGAGCCAGGCCTGCCCGAAGAACGTCATCGAGTTGGCCCCGCGCATGCCCGCCTTGCTCGACTCGGCGGCGAACTCGCGCCGCTTCCAGAGCTCCTTGAAGTAGACGCCGAGCTTGGGCAGGCCCACCTTGTGCGGTTCGTACAGGTGGTAGACGGAGGTGTAGGAGTCGTCGGCCGCCGAGGCCGAGGACTCCGAGCGCGGGGTCGCGGTGCTCATCGCTGCCCTCCCGTCGCTGCTGTCGTGTGTGGCGGCATGTGGCTCCTTCGTGCGTCTGCGTCCACGCTACCGGGGCGCACCGACAGCGTCCCGACGCGGACACGTCGTGGGCGCGATCGGCTCGAACGACCCGATCGGCCGGGTCCACCGCGATGCGGGCCGGTCATCGCCGGCCCTCCGCCGCGAGCCGCTCGTACACGCCGAGCAGGACGGCGGCGTCCCGGTCCCAGGTCAGCGCCGGCTGCGCGGCGGCGACGGCGGCGCGGAGCGCTGGATAGTCTGCCACGGCCTCGCGGACCGCCCGGACGAGGTCGGCGGGGTCGCCGGGGCGGTACAGGCGCCCGATGCCGTGCTCGCGCACGACGGCGGCGAGCTCGCCGAGGTCGGTCGCGACGACCGGCACGCCGGCCCGCACGGCGTGGAAGAGCTTGTTGGGCAGGGCGAGTCGGTGGTTCTCCCACCCGGGCGCGAGCGTGACGAGGACGAGGCCCGCCGCCCGGAGGTGGTCGTCGACGTCGTCGGGCGGGCACGGCGGCACGAGCGACGCCGCGCCGGGATCGAACGTCGCGGTCCACGTCTCGTCGGCGGGGCCCATGAGCGTCGTCGTCAGGCCGAGCTCGCGCTGCGCGGGCCCGCTCGCGGCGGCGACGACCTCCAGTTCGCGGTGCGCACCGAGCCGACCGGCGTACACGAGGCCGCGAGGCGCCGATCCCCCGGCGGTCAGGTCCGCGTCGCCCGGCTCCGCCGACGGCGTCGGCCCGGCCGTCCCGGCCGTCTCGGTCGTCGCTGCCGGCCCCGCGGCCGCGGCGTCCCCGGCGGCGTCCCGGGGGAAGGAGTTGCGGACGACGGCGATGTCGCGCCAGCCGTGCAGGTCCGCCAGGGCTCCGGCGACCCCGTTGCCGACGGTGATGACGGCGGCCGCCTCCGACCCGAGGGCGCGCTCGGCCCGCACCTCGAGCCGGTCCTGCAGCGGCGTCGGCCGGTACTGGCGCGCCCGGCCCGACCACAGCTCGTGCGAGTCGTAGACGAAGGGCACGCCCTTGGTCCGGGCGATGTCGCGCCCGGCCCGCAGGGCGGTGAAGTCGTGGGCGTGGACGACGTCGGCCGGCAGGCCGGCGGCCTGCTCCACCGCGCCGTGCGCCCAGCGCGTGAACGTCGAGTTGCGGTGCATCGGCAGCAGCGCCCACCGGGCCAGGCGCAGGTGGGGCGGCAGCCGGCGCGTCGACAGCGACGCCGAGCCCTCCTTGCGCAGCACCGACGACGCGCCCACGCTGCTCACGGTGATGCCCGGGCCGGGCACGAAGTCGGCCGGCACCGACTTGCCGATGACGTGCACGCTGTGCCCGGCGTCGGCGAGGGTGCGGGCCTGCTTGAGCACGCGGGCGTCGGTCGCGACCGACGTCGCGACGAGCATGAGCACCCTCACGTCAGGTCTCCACCGTCGCTGCCGGGCTGCGGCGCCGGGTCGGTCGCGCGCAGCGCCGCGGGGCTCGTGAGGAACCCGATGCCCCAGCTCCAGTGCATCGTCGCGAGGACGAGCGGTAGCCGGGCCCGCACGGCCGGCGCCTCCCCGCGGCTCGTGGCGATCCCGCCGAGGGTGATCGCCGCGAGGTACCCCGCGGGCACGGCGAGCGCAGGACGCCAGGCCAGGCCGAGGAGGGTGGCGGCCGTCGTCCCGACCACCATCGCGGGCGGGGCGAGGTAGCGCAGGTTGATCGTCCCCTCGTGCCGCGCGGCGACGACCCGCCGCCAGCGCCCGTAGTTGAGGTACTGCTGCGCGAGGGCCCGCAGGGTGCCGCGTGGGCGGTAGGTGACGGTGAGCTCGGGGGTGAACCACACCTTCCCGCCGGCGGAGCGGATGCGGTGGTTGAGCTCCCAGTCCTGCGCCCGCGCGAAGTGCGTGTCGTACCCGCCGACCCGGGTCAGCGTCTCGCGGCGGAACACGCCGAGGTAGACGGTGTCGGCCTCGCCGGCGCCACCACCGACGTGGAAGCGCGCGTTGCCCACCCCGATCTTGCTGCGCATCGCGCACGCGACGGCCTTCTCGAAGTCGGTGACCCCCTGCGCGTCCATGATGCCGCCCACGTTGTCGGCGCCCACCCGCTCGAGCTCCGCGACCGCCGTCGCGATGTAGCCGTCGCACAGCTCGGCGTGGCCGTCGACGCGGACGATGACGTCGTGCCGGCCGGCCGCGATGCCGGCGTTGAGGGCGTCGGGCGTGCGGCCGCTCGGGTTGTCGACCCACCGCACGCGCGGGTCGGAGGCGGCGAGCGCCTCGGCGACGGCGTGCGTGCGGTCGCGGCTCGGGCCGAGCGCGAGGACGACCTCGAGGTCGCCGCCGTACTCCTGGGCCAGCACCCGACCGACGGCCGCGGCGAGGTGCCGCTCCTCGTTCAGCACGGGGATGACGACACTCACCGAGGGCAGCGCCGGGTTCGTCGGCGGCGTCGCAGACAGTGGCGACGCCGGCGACAGCGACGGTGGCGCGTCGGCGGCCGGCGCGGGGTCGGGCGTGGCGGAGGGGGTCGGGGAGGTGCTCACAGGGCCGCGCACACCGCTTCCATGTCGTCGGCGTCCGCGCCGGTGGAGGCCGACGGCGTCGGCGTGTCCTCCGACGAGCGGGAGCGGGTCGCCGAGGGGGTCGCCGAGCGTCGCGGGGTCGGCGAGCCCGTGCTCGGCGCCTTCTGCGAGGCCACGATCGTCTGCTCGACCTTGTCTCGGATCACCTGGGGATCGTAGTCCCATGGCTTGATCAGGGGTGGGGCGAACTGGACGCTGGTGATCTTCTGCGACTTGGCCTGCAGCGCCAGGTCACCGAGGCGGCCGAGGTCGCCGTCCGGGATGTCGGTCTTGAGCACGCTGCCCGACACGTCGGCGATCTGCCGGAACTTGAGCACGACGTTCGCGGGGGTGAGCTGGCGCATCATCGCCGTGGTCACGCACCGCTGACGGGTCATGCGCTCGTAGTTGCTCGACCCCTCGCGCGAACGGGCGTACCAGAGGGCGTGGTACCCGTCGAGGTGCTGCTCGCCCGGCTCGATGTACCCCTTGATCGGGGACGTGCCGCCGCCGATCGGCACCCTCGACCTCACGTCGATGTCGAGCCCGCCGACGGCGTCGACGAAGCGCTGGAAACCCTTGAGGTCGACGAGACCGTAGTACTGGATGTCGAGCCCCGACAGGGACTCCACGGCCTCCTTGGTCGCGAGCGCGCCGACGTCGCCGCTGCCCGCCGGGAAGCGGTCCTTGTTCTCGACGGCCCACTGGTAGAGCCCGTTGAGCAGGCACTCGTCGCCGCAGTTCCAGCCCTCCGGCATGAGCTCACGCATCGTCGAACCCTGGCGGAAGTCGATGTTCTCGGTGTCGCGGGCGAACGAGAAGAGGACGGTGCGGCCGGTGTCGGCGTCGACGCTGGCGAGCATGATCGTGTCGGGTCGGGTGCCGGTGCGGTCGGCGCCGGAGTCGCCGCCCATGAGGAGGATGTTGTAGCGGCCGTCGCTCGGTTCGCGGACCGTGTGCCCGCCGAAGACGCCCGTGACGGCGTCGCGCCCCGCCCAGACGTTCGAGGCGGCGAAGGCGAGCGTGCCCGACGTCGCGACGACGAGCAGGGCCGTCACCGCCGCGAGCCACCGGTTGGCCGGCGGGCCGACGGAGCCGAGACGCGCGAGCCGCAACGCGTCGAGGAAGAGGACGGCCCACAGCAGCGCGCCCGCGAGGAGCGCGACGGCGACGACCGTGAGCACGACCGGGTTGGTCATCAGGCCGAGGAGCAGCGCGCGGCGCAGGAGGTAGATCGCGCCGACGCCGAGGGCCACCGCGAGCAGCGTGAACCACACGCGGATCGCGACGGCGCCGAGCCGGCGGTGGCCCGCGGCGATCTGAGCGGAGCCGGGCGCGACGAGGGTGAGCAGCACGAGGGTCCAGGCGCGGCGGCGCCGCATCCGCGGCGACAGGTCCTCCGGGTTCGACAGGGCCCGGCTCCCCCGACCCCGCCGGACCTCCACCGCCTCGTCGCCGTCGGCGTGCGGATCCGAGGCGTCGCTGAACCTGCTCATGATGGTCGAGTATCCGCCAGAGTCCTTGGACGACCCTGGACGTCACCTCCCGTGTCGCTCACGCCGCCCCGCGGGCGACGGGCGATCGGAGCGGGGTCAGGAGACGAGCGTGCGGCCCATGACGAGGCGCTGGATCTGGTTGGTGCCCTCGTAGATCTGGGTGATCTTCGCGTCGCGCATCATGCGCTCGACGGGGTGGTCCTCGACGTAGCCGGCGCCGCCGAGGAGCTGCACGGCGTCGGTCGTCACCTGCATCGCCACGTCGGAGGCGTAGCACTTGGCGGCGGCCCCGAAGAACGGCAGGTCGGCGTCGTGGCGCTCCGACTTGCTCGCGGCGACGTAGACCATCTGGCGGGCCGTCTCGACCGCCATGGCCATGTCGGCGAGCATGAACTGGATCGCCTGGAACTCCGCGATCGCCTTGCCGAACTGGCGGCGCTCCTTGACGTAGTCGATCGCGTAGTCGAGGGCGCCCTGGGCGATGCCGACGGCCTGGGCGCCGATCGTCACGCGCGTGTGATCGAGGGTGCGCAGGGCGATCTTCAGCCCCTCACCCTCGGCGCCGATCATGCGGTCGCCGGGGATGCGGCAGGCGTCGAAGTGCAGCTCGCACGTGGGGCTGCCCTTGATGCCGAGCTTGCGCTCCGGCTCGCCGACGGTGAAGCCCTCGTCGGACTTCTCGACGACGAACGCCGAGATGTTCCGGCCGCGCGCGCCGTCGGGGTCGGTCACCGCGAGCACCGTGTAGAACTCGGAGACGCCGGCGTTCGAGATCCACGACTTCTGGCCGGTGAGCACCCAGTCGTCGCCGTCGCGGCGGGCCCGGCACGACATCGACGCCGTGTCGGAGCCGGCCTCGCGCTCCGACAGCCCGTACGAGAACATCGCCTCGCCGGAGGCGAGCCGCGGCAGGTAGGTCTGCTTCAGCTCGTCGGAGCCGGCGAGGATCACCGGCATCGACCCTAGCTTGTTGACCGCCGGGATGAGGCTGCTGCTCGCGCAGGCGCGCGCGACCTCCTCGATGACGATGCACGTCGCGAGCGCGTCGGCGCCCACCCCGCCGTACTGCTCATCGACGTGGGGGGCGTGGAAGTCCGCGGCCCGGAGGGCGTCGTACGCCTCCTGGGGGAAGCGCTTTTCCCGGTCGACGGCCGCCGCGTGCGGTGCGATCCGCTCCCGCGCGATCTCGCGCAACGCCTCCCGCATCTCCTCGTGGTCCTCGGACGTGCGAAACAGGTCGAAGTCGCGATTCATCCCCTCAGGGTACGGGGCGGATTCAGCGCCGCATCCGGCCGAAGTGGTACCGGTGGTGGTGCTCGTGCGGGGCGGCGAGCTCGGGCAGGACGGTGTTCTCGAACAGGTCGAGACCGGAGGTGTCGTACGCGGCCTCGGCGAAGTAGCAGATCGCGTACGCCATGCCGATCCGCTCGAGGGAGCGCAGGGCCTCCACGACCTGTTCCGGCGTCCCGACGAGGGGGCCGGTGCGCAGCATCTCGACCTGCTCGGTGACCTTGGCCTCGGGCACGCCGACGCCGCGGAGGTGGTCGCCGTACCAGGCGAGACGGTCGGCGACCTCGGCCTCGTCCCGCCCGATGACGACGTTGTAGTCCGCCGTCCGGACGATCTCGGCAGGGTCGCGGCCCACGTCGGCGCAGTGACCCGCGAGGACCTCGCTCTTGTGGGCGAAGACCTCGGGGGTGCCGTCGAAGTTCGTGTAGTCCGCGAACTCCGCGGCGAGGCGCAGGGTCTTCCGCTCACCGCCGCCGGCGATCCACAGCGGGATCCCGTTGCGCGGCGACCCGGGTACCGACGTGCCCTGCAGCGGCCGGGGCGCGCAGATCGCGCCGTCGACGTCGTAGTGCCTGCCGTGCAGGGTGGCCTCGCCGCGGGTCCACATGTCCCGGAAGATCCGCACCCCCTCGCCGAGCATCGAGATGCGTTCGCCGGCGCGGGGGAAGCCGTACCCGTAGGCGCGCCACTCGTCCTCGTACCAGCCGGCGCCGATGCCCATCTCGACGCGCCCCTCGGAGATCACGTCGACGGTCGCGGCGATCTTCGCGAGGTGCGCCGGGTTGCGGTAGCCCATGCACGTGCACATCTGCCCCAGCCGGACCCGGCCGGTCACCGCCGCGAGCGCCGACATGAGGGTCCACGCCTCGTGGGTCGCCTCGGTGGAGGGGACGGGCACCGTGTGCATGTGGTCGTAGACCCACACCGATTCCCAGTGCTCGTCGGCGTCGGCGCGCCGGGCGAGCCCCGCCATGACGCCCCAGTGCTGGGCGGGATCGATCCCCGCCAGGTCCATCCGCCATCCCTGCGGCACGAACAGTCCGAAACGCATCGTCGCCTCCCGCTCCTCGAGTGCGTCCATCCTGTCACCGCGCCCTCCCCCAAGGGCCTCTTCCGCGCGCCCGGCGCCGCAGCCGCGATCCCGGCGTGTCGGGCGGGCAGGGCCGCCCCTCCCGCGCACCGCCTCGTGGCGGGCACCTCGGCGCGCACCGCTGCGCCTCCCGCGCACGCGGCGGCGCAACCGGTCCGACGTCGGCCGAGTTTTCACGACAACTGCACTGCCAATGGCGCTCCGAGTCGGGGCCGACCCCCTGACCAGCGACGATGAAAACGGCCCCTCCATTGGCAGTGCAGTTCGCGTGAAAACTCCGCCCGGCCGGGCCGCGGTCCGCCTGTGGCACCGGCTCGTGGTCCCCTGTGGGACCGGCTCGCGTCGACCACCGGCGGTCGCCCGGGCGGGCGCGACGGCCCACGCCGGTCAGCGTCGTGGCGGCACCCCGACGCAAGGCCGCCTCTGCCGCGCGCCGCCTCGTGGCGGGCACCTCGGCGCGCACGGCTGCGCCTCCGCGCCCGCGGGCCTCGTGCCCGGCCGACGACGACGACCGAGTGTTCACGACAACTGCACTGCCGATGGCGCTCCGGCGTCGGGCCCGACCCCCTGACCAGCGACGATGAAAACGGCACCTCCAAAGGCAGTGCAGTTCGCGTGAAAACTCCGCCCGGCCGGGTCGCGGTCCGCCTGTGGCGTCGACCACCGGCGGTCGTCCGGGCGGGCGCGACGGCCCGCGGCGGTCAGCGTCGTGGCGGCACCCCCGCCCACGGCCGCCCCTCCCACGCGCCGCCTCATGGCGGCCAGCTCGGCACGCACGGCCTCCCCTCCCACGCGCCACCTCATGGCGGCCAGCTCGGTACCCACGGCCGCCCCTCCCGCGCGCCGCCTCATGGCGGGTAGCTCGGCGCGTTCGGGCGCCCCTCCCACGCGCTGCCTCGTGACAGGCGGCCGGCGCGCACGGCTGCGCCTCCCGCGCACGCGGACCTCGTGCCCGGCCGACGTCGGCCGAGTTTTCACGACAACTGCACTGCCAATGGCGCTCCGGCGTCGGGACCGACCCCCTGACCAGCGACGATGAAAACGGCACCTCCAAAGGCAGTGCAGTTCGCGTGAAAACTCCGCTCGGCCGGGTCGCGGTTCCCCTGTGGCGTAGACCACCGGCGGTCGTCCGGGCGGGCGCGACGGCCCGCGGCGGGCCCGGCTGGGGACGACGGACCGTGCCCCGCGCGCCCCGGGCGCACCGTGGCCGAATGCCTCGCCCCCGCCATGAACTCGACCAGCTCGTCGCGACCGTCGTCCGTTGCGGCGGCATCGCCCACGCGCGCACCCTCAGCGCCGCCGCCTCTCCGCACCTGTTGCGCCGGGCGGTGCGGGACGGCGTCCTCAGTTCACCCCGGCGCGGGTGGTACGTCCTCGCCGGCGACGCCGCCACCGAACGGATACCGCCGGGCGCCGGCCCCGGGCAGCCCGCGGCGACGGACCCGGAGTCGCGCCCCGACCTCGCCGGGGCGGATCTCCAGGCGACGGTCCGGGCGGGTGGGACGCTGTCGCACCTGTCGGCGGCCCGCGTCTGGGGGTGGCCGCTACTCGTGGAGCCCGACGCCGTCCACGTGACCGTGGTCGAGGGCCGCCGTGTAAGCGCTCGGCAGGGGCGAGGGCTCGTCGTCCATCGACGCGCGACGGACTCCGGCCTCCCCCGCGACATCACGACCCCGCTCGAGACGGTGCTCGACGTGGCGCGGACTGCGCCGTGGCCGGAGGCCCTGGCCGTCGCCGATTCGGCGCTGCGATCCGGGCTCGTGGGCGCGGCGGAGCTCCGCGAGGCGGCCGACCTCGGCCGGGGCCCGGGCTGCCGTCGGGCCCGACGAGTCGCAGGCGCCGCCTCTCCCCTGGCGGCGGGTCCCTTCGAGTCGGCCGTCCGCGCCGCGGCACTGGACGTCCCCGGGCTGGACGTCGTGCCGCAGTACCGGATCACCGACGGCGACGTGGGCGCACCGGGTCGGTTCGACGTCCGCGTGGACCTCGCCGATCCGGCGCTGCGCATCGTGATCGAGGCCGACAGCCACGCGTGGCACTCGACGCCGGCACAGCGGCGCCGCGACAGTCGCCGGTACGTCCGGCTCACCTGCCTCGGGTGGCTCGTCCTCAGCGTCGTCTACGACGACGTCGTCGCCGACCGGGCACAGCTGCTGCTGCGCCTCACCGAGGCCGTCGACCTGCGGCGCCGCAACCTCGAGGCGGAGGCGGCGCTGCACGCGCGACTCGCGTAAGCGGGGCGCGGTGCGGATGGCGCGGCTCGTGTCAGCGGGGCGTGGTGGGTGCGACTCGGTCAGCGGGGCGCGGTGAGCGCGACTCGTGTCAGCGGGGGCGCGGTGAGCGCGACTCGGTCAGCGGGGGCGCGGTGAGCGCGACTCGTGTCAGCGGGGCGCGGTGCGGATGGTGCGACTCGTGGGCGGGGCGCGGTGGGGCGGGTGCGCGCCGGGCAGGATGAGCCCATGGCCGACTCCACGCTCCTGCAGACGGTCCAGACGTCGCTGCTCGTCCTGGACTACGTCATCAAGATCGTGGCCGTGGGGGTCGTGCCCGAGAACCGCCGCCCGTCGTCGTCGACGGCGTGGCTCCTGCTCATCCTCCTCGTGCCGATCGTGGGGCTGCCGCTGTTCCTCCTGCTCGGTAGCCCGTACGTCAACCGGCGCCGCCACGAGATCCAGGCGGAGGCGAACGCGACGCTCGACGAGGGCCTCTCGCACCTGCCCGACATCCCGGCCGGGATCGAGCCGCCGCCGCGGTTCGCGACGATCCCGACCCTCAACCGACACCTCACGTCGATGCCGTGCGTCACCGGCGACAACCACGGCCTGCACAGCGACTACGAGGAGTCCATCGCGGCGATGGCGGCGGCGGTCGACCGGGCGCAGGACTACGTGCACGCGGAGATCTACATCGCTGCCTGGGACGAAACGACCGACGTCTTCTTCCGCGCCCTGGAGCGGGCGCGGGCGCGCGGCGTGGAGGTGCGGTTCCTCTTCGACCACATCGGGTCGATCAAGTACCGGGGGTTCGCGAAGCTGGGCCGCCGGCTGACGGCGGCCGGCATCGACTGGCACTACATGCTCCCGATCCAGCCGTGGCGGGGTCGGTTCCGCCGGGTCGACCTGCGCAACCACCGCAAGCTCCTCGTCGTCGACGGGGAGGTTGGGTTCATGGGGTCGCAGAACATGATCGAGGCCGCCTACCTCACGCGGGCCAACCAGCGCAGCGGCCGGCGCTGGAACGACGTGATGATCGAGCTGTCGGGCCCGGTCGTCGCCGCGCTCGAGGCGGTGTTCGCCGTCGACTGGTACACGGAGTCCGGCGAGCGACTCTCCCGCGACCGGTACTTCCACGCCACGCCGCAGACGCCGGTCGGCGGGAAGGGCAACGTGTTCCAGGTCGTGCCGTCGGGGCCGGGGTTCACGACGGAACCGAACCTGCGGCTGTTCACCTCGCTCGTCTATCGCGCGCAGCGCCGGCTGAGCCTCGTCAGCCCGTACTTCGTCCCGGACGAGTCGATCCTCGCCGCCGTGACGACGGCCGCCTACCGCGGGGTGAGCGTCGAGCTGTTCGTCAGCGAGCAGGCCGACCAGTTCATGGTCGACCACGCGCAGTCGTCGTACTACCAGGCGCTGCTCGACGCCGGCGTGCGCATCTACCGCCTCCCCAAGCCCGCCGTGCTGCACACGAAGTGCTTCGTCGTCGACGACGAGGTCGGCGTCGTCGGGTCGAGCAACATGGACATGCGCAGCTTCGGCCTCAACTTCGAGATCAGCCTCATGGGGTTCGGCGGGAACATGGTCGACGACCTCGGCCGCCTCATCGACGGCTACCGCGACCGCTGCGTGCTCCTCACCCAGCACGAGTGGAACCAGCGCTCGTGGCTGCGGCGGTACGTCGACAACGCGATGCGGCTGACCTCCGCCCTGCAGTGAGGGCCGGCGCCCGCTGAACCCTGCCCAGGGGCTGGGCAGCTCGAGCGGCGAACGTAGGCGAGCGTGCGAGCCGCAGTGAGCGCGACCACAAGCACGAGCGGCGAACGGAGGCGAGCTTGCGAGCCGCAGTGAGCGCGACAGACAACACGAGCGGCGAACGCAGGCGAGCGCGAGCCGCAGTGAGCGCGACAGTGAGCTCTGAGCAGCGGACGCAGGCGAGTGCGAGCCGCGGTGAGCGCGGCCGGCCGCCCCCGTGTCCACCGTGTCCGGTTCGCAACCTCGGGGGCCTGTGTGGGGCAGCGGGTGCGTGACAGGGTGGTTTCGATCGTCGAAAGGAGCGGGATCATGCGCGTCGGCCGTCGGCAGCTCGGTGCCGGGCAGGACGCAGCGCTGCCCGCGAACGACTCCCTCTCCCCCGCGCCACCGGTGCGTTCGGCGTCGGTCGACCCCGCGGCGAGCCGCCCGTGACACGGTGCGACGCGTGCGGTGCGGTCAACGGACGTCAACGGTTCTGCGGGAACTGCGGCGTCCGTCTCGCCACGTCGTCGGACGGGCCCGTCGGCGCGGACCGTGCGTGGGCCGAGGCCGAGACCGGCGCCGGGGGCGGCCGTCCGCACGAGTGGACCGACCCCGCGTCGCTCTCGTCGGGTGACCGGCCCGGGCCCGTCGACGACGGGTGGGGCCAGGCCGAGACGGGCGCTGTCCCCGCCTACCGGCCCGAGCCCGAGCACGACGACGGAGCCCGCCCCGACACGGGAGGACCGCCCTCGGCCGAGCGGTCCGACCCCGTTCCCGACGCCGGCGCCCCCGGCGATCGGTCTGACCGGTCGGCGGAGCGTCGTCACGAGGATCCCGCGCCACCGATGCAGCCCACCCGGGCGGTCGGGGCGACTGCGGCGAGCGGGTGGACCCCGCCGCGCACGTGGGAGGCGCCCGCCTCCCGGGGATGGCCGGGCGAGGCGTACGCGCCGCGGCAGCCGATGCGGCTGTCCGACGAGACGGCGGCGCGGTCGGCGCGGGTCCGCTCGGCCTGGCTCGTCGCGGTCACCGTCACGGTGACGGCGATCCTCGTCGCCTCGCTGCTGACGTTCGCGTGGCCCATCCGCGACGGCGGCACCACGCCGACGGCGGCGCCGCGCTCCTCCCCGTCTCCGACGACCCCGCGGAACTCGGGTACCGGCGGCCGGCAGAGCGTCAGGCCCGTCGCCCCGAAGTCGCTGGCCGCGGCCAAGGAGATCGACAAGCTGCTCGCGCGCAGCGCCGCCCAGCGCTCGACGTTGCAGCGGGCGGTGACGTGCCGGCGGTCGGCCGCCGCCGCGGTGCGCGACCTCGAGGAGGTCTACGACGGCCGGCGCCGGCTCCTCGAGCAGGTGGGCGACGCGAACTTCGCGCCCCTCCCCGGCGGCGAACACCTGCAGCACCACCTGCGCCAGGCGTGGGAGCTGTCGATGTACGCCGACGCGAACTTCCTCGAGTGGGCCACGTACCGCGTGCGCACGCCGCGCCCGTGCACGACCGCGACGGAGTCCTACGAGGCGGGCCTCATCCAGTCCGCCGCGGCCCAGCGGCACAAGCGCAAGTTCATCGAGCAGTGGGAGAAGACGGTCCGACGCCCGATGGGGCTGGCGGCCGTGCGCACCGAGACGGACATGTGAGGCACGTCGATCCGGCGCGGACCTCACCGGCGGATGAGCTCACGGAACGCTGGACGTTCGCCCCGCTGCGGCCGATAGGCGGATGAACGCGCACGTCGTGCGGCGCTCACCTTCGAGCATCACCTCCTGAAGGAGAACCGCCATGATCCGGATCGCCTCCCTGCTGTCGGCGCTTCCCGCCGTGGCCCTCGTCGCCGCCACCGGCGTCTCGGGTCCGGCCGTCCAGGCCGCGTCCGCGGCGGCCGCCCCCGCCGCGACGAAGACGGTGCGCGTCGTGAAGTACAAGAACTGCGCCGCGCTCAACAAGGTGCACCCGCACGGCGTCGGCAAGCCCAAGGCGAAGGACAAGACCAAGGGCCGCCCGGTGACGACCCACCTCGTCCACGCCAAGCTGTACGCCGCCCAGCCCCGCACGCTCGACCGCGACAAGGACGGCATCGCCTGCGAGAAGCTCTGAGTTCCGGCGGACGAGAGGCCCCCCTCCGCTGCACCCGCTCGACGCCGGAGCGGTCGTGGCGGCGGACGGCTCCCAGCCCTCACGAGGCTCCCGCCCCGAGGTGCCCCGCCCGGCGCCGAGGTCGTCCAGGCCGGCGCGCCTCGAGCCGTTGACGGTCGCGGCGGTAGGCGGCTCCCAGCCCTCACGACGGCTCCCCATCCCGACGCGTCGGCGCCCCATCCGATCTCGTTCCGGCCGGGGCGCCTCGAGCCGTGGTCGGCTGTGGCTCCAGACGGATCGCAGCGCTACCGGCACCGCAGCCCTCCCCGACGCCGCCACCCCGAGGTGCCCGCGCCCGATGCCGCTCTCGTCCCACGACGCCCATCGACCGAGCGCCCTCCGCGGGGCGCTGCCGCGACGCGTCGGCGAGACGTCTTGGTACGAAGGGCCGCCCGCCGATGGGAACGGCGGTGCACCGTCGCACGGTCGCGCTGTCCCGCCCGGGTCCGCGGGTGGGCCGTCGGGTCGGCGTGGCGCGCCGAGAGGGGTCGGTCAGCATGAGGACGAGCCGCAGGATCACCGTCGGGGCAGCTGCCGCCGCTCTCGTCGCCACCGGCCTCACCACGACACCGGCCGCCGAGGCCGCGTCCGGCGTCGAGGTGATCTGGGGCCCGTCTGCGGCTCCCGTCGCGGGCGACGACTTCGCCGTCACCGCGACCGGTCTCGCGCCGAACGAGTTCTACACCGCGGCCCTGACCCCGATCGACGCCCCAGGCGGCGGCGCCGACGCGGCCGAGGCGAACTCGTGCCGCGCGCCCCGCACCGACGGCGGGTCGACGCCGCTCACGTGCACGCTGGAGGAGGACACCGCGGGCCGGTACGTCGTCGAGCTCCGGGACGCGGTGGCCGCGGTCGTCGCGCGGACCGAGGTCACCGTCGTCGCCGCCGCGAGCGCCCCCTCGGGCGCCCCGCCGCCGACCGCCCTCCCCGCCGCGGTCGACATGGGCGGCACCGGCAACGACGTCATCCGCCTCGAGCGCCTGCCCGGCGTGACGTGGCGCGTGGCGGGCGTCGCGGTCACGTTCGCCGACGGGGAGACCCGCCGGTTCGTCGACGCGTGGACCCTCGGCGCGGCGGCGGGCGCGGTGAAGGCCCAGGCGCTCACGTGGCGCGACGTCGAGGTGGTCGGCGACGCCGCCCCCGGCACGACGTTCCCGGACGGGTCGACCACGTGGCGCAAGGCCTACCGCTTCACCCCCGACAACCCCGCGCCGGCGTTCCTCGACGACCCGGCCACGCCGGTCCGCCGCGACGAACCCGGCCGCCTGCAGGACACCCTCACCCTCACCCGCAGCGCCGACTACTCGTGGCGCGTCGCGGGGGCGCCGGTCACCTTCGAGAGCGGCCGGGACACGGCGACGGTGCCGGTCTCACCGGAGGCCGACGGCGCCGTCCGAGTCGTCGCCGTGGCCGCGGACGGGCGCGCCTTCGTCGGCGGATCGCCACACTTCGAGTTCACCTTCCGGTTCGACGGGCCTCCGGCCTCGGTGCGCCTGGCCGGCGCCGATCGGTTCTCGACCGCCGTCGCCGTCTCGCGGCAGGCGTTCCCGGGTCCGGTCGAGCGCGTGACGCTCGCGAGCGGCGTCACCTTCCCCGACGCCCTCGCCGCGGGGCCCGCGGCCGCCCGGGCGGGCGGACCCCTGCTCCTGAGCGGCACGCGCTCGCTCCGCGCCGACGTGCTCGCCGAGGTGGCGCGCCTGCGGCCGAAGCGCATCACCGTCGTCGGCGGGACGGGCGCCGTCGACGCCACGGTCGAGACGGCGCTCGCGAAGATCGCCCCGGTCAGCCGCGTGGCCGGAGCCGACCGCTGGGCCACGGCCGCGCGCGTCGCCGACACGTGGTCCGGTTCCCCGACCGTCTACCTCGCCGCCGGCACCGCGTTCCCCGACGCGCTGTCGGCCGGCTCGGGCGCGGCGGCGGAAAACGCGCCGCTGCTGCTCACCGACGATCGATCCATCACCCCGGCCACCGCCGCCGCGCTCGCCCGGACCTCGGCCAAGCGGGTCGTCATCGTGGGCGGGCCGGCCGTCGTCGGGGACTCGGTGGCGCAGCAGGTGCGGGAGCTCCTCCCGGGGGCGAGCGTCACACGCCTGGCGGGCGCCGACCGTTACGCGACGTCGGCGGCGGTGGTGGCGGCCGTCACCGGTCGGTCCGGCACCGCGACCAGCGTCTACGTCGCCTCCGGGGGCGCGTTCCCGGACGCGCTCGTCGGCGTTCCCGCCTCCGCCGCGGCGAAGGCCCCGCTCGTGCTCACGTCCGGCGAATGCCTCTCCCCGGCCGTCGTCTCCGCCCTGACGCCGCTGCCGCTGAGCCGGGTCGTGCGGATCGGCGGGCGGCCGGTCGTCGGGGACATCGACCCGACCACGGTCTGCCGGTGACGACTGGAGGCATCGAGGCGCCCGGAGCCGTGGACGTGCGCCCCTCGAAGACCGCGCTGCGCTCAGACGCAGCAGCGGACGGGGCCACCTTCTTTCATGAAAGCGACGATGTCGTCGCTTTCATGAAAGAGCGCCTTTCAGGCCCGCCGAGGCCCCGGGATCGACGAAAACCAGGTTGCGCCCGGGATGCACTCAGGTGCGTCCCAGCAAGGTCGATCAGGTCGGTGAATGGTCAGGTGTCCGGGACGACCGACCCCGGCAACCTCAGGGAGAAGACGATGGAACGTCGACAGTCCGATGGCACCGATCCCATCACCTCACGGACTGGTGGACGTCCACCATCCGACATATCGACGCGTCACCGTCACAGGCTCTGGGCCGCGACCATCGCCTTCCTCGTTGCGATCGTCGGCCTGCCCATGATGCCCGCCGCCTCCGCAACGCCCGCCGGCTACGTCGGCACCGCCACCAGCAGTTCGCCGCAGACCGGCCGGTCCGTGGCGCCCCCGACTCCGACGGCTGCATGGCTGCGTGCCCGCGGCGTGTGCCGCAGCGCGTGCACGATCACCGGAACCACGACGGTCCGGCATCCACGGTTCGGAGCGGTCCGACTGGTGCTTGCGCTGCAGGTGGACAGGACGCAGGGGGTCGCCGCCGCCATCGACGGCACCAAGAGGGTCCGCTGGGTCCGCAGGGTCGAGCAGGTCGGCTACGCCTGGACGTTCTACCCCCGCGCCAAGCGCGACTCCTCCGGCAACATCTACCTCCGATACGACCCCGGTCGCTACCCGAGCGTCGCCGTCTTCCGACCGACCGAGACCGGATTCACCGACCTCTCGTCGTTACCAGGTAAGCGGTACTACTTGGGCCGCTGGTACAACTCCGAGCTCCTTCCCGTGGGCAAGGACGGTCGGCACCGGATCAATCATCACGAGAACACCTGCAACCCCATGTGTGCCGCGGCGAACTACCGCCACCGCATCTTCAGATGGTCCGGGACCGATTTCGTGCCGGTGAGCGCGTGGCAGCGCGGGATGGGGCCCCGCGGCCTGTGATGTCTCGACCGATCTGACGACGTCTCAAGGCCGTCAGGCCCACATCCCGACCTCGACGAAAGAGAGCGAACACATGGACACGTGCGTTCGATGCGGCGCGCCGCAAGCCGGCCAGGGCGTGTTCTGCGGCACCTGCGGCCACGACCAACGGGTGCAGGTCACGCCGTCGCCCGGGCCACAGGCCGGCTACCCGCAGGCGCCGCCGCCGCGGAGGTCGACGGTCGGGTGGATCGTCGCGGCGGCTCTGGTCGCGGTCGGCGCCGCGTGCCTCATCGGGTGGCTCGCGCTCGGTCGAGGTGAGACGCAGGCCGCGGCACCGGTCGCGGCCACGCCCGCCGCGACCTCGCAGGCCGCCGCCTCGGCCGCGGCCACACCCACGGCCCCCAGGCCGGCCGAGACGCCGGCGACGGCCCCTGTCGCGACGTCGACCGCGCCCGTCCCAGGCGGCCTCCTCGCGGCACCGCCGACCGGGCCGGGCCAGACCGTCACCGTCACCCGCGCCCCCGAGCCACGCAACGGAGACAGCGCGCCTGCCGCCCCACGAACCGACCTGCCCTACGGTTCCTATGTGCTCGTCCTCGAATCGCTGCCGAAGTCGACGTACTCACTCGCGTCGGCGAATGCCACGGCGGCCCGCATCGGCAGCGCCTCGGTCCTCGACAGCAGCACCACCCCGGGGCTGAACTCCGGCTACTGGGCCGTCGTCCATGACACGTACTTCTCGTCGAAGTCCGCCGCCACCGCCTGGTGTTCGAGCCACAGTCGGAGCGTCGGCGGCGCCTGCTACCCGCGGCGGATCGGCTGAACGGTGTGTGACCCCTCCACCGCGTCGCCGCCCTCCAGCCACGCCGTCGAGCTGCTCGACGCCCCGGTGCGTCGCCGCACCGTTCTGCTCGCGGGGGCGCTCGCGGTGCCGTTCGCAGCGACCCCGTTCGCGGTCGCGCACGCCGGCCCCGACGTCGCGCGACCTCGGATCCATCCCCGCGCGGAGTGGGCTGACAACCGGCCCCCCACGGCGCGAGCCGGGCGGGAGGACGTGCGGTTCCTCCTCGTCCACCACACCCAGACGCCGACCCCGGATCGACCGGCGGCGGTCCCGGCGCGTCTGCGCCAGATGTACGACTTCCACACCGGCGAGAAGGGCTGGCCCGACCTCGCCTACAACTTTCTCGTCGACCCCTTCGGCGGCATCTGGGAAGGACGCGCCGGCAGCCTCGCCGGGCCCGTCCGCGGCGACGCCACCGGCGGGAGCCAGGGTTTCGCGCAGCTGTGCTGCTTCGTCGGCGACCACACGGGCGTCCCACCCACGCCGCAGGCCATGGCCGCGATGGCGGCCCTGCTGGGGTGGCTGGCCGGGCGCTACTCGATCGACCTGACCCCGCGGCGTCGGGTCGCGTTCGTCTCGCGTGGTTCCAACCGCTGGCCGCGTGGAGCACGCGTGGCGACCGACCCGATCGCCGCGCACCGCGACATGTCCCTGACCGAGTGCCCCGGGGACGCTCTGTACCCGCTCGTCCGCTCCCGGCTCCTGCCGCAGGCCCGAGCCGTGGTCGCTGCGGCAGGTCGCGGACAGGTCGCCTCCGGTCCGCCGACCCAGGCCGCGCCGAGTGCCGTTCCGTCGGCCACGGCATCTCGCGGGGCCTCCGGCGCGCCGACCACGACCGCATCGGCGACGCCCTCGGCCTCGACTCCGGCCACATCGCGGACGTCGGTGTCGCCCACCTCGTCATCGCCCACCTCGACGACCCAGGTGGTCGCGGCCGCAGGATCGACCGACGAGGGTGTCTCCCCCGGGGACGCCCTGCCGGTGCTCGGGGTGCTCGGCCTCGGGGGAGGCGCCGTCCTCGCCGCCCACCTGGTACGCCGCGATCGGTGATGTCTCGCGCGGATGAGGAAGCGCGCGCCTGCGTCATCCGCGCGTCTCGCGCATGATGTCTCAGAGACGTCACAGACGCCCTGCGGCCGGAACGGAGCCCGCCGGAGCGCGCCTGAGCGACGACGTAGCGGCAAGGTGATCGGCGACGCACCCATCCGGGATCGGCTCATCGACCAGCCCACCTCGATTCCTGCACGACGACAGAGCCGCCCCCGACACGACGCCGGGGGCGGCTCTGTGTACTCCGAGCCCGGTCAGACGAGTGGGTGCTGCGGCGGGGCGATACGCCCCTCCCGCAGGCCGGCGGCGACGGGAGCCAGGTGGCGCGGCGGCTGCTGGCCGCGGCGCAGCATCGCGTCGGCGAGCAGGACCCGCCAGGAGTCGTCCATGTGACGGCCGCCGACGACGGCGACCACCTTGGGCGCCGACCGGGCGACCGCGCCGACGACCATCGGCCCGATCCAGGCCGCCACGGCCGTCCACAGGGCCGCCGCGAGCGCCGCGCCGAGGACCGCGAGACCCAGGCCGGCCCCGGCGTCCGCGGTGACGGATCCGCCCGATTCCCCGCCGGCCAACATCTGGATGACACTGTTCAGTCCGCCGGCACCGTCCGCCTCACTGACGGTGGCGTCGGCGTCCAGTCGCATCGAGGCGAGCCAGGCCAGCAGCGCCCACCCGCCGGCGGCGACGAGCGCCGGCTGCCACCACCGCGCGCGGGCGCCCGCGGGCGCCCGCACTCCAGACCTGACGGCGACGAACGCGACCACGAGGAGGGCGACCGCGAGGGCCGCGAAGATCATCGAGCCCGGCACCGTCCCCTCGACGATGCCCATCCGACGGTCGACGTCCAGCAGGGGTTGCTCGTTCTCTGCGCCCGACCATGTCGCGACGGCCGACCCGGTCACCGACGCCCCCATGAGGACCCCCGCCGCGACGACGACGAGCGTCGGTACGAAGAGCACGAACAGCACGACGGCGAGCGCGAGAGCACCCGGTCCGGCTCCCTCGGTGGTCGCCGCCTGCGTCACCGCGGGGGCCCACGGCTCGTTCCGCCGCTGTGACATCTCGTGGATCGTGTAGCCGAGCAGCACCAGCGCGCTCGCGCCCAGTCCCGCCACGACGAAGTCCCGCGCGGCGCGAACGTCCCGCTGCCAGGTGCTCGGCAGACCGACTCCGGCCCGCGCCTCGACGCCCAGGCCGACGAACGCGGCGACGGCGACCAGTACGGCGCCGCAGATCAACATCCAGCCCGCGTCGGCTCCGATGCTGAGGGTGGCGGTGCCGGTGACCTCACCCCGCAGCACGAGAGCGAGGACGGCCGCCACGACACCGAACGCCAGACCGACGAGAACAGCCCGGATCGCCCGGTCCCGGCGCGTGTTGGACGACGAGAACCGGTTGGCACGACGGGCGACGGCCACGGTCGCTGCGGCGACGGCCAGCGTCAGGGTGAAGGACATGGCGGTGACGCTGACCCCGGCGTTCCCGACCGCGTCGATGTTGAAGGAGTCGAGGATCCGACCGAGTTGCTCCTGGTCCTGGACCGTTCCGGTGACCCCCATGGGTGCCCGCAGCGCGAGCGCCAGGACGAGGACTCCGCCGCGTGCCCACATGAGCGGGCGCGGGTTGGGCTCGTCGAAGAGGTCCACGAGCAGGAGGAGGACGGCACAGACGATCCACGACCCCAGCGCGAGCAGGGCTCCGTCGCGCAGCGCGCGCACGACCTGCTCCTGCGGCAGCGGGATCCGCTGGACCGACGCGGCCACGCCCGTGCGGGCCCGCTCGGCCGCCGACGACAGCGCTTGCGCGTCGTAGCGGTGCGGAGCGGCGGGAACGGGCTCCGGGTACGGGCTCGAGGTCGTCGACGCCTCCGGCGCGGCGCCCCACGCAGCGGGCTCGGTGGGAGCGCCGGGCGTCTCGGCGAGCCGGGCGTGGCCGGCGTCCGGGCCCGCCGGGCCGGCCGGGCCGGCCGGGGGCACGGGGTAGGACGGCGCGGCAGGCGGCGACGACGCCGGCGGCGGGACGACGGCGGTGGCGCCGCCGGGTGCGGCCGAGCCGGCCGCCGCGGCGACCGGGGCGGGAGCGGTCGCCTGAGCGACGGCGGAGGCGGTGTCGGCCTGGGCGACGACGGCATCCGCGATGTGAGCTGTCGGCGCCGCGGCCGCGACGGGCTGCCCGCACGAGGTGCAGAAGCGGACGCCGGGCGCCAGGGCGTTGCCGCAGGAACAGGTGGTCATGTTTCCCTCACGGGGTCCGGTGGTGCATGAGCGCGAACCGGCCGGGATGAACCGATCGCAGATTGACGCACGCACCGAGGGGAATGCGCGTGCGGCGAGCGGTGCGCGGCCCGGTTCTCGGACGACTCCCCGTTCATCGGCCATATCGGCAGGGACATTCGAAGGTGGAGAAAGTCGTCCGATCTACCTCATTCGCAAAGGCGTCGGCTCTCGGGCCGAGTGGCGTACCCCCCCGAGCCGAGCTCCTCACCGGCACACCCGCGCCCACGGTGGCCCCGCGGAATGTCTCAAGCCCCTGGTCCGCGGGTCGATGGGTCGGTCGAAGCCCTTCCTTCCGACGTCGCACTCACGACGGCGACCTTCCCCGCCGAAACGATCACGGAGAACGTCATGTCGCAGGGATGCCACAGTTGCGGAGCGCCGCGGGGCGCGGAGGATGCGTTCTGCGGATCGTGCGGAGCGGGCGCTCCGGCGTCGGCGCCCACCCGGCCGGTGGGGATCACGCCCGAACATCCGGGGCCGCCGCCCGCCTACGCGGCGCCCACGTACTCCGAGTCCGAGGCCTACGCCGCGCCGGCCGGGAACGGGAAGAAGGTGGTGACGGCCATCGTCGCCGCCGTCGCCGTCCTCGGCCTCGCCGCCGGTGGGTTTTTCCTGGCGCGCTCCCAGGGCGACGCGCTCGTGTCCGCCACCCCGACGACCGCACCGACCGCCGTGGCCACGACCCCGGCCGCGCCCCGGCCGCCCGAGGCCTCGGCGGCCACGGCGACGCCCGCCCCGACGGGGGCGGTCGCCACGGGAGGGGCGCTCGCGGTGCCGCCGACCGGTCCGGGGGTCGTGACCCGCACCGTCACCGTCGCCCCCGGGGACGCGTCCGGTTCCGACTCGGGCGCCGGGGCGTGGTCGCCGTTCCCGTACTACTCCGAGCTCACGTCGACGATGTCGGTCGGATTCGCCGACCGGGTCCGCCGGGCGTACAACGACTCCGGCGCGCAGGGCGGCTCGACGAACCTCAGCGTCTACAGCCCGGCGACCGGCCGGGACATCTTCCTCCGGTGCGAGCGCCGCTCGTCGGAGGTCGTCGAGTGCCGCGGCGGCCGCAACGCCGCCGTCCGCCTGTACCGGTGAGCGCCCACACCCCGGCGTCCACCGGCGACGCCGCCCCCACTCCCGCCTCCCAGGCCCCCGTCCGAAGGACCCGATGACCATGCGCGCTCGGCCCCCGATCCGTCACGCGCGGACGCTGACGCTCGTGCTCGGCATCGCCGCTCTCGCCGCGGGCTGCGGAACGCCCGCCACCTCCGCCGCTTCCACGTCCGCGAACACGGCGGCCTCCACCGCTCCGACCCCGACCGGGACGGCGACGACCCTGAGCGACCCGGCCGCGAGCACCGACTCGAACGTCGGTGGAGTTCTGGCCGACCCCGCCGCCGCGAGCGGCGGCACGGTCGCGCCGACCGGCGGCGAGGGGTGGTACTACCTGGCGAACTACCGGCCCATCGCCGAGACCGGCGCCCAGCGCACCACGATGGCGGAGCTGGGCGGGCAGGTGCGCAACTACGCGATCACCGCCACCGGTGGCGGCAGCATGGCGTGGCGCATCGCGGGCGTGTGCTCGATCGTCGAGGGCTACATCGGCGCCGCCGGCGATACGCCCGGCAACGACGACCATTACACGGTGTCCCTCGCGGCCGACGCCATCCAGGTGTACTCGAAGCAGGTGTTCGACGGCCAAGGCGAACCCGTCCGGGTCGACGTCAGCGGCGCCCAGACCCTCACCGTCGGCATGGTCGACCAGGGCACCGGCGCCGAGAGCTTCGGCATCACAGGAGCGCGCGCCTACTGCGCCCACGCCCCCGGCGAGGCCGACCCGGTCGACTGACATATTCGGCCGTTGTGAAAGACGTCTTCATGCCCTCAAGTCGATTATCTTCGGGTCGATGTGGAATGTGTCGGACGTGCGACCAGCACGGTCGACCAGGATCGCCGATGAAGCCCGGAAGCTGAACGGGTGAAGACAGAACCCGCGGGGCGCCAGGCAGTCGGCCCCACGGAAGGAAGTCAGCCGATGCAGGCGTTTCACAGGGCTGCGGTGTGCGCAGCCACGACCTTGGCAACTGTCTGGGAGCAACTGCACCTTCGGCCCAAGAGGCCGCAGCGTCTATTGCTGCGGTGCAGACCGCACCCGGAGCTGTGGCGGCGGCACCGGCACTGGCAAAGCCGAACATCAGGGCTTCGGTACGGGCCGCCAAGAAGGATCAGGTCATCTCGTTCACGGGCAAGGCACCCTCAAGCGCAAGCGTCCTCGTGCAGTACGCCGTCGGAAGGAACTGGCGCACGCTCCCTGCTCGGGCAAAAGCGAGCAACCGCGGGAATTACCGGATTGCGGTGAAGCATCCGATCAATGGACGCGTGGCCTACCGCGTGGCCGCGACTTTCGCCAAGAGGTCCACGTTCAGCTCATCGGTCGTGGTCTCGGCGCCACCCGTCGCACGTTGGTATTGGCTGGCGAACTACAAGCCCAGCGCAGCCTCTGCCGTCTCCACGGCCAACGCGGCCTCTGAGCTGGCCGGCCAGACGTACCAGTACTTCATCGGTTCGAGCTGGCTCGGATCCAATTCGTTCAGAACTTACCGGCTCAATGGCACCTGCTCGCGAATCACCGCCTTTGCAGGAACCCCCGCATGGGGCGACCACATCAAAGGTAAGCACTTTCTGCAAGTCCTCGGCGACGGAAGGCAACTTTTCGGAGCAGAATTCGGGTCCTCGGAGGGACGGGCAGTCGAGTCCGGACTGCAGGGCGTTCAACGACTGACGCTGGCGACCACCGACCGGGACGGCGGTAGTGAATACGTGGGCTTCGGCGCTGCACAGGTACTGCGCACAGCGCCTCCGGGCGAGTTTGACCCTGTCGATTGAGACACTGGCGCGCGCGCCCCGTGCGTTCCTGCCACGCGGGGCGCGTGCATGTCGGTCGAGGACCAGCACCGCAACTAGCCGGTGCGCACCGCCCACCCACCAAGCTGTTGCTTTCGCGCAGCTCGCCACCACCCAGGCTCAGCAATAACCTCGTACCACCCTCACACTTCACGCACCCCGACGCCGGCCACGGCGCCCCCGGACCAAATTCGCCACGCGCCTCGTGCAAAGCGGTTGGCGCCCGCGCGAATGGCGTCGTGGGCCCCGCGGCTATCCACGTGTCCATGCCGGGAAGCCCGCGCTCTTGGTCACCACCACCTCGAGTGCGAGCATCCGAGAGGAACCACCACGATGAAGCGCCTGACCCCCAGGACGATCGCCGCCGCGGTCGCCCTGTCCGCCAGCCTGGCCCTGTCGCCCGCCCCGGCCCAGGCCGACGTCGCCTCCACCCGCCTGTCCGGGCGCACGGTCTACGACATCTCTGCCGCCATCTCCCGGCACGCCTTCCCCATCGGCGCGTCCACGGTCTACATCACTCGCGGCGACGTCCTGGCCGACGCTCTCTCGGCGGGCGCCCTCACCGACGGCCCGCTGCTCTACGTCCCCCGCACCGGCGCCGTCCCCGCCTCCATCAGCGCCGAGATCGCCCGTCTGGCCCCGCGCCGCGTCATCGCGATCGGCGGCGCGGACGTCGTGAGCCAGGCGACCCTGACGACGCTGGCCAAGGGCCGCATCGCCGGGCGTCTCGGCGGCAAGGACCGCTACGAGACCGCTGCCCTCATCACCAAGCGGGCCTTCCCCGCCACCGCCACCGCGGTCTACCTCGCCAACTCCGTCACGATGGCCGACGCGATCTCCGGCGGCACCCTCACCGACGGTCCGGTCCTGCCGATGCCGCCCCGTGGCGCCCTCCCCGCTGCGGTGAAGGCCGAGATCCTGCGGCTCAAGCCCACCCGCGTCACCGCGCTGGGTTCCCAGGGCGCCATCGCCGCGACGAGCCTGACGTCGGCGGCGTCCCTGGTCAAGGCCAAGGCCACCCGCCTCGCAGGCCGGGACCGAGCGGCCACGGCCGCCGCGATCGCCCTGGCCGCCTTCCCGGGCGGTGCCCGCACCGTCTACCTGGCCGACGGCATCCGCCCCGAGTCCGCTCTGGCCGCCGGGTCGGTCACCGACGGTCCGATCCTGCTCAACGTCACCGGCGCCCGCTCGGCCGAGACCACCGCCGCCCTCGCCACGCTCAAGCCCGCCAAGGTCGTCGTCCTCGGCACCACCGCCCTGGTCTCCGCGACCGACGCAGCCGCGTTCATCGCCGAGGCCACCAAGCACCAGCCCACGACGCCCACACCCGCCCCGACCCCCGCCCCGACTCCGACGAGCACGCCCAAGCCCACCCCGACGCCCACGACGCCGACCCCCGCCCCGACGACGACTCCGCCCCCGGTCTACACGCCCCCGCCGGTCTACACGCCGCCGCCCCCGCCCGCCCCGGTCAACCGGATCGACGCCGCCAAGGGCAGCAACGTCATCCCGCTCAGCTTCATCGGAGGGGCGGGATCGGCCACCGGCTACTTCATCAGCCAGAGCGGTGGGGTGGGCCTTTCGGGGAGCCATGCCCTGGTCATCCGCAACGGGTCGATCGCGATGAGCGGTCAGGGACCGACGGTCGGCGGCCCCCTCTACTTCTCGATCGAGCCGACCACGCAGTGGAAGCCAGGCCCCATGAACTACCGGCAGGCCTCCACGACCCGCACGATCTCGGCGATCGTCAACGACGTCCCCCAGACGGTCACCGAGACCACGACCATCTCCGGGACACTCATGGTCGCCTCGCTGACCGGCAACGCTCGCGTCGATGCCCCCCTGGCACTCAACCCCGCCCTCGGCTCCGGCACCCTGACGACCTCCACGCAGGGCCAGATCAGCGGCAGCGCCGGGTTCAGTTCGACGATCACCTACACCGACGCCTCCGGCAAGACGATCGGCACCCGCACCGCCACCGCCAGCGCCACCTTCGGCTGACACGCCACGAGGACGACGAACGCCCCGGACCAGGTCGATCCGGGGCGTTCGTCGTCGCTCGGCCCACGCGTTGGCCGACAGTTTCAGGAGCCATCTTGGCGGCGGCGTGTCGACGCAGCATCCGGCGTAGCCCGTCGTGCAGGCGAGCACGCCCTGAGAACAACGCTCCCCGCGATGAACACGTGGGCGGGTCGAACGGGCTCGACGGGGCAGGGATCCGTGGGATCGGACTGAGGAGAAGTTCGGCCCGACCCGCATGGCATCACAGCAGGCCATGGGCAAGCACACCAGCGTCGACAACCGGTCAGCCTGACGCCTCATTGTTCTCGTAGACCACAAACTGACGCCCGCCCCCGGCTCCGTCAGAGCCGCGCGCTCGGAGCGGAGTGGAGGATGCAGACGCGGCAGGACCTGTCACGCAGGCGCCCCATCGCGAGTCTGGACCAGCCGGACCTCGGGGTCACGTGTGCGAGCAAGGCACATTCCGTTCCGCCAGTCTCAGCCGCGATGACCGATCGCCGGCTGACCGTCTCGGGGCGAGGTGGCATCAGATCGAACGACAACGCACAGCGGGCCGGAACCAAGAGGTTCCGGCCCGCTGCTGATGAGTGGCCCTATGGCCGGCTCACCGGTTGAAGCGTGGTCACTTCGCGGAGACGATGGCGTTCGCGTCGTTGAGGACCTTGAAGCTGACGACGTCCCCAAGGCCCAGGGCGATCGCACGAGCGACGTCGCTGGAGCGCTTGGTGAGGAAGTCGCGCGTGCCGCCCGGGATCTCGTTCGGGAGGACGAGGCTGAGCGTGTCACCCAGGTCACCGATCCACGGAGCGGCCGTGAGGGCGTCCGGGTACTTCAGACCGTTGGCCAGGTAGGTGTTGACCGTGTTGCCGGCCGCCACCTCGCCGTTCACGTACTCGAGGAAGCCGAGACCCGGGTAGGTGTTGGCGGCCCGCACGTCCGAATCGCGCATGGCGAACTCGTTGACGGCAGCGGCGGTCGCGTAGCGGTCGGCGCCCCCGATCCGGGTGTCGGTGAGGCCCTTGTCCTCGAGGTCCGTCTTGACGGTGTCGCTCAGCGCGCCGGAGTCTCCGATGAGGAGGGCGTGCTGCACGTCGAGGCGGTCGACCTGAGCCTCGGCCGCCTCCGAGAGGCGGTTGGGCTCAGTGAGGATCAGCGGAAGAGCCGCGTCTGCGCCGCGAGTCGCGCCGTTGATCCGCATACCCTCGGTGAGGACACCGGCCGCGAGCGCGTCCGGGAACACGTCGCCGCGCGCAACGATGGCGGTGTTCTTGGCGGCCTCGCCGTACCGGTAGACCGTCTTGCCGATGGTGTTCGGCGTCGTACCCGTGCCCCAGGCCGCGGCGTACATGTTGACGAGCTGGTTCGTCGTATAGCGCGAGGCGCCGCCGAGACGCGTCACCTGGAGGCTGTCGGTGCTCTCCGTGACGTTGCCCGTCACCGCGTCGCGCTGGTACGTGTTGAGACCACGCAGGGTGGTGGCCACGTCGCTACTCACGGCGGCCTCACCGCCGATGACGAAGACGCGGTCGACCTGGTGGTTGCGCAGCGCGTCGCGGGTGTCCTCGTTGAGCATGCCGCGCATCGTCAACAGGATCGGCGCGCCGGTCCGCTGCGACAGGTAGGACGCCGACAGCGCGTCCGCGTAGCTCTCGCCGGAGGCGATGATCATCGTGGACGACTTGACGTACTGACCGCCCAGTCGCGTCGCCGCGATCTTCGTGGCGGTCTCGTAGCGGTTGTTGCCACCGATGCGCGTCGACGGCGCGACGGCGACGCCCGACTGCAGGAGCTCGTCGAGGGGCGCCTCGATGTCGGCCTGGTTGACAACACCCAGGTCCGCGGCGGCACCGATCTGCGTCGGCGCACCGGCCGGGAGCGTGCCCGTACCCGGGGCGGCGAGCCACGAAGCGGCCGTTCCGCTGATCGTGCCACCGGTGACGGAGAACTCCAGGGTCGCCGGTGTCGTGGTCGAGAGGAGCAGACCGTCGACCTTGATGTTGCTCAGCGTCGCCGCGTCGGCGCCGGCGAGCGTGAACTCGATGTAATCGTTACCCGTGCCGGCGTCAGTACCGGTGGTCACACCGCTGACCTGCTGCGTCGTCGGGCCACCGGTGGTCGTCACCTGGATGCTCGTCGCGTCCTCATTCTCGATCGTGGCATTGTCGACGTTGAGACGGTAGGTCCCGTTACCCATCGAGTACGCGGTGGTCTCGGCGACCGTCAGCGTCCCGACCGCCTGAGGCTGTCCGTCTGCCGTGATGTTCTGCAGCTCGCTGGACACGGTGACCGGGGACACGTAGGCCGGCACCGTGTAGGTGTTGACGACGCGGTCGGCCGCCGCGGTGTCGTCGTTCTTCTCGTTCGCCTGGAACCAGGTGGACTCGGTGTACGCCTGGCTCTCCGGGTCGCGGTTCGCGGCGAACGGCACGACGCGGAGCTCGCCCGGGGTGACGTTGGCGCCGAGGTCGACCTTGAGGCCGGACAGCGTGACGGCCCAGATGGCGTCCGGGTCGCCCGTCGACGGGTCGGAGGTGACCGTGAGGCGAATGCGGTTCTTGCCCTGCAGGCCGGTGTCCTGCTGAATGGCGGTGCTGAAGGTCGGCGCCACCGTGGGCTTGACCGTGGTCGGGTTGGTCGGGTCGACCGTGGCCGGGGCAATCCAAGGGTTGCTCACCGTCTCACCGATGTTCGGGTTCGGCGTCGTAGTGCCGCCCGCGTCGGTGTCCGCATCGACGATGGTGTTGTCGTTCTGCACGGCGCTGACGGCAACCGTGGGCTCACCCGAGAAGCCGAGCGACGTGGACGGGCCGGAGTTCGTGAAGCCGTTGGTCGCTTCGGCGGCGCTGCGGTCCATGAGGACCAGGTCGACGATGTCGCCGGCGCGGAAACGGTTGGGAAGGGTGATGCGGACGTCACCGATGGCCTGGCCCGTCTTGCCCGGTTCGACCAGCGTCGCACCCTGGTTTTGGGCGTCGGCCGGGTCGGAGTCGACGACGCCGATCGTGCCGGTGGTCTGGGCGGCTTCGACGGTTGCCGTCTGGGGCGCGTCGTCCCACGAGGCGAAGGCCGCAGGGCCGAACGACGTCATGACGATCGCGGTGGCGCCGGCAATGGCGATCCCGCGGGTACGCAGCTTGGCTGCAGAGCTCACTGTGGCCTCCTGAAGGCATAGTGCTGTGAGGTAACTCGGGGTTGAGACGAGCGGAGCCCACGGTTGGGCCCTCCCCCGGTCGGCGCCCCAATTCCCCCCGGGGTTCCGATCCACTCGCTAGATCGAAGATACACAGATTTCGTTACGGATCAATGCGCCTCACACTCAGACTCGATCGGCTCGCGCATTCAAGACGTACGTCCAGTAATTCATGGACAAGGCGCGCGATCGGCGCGAGGCATGCTCTTCTGAGGGCAGCTCTTGTGATGTAGATCACGTTTGGGTCCATGTCTGCTACCAGCAGCGGCCGTGTGCCACTCTCACCAGGGCGAACATCGACGGCTCGCGTAGCGGTCGCCGCCGATCCGACCGCACCCGCCCTCACATCCATCAAGATGCACTTGCATGAAGAACCCATTCCACCGCGACCGAGCCGCTATTCAAGTCGGTCGACCGACTTGAATGGCATACGCCCGTTGGCAGCATCTCGAGCCCCGACGATGAATCGGGCGCGTGTCCATCACCCGGGGGCTGCGACAGAGAGAACGCCACCTTTACACAGGACCACGGAATGGGGTGACCGGTTCGTATCCATGCTTCGACGCGCCGCGCGATACCCCGGCTGGCAGCTCAGACTCGTGGCTGAGTCACCCAGACATCCCACCTACCCCGCGGGCAGCCTGCGCCCTGTCCGTGCGCGCGTGCACGGAGGAGGATGACGCCCTCGACACGGCGGCGCCGCCGAACGGCATGGCCCGCCCCGATCCTTCGGAGGGGACGACCATGACTCACTCGCTCATCACCCGGACCACCGCGCCGGCCGCGGCCGTGGCGCTCGGACTTCTCGGCTTCGTCGCCGCCCCGACCCCGAGCAGCGCCGCGCCCGCCACGTCCGCGCCCGCCGCCCGGTCCGCCGAACGGGCGGCCGCGCCCACCGGCCCGGTCAAGCGCAGCCGCATCGACATCGACGGGGACGGGCGGGCCGACACGACCACGTTCCGCAAGGTCGGGTTCACCCGCGGCCTTCACCGGTTCCTCCTCGAGACGCGCACGGCGACGGGCCACCGCGCCCGCATGTCCGTGACGCTGCCCGACGAGGGCACCAACCTCACGACCGACTACGTGTGGGTGGGGGCCGCGGGCGTCGACGGGGTGCGCGGCGGCGAGGTCGTCCTCGACCTTTGGACCGTCGGCGACTTCCCCGACGTGCGCGTCTACACCTTCCGCGGCGGACGCTTCGTCAACGCCCCCGCCCCCGGATCCCGCCGGTCGAGCTGGATGGTGGCCAACCACGGGATGCTCGTCGCCGGCTACACGTTCTCCACGGTGCGCGGGACGCGGCAGGTCGTCGCCCACGAGCTCAACGGCGTCCGCTATGGGGGGCCCTACCGCGGCACCCACACCACGTACCGCTGGGGACGCACCGGCTGGGTCCGCGTCGCCACCCGCCCCTCCGGCCTCGTGCCCGACGCCACGGCCCAGCGCCACTACTCCGGCCTGTTCGGCCTGCGCTGGCGCTGACCGGGCCGGCCGGGGCGGGTCACCGCGGCCGAGACGCACATCTGGCGACCGGGGGCGAACGAGGTGAACCGACGAGGCGGGACCAGGGGTCGCCCTGGTCCCGCCTTCTCATCTGCTGGTGCGGGGAACGCCGACGACTGAGCCCCCGCGATCCGAAGGAAGCGGCCGCCCGTCAGCCCTGCGACACGAGCTCGCGCCGCGCCCACTCCACCGTCTCGGCGGCAAGGGCGCCCCAGTCGCGTGAGGTGTCGAGCACGGCGGTCTCGAGGTGCGCGGCGAGCGGCGGCGACGGCGCGTAGAGGTAGTGCGGCGTGCCCTGCGCGCGGGCCTTCGCGTTGTAGGCGAACCGGTAGGGCAGCAGGTATATGGCCCGCGCGATGCCGCGGGGGGTGAGCGGGAGCGGCTCGGCCAGCCCCGTGAGGAACCGGACTCCCGAGTAGGGGACGACGCCCTGGTACATCAGGGCCGTCTCGTGGTCGAGCCAGCGCTTCCGGAACGGCTTCTGCGCGATCTCGAAGATGTGCCGGTCGCGGCGCAGCGACCCGACCCGCCCCGCGAACGTGCTGGTCACGCCGAGGATGTTGATCCACGTGACGCCGCCGACGCGGCGGTCGGCCGCCGGCGCCCACCCCGGCGGCACGCCGTAGAAGAGGCACTGGGCCTGGTCGGCGAGGTCGGTGGGGCGGCCGTGCCCGAGCGCGAAGTAGTGCGCGTCGGGAAGCTCGTCGGCGGCCCGCGCGAGCGCGGCGAAGGCGTCGGGGTCGAAGAGGTAGTCGTCCTCGTTGTAGGCGACGACGTCACCGTGGTCCCACCCGAGCAGGTCCGGGAGGTCGAGGGCGAACCGGTAGCTGGCCTGCGGGCCGACCGGGCCCCGCGGCGTCGAGTACACCGGGCCGTGGCGCCGCATGAGGGCGGCCCGATGCTCCGCGATCGGCCCGTCGTTGGCGAACACGACCTCGACGTCGGCCCCGGACTCCCGCGCCCGGCCCGCCGCCCGGAGGAACGAGGCCAACGCCATGTCCTTGTCGTAGTACGCGGGGCGGCCCTTGCCGTTCTCGCCGCCGTAGGACCGGTACACCAACCGAACGGTCACAGCCGTCCACCTCCCGCTACTCGATCGCCCCCAATCTTCCTCCTGCGCGGCGCACCCACAGCAGGGCGGTGACTGCCCCGGCGAACCTCGTTGAACCGCTTGACGATCGCCCCCGGGAGCGGGTCAAAGGGCCCTCAGTTGCCGGTCGGCCCGGCCGACAGGGAGGGCACCGACGACGCCACCCGAGAGGCATCATGTTCGCCACCCCCGCCACCGCGGCCACGACGGCGCTGCTGTGCCTCGGCCTCACGGCGTCCACCGCCATCGCTTCGCCCGGCCCGACGACCACCCCGGACCCGCCGCCGCAGACGTTCGTCGCGCCCGCCGATCCGGGCGCGATCCTCACGCCCGCGCCGACGGTCGTGCGCACGTCCGGCCGGCGCCTCGCCGCCGCTGCCCCCGCCACGGCCCCATGCGTCGCGAGCGCGGAGCAGCCCGTCCCGGACGGCGCCCCCATCCGGATCGACTATGCCCCGGCGCCGACGTTCACCATCGGCGCGATGGCCCCGGAGATCTGGCGCAAGCCCCCGGTCGCCGACCCCGCGTGGCTGCTGTGGTTCTACAGCTTCAGGTGGATCTCGCCCTCGGTGCGCCGGGCCGTCGACGACGGTCAGATGCGCTCCCGCGACGCCCTCATCGGCCAGGTCATGGAGTTCTACCGCGGCAACCCCGATCGCGGCACGAACGCCGCTGGGTGGGACGAGGGCAGCTCGCTGCGCCGGCTCGAGACCGTCAACTGCCTGTACCGCATGACCCGCGACCCGCGCCTCGTCGCCGCGATGAAGGCCGAGGCGGCCGTGCAGTTCGGGCCGCGCTACTACGGGCCGCCCTACCGCCGCACCCACAACCACGGCCTCATGGCGAACCTGCGGCTCGTCGACGCCGGCCTGCTCATCGGCCGACCCGACTGGGTACGCGCCGCGAGCGCGCGGATTCGGGCGGAGGCGGGCTCGGCGTTCACCCGGCTCGGGACGTCCCACGAGCAGTCGTCGGCCTACCAGCTCGTCAACCTGGGCCTTTGGGCCGGCGCGGCCCGCTCGCTCGCGCAGCTCAACCCGACCGACCCGACCGTGCGCGCCATCAACGGGACCGTCGCGCGGGCGACCAACGTGGCCCAGTGGCTCACCGAGCCCGACGGGCGCCTCGCGCAGTACGGCGACGCCGGCCACACCCCCGGGATGCCGGCTCCCGCCCGCCGCGACGTGGGCGTGTTCCGCGACGACGCCGGCGGTCTCGTCGTCGGCCGCGACTCCTGGTCCTCGCCGCTCGGCAACCACTACACGCTGCGGTACGGGCCGCGGCAGTGGGCGCACGGGCACCCCGACAAGACGAGCCTCACGTGGTCGACCGCCGGGACGCGCGTGCTCGTCGGCACCGGATACGGCGCCAACGACCCGCGGAGCCCCTACGTGACCTACCAGAAGTCGGTCGCCGCGAACAACGTCGCCGTCCCCGACCGCCGCCGCTACGACACCCGCGCCACCGCCGCCGTCACCGCGACGAGCCTGCGCCGCGGCACCCGCACCTGGGTGCTCGCCGACCGCGCGCACGGCCTCGCCCACAAGCGGACCGTCGCCGTCACCGATGCCACCCGCACCGTGTCCGTCAGCGACGCGTTCGCCCGCGGCGCCGCGACCCAGTACTGGCACCTCGGGCCGGAGTGGCAGGCCGTGTCGTTGCGCGCCGGCCGCACCACGATGTCGTTCCGCCATCCCGACGGCCGCACCCTGACGATCCGCACCACCGGCCGCCTCGCCTCCGCCGTGCGCGGCGCCACCCGCCCCGTCGCGGGCTGGCACTTCCCCGCGTTCGGCCAGCGGGTGCCCAACTGGGAGCTGCGCATCCGCTGGACCGCCGGCACCGCCACCACGACGTTCCAGGTGCGCTGACGGCGGGTGTGCTCCCCCGGGAGGGGTTTCCGGGCGCGGTAGCCGTGAGGTCGGGCGGGGAGAGGCCCGGCATCGACGAGCCCGCTCGGCACGTGGCCGATGCGAACGGCCGGGGGCCGATCGGGGGTGAGCGCCGGGCATCGACTCATCCGCTCGACGACGGGTGCCGCTGACAGGGCAGGGGCTGACCGAACGGGCAAGCGAGCATAGTTCAACCGTTTCGGACTAGGTGATAAATTACTGATCAGTAGCCTTCTTTCGTTCGCCAGTTCGAGCAAAACTGGACGAGTGACCACCACCGTCGAGCTCACGAGCGAGGGTGAGGTGTCCGCCGCTCTGGCCGACGCCCTCGCCGCGATCGACGACGCCCGGAGTGCGCTCACACGCCTGCCCGAGGAGTCGCTCGGCAAGACGTTCGCGGCCCTGACCCGCCTGCGGGCGGTCGCGGAGGGCGCGGCGCTGGCGACGCTCGTCGAGGCCACCCAGCGGGGCGTCGTCTCGTCCTCGGATCACCCGACCCCGGCCGGCTGGGCGCGGGAGACCGCAGCGGCGGGCGGGGTCACGCTGACGGCGTCGTTCGCGTCCGACCTCGCGAAGGCGGCGGCCGGCGCCGACGACGGGGGCATGACCCGTCTCATGGGCGCGGCGACGGCCGGGCGAATCGGAGCCCACGAGACCGCGGCCGCGCTCCGGGAGTTCCGGGCGATGCGGCCCCGGATCCCCGCCGCGCTGTGGGACGTCGCGACCGACACGCTCGTCGACTACCTCGCCTCCGGGGTGGGCGTGCGGCGCCTGGCCGAGGCGCACGAGGCGATCATCGCCAACTACGGCGACGAGGGCGAGTTCGAGGAGCGCGCCCGCGTCCAGCGCCGGCTGCGCAGCTTCGGGGAGTTCCGCACCGACGCTTCCGGCATGTACGTGGCCACCCTGCGCCTCGACCCCGGCGCACATGCGCAGGTCGCCGCGGTCCTCGACGCCCGCTCCGCGGCGTTCGTCCGGCCCGACGGCACCACCGACGCCCGCGACCGCGCCCAGCGCCGCGCCGACGTGCTCGTCGAGGTCCTCACCCACGTCGGCACCGACCCCACCGCGCTGCCCGAGACCCGCCCCGGGTCCGCGACCCGCGCGCAGGTCGTCGTCACCCTCACCGCCGAGCAGCTCGCCGACCACGGCCGCCGCGGGTACGCCACCACCGAGACCGGCCAGCCCCTCTCCTTCGACCTCATCGACCGGCTCGTCTGCGACGGCGGCCTCACCCCCGTCGTCCTCGACCGCCACACCGGCCGCCCCGGGGCGGACGACGAGGGCGCCGGTTCTCTCGGGCAGAGCGGAGGGGGTGGGCACGTCCTCGACGTCGGCCGCCGCTTCCGCCTGGCGACCGCCCGGCAGCGGACCCTGCTGTCGGTCCGCGACGGCGGCTGCACCTTCCCCGGCTGCGACCGGCCGCACAGTTGGACCGAGGCCCACCACCTCATCCCCTGGGGCCTCGGCGGCCCCACCGACGTCGACCACCTCGCGTCGCTGTGCGCGCGCCACCACGACGTCGTCCACGCCCGGCACTACGCCGCGACCGTCACCGCCGACGGCGTGGTCTGGGACCTCACCCCCCGGCCCGACTGGCCGGGCCACGAACCACCCCGCCCCAGCCCCGACGGCCGACCCGCGTCGATCCGCATCACCGGGCAACCCCGCACCGGCGCCGAGCTGAGCCACACGCTGCGGCGGGCCGCCGCGCACCCCCGATCACCGGGCGAGTTCCACACCCTGCACCTCGACTTCGCCACCCTCCTGACGCTCGACGAGCGCTGACGGGCCGGCGCGTCCGCCCGCCCGGGGCCGTGGACTCCCCGGGCGGGCGAAGCCTCCGGCGCGACACCGCGATTGGCCGACACGCCGGAGGGCACTCACTGCCCCACCGGTGGGCACAGAACAGGCGCACCATGACGGCGTGAGCACCATCGGGTGCTCGCGTGGGGCACGTTTCATCAGGGGTTTCATCATGTTCAGCACGTCGAGGTCCGTCCCGTCCATCCGTCGGTCGACCACCCTGCGCCGCGCGGCGGTCCTGTCCCTCGGGGCGGGGCTCCTGGGCGCCACCGCCGCCCCCGCGACGGCCGCCCCCGCCACCGCCTCGACCTCGTTCCCGGCCACGCGCGCGAGCGCCCCGGCCGCCGCGCCGACCCGGACGGCGACCGCCGCCGCGCGGCTCGTGTCCCGCGCCGACATCGACGGCGACGGCCGCGCCGACCGGACGACCATCGCCCGCACCACCGCCCACGGCGACCTGGCGTGGCGGCTCACGACGCGCACCGCCCGGGGCCGGTCCTCGAGCGTCGTCGTCGAGACGCCCTGGCTGTTCGGCGAGCCCGCCTGGTACGGCGCGGCCGCCCTCGACGGCGCGCCCGGCGCGGAGATCGTCGTGCGCAGCGGGTTCGGGGCGCACACGGCGATGTTCCGGATGTTCTCGTGGCGCGGCGGCCGACTCGTCGCGCAGGCCGACCCGTCGACGGGCGACGCCGAGTGGAGCACCGACGGCGCCCTCTCCGTGAGCAAGGGCTACCGGTTCGCCACCCGCCGCGGCGTCACCACCCTCACGGCCTCGATCTACGAGCGCGACTTCTCCCGGAACCCGAACGTCATGGACGGTACCGTCCGCACCTACACGTGGCGCTCGGGGGCGTGGCGCGCGACGTCCGTGCACACCGGCCGCGTCCTCGACTCCAGCCCCCACGTCGCGAACGCTTACGGCTGGAACGCCACCGGCCTGCCCCGCGACTGATCTCGTCGCGACAGGAGGACGAGCCGGGTCTCGGGCGGTTCGCGGCCTGATCGCTCCGCCTCGCCGCGGCCGCCCCTGTCGCACCGACTCCGTCGCACCTCCCCACGGTCGCCGATCGTCCGGCGGCCGGCACGCCGCCGGGCCGCCGCGGGACCGAGCGCGCCACCTCCCCCCGACCAACGTCGTCGCACCTCCCCACGGTCGCCGCCGGCCCGCCATCATCCGGGCGGCCGGAACACCGGCAGGCCACCGCGGGACCCGGGCGCATGCTCCCCACGACCGACGTTGTCGCACCTCACCACGGTCGCCGTCGGCCCTCCATCGTCCGGCGGCCGGAACGCCGCCGGGCCACCGCGGACCGATCACGCCACCTCGTTGCGGCCGAACTTGTCGAAGCTCTCCCCGGTCGCCGCCCCGTCTGTGTCGCCCCGCTGCAGTGTTTGCCGCGGGCGTCGGTCGGACTCGGACAGCGGGCGTTCATGCCACGGCTTGTCGGCATAGCCCCTCTCGGCGCGACGTCGCTTGACACCGGGGATCCTCGAGCGTTCGACGGGCCGTTACCGAATCGTGATGTGCGCGATGCTGGGGTGACCCGAGCAGCGGCCGTACGGAAAAGGACAGCGCTGCCCGGACGGCGGCGCGGGCCGCAGGATGCGCGCCCGGATCACGGATGATCACGAGAGAAGGACCTCATGGGCAAGCACTCCGCGCCGCGGCGACCCCGCACACCGCTCGCCGCCTCCCGCGGCACCGCGCTGCTCGGCGGGTCCGCCGCCCTCGCCGTCGCGTTCACCGGCCTGACGCCCCTGGCCTCCGGAGCCGTTTCCGACGCGATTGCCACCCCCATCGACGGCTGCGGAAGAGTCGACAGCGTCTCGGTGACCGGCTCGGGATCGAGCTACACGCTCGAATTCCCCACGGTCCTTGTCCCATCCGACCCCGCAAACCCTCGATCGCCGAAGATCATGGCCACCGAGCAGATGGCCCTCAACGGCAACACCTGGACCTGGACCCGGCGCTCCAACTACATCGACAGCTTGGCCGTCAAGGGGCTCACGTTCCGCGTCGTCGACGACCAAATGCAGCACGTGCGCATCGACGGCGCGAGCGCCCGCGGCACCGACACCTTTGTCCTGACGAACGAGGACTGCGTCGAGCCCGAAGAGCCCACGTTCGACGACCTGCCCGGCAAGGCGAACGACACGCTCACCGTGCCCACCACGACGGGGGTCGTGTACTCCCCCAAGTCGGGCACGCAGCCGGGCAAGGGCACCGTCACGGTGACCGCCACGGCGGCGAAGGGGTACCGCCTCGCCGACGAGGACGGCACGCCGATCCCGCTGAGCCAGACGCGGTGGACGCACACGTTCGACCCCAGCCGGACCGTCGCGGTGCCGGACACGGCCGTGCCGACCTTCAAGCTCGCCGAGCCCGCGGAGCCGGGCGCGAAGAGCACGAAGCCGAACCCGAACGTCGTCGTCACGGCAGTGGACGGCATCACGTGGATCGTCGACGGCAAGCCGGTCAAGGCGGACGCGAAGACCCCGCTCGTCGAGGTGCCGATCGGCACGAAGACGAAGGTCGTCGTCACCGCCACCCCCGTCGACCGCGAGACCGTCCTCGATGGCCGGACGACGTGGACCGTCACCGAGGCCACCTGCATGCCCCTGCCGAAGAAGCCCGCGATCGTCGCGCCGCTGCACGAGGCCGGCATCGGCCGGCGCTCGGTCGTGCGCTGGGCGCCGCCGTACCTGTCGAAGGACCGGTTCACCTACGACGTCCAGTTCCGCACCGCGCCGACGCGCAACGCGTGGGGCGAGGAGATCCCGACCACCTGGAGGCCGTGGCTCGCGGGCACCAAGGCGCTCTCGGCGAACCTCAGCGGCCTGCCCGGCGGCGTCTACCAGGTGCGGATCAGCGCCCGCCGCGCCGGGATCGAGGCCACACCGTGGACCTCCCCGACCACCGTGTACGTGCCCCTCGACGTCACGAGCGGCCCCCGCGGCTGGGTGCGCACGCCCGACAAGACGGCGATCGGCGGCACCCTCGTGGGCACCACCCGCGCCGGCGCCTCATGGTCCGTGCGCACGGCGAAGACCGACAAGGTCCTCCTGTGGTTCGCGACCGGCCCCCTCGGCGCCAAGGCGCGCGTCTACGTCGACGGCCGGCCCGCCGCCCTCATCAACACGTACGCGCCCAAGGGCGCAGCCGCGTGATGATCAAGGCCGTCCCCGTCCGATGGGGCGCCCACACGGTCAAGGTCGTCGACGTCCCCACGGGCAAGCGCAACCTGCTCCGCCTCGACGGCATCGCCTATGGCCGCTGACCCCCACCCCCGCGGGGGCGCCACATCGTGAGATGACGGTTGTGACCGGGGGCGGACGATCCGCGCCGGTCAGAGGTGACATCTCAACAGCCGGACGCGCCCTCAGCCGGACGTGCCCTCATCGCAGGCGGTGGGGGCGAACGCTGACACCCACCCACCCGGGGCGGACGCCGCATCCTGAGATGACGGTTGTGACCGAGGGCGGACGATCCGCGCCGGTCAGACGTGACATCTCAACAGCCGGACGCGCCCTCAGCGCAGGCGGTGGGAACGAACGCTGACACGCTGACACCCACCCACCACGGGGGTGCCACATCGTGAGATGACGGTTCTGACCGACGGCGGATGATTCCGGCCGGTCAGACGTGACATCTCAACAGGTGGATGCCTCAGCCGGAGGCACTCTCAGCCCAGGCGTTCGCGCAGGCGCGCGCCCTTCGCGTGGGCCTGGTCGCGCAGGTCGCGCTGGAAGTCGAGCATCCTCGACCGGAGCGCGGCCGCGTCGTCGCCGCCGCCGGAGGCGAGGATCCGCACCGCGAGGAGGCCGGCGTTGCGGGCCCCGCCGACGGACACCGTCGCCACCGGTACGCCGGCAGGCATCTGCACGATCGAGAGCAGCGAGTCCATCCCGTCGAGGTGCTTCAGCGGCACCGGCACCCCGATGACCGGCAGCGGCGTCACCGCCGCGAGCATCCCGGGCAGGTGGGCCGCGCCCCCGGCCCCCGCGATGACGACCCGGAGGCCGCGGTCGGCCGCCCGCTGCCCGTACTCGATCATCTCGGTGGGCATCCGGTGCGCCGAGACGACGTCGGCCTCGTAGGCCACGCCGAACTCCTCGAGCGCCTGCGCGGCGGCCTCCATCGTGGGCCAGTCGCTGTCGCTGCCCATGACGACCCCGACGAGGGGGGCGGTCTCACTCATGCGGTCCTCCGGTGTCGGCGGGCGGTTCGTCGGGCGGGGTCTGCTCGGGCGGGTTGGCGTCGGCCGGGCGGACGACCTCGAGGCCCGGGATGACACGCAGCGACGCGAGTTGCTCGCTTGATCGGGCGGGGTTTCGTCGGGCGGGCGTCATTCGGTGACCGTCCCGCGCAGGTAGTCGCAGGCGTGGGCGGCGCGGGCGCGCAGGTCGCCGAGGTCGTCGCCGCACACGTTGACGTGCCCGATCTTTCGCCCCGGCCGCACCCCCTTGCCGTACAGGTGCATCTTCAGCCCCGGGTCGCGCGCGAGGAGGTGCTTGTACGTGCCGTACAGCTCGGGATACTCCCCGCCGAGCACGTTGCCCATGACGGTCCACCGCGCGCGGGGTGTGGTCGAGCCGAGCGGCAGGTCGAGCACCGCCCGCAGGTGCTGCTCGAACTGGCTGGTCACGGCCCCGTCGATGCTCCAGTGCCCGCTGTTGTGCGGGCGCATCGCGAGCTCGTTGACGACGTAGCTGGTCCCGCCGGGCGCGTCCGCGTCGGGCACCTCGAACATCTCGACGGCCATGACGCCGGTAACGCCGAGCTCGCCCGCGATCCGCAGCCCCGCCTCGACGAGGGTGCCGGCCAGCTCGTCCGACAGTCCCGGCGCGGGGGCGAGCACCTCGGTGCAGATGCCGCCCACCTGCACCGTCTCGACGACGGGCCACGCCGACGCCTGCCCGCTCGGGCTGCGCGCCACGAGCACGGCCAGCTCCCGGACGAACCCGACCCGCTCCTCGGCGAGGATCCCGTCCTCGAACGGCGCCTGCCCCGCCCGCGCGGCCTCGAGCCAGTCGGCGGCCTGCTCCGGCGCGTCGACGACCCGAACTCCCTTGCCGTCGTAACCGCCCCGCGGGGTCTTGAGCACGAGCGGCCATCCGGCCTGCGCCCCGAACGCCTCCAGGTCGGCCCGCGTCCGGACCCGGGCCCAGCGCGGATTCGCGACCCCGATCGCCTCCATCCGCTCCCGCATCGCGAGCTTGTCCTGCGCGAACCGCAGCGCCGCCGGCGACGGGTGCAGCGGCACCCCGTCGGCCTCGAGGGCGGCGAGGACGGGCCCCGGAACGTGCTCGTGGTCGAAGGTGACGACGTCGCAGTCGCGGGCGAAGGCCCGGACCGCCTCGAGGTCGTCGCACGCCCCCACCGGCGCGGCCGGCACGACGAGCGCGGCGCTCGCGTCGGGCGACTCGGCGAGGACGTCGAGGGTGACGGCCAGCCCCACCGCCGGCGGCGCGCACATCCGCGCCAGCTGGCCTCCGCCGATGATGCCGACGACCGGGAATCCGCCGGGTGCGCGTCTGGGGGTGCTCACGCCGGTGAGACTACCGGCGCCCCCGCCCGCGAGGCCGTCCGCCCCGACGGCGCTCCCGCGCCACGGCCCCCTCGCCGGCCCCCTCGTCGCAGGCCCGTTCCCTCCGCCCCATTCCCTCCTGCGCCGCCCGCTCGCCGCGAAGCCGCTCACCCGCACGCCTCGCACTTCCCGCCTCGCGCGTCCGACAGTCCGACTCGCGCCGACGCGACCGCACCGCTCCCGGAGCCCGACCGAGTCCCCCGCCGCCACAGCCACCCCCAGCCCCGCCGACGGTCCAGCTCCCGCCCAGCCTGATCCGTATGCTGTGGAGTCACCGCTGTCGCGCCGCCCGCCCGGCCCTCCGGGCGCCGCCGAGCCCGGCTCGCGCCCCGCCGGCCACCCGGCCCGACCCCGACCCCGACTCGAGGAGCCGTCGCATGAGCACGTCGCTGCGCGACCGCCTCCGGGGCTGGTGGGGGATGTTCCTCGCGGAGGCGGCCAAGTTCGGGGTCGTCGGCGGCATCGGCGTCTTCGTCGACATGGGCGCCTACGCGTTCTTCCGCTACGGCTGGTTCGGCCCGGAGCACGGGCCGCTGTACACGCACGCCAAGCTCGCCTCGGTGGCCGCCACCGCGGTCGCCACCCTCTTCTCGTGGGTGTGCAACCGGTACTGGACCTTCCGGGACAAGCGCAGCGACGACCTCGTCCGCGAAGGTCTGCTCTTCGCGGCCTTCAACGTCGTGGGCGCGCTCATCACCGTCGCCTGCGTGGCCCTCGCGATCGACGTCCTGCACGCCGACGCCCTCACATGGGAGTCCGTGGCCCGCGGCGTGGGGATCGGCCTCGGCACGCTGTTCCGCTTCTGGGCCTACCGCCGGTTCGTCTTCGTGCACGAGCTCCAAGATCTGACGCCCCAGCCGGCCGAGCGCTCAGTCCCCGCCCGCCGCGGCTGACCCGCCGCTCCCGCCCTCCGGCGCCGCCGTGGCCGCCTCGTCCTCGACGCCGGAGAGGAACAGCTCGAAGTGCGCCGGCCGCGGCGACACGAGCTCCAGGCGCCCGCCGTGCCGCTCCGCGAGGTCGCGGGCCAGGGGCAGCCCGATGCCGGTGCTCCTCGTGCTCGCGTGCCGCTCGAAGGCCCGGCGCGCCATGTCGGCCGTCATCCCCTCCCCCTCGTCGACGACGGAGACGACCACCGACGGCCCCGAGTGGCGCACGTCGATGCTCACGGTCCCGCCGCCGTGGACGAGCGCGTTCTCGACGAGGGTGCTGAGGATCTGCTCGAGCGCGGTCTCGGTCGACGTCACCCGCACGCCGCGGGCCCCCGTCACGGCGATCGAGCGGTGGTCGAGCTCGAACCGCGGCTGCCAGTGCCGCTGCAGCAGGACGAGGACGTGGTCCACCCGGACCGGCCGCGACACGTCCCCCGACCGCCGGCTGCGGGCGAGCAGGGTCGCCACCGTCGCGTCGAGGCGTTCCGCCTGCTCGATCGCGACCGCGGCCTCCTCCCGGACCGTGTCGATGTTGTCGGTCATGCCGATCTCCTCGAGCCGCATGAGCAGCGCGGTCAGCGGCGTGCGCAATTGGTGCGAGGCGTCGGCCGCGAATTCCCGCTCGCTCGAGAGCGCCCCGAGCAGCTGCCGCGAGCTGCGGGCGATGGACGAGCCGACCGCGTCGATCTCGGGCACCCCGACCGGCAGGTGCGCCGGGTCGTGGTCGCCGGTCCCGAGTCGCTCGGCCTGGCGGGCGACGACGTCGAGGAACCCCGCGATCGTGCGCGCCTCCCACTCGGCGTAGCGCTGCGCCCCGAGGGACGCGAGCAGCACCCCGAGGACGGCGCACGCTCCCACGAGCACCCCGCCGTCTTGGATGTCGCGCAAGTTCACGAACAGGGCTCCCGCCGTGCACAGGACCCCGACGAACCCCGCGGTCATCGCCGTCGCGACGAGCGCGGTGCGACGCAGGACGGCGTGCACGGCTAGGCGGCGGTCGTGGGGCGCTCGAAGCGGAACCCGACCCCGCGGACCGTCGTGATGAACGTCGGGCGGGCCACGTCGTCGCCGAGCTTGCGCCGCAGCACCGACACGTGCATGTCGAGCGTCTTCGTCGACCCGAACCAGCCCGTCCCCCAGACCTCCGACATGAGCTGTTCGCGGGAGACGACCTTGCCCTGTTCCCGCACGAGCACCCGCAGCAGATCGAACTCCTTGGCGGTGAGCTGGACCTCGACGTCGCCGGTGAAGACGCGCCGGGCCTGCACGTCGAGACGCACCCCGGCGTCCTGATCGGGGGCGTTGCGGCGCAGCAGGGCGCGCACCCGGGCGAGGAGCTCGGCGAGGCGGAACGGCTTGGTGACGTAGTCGTCGGCGCCGGCGTCGAGGCCGACGACGGTGTCGACCTCGTCTGCCCGGGCGGTCAGCATGAGGATGGGCGCGGTGCGCCCCTCGGCGCGCAGGCGCCGGCACACTTCGAGGCCGTCCATCCGCGGCAGGCCGAGGTCGAGCACGACGAGGTCGGGCCCCTCCCGCCCGACGAGGTAGGCCTCGAAGCCGTCCGCGCAGACCACGACCTCGTACCCCTCGCGACGAAGGGCCCTCGAGAGGGGATCGCTGATCGCAGAATCGTCTTCTGCCAGTAGCACCTTCGTCATGGCGCACATGTTATGTCCAGAGTTCCGATTTGGTCGGCGGATCGTCGACCCGGCGCGTCAGAGCGGGGACGGACGTCCCTGAACGGTCCGACGGGAACTGCGGGCGGTCGCGCCGATCGGACCGAGCGGTCACGCGCGGCCCCGCCCCGAGTGACCCAGGCCGCGCCGACCGGCCCCACCCCGCGCGACCCGGGCCTCGCCGTGCGCACCGCCCGGCCGTATTGAGCGGCTCGGCCGTGCGTGACGTCCGGCCGTGCCGCCCCGCGGGCCGGGACGCCCGACCTGTCCCGGGCGCCGACTCGGTGGCTCAGCGGCCCGGCCAGCGGGGGGAGCGCTTCTCGACGAATGCGGCCACGCCCTCGGCGCGGTCGCCGGAGAAGGCGGTGGCGCGCCAGGCGTTGTCCTCGATCTCGAGGCCGGCGGCGAGGTCGACGTCCGCGCCGAGCCGCATCGCCCGCTTGGCGTTGCGCAGCGCGACCGGCGAGTGCCGGGCGATACCGGCGGCCAGCTCGAGGGCGTGGGCGCGCGCCCCATCGGGCGCCAGCTCGTCGGCGAGCCCCATCCGCACCGCCTGCGTCCCGTCGACGCGGCGGGCGGTGAAGACGAGCGACGCGGCGCCGCCCCACCCGAGGCGCCGTGTGACGAGCTGGGTCCCGCCCCCGCCGGGGACGACGCCCACCGACACCTCGGGCAGCGCGAACGTCGCCCCCGGCGCCGCGACGATGAGGTCGCACGAGAGGGCGATCTCGCACCCGCCGCCGAGCGCGTACCCGTCGACGGCCGCGACCGCCGGGACCGGCAGGTCGAGGACGCTGCGGTACGCGGCGCGCGCGGTCGGCCGCTGGGCCACGAGCTCGGCGTCGGAGAGCGCGTTGCGCTCCTTGAGGTCGGCCCCCACGCAGAACGCCTTCGGGTGAGTGCTGCTCACGACGACCGCCCGCACGTCCCCCGCCTCCGCGAGCGCCGCGACCTGCGCACACGTGCGGGCGAGCGCGATCGCGAGGTCGCTGGAGACCGCGTTCATCGCCTCCGGGCGATCGAGGACGATCTCGGCCACGTGGCCCTCGTCACCGTGCCGCTCGAGGCGCACGAGCGGGCGGGTCGCCTCGACATTCGGGCCGGCCCCCCGCCCGGAACCGCCCTGACCGGTCGATCCGGACGGGGTGTCCGGCCCGGCGTCGCAGGTGTCGTCGGTGGTCTGTCGGCGGTCGTCGCTGCTCATGGCGCTCCCTCGCGCTCGGGGCCCGGGGTCCTCCGGGCGTTCTTCGGCAGCGTATCGACGCGGGGACCTCCCCCGCCCCCGCACTCGGGGGTCTCGGGCCGCCGCGAGACGGGCGTGTCCCGGATCGAAGACCCGTTCGGACGACATTGTCGCCACCTCCCGTCGCGAACGACCAGGTCACAGCGTCGGGCCCCCCACCGCACCTGCGCCCGTGTCGTCCGTACGGTTCTTCGATCCGCGGCACCCTCGCGAGTCGCCCTCCGGGCGCGGGCCGCGGCGGCGCGTCGGGGCCGCCAGGTCAGGGGCAGCGCCTCAGCGCTGTCGGCGTCGTCGTGGGGCCCGGCGCAGCGCCTCAGCGACAGCTTCCAGCGCGTCCGGGGTGGCGCCTCAGCGTCAGCGGGTCCGGGGTGGCGCGTCGGGCTCAGCGACAGCGGTTCAGGGGAGCGCCTCAGCTCGGCAGATCATGGCCGCCGGGTCAGGCGCGTCAACGACAGCGACAGCGTCGGCAACAGCGTCGGCCCGTGACGGCGCGTCGGCCTCAGCGACAGCGGGTCCGGGGCCACGCCTCAGTTCTACGGTTCAGGGCCGCCGGGTCAGGGTCGGCGCCGGGCGACCGGGCGGCGTCGGGCCGCCACGGGCGTGCGCCGCAGCTCCGAGAACGCGGTGACGCCGAGGCCGCGCAGGGCCCGCGGCGGGAGCGGGCGGGTCTCGAAGCCCGACAGGTTGCCCAGCTCGGCCGCGAGCGCGGCGTCGACGACGACGGTGTCGGGGCGGGCGATGCGCGTGAGGCGACTCGCCCGGTTGACCGTCGTGCCGAACACGTCGCCGAGCTGCCACAGGACCGGCCCGCGGGCCATCCCCACCCGCAACGACGGCATCGCCGGGTCCTGCGCGAGGGATTCGCACAGGTCCAGACCGATGGCCGCTGCCGGCGCGGGCCGCTCGCACGTGTAGACGACCTCGTCGCCGAGGGTCTTGACGATGCGGCCGCCGTGGGCCGTGACGATGTCGGCCGCGTGGGCCTCGAACTGCTGCACGAGCCGGGAGAGCTGCCGCTCCGAGAGCCGGCTGACGAGGCTCGTGAAGTCGACGAGGTCGGCGAACCCGACGCACCGTTCCGTCGACGTCGCGTCGTCGGGCATGCCCTCCGCGACGAGCGACCCGATCGCGGCCGCGAGGTGGCGCCGCCACGCGTAAACGAGCAGCGGCTCGAGGTCGTTGGCCGAGGCGACGAGGAACTCCGCGACCGACGCCCGGGCCTCCGGGCCGAGACGCTGGTCGAACAGGCCCTCCTCCGCCTCCTCGTCGGCCGCGAGCGTGGCCGCGAGGTCCGGCACCACCGGCGCCCCCGTCTCGTCGTCGGCCCCGCCCAACGCGGCCTCGACCCCAAGGGAGAGCTGCCAGGTCGCGAGCCGCTCGGCCGTACGCGCGAACGCCCGGGTCATCGCGAGCATCATCGCGTCGTCGAACGCCCCGGAGAGGTGGACGACCCGGTCCAGCGCGGCGAGGTCGGCGTCGGTGAACGACAGCTCGTCGTCGCCCATCGCCGGGAAGCCGAGCGCGTGCCAGAACCGGCGCGCCTGCAGCAGCGACACCCCCGCGCCCGCGCTCACCTCGCGCCTGCTGAGGGCGTGGCCGGCGCCGAGCAGCCGTTCCGCAGCGTCGCCACGACCGGGCGGCGGCGTCGCGTCGCCTGCGTGCCGTTCCCCCCCGGTCATGGTCCGATCATGCCCGAATCGCCCGCCCCGGTCGGCGATCCGAGCTCCGATCCTTCACGGGGAGAATCGGATTCGCCCGGCCGGACGTGCACGACGTCACCGGCCGACAGGACGCGCCTCCCCGAGGGGGTGTCGAGCAGGAGCGCGCCGTCGTCCCCGACCCCGGTCGCGCGCCCGCGCACGTCCCCGCCGGGCAGGTGGACGACGACGTCGCGGCCGATCGTCGCGCACGCCGCCCGGTAGGCGGCGTGCAGCGGGGCCACGTCTCCCTCCGCCCATCGGGCGTACCAGGGCGCGACGGCGTCGGCGACGGCGAGCGCCACCGCCGCCCGGTCGGGGGCCGGCATCCCCGCCGGGCGGGGCAGGCGGTGCAGCGACGTCGCCGTCGGGACCGGAAGGTCCTCGACGCCGACGTTGATCCCCACCCCCACGACGACGAGACCGCCGCCCGCCGAGGAGGACGAGCCCCACGCGCCGGCCGTCGGCGCGGACACCGCCTGCGCGAGGACGCCGCACACCTTGCGCCACGTCCCGTCGACGTCGGCGGCGAGCACGTCGTTCGGCCACTTGAGCGCAAACCGCCCCGAAGACCGCAGCAGCCCGGCGAGCGCGTCGCGGACCCCGAGCCCGGCGAGCAGCGGGATCCACCCGGGCGCCGGGTGATCGGCCGGCATCGGCAGGGTGAGCGACATCGCGAGCGACGTCCCGGGGGGCGAGGCCCACGTGCGTCCTCGCCGGCCGCGGCCGGCGCTCTGGGTGTCGGCGACGACGACCCGCCAGGCGCGCGGGTCGCGCAGGCTCACGGCGTTGGTCGAGTCCACCTCCCCGAGGACGTCGACGTGGCGCCACGGGCGCCCGGCGGCGCGGAGCTCCTCGCCGAGACGAGCGATCGAGGTCATGGCCCAAGGCTAGGGTGAGGGCATGAGTGAGGATGCTCGGCGCAGCGAGGCACCCGAGGTGGACCTGCACACGACGGCCGGACGGCTCGCCGACTTCCGCCGCCGCAACGACGAGGCCGTGCACGCCGGCTCGGCCCGCGCGGTCGAGAAGCAGCACGCCAAGGGCAAAAAGACGGCCCGCGAGCGCATCCAGGCGCTCCTCGACGAGGGCAGCTTCATCGAGACCGACGGGCTCGCGCGGCACCGCTCGACGAACTTCGGCCAGGAGGGCAACCGCCCGTACGGCGACGGCGTCGTCACCGGGTACGGCACCGTCGACGGGCGCACCGTGTGCGTCTTCTCGCAGGACTTCACCGTGTTCGGCGGGTCCCTCGGCGAGGTGTTCGGCGAGAAGATCGTCAAGGTCATGGACCTGGCCATGAAGATCGGGTGCCCCGTCGTCGGCATCAACGACTCCGGCGGTGCGCGCATCCAGGAGGGCGTCGCGGCCCTCGGCCTGTACGCCGAGATCTTCCGCCGCAACGTCCACGCGAGCGGCGTCGTCCCGCAGATCAGCCTCGTGCTGGGCCCGTGCGCCGGCGGCGCGGTCTACTCCCCCGCCATCACCGACTTCGTCGTCATGGCGGACCAGACGTCGCACATGTTCATCACCGGGCCCGACGTCATCAAGACCGTGACCGGCGAGACCGTCGACTTCGAGGAGCTCGGCGGCGCGCGCACCCACAACACGCGGTCCGGCGTCGCGCACTACATGGCCTTCGACGAGGACGACGCCATCGCCTACGTCCAGGAGCTGCTCTCCTACCTGCCGCAGAACAACCTCGACGACCCCGTCGTGTTCGAGGCCGAGCCGTTCGAGGGCACGACGCCGCAGGACGAGGCGCTCGACGCGTTCGTCCCCGATTCCGCCCACACGCCCTACGACATGCGCACCGTCATCGAGGCGGTCCTCGACGAGGGGGTCTTCACCGAGGTCCACGCCCTCTTCGCGCCGAACATCCTGTGCGGGTTCGGGCGCGTCGAGGGGCGCAGCGTCGGGGTCGTCGCGAACCAGCCGAGCCAGCTCGCGGGCACCCTCGACATCGACGCCTCCGAGAAGGCCGCCCGGTTCGTGCGCACATGCGACGCGTTCGGGATCCCCGTCCTCACGTTCGTCGACGTGCCCGGCTTCCTGCCCGGCACCGACCAGGAGTGGAACGGCATCATCCGGCGCGGGGCCAAGCTGTTGTACGCCTACGCCGAGGCGACCGTGCCGCTCGTCACCGTCATCACCCGCAAGGCGTACGGCGGCGCCTACGACGTCATGGGGTCCAAGCACCTCGGTGCCGACATCAACCTCGCGTGGCCGACGGCGCAGATCGCGGTCATGGGCGCCCAGGGCGCCGTCAACATCCTCTATCGGCGGCAGATCCAGAAGGTCGTCGACGAGGGCGGGGACGTCGAGGCGGCCCGCGCCGCCTTCGTCGACGAGTACGAGACGACCCTGGCCAACCCGTACGTGGCCGCCGAGCGCGGCTACATCGACGCGGTCATCCCGCCGTCGGAGACGCGCCGCCACGTCGTCCACGCACTTCGGGCGCTGCGCACGAAGCACAAGACCCTGCCCGCGAAGAAGCACGGCAACATCCCCCTGTGACCCGCCGGCGGTGACCGCGCGCCGCGCGCCACGCCACGCCACGAGACGCCACGAGACGCCATCGCCCGAGACGAAGGAGCGCCCGATGCCCGACGCCGACCCCGCCGACGTGAGCCCCCAGGCGCCCCTGTTCCGCGTGGTCGCCGGGTCGCCCGACGCGGCCGAGGTGGCCGCGCTCACCGCGGTCCTGCTCGCTTCCGGCGGCACCGACCCCGCCCCCGAGCCCACCCGGTCACGGTGGGCCGACCCCCGCCGGGCCCTGGACGCCGCCGCGCACCCCCGACGCTGACGGCCTCTGTCGCACCGTCGCTCGGCATTGCACCGCGCACGGACTCGCTCCGCGTCGTCGTCGTCGACTCCTCTACCGGCCGCCTGCGCGAGGTCGGCGCCTGACGCACGTCGGTGCCCCACCTGCGCGGAGGTGGGGCACCGACGGGTCAGCGAGAGGACGGGTCAGGGACGGTGGTGCCCCTTCGCGGCCTTCCGGTGGCCGGTGACGGCGGCGAGGGCGTCGACCGTGCCCTCGCCGTAGAAGGTGTTCTCGCGCGGCGAGCCGGTGCACGTGGCCGTGAACTCCGCCGGGCGGCCCGGGTAGGCGTACGGGGAGGCGGGGCACGGGGTGTCGGTCGCCGTCTTCAGCAGGATCCGCTCCGTCGTGCGGGCGTCGAGCTTCAGGCCACCGTGGGCGCGGTCCTTCTTGCCGTACCGGCCGACGATCAGCGCGGCCACACCCGCGGCGTGCGGCGCGGCCATCGAGGTGCCCTGCAGGTACTGGTAGTACACGCAGTCCCCCTTCTTCTTGCACTGCGAGACGATGAACGGGTCGCTGGACGCGCCCGTCGTCTTGTCGACCTTCGCGTTGGCGAGGGCGAGGGCCTTCGGCATGGGCGCGAGGACCATGTTCGTCGGCTTCGCGTAGGTCGGGGTGCCGAACCCCTCGCGGTAGGAGCCGCCGGGGGCGGCGACGTCGACGGACTCCGCGCCCCAGTTCGAGTAATCGGCCTTGATGCCCGACGGGCCCACCGACGACACGGTGATGACGCCGTTGCCCTGCGCCGGCAGGTTGAGGCAGCCCTTGTCGAGGGTGCGCTCGTACGCCTTGTCGGCCGGGTAGTTCGGGCTCGTCGCGTCCTTGGTGACGTGGTCGAGATCGAGGTGCTCGTTGCCGGCCGCCGCCACGAGGGTCACCCCGCGCTTGCGGGCGTAGTCGAGCGCGCGGTTCGTCGCCTTGATCGTCGCGGCCTGCTGGGCCTGCGCCTCCGGGCTGTCCTTGGGGTTGGCGGCGCAGTTGAACATCCACGGGTCGATGAAGAAGCTCATGTTGACGACGTCGATGCCGTGGTCGGCCGCGTAGGTGAGGGCGTTGACGGTCGCGTCGACGAAGAAGTACCCCGAGTCCTGCCCGACGCGCAGGTTGACGATGTCGGCCTTGGGCGCGACGCCCGCGATGCCGACGCCGTTGCGGGCCGCGGCGATCGTGCCGGCGACGTGCGTGCCGTGCTCGTTCTCGTCGACCGTGGCCGGATCCGAGCAGGACTTGTCGGGCTCGTCCTCGCACTTGCCGTCGATGTCGGGCTTGTCGGTGGTGAAGTTCCTCGAGAGCCGGTAGTCGAAGTTGGGCCGGATGTCCGGGTGCGCGGCCTCGACGCCGGTGTCCATGATCCCGACCTTGACGCCGTCGCCCTGCTCGACGCGGTGGGCGCGCCAGGCGTCGATCATCGCCATGTCCCACTGCAACCCCGCGAGCGGCTCGGTCGCGCTGCCGCCGGGCCGCGGCTTGGGCTTCGTCGTCGCCGACGTGGACGCGGCGAGCGCCCGAGCCCGGGTCGCTTTTTCGAGGGCGCGAGCCTGCGCGGGGGTCTGCGACGGCACCGCGCTGCCGATGCGTCGATCGGTCGTCACGCCGTCGACGGCGCCCGCGGCGCGGGCCCTGGCCGCGAACCCGGCGTCGGCGGAGTCCACCGTGTAGACACCGACGGCCGCGTTGACCGACCGGACCGTGCCGCCGGCGGCGGCCACGGCCGCCCGCACCTGCGCGTCGGCGACGCCGACCCGGGCGAGGACGAGGTACTGCTGGGTCGCGCTCGAGGCGCTCGCGCCGGAGCCGGCGCCCGCGGGAGCCGCCTGGGCGGGGGCCGCGGACAGGGTCGAGCCGACGAGGAGGAGGGCGCCGGCGGCGCGACACGTCTGTCGCTGGGAGGGGGTCATGAGCGCTCCAAGTGCCGTGTGAGGGGACCGGCGAGGACGCGAGAGAATCCGCGACGCCGCCGGGTGAGGCTGCCCCGACGGTACTCCCGAGGACCGACGGTGTCGTCCGTTTCCGCACGAACCGGGCCCCGCGCCCCGCGCCCGCACGTGCGCTCGAGCCAGGGCCACACCCGTGGGCGCACCGGAGCGGACCGGTCGCCCGCGCGGGCGTCCACCGGCCGCGGGCCCCGCGGAGGATGAGGATGAGCGAGGCGGCCCACGCGCGGTCGCCGGCAGCCTGCGTGACCTCGGTGCGGTCGTCGTCGGTCACCCTCGGCACGCGGCGCAGGGGTTCCGTGCGGATTCCGTGAGCTGCCGCGACGGCGGCGCCGGACCCGGCGGGACCCGTGAGAGCGCCCGGCCGTCTCGGGTAGCGTCGAGCGGGTGACGACAACGCCGACGACACCCCGCGAACCCACCGCCGTCGACCGTCTCGCCGAGGCGTACGTGGTCAGCCTCCTCGACCTCAGCCCCCTGTCGGCCACCGCCTGCGGGCTGCCGGGGCGCCACGACGAGATCGACGACCTCTCCCCCGCCGGCCACGAGGCCCTGGCGCGCCTGCGCACGGCCACCCTGGCCGACCTCGACGGGCTCGCCCCCGCCGACGAGGTGGACGAGGTGACGGTCCACGCCATGCGTGAACGCCTCGGGGTGGCCCAAGAGAGCTACGAGGCCGGCGCCGACCTCGCCTCCCTGAACGTCATCGAGTCACCGGTGCAGCACTGCCGCGACATCGTCGACCTCATGCCGACCGACTCGTCCGAGGACTGGGAGGTCGTCGCGGAACGGTTGCGGGCCGTGCCGCGGGCTCTGTCGCAGTACGCGGAGTCGCTGCGGGCGGCGGCCGCCCGCGGGATCGTCAGCCCGGTCCGGCAGGTCCGGGCGGCGGCGGCCCAGGCCGACGACTGCGCGGCCGAGGGTGGGTTCTTCGACGCGCTCACCCGCCGGGCCGCCACCGCCGACGGCCCGGTGGACGGCGCCGCGGCGCGTGCTCTGGCCGACGGGGCGCGCGAGGCGAGGCGCGGCTACGCCGATCTCGCCGAGGTCCTCCGCGGCGAGCTGCTCCCGGTCGCCCCGGAGTCGGACGCGTGCGGCCGCGAGAGGTACGAGATCGCCTCCCGCACCTTCCTCGGAACCGCCGTCGACCTCGACGAGACGTACGCCTGGGGCCAGGAGGAGCTCGCGCGCATCGTCGCGGAGATGCGCCAGGTGGCCGACCGCGTGGTTCCCGGCGGCAGCGTCGCCGACGCCGTCGCCGCCCTCGACGCCGACCCTCGCTACGCCCTGGAGGGCACGGAGGCGTTGCGCGCCTGGATGCAGGAGACCTCCGACCGCGCGATCGACGACCTCGCGGGTACGCACTTCGACGTGCCGGAGCCGCTGCGCACCCTGGAGTGCCGCATCGCCCCCACCCAGACCGGTGGCATCTACTACACGGGCCCCGCCGACGACTTCTCCCGCCCCGGGCGCATGTGGTGGTCCGTCCCCGAGGGCGTCACCCGCTTCGCCACGTGGCAGGAGCGGACCACCGTCTACCACGAGGGCGTCCCCGGGCATCACCTGCAGGTCGGCCAGAGCGTGTACGCCCGCGACACGCTCAACACGTGGCGCCGCCAGTTCGCGTGGACGTCCGGTCACGGCGAGGGGTGGGCGCTCTACGCGGAGCGCCTCATGGCCGAGCTCGGGTACCTCGCCGACCCCGGCGATCGCCTCGGGTGGCTCGACGCGCAGTCGCTGCGCGCGGCCCGCGTCGTCATCGACATCGGCGTGCACTGCGAGCTGCCGGCCCCGGCGTCCGTCGGCGGCGGCGCCTGGACCTACGACAAGGCGTGGGCGTTCCTGCGGGCGCACACGAACCTCGCCGAGGAGGTGGCCCGCTTCGAGCTCGACCGCTACCTGGGGTGGCCGGGCCAGGCCCCGTCCTACAAGATCGGCGAGCGGAGCTGGCTCCGGCTGCGCGACGAGGCGCGGGCGGCCGACGGCGCGGGCTTCGACGTCCGCGAGTTCCACCGCCGCGCACTGGGGCTCGGCAACCTGGGCCTCGACACGCTCCGGTTCGCCGTCCTCGCCGACCGCCGCCCCCGGCACGACTGACCGGGTCCCGTCGGCGGCAGCCCACCGGCTGTCGTCGACCCCGCGACGCCGGCGCCCGGACGCCCAGTCCCCGGCACCGACCCCACTCCTGGAACGAGGCTTCTCCGATGACCGACCCCACGTCCACGCCTCCGGCCGAGCCGGCGGGCTCCGACGCGACCCTGCTCCTCGCCTCGGCCTCCCCCGCCCGGCTGGCCACGCTCCGCGCCGCGGGGGTATCCCCACGGGTCCTCGTGAGCGGGGTGGACGAGGACGTGGCCCTCGCCGACGCCCGTGCCCGGTACGGGGAGCTGGCGCCGGCCGACGCCGCCCTCGTCCTCGCGCGCGCGAAGGCCGAGGCCGTCGCCGCCGCGGTGGAGGCGTCCGAGGACGACGACGACGTCATCGTCCTCGGCTGCGACTCCGTCCTCGAGATCGACGGCGCGATGTACGGGAAGCCGGGCGACGCGGCGACGGCCCGGGATCGGTGGGCGACGATGCGCGGCGGCTCCGGGGATCTGCACACCGGTCACTGGCTCGTCGACCTGCGCGCGGACGGCACCGGCGGCACCCTCGGACAGACCGCGACGACGACCGTCCACTTCGCCGACCTCGACGACGACGAGATCGACGCCTACGTCGCGACCGGTGAGCCGCTCGCCGTGGCCGGCGCCTTCACCCTCGACGGGCTCGGCGGCCCGTTCGTCGAGCGCATCGAGGGCGACCCGCACAACGTCGTCGGCGTGAGCCTGCCCCTGCTGCGGCAGCTCCTCCTCGAGATCGACGTCCCGTGGGCGTCGCTCTGGCCCCGCGGGCGGTGATCCGGCCGGGGCGACGCGGGCCGAGGTCGGTCGGCGTCGCCCCGCATCGTCCGCTGGTCAGCTGTCATTGGCGCCAGGTCGAGTCGACTCTGCGCGCCGACAGGTGCCGGACCTCGGCACGCCCGCCCTCGGACCACAGCGAGACGCCGCGTCCTCGCGCGTCCGGGAACACGAGATCGGACATGACGAGGGCTCCGCCGTCGGCGAAGACCTCGACGCTGTTGCTGTCGACGAGCACGCGCAGGTGCACGAGTCCGTTCCGCACCTTCAGCGGTGCCCGGTGGACGGCCGGGAACGCGGCGCTGAATCCCGTGGCACCCGACGCCCGCCGGTCGATGAAGAGCTCCCCGGAGCTGCGGTCCACCCCGATGCGGGTGCGATGACCCGCCCCGACCAGCACGTCCACCCCGGCCTTGTCGGCCCGCCAGAGGTCGAGAGCGACGCGCAGATCGAGCTGACGACCCGAGATCCTCGTGGGCCGTGTCCCGTTTACTGCGACGTTGCGCAGGTCGGTCGGCGGCGTCGTCTCGAGCGTGTCGAACTGCGCGACCGGACGGGACGCCAGGGCCCAGGCCCCGCCGCGGCGGACGAGAGACAGCTCGCGCGGGACGGTGAAGGAGCTGCGCCACGGTGACGTCGGGGTGGTGCCCGCGTAGAGCCAGTTGTTCATCCAGGCGATGGAGATGCGCTTGCGCCGCGGTGCGTCGTTCCAGGTGACCGCCGCGTAATGGTCCGCGCCCTCGTCCAGCCAGTGGGCGCGCTGGAGCGAGGTCGTCGCGGCCCGCGTAGAGAGAGTGAACTGGTCGGCGAGGATGTGTCCGAACCCGCCGGTGTTCCGATCCACGATCCGGATCCGCGCGTTCTTCCCCCTGAGGGCGCGCACGTCCCAGCTCCGCCAGTCGAGGTTCTCGTCGTTCGCGCCGGTCGTGGAGCGGACGACCCTCCCGCCCACGACGAGGTCGACGGAGGTGTCCGTGGCGACCGGTTTCGCCGGGGCGTCCGCGGCGACGATCTGGTCCACGAGCACGTGCCCCCACCCACCCGTGTGTCGATCCACGATCTGGATCCGGGCCTGTTTGCCGCGCACGCTCGCGAGGTCCCAGTCGATCCAGTTCAGCGCCTCGCTGTCGGAGCCCGTGGCCGTGCGCACGACCTTGCCGTCGACGAGCAGGTTGACCGCGGTGGGGTTCTCTCCGCTCATCGGGCGGTTGCCGCCCCCCACCAGCAGCGACAGGGTCGGCGACGTCACGGTGAAGGCCGGGGACGTGAGCGTTCCGGTGGTCTCGTCGCCGGCGAGGAAGGTGTTGACCAGACGCCTGCCCTGGAAGCCGGACACGGGCTGCTGGGTGCCGATCGTGCCCGCCGCCGGGCCCTTCGAGGCCAGCCCGCCGGTCGCGGTCCAGCCCTGCGGCCAGGTCGTCGACTCGAAGTCGGCGATGACGCGCCCGACCGGTGCCTGCCCGCCGGTGACCGCTCCCGGAACCCTCGGGTGGGCGCCGCCGCCCACGAGGAAGTTGAGGTGGTCCGCGTCGATCCGGAAGGCGGGTGAGGTGAGCGTCCCGGTGGCCGCGTCCCCTCCGTGGAAGCTGTTGACGTGGCCCGCCCCGACCCAGCCGCGGACTCCCGCCTGCCCGGGCAGGTTCCCGGCCGCGGGGCCGGTCCCGAAGGCCGTGCCGGTTGCCGTCCACGACCCGAACGTTCCGGTGTCGAACGATCCGAGGCTCCGTCCACGGGGCGCCACGTACGGCTTCTCGTCCGGGGTGAACGTCGTGCCGTCGAAGTCGCCGACGAAGTACTGGGCGCCCGAGCCACCTTGGGGGCCGCCCGGGTTGAGGTTGACGATCATCACCCACTTGGCCTTGCCGCCCCGTGGGGTCGGCAGCGGGAACAGGTCGGGGCACTCCCAGACTCCCCCGGTGGCGTTCATCGGCCCGAAGTCGGACTCGTGCGTCCAGGTCTTCAGATTGCGGGAGGAGTAGATGGCCACCTGACGGTCCAACGCTTTGGCCACGACCATCACCCAGGCGCGCTTGCCGGCGTGCCAGAACACCTTGGGGTCGCGGAATTCGCCCGAACCGATGTCGAGCACCGGGTTTTCGGCGTACTTCGTGAAGGTCCGACCGTTGTCGAGGCTGTAGGCGAGCGCCTGGGACTGGTTCCCCGCCTTGGCGGACGTGTACACCGCCACCATGGCCGGCTTGCCGGGGCGCCCGAATCCGGAGGTGTTCGCGGTGTCGACGACGACGCTGCCGGAGAAGACGCCCTCGGTCGCATCGAACGGGATGGCGACCGGGAGCTCGGTCCAGTGGACGAGGTCACGGCTCACGGCGTGGCCCCAGGACATGTTGCCCCAGTCGTTGCCGAGCGGGTTGTGCTGGTAGAAGAGGTGGTACTCGCCCTCGTAGTAGACGAGTCCGTTCGGATCGTTGACCCAGTTCTTCGCGGGCGAGTAGTGATACTGCGGCCGGAACGGCTCCGAGTACGGGGCCGGGGCCGGGGCCGGCGTCCCCGGGGCCTTCGGCTCGCTCGAGGCGGCCGGCACGGGCGCGATCGTCGTCGCCAGGAGGCACGACGTGAGCGCGAGCGAACGACGGATGACGTGCGGGGTCCTCTGGAGCATCGGTGGTCCTGGTGGCGAGCAGGGGGCACTGCATCCAAGCCGCGTCAGCTCCGGTGACGCGAAACCCTAGCGCAGACAACGCAATTCGCGCCTGCTCCGGGACGATCCGATGCTCCGGCGCCCGCCGGCACGCACCGCGGACGCCCTCACCCACCGAGGGGGGACCGCGACAGGGACCGGACACGCCAGGCTGCGGGCATGACGGGCTCCGGGCATGTCTGGCTCCGGGCACGACAGGGTCCGGACATGACAGTAGGGGCCGCACCCGAAGATGCGACCCCCACCATGCAAATATTGTCCGGCGGCGTCCTACTCTCCCACACCGTCACCAGTGCAGTACCATCGGCGCTGTTGGGCTTAGCTTCCGGGTTCGGAATGGGACCGGGCGTTTCCCCAACGCTATGACCGCCGTAACCCTCTCGGGACACGACACTCCCTCCACCCACCCCCCACCAAGGGGGGGGACAGGCAGGGGTTCATGTTCCGGGAACCGCACAGTGGACGCGTAGCATCTTCATGGTGTCAAGTCATCGGCTTATTAGTACCAGTCAGCTCCACACATTACTGTGCTTCCACATCTGGCCTATCAACCCAGTAGTCTAGCTGGGAGCCTCTCACCCACAAGGGGCATGGAAACCTCATCTCGAAGCGTGCTTCCCGCTTAGATGCTTTCAGCGGTTATCAC
>NZ_JACYXE010000029.1 GCF_014857905.1 Agilicoccus flavus | reverse complement strand
TTAGATGTCAAATGGAGGGTGCGCGGGGTGCACGTGCGGGTGTGCGGTGCGGGGGTGGGGGGCGTGTCTCGGCGGTGCTCGCGCGCGCACGTGCATCCGACGCACTCGCTCGCACTCTCGATACATACTCCACGGTAATAAATAATATAAATAAATATCAACAACGTTACAAAATAGCCTTTCGTAAAAACATTAGATCCCTAAAGTGTATATATTTTTGTTTGGCTTACAAAAAAAAAGAATTGCATATTTAGTATTTTACAGTTTTTCGTTCATCATCAACAGCTAATGTATAAAAAGTTACGTTTTCAACGAAAAATCTGTACAGTCCGTTTTTATGTTTTGTAGTGGAACGTTTAGAAATCTTCGGGCGCCAGGTCGAACCTAGGTGGGAAGGTGCCGAAGCCGTCAGCAAGGGCGGGGCGCGAGCGCTGGGGCGCCGGGCTGACTCCTCTCGCTGCAGATCCCGCGCGTCCCTTGCCGCGGAACTTGCTGATGGCCTGCTCGGCGAGGTCTGCCCTCTCTTCGGCCTCCTCGAGCTCCTGTTGCGCCTTGCGGAACTTAGCCAAGTTGAGGGCGGCAATCTCTTCGGCCTCCTCGATCTGCCTCTTGTATGTCTTGATCTTCTGCTGCAGTTTATCGACGAGGTCCTGCATACGTTCGTGGTTCTTGCGGTCTTCTTCTGCCTGGAAGGTGAGCTCCTTGATGCGCCTCTCGGACTTGCGCAAGTTCTTCTGTGCGTCAGCGTGCCTCCTCTGTTCGCCGTCGAGCTCGTTCTCGAGTTCTCTGACTCTCTGTTCGAGTTTCTGGATGGCCTTCTTGCCTCCCTTGAGCGCGTTGGCCTCGGCCTCATCGAGCCTAACTTGGAGTTCCTTGATTTGTTGCTCGAGAGCCTTGCGGAGTTTCTCCTGGGTCTGAGCGTGATCCTGCTCGGCGCGGAGCTCGTCCGCCAGACGAGCGGCGTCGACCATGGCCTTCTTAGCCTTCTCTTCGGAGTTCTTGGCCTCGTTGAGAAGTTCGTCGAGGTCGGAGTGCAGGGTTTGCAGCTCGGACTCGAGTTTCCTCTTGGCGGCAGAGAGGGAAGCGCTCTGTGCGGAGAGCTCGTTGAGTTGCTCGTGGGCGTCACTGAGTTCCTGCTCGGCCTGGCGGCGGGCGCGGTCGGCCTGCTCCAAGAGTGTGCGGGACTCTTCCAGTTCGTTCTGAAGAGCATTGGCGCGACGCTCCGAGATGCCGAGCTGTTCGCGGGCATCGTCACGGGCGCGCTGCTCCTCCTCGAGAGCGGTTTGCAGATCCTTGATTTGTGCCTGGTAGCGTTTGATGTTCTTCTGGGCCTCGGCGTTAGCCTTGTTGGCGTGGTCGAGGGCGATTTCAAGCTCGTTGATGTCTGCCTCGAGCTTCTTCTTCATGCGCAACGCCTCAGCCTTGCCCTTAGCCTCGGCTTCGAGGGAAGCCTGCATGGAGTCGAGGGCACGCTGGTGGTTCTTGCGTGTGTTTTCGAATTCTTCCTCCTTCTCTTGGATGCGTCTGTCGATCTCCTGTCTGACTTGAGACAGCTCGAGCTGAGCGCGGAGGACCTTGTTCTCTTCTTGTTCGAGAGCCGCTTCGGCCTCTTCGAGGGCGGCCTGGAGCTCGTCCTTCTCGGCCTCGAGACGCTTCCTGGCTTTCTCGATTTCGTGGATGTTGCGGCCACCTTCGCCGATCTGGTCCAGGAGGTCCTTGACTTCGTCGGCAAGGTTCTTGTTCTCGCGGCGGACAGCCTCGAGCTGTTCCTGGCCTTCTTCGTAGGCACCCTTGAGGCGGAACAATTCGGTGGAGTAGTTGCGGCATTCCTTCTGGCTGGCATCGAGTTCGGCAGCAAGGTCGTCGACCTTGAGTTTCCATTCTCCGATGATTTTGTCGAAGGCCTTCTGTTTCTTTTCTGCAGCGTTGGCAATAGCAGTGGCACGGTCGACCTCCAGCTGCAGGTCCTCGACCTCGGTGGCGAGACGCTGCTTGGTCTTCTCGAGAGCGACAACCTTCTGGTTGAGGGATTCGATTGTCTCCTCGGCTTCGGCGAGACGAGCCTGGAGCTTGCGCTTGGCCTCTTCGAGTTCCTCGGAGCGAGCGACGCCCTCGGACTCGTACTTGGAGCGCCACAGTTGAGCCTCAGCGTTGGCCTTGGACAGTTGGCGTTGAAGATCAGCCTTGCCCTCGGCTTCCTCCTCGACCTGTTCGCGGATGTTGTCCAAGTCGTGTTCCAAGTTGCGGAACTTGCCAAGAAGGGTAGCACGTTCCCTGGCTTCCTCGTCGGCGAGCCTCTTGGTGTCTTCGAGCTGTGTGGTGAGCGACACCTTGATCTTGGAGAGCTGAGACACCTGGGACTCGGCCTCCTCCAGTTGGCGGAGAAGGTCGGAGTTCTCGATGGACAGCTTCTTCTTAGCGGCATCCAGGTCGTTGAGGGTGCGGTTGGCTTCGTCAGCCTTGCTCTGGACTTCGTTGAGCTGGTGCTGCAGTTGCTTGACGATCTTTTCTTGTGCAGCCTTTTCGTTGGACAAGTGGTCGAGACCGGCACGGAGGTCATTGACTTCGCTAAAGTATTGAGCACGCTCTTTCTCAGCCTTAGCCTTGAGCTTGTTGAGCTGGTCGAGCTGCTCACCCATCTCGGAGACGGCATCGTTGTGCTTCTTGCGGAGGTTGGCGAGGGTGGCTTCGTGCTGGATGTTGGCCTCCTCGAGGTCACGGCGCAGCTTGCTAAGCTCGGCCTCGCGCTTCTTGTTGAGTTCGATCTGAGCAGAGGTGGCGCCACCGGCTTCCTCGAGCCTTTCGCCGAGCTCTTCAAGTTCACGAGCGAGGTCAGCGCGTTGTTTCTCAGCCTTAGCGCGAGCCTGGCGCTCGCTCTCGACTTCCTCTTCGAGCTCCTCGATGCGGCCTTGGAGCTCCTTGATCTGTTTCTGGAGCTTGCTGACCAGGGACTGTTCGTCTTCGAGTTTGGCGGTGAGAGATGAGATTTCCTTGTCCTTGCGTTGGATGGTCTGTTCGAGTTCCTTCTTGTTGCGCTCGAGGTCGGCGACAGCTTCCTGGGTGAGCTTGAGGTCTCCCTCAACCTTCCTCCTCTGCTTTTCGACGTCAGCACGCAGTTTCTTTTCGCGCTCCAGAGAGTCTTCGAGCTCGTCAAGGGTCTGCTCCAACTTTTGCTTGACCTTGTTAAGGTGGTTGACCTTGTCTTCGGCAGCCTGGAGTTCTTCTGAGGTCTTCTGGTTGGTCTCGCCTTGGAGTTTCTTCTCCTTGTTCAACTTGTTGATGAGCTCATCCTGGTGAGCGATCTCATCATTCAAGTTGCGGATCTGGTGGTCCTTGGTAGCCTTGTCCTGTTCGGACTTCTGTACGGACAGTTCCAAGTCCTCGACATCCTTCTTGAGGCCAGAGACTTCCTGTTCGAGCTTCTTCTTAGCTTGGAAGAGCTGGTTACGGGCATCCTCTTCCTGGGTGAGGCGGTCTTGGGTGTCCCTGAGTTGGTTCTCGAGATCAGCCTTCTGGGCCTGGAGCTTGTTAGCGCGCTCCTGGGTCTCGGCAAGGCTGCCCTGGTTTCCTTCGAGGTTGGCGAGCAGGGCGGTCTTCTCCTCAAGCAGCTTGGCGTTGAGGGCCTCGACCTCCTTGCGGAGCTTCTCCTCCTTCTCGAAAGCCTCCTGAGCCTTCTGTGCCTTCTCCTCGAGTTTCGCGATCTCGTCCTCGATGCGGGTGACGTTGAGGAGAGGCTTGACCTTCTGCCACAGTTTCCACCAGGGCCAGGTGCGGAGTTGCAGGTACTTGCGCAAGTTGCGCTGGACAACTTGGAGAGCCAATCTCTGCTCCTGCAGCTTCTTGTACTCCTTACGGGACAAGTAACCGCGGATGTAAGCCTGGAGCCATGATACGATCTTGGAGAGCCTGTCATCACGCAGCTCTTCCATCTGACCCAGGACACCAGCGCGGAAGAATACCTTGGTGTGACCGAGACGGTAGGACTCGACATCCAAGCCCGTGGCCTCCAAGATGACTTGAGCAATTTTCTTGGGATCAGATTCCTTGTCCACAGCTTGAGGGGCCAGGATCTTGTAGCGGAGCTTGAAGTCAGG
>NZ_JACYXE010000028.1 GCF_014857905.1 Agilicoccus flavus | reverse complement strand
AAGACGATCCCGGACCAGCCGGATCGCCCGCTCACGCAGCTCCTCGGGGTACTTCCTCTGTGCAGGCATGACTCCATCCTCCTGGGGAGATCAAGCCCTCCACCCTTCCCGGGGCGATCCAGCTGCGCCACACCCTGGCCACCCAAGCCATCAACCGCGGCATGAGTCTGGAAGCCATCGCCGCACTCCTCGGACACATCGACCTGTCCATGACCATGGTCTACGCCCGGATCGGAGACCGCACCGTGGCCGACCAGTACTTCAACGTCACCAGCAAAATCGAAGCCCTCTACACCCGGAACCAACCCCCCGCCCCGACCCCGGCCACGCCGGTGCAGCTGCCCGCCGACGCCGCCGGACCCGCCATGACCGCTCTGCAGGCCGAAGTCCACAAACGCCTTCTGGGCCACGGCTACTGCGCCCGCCCCATCGAACTCGACTGCCGCTACGAAACCATCTGCGAATCCTGCACCATGTTCTTCACCACCATCGAGCACCGCCCCACCCTGCAAGCCCAACGCGACGACGCCTGCACCAAGGGCCAAACCCGCCGCGCCGAGGTCTACACCAACCTCCTCGAACGCCTCGACCAGCCCCCCGCTTGACAGACATCACCCACATAAGCACTCGCGGTCTTGAGAATCTCGTTCGCGCGCCGCAACTCAGCGTTCTCCCGCTTCAGCCGCTTGACCTCCGCGCTCTCCGGCGACGCCTCACCGGCGGCTGGGGTTTGCTCCACCCAGTTCCGCAACGTCGCCTGATTGATCCCCAACAACGCCCCGACATGCTGACGCGCCGCGAGCTTGGACCCCCCAGCATCAGCCAGATGATCCCGGTACATCCGCACCGCCCGCTCCCGAGTCTCAACGTCAAACTTCCGTGGTGCTCCCATAGGTCCAGTCTCCCCTTGCTAGATCGGAACCCTCCGACGAACCCAGGGAGGTTCATACCTCAGATGTCGTCAAAAAGATCGCCATCTGCCGCACCAAACCCACCACCCCAGCCACCCCACAGGCGGGACCCCGAGGCGCAGCCGCCGGGTCCCGCCGGAGGTCGGGCGTGCCACAGATGTCGTCAAAAAGCATGTCATCTGCCCCGCACCCAACCCACCACCCCAGCCACCCCACAGCTGGGACCCCGAGGCGCAGCCGCCAGGTCCCGCCGGAGGTCGGGCGTGCCACAGATGTCGTCAAAAAGCACGTCATCTGCCCCGCACCCAACCAAGCACCCCCAGCCCACAGCTGGGACCCCGAGGCGGAGCCGCCGGGCGCACGAGCCGTCCTCACCTCGGTGAGGACGGCTCGTGGTGGTTCCGGGTCAGGCGACGGTGAAGCGTCCGGCGATGCTGCGGAGTCGGTCGGCCTGTTCGTGGACGTCGGTGCTGATGGCGACGACCCCTTCGACCTCGCGGAGCGCGTTGGCGGTTTCGGCGGCCGAACCGTGGGCGCGGTCCTTCATCTGGTCGACACCGGCGGACACGTCTTCGATGCTGCGGGACATCTCGGCGGTGGTGGCGGTCTGTTCCTCGACGGCGGACGCGATGGACGCCTGGTGTCGGTCGATCTCGGAGATGACGTCGGAGATGCGGCCGATGACGAGGGTGGCCTGCGTGGTGTCTTCGCTGATCTGACTGATCCGGGTCTGGATCTGGTCGGTGGCCGTCGCGGTCTCCTGCGCCAGCTCCTTGACCTCGTTCGCGACAACCGCGAAGCCCTTGCCCGCCTCGCCCGCTCGGGCGGCCTCGATGGTGGCGTTGAGCGCGAGGAGGTTGGTCTGCTCTGCGATCGAGGTGATGAGCTTCATGATGTTGGCGATCTCGGTCGAGGATTCCTCGAGCTTGCGCACCGACGCGGACGCCGATTCCGCCTCGGCGACGGCGCTGGAGGCGACGCGGGCCGCGTCGGAGGTACCGCGGGAGATCTCCTGGATCGAGGCCCCCATCTCGTGCGCTCCTGCGGCGATGGTGCGGACGTTGTCCGCGACCTCCGAGGAGCGCTCCTGCACCTGACCGACGCCGACCTGGGACCGCTCCGCGGAGTCGGCGATGAGGCGGCTGTTGTTCGCCAGGTTCTGGGCGGAGGTGGCGAGGACGTCGGCGACCTGGATCAGTTCGGACATCGAGCGCTGCGTGGAGGCGGTCGATTCGTCGAGCTTGCGGGCCATGTCGCCCATCTCGTCCTTGGTGTGGAGGTCCGCGCGGGCCGTGAGGTCTCCGCCGGAGATCCGGTCGAGCACGCCCCGGATCGATTCCAGCGGCCGGGTGATGGAACGCAGCAGGGGGATAGCGATGGCGAGCATGGCCAGGACGCCGAGCAGCCCGATCAGCATCGAGATGAGGCGGGTCGCGTCGACGGTGTTCTGGAACGCCTCCTCCCGGGCCACGGACTCGCGGTCGATGATCTCGTGGATCGCCTCGAGTTCGTCGTCCACGGCACCGTTGAGCTCGGCCACCTTGGGGGCGTTCTTCGCCGCGGCGGCCCGGTCCGTCGCGGCCTGCGCCACGAACCCTTCGACGAAGGTGTTGAAGTCGGCGACCTGCGGCTTGACGTCGTTGATGCCGGCCGCCACGTCGGCGGGCAACGCCAGCTTCTCCAGCTCCGCCAGGGTGTCGGTCACGGACGCGAGGTCGTCCGGGAGGTCCTTCTGTACCCCTTCGAGGTCGTCTCCGGCGAGACTCCGGTAGGCGTCGACCTTGAGCTCTGCCTCCCGCGTGTCCAGGTGGTTGAGGAGCGCCTTGGCCTCCTGCACCGTGGTGAGTGATTCGGCGCTGGAGGTCAGCCGGGAGTTTCCGACGAGCGCGGTGCCCGCGAGGGACAGCGCGACGAGGATAGCCGTGACGACCAGGAGGAGCAGGCGCTGTCGGACGGTGAGGGTTTTCATCAAGACCTCGACATGGAACGGCGACGGACCGCGCATTCGAACACTGCGCAGGTGGATGCCTCCTCATCGACCGGATCGGCCCGGTTCTGAATGACCGAGCGGCGACGCGAGGGTGGGGCGGGACGGGGTGCGTCACCAGACCGAGCCGCCGGAGCCGGTGGACAATGACCCATACGAGTTGCCGCCGGAGGAGCGCGCGGACATCGAGCAGGTGCCGTGCACGCTCAAGACCGGAAGTCGGGCCGGGCATCAGAGGCGCCTAGTGATATGACATCTGATTCCCGATCGAGCGGACAGTTACGACGCATTCGGGCGTGCGAAGACGGTTCTCTCGTTCGCACGAGAGCCACGAATCCTTCACGCGATTCACGTCATCGGTCACCCGAGAGAACTCCCGACGACAGATGCGTCTCGTTCGTCGGCGGTTCGGCCCCCTCAGAGGCAGGCGGTGACCTACTCCACGCCCCCGTAAGCATCCCCGCCGTCCCGCCACTGCGCCAACGTGCTGGTTCGAGGTGCGCCGTCGTCGGAGGTAGTGACTCCTGCCCGACCCGTGCGCACTCAACGCCGGACCTGATGATGATGAGCCGGATAAAATGGATGCCGTCTCACCCCCAGCAGCCCGGTTTTCTGCGTAGGGTCGTCAAGGTCTCCCTTATTCGCCCTGCGCGCCTCGGAAAAGCAGGTGCTCGATGAGCCTCATCCATAAGACGCCAGGCCGGTACGAGATGCCGGTAGGCATCCGGGGCGATGCCGGTCTGCGTGCGGCTCATCGCGCCCGCCTTCGGCGGGCAGAACACGACTCTGCCGTGCTGAAACGCCTAGTTGTACTGACCGGAGACGTTGGCTAATCGCGAGAAGGGCGGCTGGTTGCCGCAGGCCGTGTGCGGCCGATGCTGGTTGTACTGGTGCAGCCAGGACTGCAGGGCGTCGCGGCGTTCCTGCTCACTGCGGTAGCAGCGGGCGTAGGCCCACCCTTCGGCCATAGTGCGGTGGAATCTCTCGACTTTCCCGTTGGTCTGCGGCCGGTACGGGCGAGTCCGCTTCGGTGCGATCGATAGTTCCTCGCAGGCGTCGCGCCACAGGAACGAGCGGTACGCCCCGCCATTGTCCGACAGGACGCGCTCGATGGTGACGCCGCGGTCGGCGAACCAGCCGACCGCCCGGCGCAGGACGGCGACTGCAGTGATGGCAGTTTCGTCGTCGTGGACCTCGGTGTAGGCAACGCGGGAGTGGTCGTCGATGACGGTGTGGATGAATGCGTACCCGAGCGTGGGGTTGTGCCACTTGCTGCGGGGCTTGTCCGGCGTAGCGGAGCGATTCTTGTCGCCCTGGCGGCGGCCGACATAGCGCCAGCCGCCGCCGTCGGGGATGTTCCCGAGCTTCTTCACATCCACGTGCACGAGCGACCCGGCATAGTCATGCTCGTAACGGCGAACAGGTTCGCCTGTGGCGCGGTCTAGGTATGCGAGCCGGTTCAGCCGGACGCTCGTGAGGATTCGATGCACGGTAGACGGCGCGATACCGAGCCTGCTCGCGAGCTGAACCGGCCCTTCGCGAAGTCTCAGGCGCAGGCTCACGCACCGCTTCGTCGTCGCCTTGCTCGTCCTGTGCGGCGAGGTCTTCGGCCGCGAGGACCGATCGTGCATCGACTCGCCATTTGCGTAGCGGTCAACCCACCGCTTCACTGTCGGCCAGGACACCTGGAAGCGAGCGGCGACCTCGCTAACCCCGGTCTTTCATGACGGTGCCGACGACGGCATCGCTGCGTGGGGTGAGTCGATGACGGTGCGCGGGTACGACGTTGGGCCGGCTGGCGCTGCCGGGCTGCGGTTCTCCGGGTCGTGATG
>NZ_JACYXE010000027.1 GCF_014857905.1 Agilicoccus flavus | reverse complement strand
CCACTTCAAGAACTGGAACGCCGTGCACACCGACTACCGCCGACCCTACGCCACATTCGCCAACGCAATTACCGCAACCATCGCGTTATACAATTACGCAACCGCATCTTGAATAAGCCTCTAGGCTCCCAAAGAGTCCGTAATCGTCCGAAGCGAAGGCGACCACCGTCTGGTCGATTAGTGATCCAGAGGGGAGCATGACGGGCTGCATAATTTGAGAGGACTGTCTCATGCCTATGAAATGACGCAGAGAGGAGATTTGCTGCATCAAGGCCTTAGAACGCCTCGTGAACAGCCACCAGATCTCCCTCCGTGAGCGGTCCTTGTTCTTTGCGCGCTCCATTCTAACTGTGCATTCCACGTGTTCGAAGGGTAGGCAGTACTCTGAAGCTGCTTCCAGCGTTCGGATGCCAAAATCAATGACCCACATAGAGGCAGAATGATCGGGGGTGCCATTTAGGTCTGCGCTCGTGATATACGGGAAGAGGACGTCACGATTCTTCGCGTCCGTCGTGATCCACGAACGCGCCAGAGGTTCCGCGATCCGAAATCCAGACCCGTTTGGATAGACCCCAATGAATGCCATGTCTTCATTCTCGGCGAGGGTCGACGGCGAAAGTCCAGTAGTTCCGGTCTTCAGTTCCAAAGTGGAGTCGATCGCATCGACTTCCTGGCCGTCCGCAACCCTAGGCAAATCCTGAGGTAGATCGCTGTTTGTCGCCCACAGAATGCAGATTCGAACATTAACCGTGGCCGTCGGCCAAGTTCGATCACGCACCGCTCTGTATATCTCCCACCCGTTCCGGATGTTCTGCTCCAGCGCAACGCGTCTAGAATCCCCCCGAGCTAGGGTGGAACTAGCGACGACGCCCAAAATGGCGCCCGACGAAAGCAATTCCTGAGACCTTAGAGTAAAGTATGCGCTTTGATCCGCTAAACCCTTTTCGCCGCTGGCCACCCACTGAATGATGGCTTCCCGTACGTTACTTCCGACATAGCCGCCCAAGTCCAGACCGCTGACGAATGGCGGATTGCCGATGATCGCGTCAAACCCGCCTCGAGCCATGACGTCCGGCACCTCGAGGAACCAATGCAAGGGCTGCCATCGGTCGTAGTCCGTGACGACGGTGGGGGTGAGCCCCGCCTCGATGATGGCATCGAGCATGGATGCGTCCGGAGCCTGACCGTCCGCGGGGAAGGCCTTACCGACGGCGATTCGGAGGTTCTCGTAAGCCTCGTCGAGCTTCTTGCCGGGCTTACCTCCGAGGCGAAGACCGGCCGCGATCACCCCGTCGGCAATCTTCCGGAGATCGGCGGTGACCTCGTCGAATTCCCGCAACTGGGACCGCTTGGTGGCGGCCGATCGCATCGGGTCTGCCGTGCTGACTTCGGAGGCGAGTTCTTGTCGCAGCGAGATGGCCCGTTGAATGCGGTGGCTCACGTCCATCCGCACGACGAGTTCGTTGCCGGAGAACTCCATCCCCAGTTGCCCGAGCGGCTTGGGCTTGGGGGCGATGTGCAGTTCTTCCAGTTGCCTCAGCGAGGTGAGGCCGAGGAGGGAATTGCCGTGCAGCACCTTGTCATCGACGAACGAGAAGGGCAGGTCACGGTCGAGGGAGACGAGCCAGAGCGAAAGCTTGCACATCTCGACGGCCATGCCATTGATGTCCGCCCCGTAGAGGCACCGGGCAACCACTTGGCGGAGCGCTTTGGTCCTTCGCGCGGTCGCGGTGAGGTCCTGCAGTCGACCCTCGGCACGCCAGGCCTCCTGCAAGCGTTCCGCGAGGTACCCCGCTGCCGCGACGAGGAACGCACCCGATCCGCAGGCGATGTCGGCGATCTTGAGGTCGAGGATCTCCGTCGACGACTTGAGCTTCCACGAGTCACGGTCGGCAGTCTGGTGCGGGCCAGGCGCGTAGACGATGGGCTCTAGCGCGTGCAGCACCACCTCCTTGGCCAGGTCACGCGGCGTGTAGTGGGCGCCGGCGTTGCGTCGCGACGGCGTCTCCACGACGAACAGGCCGCCCTCAAGGACAACCACAGGGCGATTGCGCAGGTCACGGCGGATCAGGCCGATCCAGTCCCGCAGCCGGCCGAGCAAGTCCTCGTCCGTCGTCACAGAACGGATGGCCTGTTCCGCGTCGCTCATGGTTTCGCCGGCGGCTGCGTCCTTCGCGTACCGGCTCGCGGTCCGGGCCTCGGCGCCCGGTTGGTGCTCCTTGACCCAGGCGACGATGGCGGCGCCGAGCTTCTTGTCGTCTCCCCCCGCCTCTTCGTAGAGGTCTTCCAGGGTGGCCAGCGGCATCTCAGGCTCGGCACCGTCCTTGCCGCCGAGACCGATGATGACCTCGTCCGCGCGGCGACACGTGTAGCCCAACAGGCCTTCGTAGATGTAGCCGATCTGCTCGACGTCGATGTCGCGGAACGAGATACGTCGCGGCTCTTTGTCAACGACGGCGATCTGCACGGCGCGCAGGACCTCGAGCATGACGCGGTCGCTGACGGCCAGCGCCAACGTGCCCCGCTCGGTCGTCGCGGTGAGGAAGGGAAACCGGTCGGGGTCGAACAGTGACCCGCCGTAGGCGGGAAGGCGCAGGTCCTCGAACGTCGCACCGCCGTACAGCGCGTTGGATGTGGCGAGGAGCCGATGCCACGTGAGTGAGGTGGCGTCGAGCGCCTCGGCGTTCTCATCCCGCTCCCGCTGCTCCAGTCGCTCCCGCTGGTCGGACAGGCCGTAGCCCATCGCGTACAGCTCACCGGTGGGCAGCAGGCCGCGCTCCTCCGCGAAGAGGAGGAAGACCACGCGCATGATGACCGTGACGACGGCGGCGTAGATGTCGTCGCCGCTCTCCGGGAGCGGATCGGGGTCGCCCCGATGACGTGAAGCGGCGGCCGACTCGTCGAACGCTGCCACGACGAGTTCGACGGCCTTGCGAACCTGCGCACCGAGCGCCTCGGTGATCTGCTCGGCTGCGAGCACGGAGTCGGCGAAGAGCTGGGAGAGTCGCTCCGCGGGGTCCTTGCCGACCAGACGCCCGATGCGGAGCAGTTCGGCCCATGCGTCGCGGACCTCGGGCTCTTCCACCCACGTCTGCGCGTCCACGACCCCCGAGGCGGCGAGCGTCTTCTCCGGCGCGCTGACGATGGCCCACCAGCGTCCGTCGGTGACCAGGCCGATCGGCACCGCGGCGGTCCGGAGCATCTGCTCCATCCGGTCGATCGGGGTGTCCGACCAGCCGTCGTCGTCGGCATCCCGCAGCGAGGCGACCGGATCGATGACCCACACGAGTGCGCCGATGGTGTCTTTGTGGCGCAGCACCCCGGTGGCCGTGACGGTGACGCTGTGGTCCGGGGAGCTCGCCGCGACCGCTGCTGCGGGATCGCCGGGCACCCAGCGGGTACCCCAGCCGACAACGTCGTGGAGCACCGTGTCAATCCACGTGTCGCGGGCCGTGCGGTAGGCGGGCAGGGCAGCGTCCTTGTCGGCGGCGCTGTCCCAGGCGTCCCAAGCGCGATCGAACGCCGGGTTGGCGGCGGTCATCGCGAGCCGGGCGTCCTGCTCCATCGGGGGGACACCCTGGGGCAGCGTTCTCGTGATGACCGGCAGGGCGAGGAAGGGGCCCTCGGTGTCGACGAGTTCGAGCCATGCGCGATGGCGGTCGCGGACGCTGCGGGTGGGGGTGGTCGTGCGGCGGCTCATCGGGCATTCCCCCATCGGGCAGCGTCGGCCGGTGTCAGGGCGAAGACGACCGCTGCCGCGCTGATGAACGGATGCACGTCCTCGTAGCGGGAGCGGATGCCGGCCAACTCCCGCTGTTCCTCGTCGTCGAGGGTGTCCAGGCGCGTCTCCATCGCTCGGATGTCGCGTCGCCGCTGAGCCTGCTGGTCGTCGGTGAAGAGCATGGCTTCCTGCTTCGCGTGCTCGCTGGTCAGGTCCGCGAGTGAGGCCTTGAGGTTCTCGCGGAACCGGTCGAAGATCGCGCTCACACGGGCCACGTCGGTGTCCCGACGTGCTTCGAGGCTGTCCGCCACCGCGTCCTGACGCTTGTGGGCTCGCGCGGTCATGGCCGCTTCGAGGCGCGTGCGCATCCGCGAGTCTTCGGCGTTCCAGGACTCAGCCAGGGCCGACCGCACGTGCTCGTCGGCCAGGGTCATCCCGCGGCGGTCGAGGACCCGATCGAGGAGGTCGTTGACCTTGTCCTCGGCCATGGCATTTCCGTGCAGGCGGATGCCCGTGAGGAAGACCTCCTCGTGGAGCCGCAGGCCGCCCTTGCCGACCAGGACCAGTCGGGAGACCGCAGCCACGCACGACTCGGGGATCGACTCATCCACGACCGCCGTCACGCGGTGCATCTCCGAGCCCGATCCGAAGAGTCCGCTGCGCAGCATCCGGGCCGACTTCTGCATGATCGCGTGACCCAGGTGGACATGGACGACGTCCGGGTTGTCACGGGACACCTGCTCGTTGAAGGTGATGGCTCGGTAGACGCCCGGCTTGAGCGGTGTGTCCAGACCCTTGAATGTTGGTGTCCAGCGGGTTCCGAGGTGGTCGACGCGGAAGGTCTCCGGCTCGTCGTCGAGCCGGTCGAGCTCGACCTCGAGCGCCGGCTCGCGGTTGAGGGCCAGTGCCGTGTCGACGACCCGGCGGGCGTTGTACGGGGTCAGATGCAGCTTCGTCTTGCGGTCGTCGTAGGTGCGTGCGAGGTCGGTGAGTTGCTGATTGAGCTTGAGCTCACCGGCCAGGGCCTCGATCCTCGGGTCGTCCTTGGGTGCCTTCGCATGTTTGCCCGACGCCGGGAGGAAGTGGCCTCGTACCTGCTCGTCGATGACCGCGTTGACCGAGTGGAGGTCGCCGCGGATCGTGGCGACCTTCTCGGCGATCCGGCGTACGAAGTCGTAGTCGACCTCGTAGGCCGAGGTCGTTCCCGTCGGTGCGAAGTAGTAGATCTCCGGCGCGAAGCGCTGACCGTAGCGGTCGATGCGGCCGATCCGCTGTTCCAGGCGGGACGGGTTGAACGGGATGTCGAGGTTGACGAGTCGGTTGCAGTGGGCCTGGAGGTCGATGCCCTCCCCGGCGGCGTCCGTGGCCAGCAGCACCCGCAGGGGCTCCTCGGTCGGTGACGCCGTGAACCGTGCCCTGATGAGCTCGCGATCCTCCGCCGGTGTCGAACCCTCGATGACCGCGAGCCGAGTGCGGTCGTAGCCGGAGGACTCCAGGACACGCTGAGCCCATTCCACCGTCGCGGCGTATTCGGTGAAGACGACGACCCGCTCGTTGCTCCACCTGTTGCCGATCCGGCAGACGCCGTCGAGGAAGGTGATGAGGGCCGACAGGCGGGAGTCCGGCCGGTTCTCGTAGCCGAGCCCCCACGCGACGAGACGATCGATCTCCGGCTGGGTGGCCTCACTCAAGGGATGCGCCGTCTTGGCCTGGGTCATGGCCGCGAACTCCGGGTGCTGGGCCAGCCCTTCCTCCTCGTCGGATCCGCCGCTACCGAGGACCTCGGTGTAGTAGTCGTCGAACTCGAGGCCGGGGGAACCGGGGGATGCCTCGTACTGCTCCAGCGTGCGAGCGAACGACCACGGACTCGACAGCAACCGCTTGCGCAGCAGCAGGCCGAGGATGTCGCCGAGCGCGCTCTTGCCGTTGGCTTTGGCGCTGGCGTTCAGGAGATCGAGAAGGGTCGCGAAGGCCTGCTCCTCGTCAGCGTCTGGCTCGAAGGGCAGCGTCTTGATCTGCCGCTGCTTGAAGTCCTTGTCGGGGATGTCGGTCTTCAGCCTGCGGACTGTGACAGCGTCCAATTCCTTCTGGTCGATGCTGGCACCGCGGGCGAACCGGCGGTTGTCGATCATCTCCAACAGGGCAGTGAAGGACTCCGAGTAGCCGTTGTGCGGTGTCGCGCTGAGGAACAGACGGTGCTCACACCGTTCGGCCAGATTGCGGACAGCGATGGTGCGCTTGCTGTCGACCGCGTAGCCGCGGCCACCGCCCACCGAGCTCGGACTCGACGGTGCGACGTGATGCGCCTCGTCGACCACGAGGACGTCGAAGGCGTAGCGCCGGGCCGAGTTGCGGTCGTCAGCGGAGGCGAAGACGTCGCGGAGGAGGCGCTGTGCCCGCGGCGTCGGCAGCCACGCCATCGACACGATGACCCGTCGGTGCAGGCGGAACGGGTTGGCGGCCAATCCGCGTCGGCGGCGGTCCTCGGCGAGGGTCTCGCTGTTGACGATGACGAAGTCGAGCCCGAACTTGTCGCGCATCTCCTGCTGCCACTTGATGGCCAGGCTCGGCGGGCACACGATGACCACCGTCTGCGCCCGGTGGCGGAGCAGCAGCTCCTGGATGACCAGGCCGGCCTCGATGGTCTTGCCGAGACCCACGTCATCGGCGAGGAGAAGGTTGGTGCGCGGCGACGTCAGAGCCCGCCGCAGCGGCTCAAGCTGGTAGGCCTCGACGTTGGCGCCGGAGCGGAACGGTGACTGGAACGAGCTCTCGTCCGCGCTGGTCACCGCGCCCCAACGGACCGCGTCGACGTAGGCACCGAGCCTGTTGGGGTCATCGAACGTATCGGCCGTCAGACGCTCTGGGAGTCCTTGGTCCGGAACCAGGGTGTTGCCGACCTCGAGCTCCCACACGACGGCCAGCTCTTCACCGAGTCGGTCCTCGTCGATGGACTGCAGCTCCACGACGTGCTCAGGGCGCGGGTGAGCATCGTCCGCGGCGCTTCGCACGAGCCCCTGCCGTGTGACGGACGTGACCGCCCACCGGCTGCCGCGGACCTCCACCACCTGCCCCGGAGCGGGCAATCGATCCGTGTGGGGCAGCGCGTCGACGGGCATCATCACTCCTGGTTCACCGAGGCAGTGCGCCCCGTCCTCATGTCAGGCTAACCAGATCCGCGCGTCAGCTTGTATGCAACAGAAGTGGGCGTGAACCGCCCCGGTGAGTCGGGAGACTCAGTGGTTTGAGAGCGCCAGCTGCTGCTGGGCCCTGTTTTGAGCGTAGTAGGCGGTCTCGAGGTCGACCGGTGGGATGTCACCGCAGTACTCGT
>NZ_JACYXE010000026.1 GCF_014857905.1 Agilicoccus flavus | reverse complement strand
AACCCAAATCGTGTCAAGAAAGGAGCCGTCCGTCATGTAGGCGCGCCGCGCCTTGCCTCTGCTTTAATTGTGGTTCATGCCGTCCTTATTGGGTGCTTGAGCTGCGGTGAATAAGCCTCATGGTGTCTCACAGGTCGGCGACGAATTCCTCAACGCCCAGGCACAGGGACAGTTCGTCCAGATCGAACTGTCGGTGAAGAACACCGGATCGGATCCGAACTTTTTCTTCGAAGACGACATCAAACTCGGTGATGATGCCGGCAACACCTACTCTGCGGATTCAGAAGCCGGCATCTATGCGGCCGAGGACAACATCCTCTTCCTCGAAGAGATCAACCCCGGAAACACCGCCGAGGGTGCGCTCGTCTTCGATGTACCCGAAGACGCTGACCCGAACAAGCTGACCTTCGCCGGCGGACTGTTCTCCGACCCGGTGGAGATCTCCTTGAAGTGACCTCACCGGTCCAGCTGTTCCGCCCGGGCGATGATCGACCGGGCGGCACGGACCGTCTGCCCGACGAACCCGTGCCCGAACAGGCGGATATGAGCGAGAAGAGCGAAGACGCTGTGCGCAGGCAGGTCCTCCTGCCAGCCGGCCGGCATCGGATGGATCTGCTCGTATCCGGAGAAGATCTCCTCGAGAAACGGGGTGCCGAAGAGGTCGAGCAGGGCCAGATCCTCCAACCGGTGACCGCCGTGCGCGGCCGGATCGATGAGAGTGACTCCGGTCGGTGTCCACATGAGGTTGCCCGCCCACAGATCCCCGTGGACACGTGCCGGCGATTCCTCGCCGTCACCGCAGATGCCGCTGAAGGCTCCAGTCGAGATCGAATCGATAGCCGAGGCGACCGTGGCCTCATCCTCGCCCATGAGATCCCCGGCTGCCGCCGCAGCCAAAGGACGCAGACGCTGCTCGACCCAATAGTCGGTGAAGTCGCCGACAGACTCGGCGGGCACCTCGAAGGGTTGGTCGAGAGGGCCGAAGAATGACTGCGGAGCCGGTGACCAACCGAAACCGGGAGCACCCGCATCGTGGAGTCGGGCCAGCTTGCGACCGAAGGAAGCGGCCGCCTCGGCGGAGGGACCAACCTCGTCGAGACGGCCCAGCCGCAGAAAATCCACACCATGATCGATGACGTCGACGATGGGAACCACACCCGGTTCGGCCAACCATCTCAGCCCGGCGGCCTCAGCGGCGAAGAAACCGTCCGGGGCGGACTTCCGCAGTTTGAGGAAATCAGTCATGGCCCCAGGGTAGTGGTCCGGTCGCCGGCTATCAGCCTGACCACGGTCACGGGCGTCGTCGGGGCACACCGCAGGGCAGGGGCGCCTGTACGATCGAGATATGGCTTGGCAGTACTGGACCGAAGCCGCCCGGCAAGGGGGCTGGCGTGAAGTGCCCACCCCGCGCGCGAATCCCGACTCAGGGAACGAGCTGCGGATCACCACCACCGCCTCCGCGGTTTCGAAAGGGACCGAATCTCTCGTCCACACCGGTCGCATCCCCGCCCGCGTCGAAACCCTGATGCGGGCTCCTCACCAACTCGGAGACTTCCCGTTCCCGGTGTCGTACGGCTACCTCGGTGTCGGCATCGTCGACGAAGGACCGCGGGACTGGATCGGTGCTCGGGTCTTCGGCCTGCTGCCGCACCACTCCCACCACATCGTGACCACCGAGGATGTCCACCTCATTCCCGAGGGCATCAGCGATCATCGGGCGCTGCTGGCCGGCGCAGTCGAAACCGGCCTCAACATCCTCTGGCAGCAGCCGCCGCGTTTCGCCGACCGCGTCGCCGTCATCGGTGCGGGCATGATCGGTACGGCCACCGCACTGCTGGCCTCCAGACTGCCGCTCGACCGTCTCGAAATCGTCGAGACCGACCCACACCGTCGCACACTGCTGGCCGACCTCGGCCTCAATGCGGTCGCGCCGGACGATGCCTCCGCCGACTGCGACGTCGTCATCCATACCTCCGGGAGCCAAGCGGGGCTGGCTCGCGGACTCGAGCTCACCGGTGACGACGGCACCGTGATCGAAGCATCCTGGTACGGCAGCGACAGCCCCAGCGTGCCCCTCGGCGCCGACTTCCACGCCCGCCGACTGAGCATCATCGCCTCGCAGGTCGGAGAGGTTGCCGCCGGACACCGAACGCGGCGCACCCGCGCCCAACGGATGAGCGCCGCACTGGCCGCTCTGAACGATGACCGCTTCGATTCCCTGATCACCGGAATCTCCGGCTGGAGAGAGCTGCCGACGGTCATGGACGAACTCAGCGGCAGCGACAGAGACGGCAGCGGCCCCGCCCGGTCCGCGCTCTGTCATGTCATCGACTACACGGGCGCCCACACCCGCTGACCGACTTCCGGGCACCGAGGATGCGTCGAACCACATGCCTCTGCCGCCCGGCGGCGAAGAACCAGACCTGCCCCGAGAGGAAAGAGAAGACAATGTTCGGACTCACAGTCAACGACCATGTGATGATCGCCCACAGCCTGCCCGACGAATTCTTCGGTCCCGCCCAAGGCCTGCACGGTGCCACTCTCGAAGTCTCGGCTACCTTCACCCGCGCGAGCCTCGACGAGCATTCCGTCGTCCTCGACATCGGTGAAGCCATGAGCCTGCTCGACGCGGCTCTGACCCCTCTGCGCTATGCGAATCTCGACGAACACCCTGACTTCTCCGAGAGACTGAGCACGACCGAAGCCGTCGCCGAATACATCGGACGGAAGCTGGCGGAATCTCTGACTGAGCGACCCGAGATCGGCATCAGCATCGAGCTGCGGGAGAATCCGCGCGCAGCGATCACCTATACCGTTCCGGAGCGGACGTGAGCCTTCACCTCATCGAACCCGACCTCGGTCGCATCAGCGGGGGAGCGGCATTCAACCGAGCGCTCGCCGCGGCAGCCGGGTCCAGGATCGCGCTCCATTCGGTGCCCGGCTCCTGGGCCGAGCCGGGACGAGCCGAGACAGAAGCGGTGCAGAGTCTCATGGCCGCCGTGACGGGACCCGTCCTCCTCGACGGCCTCATCGCCACCGCTCTGCCCGAACTGATGACCGATCCTGCGCTCGCGCACCGCGGCGGGCCGGGTTCGCTCATCCCGCTCTTCCATTGCTTGGCAGACAATGACGACAGCGCTGGTCGCGATCGCGAACGGCAGGTCGTCCGCGACGCACCAGTGGTCATCACCACAAGCCGGTTCACAGCCGCAGGCCTGGAGTCCCGGTACGGCATCGGCACCGAGGTGGCTGTGCCCGGAAACCCTGCCCGCCCACAGAGCTCAGGCGACCACGGGGGCCATTTCGTCTGCATCGGCGCAATCGAGGAGAACAAAGGACAGCTGCTCATCGCTGAAGCGGCGGCCGAGTTGACCGCCCGGTCTTCGGCACGAGCCGATGCCTGGGCAAGAGACGAAACGGCCGTGGAACTGCCATGGCGGGTCACCTTCGCCGGGCCGCTCGCGGACGCAGATTACTGCCGTCGGCTGCAGGCCGCCTGCCGTGACCTGCCCGAGGGCAGGGCCGACATCGTGGGAGAACTCAGCCCCGACGGCATCGACGCTCTGTACGGCAACGCCGATCTGCTGTTGCTGCCATCACGCTCGGAGGCGTACGGGCTGGTCGTCGCCGAGGCGGCCGCGGCCGGAATCCCCGCCTTCGTCACCGCCGGAACCGGAGCCGAGGAGCCCCTGGGCGCCGGACTCGTCCTTCCGCGGCGCCTCGGGGCGTGGAGACAGGCACTGCACCGTTGGCTGACCGACGACAGGTTCCGCACCGAACTTGCCGAATCAGCACGCCGGAATCGCCCCAACGCCGTTCGCTCCTGGGCCGACACCGCCACCGCGGTCGTGCGCATCACAGCCGAACACTCACCTCCGGCCGCACCACCGGTCGCGGCCGAACTGCCCGGACCGCCCCGCCCGACGGACGGAAGCCAAAGGAGAACCTCGTGACTGCGGCCGAACCCGACTGGCTGGATCTGCGCCGTCCCGTCGATGACGCGGCGCGTCAGAAGTCGCTGCATCTGATCGATCATGCAGTTGCACGACTGAGTGCAGAAGCGGAATCGGACGAGAAGCGTCTGCTCGCCATCGACATCGGGGCGGGCACAGGGAACTCGGCCCTGTGGTTCGACGCTGCGCTGCGTGCTCGGCTGCCCGACTGGGAACTCAACTGGATCCTCCTCGACTCCGACCAAGCCTCTCTCGACTATGCGGCAGCGGCGCTTCCGCACGCTCGCACGATCTGCGCCCCGATCGCCGGCCTCCCGACTCTCAGTTCTGAGCTCCTCGCCGCATCGGAATTCCATGGATCCCGGCTGCTGCTCACCTGCAGCGCCCTACTCGACGTTCTCACCGAAACAGACCTCACCGCCGTCGTTCGCTCTCTCGACGACCACGACGGCCTCGGGCTGTTTCTGCTCAGCATCGTCGACGGGTGGGAGCTTGACCCGGACCATCCCAGCGATGCAGTCATCGATGCAGCCTTCACCGCCCACCAGCATCGCGACGGCAGGCTCGGTCACCATGCACCCGAACGCCTCATGGACCTTGCCCGAAGGCACGGACTCACCGCAGTCGAGGGCCCCAGCCCCTGGCGTCTCGCGGCTCCAGCCGACCGGACCTTCCTCAACAGATTCCTCCCCGAACGACTCGACGCAGCCGTTGATGAGCGTCCCGGGCTCTCTGCAGTCGCAGAGGACTGGTGGACACAGCGGCAGAAGCAACTGGGCTCGGGGCTCAGCGTCAGGGTCGACCACCTCGACGTGCTCATCGACGCCGTCGGCCGTGCATGCGAACGAGAGACACCAACGGTTCGCGCAATCACCACACCGACCGGGACCGAAACGACGTGACCTGGGCGAAGAGGGCGCTCATGCTCGCCATCACCGTCGCGCTGCTGGCGTTGACCGTGAGAGTCGTCGGCGCTCAAGCACTCGTCGATGGCTGGCAGGTCCTCAACGTCTGGACGGTCCTCGCCGCGCTCGCCTGCGGATTCATCATGACCGGCGCCCAGGCGCACCGCTGGGCACTGCTGCTCGCACACAGAGGCACTGCCATCTCCTGGGCACAGGCACTCGCCGACTGCTACTCCTCGTCACTGCTGAATACGGTCCTGCCCGGCGGGCTCGGCGGGGATGCGGCCCGCGTAGCCGTCTACCGTCACACCGGAGCGAAGACATGGCTGTCCCCGCTGGCCGCCGTCGGCACTGAACGACTGAGCACCACGACGCTGCTCTTCGCCACCGCCGCGCTCAGTCTCATCGACATCTCCGGCCGACTGGCGCTCATGGCCGCAGCCGTGTCCGTGACGACCCTGGCCCTCTCCGTGTGCGGGATGCGCGGAATGGCCTGGCGGCGCAGCCTCGCCATCTGGCTGTCCTCGGCACTGGGCATATCGGCCCTCTTCGTGCTCTTCATCATCGCCATGGCAGCACTCGAGGGACCCGTCGTGCCGGTGCTCGCGGTCGTCGGACTCGCCGCGATGAGCATCCCGATCGGCGTCGGCGGATGGGGAGTGCGCGAACTCAGCGTCAGCCTCATTGCGGCCGGGATCTCCGTATCGATGGGGACCGCAGTGACAGCCTCGACCGGCTACGGTCTGCTCGCGATGATCTCGACCCTGCCCGGAATCGTCACCGTATGGACTGCGGGGACGCGACAGAAGCGTACACCGGCATATCCGGACTCGATTGCGAACGAGTAACCGCAGCCGGACTGAGCAGATACTCGGTGCACATGTCATCACCGAGTTCGAAGCGACGGAACGGTCTCCGCAGAGCCTTCGCCATCACCTCGGACCCGTGGAAACGGATGCCCGGAACACCATCACCGATGAAGACCGGAGCGGTGGTGAGGAAAAGGCGGTCGAGGGCGCCCGCAGCAAGAAATGACGAGACCGTGCGTCCGCCTCCCTCGACGAGGACGGACCCCGCCACCTGACTGCGGATGACTGCGATGATGTCCTGCGGGGACGCCGCCGGCGGAAGGCGGGTCACGCGAACGTGGTCACCGACCTCCGCACCGGGAGTCGCCTCGGAGCTGATCAGCCACACCGTAGGGGTCGGGCCGGTGCTCAGCACCGTCGACGTGACCGGAACACGGGCATGAGGGTCGAGGACGACGCGCACCGGGTTGGGGCCGTGCACCGCACGCACGGTCAATTGCGGATCATCGGCGATGACGGTCTGGGCCCCGACGAGGACGGCTCCCACGTGTGCGCGGATCCGGTGCAGATGGGTCCGATCGGTGGTCCCGGAGACGAAGCAGGCATCGCCGGTGCGGGTCGCGATGAACCCGTCTTGACTCTGTGCGAGTTGAGCGATGACCTCTTCGTTCGCGGTCAGAGCTGCGTAGATGTCCGCGTCGACTCCGGGCAGCTGAGTCCGCGATTCGTCTGTCTTCGCTGCAGGCGGAACATCGTGGTTCATCCGCAGCCGTTTGCTGGTGAGATAGGCGCTGTTCTCCGGCCGGTCGGCAACATGCACCCGAACACGGGAAACGACCTCGATGCCCAGATCCTCGAGCGCATGCTGTTTGCTCGGATTCGAGGTCAGCAGTCGAATTCGCGGGCAGCCGAGCTCACGCAGAATCGCTGCCGCCGCAGTATAGTCACGGGCATCGTCGGGCAGACCGAGGGCACGATTGGCGCTGACAGTGTCCATGCCCTCATCCTGGAGCGCATATGCCTGCAGCTTCGCGGCCAGCCCGATTCCGCGACCTTCATGTTCGGCCATATAGACGAGTATTCCGTGTCCCTCGGCGGCGATGGCAGACAATGCAGCATCGAGCTGGTCCCCGCAGTCGCACCGATGCGAACCCAGAGCATCACCGGTGAGGCACTCGCTGTGCACGCGGACCAGCGGTCGCGCACGACCGGCCGGGTCGCCCATCGTCAGGACCACATGAGTGGCTGTGCCGGCCGTGAACGATTTGATCGAGAACGTGCCATGCTCCGTGGGCAGTGAACTCACCGGGCCTGCCTCCATGCATTCGGACCCGGTGCCGGTGCGCTTCGACGTCATTCCTGCAGTATAGGAGGGCCGATGGCGGTCACCGTGCATGTCGTTCCAGCCAGACGATATCGCGGCCGAACGACCAGGTCAGCGCGGCCAGGGCCAGTCCGGCCGCACCGAAGCCCACCCATTCGTGGGCGAGGGCCAGGGGAGAGGCCGCCGTGATGAGAAGAACGCCCTGCGCTGCGGCCACCACCTTGCGCATCTGTGAAAACGGCAATCGCTGCTGCCACTGGGGACGCAACACTGTGATGAAGCGGAAGGCGTAGTAGTACATGCCCGGCAAAGCGGTCCACCACCCCCACATCGGGACGAGGGCGAGGCCGAGAATGAGGATGAACAGGGCATCGACCGTTTCGTCGAATCCGGCTCCCGCCTCGGTGACCTGGGTGCGGCGGGCAACGAAACCGTCGAGTCCGTCGAGGGCCAGCGCGAGTGCACCGATGATCACGGCGGACCAGTTCAGACCAGGAGGTGAGTGGATGATCTGGCAGATGCAGACGACGATCAGAGCCAGTCGGCAAGCCGTCACCGTATCGGCTGGCGTCCACGGCCCACCAAGGCGCAGGCGCGGACCGGCCCCGACGGCTAAAACCGCGACCACCGCGACCACCGTCACCATGGCAGGTTCGAAGAGCGCAGAGACGATGGCCGAGGCGGCCAGAAGAGTCGCTGCCACGCTTCCGCTGGCTACGGCACCGTTCAGCCAGCGGGCCCCGATTCCAGTGTTGCCGGCGCAGATGTCTGTGCCTGTGCCGGCGACATCGGTCTGCGGCTGGTTCACCACAAGCTCTCCTCCTCGAGTGTCGGCAGCCGAGCCTGCCGATGTGATCGGCGTGACCGACGCTGGACTTTCATCCTAAACGATGTCGGCACGGTTAAGCCTTGATCCACCGATCTGCTTGATGTCCGGGGGCTCACTCGAATTTGAGCTCGGACACGATGAGCGGGCAGGAGGTAGTGTCCCGGTCTCTCACCGGTCTCTTCCACACTGAGCTTCCCGG
>NZ_JACYXE010000025.1 GCF_014857905.1 Agilicoccus flavus | reverse complement strand
GCACCTGCCCACGCACTGGCCCTGGGCACCCGGCTGGGAGTCACTGTGGTCGGCCGCGACCGGCCCGCCCACCGCTGTCACGACCTGACCACCCTGCCGCACACGGCACAACCCGAGGACCTCGAAGTGGAAGAGCCGGCACCGGCCGGCAGCTCACCCACGCCCACACTGCGAGCCTCGTCGCGATCCACCGGAATCACCGATGACGAATCATCACCGGTGGATCAGGGATCAGTGGCGGGTGCGGTCGCCCCCGCTCGGGCACCGCCGAGCTCAGGTAGGTGGGAAGCGTGCGCGCCATTTCATCAAGGCGGCGGGCTCGCTCCAACGGCAATTCGCTCGGCAGCGGGAAGTCCTTAAGAGTCGTCCCCGTGAACTCGTAAAAGTCCTCCCACGGCGCAAGTGTCTGCCGCGCCCCCTTGCTATCCACTGTACTGCCCTTGTTGTGGCTGTTCTGCTTGAGCCAGAAGCACGCCGTCGACGAGTTGAGCACCCCGAGCAGCGCGAGGTGCTCGTCCTCACTCGCCCCCTCCGGCAACTTGATCACCGGCGCCGACCGGTTGAAGACCTTCCCGCCTCGATCCAGCACAAAGTGGTTATGCGTAGCCACAAACGCAAACGCGATCGATAGTGGCGTACGGTAGGGAGCCTTCGTGAACTGCATGTACTCCCACCACTTGAGGCCCGCGTCGGCCATCACTCCTTGGAATGTTCCTCGAGCCGCCAGCTGGGCGCGCCACGGCCACAGTTCGCGCGCGAGACCTCCCTCGTATCGGTCACCCGTTCTATACTGGTAAGGAAAGAAAATAGTAGTGTCGGGTGTAATGGACCAGTCCCTCGTGATATCACCCATCACAAGGGGCCGCAATCGATCTCCATTCCTTTGCGAATTAGGGGTCCAGCCCAGCGGGCGCATGAACGCATCGTCTGCGCCTGCCCGGATCGATCCTCCGATAGGAGGTGCAATGGCACCCTCAAGGCGGGCCTCGGTGGCCTCGATGACCCGCAACAGCTGGTTGGCCCCACCGCCGGTGAGACTCCACGGATGGGCAGACAAAGTCCTCCGAGGGAGATCGGCGGTGCTGGTGTAGGCATCTTCATGTTCCGATACGTCGACGTAGTCAACGATGCTGCGCCACACGAGCCCCTGGCCGGCCTCCTCCGGGCGGCCAGGCTCCCCACGGATCCCGAGAACCGCTCGGACCGTTTGGCTCGTGGGCGGCTGGTCTCGGCCGACCAGGATCACAGTGGGAGTTCCGTGGCCCGGAATGTACGCTCCCGACGTGTCGACGACTAGGCGCAGGTCCTTACGAGGCAGGAATTCCTCGATGAGCTTGGAGCCGAACTCGCGCTTCATGAAAGAATTCGACGTGATCTGACCCACCCACCCAGCAGGTTGCGCCTCCGAGCCGCGTCGCGCGAGAGAAAAGAAGCGCTGCATGAAGGGAACGGTCAACGCATAGGTGCCCTTGCACGCTGAGTAGAGCTCGCGATACTTGGCGTTGAGTGCCTTGTCCTTGACCGTGATGTAAGGCGGATTGCCGACGACCACGTCGTACGACGAGGACCTCAGGTAGGCGGCCAGCGTCTTCGGATCCTCGGTAGCGTAAGAGAAGGACAATGTGTCACCGGGGAGGAAATTCTCCCAGTCCAAGAGGGAATCCCCGGCCGTCACCTGAACGTCCCATCCCGGAGCGTTCTCCAGTGAGGTCTCACCACAGGCGTGCAGCGCCGCGATGATGAGGCGGAACCGTGCGATAGCGACGGCGAAGGGGTTGAGGTCGACCCCACACACAGACGCCAGCGCGCGTCCAGCCAGCTCCGCGCTGTTGGTGTTCGGCTCCAGGTCGCGCCACTTTGCAAAGAATCGGCTGAACGCCCCGAGCAGGAAGTGGCCCGAGCCGCACGTGGGGTCGATGAGCTTGAACCCCTCGAGCGGGCGCTCCTTGAGTGCCGGCTCAAGGGTGCGGTCGAGGATGAACTCCTCGACGAACTCCGGGGTCTGCAGCAGCGCGTAGGTGTCCTTGGCGTGCTCGGACAGGTCCTGGTAGAGGTCACCGAGAAACCGGGTCGAGAGCTCGGGATCAGTGAAGTCGCGGCGTAGCTCACCGTCGGCGTCCTGCTCGTGCCAGAACGCGAGGATCGCCTCGGCGGCCCTTGCCGACGGCGCCACGGTCCACAGGGCGGAGTGGCTCTCGACGAGGTCCTTCGTCGCCGGCACCGAGCGCAGGTGCTCGATGGGCTGGAGCAGCCACTCCCGGTCGGTGTGCAGCGGGTGCTGCTGGAAATACGCGGTGCGGGCGTCGTGCGCCTCCTGGCGTCGCTCCCTCGGCCCCGAGATCCACACCGGCTCCAGCAGGCGGTTGTCCTCGCAGAACCGGACGAACACCGTCGTCAGCACCCACGCCACCGCGGCCTGCGTCACGCGATCGTCGCGCCACTCCGTCCAGGTGCGGGCCGTGCGCCCGGCCTCGCGCGCCCGGTCGTATTCGTCGCGCCAGGCCTGCTCGGCACCCTCCTGGCGCAGGTCCCGATCCGGGCCGTCGACCCGGGCGCGCAGGTCGTTCTCGATGGCCAGGACGAGCCGCTTGAGGTCCGTCGTGAGTTGCGCGGCGTCGATCATGGGGTGCCCCTGCCTACCGTCGTCATGGTCATGTCCTCGCCCGTGGCTCCCGGGTCGTCCCCCGGCGGTCGCCAGCGGGCATCGAGCCGCACGAACTGACCCGGCGAGCCCAACGGCAACGGCACCCCGTCGAGTAGGGTCCCCGCGGTGTTGGGTGCGAACGGCACGGCCAGCCACACCGCCCGCCGCCGCGGGATGGTCATGTCCGTCCACCGCGACAGCACGCCCACGTGCCCGTAGCGCGCGAGCGGCGCCGCCTCGGTGAGCAGGGCCGGTCGCGGTTCGTCGCCGGAGTCGATGATCGCCGTGATCGAGTCGACGACCGCGGGCAGACACAGGCCGACAAGCGCGTCGAGGTTCGCCCGATCCGGGCTGTCAGTCGGCTTGGCGTCTGAGGCGAGGACGACGTCCCACGGCACCCCGTGTCCTGCGGCTGCCTCGCGCATCGCATCGATGAGCAGGTCCGTGACGTCGACGACGTCCGCGTCGTAGCGCTGCACGAGGGCCCGCACCATCTCCTCATAGGAGGTCATGGGCGTGCCCAGGGCGAGGAACCCCCGCGCGGCGATGCTCTCGTGCAGGCGCGCCGCCACGGCGTCGCGGACCACCGGGACGCTGCCGCGGACCGGCGGCGCCGTCTGGCTCGCGGCCAACCCTGTGGTTGCCGGCACGTGGTCCGGCAGCCGGTAGCCGCGCTTGTGCTCGTCCCAGACGAGGTCGACCTCGGCGCGCCTGACGATCTCGTCGAGGCGCTCGTCGCGCGATGGCAGCGGCGGCAGCGCCGGGAAGCGCTCCCCGACCCGGCTGCGCAGTTCCGGGGGCTTGATGATCCCGCGGCTGGCAAAACCGCGCATCGTCTCGGCCACCGCGATGTGCGCGGGGAGGTCGACGTGGTGGAGGTCGCTGTTCGCGGCGGCCGCACCGTGCGGGGCGAGTTCGGCGCCGATCCGCACGAGCCGGCCCGGGACGCGCAGTGCCTCCGGGACCTCAGCGCCGTCACCGGCGAAGGCCGCGAGCGCCTCCTCAAGCCGGCGTGACGCCGTGGCGGCCGGGACGAGGTCGGACCGCGAACTGCCGGTTGTGCTCGTGACCAGGTCCTCTGCGGCACGACCGACGGCCTCGACGGCGTCGAACAGGCCCGGCTCCGTCGCGAGCAGCGCGACGAGGGACCCGTGCCGACGCACCGAAATGGGCCGCGCCTGCGTGCCGCCCTCGGTGCGCAGCACCTTGAGCCGTTCGAGAGCCAGCCGCAACAGTCCGCGGGCGGTCCGACCCGTGGCCTCGCCCCGGGTGGGTTCCTCCACGGCATCGAGGACGGCCGAGGTGGCCTCGCCGAGCGTGACGACCCCGCCTGCGTCGACGATGCGCGTCTCCAGGGTCGAGCCGACTCGATCGAGAAGGGCTGAGGCCTCTTCGTCGGCGGCCCAGGCGCCGAGCAGATCGCCGATGAGGGTCTGGACCCGCGAGGGGGGCAGCGGCTCCTCCATGGCGGCGCCGATGAGGGCGGCCGAGGCGAACGCGTCGGCGTCGCCCACGCGGCCGAGCATGCGGGTCAGCAGCGCCCGGCGGACGGTCGCCGACGCCGGGCCGGCTGCCTCGAGCAGGACCTGGGCCGCGACCTCCACTCCATCGCCGGCCGACCCGCGGCGGGTGGCGCGAGGGTCGCCGAGTCGGGCCGCCCACGTGCGCCGCCGCTCCTTCAGGTGCTGCCTCGTGCGGATCGCGACCCGCGGGTACTGATAGGCGGCGTCGACCTTGGTGAGGAAGTCGCGGACGTTCGCGACGCCGAAGGGGGCCAAGGCCGACAGTGCTCGGGCGGTAAGCCCGGCTTCCTCGATGGGCGTGTCGAGGCCGGCTCGGGCGGCTCGGGCGTCGTCGTCGTCGGTCGGGGCCATCGTCGTCGTGCCCGTGGCGAAGATCGACGTCCACGCGGTGGCCATCGCCTGTGCCGTCTCGAACCGCTGCCGGGCGTCGCGCCGCAGCGCCTGAGTGAAGAAGGCCGCGAGCTCGCGGGCGAGGCTGGGCGCGAACGCCGCCGCGTCGATGCTCGCCTCGTCGTTGACCATCGTGGGCAGGGTCTGGCCGTCACCGAATCGCGGCAGCGACCCGGTCGCCATCTCGTGCAGGACGACGGCGGCCGAGTACCGCTCGGCGTGGCTGTCGAAGCGCTGGCGTCGGCCCTCCCCGAGGAAGGGGTCGCGGTACTGCGGAGTGCCGGCGCTCGTGGCGTCGGCCGCGGCCCGCGTGAGAGAAAAGTCGAAGAGGACGAGCCGCTTCTTCCGATCGCCGGCGTCCTCGCGCACGCCCAAGTTGTGCGGCTTGATGTCGCGGTGATCCAGCCCGAGCCGGTCGAGCTCGACGAGAGCCTCCATGAGATCGCCGCCCCACCGCTCGAGGTAGTCGATGGGCAGGGACTGGCCGGGACGCAGCTCATCGGCCAGCGTCGTGGTGCCCGCGCTCTCGAGCAGGAGGGCCCGGCGTCCGTCGATGTCGAGCGGGCCCTCGATGAGGCCGGCGAAGCGCTTGTGGGTCAGTCCGCGCAGTACCTCCGCCTCGCCGGCAATGCGGTCGGCGGCCGCATCGTTGAGCGCGACCTTGAGCACCCGGCGGGGGCGGCCCTCGGCGTCGCGGTCAGTGACGAGGAGCCCGCGCGCGGTCGACCCGATGCCGAGTCGCTTCTCGACCTCGAAGCGGCCGCCGAGGACGTCGCCGGGGCGGGCATCGAGCGGGTCGACGGCCATCTCGCGCGGTGGCTCGGTCTCGACGGTGGCCTGGTCGATCTCATCGAGGACCTCGGCGACGGTGTCGGTGCGGTCGCCGACCACGCCCCGGGTCGCGGCGAGGACAGCCGTGCGAATGCCCTCGGGTACGGGCACATCGACGGCCACGTCGATGCCGCGTTGACTGCGCAGGCGCTCGCGCAGGGTGGCGCTGGATTCGGCCGGCGGGGTGCCGCTGATGAGATACGCCGCGAGGGCGCCCAGGGAGAAGACGTCGAGCTTGGCGCGCTCCTGCGAGCCCCACACGGTCTCGGGGGCGAGGAAGGCCTCGAGCATCCACGCTTCACGGGTCGCGACGAACCTCGGGAGGGCGGACTGGGCGAGGTTGGTCACCGCGTGCCGCGTGTCGGTGGGCTCGAGGGCGCCGGCGAGCTGCCAATCCCTGACGCGGACCTGCGGGGGATCGGTGGGGTGTGCTCCGTCGCGGACCCACACCGCCCCCACGCCGAGCGCGCGGTGGGCGATGCCGTGGGAGTGGGCGTACCGCAGCGCGTCGCCGATCTGGCGGGTGAGGGCGAGGGCCGTGTCGAGCGGGAGCGTGTTGCGTTCGCGCATCCACAGATCGAGGCGCTGCCAGGAGCCGTCATCGTCATAGACGAGACCGATGCCGAGCTCGGACTCGACGAGGTCCCGGGGCGTGAGGATGGCGTCATGCTGCAGGGTGCGGGCGAGCGTGAATTCGTTGCGGGCGAGGCGGAGGCGGCGCTGGCGGTCCTCGTCCGACGCGTTCGCCTCGGGGACCTGGAAGCGGACGCGGCCGCGGTTCGTGGGGTCGGCGGCGTGGTGGCAGAGCCAGTCCTGCCAGCCGTCCCCCTCGTCGACGACGCCTTCCTCGATGATCCAGGAGCCGGCCTGGCGTTCCCGGCGCGGCACGAGGCCGATGCGCTCCATCAGCTTGGCGAGGATCGCGTCGGCGTTGGGGCCGATGCCTCGACCCGAGCGCGGCGGCTGGAAGACGAGCTCGCTCAGCGGCGGCAGGTTCGAGGTGTCCTCCGCGTCCTCCAGGCCGTAGAGGCCCAAGGCCGATGGCGGCGGGAGGAGGCATCGGAAGGTCTCGTGGTGGAGGAACACGGCCTCCTGCACGTAGGGCACGAGTGCGAGGAGGTTCTCCGGGTCCTGGCCGACCTCGCGCGCCCACTGCTTCGCCGCGTCCTTGAGCTTGCTCGCCAGCCGCTGCGCCTTGCGCCGACACAGCAGCAGCGGAGAGTCCTCGTACCGACCGCCGTTGCGGCGCCACCGGCGATCGTCACCGTCGAGCGTGCCGTAGTAGTGCTTGAGCTCGATGAGGTAGAGACCTCCGGGGGCGAGGACGAGCAGGTCGCACTCGTGCCAGTGACCGTGCCCGTCCCGGAACTCGAAGTTGGTCCAGGCGCGATAGGGGCTCTCGCTGGGCAGCCAGCGCTGGACCGTGGCCAGACCGGCCTGCTCGTGAGCGAACTGCGACGGCGACACCTCGACCCAGCGTGCATCGCTGCGCGGCATCGTCGCCCTCCCCTCGTCGCGTCCCTGCGTTGCCTATCGGCCGAGTTGGCAGCTTACCCAGCCACTCTCGATCCCGACGGGTCCGCCTGCGCCGGCGCACGGAGCGCGCTGCCACATCGCGCGGCACGTCCACATGGCCGGGCTCCTCTGTGCCCCTGGGCATGGGCGCCCGGAATTCACTCTCAGGGCCGACCCTTGGTCGGGAACCCCCATGTTGGCAGGCGGATTGCCGACTAGGACGACGATCCACCCAGGCGACCGAGGATGGCGACCCATGATCAAGTCCGTGACGAACACCCAGGTGTACGCATTGCTGAGCACGGAATCCCAGGTGCGCTACGAGATTCCCACATATCAGCGCGAGTACTCCTGGTCGAAAGCTCAGTGGGACGCACTTTTCGACGACCTCTTGGAGTCGGAGGGGCAGCACTTTCTGGGGACAATCATTTGCATCAACACGACGGTCGACGTCCTCGACGGCACAACTCTAGAATTGGTCGATGGGCAGCAGAGGATGACGACCCTCTCGCTGCTGCTGGCCGCCATCTACGACCTCATGCGACAGCATCAGAATGACCTCGACGACGACGACATTGCGCAACGCATTAATCTGCGTAAGCGGCTCGTCAGCAAGGACACCGGCAAGACACTACGCACCCGCCTCCTACCCCAAGTACAGGCAGGAAATCGGGACGACTACCTCAACGTCCTGGCCCAGGCTGGCATGGACATTCATCCCCCTAAGGTCAGCTATCTCGGAGTCCGCCGAGTGAAGAAGTGCTTCGCCCACTTTCAAGAGCGCATCCGTGCCGTCGATTCGGACGTGCTCGCCGCCTGCCGTCGGGTCCTGACGCGCGCAGAGCAAGCAGTGATGGTCAAGATCGAAGTGGATAGCCACGCCGACGCCTTCGTGCTATTTGAGTCGCTCAACAATCGAGGCACTCCGCTAACACCTATTGATCTCATCAAGAATTCCCTTCTCAAGGCCGCCGCTACCAACATGGGCGTGGACGCGGCATTCTCAAAGTGGAATGAGCTTCTGGCAGACATCAGCGACGACTACAGCGCCCAAGAACGCTTCTTCCGCCACTACTACAACGCATTTAAGGACGTTCTCCCTCCGGTTCCGAAGACCCCCGTCGCCACCCGAAGCAGTCTGATCCATATCTACGAGACGCTCATTGAAGCTGACTTGCCGAGGATCCTCGAGGCGCTCCTACAGGCTGGGCGCGACTACCAGCGCATCATCGGCAACCTTGAGGACGACCACGCACCCAACGAGCTGGATGATGCCCTGACCGAGCTGGCCCGGGTGCAAGGAGCCCCCTCTCACATCCTGCTGCTACGCCTCATGGGTAGGACAGCGCTCTCGACTCCCGGTCTGACCGACAACGAACTGGCGGGTGTTACGCGGGCCTTGACAAGCTTCTTCGTGCGCCGCAATCTCACCGGATTCCCTCAGACCTACGGAGGCTTATTCACCGCAGCTCAAGCACCCAATAAGGACGGCATGAACCACAATTAAAGCAGAGGCAAGGCGCGGCGCGCCTACATGACGGACGGCTCCTTTCTTGACACGATTTGGGTTAC
>NZ_JACYXE010000024.1 GCF_014857905.1 Agilicoccus flavus | reverse complement strand
CGAGTCCGTCACCGGCGTGCCGTCGATCCGGGCCTCGTAGACGCCGTGTGCGGTTGCGCGCAGCCGGGCGTCGGTCACCTCCTCGCGCGCCTGATCGAGCACGATGTCGCGGGTCAGGACGACGGCGGCGGCGCGGTCGGTGACGGCCGTGATGAGCTGGGCGCTGTCGAGCATGAGCAGAGATCACTCCGGGAGTGAGGGGAACGGTGGGCGTGCCGGGGCGGCAGGTTCAGCCCTTGACGGAGCCTGCCGCCATTCCCTCGACGATCTTGCGGTTGAAGAAGATGAACATGATGAGCGGGGGCAGCGTGACGAGCAGGATTGTTGCGAAGAGCAGGTGGTACTGGGTGAGGAACTGACTCTGAAAACCCATGAGCGTCGTCTGGATCGTCGGGGCACCGCTGCCGGGCAGAAAATACAGGGGGTTCTGGAAGTCGTTGTAGATGAACACCGTCTGCAGGATCGTCACCGTGACGATGACGGACTTCATGACGGGCAGGATGACTCGGAAGAAGATGGACATCGGCCCGGCGCCGTCGACGAGAGCGGCCTCGTCGAGCTCGCGCGGGATGCCCGCGAGGAACGCCCGGAAGAGCAGGATGCAGAAGGGCAGACCGTAGGCGATCTCGATGAAGATGAGGCCGGGCATCGTCTTGAAGAGCCCGAGCTTCTGGAGGACGAAGACGGTCGGCACGATGGCCGGCGGGACGATGAGGCCGAGCAGCACGGCCGCGTTGACGAAGCCCGCACTGCGCCCGCCGCGGCGCTGCCAGATGTAGGCGACCATCGCGCTGAAGATGACGAGCGCAGCGACGCTCACGACGGTGAGCACGAGGCTGTTGAAGAAGGCGATGATCATGAGGTAGTCGCGGGCGACGAAGGCCGCCTGCAGGTTCTCGAAGAGCACGAAGTTCTTGGGCCACGAGAACTCCAGAAGGGCCGACTCGGTCTTGTCCTTCGCCGCGGTGAGCAGGATGAAGGCGAAGGGGATGAGGAAGAAGATCCCGGTGACGATGATGGCGACGCCTCCGCCGATGACTCCACGCACGTTCCTCATCAGTTGTCCTCTCCGCGGTTGAGCCACCAGGTCAGCGGCACCATGATGATCGTGACCAGCAGGAAGAGCACGACACTTCCGGCGGTGGACAGGCCGTAGAAGCCGGCCTGGTACTGCTTGTAGATGACCGAGGCGATGACGTCGGAGGCGAATCCGGGTCCGCCCTTGGTCATGGCCCAGATGAGGTCGAAGGAGCGCAATCCCCCGATGAGCGAGAGCGTGATGACCGAGGCCGTCGCCGGCCGGCAGAGCGGCAGCATGACGTTGCGGACGATCTGGAACTTGCTCGCACCGTCCAGGGCCGCCGCCTCGTAATATTCGGTCGGGATCGACACGAGGCCGGCGATGAATATGACGGTGGCCAGGCCGACCCCCTTCCAGATGTCGACGAGGGCGACGGAGATGAGCGCGAGCGCGGGATCCGTGAGCCAGCCCGGGCCGGCGACACCGATCGTGCCGAGCGCCTGGTTGATGAGTCCGCGCTCGGGATTCATGAGGATCGTGAAGGTGAGTCCCACGCCGATCGTGCTCACGAGGACCGGGAAGAAAATGACCGAGCGCAGATAGCCACGCGCGATGATCTTCGAGGTGAGCATGAGCGCGAGGAGGAAGCCGAGCACGACCTTCGCGCCCGACGTGAGCACGCCGAAGACCAACGTGTTCCGAAGACCCGTGACGAGCGCCTGCTCCCCGAAGAACGCGCGATAGTTGTCGACGCCGATCCACGTCGCGGTGAACAGGTCCCACCGGGTGAAGGAGTAGTAGAACGACAGGAGCGTCGGCAGTGCGAAGAAGACGCCGTAGATCACGGCTGGAACGAGAAGGAAATACAGAGGATAGGGGCCGGTGCGTCGGCGGGACCGTCCGGCGCGGGGCGGCCGGGTGCGCGCGGTGCCGGCCTGGTTCGTCAGGGGCGCGGTGTGGGTCATGGCGAGGTCCTTGGGGGTCTGGGGCGAGAGGTCACTGCCAGCCGGGAAGGCCGAGCTGGTTCGCCTGCTTCTTGACGTCCTGGTCGTAGAGCTCCGCGCCCTTGGTGGCGTCGACCTGACCGGTGCCGACCTGGATGCAGATCTGCTCCAGCGCCGGGCCCTTGACGGGTGATTCGAACTCGAGTGCGGGCGTCGTGGTGCCCGCGCGGAAGTACGCCTGGGTGTCTTTGGCCACCTGCGAGACCTTGGCAGGCAACTGGCACTCGGGGGTGAGGAAGGGGCCCTGCGGCGGGCTCCCCTGGGAGTAGGCGTCGCATCCCGGCTGGGTCGCCGAGAAGGCCACGAACCGCTTGGCGGCTTCGAGCTTGTCGCCTTCGGCCGTCTTGGGGATGTACATTCCGTTGCCCGGCCACACGGTGAGGCCGTTGGTCGCGGCGTCGGGGCCGGGGAGCGCGAAGAATCCGACGTCGTCGACGTGATCGGGCGCGACGTCCTTCAATCCGCTGGCCGTCTCCCCGATCTGCGGGTAGTGCGCGGCGATTCCCGTGGCCACGGCCTTGAGCCCGTCGTTGAGTTTGGCGGAGGCGAAGCCCTTCATGAAGTACCCCTTGTCGCGCAGCTCCTGGATGTGCTGGAAGCCCGCGAGCGCGGCCGGGGTCGTCGCGAACTTGGCCCGACCGGCGGTGTACTGCTCACCGAAGTCGGGGACCGCGGTCTTGAGGTTGTGGTAGTCCGCGAGGACGGGGAGCTGGGCCGTCCAGGACTCGCCGTACGTTTGAGCGAGCGGGGCGACGCCCGAGGCCTTGATCTTCTCGTTGTTCGCCATGAACTCGTCCCACGTCTTGGGGATCTGCAGAGCGAGCTTGGAGTAGAGCGGGACGTTGTAGAAGATGCCGCCGCCGTAGGCCGTGCCCCACGGGCCGCCGTAGAGCTTGCCGTCTCGACCCTGCGTCGAGCGGACGAAGTCGCGGTCGAACTGGGCGGCGCCGGGCAGATCGTCGAGCGGCGTGAGCGTCTGCTCGGGCTTGAGCGCCTGGAGCAGCGAGCCGTTGTTGTAGTGGAAGACCTCGGGCATGTCGCCGGTGGCGAGTCGGGTCTTGACGATGTTGTCGCCGTCGGAGCCACCGGGTCGCGACTCGATGGTGATGCTCACGTCAGGGTTGACGGCGGTGAAGGCGGCGACCATCGCCTTCGCGCTGGCCGTCGTGTTCTCGCCGCTGTCGACGAGGAAGTGGATCGAGACCTTGCCCGCCCCACCTTGACCATCTTCGCTGGTGCCGAGGCTGCCGGCGGCACAGCCGCTCGCCGGGAGGGTGAGGGCCGTGGCCGCGACCGCCGCGATGAGCGGGCGTCGCGTGAAGTTCGTCATTGAAGCCTCCGAGCGGGTGGGAGCGAAGCGTCGGCCCTCAGGTGATCGCTCTCGGCGAGGCGCCTGTGCCTGGGTGCGTGTGCACGAGTCTGGCGCCGTCTCACTCGTGGTGTCAATCGTTCTACACAATTTGTTGGAACGATTCATCCGAGCCCGCATCACCAGGCCGGTCGGGCGGGGGGAGAGGTCAGCTGGTGGCGACGGGCGGGGCGCTCGTTCTTCCGAGACGCAGGGCCGGACCGACCTCTTCGTGGACGGCCGTGCTCCGGTCGCCGAGGATCCGCTCCATGAGGAGCCGGATCGCGGTCGCGCCCATCGTCGGGCCGGACTGGTCGATCGTCGTGAGGTCCACGAGCGGGTGGTCGGCGATGGCCACGCCGTCGTACCCGACGACGGCGACCTCGTGGGGTCCGAGACCTGCGGCGCGTGTCACGCGCAGGGTGTCGAGGGCGAGCATGTCGTGCCCGGCGAAGATGGCCGTCGGGCGTGGCGATCGCGAGAGGAGTTCGGCGACGGCTTCCCCCACGTCGCGATCGACCCCGCGGTGAGAGTCCGTGCCGGCTCCGACCCGTTCGCTGTCCTCGACCAGCCGCACGTAGCTGACCTGCGGCTCGAGTCCGGCGCGCTCCATGTGTGTCACGTAGGTGTCGTGGCGGAGGGTCTGAGAGGCGGTCGCGATCCAGGGGCGCAGGGTGACGTGGGCGATGCGGGTGTGTCCCAGACCGAGGAGGTGGTCGAGGACGAGTCTCGTGCCGGCCACGTCGTCACTGTTCACCGTGTCGAACGAGACCGACGCCTCGTGCCGCCCGAGGAGGATGAGCGGCACCTGGGTGCCCACCTGTTCGAGCCGTTCGAGCGGCACCTTCGAGGCGAGCGCGATGATGCCGTCGACCTGTCGGTCGATGAGCGAGTCCAGGACCGCTTCGGCGCTGAGGTAACCCAGCCCGGGCGCGACGATGAGGTGGTAAGGGGTGTCGGCCAGGACCGTCGCGACCCCGCCCACGATCTGGGTGAAGAAATCGTTCGACAGCTCCGGCAGCTCGAGCCCGATGGTGAAGCTCGACCCGCGCATCGCCCGGGCCGCGAAGCGCGGGCGGTACCCCAGCTCGTCGATCGCAGCCTGGACGCGTTCTCGCATGCCCGGGCTCACCCCGTAGGCGTTGCGGATCACCTTCGACACCGCGGCGGGCGAGACCCCGGCCGTCGCGGCGACGTCGCGCAGCGAGACCTTCCGGCCCGGTGTCCGAGCGACGCTGGGGTCCGCAGGTGTGCTTCCGGTCATTCCCCGTCGCCGCTCAACCTGCGAGGAGATCGGTCGACGTCCACGCGACCCTCGGCTCCCGGGTTGTCGCCCCTGTCCGAGCCATGGATCACCGCGGCCGCGGCCTTCGCTCGGTGGAGCTCCTCGGAGAGCGCTCCGACCGACGACCGGGTGGCGCACGTCAGGTCACTGACGCCGGCCGTAGACCGTCCTCGCCTTCCCATTCCCACACGGTAACCCGGCACCGAACACGACCGGGACAGGCGTCGGCGGGTCGGCCGTCGAGATCATCCGCCGCTCGTCGGCACGTCCTGGGGCGGGCGGGGCGCGGCTTTCGGACGTCCCTCACAGACCCCCGACCCGGCCGGCCGGGGGCGTGAGCCCCGGGTTCGCGCCGAGGAAGTCGACGAGGGCCTGGAGGTCCTCGGGCCCGCCGGTGAGTCGGGTGCCCTTCGTGAAGGCGGTGAAGAGGTCGCCGCCCTCCTGGAGGAAGTTCAGCGTGCTCACGCGGTACGTGCCGGTCGCCGAGATCGGCGTGCCGCCGAGCTTCATCGACCCGGTGACGACCCGCGACCCCTGCGGGGCGGAGGCGTTCCACTCGTAGGTGAAGCCGCGCGAGACCCCGAGCGCGAGCATCGGGCGCGAGCCGCGGGCCGCGACCGGTTGGTACTGCTGCTCGAGGGCCTCCTTGATCTGCGCGCCCGTCATCGTCACGGTGACGATCCGGTTGCCGAACGGCATGACGTCGTAGGCCTCCCGGTAGGTGACCGCCCCGGCAGCCTCGCCGTACTTGGGCGCCCGGGCCAGGCTCGCGCGCACCCCGCCGACGTTCATGAACGAGATCTGGGCGCCACCCTGGTCGGCCCCGTCGGTCGCGGCGAGGATCGCGTCGGCGACGACGTCGGCCATCGGCGTCTCGATCCCGCGGTCCCCGCCGGAGTCGCCGAGGATGTCCTGTGCCACCGAACCCACGACCTTCGAGCCGCGGGCGTCGCCGAGCTTCGTCCACTTGGCGATGAGGGCCTGCTGCGCCGGCGCGGGTGCGACGGCCCGGGTCACGAGGTGGTTGGTGGCCTTGGTGCGGCGCCGGTCGACCTCGCCGGTGCGGCGGTCGATGACGAGCCTGGTCTCGGTGACGGCGCGTCCGTAGTCGGCGGCGCTCGTGACGAGTCGAGGCCTGCCGGCCGGGTCGGGCAGGGAGCAGACGTAGGGCTGGTGGGTGTGGCCGGTGACGATCTGGTCGACCTCGGGCGTCATCCGGGCGGCGATCTGGGCGATCGGCGCCGAGATGCCCGTGCACTGGTTGTACGTGCCGGTCTGGTACCCACCCTCGTGCAGCAGCACGACGATCGCCTTGACGCCCTTCGCGCGCAGTGCCTTGGCCTGCCGGTTCGCGGTGGCGACCTCGTCGGTGAACCGCACGGTCGCGACGCCGGCGGGGCTGACGAGGGTCGGCGTCGCCTCGAGGGTCATGCCGATGAACCCGACCCGCGTGCCGTTGATCCGCTTGATGCTCGTGCCGGGCAGCAGCGTGCCCGAGCCGTCCTTCTTGACGACGTTGGCCGCGAGCCACCGGAAGTCGGCGCCCCGGTAGGGGGCCTTGGGGGTGGAGCAGCCGTCCTTCGGGTGGCACCCGCCCCGCTGCATCCGCAGCAGCTCGGCGGTGCCCTCGTCGAACTCGTGGTTGCCGACCGAGCTGACGTCGAGCCCGAGCGCGTCGAGCGACTCGACCGAGGGCTCGTCGTGGAAGAGGCCCGAGAGGAAGGGCGAGCCGCCGATGAGGTCGCCGGCCGCGACCGTCAGGCTGCCGCGCGCGCCGCCGGGCGCGGTGCGGCGCAGCTTCTGCAGGGTCGTGTGCAGGTAGGCGGCGCCGCCGACCGGGGTCTGACGCGGGTCGAGGGCGGGGGCCAGCGGGGGATCGGTCGCCTCGAGGTGCCCGTGGAAGTCGTTGAAGCTCAGCAGTTGCACCGTCGTGAGCCGGGGGCGGCGCCGTTCGCCGCCGCCTGAGGTGGAGGACCCGGCGACCGTGGCCTGCGTGGCCTGCCCCTGGGCGGCGGAGGCCGTGGACGCGGGGGACGCACCGGGGGCCGTGGACGCCGTCGATACCGCCGCGGTCGCCGCAGGAGGCGCGGCAGCCGCCCGCTCCGCCGCCCGGGCCGTGGCCGGCGCGGCCGGGGCGCCGGCCACGAGCGACATCGCGGTCAGCGGGACGACGAGCGCGGCGACGGTGGTGACGCGGCGGGTGGGGCGAGGTGACATCGGACCTCCTGGCGAGGGCTGGGTCGAATCGCCTCACCCTAGGCCGGGATCCACCTCCCGCGGCAGCCCGCGCGGTGAATTCTCGGTGTCACCGGGGCGCCCCGGCTTCGTGGCGTCGCGCCTCGATCTCGTGCCGCCCGGGGCCGACGTCGCGGCGGTCGTCCTGCGCCGACCAGCCGTCCGGCAGCTCCAGGCGGGCGACCGTCGAGGTGGGGACCTCGAGGCGCACCACCGCGGAGTCCCCCCGCCGCTCCCACGACACCGCGAGCCGCCCGTAGGGGGTGCCCACGTGGGCGGCGCAGTGATCGAGGAACCCGTCGAGGTCGGGGGCGATCCGGCTCACGCGGTAGCCCGGCTCGACGAGGTCGATACCGGCGAGGCGGCGCACCATCGCGTCGACGACGCAGCCGAAGGCGTAGTGATTCATCGACACGAGGTCGACACTGCCGTCGGGGTGTACGGCGTTCCAGCTCTCCCAGATCGTCGTCGCGCCCATGTCCACCTCGTAGAGCCAGGAGGGGATCGTGTCCTGGCGCAGCAGCCGGCGCGCCAGGTCGGCGTGCCCGGCGTCCCAGAGCACGTCGAGCAGGTAGGGGACGGACAGGAAGCCGGTGTCGAGGTGGTCGTCCGCCGCGTGCACGAGCTCGACGAGCCGCTCGACGAGGCGCGGGCGCAGGTCCGCGGGCACCATGTCGAAGGCGAGGGCCAGCACGTAGGTGCCCTGCAACTCGGTCGTGAGCCGCCCGGAGTCGTCGACGTATTCGGCGGTGAAGGCGGCCCGGACGTCGGCGGCCCGGCGCCGCAGGTCGGGAGCCGCGCCGGGGTCGCCGGCGAGCTCCTCGGCCCGGGCGAGCAGGTCGAGGGAGTGGGCCTGGAAGCACGGCCCGACGATCTCGTGGGTCGTCAGGGGGGCCCGCATCATCGCGAGGAAGTCGTCGTCGCCCGCGAGCGTCGACGGGGCGAGCCAGTCCCCGAAGTTCAGCGCCCCGTTCCACAGGATCCGGTGCCGTTCGCGCTCCTCCGGGGTGAGGTCGGCCGCGCGCACCCGCCCGGGGAGCAGCCGTGTCGCCTCGCGCGTCTGCCAGTCGACCCAGTCCCGCATGGCCTGCAGGTTGTCGCCCAGCACGCCGGGGTCGGCGTACCGCTCGAAGAGCGCCATGGGCGTCATCGTCACGACGTCGCCCCAGCCGGCCGCGCCGTCGATGAGGGTCAGGGCCCCGGCGAGGGCGGGCCCGCCGGCGTCCGGCGCGGGGGCGGGTTCCGGAGCGGGGGTGTCGGTGGCCGTGGCGGGGTCGTCGACGCCCGGCGCCATCGCCGGCGGCATCGGCACGATGATCGGCACCATGCCGCCTCGCCGGGCCTGCTCGGCCCGCAGGTCGGCGAACCAGCGCCGGAGGAACGCGGACACGCCCATGAGCGTCGCCGCCGTCGGCGCGAAGATCTGCAGGTCGCCGGTCCAGCCGGCCCGCTCGCGCTGCGGGCAGTCGGTCGGCACGGCGAGGAAGTTCGCGCGCTGCGACCAGCGGGTGTTGGCCACGATCGCGTCGAGCCGCGGGTCGGAGCCGGAGAAGTCGCCGGTCTGCTCGAGATCGCTGCTCAGCACGACGGCGACGAGGTCGCCGGGGTCCAGGTGCCCGGGCCAGCCGACGACCCTGACGTAGCGGAAGCCGTGGAAGGTGAAGAGCGGCTCCCACGTCTCGCCGTCGGGATCCCCGCGCAGGACGTACTCGTCGACCTGGTCCTTGTTGACGCCGATGATGTTGCGCAGGAACCCCCCGTCGCGGTCGACGACCTCGGCGTGCTCGAGACGCACGACGGTCCCGGCCGGCCCGGTGACGCGTAGGCGCATGCGCCCGGCGACGACCTGCCCGATGTCGACGACGGCGGCGCCGTCGGGGGAGTGCGTCACCTCGCGGACGGGCAGCTCGAGCACCCGGCGCACCGGTTCGCCGACGAAGGGCACGATCGGGGTCGGCACGTCGACGACGCGGACGGCCTCCCAGTCGGAGTCGTCGAAACCCGCGGCAGCCCAGCCGTCGATCGCCGCGCGCGCGTCGTGGCGCTCGCCGATGAAGAGGTCCGAGTAGTCGATCGGCCCGCGGGAGGAGCGCACGGACTCGCCCGGCACGATCGTCTGCGACGAGCCGTCGGCGTAGACCACCTCGAGTTGCCAGCTCGCCCGCAGCCGGTCCCCGTACTGCGCGCTGCGCCCGAGGATCGAGATGCGCCCCGCCCACCAGCCGTCGCCGAGGACGAGCCCGAGGACGTTGTCGCCGGCCTCGAGCGCGGCGCCCACGTCGTGGGTCGTCGCCGGCAGCGCGTGGTGGTAGCTCGCGTAGCCGGGGGCCAGCACCTCGTCGCCGACCGGGGCGCCGTTGAGGAAGGGTTGCTGGACGCCCTGGCTCGTCACCCGCAGCCGGGCGCGGACGGGGCGCTCGCGCAGGGTGAAGCGGTGCCGCAGGTACCGCGGCGGGTGCAGGCGCTCCCCGGGCGGCGTGTCCTCCCGCGGCGCGAAGAGCTCGGGCCCGACGCCCGTCGGGCCCTCGACGACGACCGGGCTCTGGGCCGGCTCGAGCCACGGCGCCGACCAGCCGCCCGAGGCCGAGGTCACCCCGACGCCGAAACGCCCCTGCGCCTCCAGCTCCGGGCCGTCCTCGAGCCGCACCCGCACGGTCCACGCGTAGTCGCGTCCCTCCGCCGCGGTGAATCCGGGGACCCGTTCGGCGACGCCGCCGGGGCCGTCGATCCAGCCGGTGTCCGTCGTCGGCCCCGTGTCCGCCCCGGCCGGCCGGTCCTCCTCGACGACGATCCAGTGCGCGCTCACGCGCACGCCCAGGCCACCGGGATCGAGCACGTGCCAGCCGAAGCGGGGGCGGCCCGGTTCGATCGCGAGAGGCTCGCGCAGGTCGTCGACGCGCAGATGGCCGAGCCGGGGCGACGAGAACGCCCCGTCGTTGGAACGATTCATGACGCGGGAGCCTAGCAGTGCCGAGCCGTCTCCCGGGCGCCTGCGCAGCAGCAGATCGGGGCCACGTGGGCCTTGTGGATCCGCCTCCGCGCCGTTACGCTCGGCGAAATTGATTCGTTTCAACGGCGGAACGAACGGGTTCGAAGGAGAGCAGCCCATGACCAGTGCCCACGAGCCGGCGCACCGGATGCCCAATCCCTGGTACGTCGGCGTGGTGTCGGGCATGGCGTCCTACATCGACGCCGCGGCGATCGTCAGCAGCGGCATCGCGCTCGTCATCTACCAGCACACGATCGGCCTCGGCGCGGACCAGATCGGCATCCTGTCGGCCACGCTGACCTTCTGCATCGCCATCGGCGCCCTCGTCGGGGGGCGGCTCGGCGACCGATTCGGCCGCCGCTCGGTCTTCATGGTGACGATGGCGATGATCGTCGTCGGGAGCGCGCTGCTCGTCTTCACGACCTCGTTCGCCATGCTCTTCGTGGGCACCATGCTCGTGGGCCTCGGCACCGGGGCCGACCTGCCCGTCTCGCTCGCGACGATCGGCGAGGCCTGCGACGACCGGAACCGCGGGAAGATCATCGGCCTGTCGAACCTGCTCTGGGTCGGCGGCATCATCGGCACGATCGCCATCGCCTCCGTGGCCGGCGGGCTTGGCCGCCTCGGCGGACAGATCATGCTCGGTCAGGTCGGCGTCATCGCCTTCGTCCTCTTCTTCCTGCGCATCGGCATCCCGGAGTCCGCGTCCTGGGCGCAGGCCCGCGACGAGCGCCGCGCCGGCGTCCAGACGATCCGCGCCGACAAGGTCGCGTTCCGCGACCTCATGGGCGCGCAGTACCGGCGCCCGTTCCTCGCGCTCATGGGCTTCTACTGCCTCGTCAACCTCGCCGCGAACACCGGCGGCCAGTTCGGCACCTACCTCGCGGTCAACGTCGTCGGCATCTCGGTCGAGCTCAACTCCCAGATCGGCCTCGCGATGTTCCCCGTGGGCCTCATCGCCGGGCTCTGGTTCATGAAGATCGTCGACACGCAGCGGCGCATGAACTACTTCGCCCTCGGCGCGGTCGTCTACGCACTCGGCTTCATCCTGCCGGTCGTCTTCGGCTTCAACCTCGCCACGCTCATCGTCATGCAGCTCTGCCAGGGCGTGGGCGGCGCCTTCGCCTTCGAGGGCATCCTCAAGGTGTGGATGCAGGAGTCCTTCCCGACCCTGCTGCGCAGCCAGGCGCAGGGGTACATCATCGCTATCGCCCGCTTCGCCGCCGGCGCCCTCGCGCTCGTCACGCCGCGCCTCATGGGTGCCGGCCCGCAGGTGCTGTACGCCGGGCTGTCGCTGCTCGTCGTCGTCGGCCTGCTCATCGCCTGGTTCACCTTCCGGCGCGGCGTCGCCAATCAGTTCGACGTCGAGAGCGAGCTCGACCCGGCGGTCGCGCCGGCCTAGTGAACCACCCGTCACCGTTCGTCGATCACCCCCATGTGAAGAGGACCCCCATGCTCGACCACGCCCAGATGATCACCGCCGAGGCGCCGCGTGAGGCCGCCGTCGTCCTGACCCGCGAGCTGGGGCTGACCCGGCCCGCCGCCGACGTCGCCTCGGCCCGCCTGGTCGCCACCGCCCACGGCGTCTACGAGGCACGGATCGACGGCCGGCCCGTCTCCGGGTCC
>NZ_JACYXE010000023.1 GCF_014857905.1 Agilicoccus flavus | reverse complement strand
GTAACCCAAATCGTGTCAAGAAAGGAGCCGTCCGTCATGTAGGCGCGCCGCGCCTTGCCTCTGCTTTAATTGTGGTTCATGCCGTCCTTATTGGGTGCTTGAGCTGCGGTGAATAAGCCTCTCGGTGTCACGAGGGTCCAGAACTCGCGTCTGCGCATCTGGCGGCTCCGATCTGTGCGAGGGGGAGGGCGCCGGCGCGGGGCCCGGAAGGACCCCGCGCCGACCCGAGCGACGTCAATACTTCGTCATGATCTTCTCGGCGATCGCCTGCATCTGCTGGGCGCCGGCGTCCGCGGGGGTCTGCCCGCCGATGACCTTCGCGAGGACGGGCAGCGTGTCGTTGCTGATCTGCGCGACCCAGGGCTGGATCTGGGGCGGCGGCGCCTTCTCGATGGACTGCTGGACGGCGTCGGCGTACGCCATCTTCGACTTGTCGATGGCGCTCTCGCGGGCCGGGTAGGCAGCGGGGACGGCGCCCTTGGACGCCTCCTCGTTCACGGACGTCGCGGCGATCTGGAAGAGCAGGTCGGGGTCGAGCTTCGTGTTGTACGGGATCGACCAGCCGTCGATGGAGACCTGGGTGTAGACGGGCCCACCGGCCTTCGCGGCCGGCGGCGGCGCGAACGCGAACGAGTTCGCGAACTTGCTGTTCGTCGCCTGCGTGAGGTCGTTCATGCGTCCCGAGAACATGATCGACATCGCCGCGGTCCCGTTGTACATCTGCTGCTGGACCTTCGGCTGGTCGAACGTGGTGACCTGCGGGTCCATGTAGGGCAGCAGCGACGCCATCGTCTGCAGCGCCTGCTTGCTCTCGGGGGTGTCGAAGTTGGGCTTCTTCGTCTTGGGGTCCACGTACGGCTTGCCGTAGGCGCCCAGCATCGCGACGTAGGCGGTACCGAGGTCCCCGCTCGAGAGCCACGGCAGGGCGATGGGGCTCTTCATCTTCCCGGAGTCCTGGATCTTCTTCGCGGCCGCGATCATCTCCTGGAACGTCGTCGGCGCCTTGAGACCCAGCTCGTCGAACACGTCCTTGCGGTAGGCCAACGTCAGGGCCTGCGCCTGCATGGGGATCGCGTAGATCTGTCCGTTGTAGGACATGCGCTCGACCATGTCCTTGTTGAGACCGTCGAGCTTGTAGGTGGCCTTGTGCTTCTCGAAGTACTCGTTGAGCGGCTTGAGCTTCTTCTCGGACGCGAGGCCCGGGATGATGAAGCCGTACGTCTCGAGGATGTCGTACGTGCCGTTGCTCGTGCCGAGCGTCGCCTGCGTCTTCTGGACCTGCCCCGGGAAGTCGATCGGGTCGTGCTTGACGGTGACGTTGTCGTGCGTGCAGCTCGCCACCATCGTGTTCGTGAACGGGTCCACGGCCGAGCTGTTGTAGGCGAGCACGTTGACCGTCGTCGGGGACGACGGGTTCGTGAAGTTGCACGTCGTCTTCGTGGCGGTGTTGGCGGCGGTCTTGGAACCGGCACCGCAGCCCGCGAGGGCGAGCCCGGTGACGCACACGGCGCTCGTGACGGTGACGAGCCTGGATCGGTACTTCATGGGTCGGTCCTTCTTTCTGGCGTGCCGCGGGCCGGCGGTGCGGGGGTGGATCAGGGAGTGATGAGGTCGAGCCGGAGCTGGGCGCTGTCGCGGTGGGCCGGCATCTCCTCGAAGTCGGAGATCGTCACGACGAGCTCGGCCTGCGGGCGGGTCGCCTCGCGGGTCGCGCGCTGGTAGGTGAGCTGCTTGAGGAAGCCGAGGACGGACAGCCCCGCCGTGTAGCGGGCGCCGCGCGCGGTCGGCAGCACGTGGTTCGTGCCCGACATCCCCTTGTCGGCGTAGGCGACGGTGGACCACTCCCCGAGGAAGAGGGAGCCGTAGTTCTTGAGGTTCTCGAGGTACCAGTCGAGGTCCTCGGTGAGGATCTCGAGGTGCTCCGGCGCGAGGATGTCCATGACCCGGGCCGCGGTCTCCCGCGTGTCGGCGACGTAGACCGACCCGTAGTCGCGCCACGCCGCGCCGGCGATGTCGCGGGTCGCGAGCCCACCGAGCTGCCGGTCGATCTCGACGAGCACCTTCTCGCCCAGCTCCTCGCTCGTGGTGACGAGGGAGGCGGGCGAGGACGGGCCGTGCTCGGCCTGGGCCAGCAGGTCGGCCGCCACCATCACCGGCGAGGCGGTGTGGTCGGCGATCACGGCCACCTCGGACGGGCCGGCGAGGACGTCGATGCCGACCTTCCCGTAGAGCTGGCGCTTCGCCTCCGCGACGTAGGCGTTGCCGGCGCCGACGACCATGTCGGCCGGCTGCCCGTCGAGGAGCCCGAACGCCATGGCCGCCAGGGCCTGGACGCCGCCGAGGGCGTAGATCTTCTCGGCGCCGGAGGCCCGGGCCGCGAAGAGCACGGCGGGGTGCGGACGCCCGTTCTTCGAGGGCGGGGTGCACGAGACGATGTTGGGCACGCCCGCCGCCCGGGCGACGCCGACGGTCATGAAGGCGCTGGCCAGGAGGGGGAACCGGCCGGCGGGCAGGTACGCCCCGACGTTCTGGACGGGCACGTACCGCTGGCCGCAGACGACGCCGGGGATGACCTCGGCCTCGAAGTCGGTGAGGTGCTCGCGCTGCATCCGGGCGAAGCGCGCGGTGCGCTCGGCCCCCGCCTCCAGGGCCTCGCACAGGTCGCTCGGCAGGCCCTGCACCGCCTCGGCCACCTGGGCCGGCGTGATCTCGAGGGAGTCGCCCTCCCAGCCGTCGAGATCCCTCGCGTAGCGCAGGACGGCGTCGAGCCCGTTCTTCTCGATGTCGCCGAGCATCCGCGACACCGTGTCGACGACCTTCGGGTCCTGCTGCGCAGGCGCGTCCGGGCCGGGCGGCTCCTTGAGCACGGTGACCGCGCCGTCGATCAGGTCCTTGTCCGAGACATTGAGATGCATACGTATACCTTGCTGACGCGGGGGAGGTTTGGCAAGAGGGTGGCGTGGGGTCGTGCGCAAACACCCCGCGCATGACCCGGACGGGTGCCGTGACGCCAAGATCGTGACATACGCCTGCATCGCACGGTGGATCGCGACCCGGGCCGGTGATCCGCGATCACCTACACCCGGCCGGCGGTGCCGGGAGTCACCGTTCGATCACGAATGACCCGGCTGTCGCGCCGACGGTCCGCCGCGGCAGGCGCCGGTTCGGGGACTCATCGAGGTCCGTGTCGATGAGGTCGTGCCGAGCGAGCCCTCGCCGGACGGGCCTCGCCCGACGGGCCCTCGCCGGACGGGCCCTCGCCCGGACGCTGCCGCTCGGACGACGCGCGATCGCACCGGGCAGCCCGGCGAGGACGATCGCGTCGATCTCGTCGCGCCCCGGCATGAGTACCGGGTCGGGTTCTACTCCTTGTGTTCGACGGCCCTGCTGATGGGCCAGGGCGTGGTCGTCGCGTCGGCCACGGCCACCCTCCGCGCCGCCGCCGCGGCCATCTCCCGACACCCAGCCGAGGGCCGGGGCCCGGGGTTTTCACGACAACTGCACTGCCTTTGGTGGCGGCGCTGACATCGCCGCTGGTCAGAGGGTCGGGCTCGGTGCCGGGATACCATTGGCAGTGCAGTTGACGTGAAAACCCCGGTGCGCGTCGGTCCGACCCGACGCGCGGCGGCCCCTCGACCCCCTCCCGGTTGCGGCCCTGCTCGGTCGGCCCCATCGAAAGCCCGCTCTCGCGCTCACTGCGGCTCGCACACTCATCTCCGCTCGCCGCTCGTGCCCCCTGGCGCGCTCACTCCGGCTCGCAAGCTCACCTCCGATCACCGCTCGAGCCCTCTGACGCGCTCACTCCGGCTCGCAAGCTCACCTCCGATCACCGCTCGAGCCCTCTGACGCGCTCACTCCGGCTCGCAAGCTCACCTCCGTTCGCCGCTCGAGCCCTCTGACGCGCTCACTCCGGCTCGCAAGCTCACCTCCGTTCGCCGCTCGTGCGGCAGGATGATGGTGGCTCGCCCGCGCTCCCCGGAGGTGCCCGTTATGGCCGACCTGTCCGCCCCCTCCCACTCCTGGCTCGACTCCCCCACCCACCGGGCGTGGCTGGACGACGGGGCGCGCCGCATCTTCGCGTTCGCGCGGGGCGCGGCGGTGCCCGGTGCAGGCATCGCCTACCTCGATGCCGACGGCCGGCCAGCCGCCGACCGGCCGCCGCAGCTCTTCCTCGCGGCGCGGATGGCGCACGCGGGCTCGCTCGGCGCGATGCTCGGCATCCCGGGGGCGGGGCGGCTCGCCGACCACGCCGTCGACGCGCTCCTCACGCTGTTCGCCGACGAGAGGCACTGCGGGTGGGTGAGCGACCCGACCCGGCCCGACGGGCGAAAGAGCGCGTACGACCACGTGCACGTGGGGCTCGCGGCGGCGTCGGCGACCGTCGCCGGCCATCCCGACGGCCCGCGGCTGCTCGACCGGGTGGCCCAGGTCGTCGAGGACCACCTGTGGCGCGAGGACGAAGGCGCCCTGGCGGAGTCGTTCGCCGCGGACTTCACCGACGAGGAGGCCTACCGCGGCGCCAACGCCAACATGCACGGCCTCGAGGCGTTCCTCGCGATGGGCGACGTCACCGGCGACGCGCGCTGGCACGAGCGGGGGCTCTCGATGGCGCACCGGGTCGTGGGCGAGCGGGCGCGGCGGCACGCCTGGCTCGTCCCGGAGCACTTCGACCCCGCGTGGAACGAGCTCCTCGACCATCACCGCGACGTCCCCGACCACCCCTTCCGCCCCTTCGGTGCGACGCTCGGGCACTCCCTCGAATGGGCCCGGTACCTCGTCGACCTCGCCCACTCCCCGGCCCTGCCCGAGCACCCGTGGCTCCTGGAGACGGCGCTCGGACTCGCCGGGACCGCGCTGGAGCGCGGGTGGGCCGCCGACGGCGACGAGGGCCTCGTCTACACCGTCGACTGGGACGGCACCCCCGTCTCGCGCCTGCGCCTGCACTGGCCCGTGTGCGAGGGGATCGCCGCGAGCGCCGCCCTGGCGCGCGCGACCGGCGACGACGCCTGGGAGCGCTGGTACCGCCGCCTGTGGGACCACGCGGTCACGTACTTCGTCGACGAGCGGGGGGCGTGGATCAACGAGCTCGACGCCGACCTGCGCGAGGCCGGCACCGTCTGGCCGGGTCGACCCGACGTCTACCACTGTCTCGGCGCGCACCTCCTGCCGCAGGCCGGGCTCGGCCGGTGCCTCGCGCTGGCCGTCGCGGAGCAGCCGTCGCGGCTCGGGCGTCTCGCCTGAGGTCGAAGACCGCGGGTCGGGACGTGCCGCCTCACGCCCGCCGGGCGAGGGGTGGCGCGGCCGGCTCCGCGCCCTCCGCCACCGGGGCGGCCGACGCTGCTGGGACCTGCCGGCCCCGCAGCGATCCGAGCAGCACGCCGCCGACGACGACGAGGCCGCCGAGGGCCTCGACGAGGCCGGGCCGCTCCCCGAGCACGAGCCACGCGGTGCTCAGCCCGACGACCGGCACGAGCATGGAGAACGGGGCCACCCGGCTCGCGGGATGGGCCCGCATGAGCCACGTCCAGACGCCGCCGGCGAGGGCGGTCGCGAGCACGCACGTGTAGAGCAGTCCGAGAAGCGCGGGCACGGCCTGCGGCGTCAGGGCCGTGGACAGCGCGGCCCCGATGCGGTGCGGGCCCTCGACGAGCCACGATAGGGCGAACATCGGCAGCGGCGGCACCACGGACATCCACAGGGTGAGGTGCAGCGGGTTCTCCGGCCGGGCCTGGCGCGAGGCGAGATTGCCCAGGGCCCAGCCCAGCCCGCCGAGCACCGTGAGCAGGAACGGAAACCCCGTCGCGCCCCCGAGACGCTGCGACCCGACGATCGCGAGACCACCCACCGCGACGACCGCGCCGACGATCGCGAGCCCGGAGAGCCGCTCGCGCAGGAGGGCCGCCCCGAGGAGGACGGTGAACGGCGCCGAGCTCTGCAGGACCAGGGACGCCAGCCCGGTCGGCATGCCCGCGTTCATCGCCCAGTAGAGGAACGTGAACTGCAGGATGCCGAACCCGACGCCGTAGCCGATGAGCCAGCGCAGCGGCACCGTGGGACGGGGCACGAACAGCACGGTCGGGATCGCGAGCAGCGTCCAACGCACCGCGACGCACAGGAACGGCGGGAAGTGCTCGAGCGAGGCATGGATGGCGAGGAAGTTGACGCCCCACAAGACGGCGACGAGGGCGGCGAGCAGGCGGTGGGAGACGGGCACGTGTTCATCGTCCAGGGGATGACCATGTAGTTCAAGCAACATGTTCTGCATCGTCTGAGTAGGCTTCCTACATGGACGCGAGGCACCTGACGCTGCTGCGGGAACTGGCGGAGCGCGGCAGCGTCGCCGCCGTGGCGGCCGCGACGCACCGGACCCCGTCCGCGGTCTCGCAGCAGCTCAGGACGGCGAGCCGGGACCTCGGAGTCCCCCTCGTCGAACCCGACGGGCGCGGCGTCCGCCTCACCGGTGCCGGCCGGCTCCTCGCGCAGGGCGCGGCCGACGTCGAGACGGCCCTCGCCGACGTGCAGGCGCGCCTCGACTCCTACCGCGGCCGGGCCGTCGGCACGGTCGGCGTCGCCGCCCTGCCCAGCGCGGCCGCCTACCTGCTCCCGCGGGCCACGCTCACGCTCGCCGCACAGGGCATCGACGTGCGCCTCACCGACGCCGACCTGCCCGAGTCGGGCTACGCGCCCCTCACCGCCGATCACGATCTCGTCATCGGGCACAGCCTCACCGGCGACACCCTGCGCGGCTCGGGGCATCTCGTCCGGACGGTCCTCGCACGCGAGCCCATCGACGTGGCGCTGCCCGCCGACCACCCCCTCGCCGGGCGGGACCGCCTCCGCCCGGACGACCTCGCCGGGCAACCCTGGGTGAGCGTGCCGGAGGGCTTCCCGTTCGCCGAGATCCTCCGCGCCGTCGAGCTGCACACCGGCCGGCCCGCCCGGCGGGTGCAGGAGCTGACCGACAACACCCTCGTCGCCGCGTTCGTCGCCGCCGGACACGGCCTCGGGCTGCTGCCGCGGTACGCGACCGGCCTGCCCGACCGCCTCGTGCTCCGGCCGCTGGTCGGGGTGCCGGCGCGGCGCTGGATCGTCGCCCTCGCCCGCCCCGACCGGGCGCGCCGGGTCGTCGTGCGGCGGGTCCTCGAGGAACTGCTCGCCGCGGCCCCGTGACGTCGACCGGGGGCCGTCGCGCGCCCCGACGAGGGGCGATGTCTGCGGTCGCGCTCGCTTCGGCTCGCACGCTCGACTCCCCTCGCCGCAGAGTGGTCGATCGAGCTCACCACGGCGCAGGTCGTTGCGAACGCCGACGGAGGCGGGAGGTGGCAGGGTGGGTGAGGTATCGCCGCCGCGCCGCCAGGAGGAGCCATGCCGCAGGACGCCGTCGTCAGCACACCCACCGTCGCGATCGTCGGAGGCGGTCCGGCCGGGCTCATGCTCTCGCACCTGCTGCATCGCGGGGGGATCGACTCCGTCGTCGTCGAACGCCGCACCCGCGACGAGAGCGAGACGACGCACCGGGCGGGGATCCTCGAGGCCGACAGCGTCCGGATGCTCGTCGAGACCGGCGTGAGCGACCGCGTCCTGCGCGAGGGCGACGAGCACGAGGGCATCGACCTGCGCTTCGGCGGGGTGAGCCACCGCATCGACTTCGGCCACCACATCGGCGAGTCCGTGTGGCTCTACCCGCAGACCGACGTCTTCATCGACCTCGCCGATGCGCGGGCGCGCGACGGGGGCGACGTCCGGTTCGGCGCCAGCGACGTCACGGTGCACGACGTCGACTCGACGTCTCCGCGGGTGAGCTTCACCGACGCCGACGGCACCCCCCAGGAGCTGCGGCCCACGCTCGTCGTCGCGGCCGACGGGTCGCGCAGCGAGTGCCGCGACCTTGTGCCGGAGCGGCTGCGTCGCACGTTCCGCCGCGAGTACCCGTTCGCCTGGTTCGGCATCCTCTGCGAGGCCCCGCCGAGCGCCCCCGAGCTCGTCTACACCCACTCCGAGCGCGGCTTCGCGCTCATCAGCCAGCGCACGCCCACGGTGCAGCGCATGTACTTCCAGTGCGACCCGGGCACGAAGGCGGACGACTGGTCGGAGGAGCAGATCTGGGACGAGTTCCAGGCGCGCGTCGCCGGCGAGGACGACTTCCACCTGCACACCGGGCCGATCATCGACAAGACCGTGCTCGGCTTCCGCAGCTTCGTCCAGGAGCCGATGCGGTACGGCACCCTGCTCCTCGCCGGCGACGCCGCGCACACCGTGCCGCCGACCGGCGCGAAGGGCCTCAACCTCGCCCTCGCCGACGTCCACACGCTCGCGGCGCTCATCGAGTCCGCGCTCGCGGCGGACGATCTCGACGTCCTCGACCACTACACGCCCCGCGCCCTGGAGCGGGTGTGGCGGGCGCAGAACTTCTCCTACTGGATGACGCAGATGCTGCACCACCCCGGCAACGGCGAGGGCGCGTCGTTCGACTCGCGCCGCCAGCTCGGCGAGCTGGCCAGCGTCGTCGGCACCGAGGGCGGTCAGCGCTACGTCGCCGAGTGCTACACGGGGTGGCCGCTGCGCAAGTGACGAGCGGCGAACGGAGGCGAGCCCGCGAGCCGCAGTGAGCGCGACAGAAAACTCCGAGCGGCGAACGCAGGCGAGCCCGCGAGCCGCAGTGAGCGCGACAGAAAACTCCGAGCGGCGAACGCAGGCGAGCCCGCGAGCCGCAGCGAGCGCGACCGAAAACTCCGAGCGGCGAACACCGTCGAGCCCGCGAGCCGCAGTGACGACCGACCGGACCGCGCGGTCAGCGCGCCCAGGTCCAGGTGGCGACGAGGTAGGCCACGCCGAACGGGTCGCCCTCGGCGAGGACGTCGACGGCCGGCGGTGGCCGGTCCGCGGCGTCGAGGGCGGCTGCGGCCGCGAGTACCTGCAGGGGTGCTCGCCCCTGGGCGAGGAGGTCGTCGGCGGCCTGCGCGTCGAGCGCCGCGAGGGCGTCGTGGTCGCCACGGGCGACGGCCCTGCGCCACACGTCGTCGTAGGCGAAGCTCCGCTCGTCGAGGTGGCCGGGGGCCCGCGGCCCGCGGCGGGCGGACCCGTCGGCGACGACGATCAGGGCGGTGCGGCCCGGGGTGTCGGCCAGCGCGGCGCCCAGCGCCGCGCACTGGGTGGGCGTCGCGTCGGCGCCGACGACGACCGGTTCGACCGGCCGGTCCACGCCGGCGGCGCGCAGGTACTCGGCGGCGACCCGCAACCCCGCCGGCGCGTTCGAGTGGTGCGGCGACGGGGTACCCGCGGCGAGCACGACGACCTCGTCCCCCTCGGCACAGACGGCGGCGACCGCGCGCGCCGCGGCGTCCCGCCACGACGCGCCCGGGTCGGCGAGCGAGGCGTACTCGGGCAGCACGCACAGCGGCTCGGGCACCACGGCCGCGGCGCCGATCACGCGAGCCCCCGCACCGCGCGCGCCGGCGGCCGGTGGCCCTGCACGCTCGAGACGAGGTCGAGCACCTGGCGCGTCTGCGCCACCTCGTGGACCCGGTAGACCGCCGCCCCGTGCCACGCGCAGAGGGCGGTGGCCGCGAGGGTGCCGGTGAGGCGCTCCCCCACCGGCAGGTCGAGGGTCTCGCCGACGAAATCCTTGTTGGACAGGGACACGAGGACCGGCCAGCCGGTCGCCGTCATCTCGCCCAGGCGCCGGGTCACCTCGAGCGAGTGGAAGGTGTTCTTCCCGAAGTCGTGGGCGGGGTCGATGAGGACGGACTCGCGCGCGACCCCGGCCGCGACGGCCCGTTCGGCCTCGGCGACCGTGTCGGCGATGGCCGAGGCGACGACGTCGTCGTACTCGACGCGGTGCGGCCGGGTGCGCGGCGTGACGCCACCGGTGTGCGTGCAGACCAGGGCCGCCCCGGCCCGCGCCGCAGCCCCGGCGAGCTCCCGGTCGTAGCCGCCCCATGCGTCGTTGACGAGGTCCGCCCCGGCGGCGCAGGCCGCCTCGGCGACCTCGGCCCGCCACGTATCGATGCTGATGACGACGTCCGGGAAGTCCTCACGCACCCGCGCGACGAAGTCGACGACGCGATCCTTCTCCTCCGCGGCGTCGATCGGTTCGCCCGGCGCGGCCTTGATGCCGCCGATGTCGATGATGTCCGCCCCCTCCTGCACCACCCGGGCTACCCGCTCGAGCGCCGCCTCGATCCCCCAGGTGGCGCCGCGGTCGTAGAACGAGTCGGGGGTGCGGTTGACGATCGCCATGACGAGCCGATCGGTGGCGGCGTACTCGTGCCGGCCGAGCCTCAGCGTCATCGGCCACGCCCCCGACGGACCTGCATGGACGGGCTCAGTACCGGAGTCGGGCTCAGCGTCGGGATCGGATGGTGGTCCGGGGTCGGGGGGCGATGATCGGGACAGGGCACGTCGTCCAGGGTAGGTCGCGCCCCTGGGACCGATCCGGGCGTTCGGCGAGGTCGTCGGGGCGGCACGCTCGGGGGCGGTCCCCAGGGGCGCGGCACCGAGCCGTCGCGGGCGAGGAGAAGTCGCCGTTGCCGTCGGCCTCGACGGACACCTGCGGATGGTCGGGCCGGTCGACGACGAGGCGGTCGCCGCCGGCCGGCATGACGAGCAGCCGGGGCAGATCCACCCGAGCGTCGAGCGCCTCGCCCGGCGCCTCGGCGAGGACGTCGTCGGCGGCCGAACGCTCCCGCTCGGGAGCGGCGTTCGTGTCGTGCGAGGCGCCGCCCTTGGTGGGCGTCGGCGAGGTCGAGGATGGGCGGGACGAACAGTCGCCCCTGCGGCAGGCCGAGCTCGCGGCGACGCGACCGCCCCTCATCGAGGGGCGCCACGGCCGGGGTCGAGACCCAGTTGGTGAGCCAAGACCGTCCGCGGTCGGCGCGGCCCGAGTGCGGTGGGCAGGGAGCCCCCGGACGACGACGTCGGAGAGGCCGGTGCGGGCAGGGAGCGCGCGGACGACGCCGTGGCTGCCGGCGGGTGCCGGCGAGCTCGGGGCGTTTCGGGGCGAATCGGATCCCGGACGAAGCGGATTCAGGCCCCGACGAAGGAGAGTCGGCGCCGGTCGGGCGGATCGACCGGCGTCTTGCGGTCGGGTCGGGCAGGCGTGGCGTCTAGGGTTGCCGGGTGAGCGCGCAACCGCCGGTCGACGAACCCCGCCGAACCACTCTCGTCGCTGCCACCGTGCAGGTCATCGCCGCGCACGGGCTGGGCAGCGCGTCGCTGTCGCGGATCGCCACCGCGGCGGGGATGAGCAAGCCGGCCGTGCTCTACCACGTCGGCAACCGGGACCAGCTCGTCACGCAGACGGTGGAACACATCCTCGACCGGACGACCGTCGACGCCGCCGACGCGGACAGCGCCCGCTCCGCCCTCTTCGACGTCGTGGAGCGCACGCTGCGCACCGGCTGGGACGACCCGATCACCGCCCGCGCGGGTCGCGAGATCCGGCACACCCACCCGGAGGATCACGCCCGCCGCCGGGTGACCGTCCTCCGCGAACTGTTGCTCGCCGGCGCCGACGACGGCTCCCTGCAGGTCAGCGACCCGGGCCTCGTCGCCGCGGCCCTGGACGCCGTGCTCGACGCCGCCCTCGCCCGCGGGTTGGAGCAGGGCGTCGACAGCGGCGACGACGACGCCGACGACCTCATCGCCGAGACCGTCAACCTCGTCGATCGCGTGGTCACCCCGCGCTGACGCCCGGAACGCGGCCCCGACCAGCGTGCCGCGACGAGGGGGTGCAGCCTTGGGGCCGCCAGGAGCACGCCCCCGGAGGAAGGAGGCGCTCGCCGCCAACCCCAGGAGAGCTGGACGCCCGCCGCACACCCCGGGGAAGAAGGCGCTCGCCGCCGACCCAGGAAGAGCTGGACGCCAGCCGCATACCCCGGGGAAGAAGGCGCTCGCCGCCAACCCCAGGAAGAGCTGGGCGAAGGTCGCAAACCGCCGGCGAGCGGGGAGCAAGAAGCAGGGGCCAAGCCGTCGGGCGTCGACCGGCATGAGATGCGGATGCTTAATGTGATACAGATCACACCGAAAGATGGTCTTGAAATTCATTGCAGCGCAGGCACATTGCGGCGCGCCAAGCGGAGGCGAATAAGCTTGCCACAGTAGGCGTTTGACCTGTGGATAAGTCGGATCTCGCATGCGTGTTCGATAGAATGGGGCATGACGTCGACCACCCTTCCCGAGTCGCCGGCCGTGCCGGCCGGGGATGGGTTGCGGGCGCAGATCGACGCGATTCTCGGGATTTCCGGGGGCTTGTCCGCGGTAGCGAATGCGGAGTTGGCGGGCTTGGCCGCGTTGACGGCGGAACTGGTCGCGGCGGCGTCCGCCGCGCAGGCGGCGGTCGTGTTGGATGCGTCGACGCGCGGGGTGATCGCGGAGTCGGATCACCCGCGGGCGCGGGCGTGGGTGGAGCAGTCGTGCCGGGATGCCGGGGTGCCGGTGGCGAAGGGCCAGGCGCGGAGTCTGCACGAGGTCGCGCAGACGTGCGTCGGGTATGACGTCGAGGCGTTGCGGGCGGCGGTGACGGAGGGGCGGGTCGGCATCGACCTGGCGGGGGTGGTGGCGAAGTCGTTCCGGCGGTTGAAGCGGGGCATCGAGTACCCGAATTGGGACGCGCTGCTGGCGATCCTCATCGACCATGCGGCCGAGGGTGCGCCCGTGAAGGATTTCGCGGCGATCGAGGATCTGTTGTCCGGGCAGTACGGGATTCCCGGGCGGCTCGAGGACCAGCACGAGCGCCTCCGGGACCGGCGAGAACTGTCGGGGTTCCACCGGGACCGCAACGGGATGCTGGTCGCGACATTGCGACTCGACCCGGCCTCCGAGGCCGTCTTCACCGCCGCGATCAACGCCCTGTCCGCGCCGATCGTCGACGAGCACGGCCACCTCGACCCCCGCTCGACCGGCGCCCGCCGCGCGGACGCGCTGCTCGACATGGTCGCCGCGGCAACGGAAGCCGATCGGGATGTGCCCGGGTCGGGGACGAAGGCGAAGGTCGTCGTGACGATCCCGCTCGAGACCCTCATGTCCGGTCTGGAAGATGCCGCCGAGAAAGGGTGGGCGACGACGGGGTTCTCGCAGGCGCTCTCGCCGAGCGAGGCGCGGATCCTCGGCTGCGACGCCCAGATCATCCCCGCCGTGCTCGGATCGAAGAGCGAACTCCTCGACCTCGGCCACGCGAAACGCCTCATCACCCCGGCTCAACGCCTCGCGCTGCAGCAAAGAGACCACCGCTGCACCTTCCCCGGCTGCACCATCCCGCCCGCGT
>NZ_JACYXE010000022.1 GCF_014857905.1 Agilicoccus flavus | reverse complement strand
TAACCCAAATCGTGTCAAGAAAGGAGCCGTCCGTCATGTAGGCGCGCCGCGCCTTGCCTCTGCTTTAATTGTGGTTCATGCCGTCCTTATTGGGTGCTTGAGCTGCGGTGAATAAGCCTCCTAGCCTCGACGTTTCATCAGCTGTGGATTTTGCGGTATGGACTGGCGCTCGGAAAGGCGCCTCGATACACACCCTCCGACGTCTTCACCACTTTCCCATTCCCGCATTTCACCGAACCGATGCGTGATGCGGGGCGAGAACTTAATGTGATCCGATCGGAAATCATGAAGCGTCGAGGTCTCGGGATTGAAAAGCTCTACAAGTTGGTGAATGACCCCCGCTCGTCTGATGTGGACGCGGAAAGACTTCGTCAAGTCCACATTAATGTCGATCAAACCGTCTTGGCTTCATATGCGTGGTCGGACATGACTTTGGACTACGGATTCAACGTGTACCGAAATGTGCCCAGGTGGTCAGTCGGGGAAGCGGCGAGAGAAGAGATATTCGCTCGACTACTCGGGGAGAACCATCGTCGTGCTGCTCTGCGCCCTTACGCTGGCGGCAACATAGAGTCTCATGACCTTCGGGAGGGGAATGCGTGATGGCGCGGCCAGTCTTCCCGTCTTACAAACTGAGAATCGGGGGCCAAGACAGTTCGTGGGCTGCCCGAGAGAACCTCGGGGACATTCTGCAGCGTGAGCTGCTCGGCCCCGCAGATGGCGCCGACGAGGTGCTCCTCATGCCGCCGGACACGCGTTACCTCCTAGGACGGATCGCTCCGGCGAAGGTTCACGCCCAGGGCGATGCACCTGACGCCGAGGGCAGTGACAACCCGGATTCGACGATCGACGTCGGTGATGACGTCGACGCTCGGGCTTCCCGGGGTGTGCCGCTGCCCAGTGTCGATGAGACGACGGTCGACGCGGAGGAGGACGCTGCCGAGGATGCGCCCGTCAAGCGGGGACTCATGATTCCTGCGTCGATGGGTCTGCGCTTCCAGGTTCCTCTCGACGTGGCCGCGGTGACTGTCCGGGCGAGTTGGGGCACCTACGAGCCGGAGAGCACGGACCAGCTCATCCCCGGCACCGACCGCAAGGAGCGTGTCTTCCGGCGGCAGCACCACGACCACGCCATCACCCTCGACATCACGGCCCTCGTAGATGGCACGACCACCGACATGCCCATCGACGACGACGTCGTGCTGCGGGTCGACGCCCAGACCGACCGATGTGAGGACGTGGAACGCTGCCGCCGGATCATCGAGATTGCCCTGTGCAACGACCGGGAGACGCCGCGAAGGATCCCGATCAACGCGTGGATGTTTCAGACCGCTCTTTCCGTCGAGGCCGCCGACGGCTCCCAGGCGGCCGTCTTCTTGCCGGTCCACGACGCGCTGCTCGACGCCGAGCGCCCTACCGGTGACGAGGAACGCAGGCGTCTCGACCTGCAGTATCGCGACCTGTTGGAGTACGCCATCGGCCGGACCTGCTCGGCTGACTGGGTTGCCGACACGGGTGCGCGGCGGGCGCGACTCGTCCGTACGACGTGGTTGCCCTCGAGCGAGACCCCGCAGACCCTTGCCGGCGAGACCCCGGGTGCAGTCCTCGACATGCGGGCCCTCGCAGCAGCCGACACCGAGGGACTCGACGCGGGCCTGCATCCGATCGTCGACGGCTACGCCGACTGGCTCGACACGAAGAAGACCGAAGCCGCTGATCTCCCTGCCCATTTGCGCGCCACCGCACGCGACGCCATCGACGAGGCGGCGTACGTCCACGCCCAACTCGCCGAGGGCCTCGACCACCTGCTGACCCACGAGGATGCCCGACGCTGCTTCGCGTTCATGAACTCGGTCATGGCGGACCAACGCATCCGTACCCAGATCGCCTCGGAACGTATCTCCGATCCCGCCCTCGACATCGATGACGCCGAGGAGCGCATCGCCGCGCGGGGCCCCAAAGCCCACTCGTGGCGCACGTTCCAGCTCGCCTTCATCCTCATGCAGGTCAAGGGACTGTGCGAGCCGTCGTACTCGCGCCGATCGGCCGACAACCTCGCCCGCGTCGAGCTGCTGTTCTTCCCGACCGGTGGTGGCAAGACCGAGGCCTACCTCGGGCTCGCGGCGTTCGCCTTCGCGATCCGCCGACTTCAGGGCGTCATCGACAGCCCCGACGGACCTCTCGACGGCGGCGCGGGAGTGACGGTACTCATGCGGTACACGCTGCGCCTGCTCACGGCCCAGCAGTTCCAGCGCGCGGCCGCCCTCGTCTGCGCCGCCGAACTCGAACGCCGCAAGGACGAGGCCACATGGGGCACCGAGCCCTTCCGGATCGGGCTGTGGGTCGGCACGAGCGTCTCCCCGAAGCGCGTCGCCGAGGCGGCTGCCGAGCTGGAGAAGGTCAACGAGGGGCGTGGGCATCGCCTGACGGTGCTGCAGGTCAAGCGCTGCCCGTGGTGCGGTTCGGCGATCTCGTCCAAGAACGTGCAGGTCGACAAGAAGGCCGGCCGGGTCTACGTCCACTGCGGCGAGGAACTCGGCGACTGCCCCTTCTCCCGCGGCGGCGGCGTCGAGGAGGGCCTGCCGATTCTCACGGTGGACGAAGAGATCTACCGTCTCGCGCCGGCGTTCGTCATCGCAACCGTCGACAAGTTCGCGCGGCTCGCCCGTGAGGGTGAGGCGGCGAGCCTCTTCGGATACGTCTCGCGGAAGTGTTCGCGCCACGGCTACGTCCACCCCGACGACAAGGTGTGCAACGGCTCGACGTCACACAACGCGACCGACGGGCTCCCCGCGGCCACGACTGTGCCGGTGTCGCGGCTGCGGCCGATCGACCTGATCATCCAGGACGAGTTGCACCTCATCACCGGCGCTCTCGGCACCACGGTCGGGCTCTTCGAGATGGCGATCGACGCCCTCACGACGTGGCGGACGGCCGACGGTGCCACGGCCAAACCGCTCATCGTGGCCTCCACGGCGACGGTCCGCAATGCCGCCCAGCAGAGCAAGCGTCTCTACGGACGCATGCCCCTGCTCTTCCCGCCCCGCGTGCTCGACGCGGCCGACACGTACTTCTCCCACGAGGTGAGAGTCACGCCGGACAGGCCGGGGCGGCGGTACATCGGTGTCAGCACCACGGGTGTGCGCCTCACCACCGCCGAGATCCGCGTCGCCGAGGTCCTCATGGCCGGGGCGCAGCTCCTCCTCGACCGGCAGGGGGAGGCCGCCGACCCATATATGACGCTCGTCGGGTACTTCAACGCCACGCGCGAGCTCGCCGGCATGAGCCGGTACGTGCAGGACGACGTGCAGACCGCGTTGGCCAAGGGACGGCGCGGCATCGGGCTCCCACGCCGCATCGGCACCGGATTCGGGGCGCTCAACCTCGACGAACTCACCAGCCGCGTCTCGGGCACGGCCATCACCGACACCCTCGACCAGATGGCGCTGACCTTCGACCCGGCGATCGACTCCACCGCGGCTCGTGAGTCCATCCGCCGGCTCCTCGATGAGAAGAAGCCCGTGCCGCAGCGGGCCACCAAGCCGCCCTACGACGTGGTCCTGGCGACGTCGATGCTGCAGGTCGGTGTGGACGTCACCCGGCTCGGGCTGATGCTCATGGTGGGTCAGCCGAAGAACACGGCCGAGTACATCCAGGCCTCCTCACGCGTCGGCCGTGATCCGAAACGGCCCGGGCTGGTCGTGACGCTTGGCAACTGGGCCCGGCCCCGGGACCTGGCCCACTATGAGGCGTTCCGGCACTACCACGAGACGTTCTACTCGCAGGTCGAGCCGTTGTCGGTGACGCCGTTCTCGGCGACCTCGCTCGATCGCGGCTTGGACGGCGCGCTGGTCAGCGCGGTGCGGGTCCTTGAAGCGCCTGTCCCGGATGGCCTCTCACCCGAGCTCGCCGCGTGGCGGATCAAGGACGGGGGCGCCGTGTCGCGGGCTCAGGCTCTCATCGACCGCTTCGTCGCTCGTGCCGTCGCCGCCTCGCCCGAGCCCGGGACTGAGAGTGCTGTCCGTCAGCGACTCGAGGCGAGCCTGGGCAACTGGCAGAAGCGGCAGAGGCACGTCAGCGAGGTCGAGAACAAGGCCCTCGCGTACGAGAAGTTCAAGGACGCGAGTTCGTACGCCGCGCTCTTGCGCAGCGCAGAGGATGTTGAGTCGTCCGCGGTTGCCCAGACTGGCCCTCCATTCGTCGTCGCCAATTCGATGCGTGAGATCCAGCCGGAGATCAACCTCCTGGTCAGCCCCAAGAAGGAACGACTCCTGTGGCACCCGAGCCCGGACACGCCGGTGTGGACCGCCCAACCGACGGGAGACAACGCATGAGCGCGCAGCCGTCCTACCGGAGCATCGTCACCGCGCACAGCCTCCAACCGCTGACACCCCTGGACGACGCGGCCGCACAGAAGGACGCCGGTACGAAGAAGAACCGGGCCAAGGTCGGCTCGGCTCGCCCGTCGTCGCTGCTCTACACCTACGGGCCCGGCTCGGTCATGGATCTGCCGCACTTCACCGTCATGCCCGCCGGACTGCAGGACTGGGAACGCATCTGGGCCCGGCGCGAGGGAACGCCGTCCATCTACGCCCCGGCGCTGCTGGAGTCGGTCCGCACCCTGCTCAAGCACCGCGTCGACGAGCTGCGCCCCTTCCCGCATGAGGCCAACGCGACGCTCTTCGGTGACGAGGGCAAGGATCTCGGCATACCGGCCCGAATCTTCCCGCAATGGCTGCGGTGCACCGGCTGTGACCGGCTCGCGCCCATCGCTGCGTTCGAGTACGCCAACACCAACCCTTACCGGCCAGACCAGGCTATCTTCGAACATGTCGGGTGCCCGGGTCGCCCCCGCCGAGCGGGTGTTGCCGGCGGGAGTAGGTCGGCAAAGTCCGGCAAGGTCAAGCGGCAACCCGCCGTCACTGCCCGCTACTTGCTGACCTGCATCGACGGCCACCTGGACGAGTTCCCGTATGAATGGTGGGTCCACGAGGGGAGTCGCTGTCCGAAGGCCGATGCACCGATCCTCAAGATGATCGACCACTCCGGTGGACGCGGCGCCTCGGCGACGATCCGGTGCGACTCCTGCGGTGCCCAACGACCGATGAACCAGGCGCAGGGCGAGGCCGGTCGCGCACGACTGCCCAAGTGCCGCGGCAGACACCCGCATCTCGACGGCTTCACGCCCGGTGGCTGCAACCGGGAACCTCGCCTCATGCTGGTCGGCGCATCGAACCTGTGGTTTCCCGCTCTCGCTTCGGCCATCGTCATGCCGCGGCACGACGAGGCACAGAAGCGTGCCGACGACGTCGACGCCGTGAGGGCGGCCTTCGCCAAGGACCCCGATGACGACCCAGCCGAATACGTCGGGCAGGTGAAGTTCTTCCGGAAGTTCCTCAAGGGAGTCATCGACCTCGAGGGCCGCTCCGACGACGACCTCGCGGAGCTGCTGGAGCACGTCATGGCACCCGAGGCCAGCTTGGAGGAGAAGGTCGAGCGGTTCGAGAAGTGGGATCCGGTCGACCTTCTCGTGCCAGAGTGGCGCTACCTGCAGAAGGATCCGCTCTCATCCGGCCACGATGACGACCGCAGCGGGTTGACCCTCTCCCCGCGTGCGCTCTCGCCCCAGATGCCTCCGGGAATCAGCCGCGTCCTGGCCGTTGACCGACTCCGTAAGGTCAACGCCCTTGTGGGATTCACCCGCGTCGACGACATGGACCGCGTCAACGACCTGGGCACCCGACTCGTGCCGCTCACCGACAACCCGCAACCGTCGTGGGTCGCGGCCACCGAGGACCGGGGCGAGGGGGTCTTCCTGCAGTTCGACGAGGACATGGTCGCGGCGTGGGAGGCACGGGTGCGGGACACCGCGACGTGGCGGGCCCACCGCGAGGCGCACGCCCGCAACTACCGCAACCGCTTCTCCGAGACGGCCGCCGAGGTCGATCCCGACGACCGGTTGCCGGGGCCACGCTATTGGCTCGTGCACACCTTCGCGCACATCCTGTTCCGAGAGATGGCGATGAGCAGCGGGTACGGGGCCGCCAGCATCAACGAGCGGATCTACGCCTGGGATGCCTCCGGAGACCGACCGGCCGCAGCGGGCGTCCTCATCTGCACGACGGCCTCCGACAGCGACGGCACTCTCGGCGGCCTGGTCCGGCTCTCAGAGCCAGACCTGCTGGCCGACCTCATGAGCAAGGCGTTGACGCAGGCCCGACGGTGTTCCTCCGACCCGATCTGCGCGCGGCGCACCCCCAAGGAACCCGAGGACTTCCTCCACGGAGCGGCCTGTCACTGCTGCGTCATGGCCTCGGAGACCTCGTGCGAACGGGCCAACCGATTCCTCGACCGCCGCTTCCTCATCCGGCTGCCGGGTGCGGAAGACGGCCTGGCGTTCTTCGGCGACTGACATGCCCACCACGGGAGACGGTGTCCGTGAGCTGGCGAGCTACCTCACCGGCGCCGAGGCCAAGCAGATGGCCGACCAGGTCGAGGCGGCACTGCCGATATCGACGGTGCGGGGCAGCCTCGCGCCATCCCGGGCCCCGTACATCATGGCGCTGATCGAGCAGTCCGGGCTCGCCGATGACCGCCACACGCTGGTCTCGGTGCTACGGGCCGTCGAGGGCGCACGCGCATCGTCGCTGATCGTCTCGCCCGTCTGGACGGCGCCCGATAACCTCGTCGGGGCGGGGCAGCTCACAAGCACGTTGCATCAATACATCGATAACGCCCGCGAATCCGTCATCTGCGCGACCTACAACTTCCAGCGGTCTTCAGCGCTCTGGGAGGCACTCAAGACGGCCGCCGGGCGTCCCGGACTGGACGTGCAGGTCTACATGGACCACGACGCGGCGGACGAGAGTCCCGCCGGTTGGAAGCCGACTACCCGCGACGTCGCAGCCACGCTGGCTCCCGCGCGGGTCTACCGCACCGTTCCGTGGCAGGGGACCACCGTCCGGACGCACGCGAAGTTCATCGCCGTCGACCACCAGTACCTCATCGTGATGAGCGCGAACTTCTCTAAGAGCGCCGAGCATCACAACATCGAACTCGGCCTGGTGGTGCATGACCGAGCCGCATGTGAGGGAGTGCTTGCCACGTTCGCCGGATTCCACGACATCTTCGAACGCGTCCCGACACAGTGACAGGAAGCGAGACACCGCGATGACCACATGGGGCATCCACAACGACCGGCTCGGGGACCAGCTCTACCGCGACGGCTTCATCAGCATCGGGTGGGACGAGATCGGCGATCTCGACGCCATCGGAGATGACCGCGACAAGCTCAAGCAGATCCTCGCCGACAGCATCGCCGACGCCAAGCCCGGCGCCATCCCCGTCTGGGCCGGGATCCTGCACCGCTTCGCCTTCGACATGCGCCCGGGGGACCGCGTGATCTCCCCGTACAAGGCCGACGGCACGTTGAACTTCGGCCTCGTCGACGGGCCGTACGAGTTCCATCCTGAGGTCGACGAGCACCGTCACCGTCGCCGGATCAGGTGGATCCAGAGGGGTGTCCCACGTGGCATCTTCCCCCAGTCCGCTCTGTACGAGATCGGGGCTGCCATGACCCTCTTCCAGGTGTCGAAGCACGCCTCGGTCTTCGCCCCGTATTTCACCCCCGGCGCCGTGGTGGACGCTCCTGCAGATGCCGTGGTCGTCCCATTGCGAGACGACCACGCCACGCATCACCTCGATGAGTGGGCGGCCGAGGAACCGAACGCGGAGAAGCTGGACCAGTACACGCGCGACGTCGTTCTTCGGACCCTGCTGACTGACCTCACGCACGAAGAGTTCGAACAGTTCACAGCCGATCTGCTACGGGCGATGGGGTACCAGGCCAGAACGACGCCCTACGTTGCCGACGGCGGCATCGATGTCATTGCTCATCGTGACCCCCTCGGTCTGGAGCCGCCGATGATCAAGGTGCAGTGCAAACACTCCGTCGCTCAACGCTCCCGCCCGGATGTGCAGGCCTTGATTGGCACCCTCTCGCAAGGCGAACTCGGTCTCTTCGTCAGCCTGGGCGCGTACAGCAGCGACGCCCTCGCCCTCGAACGAGAGCGACAAGCGCTTCGACTCCTATCGGGTCAGGACGTCGTCGACCTCGTCCTGAAGTACTACACCGGCCTCGCGCCAGAATGGCGAGCACGCATCCCCCTGCGACAGGTCTACGTGATCGACCGAGTCGGTGAAGGACGCGGGTAGGAGGCCCGACTGCCCCGTTTGGGGGCGGTTTCCAGGACTCCGGGCAAGGCGCGGACCGATGTACGCCACTACTTGACCTGCTGCAGCGGTCCACCGCCTTCTGTAGCGATCGCTGGCCGCACCCGATAACACCCAAGGAGGAGCATCGAGGAGGGCCCATGACGCAGCGCGTGCACCTGTTCACCGGCGGGGAGACGCGTGCCCGCGTCGTCAGCGCCTCCGAAGCGTGGTCCCCGGCGCGCGCTGAGATGACGCAGAGGCAAGCTCCAAAGAAGGCGCTTGGGAAGTGCGACGTCTGTCGACGTCGCAAAGCCAGTGGACGCTACTACAAGCGGAGTGTGTGCCATCGTTGCCGAGGGCTCTTGGAGGTGGTCGATAGCACACGACGCGCCGTGGAGAAGTGGGAGAAGAGGAACGCTGCTGGCAAGAAGCCACTCACCCTCGTCGTCCGAATGATCGAGGCTCAGCAAGCCCAAGCGGAACTGGACGGGTTCAGCAGGGGAAGACGCTCCCGTGGTGAATCCCAGCCGCCGACGGTCTGCCCACGCTGCCACGTGACGTTGCCCGCGACCGGTCGCTGCGACGATTGCGACTGACCTGTTACCGCCGGCGACGTCGAGTCCGTCACAGGCGAGGCCTTATCCAGGTTGACCACCTCGCGCGGCGAAGCGGGGCGTCCCTGCAGCGGACCTCCTGCTCGGGAAGCGTGCAGCGGCCCCATTGCGGACGACACGGGCGGCACATCGGTGCATGCCGACAAGCGCCGTTGGCGTCAGCGTCGGCGCGGAGGACCATGGCGGACATGGTGACTCAGGAGGCCCTGGAGGCAGCTGACCGGCTCGACATCCAGCCTCGCCAGCAGCGCTGGCGTAGCGCGACCTACTGCGTTCTCGACGCCGTGTGGAGCATCGGCGCTAACTACGACGCGGTCGTGGCCCCGTTGGTCAAACGCGTCGCCGACGCCTGCGGAGACGCGCAGCCACTCACTCCGGAGATAGATGCTCCCGGCCCCGATCCGACACCGCTGATCGATTTCCGGTCGCGATTCCCGTCCCCGGAATCCCTGCTGGAAGTGACCCACAACAGGCAGCGCACCTCGTCGACCTCCGGCATTCCCAAGACCGAGGCCGTCCTGCGCTACTGCGACACGCTCCTCGAGAACGACGTGGTCGACCTGGCTTCGGCGCAGAAGGTGCTGACGGACGCCGAGAAGCAGCGTGCTGTGACCGCGAAGCTGCAAGAGATCCCCGGCAGCGGCGTCCGTGAGGGCTACTTCTGGATGCTTGTCGGCTCGAACGACCTCGTGAAACCGGACCGGCAGGTACTGCGCTGGCTACGCGAGCACGGCATCGTCACGGACGTCGCCGGCGCCCGGACAGTGCTCGCCGAAATCGCCCGGGAACTCTCCGATCGGCGCGGCCTTCCGGTTACCCCGTGGGAGTTGGACAACGCCATTTGGCGAGCAGTGTCGCGCTCCTCGGCCAGATACTGAAGTCTCGAAGACACCCGACGGGCGGTCCACACCCCCGAAAGATTAGGCGCCGACCCGACCGCGGCTCCGCCACAGATCCTGCACCAAGGTCACAGCGGCAGGGGCGTCGCCTCCCCATGCCCGCCTGAAGGCAAGCCAGAGCAGATGTCACCCACCCTGAAGTAGTCCCTCTCTATTCTCCCTGGCAGCTATCTAGTTCGTGGCTAAGTCGGGGTGCAGCAGTGCTTCCTCATACAGGGAAAGGTCAACGGCAAGGGCAGAGCCGAGGGATTGAAGGCGCCTGAACAACCGGAGACAGAACCAGAGCAGTTGGGTGTCGGGCGGAGCAAAGTGGAGCCCTGGTGCTAGCATCTCCCGGTTAAAGGGCGCCGTCGTGTTGTCGAAAGCGCAGTCCAGTAGAGCGAGCCCCATGTCAACGCGCCTATTGCCGATGTGCTTCGTGATTTGCGCTTGCCCGCTGCTCCCAGTGAGGCCGCTCTTCCAGGTTGAGTGGAGGGCAAGGATCCCTGAAAGGATGGGCCTTTGGTCTAGAGAGGGGCCGGGGTGAGTGCCGTGGATGTCGACGATCTTCCCGCTGGTCCGGATGAGTTGGCGCACCGATTCTGCCTTTTTCCCTGCGTACTCGAGGTGTCTAGCATTCACCTCCTGCTTGACCTCGAAGACGGCGTAGATGCTCTCTACGGGCACGATGCGTTGCCCAGCGGGTGACTGGAACCAGATTGGAGCGTACTGGCGGTCGTAGATCGCGATGTCGATCTGTTCGCTCTGTCGGCCTGTGATGTCGAGGGCTTGGACCGGACCCACCTCGTACCGTCCTGGGAGGTAGGAGCGCAGCATCCGGGTCCAGTTCGCCTCGGAGGCGTCACCGATCGTGGTGGGGTGCTCGGTGAAGTCGAGGGGGATGCCCAGTTCGGCAGATAAGGCGCGTTGGCGAGCTTGGAATGCTGCGTTGAGATCAATGTTCGTACTCAAGGCGATCCTCGGTCCTTTGGTCGACAAGACGGAGCGTGAGCGGTTGAACATCCCCGGCGGGAGTCGCGTTGATGGCGTGGCCGCACCAACCCGATGCGGTGTTCACTGCGACAATGAGCAGCACATCGTGGTTGCCGTCGGAGGCCAGCTGACGAACAGCTTTGCAGTCGGTGGTGCTTGGGCCGCTTGCGGCAGGGTGGCTGTGCCACTCGCCCACGTAGCCGGTCGAGCCATCCGGGTGCGAGGCCATGGCCTTCTTGAGGGCAGCCGTACCACCGTCGGCGTCCCGGCGGTATCGCACAGACGACGCGTCGGGATCGCGCACTTCGACGCACCGCACTACGCAGGCCTCATCACCGACGTAGTAACCGAGCAGTAGGCCACCAGTTTCTCGCGGCAAGGCCCGTGTGGCAGCCGCTTCGATGGCCTCCCACGCTGCGGCGCAGATGGTGACCGATTTCATGACGGCAACTTGAACAGGGCGCGTGACTCGCCGGCGGGCGGGATGTCCTCCCCGCCGAGCATCTTGATGGCGAACCGTGCTCCCATGCTTGCCGTTTCGAGGACCGCAGTCGGTGGTGTCGGTGAGACCGGGTCGCCGCATCCGGTCTCGAACTCTCCCTGGAAACTGCCGTGTAGCGCGTCTTGCGGAAGGGGATCAGCATCGCCAAGTGGAGGGCAAACATCAACCCTGCCGTACTGGCCATGTCCCACGACGGCGACGTGCAGGAACCGGCGGTTTGTGAGCTTCGCGGCTTGTTGCAACATCTGCCAGACGATGCTGCTGCCTGTGCAGTCGACGACGAGGTCACGCGAATTCAGAAGTTCGACGGCCTCAGCGAGAGTCGTGAGGGGTCCCTCCTCAGCGATGGGGGACTTCGGGTCTCGAAGGAGTGCGGAGTTACGGACCGCCGTGGTCTTGAGCTTCCCCGCGAAGGTGGGAGTGGCCGCGTGACGGACGAGATTGCCGGGGAGCAGCATGTCGCGGTCATGCAGGCTGATATCGCCGACACCGCTACGGTCGAGCAACTCCGTGACATAGGAGCCCACACTGCCCGCACCGATGATCGCGACGGAGTGTTCACGTAGTGCGGATGCATGCCATCCAGCCCTGCGGCGCTGTGAGTCGGCTCGCTCGGCGAGGGTGAAGTGCATGAGCGGAGCGTCGCGCTCGAGCCAGAAACCGATGAGGCCTCTGCCGCCGCCCCTTGCGTATCGACCTGCAACCAGCAGGGGACGGCCGCACTCCAGGAATCGCCCTATCGTTTGTGCGTGATCGTGGCAGGCGTCCACGACATCCCCCACGCTGAAGACGGGTCCGCGCAGCGCACCGAGTTCTACAGCGACACCGTTCAAGTACCGGTCAGCTTTGTGCTTCTTTCGGGGCCTTCTACCCGTGCTGGTTGGTAGAGACGCTGGTGGAGGCGACGTCTTCACAACCTGGAGCTGCATGACCCCACCCGAGCCGGGCTGAGAGGCTCGGAACCATCCTCCGGCGATGTCATCCCAATGGTCGATCAGCAGACAGGTGCGGGTGCGAGTCCCCCCAACGACGGCGCAGTGTGCCAGATTGTAGGCCTCCACGTCGAGCTGTGGCATGTCCTCAACCCAGCCCGCGTCGGCCGCGGCAATCCATTCCTCGACTCGCTCGATGAGGGTCTGCACGTTGAGCCATGGCATGGGCGCCTGCGAGTTCTCCGTCCAGAGGCACAGGAGCCCCCCAGGAGCGGTGTGCCACCCGCCCGTGTCGGCTCTGTCTGGTAGGAAGACGTTGGGTGCCGAGTAGGGGTAGCCCTCTCGCAGCGTGACGGTCGCAGTTTCTCGCGCGGGTCCGACCCTGCCCGTCCATTCCCAGTCCCTCGGGAGTTCGCCAGCGCGCACAGTGCGGAAGTTGCGACGATTCAGTTCCTCGTCGAGTCGGCGGATTGCGGCCTCGACGAATTCCTGCGCGTCGTTACTCATCCGAAGGTCGGGGAGTCGCCGCTGGGCAGGCTCTGGTAGCCGGGAGTGATTAGCGAACCGCCGAGAGCTGCAGCGGATTTGGAGGGATCCTGGAAGACCTCCTCACCCGCGGAGGTCACGCCTAGCAGGTCGCGGAAGGTTTGAGCAGCGGCATGGTCATCGATCTCCTCAAGCGCGGCGCGTGCCCTATCAGCGGCCTGTTCCCAGGCCGCTGCGATGGCGTCGAACTGGGATGGCGTCGCCCGAACATGGAGCTCTTGTCCTGGCACTGCGGGGTTCATCAGCGGGGCGCTGCTGTCAGCGTGCGCGCGCAGCAGCGGGGCCATGGTCTCCAACGCCACGGTGTAGTACTCCGCAATCGACGACGGTGAACCAGCTGCTCCATCGGCGGGGATGGCTCGGAAGGCGTGGAAGGCTGCTACCTCCACGAAGAAACCTCCTGGCTTCGTGTGGCCGAGCAGAGCTCGACGGGTCTGCCGCAGCAGTTTCACTGTCGGGACGTAGTAGTCACCGTGCTTGTCGTTGCACTCGCTCGTGAGATCGCCGAAGCGGAGGGGATCGGTCGCCTCCCAACCGTCGTCCTTGTTAGGGATCTCCCACGCGTCGCCCGCTTCACGTGCGGGAACGACGTCGACGTGCATGTCGTAGTCGGGGAATTCGACTTTCACAGAACGGTCGTTCTTGACAACGCGATCTCCGTATTCTCCCCGAAGAACCGTGAGGAACTTGACGAGCAAATCCTGGGAGGCGGTTTCGGCGGGAAGGCCAGGAAGCTGACAGAAGACGTCGGCGTCCTTGATACGGCGGATGGAGACGTGCCGACTGTAAGAGCCGATCAGAAGAGTGTCCAACCCCCAGCTGCGGAACCCCTCGTTGGCGTCGAGCACCTGCCGAACCTCCGCATGCGCCAACGCAGCATGCTTGGCATCATCCCCTGGCTCGATCGCACTCAGGGCGCCCTGGAACTGCTTTGTGAGGACCGACATGGCCTCCCCCTTCCCGACGGCATGCGGCCGACGCTTGAGTTGGTGTCACTTAGGCTAGCCCGGATCGTTCACGAGACTCGGGTGTGATCGGCGCGTAGAAGCACGGAAGTGCCTGTCCAGCAGGGAAACTTGGGTTTGCGACGACTCAAGGTTTCCGAACCGGAAGGCACTCCGTAGGTGAAGCGTACTTCGTGGTCTACCGGCTTGTCCGTGACCTCCGATGGTGTCGGCGTGGTGGCCCATGCG
>NZ_JACYXE010000021.1 GCF_014857905.1 Agilicoccus flavus | reverse complement strand
TCGTCATCGACGCGTTCGCGCGGCGGATCATCGGCTGGCGGTGCGGGACGAGCATGTCCACCCAGTTGGTCCTGGACGCTTTCGAGCAGGCCGTATGGACCCGGGAACGTGAAGGTCGTCCGTTGTGGCGCACACCGATCGGGGGTCGCAGTACACGGCGATCCGGTATACCGAGCGTCTCGCTGAGGCGAACATCGCCGCGTCGGTCGGCTCGGTCGGCTCGTCCTACGACAACGCTCTGGCCGAGTCGATCAACGGCTTGTATAAGACCGAGCTGATCAAACCACGCGGCCCGTGGCGCACCCTCGACGCCGTCGAGTACGCGACCGCCGAGTGGGTCGACTGGTTCAACCACCGCCGCCTCTACGAGTACTGCGGTGACATCCCACCGGTCGACCTCGAGACCGCCTACTACGCTCAAAACAGGGCCCAGCAGCAGCTGGCGCTCTCAAACCACTGAGTCTCCCGACTCACCGGGGCGGTTCAGTCCGTCGAAGGCGGTCCCGGACCCGGGTTCGCGCCCGGGCCGGGACGCCGGGTCGACGGACCCGGTCGACCTCACCGACCCGTTACCGGGGCTTGCTCGCCTTGGCGAAGCGGCGGGCCTTGATCGGGTCGGGCAGCATCCGGTTGCGCAGGGCGTCCAGGCGGGTCTTGCGGTCACCGCCGATGACGTGGTCCTTGCCGGCGAAGAGCGCGTCGACACCGAGTCGGGCGACGAGCTCGGGGTCGTTCTTCCAGTCGTTGGAACCGAAGACGGTGTTGCCCATCCCGGCCCGCGAGTGGAACTCCGTCGCCGTCGCGCCCGGCAGCAACGCGGTGACCGTGACCCCGTACTCCCGCATCTCCTCGCGCAGGCCCTGGGCGAAGCTGAGCATGAACGCGCGGGTCGGGCCGTAGATCGACTCGTACGGCGTCGGGGTGAGCGCCGACATCGACGACGTGATGAGGATCCGCCCGGACCGCCGCGCCGTCATCATCCGCACGACGTGCTTGGCCAGCAGCACCTGCGAGGTGATGTTGAGGGCGATCATCTTCTTCTCGTCCTCGAGGTCGGTGTCGAGGAACGCCCCGCCGAGGCTCACCCCCGCGTTCAACGCCGCCACGTCCAGGGGCCGGCCGGTCTCCTCGACCTGCCGCCACAGGTCCGCGACGCCGTCCTCGGTGCTCAGGTCGACTCGCACGGGATACACCTGAACCCCCGGCAGACGCTCCCCGAGTCCGGCGACGCGGTCGCTGGTCCCGACCCCGACGATGTCGTACCCCCGCCCGGCGAGCTGCTTTGCGATCTGGAACCCGATCCCCGACGACGCACCCGTGACCAGAGCAAGACCCGCCATGACTGTCCTCGTTTCCTCGCGGAGGGCCACCGCAACGGGCCCGCCTTCGTCCGACCCAGCGGAGCCTAGCCGCGGGACGATGCCCGTAGCGCGGCACCGGGTCGGCGGCCGGGACCTCCGCGGTGGACCCGTCCGCCTCGCCGGGCGATACGGACCCCAGGCGGGGCACCTGGTCTCGAGCGACGTTCAGCCGCCCCTGGCACGTCGGCCCTGTGCCAGATCGCCGGCGGTCCCGGCGCCGGACCGACGCTGGCCCCGAGTTTTCACGACAACTGCACTGCCAATGGCGTACCGCCGACAGCGGCGACCCTCTGACCAGCGGCGATGAAAACGGCGCTGCCAAAGGCAGTGCAGTTGTCGTGAAAACTCGGACGTCCCCCCGGCCCGCACGCCCGTGCAACCGCCCGGAAGGCCCCCTGCAACCGGCCTGCGTCGACCATCGCCGGTCGTCCGGGCGAGGCGGCGCGTGGCGACTCTGGGCTCAGCGCGGGCGCGCGTCGGCGGCGATCGTCTCAGCGAGCCCGACGAACTGGTGGCCGCCGCGGCGGTGGGCGGTGACCTGCGCCGACGGCAACCGGGCGGCGTGCAGGGCGAGATGGGTGAACGGCACGACCTCGTCGTCGCGGCAGTGGTGCAGCGACAGCCGCGTCGCCGGCTCGGAGGCGGGGGCGGCGTAGTCCGGCACGTCCCACCCGTCGGGACTCCAGTCCGGCATGGCGAGCAGAAGCGCCCGCCTCGGGGTCGGGCCGGCGGCGGCGAGCACGTGCAGGAGGATCGACGCCCCGAAGGAATGCGCGACGACGACTCCGTCCGCACCGACCGCCTCCAGACCTCGCCGCACGGCAGATGCCCAGGTGGCGACGGACATGTCATCCTCCGGCAGCCGGGGCAGGTCCACCCCAGCGTCGAGCGCCGCGCCCAACGCCTCGGCCAGGGGACGGTCGTCGTCGTACCCGCCGGCGCCGTGGAGGAAGAGGAGTCGCACCCCCCACAGGTTAGGTGCTGTCGTCAGGACGGTGGTGACGGTTGGGGGAGCCGCGTCGACGAGACCACGGCCGCGTCCGAGGAAGGCGCGTCGATCACCGAGGCCGATCGGCTCGGGTGACTTCACGACGTGCTGCCCCGAGGGGCGGAGACCCGCGTCGAACCACAGCGGGACGATGTCGCCGCTGCGACCCGGGTACACGGGTCACACCACGGGATCGGCTCACTCCACCGGATCGGCCACGACGAGGCCGAGGTCCGCCGCGACCGCCTTCATGGCCGTGTCGTGGCTGGCCACCGTGACCGGCTCCCCGACGAGGAGCGCGGTGGCGAGATGTAGGGCGTCGAGGGTCTTGACGTGTCGCTCGATGGACTCCGCGACCGCATGCGTCTGCCGGGTGACATCGATGAGGCCGACCCGATCGAGGAGTGCCGCGCCGTCCGTCACCGGCCTGTCGTCGCGACGCAGCACGCGCACGACCTCGGTACGCAGCAGCCGCGACGACACGAAGACCTCTCCCGGCGCCTGCATCCAGGCCTGGAGCCGCGGGCGCTGCGGCACGTCGAGGATCGTGCGGAGCGCGACGGAGGAGTCGAGGTAGACGATCCCCACCGGTCAGTGGTCCCCACGCATCTCGTCGAGCAGGACCTCGGCCTCGGCGTCCGTCAAGCGCGGGCCGCCGGGGTGGTCGGGCCACGGGGCCGGTTCCGCAGCCGGAGGTTCGTACCCGCCGTCGCGCTCGAGTCGCGCGAGGGTCGACTCTTGCCCGGCGCGGAACGGGATGAGGCGCCACCGGGGCTCGCCCCGTTCGGTGACGACGACGTCGCCCGTCCTCGCCACTCGCTCGAGGACCACAGCGGTCTGCTGGTTGAGGTCGCGCTTCGATACCGTGTCCACCCCAGGAATGTACTACATTTGCCTGTCGCGAAGACATAGAACACGGGAGGACGCGGGGCGTGCTTGATTAGAGCGACGTCACTCTCAGGAAGGCTCCGCATGTCCCTGATCCTCGTCACCGGGTCCACGACGGGCGTCGGCCTCGCCACGGTCGAGGGCCTCGTCGCGGCCGGCCACGACGTCGTGCTCCACGCCCGCACCCCGGAGCGCGCGGCCGGGCTCGCGATCACCGATCGCGTCCGCGCGGTCGTGCACGGCGACCTCGGCGATCGCGACGAGACCCTCCGCCTCGCCGAGGAGGTCGAGGCGCTCGGCCGGTTCGACGCCGTGATCCACAACGCGGGCGTGATGACCGGCCCGGACGTCCTCGCCGTCAACCTCGTCGCGCCCTACCTCCTCACCGCGCTCACGACGCCGCCCGGTCGCTGGATCGCGCTGAGCAGCTCGATGCACCGCTCGGGTTCGGCCGATCTGGAGCGCCTCGACCTCGGCGACCCGTCGCGAACCAGAGGGGCCTACGAGACGAGCAAGCTCTGCGTCACCGCCCTGGCCATGGCGCTGGCGGACGCCCGGACGGACACGCCGGCACACGCGGTCGACCCCGGCTGGGTCCCGACGCGGATGGGCGGGTCGGGCGCGTCCGACAGCCTCGCGGAGGCCCCGCGCACCCAGGAGTGGCTGGCCACCGCCGACCTCGCGGACATCACCCCTCCGACGGGCGGCTACTGGTACCACCGCGAGCCGGACCGCCCCCACCCGGCCGCGCTCGACCCGGCCTTCCAGGCCCGCCTCCTGAACCGGCTCGAAGAACACACCGGCGTCGCCCTCCCCTGATCCGGACTCCGGCAGGTGATCCGCGCGGCGCGGGAAGGCCCGCGACACGGGTCGACCGGCACCGGGTGAGCCCCGGCGACCCTCGCCGGACGGGGTGGGCCCCGCGGTCGCGACGGGACGCGGCTCGACGGCCCACGGTCACGATGCCGAGGACGTGGCGGCCGTCCTGGCCGGGTGGGGCCGGCGGCGTGGGGCCGGGCGTCACCCCTGATCCAGCGGCCCCTTGACGTCGTACGTCGCGCAGACGAAGGAGCGGTTGCGCGCCACGTCCGTGAGCTCGAGGGCGAATCGCCCTGGGAAGAGCGGGCGGCCGGCGCCGAGGGTGACGCCCGCGATGGAGATGACGATCTGGTCGAGCAGGCCGGCGTCGGCGAACTGGGCGGCGAGGTCACCGCCTCCGACGACCCACACGTCCTTGCCGCCGGCGGCCTCGACGAGGGCGGGGTGCAGGTCGGCGACGTCGCCCTGGGCGAAACGGAGGTCGGCGCCGTCCAGGCCCGGCAGGGTCGCGTGGCTGAGGACCCAGGCGGGCTGCTCGTAGAGCCACGGCTCCCCCGTCCGCTCCAGGTGCGCCCGGAGCCACTCGTACGTCGTCCGGCCCATGACGATCGTGCCCACCCCGGCCATGAAGGCCTCGTGGGAGTTGGGGCCGTCGGCGTCGATGTCCTGCACGAACAACCACTCGAGCGAGTCGTGTTCGTCGGCGAGGTAGCCGTCCAGCGTGGCGGCGGTGTAGTAGATCGTGCGGGTCATGCGGTGCCTCCCGAGCGTCGTTGCAGCCAGGTGATCGGGTCGCCCTCGTCGAGGGTGCGACCCGCGTCGCGCAGCATCAGCCGGAGCAGCTGACGTCGGTGCGCGGAGTACGTGAGAACGTGCGCGACGATGCCGCCGACCACGAAGCTCTGCGGCGGCTCGCACAGCGCGTCGACGATGCGGTCGGCCCACGCGCCGCGGCGGTCGGTGTCGCGCACCAGGGCGAGCCAGCGACCGGCCACCTCCTCGTGGCGTTCGACGAGCACCTCGATCGATGCGTCGGCCGACAGCTCGGGCAGATCGCGACCCTCGACGGCCGCCAGCCATACCTCCTTGGCCTGAACCAGGTGACCCAGCACCTCACGGATCGTCTCGTCGGGCCCGTCCCAGCTCAGCGGCCCGCTGCCGGTGACCCGGACGGCGTCCAGTTCCAGCGCGGGCAGGGTCGCGGCCGCGGCCAGCAGGGCGCGGATGTCGTCGACGTCGTGGTGCACCATGAGCTCGGTGGGGCCCGCGCCGGCCGGGCGGGTCGACGACGCTTCGCCGCTGTCGACCCACAGCGACGTCGGTGGGTGGAAGTGGATCCCGTTCGGGGATGCCAACCAGTGACTCTTCGGGCGCGCGGCCACCGAGCCGGGCGAGCATCCGTAGGACCGGGCAAACGCTCGCGCGAACCCCTCGACCGACTCGTAACCCGCGGCGAAGGCCGTGTCGGTCACCGAGGACCCCTGGGAGAGCGACCAAGCGGCCCGCTCGAGCAGTACCCGGCGGCGCATCGTCACGGGAGGCTCGCCCGCACCGCGGACCAGCTCGCGGCTGAAGTGGAACGGCGAGGAGAACGCACCCTCGGCCATCTCGTCGAGCGTGCGGTGGTCCTCGTCGAGCACGGCGTCGAGCAGCTCGCGGAGGCGATCACGGGCGGGCTTCGACATGGCCTCAGTCTGCGCGCGCCGCCCCCGCGCGCACCCGACCGTTCTTGCTCACCGAGGACGGTGACCCGCGACGAACGATCCCCAACGAGCGACTCCACGTCGGGCGGCACGTCGGATGCCGGTGCAGCCCCCCCGCACATCTGGTCGTCGAGGCCGACGACTCCGGCGACATGGACCCCGTCGCCTTCGCCCAGAGACTCGACACGCTCGGCACTCCCCTGCAGGATTTCACGGTCCCCGATCCGCCGGCACCTGACCCGTGCCGAGGTGTGCACAGCCCGGCGCGGCGACCGCGGAGGAATCAGGCAGGGCTCGCCGGGCTGTCCGAGCGTCGTCGGAGCCCGAGCTACGCCACGATCTCGTCCAGGCGCAGGCGAACCCGCTCACCGCCGACCGTGAGATCCACGACGCCGTCGCCGTCGTCCGCCCGCGCGGTGTAGGCATGGTCGACCGGTTCGGTGAACGCGGCCAGGACCCGCTGGCCGGGGTCGACGACGAGGTAGGCGGGGATGCCCGCGGCGGCATATTCACCGGCCTTCGTCATCCAGTCGCGTTCCCGCGACGTCGGCGAGACGACCTCGGCGACGACCGCGACGTCGCGTGGGTGCTGCCGGGCCTGATCCTGCGGCGTCTGTTCCGACAGCACGATCACGTCGGGTCGGCGCACGGTCGCCACCGGGTCCTCGGACACGGTCAACTCGACCTCCGTGACCGCGAACCAGCCACTCGGCACCCGCTCGTTCAGCAGTGCGGAGAGACGGTCACACACGCGCCGGTTCGCGACGGATTCGCCCGGACTCACGATCGGGACCCCCCGGACCAGTTCCACATGCTGCTCGTCGTGTCCTCGGTGGGCGTCCCACTCACGCAGATTCCATGAAGGCAGCGGTGTCGCCAGGCTCATGCTCCACCTCCCTCGGCTCCGACCAGTATGCCGCCGCCACCGTGAGCGGGCGAGGCCTGATGCACCCCGCCGGTCCCGCGACCACGGGGTGACGTACGCCGGCCTCAGGCCGGCCGGTACCCGCTCTCGTCGAGCCGGCGCAGGGCGGCGATCGAGTCGTCGTCGGCGGCGCCCGCGCCCCTCACCCATGCGATCGAGACGGCGGTGAGGAAGAGGTCGCGCGGCCGCACCCAGGCGTGCGCCACCCCGGCCTGCTGCGCGGCGTGCAGGTACTCCTGCGTGGCCGTGATGAGTTGCTCGCAGGGCAGGGTCAGCGGGTTGTCAGGGTCGCGCTCCTGGGCGGCGGCGGCGAGTGGGCCCGGCAGCCCCGTGTAGGAGCTGAGGTAGTCCTCCATCGCCCGCATCCACTCACGCAGCGCCTCGCCGGGGTCGCCGACCTGGCCGATCCGGTCGCGGCTCGCCACGACCTCCTCGGTGCGCCGCTGCAGCAGCGCCGCGAGCAACGCCTCCCGCGTCGGGAAGTGCCGGTACAACGTGCCCGCCCCGACCCCGGCCTCCTTGGCGATCGCCTCGAGCGAGGTGCCGATGCCGTGGGCGAGGAAGTGCCGCTGGGCCACCTCGAGGATCCCGGCGCGATTGCGCACCGCGTCGGCCCGCAACTTGCGCTCCGGCGCCGCCTGCGGTGATCGCTGTGTGCTCATCTCCTGCTCCTCAGCTCGTCGTCGCACGACCCTTTGACAATATGGAGGCTACCTCCGTATCGTCGTTAAAGGAAACGGGGACCACCTCCGCTTCGTCGTCGCCCACGAAGGAGGGCCACCGATGACCGACCTCATGATCCCGCGCGCCGGGTCGACGACCCGGGAGCCGCTCGCCCCCACGCCGCAGACGATGCGTCACGCGCTGGCCGCGTTCCCGACCGGCATCGCGGTCGTCGCCGCGGAGGTCGACGGCCACGCCGTCGGGATGCTCGCCAACTCCTTCAGCTCGGTCTCGTTGGACCCGCCACTGGTCTCGATCGCCTTTGCCCGCACCTCGACGACGTGGCCCGTGCTGCAGCGGGCGCCACGGTGGGGCATCAGCGTGCTCGGCGACGACGACGAGTCGCTCATCGCGCCGCTGAGCCGACCCGCCGCCACCCGGTTCGAGGGCATCGACACCCGCGTCGGCGACGACGGCAGCGTCCTGCTCGCCGGCGCGATGGCGACCTTCACGGTCGCCCGGCACGCCGAGATCGACGCCGGCGACCACGTCCTCACCCTCCTGCGGGTCCTCGACCTGCACCGCGATCCGCAGCAGGCCCCCCTCGTCTTCCACGGCAGCGCCCTGCGCCGGCTCGCCGCCTGAGACACCCCTGCACCCCCGATCAAGGACTCTCATGAGCGAACGTCAGATGCTCCTCGCCCTGCAACTCGGCAACGCCTACGGCAGCCAGCCCATGTCGTGGCGGGCGCCCGGCGTCGATCCGGCCAACTACACGAGCTTCGACGCCCAGGTGCGCTACGCCCAGGCCGCCGAGCGCGGCAAGATCCAGTTCTTCTTCCTGCCCGACTTCGCCGGGCTGTCGACCGACGTCACGCGCGAGGCCCCGATGCTCACGCTCGACCCGCTGCTGACGATCGCCGCCGCCGCTCGCGCCACCGAGCGGATCGGGTTCGTCGCCACCGGCTCCACGACCTTCACCGAGCCGTACAACCTGGCCCGCCAGTTCAAGACCCTCGACGTCATGAGCCATGGCCGCATCGGCTGGAACGCGGTGACCACGAGCGACGCGGGTGTGGCGGCCAACTACGGGGCCGAGATCGCCCCCCCGCCCGCAGCGCTACCAGCGCGCCCACGAGACGATCCAGATCGTGCAGGCCCTGTGGGGCAGCTGGGGCCGGGACGCCTGGCTCCAGGACACCGCGAACGCGCGGTTCGCCGACCCGGAGCAGATCCGCCCGGTCAACCTCAAGGGCGAGTACGTCGCCTCCCGCGGACCGCTGCCGATCCCCCCGTCCGAGCAGGGTCAGCCCGTGATCTTCTCCGCCGGTGGCGGCGAGTACGGCCGCGAGATCGCCGGCCGGTACGCCTCCGGTGTCATCGGCGCGACCTACTCCATCGAGGCCGCGCGCGCCGAGCGCGAGGCGGTGCGGGAGGCCGCGCGCCGGGCCGGCCGCGACCCCGACGACGTCAAGTACTTCCCCGGGGTGATGCCCGCGATCGCCCCACCGTGCGCGAAGCGGTCGACCGGCGCCTCCGGATCGGGGAATACGTGCTCGAGACGCGCCTGCCCTACCTCGGCGCCATGCTCGGCATCCCGCTCGACGCCTCCCAGATCGACGCGCCGCTCACGGCCGAGCAGCTCGCCGCCGCGCGGCCCAGCCCGTTCGACCCCCGCTCGCAGCACGCCCTCGAGGTCGCCCGACAGGGGTGGACGATCCGCGAGGTCCTCGCCCACGGCGTCATCGACTACCACCCGACGACGGTCGGCCCGGCCTCCGTGACCGCCGACCACATGCAGGAGTGATTCGAGGCGGGCGCCGCCGACGGCTTCTGGATCTCGATCGACGCCTACGAGGACGGCATCGACACCTTCGTCGACGAGGTCGTCCCGATCCTGCAGGAGCGCGGCCTCTTCCACCTCGACTACGAGGGCAGCACCCTGCGCGAGCACCTCGGCGTGCCCGAGCAGTACGGCCTCGACCCGCGCATCGCCTGACGCACCACGGACCCCCTCAGCGCATCACGAAAGGTGAACACCATGAGATCGGAATCCTCGGCACGGGCAACATCGGCTCCACCCTGGCCCGCCGCCTCCCCACCGCCGGGCACGACGTCTTGGTCGCCAACTCGCGCGGCCCCGAGACGATCGACGCGGACCTGCTCACCGAGGGCGCCCGGGCCGTCACCGCCGCCGAGGCGGTGCAGGACGTCGACGTCGCAATCCTCTCGATCCCGCTGGTCAAGCTGCCCGGTATCGCCGGGCCGCTCACCGACCTGCCGGAAGGGACGGTCATCCTCGACACCTCGAACTACTACCCGATGCGGGACGAGACGATCGAGGCGATAGGCCGGCACCCCCGAGAGCGTGTGGGTCACCGAGCAGCTCGGCCGGCCGATCGTCAAGGCGTGGAACGCCGTCGGCTCCGGGACCTTCGCGAACGACGCCCGCCCGGCCGGGGAACCCCGAGCGGATCGGCCTCCCCATCGCCGGCGACGACCCCCGCGCCAAGGAGATCGCCGCCCGTCTCGTCGACGACTCGGGCTTCGACGCCGTCGACGCCGGTTCCCTGGCCGACTCGTGGCGCCAGCAGCCGGGCTCGCCCGTCTACTGCACCGACCTGACGGCCGACGAGATCCCCGCCGCGCTGGCTGCGGCGGAGAAGGACCGGCTGCCGAAGCGTCGCAACATCTCCGTGTCTGCCCTCTTCGAGCGCATGGGCCCTTCGGGGGAGAGATCGACCCGGACTACGCCCTCCGGCTCGTCCGCGTCCTGTTCATGTGAGGCGCACACCGAGGTGACCGGCGGAGGCCCGCCGGGCGCGGCGGCGCTCGTTCCTCACTCGGGCGCGACACCCCCGCTCGCGAACCCGGGCGGCATCGACGGCGATGACCTGTGATGAGCTGGAACCCGACGATCCGCCGACCCTGAGGACTGCGCCATGAACTCACCCGCCGACCGCCGGCCCGGCCCGGGCTCCGCTCTCGGGGGTCTCTACGCCCTCGGCGCCGGGGCCTCCGGGGTGGTGTCGGCCTTGTCCGCGGCGCCGCACCAGGTCGCGGGGCTCTTCCGCTCGCGCTTCCCGACCGTCGCCGTCACCGGGGTCACCGGGGTGGGCAAGTCGCGCCTCGTCGACCGCCTCGCGCGCCGCTCCCTCGATCAGGCCGGCGACGACGTCGGCTCGGCCACGATGGAGCGCCGCACCCGACGCACGGCGCGGGGCAAGGGCTTCCGGTTCCGGGTCGTGCCGGGCGACAACGCCGCGACCCGCCTCGGCGCCCTCGACGAGGTGTTCCACGACGAGCCCGTCGACGGCGTGCTCCACGTCGTCGCCTACGGCCACGCCACCCCGCGTCGGGCCGGCGGCACGTCGGGGACGGCGGCCGCGAGCCGCGAGGAGCAGCTCGCCGCCGAGCTGGCCGACTGGTCGGTCACGGCCCACCTCATCGCCGCGATGGCGGTGCGGCGCGACCGGCCGGTGTGGCTCGTCATCGTCGTGTCGAAGGCCGACCTGTTCCCCGACGAGATCGACGAGGCCGTTCGCTACTACTCCCCCGGCAGCGGGTCGCCGTTCGGCGACACGCTCGACGAGCTGCGCGCGCTCGCCGGCGGGGCGCGCATCTCCATCGACGTCCTCCCGATGAGCGTGCCGACGGCGTCGTCCGCGAGCGCCGCCAAGCGCGGCGACGCCCAGCTCGTGGCCCTCGAGCGGCGCCTGGGCCAGCTCAGCGGCCACCGCTGAGCACCCGCGCGGCGGGCGCCCGGTCGCGCGCGGACGCCCCGACTCGTCGCCCTCCGCAGCGGTCGGCGCGCCTCGGCGGTGATCGCCCGGTGCCTCGGCGCAGCGGTCGCCCGGGCTCTCCACGAAGCACGCCCGCGGCTCGGCGAAAGGGTGACGGCTCCGGGCCGCCGGTGTCGCCGTGGCCAGGTGAGCGTCGCGCCCATCGTCGAGGTCGTCCCGTTCGCGCGGCAGCTCCCGGCCTGCGCCCTGTGGCCCGCGCGGGCCGGTCCGACGCGGCGCCCCGGTCAGACGACGGGCAGCCCCCGGTCGCGGCGTCGCGCGAGGCGCCGCTGCCGGATCGCGCCGACGCGGCGCAGGCCGGGCAGCGCGGCCCACCTGCGGAACGCGGCCGAGCACCCGCGCGGCCCCGGCCCGCCAGCGCGGCACGCTCGTCACCGGGCGCGGCCGGTCGAGGACCCGCTCGACGACGTCCGCGATCTCCTCCGGCCGGAACAGCCTGGCCGAGAACGACATCGCGGCCTCCGGGTCGTCGAGGCGGTCGTGCAGCATCGGCGTCCACATCCCGTCGGGGCAGACGCAGCTGATGTCCACCCCCGTGATCCCCGCCGCCCGGAGGTCGGCGAGCGTCGACAGGCTCAACCCGAGCACGGCGTGCTTCGAGCCCGCGTAGACGGCCTCCCCGGGCACGGCCGCGAGCGCGGCCAGGGACACGATGTTGACGACGTGTCCGGCCCCGGCCGGGCGCATGACGTCCAGGGCCGCAGCGAGGCCGTGCATCGTGCCGAACGTGTTGACCTCGAAGACGCGGCGCGAGACCGCGAGGTCGTGTTCCCACAGCGGCCCCGTCGTGAGGATCCCCGCGTTGTTGACCCAGACGGCCAGGCTCCCGGCGCGCTCGACCGTGGCGGCGGCGACCGCGGCGCAGGCGGGCGCGTCGGTGACGTCGAGCCCGCTGCTCCAGCACGCGGCCCCCGCGAGCGCGGCCGTCTCGCGTGCCGCGTCGGCGTCACGGTCGGTCACGTGCACGGCGTAGCCGCGCCGGGCCAGACGCAGCGCGATCTCGCGGCCCAGCCCCCGGCCCCCGCCGGTGACGACGGCTCCCGGGGCGTTGTGCCCTCCGTCGCGCTCACTGCCGCTCGCACGCCCGCCTCCGTTCGCCGCTCCATGCCCTCCGTCGCGCTCACTGCCGCTCGCACGCTCGCCTCCGTTCGCCGCTCCATGCCCCCCGTCGCACTCACTGCCGCTCGCACACTCGCCTCCGTTCGCCGCTCTCACGGCGCCACCGCCCGCGTCCCCGTGGGACCGCCGATCCGGACGGCCGCGGCCCGCCGCGCGCCGGCCCGCCGCTCGCGGGCGAGGTCCCACAGGAAGTGGTCGAAGTCGACCTCCATCGTGTGCCGAGGCGAGCGGTAGAACCGCTTCTCGTACCGCGCGTGGTCGCGGGCGGTCCGCCGCCTCACCTCGGCGTCGCCCGGCAGGGCGTAGGCGCCGGACAGCAGCTCGGCGATCCACACGCTCTGGGCCTCCGCGAGCGGCATGACGGCGCCCACCGGCTGGAGCAGGCCGACGAAGAACAGGCCCGGCAGGTCGGGGTGGACGGTGCGCTTGAACAGCGGGAGCTCGTTGTCCCGCACCGACAGCAGTTCGGGGGCGAGGAAGGGGAAGCTCACGCGATAGCCGGTGGCCCAGACGACGAGGTCGGCGGGCACGCTCGTGCCGTCGACGAAGACGACCCGACCCCCGTCGAAGCGCTCGATGCCCGGTTTCGGGACGAGCCGTCCGGAGCGCAGCGCCCCCCGGATGGTCTCGGACTGCACGGGGTGCGACTCCCCCGGGGCGTGCGCCGGCCGCGGCAGACCGAGCGCGACCGTGCTCCCGGAGAGCCGCGCCCCGGCCGCGAGCCGCAGGCGGGTGACCCACCACGGCATCCACCCGGGCAGGGCGGCCTGGTCGCTGGGCCGGCCGAGGAGGAACTTGCGCAGCACCCACTGGCCGCGGCGCTGCGAGATCGTCGCCGACCGCGCGGTCCGGGACGCCGCCACAGCGATGTCCATCGCCGAGTTGCCGGCCCCGACGACGACGACGTCGTGCCCGGCCAACTGCTCGGCGTGGCGGTAGTCGTGGGAGTGCATCTGTCGCCCGTCGAAGTGGCCCGGGTAGGAGGGCTCGGGCCAGTGCGCGTCCCAGTGGTGGCCGTTGGCGACGACGACCGCGTCGAACGTCTCCGTCCGCGTGCCCTCGGGCCCGGTGACCGTGACCCGCCACCGTGACCCGTCGCGCTCGACCGCGTCCACCCTCGTGTCGAAGGTGAGGCGGTGCCCGAAGCCGAAGTGCTCGACGTAACCGGTGAAGTAGGCCGCCACCTGGTCGTGCCGGGCGTACGGCGGGTAGTCGGCCGGCATCGGGAAGTCGGAGAAGGCCATCCGCGGGCACGACGTGTTGATCTCGAGCGAGTCGTAGCAGGCCGACCGGCCGTTGGGGTTCTCGTAGACCCAGTTGCCCCCGACCACGGGCCCCTGCTCGTAGCACTCGAACGGGATCCGCGCCTCGTACAGGGCCTTGGCCGCGGCGATCCCGCTCGAGCCTGCGCCGATGACACACGTCCGTGGCAGGCTCGGGTCGGGAGTCAGCGCGTCGAGGCGCGCGGGAGCGCGATGCTCCTCTTTCACCAGGTAGGGCATACCGGTGAGGGTGACATCGGAAAGACGACGTTTCAAGAGACCACGGAGGGCGGCCCATGACACGGAACACCGCAGCGACGACGGCGCCGACCGAGGGGCGCGTCGGACGGGTCTGGCGCGGCATGCCGCCGGAGCAGCGGGACAACCAGCGCCGCCTCCGCCTCCTCGACGCCGGCCTCGAGACCTTCGGGACGATCGGGTATCCCGCGAGCACCGTGAGCGGCCTGTGCACGGCGGCGGGGGTCTCGACCCGGTCCTTCTACGAGCTGTTCAGCGGGCGGGCCGCGCTGCTCGAGGCCGTCTACCTGGGCATCTGCGAGGACCTGCTCGAGCGGATCGCCACCGCGCACGACGTCGCCGGGCGGGGCGGATGCCTCGACGACCCGCGCGCCTGGGTCCGGACCGCGTTGACGCACGTCGTGGGCCCGCTGCTCGAGGACGTGCGGGTGATCCGCGTGCTCGAGGTCGAGATGGTCGGCGTCGACTGCTCGCTCGAGGCGACCCGGCGGGGGATGACGCACCGCGTCGCCGAGGCCCTCACCGACCTGTTCGACGACGCCATCGGCTCCCGCAACAAGCTCCTCGGCGTGTTCGTCGAGGGCGGGATGTCGGAGGCGCTGCTCGCCTACGCCGAGGACGAGCTCACGTCGGGCGCGCCCGAGGTCGTCGACGGGCTCGCCGACATCGTCGTCCGCCTGCTCTGGCCGTTGAACCGCTGAGCGCGAGAGGGCGCGTCAGTCCTGCGACGACTCGACGACGGCGAACGTGCCGACGCCGTGGGCGACGGCCTTTCCGTCGGGGCGCTGCACCTCACCGGTGAGCATGACGAGCGTCGATCCGCGCTTGAGCACCTCCGTGCGCACGGTGAGCTCCTCGCCCGGTTTGCCGGGCGCGAGGTAGGTCACGGACAGGGCCGCGGTGGCCGTCTCCTGCCCCTCCTCCAGCCCCTCGCGCACCGCCGCGCCCATGGCCGCGTCGAGCAGCGTGGAGAGCACCCCACCGTGGACCGTGCCGTTGCGGTTGAGGTGCGCCTCGGTCGGCGTGAGCCGGAAGGGGCCGTCGTCGGGGGTGTGCACGTCGAGATGCTCGAGGAAGTCCATGGGCCTCACCCTGTCACCGCCCCCCACGACGCGCCGCCCGACCCGTCGATCGGCGCACCGGCGGACCGGTCGAGGCGAGAACGATCCGGGGGCCCGCGCCGCCGGCGACGCCCGGTCAGCCGTCGATCTCGTCGAGGATGAAGTCGCCGAAACCCGGTGCGTTGAAGGCGAGCACGCCGTGGCGGGGGACGGCGAGCAGCCCCTTGCCGAGCAGGGACGCGCGCGCCATCCCGAGGTCGCCGCCCTTGACGCCGAGGCGATCCGCGATCTCGCCGCGGGTCAGCTCCTCGCGTCCGCCCTCGGCGATGGCGACGAGGATGCGCCGCTCGGCGGGGGTGGCGCGGTTCCACCGCCCCCGGTAGAGGGTCTCGATCTGTTCGGCGGCCGCGTCGATCCCGGCCTGCACGTCGGCGACGCCCACGCGATCGCCGGGGCGGCGCTCCCGCACCTCCCACGTCTCGTGGGCGTAGAGCTGGATGAAGTAGGGGTACCCGGCGGAGCGTTCGACGAGGGCGTCCACCGCGTCGGGCTCCCAGCCGACCCCCGACTCGAGGACGGGCTCGACGACCGCCTGCGCCGCCGCGGGGACGTCGAGGTTGCCGAGCCGGGTGAAGCGGAACCGCTCCCCGAACGACGCCCCCGCGGTGATCGCCTCCTGCGTGTTGCTCAGGCCGGCCGTCATCATCGCCGCGGGGATCGGGGGTGCGCCGTCCCGCTTCGCCTCGGCGTCGAGCTCCTGCCACGCGGTGGACAGGGTGCGGATGTCGGGGCGGGGGACGTCCTGCATCTCGTCGACGAACAGGACGAGACCCCGGTTGGCCTTCTCGGTCGTGCGCGCCACCGCCGTCAGCACGCTCTTGAGGTGGGCGACGGCGCTGTCGGGCGGCTGCGCCCGCTGGAGGTCGACGGCGACCTCGGCCGGCCCGAGCTTGACCCCGATCTTGCTGACGGACGCGGCGAACCGGTCGGTCACCGAGCGCGGCGCCAGGTGCGTCATCACCCCGCGCAGCTCCTGCGCGACGAGGGAGAGGCCCTCCGTCTGCGTGGCCGTGACGAAGACCGTGGCCAGCCCGAGGCGTCGGGCGGTGCGCTCGGCCGCGCGCAGCAGCGACGTCTTGCCCACCCCGCGGGCGCCCTGGAGCACCTGGACCCGGCCGTGGAACCGGCCGCTGCCGGCGACGTCGACGAGGATCCGGTCGAAGGCCGCCCGCTCGCGCTCCCGGCCGGGGGTGAATACGGCCGTCGACCCCGGTGTGTACGGGGAGGGCACGGGTTCGATCGGCGCCACGACTTACACTCCTTTACACATCTCCTGGAACGTAAAGCAGTGTAAGCCCGGCGGGCGCTCAGTCGAGCAGCTCGACGTAGCCCTCGCCGCCGTGCACCCGGACGCGCTGCCCGTCGCGGACGAGCCGGGTGGCGTCGGGCACCCCGACGACGGCCGGCAGGCCGTACTCGCGCGCAATGACCGCGCCGTGCGTCATCCGCCCGCCCACCTCGGTGATCACGCCGGCGACGGCGACGAAGAGCGGCGTCCAGCTCGGGTCGGTGTGGGTCGTGACGAGGATGTCGCCCGGCGCGAGGTCGGCCCGGGCCATGTCGAGGACGACGCGGGCCCGTCCTTCGACGGTCCCCGCCGAGGCGGGGATGCCGACGAGGGCGCCGGACGGGGCACCGGACGCCGCGCCGTCGCGGTACGCGCCGTGCAGCGCCTCGCCCTCCGACGTCAGCACCCGCGGCGGCCGGAGCGTGGCGTGCCACGCGACCGCGGCGCGCCGCTCTTGCACGAGCGCGGGGTCGACCCGGCCCGAGGCGACCGCCTCGCGGAGCTCGGCGAACGTGAGGAAGAACGCGTCGTCCTCCCGCGTGAGGACGCCCGCCGCCACGAGGCGCCGCGCCTCGCCGAGCAGCGCCTCCTTGTAGACGGCGTAGCGGCGGACGATGTCGAACTTCGGGTACTCCCGGTAGCCGACGAAGGTGCGGACGCGGTCGATCATCCGCGCCGTCTCCCGCGCCTTCGCCTCGCCGTCGGGCAGGAGCCGCAGCCGCCACAGCACGTCCTGCGTCGCCCGCTGGGCCTGGCGGGCCCCGTCCTCGAACCGCCGCCGCGCCTCGTCCGGCGCGGCGTGGCGGACGTGGTCGAGGACGACCGGCAGGAGCATCGCGGGCCGTTCGCTCCACCGCGGCCGGGTGATGTCGATCTCGCCCGCGCCGCGCGCGCCGTACCGGGCGAGGAACCCCTCGAGGGCCGCGCGCGCCTCGGGCCCGCCGGGGAGATCGCCCAGCTCGTCGAGGAAGCGCCGGTCCTCCGCGTCGACCCGCGACTCGAGGAGGGCCACGACGGGCGGGAACGGGCGGATCACGTCGGCGACGTCCAGCAGCGCGAGCCCCATCTCGGACGTGACGTTGCCGGGGGCCGAGAGGGTGAGCGCGTCGGCGGCCCCCGCGTCTCCGAGCCACTCGCGCAGGTGCTCCTCGAGCCACCAGGTGGCCTGCATCCCCGCCATGATCACCTGCAGGCTCTCGGGGTCGGCGAGCACGCGCGCGTGCTCGGCGAAGGCGTCGTCGAGGGCGTCGAACACGTCCGGCCCGGTCCGTCCGGCGAGCGCGTCGCGGGCGGCAGCGACGGACGCCTCGCTGCGCTCGACGAGGGCCGTCACGATCGCCGGGTCGGTGGCGATCTCCGCCGGCGGGCCGCCCCCGTGCGGGGCCGCGGCCGGCGCGTCGGCGGCGGCGGGGCGCAGGGGGACGTCGCCCCGGGCGAGCACGGTCTCGAGGGCGTCGCGGACCAGCGGGTCACCCTTGCCCATGACCTCCAGCAGCCCGGCGCGGCCCGCGGGCGTCGCGAGGCGGCCGGTGACGTCGACGAAGAGCCGGCCACCTGCCTGCACCATCGGCGCCATCGCCGTGAGCTGCCACATCGACCAGCCCAGGGGCCGCATCGCGTCGGTCATCATCTGCTGGTGCCCGACGGAGACGTAGACGTGGAACCCGTCGTCGGCGGCCTCGGGGGCGGGGAACGCCGTGGTGATCGGCCGGCTCTGCACGACGTGGAGGTCGTCGCCCGCCAGGCACCACTCGATGTCCTGCGGCCGCCCGAACCGGGCCTCGATCCGCCGCCCGAGCGCGACGAGGCGCCGGACCTGCGCGTCGCTCAGCGCGGGCCGCTCCCGGCGATCCGCGTCGAGGGCCACGTCGCGCGTGCCCCCGCCGGGCGCGGCCTCGAGGGCCCGCTCCTTCGCACCGTTCCGCGTGGCGACGGCCCCGTCGTGCACCGTGAACACGTCGGGGTCGACGATCCCGGACACGAGCGCCTCCCCGAGGCCGACGGTCGCCTCGACGACGGCCACGGTCCGCCGCCCGGTGACCGGGTCGGCGGTGAAGAGGACGCCCGCGGCGTCGGCGTCGACCATCTCTTGCACGAGCACGGCCATGGCCACGGCCGCGTCGTCGATCCCGTGCCGGCGGCGATAGGCGACGGCGCGCTCGGTGAACAGCGACGCCCAGCACCGCACGACGTGCCGCCCGATCGCCTCCGCGCCGACGACGCCGAGGAAGGAGTCCTGCTGCCCCGCGAACGAGGCGGTCGGCAGGTCCTCGGCCGTCGCGCTCGAGCGGACGGCGTAGGCGGCGTCCGCGCCGATGGCCGCCAGGGCGCCCGCGACGGCCGCGGCGACGTCGTCGGGAAGCGTCAGGTCCTCGACGGCCGCGCGCGCCCGCGCGCACGCGCCCCGCATCTCGTCGAGGTCGGCGGGGTCCGCCCGGGCGAGCCGGCGCACGGCGTCCGCGACCGCCGGCGACGCCCCGGCCACAGCCCGGAAGATGTCGGTCGTCACGACGAACCCGGCGGGTACCCGGACGCCCTCGACGCCCGTCAGCGCGCCCAGGTGCGCGGCCTTGCCGCCGACGAGACCGACCCGCGTCTCGTCGACCTCGTCCAGCCCCACCACGTCGCGCGCCGCCACGGCGCCACCTCCCGACCTCTTCGTTCACGGTAGGCGACCGGGGGCGGTCCCGACAGGGGCCCCGCGGGAGGCGGGGAGTGGCCGCCCCGCGGTGAGTGCGTCGCGGATGGCGTCTTCGAGGTCGGCCGACAGGCTTTCCTCGACCTCGGCGCGACGGGTCAGGGCCGAAGAAGGGACTTGATCGCGCGGCGCTCGTCCATCGCCGCGTAGCCCTCCGCGGCCTCCTCCAGGGGGAGGGTCAGGTCGAAGACGCGCCCCGGGTCCATGCTCCCGTCGAGCACGCGGGCGAGCAGGTCGGGCAGGTAGGCCCGCACGGGAGCGACGCCGCCGGCCGGGCCGACGTTGCGCCAGAACATGTGCTCCTGGGGGAGCTCGGTGACGTGCGGCACGCCGACCCAGCCGACCATCCCGCCGGGCCGGGCGCTGCGCAGGGCCTGGACCACCGAGTCCTGCGTCCCCACGCACTCGAGGACGGAGTCGGCGCCGATGCCGTCGGTGAGCTCCTTGACGGCTTCGACCCCCTCGTCGCCGCGCTCGGCGACGACGTCGGTGGCGCCGAACTCGCGCGCGAGGGCCTGCCGGTCCGCGTGGCGACTCATGGCGATGATCCGCCCGGCCCCCAGCTGGGCGGCGGCGAGCACGCCGCTCAGGCCGACCGCGCCGTCGCCGACGACGACCACGGTCCCGCCCTCGCGGACCCGCGCCGAGACGGCCGCGTGCCAGCCGGTGCCCATGACGTCGGAGAGCGCGAGCAGGCTCGGGATCATCGCGTCGTCGGGGCGTTCGGGCGTCGCGAGGAGGGTGCCGTCGGCGTTGGGGATGCGGATCGCCTCGGCCTGGCAGCCGGCGTACCCACCGCCGCGGAGGCAGGCCCTGGGAGCGCCTGTCGAGGCCGCCCGGCGACCCCTAGCGTCGGCGGCATGCCAACGAACGACTCCCAGCACCCCGTCACCGTCGTCATCGGGGCCGGCTCGATCGGGCAGGCGATCGCCCGCCGCGTCAGCGCCGGACGGCTTGTGCTCGTCGCCGACCTCGACCCCGCGAACGCCGAGGCGGCCGCGCGGGTCCTCGCCGACGCCGGCTTCGCGACCTCGACCGCCCGAATCGACGTCGCCGACCGCGCCTCCGTCGAGGCGCTCGCCCGCGAGGCGGCCGACCTCGGGCCGGTCGCGGCGGTGGTCCACGCGGCGGGGGTGTCGCCGTCGCAGGCGTCGCCCGAGACGATCCTGCGCGTCGACCTCTACGGCACGGCCCTCGTCCTCGAGGTGTTCGGCGCGGTGATCGCCCCCGGCGGGGCGGGCGTCGTCATCTCCTCCCAGTCGGGCCACCGGCTCCCGGCGCTGACCCCGGCCCAGGACGAGCAGCTCGCGACGACCCCCACCGAGGAGTTGCTCGCGTTGCCGCTGCTGGGCGACGTCACCGACCCCCTGAACGCCTACCAGCTCTCCAAGCGCGGCAACTCGCTGCGGGTGAGCGCGCAGGCCGTGCGCTGGGGTGAGCGGGGGGCGCGGATCAAACGCGATCAGCCCCGGCATCGTCATCACGCCGCTGGCGCGTGACGAACTGACCGGCCCGCGCGGCGAGGGCTACCGCCGGATGATCGAGGGCTGCCCGGTCGGGCGGGCGGGCACCCCCGACGAGGTGGGTGCGGTCGGCGAGCTGCTGCTGGGTCCGGCGGGGGCGTTCATCACCGGCAGCGACGTCCTCATGGACGGCGGCGTCACCGCCTCCTACAAGTTCGGCCCGCTGCGCCCGGCCTGAGCCTCGAGGGGTCCCGCCGGGGACTGCCTGCCCACCCACGACGTGCCTACGGTGGAGATCGACCACCGCGACCGTCGGCGGCTGCCCCCGGCAGCGGTCCGACCGAGGAGAACGCATGGCGAAGAACGAGATCCGCGAGTTCCGGACCTCCCGGCGGGCCAAGGTGACCCCCGAGCAGGCCGGGCTCCCGGCGTACGGCACCCACCGGCGGGTGGCCGGTCTGCGCCGCGAGGAGGTCGCCATGCTCGCCGGCATCAGCGTCGAGTACTACACGCGGCTGGAGCGGGGGACGGCGACCGGCGTCTCCGAGCCGGTCCTCGAGGCGGTGGCCGGGGCGCTGCAGCTCGACGAGGCGGAGCGGGCGCACCTGGGGAACCTCGTGCGGGCCGCCCACGCCCCCGGCGCGGTCGCCGCACGGCGCCCCCCGAGCCGGTCGCGGGTCCGCCCGACGCTGCAGCGGGTCATCGACGCGATGGGTTCGGCGCCCGCGTACGTCCGCAACGGGAGGTCGGACCTCCTCGCCGCGAACACCCTGGGCCGTGCGTTGTACGCCCCGATCTTCGAGGCGGCGGGCGACCGGGTGCCCAACGTCGCCCGCTTCATCTTCCTCTCCCCCGAGGCGCCCGACTTCTTCCTCGACTTCGGCCGGGTCGAGCACGACTTCCGTCGCCATCCTCCGGGCCGAGGCGGGCCGGGACCCCTACGACGAACAGTTGACCGGCCTCATCGGCCAGCTCTCGACCCGCAGCGAGCGGTTCCGGCAGCTCTGGGCCGGCCACGACGTCACCCTGCATCGCACCGGCACGAAGCGGCTGCACCACCCGGTGGTCGGCGACCTCACGCTCGCCTACGAGGCCCTCGACCTCCCCGCCGACCCGGGCCTGCGGATCAACGTCTACACGCCGGAGCCGGGCTCCCCCGACGCCGAGTCCCTCGCCCTGCTCGCGAGCTGGGCGCACACGCTGGGCGACCGCACCGCCGACGTCTGACCGATCGGTCAGAGCACCCCGAACAGCCGCAGGACCGCCCACAGCGCGAGGACGGCGAGCGCGATGAGCACGGCGAGGATGAGGACGACGAGCGCGACGGCCCGCCCGACGTAGCCCTGCACGCTCGCGTCGACCTGTCGCCCCTGCTCGATGGTCGACTCGAGCAGCCGGAGGTTCTTGACGTTGGCGCGGTGCGCGGCGTCGGCGACGTCCCCGACGAACGGCACGAGCCCGAGCAGGGCGTCGACGAGCAGGTTCCACCCCATGTGGAGCAGCACCGACAACGGGACCCGGTGGCGCACCGCGTGGGCGAGGATGACGCCCGAGATGGCCGTGCCGGCCGCGTCGCCGATGCCCGGGATGAGCCCGATGAGGGCGTCGAGACCGATGCCGAACCGGGTACCGGGGATCCGGAACAGGTCGTCCATGAGCCGGGCGAGCACGCGGCTGGAGTGCGTGGAGCTGCCGGCGATCCCCGTGCGCGGGGTGGGGCGGGTGTCGCGGAGTCGGTTCACCCCGCCACCGTAGGCGGCGGACACGGACGGGGGCGGACGACCCCCGGCCCGGGATCGGCCGCCCCCACGAGCCGCGCGGTCGACGAGGCGCCCCCTGGACGTGGCCCATGGGTGTCATCCGCGTCTGTGGCCGAGCCGAGGTCCGCCGACCCCCGGGGACGTTCACTCGGCGAGGGTCACTCGGCGTCCGGTTCGTCCACGTCGGTGCTGCGGCTGACCTGTTCCCAGGCGTCGACGTCGGCGCGCAGCGCGTCGAGCGCGGCACGGAACGCGTCGGAGGCGTCGTTGCCGAGCACCAGCATGTACGGGGGCGTGTCGGACTCGACGACGTCGACGAGGCGCGCCGCGGCCTTGGCGGGGTCGCCCGGCTGGTTCCCGTGGACGGTGTCCTGTTCCTTGCGCCGCTTCCCGGCGGTCTGCGCATAGTCGCCGATCGGGGTCTCGGCCTGCGTGAGGGACCGGCCGGCGAAGTCGGTGCGGAACCCGCCGGGCTCGACGACCATGGCCGTGATGCCCAGCGGCTCGACCTCCCTGCGCAGCGACAGGGTCATCGCCTCGACGGCGGCCTTGACCGCCGCGTAGTAGCCGGACCCCGGTGGGGAGAGTCGCGCACCGATCGAGGAGAGGTTGACGATGGTGCCGGAGCGGCGACGTCGCATCCCGGGCAGCACGGCCTTGATGGTGCGCGCGGTGCCGAAGACGTGGGTGTCGAACAACTGCTGGACCGCCGCCTCCTCCCCCTCCTCGACGGCGGCGCGGTAGCCGTAGCCGGCGTTGTTGACCAGGACGTCGACCCCACCGAACCTCTCCTCGGCCCCGGCCACCGCAGCGGTGATGAATCGCCCCGGGTCTGATGGAGGCTCTCAATCCTGGGAAGGATGATGAGAGTCATGGCAGCACCGAGGAAGTACAGCGTCGAGCTCCAGCAGCGAGCCACGCGGATGGCGATGGACGCAAGGAAGGACCCGGAGTCGGCGCGTGGGGCGATCAAGCGGGTCGCTGACCAGCTCGGGGTTCACCCCGAAGCGCTGAGAAACTGGGTACGTCAGGCCGAGATCGACGGCGGTGTGCGGCCCGGCACGACCACCGACGATGCGACCAGGCTGGCCGAGCTTGAGCGCGAGGTCCGCGAGCTGCGCCGGGCGAACGAGATCCTGAAGACGAGCGCAGCTTTTTTCGCAGCTGCGGAGCTCGACCGCAAGATCAAGTAGAGGTGCCCACCGCGGTGCTGGTCGACTACATCGACCAGCACCGCGACCGGTTCGGTGGATCGCCCCGGGTTCAGTGGAGAGCGGGTTGTGCCGGGCCGGCGGTTGGCGGCGCGGTGGTCAGTTCAGCGTAGTAGGTGCTCTCGTACTCGACGGGCGGGATGTCGCCGCAGTGTGAGTGCAGG
>NZ_JACYXE010000020.1 GCF_014857905.1 Agilicoccus flavus | reverse complement strand
TACGAGGTGCCTCTCGTGAGCGGTTGGGTGACGACGTCGCAATCGACATCTTCCCTGCTCAGGAGGGCACCTCGTTCTACGCCACGCTCACAGACCCCACCGCAGCCGGTGGATCAGGGCTGATCGCTCGCATGGCCAAGGAGGAGGAAGAAGCGCGGTGCCGCATGATCGCATTGCAGGAGGAGATCGACTGGGAGACCTACCGGCTCTACGGGCTCCTCGACGAGGACCTCACGCTGCCCGAGTCCGAGACGCTCCCCGAGGTAGCTCTCGGTGAGCGTGCCTTCGAGATCGCCCTCGCCCGCAAGATCGTGGCCGGGCAGGAGTCCTCGGCCTGGTTCGAGCGACACAGCTCGAAGCCCGTGACGGAGATCCCCACCCACTGGCCCGAGACGTACCGCGCGCTCGTCCAGCGGCGGCTCGACCTCATCGAGAGCGACCGGTTCATCGGGCTGCTGGAGCGCCCCGAGTACAAGCGTCGCTGGGCCACCGAGCCGTGGGACAAGCGCGTTGAGAAGGCGCTCCGCGGGTGGCTGCTCGACCGGCTCGAAGACAAGCGCTTCTGGTTCGATGCCGCCGGTCGGCCACGGGCGATGTCCGTGTCCGCGCTCGCCGATGAGGTGGCGCGCGACGAGGACCTTCGCTCCACCCTCTCACTGTGGGCCGGTCAGCACGACATCGACGTCGCCGCGGCACTGGAGAAGCTGCTCGGTACCGAGCACGTCCCCTACCTTGCATCCTGGCGCCTCAAAGAACCCGGTCTCCGCAAGCGGCGCGAGTGGGAGCGCACGTGGGACCTTCAACGCGCCGAGGACCGTGGGGAGAAGGTCGGCGACATCCCCGTCCCGCCGAAGTACACGACCGCCGACTTCCGCAAGACGTCGTACTGGTCCCATCGCGGCAAGCTCGACGTCCCCAAAGAGCGGTTCATTTCCTACCCCGGCGGCAATCGGGAGACCGACCCCTCGACCCTGCTCGGGTGGGCCGGCTGGGATCACGCCCAGCAGTCCCTCGCCCTCGCGACGATCATCAACGCCCGCACCGCTGAGGGCGTGAGCGACGAGCGGCTCACCCCCCTGGTCGCAGGCATGGCTGAGCTCGAGCCGTGGGTTGACCAGTGGCACGACGAGGCCGACGCGAACGGCATCAATCTCGCCGAGTTTCTCCGCGCCACCCTCGACGACCACCTCCACCGGTTGTCGCTCACCTGCGCCCAACTGCTCGACTGGACGCCGCCCGCGTCACCGCGCGGCCGGCGCAAGAAGGCCACATGACCGGCAACCACCCCCGCCGCCCGACGACCCGGAGCGGCCCGACCCCGCCCCGCACCGAGGAGACCCGTTGAGCACCCTGCTGCGCGACCTCATCGACATTCCCGAACGGGTGGGCGACGAGGACTACGTCCTCAAGCTCAGCGAGAGCGTCGGCGACCACGCCGCCGCCGCACTGGCGGACTACGTCGTCACCGACCAGCTCGTCGACGCCTTCGACCGGGCCCTCAACCTCGTCGGCCAGGCCCTGACGACCGGGAACAGCGCCGGCGCGTTCCTCGAGGGCTCATTCGGGTCCGGTAAGTCGCACTTCATGGCGGTGCTCCACGCGATCCTCCGCCACGACCCGGCCGCCCGCGACAAGGCCGAGCTGCGCGACGTCATCGCCCGCCACGACCCCGCCCTCGTGGGGCGCCGCGTGCTGCCCCTCGCGTTCCACCTCCTGGGCGCGACGAGCCTCGAAGAGCGGGTGTTCGATCAGTACATCGAGCAGGTGCGGCGCCTTCACCCCGACAGCGAGCTCCCCCGCCTGCACCGCAGCGACGAGCTCCTCGCCAACGCCGACCGCCTCCGCGGCCAGATGGGTGACGACCAGTTCTTCACCGGGCTCGGCAGCAGCGCCTCAACGGGGGCGTCGTCGGGCTGGGGGTCGTTCGGCGCGTCCCCCGCGTGGACGGCCCAGTCCTACGAGGAGGCTCGCCGCGCGCCCCATGGCGACGACAAGCGCGCTCGCCTCGTCGATGCCCTCGTGCGCGAGTACTTCTCGTCGTTCACGAGCGGCGCCGCTTACGTCGACATCGACACCGGCCTCAACGAGATCTCCCGGCACGCGAAGTCCCTCGGCTACGACGCCGTCGTCCTCTTCCTCGACGAGCTCATCCTCTGGCTCGCCTTTGCCGTCAACGACCCCGCCTTCTTCCGCCGCGAGTCCCAGAAGCTCACGAAGTTCGTCGAGGCCGGCGCCGGGCGCCGCGACATCCCCCTCGTCTCGTTCATCGCACGGCAGATGGACCTGCGCCGGTGGTTCGCCGACTCCGGCGCGAGCGGCGCCGAGCAGGCGGCGCTCGAGAACGCGTTCGCCTACCAGAGCGGCCGCTTCTCCTCGGTCGAGCTCGGCGACGTCAACCTGCCGTACGTCGCCCATCAGCGACTCCTGCTCCCCAAGGACGCCGCGGCCGATGCCCAGATCAGCTCGGCGTTCGCCCGGATCGACCGCACCCCCGGCGTGTGGGACACCCTGCTCGACAACGCCAACACCGACGAGCGCCACCGCGGCTCCGACGAGGCCGCATTCAAGCTCACCTACCCGTTCTCGCCGGCGCTCGTGTCGACGATGCGCTCCCTCGCCGCGGCCATGCAACGCGAACGGACCGCGCTCAAAGTCATGCAGAAGCTCCTCGTCGACCGACGCGACGACCTCACGGTCGACGACGTCATCCCCGTCGGCGACTGCTTCGACCTCGTCGTGCTCGGTAACGACCCGCTCGACTCGACGACCGCGGCTCTCTTCACCTCCGCGCGCGAGGTGTGGCACAACAAGCTCCACCCCGCCATCCTGTCGATTCACGGCCTGAACAGCGCCGACGTCGACCGAGCCGACCTGCCGAGCGTCTACCGCGCGGATGTCCGGCTCGGCAAGACGCTCATCCTCTCGGCGGTGGCCCCCAAGGTCCCGGCGCTGAAGAACCTCACCCCGAGACGCCTCGCCGCTCTCAACCACGGCTCGATCGTCGCGCCGATCCCGGGGGCCGAGGCGCAGGCCGCCCTGTCGAAGGTCAAGGCGTGGGCCGCCGACGTCCCGGAGATCCAGGTCGACCTCAGCTCCCGCGAGCCGACCATCGCCGTGCAGCTCACCGACGTCGACTACGAGTCGATCGTGCAGAAGGCCTCGATCGAGGACAACGGAGGCCGGCGGCGTCAGCTCATCCAGCGGCTCGTCAAGACGGAGTTCGGCATCGACCCCGCCGCCGAGCCCGACCTCGAAGGCGCCTACCGACGCTCGACGATCTGGCGCGGCACCTCCCGCGCCGTCGACATCGTCTTCGGCAACGTCCGCGACGTCACGTCGCTGCCCGACGACCGGTTCCGGGCCGCGCCCGACACGTGGCGGCTCGTCGTCGACTTCCCGTTCGACGAGCTGGGCCGTTCCGCGAGCGAGGACATCGACCGGTTCCACCTTCTCAACGCCCGCGAGATCAACAGCCGCACCATCGTGTGGCTGCCGCACTTCCTCTCCGAGGCGCGGATGCGGGACCTGTCCCGGCTCGTGGTCCTCGACTGGCTGCTCGGCGGCCAAGGGGAAAGATGGGAGCAGCACGCCAACCACCTGCGCGAGCAGGACCGCGTGCTCGCAAAGAACATCCTCGAGGGTCAACGCAACACCCTGCTGCGCACGATCGGCGACGCGATCCAGCAGGCCTACGGTGCCGCGACCCCCGGCCGGGCGAACCTCGTCGACGATCCGGCCCACGATCGGGAGCTCTTCTCCCTCGCGCGGTCGTTCACCCCGCAGCGGCCCGTGGGGGCGACCCTCGGGAAGGCGTTCGACCACCTCGTCGAGCAGGCCTGGGACCGCACCTACCCCGATCACCCGCGGTTCGACCTCGACGGCGCGCTCGTCCGCAACCGGGACCTCGCGCTCGTCAAGCGGCACATCGACGCCGCGATGAACGACCCCGACCGCCGCGTGCCGATCGACGGAGATGCTCGGATCCTGCGACGCGTCGCCAACCCGGCCCAGATCGGGCAGGTGAGCGAGACCCATTACGTGCTCGGTGATCCGTACCTGCCGTGGGCGACCGATCTTGACAAGGCCCTCGCCCGCCGCGGATCGCCCGACGAACCCGTCACCGTGTCGGAGGCCCGCGGGTGGCTCGAGGCGTTGGGCCGAGGCCTCACCGATCCCGTTGCCGACCTCGTCATCATCGCGTGGGCGGCACTGCGGCAACGCGTGTGGTTCGCCCACGGTGTGGCGCAATCGGTCGGGCCCAACCCCGGCGAGCTCAACGCGGCGATGGAGCTGCGAACCCAGGAGATGCCGACCGCGGAGGAGTGGGAGGCGGCCCGGTCCGCCGCCGGGTTCGTCTTCGGTCTCACGGCCCACCGCTTTCTCACGCCGCAGGCTGTGGCCAGCCTCGCGTCGGATGTGCGGGAGCGCGCCGGCGGGCTACGCGAACCTGCCCGAGCGCTCGTGGGCAGTCTCGAGGACGCCTTCCGGCGGGCCGGTGTCTCGGACTCCGAGGACGCGCCGAGGCTTCGGACGGCTCGGACGACGAACGCCATCGTCGACCAGCTCGCGGTCCTTGGCGGGGTTTACCTGGTGCGCGCGCTGGCGGCCGTCGACCTGGGGAACGACCCGGCCTCGGCGGGGCGCTCCCTCGTGATGGCTGGATCGGTCGCCTCCGCGGTGCGCGGGTTCCGGTGGGACCGGTTGGCGGATGCGCTGAGCGCGCGAGACGGCGAGGGCGAGCGCGCCGAGTTCGCGGCGAGGTTGCTCAACGACTTTTCTCGCCGCCTCCGGGCGGAGGAGAAGGACCAGTCCATCGCTGAGGCACTGCGCATCCTTGACGACGACGTGTTCGCGTTCGCACGCTTCGACCGTGGGCCGGTCACAGCCCCGGATCAGACTGAGCGCAAGGGTGAGCCAACATCGCCACCGTCGGGCCCTGAGCTCGGGAACGGGGCCGGCACAGCCCAGGGTTCGGCAGCGGAGATCGTGGCGTCGCTGGAGCGGGCCCTGGCGCAGCAGCCGGGTCGGCGCTTCGAGGTGACGTGGAGGGTCGTCGAATGACGGACGCTCCGGCGCCGCCGCCCGCGGTGGGCCCGGCGATCATCCGCACGACCGTCGATCAGTTGGCGGAGCGCGGCTTCCCCCCGGGAGCGGTCGCGGTGCGTGCGGTCCCCACGTCGGTCGGCTGGTCCGGGTCGTCGTCGAACGATGTGCCGATCCGCACGGCGACGTGCGTGTCGGCGCTCGAGGTGCGCGAGCAGCTCCGGCAGCGCGCGGACGACGAGTGGCTCGTCATCTTCACCGACCGCGACGCCAACGACCTCGGCACTGGTGTCCTCGCCCACCTCGCGACCGGCCGCGTCCGCGGGGTCGACGTGTGGGAGTCGGTGTCCGAGACCTTTCGGGCGACTCAGCTCGCGCCCTCGCTCACGTCCATGCCCGACGCTCGGCGCATCGCCATGGGGCTCCTCTCGGCGACGCCCGTCTCCGGGGGGTGGCCGGCCGCGCCCGGCGGCGTGCTCACTCGGGAGCACGCGCTCGACAGCGTGTTGGAGTCGAGCCTGCACGTGGACACGTCTCAGGACCTCTCCCAGCTCCTCGCGTGGAGTGTCGCCGATGAGTCGGCTGCCGCCATCGCCCGTCTCCGTGATGTGGCCGGTGACCGCCTCGCCGAGGCCTGCCTCGACCGGCTGGCGGAATCGACCGGGCCATCTCGGGCGGCGGTTCGCCCCCTCCTCGAGGCAGACGTCCTCCCCGACCTGGCCGCCCGGGGGATCGTCCTGGGAGTGTTGACGGACGAGGCACAGCAGAGCGCCGACGAGCGGGTGGATGCCCGGGTCGCCCTCGCCCGATGCGAGGAGTGGTGGGGTCATGACCGACCCGACGCGGAGGTGACGCGTGCGTTCGGCGCCGCGGCCACCGACGGGCTCACCCGCTTGCTCGCCGGCTCCCGTCGGGACCACGAGACGGCGTTGCGCCTCATCGACCGTGCCGACTCGCTGTTGCAGAAGGTGGGGGGCGCCGAGCTGGCGGAGCTGTCGGACCTGCTGCCCTCGTCGCATTCGCGCCGTGCCCGGACGCTGGCTCGCGCGCTGACGGCGATGGACCAGTCGGGCACCCTCGCCGAGGTCGAAGCCGCCTGGGCGGCTCTCGAACGTCACCGACTCGTGGAGCGCTTCCGCGCCGACAACGACGCGCTGCGTGCCGCGACCCGGCTGGCCCGCTGGGTATCGACCCCCACGGCAGAAATAGCGGCGGGCGGCGACAGCGGCGAGGTGCTCGCCCGACACAGCCGAGCGCACCTCGACGTCGGCGGCTGGGTCGATGTCGCCCTCAACGCCGCCTCGGTGGGCGTCGACGACACAACGACGACGGCACGCGGCATCGAGCACATGGTTCACCGGGCGTTGGAGCGCCGCGAGGAGGAGGCACGTCACTTCGCCACCGCACTTGCGGCGGCGACGCGAGACGACGCCGGCCGATCCGGAGCCTTCGGCCCCGAGGCAGCGCGCATCTGGCCGATCGAAAACCTCCTCGAGACCGTCCTCGCCCCCGTGTCGACCCAGGCTGGGCCGTCGGGGGTGCTGTTCGTGCTGCTCGACGGAATGAGCGTCGCCTCCGCCACCTCGATCGCCGACGACGCCGTCGGGCGCCTGCGCTGGCAGGAGGTGCGGGTGCCGGGATCTCCGGAGGGTTCGCGTCGAGCCGGCGCCGTCGCGGTCCTGCCCACGCTGACGACGATCAGCCGCGCGTCTCTCTTCACCGGCCGCCTCACCTCCGGCGAGCAGGCCGTCGAGCGAGAGGGTTTCACGGCGTTCGTCGCCGCGCGGCTCAAGCACAAGGCGCGGCTGTTCCACAAGGCCGCGGTCGACCAGACGCGACGCGGGTGGGCCGTCTCACCGGAGGTCGCCGCCGCCATCGACGACACCGGCGGCACGCCCGTTGTTGGGGTCGTCCTCAACACCATCGACGACGCCCTTGACCGCAGCGACCCCGGTGGTGCGACGTGGACCGCCGACTCGATCAAGCACCTTGAACCGCTGCTGCTCCGGGCCGCCTCCGCCGGTCGCACCGTCGTCCTGACCGGCGATCACGGCCACATCGTCGAACGCCGCGACGGGCGGCACCTCAGCCCGGGAACCGTCGCCACGAGCAATCGCAGCCGGGAGAGCGGGGGCGAGGTGAGGCACGGCGACGAGATCCTCGTCGAGGGTCGTCGCGTGGTGTCCGATGACCATCGCGCGGTGCTCGCCGTGAGCGAACGCGTGCGCTATGGCCCCCTCAAGGCCGGTTACCACGGAGGTGCCCACCCGGCCGAGGTGGTCGTGCCCGTGCTCGTGCTTCGCCCCGCATCCGCTGAGATCGCGGACGGCGACGAGCTGCCTCCCCAGCAACCGCGCTGGTGGAGTGGGCCGGTGACAGCTCCGGTGGTGGCGCCGGCGAGCGCCCCGGCTGCAGCGCCTGCGCGAGGGCGCCGCCCGCGCACGGCGGATCCGGGCCCCGCGCTGTTCGACATCGCCCCCGAGCCACCGGAACAGAGCCGAACTCTGGGGATGGCGGTCGTCGAGTCCGAGGTGTACCAGCGGCAGACAGAGCTCAATGCCCGCCTGACGATGAAGGAAAGCGCCCTGGCCGCGCTCATCGACGAGTTCGCGGCGGCTCGCGGTCATCGGCTGCCGCCGGTGACGGCCGCGCAGACGTTGGGTGTCTCGCTGGCGCGGCTGCGGGGGGCGCAGGAGCAGGCCAAGCAGATCCTCAACGTCGACGGCTACCCGGTGCTCCGGCTCGACGGCGACGCTCAGACGCTCGTGCTCGACGTCGATCTGCTGTGTGAACAGTTCGGAGTGAATCGTGACCGTTGACGTCTCCCCTCGCCGCCGCCGCGAGGTCATCGATGCGCTGCGTCGCGGGACCGTGCCCCAGAACGGGCTCGACCTTCTGGCCGTCGGTCTCGCACGGTTCGACGCGGCCCTCGACGGCGAGCTCGACGCGGTGGCCGGCGGCGGATCCGGCTTCAAGGCTGTGCGCGGCGAGTACGGCTCCGGGAAGACGTTCTTCACGCGGCACCTCGCGGAGCGCGCCATGCGGCGCGGGTTCGCCGCCGCGGAGGTGCAGATCTCCGAGACAGAGACCCCGCTGCACAAGCTCGAAACCGTGTACCGCCGGATTACCGAGACGCTGCGCACGGCATCCCTGCCGCCCAGCGCCTTTCGGTCGGTGCTCGACTCGTGGCTGTACACCGTCGAAGAGGACGTCATCCGGGAGCGGCCCGAGCTGGAGAGCGCCGGCGCGGGGGCCTTCGACGCCGCGGTGTCGGAGTTGATGGAGAAGCGACTCGCGGGGGTGTCCACCCGGACCCCGGCGTTCTCGCTGGCGCTGCGTGCCTACCGCTCCGCCGCGGGCGCCGGCGACAACGCGACGGCCGATGCGCTCGCCGCATGGATGGGCGGACAGCCGCACGTGGCCGCAGCGGCCAAGCGGGCTGCGGGTGTGCGTGGCGACATGGACCACTTCGGCGCCCTGGGCTTCCTCCAGGGCCTACTGGTGGTGTTGCGCGACGCGGGTCACCCGGGGCTGCTGCTCGTGCTCGATGAGGTCGAGACGCTGCAGCGCATGCGTGGCGACGTGCGGGACAAGGCCCTCAATGCGCTCCGCCAGCTCATCGACGAGATCGACTCCGGTCGGTTCCCTGGGCTGTACCTCGTCATCACCGGCACGCCGGCGTTCTTCGACGGGCCGTCGGGGGTGCAGCGGCTCAACCCGCTGGCCGGGCGACTGGCCACCGACTTCACGACCGACGCACGCTTCGACAACCCCCGCGCCGTCCAGGTGCGCCTGCCAGGCTTCTCGCGCGACTCGCTCATCGAGGTGGGTCAGCGCGTGCGAGGTGTCTACTCCTCCGGGCAAGGCACGGCGGATCGGCTTGTGCACGTCGTCGACGACACCTACCTGGGCGATCTTGCTGACGGGGTCAGCGGCACGCTCGGTGGGCGCGTCGGCGTCGCGCCCCGGTTGTTCCTCAAGAAGCTCGTCGGGGACGTGCTGGACCGCGTGGACCAGTTCGACGACTTCGATCCGCGCCGGCACTACGCCGTGACCGTCGGAGCCGAGGAGCTGACCGACGCGGAGCGGGGGGCCGCTGGGGCGCGACTGCCGGGCGCCGCTGGGCCCGACGACATCGACCTCGACCTGGGGTAGTGCTGATAAGCGCAACCTAGTTGGCTTTACGGCGTTTGCCGCGTAGGCTGATGGGTCCAAGGAAGGGACACGCCATGACCGTCACGGGCACCCACACATTCAGCACGACCGCCGATAACGACCTGCACGAGTCCGTGGCGGGTCTGGCTCGCGCTGCGCGCGATGCCGGACGGGCCGGGAGTCGCATCCAGGTGAGCATCGGCGGACGGAGTGCCGACGTGCCGCCGGAGATCGCTGAAGCACTGGCCGAGACGCTCACCTTGCTGACGCATCGCGGAGGGGTGGTCATCGGGGCGGTTGACGAAGACGTGACGACGGGCCAGGCCGCGAAGATGCTGGGCGTCTCGCGGACTTACGTGTGTCGCCTGGTGGATGAAGGTCGGCTGCCGTGCCGATATGTCGGGACGCACCGTCGGATCAAGACGGCGGATGTGCTCACGTTCGCCGAGCGACGCCTGTCGGAGCGGCGAGCCGCCCTGGATGACCTCGCCCGCGTCACCGCTGAGGCCGGTCTCTACGACGACGACATCTGAGCGATGTCGTTCGACGTCTCGGGTGGCCGGCCGTGAGCTTCACTGCGGTACTGGATGCCGTTGTTCTGGTGCGCGCGCGCGAGCGAGACGTGCTGCTGACGCTGGCGGAAGCCAACCTCTACCGGCCCCTGTGGTCCGAGCGGATCCTCGAGGAGGTGCGTCGCCACCTACCGGACTCCATGGACGATGCGGCGCGTGATCGCCTGCGCGACGCCATGGCCAGGGCCTTTCCCGAGGCGGTGGTCCCGGTGCCGGCCGACCTCGATTTCGAGGCGCTATCCCGCATCAACGCCAAGGACCGCCATGTCGTGCAGGCGGCGGTCTTCGGTCACGCCGATGTTGTCGTTACCGAGGATGTCGGGCTTCGGGAAGAGGGCCAGGGCCTCGGAGAGCCGTGGGTGAGCAGGCTCGACTTCCAGGGGTGCGGTGAGTTCACGGCCAACGCGGTGGGTGTCGATCCGGAAGTGGCCGCGGCGGCGCTCGACGGCATGCTCGCCCAGCGATGGCGCTTGGGCGACGACAGGTGGCCGCGGCTTCTTGCCTGGATGCGTCGACAGGGCTGGGCGGTCACGGCGGACCAACTGGAGCAACAATGACGTCGGCCACTGGCTTCGACCGGCTCCATCCCGTGGTGCAGCACCACGTGGTCAACACCCTCGGCTGGCCGGCGCTCCGGGCGCTGCAGGAGGATTCGATCGCCCCCATTCTGCGCGGCGACGACGCACTGCTCCTCGCACCGACCGCCGGGGGCAAAACCGAAGCCGCGCTCTTTCCACTCCTCACGCGGATGGACGAGGAGGACTGGTCGGGTACCTCGGTTCTGTATGTCTGCCCGCTCAAGGCGCTGCTGAATAATCTGCATCCTCGCGTTGCCGCCTACGCGGGTTGGTTGGGGCGCACTGCAGCCGTTCGTCACGGCGACGTCGGGGCCGGTGCCCGGCGGCGGCAGGCCATCGACCGGCCCGACATCCTGCTCACGACACCGGAGTCGATCGAATCCTTGCTCGTGTCGACCCTTTACGACCCGTCGGACTTCTTCAGCGGGGTGCGGGCGGTGGTCGTCGACGAGGTGCACGCCTTCGCCGGGGACGATCGGGGTTGGCATCTCCTGGCTGTGCTGGAGAGGGTCGCTGCTCTCGCGGGGCGTCCGCTTCAGCGAGTTGGATGCTCTGCCACGGTCGGGAATGCTCGCGACCTGCTGGCTTGGCTTCAGGGGAGCAATCGCGCGCGAGAGGTTGTCGCCACGGTCGTGGCACCGGTGACCCCGGGGGCGGTAGATCCTGAAGTCGGCCTCGACTTCGTCGGGACGGTCCCCAATGCAGCCACCGTCGTCGCCCAGCTCCATCAGGGCGAGAAGCGGCTCGTGTTCGCCGACTCCCGGCGCACGGTGGAGCAGATGTCGGTGGCGCTTCGCGACAACGGGACCGAGACCTTCGTCTCCCACTCCTCGCTGTCGTTGGATGAGCGCCGTCGAGCCGAGGCTGCCTTCGCCGAGGCGCGCGACTGCGTCATCGTGTCGACCTCGACGCTGGAGCTGGGCATCGACGTGGGCGACCTCGACCGGGTGCTGCAACTGGGCTCACCCCGCACCGTTGCATCATTCCTGCAGCGGTTGGGTCGGACAGGGCGGCGGCCCGGGACCTCGCGGAACACGCTCTTCCTCGGTCTGACGGACGACGACTTCCTGCGCGCATGCGGGCTGCTGCTCCTGTGGAGCGAGGGGTTCGTCGAGGCGGTCGAACCCCCTGCGGCGCCTCTGCACATCGTGGGCCAGCAGATCCTGGGCCTGGCGTTGCAGCGAGGGACCATTGCTCGCGGGGATGCCTGGGATCTCCTGTCACCTCTGGCCTTAGCCACGCGGTCTAAGTACGACGAAGTCATGGCGCATCTCATCGAGACGGGTTTCCTCGATGTCGACGGGGACGTGCTCTTCATTGGGCCGGAGTCGGAACGGCGCTTCGGCCGGAGGCACTTCCTTGACCTCATGGCCGTGTTCCTCGCCGCACCCGAGGTGAAGATCCTGAACGGGCGGGAGGAAGTCGGGTCCGTCGACCCCATCGCGCTCACGATGAAACGGAACGGTCCCCGCGTCATCGCGCTGGGCGGACGCTCGTGGCTGGTCACGTACATCGACTGGAAGCGCCACCGCGCCTACGTCGAGCCTGTTGAAGGTGGCGGCCAGGTGCAGTGGAGCAGCCCACCGGTGGCCCTGTCGCCTCAGCTGTGCGACGCCATGCGGCGGGTGCTGCTGGGCGAAACGCCGGTAAGGGTCTCGTTGTCGCGCCGAGCCACGGACCGGCTCGCCACCCTGAGGCGTGATCGCCGGCACCAGGTGGACGAGCTGAGCCGAGTGATCGTGGAGGACTCCGGCCGAGTGCGGTGGTGGACCTGGGCTGGCCTACGCCAGAACGCCCGCTACGTGGCTGCCCTCGACGCCGTCGCCCCCGAGCTGTTGGACGATACGTCCACCTACGACAACCTGCAGGTTGCGCTGCGGAGTGATGCAGATACCTACGCGGTCGCTTCAGCGGTGCGCGCCGCCCGGAGCCGGTTCGGTGACGACCTGGGCGGGGTGACGCCAGCGGTCGACGAGCGCGCGTTACGCGGGCTCAAGTTCGCCGAGCTTCTGCCGCTTGAGTTGGCCCGGGAAGTCCTTGGCCGTCGATAGGCTGGAACGTCCGCACGCTGCGCCGATGTGGACATCAACTCGCTGGAGGTAGAGATGGGTAGCAGGCCGCATCTGAGCTCTGAGCTGCGATGCCGGTGTCGTCGGCCGGTGTCGTGGAATCTATGGCACAGCCTGTGGATGCTGCCGGCCCTTCTCGGCCTCGGGATGGTCAGTTGGGTGAGCTTCGGGTACATCGCCGCCCGGGCCCGGAAGCTGAGCTTTGCGCTCTTGACCGTCGTCTTCTTCGTCGGCTCAGTGATCGGTTTCATGTGGAACTCGAACCAGCAGCCGGGGAGCACCGCGAGCGGTGGCTTTCTGTTTCTCCTGTGGGCGGCTGGCATCTTGGCTGCCCTCGCCGTGAACCCCACGTACTTGCGGGCGCGGTGGTTCGACACCGATCGATGCAGGTGTGGCGCCCACGGCGCCGGCCGCGCGCCCTTCGTGAGCCACCATCCAGATCCCTCGACAACTGCCAGGTGGGCGCCTTCGCAAGCGGCCCCGCCTGCCGCGATGCATGTGCTTCAGGACATTCTTCCGCGTGAGCGTCAGGATCCCCACCCTGCCACTCCGGACCTGCCGCGCCCTGCGGAGCCAGAGTGGCGTCCCCAGCCACATACGGAACAGCGCCCGGCCGTCGACGGTTTCGCCAGTCCCGGAGAGACCTCACGTCAGCCGGATCCCCACCCATCAACCCGCTGGCCCTCGGCCCCTATTTCGGCTGGGTCGAGCAGCAGTGCCTCGCCTGAGGACGAACCGGCGGATCATCCAGATCCTCCCGCAGCCGTCCGGACGAGTTTGGGGGAGGCGGTCGTTCGCTCGAGCACTTATGCCCGTCAGAAGCAGGTTGTGCGGACAGTATTGGACGATGACACGCTGCGACGTGTGATCGACCACATGTCGTCGGCGCCGGGCGGGCGGCTCAGCGACGCGGAGATGGCAGAAGTCCTGGGCGTCCCGCTCAGTCGAGTCGCAGGCGGTGCCTCCTGCCTGATCCGCCAAGTAAACGTGGACGGGTATGGCGTCGTGAGACGAGAGGATGCCTGCACCGTGCTGGACGCGGCCCTCCTGAGGGAACAGTTTCGAGTTTGAGTCCTAGTGGAGCGTATCGTTAGTTCTTGAACGGTTCGAGTTTCGGGATCATGGGGTATGGCCATTCGTCCTGCTCCGGCGTTGGCGTTGCGTGATGGGGATCGTGAGGAGTTGGCGCGGATCACGCGTTCGGGCTCGGTGCGTGCGGGGTTGGCGCAGCGGGCGCGGATCGTGCTCGCGGCGGCTGATGGGGTGGGCGATGAGCAGATCGCCTCGCGTGTGGGGGTCTCGAGAGGGACTGTGTTGACGTGGCGGGGGTGTCGAGCACGGCCTGGCGGGGCTGGCGGACGCGCCGCGCTCGGGTCGTCCGCGGCAGGTGGATCATCGCGAGATCGTGGCGGCGACGCTGGCGCCGCCACCGGCCAAGCTGGGGGTGACGCACTGGTCCTCGCGGCTGCTGGGCCGTCACTTGGGGATCGGGAACAAGACGGTGGCCACGGCGTGGATGGAGTACGGAATCCAGCCGTGGCGGTCGGAGACGTTCAAGTTCTCGACTGATCCCGAGCTGGTGGCCAAGGTCACCGACGTCGTCGGGCTCTACGTGGAGCCACCGCAGAACGCGGTCGTGCTCTGCGTGGATGAGAAGTCCCAGATCCAGGCGTTGGACCGGACCGCGCCGATGCTGCCCGGCCTGCCGCAGCGTCGCACACACGACTACCGCCGGCACGGGACGACGACCCTGTTCGCGGCACTGGAGATCGCCACGGGGCAGGTCACCGCGGCCTGCAAGCCCCGGCATCGCCGCCAGGAGTTCCTGGCCTTCCTCAAGCAGGTCGCCAAGGACTACCCCGACCGCGAGTTGCACCTGGTGATGGATAACTACGCCGCGCACAAGAAGGTCGAGGTCCGTGACTGGCTGGGCGCCAACCCCCGCGTCCACGTCCACTTCACGCCGACCTCAGGATCCTGGCTCAACCTCGTCGAGGTCTGGTTCGGCATCATCGAACGCCAAGCCATCCACCGCGGTACCTTCCGATCCGTGGCCGACCTCAACGCCAAGATCTGTGCCTTCATCACCGGCTGGAACGACCGCAAGCACCCCTTCGTGTGGGCCAAGACCGCCGACGACATCCTCAAGAAAGCCAACCGATCCAACAACTTCAAACACGGCCCACTAGCTGCACCCTTGTGTGCGACGAATCGTTTGCCGAACCGCAGATCCCGCACCGAAGCTCAAGTGATTCCATTTCGTCAATGTTCAGAGAAGGGGGAACATTCCGAGTGGGCCCCGGAAACGTGCCAACTGCGCACGCTTCCATGCGATATCCCTAGTCTCCGGCAGCTTTGTCTTCACCGTCTCGACGCATCCGCCATCTTTTTCAGGAGCACTTCCTGGATCCGGCGACTCCTTACGTCATCCTTTCGTAGACTGCGCCCCTCAGCCAGCACTGGCTGGAATTCATTCAGCGACAACTCAACTGCCAACCCGATCGCTTCTTCGATCGCCTGCTGGGTCCTACCATCCCTGTCAGATCCTTGAAAAATCTTCATTTTCGCCAGTGCTTCCTGTAGGCGACGCGGCGATTCCTGTTCAAAGTAGGGTACTAGTTCGGGAAAAGTGCACGCCGATACCATCATCGCCAAGTGGTACTTGGCCGCTTTGAGGACCGCTCGATCCTGCGACCTGCCGAAGAGTCGCTCGATTCTATATACAATCCAGGCGGCATAGTAGTACATCTCAACCGGATAGGCGCTCCCCCAAACAAAAGATTCTTCCGACTCGAGATCTTTCGGAGAGGCAATCGCCCGGGACGACTCGCCAAATATGGTGGCGGCAACAGCGCGATTCAACTCCGTCGTGCCCAGAACGCGCGTGCGCGGGAAATCTATCGAAGCGCCCCGTCCCTGCCGTTCGTACCGGAGACCTTCGGCTCCTGTCTGAGCGAAGAACTCCTCCACATTCTTAGCCATCTTGAGGCTCGCCTGGATGTCGACGTTCCCAATGGCCGATTGGAGGTTCGTCGCCACCGCGACGCGGGAGCGCACATCCGGATCGGATGAGCTAATGATTTTTATTGGAACCCAGAGGCTGGACAATAGTGATGGTTCGGCTGCGACTGCCTCGGATCCGGCCCAGCGTATGACTTGATAGCTGGTCTGGCCGCCATTCACGATTTGATACCCAGAAATGAAGAAACGGTCTCCATTTCCTTGCAGCTTCGTTGCAATCAAAGTGATGCCGTTATTCAAGAATGGGAACTGCTGTCGATTCGCCGATTCCAACGTTTCATAAATCCTCCGATTCACCGGATTGTCGTAGCCCAAGTGAAGTCGGACATTATCGTCAAAGATCCCAGGACGCACCTCGCCTTCATCTTTCAAGAGCCTCAAGAGCTGATCTCCCGAGATAAGGCCGATATAGGCCTCGCTGACTCCCGCTGCGTCCGGAATGGTCTGCCGCTTTTCAAAGTTGAACTGAACGTTCTGCGGCCCCAACTTCTCCTTCTGCTTAGCCGCAAGATCCTCGTGTCCTTGAGCCCGGAGCCTGAGAGTATCTGGGTAGACCCCGAGGTTGGTGATGCGAGCCATTGCCTGCGAAACCTGCAGCTGGGCCGTAGCTTCCCGACCATCCCCTGCACTTGACGTTACATAGTACAACTCACAGGGGATCTTGGTGTCCTGAAATTTGTCACCGTTCTCTGCGATCCTCTCAATGAGGAGTGCCAAATCTACGAGTCTCGGCGGAAGGGCAATCGAACCAGGACGCATCGCGTATTGAGTCACTGACTCAACCCCGTGGAGGAACTTTGACATAAGTTTGGAGTCAAACTTCTCACTGGTTTTCGCCTGGAGAAAAACAACTTTGGCCGAATTGGCCTCTTGGCCAGTGATCAATTCATCGATATCAGATGGGTCCATCACAATCTGTCCATTCACGATCACCGCACCAACGTCTATACCTTCATCCTCCCCGCCTCCGAGAACAACCGACTGTAGTAGCTCCACGCTGTTTTTAACATATCGGAAGAGGTATGTGGCGGCCACATAGTATTCAAACTGTTCATCGAGTGGGTCGGATAAGCCTAGATCTCGAGCGAACTTTTCGACTCGCTTCTGAGTGAGAATGTGCATTCATTTTTCCCTTCTCGTCATGAAGATATGGCGCGACCGAAAAGATCTTACCTTTGTCAGTCAACGCGCTAGTTATCGCTTCAAGCTCCTGAATGAAACGTCGCCCGTCACCCTCGCGATTGGTCGTAGCCGTGCAGCCAGAGTCTTGCGGCGGCGGAGAGCGGCCGCGGGGGCAGCGTGGTTTGGTCGAGGGCGCGTGAGGCCGCGGCACGATGGTGGTCGAGGGCGTGGGCGAGGATACGCACCCGTATCCGAGAGGTTGTCGTCGTCGATGGCAGCGCGCCGTCGCGGCGCTTAGCCTCCAGCCACGGGGCGCCTTCTGGTGGTTTCGGGACAACTCCGCGCCAGCCTTCGTCTGGCGCCGGTCGGACGGGGTAATCGTGTTGAGGCCTTGGGGGAACTGTGCGCTGGTGCCAGTGGCCGACTCCGACAGCCCCTGGCAGGTGATGAGTGTGCCGTCGCGGGTCTGCCCCACCTGAGCAGCGAGCCGCTCCTCGTCGCGGACGACCACGAGGGAACCGGGCGCAACACTCTCCAACGACGGCACCACCCCGGCTCGCATTCGGCCATGGTCGCACGGTGAGGCAGCCGGTCGCCCACGAATCGGCCGGACGATTTGGCTGGTCAGTCGTCCAAATCGATTGTCGTGTGGGCGAATCGGCACCAAGGGCCTGCGAGTCCTTCACCTTAGAGACGCGGCCTCAACTCGCGCGGTCGACCTCGCCCCGGAGCCAGCCCTGCAGCCACGGGTAAGGATCGGCGAGCGGCTGCCGCCCGGACCGCACCTCCGCGGCCACGCCCCGCAGCACCGGCCCGGCGAGGTAGTGCCGAGCCCGAGTCTTGCCCACCGCCTCGAGCAGCCCGAGTTCGGTGAGGCGGACGAGGTCGCGCGTGCCGGTCCGATCTTCGACCTCTGCCCGTCGAACGTACGACGGGCGCTGCACCCGCCCTCCCTGCAGCGCATCGAACAAGGCGTCCCCGACGCGGTCCGGCAGTCGATGCTCGGCGACGAGATCGTCGATTTGTCGCCAGAGCACGTCGGCTTCGGCGAACCGTCGCCGCAGCGTCTGCGCCTGCATGTGGTGTGCCCGCAGCACGAACTTCACCCAGGGATGCGCGTCGTTCTGCGGGTTCCATGCCCCTTGTCCCGTCGCGGCGAGTACGCGGTAGTAGTCGGTCGTGTTCTGCCCCAACCACTCCTCAATGCTGGAGAACGTCGGCTCGAGCACGGTGTCCTGCCCCAGCGCCGCCGTCTGCAGCACCCGCGCCATACGGCCGTTCCCGTCTCTGAACGGGTGGATCATGACCAGGTTCAGGTGAGCCATGGCGCCACGGATCATCGGATCGACGTCTCGTTCCGACTCGAGCCGTCCGGCCATCGCCTTCATCAACCCCGGGACCGCATCGGCATCGGGCCCCTCGTAGACCTGGGAGCCGTCGCTCTCGTCGTGCACGTAGACGCTGCCCGGCCGGTAGCGGCCCGGCCCCTTCGACAGGTCGTGCTCCAGCAGCATGAAGTGGAGCGACCGGACCAGCTGGGAGTCGATGCGGAAGTGGGGTTCCGGGGCGGCGGTGAGCACGTAGGTGAGGGCGCGCCGGTAGCCGGTGATCTCCGCCCAGGTCCGCTCGTCGGCGCCGAGCGGCTCCTCGTCATCCACGGCCGCGATGGCGTCCTGCTCCGAGACGTCGTACCCCTCGATGGTGTTGGAGCCGCGGATGGCCCGGGCTTGAGTCGTCCGTCGCAGCGCCCCCGTCCAACGTCGGGGCACGCGGAGGTTCGACGAGAGCTCCTCGCGCAGCTCGTGGATCTCGTCGAGGGCGTGGCGGTCCTCGGGGTCTGGCTCGGGCGTCTCGTAGATCGTCATGTCTGTGCTCGCTCGGGTGTCCCAATGTCTCTTGCTAAGAGACACTGTGGCAGCTGGATGTCTCAATGTCACTTACCAAGAGACAAGACCCCTGGAGCCGCCGCATGAGCAGCACACACGCCGACGAGCTCGCTCGCCTCCTCGGTGGGCGGGCATCCGCGCGCTCCAGCGCCCAGCTCTCGGGCCTGCGCGAGGGGCCGACGGTAACCGTCGCCGGGCACGGCGAGCTGCAGCTCCCACTGACGGCGGCCCGGGCGAAGAAGCTCCTCGCGTTCGGGGAGCCGGCGCCGTTCGGCAAGGGTGAGGACACGCTCCTCGACTCCACGGTCCGGCACACCTGGCACTTTCCCGACCCTGTTGTCGAGGTGGATTGGCACGGCCGCCTCGGTGGCGTTCTCGAGGACGCGCGAAGCGCGCTCGGTCTGCCCACGACGTGCCGGTTGAGCGCGCAGTTCCACTCGCTCCTGGTCTACGAGCGCGGCCAGTTCTTTGCGCCGCATCAGGATTCGGAGAAGGACGACGCGATGGTCGCGTCACTCGTCGTCGTGCTGCCGTGCCCGTTCTCCGGCGGGGAGCTCGTCGTCCACGGCGAGGGGGGCGCGCGCCGCTACGGGGGCTCGCGGACGGAGACGACGCTGGTCGCCTTCTACGCCGACACCCTGCACGAGGTGCTGCCCGTGCGCACCGGCCACCGGGTCGTCCTCACCTACAACCTCCTCCTACACGGCGACACCTTCCATCGCAACGTCGAACGCGACACCGTCGCCGACGCGGCGACCCTGCTCGCGGCCTACTTCGACACCCCCGTGGCTCCGCTGTACGGGGGAACACCCAGCACGCCGATCCGGCTCACCTACCTGCTCGACCACAGCTACACGCCCCGCGCACTCACGCAGGGCCTCGGGCGGCTCAAGGGCGTCGACGCCGAACGCGCTGCCGTCCTGACCCAGGCCGCCGAACGCGCCGGCTGCGAGGTGGTGCTCGGCCTCGCCGACGTGCACGAGGTGCGGGACGACGTCAGCGACGACGAATACCTCCTCGACTCCGAGGTCTCCCTCACGCACTGGCTGACGCCTGACGGCGACGTCGTCGAGGTGGACCTCGGGCTCGGCGATGACGCCGCCGCCACGACGCCGTCGCGTTCACTGCGCGCCTACGCCAGCGAACACGAGGGGTACATGGGCAACTACGGCAACACCGTCGACCGCTGGTACCACCGCGGCGCCCTCCTCGTCTGGCCGACGCACCTGGCCTTCGCGAACCGCGCCGAGACCGCCCCCGGGCGCGAGCTACGACTCCTGCTGATCCGCCTCGCCGACCATGACGACGCCGCGGTGGCACGCGACCTGCGGGGTCTGCTCCCGACGTGGCCCGACATCGTCCGCGTCTCCCGACCGAGCCGGACCGTGCATGGCGCGGGGGCTGCGAGGACCGCGGGCGCGGTCCAGGCCACCGAACTGTTCGACCTCGCCCTGGCGCTCGTCCGCTTCGTCGACGACGAGGCTCTCGCCGACGCACTCGTGGCGCCCTTCCTCCTGGACGATCTTCGGCCCGGGACTGCCACGAACCTGATCGGCGCGGCCGAGACCCGCGGGCCCGCCTGGGCGGCGGCTCGCGTCGCGAACTGGTTCGCACCCGACGCGCCATGGGGCCGCCACAGTGTGAGTGAGCCCTGGGTGGAGAGCCTCCCGGCGCTGTGCCGCGAGCTCGCCCCGCGGTCGGACCTCGCGCACCTCGTCCTGGAGGCCGCCTGGTCGTGGCTGCGGACGCAGATCGAGCCGGCCCTCGCCGCCGCGCCCACCTCGACCGTCCGGAAGCGACTCACGTCCTTGGGCACGCTGCTCGCTGCGGTACTCGGTGGCGTGAGCGAGGCGGATGACGAGACCATCCGGGCGGAGATTCTCCAGTGGTGCCGGAGTGCAGGGGAAGGGTCGATCGCCGACCTTCTCGTGGCCGCGTTCGCCGCTGCGGAGACGTGGGACGAGGATCACAAGGAGCGCGCCGGGATGCGTGAATTGGCTCCGATCGCGACGGCCATCCTCGAGTCGAGGGCCGACGCCCCGACGCGCCGAACCGGCGACTGGTCTATAACTCCACCGCCCGGCTGCGGCTGCGACCTGTGCGAGCGGCTCGCCGGCTTCCTCGCCGACCGCGAGGCACGTGTGCTGGAGTGGCCCATCGCCAAGGACAAGCGCCAGCACATCCACCAGACGATCGACAGCCGCGAGCTCCCGGTCACCCACACGACTCGCCGCGCAGGAAGCCCCTACGTGCTCGTCCTGGCCAAGACCGCCGAGGTGTTCGAGCGCGAGGACCGCGCCCGCGCCGAGGCCGTCCGTCACCTGCGGCGCATCCAGGAGGTCTGAGTCCGGGCGCTGTCCACGATCGGACGGCCGAGCACCCCGTAGACATGCGTAGACATCCGGCTATGCTGGGTGCATGAAGACCATCACGGTGGGCCAGTTGCGGCAGAACCCGACGACGATGCTCGCCGAGGTGGAGGCCGGCGAGACCTACCTGGTCACCCGTCACAACCGGGAGATCGCCCGCATCGTGCCGCGCTCCCACGAACTCGATCTGGCGCCACCCAAGCGGCGGACCGGCTCACGCCTCGCGGACCTGCCCCGGCACGAGTTGCGCACCGCAACCTCGATCGACGAGCTTCTCGCCGACGAGCGCGACCGGTGACCGTCTTCTACCTCGACACCTCCGTCGCCCTCCGGGCGCTCCTGGGTCACTCACCCTCGGCCGCCGCATGGATCGACCGCACGACCGCAGACGACGGGCATGTGGTCGTCTCCTCACGCATCCTGCGAACTGAATTGACCCGGGTCCTACGCCGCGAAGCTCTGCCTGTGAATCGTCGCGACGAGATCCTCGACGTGGTGGCCCTGGTGCCGGTGACCGAGGGAGTGCTGGCAGCAGCAGAGGCCATCGAGACACACGTGAAGACGCTGGATGCGATCCACCTGGGGTCGGTGATCGCCGCAGGACTCGACGCCACGATCGTCAGTCACGACGCGGGCATGATCGCTGCCGCGAGATCCCTCGGGTATCCCACCTTCGACCCCGTGGAGGAGTTGTGAGCCGCGGCTTCGTCTTCACCGAGCCCGTCGAACTGGCCGCTGGCGACACCATCGCCGAAGGCAGCGAGTCCAGCCTGGGTAACCGCCCCGTGAAGCACCTGAGCTTCATCGTCGACACCGTCCGAACCCACCTCGACCAGACCACCTGCGCCCACCCGAGGGCCGAGCGGTACTGCCCCGCGTGCGGGGCGCGCGTCGACCGTGCCGAGTAGCGTCGATCCGTGACCTTGCTGCCCAACCCCCACAACGCGTTCGGCGCCCGCTTCCTTCGTCCTGGCGCGGAGGACGGCTTCTCCGTCGGCTACCGCTCGGCCGAGAACCTGCTCGTCAAGGCCCGACGGGCTCTGGTTGCGGGTGACGACGAGAGGGCCGCTCGCTACATCGACAAGGCCGCCGCCATCCCGTGGGACGACCACGAGAAGCACGTGCCCGCCATCGCGGCCGCCGAGTTTGCCTTGTACATGACGATCTGCCAGGCCATGGAGGGGTGCGTCGAGGGCGACGACGGGTGGATCGATGGTCCCGCCGCCGTGATCGACTCCGACTCCCTCGGTCGCCGGGATGTGTCCACGGCACTGCGCGACGTGGCCTCCGAGGGGTTGTCCAGTCGCCGTGAGGAGCGGCGAGTCGATCGGCTCCTGGCCGTCTGCGCGCCGTTCGAGCTGAACCATGACGAGGGCGATCTCGATCACTCCCGCCGGGTCGAGCGCCTCACTACGCTCGTGCGGGCGTCGGTGGACGTCGACACGGCACGCTGATCGTGCGCCACCGAGGTGTAGCGGGGCTGAGGCGCCGATCGCCCACGTCGCATCGGGCACGATCGGGGGATGCGCGTCCTCGTCCTGTCGGACACCCACGCCCCACGCCACTGGAAGGCACTCCCTCCCGCACTGGTCGAGCCCCTCCGCCAGGCGGACCTCGTGCTGCACGCCGGCGACGTGTGCACCCCGGACGTGCTCGACACCCTCGCCGAGTACGCCCCGGTCAGGGTGGTCCTCGGCAACAACGACGGCCCACCGGTCGCGGCCTGGGGAGGCGGCGTCCCCGAGACCCTCGAGTTGGACCTCGAGGGCGTGCGCCTCGCGATGGTGCACGACACCGGCCCCCGCACCGGCCGCGATCGACGCATGCGCCGCCGCTTCCCCGACGCCGACCTCGTCGTCTTCGGCCACTCCCACATCCCCCTCGACGAGCCGGACGGCGCCGTCGCGCTGTTCAACCCCGGCTCACCCACCGACAAACGCCGCCAACCCCACGGCACCTACGGCGTGCTCACCCTCGACGACGGCCGCATCCTCGACCGCCAGATCGTGCCGCTGCCGCCGAAGCGATGAGACCCGCCACCGCTCAGCCGGCCACCTGGTGACTTGTCGGGCGTCAAGAGCAGCCGTAGAATGTAGCTACTTGTCTACAGGCGGCGGTGAGTCATGACGAGCGTGACCTCTCGGGAGTTCAATCAGCGCACGAGCGCGGCGAAGCGCGCGGCCGACTCCGACGTCGTCTTCATCACCGACCGAGGTCGCCCGTCGCACGTCCTCATGTCCATCGAGACCTTCGAGCGTCTCCGCGGCCGACGCAGTCTCTTCGACGCCCTGGCTATGCCGGACGCCGACGAGGTCGACTTCGAGCCGCACCGCGCTGATGTCCAGGCGCGGATTCCCGACCTCGGATGAGATACCTCCTCGACACGAACGTCGTCAGCGAGCTGCGCAAGGTCGCGTCTCCACGAGCCGATCCACGCTTCGCCAGGTGGGCGAGGAAGCAGAGTGCGACCGAAGCGATCAGCGCCGTCACGCTTTTCGAACTCGAGGTCGGCGTGCAGCGAATCGCGCGCAAGGACGCCGCGCAGGGAGCCGCACTGCGACGGTGGCTCGACGAGGTGCGAACGACTTTCGAGGACAGTGTCCTACCACTCACTGCGGCGGCGGCCACGTGTGCGGCCGGGTTTCATGTGCCCGACCCTGCCTCTGACCGGGACGCCTTCATCGCCGCCACGGCGCACGTTCACGGGTTGACCGTCGTGACCAGGAACACTGCCGATTTCCAGAGTTTCGGTGTGCCCCTGCTGAACCCGTGGGAGGACTGACCGCGAGTCGACTGTGGCCCTGTGACCGAGCGGCCACCTGGTCGAAGCGTGCGACGAGTCCATCAGCTTCTGGCCACCGGCCGCCGTTCGAGACGAACCACGGTGGGGGCGATTTCGATGACGCGTGCCGGGTCGAGCGCGTCGCCACTGTTGCGCGGGCCGCGGTGGAGGGCGACGCGCAAGCCGATCAATATCGAGCCATGCGGCGGAGCTGAGTCGCCCCGGGACTCGAGGCGTACGGGATGCCGGCTCGACTGTGAAGCTGTGACCATGCCAACTCCCAAGCGTGGATCGAGGAAGCCGATGGGGAACGACCTCGTCGACCATCTCCTCGCGGCCCACGGCGGTGATGCCAACGCCCTCATGCGCACGCTCATCACGATCGCGTCGCCCGAGGGTAGGCGGGATCGGCCCCGTCCTCGATTCCGCGCCCGCCGCCGTGCGAAGGCCCCGGTGATTTCTTGGCCCCGTCCGACACGGACGCCCCGCGGTTCTGGGAGGCGCTCTCGCCCGCGCTCACCGAGCCCCTCTGCCAGGCGGACGGGACTGCTGCACGAACGGGTGACATCTGATCTGTGGTGCTGAGAGGTGCCGCTGGAAGGATGTAGACCGTGCCGAAGCCCTACCCCCGAGAGTTCCGCGACGACGTCGTGCGTGTCGCGAGGAACCGTGAACCGGGTGCCCACCTGAAGCAGGTCGCTGCCGATTTCGGCATCAGCGAGTCGTGCCTGACGAACTGGATGAAGA
>NZ_JACYXE010000001.1 GCF_014857905.1 Agilicoccus flavus | reverse complement strand
AGGAGCTACGGAACGCGATCGTGCGCTGGATCGAACGGACCTACCACCGACGCCGGCGACAAACCGCCCTCGGACGATTGACCCCCATCGAGTACGAGACCATCATGACAACCCACGACACCACGCCAGCCACTCAGGCTGCGTGACCCAACCTGTCACCTGATCGTGCAGCAGTCCCGACCTCGTGCTCCACGTCGGGCTGTCCGTTCGGGAAGCGCACGCGCACCGGGTCACTCAGGCGCCTTCGGACGGGCTTGCCTTCAAGCTTCGTTTTGCTGGGGTCTGCGTGGAGCTCGCACTCCTCTTGCGGGTCCGTGTCACCTCTGCCTTCGATGCGTCTCGCTGTGCGCCGGCGCGTCCGACCGGCTCGCGCCACTATCAGAACCGGCGAGGCAGCCTCAGCCCGTCACCCAGGCCCGCGCCTGAGCCTCCTGACCGACGTCGAAGGTGCGGATCTCGCCCGGCAGGGCATGCCCTGCGACGTCGGAGATCCGCCGCAGCCAGTCCTGGTGGGCGACGATCGCGCAGCGCTCGACGTGGCGGATGATCGGGATGTTCTTGAGGTCCTCCCAGATCGCCTGCGGCTCGATGTGCCGCAGGTCCACGTCGCCGTACCGGGCGAGCAGGCGCAGGCTTCCGTGCTCGGCGACGACCTGCTCGAGCACCGCCCGGCAGGCCTTCATCTCCTGCGCGTCGAGGGCGCCGGAGTAGTCGATGGTCACGAGGTCGGTGCCGGTCTCGACGTGGGTGGTCAGCATGGTCAGGACTCCTTCTGCAGCTCCTCCGCGAGCATGACGATGATGCCGCTGGGGCCGCGGACGTAGGTGAGCTTGTAGACGTCTTCGTAGGTCGCGACGCCGCGCAGCGGGTGGCAGCCGTGCGTCGCGGCGATCTCGAGGGCGGCGTCGAGGTCGTCGACGGAGAACGCGACGCGGTGCATGCCGATCTCGTTGGGCAGGGTCGGCTCGGTCTCGATGGCGTCGGGGTGGACGTATTCGAAGAGCTCGAGCCGGCCGTGGCCGTCCGGCGTGCCGAGCATCGCGATGTGGGCGTGGTTGCCGTCGAGGCCGGTGGCGACCTCGGTCCAGTCGCCCTGGACGGTGTCGCGGCCGAGGAGTCAGCCCCAGGTCGGTGAAGAAGGCGATCGTGGCGTCGAGGTCACGGACGGCGATGCCGACGTTCTCGAGTCGGATGGGCATGGGGCGAACGCTACCGAGGCGAACGGTGTCCTGCTCGAGGTCCGGCGTGAGGCGCCCGCGGCCGTCCGAGGTCGGTCTCCGCGCTCCACTCGACCGGCGTCGGGCGGTGTGCAGGATCGAAGAACACGATGGACGACATCGACACGAACGCCGGATGTCATCAGCGCAGGTCACGAGGTTGCAGGGAAACGCGGGGATGCTGTCCATGTCGTCGTTGCGGTTCTTCCCCCGAGCAGATGGGGCTCGAGGTCCGCCGGGTCGGGGCGCGGTCCCTCGTTCGGGCTGGGAGGCGCCGGCCGGCCCGGATGCGCGCCCGTCACCCCTCCCCGGTCGCGCCGTCGAGCAGCTCCCGGACGGCGTCGAGGTGCCCGGCGTGCCGGGCGTACTCCTGGAGCACGTGGAAGCAGATCCACAGCACGGTCGGCGGGTCGGCCTCGAAGCGCCCGCCGACCGCCGCGTCGTCGCTCAGGCCGACCTCGGCGAGGATCTCCTCCGTGCGGCGGCCGCCCGCGTGCAGTCGGTCGAGGAGGCTGTCCAGGGTGTCGTCGTCGCGCAGCCGCCACCCGCCGTCGGGGGCGGCGTCGCCCCACGGCTCGTCGACGGGCTCGCCGAGCACACCCCACACGAACCAGCGACGCTCCATGTGCACGAGGTGGGTGAGCAGCTCCAGCGGGCTCCAACCCGACGGCAGGACGGGCGCCCGGAGCTGGGCGTCGGTGAGTCCGCGCAACTTGCCCTCGACGACGTCGCGGTAGAACGAGAGGTAGTTCGCGAAGAGGCCCGCGGTGTCGGCCGACGACGCGGGCTCGGGGAACGTGGTCATGGTCCTGCTCCAATCGTCGCGCCGGGCGGGCGCTCACCGAGTGCGCGAGCTCCCGAGACCAGAGTGCCAAGCGCGCCACCCGTCGGCAGCCGGGATCGTGCCCGGCCTCGGCGGGTCAGGTCCCCCCGGCCCACCGCCGGGGCCCGCGGCGACGTGACGCAGCCGCGGGCCCCGAGCGACAGCGGGCCGCCTGGGAACGTGCCCCTCAGCGCGCGCCGCTCACGTCGGCCTCGTACGTGAGGATCTGGGTGCCCTTGCCCTCCTCGGCGTCGTCGGGCGCCGCGTACATCGTCAGGTGGTCGCCGGACGACGTGAACATCGTGGGGTTCCGGGTCGCCACGTGCCCGGCCGTGGACCACTGCTGGAAGGGCACCTCGTGCAACACGTTGCCGGTGCTCAGGTCGAGGAGGGCATACCCGCCGAGTTCGTAGGCGACCCCCTCCTTCTGCGTCGGGAGGTTGGTGACGCCGGTGCACAGGGCGTTGCGTCGCTGCACGTACTTGCAGTCCTGGTAGTCGATGAAGTGGCTCGTGTTCGCCCAGCTGCGCAGCTCGCGGCCGGTCAGGGTCCACTCGTAGAAGCGGCGCGAGCCCCAACTGTTGCCGACGAGACGCTGGGTGGCCTTGTCGTACACGAGCCCGCCGACGTGGTCGTCGACCTCGAACATCCGTTGCGCCCGCAGGGTTCTGGTGTCGACGCGGTAGACGATCGCGCTGCTGTGGGGGCGGTACTGGGCCACCGACACCCAGATGTTGCGGCCGTCGACGTCGATGCCGCCGGGGTGGTAGTTGTCGCCCTCGCCGAGGCGGATGTCGCGCAGCAGCTTCCCGGCACGGTCCATGACGAACAGGTGCCCCACGCCCTTGCCCGGGGTGCGGTCCATGCCGTCGACCGGCTTCGGGTAGCGGGTCGTCGGCTCGATGATCTCCACGGACGACAGATAGATGCGGTCGCGGGTGACGACGAGGCCCTGCGGGTGGAACGTGTCGAAGGACAGGTCGAGGGTGTCCGTCAGCGTCCAGGCGGTGGTGCGGTCGGTCGAGCGGATGGTCGTCTCGAGGCCGTGGTCGCGGCCCGGAGGCGCGGCGCTCGCGGCGGGGGAGGCGGCGAGGCCACCTCCGACCAGGACGGCGCCGACGGCGACGTGGACGAGGGGGGTGAGGTGACGAGGCACGATGTGCTCCTTGACGGGTCGGGCGGATTCCGGGTTCACCCTGGGGCGCCGGCCGAGGCGCCGGCGAGGGTGTGTGCACGGGCGAGAAGGTGACGCCGGCCCGAGGTCGTGGGTGGGCCGGTCGGCGGCCGGGAAAGCAGGCGGCGTCGGTGACGTCGCGGGCGACTCCGGGCCGGGGTCGTGGGACCGCGTCAGCGGCGACGGCGTTCGGCGGGGTCGTTCCTCGTGAGGAAGCGCTCGAGGTCGGCGAGGTGATCGGTGTTGATCTGGTCGACGTCGGCCGCGATGAGCTCACGCCACACGTTCGCGCGCGGGGTGCCGGGAGGGTCGGGGGTGGCCCAGAACCGCACCTCGTAGCCCTGCAGGTGGGCGAGCAGGACGGTGCGGCGCAGCCGACGACGCTCCGCGGTGGGCATCGGGCCCACACCCGCCCAGGCGAACTGCTTCGTCCAGTTGTCGCTGATCACGGTCATGAGTTCGGGATCGATGCCGCTCGCGAGGTCGGTCATGCGGCCGTCGTAGGCGGACCAGCGGGTGGTCGCGCTCTCCATCGCGGGCAGGTCCCGATTGCCCGAGATGACGACCTCGACGGCGCGGTCCCGGCGCCGGCCGTTCGTCCACGACGTGACGACGTCGGGATACTCGGCGAGCGCCGCCTCGATGGTCGGCCACGCCTCCTTCTCCGACTTGACGTCGATGTAGAGGCGGAACCGCTCCTTGCTTCCGCGGTACACCCTGCCCTTGTTCTTCCGCACGACCGCTCGCAGCGGCTCCAGGTAGGTGTCCCGCAGGGAGCGGGCGGGGTCGGGGGCGTCGTGCCCGATGAGGAGCCGGCCGTCGACGAGCCACACGTCGGCCTCGACGCTGGTGAAGCCGTGCGACAGGGCGTCGAGCAGTGGGCGATCGTGCTCGTAGTCGTTGTGGGCGTGGGCCCGGCCCAGCGGCTGGACTTTGTCCCGGCCGGGGGGCGACACCGCGGACGAGGAGGGGGCGAGAAACAGGGGGAGGGCGATCAACGCCGTGACGAACGCAACGAGAAGCCGGGCATATCCGCGCATGCCTGAATCGTGTTGTGCCGGCGAGCGATCCGCTCGTCGAGCGGGCGAACATCGGGCGAACGCCGGGGGGTCGGGACGCCTCGTTCTCGGCCGACCGGATGAGTCGGTGCGGCGGCGGACGAGGACGCCGGGCGCCTCGCTCGTCCTGCCTCGCGGTGGCCCGGCGGAGGCGGCAGTGCGGGGTCGGACCCGAGGTGCCGGCCCGGGCCCTGGTGACTTCGTTACCGTTTCGTGTCGAGATCCTCGCCCTCCCGCTAGCGTCGGCCGTCCTAGCGTCCCACCCACGGTGGCTCCGCCATGACGACCGATCAGAGCGAGATTCCCCATGACTCAGACAGCTTCGCCTCCGGAGCGGTTCTACGCCGCCCGAGTGATCCAGCTCGCGACCGTCGCCGCCCTCGGCGGCTTCCTCTTCGGGTTCGACACGGCGGTCATCAACGGCGCCGTGACACCGATGCGCGAGGACTTCGGAATGAGCGCGGGCCTCACCGGGTTCGTCGTCTCGTCGGCGCTGCTCGGGTGCATGCTCGGCGCCTACCTGGCGGGCCGGTTGGCCGACCGCATCGGGCGCATCAAGGTCATGGTGTTCGCGGCCGTGCTCTTCACGATCAGCGCCGTCGGCTCCGGCCTCGCGTTCGGCCCGTGGGACATGATCGTGTGGCGCGTCGTGGGCGGTGTCGGGGTCGGCGCCGCGTCGGTCATCGCCCCCGCCTACATCGCCGAGATCTCACCGGCCTCGATCCGGGGACGGATGGGCTCGCTGCAGCAGCTCGCGATCGTCACGGGCATCTTCCTCGCCCTGCTGTCGGACTACGCGCTCGCCGCGGCCGCCGGCGGGGCCGCCAACGACCTCTGGTTCGGCCTGGCTGCCTGGCGCTGGATGTTCATCGCCGAGGTCCTCCCGGCGATCGCCTACGGCGTGCTGTCGTTGACGATCCCCGAGTCACCCCGCTACCTCGTGGCCAAGGGCGAGACCGAGACGGCGCGCGCGGTCCTCGGGAAGGTGCTCGTCGACGGCGTCAACGACCGCATCGCCGAGATCGCGCGGACGGTGCGCCGCGAGGCGCGCACGTCGTTCGCGGACCTGAAGAAGCCGAGCGGGGGGCTGCTGCCGATCGTCTGGATCGGGATCGCCTTGTCGGTCTTCCAGCAGTTCGTCGGGATCAACGTCATCTTCTACTACTCCGCGACGCTGTGGCAGTCCGTGGGCTTCACCGAGGAGGACGCGCTCACGCAGACGGTGATCACCAGCGTGACCAACATCGTCGTGACCCTCGTCGCCATCGCCCTCATCGACAAGATCGGGCGCCGCAAGCTCCTGATCACGGGGTCCGCCGGCATGTTCGTCAGCCTGGGGGCCATGGCGTGGATCTTCAGCCAGGCCCCGCTCGTCACCAACGCCGACGGCTCGACGTCGCCCGCGCTCAGCGACACGGGCGGAATGGTGGCCCTGGTCGCCGCCAACGCGTTCGTCGTCTTCTTCGGGATGTCCTGGGGCCCCGGCGTCTGGGTGTTGCTCGGAGAGATGTTCAACAACCGCATCCGGTCGACGGCCCTCGGCCTCGCCGCCGCGGCCCAATGGCTCGCGAACTTCGCGATCTCCACCACCTTCCCGAAGATGGCCGAGGTGGGCCTCTGGTTCGCCTACGGCTTCTACACCGTCGCAGCGCTCGCCTCGCTCCTGTTCGTGTTGAAGTTCGTGCCGGAGACGAACGGGCGGCAACTCGAGGACATGGACTGAGTCGTAGACGAGAAGACCTGATGATCGGACGGTCGCGATTCGTCTCCGTCGGGGCGGTGGCCGGCCTGCTCGCCCTCGCCGCTTGCGGCACCGGTGGTCCCGCGGACGACACCGGCCGGCGGCTGACCATCGCGGTGGTCGACAACGGCGACCTGGACCGCCTGCGCGAGGTCAGCACGGCGTTCACCGACGCCCATCCGGGAGTGACCCTGGAGTGGGTGCGCGAGGGCGAGAACGAGCTCCGGGAAACCGTCTCGACGGACGTGGGGACGAGCGGCGGGCGCTTCGACGTCGTGACGATCGGCACCTACGAGGCCGAGGTGTGGTCGGGGCGGAAGCTGTTGACTCCGTTGACGGGGATGCCCGAGGGGTTCTCGCCCGACGCCTTCATCCCCACGGTGCGGGAGGCGCTCTCGCACGAGGCTCAGATGCTCGCCGCGCCGTTCTACGCGGAGTCGTCCTTCACGATGTACCGCACGGACCTCTTCGAGAAGGCCGGCCTCACCATGCCGGAGCGGCCCACGTGGGAGTTCATCAACGGTGCCGCCGCGACCCTCGGCAAACCCGGGGACGTCGACGGGATCTGCCTGCGCGGAAAGCCCGGCTAGGGAGAGAACATGGCCTTCGTCACGGCGATGGCGCACTACGGCGCCCGCTGGTTCGACGAGAATTGGATCGCCCAGTTGAACAGCCCCGAGTGGAAGGCCGCGACGGGAAACAACCTGTCGCTCGCGACGCTCGCGCCGGCGGATGTCGCGTCCAACGGATACCGGGAGAATCTCGCTCTCTTCCAGCAGGGGAAGTGCGCGATCTGGGTCGACGCCACCTCCGCGGCGCCGTTCGTCACCGACCCCGAACGATCTTCCGTCGCCGACGAGGTGGGCTTCGCGTTCGCGCCCGGGACGGGCCGGGGAAAGCCGAGCAACTGGCTCTGGTCATGGGCGTTGGCGGTGCCCGAGAGCGCCGGGAACAAAGGGCTCGCAAAGGAGTTCGTGGCCTGGGCCACCTCCACCCGGTATCGCGATCTCGTGGCCTCCAGGTACGGCTGGGCGAACGTCCCGCCCGGCGCGCGAACCGATCTGTACGACGAACCGCGGTACCGGCAGGCGGCCCCGTTCGCGGGGCTCGTCAAAGAGTCGATCGAGACGGCGGACGTGACGGAGCCGACGACGAAGCCCGTTCCCTACGAGGGGATCCAGTACGTCGCCGTGCCCGCCTTCCGCAGCATCGGCACGGCGGTGGGGCAACAACTGACGCAGGCCATCCGGGGTGAGATCACCCACGAGAAGGCCATCGAGAACTCCCAGTGGGTCTCCGACCGCGTCATCGAGCAGACCCGACTGCTCGCCGACCGAACAGAAGGCAAGTGAGGGAGCCGACCGTGGCCAGGACAACGGACGAGATCGACCGGGAGATCGCGGAGACCGACCCCGAACTGCTCCCGGTGGGCGACCACGAGCGGCACGGGCCGGGCCACTTCGCGGGGCTCTACGCCGCAGAACACGTCGCCGGTACCGAGTTCGTGTTCGGGGCGACCTTCGTGATCCTCGGCGCGGGGATCTACGACATCCTCATCGGGCTGCTCATCGGGAACACGCTGGCGGTGCTCAGCTTCTGGCTCATCACCACTCCCATCGCCCGGCAGGCGCGCGTCAGCCTCTACCGCTACCTGCACCTCATCGGCGGGGACGCCGTCTCCCGGCTCTACAACGCGGCGAACGCGCTCATCTTCGCGGTCATCTCCGCCGCGATGATCACCGTGTCGGCCACCGCGGTCCGCCGCGTCGTGGGTTTCCCGGCCCAGACCGAGGCCTATCCCACCCACGTGGGCTTCATCATCATGGTGGTGCTGTTCAGCCTCGTCGCCGTTCTCGTGGCGGCGTTCGGCTTCAACGCCCTGGCCGAGTTCGCGACGATCTGCGGCCCGTGGCTCATGGTCATGTTCACCGTCGGCGGCATGGTCCTGCTGCCCGCGGTCGCCGAGTCCGTCACCGGTTACACGACCGTGGGCAGCTGGCAGGAGTTCGTCGACATCGCCGGCGCGACGGTCTTCACCGGGGTCACCCCCGATGGAGAGCCCGGTATCGGGGTGTGGGAGGTCGCCGGTTTCGCCTGGGCGGCCAACACGTTCTCCCACTTCGGTCTCATCGACATGGCGATGCTGCGCTACGCGAAGAAGAACTGGTACGGGCTCATGACGAGCACGGGAATGATGTTCGGCCACTACGTCGCCTGGATCTCCGCCGGATTCATGGGGGCCGCCACGGCCGCCATCACGTTGACGAGCATCACCGTTCTCGTGCCGCGCGACGTGGCCTGGTACGCCCTGAGCTGGGCCGGGTACGTCACGGTCATCGTCGGCGGGTGGACGACCGCGAACGCCAATCTCTATCGCGCCGGGCTGGCGGCACAGGGCGTCTTCCTGCGGTTCTCCCGGTCGAGGGTCACGATGCTCGTGGGTGTCGCCGTCATCGTCGCCGCGTGCTTCCCGTTCGTCTACCGCAACTTCCTGCCTCTCGTGACGTACGCGGGGGTGGTCCTGGTCCCGATCGGCGGCATCGTCTTCGCCGAGCACCACCTCTTCCCGCGGCTCGGGCTGACGACGTTCTGGTCCCGTTTCAAGGGCGTCCGCAACACCCCGGCGATCCTCACCTGGGCGATCTCCCTCGCCTTCGCGGGCGGTGTCATCGCCCTCGGCGTCATTCCCTACTACTTCGTGTTCGTGCCGGTATGGGCCGTTTCCATCGGCCTCTACATCCTTCTCGCCAAGCGGTCCGGCGCGGCGGACAAGTAGCCGGAAGAAGAGGCCGACGAGAAGCTCTTCATGGAGCGCGCGCAGGTGTTCAAGGAGCGTGAGGCCCGCACGGCGCCGCATTCCGAGACCAAGGACACGAGCCTGCTCTCACGCGTGCTGCGGGCGGTCTGGATCGTCACCCTCGTCGTCATCGTCGTGGACGCGGGCATCGTGCTGTTCTCCAGCCCCGACATCTTCGCCTACCTCACCCAGCGCGAGACGTTCTACGCCATCGCCACCTGGGGCACCGTCATCTACTTCGCCGCCGCCTACTGGGAACTGCGCCGTGGCAAGGCGCACGCCGCCGCGGAACACGCCGACCCCGACGCGCGCTCGAGGAAGGCGGAACCCGCCACGACGTGACATGGGGGGCGCCTACTCCAGGCTGAGACTGCTGCGCGCCCGCTGGAGGTCCGTTACGCAGATCCGAGCTCAGGGTCGACGCGGTCTGCGCCGAGGGACACTCGGTCGAACATCATGCGCTCGAGGGCCGCGGCGACGGGTCGATGACGGCGTTGCTGAGGCGGCGCAAGGTGCCGTCCACACGCACGTCGATCGGCCCGGCGCGACTCGCAGGGGACGCGGTAGGAACAACGCACGGCCCATCGGTAGCCGGCCATTGGGGTATCGCGTCAACTTGCGGCCTCAGCGCACCAGCAGGGCCTGCGCGACGCTCGTGTCGGTCACCAGGGACGTGACGAGGTTGGCGTGCAACGCGGCCCTGATCGAGTCGGTCTTTTTGGGTCCCCCGGCGATGAGAAGTCGCTCCGGGACGGCTCGAAGTTGCGGCAGGCTCACCCCGAGGACGTGATCGTCGAAGTCGGGGATGTGGCGACCGGTCCGGTCGAAGAGGATTCCGGCGATGTCGGCCTGAACTCCCCGCGCGAGCATCCGGTCCCGTTGGCCCTGAGGCAGGCCGTCGAAGAACCTCGAATCCGGGGGATCCCACGAACCGACGGCGATGAGGGCGATCGTCACTCGGTCAAAGGCGTCGAAGGCGGCGGCGATCGCGGGGTCGGCCTTGAGGGCGCGCGCCGCCTCTGCGGTGGCCACCGTCAGGGGCGCGTAGATGAGCTGAACCCTCCCGTCCGTGCTGCTGACGAGGCGTCGCACCAGCTCGACAGGGTTGTCGCTGAGGTTGCCGCTCATGCCGGTGAGTTGGACGATCTCGCGGGGAGTGAGCCGTCCGGTGCGTCGAGTCGTGGCGTCGATCGTGCGCCCTGAGCTCAGACCCAGCACATCGCCCGTCCCGACGATGTCGTCCAGCAGTCGCGCACCGGCAGCGCCCAAGGCGTCCCGAACGGTCTGCGGCTCGGAGTCGCGCGGCGTCACGACGATCGCGCGGCGCAGGCCGAACGACCGGCGGAGGCGCAGTGAGAGATCGGCGTCCACGGACTCGGGAACCCGGATGTCGATCGTGACGATCCCGGTCCGGAGGGCCATCTCGAGCACGCGGCTCACCTTGAACCGCGACAGACCGAACTCCTCGGCGATCTCGACGCGGGATCGACCGTCGACGTAATGCCGGCGAGCGACGGCCGCCATCTGCATGAGGTCGTCCAGCGCGAGGGTCTCGAGCGCGTCCGGACCGGTGGCGCGCTCCCCGCCCTGCGTCGCGCTCATCCGTGCAGCATAGGCGTTGACCGGTGCTCGGATGGTGACTAGAGTCACACGCCTGCACACATGTGCAGGTGAAGTGCGACATCACGCACATCTGTAGATGGTGTCGCATCTCGGAGTGAGCCCGTCATCGACGACGAAGGAGCCGCTCGTGGGCCCTGGTACTGCCTCGGCGGACGCGACGACCGACATCCTGGAGTGTCAGGACCTGCACAAGTCGTTCGGTGGCGTCCCGGTCCTCAAGGGGGTGACGCTGCGACTGCAGGCCGGCACGGTCACTGCCCTGGCCGGCGAGAACGGCGCCGGGAAGTCGACCCTGATGAAGATCGCCTCGGGTCAGTACCGGGCCGACGAAGGGCAGGTCCTCGTCGAGGGCACCCCGCTGAGCGCCGGCAACATGCAGGTGGCCCACCGGCTCGGCGTCGCGATCGTGCCTCAGGAGCTCGCCTCCATCGACGACATGACCGTCTACGAGAACCTCTTCGTCGGCAAGGAGCTACGGCGGGCCGGTCTGCTCGATCGCCGCGCGATGATCCGCCGGGCCGAGGAGGCCCTCGCGGAGTTCGACGTGAAGATTCCGCCGGACGTCCGGATGGGTTCGCTGTCGGTCGGCAAGCGCCAGATCGTCGAGATCGTCAAGGCGTCTCAGACCGGCGCGCGCATCCTCCTGCTCGACGAGCCGACCTCGGCCATCTCCGAGCGAGAGGTGGAGGGCCTCTATCACGTCGTGCGGCGGCTGCGCGCCCAAGGCGTGGCCATGGTGTACACGACCCACAAGATGGAGGAGATCCGAGCCCTGGCCGACCGGGTCGTCGTGCTCCGCGACGGGAACCTCGTCCTCGACCAGGCGATGACCGAGACCAGCGACGACGACATCGTCACCGCGATGATCGGCCGCGAGCTCGGCACGCTCTTCCCCGAAGCGGGAACTCCCGGTGACGACACCGTCCTCACCGTCAGGGGCCTGCAGGTCGTGGGGGCTTCGGGCCCCGTCGACCTCAGCGTGCGCCGCGGCGAGATCCTCGGGTTGGCGGGTCTGGTCGGGGCGGGTCGCTCCGAACTTCTCGAGGCCGTCTTCGGGGTGCGGCCCTCGACCGCGGGACACATCGAAGTGAGCGGACGCGACGTCCCCCGGGGAAAACCCGCCCGTGCCATCGCGTCGGGGATGGCGTTCGTCCCCGAGGACCGCAAGCACGCCGGGGCGGTCCTCGGCATGACGATCCTCGACAACGCGTCCCTGCCGAGACTCCGCGCGTTCAGCGTGGGCGGATGGTTGCGGGGTCGTCGGCGGATCGACCAGATCGCCGCCGCAATGACATCTGTCCGACTCCGTAGTCGTGGGCTCACCCAAGAGGTGGGCACGCTCTCCGGCGGTAATCAGCAGAAGGTGGTGTTGGCCCGCTGGCTCACCGGCAAGGTCGACGTGCTGCTGCTCGACGAGCCGACCCGGGGTGTCGACGTCGGGGCACGTTCGGAGATCTATCGGATCATCGCCGACCTGGCCGCGGACGGAATGGGGCTCTTCCCAGATGAGGGTGTAGGTCGGGGTTGAGCCCGTTCGGTTGGGGCGGGGGCGCGTCGGTCCCCGGGCAGGTGTCGAGGTCTCCCAAGATGGAAGTTCTCACGCTCACCATCTGGAAGACCTCGACATGCGCGACGCTACCTTCACCGACCCCGACCTGACCACGTTCACCGGCCTGGACGGCCTTGGTCTGCACGTCGTCGCTCAGCGCCTGGACCCGGACAAGGCCGTGCTGGCCTGCCGTGTCGTCGCTGACGACCGCTGGTGTCGACGCTGCGGATGTGAGGGCCGCGTCCGTGACAGTGCCGTGCGCGAGTTGGCCCACGCGCCGCTGGGGTGGCGACCGACGGTCCTGCACGTGCGGCTGCGCCGCTACCGCTGCACCGGGTGCGGGCACGTGTGGCGTCAAGACCTCTCCTGCGCGGCGGCGCCGCGGTGCAAGCTCACCAGGACCGCGCTGGCGTGGGCGTTGGAAGGACTCGTCGTCGCTCACCTGTCCATGACCCGTATCGCCGACGCCCTCGGGGTCGCGTGGGACACCGCGAACACCGCCGTGCTGGAGGAGGGCCGCAGGGTCCTGATCAGCGACAACACCCGATTCGACGGCGTCAAGGTCCTCGGCGTGGACGAGCACGTGTGGCGTCACACCCGCAAGGGTGACAAGTACGTCACCGTCATCATCGACCTCACTCCCGTCCGTGAGGGCACCGGCACGGCGCGACTGTTGGACATGATCGAGGGACGGTCCAAGGCCGCCTTCAAGACCTGGCTCGCCAGCCGCGACCAGACCTGGCGGGACGGCATCGAGGTCGTGGCCATGGACGGCTTCACCGGTTTCAAGACCGCCGCCGTCGAAGAGATCCCGCAGGCGGTGACGGTGATGGACCCCTTCCACGTGGTTCACCTGGGCGCCGACGCCTTGGATGAGTGCCGACGGCGGATCCAGCAGGACATCTTCGGCCGGCGCGGACGCGCCGCTGACCCCTTGTACCAGGCTCGCCGCACCCTGCACACCGGCGCTGACCTGCTCACCGAACGACAGAAGATCCGCTTGGACGGGTTGTTCGCTGACGAGCGCCACGCCGCGGTCGAGGTCACGTGGGGCGCCTACCAGCAGATGATCAACGCCTACCGTGACCCCGACCGCGCCGCCGGGAAGGCCACCATGACCGCCCTGGTCGAGGCCACCGCCACCGGCGTCCCCGCCAGCCTGCCCGAAGTCGCCCGCCTGGGTCGGACCCTGCGCAAACGCGCCGAAGATGTGCTCGCGTTCTTCGACCGGCCCGGCACGTCCAACGGCCCCACCGAGGCGATCAACGGACGCCTCGAACACCTACGCGGCATCGCCCTCGGGTTCCGTAACCTCACCCACTACATCGCCCGAAGCCTCCTCGAGGCCGGCGGGTTCAAACAGCACCTACACCCTTAATTGGGAAGAGCCCGGAATGGCCGTCGTCATGGCCTCCTCCGACATGCCGGAGATCCTCGGGTTGTCGCATCGAGCTCTCGTCATGCGGGGCGGCCGCGTCGTGGGCGAGCTGGACCGCGACGAATTGTCCCGCCCCGATGTGCAGGCCACGATCTTCCACCTGGCAGCGGGTCTGGGCGCCGGCACCGACGACCGCGCCCCCGACCAGTCACCCACCGATCCCGATCCGGAGGATTCCCTCAGATGAAGCTCGCTCGCCCTGGGCAGCCCGCCACGGCCGGCCCGTCCGTCGTGGAGTCCCCGACGACCGGTGAGGCGGTCAACCGGTTCAGTCGGGAGTGGTTCCTCGCCATCGCGTTGCGCTACTCGATGCTGATCGTCGTCCTGCTCGTGATCGCCTACTTCAGCTACCGCAGCGCGCGCTTCTCGACGCCGGACAACATGGTGACGATCCTCATCGCCGCCGCCCCGTTCGCGCTCATCGCTCTGGGGCAGACCCTCGTCATCCTCACCGGAGGGATCGACCTCTCGGTCGGCAGCGTCATCGCGGTGTCGGCCATGAGCGCCGCAGCCGTCGCCAAGGCCAACCCCGGGCAGATCTGGATGACCGTCCTCACGGCCATGGCCGTCGGTCTGATCGCCGGTGCGATCAACGGACGCCCGGGAGTGGGGCCCCGCCGTCGACGCGGCGGTGCGATCGGCCGTCGAGGCCCTGGGCCTGGACGCCCCGGACGCCGTTCGACGGATCACGCACGTCGCGATCTCCCACCAGCGCGAGACGTTCGTCTGCCTGGACGAGGACGCCGAGCCGCTCGGCCCGGCCATCCTGTGGCTCGACGGCAGGGCCGGTGACCAGATCCGTCGATACGGCACCGACCGTGTCGAGCGCCTGTGCGGCAAGCCCGCCGACATCACACCCGCGCTCTACAAGATCGCGTGGCTGTCGGAACATCGCCCCGATCTCATGGCTTCCACCCGGCACCTCGTCGACACCCATGCCTACCTCGCCCACCGGCTCACCGGCCGATGGGTGACGTCGACGAGCTCGGCCGATCCTCTGGCCCTTCTCGACATCGCCGCGGGGGCGTACAGCCCCGAGCTGCTCTCGATCGCGGGGCTGAGCGAGAGCCAATTGCCCGAGCTGCACACCGCCGGCACAGACCTCGGCGCCATCTCGGACGATGTCTGCGCAGCCTGGGGGCTTCCCGCGGGCGTGCGTCTCGTGGCGGGCCTCGGGGACGGCCAGGCGGCCGGCCTGGGCGCGGCCGTCACCACGCCCGGGCAGGGCTACCTCAATCTCGGCACGGCGGTACTCATCGGCACGGAGCGGCAGGGCTACCAGCCGTCGCGGGCCTACCGCTCCCTGTGGTCGGTGACGCCCGGACAGACCACGCTCGAGACGTTCCTGTCCTCGGGCACCTACCTGCCCACCTGGTTCCGCGAGCAGTTCGGGCGCCGCAAGCTGGCGGGCGCCCCCGACCCCGTCCTCGAGGACGCCGCCGGGGCCGTCCCCATCGGCAGCGACGGACTGATGACGCTGCCCTACTGGAACTCGGCGCAGACACCGCACTGGGACGCGCAGGCCCGAGGTGCCGTCGTCGGCTGGCGCGGATCGCACACCAAGGCCCACACCTACCGATCGCTCCTCGAGGGAGTCGCCTTCGAACTGCGGGCGCAGCTCGACGGACTCCAGGAGCAGACCGGTACCCCCATCGACGCACTGCACACGATGGGCGGAGGCAGCCGCAGCGCGTTGTGGACCCGCATCGTCGCCGACGTCCTCGACCGCCCGTTGCGCATCTGTGCGGAGGCCGAGATCAGCGCGTTGGGCGCGGCCATGGTCGCGCACGTCAGCGCCGGCACCCACCCGGATGTGCGAGCGGCGGCCGATGCCATGGCCTCGGTCAGCGGGATGGTCTCGCCGGACCCGGAGCGGGTCGCGCAGTACGAACCGCTGCGGGCTATCTACGCCGAGCTCTATCCCACCCTGCGCGAGACGCTCCACCGCCTCGACTCGCTCGGGACGAGTACACCCCCGATGACAGGAGAAGCATGAAGGCTGCGATGTTCTACGGACCCGGCGATCTGCGGATCGAGGACGTGCCACACCGTGACCCCGGCCCCGGTGAGCTGCTCGTCGACGTGCGAGCGGCCGCCACCTGCGGAACGGACCTGAAGTCCTACCGGCGCGGTCACCCGAAGCTCTTCCCGACCCTCCCCGCCCGCTTCGGCCACGAGTTCTCCGGAGTCGTCACGGCGTGCGGTGACGGTGTGTCGGACTTCGAGGTCGGTCAGCGGGTGGTCGCCGCCAACACTGCACCGTGCGGGCATTGCTGGGCCTGCACGATCAACCGCCCGAGCCTCTGCGAGAACCTCGAGTTCCTCAACGGGGCGTTCGCCGAAGAGGTCGTCGTTGCCGCGAGCATCGTCGCTCGCAACACCTACGCGATCCCCGATTCGCTCTCGTTCGAGGCGGCCGCCCCGCTCGAACCGCTCGCCACCGTGGTGCACGGCATGGAGGAGAGCGGAATCGCCCTCGGCGACACGGTGGTCGTCCACGGATGCGGCCCCATCGGGCAGATGTTCGTGCGCCTGGCCACGTTGCGTGGCGCCTCGGTCGTCGCCGTGGACAGCGCCGGCGGACGGCTGGAGCGGGCCAAGGCGGCGGGGGCCGTCGAGGTCGTGGACCTCACCGGTCTCTCCGGCGACGACGTCGACGCGGCGATCGTGCGGCAGACCCCCGGAGGCCGCGGGGCGGACGTCGGGATCGAGGCCGTCGGGCTGCCGCAGGTCTGGGAGCAGACCGTACGGACCCTCCGCCCCGGGGGCACTGCCGTCCTCTTCGGGGGTACGCCACGCGGGGCGGGATTCACCGTCGACTCGTGCGACATGCACTACGAGGAGTACACGCTCAAGGGGGTGTTCCATCACACGCCCAAGCACGTGAAGATCGCGGTCGACCTGCTCGTCAGCGGACGCTCCGACGGGGAATCGCTCGTCACCGAGAGCCGTCCCCTCGATCAGCTCGTGCCCAGCTTGGAGGACATGGCCGCCGGCCGAGGCTCCAAGTACATCCTCGTTCCGTGACGTCCACCCAGGAGACGAACATGTTGCTGGCAGTCGAAAGAGAAGCCGTCGCTGCGGCCTGCAAGCGTCTGCGCCGAGAGGGGCTCGTCGTCGGTACCGCGGGCAACGTGTCCGTTCGCGTCGACGATCTGGTCGCGATCTCTCCCAGCGGTGTCGACTACGACGACCTGAGCGCCGCCGACGTCGGCGTGCATGATCTCGACGGTGTCGCGGTCGAGGCAGCCCTGGCGCCGAGCAGCGAACTGCCCCTCCATCTGGCCATCTACCGAGGAACGTCACACCGCGCCATCGTGCACACACACGCGCCGGCCTCCACGGCCCTGTCGACGGTGGTGGACGTCATCCCGCCGGCGCACTACTACACGGCGATGTTCGGGGGACCCATCCGGGTGGCGCCATACGCGACCTTCGGTTCGCAGGCCTTGGCCGCGAACGTCGTCGCAGCCTTGGCCGATCGGTCAGCGGCCCTGATGGGCAACCACGGAGCCGTGCTCGTCGGGGCCGATCTCGCGAAGGTCCTCGATCAGACCGCCTACCTGGAGTACCTCTGCCAGATCCAACTCCTCGCCGGTCCCTATCCGTCGACGCAGCGGGTCTTGGATGACGCGGAGATCGCGCGCGTCGCAGAGGGGTTGGCCGGATACGGCCAGACCTCCACGTCGACGCGGCCCGAGGGGTGAGGCGCGCGACGGGCGGTTGAGGGTGACGGTCCGGGTCCGAGCCGTCGACGGAACAGCGCCCGCCCCCCTCTCACAACAGACTGCCCACGGCGGCGGCGAACCCGCCGAGCAGGAAGCCGGCGATGCCGAACGCGAGCGGGCGGTTGTCCATCGGCGCGCCGTGGCCGAGGGCGCCGTGGGTGATGGCGTGGCCCTTCCCGCGGCGCAGGAGGTAGCGGTTGACGGGCAGGGCCGCGAAGAACGCCACGAGCAGCGCGATCGCCATCGAGACCCAGAACAGCGGGTTCGTCAGGCCGGCGTCCATCGCGCCGGGCACGAGCAGCATGACGGCGTTGTCCACCACCTCCATGGTGGCGATCGACAGCGTGTCGGCGGCCAGGACGAGGGAGAGGGCCGAGCCGAGGGCGATGCCGCCCCGCACCAGGGGGAGCGCCGACAGGGAGTAGCCGAAGACGAAGGCCAGGCCGATCGCGAGGGCGGTCGTCGGGAGGGTCGCCCAGCCGAGCGCAGTGCCCACCATGAGCCCGACGATCTCGCCGATCGCGCATCCCGTCAGGCAGTGCAGCGTCGCGCCGACCGCCATCCCGGACATGTCGTGGTGGTCGTGTTCTGCGTGTGTGATACCCATGGGGGGTATAAGGACGCGAGGTGGCACGGCATTCCGGGCGGCGGGTTTCAGGGGTTGCCGCCCCCCGGTCGCCACGGCAGGATCAGGCGCATCGCCACGGGCCCTCTACCTCTCGCGGCGACGGAGGCGAACGATGCCCACCTACCTCTTCCGGTGCGCGACCTGCGGGGACACCGAACGCGTCTTCCCCATGGCGAGTGTCCCCGCCACCCTCGACTGCCCCGCGTGCGGCGCCTCCGCGCGCCGCCGCCCGACCGGCGCGGTCCTCGGAGTGGGGACGAGCCCCGCGATGCGCCTCCTCGACGCGACAGCCCGCTCCGCCTCCGAGCCGGCGGTCGTCCCCTCCGTCCCCGCCGCCGGCGGTCGACGCGTCCGGCCGGTGACGACGAACCCCCTGCACCGCCGCCTGCCCCGCCCGTAGTCCGTCCACGAAGGAGCCCGCCGTGCCCGAACTCGTGTTCCCCCTCGACTCGACCAAGCCGTTCACCGAGCAGGTGCTCGTGGGCCACAACCGTTGGCACCCCGAGATCCCCGCGCAGGTGCACGTCAAGCCGGGGGACGAGTTCCGCGTCCACTGCCGGGAGTGGTTCGACGGCGCGATCCGCAACGACGACTCCGCCGACGACATCCGCGACGCCCCGCTCGACGCCGTCCACCGCCTCTCCGGCCCCATCGCCGTCGAGGGCGCGAAGCCCGGCGACCTGCTCGTCGTCGACATCCTCGACCTCGGGCCGATCCCGCAGGAGGACTCCGGCCCGCTCGCCGGGCAGGGCTGGGGCTACACCGGCATCTTCCCGACGAAGAACGGGGGAGGCTTCCTCACCGAGCAGTTCCCCGACGCCTACAAGGCCGTGTGGGACTTCTCCGGGCAGAGGGCGACGAGCCGGCACGTGCCGCACGTGTCGTTCACCGGCATCACCCACCCCGGGCTCATGGGCACCGCCCCGAGCGCCGAGCTGCTCGGTCGATGGAACACCCGCGAGGCCGCCCTCATCGCGACCGACCCGGAGCGCGTGCCGCCCCTGGCTCTGCCGCCGCTGCGCAAGGACGCGATCCTCGGCTCGTTGGCGGAGGCGGAGTACGACCGCGTCGCCTCCGAGGCCGCCCGCACCGCCCCGCCGCGCGAGAACGGCGGCAACCAGGACATCAAGAACCTCACCCGGGGCACGCGCGTGTTCTATCCCGTGTTCGTCGACGGCGCGAACCTGTCCGTCGGCGACCTGCACTTCTCCCAAGGCGACGGCGAGATCACGTTCTGCGGGGCCATCGAGATGGGCGGCTTCATCGACCTGCGCGTCGACCTCATCAAGGACGGGATGAGCACGTACGGCGTCGGGGAGAACGCGATCTTCATGCCCGGCAACACCGACCCGCAGTACAGCGAGTTCCTCGCGTTCTCGGGCACCTCGGTGACGCTCGAGGGGGAGCAGCGCTACCTCGACTCGCACCTCGCCTACCAGCGGGCCTGCCTGCACGCCATCGACTACCTCACGGCGTTCGGCTACTCCCCGGAGCAGGCGTACCTGCTGCTCGGGGCCGCGCCGATCGAGGGGCGGCTGTCGGGCGTCGTCGACATCCCCAACGCGTGCGCCACCGTGTACCTGCCGACCGCGATGTTCGAGTTCGACGTCCGGCCGGGGCCGGGTGGGCCGACGAGGATCGACCCCGGGCAGGGGGCGCCGCACTCGGCGTTCTGACCGCCCGGCGGCTCCGGCGCGCGCCGCCCCGCACCGCATCGCCGATCCGGTGGCCGATCAGCACCCGTCGGCCCGTCGGGAGGAGTCGTCCGCGGCGTCGAAGAACCATTTGGGCCGGGTCGACCACCCCGCCGAGGCGACCCTCAGGACACATGCGCTGGTCAGCGCGTTGTCGTCCGCGGGCGGTCCGGATCGACCCGGCCCAAATGGTTCATGAAGTCGGGTGGCCGCCAACCGGCGATCTCTCGCGCGCAATCCCTGAGCCACTCGACGTCGCCGGTGGCCATGTCGAACGTGCACGGCGCGATGACCCAGCCGCGGGTCATCGACCCCAGGGTCCGGCGGCACCCCTTGAGGAAGTCGCTCCTGGTTCCGTGGAACTCATACCCGTCGGCCTCGAACGCGATGCCGCGACCCACATCGGCGAGGTCGAACCGCATGGATCCCCCGCCCGGGGGCGTGAACTGCAGATCGAGGCTCAACTCCTCGACCCCGGTCAGGACTGCGCGTAGCGCTGACTCGAAGGGGTTCTCCGCCAGCGCGTTCGCCATGCGGGCCACCGAGCGCGCCTGGGCGACGTTGCGCCCGCGGTAGACGTCGGCCGCCTCCCGCAGCTCGATCGGGCCGACGTCGCCGGCGCGCAGCGCCGAATCCGCGACGGCCAGCGCCTCGCGCACCGGGAGCGCTGCCGCGCAGTCGAGTACGGTCCGCAGCGGGGAAGTGACTCCGTCGCGACGTTCGTCGTCGCTGAGATCCCGCCGGTGGATGGTCGCGAGCGCGGTCCGGTCGTGCCGGACGTGACGGAACGCAGGGACGGCCACCTCGACGCGCTCCGGCTCGCGCAGGATCGGCCAGTCATGTCGGCGTGCGGCGCTGCGCAGAGCGAGCGCCGCGTCGAGGCCGCCGGCGATGGCGGCGTCGCGACGCAGCGACAACAGATGGCCGCGCGGCGGTTCCTCGTCCCACCTGGCCCACGACCTGCCGCCGGCCGTTCCGACCACGCGCGCCCGCATGACCTCGGGGTCCGCGTAGACGCCGCCCCCGACGGCGACGACGACCCCGTCCGCGACGGCCCGGCGCAGCGTGCCGCGAGAGGAGGCGGCCACGAGGTCGGCGGCGTGGGCCACACCGTCGCCGGCGGCGAGCGCACGGGCGAGGTCGGCGAGGCGGTTGCGGTGGGTCACGGCACCAACATGCGACAACCGGCGGATGGGTCCCGGCGGTTGCACACAGGCGCGGGGCATCCGAGCCCGGTCGAACCGTGCCTGTGGACAGAGCCGTCCCGATCGGGAGCCCGTCGCCGCTCGGACTGCGACCGGCTCCGACGGGCGGGGGAGTTCCTCGGCCGTCGTCCCACAAGGCTCATGAGTCCCGCAGGACCACACCGGATTCCGACCAGAGGACGACGACACCCCCTGGCCCGCCGCGCGAGGGTCGAGGCATGGACATCGTCACGACTCACGACCTCCACAAGCGGTACGGCTCGCGCGCCGTCGTGGACGGCCTGGAGCTACGCGTCCCCGAAGGATGCGTCTACGGGTTCCTCGGACCCAACGGCTCGGGCAAGTCCACGACGATGAAGATGCTCCTGTCGCTCGTACGGCCCACGAGCGGCGAGGTGCACGTTCTCGGCCGGCCGATGACCCCCTCGACCCGGCGTGGGCTGCTCGCGCACATCGGCTCGCTCATCGAGTCGCCGCCCGGGTACGGCCACCTCACGGGCGCCGAGAACATGCGGATCGTGCGTCGGTCGCTCGGGCTGAGGGCCGACCAGGTCGACCGGGCGGTCCGCACGGTTCGCCTGCAGGACCAGCTCGGCAAGCGCGTCCGCGACTACTCGCTCGGCATGAAGCAGCGCCTCGGCATCGCGATGGCGCTCGCGCGGGAGCCGAGGCTGCTCATCCTCGACGAGCCGACCAACGGGCTGGACCCCGCCGGCATCGAGGAGATCCGCGCGCTCCTGCACCACCTCGCCGAGGACGGGGTGACCGTCATGGTCTCGAGCCACCTGCTCGGCGAGATCGACAAGACCGCGACCGTGCTCGGCATTCTCTCGTCGGGTCGTCTGATCTTCCAGGGCACCCGGGACGAACTCCTCGCCGCCTCGACCCCCGACGTGCTCATCGAGACGCCGGATCCGCAGACCGGCCTCGAGGCGTTGCGTCACCGCATGCCGGTCGACCTCGAGGACGGGGTGCTGCGGTTGCCCGGCGTCGACGCCGAGGGCACCGCCGCCGCCGTCGCCGAACTCGTCGGCGCGGGAGCCCCCGTCTACGGCGTCCGCCGGGACGAGCAGTCCCTCGAAGACGTCTTCATGGACCTCACGAGCGGAGGTCGGCTGTGACCGCGCGCGCCGTCCGCAACGAATTCGCCAAGCTGCGTCATCTGCACGTCGGTGCGCTCGCGGGGTTGCTCGTACTCGGTGTCGTCGGGCTGACGTCGGTCGGCGTCGCCGCCGGCGGCGTCGACGACCTGTCGTGGGCGACGCTCCTCGCGTCGGCCTCCCTGGCCGTGCCCCTGGCGTCACCGCTGCTCATCGCGGTGCTCGCCAGCCGCAGCGTCGACGTCGAGCACCAGGACGGCGGCTGGTTGCCCGCCGCCACGGCGGGGACGGGCCGCGGCGGTCTGTGCCGGGCGAAGCTGGTCGCGACCGGCGCCGTCCTCGCCGCTGCCACGCTCGCCGCGAGCCTCGCCATCGCCGGGGTCGGACTGCTGGGCGCCGGCGCGCCGGCGCCCGTCGGGCTCTGGGCCGGATACACGGCCTCGGTGCTCGTCATCGACCTGGCGCTGCTCGCGCTGCACGTCCTCCTCGCGGCTCGGGTCGAGAACCAGCTCGTCGGCCTCGGGGTCGGGATCGTCGGCACCGTGTTCGGCGCCATCGCGATCGGGTTCCCGGCGTGGCTCGGGCACCTGACGCCGTGGGGTTACTACGCGCTCGCCGCCGCGGCCGACTACCGCGGCGGACAGGTCGTCACGCTGACCCCCGCGTACGCGAGCGTCGCCGCGCTCGGCGTCGTCACGGCCGCGGCGTTCTGGTTCGTCACCCACCGACTCGATCGACAGGAGGCCTGATCATGGACACCCTCATGGCCGAGATCCACAAGCTCAAGCGCTCGCAGAGCTGGGGCGTCGTCATCGTCCTGCCGCTGGTCGTCGTGGCCGCCGGCACCCTCACCAGCATCCTCTTGGGGCGACCGCTATCGGGGGGTTGGGACACCCTGTGGCAGCGGACCGTCGTCTTCCACGGGCTGGCCCCCCTCGCCCTGGGCGTCGCCGTCCTCGCGTCCCTGACCTGGCGGTCGGAGCACCGGGGTGGCAACTGGAACGCCCTCATGGCAGGTCCGACGTCGTCGGGGCGGATCGTGGTCGCGAAGACCCTCGTCGTCGCCCTGCTCGCCGCGGCGATGCAGGTCGTCCTGGTCGTGGCCGTCGTGCTCGTCGGGAAGCTCGCCTTCGCCCTGCCCGGGTGGCCGCCCACGTCGTACCTCACGGTGAGCGGTCTCGTCGCGCTCGCCGGGCTGCCGCTCGCGGCGCTGCAGTCGGCGCTGTCCATGGTCCTGCGCTCGTTCGCGGCGCCGGTCGCGCTCGCGCTCGTCGGCGCCGGCGCGGGTCTGGTCCTGCTCGTCGCGGGGGTCGACGGCGCGATCTTCGTGCTGCCGCACGCCCTCGCCGCCCGCGCCACGCAGGTCGGTAGCGGCGTCTTCGGCGACGCCGGCGTCCTCGGTGCCGGCCCGATCGGGACCGTCCTCCTTGCGACGGCCCTGCTCACCGCCGTCGTCCTCGCGAGCGCCACCCGAACCCTGGACCGCCGCGACGTGCGGGCGTGAGGGCTGCCGGGCGACGCGCTACGCCGGGTGAGCGGCCGGCGCGGAAGCCCGGGTGGGCGCGGTGCGCCGGTACCAGTCGAGGCAGAACAGCACGAGGAGCGCGACGTCGATGTAGTCGCCGCCGTAGTACATGAGCTGCGCCCCGGCCTGCGCCTGCGCCTCCGGGACGCCGGTCGGGGGATGGGCGTAGAGGTGCTTGGCGAGGATCGCGTGCAGCGTGAGGAAGGCGAGCAGGACGAGCGCGCGCGTGCGGTGCCCGACCGGGTGGGGGTCCGGGTCCACCCGCAGCACCGACGCCGTGAAGAGCCACCCGGCGGCGAGCACGTGCGCGTGGACGAGCAGGTGGAGCCCTGGGTCGTGGTGCATCGCGGCGTAGAGCCCGGTCCCGTAGAGCAGCCACAGGCCGCCGGCGTCGAGGGTCCCGGCGACCGCGGGATGGGTGAGGACGCGGATCGGGCGGCTCGCGAGGAACCGGGACAACCGGCGGGCGCGGGCGGCCGGCAGCGCCCGCAGGGCGAGGGTCACGGGCGCCGCGAGCACGAGCAGGATCGGCGCGAGCATGCCCAACAGCAGGTGGGCCCACATGTGCGCGACGAAGCCGCCCACCGCGGCGACCGGAGCGACGGCCACCGCGGCGACGCCGACACCCGCCTCGGCGCACGCTGTTCGCCAGGCGGGCCACGGGCGCCCCCGACGCCGGGACACCGCGATCGCGGCCAGGTAACCGGCGAGCAGCACCAGGAGGGCGCCGCCGAGGACGGGTCCGGTCAGGTCGACGGGAGCGCCGGCGTCATGCGGGTGCATGGGCTCCGCGCTCGTCGCGGCGGCGCCACCACCACGCGCCTCCGCCGAGGAGGAGAAGAGCGACGACGAGCCAGACGGCGTCGTAGACGAACAGGTCCGGCACGTAGCGGATCTGGTGGATCCGGAAGGCCTTGTGGTTGATCGTGCCGTCGAAGAGCTGGAACCCGCCCGCCCCCATGAGGACGGCTCCCCACCAGGGCGCGATCGAGCGACCGCCGCGGCGCCGCACGTCGGCGAGCAGGAAGAGACCGCCGACCGTGGCGAACCAGCCGAAGGCGTGGAAGAACCCGTCGGAGACCAGGCCGACCGTCGGCGTGGACAGGTCGTAGAAGTGGTGCCAGTGCAGGAGCTGGTGGAAGACGCTCTCGTCGACGAAGGCGGCCACGCCGATCCCGAAGAGGACCCCCGACGTGAGCAGCCGGCGCCGGAGTCCGTGTCGGGATCCGGGCGGGGAGGCCATGGCTCAACCGTAGGCGCGGAGGTGGGGGCGCGGGGCAGACTTCGGTCCCAGTGCTCGTCGGGACCTGCGACGGCGGAGGGGCCGAACCCCTTTCCGTCGCAGAGGATGTGGTCGGTGAGGGGAGGTGGACTTGCACGGCAACGGCGGGCGTGGACAGAAGGCGTCCGTTCCCCGGGGCGGTCGAGTCCGACGGGCCCTACAGTGACTCCATCCATCACCGGAGCGCTGGAGGCGACGATGCCCCGACCGATTCTGCGAGTCCTGTCCGCCGCGGTCTGCGCCGCCCTCGCCGGGACGACGGCGACCGCCACCGCGACCGGCGCGGAGCGGGCCGCGGCGCCGACCGGATCCGATGCGGCGTCCACGCCCGTCTCCCGCTGCGAGACCCTGCGGGGCGTGACGGTTCCGGCCGCGCGTATCGGCCTGCGCACCCGCGGGGCCACGATCACGTCGGTGGCGGAGCTGACGACGCCCGCCACCGGCAACTACTGCCAGGTGACGGGCGAGATCCACCCGGTCGATCGGTCGTCGTCGCCGATCCGTTTCCAGGTCAACCTGCCGGCTCGATGGAACCGTCGGTCGCTGCTCCTCGGGGGTGGCGGCGCGAACGGCACGGTCGTCACCGGGCTGGGCCAAGTACCGGCCGGTCCGTCTGCCGGGCCGACGCCGCTCGCGCAGGGGTACGTCACGTACGGCAGCGACTCCGGGCACCAGGCCGGGCCCGCGACGAGCCGCGACGGGCGGTTCGCCCTCAACGACGAGGCGCTGCGCAACTTCTCCGGCGACGCGCTGAAGAAGACCCACGACGTCGCCATGCGCCTCGTCGCGCAGCGGTACGACCGCGCGCCCCGGTACCGGTATGTCGCCGGTGGGTCGACCGGCGGCCGCGAGGCGCTGCTGGCCGCGAGCCGGTGGCCGCGCGACTTCGACGGCGCGCTCGTGCTCTACCCGGCGTGGAACGCGGTGGCGCTCAACCTCGAGTTCGGCCGGATGACGCGGCAGCTCGCCAAGCCCGGGGCGTACCCGAGCCCGGCGAAGCGGACGGCGCTCTTCGCCGCGGCCGTGCAGACGTGTGACGGCCTGGACGGTGTGCGCGACGGGGTCATCTCGAACCAGAAGCGCTGCGACCAGGTCTTCGACCCGGCGCGGGCTCGGGTCGGCCGGACCCCGCTGCGGTGTGCCGGCGGCAAGGACGCCGGACCGAACTGCCTCTCGGACGAGCAGATCCGCTCGTTCCGCACCCTCGACGCACCGTCGCGGCTGCCCTACCGTCTCGCGAACGGCGAGCGCGGCTACCCGGGGTTCACGACGTGGGGCACCGACTTCGGCCGGGTCTTCGCCCACCCGCTGCAGACGACGGTCGTCTCGCTGAGTCTCGGTCTCGTGCAGCCGGCCTCACCGATGCCGCCGGTGTTGCCGGCGGGCAGCCCGCCGTACGGCTCGACGTTCTGGGACGAGTGGGTGCGCTTCGCCGTCACCCGCGACCCCGGGTTCGATGCGCTGTCGCTCGACCCGGCCCACCCCGGGCGGTGGCGCTCGCGGATCGTCGAGTTGAGCCGCCTCCAGGAGGTCGACCCGCGCGGCCTGCGCACGTTCGCGCGGCGCGGCGGCAAGGTCCTCATGGCCCACGGCGTCCACGACGCCCTCGTGAGCAACCGCGCGACGCGGCAGCTCATGGGCCGGCTCGAGGCCGACCTCGGGCCGCGTCTCACGCGCCGGGCGGTGCGGTATTACGAGATCCCCGGCTACGGCCACGCCGTGAGCACGGTCTTCAACGCCGAATGGGACTCACTCCCGGCGCTGACCCGGTGGGTCGAGCGGGGACGCACCCCGGGCGCGCAGGTCGTCACCGACCGCGTCGGCGTGCCCACCGGCCGCACCCGACCGCTGTGCGAGTACCCGACCTGGCCGCGGTACGTGCGCGGCGACGTCGATTCCGCGCGCAGCTTCCGGTGCGTGCGCTGAGATCCGAGGTCTCCGCCGACCTGTCGGCGGTCCAAGAACCATTTCGGCCGGGTCGATCCGATCGGCCCTTCGCCTGCAACGCTCTGACCTGCGGTTTCTCGAAAGCCGGGTCTCTGGGAGCGCATCGACCCGGCCCGAATGGTTCTTCGACCTATGCACCCTCCGGGTGCACGCCCCAAGGGTGGCCCGGGACGCTGATGTACGGTCTGCGGGAAGGGGTGTGGACTCCTGAGCCAGGGCGTGACAGCCCGCCGCAACCAGGTCTGAACATCGATCGCGTCGACGACGACTCCGCCGTTCGCCCGCATCTCCGCCGACGGAGCGGGAGGCGCCCACGACGTCGTGGCCCTGATCGGCGAGGCAATCCGCCACCGGCCGACCCATCGCGTAGGTGGCCCCGAGGACGACGACGCGCAGGGACTTTCTTGATCACCATTTCGTCCGATCGGTCGGTCGACGCTCCACGCCCGTTGGATCCGGAGTGCGCTCCCACACGCCCCGCGGTTGACGCTCGCCGGCGCCGGGCCGCATGGTGAGAGGCGTGACCAGCGACGACGCACTCGCCGAGGGGTTGCACGAGTCCGTGGTCACGACGGCGCTCCTGCGCCGGCTGGCGCTTCGCCCCGATCTGTCCGCGAGCATCGAGCGCGTCGACCCCGCCGACCAGGCCGACGTGCTGGCCAGCCACCTCGGCCGGACACTGCTCCGCAGTCTGCGTACGCCCGGGGACGCCGACGAGGCGGGTCGGCTCGCGCTCGTGCGGCAGGTGCTCGCACTCCTCGACGCCGAGGACGACACGCCGGAAGAGGGCGTGCGGCGCCTCCTCGCCCTGACCCGGCCGGCCGCCCCCGGCCTGCCGCCCGCCTACCCGGCGGGCGTCCGCCCGAGCACTCCGCTCGCCCACGTCGCCCTGCTGACGAACGCCCACGGCGATCCGAGCCTCGGCAGCGAGATCAAAGCCGAGCTCGACACGTGCGACCGCGTCGACCTCATCTGCGCGTTCGTCAAGTGGCACGGCATGCGCACGTTGGAGGCGCAGCTCGGCCGGCTCCGCGAGCGCGGCGCACCGTTCCGGGTCATCACGACGACCTACCTCGGCAGCACGGACATCAAGGCCCTCGACCGGCTCGCCCGCGACTTCGGCGCCGACATCCGGGTGCAGTACGACCCCCGCCGCACCCGCCTGCACGCCAAGGGCTGGCGGTTCCACCGCGCCACGGGCTTCGACACCGCCTACGTCGGCTCTTCCAACCTCACGGTCAGCGCGCTCCTCGACGGCGCGGAGTGGAACGTCCGGCTCTCCGCCCAGGCGACGCCGACGCTGCTCGAGAAGTTCGCCGCCACCTTCGAGACCTACTGGCACTCCGACGAATACGCGCCGTACGACCCGGACGACGACGCCGACCGCGAGCGCCTCGAACGCGCCCTGCACGCCGCGAAGGGCAGCGGCACCCCGACGAGCCTGCTCGTCTCCGGGCTCGACGTGCGCCCCTACCCGCACCAGCAGCAGATCCTCGAGGCGCTCGACGCCGAACGCACCCTGCACGACCGGCACCGCAACCTCGTCGTCGCCGCGACCGGCACGGGCAAGACCGTCATCGCCGCGCTCGACTACCGGCGGCTGTGCGCGGGTCGGGAGCGGCCGAGCCTGCTCTTCGTCGCCCATCGGCAGGAGATCCTCGACCAGTCACTGCGCACGTACCGGGAGGTGCTCGCCGACGGCACGTTCGGGGAGCTCCTCGTCGGCGGGCATGTGCCGAGCCAGTGGCGGCACGTCTTCGCGAGCGTGCAGTCGCTCGCGACCCGCGTCGACGACATCCCGGCCGACGCCTTCGACGTGGTCGTCGTCGACGAGTTCCACCGCGCGGAGGCGCCGACCTACCGGCGGCTGCTCGAGCACCTGCAGCCGCGCGAGCTGTTCGGGCTCACCGCCACCCCGGAACGCACCGACGGGACCGACGTCCGCGGCTTCTTCAACGGCCGCACCGCCGCCGAGCTGCGCGTCTGGGACGCGATCGGGGCCGACCTGCTCAGCCCGTTCCACTACTTCGGGATCGCCGACGGGACCGACCTGTCGGCCGTCGAGTGGCGCGCCGGCCGCTACGCCGACGCCGCCCTCGAGCGCCTTTACACCGGCAACGACGCCCGCGCCCGGCTCGTCCTGCGCCAGCTCGAGGACAAGATCACCGACCCGGGGCGGATGCGGGCGCTCGGGTTCTGCGCCGGGGTCGCGCACGCCGAGTACATGGCGCGGGTCGTCGCCGGGGCGGGCATCCCGGCGGTCGCGGTGACCGGGCAGACGCCGACGGCGGATCGCATCGGGGCCGTCGCCGACCTGCGCGCCGGCCGGATCGCCGCGATCTTCACCGCCGACCTCTTCAACGAGGGCGTCGACATCCCCGAGGTCGACACCGTGCTCTTCCTGCGCCCCACGGAGAGCCCGACCCTCTTCCTCCAGCAGCTCGGCCGCGGGCTGCGGCTCGCCGAGGGCAAAGCCGTGCTCACCGCGCTCGACTTCGTGGGCCACCACCGGGCGGAGTTCCGCGCCGACCTGCGCTTCCGGGCCCTGACCGGCGCGTCCCGCAAGGACCTGCAGCGCGACATCGAGCACGGGTTCCCGTTCCTGCCGTCGGGCTGCCAGATCGTCCTCGACCGCGTCGTGCAGGAGGAGGTGCTGCGCAACGTGCGCGACCACCTCGCGCTGCGGTGGAAGCACCTCGTCGGGGAGCTGCGCGCGCACCCGACCGACGACCTGCGCACCTTCCTCGACGACACCGGCGTCGAGCTCGCCCAGGTGCTGCGGCCCGACAAGTCGTTCACGACCCTGCGCCGCGACGCCGGGCTGCTCGCGGACGAGGCCTCGCCGCTCGAGGCGAAGCTCGCGCGCCGGGTGCGCGCCCTCGCGCACGTCGACGACCCCGATCGTGCCCGTGCCTACGCCGACCTGCTCACCCTCGGCGTCCGCTACCGCGACCTCGGCGCGTTGGAGCAGCGGCTCGCGCGGATGCTGTTCTTCGCGCTGTGGCCGGACGGGGGCGGATTCGACTCCTACGAGGCGGGTTTCGACGCCCTGGCGGGGGAGGCGGAGACGCGGGACGAGCTGCGGCAGGTCGTCGACCTCGCCTTCGATGCGACCCGGCACGTGACGACGGCCCTGCCGGCCGCGGTGCCCACCTCGCTGCACGTGCACGCCCGCTACACCCGCGAGGAGATCCTCGCCGGCCTCGACTGGGGCTCCCTCGCCCGGAAGCCGGCGCACTTCCAGTCGGGCGTCCTCCACACGAGCATCGACGGCCGGCCCGTCGACGCGTTCCTCATCACCCTGCGCAAGTCCGAGGCGCACTACTCCCCGACGACGCTCTACCGCGACTACCCGCTCAGCCCCACGCTGTTCCACTGGGAGTCGCAGTCGACAACCTCGCTCGACTCGCCGACCGGCCGCCGCTACCTCGACGGCTCGAGCACGATCCTCCTCTTCGTCCGTCAGGAGCGGACCGGCGAGTTCGGCACCGAGCCCTACACCTTCCTCGGGCCGGCCCATTACGTGAGCCACACCGGCGAGCGGCCCATCGCCATCACGTGGCGGCTCGACCACGCGATGCCGGCCGACCTGTACGCCGACGCGGCCGTCGCCCTCTGAGACGCCCGAGCGCCTCGACCGGCCGCCGGGGCGCGGAGCCGGAAGGTGAGGGTGGCCGTGACGACGTGCGCCGCTGCTCTCGCAGAACGGCCGCATCAGGAGGGGCTTGACGACGAGCAGCGAGTTCGATTGACTCGCCGGATCAACGGCGGAGTCGGCGAAAGAGGCCGATCCCGGCCGTTCGTCGACCCGGCCGACGCACCAGTCCTGGTGCAGTTCCGTTCACGGACAGGACACCGCCGGGGTCCGCCACCCGCACAGGCGGTTCCTACCAGAGCCGTTTCCGGTCGAGGAGTCTCTGCGTGAGAGACGTCGCCAGTTACGCCAATTCCCCCTTCCTCTGGGCCTGCGCGCTCGGGGTGTTCGCTGTCATCGTCCTGCAATCGCTCATCTACATGCGGGCCGCGGCGGATGCGGGACCCGACCTCGACTTCAGCCGGGAGGATCTCCGTCGGTCGCTGCGGGCGGGCGGCGTGGCCGCGATCGGCCCCTCGCTGGCGGTCGTCATCGTCGCGATCGCGCTGCTCACGCTCTTGGGCACCCCCGCGGTCCTGGTGCGGATCGGACTCGTCGGGTCGGCCGCCACCGAGACCTCGTCGGCGACCCTCGTCGCGACGACGATGGGGGCCCAGCTCGGCGGACCGACGTGGACGCCGGAGGTGTTCACGGCCGCGTTCTTCGCGATGGGCGCCTCCGGCGGGATGTGGATGGTGTCGGCCCTCGTCCTCACGCCGATCCTCAAGCGCGGCGACGCCCACCTGCGCCACGCGAACCCGGCCCTCATGGCGATCGTCCCGTCCGCGGCGCTGCTCGGCGCCTTCGCCTCCCTCGGGGTCGCGGAACTGCCGAAGTCGAACGTGCACGTCGTCACCGTCGTGGCGTCCGCAGCGGTCATGGCGGTGTGTCTCTGGCTCGCCCGTCGGCTCGACGCCGCGTGGTTGCGAGAGTGGGGCCTCGGCATCGCGATCCTCCTCGCGCTCGGGCTCGCCTACGTCGCCCACCACCACACCGGCCTCGGCCCGGCCTGAGAGGGGCACGAACGTGACCACCGACACCGACTCCGGGGCCGCCGACGCCGCGTACGCGCGCTACGACGCCACCACGTCTCGCTGGGGACGTCTGACGATGCTCGCCGCCCTGCTCCTGTCGTGGCTGGGCCCCCTCTACCTCGTCCTCTTCACCGATCTCGTCGTGAGCTGGGGGCAGCTCCTCACGGCGTTCGCGGCGGTCGCCGCGGTGTTCGGCGTCATCTGGGTCGTCGAGGTCGTCACCTACTACCCGGTGCTCGGTCCGGCCGCGACGTATCAGGCCTTCATGATCGGGAACATCGCCAACAAGCTGCTCCCCTCGGCGATCGTCGCCCAGTCCGCGATCGGGGCCAAGCCGGGCACTCGTCGCGCCGAGCTCGCCGCCGTCATGGCGATCTGCGGAGCCGCGATCGTGCACATCGCCTCGCTGCTCGTCTTCGTCGGATTGCTCGGCACCTTCCTGGTCAGCCTCATGCCGGATTCGGTCACCCAGGTCGCGCGCCTCTACATCTTCCCCGCGATCATCGGAGCGGTGGTCGTGCAGCTGGGCGCGTACGTGCGCTCGACGAAGATCCTCGTCATCGCCCTCGTCGTCGCAGCGGTCGTCCAGCTGCTGCTCGTCCCGGTGCTGGGCAAGATGTTCGGCAACTTCGCGACCGCGGTCGTCGTCATCGCCACCGTCGCGGCCGCGTGGATGCTGCGCGACCGCAACCGCCGTTACGGCGACGAGGCGGTGGGTAGCGGAGACCTCGAGAGCTGATCCGTCCGACGCATCGACGAGAGGTGTTCCCCATGACCGTGGACCTGCCCGACGACCTGCTGAGCTCGCTGCACGACCTGTACACGCACCTGCACGCCCACCCCGAGCTCTCGATGCAGGAGCAGGAGACGGCTGTGCTCATCGAAGAGCGGATGCGCGGCCTCGGGTACGACGTGTTCCGCTGCGGGGGGACCGGGGTCGTCGCGACGCTCGCCAACGGCGACGGGCCCGTCGTCGGCTTCCGCGCCGACACCGACGGGCTGCCCGTGGCGGAGGACACCGGCCTCGAGTACTCCTCCACGGCCCGGGGCACGCTTCCCGACGGCACGGACGTGCCCGTCATGCACGCGTGCGGTCACGACACCCACATCACCGCGGCGATCGGCGCGGCCACCCTCCTCGCGGAGCGCCGGGACGCGTGGGCGGGCACCGTCGTCTTCCTCTTCCAGCCCGGCGAGGAGACGGCGGCCGGGGCGGCGGCGATGGTCGCCGACGGGCTCTGGGACCGCGCGCCGCGGCCCGAGGTCGTGTACGGCCAGCACGTCTGGCCCGGCCTCACCGGCACGATCGACATCACGACGGGCCCGGCGATGTCGTTCTCGGACTCGTTCCTCGTCACGGTCCGCGGCCGCGGCGGGCACGGCTCCCGGCCCGAGGACACCATCGACCCGGTGCTGCTCGCGTGCCACATGGTCGTGCGGTTGCAGAGTCTGATCAGCCGCGAGGTGCCGCCCCAGCAGGCGGCCGTCATCACGGTCGCGACGTTCCACGCCGGCCTGAAGGAGAACATCATCCCGGCGAGCGCGCAGTTCACGATCAACATGCGCAACCTCGACGCCGACGTGCGCGACAAGCTCCTGCGGCGGCTGCGGGAGGTCCTCGACGCGGAGGCCGCGGGCTCGGGGGCGCCGGCGCCCGACGTCGCGGACCTCTCCTCGTTCCCCCGGCTCGTCAACGATCCCGACGAGACGGGACGCGTCGTGGGTGTGTTGCGCGGCGTCCTCGGCAAGGACGCGGTCCGCGAGGCGCCGGCGGTGCTGGGCAGTGAGGACTTCGGGGCGCTGCCCGACGCCATCGGCGTGCCCGGGGTCTACTGGTTCTTCGGCGGGATGCCGGCGGAGCTCGTCGACTCCGGCGAGCCGGTGCCGACCAACCACTCGCCGCACTTCGCGCCCGTCATGGAGCCGACCCTGAGCACCGGGGTCCGCGCCGCGTACGAGGCGATCATGGCGCGCGTGGGCACGGGGTCCTGACGTCCGCGGCGTCGAGGCCTCGTAGCGGCGGCGGGCTCGTGGCTAGCGTGTGGTCCATGAGCGCGAACGACTTCCCTCTCGGCACCTCCGAGGCGGCGGCCGCGGACGTCCGGCGCCGGCTCGACTCGGACGTCATCGGCTGGTTCACGACCGTCCGTGCGGACGGTCGGCCGCACGCGGTTCCGGTGTGGTTCCTCTGGCGAGGCGACCGGGCGATCATCATGAGCGAGTCGGGCACCGTCGATGCCCCTTGACCGGTGACCGAGCGGCCAGGATCGTGGGGTCATGCCCAGGGCGAGCGCGCAGGACGTCGACCGGATCGCCGGCTCCCTGCCCGGGGCGGAGCTCGGGATCTCGTGGGGCGACCGGCCCACGTGGAAGGTCGCCGGCAAGGGATTCCTCGTCTACCGCGCACCCCATCGCACCGCGGTGGACCCGACGACCGGCGAACCGTTCGAGGACCTGCTCGTCGTCATCACCCCCGATCACGAGGCCAAGGCGGTCCTCGTGCAGGGCGACGGCCCGTTCTTCGACATCGACCACTTCCGCGGCCACACCGGCGTGCTCGTCCGGCTCTCCCGGCTCGGCGAGATCAGCCGCGCCGAGCTCACCGAGATCATCACCGAGGCGTGGGCCCACCGCGCCCCCCGCGCCGCGGTCCGCGCACACCTCGGCGAGGAACCCGACCCGCTCGAGGGCCTGGGAGCCCCGGCTCGCCGAGCCCTGCAGAACGCGGGGCTGACCACCCGGTCAGCCCTCGACGCGGCCTCCGACGCCGACCTGCTCGCCCTGCACGGGTTCGGGCCGAAGGGGCTGCGCATCGTCCGGGGCCGGTGATCTCGGCCGCCGGTCGTGACGTGGCGCGCCGCGCGGGGACTGCTCCATGACGTTGCCGCCGGTCATCGTGATCAGCGCCGCGTACCCGCGTGTCGATGGTCTGGCCACGCGTCGGGCTCACACCGTGGACCTCACACCTCGGACGCGCGCCAGCCCGCCTTGCGCGCCTGCAGCTCCGTGCAGAAGTAGCGCTCGCCCTTGCGCGGGTTGATGACCGTGGCGCCGTAGTACGTGGCGCCGGGCACGTGATAGATCTTCTCGCCCCGTGTGCTGATGTTGCCCTTGATCGCGCACCGGCCGCGCACGGCGATCACGCGGGTGAGGCCGCGGCAGCCTCGCCACAGGCCGGCCCTCGCCTTGATGGCGCGGGCCTCGGCGCGTCGGTGGGCGGCCTGGCCCTGGTAGGCCTGGCCGTACGTGAACTCCCACCCGTGCCCTCCGGCGATGAGCAGCGGCGCGACGCTGCGACCGTCGCGCAGGACGACGTGGCGCAGCAGCCGCTGGTAGCGGTCGCGGTTCGGCTGGGTGTGGTCGGCGACCAGACGCACGGACCGGCGCTGCACGAGGGCGGCCATGGCCCGGGTCGCCTCGCGGGCGTGGCACTCGCCGATCTCGGGGGTGTCGAGGCCGATGACACGGACCTTCTCGGTGCGCCGGCCCACCCGCACGTGCAGGGTGTCGCCGTCGACGACCCTCGTCACGGGCGTGAGGGCCGCCGCGCTCACGGTGGTCGGCGCCGCGGCCGCCACCGAGGCGCTCGCCGCCGGACGCGTCGCGGCCGACGCCGCGTCCGTCACGGGCGGGGCGCCGGCCAATGCCGGTAGGAAGGCCAGGACCGCACCGGTCCGGATCGCACGCTTCATCGCACTCCACCTCATTCTTCGCAAAAAGCCTGAGTGGCAGTGTGATTCATCGCAGGGCCCGTAGCTCCGCGGACGTAGGTCACCGATCGGTCACGACGTCCCTACCGGGTCCGCGCCTTGCGGACGAGGTGCGTGAGCTCGTCGAGGTCGACGGCGTTCGCCATCTCGATGAAGCCGGCGCGGCCGGGGTGCAGCTTGTCGCCCGGCCCCCCGGTGGAGGAGTTCGTCGCGAACTCGGGCTTGAGCCGCGAGGGGTCGCGCGGGTCCTCGACGGCCTTCGCGAAGTCGGCGACGTCGTCGAAGGTCCCGCTGTGCCGGATGAAGTCGTTGACGGCACGCCGCTTGGCGTCCGTCGCCGCGGTGCCGTAGCCACCCTCCGCGCCGCCGGAGGGCGTGATCGTCGCCCCGACGACCGGCAGGCCGTGGGCGTGCAGCGTGTTCACCGTCCGCTTCATCCCGGCGATGACGGACTCGGCCGTCGCGTTGCCGCCGCCCAGGTCGTTGATGCCCTCGAGGAGGATGACGGCGCGCACGCCCGGCTGCGAGATGACGTCGCGGTCGAGACGGTCGAAGAGCGGCGGGCCGTCGCACGGGGTGCACTCGCCGGGCGGGCGGCCGACGTCGGTGACCATGTTGCCGCCGATGCCCTGGTTGACGACGGACAGGGTCGGGCCACCGCGGGCCCGCAGGCGGCGTTCGAGCTGGTCGGGCCACCGGTCGTCGCCGTTGACGCTCGAGAAGAAGCCGTCGGTGATCGAGTCGCCGAGGGCGACGACCGTGCCCGCGTGCCGGCTTCGGACGTCGAGCCCGGCCACGTAGAACCACGACGTCGTCGACGCCCCGAATGAGGCGCCGGAGGCCTCTCGGGTGCGATCCCCGGAGCCCGGCTCCGAGACGTAGGACGTGGCGAACGAGGTCGCGTGCCACGTCATCGGCCCGCTCGCGCCCTTGACCGACAGGCTCACCGCCACGTGGTCGTCGCCGCGGCCGCGGACCCGGAACGAGACGGGGTCACTCGCGACCACCTCGCCGGGGGCGACCGTCACGCTGCGTCGCCCGCCGAACGTCACCTGCGTGCGCGTCCGGGGGTCGATGCTCGAGCCGCTGTGCTGATCGGCGAGGGAGACGGCGTCGAACGTGACGGGCCGGGTGCCGAAGGCGTTGCTGAGGCGCAGTCGCCACTCGTCACCGTCGAGCGTCGGCCGCACGATCATGCGCAGCGTCTGGTCGCGCGCCTGATCGCCCGGGAGCGCTGGGATGCGGGTGAGGCCCTTGGCGTCGGTGGCCCCGGGCTGCCCCACCGCATAGCCGACGGGGTAGACCCCCTGCGGCGCCGTCGCCCACGCCGCGACCCAGCGGGCCCGACCGTCGGCATCGGTCTGTGCCGCCACGGGCGAGGCTCCACCCACGTCCCGGGCGACGTCCGCCCTGGCGGGGGCCGTCGGGGCCGCGACCGCGGCGGGCCCCAACAGGAGGGGGGCGATGACGAACGACGAGATGACCGTCAGGGACCGACGCATGGGCTTCCTCGACCTTCACGTAGGGCGAATTCACACGGACGACAACCGGATCGAGCTGGGCGTCATCCTGCCCCCGTCGAGGTCGGTCGGCAAGGGTCGGGCCGCGGCCCCGGGGGTTGGTGCCGGCGTCCTGGTGCGGCATCAGAAGAGCCGACCGCCTGGTCAGGACCGCCGCGACCCGACCGACAGCGGGCGACGGCCCGATCGGGGTCGAGCCGACGAGCGCCCTCCCGGTCGTGGGCGGCGGAGGTCGCGCCTACCGTGGAGCCATGAGCAACGTCGTACGTCTGCCGGTGCGCCCCGCGGCGGAGCCCCTGTGGCGCGTGGCGGTCGGGGACGTCGTGCGCGAGGAGCGACTCGATCGCGGCGAACGCCTCGCGGACGTCGCCGGGCGCGCCGGGGTCGCGCCCCAGTACCTCTCGGAGATCGAGCGGGGCCGCAAGGATCCGTCCTCCGAGGTGTTGGGCGCCGTGGCCGGTGCCCTGGACCTCACGGTGGGCGAGGTCGCACACCGGGCGGCGTCCCTGCTGCGGCGGGGCGCGGTCTGCCTGGCCGCCTGAGCGCCCCGGGAGAGTGCTGAACGATCCGGTCGGCTCGCCCAGCGCCGATCCGGCTGCGTCGTCGACGTCGCCCGCTACGCCGTCCTCCCTCCGCCCGGCCGGATCGACACACCGGCCCGCTCGCTCATCGACGGCCGTGGTCAGCGCCCTCCTAGGGGGTGGGGCGCCGGCGCACGATGTCGTCCACCACCCCGTAGTCCAGCGCCCGGTCGGCCGTGAGGACCAGGTCGCGCTCGGTGTCCTCCCGGATCTGCCGACGTGAGCGACCGGTGTGCACGGCGAGGATCTCCTCGAGCATCGTGCGGACTCGTTCGACCTCGTCGGCCTCGAGGATGAGGTCGGGGATCGCGCCGCGTCCCTCGGCCGCGGGGGCGTGGATGACGACGCGCCCGTGGGGCAGGATCGCGCGGTGCCCGGACGCGCCCCCGGCGAGCAGGACCGCCGCGGTGGAGGCGGCCTCGCCGACGCACGTGGTGTGGACCTCGCAGCGCACGTACTGCATGGCGTCGTAGATCGCGAGCATCGCCGGGATCGAGCCGCCCGGGGAGTTGATGTACAGCTGGATCGGTTGGTCGACGCTCTCGGACTCCAGGTGGATGAGCTGCGCGATGACGGCGTTGGCGACGCCGTCGTCGATGGCGGTGCCCAGGTAGACGACGCGGTCGGCGAGCAGCCGGGAGTACACGTCGACGGTGCGCTCGCCCCGATCGGTCCGGGTCGTGACGTAGGGAATGGTGTAGCCGCTCATCGGTCTGCTCCCTTGGTGCCGGTGCCGGGCAGGATGTCGTCGAGGCCGGTGACGAGGTGGTCGACGAAGCCGTAGTCGAGGGCTCCGCGCGCGTCGAACCAGCGGTCCCGGCGCGAGTCGCGCTCCACGGTCGCCAGGTCCTGACCGGTGTCCTCGGCGACGAGGGACAGGACCGTGTCCCGGGTGTGACGCAGGTCGTCGGCCTGGATCGCGATGTCCATCGCCGTGCCGCCGATCCCGGCGGAACCCTGGTGCAGCAGGACCTTGGAGTGCGGCATCGCGAAGCGTCGACCGCGGGTCCCCGACGACAGCAGGAACTGGCCGGCGCTGTAGGCCATGCCGAGGTTCACGGTCACCACGTCGCAGGGGACGGCGCGCATGCAGTCGCGGATGGCGAGCATGCCGGGCACCGACCCCCCGGGGGAGTTGATGAGCAGTCGGACGTCGGCGGTGGGGTCGGCCAGTGCGAGCAGGATCAGGCCGGTGCACAGCCGATTGGCGTTCCAGTCCTCCAGCGGCTCGCCCAGCAGCAGCACGCGCCGCTCGAACAGCCGCCGGTACATGTCGTCGTCGAGGGTTCGTCCCGCGGGGGCAGCGTCACTCATGCCCCCGAGCATGGGCGCGCGCGACCCGGCCACAGCTCGCACGCTGCCCTGAGCAGCGCGAACCGCCCCGGGACCGCACGACGACCGCGTTCGACGCGACGATCGAGGCCGTCGCGACCACCTCGACCGGGCCGACCGACTCGCCGAGGAGGACGACCCCGGCGACGCAGGCCAGCACCGGGTACAGCCCGAGGAGCGACGCGTACAGCGACGCGTCGAGCCGGCGCAGGGAGAACGTGTCGAGCGCGTAGGGCACGGCCGACGTGAGCACGCCGACGACGATCGCCAGGCCGACGACGCCCGGCGTGACGAGTGAGGAGTCCAGGCGCGGCAGCGCGACGGGCGCGATGAGCACCACCGACGTCAGCGCGGCCAGCGCCGATCCCGTGAACCCCGGCAGGCTGCGTCCGACCGCCCGGTTGGCGTAGATGTAGGCCGCCCACGACGCGGCGGCCCACAGGGCCAGCGCGACGCCGAGCCAGTCGGTCGTCGCGGTGGGCCGGGCGAGCGCGACGACGCCCAGCGCGGTCACGGCGCTGCACACCGCGGTGCGCCGGGTCCGGTGCCCGAGGACCGCGACCGCGATGGGGCCGACGAACTCCAGGGTCACCGCGGTGCCGAGCCCGATCCGGTCGATCGCGGCGTAGATCGCGAGGTTCATCGACGTGAGCACGACGCCGAAGACCGCGGCGAGGAACAGCTGGCGCGGCGTCGGGCGCACCGGGCGGCGGAGGGCGAGCCCCCCGTGCACGACGAGGAGGACGAGTTGGCGCGCGAGGGTGACGCCCGCCGGTCCGAGGAGGGGGAAGAGCGTCACCGCCAGTGCCGCGCCGACGTACTGGCTCGCGCCGCCGGCCACGAGGGCCGTGATCCCGGCGCGTCGGGAGGTCGAGTCGTCGTTCATGGCTCCCAGTGCAGCCGCCGACCTCGGCCGCATCGAAATGCGCGCAGGCCGCCCTGCCATACGCAGGAGGTATGGCGGAACCGGCGGAGGTGGAGGTGCGGCACCTGCGCGCGTTCCTCGCCCTCGTCGAGGAGGAGACGTTCACCGACGCCGCGATCGCGCTGGGCACGACGCAGGCCACCGTCAGCCGGACGGTCCAGCAGCTGGAGCGGGCGCTCGGGTACCGGCTCGTCGATCGCACCAACCGGGGCGCCACCCCCACGGCGGCGGGTCGCGAGTTCGCCGGGCGCGCCGCCGACCTGGTCGCCCGGTGGGAAGGCCTCTTGCGATCGCCGACCCCGCAACGCCTCACGGTCGGTAGCCCCTGGGCCGGTTTCGGGGCGCGGACGTCTGCCGTCTACCGGGCCTGGGGCGACCGGCAGACGGGCTGCGAGCTCGCCGTCGTCCAGATGGCGTCAGCGACCGGTGGCGTGGCCGAGCGTCGCGCCGACGTCGGGGTGCTGCGCGGGCGTCCGCCGCAGGGCCTCGAGCACGCCGTCGTCGGCACCGAGCGGCGTGCCTGCGCCGTCGCCCGGCACCACCCGTTGGGACGGCGGCGCGTCGTCAGCCTCTCCGACGTCGCGGAGCACGCCGTGGCGGGCAACCGCCGCACGGGCACGACCGACGAGTCCCTCTTCGACCGACCGGTCAGAACGGTCGACACCTTCGACACCGACCATTGGCTCGACACGATCGAAGGTGGCGGCTGTGTCGGCATCACCGCCGAGGCCACCGCGGACCACTACGCCCGGTCCTCCGTGCGTTTCGTGCCCATCCGCGACGCCCCGGACCTCGAGGTGAGACTCGCCTGGCGGGCCGGCGACGCCCACCCCCTCACCGGTCTCCTCGTCGAGATCGTCCGGGCCGCGTACGCCGCGTAGGCCGCCGACTCTGCGTGCTCGGACGGATGCCTCAGAGCGTGACCGTCAGCTCCATGGCGACGGGGACACCGTCCGGGCCGAGCACGCCGACCTGACGGACCTCCCGGTCCTCGACGCCGAGGTCCTCCACGGCCTCCATGAACGCGACGACACCGGGGAGCGCGGCGCCCGACTCGGCCACGTCGTCGCCCACGTCGCACCTCGCGAACATTTCCTCCCGCTCGTCCAGCACCCCGTTCACGACCCGGTTCCCGCCGAGGTCCGTGAGGTCGGCGAGGGCGTCGCCGGGGTCGGGGATGGGCCAGCACAGCAGGATCTGCTCGGGGCCCACACCCGCCGCGCCGAGGGTCGACCAGAACGGGCCCGTCGGCGTGAGGCCGCGCTGCGCGAGGGCGCGGTAGAGCTCGCCGAAGGAGTCGTCGGCGGTGTCGTTCGCCTCGGCCACGCCTGCGCCGTCGTCGCTGCCGAGCCGGTCGAGGTCGAGGGTCATCGCCACCCCCGCCCAGGCCTGGCGCGCCGCGCGCCGGCGTTGCGCGGGGGCGCCGTTCTCGTAGGCGGGCAGGAACGTCTCGGCGACGCGCATCGCCCGGTCCTGCCGCTCGCGGTCGGCGGCGACCCGGGCCCGGAAGTCGGCGACGATGCGGTCGGACTCGTCGGGCCGATCGACGGCCTCGCGCACCTGCGCCAGCGGCATCCCCATGTCCCGCAGCAGCTTGATCGTCGCGGCGCGGCGGACCTGACCCGCGCCGTAGCGCCGATACCCCGTCGTCGGATCCACGTCGCGCGGCGCGAGCAGGCCCTTCTCGTCGTAGAACCGCAGCGCCTTCGCGCTCAGGCCCGACAGCGCGGCGAACTCCCCGATGGTCATCACGTGCGACTCCTTCATCTCGGCGGTCGCGCCGATTCTCGTCGCCGGCGGCCCCGCTGATCCCACGCTGTGGCTTCCGCCAAGGGGAAGGTCAAGCGTCGGCCGACCCACCCCTCGGACCACCGGTCTGTGCGAGCCTTCGACCATGGACCGCGCGACGGCCCCCACCGGGACGGGTGCGGGCGCCTACGCCCCGGTGCGGCCGCCGCCGCCGCTGACCCCGGTGGCGGTGTGCCGCTGGGACGCGACGATGGGCACCGTCGACCTCATGCTGCCCGACGGGTGCGTGGAACTCATGTGGCTCGAGGGTCGAGGGCTGCTCGTCTGCGGCCCGGAGACGCACGCCTGGGCCGCGCCCCGCGCCGCGCCGATCGAGGTGAGCGGAGTGCGTCTGCGGCCGGGCGCGGCGCGTGCCGTCCTGCGCCTGCCCGTGTCGGAGCTGCGCGACCGGCGCGTCGACCTCGCGGCGCTCCTCCCGGCCGCGGTCGTGGGCCGCGCGGAGGACCGGGTCCGCCGGGCCGCCCCGACCGAACGGTCGGCGGTGCTTCTCGACCTCGTCGCGCATCTCCTCGCCGAGGCGGGCGTCGACGACGTCGCGCCCCAGGCGGCCCGGCGGCTCATCGCGGGCAGCGACGGCATCGCCGAACTCGCGGACGCGCTCGGGCTGTCGACGCGGCAGCTGCACCGGCGCTGCCTGGCGGAGTTCGGCTACGGCCCCGCGACGCTTCGAGGGATCCTGCGCCTGCAGCGGGCTCTCGCCCTGCACCGGGCCGACCGCTCCCGGTCGATCGCGCTGATCGCCGCCTGCGCGGGCTACGCCGACCAGGCGCACCTCGGTCGCGAGGCCCGGCGCCTGTCGGGTCGCACGGCCCGCGAGCTCTTCGCGTCGCCGGCGGTGGGCTGGCACGGCGACGGGTCGGTGATCGACGTCCGATCCGTTCAAGACCGCGCGGTGGCGCGGGCCTAGCGTCGTGGCCATGACGAACGACACGGAGATCAACGACACCGCGATCAGCCTGGCCATGGTCACCGTCGACTGCGACGACGCCCACGCGATGGCGCAGTTCTGGTCCCGCCTGCTCGGCGGGGAGATCACGCACGACGAGGGCGACTACGCGATGGTCGAGGCCGGCGGCGTGCGCCTCGGCTTCGGGCGCGACGACAACTACAGCCGACCCGCGTGGCCCGACCACGGCGCCAAGCAGTTCCACCTCGACCTCAGCGTGCAGGACCTCGACGCCGCCACAGACCGGGGATCGAGCTGGGCGCGACCCTGGCGCAGCCGCAGCCGGCCGAGGCGGCCGGAAAGTGGGTCGTCCTCCTCGACCCCGCCGGTCATCCCTTCTGCTTCGCGATCTGGGGCTGAGCAGCCGCCCGCGCCGGGCCCCGCCGTGGCAGGGTCGGGACATGGCAGCGATCTTCGAGTCCTCGGTCGACGAGCTGCTGGCCCGCACCGAGGCGAGAACCCCTGAGGTGGGGGCCGGGCCGCACGTCGCCCTGGCGGCGGCGTCGGCGGCCGCGGTCGCGACGATGTGCGCGCGGTTCGCCGGGTGGGACGAGGCGCGGGTCGGCGAGCTCGTCGCCGCGCGCGAGCGACTGCGGGAGCTCGCCGACGCCGACGGCCCCGCCTTTGCCCCGCTCGTGCAGGCGTGGCAGCTCCCGAAGGACGACCCCGAGCGGGACGAGCGGGTCACTCAGGCCGCGCGGACCGCCTGCGCCGTACCCCTGGAGGTCTGCCGGGTGGGCACCGCCGTCGCGCGGGTCGCGGCCGAGCTGCACGGCTCCGTCAAACCCGACCTCGTCGGCGACGCAGCGACCGCGCTGCGCCTCGCCGACGCGGCCGTGGCCTCGGCCGCCGACGTCGTCCGGCTCGACGCTTCTCCCGACCGCGCCCCCGACCTCGTCGAGGCGGCGCGGGCCCTGGCCGAGCGCACCCACGCCTACGCCGAGGCGCTGCGCGACCTCTGATCCGCCCGGGGTGTCTCGACGATGGGCCCGCCGGGGAGGTCGCCGGATTCGTCACGCAGTTTCGACGATGCGGGAGCGGGCGGTCTCGCACCACCTGGGCAACACCCCAGGTCAGCGACCTGGCGCGACGCGTGGGGTCGTTCCTCCATCGTCGAAACTGCGTCACGCTCCCCGACAACACGTTCCAGCGGGGACCGACGCCGCTGCCCTGACGTCGATCGGGTGGCGGGATCCCTGCGCGGGGTCACCAGTGGGTGGCGAGCCCGTCGAGGGCGTGCAGAGCCGGGTCCGCGGTGATGACGCTCAACCCCTCGAGGATCCCCTGAGCCGCGATCAACCGGTCGAACGGATCCTGGTGGCCGCACGTCAGTCCCCCGGCGAGGAGCGCGTGCGATGAGGTGATGAGCAGTTCCCGCGCCCGCAGACGTTCGAGGTTGCGTGCGTAGCCGGCGATGAGCCCGTCGGCCCGGCCGAGCTTGCCCAGGCGGTTCTTCGTGGCGATCTCCCAGGCCGACGCGGCGCTGACCAGCAGGTCGTTGTCGCGGTCGGAGACCGCTGCGTGCGCGTCGGCGCTCAGGCGGGCGGGCTCGGTCCAGGCCCACAACAAGGCGTGGGTGCCAGGCTGTGGGTCTTGACCCTGACACCGTGTGAGGCGGGAGAACGGTGCCATGTTGATCGGAGACTTCGCCCGACTCGGGCAGGTGTCGGTGCGGATGTTGCGCCACTACGACGCGACCGGGCTGCTGCGGCCGGTGCACGTCGACGAGTGGACCGGCTACCGCTCCTACGACCCCGAGCAGCTCCCCGCCCTCAACCGGATCATCGCGTTGCGCGATCTCGGCTTCTCGCTCGACCAGATCGGCGGCCTCGTCGCCGACGGGCCGTCGTCGGAGGAGCTACGCGGGATGTACCGGCTGCGCCGATCGCAGATCGAGGACGAGATGCGCGCCGCCCGCACCCGGCTGGCGACGATCGAGTCACGTCTGCGAATGATCGAGAAGGAGAACACCATGCCCACCGACTACGTGCTCAAGACCGTTCCCGCCGTCCGCCTCGCCGCCCTCCGGGCCACCCTGGATCCCGACTCTGTCGGCGAGCACGTCGGCCCCATGTTCCGGCGGGTCGAGGAAGCGCTGTCGCCCACCGGGGCGAACCTCCGCGTCCCGATGGCCACGTACGACTTCACCGACACGGGCATGAACGTCGTCGTCGGGTTCGCCCACGACGGCGAGCCCCCGGCCGGTCTCGAGGTCGTCGACCTGCCGGTGACGACCGCGGTCTGCGGTGTCCACGTCGGCCCGATGACGACGATCGGGGAGTCGTGGCAGCAGCTGCACCGGTGGATCGTCGACGGCGAGCACGACTTCGCCGGGCCGTGTCGCGAGCTGTACGTGCGGTCCGAGTCGGAGGATCAGGCGGACTGGGTGACCGAGCTCCAGCAGCCCGTCACCACCGCCTGACCGTTCGGTCGGCGCTCACCTCGGAGGCCGCAGGTGGGCGCCGACCACGTCACCTCTCCGCGGCGTCCAGTACGGTCGACCAACTTCGTGCCTCGATCGACTTCAGGTCGGACGTCCGACTGCCGATCAAGGGGGTACAGGCCGCGCTGGGGAGAGGGGCATCGAGCCAGGGGGATGACGGACATGGAGCGCATCGACACCGACACCTTCCTCATCACCACCAGCCCGAGCGGGCGGCGGTACCTGGTGCATCGCCGGGACCGGCCGAGCTACCGCGCTCGCTGGGACGTCTGCAACGCCGCCGGTGGGTGGTACGGCACATTCGCCACGCTGCCGGGCGCTCGCAAGTGGGCGATGCGGCACTGATCGACGACGGCCCTTGCCACATACAACCAAGCGGTTGTATGTTGTGGGTGTGACCGAGGAGGACGAGGACCGGGCGGACGCCTGGTTCCACGCGCTCTCGGACCGCACCCGCCGCGACATCCTGCGACGCGTGCTGGCCGGCGAGCATTCGGTCTCGGCGTTGGCGGCGGAGTACGACATGAGCTTCGCCGCCGTCCAGAAGCACGTCGCCGTGCTGGAGCGGGCAGGCCTGCTCGTCAAGCGGCGCCGGGGCCGGGAGGCCCTGGCGAGCGGCGACGTGGACTCCGTGCGATCCGTCCGCGAGATGCTCACCGACCTGGAGGGTGTCTGGCGCGGTCGCGTCGCCCGCATCGACGACCTGCTTCGCGAGGACAAGGACTGAGCCATGCCCGTCACCGACACCCACCACGACCTGGAGAGCCGCACCGTCACCATCGAGGCCGAGTTCGCGGCCCCGCCGGAACGCGTCTGGCAGGTGTACGCCGACCCGCGCCAGCTCGAGCGCATCTGGGGTCCGCCGACCCACCCGGCGACGGTCGTCGACCACGACCTCACCCCCGGCGGCCGCGTCACCTATTACATGACCGGACCGGAGGGCGAGAAGTACTACGGCTACTGGCGGGTCCTCGAGGTCGACGAGCCGCGCTCCTTCTCCTTCGAGGACGGCTTCGCGAAGGACGAGCAGTTCGCCCCGAACCCGGACCTGCCCGTGTCGACGACGCAGACGCGACTGGAGGCGACCGAGGCCGGCACGCGTGCTACGTTCGTCTCCACCTACGACTCCGCCGAGGCCCTGCAGCAGGTGCTCGACATGGGTGTCATGGAGGGGGCGAGTTCGGCCATCAACCAGATCGACGCGCTCGTGGCGGCCTGATCCTCCGCGCCCACCTCGACACGTCACCGGCCGACACGACACAGCATCCGCGCGGACCTCGCCCACGTCGGGCCGCGGTGATCCTCACCGCCGCCCGACGCGGACGATGTCCCGCCCGTGGTGGACGAGCTCGTGGATCGTGTGCTGCCCCAGCCACGTGAGGGAGCGTTCCCGCGGTTCCGGGTAGTTGTAGACGAGGGTGAGCTCCCAGTCGTCGTCCCCCAGGAGGCGCCATCGATCGCCCGAGTCGCCCCGCCGCGGCGACCACCTCCGCGGCGGCCGTGGTGAGGTCGAGGTCGTCGTATTCGCCCCAGTCGGCACGCGCGTCGCGTGCCATCGGAGGAACCGGGCCGGAACCGTGCGCTCGAACCCCGAGCAGCCGCTCCCGTTGCACGATGAGCACGTCACGCACGTGGCCGCCGTACTGCGTGGCAGACCAACCGTGCGTCGGTCGGTGCCGGGGATCCGCTGTCCACAGAGAGTCGGCGACCGCGCTCGCCTCCGTCACGAGCCGAGCGGCGATCGAGCCGCGAGGCACCGAGTCGTAGACGAAACCGCAACCGTCGCAAGGAGGTGTCATGTCCCATGGTCCATCGGCCTGTCTCCTCCCTCCACTTAACGTTGCTCAACGACGTTCGGCCTCACTAGCGTCACCTCCCAACCGCACCGGCGGCCAGGAAGCAGGTGTCGACGATGATGCGAACGGACGGGCAGGGCGCGCGCTCGGCGCGGGTCACCGCGGCCGACGTCGCCCGGGCTGCCCGCGTCTCGACGGCGACGGTCTCCCACGTCCTCAACGGCCGCTCCGGGGTGTCGGAACCGGTGCGCGCCCGCATCCTCGACATCGCCGCGGAGCTGGGTCACCCGGCGGTCACGGCCGCCAGTGGTCGCCCGCGGACCCGGGTGGTCGGCCTCATCCTCACCGACCTGGCGAACCCCTTCTACACCGAGCTGGGTGCCGGGATCATCGACGCGGCCCGGACCGCGGGTTACGAGGTCTTCGTCGCCCACACCCAGGAGGATCCCGGCACCCTGCGTGGCGTCGTCGAGGCGATGATCGCCCGGCAGGTCGACGGGGTCGTCGTCACCGTGCTCCATCCCGACGACGGCGACGTGGTCCGCTCCCTGCGCAGCGCCCACCTCCCCTTCGTGCAACTCTCCCGGCGCATCCCCGCGCTGGGCGCCGATTTCGTTGGCATCGACGACGCGGCGGCCGGCGAACAGCTCATGGGCCACGTCCTCGACCACGGGTACCGGGACGTCGCTGTGCCCTCGACGGACGGGGCATCGGCCTGCCCCACGGCCGGCTCGTCTACTCCTACCTCGACGAGGACGGGGGCCACCGCGCCGTCGAGGCGATCCTCGCGGCGGGAGCTCCCCCGGAGGCCATCGTCTGCGGCAGCGACGTCATCGCGGCCGGCGTCCTCGGCGCACTGCGGGCCCACGGCCTCGACACCCCCGGCGACGTCGCCGCCACCGGGTTCGACGGGATGTTCCCCGACACCTCCCTGCTGGGGAGCCTCACGACGATCTGCCAACCCCGCGCGGCGATGTCCGCCGCCGCCCTGGCGCGACTCGTCGCGCGGATCGCCGGCGTCGGCGGCCCCTGCGCGGACGACATCCACCCCCACCGCCGGCGCGTCCGGACCAGTTGCGGCTGCGCTGCGCCGGCGTCGGCTATCCGGGTGAGTTCCACATGGTCGGCATGTCCCTCATGATGGGCGGCAACGTGCGGGTCGGCCTCGAGGACAACATGCGCGTGCGCCGCCGCGAGAACGCCGACTCCAACGCGGTGCTCGTCGACAAGGCCGTCGCCATGGCCGCGCTGTTCGACCGAGAGCCGGCCACGCCCGCCGAGGCGCGGGAGCGACTCGGCCTCAAGGGGGCCGACCAGGTGGCGTTCTGACCGCTGGGTCCGACCGCGGGCGGCGACACGCGCATCGTCCGGCTCACCCAGGAACCGACGCCGGCCGGCCGCGAGGCCACGCAGCGCGACGTCGGACGTGAGAGGTCGCGCCCCCGCTCGGCTCGGCCTTGCCCACGTCTCATACGGGTCGACGAGGGCCGAGGTGCGGTCGCCCGGCAGGGATGGGCCGCGTCCCGCTGGGTAGCGGGCGGCCATGACATCACGCGACCTCGCCCGGCGCCTGCTCGACCGGCACGGCGCCACGTTCGCCGCGGACGCGGGGATCACGTTGCGGGACAAGCCGGCTCCGCTGTGGCAGCTGCTCGTGCTCAGTCTGCTGCTGTCGACCCGGATCTCCTCCGACATCGCCGTCGCGACCGCGCGGGAGCTCTGGTCGGCGGGGTGCCGGACGCCGGCCCGTCTGCGGACGAGCACCTGGCAGCAGCGGGTCGACGCGCTGGGCCGGGGCGGGTACCGGCGCTACGACGGGAGCACCGCGACCCGCCTCGACGCGGCCGCCGAGCTGCTCGAGGCGAGGTGGCGGGGCGACCTGCGCGTCCTGCGCGACGAGGCCGACGCCGACCCGGCGCGCATCGCGAAGGCACTGCAGGAGTTCGACGGCATCGGCCCGGCGGGGGCGGCCATCTTCCTGCGTGAGGTCCAGGCCGTGTGGCCGGGCGTCCGGCCGTTCGCCGACGACCTCGTACGGGAGGGCGCGGAGCGGGCCGGCCTGCCCACCGACCCCGACGAGCTCGCCGGACTCGTCGGACTCGCCGGCGGCGATGATCTTGCCGGTCTCGCCGCCGCTCTCGTGCGGGTGGCACGCCGACCCGAGCTGCTCACCGAGGACCGACCCGCACCGGGCTGAGCTGCGGTGCGGGCCAGGGACGAACGTCACTCGACGTCGCCCGTCGCGCGCGGTTGGATGAGGTGTGGTCCGGCGCTGAGAAGCTGCGCTCTCGGGTCACAGACCCTCGGGACCGATCGTGGACGCCTCCTTGCACTTCGCCGCCCACCCCTGCGCCGCCCGGCTCCGGATCGAGGGGGAGGTGAACGCGGCGAGCCGTGAACAGCTCGAATGGGCCCTGCTCGATCTGGAGCAACTCGGCTGCGCCACGCTTCGGCTCGACCTCGGCGGGGTGACCCGCATCGAACCGGAGTGCCTGCGCCTCCTCGACGCCACCCGCGCGCGGGCCGTCGCGCGCGGGGTCGACGTCCGGTTGACGGCGGTGTCTCCGTCGTTCGCGTCGCTCGCCGCCGGCCGCGGCCACCACGAACTGGCCGCACTGGCCGACCGGTGCCGGGCGGTGCCGCGACCGGACGCGGCCCGGCGCGCCGATCACGCGTCGCCCGGCGCCGTCGTCGACGAGCGGCCGGCGACCGGATGACGCGGATGGCCACCGGCCCCGTCGTTCAACGGCGGTGGCGGATCGGACCCCTCCAGTCCATCCCGAAACCGAACCGGTAGGCGTGGCCGGCGGAGTCGCGGTACGGGGTCATGTCCTCGCCCACGTCCTCCAGCTGCGCCTCGACGGCGTCCATGTTCTTCGGGCTCGCGATGGGCAGCCGTCCCTTCGGCTCGTGCCGCCCGAGGGCGACGTCGAGGAGCGCGCTGTCGTCGACGGAGTAGCCGACGAGGATCGCGTCGACCTTCCGCTCGAACTCGGCGGGGATGAAGCTCGACTTCGCCTTGACGGCCGCGACGATCGGAATGTTCCGGCCCGTCGCCTTCTCGATCTTCCGCACGGCGGCGGTCGCCCGCTCCAGGGAGACGAGGTCGCGTTCGTTGCCGATCTTCGACGTCCTGCCGAAGTAGGAGCGGTTTTCCCGCGTCCCGTCGTCGGCGATGTCACCGGCGATCGACGTGCGCCGCACGTGCTTCCCGTTCGCCGTGTACGGCCGCCACTGCAGCGACAGCGGGTAGAACGTGCCGTCCTTGTTCATGCCGGCGCCGGTGAAGTTGTTGCCGTTGTCGGGGGACCGCATGCCCATGAGCACCATGTCGACGCCGCGCAGGTCGGGCATCTGGTAACCGACGACCTTGCCCGCCTTGTCCTTCACGGGGGTGTCCGTGAGCACGCGCCCGACGTGCTTCTTCGCCTCCGCCACGTCGAGGGTCGGGCCGACGACGTCGGTCGTCGACTGCGAGAAGACACTCGGGAAGCCGTGCCCGATCGAGCTCGGGATGTAGACGGTCTTGTTCCGGTAGGCGCCGGCGCGCGTCGGGCGGATGGTGCGCCTCGCGTTCTTCAGCATGACGACCGAGTCGCGCTGGATCGCCTGCCCGCGCGCGACCTTGTCGGCGCTGGCGACGACCCTCGTCGAGGCGGCGAGGTCGAGGTACGGGTGGTCGAAGAGCCCGGGGGCGAACAGCATCCGCAGGATGCGCTCCCCGGAGCGCCGGAACCGCGCGTCGGCCGAGACCCCCACCTTGCCGGCCGCATGGTCCTTCGCCCACATCGCGTGGGCGGCGAGGACGGGGGCGGTCTTGTTGTTGCCGCCGAACATGTCGAGGCCGGCCCTCAGCACCGCGTAGTGCCGCTCTTCGACCGTCGCCTTCTCCTGACCCCACGCCATCCCGAAGGGCGAGTTCGGGTCCTTGTAGCCCGTCGTCACGCCCCAGTCGGTACAGATGACGCCGTCGAATCCCGCCTTCCGCGCGATGTCGATCTTCACCGGGTCGTAGGCCGACCCGACCCGGTTGCCGGTGAGCGGCGAACCGTCCTTGGCGATGGCGATCGAATAGGAGCTCATCATCGCGAGCGAGTCCATCGCGGCGGAGAACGGCTCGAGATGTTCGGCGAAGTTCCCGCCCGGGTAGACGGCGTACTTCCCGGCGTTGAGGTGGGCCTCGCGGCCGCCCTCGCCCGCGCCGTCGCCGGGGAAGTGCTTGATCATCGTGCTGATCGACTCAGGGCCCCACCCGGTGGGGCGGCCCTTGGCGTCGTACGTGTTCTGCGACCCCTCCACGTACGCCTTCGCCATCCTCGACGCGAGGGCGGAGTTCTCGCCGAAGGTGCCGTCGACGCGCAACCAGCGGGGCTCGGTGGCGAGGTCGATCTGCGGCCCGAGGGCCGTCGTGATGCCCATCGCGCGGTACTCCGCCGACGAGGCCTTCGCGAAGTCGAGCATCGCCTTCCGCGAGAACGTCGCCGCGAGCCCGATGTTCGACGGCCACCGCGAGATGTCGGCGCCCTCGGCGTTGTAGGCGTTGTCGCCGCCCGCGGTCGAGCGCGGGTCGGAGGAGATGTTGACCGGCACGTACGGCAGCCCCGCCCGGGTCTGCGCCTCCGCGAACGCCTGGGCCTGGTTCGTCCACGTGACGTTGGCCCTCACGTCGTTCGCCCCGGCGTTGAGCACGTTGCGCAGGTGGTCCTGGCGCAGGTACGTGCGCTGGGCGTCGGTGAGGCCGGCGGCGAAATCCCGTTCGTGCGAGCTGAAGAGCATGAGCCCGGCGATCTGGGGGATGGTCAGCTCCTGCGCCAGCGCCTTCGCGCGGACGTCGACGCCGTTGCGCCAGTCCTCCCAGGCGTCGAGCCGGCCGTTGGCGTTCATGTCCTTGAACGCGTACTCGGCGCCGCCGGTACGCACGCGCAGCAGCGTGACGGCCCCGGACGGGACGTAGCTCAGCGTGGCCCCGCCACGCGGGTTGGTGACGACGCGGAAGGTCGTCTTCCCGTCGGTGACGGTCCGCTCGACGGGGCTCGGCAGCGCGGTGTCCGCCGCTGCGGGCCGGGCGGCCGCGAGGTCGGCCGGGAGCAGCGTGCCGGCGGTGGCGATCAGTCCCACGACAGCGGTGGCGAGGGTGCGGCGTGCACGCATGGCGAGTCCCTTTCGGCAGGAGGTGAGGGTCACCCTGCCACCGGCCGCCCCGCCGTGGCGGGTTGCGGTGCGGGCGATGTGGCCCCGGCCGCGCCGGGCGAGGAGGCGCCCGGCCGTCAGGCGCGCGGGCTGCGGGCCCGGATCCGATCCCGTTGTGCGGGGCGGGGGTTCGTGCAAGGCTGCCGCATCGTCCTCGTCCGAGAAGGAGGTCGGCAATGGTGCCGATCACGTCGTCTCTCGCCCGCCGCCTGGTGGCCGGTGTCGCCGGTGCCGCCCTGATGCTCGGGGGTGCGCTCGTCGCCGCCCCGGCCTCGAGCGCCCGGCCCGCGACCGCCCCGGCCGACGAGGTGCGGCCACCGGGCCGCACGTCGTCGCCCGTCGTGCGCACCGAGTCCGGCCGGGTGCGCGGCGCGACGACCGACGGTGTCGACGCCTTCTCGGGCATCCGGTACGCCGCGCCGCCCGTCGGCGCCCGACGCTGGCGCCCACCGGCGCCCGTCACCCCCTGGCGGGGCGTCGCGGACGCCACCCGGCACGGCGATCGCTGCGCCGCGCTCGCCGGCGGCAACGGCCCGCGCAGCGAGTCCGAGGACTGCCTCTTCGTCAACGTCCGGCGCCCCGCCGGGCTCTCCGCCGGCGACCGACGGCCCGTCTACGTCTTCATCCACGGGGGCGGGCTCCTCGACGGGAGCTCGAACCAGGCCGACGGCGCCGCGATCACCCGCAGCACCGGCGCCGTCACCGTGAGCATCAACTACCGGCTCGGCGCGCTCGGCTTCCTCGCGACGCCCGGGCTGACGGCGGCCCAGGGCGAGTCCGGCAACTACGGCCTCCAGGACCAGCAGGCCGCGCTGCGCTGGGTGAAGCGCAACATCGCCCGCTTCGGCGGCGACCCCGACCAGGTGACCATCGGGGGCGAGTCCGCCGGCGGGTGGTCGGTGTGCACCCACCTCGTCGCCCCCGGCTCTCGCGGACTGTTCGCCGGAGCGATGATCCAGAGCGGCTCCTGCCCCAGCGCGACGCAGAGTACGGCGCAGGCCACCGGCACCGCTTTCGCCGCGCGGATGGGCTGCAGCGGCGCCGACGTGCTCGCGTGCCTGCGTCGCAAGCCGGCCGGCGCTCTCATCGACGGCTGGAACGGGACCCTGCCCGCGCCGGTGCGGGGGACGCGGTTCCTGCCGGAGGACCCCGCGCGGGCCGTGTCCGCGGGCCGCTTCGCGCGGGTCCCCGTGGTGATCGGTGCGACCCGCGACGAGGGCCGCACGTTCGCCGCCGGCACCATCGGTCAATCGCGGGAGCAGTACGTCGCGTGGGTCCGGGAGACCTTCGGTGCCCGGGCCGACGGGGTCCTCGCGCGGTATCCCTGGCCGAGCGACGCCGACCGCTTCACCCCGGCCTACCTCGTCGGCGCGATCATGACCGACTCCGGCCTCGTGGGCGGGATCGGCGGATGCGTCAATCGCGCTCTCACGAAGGACTTTGCGCGGTGGACGCCCACGTGGGCGTACGAGTTCGCCCACCGCACCGGGCCCGGGCTGACCCCGTCGCCCGCGGGGTACGTGTGGGGCGCCGGCCACGCGACCGAGCTCGCCTACCTCTTCCCGAGCTTCGACAACGGCACGCCGATCGCGCCGACCTTCGACGCCGGGGAACGGGCTCTCGCGGCCCGCATGAAGCTCGCGTGGGGCGCCTTCACGCTCACCGGGAAACCCAACGTCCCCGGTCAGGGCTGGTGGCCGCGCTACGACCGGACCGCACGGGTGCTGTCGCTGCGCAGCGGCGACCGGACCCGGGTCATCTCGGACGCCCGGCTCGCGGCCCAGCACCACTGCGAGTTCTGGGGCGGGAGCTGACCCGCGCCCGGGGGCCCTGCCCATCGCCGACGGGGAGGATGGGCCGGTGATGATCTCGCAGGCCGTCGCAGACGGCATCCGGACGGGCCGTATCTCGATGCAGTACCGCCGGTGGGATGCGCCGCGGGTCAAGGTCGGTCGCACGCAGTTGACGCCGGCGGGGCTCGTCGAGTTCGTCTCGGTGACCCGCGTCCCGGACGTGGAGGCGCTGACCGATCGCCAGGCGCGCGCCGCGGGGATGCCCGACGCCGCGGCGCTGCGGCGGGCCCTCGCGCCGCGGGAGCGTCCGCCCGGTCCGCGGGGAAGCCGCGGCGGGGCGCACGTCTACCGGGTGCGGGTGCGCTGGGTGGGCGAGGACCCGCGGATCGCGCTGCGCGAGCGCATCCCCGACGAGGCCGAGATGGCGGAGCTCGTGGCTGCGGTCGACCGCCTCGACGCTCGCGCGACCGGCCCGTGGACGCGGCGGATCCTCGAGTGGATCCGCCGGCATCCACGGGTCGTGTCGACGCAGCTCGCCGCCGAACTCGGCCGCGACGTGCTGCCCATGAAGGTCGACATCCGCAAGCTCAAGGCGCTCGGGCTGACGATCAGCCACGACGTGGGTTACGAACTGTCCCCCCGCGGCGTCGCATATCTTGAGCGCGACAGAGGGTTCGAGCGGCGAGCGGAGGTGAGCTAGCGAGCCGCAGTGAGCGCGACAGAGGGTTCGAGCGGCGAGCGGAGGTGAGCTAGCGAGCCGCAGTGAGCGCGACAGAGGGTTCGAGCGGCGAGCGGAGGTGAGCTAGCGAGCCGCAGTGAGCGCGACAGAAAGAACCGCCCGACGCGAGTCCTGACCCTACGGTCAGCGGACCATGCCGTGCGGGTCGATGACGTACTTCTTCGCGGCGCCACCGTCGAACTCCTGGTACCCGCGCGGCGCCTCGTCGAGCGAGATCGTCACGGCCCCGACGGCGTCGGCGATGTGCGCCTTGTCGGCGAGGATGAGGTTCATGAGCTTCCGGTTGTACGTCTTGACCGGGCACTGACCCGTCGTGAAGCTGTGCGACTTGGCCCAGCCGAGGCCGAGGTCGACGCCGAGGCGGCCCTTCTTCGCGGCGTCGTCGACGGCGCCCGGGTCGCCGGTCACGTACAGGCCCGGGATGCCGAGCCCGGCGCCCGCCCGGGCGATGGTCATGACGTCGTTGAGTACCGTCGCGGGTGCCTCGGCGGCGTCCTTGCCGTGGCCGCGCGCCTCGAACCCGACGGCGTCGACCGCCGCGTCGACCTCCGGCTCGCCGAGGATCTGTTCGAGCAGGTCGGGAAGGGCGTCGCCCGAGGACAGGTCCACGGTCTCGCAGCCGAAACTGCGCGCCTGCGCGAGCCGCTCGGCGTTCATGTCGCCGACGACGACGGCCGCGGCGCCGAGGAGCTGGGCCGAGTACGCCGCCGCGAGGCCGACGGGGCCCGCGCCCGCGACGTACACGGTCGACCCCGTCGTCACGCCGGCGGTGTAGGCGCCGTGGTATCCGGTCGGGAAGATGTCCGAGAGCATCGTCAGGTCGAGGATCTTGGCCAGCGCCTGGTCGCGGTCGGGGAACTTCAGCAGGTTGAAGTCGGCGTACGGGACCATGACGTAGTCGGCCTGGCCGCCGATCCAGCCGCCCATGTCGACGTAGCCGTAGGCGGCGCCGGGGCGGGCGGGGTTGACGTTGAGGCAGATCCCGGTCTTGCCCTCGTTGCACATGCGGCACCGCCCGCACGCGATGTTGAAGGGCACCGAACAGATGTCGCCCTCCTTGACGAAGAGGACGTCGTCGCCGGCCTCGACGACCTCGCCGGTGATCTCGTGGCCGAGGGTCTGTCCGATCGGCGCGGTCGTGCGTCCGCGCACCATGTGCTGGTCGGATCCGCAGATGTTCGTCGTCACGAGCTTGAGGATCACCGCGTGCGGCGCGGCCTTCTTGATGCCGAAGTGGTCGGCCACCTCGCCCGGGATCTCGAGCGTGGGGTAGTCCATCGACTCCACGGCGACCTCGCCGGGACCCTTGTAGACGACGACGCGATTGCTGCTCATGGTGGTCTCCTCATCGAGTCCGACAGACGCGGGTGGCCCCGATCCGAGGCCGACCCGCGGGGTTCTCGAACGTAGTCCAGGGCGTGGCACGCGGCAACGGGAACGACGCCTGGTCGCCGTGGGCCGACGCCCGTGTCTCCCCGTGGCCGGGTAGGCCCGAGACGGCGCGAGACGTCGTCATCGAGGTGCCACGGGCACCGGCGTCCGGCCGTGATGCGACCGACCGGTCAGGAGCGCCGCGACGAGCGCAACTCGTTGAACCGCCGCGACGCCCGGGTCCCGAGGGCTGTGAGCTTCTCGACGAGGGGGGAGTCGAGACGCGCGCGGGCGGTGTGGCCGTCGACGGTCCCGGTGGACGTCGGATCGGGCGGGGCGCTGGGCAGGAGGCGGGCGGCGACGCCGAGCAGGGAACCGGTCAGCCCGGGCGCGACGCCCGCGACCCGCATCCCGACCTGCGCGAGCGGCGACAGCACGACCTGCCCGCGGCCGGCGAGCACCCCCTCGGCGATGGCCGAGGCGGCGCGCTCCGCGTCGATCGCGACCCCGGGCAGGGAGGCCCCGGGCGCGAACCACGCGTACTCCGCGGCCTGGTCGCCGGTGAACTCGGCCGCGACGTGCGAGCCGGTGCGCATGAGGCCGGGGATGATCGTCGTCGCCGTGACCCCGGTGCCGGTCAGCTCGGCCCGCAGCCCCTCGCTGAAGCCGACCGCCCCGAACTTGGCGGTCGAGTAGGGCAGCAGGTGCGGCACGGACACCGTGCCCCCGACCGAGGTGACGATCCCGATGCGCCCGCGCCGACGCTCCCGCATGCCGGGGAGCACGGCGAGCGCGAGGTTGATCGGGCCCCACAGCATGATCCCGATGGCCTGCTCGTAGTGCTCCCGCGTCATCGACTCCGCCGGGCCCACCTGGATGACCCCGGCCACGTGGACCGCGACGTCGATCGGCCCGACCTCCGTGCCCGCCCGGCGGACGACCTCCGCGAGACGCTCGTCGTCCGTGACGTCGACGGCGTAGGTGGTCAGCTCGTGACCCCACCCCGCCATCTGCTCCCGGGCCTGCGCGAGGGACTCCTCCGAGCGGGAGAGCCCGACGACCCGGCAGCCCCGCTCGGCGAGCTCGCGGGCCACGAGCAGCCCGAGGCCGCGGGAGGCGCCGGCGACGAGGGCGACCGGGCGTGCCGGGAGGGCGCCGGGGCGGGCGAGCAGAGCGGTGATCGAGGGTCGCGACATGTCCGGTTCGTACCCCTCCCGGCCGCGGCTACACCACCCGGGGGCCAGGTGTGCGGCCCGCGACGAGGGGTAGGGGACAGGCGAGGCGGGCCCGCCCGCCACTCCGACTGCAGACCCATGGCCGGAGCCACCACGTCGAGGGAGTCTCCCGCCAATGAAGGCACTCACCTGGCAGGGCACGGATCACGTCGAGGTCATCGACGTCCCGGACCCGAGCATCCACGCCCCCACCGACGCGATCGTCCGCGTCACGTCCACCGCCATCTGCGGGTCCGACCTGCACCTGTACCACGTGCTCGGCCCCTACCTCGATCGCGGTGACGTCCTCGGGCACGAGTTCATGGGCATCGTCGAGGAGGTCGGGCCCGACACGGGCGACCTGCGCGTCGGCGACCGCGTCGTCGTCCCCTTCAACATCTCGTGCGGGCACTGCTGGATGTGCACGCACGGGCTGCAGAGTCAGTGCGAGACCACGCAGGTGACCGAGCAGGACAAGGGGGCGTCGCTCTTCGGCTACACGCGCCTGTACGGCTCGGTCCCCGGCGGCCAGGCGGAGTACGTGCGCGTCCCCCAGGCGCAGTACGGCCCCGTGAAGGTGCCCCACGAGGGGGTCGACGAGCGGTACCTCTACCTCTCCGACATCCTGCCGACCGCGTGGCAGGCCGTGCGCTACGCCGACGTCGACCCCGGCGACACCGTCGCGGTCTTCGGCCTCGGACCGGTCGGTCAGCTCGCGACGCGGATCGCGCGGCACCTCGGGGCGGAGCGCGTCATCGGCGTCGATCTCGTCGACGAGCGCCTCGCCGCGGCGCGGGCGCACGGCGTGGAGACGATCGACCTGCGGCAGACGCCCGACGCCGCGGAGGCGATCCGCGAGATGACGCACGGCCGCGGCGCCGACGGCGTCGTCGAGGCCGTGGGCATGGAGGCGCACGGGGGCCCGATCAACGCCGCGGCCGGGTTCGCCGTGGCCGCGACCGGCAAGCTGCCCGGCCCGATCGCGCGCAAGGCCACCGAGACGTTCGGCATCGACCGGCTCGCGGCGCTGCACGCGTCGCTGCTCGCCGCCCGCCGCGGCGGCACCGTCTCGATCTCCGGCGTGTACGGCGGGGCCGCCGACCCCCTCCCGATGATGGACATGTTCGACCGCCAGCTCACGATCCGGATGGGTCAGGCCAACGTCCGGCGCTGGACCGACGAGCTGCTCGCCCTGCTCGTCGAGTCGGACGTGTTCGACGTCGAGACGCTCGCGACGCACCGCCTGCCCCTGGCGGACGCGGCCCGGGCCTACAAGACGTTCCAGAAGAAGGAGGACGGCTGCCTCAAGGTCGTCCTGACCCCCTGACGGCGGCCCGACCTCGCCGGATCCCTGCTCCGACCCCTCGAACGAAAGGCTCCACCATGGCCGACCAGAAGACGCCCGCCGATCTCTCCGACATCCCCCAGCAGAAGCAGGACTGGCCCGGCACCACGAGCAAGCTCGACCCGCCCGCCGATCACGGCGAGACGTCGTGGACCCCGCGCCGCCGCCTCGAGGGCACCCGGGCGCTCGTCACCGGCGCCGACTCGGGCATCGGCCGCGCCGTGGCCGTCGCCTTCGCGAAGGAGGGTGCGTCGGTCGTCATCGCGCACCTGCCGGAGGAGGCCGCCGACGCCGCCGAGACGATCGCGGCGATCGAGGCCGCCGGCGGGACCGTGCACGCGGTGCCCGGTGACCTGCGCACGCACGCCGCGAACGTCGAGCTGGCGACCAAGGCGGTCGAGTTCCTCGGCGGCCTCGACGTCCTCGTGTGCAACGCGGCGTACCAGATGACCTACGACGGGCTCGAGAACTTCCCGCCCGAGCAGATCGAGCGCACGTTCGCGACCAACGTGTTCTCGCCGTTCTGGCTCACGCAGGCGCTCGTCGACGAACTCTCCGGCAACGGGTCGGTCATCGTCACGACGTCGGTGCAGGCGTACAGCCCGAGCGAGAACCTCCTCGACTACGCCGCGACCAAGGCCGCGCTCAACAACCTCGTCGTCAACCTCGCCAGCGACCTGGGCGACAAGGGCATCCGCGTCAACGCCGTGGCGCCCGGCCCGATCTGGACGCCGCTCATCCCGGCGACCATGCCCGACGCGAAGGTCGAGGGCTTCGGTTCCGACACCCCGCTCGGCCGCGCCGGCCACCCCATCGAGGTGGCGTCGGCGTACGTCTACCTCGCCTCCGACGAGGCGAGCTACGTCTCGGGCACCGTCCTCGGCGTCACGGGCGGCAAGCCGGTCTTCTGATCGGCACCGGGCCCGGCGTCGGGGTTCGCCCCCGGCGTCGGGCCCTCGCGTCGCCGGCGGCATCGGCAGGAGAGGATGGTCCGATGGGCAGACGACGCAAGGGCGGGGGCCGGCCGGAGGCGCGTCCCGCCGGCGCGAGCGTCGGGGGCTCCGGGGGTTCCGGCCCGGGCGCGGCGCAGGGCTGCGCGCTGACGGTCTGCCACGGATGCTGCTGCGCGCGAACCCCCGACGGGCGCCGGGACCCCGCCGCCCGGGCCCGCCTAGCTGAGCTTTCGCGCGAGACGACGGTCACGGTCGCCGACTGCCTCGGGCCCTGCGACGACCGGGACGTGGTCGTCGTGCGTCCGTCGGCGCGGGGGCGCAGCGAAGGCGCCCGCCCGGTCTGGCTGGCGTGGACCGGCGACGAGGACACGCACGCCGAGGTGCTCGGCTGGGTGCGCGCCGGCGGACCGGGCGTGGCCGACCTGCCCCCGGCGCTCGAGGCGCACGTGTTCACCCCCGCCCGGCACTACCGGGAGGACGCCCGCGCGACGTGACCCGCGCTTCGGGCCCGCGGCTTCGCCTGCCGCCGCCGGCCGGACCATGCCGTCGAGGCGGCGTTGTTCGGCGCGACCGGCCCGGGCCCCGGGGCGGACGCGCGGCGGCGCCGGGCGACCCTCACCGCGGCGCGCGGCTCACCAGAGGGCGCGGTAGACCGCGGCCGACCTCGGGTTGAGGGGCGCCTCGGGCCACAGCGAGCTCGCGGTGTCCGTCTTCTCGGCGACGTTGAAGTAGCTCTCGAGCACGAGGATGTCGGCGTTCGCGGTGAAGAACTGCTTCATCTTGCGGATGTAGAAGGGGTTGTCGCCGTGCCCGTCGCGGTGACGGCCGGCGAGCCCCCACTCGGAGATCGCGAGGCCCTTGCGCTTGGCCCGCGCGAACGCGGCGACGTCGCCGAGGCCGACGCCCTTGCCCGGCTTGAGCGCGCGGCGCCAGCCTGCCTCGGTCGTCGCGCCGAGGACGTCCCAGTCGTACGCGGAGCACCCGACCATGTCGACGACGTCGCTGCCCGGGTAGAGCCGGTTGAGGCTGTCGAGGCGGTTGCGCTGGCCCTTGAGCGTCGTCCCGCAGTTGACGTCGAAGCTGAACAGCAGCCCCGGCGCCTGCTTCTCCATCACCTTCGCCACGCGGCGGAACGCGGCGCGGTAGGTCGCGGCGGTGCCGGCGGTCACGCTGTACGGCATCCACGTGCCGTTGGCCTCCCAGCCGATGCGGACCACGGTCTTGCCGCGGCCGCGGGCGCGCAGGTCCCGGGCGACCTTCGCGAACGTCGCGTCGTGCTTGCCGGCGGCGACGGCGCGCAATTGCGCCGGCTTCGCCGTCTTCGGCAGCAGCGGGAGGCCGTAGACGAGGGTGCCGCGGAATCCCTTGAACGTGTCGATGTGCCAGGTGGACCGCTGGATGTCGGCCCAGGTCCGGCTCTCGGGGAAGGTGAGGGTGACGTCGCTGGGTGTGCCCCGCCAGGTCCCCCAGCGGGTGGCCCGGGTGGCGCTCATCCACCCGCCGACCCAGGCTCCCGAGTGCCACGCGAGCGAGGACCGCGAGGCGCCGAGGTACTTGCGGGCGTACGCGCCGGCCGGGCCGCGGGCGGCGACGGGGACGCCGGCGTACGCGCCGTTCGTCGCGGCCGCAGCGGGCGCGGCCGGGGCGGCCGCAACGGCCGGTGTCGGTGCCGCCGCGGCGGGGGCGGCGGAGGCCACCGGTGCGAGCACACCGGCGGCGGCGCACAGCGCGACGGAGGCGGCGACGGACGAGCGAGGCGAGAGCACGAGGTTCCTTTCGACGACGGGGCAGGGCCCGCGCCGCACTCGTGGACCAGACCCCCGTCCAACCCCCGTGCGGGTCGTCCCCCGAAGACCCGTATGTGAAGCCCCTACCTTAGTTCAGGACCAGGTCGGACGTCCGTATGTGGGTGCGGCGCCCCCTGCCCCCCGAGGCGGCGGGGCGCGGCGATTTCGCCCGCCCGCGCATGGCTTCGCGTCCGGACAACGCCTCTCGCACCCGGCCGCCCCGCCCCACGCGCCCGGCTGCGATGATCCGGGCATGACCGACGCTCACGAGTTCGCCGCGTCCGCGGTCTGGCAGGGCACCACCGGGGCCGGGTACGAGGCCTACGACCGGGGCCACGAGGTGCGGGTGGGGCCAAACACGCTGCGCGTGAGCTCGGACCGCGCGTTCCGGGGGGACCCGGGCCTGCTCAACCCCGAGCAGCTCCTCGTCGTGGCCGCGAGCTCCTGCCAACTCTTGTCGTTCCTCGCCGTCGCGGCCCGGGCCCGCGTCGACGTCGTCTCCTACCGCGACGACGCGCGGGGGTTCATGCCGCACGAGGGGCGCCCGATGTGGGTGTCGCGGATCGAGCTGCGCCCGCACGTGGTCGTCGCCTCGGACGTCACCGACGAGCGTCTCGCGCACCTCGTCGAGGTGGCCCACCGCGAGTGCTTCGTCGCCGCGAGCCTGCGCAGCGAGATCGAGCTGACCCCGACGTTCGAACGGGTCTGAGCAGCCGACCCCCGACGTCCGGGCCCCGAGATGTCACGACGGACCGCCGGCCCTCGCGCGGGCCCGGGCCCTCGTGACATCTCACGATGCGGATCCCGGGCCGCTGTCGCGGACGGGGAGGGGAAGAGTTGGCATTATCGGGCGCATGCCCGATGTCGCGCCCGCGCCTCCACCCTTGTCAGACGCACTCGTCGCGGACGCCTCGGCCGCGGCCGACGCGGCCGCCCGGCGCGCCGGCGTCCACGTGCGCGAGCTGCACGACATCGCCGACCTGCGCGCGGCGTCGTCGCTCTTCGAGACCGTGTGGGGGAGCGGGCCGGAGGGCGTGCCCATCCACAGCGAGGTCATGCTCGGCCTCGTGCACGCGGGTGGGGCCGTCACGGCCGCGTACGACGGCGACCACCTCGTCGGTGCCGCCGTGCTCGGCGCCGCCCGACCCGCCGGCTCGACGTACGGGTTCATCGCCGCCGCACTGCCCGGCCGCGCCGACCGCGGGATCGGTCGCACCCTCAAGCTCGCCCAGCGAGCCTGGGCCCTGCGCCGGGGGCTGACGCGGATGACGTGGACCTTCGACCCGCTCGTGGCGCGCAACGGGCGGTTCAACCTCGCCCGCCTCGGGGCCACCGCGCCGGGGTACGAGGTCGCGTTCTACGGCCGGATGGCCGACGGGGTCAACGGCGCCGACGAGGCCGACCGACTCGTCGCCCGGTGGTGCATGGACGCGCCGTCCGTCGCCGACCGCGCCGCCGATCATGCCGGGCACCGGGACGGGCAGGCGCCGGCCGAGCCCGAACCCGCCCGCGACGCGGTCCCACTCGCCGACGGCCCCGACGCCCGCCCCATGCTCCTCGAGGACGGGAACGGCCTGTGGTGTCGCGTCCCCGCCGACGTGGTGGCCCTGCGCCGGCACGACCCGGCCCAGGCGTCGGCGTGGCGCTCCGCGACCCGGGAGGTGTTCGTGCCCGCCTTCGCCGACGGGCGCGTGGCCACGCACGTCACCCGCGACGGCTGGTACCTGCTGGAACGGACCGACGACACCGACGACCCCCGGAGCGCGACGTGAGGATCGAACACCTCGAGGTGCGGTACCTCCAGATTCCCCTCGTCACGCCGTTCCGCACGTCGTTCGGCACGGCGTACGACAAGGACACGTTCGTCGTGCGCGTCGTGGCCGACGGGGTCGAGGGGTGGGCCGAGTGCGGGGCGGAGGCCGACCCGCTCTACAGCTCGGAGTTCCTCCGCGGCGCCGAGATGGTCCTGCGCGAGCAGCTCGTGCCCCGGGTCCTCGCGCTGGGGGGCGATGTCGCCGCGCACCGGGTCGCGTCCGCGACGGCGCCGGTCAAGGGTCACCACATGGCCAAGCACGTGCTCGAGACCGCCCTGCTCGACGCGGAGCTGAAGCTGCACGACGTGTCGTTCGGCACCTACCTCGGGGCCGAGCGCGACCGGGTCCCCGCGGGGGTGTCCGTGGGGATCATGGACTCGGTGCCCGCGCTGCTCGACGCCGTCGACGGCTACCTCGAGCAGGGGTACGTGCGCATCAAGCTCAAGATCGAGCCGGGCTGGGACGTCGAGCCCGTCCGCGCGGTGCGGGAGCGGTACGGCGACGACCTGCTGCTCCAGGTGGACGCCAACACGGCCTATACCCTCGCCGACGCCCGCCACCTGGCCCGTCTCGACCCCTTCGACCTCCTGCTCGTCGAGCAGCCACTGCCCGAGGACGACCTGCGTGGCCACGCCGAGCTCGCTCGGCGGATCGCGACCCCCGTGTGCCTCGACGAGTCGATCACGTCGGCGAGCGACGCGGCCACGGCGATCGCCCTGGGGGCGTGCAGCATCATCAACGTCAAGCCTTCCCGGGTCGGCGGCTACCTGGAGGCGCGGCGCATCCACGACGTCGCCCGCGCGAACGGGGTGCCGGTCTGGTGCGGCGGGATGCTCGAGTGCGGTATCGGGCGGGCCCCGAACCTCGCCCTTGCCGCGCTGCCCGGGTTTACGCTGCCGGGGGACACCTCGGCCTCCGACCGGTACTTCGCCACCGACGTCACGCCGGCCTTCGAGCTCGACGACGACGGGTGCGTGCCCGTGCCCACCGGCCCGGGCATCGGTGTGGACGTCCTGCCCGACGTGCTCGAGGAGTTCACCGTCTCCGTCGAATCCCTCACCCTGCGAGGGGGACCGCGAGGTTAGGGCGTCCTGGGGCGGACCCTGTCGGACCCGTGGCCTACGTTGAGGCCACGAGGTGCCCGCGGATCACCGGCCCGCAGAGCACCGGCCATCGAGGAGGGCTCGCCATGGACATCACCGAGATCATCCAGCACCAGCACGACGAGCAGCGGCGGCAGTTCGCCGTCCTCGAGGAGTGGTCGCGCGACGACACCGAGGGCCTGGCCGCCCTGTGGGGCCGCCTGGCGATCTTCCTCGAGCTGCACGCCGAGGCGGAGGAGCGCTACTTCTACCCCGAGCTCGTGAAGATCGGCTCCGGCGGGGCCGACGCCGAGTCGGTCGGCGAGGAGGTCGAGGACGCGATCCACGACCACAACGAGATCCGTGACGCCGTCGGTCGCGCGAACGCCGCGAAGACGGGGTCCGACGAGTGGTGGACGGCCGTGGTCGACGCCAACGTCCACAACAGCAACCACATGGGCGAGGAGGAGCGGCAGGACCTCGGCGACTTCCGCCAGCGGGCGAGCCTGCAGCTCCGGCACGACATCGCCGTCGCCTTCCTGCGCTACATGGCCCAGCACGCGGCCGACGGCATCACCCCGAAGGACAAGGACCCGGAGAAGTACGTCGAGGCCAAGGAGGAGGCGCCGCCCACGGCCCTCGCGAAGAAGGCTGCCCGCCAGGACGGCGGGGTCCCCGACGAGCCGGCCGACGACGCCCCGAGCAAGAAGTCCTCGCCCGACCTGCAGGAGTAGCCACGCGTCGCGGACGGCACCCGCACGAGCGTGGAGTCGATGTCGTGCTCCGGGACGGTGGCGAGGAGCGGCCGGGGCGCCGCCGGTGGGTCACATCTCCTCGTGCGTCTCCGGGTCGCCGTCGAAGAGGCGCCCGTCGGGCCGGCCCAGCGCCGCGATGGCCTCCATCTCGGCGCGGGAGAGCTCGAAACCGGCGAGGTCGAGGTTCTGCCGTTGACGCTCCGGCGTCGCCGACTTCGGCAGCGGCATGACGCCGAGCTGGAGGTGCCAGCGGAGGATGACCTGGCCGGGCGTGACGTCGTGCGCCTGCGCGGCCTCGCGCACGGCGTCGGAACCGAACGGGCCGTCGGCGTCGGCGCGTCCGAGCGGGCTCCAGGCCTGGGTGAGGATGCCGCGGCGGGCGTCGTCACCGCGCTGCGCGTCCTGGCAGAAGGCCGGGTGCAGCTCGATCTGGTTGACGGCGGGGGTCACTCCCGTCTCGGCGACGATCCGGTCGAGGTGCCCGGGCGTGAAGTTGCTGACGCCGATCGAGCGCACGAGGCCCCGCTGCTGGACGTCGACGAGCGCCTGCCACGCCTGGGTGTAGAGGCCCTGGCCGGGGTTGGGCCAGTGGATGAGGCACACGTCGAGGTGGTCGAGGCCCAGCCGGGTCAACGAGTCCTCGACGCTGCGCGCGGCGAGGTCGTGGGCGTGGAAGCGGCCGGGGATCTTGGTCGCGACCTGGACCTCGTCGCGGGGGAGCCCGCTGCGCCGGATCGCCTCGCCGACCTCCGACTCGTTCTCGTAGTTCACGGCGGTGTCGAGGTAGCGGTAGCCGACCTCGAGGGCGCTGGTGATCGCGTCGATGCCGTCGTCGCCGCGCAGCGGGTAGGTGCCGAAGCCGACGCGCGGCACGCGCACGCCGTCGCTCAGGGTGAACGTGCCGAGGTCGGCGGGGGTGGGGTCGGACACGGAGTCTCCTTCGTCGCGGGGCAGGATCGGGTGCGGCCCACGCTAGCCGGGCCGGTCGAGGTGAGGAGGGTGGGATGACGCTCGTCGGGGCGGCGCGATTCGTCGCCGTGGCCGTGCTCGTGTGGTGCGCGCAGGCGGTGCCGGGAGCGCTGTACGTCCTGTTCGGGCTCAACACGACGGCGCCCGAGGCGCCGGGGTACGTGCTCACCTCGGTGCCGTGGATCATCGCGTGCCTCGCGTTCGCCGGCGTGTGGGCCGGCGTTCCGGCCGGCACGCCACCAGCTCTCCGGGCGCTGGGCGCGCCGGCCGCCTACGCCGTGGTCGGGACGGGGCTCGTCCTGCTCGTGTGGGGCGGGGGGTGGAGCGACGTGCTCTTCGAGCTGCGGTGGGGGGTGTACCCGTCGGGGCACCTGCTCGCGGTCGCCGCGGTCGCCGCGTTCCTCGGGCTACGGGGGTGGACGCTCAGCCGGAGAGGCCGGTGACGCGCAGGGTGAGGTTGAGCCGCCCCGTCGCGAGCCCGCAGCCCGGGTCGGCGGTGCCGGGGAAGGTGCGCATGACGCCGTGGAAGGCGAACCGGGACGGACCGCCGAAGACGAACAGGTCGCCGGAGGCAAGCTCGACGTCGGTGTAGGGCCGGGTGCGCGTCCGCGTGTTCCCGAACCGGAAGCGGCACGTGTCGCCGATGCTCAGCGACACGACGGGGGCGTCGCTGCGCTCGTCCTTGTCCTGGTGCAGGCCCATCTTCGCGGTGCCGTCGTAGTGGTTGACGAGCACGGCGTCCGGGTCGTAGCCGACCGCCTGCTCGGGTGAGAACGCGTCGGCCACCGCGGCCCGGCCGAGGTCGGCGAGCCAACCGGGGACCGGCGGGACGCGCTCGCCGTTGACGTCGTCGGCCGTGCGGGAGTAGCGGTAGGGCAGCCAGTGCCATCCGAGGCACAGGGTGGCCACCGACATCGGATGGCCGCGGATCGTCGTGTGGTGCAGGGGCACCGGACCGCGGGCCCAGTCGCGGGCGGCCTCGACGATCCGCCGCTGCGCGGGCACGTCGAGCCACCCCGGGACGTGCACGGCCCCCGGGGCGATCTCGCGCCGGGGCGCGGGCAGCAGGGCGCTCACCGCGCCTCCAACGCGAGCAGGGCCGCCTTCGCGGCCTCGCCGCCCCGGTACCGGCCCGCGGTGCCGTCGGAACGGACCACGCGGTGGCACGGGACGAACAGCGGCACGGGGTTGAGCGCGCACGCGCTGCCCACCGCGCGGACGGCTCGCGGCGACCCCGCCGCGGTCGCGAGCTCCGCGTACGTGGCCGTGGCGCCGTAGCCGACGTCCCGGAGGCGGTCGAGCACGGTGCGGCGGAACCCGCCCGCCAACCGCAGGTCGACCGGGACGTCGAAGCGGCGCCGCGTCCCGGCGAAGTACTCCTCCAGCTCGCGGGCCGCGGGGTCGAGCGGGGCGGCCGCCCGCAGCACCCGCGCCCCGACCCGCCGCGCGAGGTCGGCGAGCACGGCGTCGCCGTCCTCGCCGGCAAAGGCGACGCGGACGATGCCCGCCGGGCTCGCCGCGAGGCGCAGCGGCCCGATCGGGGAGTCGAGGTCGCGGTAGGCGACGTCGAGGTCACCCGCGGCGGACGCCCGCCGCGCGAGACCCTCCCGCAGCCGGGCCAGGGCGCGCGCGTCCTCGCCGTCGTCGTCGCCGTCGCCCCGCCCGTCGGTGGCGCCGGGCGATCCCAGCGGGGCGAGGAGGTCGTCGACCCCGAGCTCGGGAGGGGCCTGCTCCGCAGCCCGCATCAGAAGAGCCGGTCCGGGTCGGGGCGGGACTGCTCGAGCGCGAGGAGTCGCGCCTTCACCTCGACGCCGCCGGCGTACCCGGTCAGCGCGCCGTCGGCCCCGACCACCCGGTGGCACGGGATGACGATCGAGACGGGGTTGGCGCCGTTCGCCGCGCCGACCGCCTGGGCGGCGCCGGGCGCGCCGAGCCGCCGGGCGAGGTCCCCGTACGTGCACGTCCGGCCGTAGGGGATCTCGCGCAGCAGCGCCCACACGCGCTGCGCGAACGGTCCGCCGTTCGGGGCCACGTCGACGTCGAACGCGGTGCGCGCACCGACGAAGTACTCCTCGAGCTGCGTGCGGACGGCCGCGAACGGCCCGGGGTCGGCGCGTCCGAGGTCGAACCCGGCGGGCCGACGGTGCCGTTCCATCCACAGCCCGGTGAGCGTCGTGCCCGTCGCGGCGAGAGTGAGGTCGCCGACCGGGGAGGTGAGCACGGTGTGGGCGGCCGGGCCGGTCGGTGTCGACGAGATCGGGGGACGGCCGGGGGAGATCGGGGTGGAAAGGCTCATACCTGGTAGACGCCGCCCGAGGCCCGGATGTGAGGTGCGGGCCGCGGGCGTTTCGTGCCGCCTGTTCGGCGGACGCGCGCCGAGGGAGTACACATGAGACGTGAGCGATACCACCGCGGCCCCCGCGCCGTCCACGTCCGGGCCCGCGGCCCGATCCGACCAGTCGGCGGGATCGGGCGTCCCACGCCTCGTCGTCGTCCTCGCGACCCTCGCGCTCGCGTGGCTCGCGATCTCGGGGGTGCAGGCGCTCAAGGACATCGTCGCGCCCCTGCTCCTGACGCTCAACCTGTTCATCGTCGCCTACCCGGTGCAGACGCGGCTGACGCGCATCGGTCTGCCGCGCTGGATCGGCGCGATCGTCTCGGGACTGATCGTCTTCGCGATCCTCATCGTCTTCTTCGGGTCCCTGACCTGGGCGTTGACGGAGATGATCACGCAGATCCCGCAGTACCAGTCGTCGTTCTCGCGGCTCTACGGCCAGCTCGTGCAGCTCCTGCACGGGTTCGGGATCAACGAGGGCCAGGTCTTGCAGCAGGCGCAGCAGCAGTTCAACCCGTCCTCGATCACCGGCGTCCTCACCGGGGCGCTCAGCGGGGTCGGCGGGATGCTCTCGCTCATCGCCGTGGTCGTCACCATCATCTTCATGGCGATGATCGACTCGATCAGCTTCCCGCAGCGACTCCAGGTGGCCGCCCGCACGCAGCCCCGCGTCGTGGACGCGCTCACGCAGTTCAGCGGCGGTGTGCGGCGCTACTGGATCGTCAGCAGCATCTTCGGGCTCATCGTCGCGGCGCTCGACGTGGGCGTGTTGCTCTACCTCGGCGTGCCGCTGGCCCTCGTGTGGGGCCTGCTCGCGTTTCTCACGAACTACATCCCCAACATCGGCTTCCTGCTCGGGATCGTGCCGCCGGCGCTCATGGCGCTGCTCGCCAACGACCCCCGGACGGCGCTCATCGTGATCGTCGCCTACTGCGTCATCAACTTCATCGTCCAGTCGGTCATCCAGCCGAAGTTCAACGGCGACGCAGTGGGCGTCACCGCCACGTTGTCGCTGTTGTCGCTGCTGTTCTGGGCGTGGGTCCTCGGCCCGCTCGGCGCCCTCCTGGCGCTGCCGGCCACGCTGCTGTGCAAGAACCTGCTCATCGACATCGACCCGCGGACGCAGTGGCTCAACGCGTTCCTCGCCAGCGACCCGGAGACCGGCGACCCGCAGATCGACCCCGCCACCGGCGACCGCTGGGACGAAAAGGACGGGGCTGACGGCGCCGCCGAGAACGGCACCGACGGCGCGACCGCGTTCGTCCCGGGCGGGCCGAGCGACGGCAAGGCGCACGACCCGGCGGAAGAGGCCGACCGCGGCGGTGAGCACTCCGGCGACCGCGACGGCGACCACGCCGGCGACCGCGGCGACCGGGCCGACCGACGCGGGGACGCTCGCCCCACCTCCGACGGCGCTCGCTCGATCGGCGGCGAACGTCGCGGGGATCGCGCGTGAGCATCACCCCACCGCCCCGCCCTCCGCAGCGTCGACCGGCCGGGAACGCCCCGAAGCGGGCGGTCGTGCAGGAGGTCGCCGACCTCACGCCCCGGATGCGGCGCGTCACGCTGCGCAGCGACGAACTGGTCGGCGTCGACCCCGTCTCGCCCGACCAGCGCGTCAAGCTCGTCTTCCCGGAGGGGCGGGTCTTCGGCGACGACCCGACCGAGATGGGGCGCGCCCGCCGGCGACGCCGCACCTACACCCTGCTCGATCTCGACGCGGTCACCGGAACCGCCGCCGTCGACTTCGTCCTCCACGGCACGGGACTCGCCGGCGAGTGGGCCGCCGGGGTGCGGCCGGGCGACGAGGTCGGGATCGTCGGGCCCGTCGGCCGCTACGAGGTCGACCCGGACGCCGACCTGCTCGTCGTCACCGACGAGACCGGCCTGCCCGCGGCCCGGGCCGTGCTCGCGGAGTTGCCCGCCGGTCGGTGGGCCCGGGTCCACGTCGAGGTCGCCGACGACGCCGAGCGGCAGGAGCTCGCCTCCGCCGCGGACGTGGAGCTCACGTGGTGGCCGCGCGGGGACGCGGGCCCGGGCGAGCCGATGGCGCGCGTCGTCGACCACCTCGGTGACGTGGGCCCCGACACGAAGGCCTGGGTCGCCGGCGAGGCCGCGGCGGTGCTGGCCGTCCGCGCGCACCTGCTCGGGACGGTGGGACTGCCCCGCGCGCAGGTCGACGCGGTCGCCTACTGGACCCTCGGGCGCACGGAGGCCTGAGCCCGCCACGGCCGCGGGCGCGCGCCCGACAGGGATGGCTGCGACCACGCACAGCGCGCCGAGGTGGTTCTTGCCGCGCTCGACCCGTGTGCCGCACACCGGCCCTGCGTGAGCGGCCCGGCTCGATGCCGGCGGCGACGACCTCACCGACTCCGTCTCGGCCCGGATGCGCTGGAGGGTGGCGCTCTTCGCCACCCGCCGCTCGACCCCGGCCGGCGTGTCGGCGGCGCCGCCGCTCTGCGACCACCGCCTCGAGGAGCAGAAGTGCGGGTCGGGGCCTGCCCGGGCCGCTCCTGGCCGGCGCGTCGTCACCCGCCCGCGAGCCGCGCGGCTCGCGCCTTCTCGCGGGCCAGACGGCGGGCGGCCACCGCGCCGGCCCGGCGCGAGAGGGGCTGGCAGGTCGGGCACCAGAACAGGTTGCGGTTCGCGAGTTCTTGGGTGCGGACGGCCGTGCCGCACACGTGGCAGGGCGCCCCGGCCCGCCGGTAGACGTACACCTCGCCGCCGTGGCGGTCGACGCGCGGCGCGCGGCCCGTCGCGACCGGATCGTGCTCGGGGCGGACGGTGTCGATGCGGCCGTGCTCGACGGCGTACTCCATGAGGCCCACGAGGTCGTCCCAGAGCGCCTCGAACTCTCGTCGCGTCACCGCGGTGCCCGGCAGCATCGGATCCATCCGCGCCCGGTACAGGACCTCGGCCCGGAAGATGTTGCCGACGCCGGCCGTCACCTTCTGGTCCATGAGCAGGACCGCGATCGGCAGCGACGACCGGCGCACCCGGGCCCAGGCCGCCTCGACGTCCGCCTCGGGGCTCAGCGGGTCGGCGCCGAGGCGGGCGACGACGGCGTCGCGGTCCTCGTCGGTGACGAGGGCGCAGATCGCGGGGCCGCGCAGGTCGCACCAGGCGTCCTCGGTCTCGAGCCTCCAGCGGATGGCGCCGGTGATCGGCCGGCCGCCGTCGGCGTCGACGCGCGTGGCGACCTCCTCGCCGACATCGTCGACGAGTCCGTCCTGGCGGTGCAGGCTGGTCTTCCCGGCCATGCCGAGGTGCACCTGCACGACGTGCTCCCCGAAGTGGCAGAACAGGTGCTTGCCCACGGCCTCCGCGTGGTCGAGCACGAGCCCGTCGATGATCCCGGCCTCCTCGGCGAACCGCCCCTGCGGGCTGGAGCTGTGGGTGACCCGCCCGGCGAAGGCCTCCTCGTAGGCGCGCGCGAGCCGGTGGATGACGTGACCCTCAGGCACGACGACCACCCTGGAGGTGGGACCGACCGGCGGGCGCGACGCGGGGCGGGCGGGGCAGCAGGCGGTCGGGGTGGCGGCTCACGGTCGTCATCGTAGGAGCCGCCACCGACAGGGACGCGCCCACGGCACCGGCCGACGACGCCGACCCTCCGCGAGCCGGGCTCCGGGAGGACTCCGCTGCGTCGGGGAGGCAGCAGCCTCCCCCGGCGCCCACGGGTCGTCGCATAGGGCCAGGCCCCGGCGACGGCGGGCACGGGCCCGCGATGACTGGTCCGGCTCGGGTGAGACGCCCGCGACCCGCCCGGGCGCGGGAGACACGCGACCCCGTTCACCCCCCCGGCGACGGCGGGCACGGGCCCGCGATGACTGGTCCGGTTCGGGTGAGTCGCCCGCGACCCGCCCGGGCAGGAGAGAGGCGTGACCCTGTTCGCCCCCGCCAAGTACCTGGCGACGACGTCGACGACAGCCTCCTCGAGCAGGCGGTCGAGCTCGCCCGGCGGAGGGTGGCCGGCAGGCGTGGTGGTGCCCCTACCGCCCGGCTGCGGGTCCGGGCTGGGCACGGCCACGCACTGCGGCGGCGCGCCACCGACCGCGACTCGCCTCGCGAGGCGAGCGCCGAGGACCAGAGCTGCCCGGGCGCTGGTCGGGTGTCGGTACCCGTCGCTACCGTGGGCGGGTGACCGACGACCTCCTCGCCCGCGCGGCCGACTGGGCCCGACACGACGTCGATCCGGCCGACCGCGCCACGCTGACCAGCCTCGTCGACCGGGCCGACCGCGGCGACGCCGCCGCCCTCACCGAGCTGGCGTCCGCGTTCGCAGGGCCCTTGACGTTCGGGACCGCGGGGCTGCGCGGCGTCGTCGGGGCGGGCGAGACGCGGATGAACCGGTCCGTCGTCGTGCGCGCGACCGCGGGCCTCGTGGCCTACCTCGCCGGGGCCGCGGGGGAGCGGCCGCGTCTCGTCGTCGGGCTCGACGCGCGGCGCGGGTCCGCGGCCTTCGCGCGCGACGTCGCCGCGGTGGCCGTCGCGGCCGGCTGCGAGGTCGACCTGCTGCCCGGCCCGCTCCCCACGCCGGTGCTCGCGTTCGCCGTGCGGCGACTCGACGCCGACGCCGGAGTCATGGTCACTGCCTCGCACAACCCCGCGGCCGACAACGGCTACAAGGTCTACCTCGGTGGCCGGGCCGCCGATGGGCCCGGCCGGGGCGTCCAGATCGTGCCGCCGGCCGACGAGCTCATCGCCGCGCGCATCACCACCGCCCCGCCCGCCGACGAGGTGCCTCGCGCCGAGTCGGGGTGGCGGATCGTCGGCGACGACCTCGTCGACGCCTACGTCGAGCGGGCCGCGTCGCTGCGAGGCGGCCCCGAGAGCCCCGAAGCATCCGAGACCTCCGCGGCCACGGAGAGCACTGCGGCCACCGAGAGCACCGAGAGCGGTGTGAGGTCCGAGGCCGCCGGGGTGCGGATCGTGCTCACCCCCATGCACGGCGTGGGCGGCGCCGTCGCCGCCCGGGTCCTCGCCGCGGCCGGCTTCGACGACGTGGCCGTCGTGCCCCAGCAGGCCGACCCCGACCCCGACTTCCCGACCGTGCCGTTCCCCAACCCCGAGGAGGCCGGCGCACTCGACCTCGCGCTCGCCCTCGCGGCCGAGCGCGCCGCCGACGTCGTCATCGCCCTCGACCCCGACGCCGACCGATGCGCCGTCGCGGTGCCCGGGCCCGACGGGTGGCGGCAGCTCAGCGGCGACGAGCTGGGTGGCCTGCTCGGCGAGCAGGCCGCACGCCGCGTCGCCGATGCCGGGCGCAGCGCCGACCCCGCCGGCGCCGGGCGGACCCTCGACGATGCCGATGCCGATGCCGATGCCGAGCGCAGCGCCGACCCGGCCGGCGCCGGGCGGACCCTCGACGCTGCCGATGCCGGGCGCAGCGCCGATACGGTCGGCGCCGGGTGGACCGTCGACCCTGCCGATGCCGGGCGGAGGGCCGATACGGTCGGCGCCGGGCGGACCGTCGACCCTGCCGATGCCGGGCGGAGGGCCGATACGGTCGGCGCCGGGCGGACCCTCGACCCTGCCGATGCCGGGCGGAGGGCCCACACGGTCGGCGCCGGGCGGACCCTCGACCCTGCCGATACCACGCGCAGCGCCGACGCGGCCGACACGGGCCCGAGAGGACAGGCCGGTGGGTCGGCGCGGCCCGCGCTCGCGAACTCGGTCGTCTCGAGCCGCCTGCTGGGCCGGATCGCCGCCGCCCACGGGCTCGCGCACGCGGTGACGCTCACGGGCTTCAAGTGGATCGCGCGCGTCGACGGGCTCGTCTTCGGCTACGAGGAGGCCATCGGCTACTGCACCGACCCCGAGGCGGTGCGCGACAAGGACGGTATCGGGACGGCGGTGCGCGTCGCGACGCTGGTCGCCGGCCTGCGCCGCGAGGGATTCGGCGTGCAGGACGCCCTCGACGACCTCGCCCGCGCGCACGGCCTGCACGCGACCGCCCCGCTCACGTTCCGCGTCGACGACGTCGCCACCATCGGTGCGGCCATGACCGCGCTGCGCGCGGACCCGCCGACGCACCTGGCCGGATCCCCCGTGACCAGCACCGTGGATCTCGCCGACGGGGTGCCCGACCTCGACCTGCCGCCGACCGACGGCGTCCTGCTGCGGACCGAGGCCGACGACCGGGTCGTCGTGCGCCCGTCCGGGACCGAGCCCAAGCTCAAGTGCTACCTCGAGGTCGTCCTGCCCTGCGAGGGGCGGGACGTCCCGCGCGCCGCGGCCGCCGACCGCCTCGCGCGCCTGTCCGCCGACACCGCCGCCGCCCTGTCTCTGTGAGGCCGCGCCGAGCCGCGCGCCGCCGCCACCCCGGCCCATCGAACACATCGTGAGATCTCACGAGTGACCGGAGAGGTGCGGACGCGCACGGCCCCACGTGACATCTCACGACCTGGGCGCGCCGACGCGGGCGGGTGAGGCCGTCGCGCCAGGGTGACCCGGCGGGGAGTTTTCACGCGAACGACACTGCCAATGAGGCAGTCGGGAAACGGCCGGGCCTCTGACCAGCGTCGACGTGAGAGCGTCGAGCATTGGCAGTGTCGTTGTCGTGAAAACTCCCTACCGTCACAGCCCTGACCGCCCCTGACCGCCCTGCACGCCGTGATCCGCGGTGCGGTCGAGGGTCGCGGAGGTGCCGGCTCGGCCGGTGGCCGAAGCGGCGCGGCGGATCGAGACTGGAGATCAGAGACGAAGCCCCGACGATCAGCAGATCCGGGAGGTGGCATGACCGACGATCCGGCGGTCCCGACACGGTCGCCGCGCGAGCAGGCGCGGGCCCGCCGGTTCGCCGAGGGCTACGACCGGATGCTCGCCGGCCTCGAGCGCCGGGTGCTCGCGGACGTGCGCCGACGCCTCCTCGCCGACGTGCGCGGCCACGTCGTGGAGATCGGTGCCGGCACGGGAGCCAACGTCGAGCACTACGCCGCCGCAACGCCGGTCGACCTCGTCGAACCCCTCCCCGCCATGCGCGAGCAGGCCTTGCGTCGCGTGGCGGGTCGGGCGGCCGGAGCTGCCTCGATGCGGGTCCTCGCCGGGCGGGCCGAAGCGCTCCCCGTCCCCGACGGCGTCGCGGACGCGGTCGTGTCGACCCTGGTCCTCTGCTCCGTCGACGACGTCGGCGCCGCGCTCGCCGAGGTGGCCCGGGTGTTGCGGCCGGGTGGGGCGTTCCTGTTCCTCGAGCACGAACGAGGTCGCGGTGCCCGAGGGTGGGTCCAATCCGCTCTGACCCCGCTCTCGGTGCGCTACGCCGCGAACTGCCACCTCGACCGCGACCTCGGGGCCGGCCTGGACCGCGCCGGGTTCGAGATCGTCGACCCCCTCGTCGTCGACGCCCCCCTCGCGGTCCGACTGTTGCCGGACTGGCCCCTCCGGGCCGGGCGAGCCCGCCTCGCGGCGACGGCCTGCGGCGCCGCGAGCGCGTGACCTGCTGGGGCCGGCCATTGTCGGGGCGGGCCGGGGGCCGGCGGCGTGACGACCGCATGACCTGCCGGGGCCGGCCCGTTGCGCGACCGGCGGCGCCGCGACCACGTGGCCGGGCCCGCCGCCGCACGGGGTCGGCTCGAGCGTGGGCTCAGTAGTCGGCGGTGTCGGAGTGACCGGCCCCCAGCGTTCCCTCGTCGGCGGGGTCGGCGGAGGCAGCGGACCCGTCGAGCCCGTCGAGCACCGCCCGCGTCCCCGACAGGCCGAGGCGGGTGGCGCCCGCGTCGATCATCGCGAGGGCCGCCTCGGCGGTCCGGATGCCGCCGGAGGCCTTGACGCCCAGCCGGCCGCCGACGGTCCTCGCCATGAGGGCCACCGCCTCGACGCTTGCGCCCCCGGCGGGGTGGAAGCCCGTCGAGGTCTTGACGAAGTCGGCGCCGGCGCGTTCGGCGGCCTCGCAGCACGCGACGATCTCGTCGTCGGTCAGGGCGGCGGACTCGATGATGACCTTGAGCACGACCGGCGCCGGGCACGCGTCGCGGACGGCGCGGATGTCCGCCTCGACCTCCGCCCAGCGGCCGGTCTTCACGAGGGCGAGATCGACGACCATGTCGACCTCGTCGGCGCCGTCGCGCACCGACCGGGCGGCCTCGGCGGCCTTGACCTCGCTCTGGTGGGCGCCGGAGGGGAAGCCGCACACCGTGGCGACCTTGACCCCACCCGGCACGGTCACGGGCAGCTGGTTGGGTGACACGCAGATCGAGTAGACCCCCAGCTCGGCGCCCTCGGCCGCGAGCTCGGCGACCTGCGCGGGCGTCGACTCGGGCTTGAGCAGGGTGTGGTCCACCATCTGCGCGACCTCGGAACGGGTGGGCATGGGGTCTCCTTCGTGCTGTCGCTCGGTGCGGGTCGCAGACTCGCGACCCGCTGTTGCCGCGATCGGACTCGCTCGAGCTTCGGGGGCTCAGGCGGGGGCAGGGTCGGCGGCGGTGACGCGGTCGAGGACGACGCTCTCACGCCGCCCGGTCCCGTCCGCGGCCGTGGGGTCGACGTCGTAGCCGCCGTCGAGGGACGAGAGGGCCCGCTCGACGCGCTCCGGGGTGTCGGTGTGCAGGGTGAAGAGGCGCTGACCGGCGGTGACGCGGTCACCCTGCACCGCGTGCAGCTCGATCCCGGCACCGGCCTGGACCGGGTCCTCCTTGCGGGCCCGGCCGGCGCCGAGACGCCAGCTCGCGACGCCGACGGCGAGCGCGTCGAGGCGGGTGAGCACGCCGTCGTGCTCGGCGAGCACGTCGTGGGTGTGGGTCGCGACGGGCAGCGGCGCGTCGGGGTCGCCGCCCTGCGCGGCGATCATGGCCCGCCACACGTCCATGGCTCGGCCGTCGGCGAGCGCGGCCTCGACGTCGTCGCCGTCCCGCCCGGCGGCGGTGAGCATCTCGCGGGCGAGCACGCACGTCAGCTCGACGACGTCGGCGGGCCCGCCCCCGGCGAGCACCTCGACCGACTCGCGCACCTCCAGCGCGTTGCCGACGGTCCGCCCCAGCGGGGTCGACATGTCGGTCAGCAGCGCGGACGTGCGGACGCCCGCGTCGGTGCCGAGGTCGACCATCGTGCGGGCGAGCTCGCGGGCCGAGTCGAGGTCGGTCATGAACGCGCCCGACCCGACCTTGACGTCGAGGGTGAGCGCGCCCGTTCCCTCGGCGATCTTCTTGCTCATGATCGAGCTCGCGATGAGGGGGATCGAGTCGACGGTCGCCGTGATGTCGCGCAGCGCGTAGAGGAGCTTGTCCGCGGGGGCCAGCCCGGAGCCGGCGGCGCAGATCACCGCGCCCACGTCGTCGAGGATCTCCATGAGCCGCGCGTTCGAGACCTCGGCGCGCCAGCCGGGGATCGACTCGAGCTTGTCGAGGGTGCCGCCGGTGTGCCCGAGGCCCCGCCCCGAGAGCTGCGGCACCGCCACTCCGAACGCCGCGACGAGCGGCGCGAGGGGCAGCGTGATCTTGTCGCCCACGCCGCCCGTCGAGTGCTTGTCGCTCGTCGGCCGGGACAGGTCCGCGAAGCTCATCGTCTGCCCGGAGTCGATCATCGCCTGCGTCCACGCGACGATCTCCGCGCGCGTCATGCCCCGCAGGAAGATCGCCATGGCGAGCGCGGCCATCTGCTCGTCGCCCACCTCCCGAGCCGTGTACGCCGAGACGACCCAGGCGATCTCCTCGGGGCTCAGGGCCTGCCCGTCACGCTTGTGGCGGATGACATCGACGGCGTCGAACGTGGTCATGGGTCTCCTCGCCCTCTGCTCGGTGCTGACCGGGCGCGCCATGCGCACCGCCGAGGGACGGCGGCGGCATCGGCGAGCGTCGTCCTCACCCTGCCACGGCCCTCGGCGCGGGGGCGAGCCCTCTCGCCGTCGGTGCGGCTCGCGAGCTCGCCTCCGTTCGCGGACCGGGGCCTCAGATCCACCCCTGGGCCCGCGCCAACCGCACGGCCTCGTGCCGGTTCGCGGCGCCCACCTTGGCCGTCGCCGCCGACAGGTAGTTGCGGACCGTGCCCGGCGAGAGGCTCGCTCGCCGGGCGATGTCCTCGACCGGGGCGCCGTCGGCCGCGAGCTCGAGGACGTCCGCCTCCCGCGCCGACAGCGGGCTCGCGCCGGCGGCGATGGCGTCCGCGGCCAGCTCCGGGTCGACGTACCGACCCCCCGCGTGGACGGTCCGCACGGCCCCCGCGAGAGTCGCGGCCGACGCCGTCTTCGGCAGGAACCCCCGCACCCCGGCCTCGAGCGCCCGCTTGAGGTACCCGGGGCGGCCGTGGCTCGTGACGATCATCGTCGCGAGGCCGGGCTGCTGGGCGCGCAGCCGCCCGGCGACGGCGATGCCGTCCTCACCGGGCATCTGCAGGTCGAGCAGGGCCACGTCCGGCGTCGTCGCCGCGGCCATCGCCACCGCCTCCGGGCCCGACGCGGCCTGCGCGACGACCTCGAGGTCGTCCTGGAGCCCGAGCAGCATCGCGAGGGCGTCCCGGAAGAGGTTCTCGTCGTCGGCGAGCAGGAGGCGGATCGGCGTGGGGGTGGGGTCGCTCACGGCAGGGTCCCTTGGTCGTGGGCGTCGGCGTGGGCGGCGGCCGCGCCTTCCGCGGCGTCCTGACGATCCGAGGGCGCGTCCGCGTCGGGCCCCGGCACAACCCGGGAGCACAGCGGCAGGGTGGCGACGAGGGTGAAGCGACCCTCGCCGGAGGAGGTGCTCAGGGCCCCGCCGACCTCCCGCAGCCGCTCGGACAGGCCGAGCAGACCCGTCCCCGAGCCGGGCCGGTCCGCGCCGCGTGGATCGGCCCCGTCGTTGACGATGCTGAGCTCGACCCGGTCGCCCACGATGCGGGCCGAGACGTGCACGCTGCTCGCGGCGCTGTGGCGCAGGACGTTCGTCGACGCCTCCCGCAGGACCCAGGCGGCGGCCGTCCGCCCCCGGTCGTCGAGCCGGGCCAGTGCGTCGTCGACGCCGGTCTCGGTCAGCCGCGCCCCCGCCGACCGCAGCACGGAGCGGGACCCGGCGAGCTCCGTGGCCGGGTCGATGTCGCGGTAGCCGGCGACGAGCCGGCGGGCGTCGACGAGGGAGGACTGCGCGAGGTCCCGCACGGCCGTCATCTCCCCGACGGCCCGCTCGTCGCCGCGGCGGGCGAGCTCGGCGGCCAGCTCGCTCTTCAGCGCGATCGCCGATAGCGTCCGGCCGTACACGTCGTGCAGGTCGCGCGAGAAGCGAAGGCGTTCCTCGGCGACGGCGAGCCGGGCGTGGGTCGTGCGGGAGCGGGCGAGGGTGCGCACGACGTCGAGCATCCACCACGTCAGCGGGCCCAGCGGGGCGAGGAGCACGAGGATCAGGACCGCGAGGACGACGAGGCCGAGAACCGCGGCGACGCCGACCCCGCGGGCGAGGAACGCGGCCGCCAGCACCGCGACGGCGACGGCGCCGGCGGTCACCAGGTGCCGCCAGCGCAGCGTCAGCCCGAGGGTCGCGAGCCCGGCGCCGAGCACGAGCGCGATCGGCGAGTACGCGCCGGCCCCCGTCTCCCGCCACGCCTCCGGGTCGGCCACCGCGGCGAGCAGACCGGTGACGACGAGCGTGAACACCCCGTACGCGGTCTCGGTCCTGCGCGACCGGGGCGCCTCCGCCAGGGCCCGCGTGCTGTGGACGATCGAGGCCACGAGATGCGCCCCCAGGCCGAGGAGGGCCGCCACGTGGAGGGCGTCGGTCCGCCAGGTGGGCGCCAGCGTGAGGGCGGCGGCGCCGTGCGTGGCGAGGAAGACGAAGAGGAAGGACGCCCGCGTGTAGGTCTCGAAGCGTCGCAGGTCGGTGCCGTCGGCCCGGTGGCCCATCGCGCTCCCTCCTCCCGTCCGCTCGGTCCTGCCGTCCCGTCCAGTCTCCCAGCTCAGGACCGGGCCTCCCAGCGCATCGTCCGCTTCGCGACCCACGTGCCGACCAGCGCCCAGGCCACGAGGACGAGCAGCGGCCGGATCGCGGCGAGCAGGACCTGAGCCCCGCCGAGGGCCCGTCCGTCGAGGTCGGTGCCCGCGAACGCGAGGGTCGACAGTTCGGTGACCGGGGTGAGCGGGGTGAGCTGCGCGACCGTGCGCAGCGGCTCGGGCATGACGGCCAGCGGGATCGACAGGCCCGAGAGGAGGAGCGGCACCATGATCACCGGCAGCGTCGTGATCTGCGCGTGCTCGACCGACTTCGTCATCGGGGTGGAGGCGATGGCGAGCATGACCCAGGTGACGCACGCGGCAAGGGCGCCGAGGAGGAACAGGAGCATCCGCGGGTGCAGGGGCAGGTCGAACAGGACGGTCGCCGCGGCGGCCGCGAGCACCGCCTGGCCGAGGGTGACGGCGACGAACGGGGCGCTCAGCCCGGCGAGGATGACCCCGTCGGAGGCCTCTCCGGCGCGAAGCCGCTTGAGCAGCAACGACTCCCGGCGGGCCACGAGGGCCGTGACGAGCGTGTAGTAAACGACGAACAGCAGGGCGGTGCCGAGGACGATCGTCGGCACGAGGACCCCGAGACCGAGCGCATCGGGCGCGACGCCGAGGAAGAACACGGCGCACACGAGCGGCAGCGCAAAACAGTTGATCGCCGCGACCTTGTTGCGCAGCAGCAGCGTCCACTCGGCGCGGGCCAACGCGCCGATCTGGCGCAGCGCCGGGGCGGGGGTGGGCGCGGGATCGGGGGTGGTCGGGGTCGGGGTGGGGTCGGTCCGGTCGAGGGTGGTCACGGTGGTCTCCTTCGGTGGGGTGAGGCGAGGGCCCGAGGCGGGGCCGCGTCGAGGCGGGGTCGGCCCGGGGGAGGCTCAGGCCGCCGCGGAGGCGTTGGCGGAGTCGGAGTCGACCGAGTCGCTGCGCCCGGCGACGTCGAGGAACACCTGCTCGAGGGAGGCGGTGCTCGCGCGCAGGCCCGGCAGGGTCGTGGGCCCGGCCCACGCGAGCACCTCGCCGAGCGTGGCCTGCAGGTCCGGTGTGCGCAGCACGACGCGATCGCCGTCGCGGCCCACGTCGACCCCGGCGAAGGCCGGCACCGGGCCGAGGCCCGCGGGCGGAACGAACTCGACGCGGGACGGCTGCCCGGCGACGACCTCGGCGAGCGTCCCGTGCCGCACGATGCGGCCCTCGTGCATGATCGCGAGGTGGTCGGCGAGGCGTTCGGCCTCCTCGAGGTAGTGGGTCGTCAGGACGATGCACGTGCCCTGGTCGAGGAGGTGGCGCAGCAGATCCCACACGCCGGCGCGGCTCTCGGGGTCGAGCCCGGTCGTCGGCTCGTCGAGGAAGAGCACCTCCGGGCGGCCCATGATCGCGAGGGCGAGGTCGAGGCGGCGGCGCTCCCCGCCCGAGAGGTTCTGCACGGCGACGCCGGCGCGGTGGCCGAGATCGACCAGGCCCAGGGCCTCGGCGACCGGGCGCGGCGCGGCCATCGTGCCCGCCCACATGCGCCCGGCCTCGGTGACCGTCATGTCGGAGGGGAACCCCGCCTCCTGCAGCATGATCCCGATGCGGGGACGCACCGTGCGCCGCCGGGTGTACGGGTCCTCGCTGCACACGCGGACCCGGCCGCCGCTCGGCCGCGCGAGGCCCTCGAGCACCTCGAGGGTCGACGTCTTCCCGGCGCCGTTCGTGCCGAGCAGGCCGAACAGCTCGCCGCGGCGCGCGGCGAGGTCGACCCCGCGCACCGCCTCGAAGCGCGTCGCGCCCTTGCCGTACGTGCGGCGCAGTCCCGTGGCGGCCACGAGCGCGTCACCGGGGACCGTGGTCGTGTGCTCGTCGTGCGCCACGGGGGCGATGGTGGCGGCGGAGGCGTGGTCCCGCCGGTTCGCGGGCTGCAGGTGGATGTCCATGTCTCCACCCTGGGCCCGGTTCTGAGCCCCGGCCCGTGCCTGGAGTCACCGGTCCGGGTGAGGCCCGCACCCCCGCGGGATGACGTTTGTCATGTCCGCCCTCGCCACGGTGATCAGCGGCGCCACGCCGCCGGAGTGAGCGTGACCGCGACAGGGGCGTCGACCGTGGACGAATCGTCGCCGTCCACCGTCGCCGTTCTTCGGTAGGTGCCCTCGCTCAGCTCGAAGACGTCGATCGACGGACCGGCGGGGTCGACGATCCAGTACGAGGGCACCTTCGCGCGCTGATAGCGCTCGAACTTCAGGAGGGCGTCGATCCCCCGGCTGCCCGGGGAGAGGACCTCGACCGCGAGCAGCGGCGGCCCGGGCAGGCCACGGTCGTCGAACGCCGCACGCCGCGCGACGAGCAGATCCGGCTGGAGCACGGTGTCCGGCGCGAGGGTGACGTCGAGCGGGGCGAAGAGCACGGCGAGGTCGTCGCCGGCGTGACGCCCGCACGCCAGGCGGAGGACGGCGTAGAGCTCGGCGAGGACCGACTGATGCGCCGGCGACGGCGCGGCACTCACCAGCAGAACCCCGTCGAGCAGCTCACGCCGGAACCCGTCGTCCGGGAGGGCGTCGCGGGCCTCCCGCGTCCACCCCTGCGTAAGTGTCGTCATGATCGTCATCGTGCCCCCTTCGGCTCATGAGGGCCAGAGTCGTCGGCCTCACCTGGGGGAGAAGCCGCCCGTCCACCGCATCGACACCCGCGACGACCGTCCGTGCGAGCCGCGACCCGCCGTGGACAAGACCCACCCTGTTGCCCGCCTCGCAGGGCCCTGGCAGGCTCGCGGGCCATGGACACCCCCACCGCGTCGAACCCCGCGCCGAACCGCGCGACGCCCCCGACCGACGAGGAGCTCCTCGACCTCGCGCGGGAGGCCGCCGCTCACGCGTACGTGCCGTACAGCTCGTTCCCCGTGGGGGCGGCCCTGCTCCTCGCCTCGGGGCGGGTCGTCCAGGGGTGCAACGTCGAGAACGCCTCGTACGGCCTGACGATCTGCGCGGAACGCACCGGTGCGACGCGCATGGTGGCGGAGGCCGACGACGACGCGGACCGGCGTATCGTCGCGGCGGCGGTGATCGGCCTCGAGGCGTCGCCGTGCTTCCCCTGCGGGGCGTGCCGGCAGGTGCTCCACGAGTTCGGCTGCGAGCGCGTCGTCGTCGAGGAGGTCGGCGCCCCGCGGTCCTACCCGTTCGAGCAGATCCTGCCCCACGGGTTCGGCCCCGCCGACCTGACGAACTAGGAGGAGACCGCGATGGAGCGTTTCCAGGGACTGATCGGCATCGCCGTCATCCTCGGCCTGGCGATCGGGCTCTCGAAGCACCGGTCGCGCATCAAGTGGCGCACGCTGGGCGTGGGCCTCGCGCTGCAGGTCGCCTTCGCCCTCCTCGTCATCAAGTGGGAGCCCGGCTTCGCCGCCCTCAAGTGGGTGGCGGAACGGTTCACCCAGGCCATCGGCTACACGTCCAAGGGCACGGAGTTCGTCTTCGGGTCGCTGCTGCCGGCCGAGGGCAAGGGCTTCGTCTTCGCGCTCAACGTGCTGCCGGTCATCATCTTCCTCGGCGCGATCATCGGGGCCCTGTACTACCTGCGGGTCATCCAGTTCGTCGTCGACATCATCGGCACCGGCCTGCAGAAACTGCTGGGCACGAGCAAGATCGAGGGGGTCTGGGCCTCGACGGTCATCTTCCTCGGCCAGTCCGAGGCCCCCCTGATGATCGCCCCCTACATCCGCACGCTGACGACGGCCGAGCTGTTCACGTGCATGACCGGCGGGTTCGCGGCCGTGGCCGGGTCGACGCTCATCGGCTACTCGCTCCTCGGCGCGCCGCTGCCGTACCTGCTCGCGGCCGCCGTCATGAACGCGCCGGGCTCGCTGCTCATCGCGAAGGCGATGTGGCCCGAGACCGAGACCCCGACGAACGACGCAAGCGTCCGCGACGTCCGCGACACCGAGTCGCGCAACCTCATCGACGCCCTCGGCCGCGGAGCGATGAGCGGCGGTCAGATCGCCGTCATCGTCGGCTGCCTGCTCATCGCGTTCGTCGCGCTCATCGCCTTCCTCTCGGCGATCCTCGGCGGCATCGGCGGGTGGTTCGGGCAGGACAACTGGTCGCTGGAGGGGTTGTTCGGGCTCGTGTTCGCCCCCGTGGCGTGGGTCCTCGGCACCCCGTGGGCCGAGGCCACGACGGTCGGCAACTTCATCGGCCAAAAGACCGTGCTCAACGAGTTCGTCGGCTACACGGCGTTCAGCCAGCAGGTCGACTCGCTCTCGCCGAAGGCCCTGATGATCTCGACGTTCGCGCTCGCCGGCTTCGCGAACTTCTCCTCCATCGCGATCCAGATCGGCGCGTTCGGCGGACTGTGTCCCGAGCGGCGCGGTGACGTCGCCCGGCTCGGCCTGTTCGCGCTGCTCGCCGGCACCATGACGAACCTGCTCAACGCCGCCATCGTCGGGGTGGTGGCGCTGTGACGCCGGGGAGCAGACGCGTCGTGGCCGCGGCCCGTACCGTGACGGACATGGAGCCACGCACCGACAGCCGCGTCGAGGACCCGACCGAGCGGACGCAGACCCCCGGCGAGAGCGCCGCGGAGGCCGCCCGCCGCACGTACGTCCTCGTCGACGGCGAGAACGTCGACGCGACGCTCGGCTCGTCGATCCTCGGGCGCCGGCCGCGGCCCGACGAGCGGCCCCGGTGGGAGCGGCTCATCCGGTTCGCGGAGTCCCGCTGGGACCAGCCGGTCACGGGGCTGTTCTTCCTCGCCGTGAACGGCGAGCTGCCGATGAGCTTCGTCCAGGCCCTCCTCGCCATCGGGTACCGCCCCGTCCCGCTCATGGGGGCACCCGACGAGAAGGTCGTCGACATCGCGATCCAGCGCACCCTGGCCGCGCTGGCCGAGCGCGAGGCCGACGTCATGCTCGTCAGCCACGACGGCGACTTCCTGCCCCAGATGGAGCCGCTGCTCGACGGGCGGCGCGTGGGCGTCGTCGGCTTCGGCGAGTTCCGCAACGGCGGGTTCGCCGAGCTCACGCACCGCGGCCTCGAGACCTTCGACCTCGAGTACGACGTGGGCGCCTTCAACACCCGCCTCTCGCGGGTCCGGATCATCCCGATCGCGGAGTTCGACCCCGCCGACTACCTGTAGGCCGCCGACGCCGCGGGGGCGCGGTTGCACATCCCGGTGGCGAGCGGGCGGGTCGGGCTGTCGGTCGTCGTTGATACGTTGTCGGTCATGACGACGCCCGCTCTCGCCGTAGCGCCGGGGCAGGACCCCGCGTCCGGCCTGTCGCACGGCGTGCCGGTCGTCCCGTGCTGACGACCCCCGCGGGTGCCGTCCCGCTCACCCTGGCGCTGCTCGTGCTCGCCGTCGTGGTCTCGGCGCCGCTCGTGCGCGTGGCCGGGCGCAACGCGGGGTGGCCCCTCGCGGCGCTCTACCTCCTCGCGGCGGGCGCCTTCACGCCGGCGGCCGCCGACGCCGTCGCGGGCGGGCACGCGCGCTGGTCGATGGAGTGGGTGCCGGCGCTCGGGGTCGAACTCGCGTTCCGCGTCGACGGCATCGGTGTCCTCTTCACGTACATCGCCACGCTCATCGGGGCCGTCGTCTTCGCGTACTCGACGCGGTACCTCAAGCGGGACGGTGCGAACCTCAGCTTCTACCTCGTCATGACGACGTTCACGGCGGCGATGACCGCGCTCGTCCTCACCGACGACCTCGTCGTGCTCTTCGTGTGCTGGGAGCTGACGTCGATCGCGTCGTTCCTGCTCATCGCGCGGTCCGGCCGCGGCGCCGAGGCGCCCTCGTTCCAGGCGCTGCTGGTCACGTTCGTCGGCGGTCTCGCGATGCTCGTCGCGGTGGGCGCGATCGTCGCCCGGACGGGCACGACCGTGCTCAGCGAGGCCCTGCGCAGCGACGTGTGGGGGGCCGACCCGTCGTTCGCGACGGCCGTCGCGCTGCTCGTGATCATCGCGGCGTTCACGAAGTCGGCGCAGTTCCCGTTCCACGTGTGGCTGCCCGCGGCGATGGCCGCCGACACCCCCGTCAGCGCCTATCTGCACGCCGCCGCCGTGGTCAAGGCCGGCATCTTCCTGCTCATGCGCTTCGGCCCCGCCTTCGCCGACGTCGCGGTCTGGCACGTGCTGCTCATCGGGGTCGGGCTGCTCACCAACTGCCTCGGCGCGTGGTTCGCCCTCGCCCAGACCGACCTCAAGAAGCTCATGGCGTACTCGACGGTGAGCCAGCTCGGGCTCATCGTCGCCGCGATCGGGGTCGGCTCGCCGGTCGGCCTCACGGCGGCGGTCGTCCACACGATCGCCCACGCGTTGTTCAAGTCCGGCCTGTTCATGCTGGTCGGGGTCGTCGACCACGCCGCGCACACGCGCGACCTGCGCCGCCTGCCGCAGCTCTACCGCGCGATGCCGTGGACGTTCGCCGTCGCCCTCGTCGGCTGCGCGTCGATGGCCGGCCTGCCGCCGCTGCTCGGGTTCGTCAGCAAGGAGTCGATCCTCACCGCGATGCGCGACGCCCCCGCCGGCGCGCTCGCCCTCGCCGTGGCCGCGTTCGGGTCGGTGCTGACCTTCTCGTACTGCGCGAAGATCCTGCTCGGGGGGTTCGTCGACGGCCGCGAGGAGCGTGAGATCCACCCCGTCGAGGCCTCGTTGTGGTGGCCCACCGCGCTGCCGATCCTCCTCGGGGTCCCCCTCGCGTTCGCGCTCGGCCTGCTCGAGCCGCCCGTCGCCGCGGCCGTGGAGGCGGGGCTGCCGGCTGGGGCCGCGGGCGAGCATCCCCACCTCTCGCTCTGGCACGGTCTCACCCTCGAGCTCTGGGTCACGGCGCTCGTCGTCCTCGCGGGCGTCCTCGTCGCCCTGCGCCGGGCGCGCGTGTTCCCCGCGCTGCAGCGCGACTGGTTCGGCTTCGACGGCGCCCGCGTCGTCGACCTGCTCACACGCGCGCTGGCGTCGGCCGGCCGGGTCGTCGACCGCCCCGTGGCCGTCGACCATCCGTCCCGGCACCTCGTCTTCATCCTCGGCTCGTTCGCCGCGCTGCTCGCCGGCGGGGCCGCGGTGCTCGCCTCCGGGGGGCACCTGCCGGCGCCGCAGCCGGGGCTCTCGGCGCCCATCGACGCCGTCGTCCTCGTGCTCGTCACCGTCGGCGCCGGCGTGGTCGCGTTGTCGCACAACCGGATCGCCGCCACCGTGTCGCTCTCGGCGGTCGGGGTCCTCGTCGTCATCCAGATCATCGCCCTCGGCGCCCCCGACGTGGCCCTCACCCAGATGCTCGTCGAGGCACTGACGATCGTCGTCATCATGCTCGTGCTGCAGAAGCTGCCGACGACCTTCCCGCGCTCGTCCCGCGGTTCCCGGGCGCGGGCGCTCGGCTTCGCCGCGCTCGTGGGGGTCGGGGCCGCGGCCGGCACATGGGCCCTGACCGGGCGCCGCGGCACCTCCGGCGTCGCGCAGCACTACATCGAGGACGCGCCCGTCATCAGCGGTGGCGCGAACATCGTCAACGTCATCCTCGTGGAGTTCCGCGCCCTCGACACCCTCGGCGAGCTGACGGTGCTCGGCATGGCGGGCATCGCGATCGTGGCGCTCGTCTCGACGGTCCGCAACGACCACCTGGACCCGCCCGGCGACCAGGAGATCCCCGAGATCGACCTCCGCGCCGACGGCAGCGCCGCCGAGCGCGCGATCCGGGCGGCGTGGGCCAACGTGCTGCCGCTGCAGCTCCTGCTGCGGGTCGTCAACCCGATCCTCGCGCTCGTGTCGGCGATCCTCTTCCTGCGCGGGCACAACGAGCCGGGCGGCGGGTTCATCGCCGCGCTCGTCGGGTCGGCGATCGTCGGGCTCACCTACCTGTCGACCTCGCGCGACCGGCAGATCGGCCCGCCCCGGCTGCCCGTCTTCCTCGTCGGCGGCGGGGTGATCACCGCGGTGCTCACCGGCCTCGCGGGGCTCGTGGGCGCGACGTCGTTCCTCGAGCCGCTGCACGGCCACATCGGCGCCTGGCACTTCTCGAGCTCACTCGTCTTCGACCTCGGCGTCTACCTCGCGGTGCTCGGTCTCGTCATGATCGCGTTCAACCTGCTCGGCACGAGCGCCGCCACCCGGACCGCGGGCGAGGAGGGCACCCGCGAGCGCGCCGACGAGGCCGTCGAGGGCGAGCTCTCCGGCCCGCTCGACACGGTCCGCGGTGAGTCGCCGGGGCGGGTCGGCCGCACGACGTCCTTCATCAGCAGCGGAACCCGACCGAAGGAGCCGGGCCGATGATCCTGCCCCTGACGATCGGCGTCCTCGTCACCGCGGGCGTCTACCTGCTCACCCGCCGCAGCATGGTGCGGGCCGTCTTCGGGATCGGCCTGCTCAGCCACGCCGCGAACCTGCTCATCCTCACGGCCGGCGTGACGTCGTTCCGCGAGGAGCCCATCGCCGGCCGCGTCGACCCCGCTCTCGCCGCCGATCCGCTGCCGCAGGCGTTCGTCCTCACCGCCATCGTCATCACGCTCGCCGTCATGGTCCTCATGCTGACCATGGCGGTGATCGGGCACGACGACGACCTGCGCCGCGCGCCCGAGGTCGGGGAGACGCCCGACTCATGAGCCCCGCCGCCCTCCTCCCGCTCCTCGTGGCGGTGCCCCTGCTCGCCGCCGGCGTGACCGTCGTCGTGCGCGTGGCCGCCGTGCAGCGCGCGCTGCTCGTCGGTGTGCCGGCGGCCACGGCGGTCGCCGGGCTCGCCCTGCTGCGCGCGCACGCGGCGACCCCGGTCCTCGCCGACGCGGTCGGCGCCTTCGAGCCCGGCATCGCCATCCCGTTCGTCTCCGACACGCTCACCGCGGTCATGCTCGTCGTCACCGGCGCGACGACGGCCGTGTGCGCGTGGTTCCTGTGCCTCACCGGGGAGGACCGCTACCGCTTCGTCCCGCCCCTGGCGCTCATGCTCACGGGCGGCGTCAACGGCGCCCTGCTCACCGGCGACCTCTTCAACCTCTTCGTCTTCGTCGAGGTCATGCTCCTGCCGTCGTACGCGCTCATCGCCGTCACCGGGTCGTGGCGGCGCCTCGGCATCGGGCGCATGTTCGTCCTCGTCAACCTCGTGACCAGCACGTTCCTGCTCATGGGCGCCGCGCTCGTGTACGGCGCGGCCGGGACCGTCAACCTCGCCGCGCTCGCCGGTGCCGCCGCCGACGACCCGCAGGTCGGACTCGCGGTGTCCGTCGTGCTCCTCGCGCTGCTCGTCAAGGGCGGGATCGTGCCGGTGCACGGGTGGCTGCCGAGGGCCTACCCCGCGACGTCGGCCGGGATCATGGCGTTGTTCGCCGGCCTGCACACGAAGGTCGGGCTGTACGCCGTGTACCGGATCGTGGCCGTCGCCTACGGCGGGCAGATCCCGTGGGCGGGCCTGTTCGGCGCGGCCGTCGTGCTGACCATCCTCGTGGGGGCCCTCGGCACGAACGCCGAGCGGCGGATGCGCGGCGGGATCGCCTACCAGATGGTCTCGGGCGTCGGCCACATCCTCGTCGGCGTCGCGCTGTTCACGCCGGCCGCGCTCGCCGCGGGCGTCTTCTACCTCGTCCACCACATCGTCACCGTCGGCGCCCTCGTCCTCGCGGTGGGCGCCGTCGAGCACACGTACGGCACGGGCCGCCTCGACCGGCTCTCCGGGCTCATGCGCCGGGAGCGGTGGGCCTCGGCGATCGTCGGGCTCGGACTCTTCTCGCTGGTGGGGCTGCCACCGACGTCGGGCCTGTGGGGCAAGGTCGGCCTCGTGCTCGCGTCCGCGGCCGCGCCGTCGGCCTGGGGCGTCGTCTTCATCGTCGCGATGATGATCGCCTCGGTCATCTCCCTCCTCGCCCTCCAGCGGTGGTGGGTGGCCGCGTTCGGGGGCCCGCCGCTGCAGACCTACCGGCCCGACGACCCGGAGCACGGCCGCGGGGTCGCCGTGCCGCTGCCGGACGACGTCCGCATCCCGGGGCGTCTCCTCGCGCCGGCCACGGTCCTCATCGCCGTGTCGGTCGTGATGTTCGCCGGCGCCGGCGTGCTCTTCCCGGTGGCCCAGGACGCCGCGGGCGGTCTGCTCGACGTCGGCCCCTACGTCGAGGCGGTGCTCGGACGATGAGCGCCCTGACGCACCCGATCGCGACGATCGCCTACGCGGCGTTCATCTTCCGCGAGGTCGTCCTCGGCTCGGCGCGGGTCGCCCGCACCGCGTTCTCGTCCGCGCACCCCCTCACGCCGGCGATCGTCGAGTTCCCGCTGCGCTGTTCGACCGACGCCGAGGTGACGGTCATGGCCAGCTCCATCACCATCACGCCGGGCACCCTCGTCGTCGGCATCGCCTCGGCGACCGAGACCGAACCCCCGACCCTCTTCGTGCACAGCGTGTTCGACGACGATCGCGACTCGATCCTCGCCGGGCTGCACGACATGGAGACCCGCCTGTTGACGATGACGCGCGGCCGGGCCGCCGCCCGCGCGGCGGGAGGGACGCCGTGACCGTCGTCTTCTGGATCGGCGTGGCCGTCCTCGCCGTCAGCGTCGCCGTGGGCTTCGCGCGCATCGCCACCGCGGAGGACTCGGGCAGCCGGGCCGTCGTCGGCGACCTCATCTACTTCTCGACGATCGGCATTCTTGTGCTCATCGGCATGGTCAAGCGCAGCGCGGTCATCGCCGACCTCGTGATGATCGGCTCGATCCTCGGCGTCCTCGCGACGATCGCCCTGTCGCGGATCCTCACCCGCGGGAGGCGTTGATGGACATGCTGCACCTCGTCGTCGACGTCGTCGTGGCCGTGCTCGTTCTCGTGGGCGTCGTGCTCGTGTTCGTCACCGCGGTCGCCATGTTCCGGGCCCACGACGCGCTCGGGCGGGTCAACGTGCTCGGCCCCGCGACCGCCCTCGGCGTGCCCTGCCTCGTCGTCGCGCACTGGCTGCACGGGCTCACCGTCGAGGGGTTCTCGTGGTGGGGGCTCGCGCGGCTCGTCATCACCGTGGGCGCGCTGCTCGTCGTCTCCTCCGTCGCGAGCAACACCCTCGCCCGCGCCACCTACCTGTCCGGCAGCCCCGTCCATTCCTCGACCCACCCGCAGGACCTGGCGCGCCGCCCGGAGCGGGGCCGCGAGACCGGCCGAGACTGACGCCGGACCGACCCGGGACCGACGCCCGAGCGGTCCCGGCGCCGGGTCGCCGCCGTCGGCGTACCCTGCCGATGTGGCGGGTTCCGGGGCGGGAGAGGCGATCGAGGTCGAGGTCGGTGGGCGCACCGTCCGGTTGACCAGTCCGGACCGCGTGTACTTCCCTGACCTCGGCCTCACCAAGCGCGACATCTTCGACTACTACCTGTCCGTCGGCGACGGGATCGTGCGCGCGCTGTACGAGCGGCCGTGCATGCTGCACCGCTTCCCCAAGGGCATCGGCGAGAAGAAGGTCCACCAGAAGCGGGTCCCCGCCGGGGCGCCCGATTGGGTCGAGACCGTGCGCGTGCACTTCCCCCGCTACGACCGCGACGCCGACGAACTGTGTGTCACGGAGCTCGCGCAGGTCGCGTGGGCGGTGCAGATGTCGACCGTCGAGTTCCACCCGTGGAACAGCCGGCGCGCCGACGTCGAACGCCCCGACGAGTGGCGCATCGACCTCGACCCCGGCGACGCCTGCGACTGGGCCCGCGTCCAGCGGGTGGCCCCGATCGTGCGCGAGGTGCTCGACGAGCTCGGCGCGACGGGGTGGCCCAAGACGTCCGGCGGTCACGGCCTGCACGTCTACGTCCGCATCGCACCGGACCACTCGTTCACCGACCTGCGCCGCGCCGCCCTCGCGTTCGCCCGCGAGGTCGAGCGGCGGGCCCCTTCGGAGGTGACGACGACGTGGTGGCGCAAGGACCGGGACCCCGCCCACGTGTTCCTCGACTTCAACCAGAACACCCGCGACCACACCATCGCCGCCGCGTACTCGGTCCGCGGCACGCCGCGGGCGACCGTCTCGGCCCCGGTGACCTGGGACGAGATCGACGGGTGCGAGCCCGACGACTTCACGGTGGCCACGATGCCGGCGAGGTTCGCCGAGCTGGGCGACCTGCACGCCGGCATCGACGAGGCGGTGTTCGACATCGCACCCCTGCTCGCGTGGTCCGACCGCGACGCCCGGGCCGGGCTGCCCGTCGTGGAGTCCGCCGATGACTGACGGACGCCCGGGCGGAACGGCGACGCCGGGGTCCGGAGGGGCCGATGGGGCCGGTGGGTCCACCGAATCGCACGGATCCGCTGCGCCCATCCGGGCGGGCGCGCGGGCCGGCGGGCCCAAGGCCGTGCTGGGGGCCTCGGGCGACGGCATCCGGGCGCTGCTCACGTCCACCCTGCGGACCCGCATGCGGGCCCGGGACCGCGACACCGTCGCCGTCCTGCGCACCGCCCTCGCCGCCATCGACAACGCCGAGGCGGTGCCGTCGCCGTCGCCCACCCGCCCGGACGCCGGGTCGGGGGAGCCCGCGGCGGACGATCCGGGTCGCTCCGGCGACGTCGGGGACGTCGCCCCGTTCACCGGCGGCTCGGCCCACGTCGCGACCCCGCACCTCGGCGTGGGGGCCGCCGAGGTCGCCCGCCGCGATCTGACCGAGGAGCAGATGCGGGCCCTGGTCGCCGTCGAGGCCGACGAACGGGCCGCCCTCTCGAGGCGCCTGGGGGAGCTCGGTTCCGCCGACGCGGCCCGGACCGCCGCCGAGCAGGCGGCGGTCCTGCGGGCGCTGCTCGACGCCGCGTCCCGCGCCTGATCCGGGGCGCCCCCGGGATCGGTCGTCCCCGTGGGCCTGCTCCACTCGGGTCGGTCTGTGCGTCAACGGGATCCGCGCGTCGGGGTCGACCCGGGCAGGGGCAGCGTCCGCCCCTGTGGGCCCGGTGACAGCAGCGCCGGAGGTGGTGAGGATGTGCGGCATGAACAGGCCAGACGCGTCCGTCGCCGGCGCAGGCTCGACCCCCCGGCGAACCCTTCGAACCCACGCTCGCCCCGGCCGCGGACCCGCCTCGCGTCGACGCCGCGGCCTCGGACTGCTCACCGTCCTCACCCTCGCCGCGTCGGGGCTCGCCGCGGCACCGGCCCAGGCCGCCCCGGCGGCCGGCGCGGCCCCCTCCGCCGCGGCACCGTCGTCCTCGCAGCCCGCCTCGCAGCCCGTCTCGGCGCCGGCGGCGCGGGTCGACCGGTCCTCGACCGTGTACGCGGCCGTGGCCTCCTCGGGCACCCGGCGCACCCTGCAGCTCGTGTCCCGCCGGACCGGCAAGGTCGTCAAGGTCCTCGCGAGCGGCCGGGCGAGCGACTGGCAGGAACCGTTCCGGGACGTCGACGTGGCCTCCGACGGCAGCGTCTGGGCCGTGGTCGCCGACCGGCGCCTGCCGGGGCAGTACGGCACGGTCCTCGTCCGCTACGACGCCGCCGGCGCCCACCGGGTCCTGCCGTACGCCACGAGCGTGCGCGTCTCGCCGTCGGCGCGCACGGTCGCGGTCACGGTCCTCTCGCCCGACGGGGACGGCGACGGCCGGGGCCTCGAGGCGGTCCGGGTGATCCGGCGCGACGGTCGGCTCGTCAAGACCCTCATGGCGCAGCCGTTCCCGGTGGGGTCGGACGGTTCGCCACAGGCCGAGGTGGGCGGCATGAACGTCGCCGGCTGGGTGTCCGAGGCCCAGCTCGCGGTCGGCTCGGGCTGCTGCGACTCCGGCGGTGTGTCCATCGTCTCGGCGACCGCGCCGACCCGGCGCCCCGTCACCTTCTGGGGCAACGGTGGCACCCGCGCCATCGGCGTCCGCGGCTCTGCCGTGCTCGTCCAGCGCCCGCGGGAGGCGGGGAACGGCACCACCGTGCCGTACCACCTGGTCGCCCTCGACGGGTACTGGGTCAGCCGGGCCCGCCCGGCCGGGGTGCGCGTCATCGCCATTCCCGGCGAGGACCTCGACCCCTCGCGCTACGTGGACGCGATGAACCGGCGCGCCGGTGCGACGCCGTGGGTCGTGGGGGCGAAGCGCTTCCCCTACCGGGGAACCGGCCGGATCGTCGCCGCGTACGTCTGAACCCGCGCCGACGCGGGTCGGCCGCGGGGGTGCCGCCGGGCGACCGGGGGTCGCGCAGACCTGCTCCCGGCCGCCGCGGGGCAGGTGGGGACTGGACGCGGTGCGGACGGCAGTCGCCCGGTCGCCCCGGGCAGGAGGGGGCCCGGGGCGACCGGACGCACCACGAGGCAGGTGAGACGGCAGCTCGGTGGGAGCCACGGCCCCACCGAGCTGCCGTCTCGTCGTCACGTCGGCTGCGGGTGGGCTCACACGTCGAGCGGCCGCGGCTCGGTGGGAGCCACGGCCCCACCGGGCTGCCGTCTCGTCGTCATGTCGGCTGCGGGTGGGCTCACGCGTCGAGCGGCCGCGGCTCGGTGGGAGCCACGGCCCCACCGGGCTGCCGTCTCGTCGTCACGTCGGCTGCGGGTGGGCTCACGCGTCGAGCGGCCGCGGCTCGGTGGGAGCCACGGCCCCCACCGGGCTGCCGTCTCGTCGTCGGTCGGCTGAGTGGGCCGGCGTCGGCGGCGTCGGTGGAAGAGTGGGGACGTGAGCGATCAGCACCCCGACCTCGCCCGCCTGGCGGCGCGGGTGCCGTCGCGGTGGGCCGATCGCGTCTCGGCCGTCCTCGACCCGCTCGTGATCGTGCCGTTCGCCCTCCTCGTCGTGGCGGTGCGGGCAACGATCCGCGACGGGGCCGGCATCCTGCCGGGCGTGGGCTGGGCGGTCGTCGCGATCGTCTTCTGCGCCGGCGCGCCCGAGGCGGCCCTCGCCTGGACGGTGCGCCGCGGCCGGGCGAGCGACCGGACCCTCGTCGTCCGCGAGCAGCGGCACGCCCCCCTGCTCGTCGCGATCGCGTCCGTGGCCGTCGGGGTCGGGGTCCTCCTCGTCGCCGGGGCGCCCGGGCCGGTCACGGCCTTCGTCGTGGCGATCCTCGCCGGGGTCGCCGTCATGACCGCGCTCACCCGGGTCGTCAAGGCGTCCTTCCACGTCGGGGTGCTCGCGGCCGTCCTCGTGGTGCTCGCGCTCGACGGGGTGCCGGCCCTCGTCTGCCTCGCCCTGACTCCGCTCGTCCCGGCCCTCGGGTGGGCGCGGGTGCGCGCGGGCCGCCACACGCTCGGGCAGGTCGTCCTCGGGGCGGTCGTGTCCGCTCTGGTCGTCGGCGGGGTCTTCGCGCTGGCGCGCTGACGTTCGTCTCGACGAGGCGGGGCGGACCGTGTCCGGGATTCCCGCCACCCCCGGCGCGCGCGACGGGCCGACGGGGCGGCCTCGACAGGGCGGGCCGCCCGTCGGCGGTGCTCAGGCCGGGTCGGGGGGCGCGGCGACGCGCTCGCGTTCGCGGCGGGCGCGTTCGCGCAGCACGTCCTCGCGGGTGACGCGGCGCAGGCCGACGAGGAGCTCGGCCACGGGCACGTAGTGCGGGCGCCCCGCGGTCGTCGTCTCGGGGTGGTGGCGCAGGGCGTCGGTGTAGAAGTCGCACAGCTTGTCGACGTACCGCCGGGCCTGCCGCTTCGACACGTCGAGCCGGGCGGCGATCTCGTCGTACGTGGCGGGTGGGTCACCGGCGAGCACCATGGGGGCGCACAGTTCTACGGCGACCGGGCGCAGGGCGGGCGGCAGCAGCGCCATCGCGAGGGTGCTCGGCCCGGTCATCGCCTCGGCCTCGGGCTCGCCCCCCGCGTCGCCCGGCCCGTCGAGGTCGGGCTCGACCTGGCGCGCGAGGATGACCCACTCCCCGGTGCTCGGGGCGCTGATCTCGGCCGAACGGCCGGGAACCGTGCAGGCCCAGCCTCGCTCGTCGGGCCGGCGCGGCGGCAGCGTCTGCGGGCGGCCCACCGACCCCACCACCGTGAGTTCGTGATTGGTGGAGACGTTGCGCACCCACAGCTCGCCCTGCGCGCACCACAGCTCGCCCGCGACCCGGGACAGCGACGTGCCCCGGACCTGCTCCCACACGGGGATCTGGCAGCGCAGGTCGTCGCGACCGAAGCGCCCCCACGAGCCGTCGCGGAAGGGGTACTCCTCGTCGGCGTAGGCGACGACGAACGTGGTGCCCGGCGGGAGGGGGCCGGGCCGGCGCATGCGCACCGGACGCCCCGGCGCGGGGGGCGGCAGCGGGCCGCCGTGGGCTCGCGCCGGCGCCTTGGGGTCCGCGCTCGGCGGGGGCGTGGGCTGCGGGCCGGAGGACGGGTCCGGTGTCGACATGCCCCTCATCTTCCCCTGTGATCCAAGGTCGCGGCGACGTCACGGCTCGGTCAGTGCCTCACCGGGCGGTGGCGCCCACATCGTGGGATGTCACGAACGGCCGGACGTCTTCGGCCTGCTCCGGTCTGTCGTGGCGTCTCACGCCTCGGACCGTGCGGGCCGTGTCGAGCTGCCCGCTCGGGGCAGGGTCTGCCGTGTCGCCCGGGGTGGTTGCTCGTCAGACTTGGGCCCGAGACCGCTCGACCAGGACCTGAGCACCACGTCCGGCGCGGCGGTCCTGGCAGGTGGGGGGACTCGGCGGCCGCGGAATTCAGGGGCCGCGGCCGCCGTGGCCACCGCCGCACGAGGGGTCGCACGAGGGGAACGACCGCCCTCGGATGCGCCCTGCCGGCCCCTCCCGAGCGCGGCGCGCCGTTCATGCGCCGCGTCCCCCGCATTTCGTTTCGCGACCGCGGACCGAGGGTCACGCCCGTTCGGCGAGCCACTCCATCTGTCCCAGCCAGTGGGCCTTGCAGTAGTCCGTGGTGTGGCCGCCGACGTCGAACGTCGACTCGGCGTGGGGCAGCACCCGGGCGAGAGCCTCGTTGCCCCGGATGAACCGGTCGGACCGCCCGCAGCACAAGGAGATCGGGATGGTGCGCAGGAGGTCGGTGCGGGCGAAGATCGAGTGGGCCTCGAAGTCGGCCTCGTCGTCGAACGCGCCGGCGGAGGTGTCGCCGTACCGCCAGCGCAGGGCCGCGCTCATCGTCGCCACCCCCGTGACCCGCTCGGGGCCGAGCGCGCTCGCGAGGTACAGCGCGCCGTAGCCGCCCATCGAGACGCCCGTGAGGCCGATGCGGTCGGTGGGCAGCTTCCGGTCCGCGAGCAGGGGCAGGAACTCGTCGGTGATCATCGTCGTCGCGTCGGAGTCGCGGCGCGGGTGCCAGTACGACTTGAGGCCGTCGATCGCGGCGACCGCGAGGCCGGTGCGCCGCGCGATCCGCGCCGCGTCGAGCACGTCGAACCACACGTTGGACGTGCCGCCCTTGCCGTGGAACGCAAGGACGAGCCCCGTGGGCCGCGAGGGGACCGCGACGCGCCACTCCAGCGGCCGGCCGGGGAGGAACCGGCTGCGCAGCCGGCCCCGTTCGAGGCGGACCTTGCGCGACACGGTCTGCTCGATCGCGACACTGCCGACCCCGATCGAGCCGAGCAGCACGGCGGCGCGCAGGAAGGCGCGCCGGTCGGGGCCGGCCGGCTCCTCGAGGCCCAGCCCGGCGTGGAGGCCCGCGCGCAGCGAGACGTGTGGGTGCGCGACGACGGGCGCCGCGACGTGGGGTATTGCCCCCTCGCCGGCGCCGCCGTCCCCGGTCTCGCCGCGGGCCGTTCCCGCGGCGATGCGATCCGCCTGCATGTCCTCACTATCGGCGAGCGAACCCGCCCACAGTCCACTTCGTGTCCGAATCTTGGCCGAGCTTGTCGTTCGTGTGCTCAGAAGGCCCCGGTCCGGATCGCGCGGATGCCGACGGCGAGCCCGACGGCGCAGGTCAGCGCCGCGGCGACGGCGCCGCCCACGACGGTGCCGTCGACCGAGCCGGCGAACAGCACGCGCTCGGCGTCGACGACGTAGGTGAGCGGGTTGAACCGCGCGGCGATCCGCATCCACTCCGGGCCCGTGTCGAGCGGCAGCATCATGCCCGAGAGGATGAGGAGCGGGAAGAGGAGCGTCTGCTGCACGGCCCAGAAGATCCACTCCGACTTGCGGGCCGCGATGGCGAGGGCGTACGACAGCGCGCCGATGCCGACGCCGAAGACGCCGAGGATGACCAGGCCCACCGCGATGTGGGCGGGGTGGAGCCGGAACCCGAACGGCCACGCGACGAGCACGACGACGATCGCCTGCACGAGCAGCGGCGTGAGCTCCTTGAGGGCGCGCCCGACGAGCAGCGACGACCGCGACAGCGGGGTCGCGAGGATGCGTTCGAACGCGCCGGTCATGATCTCGAACTGGAGGTTCGAGCCGGTCATCGACGTGCCGAACATGGTGATCATGACGACGACGCCCGGCAGGAACCATTGCAGCGTCGCACCCGACCCGGCGCCGGAGACGCCCGCGAGCAGCGGCGCGAACAGGCCGAGGAACACGAGCGGTTGGAGCAGCGAGAAGATCAGGGAGAACGGGTCTCGCAGGATCGTCAGCGTCTCGCGCTGCCAGACCGCGGCGATGTCGGCGAGGCCGTTCTGGCGGTGCGCCAGGGGGGTCGGGGTCTCTCGGGTGGTGGTCAGGGTGCTCATGCGGCATCGGCTCCTTCGCGCAGGCTGCGGCCGGTCAGGGTGAGGAAGACGTCGTCGAGGGTGGGCTGCCGCAGGGTGGCGGCGCGCACCTCGATGCCGTCGGCGGCGAGGCGGGCGAGGAGGCCGGGCAGCACGCTCGGGCCCTGGCGCACGCGCACGCCGAGGCGCGCGGCGTCGCCGCTGCGCTCGGGGGTGACGTCGGTGCCGACCCGCTCGAGGACCCCGCGGGTGGCGGTCGAGTCGTCGGCGGCGACGGTGACGGTGATGTGGTCGCCGGCGAGCTCGTCCTTGAGGGCGGCGGGGGTGTCGTCGGCGATGATGCGGCCGTGGTCGATGACGACGACCCGCTCGGCCATCGCGTCGGCCTCCTCGAGGTAGTGGGTCGTCAGCACGATGGTCGTGCCCCACTCCTGCCGCAGGCGGGCGATGTGCTCCCACAGGTGGGCCCGGTTCTGCGGGTCCATGCCGGTCGACGGCTCGTCGAGGAACAGCAGGCCGGGCGCGTGGATGAGGCCGAGCGCGATGTCGAGCCGGCGTTTCTGGCCGCCCGAGAGGGTGCTGACCTTGCGCATCTCCAGCCCGGCGAGGTCGAGCGTGGTCATGAGCTCGTCGCAGCGCGCGCGGGTGGTGGCCTTGTCGAGGCCGTAGGAGCGCCCCTGCATCCGCAGCTCGTCGAGGACGCGGTAGTTGTGGCCCGCGCCGTCCTTCTGCCCGATGTAACCGATGCGCGAGCGCACGCCGGCCGGGTCGGTCGTCACGTCGAGACCCGCCACGGTGGCCCGGCCCGACGTCGGCGGCATGAGGCTCGTCAGCATCCGCAGGGTTGTCGACTTGCCCGCCCCGTTGGGCCCGAGGAACGCGACGAGCTCGCCCGCGCCGACCTCCAGGTCGATGCCGCGGACGGCCTCCACGGTCTCTTTTCCGCTGGTGAAGTGCTTGGTCAGGGATTCGGCTCTGATCACGGTATTTCCTCTCCGTACGCCGTACAAGCTTATGTCGATGACCATACCGTACGTCGTACGGAGTGCACAAGCCGTACGCTGTACCGAAATCCGACCGGATATCCGAGGAGACGAGATGGCGAAGTCCGACGCGCACCAGGCCACCTCTGACGCGGGCGCCGAGCCGAGCACCCAGGACCCCGTCGGGGGGACCCCGGAGGGCCGTCGCGTCATCGACCTGCTGTGGAGCCCGCCCGGGCCGGCGGGTCGGGGGCCGCGCCAGAAGATGACCCTCGACCAGGTCGTCGAGGCCGCCGTGGGACTCGCCGACGCGGACGGATTCGAGGCGCTCTCGATGCGCGGGCTGGCCCGGCACCTCGGCGTCGGCGCGATGTCGCTGTACACGTACGTGCCCGGCAGGGACGAGCTGTTCGAGCTCATGGTCGACCGCGCCTACGGCGACCGCGCGCGCCCCGACGTGTCCCTGCCATGGCGGGAGCGGTACGCCGGGCACGCCCGGGAGGCGCTCGCGATGTACCGGCGTCACCCGTGGCTCATCCACGCCAACCTGTGGCGGCTGCCCCTGGGGCCGAATGTTCTCGACGTGAGCGAGGACCAGCTCGCGATCGGGCACGTCGCCGGGTTGCCGTACGCGAGGGCGGTCCGGGTGTCGTCGCTGCTCGAGTCGACGGTCTTCGGGCTGGCCCGCGGCGAGGTCGCCGACCGGGTCGAGGCCGCGCGGACCGGCGTCTCGTACGACGGCTATTGGGAGGCGCGCTCCGGCTTCTGGACGAGCCACTTCGACGCGCAACGGTTCCCGATGATGTTCGCGACGTGGGAGGCGGGGGCCTACGACGTCGAGGAGAGCCCGGACGACGGGCTCGAGTTCGCGCTCGGCCTCCTGCTGGACAGCGTCGAACGGCTCGCCGCAGCCGGCGACCCCGTACCGCCGGCGGCTTCCGCCCGTCCATGAGTGTGGGCGCCGAGAGTGAGACCGAGCGGTGCGCACGGGCACTAGTGGAAACATTTCCTTCCATGCGGAAGGAATACCTGCCAAACTGAGGTCATGGATCTGTCGCACCCGTTGAGCAGCATCTCCCCCTCCCTCGAGGCCGAAGCGCTGACGGTGCTGGCCCGAACCGAGTCCGCGCTCACGGGGCGTCAGGTCGCCCGGCTCGCTCGCCGCGGCAGCCACGTGGCCATTGCGACGGCGCTGGAACGCCTGGCGCGCCAAGGGATCGTGCACGTTCATCCGGCGGGCAGCGCCAACCTGTACCGCTTGAACCGAGATCACCTCCTCGTGCCGGGAATCCTCGAGCTCATCGACGGAACCGGCGTCCTGCGTGCCAGGCTCGCCTGCCGCATGGAGGAGTGGCGCATCCCCTGTCGCCACGCCTCGCTCTTCGGGTCGGCGGCCCGTGGTGAGGCGGGCCCCGAATCCGATATCGATGTTCTCGTCGTGCGCCCGCCCCACCTCGACGACGAGGAATCCGTCGTCTGGACCACGCAGCTGGCGGATCTGGAGACCGCTGTCTGGTCGTGGACCGGAAATTCGCTGTCGTGGTTCGAGACGACGGAGGACGATCTGCGGCGAACCGCTGCGGCGGGGGAGCCCCTCTTCGAGTCCTGGCGGTCCGACGGCCTCCTGCTCTGCGGCGACCCCCTGGAGTCACTCCTCCGCCGGCTCGACGTCAGGCGTCCGGGCTCGAGGTGGATGCGAGAACATGAGCACATGTCTGCCGCCGATGTCGCCTCCCGCCTGGACGCCCTGACCGTCGACTCCGTCCGCTCCGCCGGGTCGCTCAAGTGGGTCGCCGACCCCGAGGTGATCGGGGCGTGGATCGCCGAGATGGACTTCGGGGTGGCCGAGCCCATCACGGCGGCGCTGCACGAGGTGGTCGACGGGGCCCGGTTCGGGTACACGCCCGCCCCCGTCGAGGCCGACCTCGGCCGGGCGTTCGCCGGGTTCATGTCGCGCCGGTTCGGCTGGGAGGTCGACCCGGGAACGGTGCGTCCGGTCGCCGACGTGCTCGCCGGGATGGCCGCGGTCATCGACTCCTACACGACGCCCGGCTCGGCCGTCATCGTCCCGACCCCCGCCTACATGCCCTTCCTCCTCCTGCCCGACTGGCACGGGCGTCGCATCATCCAGGTGCCGATGGCCCGGGAGGGCGGCGAGCAGGGGCGTTACGTCTACGACCTCGACGCGCTCGCGGCGGCGTTCGACGACGGCGGCGAGCTGCTCGTCCTGTGCAACCCCCACAACCCCATCGGGCGGGTGCTCACGCGCGAGGAGCTGCTCGCGGTGGCGGACGTCGTCGAGGCCAAGGGCGGCAGGGTCTTCGCCGACGAGATCCACGCCCCGCTCGTCTACTCCGGGCACACCCACATCCCCTACGCGTCGCTCGACGAGCGGACCGCCGCCCACACGATCACCGGCACGAGCGCGTCGAAGACGTTCAACCTGCCCGGCCTGAAGTGCGCCCAGCTCGTGTTCACCAACCCCGACGACCTCGCGCGCTGGCCGCGGGAGGGCCGCTGGGTCGGGCAGGGCGCCTCCCTGCCGGGGCTCGTCGCCAACACCGTCGCCTTCGACGCCGGGGAGCCGTGGCTCGACGACATCCTCGGCTACCTGGACCGGAACCGCCGCGCCCTCACCGAGCTGCTCGCGCGGCACGCCCCGGGCGTGGGCTACCGCGAGCCGGAGGGCACCTACCTCGCCCTCCTCGACTTCCGGGACACCCCCCTGCGCGACGACCCCGCCGCCGCCCTGCGCCGCAACGCCCGGATCGCGCTCACGCCCGGGCAGGCGTGCGGCGACGCCGGCCGGGGCTTCGCGCGCCTCAACTTCGCGACCCCGCGGCCGATCCTCGAACAGATCGTCGAGCGGATCGGGACCGCGCTGGCCCGCTGACCCGCGGGCCGGGCCGACCCGCGAGAATGGTCGGTGCGCAGCCCGCCCCCGCGCCGAGCCGCAGGACGTCGTGCCGGGACACGGACTCCGGACGGGCCGCGACGACGCCGCGCCGACAGCTGGAAGGACGGATCGATGCCGGTCAACATCCCCCGGGAGCTGCCCGCCCGCAGCGTGCTGCAGGACGAGAACGTCTTCGTCATGTCCCGCGACCGGGCGCAGCACCAGGACATCCGCCCCCTGCGCATCGCGATCCTCAACCTCATGCCGACGAAGATCGCGACGGAGACGCACCTGCTGCGCCTGCTCGGCAACTCGCCGATCCAGGTCGAGATCACGCTCCTGCGGATGGGGACCCACGAGTCGCGCAACACCCCGCCGGAGCACCTCGAGAGCTTCTACACGACGTTCGACGCGGTGCGCTCACAGCGCTTCGACGGCCTCGTCATCACCGGCGCCCCCGTCGAACTCCTGCCGTTCGAGGACGTCGACTACTGGGGTGAGCTCGTCGAGATCCTCGACTGGAGCCGCGAGCACGTGTGGTCGACGATGCACGTGTGCTGGGGCGCGCAGGCGGGCCTCTACCACCACCACGGCGTGCCGAAGTACGAGCTGCCGGCCAAGATGTTCGGGATCTTCGCGCACCAGGTGCTCGACCCGCGGGCACCGATCCTGTCGGGGTTCGACGAGGTCTTCCCCGCCCCGCATTCGCGCCACACCGAGGTGCGGGCGGAGGACGTCGAGGCGGTGCCCGGCGTGCGGGTCCTCGCCACCTCTCCCGACGCCGGGGTGTATCTCGCTGCCACCGACGACGGCCGCCAGATCTACGTCACCGGGCACCCCGAGTACGAGCGCGACACCCTGCGGGCCGAGTACGATCGCGACGTCGCCCGCGGCCTGCGGATCCAGGTGCCGCACAACTACTTCCCCGGCGACGACCCCGCCGGCAACCCCCTCGTCACGTGGCGCTCCCACGCGTTCCTGCTCTACTCCAACTGGCTCAACCACTGCGTCTACCAGGGCACGCCGTTCGACCTCGACACCGGCGGCGACGGGTCCTGGGTGCAGATCTGACCCGCGTCGCGCGGTGCCCTTCGCCGACGCCTGGTGGTCGGTGCGTGCTGGTCGCCGCGTGATGTCCTCGGCGCCGCGGCCGGGCGCGGGACCTTGTGCCCGAGCCGGGCGGCGCGGGCGGGCCCTAGCGTGGTGCCCGCCGCCGTGTGTCCTCCGACGACGTGGGTACGCGAGTGGTGAGGCGGGCAGCGTCGCCCGCCGGTGCACTTCGGTAACGGCAACGTCATGCCCCACGAGAGGACAGCGATGACCACGGACACCGGCACGACCTGGCCCGCCCGCTCCGAGCGCGGCGCCCCCGCCCTCGACGACGACGCGCTCGCGCGCATCCACAAATGGTGGCGGGCCGCGAACTACCTGTCCGTCGGGCAGATCTACCTCCTCGACAACCCGCTGCTGCGCCGTCCGCTGCAGCGCGAGCACGTCAAGCCGCGCCTGCTCGGGCACTGGGGCACGACGCCGGGGTTGAACTTCCTGTACGCGCACCTCAACCGGGCCGTCGCGGAGCGCTCGCAGCCCACGCTGTACGTCACGGGCCCCGGTCACGGCGGCCCCGGTCTCGTGGCGAACACCTACCTCGAGGGCACGTACAGCGAGACCTACCACGACGTCTCGCAGGACGAGGCGGGCCTGCAGAAGCTGTTCAAGCAGTTCAGCTTCCCCGGCGGGATCCCCAGCCACGTCGCCCCCGAGACGCCCGGCTCCATCCACGAGGGCGGCGAGCTCGGCTACGCCCTCAGCCACGCGTACGGTGCGGCGCTCGACAACCCCGACCTGCTCGTATTCGCCGTCGTCGGCGACGGCGAGGCCGAGACCGGGCCGCTGGCGACGAGCTGGCACAGCAACAAGTTCATGAACCCCGCCACGGACGGCGTCGTGCTGCCGGTGCTGCACCTCAACGGCTACAAGATCGCGAACCCGACCGTCCTCGCCCGCATCGGCGACGACGAGCTCGGGGCGCTCATGACGGGCTACGGGCACAAGCCGTTCTTCTTCGAGGCCGGTTTCGACGACGAGGAGCCGGAGTCCTACCACCGCCGCTTCGCGGAGCTGCTCGACGAGGTGCTCGACGAGATCGCCGCCATCAAGGCCGACGCCGCGCAGCGCGGGCCGCAGGACGTGGAGCGCCCGCGCTGGCCGATGATCGTCTTCAAGCACCCCAAGGGCTGGACCGGGCCGAAGGAGATCGACGGAAAGGTCACCGAGGGGCACTGGCGCTCCCACCAGGTGCCGCTCGCGAGCGCCCGCGACACCGAGGAGCACCTGAAGAACCTCGACGACTGGCTGCGGTCCTACCGCGCCGACGAGCTGTTCGACGAGGACGGCCGGCTGCTCGCCGACATCGCCTCCCTCGCGCCGAGCGGCGACCTGCGGATGGGCGCGGTGCCGCAGTCCAACGGCGGCATCCTGCGCAACCCGCTGCGCCTGCCCGACTACCGCGAGTTCGCCGTCGAGGTGAAGAAGCCGGGCGACACCATCGCCGAGGCGACGCGCGTGCTCGGCAACTGGCTCGCGGAGGTCATGCGGGCCAACCCCGAGAACTTCCGGATCTTCGGCCCCGACGAGACGGCGTCCAACCGGCTCGGCGGCGTGTACGAGGTGACCGACAAGCAGTGGGTCGCCCAGTACGAGGACGCCGACAAGGGCGACCCGATGAGTCGGGTCGGCAAGGTCATGGAGATGCTCTCGGAGCACCAGTGTCAGGGCTGGCTCGAGGGGTACCTGCTCACCGGTCGCCACGGCCTCATGAGCAGCTACGAGGCGTTCATCCACATCGTCGACTCGATGGTCAACCAGCACGCCAAGTGGCTCAAGGTGACCAACCACATCGAGTGGCGGCGCCCGATCTCCTCGCTCAACTACCTGCTCTCGAGTCACGTGTGGCGCCAGGACCACAACGGGTTCAGCCACCAGGACCCGGGGTTCATCGACCACATCGTCAACAAGAAGGCCGACATCGTCCGCGTCTACCTGCCGCCGGACGCGAACACGCTGCTGTCGACGTACGACCACATCCTCCGGACGACGCAGTACATCAACGTCGTCGTCGCCGGCAAGCAGCCGGGGCCGACGTGGCTGTCGATGGACGACGCGATCAGGCACTGCACGCGCGGCCTCGGCATCTGGGAGTGGGCCGGCACCGAGTCCGACGGCGAGTCGGAGGACTGCGACGTCGTCCTCGCCTGCGCGGGCGACATCCCGACGATCGAGGTGCTCGCGGCCGCGAAGATCCTGCGCGAGGAGCTCCCCGAGCTGCGGACGCGCGTGGTCAACGTCGTCGATCTCATGCGGCTGCAGGACGAGAAGGAGCACCCGCACGGACTGAGCAACCGCGACTTCGACACGATCTTCACCGCCGACAAGCCGGTGATCTTCGCCTACCACGGCTATCCCTGGCTCATCCACCGGCTCACCTACCGGCGCCACGGGCACGGGAACATCCACGTGCGCGGGTACAAGGAGGAGGGCACGACGACGACGCCGTTCGACATGGTCATGCTCAACGACCTCGACCGGTACCACCTCGTCATCGACGTCATCGACCGCACGCCCGGCCTCGGCTCCCGCGCGGCCCTGCTGCGCCAGCGCATGCAGGACAAGCGGCTCGAGGCGCGCATGTACGCCCGCGAGCACGGTGAGGACATCCCCGAGGTGAGCGGATGGGTGTGGTCCGACGTCGGCGACACCGGCACGTCCGTCGGCGGGCCGCAGGCGTCCGCGGTCACCGGCGGCGACAACGAGTGAGCTGAGTCCTGCCCGATCGGGGGCCGTCGGCATGACGCCGGCGGCCCTCGGCCGTGCCGCGACGCTCGGGCGCGCCGACCGCGATCAGGACGTGGGTGGGGACGTCCCCTCCCACGCCTGCCGCGACGAGCGGAGCCGCACGGCTCCTCGTGTATTATTTGCGCATGCATGCAAGTAAGCAAGCGAGTCCGGTGTGGCCGGACGACGTCGTCACGCTGGCCGTGGAGGTGCTGCGGATGCTCGCCGACCCCACCCGCCTCCAGCTCGCCGGCCTCCTGCTGGACGACGAGCGAGCGGTCTCCGAGCTCGCGACGGCGCTCGGCAAGCCCGTCCCCGCCGTGTCCCAGCACCTCGCGAAGATGCGGATGGCCCGGCTCGTGACCGCGCGCAAGCAGGGCACCTCCGTGCTCTACCGCGTCGAGAACGGTCACGTCCGTCAGCTCGTCGTCGACACCATCGGGCACGTCGAGCACCTCCTCGACGACGTCCCGGCCCACCACCGCACGACCGAGGGGACGTCATGACGCACCGGACGGGCACGACGGGCGGTCCGGGGCAGCCGCAGGGCCGTCACCCCGGCGATGACGAGGCGTCCGACCACGGGCATGGGCACGACCACGACCACGGCCACGACCACACGCACGGCCACACCCACGGGCCCGGGCACGACCACGCGCAGACCGGCTGGTGGGGGCGGGTGCGGCACGCGGCGTCGGACCTCGTCGGTGGACACTCCCACGACACCGCCGACCAGGTCGACGAGGCGCTCGAGGCCGACGAACGGGGGAGGCGCGCGCTGTGGATCAGCCTGGCCGCGCTCGGCGTCACCGCGCTCCTGCAGGCGGCGGTGGTCGCCCTGACGGGGTCGGTCGCGCTCCTCGGCGACACGCTGCACAACGTCGCCGACGCGCTGACCGCCGTGCCGCTGCTCATCGCCTTCCGGCTGGCGCGACGACCCCGCGACGACCGGTTCACCTACGGATACGGACGCGCGGAGGACCTCGCAGGGGCGTTCGTCGTGCTCATGATCGCCCTGTCCAGCGCGATGGCGGCCTGGCAGGCCGTCGACCGGCTCCTGCACCCGCAGGACGTGTCGTACCTCTGGGCGGTGGCCGGGGCAGGGGTGATCGGGTTCGTCGGGAACGAGCTCGTCGCCCGCTTCCGCATCCGGGTGGGCCGCCGGATCGGGTCGGCGGCCCTCGTCGCGGACGGGCTGCACGCGCGCACCGACGGGTTCACCTCCCTCGCCGTCGTCCTCGGCGCGGGCGCGGTCGCGCTCGGGTGGGGTTGGGCGGATCCCGTCGTCGGGCTCGCCATCGCGGTCGCGATCCTCGGCGTCCTCCGGTCGGCCGCGGTCCAGGTGGGCAGCCGACTGCTCGACGCGGTCGACCCCCGCCTCGTGCGCGAGGGCCGGGCGGCCGTCGGGAGCGTCGACGGCGTCGTCGAGGTCCGCGACCTGCGGCTGCGGTGCATCGGGCACACGATGCACGGGGAGGTCGACGTCACCGTCGCGGACGACCTCTCGCTCGCGCAGGGCCACGAGATCGCCCACCACGCCGAGGCGCACCTGCTCGAGGCCCTGCCCCGGCTGACCGACGCCGTCGTCCACGTCGGCCCCACGAGCGCGCACCCGCGGAGTGGTCGGGGACAATGAGTGGGACGCACCCGGCCGCGCGCGAGCCGGGAACCCGGCGCGACGGCCGGGCGTCGAACCCCCGTACCCACGACAAGGAGCACGCCCGCCCCATGACGGACCCATCCGACCATCCCGGCCCCGCTGACGCCAGCCGGGGAGGTGTCAGCGCGTGAGCGCACTGCTCTCGATCCTGCTGGGCGTGCTCATCGTCGTCGTCATCACGGCCTTCACCGGCTACTTCGTGGCCCAGGAGTTCGCCTACATGGCGGTCGACCGGTCGCGGCTCGCGAGCCGGGCCGCCCAGGGCGACGACGCTGCGGAACGCACCCTCACCATCACGAGGCGGACCTCGTTCATGCTCTCGGGCGCCCAGCTCGGCATCACGGTGACGGGCCTGCTCGTCGGCTACGTGGCCGAGCCCCTCATCGGCGTCGCCGTCGCCGACCTGCTCGGCGGGTCGTCGACGGGGTGGGCCGTCGCGTTCGGCGGCGCCATCGCGCTCATCTTCTCGACGATCGTGCAGATGCTGTTCGGCGAGCTGTTCCCGAAGAACTACTCGATCGCGCGGGCCGACACCGTCGCGCCGTGGCTGTCGCGGTCCACGAAGATCTACCTCACCGTCTTCGGCCCGGTCATCTGGGTCTTCGACAAGGCGGCCGAGGGCTTCCTGCGGCTGCTGCGCATCGAGCCGGTCCACGACGTGGAGCACGCCGCCTCGGCGCGCGACCTCGAGCACGTCGTCGAGGCCTCCCGCGACAGCGGCACGATGTCGCCCGAGCTGTCGGAGATGCTCGACCGGATCATCGACTTCCCGCGCCGCGACGTCGAGCACGCGATGATCCCGCGCGCCCGCGTCAGCGTCGTCCGCGGTGACGACACGGTCGCGGAGGTGCGTCACCTCATGAGCGGCGGCCACACCCGCTACCCGGTGCTCGACGACGACGACCGGATCCTCGGCGTCACCAACCTCATCGACCTCCTGCGCCTGCCCGCCGACTGCACCGACCCCGTGTCGACCCACGTCCGCGACGCGCTCGTCTTCTCCCCGTACATGGCGCTGCCCGACGCCCTCGCGCAGCTGCGCGAGAGCCGCAAGGAGCTCGCCTGCGTCGTCGACGAGTACGGCGGCTTCGACGGCATCGTCACCATCGAGGACCTCGCCGAGGAGATCGTCGGCGAGATCACCGACGAGCACGACCCCGACGACGCCGACGAGGAGCCCGTCTACGACGACGGCGTGTGGCTCACGGCCGGCGAGGTCCACCTCGACGAGGTCGAGCGCGCCCTGCGGGTCGACCTGCCGCGGGCCGAGTACGAGACGATCGCCGGCCTCGTCATGGCCACGCACGGCGCCCTGCCCGAGCCGGGGGCGGTCGTTGACATCCCGCTGCCGGTGGACCCCGACGACCTGCTGACCGACGACGAGCCGGAGGTGCGCCGCCTGCGCGCCGAGGTGCTCGAGGTCGACAACTACGTGCCGTCGCGGCTGCGGCTGACGCTGCCCGACTCCGAACCCCGGCCGTTCGAGGATGCCTCCGATGCGGAGTCGGAGTCCCATTCGCCGTCGGAGGCAGAGGCAGAGGCAGAGGCGGAGCCGGCGTCGGACGGCTCCGCGGGCTCGATCGAAGCGGACGGCCCGGACGGCTCGCACGCCGGGCGCCCGGCCCCGGAGGGCGGAGCCACGGTCGTGGCCCGCCCCGTCGACAGCGAGGAGAAGGACCGATGAGCGGCCTGCTCACCACGTTCGTGACGATCGCGATCATCGCGTTGTCCGCGTTCTTCGTCGCCGTCGAGTTCTCGCTCATGGCGGCCAAGAAGCACCGTTTCGAGGACGCCGCCCCGCGGTCCCGGGCCGCCCGCGCGGCGCTGCGCAACTCGGCCGACCTCACGCTGCTCCTCGCGGGCAGCCAGCTCGGCATCACCGTCTGCACCCTCGCCCTGGGTGCGATCACGAAGCCGGCCGTGCACCACGCGCTCACGCCCCTCATGACCGACCTGGGCCTGCCGCTCGGTGCCGCGGACGTCGTCGCGTTCGTCCTCGCCCTCGTGCTCGTGACGTTCCTGCACCTCGTCGTCGGCGAGATGATGCCGAAGTCGTGGTCGATCGCGCACCCGGAGAAGTCGGCCATGATGCTCGCGCTGCCGATGCGGGCCTTCATGACCGTGACCCGCCCGCTGCTCGTCGCGCTCAACGGCGCCGCGAACTGGCTGGTCCGCAAGGCCGGGGTCGAGCCCGTGGACGAGCTGTCCGCCGGCCACGACGCCGACGAGCTGCGCCAGCTCGTCGAGCACTCCGCGGACCAGGGCACCCTCGACGCGAGCTACCAGGCCGCGATCGAGAGCGCCCTCGAGCTGCGCGAGCTCACGCTCGGCGACCTGCTGCGGCCGGACCGGAGCGCCTCGTCGGTGCCGGAGAGCGCGACCGCGAAGGACGTGCAGGAGGTCACGCTGGCCAGCGGGCACATGCGCGTCCTCGTCCGACGGGGGCGGCGCGTCGTCGGCGTCGTGCACGTCCGCGACACCGTCGACCTCGCTCCGTCGGCCCGGATCACGCCCATCGTGCGGGAGCCGTTCGTCCTCGACGCGGCGCAGCCGCTGCACGAGGCCCTGGCCTCGATGCGGGAGTCGCGCCACCACCTCGCCGTCGTCACCCGGCGCGGGTTGCCCGCGGGGGTCGTCTCGATGAGCGACATCCTCGTCCGGCTCTTCCCGCAGGAGCCGCGGGCGTCGGTCGGGACGCCGGCGGCGACGAGCCCGGGCGGTAGCTGACCACGTGGGGGCCGCAGCGGCGAGGATGGTGCCATGAGCACCGTCCTCGTCGTCAACGCCGGCTCCTCGTCGATCAAGTACCAGCTCCTCGACCCCGACACGCGGGAGGTGTCCGCCAAGGGGTTGCTCGAGCGCATCGGCCAGGCCGGTGGTGAGCTGACCCACCGCGTGGGAGAGGAGACGACGACGCGCCGGGGCGAGTACGACGATCACGGCGAGGGGCTCCAGGCCGTGCTCGACGTCTTCGAGGAGGTCGGCCCGTCGCTGTCGGAGGCGGGCATCGTCGCCGTCGGGCACCGGGTCGTCCAGGGCGGGAAGGCGATCGACGGGCCCCGGCTCGTCGACGACGCCCTCGAGACCGAGATCGACCGCCTCGCCTCCCTCGCGCCGCTGCACAACCCGCCGAACCTCGCGGCCATCCGGGTCGCCCGCGAGCTCATGCCGCAGGTGCCGCACGTCGCCGTCTTCGATACCGCCTTCTTCCACGACCTGCCCGACCACTCCGCGACGTACGCGATCGACGCGGCGACGGCGGAGCAGTACGCCATCCGCCGCTACGGGTTCCACGGGACGTCGCACAAGTACGTCTCCGCGCAGGTCGCGGAGCGGCTGGGACGGGACGACCTGCGCACGATCGTGCTGCACCTCGGCAACGGGGCGTCGGCCTCGGCCGTCGTGGGCGGGGTCCCGGTCGACACGTCGATGGGCATGACCCCACTCGAGGGGCTCGTCATGGGCACCCGCTCCGGCGACCTGGATCCGGCGATCCTCTTCCACCTGCACCGCGTCGCGGGCCTCGACGTCGACGCCCTCGACACGCTGCTCAACAAGAAGTCGGGGCTGCTCGGGATGTGCGGCTCCAACGACATGCGCGACGTGACGAAGGCGGCCGACGCCGGCGAGGCCGACGCGGCGCTCGCGCTCGCGGTCTACACCTATCGCCTGCGCCGGTACGTGGGCGCGTACGCGGCGGCGATGGGCGGCCTCGACGCCGTCGCGTTCACCGCGGGCGTGGGTGAGAACTCCCCGCGCGTCCGGTGGGACTCCCTGGCCGGGCTCGAGTTCCTCGGCATCCGACTCGACGAGGCGCGCAACGCCGCCGGCGACGGGGTCATCTCCGCGGACGACTCCGCCGTCACGGTCCTCGTCGTGCCCACCGACGAGGAACTCGAGATCGCCCGCCAGGCCGCCGGGTTCGCCCGCCCCTCCGGCGGCTGACCGCAGGCCTCTCGGTACCGTGCTGTGCATGTCTGCCGACGAGATCGTCGACCTCTACGACGAGCACGGGAGGGTGATCGGGACCGCGCCGCGGTCGCGGGTGCGGGCCGAGAATCTGCGCCACGGGGGTACCGGGGTCATCGTGCGGGACTCCGCGGGGCGGGTGTTCGTGCACCGGCGCACCGTGACCAAGGACGTCTATCCCGGCCTGTACGACTTCTGCGCCGGCGGGGTGCTGCAGGCCGGGGAACACCCCGACGTCGCCGCCGCCCGCGAGGTCGAGGAAGAGCTCGGGGTCTCGGGGGTGCTGCTGCGGCGCCTCGGCGTCGCCGAGTACGCCGACGCGCACACGACGTACGTCGCGTTCCTCTACGACGCGACGTACGACGGTCCGCTCGACCTGCAGCCCGAGGAGGTCGAGTCGGGGGAGTGGCTGACGCTCGACGAGCTGCGCGCGCGCCTGTCGGACCCGGCCTGGGAGTTCGTCCCCGACAGCGTCGCGCTCGTGGGTCCACACCTCGATTCGCTCGCCGGCGCCGACGGCGGGTCGGCCACGGAGCCGGGCGGCCGAGCGGCCCGATCCCACTGAGCCTCACCAGCATCCGAGTCGCGGCCCCGCTCGGGATGCCGGGGGCGTGCAGTCGAACTTCCTAGACTCACGCCCATGCGCCTGCCCGACCCCCGCGTCCGCCGTCGACCCGCCCTCGCGGCGTGAGGGCCCGGCTCCGGGCCCGGGCGGCGGCGCTGCTGGCGGGCGGACTCCTGCTCGCCGGTGGCCTCGCGGCCGCCGCGGCGCAACCCCAGGACGACGTGACGCGGACCGACCTGCGCGTCCGGGTCGGCCCCGAACCGGACGGCACGGCGGTCGCCCTCGACGCGACCGTGCGCTCGCCCGGGGGCGGGGCGCGGCACCCGGCGGTCGTCATCGGGCACGGCTTCGGGGGATCCAAGGACGACCGGCAGGCGGAGGCCGACGCGCTCGCCGCATCCGGCTACGTGGTCCTCACGTTCACGGCCCGCGGGTTCGGCGCGTCGGGCGGCGACATCCACCTGGACGACCCGGCCTACGAGATCGCCGACGCCCGCAGAATCCTCGACCTGCTCGCCGCACGCCCCGACGTGACGCTCGATGCGGCGGGCGACCCGCGGGTGGGCATGATCGGCGTCTCGTACGGCGGGGCGCTCGCGCTCATGACGGCCGGCGCGGACCGGAGGGTCGACGCGATCGTCCCCTCCCTCACGTGGCACGACCTCGCCGACGCCTTGTTCCCGCAGTCGGCCGTCGGCTCGGCCCCTACGACGGGGCCGTTCGCGCAGGTCTGGGGGTCGCGGTTCTTCGCGGGGGCGGATGCGGGCGGCACGTCCGCGGGCACGGATCTCGACGCGTCGAGGTGCGGCCGCTTCGCCCCGGCCGTCTGCTGCGTCTTCCTGCCCGCCGCGAACGCGGGCCGGGCGACACCCGGCCTGCTCGCCCTGCTGCGTTCCCACAGCCCGGCGCCGACCAACGCGCGGATCACCGCGCCCACCCTGCTCATCCAGGGCGAGGCCGACTCGCTGTTCCCCCTCCACCACGCCGACGCGACCTACCGGCAGCTCGCCGCGGCCGGGACGCCGGTGGCGGTGCGCTGGACCGACGGCGGCCACGACGCCCTGAGCACGACGGCCGCGGCGGATCAGGAGGCCACGCGCGCCTGGCTGGCGCGGTACCTGACCGACGAGGGCCGTGCCCGCGACGGACTGCCCGTGCCGGCGTTCACGTACGCGGGGCCCACCACGCGCGACGGCGACTCGGCGCCCCTGCACAGCGTCGCCGCCTACCCGGGGCTCGCGTCCACCCCGACGACGTGGACGTTCACGTCGCCCGGATCTCGCCGGCTCGCGTCCCCACCCGGCGCGGCGCCCGCCTCGACCGTCGCCCAGCCCGGCCTCGGCCAGGACGCGGGCCGGCTCGGGGCCGTCGCCTACCGGCTCGCCGCCCTGCCCGGCGCGTCGGCGGCCTGGGACACGAACCCCGTCCCGGCCGCCACGCGCGTCGTCGGATCGCCCCGCCTGCGGCTCTCGGCGACGTCGACCGCCTCGTCGGCGACCCTGTACGTCTCGCTGTGGCAGCTCACCGGCGCGAACCCGAGCCTCCCGGTGCGGCTGTCGGCGCCCGTGCAGGTGCGCACCTCACCCGGCCGACCCACCGACGTCACCGTCGACCTGCCCGCCGGCGTCTACACCGCCGAGGCCGGCAGCCGGTGGCGCGTGCTCGTGACGAGCACCGACAGCGCCTACGCCTCGCCGCGGGACGCCCGCGGCTACGATCTGCGCCCCGTCGGCGGCCTCGTCGTGCCGACGATGCCCGCCGCGGACGTCGCCCCCGCCGCCGCCGAGGCCGACCCCGCGGCCGCCGCCGAGACCGGCCGAGACACCGGGGGTCTCCTGTTCGGCGTCGGGGTCATGCTCGCCGCGATCGCGCTGATCGCCCTCGTCGCGCGCCGGGCCGGAAGTCGCGCCATGCGCGCCGGACGATGAGACCGCGTACGGGATCGGCGACACGGATCTTCTGGGAGCGGCGCCTGGGCGGGTAGGAGTGGCGCGTGCGTCACAGCGTGCCGGACGAAAGCAGCCCGGACGACTCCCCGGCCGGGTCTCGCCTCGTCAGGCCAGGCAGAGGCAGAACGGGTGGCCGGCGGGGTCGAGGAACACCCGGAACGAGGTGCCCGGCTGGTGCTCGTGTCGCGTCGCGCCGAGCTCGAGGACCGCGGCCTCGCCCTCGTCGAGGTCGTCCACGTCCACGTCGATGTGCATCTGCTGCGGGGTCTCCTGGCCGGGCCAACGCGGCGGCCGGTAGTCCTCCACCCGCTGGAAGGCGAGCACGCCGCCGTCCTCGGAGCGGATCGACCACCACTCGTCGCCCGGGGCCACCTCCCAGCCGAGCAACGCGGCGTAGAACTCGGCGAGGACCTTCGGGTCGGGGCAGTCGAGCATGACGACGGGGGAGCGGGCGATGGCCATGGCCGCACCCTAGGGTCTGCGCGCCGTCCGGGCCAGGGGGGACGACCGCTCGCAGGTCACCCGGCCGCGCGAGAGGTCGACGACGCAGAAGCGGTTGCCCTCCGTGTCGGCGAGCACGACGAAGTCGGGGTCGGGGGGATAGAGCGGCCAGTGGACGCGGGCGCCGCCGAGCCGTTCCGCCGTCTGCGCGAGCGCCGCCTGCTCCGCGGCGTCGTCCGCGGCGAGGTCGAGATGCACGCGCGGGAAGTCCTGGCACTCCGCGGTGCTGCGCTGGAGACCGAGGCGCGTCGAGCCGTCGTGCGAGGTCAACGTCGTCCACCACGGCCCGGCCTCCCCCTCGGCCCGCAGCCCGAGGAGGCCGGACCAGAACGCGACGGCGCGGCTCATGTCGTCCACCCCGAGCACCACCTGCAGCACTCTCACCATTCGCGAGATGCTATGGCGCCCAGCGCGGCCCGGATCGTGCGACGCGCCGGGCGAGGGCGCGGGCGGCCCGGCGTGGGCTACCCACGGGCGCCGGGGCAACCGGCCCCCTCTCGCGGGAGGTGTCGCGCAGGCGACGGGTCAGACGTTCGCGTCCCAGTCGGGTCGCAGCGGGAACAGGGGGGCGCCGTCGGGGCCGGGCTTGCTGAAGAGGAACTGGTGCAGCTGCAGCCAGTTGACCTCGAACGCCATTCGCGACCCGGCCATGTAGAGGCCCCACACGCGCGCCGTCCGCTCGCCGACCTCGGCGACGCACGCGTCCCAGTTCTCGACGAGGTCGGCGCACCAGTCGCGCAGCGTGTACGCGTAGCTCATCCGCAGGTTCTCCTCGTGCTGGAGCTCGAACCCGGCGTTGTGGCCGCGCCGCGCGAGGAGGCCCGGCGCGGCGAGTTCGCCGTCGGGGAACACGTAGCGGTCGGTGAACGCCTGCGGCTTCGCGCTCGCGCGGTCGTCGGTGCGGGTGATCGTGTGGTTGAGCAGCCGACCCCCGGGCCGGAGCCGGTCGAAGAGGTCCGAGAAGTACTGCGGGTAGTGGCGGACCCCGATGTGCTCGGTCAGGCCGATCGAGCTGATCGCGTCGAACGCCTCGAGGGGGGCGTCGCGGTAGTCCATGTATCGCACCTCCGCCAGGTGCGAGAGCCCGTCGCGCTCGATGGCGGCCTGGGCCCAGTCGGCCTGCTGCTTCGAGAGCGTCACCCCGAGCGCGCGCACCCCGTGGTGCTTCGCCGCGTGGCGGACCATGCTGCCCCACCCGCAACCGACGTCGAGCAGCCGCATGCCGGGCTGCAGCGCCAGCTTGGTGGCGACGAGCTCGAACTTGCGCTCCTGCGCCGTCTCGAGGGACTCCTGCGGGGAGGCGAACACCGCGCACGTGTACGCCATCGACGGCCCGAGCACGAGCTCGTAGAACGCGTTGCTCACGTCGTAGTGGTGGCTGATCGCGGCCGCCCGGCGGGTGGAGCTCTCGCGCAGGCTCTCGGCGTGGCGGCGCCAGCGCGGGAGCGTCTCGATCTGCGGCGGCGGGGGCGGCGTGAACGACCGCCAGCCCAGCCCCCGGGCGAGGCGGGCGAGCTCCGCCGCCGAGGGACGCCGCAGCGGCGTCTCGAGCTTGATGCGGCGGAAGATCTCGTAGGGGTCGCCGGGGTGCACGCCCGAGAGCGTGAGGTCGTCCTGCAGGTAGGCGCGGGCGACCCCCAGGTCGCCGGGGGCGGTGAGCACGTAGCGCAGCGCCCGCTCGTTCTCGAAGCGCATGGTGATGTCGGCGTCCGCGGGGCCCACGTCGGAGCCGTCGTACGCGGTCACGCGGAACGGCAGATCCCCGTCGGTGAGTGTGGTGATGATGTCGCCGACCGTGATGCGACCCGGTGCGGACGCTCGGCCGGGGCGGGGCTCGGCGGGGGCGGAGGATCCGGGGCGGACGCGGCTCGGCGGGCGCAGGGCGGTCATCGTGCGGTCACCTTCGTATACAGGTCGGTCAGGCGGTGGTCGGGATCGTAGCGACCCTTCAGGTCGGCGTAGGCGACGCCGTCGTAGAGGCGGTCGAACGCCGGGCGGTCGTAGTAGACGTCGGAGTAGAGGGACTTGTGGCCGCCGAGGTCGCCTACGCGCGCCTCGATGAGGCGGTTGACGTCGCCGTCGACGCGGCCGGGCTCGATCGGCACCGTCCCCCAGAACCCGACGTTGACGTACGTGTGCCCGGCCCGCAGCGGGTAGAGCGGCCACTCCCGGGCCGAGCCGGGCCCGGCCGGCTCGCGCAGGCGCAGCGGGCACAGCCACACCGGGGTCATGCCGACGTCCCGCGCGAACCAGCGCAGGAACTCGGCGGTCCTCTCGAGGGGGATCTCGACGTCCTGCACGACGCGTTCGCGGTCGGGCAGGCCGCGGGCCCGGTCGAGGCGGGCGGCCACGTGGTAGCGGTTCTCGAGCCCGACGATGCGGTGGTAGACGTCGCTGCGGCGGTAGCGCTGCGGCCACAGGCGGCGGATCGTCGGGTTCTGCGCGCCGAATGCGCTCGAGCACCAGAACCAGTCCGTGTCCCAGCGCCACAGGTAGTCGTGGGCGGTGAGGCGGTCCGCGTCGAACCGCGGCAGGGAGCGGTAGTAGACGTCCTGGCCGGTGTAGTCGCTGCCGGGGGCGGCGACGTCCTCGAAGAAGGCGACGACGAGGTAGGCCTGCTCGGGCGAGAAGACGACGCCGTCGAGCCCGTCGACGCGGGCGCCCTCGAACTCCCCCGACTCGACGATCCGCCCGATCGCGGCGCACAGCTCGTCGAGGTCGTCGAAGCGGACATTACGGGTGCGGACCGTGCGGCCCACGGGCTGCAGCTCGATGCGCAGCCGCGTCGAGTACCCCAGGGAGCCGTACGAGTTGGCCATGCCGGCCCACAGGTCGGCGTGCTCGCCGTCGGGGCGGGCGGTGACGATGCGCCCGTCGCCGGTGAACACGTCCATCTCGAGGACGGACTCGTGGGGCAGGCCGTGGCGGAACGACGTCGACTCGATCCCGAGGCCGGTCACCGCGCCGCCGAGCGTGATCGTCCGCAGCTGGGGCACGACGAGCGGCATGAGGCCGTGCGGCAGGGTCGCGGCGACGAGCGTCTCGTACGTGCACATGCCCTGGACGTCGGCGGTGCGCGCGTCGGGGTCGATCGAGACGACCCCGGTGAGGCCGGAGACGTCGAGCCCGGACAGCCCGGTCGGGCTCGCGTCGCGCGGGCGGAAGAGGTTGGACGTGCGCTTGGCGAGCCGCACCGGCGCGCCCGGCGGGATGGCCTCGGCTGAGCGGACGAGCCGCGCCACCCCGGCCTCGTGGGCGGCGGTGCCGACGGGCTCGGCGCCCAGCGCCGGGGCGACGGCGGGCCGGGACGGTGCGGACGAGCGGAGGAACGGGCGGTGGGTCGGCATGCCGGCCTCTCGGGGAGACGCTGGAATGGTGGTGGTCGAGGCGACCGCCGCCAGCCTAGACCCGTGGGTCCGCGCCCCATGGAGACCCCGGGAAGCTCGACCCCGTCCACGTCGTGGACCGTGCCGGACCGGCTCACCTGGTCCGCGATGTCGGCTGGGTGAGCCCGGACGGGATAGGTGAGCGGGGGCACGTGTCGCGGGGAAATCCCTGGTGACCCGCGCGCGGGCCTGGGACAGTGGGGGCACCAGAATCGATGCCCGGGCCGGTCACGGCCCGGGGGAGGAGGACGAGATGACCGCCGCCGGCACGACACCAGGTCCCGACGAGGAGACGAAGCGGAAGTTTCGCGAGGCCCTCGACAAGAAGAAATCGCACGGGGGGACGGACGTGTCCGATCACAGCGACCACTCGAAGGTGCACGGCACGCACGGCGCCGAGGCCACCTCCACGCAGCAGATGTTCCAGCGCAAGACGGGCTGAGGCCCCACCCCGCCGGCGCGGGCGTCGACCCCCGGCGGGGACGGCTCCCGCGCTCGCGTGTCCCCCCGCGTCGCGCGCGGCGGACGCGGCGGCTGCCCGGGCCCGGCTCCGGATGCGCGGGGCGTCGGGCACGGCGAAATCACCCCGCGCCTCGCGGGCGGACCCGTGGGTGCGGGCCCCCCGGGCCGCGGGTTCGTACGCTGGGCAGGTGGACTGGATCCGATACGACGCCGCGCTCTTCGACCTCGACGGCGTGCTCACCCCGACCGCGCTCGTGCACATGGCCGCCTGGGCGGAGACGTTCGACGCGTTCCTCGCCGGGCGCGGGCAGCCCGCGTACACCGAGCAGGACTACTACGACCACGTCGACGGGCGCCCCCGCTACGAGGGGGTGGCCACCTTCCTCGCCTCGCGCGGCATCGAGCTGCCGTACGGCGACCCCTCCGACCCCCCGGAGGCGGACACCGTCTGCGGGATCGGCAACCGCAAGAACGTCGCCGTCAACGAGGTGCTCGACCGGGACGGCGTCGACCCCTACCCCGGGTCGCTGCGGCTGCTCGACCACCTCGGCGACGCCGGGATCCGGATGGCGGTCGTCTCCTCGAGCGCCAACGCCCCCCACGTCCTCAAGGTCTCGGGCATCGCCGACCGGTTCGAGGTCGTCGTCGACGGCGCGGTCGCCGCGCGCGACGGCTTGCCCGGCAAGCCCGAACCCGACACGTTCCTCGCCGCGGCGGACCGGCTCGGCGTCGCGGCGGACCGGGCCGTCGTCCTCGAGGACGCGACGTCGGGGGTCCGGGCCGGGAAGGCGGGTGGCTTCGGCCTCGTCGTCGGCGTCGACCGCGGTGCCGGGCCCCAGGCCCTCAGCGCCGCCGGCGCGGACGTCGTCGTCGCCGACCTGGCGGAGCTGCTCCCGTGAGGCTCGACGTCGATGTCGAGGATCCGCTCGACCGGCGCCGCTTCCCCGTCGACCCGTGGCGCCTCGTCGAGACCGGGCCCGACTCCGCGAAGCTCGGCCTCACCGAAACCCTGTTCGCGGTCGGCAACGGCTACCTCGGGATGCGCGCCAACCCGCCCGAGGGCCGCGACGCGCACGTGCACGGCACGTATATCAACGGCTTCCACGAGACGTGGGAGATCCACCACGCGGAGGCCGCGTTCGCGTTCGCGAAGACCGGCCAGACGATGGTCGACGTCCCGGACAGCAAGCTCATGAAGCTCTACGTCGACGACGAGCCGATGCTGCTCTCGGTCGCCGACATCGAGTCCTACGACCGGCACATCGACTTCCGCGAGGGGGTGCTGCGGCGCACGATCGTGTGGCGCACCCCCGCCGGCAAGCGGGTCCGCATCGCGACGACGCGCATGGTCTCGTTCGTGCAGCGACACCTCGCGATCATGACGATCGAGGTGACGATGCTCGACGGCGACGCGCCCGTCGTCGTGTCGAGCCAGATCATGAACCGCCAGGACGGCGTCGACGAGTACTTCGTCCGGGATGCGGCGATGGGCGAGGGCCTGGACCCCCGGCAGACCAAGCAATTCGCCCACCGAGTGCTGCGCCCGCAGGGCGACTGGCACAGCGAGCGGCGGATGCTGCTCGGGTACCGCTGCGCGAACTCCGGCATGACCCTCGGCATCGGTGCGGACCACACGATCGAGACCGACAACGTCTTCGAGGAGCTCATCGACACCGAGCCCGACCTCGGCAAGAAGGTGTACCGCGTCGCGGCGAAGCAGGGCCGGCCGATCTACATCACCAAGGCCGTCGCTTACCACACCTCCCGCGGGGTGCCGGTGCGCGAACTGTTCGACCGCTGCCGGCGCACCCTCGACCGGGTCCGCAACGACGGCGTCCAGAGCTACCACGTGGCGCAGGCCGCGTGGCTCGCCGACTTCTGGGAGCACGCCGACGTCGAGATCGAGAACCAACCGGCGCTGCAGCAGGCGGTGCGGTGGAACCTCTTCCAGCTCGCGCAGGCCACCGCCCGCGCCGACCAGCAGGGCGTCCCGGCCAAGGGCCTGACGGGGTCGGGCTACGAGGGCCATTACTTCTGGGACACCGAGGTCTACGTCATTCCGTTCCTCGCCTACACGATGCCGTCGCTGGCCCGGAACGCCCTGCGGTTCCGCGTCAACCTGCTCGACGCCGCGCGCCGCCGCGCCGAGGAGATGTCGCAGCGTGGGGCGCTGTTCCCGTGGCGCACGATCAACGGCGAGGAGGCATCCGCCTACTACGCGGCGGGCACCGCCCAGTACCACATCGACGCCGACATCGCGTTCGCCATCGCCCGCTACGTCGACATCTCCGGCGACACGGCCTTCATGATCAGCCAGGGCGTCGACATCCTCGTCGAGACGGCACGCATGTGGGCCGACCTCGGCTTCTGGCACAGCAACGGCGCCCGCACGTTCAACATCCACGGCGTCACGGGGCCCGACGAGTACACGACGGTCGTCAACAACAACCTCTTCACGAACGTCATGGCTCGGTTCAATCTCGAGAGGGCGGCGTCCGCGGTCCGCGAGATGGCCCGCGCCGACCCGCGCGCCCACGACGCGATGGTCGCGCGCCTCGACCTCGCCGACGACGAGGTCGCCGAGTGGGAGGAATGCGCGGCCCACATGCGCATCCCCTTCGACGAGACCCTCGGCATCCACCCGCAGGATCAGCACTTCCTCGACCGGGAGCTATGGGACCTGGCGCGTACCCCACCGGAGAAGCGGCCCCTGCTGCTGCACTACCACCCGCTCGTCATCTACCGGTTCCAGGTGCTCAAACAGGCCGACGTCGTGCTCGCGATGTTCCTGCAGGCCGACCGGTTCACCGACGAGGAGAAGCGCGCGAACTTCGAGTACTACGACCCGATCACGACGGGCGACTCGACCCTGTCGGCGGTCGTGCAGTCGATCATCGCCGCCCGCGTGGGCCACGACAAGACCGCCCTCGACTACTTCCGCAAGGGCCTGTTCGTCGACCTCGCCGACCTGCACTCGAACACGACGGACGGGGTGCACGTCGCCTCGGCCGGCGGCGTGTGGAACTGTCTCGTGCACGGGTTCGGCGGTCTGTGGACGTCGGAGGGCACGGTCGGCCTCGACCCGCGCCTGCCCGCCGCGTGGACCGGGCTGACGTTCCGGATCACCAACCGCGGGGTCCGCCTCCGCGTGAGCCTGCGCCAGGAGTCGGTGACGCTCGCGCTGGAGGAGGGCGAGGAGCTGGACGTCCTGGTGCGCGGCGTCGCGCACCGCGTCACCGCCGCCGCCCCGGTCGAGGTCGCGCTCGACGGGCAGGGTCCGCGGCTGACCGACAAGGTCCGCACCCATCCGCTCGAGGGGGCGCACCGCACCGACGGCACCCTCATCACCTCCGGCGTGCCCACCGAGGCATACCACGACGAGGAACCGGCGAGCGGACCCGAGGACGCCTGAGCAGCGTCCGAGCGACGCGGACACGCGGCGGGAGCGCGCGGGCGACGGCGGGCACACCTGCGCGCCACCGGGTGTTCACTCCGGGATCGGTCGCCGGACACCGGCGCTGCCTAGGGTCGGCGGCACCCGTCCGCCCCCGAAAGGCCCCGTCATGCCCCCCTCGCGACACCTGACGCTGACGCCGCTCTCGCCCGCCCGGTCCCACCCCGGCGGTCGTGCGGCGATGACGTGTCACTACAAGTGCGGCGACGCCTGCTCGCAGCCGCTCGCCAACGAGAGCGACAACGACTACTTCGGCGACGTCGTCGCCGCGTCGATCTCGCGACGCACCGTCTTGCGGGCCGGGGCCGCCGGCGCCGCGCTCGTCGGCCTCGTGGGCTCCGGCGCCGGTGCCGACCGGGCCGCCGCGGCGGCCCCGGCCGCGACCGCGGTCGACCCCGTCGCGACGGGCGCCGGCGCGGCGCACCCCGGCGGCCGTCTGTGGCCGATGGGGTTCCGCGGCATCGACCCCGTCCCCTCGAGCACCGACCGCCTCGTCGTCCCGAAGGGCTGGACGTGGCGTCCGGTCATCCGCTGGGGCGACCCGCTGTTCGACGACGCCCCCGAGTTCGACGCCGGCCGCCAGAGCGCCACCGCGCAGTCCCGGCAGTTCGGCTACAACAACGACTACACGGTCCTCATCCCCCGCCGCCGCAACAAGGCGACGCTCGTGTGCAACCACGAGTACACGAACGACGAGTTCATGTTCCCGGGGATCGAGGAGAACTCGGACCTCAGCGACGAGCAGCTCCGCACGATCCTCGCGGCGCACGGCATGAGCGTCGTCGAGCTGCGCCGTCGCGGGCCCGGCCACCCGTGGTCCTACGTCCGGGGCGGTCGCCGGAACCGCCGCATCACCTCCTCGACGCCGTTCCGCTTCACCGGCCCCGCGGCCGGCAGCCCCCTCCTGCGGACCTCGGCCGACCCCACCGGCCGCGTCGCGCTCGGCACCCTCAACAACTGCGCCGGTGGCCTCACCCCCTGGGGGACGGTGCTCTCCGGCGAAGAGAACGTCGAGTACTTCAGGGGCGACACCGTCTCGCCCACCGCGGCGAACGCCAAGCGGCTCAAGCGCTACGGCCTCACGAGCAAGGGCCGCGGCTGGGACCGCGTCGAGTCGCGCTTCGACATCTCCAAGGAGCCCAACGAGCCGCACCGCTTCAACTGGGTCGTCGAGATCGACCCTGACGACCCGGACTCGACCCCGCGCAAGCACACCGCCCTCGGGCGCGTGAAGCACGAGGGCGCGAACGTCGTCGTCGACCCCGACGGGCGGGTCGTCGTCTACACCGGGGACGACTCGAAGTTCGAGTACCTCTACAAGTTCGTCTCGGCGCGCCGGTTCGACCGCGGATCCTCGGAGCACGCCCGCCGCCACAACATGCGCCTCCTCGAGGCCGGCGACCTCTACGTCGCCCGGTTCACCGGCGACGGCGCCGCCGACGGCGTGCACGACGGCACCGGCCGTTGGCTCCCCCTGACCAAGGACGGCAGGTCGATGGTGCCGGGCATGAGCATCGAGGAGGTGCTCGTGTTCACGCGGGAGGCCGCCGACACCGTCGGCGCGACGAAGATGGACCGGCCCGAGGACGTCGAGTGGAACCCCCACAACAACAAGGTCTACATGGCCTGCACGAACAACTCGGACCGTAAGCCCGGCCAGATCGACGAGGCCAACCCGCGCGCCGCGAACAAGCACGGGCAGGTCGTCGAGTTCGGCCCGACGAACGGCCACCACGCGAGCACCGAGTTCGTCTGGGATCTCGTGCTCGTCTGCGGTGACCCGAAGGACCCCGCGACGTACTACGCGGGCTTCGACAAGTCCAAGGTCACGCCGATCAGCTGCCCCGACAACGTGACCTTCGACAGCCGCGGCAACCTGTGGATCGCCACCGACGGGCAGCCGGGGTCGCTCAAGCACTGCGACGGGCTGTTCATGATGCCGTTGGAGGGCCCCGAGCGAGGCCACCTCGTGCAGTTCCTGTCGGTGCCCGTCGGGGCCGAGACGTGCGGTCCGGTCGTCTCCTTCGACGAGCGGACCGTCATGGTCGCCATCCAGCACCCCGGCGAGGTCGACGGGGCGACGTTCGCGACACCCGCCTCGCGGTTCCCCTACGACGGCGGCTTCCGCGGGCCGCGGCCGTCGGTCGTGCAGGTCTTCCGGCGCTGAGCGCCTCGACTCACCGGAGGCCCTGCGGCGCGCGCCGCAGGGCCTCCGGCGCGAGGTCGGGCAGCTCGGTCATCCCGTACAGGTCCGACAGGGCGGTGCGCGCCGCGTGCATCCCGCACAGGCCGTGGACGGCCGGCCCGGGTGAGGTGGACGCGGACGCGAGATAGACCCCGCGCAGCGGGGTCCGCCACGGTGTCGGCGACAGCGTCGGTCGGGCGATGATCTGCCGCATCGTCAGCGCACCGCCCATGATCTCGCCGCCGTGGGCGTTGGGGTTCTCGGCGGCGAGGTCGGCCGCGGTGCGCGAGTGGGCGCCCAGGACGAGGTCGCGGACGCCCGGCGCCTCCGCCTCGATGACGTCGAGGATCGCCTCGGTCATGTCGCGCTCCGCGCCGTGCGGGACGTGCGTGTACGCCCACACGACGTGCCCTCCGGCGGGGGCGCGGGTGGCGTCGAGCAGGCTCGGCTGGCACAGCAGGACGTAAGGCTTCGTGGGATGGCGGCCCGCCTGCACCGCCCGCTCGGCGGCGTGGATGTCGCGCCACGACCCGCCGAGGTGGACCGTGGGCGAGGCGCCGATCTCGGGCGAGCGCCAGGGGATCGGGCCGGAGAGGGCGAGGTCGAGCTTCGCCGTGCCGTGTCCGGAGGTGTACGTGCGCAGGGCGCGGGCGTAGCGCGGGGGGAGCCGGTCGCCGGCGAGGTCGAGCAGCCCGCGAGCCGAGACGTCGAGCACCCGCAGGGGCGAGTCGATCTCGTCCAGGGACGTCACCCGGGTGCCGGTCGTGAACCGGGCGCCGTGGTCGCGCAGGTCGTCGAGCATCGCGTCGACGATGGCCTGCGAGCCGCCGATCGGCAGCGGCCAGCCGTCGACGTGGGCCTCGGTCGCGAGCTTGATCCCCGCGCCGGCGGCGGCGAGGCTCGCCGGCTCGGCGACGGCGTGGGCCAGGCACCCCGCGAGCAGCGCCGGAGGCACGTCGGTGGAGAACCGCGCGGTGCGCCACGGGCCGGCGAGCTCGCCGACGCGCGCCCCGAACCAGGCGGAGCCGAGCAGGTCGTGGGGTAGCCGCAGGAGCGAGCCGCCGGTGAGGTCGGCGATGCCGGCGGCGTGCGCGATGAGGGGCCGCATGAACGCGAGCCACGCCGGCCCGTCGGGGCCGAGCGCCGCGGCGGTCGCCTCGACGTCGCGGTGGGCGAGCCCGACGCGGCCGCCCGGCAGCGGATGGGCGTAGGAGACGTCGGGGACGACGAACTCGACGCGCCGCGTCAGCTCGAACCGGGTGAAGAACTCCGACGTCATCGCCGACGGGTGGACCGCCGAGCACGCGTCGTGGAGGAACCCCGGCAGCGTGAGGGGGAGGGTGCGCGCGCCCCCGCCGAGGCCGGCCTGGCCCTCGATCACGTGGACCGACAGGCCCGCCCGGGCGAGGACGACGGCCGCCGCGAGCCCGTTCGGGCCCGAGCCCACGACCGTCGCGTCGGTCATGCCGTCACCGCCGTCCCCGGCGCCGAGAGGCGTCGGATGTCGTTGTCCCCCGGTCGTGTCCGGTGCCGGGGTGCATTGGGTTCACGTGGGCCACGGGAGGGCGATCGGCGAACGAACAATCGGTGAAGACGGCTCGGCAGGGGTGCGCTCCCGCACTGGACCACGGTAAGTCTGACGGCATCGCACGGCTCGCGAACCACGGAAGGGCCTCCCTCATGACCATCGACCCCACCCCTCGCCGCGGAGTCTCCGGAATGCACGCGTCCGTCGGGCTCGTCGTCCTCGTCCTGGCCTCGGTCGTCATCCTCGCGATCAAGCAGTGGGACGTCTTCGCCGCGCTGCCGTGGATCCTGCTCGTGTTCTTCCTCGGCGCCGGGACCCTGTGGGGCGTGAGCCGCGGCGCCAAGCGCTGACGGCCGGCCCGGCCGCGCGCCGGCCGACGCTCACCACCCCCGCTCGCGCCACTCCGCCAGGTGGGGGCGCTCGGCACCGATGGTGGTGGCCGCGCCGTGGCCGGGGTGGACGACCGTGTCGTCGGGCAGGGCGTCGAACAGCCGCTCCTCGACGTCGTCGAGCAGGGACCGGAAGTCGGCGGGGCTGTTCGTCTTGCCCACACCGCCGGGGAACAGCGAGTCGCCCGAGAAGAGGTGGTCCGGGCCGTCGGGCGTCCGCAGCAGGAACGCGATGGAGCCGGGCGTGTGGCCGCGCAGGTGGATCGCCTCCAGGCACACCCGCCCGACCTCGACGACGTCGCCGTGGTGCAGGGGCCGCCGCGTCGGGTGCTCGATGTCGCCGGCGTCGTCGGCCCCCGCCATCGTGGTCGCCCCCGTCGTCGCCGCGACCTGCGGCAGGGCCCGCACGTGGTCCCAGTGGGAGTGCGTCGTGCAGATCGCGTGGAGCGCCGGGGCCCCGTCGGCCTCGCCGCCCCCGCCGGCGTCGGACGCCGACTCGTGGAGTGACTCCTGGAGGAGCGCCGCGATCGCCTCGGGATCGTCGGCCGCGTCGATCAGCACGCGGACGCCGGTGGCCCTCGCGGTGAGGAGGTAGACGTTGTTGTCCATGTCGGACACGGAGATCCGGCGGATGATGACGTCAGGGGTGTCGATGCGCTCGCTCATGCCCCGAGCGTAGGACGGTGGCGGACCGGGGCAGGGTGCGCGCGGTCCAGGGTTCGTCGTCGCCGGCGGCCTCACCCCACCGGGGTCGCCCGCTCGACGAATCGGCACATCGCGTTGATCTGACGCACCTGCTGCGGGGAGCGGGCGGGCGCGTCGAGCAGGGCGGGGGAGCCGACGAGCACCGCGAGCGCCTTGGCGCGGGAGACGGCGACGTTGAGCCGGTGCAGGTCGAACAGGAAGCCCACGCCGCGGGGGGCGAGGTCGGCGTCGGAGCTGCCCATCGCGTAGACGACGACGGGAGCCTCCTGGCCCTGGAACCGGTCGACGGTGCCGACCCGCGCACCCTCGGGCAGCGCCGCCGCGAGCCGGGCGACGTGGGCGTTGAACGGGGCGACGACGAGGACGTCGTCGAGGGTGAGCGGCCGGGTGAGCGGCTGCCCCTCGGGGTCGAGCCCGACGAACTCGCCCCCGACGAGCCCGGAGACGAGGTCGGCCACGACGCGGGCCTCCTCCGGGGAGTCGGCGACGTTGCCCGCGTGCTCGACGGGCAGCCAGGCCAAGCCGGCGCCGGGCAGTCGCGCGGCGGGGCCGCGCGCCCCGGGAGCGGGGGTGACCCGCTGCACCTCGCGGCCCGGCGTGGGACGCAGCCGCCCCTCGTACGACAGCTCCGAGACGAACGAGGCGAGCTCGGGGTGCATGCGCCACGTGCGGTCGAGGAAGACCCCGACGTCGGCGGGGATCGTGTCGTGCTCGCCGATGAGGTGCTGCAGCGCGGAGACGTCGCCGCCGTCGGGGTGCGTCGCACGGGTGGGCTGCGTGAGCTGCTGCGGGTCGCCGAGCAGGACCACCGATCGCGCGCAGCCGGCCGCGGCGATCGCGTTGGCGAGCGAGAACTGCCCCGCCTCGTCGACGACGAGGACGTCGACCGCCTCGGCCAACTCGGGGCGGGACCACAGCCAGGCCGTTCCGCCGACGAGCCGGGCGCGCCCGTCGGCGAGGTCCGCGACGATGCGGCCGGTGTCGCCGGTCTCCTCGACCTCGCCGCGGACCCGGCCGGCCTTGCTTCCCGTCTTCTGCAGCGCGGGCCGCCCCACCGCATCGAGGAGGTTGCCGATGACGGCGTGCGACAGGGCCGTGACCCCGACGGTCCGGCCGTCGTCGAGCAGCGCCCGGATCAGGGCCGACGCGGCCGTCGTCTTGCCCGTTCCCGGCGGCCCCTGGACCGCGAGCACCTGCCCGTGCAGGCCCCGTCCGACCCGGACGACGACGTCGGCGGCCGACTCGCCCTCTCGCGGGGCGAGGTCGGCGGCGTCGGGGACGTCGCCGCGCAGCAGCGCCCCGCCGGCGCTGCCCCGGCTCCCCGCCAGCAGGTCGCGGCCCGTGCGTCGCAGGGCCGCCCGCATCGCCGAGTCGTCGATCGGGCCCGGGAGCCCGGCGGCCCGGGCGGGCACCGGGTCGGCCTTCGCGCCCCGGCTAAACTCCGCCCAGCCCGCCACCGGATCGAACGCGACGAGCGTGCCCATCCCGACGTGCGTGTCGACGCACGGCAGGGCCGCGCCCACGGCGCCCGCGTACTCCTGTGGCGGCATCGCGTACCGCCACACCTTGGAGGTCACCCGCCGGCCCTTCGCGTCGAGGACGTCCCGCACGTGCTCGGGCGCCTCGAGGCCGCCGAGGGTCTTCGGATCGGCGACGAGGTCCTCGGTCGAGAGGTCGCCGTAGCGGAAGTACTCCCACCACTGCGGCCGCGCCTCCCGGCGGTGCCAGCCGACGCACGCCGCCATGAGGGGGTCGCCGGCCGCGCGCAGGGCGTCGGCCACCTCGTTCTCGTCGGCCTCCTCGGCGGACAGGCCGGCCCGCCTGGCCTCCGCCTTCTCGGCGGCGGCGCGGTCGAGAGAGGCGGCCCGCTCCTCGGGTCGGGTGAGGTCGTCGCCGCGCCCGGCCGCCTCCGCCCGCCGCTGCTCGAGCCACTCGTGCAGCGCCAGGGTCGAGAGGCAGTCCTGCTCGTTGTACCGGGCAATGGCCTCGAGGGTCCCGGGCCGCCCGTGCTGCAGCCACTTCTCGTACTCGACGACCGAGCTGAGGGCGTCGGCGACCTCGCCCTCGGCCGCCGTGCGGGTGTGCGCCCAGTAGAACGCCTCGAGCTTCTTGATCGAGTACGAGCTCTTGCTGATCCGCAGCGACTGCCGCACGACGGCGAACAGGTCGACGAGGACCCCGTCGCGCAGGAGGTCGTCGACCGCGGACTCGCGCGTCCCGTACCGTCCGGCGAGGCGCGTGAGGGCCGTCCGCTCGTACGGGGCGTAGTGGTAGACGTGCATCCCGGGGGAGGCGGCCACCCGCGCGGTGAGGTCGTCGACGAGCCGCTCGAGCAGGAGCTTCTCCTGCGCCGGGTCGTGGGCCCACCACGTGTGGAAGCCGCCCCGGCGGTCGGAGAGCCCCGCGAGGTACTCGAGGCCGGCGCCCCCGTTCGCCCAGGGGTCGCCCTCGAAGTCGAGGTAGACGTCGTCGGGATGCGGCGCCGGCAACTGGTCGAGGCCGAGGCCGCGCTGGTGGGGGAGCAGCTCGTAGGCGGGGGAACCCGTCCGGCGCTCGGCGAGCTGCAGCCCGGCCTGCCGGTGCAGCTTGCGACCCGCGGGCCCCCCGATCGCCGCGGTCACGTCGGCGACGTCGGCCTCGGCCAGCGCCTGGAGGGTCTCGATGCCCGCCGCCCGCAGCGCCTCGCGCGCACTGCTGCGCATTCCGGCGACGAGCGCGAGGTCGTCGGCGTCCTCCCACTGCTGCGCGCAGTGCCGCGACCACCGGCACTGCTTGCAGTGCGGCACCGGCACGGGCCGGGTGTCGGGCCCGAGCAGCCCCGTCCGGGCCACCGCGCTCTCGAGCCGGGCCGACGCGCGGCGGGCGTAGGCGCGGACGTCGGCCCACGCCCACCGGTGCTCCTGCCCGTCGCCCGCGACGACGACGAGGTCGGCCGGGGGGACGTCCTGCAGGTGGGCCAGCCGCTCGGCGTACGAGGCCATCTGCAGCAGCGCCGGCACCTCCAGGCGCCGGGCCAGCTTGGTGTCGGCGAGGTCGTAGCGCCACGGCCCGAACCGGCTCGGCTCGTCGGGGCACTCGCGGCGCAGGAGGAAGTCGGCCGTCCCGGTCCACCCGCGCTCGTCGAGTACCCCCTGGTAGACGACGTCCGCGCCGACGGCCATCGCCGCCAGGGTCTGCTCGGCGGCCGCGGGGCCCGACCCGCCGATGTGCACGACCTGACGGCCCGCCGCATCGAGGCGCGCGAGGTAGGCCTCCTCGTGGTCGATGCCCTTGGCGAACACGAGGTCGAGGGCGTCGTCGGGGCCCGCGGGGACCGGGGGATCGGGCTCGTCGAGCTCGGCCAGGTCGAGCGTCGTCACGTGCGCACACGTCAGGTGTTTCGTCAGGTCGGTCGCGCTCAGGACCAACCGCCCGCCCACTCGCCGCACGAGCGCCTCCCCTCTTCGATGTCCGTGCACGTCATGACAGTTCACGACATTTCCCGCCGGTCACACGGCCCGCCGGCCCGGTTCGCGTCGCCACGTCGACTCGTCCCTGCATCCTGGCAGCCGCCACCGACAAGGTCGTCGGAGGCGGTCCCCGATGTTTACGAGGGGTGACCACACCGGGGAGAGCGGCTCCTACGCTGGACGTGCTCGACGCCCCCTCCGTGTCGCGTCGCGCCGGTCTCGCGGGCGGACCGGCGAGCCCCCCGATCTCGGGCGGCCGGTGAGGGCCCAGGAAGGGACACACATGAACGGCACGAGCGGACGTCGAGACCTCATCCCCCTGTCGGACGCCGACGCTGCGGGCGGGGTCGTCGCGCGGTTCCGGACCGTCGTCGGTGCGATCCCCGACGCGGTGGCCGTCACCGACTCCGAGGGCGCCCTCACGTACGCCGACCTCGCGGCGCAGGCCGCCGCGGTCCGCGCCGGCGTCGATCGCCGGACCCCGGCGGACGCCCCGGTCGCCGTCCTCTTCGGACACACCACCGCCGCCGTCGCGGCCATCCTCGGCGTCATCGCCTCCGGTCGTCCGCTGCTCGTCCTCGACGCCCGCACCCCCGGCCCGCGCCTCGCCCAGTTCGTCGAGCGCGCCGGTGCGCGCCTCGTCCTCGCCGCCGACGACCTCACCGAGCTCGCCGGCGAGCTCGGCGCCCCGACCCAGCCGTGGTCCGGCCTGTCGCCCGCTCCCGCCGAGGCGCTGTGGGACGAGCCGGTCGACCCGGCCGGCCCGGCCGTCCTCGCCTTCACCTCCGGCTCGACCGGGGTGCCGAAGATCGTCGTCAACGACCAGCGGATGCTCGTGGCCGACGCGTGGGACAACTCCATCGCCACCGGCTGCTACGACGCCGACGACGTCATCGCCCACACCCTGCCGACGGCGTTCCACGCCGGTCTCATGGTCACCGTCGCCGGCCTCGTCGTCGGCAGCGAGATGCGCCTGTACGACAGCCGCGGGCGTGGCATCGGCGGTCTCGCGCCGTTCCTCGTCTCCTCGGGCGCGACGATCATGCACACGAGCCCCGCCATCCTGCGCGCCTTCGTCGCCGCCGGGCCGACGCCCGGGCAGCTCGCGGGCCTGCGGTCGGTGACGATCGCGGGCGAGGCCGCCCACGGCCGGGACGTCGAGGCGCTGCGGCCGCTCCTGCCAAGCACCTGCGTGCTGCGCAACCGCTACGGCTCCTCCGAGACGGGGCTCATCTGCGAGTACGTCGTCGACGCCGACCACCCGCGGCTCACCGGGCCGCTGCCCGTCGGCACCGCTGTCGGGCACACCCGCATCGAGGTCGTCGCCGACGACGTCGACGCGTGGACCGACGACGCGACGCCCACCAGCCGCGTCCCGGGTTCCGGGGTCGTCACCGTCACCCGCGACTTCGTGGCGTCCGGCTACTGGGGCAATGACGCCGCGACCGCCGCCGCGTTCACCGACCTGCCCGACGGTCGCCGCCGCTACCGCACGAGTGACGTCGGCGTCGTCGAGACCGAGGTGGGCTCGGGCCGGGAGCGGCTCACCCTTCTCGGCCGGCGCGACCACTCCGTCAAGGTGCGCGGCTACCTCGTCGAGCCCGGCGAGGTCGATGCCGCGCTGTTCACCCTCGACGACGTGGCCGAGGCCCTCACGGTCGGCGTGCCCCGCGGTGACACCGGTCAGTACCGGCTCGTCTCCTACGTCGTCTCGCGGGCCGAGCGTCCGAGTGGCGCCGCCACCAGGGCCGCCCTCCGGGGCCTGCTGCCCGGTCACCTCGTGCCCGAGGCGGTCGTCTTCCTCGCCGCCCTGCCGCGCACCGAACGCGGCAAGCTCGATCGCTCCGCCCTGCCCCCGGCCCCCACGATCGAGGTGGGCGAGCTGCCCATCACCGAGTGGGAGCGGCTCGTCGCGGCGGTCTGGGCCGACGTCCTCGACGTCGAGGAGGTGGGCCGCCACGGCGACTTCTTCGAGCTGGGCGGTGACTCCCTCGCCGCAGAGGAACTGACGGAGCGGGTCGTCACCGACCTCGGCGTGTCCGCCGAGGACGTGACCTCCTCCATGCTTGCGGCCACCCCGACGCTCGCCGAATACTCACGCAACCTCAAGCGCCGGCCGGATCGCGCGCGACAGACGATCACGGAGCTGCGCCCGGGCGGGTCGCTCCCGCCGCTGTTCCTCGTGGCCGGCGGCGGCGGGCTCGGTGTCGGCTTCGTGCCCATCGCGCGGCACCTGCCGGAGGACCAGCCGTGCTGGGCCCTGCACAGTCACGCGCTCGAGCGACGCGGCCTGCCCGACTGGTCGATCCCGGCGGCCGCCCGGCGCAACATCGCCTCGATCAAGGCGATCCAGCCCGCCGGGCCGTACTACCTCGCCGGCCACTCCTTCGGGGGCGTCGTGGCCCTCGAGATGGCGCAGCAGCTCCGCCGGGCGGGCGAGGAGGTGGGGCTGCTCATCGAGCTCGACTCCTTCCCGCCCGACCCCGACGTGCTCCCGCCGCTGCCGCCGCGCAGTCTGGTCCGCCGCGTGCGCGACGTCGTCGGGCTCGCCGTCACCGGCCTCGTGCCGACGCCCGGCCTCGGCCAGTTCTGGCGCTTCCACGCCCAGAGCCGGGCGCTCGCCCACCGCTACCGGACCACGCCGTACGAGGGCCGCGCCGTCGTCGTCGTCGCCGAGAGCGAGGACCAGGAGGCCCGCATGCAGTGGGGCCCCCACCTGGCCGGGCCGTGGACCCTGCACCACACCGGTGGCGACCACATGTCGATGCTGCGCGACCCGCACGCGAAGGACGTGGCCGCGATCATCACGGACGCGCTCGCGCAGGCCCGGGGCGGCCTCACGTCGCGGCTCACCGTGGTGCCCGACCGGCGCACGGCCTGAGGCGCCCGGGGGGCGTCCAGGCCCGTGGCGGACAATGGGGGTCCGCACCGCTCGTCCCGGGAAGGACCACCACCGTGAAGCGACCGCTCCCCCTGCTCGGCCTGGCCCTCGTGGCCGCCGCCGCGACCGCCTGCTCCAGCCCCTCCGACCAGAGCGCCACGCCGGCCTCCCCGACCGCCGCCGCCACCGGCAGCTACGCGATGAGCGAGGTGGCGCAGCACGCCTCCGACTCGTCGTGCTGGACCGCGATCGACGGCTCCGTCTACGACGTCACCTCGTGGATCGGGCAGCACCCCGGCGGCGAGGACCGCATTCGCGGCCTGTGCGGCAAGGACGGCACGTCCGCGTTCACCGGGCAGCACAGCGGCGACACCACGCCGCAGCAGCGGCTCTCCGGCTTCAAGATCGGCACGCTGTCCGGGTGATCGGGCCCCGGCCGGGCCGGGCTGCGAGGATCGAACGATGACGACCGTGCAGGTGCTGACCCCCCGGGAGGTCCCCCTCGGGGGGACCCGGGCGCTCGACGTCCGGCGCACGCTTCCGCACCGGGAGCGATCCTTCGTCGGGGCCTGGTGCTTCGCCGACCACTACGGCCCCTGCGACGTCGGCCCCGACTCCGGGATGGACGTGCCGCCGCACCCGCACACCGGCCTCGCCACGGTGTCCTGGCTCTTCGAGGGCGAGATCGAGCACCGCGATTCCGCCGGCGTCGTCGGCACGGTCCGTCCGGGCGAGGTCAATCTCATGACGGCCGGGCACGGCATCGCCCACTCCGAGGTCTCCACCGGGGCGAGCGCCGTGTTGCACGGCGTCCAGCTGTGGATCGCCCTGCCGGCCGACGCGGGAGAGTGCGCCCGAGGCTTCCAGCACCACGCGCCGCCGGTGATCGAGCGGGACGGGCTGCGGGCGCGGGTCTTCGTCGGGTCCCTGCTCGGTCGGGCGTCCCCGGTCCGCACGGCGACGGCGCTGCTCGGCGCTCAGCTCGACCTGGACCCCGGCGTCTCGGCCGCGGTCGACGTCGACCCGGCGTTCGAGCACGCCGTCCTGCTCGACACCGGCGAGGTCGCGGTCGAGGGGACCACCCTGGCGCCCGGCGAGCTCGGCGTGATCGACCCGGGTCCCTCCTCGCTCCGGCTGACCGCCGGGAGCGACGGCGCCCGACTCGTCCTCCTCGGCGGCGAGCCCTTCGAGGACGAGGTCGTCATGTGGTGGAACTTCATGGCGCCGGACCACGAGGGCATCGTGCGGGCCCGCGACCAGTGGGAGGCGGCGAGCGACCGGTTCGGGGAGGTGCCCGGGTATCCCGGTGGGCGGCTTCCCGCCCCGCCGCTGCCGCCCGTCCGACTGCGACCCCGTGGCCGGTCGGGGCGCCTCCTCGGTGCGGAGCCGCCGGCCGCGTCCTGACGTCGGGCGGCGGGCCCGGTCGGGCTCACGGTCAGAACAGCTTGGCGAGCTCGCTGATCGCGAGGGCGGCGAACGCGAGCGTGACGAGGGCGAGGACGACGTTCGTCGCCGGCTTGTTGCGCCAGGCCGCCGGGACGCGGTCGGTGTTGAGCAGCCACAGGAGCGTGATCGCGAGGAACGGCATGAAGAACGCGCCGAGCACGCCGTAGGCGAGGATGAGCGCGCCGGGGCGGCCGAGGAACATCATCGTCATCGGCGGGAACGTCAGCCAGAGGATGTACCACTTGTAGAAGCGGCCGCCCGAGAGGCGGTCGGGGTGGTCCGCGGGGCGGCGCAGGGCGTGGCCGAGGAAGTCGGCGAACATGAGCGAGACGCCGTTCCACACGCCCACGAGCGAACTCATCGCGGCGGCCCAGAAGCCGACGAGGAAGAGCTTCCCGGCCCACGTGCCGTACCGCTCCTCGAGGACGACCGACAGGTCGAGCAGGCCCCGGTCGCCCGTGCTCACCGCGATGCCGGCGGAGTACAGCAGCTCGGCTCCGACGATGAGCGTCGCGAGGACGAAGATGCCCGTGACGACGTAGGCCACGGTGTTGTCGATGCGCATCGCCTTCATGTGGCCGGGGGTGCTCCACCCCTTCTCGCGCAGCCAGTAGCCGTACGCGGCGAGGGTGATCGTGCCGCCGACCCCGCCGGCGAGGGCGAGGACGTTGACGAGGCCGCCGTCCGGGATCCACGGCGTGAGGCCCTTGAGCAGCTGCGGGAGGTTCGGCAGGGTGAGCAGGGCCGCGCCGACCATCGTCACGAACATGAGGCCGACGAGCGCCGCGCACACCTTCTCGAAGACCGCGTACCGGCCCCACCACACGAGGGCCAGCCCGACGAGCCCCGAGAGGATGCCCCACCACGTGACCGACAGGACCGGGAAGAGGGAGGCCAGCGGCAGCCCCGTCCCGGCCATCGCCGCGGCGCCGTAGACGAAGCCCCAGACGACGATGTACGGGCCGAAGTACACCGACGTCCACGTGCCGAGGGTCGCCCAGCCCTCGAAGATCGTGCGGCCGGTCGCGAGCGAGTACCGGCCGGCGCTCTCGACGAGGACGATCTTCATGACGCAGCCGACGACGACGCACCACAGCAGGCCGTACCCGAACTTGCTGCCGGCGATGAGGGTGGCCACGAGGTCCGCGGCGCCAACGCCGGTGGCGGCGACGACCAGGCCGGGCCCGATGAGGCGCCACGAGCGCGGCGCGGGGGTCGAGCCGGGCATGGCCACGGCGTCGGTGGGTCTTGAACGGGGGGTGTCCTCGCCGGTCATGTGCGGCCCTTTCGACGTCCGGACGGCCACGGCGCCGCCTGCGGGGGTGACCGCGTCATGGTGTCACGGATCCCGGCGGGGCCGGCAGAGCGTGGCCGGGCGACGTCGGGGTCGGGTCAGCCCAGGGTCGAGTGCCACTCCGGGCGGAAGTCGGGGTGACGCCCGTAGGCGATCTTGATGAGGGGGAGCTGCATCGCGTCAAGGTCGCGGCCCGCCTCGAGGCCGGCGATGAGCTCGTCGAGGACGGCCAGCCCCTCGCCGGTGCGGTCCCGGCGGCCCCCGTCCGCCGGGTCGATCGAGCGGCCGTCGGGGCCGACGGCGGCCTCGGCCCGCGCGGCGGCGGCCCGGGCCTCCTCGTCGCGACGCGCCCGCAGGAACCGGACGAACGCCGGGTCGGTGACCCGGGACGAGCGGGGGCCGGCGTAGTGGTTCTGCGTCATCGATCACCTCGGGCGACGGGTGCGGGGGCGGGGTCAGGCTACGACAGCCGGCCACCCGACGGGTGGGCGGAGATCGTCGGTCGGGCCGACGGCGAGCGCAACACGCCGGCGGGTCCGGCGCCGGGTGCACCGCGCCGATCACCCCGCTGACCAGGGCGAGCGGGCATGATCTTCACGGACCGCCCGCGCGGCGGCGGGATCCGGCGTCATGAAAGGCCACCATGCACAGCCTTCCCCCCTCCCACGGCGTGGCCGACGAGTTCGCGCAGATGTGGGCCGACCTGCCGCCCGTGGGCCGCACCGGCTCCGGCTACCGCCGCCTCGCGTCAGGACGCGGACCTGCGCGACTGGTTCGTCGGGGAGTGCGGCCGCCGCGGCCTCGACGTGAGCACCGACCGGATCGGCAACCAGTGGGCGTGGTGGGGCGACATCGACGGGTCGCTCGCCGCGGGCCGGCAGGGCGTGGTCATCGGCTCCACCTCGACTCGGTGCGCGACGGCGGCGTCTACGCCGGTGCCCTCGGGGTCGTGTCGGCGCTCGCGGCCGTGGACGAGCTGCGCGAGCGCGGGTTCACGCCGGAACGTCCGCTCGGGGTCGTCAACTTCGTCGAATCGGCCGGGGCGCGCTTCGGCGTCGCCTGCCTCGGCTCGCGGGTCGTCACCGGCGAGTACGACGCGGCGCGCGCCCTCGCCCTGCGCGACGCCGACGGGGTGAGCCTGGCGGAGGCGATGCGGGCCACCGGGCACGACGCCGACCTCGTCGGGCCCGACGAGGAGACGATGCGACGCGTCGGCACGTTCGTCGAGCTGCGCCTCGAGCCGGGCCCCCGGCTCGCGGAGCTGGGCGCCCCCGTGGGTGTCGGCGCGGGCACCCGGACGCGCGCCGGTGGTGGCCCCGACGCGGACGGATCCCCCTTCGACGACGCCCTCGTCGCGGGCATCGCCGAGGCGCTCGGCGCCCCCGTGCTCGACACGCCGGCGGAGTACGACGCGGGCGTCCTCGCCCGGGCCGGGGTCGACGTCGCAATGTTGTTCGTGCGCAACCCGACCGGCGTTTCTCAGGCCCCCGACGAGACGGCCGATTGGAGGGATTGCCTGAGCGGGGTGGCCGCGCTGACCGATGTGGTCGAACGCCTCGTGCACACGGGGGAACGATGACGTCGGAGCAGACCGCCCAGCCTCGCGAGCGGTGGTTCGCGCCCCACGCCCTGCTGCCCACCGGGTACGCGGCCGACGTGAGCCTCGAGGTGGCCGACGGTCGGTTCGCGGCCGTCACCCCGAACTCGACGCGTCCCACGGGTTCACGGTTGCTGCCCGGCCTCGCGTTGCCGGGCCTCGCCGACACCCACTCCCACGCCTTCCACCGCGCGCTGCGGGGGACCACGCACGTCGGGGACGCCGCCGGCAGCCGCCGCGAGGCGACGTGCGCCCTCGCCGGGCGGCTCGACCCCGAGAACTACTACGCCCTCGCGCGGGCCGTGTTCGCCGAGAAGCTCCTCGCGGGGATCACGACCGTCGGCGAGTTCCACTACGTGCACAACGACCCCGACGGGCGGCCGTACTCCTACCCGAACGCGATGGGGGCGGCGCTGCTGCGGGCCGCCGAGGACGCGGGCCTGCGCATGACCCTCCTCGACACGCTCTACCTCTCCGGCGGTCTGACGAAGGAGCGCCACGTGCGCCTCGCGCAGCAGGAGGTCCGCTTCGCCGACGGCAGCCTCGACGACTGGGCGCGGCGGGTCTCGCGCCGCCCCGAGACGGAGCGGACCCGCATCGGTCTGGGGATCCATTCGGTGCGGGCCGTGCCGCGCAACGCCCTGCTCGGCATCCGGGAGGTGGCCACGTCTTCGCGGCTCGCCCGGGCCCGCGGGGAGCAGCTCGTCGTCCACGCCCACGTCTCGGGGCAGCCCGACGAGAACGCGGCGTGCCAGGCGTACTACGGGTGCACCCCGATGGAGCTGCTGCGCGACGCCGGCCTCGTGAACCGGCACTTCACGGCCGTGCACGGCACGCACCTGAGCGGGTCGGACGTCGACCTGCTCGGCAAGGCGGGGGCGAGCGTCGCGTTCTGCCCGACGTCGCGTCACGACCTGCGCGAGGGCCTCGGGTCGGTCCGGGCGCTGCTCGACGCCGGGGCGCGCGTGTCCCTGGGCACCGACCACCACGTGGTCGTCGACCCCTTCGAGGAAGTGCGCGGCCTCGCGATGCACGAGCGGATGGCCGGGCGCGACCTCGGGCCGTCGGAGCTGGCCGCCGCGGTGACGGCGCACGCGAGCCTGGGGTGGAGCGACGTCGGAGCCCTGCGCCCCGGCCACCGGGCCGACGTCGTCGTCGTCGACACGGCGAGCCCGCGGACGGCGGGCACCGAACCGGCGCAGGTGTGGTGGGCCGCCACGAACGCCGACGTCGTCGACGTCGCGGTCGACGGCCGGTTCGTCGTCGAGGACCGCCGGCACGTCATGGGCGACGTCGGGGCCGCCCTAGGCTCGGCCGTCGCCGCGGTGCGAGGCTGACCGGCCGGCAACGGCCACGACACGCAGCCCTGCCGACGAGGCCGCCCGAGCGGAGTGGACACCGGTCCTCGGGGTGCCGCGCGCGGGCGAGGAGGGTCTGACGTCAGTAGCGCCGGGCCGAGGCGTAGGCGATGTCCTGGGCCATGGGGTTGAGGTTCGCGGCCGTGCTGCGGCGCGCGATGGGCATGAGGGCGCGGCCCAGCGCGCCGAACGTCCGCAGCCCGCGGGTGAGCCGGAGCGTGGAGGCGGGCCCGGTCGGGGTGAGCTGCAGGTCGTACCAGCCTCCGTGGTCGCCCCGCACCTTGTCGGAGAACTGCCGCTCCTGCCAGACGACGCGGGCGCCGAGCGGGCCCGGCTCCTCGACGAGGGTCGGGTCCAGGCGGATGTGGCCGCGGTGGCCGAGGCGTTCGAAGGTCGTCTCGACGCCCCCGGAGACGACGCGGCTCGTCTCGGGGGAACCGGCCCACAGGCAGACCAGCCCGGAGTCGACGAGCGAGGGCCACACGATGTCGACGGGCTGGGCGAGGGCGTGGTCGAGCGACACGGTCACGGCCGGATCGTCGTCGCTGAACGTGTGCTCGCCGATCTCGGTGCCGCCGTCGTCCCCGTCGTCGAGGGTGCTCTCGACCTCGGCCTGCACGGCGCCGGCCTCGGCGTCGCCCATCTCGATGATGCTCCAGACGACACCGCCCTCCTCGTCCATGAGGGTGAGCAGGAGCTCGAGGTCGGTCGTGCGGGCGGCCGGTGACGGCCACAGCTCGGTCGCGCGGGCCGTCCAGGGCAGCCCGCCGCTGACGTCGTCGCGCAGCGCGCCGACGGGGATGGACTGGGTGGTCGGGTCGTCCGCGTCCTCCGGTGCCCCGGCCCGGCGGCGGACGGAGACGGTCTCGCGGGTGCTCGCGAGCGTGAGGCCGTGCTCGGCCATGATCCTCGCCACCGGCCCGCCGGTGGCGAGGAGCGCGAGCAGGACGTGGTCGACGTCCACGATGTCGTGGCCGGAGCGGGCGCACTCGTAGGCCGCGGCGTTGCTCAACGGGAGCGTGCGGATGAGGTTCGCCATGCTCACCTCCTCGACGGCGACCGGAGGGGCCGCGACCTGATGCGTCGCCCGAGCGTCGGTCCGGGATCCCGGGGCGCCCTCGACTGTAGTCGGCCCGAGGGCGACCCGGCAGGGTCCTCGGCGGCGCTGCCGGCCTCGCGGGCGCGCACGATCCCGTCGGCGACGTCGAGGAGCGCGGCGGCCGAGGCGTCCCACGAGAAGGCGGCGGCCCGGGCGAGAGCCCGGTCCGACGCGTCCCGCCAGACCGCCGGATCCCCCAGGTCGCGCACCGCGCGGGCGCAGGCCACCGGGTCGTCCGCCGGGACGTACGTCGCCGCGTCCCCGGCCACCTCCCGGAAGATCGGGGTGTCCGCGGCGACGACCGGCACGCCGCGGCCCATCGCCTCCACGAGCGGGAGCCCGTACCCCTCGGCCCGGCTCAGGGTGAGCAGCGCGGTCGCGACGTCGAGCTCGGCCGCGTACTCCTCGTCGTTCACCCCGTCGACGAACGTCACGGCGGCCCCCGGGGCGACACGCGCGGCGAGCGCGGCGAGCTGGGCGCGGCGGCGGGGGTCGACGCGCGAGAGCAGGCGCAGCTCGTGGCCGGGCAGGTGCGCCATGGCGGCGACGAGCGTCTCGACGTTCTTGTACGCCGCGAAGGCGCCCATGTACACGAGACGACCGCCCGGGCGCGGCGCGAGCGGCGCGGGCACCGGGACGGCGTCGAAGGCGCCGGGGGTGGGCGCGTTGCCGACGACCGCGACGGGGCGCCGGGTGAGCCGGTGGCGCGCCATGAGCTCCCGGGTCGTCGCGCTGACCGTGGCCACGACGTCGGCGCGGTCGAGCAGGACGCGCTGCGGCCAGTACGCCCGGTGGAACAGCCGCCACGCGAGCCGCACCGGCGCCGGGAGGAACCCCGGCGGGGTGGGGTGGGCGTAGTAGATGAGGTCGTGGAGGGTGAGGACGAGCCCGTAGCGGCGCCCCCACGACCCCATGGTCTGCATCGGGCAGAAGACGACGTCGGGGGCGAGTCGCCGCAGGCGGAAGGCGACGAACGCCTCGGTGGGCCGCAGGGGCGAGGGGCCCATGACGTGCGGCACGTCCGGCAGGAGGGCGAGCTGGCGTTCGTCGCGGACGAGCATCGCCACCCGGACGCGGTCCGGCCGGCGGGCGAGGGCGCCCACGAGGCCGGCGGTGAACCGGCTGATCCCGTCGGGGTGGTCGAGGCGGGTGAAGCGCGCGTCGACGAGCAGGCGCAGCGGCCGGGTCATCGGGCGACCGTCCTCGTGGAACCGGAACCGGAACCGGAACCGGAGTCGGGACCGGGACCGGGACGGGAGTCGAGCTCGGGACCGGGACCGGGACCGGGACCGGGACCGGGAGCGGGAGCGTGGTCGGGGTCGGGGTCGGGGTCGGGTTCGGAGCCGGGCCGGCCGGCGTCGGCGCGCCGCGCGGCGAGGTCGGCCAGCAGGTCGGCCACGGCGTCGGCAGCGGCATCGGGGCGTTCGTAGTGCACGAGGTGTCCGACGCGCGGCAGGACCACGAGGCGGGCGCCGACCGCCGCCGCGAACGCGCGCTGGCCCGGCAGGGGGGCGATGTCGTCGGCGTCGCCCGCGACGACGAGGACGGGGAACGGGGCCGCCGCGAGTACGGCCTCGACGTCGCGCACCGTGTGGGTGATCGACACCTCGAACGCCTCGGCGACCACCCGGGCGTCGGAGAACGTGCTGAAGTGGCGCGCGTGCTGGTCGTGGATCCACGCCCGCAGCGCGGGGTCGCGGGTCGTGGCCATCGCCTCCGACATCGCGCGGACGACGGGCGGCCAGGCGAGGAACGCCCGGGCCGGCCCCGGCCCGGCGAGGCGCGCGAGGCCGCGCGCCAGGCCGTAGTAGCCGCGCGTCGCCCGCGAGGCCCACGCCCGCGGACCCGCGAGCGGGTCGGAGGTGATGGGGTTGACCAGGGCGAGGCCCGCCACGAGCTCCGGCCGGGCGGCCGCGAGGTGGGCCACGAGCACGCTCCCGAAGGAGTGGCCGACGAGCACCACCGGCCGGTCGGGGGTCGCGCCCTCGGCGGCGAGGAGGTCGGCGAGGACCCGCACGTAGGCGGCGAGGTCGTGGCGCCCCGGCAGGGGCGGGCCGGCCCCGAAGCCCGGCAGGTCCGGCGCGACGATCCTCTCGAGGCCGCCGGCCCCGGCGTCCTGGCCGGGACCCGACGCCCCGGCCGTCTCGGCGCGGCGCCGGCGGGTGAGGAACAGGGCGATCGTGTCGAGGCCGTGGTGGTCGCCCCGGAATCCGTGGACGAGCACGACCGGCGGCCCGGGGGAGCCTCGCGGGGTGTACCGGGCCACGCGCAGACGGATCCCGCCGGGCAGGTCGAGGTCCTCCCGGGCGACGGGGCCGGGGCGTCGGGGGCCACTCACCCCGTCACCGTAGGCGAGGCACGAGGCGCGCCGCGCCGCGCCGGTGCACGACGCTCCCGGCCGGGCGGCGGACGTGCTTTCCTCGAAGGGTGGCCCGGGCGCGCGTCTCGGCCGGCGGACATCCCCGACGACAGGGCGGCGGGGATCCTCGGACGGGCGCGTCCGGATCCGATGGGCAGGTACACGGGTGACGACGGGTGGGATGTGACATGGAGCAGGGTCCGCGCAGGAACGTCTCGACACTGACGACGACCACGGTGGCGGTCGGTGCCGTGCTGGCGGTGACCGTCGGCGGGCTCGTCGGCCTGACCGTCGACCGGGACGAACCGGCCTCGACCACCGCGGCGGCGCCCGCGGCTCCGGCCGAGCCCGCACAGACGGCCGCCCACGTCGTGGCGCAGTCCACGCCGCCCACGCAGAACACGCAGGCGCCGGCCGCGGACCCGGCGACCGAGGCACCAGAGGCGCCCGGGCCGCTCGCGACGCCCTCGAATGCCGGCGCGTCGAGCACGCCGGCTCCGGATCTCGCCCCGGCCCCGGTCGTCGCGCAGGTCGCCGGGGCCTCGAACGCGATGGTCGCCGGCGGGGGCGGGCTGTTCGACGGCGCCGTCTTCGCGGCCGGCGCGCGTTCGGCCCCGAGCCGCGGCGGCGTGCGGCTCTCGACGCCCGCCCGCGGCGCCCTCTCGGGCCGGACGATCGTCGTCGACGCGGGCCACAACGGCCGCTCGAACGCCCGGATCAACGGGCGAGCGGTGCCCGACGGCACCGGCGGCACCAAGGCCTGCAACACGACGGGCACGTCGACGAACGGCGGCTACTCCGAGCACGCGCACAACTGGGCCGTGGCCACGAAGCTCGCGGCGACGCTGCGCGCCCGGGGCGCCCGCGTGGTCCTCACCCGGCCGACCGACGGCGGCATCGGCCCCTGCGTCGACGAGCGCGCCGCCATCGGAAACCGGTACCGCGCCGACCTCGTGCTCTCGATCCACGCTGACGGAGCGGCCGCCTCGGCGCGCGGCTTCCACGTCATCCGCTCGACGCGGATGGCGGGGGGCGCTGGCGTCACGGCCCGGTCGGCCCGGGCGGCGGCCCTCGTCCGCGACGCGTTCGCCCAGGTCACCGGGCGCCCGCGGTCGACCTACCTCGGCGGCGGCACGGGCGTCACGCCGCGCCGCGACATCGCCGGCGTCAACCTCTCCCGCGTGCCCGCCGTCATGCTCGAGGCGGGCAACATGCGCAACCCGACCGAGGCCCGCTTGCTGTCGAGCCGCGCGTTCCAGCAGCGCGAGGCCGCGGCGCTCGCCCTCGCCGCGCAGCGTTTCCTCGCCCGCTGACGCCACCGTGCCCCGGGCCGGCCGCCGTAGGCTGGCGTCCCGCCCGCCCCATCACGAGGAGATCCCGATGCGCATCGAGCTCGACGGAGAGCGCCCGCAGGTCGACGAGAGCGCGTACGTCGCCGACAATGCCACCCTCGTCGGGCGCGTGAGCGTCGGCGCGCAGGCGAGCGTCTGGTTCTCGGCGACGGCGCGCGCGGACGGCGACGCCATCACGATCGGGGCGCGGTCCAACCTCCAGGACGGCGCGGTCATGCACGCGGACCCCGGGTTCCCCGCCACTCTCGGCGACGACGTCTCCGTCGGGCACGCCGCGGTCGTCCACGGGTGCACCATCGGCGACCGGGTCCTCGTGGGCATGAGCGCCACGGTCATGAACGGCGCGACGGTCGGGTCCGACACGGTCCTCGCCGCCGGGACCCTCGTCTCGGAGGGCGTCGAGATCCCCCCGCGCTCCCTCGTCGTCGGCGTCCCCGGAAAGGTGCACCGCGAGCTCACCGACGAGGAGGTGGCGTCCATCGCCGCCAACGCGGAGCGCTACGTCGAGCGGTGCGCGCAGTACCGCTCCGGCGCCCGCGCGCTCTGACGCCCCCGCGCGTCTCGCGACGGGCGAGGGCTCGGACGGGTCAGGCGCCGGCGGCGACGGCCCGGTCGAGGCGGTCGAGGCCGCGCAGCTCGGTGATGATCGCCGTTATCTCCCACGACTGGTCCCAGTCGACGTCCCCGGGCGTGCAGTGGGTGCACGGCCGGACGCAGCGGTCGTGGGCGACGTCCTGCGCGCAGTCGAGGCAGGCGAGGTCGTCGCAGGTGCGGCAGACGGGCTCGAGGCGGGCCAGCAGCGCGGCGTGCGCCCGTTCGATGGCGATGGCGATGGTGTGCATGATCGTGTCCCCCGTTGTGGTGCAAGCGTTTTCGGCTGCATCCGGCCCCCTGCCGGACACCTGCCTATCGTCCCGAGCCGGCCCGGCGAGAGCCTTTCCGCGAGATTCTTCGGTCGGGTGTCCAAGACGGCGGCCGAGACGCCGGGCCGGCCGCCCGGTCATGGCCGCAGCCCGTCCACGAGGGCCGGTGTCAGCTCGTCCAACGAGGTGAGCGTGGCGGCGGCGAGGGCTGCCGCGTCGGGCGCCGGGGGGTGGAAGGGCGTCGGGACCGCGACGACCGCGAACCCCGCCGCGTGCGCCGACCGGATGCCGTTGGTCGAGTCCTCCACCGCGATCCCGCGGGCCGGGTCGATGCCGGCGAGCTCACAGGCGCGCAGGTACCCGTCGGGCGCGGGCTTGCCGGCGGCGACCTCCTCGGTCGACACCGTCGCCGCGAAGAGGTCGGCGATCTCGAGCTGGTCGAGCACGACGTCGATGAGGCGCCGCGGCGAGGACGACGCGAGCGCGATCGTGCGCCCCTCGGCCATGCGCCGGACCGCCTCGACGGCGCCCGGCATGATCGGCAGGTGCTCGCGGTAGCGGTCGGCCATCGCGTCGATCGTCGCGGCGGCCGCGGCCCGGGGGTCGAGCCCGATGCGCACCGTCTCCGAGAGGTAGGCGCTCCACTCCGGGGTGCTCATGCCCATCATCGCGGGCGTGGCGTCGTCGGGCCACGGCACGCCGGCGTCGCGCGCGAGGCCGCGCCGGACGTCGTCCCACATGCTCTCAGTGTCGGTGAGGACGCCGTCCATGTCGAAGACGACCCCCGGCGGCCTCCCGCTCGAGCCGTCGTGGGCGCTCGTCGAATCCCCCCGGTTCACCCGATCATTGTCGTTGTCGCCGTGCGGCTTTCGCCAGGGATGCCCATCAGGTGGAACGACCGACCGGCACGCCGACGGGTCCCCGTCCGGGGAGGGGGATCGGAGGCTCGCTCAGGGGTGGTCGGGGTCGGCTCAGAGCTGGCGCAGCGCGTCGAACGGCGCGTTCGAGGGGACCCGGTTGCGGATGCCCTCGGTGACGAACGCCTTCGCGCTGCGGGCCGCCTCCAGCGGCGTCGCGCCCTTGGCGAGCTCGGCCGTCACCGCGGCCGCCAACGAGCAGCCGGCGCCGCTCACGGCGTGCTCACCGATCTTGGGCGTCGCGAGGATCTCGAGCGTGGTGCCGTCGTAGAAGACGTCGACGGCGTCGTCGCCCGCGAGGCGCACCCCGCCCTTGGCGAGGACCGTCGCCCCGCACGCGTCGTAGATGCGCTTCGCCGCCTCGGTGAGCGCCTCGACGTCCTCGATCGCGTCCATCCCCGACAGGGACATCGCCTCGAAGTGGTTGGGCGTGACGAACGTCGCGAGGGGGAGCACCTGCTCCTTGAGGGCGTTGTCGGTGTCGAGGGCGGCGCCGGGCTCCTGGCCCTTGCAGATGAGGACCGGGTCGAGGACGAGGTGCGGCAGGGTCTGCTCGCGGAGCGCGCCGGCGACCGTCTCGATGGTCGCGGGCGTGCCGAGCATGCCGATCTTCACGGCGTCCATGTCGTAGCACGCGAACTCGGCCTCGAGCTGGTCGGCGATGACCTGCGGCTCGATCGGCACGAAGCGGTGGCCCCAGCCGGCCTTCGGGTCGAAGGAGACGATGCAGGTCAGCGCGACGATGCCGTACGTGCCGAGGGCCTGGAACGTCTTGAGGTCGGCCTGGGCCCCGGCGCCTCCGGTGGCCTCGGAGCCGGCGATGGACAGGGTGAACGGCGGGCGGGACGTGTTCGACATGCCCCCATCATCGACCCGCGTGGCGAGCCTCGGCATCCCGGCCCCGGGCCGCCGCGGGCTCGCCCGCTCGGGGCTCCGCGCTCGGCACTGCGTCGGCCACTACGTCGGCCGTAGCGCCGGTCACGGCCGCGACCCCGGCGGCGGTGCACGACGCGCACCGCCCGAAGACCTCGAGGGTGTGGCTGACGGCGGTGAACCCGTGGGTGCTCGCGGTCCGCTCGGCCCACTCCTCGACGGCCGGGCCCTCGATCTCGACGGTGTGGCCGCAGTCGCGGCACACGAGGTGATGGTGGTGGTCGTCGGTCGAGCACAGCCGGTAGCGGGCCTCGCCCTCCTGCGTCCGCAGCACGTCGACGCGCTCGTCCTCGGCCAGGGTCGACAGGGTCCGGTAGACGGTCGCGAGGCCGATCGAGTCGCCCGCCCCCCGCAGGGTCGCGTGCAGGTCCTGCGCCGAGATGAAGTCGTCGGTGTGGCGCAGGACGTCCTCGACGGCGCGGCGCTGCCGGGTGTTACGGCGTTCGGTCTCGGCCATGTCTCCTCGCGGGGTGCTCGGGTCCCGTCACTGTACGGCCCGGCCGGCGGGCCGCTCGGGCGCGTCGGCGACGGACGCGTGGTCGGAGTGTTCGTCGTAGTGGTCGCCGTGGTGGGCGTGACGGTGCCCGTCGTGGACGTAGTCGAGGTGGTCGTCGTGGGGGACGGCGTCGTGGCCGCAGTCGGGGCCGTGCTCGTGGTCGTGCAGCTCGGCGGGTCGGTGGCGCGCTCCGAGGCGGCGGCGCAGGGCGTCGCCGACGGCGCACGCGACGAACATGCCGATGGCGAGCAGGACGATCGTGCCGCCGGAGGGGGTGGACAGGGCGTAGCTGGCCGCCACTCCGCCCAGGCTGCAGGCCACCCCGATCGCAGCGGCGAGCAGCATCATGCCGCGGAAGCTGCGGGCGAGGAGCTGGGCGGCGGCGTTGGGCACGATCATCAGGGCGCTGATGAGCAGCAGCCCGACGACCCGCATCGACACGACGACCGTGACGGCGGTGAGCACCGCGAGGGTGATGTTGAGGCCGAGTACCGGCAGGCCCGACGCGCGCGCGTACTCGGGGTCGTTCGCGACGGCGAACAGGCGCGGCCGCAGGACCCACGTCAGCGTGACGACGGCGACGGCGAGCACCGCGAAGGCGACGATGTCGGACTGCGTCGTCGTCGTGATGGCCCCGAACAGGTAGGAGGTGAGGGCGCCGCTGCCCGCCGTCGTGGCCGACAGGACGACGACGCCGAAGGCGATGCCGCCGTAGAACATGACGGCGAGGGCGACGTCGCCGCTCGTGCGGCCGCGGGCCCGGACGAGCTCGATGACCACCGCCGCCGCGACGGCCGCGAGCAGCGCGGTCCACACGGGTTGGGTCCCGGTGAGCACGCCGATGGCGACGCCCGCGAACGCGACGTGGCCGAGGCCGTCGCCGACGAGCGACAGGCCTCGCTGCACGAGGAACGCGCCGACGAGCGGTGCGGCGCAGCCGACGAGCAGCGCGGCGAGCAGGGCCCGCCGCATGAAGTCGTAGTCGAGGAGCTCAAGCATCGTGGGTCCTCCGATCCCGGGTGCCCGGATGGGTGAGGCCGAGGGAGGTGCTCGTTCCGGCGTCGTCGTGGCGGCCGTCGTCGTGGTGATGGCCGTCGTGGTGGGTCGTGTGCTCGGGGCCACCGCGCTGTCCGTGCCGGTGCGCGTGGCCGTCGTGCCCGCCCCGTGCGCCCGGGCCCACCCAGTCGCCGGTGACGTCGCCGGCGACGTCGAGGCGGCTCGCGGGCCCGTCGAACGTGATGCGCCCGCCCGACATCGTCACGACGCGCGTGAGGATCGAGCGCAGCGGCGCGACCTCGTGGGTGACGACGAGCATCGTCGTGCCGCGCTCGGCGAGACGGGCGAGGACGGCCTCGAGGGCGCGCTGGTTGCCGAGGTCGACGCCGGCGGTGGGCTCGTCCATGACGAGGACCTCGGGTCGGCCGGCGAGGGCGCGGGCGATGAGGACGCGGCGCTGCTGTCCGCCCGACAGCTCGGCGACGTCGTCGCGGGCCCGGTCGGCGAGGCCGACGAGCTCGAGGGACTCGCCGATGATGCGGCGGTCCTCCCGGGACGGGCGGGCGAGCAGCCCCTGGTGGGGGAGGCGTCCGGCGGCGACGATCTCGGTGACCGTCGCGGCCACCGTGCCCGACAGCGTGTGCCGCTGCGGGACGTACCCGAGCAGGGACCGGCGCCTGAACCGGCGCAGCGGGGTGCCGAACAGCTCGACCGACCCGCCGAGGTGGTCGTTGAGCCCGAGCAGGCCCTTGACGAGCGTGGACTTGCCGCTGCCGTTCGCGCCGAGGAGGGCGACGACCTCGCCGGGGTGCAGCGTGAGGTCGACGCCGGAGACGACCGTGCGGTCGGCGTACCCGAAGGACGCCGACCGCAGCGCGATGATCTCGTCGGGGCGGGCCTGTCGCCCCCCGGGATGCGGTGCGGTCACGAGCAGCCCTGGCCCTTCTTCAGCGCCGCCAGGTTGGCGCGCATGATCTCGAGGTACGTGGACCCCTGGCTGGAGTCGGTGAGGCCCTCGATCGGGTCGAGGACGGCCATCTTCGCACCGGTCTCGCCGGCGACGGTCTTCGCGACGGCCGGGGTGGCGAGGGTCTCGGTATAGATGGTGCCCACCTTGTTCGTGCGGACGAACCGCGAGATCTGCGCGAGGCGGGCCGGGTCGGGCTCGGCGTCGGGCTCGAGCCCCGCGATCGGCACCTGGTGCAGGCCGTACCGGTCGGCGAGGTAGGCGAACGCGGCGTGGCTCGTCACGAGGTCGTCGCTCGCGCACCGCGCCAGGCCGGCCGTGAACTCGGCGTCGAGGGCGCCGAGGTCGGCCACGAAGCGCTGGGCGTTGCGGTCGTACTCCGCCTTGTGGTCGGGGTCGACCTCGCCGAGCCGCGTCGCGATGGCCTGTGCCACCTTCTGGTACCGGATCGGGTCGAGCCAGAAGTGCGGGTCGGTGGCGCCCGCCTCGGTCCCGTGGTCGTGGCCCTCGTGACCGGCGCCCTCCGGCTCGGACAGGGACAGGTCGGCGGGCCCGGACACGTCGAAGGCCTGCTGGAGGCCCTGGTCGGAGATCGCCTTGTCGAGCGCGGGCTGCATGCCCTTCTCGTAGACGGCGAGCCTGGACTCGGTGACCGCGGCCACGTCCTTGGGGGTCATCTCGAGGTCGTGGGGTTCGGCGCCGGGCTTGGTGAGCCCGGTGACCCGCACCCGGTCGCCGCCGATCTCGCGCACGGCATGCTCGAGCGGGTAGAACGCGGCGACGACGCCGATCGCGTCGGCGCCGCCCCCTCCTGCGGCGCCCTCCGATCCCGGCGTCGACCCGCATCCTGCGGCCCCCGCGAGCGCGAGCGCCGCCGCCGCCAGGGCGACGCGCGGGCGGCGCGTGGTCCGGCGGACGGGGTGGGCGTGGCGGGCGCGCTGGGTTCGGCGGGGCATGGCCCCGAGCCTCCCACTTACGATAATCATTGTCAAAAAGGTGTCACGACGTCCACGCCCGCCACAGCGCCGCGTATTCACCGTCGCGCGCGAGCAGCTCGTCGTGCGTACCGAGCTCGGCGATCCGGCCGCCGATGACGACGGCGATGCGGTCCGCGTCGTGCGCGGTGTGCAGGCGGTGCGCGATGGCGACGACGGTGCGGCCGGTGAGCAGGGCGTTCATCGACCCCTCGACGTGGTGGGCGGTCCGCGGATCGATGAGCGAGGTCGCCTCGTCGAGCACGAGGGTGTGCGGGTCGGCGAGCACGAGCCGGGCGAGGGCCACCTGCTGGGCCTGCCCGGGCGTGAGGGCCTGGTGCCCCGGCCCGAGCGTCGTGTCGAGACCGCTCGGGAGGGCGGCGACCCAGTCCCACGCGTCGACCGCCCGGAGCGCGCGCTGCACCTCGGCGTCGGGCACGGGCACCTCGTCGTGCTCCCGGGCGAGCACCACGTTGTCGCGGACGGTGCCGATGAAGACGTGGTGTTCCTGGGTGACGAGCGCGACCTCGCGCCGCAGCGACGCCGTCGTCAGACGCGTGAGGTCGACCCCGCCGACCTGGGCGGTGCCCTCGCGGGGCGCGTGGATGCCCGCGAGGAGTCGACCGAGCGTCGACTTGCCCGACCCGCTCGGCCCGACGACCGCGAGCCGCTCTCCGGCGCGCAGGTCGAGGTCGATGCCGTGCAGGACGTCGTGACCCTCCCGGTAGGCGTAACGCAGGTTGCGGCCGCGCAGGTCGCCGTTCGCCGGTTCCTCGTCGCCGGCGACGCGGTCGGGCGGGATGCTCGCGATGCCGATGAGGCGGGTCGTCGACGCGATGCCCACCTGGAGGCGGTCGAGGTTGTGCACGAGCTGGTCGAACGGCTCCCCGATCGCCCCGATGTAGAGCATGGCGGTCGTGATCTGGCCCAGGCTCACCCAGCCGCGGGTGTGCGCGTAGGCGGCGACGCCGAGGGTGAGCACCCGCGGCATCCCGAACGCGATGTCCATGACGATGAACAGGAGGTTGCGCAGGCTCATCGTGTAGCGCTCGGCCTGACCGGTCACGTCGAGATCGGCCCGGCCCCGCGCCTCGCGGGGCCCGGCGAGGCCGAGGGCCTCGACCGTGCGGGCGCCCTCCACCGTCTCGCTGAGGGTCGAGTTGACCAGGGCGTACGTTCCCCCCTCGTAGAGGTAGCCGGCCGGGGCCCGGCGCATGTACCGGCGCACCTGCACGAGGGAGGCCCCGATGCAGACGAGCGTGGGGACCGCCAGCAGCGGGGAGTTGAGGACGAGCGCGACGAGGGTGAAGCTCACCATGACCACGCCGATGATCGACTCGGGCAACCCGAGGCGGACGGCGACGCTCATGGAGCTGACGTCGCGCGTCATGCGCGTCACGAGGTCGCCCGTGCCCGCCGACTCGACCCGCGACAGGGGCAGGCGCAGGATGGCGCCGACAACGTACTCGCGGGCGGAGGCGAGGACGTCCTGCCCGAGCACCGCCGACGTCGTCCGGGCCCCCCACGTGAGCAGGGCCTGGACGACGACGGTCACGGCGACGGCCAGCGTGAGCGCCGCGGTGAGCGACGCGACCTGCGCGCCCCGGCCGGCCGCGACGTGGGCGACCGTGTCGTCGACGAGCGCCCCGAGCAGCCGCGGGACGGTGAGCGTCGCCACCGCCGTCAGCGCGTTGACCGCGACGAGCAGCGCGAGCAGCCGGCGACGCGACCACAGCAGGTCGCGCAGGAAGGCCGTGACGTCGGCGCGGCTCGCGATGGGCAGCCCGACCTCGTCGCCGAACTGGCGCGCCGAGAACGCCTCCGCGAGGCGGGTGCGCAGGGTGTGCCGGTCCCGCCAGGCGGCGAGCCGGGCGAGAAGACCCGCGGCGCGGGGCCGGTCGAGGTGCAACGACTCCGGGATCGCCCCGTGGGGCCGCCCACCCTCGCGCCACGTGCGCTCCGAATGGGAGGCGAAGTCGGCGAGGTCGGCGACGCCGGTCTCGGGCGCGCTCATCGCGGGCCCCCCGCGTCGGCCGGCTGCTCGTCGCGGACGACGACCGCGCGGTAGTCGGGCGAGGTCGCCATGAGGTGGGCGTGGGTCCCGCGGGTCACGGCGCGTCCGTCGCGCACGAGGACGACGTCGTCGGCGTGGCGCAGGAGCAGGGGCGAGGTCGTCGCGACGACGGTGGTCCGGCCGGCCCGGGCGGCGGGCAGGCGCTCGCCGATCGCCGCCTCGGTGTGGGCGTCGACGGCGGACGTGGGTTCGACGAGGACGAGGACCGGCGCGTCGGCCGCGAGCGCCCGGGCGAGCACGAGGCGCTGCCGCTGGCCGCCGGACAGGCCGCGGGCGCGCTCGTCGAGCCGCCCGGCCCACCCGCCCGGCAGCGCGTCGTAGACGTCGAGGGCGGCCGCGGCCAGCAGCGCCGCCTCGGCCTGTGGTCGGGTCAGGCGCCCGTGCGGTTCCACGGCCTCCTGCAGGGTGCCCGCGAAGAGCTGGGCGGACGCGTCGCCCACGAGGATCGTCGCGCGGACGTCGGCCAGGTCGGCGGACGACAGGTCGATGCCGCCGAGGCTCACGCCCCAGGGCCGGGCGGCGCGCTCCGCGTCGCGACGCGCACGGCGGGCGCGTTCCGCCTCGGCCCGGGCGCGCTGGGCCCGGGCGGCGCGGCCGACCACGCCCTCGGTCACCTCGACCGACACGGCGTCGTCGCCGTCCGCGGGCAGGTAGCGCCCCAGCCGGTCGGCGAGGGCGGCCGCCTCGTCGGTCGAGCCGCACACGAGCATCGTCAACCGCCCGCCGCGAGCCGTGATCCCGCCCTCCTCGTCGACGAGGTCGCCGTCGACGGGGAGCACGCGCGCCCGCTCCGGGGCGCGCCACGGCTCTTCCTGACCCAGGACGGCGGTCGTCTTGCGGGCCGCCACCCGCGTGCGGGTCCACTTCTGCACGAGCTGGAAGAACGTCCGCATGGGCTGCACGAGGAACAGGCCGTACCCGAGGAACGCGACGAGCTGGCCGATCTCGAGCCGCCCGGCGCCGACCTCGGCCACCCCGAGGCGGACGATGCCGACGACGAGCAGCCCCGCGAGCAGCACACCGGTCGCCTCGACCGCCGCCTCCCACGCCCCCGCGCGGACCCCGGCGCGGCGCACCCGTTGCGACTGCGCCGCGTAGTTCGCCCCGAACGTCGACTCCCCGCCGATGCCGCGCAGGACCCGCAGACCCGCGACGATGTCGGTGGCCTGCGACGTCAGGTGCGAGGTGCGGCTGCGCTCGGCGCCCTGCCACTTCTCCATCGGGCGCAGGAACGGCCACGCTGAGGCGGCCAGCACAGGCGCCGCGAGCAACACGAGCAGGCCGAGCTCGAACGACGTCGACAGGACGATGGAGGCCACGACGACGTACGCCGCGAACTCGGCGGCCGCCCGGATCGCCACCTCCATGAACCCGCCGTACTCGTCGCCGTCGGCCCCCGCGATGGACAGGACCTCGCCGGTGGGCGTGCGCCGCGGGAGGACGTGCCCCAGGTGCAGGGTCTTGTTCGTCACGAGCGAGACGGTGTCGAAGATCGCCAGCACCCAGGACCGGACGATGAGCGTGTGGTTGGCCACGCCCGCGAGGGCGCCCACGACGGTGACGAGGGCGAGCCACCCCAGCCAGCGCCAGGTCTGCGCCGGGTCCCCCGGCACGATGCCGGTGTCGATGGCCTTGCCGAGCAGCCACGGGGTGAGGGTCGGCGGCACGACCCAGAGCAGCGCGAAGACGACCGAGAGGGGCCAGATCGTGATCTGGACGCGGAACAGCCAGCGCACGAACGCTCCCGGCGACCGGGTGTCGGGGGCCGGGGCGCCGGGATCGAGGTAGGCCCGCGTGGGGCTGGGGAAGTCGCGCATCGCGTCCCTTACCGTACGGCGCACCACCGACACCGTTCCCCCCGTTTTCCGCGGCCGTGGTCCCGTTCGGGGTCGGGCCCGCTCCGGCTCCGCCTAGCCTGGGGGAATGGCCACGCTGCCGCTGTTCCCGCTCGGCACGGTCCTCGTCCCGGGGGCGCGGCTTCCGCTGCGGATCTTCGAGCCGCGGTACGTCGAGATGCTCCGGTCCCTCTTGGAGGAGCGCGAGTCGCCGGAGTTCGGGGTCGTCGCCATCCGCGCCGGTCACGAGGTGGGCGCGGACAACGTCGGCGCCCTCTTCGGCGTCGGGTGCACCGCCCTGCTCACCCACGTCGAGCGCATGGCCGACGGGTCGTACACGGTGCTCGCCCGCGGGGCCCGGCGCTTCACGGTGGACGCCGTCGACACGCGCGCCCAGCCCTATCTCGTCGGCGAGGTCACGTGGATCCCCGAGGACGACGGCGACGTCGGCCGGTGCGTGGGCCTCGCCCGGGTCCTGCGGGCGCGCCTCGTGGCGTACTCGATGCTGTTCGAGGGCGGGTCCGACGCCGCGGCCGACGAGCACGGCGATCAGCGCGACCCCGTCTCCGGGTCGCGCCCCACCGACCTGCGGGCCCTGTCCTATCGGGTCGGGGAGCTCGTCGCGCTCGCGATCACGGATCGGCAGGCCCTGCTGGAGGCGCCGACGACCGAGGACCGGCTGGCCCTCGCCCGGCGTCTCGTGCGGCGCGAGATCGTCATCGTCGACCGCCTGGGCGCGTTGCCGCACACGGTCGCCCCCGACACGTTCTCGGCGAACTGATCCACCGTGCGGGTCCTGCGCCACGTCGACCTGACGCTCCCCCTCGGTCCCGACGCCGTCGTGTACCCGGGCGACCCGCGACCCCGCTTCACGCCGGCGAGCAGCCTGTCCGAGGACGGGTCCGTCGTCCACGAGGTGACCGTCGGCTCGCAGTCCGGCACGCACGTCGACGCCCCGTCCCACGTCGCCGCCGGCGGGGCGAGCGTCGACCGCCTCGAGGTGGGCCTGTTCGCCGGCCCCGGGGTGCTCGTCGACGCCACCGCCGCGGGCGCCGGGCAGCCCATCGGCTGGGACGTGTTCGAGCCGGTGGCGCCGCGCCTGGGCCCCGGCGTGCTCGTCCTGCTGCACACCGGCTGGGTGCGGCACTACGGCACCCCCGCGTGGTTCGCGCACCCGCACCTGGACCCCGACGCGTGCGCGCGGGTGCTCGCGACCGGGGTCCGCACCGTCCTGCTCGACGCCCCGAGCATCGACCCCCACGGCGACGACCCCCTGCCCTGCCATCACCTCGTCGCCGACGCGGGGGGCGTCATCGGCGAGAACCTCACCGGTCTGGACCGGGTGAGCTGGCCCGACCCGTTCGTCCTGGCCCTGCCCCTCCCGCTGGAGGGCCTGGACGGCGCCCGGTCCGCGCCGTCGCGTTCGAGCTCGCCGCCGACCCTCGCGACGGCTCCTGAACCGGGCGCCGACCCCGGCGCGTCGTGACACCATCGACGCCATGGACGAGAGCGTCTGGGACAGCGAGCAGGTCATCACGTGCCGGGACGAGCAGGTGGGGTTGCGTGCCGTCGTCGCGGTCGACGACACGACGCTCGGGCCCGGGTTCGGCGGCGTCCGGTTCCGCGCCTACCCCGACGCCGCGGCCGCCGTGCGGGAGGCGCAGCGGCTCGCACGGGCCATGACCTTCAAGCACGCGCTGGCCGAGCTGCCCTACGGCGGGGCGAAGTCCGTGATCATCGACGACGACCCGGGGCGCGGGGGCGACGCCCGGGCCCGGCTCGTGTCCCGCTTCGGCGAGTTCGTCGCGCGCCTGGGCGGCACGTACATCCCGGGCGTCGACATGGGCACGACGATGGCCGACATGGCCGTCCTCGCCGACCAGGGCGCCAAGGTGTACTGCGCCCGACACGACCCGGCGCCGTGGACGGCCCGCGGCGTGTTCGCGGCCCTCGACGCGGCCACCCGCCACACGCTCGGCGTCGCCGATCTCACCGGGGTCACCGTGTCGGTCCAGGGGGCGGGCAGCGTGGGTGGGGCGCTCGCGGAGCTGGCCGCCGGGGCGGGCGCCACGGTCCTGCTCTCCGACGTCGACCCTGCCCGGGCCGCGGCGGTGGCCGAGCGGATCGGGGCACAGGTGGTCGATCCGCGGAAGGCGCCCTTCGTCGACGCGGACGTGTTCGCGCCGTGCGCCGTCGCCCGCGTGATCGGCCGCTCCGACGTCCCCCGCCTGCGGGCGCGGGTCGTGGCGGGGGCCGCCAACGACGTCCTCGACACCCCTGACGTCGCCGCCGCACTCGTCGAGGCCGGCGTCACCTTCGTGCCGGACTTCGTGGCCAACGCGGGCGGCGTCATCCACGAGCACGCCCGCGCCATGGGCTGGGGCGAGGACCGCCTCGCCGCGGACGTCGACCGCATCGGCGAGCGCACCTCCGGCCTGCTCGAGGCGGCGCAGGCCACCGGTTCCGCCCCGGTGGACGTCGTCCTGGACCGCGGCCGCGCGGTCCTCGCCCGGGCCCGCGCCGCCCACCGCCACCGAGAGTGACGCGACGGGAGTGACGCGGAACGGCGCCTCCCCGGGCGGGGAGGCGCCGTTCTGTGCTGGATCGGCGGTCGACCGCGGCCGGTCGGCGACCGGGCCGCGGGTCGGGGCCGCCTACTCGTCCGGGTGCTTGCGCAGGTGCAGCAGCGCGAGGACGAGGCCGCCCCACACGATGCCGAGGTAGCAGATCATCATGACGATCGCGGTGGCGCTCATCGGGGGTCCTCCTGGAGGTCGGGGTGGTGGTCGTCCTCGCTGGACTCGTCGTCCATGTCGCGGGCGCGGGTGAGGGCGTTCTCGTTCCGCCAGGGCACGAGGGTGAGGGCGACGGCGAGGACGACGAGCCCGCCCGTGATGCCCCAGCCGAAGACGGCGATGAGTTCGCCGGGCAGGTCGTTGTAGCCGTTGGCGATGAGGTCGATGATGGTCTGCGAGCCGAAGAACAGCAGGATGGCCGGCGACACGATGCCGAGGCAGAGCCACCACCCCCGGCCGACGTTGAACGAGCTGACCGCGTTGAGGTGGCGCGCCAGGTTCGGCACGACGCGGGCGATCCACACGACGACGACGACCATGACGAAGGCGTTCATCACGAGGACGACGTTGTTGATCCAGTTGTCCGTGACGTCGAGGGTGTTCAGACCCGTCGTCGTCGGGAAGAGGAGCAGCGACACGACGGCGGCGGCGCCGCCGACGAGCAGCGTGGCCGTGCGGGTGGGGATGCCGAACTTTTCGGAAATGGCGTCCGAGGGCGGCTGGATGATCGAGACGAGCGACGTGATGCCCGCGAAGACGAGCGAGATGAAGAACGCCGCGCCGAAGATCTCGCCGAACGGCATCTCCCCGATGAGCGTCGGGAAGGCGACGAAGGCCAGGCCGGGGCCGCCGGCCGCGGCCTCGCTGACGGGCACGCCCGACTGGGTCGCGAGGAAGCCGAGAGCGGCGAACACGCCGATGCCGGCGAGCACCTCGAAGCTCGAGTTCGAGAACGCGACGACGAGACCGGAGCCGGTGAGGTTGGTGCGCCGCTTGAGGTGGGAGGAGTACGTGAGCATCGCGCCGAACGCGACCGACAGCGAGAAGAAGATCTGACCGTAGGCGGCGATCCACACCTGCGGATCGAGCAGGGCGCCCCACTGGGGCGTGAAGAACGCGTCGAGGCCGACCATCGCGCCCGGTAGGAACAGCGACCGCAGGACGAGCCCCACGAACAGGATGATGAGCGTGGGCAGCAGGATCCGGTTGGCGCTGCCGATGCCCTTCTCGATGCCGAGGGCGACGATGCCGATGGAGACGGCCCAGACGACCACGAGGGGGATCGCGACGCCCGGCACGAGACCGCCGAACATCGTCTGGTCACCCTGCTGGAGGAACGTCGAGGCGAAGAACCCCTCGGCGTCGTCGCCCCAGGCGATGGTCAGGGAGAAGAAGGCGTAGCAGCTCGCCCACGCGATGACGCACGAGTAGAACGTCGCGATGACGAAGCACATGAGGACCTGCATCCACCCGATCGGCTCGGCCCACCGCATGACGCGCCGGAAGGCGAGCGGCGGGGACGCCCGGTACTTGTGGCCGAGGGCGTAGTCGAGGAAGAGCAGGGGGATGCCGGCGGTGAGGAGGGCGACGAGGTAGGGGACGATGAACGCGCCGCCGCCGGACTGGAAGGCGACGTAGGGGTAGCGCCAGATGTTGCCGAGACCGACGGCCGAACCGATCGCCGCGAGGATGAACACGCTGCGGGACGAGAAGGCCTCTCTCGAGGCGGGGCGGGGGGAGGACATGGGGGCCTTTCGTGAGGGGGGTGCGGCCCCAGCCTGACGGAATCCGGCCTCTCGCGCGCCGTCCGGACCCCGCTCGGCCGCCCCGGCGGCCGCTTCGTTGTCGTTTCGTGACCCGAATCCGCCGCGCCGGCCACCTCGGGCCGCTACGCGCGACGCATCGCCCCGAACACATCGTGAGATGTCACGAGGAACCGGCCGGTCGCGGCCGGCTCCGGTCCGTCGTGACGTCTCACGGTTCGGACCGCGGTCCGTACCGGGCGGCGAGCTCGGAGCGGGAGCGGACGCCGAGCTTCGCGTACACGCGCGTCAGGTGGTACTGCACGGTCTTGACCGAGACGTACAGCTCCTCGGCGGCCTCCCGGTTCGTGTCGCCGCGCGCGACGAGTTCGACGACGGCCGCCTCCTGCGGGGTGAGGTCGCCCCCGGCGAGGGTGCGGGTGCGTTCGAGGCCGGACGCCTTGAGCTCCCGGTCGCAGCGCGTGACGACGCTGACGGCGCCGAGCCCGGCGTAGACCTCCCGGGCCGAGCGCATCACCTCGTCGGCCTCGCGGCGGCGGCCGGCGCGGCGCAGCGTCTGGCTGGCGGCGAAGCGGAGTCGGGCGAGGTGGAGGGGCAGGGGGAGGCTCGCCAGCTCCCGCTCCGCCCGGTCGAAGGCGGCCGACGCGGCGTCGATGTCGCCGCGGGCGCCGTGGACGCGTCCGAGGGTGGCCTCGGCCGGCGCGACGCCGGAGCGATGGCCGCGAGCGCGGGCGGCGAGCAGGTGGGGGCGCACGAGGTCGTCCGCCTCGTCGACCCGGCCGAGGTGGACGAGCGCGTCACCGTAGACGTCGATCCACGGCCAGAACAGGGGGTCCCGCGCCGGGTCGCGCAGGAGGTCCATGACCGCGTCGAGGGCGCGCAGCACACCCGAGTGGTCGGCCCGGGCCTCGGCGACCTGGGCCTGGGCCAGCGCCGCCGGGAGCCGCATGATCGGGTACGCGTGGCCGTGGGCCGCGCCGGCGTGCAGCCGGCGCTCCGCCCCCTCCACGTCGCCGCGGAGGGCGAGGATCTGCGCGGCCGGCCAGTGGACGAGGGGGCGCAGCAGTTCGTGGCCCGTCGACCCGACCGCGGCGGCGGCCCGGTCGGCGACCTCGAGGCTCTCGTCCCACTCGCCGAGGACCAGCAGCGTGCGGGCGAGCCAGGCCTGCGCCCACAGCGAGATGCGGACCGAGCCGAGCGTCACCTCGGTCGGGACCGCGCTCTCGAGGCGGGCGCGGGCCGAGAGGGGCTCGTCGGCGAGCAGCTCGTACCAGCCGCGGCCCATCGACACCCGCTGCTCCTGGGCGGTCGCGGGCACGATCGCCGACAGGTCGGCGTAGTGGGCGTCGGCCGCGGCCCACTCGCCGGTCGAGGCGAGACCCAGGCCGCGGATGGCCCTCGCCTCGAGGGCGATCGGGAGATGGCCGCCGCGCTCGATCGCGCGGTCGGCCCACGTGACGACGTCGGTGCCCACGCATCGGGCCAGCGAGTGCAGCACGAGTCGGGCGCAGACGAGCGCCGCGAGGTCGGGGGGCGCGTCGTCGCACCTCGCCCAGGCGCGCCGCAGCAACGCGTCGGCCTCGTCGGGCCGCCCGCGCAGGATCGCGAGGTAGCCGAGGGTGGCGTCGATGCGCGCGGTGCGCGGCAGGCCGGTCACGTCCGCGACGAGGTCCTCGGCGTCGGCCAGGCGCCCGGCGCCGGCGAGGGCGTCGACGGCGCCCACGAGGTGCTCCGCGCGGTCCCGGGGGTCGGCGCTCATGCGGCCCGCGTCGACGAGCGCGCGGGCGCAGGAGGCCCAGGCGCCCCGCGCCGCCTGCTCCCGCGCGTGGGTCACGAGCCGGGCGGCGAGATCCGCCCGGGGGCGGGGGGCGGCGGCGACGAGGTGCCGCAGCTCGTCGCCCACGTCGCCGCGCCGCCCGCTGCGCCGCGCCGCCGCCTCGTGCACCTCGCGGACGCGGTGCGGCCCGCAGGCGTCCCGCACGGCGGCCGCGTCCATCGGGTGCGTGAAGGACAGTCGCGGGCCGTCGTGATGCTGCCGCGCGAGGAGGAGGTCGGACGGGGCGGCCGCGACGGCGTCCGCGCCCACCCCGGCCAGGGCCGCCACCTCGTCGAGGGGGTACTCGGTGTTCGCCGACCCGTCGACGAGCACGGCCAGCGCCTCGAGCAAGGACCACGTGCGGTCGGGCACCCGGGCCCGGGCCCGCTGCACCGCCGCGCGGTGCCGGCGGGTGGCGCCGAACGCGGGGCGACGCGTGTCCCAGTCGCCGGGCGGCGCCTCGCGGGCGAGATCGAGGACGTCGACGGGTCGCCCGGCGGTGAGGTCGCGGACGGCGCGGGCGACGCGCGGCCCGACGTGGTGCCCGGCCCGGCGGAGCAGCTCGCGGACCTCGTCGACCTCGAGGCCGTCGAGGGGGATGCGGTGCGCGTCGGGCAGCTCGAGCGGGGGCGGGCGGTGCGCGAGGAGCAGCAGGGTGGTGTGGTCGGCTGCGCGCACGAGGGCGGCGTGCAGCGCCCGCAGCGACGCCGGATCGGCGTCGTGGGCGTGATCCACGAGCAGCACGAGCCGACCCCGCTCCGCCAGGGCGGGTGCGTCGAGCAGCCGCCGCCCGACGGCGACGGGGTGCTCGCCCGGGTCCGCCGTCAGGCCCACCTGTTCGAGGAGGGCGTAGGGCACGTCGGTCTCCCACGCGCTCGCGACGAGCCGCACGACCGGCTCGGGGGCGACGCCGGGGCGTGCCAGCACGTCCTCGACGAGCGCCGAGACACCGACCCCCGGCGGCCCCTCGACGAGCACCGTGCGGGGCCGTGTCGGGTCGGTGAGGACGGCCGCGAGGTCCTCGGCCTCCCGCGCTCGACCGACGATCGGCTCGCCCGGGCGGCTCATCCCGCCACCGTAGCTCGGGGCCGGGCCCTCGAGGGGTCGACGCCCGGCCCTCGTCCCTTCACCGGACGAGCGTCACTCGGCGGGACGCGACCGGCCGCGCTTGACCTGGGACCGGCGCTTCTTCGACTCCAGGCGCCGCGCCTTCGACCCGCGGGTGGGCCGGGTGGCCCGGCGTCCCGGCGGGGGAGGGGCGGCGGCCTCGCGCAGCAGCTGGGCCAACCGGGCCCGCGCCGTCCGGCGATTGGCGAGCTGGCCGCGGTGCTCGGCGGCGACGACGGTGACGCGGCCGCCGACGAGGCGCCGACCCAACCGGGCGGCGATCCGCGCCCGCAGGTCGGCGGGCACGGAGGCGGACCGTTCAACGTCGAACGTGAGCTCCACGCGGGAGTCGCTCGTGTTGACGCCCTGCCCGCCCGGCCCGGAGGCGTGGGAGTAGCGCTCGCTCAGCTCACCCGGCGGGATGCGGAACCGCGAGGTCACCACGAGATCGCCGTCCATGCGCCCATCGTCCCATCGGGGCCGGCGGCCGGGCGCCGGGCGGCGCCGGTCCCACCATCGACGCGACGCGGGCCCCGACATCGTGTCGGGGCCCGCGTCGTCGATCGAGACCGGTCAGTGACCGACGGCCGCCGAGTCCTCGGCCTCCTTCGCGAGGAGCGCGTCGGACTTCGCGTGGAAGAACCGCGTGGCCCATATCATCACGGCGGCGAGGAAGGCGAAGACGCCGAGGGACATGACGCCCCACACCCCCGAGTCCGTCGGAACCGCCTCGTTGATGCTGGTGCGCATGATCGGCGCGACGAAGCCGCCGAGGTTGCCGAGGGAGTTGATGAGGCCGATGCCGCCGGCCGCCGCGGCTCCCGTGAGGAACGCCGTCGGGAACGACCACGTGATCGGACCGACCGACAGGAAGCTCGCGACCGCGAACGTGATGCACAGGATGCCGGGAACGGGTGACCGTTGGCCCCCGCCCAGCCGGACCCGAGGATGAACACGCCGGTAAGGACGTAGAAGATCGCGCCCCAGTTGCGTCGGCGCCGGACGGTGGTCGCCGAGCGGCCGAAGAAGTAGCAGGCGAAGAGCCCGACGAACCACGGGATGGCGGCCACCAGGCCCACCTGCCACCCGACCTTCGTGCCGAGCAGGCCGGCCACCTGCTGGGGCAGGTAGAAGGTCGTGCCGTAGACGGCGATCTGGAGGCAGAAGTAGATGACCGTGAAGTACCAGACCTTCCAGTTGCCCAGGGACCGCCACAGGCCGGCGGGCCCGTCGTCGGCGCGGACGCCGTCCTCGACGGCCATGACGTCGATGAGGGCCTTCTTCTCCTCGTCGTTCAGCCATGTCGCCTTCTGCGGGCTGTCGGTGAGCAGGAAGAACGCAGCGATACCGGCGACGACGGCGAGCATGCCCTCGGCGAAGAACATCACCTGCCAGCCGTGCCACGGGGTGACCTGGTCGCCGAAGGAGATGAGCCCGCCCGAGAGCGGGGCGCCGATCATCTGCGAGAACGGCTGCGCGAGGTAGAACAGCGCGAACATGCCGACGCGCACCTTGTTCGGGAACCATTCCGACAGGAACATGATCACGCCCGGGAACAGACCGGCCTCGGTGACGCCGAGCAGGAATCGCAGGATGATGAACATCGTGTCGTTCGTCGTGAAGGCGAAGAGCGACGCGACGATGCCCCACGTGATGGCGATGCGGGCGAGCCAGAAGCGGGCGCCGAACTTTGTCAGCAGCACGTTCGAGGGCACCTCGAACAGGGCGTACCCGATGAAGAAGATCCCGGCGCCGAGGGCGAACGCGCCGGCGGAGATGCCGCGGTCGGCCTTGAGGGCCGCCTCGGCGAAGCCGACGTTCGTGCGATCGAGGAACGCGACGAAGTAGAGGATGATCAGCATCGGCATCAGATGCTGGGCCGCCTTCTTGACGGCGGAATCCAGGGCGGGATTGCCGAGCGAGATCGAGCTCGCTGATGAGTTGCTCACCGAATGCGCTCCTTTGCGTGCGGTGTCGAGCGGGAGTCCCTCGGCGCAGGTGCCGAGGAACCAGGTGTCTACGAGAAGACGGAAGGCCAGATCATCCAGGCGCCCATGACGACGAGGACGATGCCGATGAGAAGAAAGAGGATGCGAGAGGTCGACCAGGGACCGCGCATGGGCCGCCCTTCCTAGTGCATGTAGAGGCCGCCGTCGACGTTCAGGGTCTGACCCGTCACGAATCCGGAGTCCTCGCTGATGAGGTACGAGATGGCGGCGGCGATGTCGCGCGGGGTGCCGATGCGCGGCAGGACGCCGTCGGCCGCCATCGCCGTCTTGCGCTCGTCGGTGAGCGTGCCGCCCATGATGTCGGTGTCGATGGGCCCGGGCGAGATGGCGTTGACCGTGATGCCCCGCGGACCGAGCTCGCGGGCGACGGAGCGGGTGAAGCCGATGACGCCGGCCTTGGCCGCGGAGTAGACCGTCTTGGAGAAGGTGCCGCCGCCGCGCTGGGCCGAGACCGACGACAGGTTGACGACCCGCCCGACCCCGTTGGTCACCATCGACTCGACCGCGCGTCGCGTCGCGTAGTGGACGCCGTTCATGTTGATGCCCATGACGCGGTTCCACTCCTCCGGCGTCACCTCGAGGTAGGACACGGGCGAGGAGACGCCGGCGAGGTTGACGAGCGCGACGAGCTGCGGAAGCGCGGCCTCGAGCTCGTCGAAGGCGGCACGCACCTGCGCCTCGTCGGCGACGTTCGCGCCGGCGCCCGCCGCCTGCACGCCGTGCTGCTCGGCGATCTCGGCGGCGACGGCCTTGGCCGCCGCGTCGTCGAGGTCGATGATGCCGATGTTCCAGCCCTGCTCGGCGAGGTAGTGGGCCGAGGCGCGGCCGATGCCGCGCGGCGAGGCGGCGCCGGTGAGGACGACGGTGCGGGATGCCGGGAAGGTGGTCATGTGCTGCTCCTTCACGCTTCGGGGTGGATGGGGGCCGGGCCGAGCTCGTCCTTGAGCTTCGCCATGGCGACGTAGGCGCGGTTGCGGTAGGCGACGAGGTCGTCGGCGCGCTCGGCGGGCACGTCGAGGTAGCCGGCGCCCGACTTCGTGCCGAACTTGCCCGCGTCGACGAGCTCGGCGAGCGAGGCCGGCGTCGCGAACCGCTCGGGCCAGCGGGTCTGCAGCGACTCGTAGCAGAAGGAGTAGACGTCGAGCCCGGCCATGTCGGCGATGGCGAACGGGCCGAAGAACGGCAGCCGGAACCCGAACGTCGTGCGCACGACCGTGTCGATGTCGTCGGCCGTGGCGACGCCCTCCTCGACGAGCTGGGTCGCCTCGTGGAACAGCGCGTACTGCAGCCGGTTGAGCACGAACCCGGTCGAGTCCTTGATGCGCGCGGTCTCCTTGCCGCTCGAGGCGACGATCTCCTCGACGACCGGCAGGATCGCCTCGTCGGTGCCCGCGTGCGGGATGAGTTCGACGCCGGGGATGAACGGCGCCGGGTTGGAGTAGTGCACGCCGAGGAAGCGTTCGGGCCGCTCGACGGCCTCCGCGAGCCTGCCGATGAGGATCGTCGAGGTGTTCGAGCCGATGATCGCGTCGGGGCGGGCGGCGGCGCTGATGCGGCGCAGGGTCTCGTGCTTGATCTCGATCTTCTCGGGCACGGCCTCCTCGACGAAGTCGGCGCCGGCGACGGCGTCCTCGATCGAGTCCGCGGCGGTGACGCGCGCCTCGATCCGTTCGACGGCGTCGGACGGGAACAGCCCGTCGGCGACGAAGGTAGCGGCCTCGGTGAGGAGGCGCTCGCGGTTCGCGGCGGCCACCTGCGCCGAGACGTCGGCGAGGCGCACGTCGTGGCCGCCGAGCGCGAGCACCTGGGCGATGCCGCCGCCCATGTAGCCGGACCCGACGACGGCGATGACCTTGGGGTCCATCGTGGGCATGGCGTCAGTCCTTCGGGAGCAGGGTGCGGATGTAGGTCTGGTTGACCGCGCACATGCCGAGGCTGTCGCCCCCGTAGTGCTCGGCGAGGATGATCCCGTCGAAGCCGAGGGCGATCGCGTCGCGGAAGACCTGGCGGTAGTTGATGAGGCCCGACTCCATCGAGGAGGGCACGCTCGTGGCCCACGACCCGTCGGCGGCCTCGTCGCGCGTGTAGTTCTTCACGTGCCAGTAGTTCGCGTAGGGCAGCGTCTTCGCGTACAGCTCGCGCCAGTCCTCGACCGGGCGGTGCAGGCGGATGAGGTTGGCGACGTCGGGGTTGAGGCCGACGTTGTCGAGACCCACGTCCTGCACGAACCGGACGGCGCTGTCGGCAGTGCCCAGGTAGGTGTCCTCGTAGAGCTCGAGCGAGAGCGGCAGGCCCACGTCGGCGGCGTGCTTGCCGAGCTCGCGGATGCGCGAGACGGCGAGCTTCCACATCTCCGGGTCGTCGGGGTCCTTCGGTCCTTCGGCCGTCCAGAACCACAGCGCCTTGCGCTGGGCCTCGCTGAACGGCTGGTGCAGACCGGTCGAGAAGACCTTCATGCCCCACTCCGCGGCGGCGTCGATCGTGCGGTGGGCGTAGGCGAGGTTCTGCTCCTCGTGCCCCGGCATGATGACGCTCTGGCGCTGCAGGTGCACCGAGGGGATCTCGATGCCGTGCGAGCGCGCGATCGCCAGCAGCTCGTCGCGGCGGGAGGGCTCGAGGTCGGCCGGGCGGATGTGACTGTCGGCGAGCTCGACGAGGGAGAACCCCACGTCCTCGACCTGCGCGAACATGTCGTCCCACACCTCGGGGGCGGCGTCGTGCAGGGCGACGCCGTCGGGGCCGACCGGCGGGATGCCGTGCAGGCACGTGGCGATCGGCCAGGTGGACGCGGTGTACGGGGTGGTGCGTGGCATCGCTGCTCCGTTGCATCGAGGGTGTGCATCGAGGGTGCTGGGCCGCTGCGGGCAGGTCGTCGGCCGCCCGGCAGCGTAGATCAAAGATCCTATAGGAAACGTAGTGGCCACGGTCGAGCGTGGCAACCCTCCGCATGGGCGTCGCCGAACGCGACGCTACGCCGACGGTCTCCGGGGCCCCGGTCAGAGGCCGCCGAGGGAGCGGGCGCGGACGTTGGCGATGTGGCGGCGCATGGCCGCGACGGGGGCCGCGGGGTCGCCGGACTCGAAGGCCTCGACGACGGCGCGGTGTTCTGCGCCGGCCTCCTTGACGTCGGTGAGGCCGCGCAGCGCCACCTGGCGCAGGCGGTGCGTCACGGCGCCGAGGTCGTCGTACATGTCGATGAGGTAGCGGTTCTGCGAGGCCGCGAAGATCGCCTGGTGGAACGCGCCGTCGGCGGCGAAGTAGGCCTGCATCGCCTCGAGCGGCACGCGCTCGGCGCCCCCGAGCAGGGCGATGACGTGCTCGCCCTCCTGCTCGTGCCGGGCCTGCAGCCGGCGCAGGGTGGGCACGAGGGTGTCGGCGCGCGCCGCGGCCAGCCGGGCGGCGCCCGTCTCGAGCACGACGCGGGCGTCGAACAGCTCCGCGAGCTGGGCCGCATCGAGCGGCGGGGCGACGCGATAACCCTTGAGCGCCTCCCGGGTGACGAGCCCCGTGCGCTCGAGGTGCACGAGCGCCTCGCGCACTGGCGTCGGCGAGACGCCGAGATCACGGGCGAGGGTGTCGATGCCGAGCCGCGAGCCGGGCGGCAGGTCGCCGGTGAGGAGCATCTCGAAGACGAGGTCGTAGACGCGGTCGCGCAGTCCCCTGCGATCGAGGTCGCGTCGTGCTCCCACCGTCGTCAGCTCTCCTTCTCGCAGGTGATGGCCTCGTCGAGAATCGTACGGAACGCCTCGGGGTCGTGCGCGAACCGCCCGAGGAACATGCCGTCGACGGCGTCGGCGATGCGCGGGAGGAGCCCCGGGCCGGCGCTGCCGCCGTAGATGACGCGCCCGTCGGCCACCGGCGCGACCCCGGCCAGGTGCTCGCGCAGGGCACCGCACACCTCCCGGATGTGCTCGACGCCGGCGGGCTCGGGTGCGCCGATGGCCCACACCGGCTCGTAGGCGAGCACGAGGTCGCCGCCGCGGCCCGCCTCGACCGCTGCGCGCAGGGATGCCTCGAGCTGGGCGACGCACTCGGCGACCGCCTCCTGCGCGCCCCCGCGCTCCACCTCGCCTAGGCACAGCACCGGGACGAGGCCGTGCCGCCAGGCCGCGTCGACCTTGCGGGCGACGCTCTCGTCGGTCTCGCCGAAGAGGGCGCGGCGCTCGGCGTGCCCGATCTCGACGAGGCGCACCCCGTGGTCGACGAGCTCGCCGGGGGACACCTCGCCGGTGAAGGCGCCCGCGTCCTCCCAGTACATGTCCTGCGCCCCGACGAGCACGCCCGCGTCGGCGACGAGGCCGTGGACGTCGTCGATCGCGACGAGGCTCGGGATGACGAACGGTTGCACGACACCGCCGGTGGTCGCGGGGTGCGAGCGGCAGATGTCGGCGACCTCGGCGGCCCAGTGCGCCATCCGTTCGCGGCCGAAGTACATCTTCAGGCTGGACCCGATGAGGAAGCGCGCCACGGTCATTCGCCCTGCGCCGAGGGGGACGACGAGGCGGCGAGCACCCGGTCGTGGACGCCGCGGACGATGAGCGCGAACGAGACGGCGCCGGGGTCGGGGGTCCCGATCGACCTCTCGCCGTGCGACTTGGCCCGGCCGAGCGTCGCGCGCAGGTCGGCGGTCGCCTGCGCGGCGTCGTGCGCGGCACCCGCCGCGGCGTCCCAGGCGGAGGCGAGCTCCTCGCCGGCGCCGACCCGCTCCGCCAGGGTGTCGGCGAACGGCACGATCGCGTCGATCATCGTCTTGTCGCCCACCGCGGCCTTGCCGAACGCCATGACCGCGTCGCTCGCCGACCGCACCCCGCGGGCGACCTCCTCGCGGCCGACGCGCGCCTCGTCGCCGAGCTGCGCGCCCACGGCCTGCAGGATCGTCGCCCAGATCGCCCCGGAGGTGCCGCCGGCCCGGTCGCTCCACGCGACGGCGCCGCGGTCGAGGGCCGTCTTCGCGCCGGCTCCGCCCTCGAGCGCCGCGCGGGCCGCGTCGCGCCCGGCGTGGGCACCGCGCGTCATCCCGATGCCGTGGTCGCCGTCGCCGGCCACCTGGTCCAGGCGGCCGAGTTCGTCCGCCGCGTCGTCGACGACGGCGACGATCGCGTCGAACGCATCGGCGATCGTCGCCGCGGCCCGCCGCGATGCCTCGCTCGCCGCGCCAATCTCCTGCTCGGTGTGCTCGAGCACGACCGCGGCCGCACGCTGCTGGGCGCCGACGCTGCCCTTGCGGAACCCGCTCGAGTCGGCCGGGGCGCTCCACAACTCCTCCAGCTCGTCGTCGAGCCAGAGGAGGGTGAGCGAGCAGCCGGCCATGTCGAAACTCGTGCACAGCTCGCCGACCTCGGGGTCGACGACGGTGACGCCGCGGTCGGCGAGCAGGCGCGCGACCGTGCGGTAGACGACGAAGAGTTCCTCGTACTTCACGCTGCCGAGCCCGTTGAGCAGCGGCACGACCCGTGCCCCCGGTGCCTCGACGCCGGCCGGCACCTCCTCCAGGAGCTTCTCGACGAACAGCCGCGCGAGCTCGTCGGCGGTCGGCACCGCCACCTCGTCGATGCCCGGCTCGCCGTGGATGCCGAGGCCCACGGCCATCCGGCCCTGCGGCACGTCGAAGAGCGGGGCGTCGGCGCCCGGCAGGGTGCAGCCGGAGAAGGCGACCCCGAACGAGCGGGTGCGGTCGTTGGCGTGCCGGGCGACCCGCTCGACGCCGTCGAGGTCGTACCCCGCCTCGGCCGCGGCGCCGGCGACCTTGAAGACGCACAGGTCCCCGGCGATGCCGCGGCGCTCCTCGATCCGGTCCGGCGGGGCGCTCCAGATGTCGTCGGTGACGAGGACCGTGCGCACGTCGTGGCCCTCGGCGCGCAGCCGGTCCTGGGCCTGGGTGAAGTGCAGGACGTCGCCCGCGTAGTTGCCGTAGCTGAGCAGCACCCCGCGGCCGGTGTCGCAGGCGGTGGCGATCGAGTGGACCTGCTGGGCCGAGGGCGAGGCGAAGAGGTTGCCCATCGCGGCGCCGTGCGCGAGGCCCGGCCCCACGAGCCCGCCGAAGGCCGGGTAGTGCCCGCTGCCCCCGCCGACGACGAGGGCGACGGTGTCCGTCCCCGACGTCGTCGACCGCACCACCCCGCCCGGCGCCGCCTGCACCCACCGCGCCGCCGCCGCGGCGAACCCCTCGATCATCTCGTCGGCGAAGGCGGCCGGATCGTTGAAGAGGCGCGTCATGGGGATCTCCTGGATCGATCGAGGACTCGTCGTCGAGTTCCCGGGATCCTATAGGATTTTGGGCCGGTTCGGGCGGCCCGGCTCAGCCGCCCGTCGCCGCCAACAGGTCGGCGGGCTCGAGCAGCCGCGTGACGAGATAGCCGGCGACGACGCCCCAGAACGCCCCGCCGATGCCGAGGACCGTGAGGTCCGCGACCGTGACGAGGAAGGCGACGAGCGCGCCGAACGCGCAGCCCCCGGAGAACGCGGTGCAGAACGCCGTCTGCAGGGCCTTGAGCATGGCGACCCCGCCGAGCACGGCGATCCACGCCGGCGGCATGGCGAGCATGAACGACACGAGCGTCGGGGCGAGGACGCCGACGACCATGGCCAGCGCGCCGCACGCGACCGCGGCGGTGTACTGCCGGCGCCGTTCACCGGACGCGACGAGCAGCGCGTTCGTCGGACCGGTGAGGCACGTCGACACCGCGCCGAGGGCGGCCGCGGGCAGCGACCAGAGCCCGCAGAGCACGGTCGCGACGTTGACGGGTGGGCGATGGCCGGCCGCGGTGAGCACGGCGGCCCCCTGGCCGTTCTGGACGACGATGACGGTGATGGCGAGGGACACGACGAGTTCGGCGAGGGCCGGCGCCGAGAAGGTCGGCGCCTGCAGGAGCGGACCGGCCAGGCCGAGCTCGATCGGGCTCCGCAGCCCGTCCGTCGCGAGGACCGCGACGACCCCGACGAGCAGCGACCCGAGCACCGGGGGCAGGAGCCGGGTGAACCGGCTCGGCACGCTGAGCAGGACGAAGACGACCACCATGGGCACCGCCACCCACGGGCTGCGCTGGATCGAGGAGACGAGGTCGAGCCCGAAGCGCAGGAAGACCCCGGCGACCATCGCCATGACGATGGGCATCGGCAGCAGGCGCATGGCGCGGCCGACGAGGCCGGACAGCCCGAGCGCGAGCACGAGCAGCGCCGTGACGAGGAACGCGCCGAGCACGTCGCTCCACGGCAGGTGGCCCAGGGACTTCCCGACGAGGACGGTCCCGGGGATGGTCCAGAAGAACCCGAGCGGCTGCCGGTAGACGAGGCTCGCACCGACCGTCAGCGCGCCGTTGAGGAAGAAGACGGCGAAGATCCACGAGCTCAGTTGCGCCGGGCTCAGGTCGCCTGCCGCGCCGCTCGCGAGGATGACCGCCAGGGGCCCGGTCGCCGAGAAGACGAGCCCGATGACGGCGTTGGCGACATACGTCGGACCGATGTCTCGGCGCGGGTCACCCGGGCCCGCCGGAGGGCGCTCGGGCCGTTCGAACCGGCCCGGCGCCCCCCGGAGCTGCGTGGACGTCCCGGTCACGCCCGCACGCCGGCCGGCGCGTCGACCCGCCCGGTCGGCTCCGACCCGCTCGGGTCGACCACGACCGCCTGCTCCGCGGGCTTCGCCGCCCGCGGCAGGGCCGTCACGACGGCGCCGACGAGCGCCGCCACGGCGAAGAGCTGGAAGGCGCGGTCGATGCTGATCCCGGCCCCGATGAGGACGCCGCCGACGAGCGGTCCGACGATGCCGCCGAGGCGTCCGAAGCCGGCGCACCACGCCACTCCGGCGCCGCGGGCGCGGGACTCGTAGAAGTTCGAGACGAACCCGTAGACGAGCACCTGGGTGCCGATCGTGCCGATGCCGGCGACGGCGACGAGGGCGAGCAGCGCCGCGACCGGCAGGCCGAAGGGCAGCAGCACCAGCGCGGCGGCCGCCATGACGAAGGTGGCGGCGATGACGCGCTGCGGGCCGACCTTCTCGGCGAAGCGGGAGGCGGTGAGGGCGCCGACGATGGCACCGAGGTTGAGGACGAGCAGGAACACGAGCGAGTAGCTCTTGCCGAACCCGTGCTGGCCCATGATGTGCGGCAGCCACGTGTTGAGGCCGTAGGTGAGCAGCAGCCCCGAGAAGCTCATGAGCCCGAGGAAGACGGTCGGCACGAAGTACTGCCGGCTCACGAGGGCCGCGAAGCCGGCGCGTTCCGTGGTGGGTCGGGCGGTGACGCCCGCCTGGGCGTGCTCCACGAGCGGCACGCCGGTGGCCCGCGAGGCGGCGACCGCCTCCTGCGTGCGGCCGCGGGACTGCAGCCACAGCGGCGACTCGGGCAGCTTGGCCCAGGCGAGCGGCAGGAGGAACAGGATCGGGGTCGCGCCCACGAGGAAGAGCGCGTGCCAGCCGAGGGAGTCGCGGATCGCGAGCGCGAACAGCGACGCCATGACGCCGCCGGCGGGGACGCCGCAGTAGACGATCGCGTTGTAGACGTGCCGGCGTCCGGCCGGGGCGAACTCGGCGACGATGGCGCCCGCCGTCGCGACGAGGGCGCCGACGCCGATGCCGGTGAACAACCGCATCGCGCCGAACATCGCGGCGTTGCCCACCAGCGCGGTGAGGGCCATGCCGACGGAGAACCAGGCGATGTTGACGAGCATGAGCTTGCGGCGGCCGATGATGTCGGAGAGCGCGCCGGCACCGAGCGCGCCGATGAGGACGCCGACGAGGGCGTAGCTGCCGAGCTGGCCGGCGAGCTCGGGCGAGATCGCCCCGAGCTGGCTCGGGTCGGCGAGCAGGATCGGCACGATCGTGCCGTACACGACGAGGTCGTAGCCGTCGAAGATCAACGCGATCGTGCAGATCGCGACGACCCAGGCGACGGTGCGGGACCGGGCGCGGGAGTCCTGGGCGTCGTCGACCAGGGGGAGTGCGGGCATGGCGGAACTCGCTTCTGTGGCAGGAGTGGTCGCCCGGGCGCGCACGATGGTGCGGGCGCCCGGGACGTGACCGGGTATGTCGGGATGTGGCGGGGCTGTAGGGGCCGGCCGGGTGGGCCGGGCCGGCCGGGTGGGCTGTGTGCGCCCTGGTGCGCCCCGCGGGGCCGGTGCACAGCGGGGCGCACCAGGGGACTCGACTCAGCCCAGGTCGCCGCCGGCGACGGGCAGCACGGTGCCGGTGATGTACGACGCCTCGGCGGAGGCGAGGAAGCAGAGCGCCGCGGCCTGCTCGTCGAGCGTGCCGTACCGCTTGAGCAGGGAGCTCTCGACGGTCTGGTCGACGATGGCCTGGTACCAGGCCTTCTCGGTGTCGGACTCCGGCGCCGGTCCGCGCGGGACGCGCCGCGCCGGGGCGTCGGTGCCCCCGGGAGCCGTCGCGACGACCCGGATGCCGTACGGCGCGAGCTCGAGCGCGAGCGACGCCGTGATCGCGTTGACGCCGCCCTTCGCGGCCGCGTACGGCACGCGGTGGACGCCGCGGGTCGCGACCGACGAGACGTTGACGATCGTCCCGCCGCCCTGGCCGACCATCTGCTCGGCGGCCGCCCGGCACCCCCACAGGGTGGGGAAGAGGGACCGGTTGATCTCGGCGGAGATCTGGTCGGCCGGGTACTCGTGGAACGGCTTGGCCCAGATCGTGCCGCCGACGGTGTGGATCGCGACGTCGAGGCGGCCGAACCGCTCGACGGCGCGCCGCACGACGGCCCGGGCCCCCTCCCACGTCTCGAGGTCGGCGACGACGGCCTCGGCGGGCCGCGCCGTGCTGCCGAGCTCCTCGGCGAGCGTGTCGACGAGCTCGCTGCGGTCGGCGAGGACGACCGTGCCGCCCTCGGCGCTGATCCGGCGGGCCGTGCGCTCGCCGATGCCCTGGGCCGCCCCGGTCACGAGGACGACCAGGCCGTCGAACCGCCCCGGCGTGATGAACGCCGGGAGCGCCCGCTTCGCCGCGTCGCCCATCGCGCGCCGCATCGTCTCCTTCGAGCGGTCGGCGTGCTCCGAGACGAGCCGGCGCACCACGTCGCGGTCGCCGGCGGCGAACGCCTCGACGATCTCGACGTGGTCGGTCGCGCAGCGCGGGTGGCACCACGTCGCGTTCCGCAGCACCTGCTCCATGTGGCCCTTGACCCCCAGCGCCCGGTAGGCCTGCAGGAGGTGCTCGTTGCCGGTGAGGCCGAAGAGGTACTCGTGGAAGGCCGCGTTGGTCTCCGTGTAGGCGGCCGCGTCGGTGAACGCGTCGCCCTCGACGTAGGGCAGCGTCGCGTCGGCGAGCAGCCGGTACCCCGCGAGCTGTGAGGTCGACAGCCGCCCGACCGTGAGCTCGACGGCGCCGAGCTCGAGGGCCTGCCGGGCGTCGAAGATCGCGTCGGACTTCTCGATGCCCGGGTGCTCCTCGCCGATCTCGTAGACCCCCGCCGCGCCGGTGGGCGCGGCGACGGGCACGGGACGCGGGCGCGGGGCGACGAGCGGGTCGAGGCCGTCGAGGCCGGTCGCGAAGACCTGCCCGGCGGCCGCCGCCGCGTCGGCGTGGACCGTGAGGCCGACCGGCTCGTCGAGCGCGTCGGCGCGGTCGCCGCCCAGGGGGGCGCCCATGAGCTGGCCCGCCACGTGCAGACCGTCCGCCGGGTCGGCGGTCACGCGGCTCGCGCCGCCACCGCCGCCGGACGGGCCGAGCGGCTCGACCTCGATGGGTCCGAAGACGGACTGCCCACCGATGCGGTCGGCCTCCCGCGCGACGATGAGCTCGGCCGCGGCGATCGCGGGCAGCGGGGTCGTGGCGCGGTCGCCGTCGGCCGGGGCGCCGGCGGGCGTGCCCGGGGCGGGCGTGGCGTCCCGCGTGTCCCTGTCCGTGTCCGTGCCGGTGTCGCTGCCGGTGTCGACCGTCTCGGGCGTCGGCTGCGTGGCCTCCGGCTCTTCGTGCGCCTGCGTCACCTCGGCGGGCGGCGCGGCCCCGGCCGCGGTGCCCGACAGGGCGAACTTCTCGTAGTAGAAACCGGCCGGCTCGACGTCGCCGGAGGCGAGGTGGGAGCGGACGGCCTCGACCATCGGCGGCGGACCGCACAGGTACACCGCGGCGTCGCCGGCGTGCAGGTGCTCGTCGGTGAACAGCGCCGTGACGTAGCCCTGGTTCGTCGCGGTCGTGTTCTTGTCGGCGACGCAGTAGTCCCACGTCATGTTCGGCAACTGCTCGGCGAGGCCGGCGAGGGTGTCGAGCTCGATGACGTCGTCGTCGGTCGTCGCCCCGTACACGAGGCGGATCGAGCGCTCGCTGCCCTCGGCCACGAGCCGCCGCAGGATCGCGAGGATCGGCGCGAGGCCGGTGCCGCCGGCGAGCAGGACGAGCGGCCGCGGCGACTCGCGCAGGAAGAAGCTGCCGTTGGGGCCGGTGAAGGTCACCTCGTCCCCGACCGCCGCCCGCTCCTGCAGGTAGGTCGACATGGCGCCGCCGGGAGTGACCTTGATGAGGAACGTCAGGGCCTCGTCGTCGGGGGCGTTGCTGAACGAGTACGAGCGCGTCTCGTCGGTGCCCGGCACGGCGATGTTGACGTACTGGCCCGGCAGGAACGCGAGCTTGTCGCGGTCGGGGGTGCGCACCTCGAGCGAGAACGTGGTCGGCGACACCCGGTCGAGGCGCGTCAGCTCGCCGCGGAACGTCTGCGCCTGCGTCTTCGCGACGGCCGAGGTCGACGCGATCTGCAGCACGAGGTCGGACGACGGCTTCATGCTGCACGGCAGGCAGTAGCCGGCCTCGGCCTCGTCGCCCGAGAGCGCGTCCTCGATGTACGTGCCGCCGTCGTACTCACCCGACTCGCAGAACGCCTTGCACGTGCCGCACGCGCCGTCGCGGCAGTCGAGGGGGATGTTGATGCGGGCGCGGTAGGAGGCGTCGGCGACGGTCTGGCCGTCGGCGCACGTGATGAACTTCGTGACCCCGTCCTCGAAGGACAAGGCGACCTGATGGGTCATGGACGTCACAGCCTCTCCCTGTTCGTGTGCGGGGCCATCAGACGTGGTAGACGTCGACGACGTGGTGGATGTAGTCGTTCTTCAGCACCACGGTCTTGCGGCGGATCAGCGGGGTCTCGCCCGAGAAGTCGATCGTGTAGAACGACGTGCCGTAGTACGGGTCGACGGTCTTGTAGCGGAAATACATCGTGTGCCAGTTGAACCTCACGCTGACGAGGTCGCCCTTGCGTTCGATGACCTCGACGTTGGTGATGTTGTGGCTCGTGCGCGGCTCGGGCAGCGACGTCGCGCTGGAGCGCTCGGTGCGGATGCGGAACACCCGGTCCTCGAGGCCGCCCTTGTTCGCGTAGTAGATGAGCGACATCTCACGCTGCGGGTCCTCGGTGAGGCGATCGGCGTCGTCCCAGCACGGCATCCAGTACACGACGTCGTCGGCGTAGCACTCGAGCCACTTCTCGAACTCGCGGTCGTCGAGGTAGCGGGCCTCGCGGTAGAGGAACTGGTCGATCGTGTGCTGGTCGATGTGGGCGTTGCCCGGCTCGGATCCCGCGGCGGGCGTCGCGGCGGGGGCCTGGGTGGGAGCGGTCGTCGTCGGTCGGTCGGTCGTCGTCGTCATGTCGGTGCTCCTCACGCACTCGTGCCGGGGGTGGGGCTCGTCGCCGCGGGCGTCGAGCCGTTCGCGCGGGTCGCCTCTTCCTGGGCGAGGGCGCCGCGCATCGTCTCGAGCCAGTAGCCGTGCTGGACCGGGTAGAGGCCCTCGTCCTCGTTCGTCGTGCCGGCGGAGATGACGCCGTCCATGCCGAGGGAGGAGGCCACCGGGTCGGGGCCCGTGAGCCAGTGCTCGGCGCCGCGGCTCATGTCGTTCCACGGGGCGGCCGTCGCCCGGAACGTCAGCTGGCAGGAGCGGAACTCCTCCAGGTCGTCGGGGGTCGCCATGCCGGAGGCGTTGAAGAAGTCCTCGTACTGGCGGATCCGCCAGGCGCGCGCCTCGTCGGACTCGCCCTTGGGGGCGATGCAGTAGATCGTCACCTCGGTCTTGTCCGGGGCGATCGGGCGGAAGTGCCGGATCTGCGTCGAGAACTGATCCATGAGGTAGACGTTCGGGTACAGGCACAGGTTGCGGCTGCCCTTGACCATGAACTCGCCCTTGGCGTCACCGAACTCGGCCTTGAGGCGGTCCATCTGGTCCCATAGCGGGCGGTCCTGCGGGTTGCCCGCCCAGGTCCACAGGCACAGGTGGCCGTTCGGGTAGCTCCAGTAGCCGCCACCGGACTTGCCCCACGTGCCGGCGTCGACGGTCTTCGTCGTGTTCTTGCTCTCGCCGGTGTTGCGGCGCGAGGTCGTGGCCGCGTAGTTCCAGTGCGTCGCCGTGACGTGGTAGCCGTCGGCGCCGTTCTCGGCCTGCACCTTCCAGTTGCCGTCGTAGGTGTACGTCGAGGAGCCGCGCAGCACCTCGAGGCCCTCGGGCGACTGGTCGACGAGCATGTCGATGACCTTGGTCGTGTCGCCCAGGTGCTCGGTGAGCTCGGGCACGTCGGGGTTGAGGCTGCCGAAGAGGAACCCGCGGTAGGAGGCGAACCGCGCGACCTTCGTGAGGTTGTGCGAGCCGTCGGTGTCGAAGTTCTCGGGGTAGCCGGCGCCGTCGGGGTCCTTGACCTTGAGCAGCGTGCCGTCGTTGCGGAACGTCCACCCGTGGAAGGGGCAGGTCAGCGTCGTGCGGTTGTCGGTCTTGCGGCGGCAGATCATCGCGCCGCGGTGGGCGCAGGCGTTGATGAGGCAGTTGAGGGTGCCGTCGCGGCCGCGGGTGATGACGATCGGCTGGCGGCCGATGTAGGTCGTGAAGTAGTCGCCCGGGTTCGCCACCTGGCTCTCGTGGGCGAGGTAGATCCAGTTGCCCTCGAAGATGTGCTTCATCTCGAGCTCGAAGATCTCCTCGTCGGTGAAGATCCGGCGGTTGGCCCGGTAGACGCCGGACTCGCGATCGTCGACGACGGCATCGGTGAGGACCGCGCGGGCGGTGTCGAGGGTGCTGGTCATGGTGACTCCTTCGTCTCCAGGGGTTTTCGGGGGCCGCTGCCGACGGGCGGTCGGGGCGGGACGAATGGCCCGACCATCCCACCGACGCACCGCGGCGCGATACTGGGGGAATGCCTAGGGGCGACCTGGGTGGGGGCAGGTTCGGCGTCCGAAAAAGCGACGATCATGCAGCTCAGGAGATCTAAGGGCCGCCTCGGTCGGCCTTTCGGACCGAATTGCCGCTCACCGATATTCTCTGCGTATGGAACTGCGCCAGGTCCGGTACTTCGTCGCCGTCGCCGAGGAGTGCCACTTCGGCCGGGCCGCCAAGCGGCTGCACATGGCCCAACCGCCCCTGAGCCAGCAGATCCGCCGGCTCGAGGACGAGCTGGGGGTCGTCCTGCTCGAGCGCACGACGAGGCGCGTCGCGCTCACGCCCGCCGGCGAGCGCTACCTCGAGCGGTGCCGCCGCATCCTCGCCGACGTCGAGGCGGCCGGGCAGGAGGCGGCCCGCGTCTCGGCGGGGGAGGTCGGCCGGGTCGTCGTCGGGGTCGTCGGCTCGGCCACGTACGCCGTGCTGCCGAGCCTCGCGCGACGGCTGCGCGCGGACCTCCCGGACATCGAGGTGGAGTTCACGAGCGAGATGCTCACGCCCGACCAGGTGGTGGCCCTGCACGAGGGGAGCCTCGACGTCGTCCTCATGCGCACCCCGACGCCCGTCGGCGACCTGCTCGTGCGGGTGCTGCGTCGCGAGCCGCTCGTCGTCGCCGTCCCGACCGGGCACGCGCTCGCGGAGCGCGAGAGCCTGCGCCTGGAGGACCTGCGCGACGAGCCGTTCGTCACCTACCCCTCCGGGTACCGGTCGGTGCTGCACGACGTCGTCGCGGGGGCGTGTCAGCGCGTCGGCTTCCGGCCGCGTCAGGCCGCGCAGGTGGCGCAGACCTCGACCCTGCTCGTCTTCGTCGCCGCCGGCATCGGAGTGGCCGTCCTGCCGGAGTCAGGACGCCGGCTGCGGCTGGAGGGCGTGACCTTCGTGCCCCTGCAGGACGGCCCGAGCGTCGAGCTGGCCGTCGGCTGGCGGCCCGGGTCGTCGGCCGCGGTCCAGCGCGTCGTCGACCTCACGACCGATCTGCTCACGGCGCCGGACCCGGTTTCGGCCGACTCGCGGGCCGCCCGCGACGAACCGCCGCAGGTGAGCGGCCCTTAGGTATATCTATCGTCTCAATCGCTCATAAATGGGTACTTGTGTGTCCGAATGTCCACCCCTACGTTGAGGGCAGATCGGCAGCGCGGCAGACGCCTCGCCTCCGCCGATCACCCGTCTTCGAAGGGAGGACCCCGTGACCGCGCTCGACACCGACCTGGCCGGGACCGGCCCGGGCGCCACCGACGCGGGGGCGGTCGATCACGACCGCGCCGCCCGCTCCGCCGCCCGGGACCTGCGCATCACCCGGATCGAGGCCGTCCCGTTCGCGATCCCGTACGTCAAGCCCCTGAAGTTCGCGAGCGGCGAGGTCCGCACCGCCGAGCACGTCCTCGTCCGGGTCCACACGCACGACGGCCTCGTCGGCGTCGCCGAGGCCCCGCCGCGCCCGTTCACGTACGGCGAGACCCAGGCCTCGATCATCGCCGTCGTCGAGCAGGTCTTCGCGCCCCAGGTGCTCGGCCTCTCGTCGCTCGCCCGCGAGCAGGTGCACGCCCGGTTGCGTCGCACCGTCGGCAACCCCACCGCCAAGGCGGCGCTCGACATGGCCCTCTGGGACATCGTCGGGCAGGCCTTCGGGGCGACGGTCACCGAGCTGCTCGGCGGTCACGGCACGTCGATGCGGGTCAGCCACATGCTTGGGTTCGCCGACCCGGCCGCCATGGTCGACGAGGCGACCCGCATGAGCGAGACGTACGGCATCTCGACGTTCAAGGTGAAGGTCGGCCGGCACCCGGTCGAGCTCGACGTCGCCGTGTGCCGCGCCCTGCGCGAGGCGTTCGGTGACGCCGTCGAGCTCTACGTGGACGGGAACCGCGGCTGGACCCCGTCCGAGTCGGCCCGGGCGCTGCGCCTCATGGACGACCTCGACCTCACGCTGGCCGAGGAGCTGTGCCCCGCCGACGACGTCCTCGGGCGCCGCTGGCTCGTGCGCCAGTCGCGCATCCCGGTCGTCGCCGACGAGAGCGCGACCACGCCCGGCGAGGTGACCCGCGAGCTGCTCGGGGGCTCCGCCGACGCCATCAGCATCAAGACCGCCCGGACCGGCTTCACCGATTCCCAGCGCGTGCTCTTCCAGTGCGAGGGCATGGGGGTCGAGGTCGTCATGGGCAACCAGATCGACGGCCAGCTCGGCACCGCCTGCACCGTCGCCTTCGGCGCGGCCTACGCCTCGACGAGCCGCCGCGCCGGCGAGCTGAGCAACTTCCTCGACATGTCCGACGACCTCCTCGCCGAGCCGTTGGAGATCTCCGGCGGCGAGCTCGCCGTGCGCGAGGGTCCCGGGCTGGGCCTGCGCATCGACGAGGCGAAGCTCGCCCGCTACCGCACGGATCGCTGAACCGGGCGGGGCCCGACGGTCCCGCCCGCACGATCCACCCGATCCACCCGATCCACAGGACAACCGGCGGCCCGCCCGTGCCCCGGACGCACCACCCGTCAGCACACCATCACGAAGGAGTGACCAGGATGACCATCGACGAGAAGACCGAAGCCACGCAGGCCGCGAAGGAGCAGGGCGACCTCATCGCCCGCGCCGCCGACTCCGGCGCCAACGCCACCGCCGCGTTCCGCAAGAAGCAGGGTCAGGGCCTCGACGTGCCGCCGGAGCGCGTCAGCGCCATGGCCACCGACGCCGTGCAGGCCCTGCACGACGTCATCCGCAAGCACCAGATGACCTACGCCGAGTACGACGCGCTCAAGGCGTGGCTGATCCGCGTCGGCGAGGACGGCGAATGGCCGCTGTTCCTCGACGTGTGGATCGAGCACGTCGTGGAGGACGTCAACACGAGCCACCGCGAGGGCAACAAGGGCAGCATCGAGGGCCCGTACTACGTACCCGACGCCCCCGAGCAGGGCTCGCACGCCTCGATCCCGATGCGCGACGACGAGTCCGGCGACGAGCTGCTCTTCCAGGGGCAGGTCCGCTCCACGGACGGGTCCGCCCTCGGCGGGGCGAAGGTCGAGCTGTGGCAGGCCGACGCCGGCGGCTTCTACAGCCAGTACGCGCCCGGGCTGCCGGAGTGGAACCTGCGCGGCACCTTCACGACGGACGACGAGGGCCGCTTCGGGATCACGACGATCCGTCCCGCGCCGTACCAGATCCCCACCGACGGTGCCTGCGGCAAGCTCATCGCCGCCGCCGACTGGCACGCCTGGCGCCCGGCCCACCTGCACCTCAAGGTGTCGGCGCCCGGCCACGAGCTGCTCACCGCCCAGCTCTACTTCCCCGGTGACCCGCACAACCAGGACGACATCGCCTCGGCCGTCAAGCCGGAGCTCATGCTCGACCCTCAGGTCGGCGAGAACGGCGCGCAGACCGTCGACTACGACTTCGTCCTCGACCCGGCCCGCGGCTGACGCGCGAGCCATCTGCACGACGCCGGGCCCCGGTGAGCGCGTCTCACCGGGCCCGGCGCCCGCGGTCGGGCGACCCGACCGCCCCCGCCCTCTCCCCGCCACCGGCCTGTCCCCGCCACTGACCTGTCCCCGCCACAAACCTGTCCCCCCGCGTCGACCCCCCTCGGCCGACCCGAGCCCCCGCGAGGCCCCTCATGCTGTTCGCCGTCAAGATGGACGTCGCCCTCCCCACCGACCTCGACCCGACCGTGCGCGACGAGACGCTCGCCCGCGAGAAGGCCTACTCCCAGGAGCTGCAGCGCGGCGGTGAGTGGGTCAGCATCTGGCGGTGCGTCGGGAAGTACTCGAACCTCTCGATCTTCGACGTCCGCGACAACGAGCGGCTCCACGAGATCCTCTGGGGTCTGCCGCTGTTCCGCTTCATGAGCATCGAGGTCACCCCGCTGGCCACGCACCCCTCCGACATCCGCGCCTGAGCCCGTTCACGGGCCGCCCCCACCCCGAGCGAGGTACCGCCATGACCGTGTCCCCGTCCCGAATCCCCGGCGATCTCAACCGCCTCGACCGCGAGACGGGCATGCTGCTCGCCACGGTCGACAGCCTGTCCGCGGAGGAGATGGCCGGCCCGTCCCGCTGCGAGGGATGGACGCGCGCCCACGTCGTCACGCACCTCGCGCGCAACGCCGACGCCCTCGTCAACCTGGTCCACTGGGCGCGGGCGGGGGAGGAGACCCCCGCCTACGCGTCGACGCAGGAGCGTGACCGCGCCATCGCCGAGGGCGCCCAGCGGCCCCACGACGAGATCAAGCGCGACCTCACCGCCGCCTGCGAGCGGTTCGGTGTCGCGGCCCGCGACCTCGCGGGGACCCTCGCGGTCGAGGACGTCGCCATCCGCGGCCGGGCCGTGCCCGCCCGCGGCCTCGTGGCCACGCGGATCACCGAGGTGATCCTCCACCACGACGACCTCGACACCGTCTGGGAGCTCGAGGAGGCCGACCCCGACGCCCAGCTCGACGCGCTCGAGGAGGCGATCCGCCGGCTCGAGGCGAACGACGCGGCGCCCGGCCTGGAGCTGCGCACCCAGGAGAAGGACGCGTGGCAGGTCGGCGGCGGCGGCCCGGTCGTGTACGGCTCCCGCGCCGGCGTCCTCACCTGGCTCGCCCGCGGCCGGGCCGACGCCGTGCGCAGCGACAGCGACCTGCCCGACCTGCCCTCCTACGGCTGATCCGCGCGAGGCGCCGTGACGTGCCGCGAGCTGCGACGCAGGGTCGGGCTCGACATCGGCATCGTCGGCGTTCACCGCCCTCAGGGACGTCGGGTCAGCTCACCGCGCCGGGGTCGACGTCGGTGTCCTTCTGTTCGTGGACGTCCTGCGCGATGCGCTCCACCTCGTCCGGATCCACGTCGACGCCGGCCTCCTCGAAACCCTCCTGCAGGTTCGACGCCACGGTCGACGGCTCCGCGCCAGGGTCCCAGCCCTCGGCGCGCTCGACGACGTGCTCGGCCGCCTCGGTCTTCGCGGCCTGCTCCTCGCCCGACCCGCTCGTGGCGGTGCCGGGTCCGTTCGGGTTCTGTCCGGTTCCGTTGTCAGCGCTCATGCCGGACGGGTACCCGGCAGCGACGCCCGGAAAACGACGGACCGCGCGAAACGGGCGAACCCGCTCCGCGTGGGGGCCTCGGACGAGGCCGTGACGAAATCGTGACCTTCGTGAACTCACTGGTTAGTACAAAACCGTTGACGGCGCCGGTGGCGGTCCGCCATCGTGGGGGACGCACCTCGACGGGGAGGGCAGCGGAACGACGCGCGCATCCCCGAGCCGGAGCCCGCGCCGCGGGTCTCCACAGGACCGCGCGGCAGCGCCCCTCGGAAGGAACGTCGACCCATGTCCGTCACGCACGCGCCCGGCGCGCAGTCGAAGAAGGCCGCCGCCAGCGGCTGGATCGGCAGCGCGCTCGAGTACTACGACTTCTTCATCTACGCCCAGGCGGCGGCGCTCATCTTCCCGACGCTCTTCTTCGACAAGAGCAACCCGCAGATGGGCATCATCGGCGCCCTCGGCACCTACGTCGTCGGCTACGTCGCCCGCCCCATCGGCGCCTTCGTCCTCGGGTCGTGGGGTGACAGGCACGGGCGCAAGAACGTCCTCGTGCTCTGCATGCTCCTCATGGGCGTCTCGACGATGCTCGTCGCCCTACTGCCGACCTACCAGCAGGTGGGCCTGCTCGCCCCGGCCCTGCTCGTGGCCCTGCGCATCGTCCAGGGCTTCGCGGTCGCCGGTGAGATCTCCGGGGCGTCGTCGATGATCCTCGAGCACGCGCCCTTCGGCCGACGCGGCTTCTTCGGCAGCTTCACGCTGCAAGGCACCCAGTTCGGCCAGATCCTCGCGGCCGCGGTCTTCCTCCCGCTCGCGCACTTCCTCCCGGACGAGGCCTTCCAGAGCTGGGGCTGGCGTATCCCGTTCGCGCTCAGCGCGTTCGTCGTGCTCGCGGGCTACATCATCCGCCGTCGCGTCGACGAGACGCCCGCCTTCGAGGAGGAGATGGCCGAGGGTGAGGTGGCCCAGGCCCCCATCGCCGTCGCCTTCTCCCGCAACGGCAAGACGATCCTGTGCGTGTTCCTCATGGCGCTGACCAACATCGTGGCCGTGACGACCTCGATCTTCGGCGCGACGTACGCGACGAACAAGTCGTACGGGATCGGCTTCAGCGCCGACATCTACCTGTGGATCCCGGTGCTCGGCAACATCCTCGCGTGCCTCGTCATCCCGCTCGTCGGGAACCTCTCGGACAAGATCGGCCGCCGCCCGTGCATCATCGGCGGCGCGGTCGTCGCCGGCGCCCTGAGCTACCCCTACCTGTGGGCGATCAGCCAGCACAACGTGCCGCTGGCGATCTTCTTCTCGCTGCTCATGTGGGGTGCGGTCTACCAGGGCTACAATGCGGTGTTCCCGTCGTTCTACCCGGAGCTCTTCCCGACCCGCACCCGCGTCACCGGCATGGCGATCGCGCAGAACCTCGGCACCGTCGCCTCGTCGGCGATGAGCATCGTCTTCCCGATCGTCGCGCCGCCCGGCTCCACGAACGTGCCCCTGATCGTCGGTGGGATCACGTTCGGCATCACGCTGCTCGCGGCGCTCGGCGCCATCATGTCGCCGGAGACCTTCCGCCTGCGCGCCGACCAGCTCGGTGACCCCAAGGCCGTGCCGATGTCGGCGGAGCAGTACGAGCGCGAGCGGGCCGAGGCCATCGCCGCCCGTCGTTCCGCGGCCGCGGTCTGAGGTCGACGATGCAGACGCTCGTCGCGGCGGTGCTCGCGCTCGTCCTCGCCGGCGCCGGTTGGTACATGGTGTCGGGGTCGACGGGGCCGGGTGTGACCTTCGGCTGGCTGTTCGTCGGCGTGGGCGTCGTCGGCGCGGTCGCGAACACCGCGCTGTACCTGCACGAGCGGCGCTCGCGCTGACCGCTCGGCGGCACCGCCCCATCTCGGGCGGTGCCGCCGACGCGTTCCCGTCCCCGGTCGACCCCCCTCCGCACTCACTTTGCGCCCCAGGAGGCCGCATGAGCCCGACGGCCACGAACGGCACCACGACCCGGACCCGTGACCCCGACCGCACGCGGGCCGAGATCCTCGAGGTGGCCGTGGCCGAGTTCGCCCGCAGCGGGTACGCTGGGGCGCGCGTCGACGAGATCGCGCGCCGGACCCGCACCACGAAGCGGATGATCTACTACTACTTCGGCGGCAAGGAAGGGCTCTACGTCGCCGCCCTGACCTCGGCGTACGCGCGGATCCGGGAGCACGAGCTGCGCCTCGACCTCGAGGACCTCGACCCGCTGTCGGCCCTGCGCCGGCTCACCGAGATGACGTTCGACTACCACCACGAGCACCCGGAGTTCGTGCGGCTCGTGCAGGTCGAGAACATCCACGGCGCCGAGCACCTGCGCCGGGAGGTGGAGGCGGTCCAGCACACCGGGCGCGACGGCATCCTCGCCGTCATCGCCGACGTCCTCGAGCGGGGCCGCGAGGCGGGGGTGCTGCGCGGCGACGTCACCCCCGTCGAGGTCCACACGATGATGAGCGCCCTCTGCTTCTACCCGGTCGGCAACCGGGCGACGGTCTCGGTCCTGTTCGCCTACGACATGGGCGAGGACGGCGTCTCGGCGCGGCGGCGCACGCTCGTCGCCGACGCGATGGCCGGATGGCTGGCGGCATGAGGGCGGCGATCATCGGGTGCGGCGTCATCGCCCGCAATCACGTGGAGGCGTGGCGCGCGGCCGGCGTGGAGGTCGCGGTCGTCGCCGACGTCGACGCCGCCAAGGCGACGGACTTCGCCCGGCGGCACGACGTCCCGCTCGCGGTCGCGGACGTCGCCGACGCCCTCGCCGCCGGGGTCGACGTCGTCAGCGTGTGCACGCCTCACCCGACGCACCCGGCGATCGTGCTCGCCGCCGCGGCCGCCAGGGTGCACGTCGTCTGCGAGAAGCCGCTGAGCATCGACGTGCCGGCGGCCGAGCGGATGGTCGCGGCGTGCGAGGAGGCGGGGGTCGTCCTCGCCGTGTGCTTCCAGCGCCGCTTCTGGCCCGCGGCGCGGCGGATCCGGGCGGCTCTCGTCGACGGTTCGCTCGGCCCGGCGACCCTCGGCGACTGCACGGTGTTGCTGCACCGCGACGCCGACTACTACGCGCGCGACGCCTGGCGGGGGCGATGGGACACCGACGGCGGCGGCGTGCTCATGACCCAGGGCATCCACTACGTCGACATGCTCCTGTGGTTCATGGGGGAACCGGTCGAGGTGAGTGGACGCGTCGCCACGTACGTGCACGGCGACCACATCGAGGTCGAGGACAGCGCCGTCGCCCACGTCACCTTCGCCGACGGGGGGATGGCGACCCTGCGGTGTTCGACGGCGGTCACCCCGTCGCTCGGGGCGCGGGTCAGCGTCACCGGGGCGAGCGGAGGCACCGCGAGCGTCACCGAGTTCCCCGAGGGCGCGCCGGGCGTCCTCGACACGTGGAGCGTGGCCGGCCGGGCCCGCTTCGAGCCGTCGCACCGCGCCGACGTCGACCCCGACATCGACCTGGGGGCGATCAACGCCGGGCACATCCCCTTCCACACCGCGTTCGTCGCCGACGTCCTCGACGCGATCCGCACCGGCCGCCCGCCGCTCGTGACCGGTCGGGAGGCGCTGCGCTCGCTGCGCGTCGTTCTCGCCGTCTACGAATCCGCCCGCACCGGGCGGCCCGTCCGCCTCGACGGCTGAGCCTGGCGCGCCGGCCGACCGCGGCACGGCGGGGAGCTCGGCTCGGCGGCCGAGCGGCCTCGGCCGCCTCGCCGGTACCGGCCGACGGCGCTGCGGGGCTACTGTCGAGAGGACAACAGACCTCCAGCGGACAGCGAGACCTCGTGCCCCGACCAGCTGTACGACGCCGCCGCTGGGTATGGCCGTGCAGCGTCGCGGTGGGGCTGGCCCCTTGGGCGGTGATCCTGCGCCCCGTCAGCCGAAGGTCTGCTGCTTCTCGCAGCCGCGCTCGTCATGGCGCTGGGCGTCGTCGGCAGCCTCGTCGCGCTCAGGACGCCCGCCTGGCTGGTCGTCGTCGTGCTCCTGCCCGTCCTCGCCCTCTGCTCGTCGGCTGCGACCTACGTGATGGTGTGGGCGGGGCCCGACGACGCGGAGGCCATCTCGCCGATCAACGGGTATGTCGTGGGCTTCGCAGTCGTGTGGGCGGTGCGGCTGGTGCCCGACCCGGCAGGGTGACGCTTCCTGCCCCGAGGTCGTCACCTCGGACGGTCACCTCGCCGTTCGGGATGTACCGACTCTGATCAGGCAGGGCCGCATCGGAGGTCCGTAGTTGGCAGACGTCTGAGGTGTGGCACCGCCTCGGTCTCTCGCGCCTCAGTCCCGTGCCCACGTGATGGCATCAAGATCGAAGCGGTCGCGGCTGGTCCCCGGTGCAGACAGCTCTCCCGCGGCGTGGGCTGCCCGTCCGAACGCCGTCATCGAGGTGACTTCCCAGTGCGGCGGGATGGTGAACTCGGCTGCGACGCCCTCACGGTCAAAGGCTCGGAACTGGTGTGAGTCCAGTCCCATCGACAGCCCCTGGATGGTCATGTGGGCGACGGCCTGGCCGAGGTCGTACCGGGAGAACTCGGAGTACTCCCAATCGGTGGTGTCTTCCACGAAGACGTGCGCGAGGTTGACGACGACCAGTGAGGCTGGCGGGACCCACCGCGCCGAGCTCCGCGCCAGGTGAGGGACGAGCCGGGCATGGGTGTCATCGCCACGGACCGCGACGATGAACATCCACGGCTGAGAGTTCCCCGCCGACGGCGCGCGCCGCGCTGCCTCCAGCAGAGTGTCCACGTGGTCGGAGGTGACGGTGGCACGGCCGTCGAACTGCACCGGGCTGAATCTCGCTGCGAGCGCCGGGTGCAGGGCCGGGGCCGGCGCGATCTCGCACTGGGTCATGCTCCGTATCCTCGCCCAGCGGTACGAGGCATGGCATGCCGGGCGCAGGCACGGTCGTCTCAGGACAGCTGCGACACCGGCTCTTCGCTCACAGGCTGCTCGGGTCGAGTGGCTCATCTCGGCCTTCCTCAGGTGGATCGAGCAGCATCTAGCAGGGGTTTGATGGTCCGGTGCCTGTCATCATCCGCGCCGACCTCGACGACGTCCGCCTGCTCACCTTCCTCGAGGAGCACCTCGACGAGCTCGCCCCGACCGCGCCGCCAGAGAGCCGGCACGCCCTCGACGTCGACGGGCTGCGCAGACCTGGGGTTTGCATGTGGGTCGCGCACGACGGCGGCGGCGACGTCGTCGGCACGGTCGCCCTCGCTGAGGTCATTCCCGGGCACGAGGAGCTGAAGAGCATGCGCACGGCCCCGCACCGCCGGGGGTCGGGGATCGGCGGACTCCTCCTGGGGCACGCGCTCGACGACGCGCGGGGGCGCGGGGTCGAGCGGGTCTCGCTCGAGACGGGCAGCGCCGATTTCTTCGCGCCGGCCAGAGCGCTCTACCACCGGGCCGGGTTCGTCGAGTTGGGGCCCGCTCGAGGTGCGTGCCGAGCGCGACCTCGCCGAGGGTGTGGAGGGTGCGACGCAGCAGGGACCGACGGAGTGGGCTGTGGTCGACCATTGCGCGCGAGGTGGGCCGAAAAGGGCGAGCGTCCGGCGGCGGCCCGGGCGACGGCCTGTCGGCGACGATAGGGGACCTACGGGCGGCTCGGGCGGCGGTGGTGGGGGAGCTCCGCTCGGCTGGGCGCATGTCCGGTCGCACCCGGCCGGCGGTAAATGTGATCCAGATCACACGCAGAGAGGGTCGCAAGAAGCGTTGCCGCGCAAGGATTTTGATGCCGGTCAAGGGCTCATGAATGCCCCTGTGGCAGTAAGCCGCTGGCCTGTGGATAGGAGGTTTGTCGGATGCGTGTTCGATAGAATGGGGCATGACGTCGACCACCCTTCCCGAGTCGCCGGCCGTGCCGGCCGGCGATGGGTTGCGGGCGCAGATCGACGCCATTCTGGCTTTCCCGCGGGGTTTGTCCGCGGTGGCGAATGCGGAGTTGGCGGGTCTGGCCGCGTTGACGGCGGAGTTGGTCGCGGCGGCGTCCGCCGCGCAGGCGGCGGTCGTGCTCGAGGCGTCGGCGCGCGGGGTGATCGCGGAGTCGGATCACCCCCGGGCGCGGGCGTGGGTGGAGCAGTCCTGTCGGGATGCGGGGGTGCCGGTGGCGAAGGGCCAGGCGCGGAGTCTGCACGAGGTCGCGCAGACGTGCGTCGGGTATGACGTCGAGGCGTTGCGGGCCGCGGTGACGCAGGGGCGGGTCGGCATCGACCTGGCCGGGGGTGGTGGCGAAGTCGTTCCGGCGGTTGAAGCGGGACATCGAGTACCCGAACTGGGACGCGCTGCTGGCGATCCTCATCGACCATGCGGCCGAGGGTGCGCCCGTGAAGGATTTCGCGGCGATCGAGGATCTGTTGTCCGGTCAGTACGGGATTCCCGGGCGGCTCGAGGACCAGCACGAGCGCCTCCGGGACCGGCGAGAACTGTCGGGGTTCCATCGGGACCGCAACGGGATGCTGGTCGCGACGTTGCGGCTCGACCCGGCCTCCGAGGCCGTCTTCACCGCCGCGATCAACGCCCTGTCCGCGCCGATCGTCGACGAGCGCGGCAACCTCGACCCCCGCTCGGCCGGCGCCCGCCGCGCGGATGCGCTGCTCGACATGGTCGCCGCGGCAACGGAAGCGGACCGGGATGTGCCGGGGTCGGGGACGAAGGCGAAGGTCGTCGTGACGATCCCGCTCGAGACCCTCATGTCCGGCCTCGAAGATGCCGCCGAGAAGGGCTGGGCGACGACGGGCTTCTCCCAGGCGCTGTCGCCGAGTGAGGCGCGGATCCTCGGCTGTGACGCCCAGATCATCCCCGCCGTGCTCGGGTCGAAGAGCGAACTCCTCGACCTCGGGCACGCGAAGCGGCTCATCACCCCAGCTCAGCGCCTCGCGCTGCAGCAGCGCGACGGCCGCTGCACCTTTCCCGGCTGCACGATCCCGCCGGCCTGATGCGACGGGCACCACTTGATCTATTGGGCCCTGGGAGCGGCGAACGGAGGCGAGCTTGCGAGCCGCAGTGAGCGCGACAGAGGGATCGGCGGGCGAACGGCTATGACGAATCTGGCCTTGCTCTGTCGCCACCACCACACCGAAGTCCACCGACAACGACACCGCGGGAAAGTCACCCCCGAGGGAGTTCGATGGACCAGATCCGACGGCTCCCCGATCGGCAACGGCCCCCGCGTTACGTCCTTCTGAGCCGAGGCGTGCCCGGCCGTCGTGCCGGCCCGCACCTGCCTGCCACCGGACCTCCTTCAGGCCGGACGGTGGTCGGCGTCGCCGAGATGGCGCCCTACGGTTTCGCGGGTCATCACGAGCGCGAGCACGGCGACGGCCATGGTCACCACGAGGTAGGCGACGACCGCGCCCGCGCCCCACCGGTCCGCGAGCCACACGCCGATGAACGGGGCCGGCGCACCCGCGATGATCGAACTCCCCTGGAAGACGAGGGACGCCCCGGCGTACCGGTGCGACGTCGGGAAGAGCTCCGCGATCCACGCCGCTTCGGGGCCGGCGAGCATCCCGTGACCGAAGGCGCCGACGGCCACCCCGACCGCGAGGAGGGCGATGCTGTGCTGGCCGGCGAGCCAGAAGAACACCGGGGCCCAGACGCACAGGCCGATGGCGGGCACGATCATCGCGCGCCGCCGCCCGACCCGATCGGACCAGGCGCCGCCGAGGATCATCCCGGCGAACTGGCACGCCGATCCCAGCGTGACCACCTGCAGGACGTCACCGCGCGGCAGCCCCTGGAAGCGGGTCGCGTAGGCGACGACGAACACCGTGTAGACGTAGAAGGCGACGTTCTCACCGAGCCGGACACCGAGGCCCTGCAGGACCGGCCGAGGCGAGCGCAGCGCCTCGACGACGCTCGATCGCTCGGGCCCGGCGGCGCGGGACGCGGCCCGGTCCTGCGCGGCGCGGAAGACCGGTGACTCCTCGATCCCGTGGCGGATCCAGAAGCCCACGGCCAGCAGCGGCAGGGCCACGAAGAAGCAGGCCCGCCAGCCCCACTCGAGGAAGGCCGGGCCCTGCCACACGGCCCCCGCGATCGCGGCGACGACCGTGGCGAGCAGGGTCCCGAGCGGACCCCCGGCCTGCGGCCAGGCCGCCCAGAAGCCGCGTCGTCGCGGCTCGCCGTACTCGCTCACGAGCAGGACCGCCGCGCCGAACTCGCCACCGAGGGCGAAACCCTGGACCAGTCGCAGGGCGACGAGCAGCGCGGTCGCCGTGATGCCCACCTGTGAATACGTGGGCAGGAGGCCGATCGCGGCCGTCGAGGCGCCGAGAAGCAGGAAGGTGACGACGAGCATGGGCTTGCGGCCGATGCGGTCGCCCACATGCCCGAAGACGACACCGCCCAGCGGCCGCGCGACGAACCCGATCCCCTGGGTCGCCAGGGCGAGCAGCAGGCCGGCGATGGTGTCGCCCTTGGGGAAGAAGAGGGGGCCGAGCACGGTCGCGGCGAGGATGCCGTAGATCGCGAAGTCGTACCACTCGAGCACGGCCCCGGCCATCGAGCCGGTGAGCACGCGCCGGAAGCTCGTCGAGCCGGCGCCGTGCCGGGATGCGGAAGGGGAGGAGGCCACAGTGACTCCTTGCGGCAGTGGGGGCGGCGCCACCGTACTGGCTGCGCCGCCCCGAGGAACCGCGTTTCGGCGCCATGGCCCCTGACCTGGCTGACGTCGCGCTCAGTAGCGCACGACCACCCGGCCGCCGATCTTGCCCTCGCGCATCTCGCCGAAGACGTCGTTGATCTCGGTCAGCTCGCGTGCCGTGCACTTCGGCTTGACCTTGCCACGGGCGTAGAAGTCGAGCGCCTCGATCATGTCCTGGCGGGTGCCGACGATCGAACCGCGGACCGTGAGGCCCTTGAGCACGATGTCGAAGATCGGTGCGGGGAAGTCGCCCGGGGGCAGGCCGTTGAAGACGATCGTGCCGCCGCGGCGGGCCATGCCGATGGCCTGGCCGAAGGCGGAGGGATGGACGGCCGTGACGAGCACCCCGTGGGCGCCGCCGCCGGTGCCCTCGCGGATCGCCTCGACCGGGTCCGTCTCCGTGGCGTCGACGACGAGTTCGGCGCCGTAGGAGGTCGCGAGCTCCAGCTTGTCCTTGCCGACGTCGACGGCGGCGACCCGCATGCCCATGGCCACGGCGTACTGCACCGCGAGGTGACCGAGCCCGCCGATGCCGGAGACGACCATCCACTGCCCGGGGCGGGTCTCCGACACCTTGAGACCCTTGTAGACGGTGACACCCGCGCACAGGATCGGCGCGACCTCGACGGGGTCGGCGCCCGCGGGGATCCGAGCGGCGAACCGCTCGTCGACGAGCATGTACTCCCCGAAACTGCCGTCGATGGCGTACCCGCCGTTGACCTGCTTCTCGCACAGGGTCTCCCAACCGGTGCTGCAGAATTCGCAGACGCCGCAGGAGGACGAGAGCCAGGCGTTGCCGACGACATCGCCCTCGGACAGGGTGCTCACACCCTCACCGAGCGCGACGACGGTGCCCACGCCCTCGTGGCCGGGCACGAAGGGCGGGCTGGGCTTGACCGGCCAGTCGCCCTCGGCGGCGTGCAGGTCGGTGTGGCAGACGCCTGTGGCCAGCAGCTTCACCAGCACCTGGCCGGGGCCGGGTTCGGGTATCGGCAGCTCGTCCACGACCAGGGGTGTGCCGAACTCGCGCACTACTGCGGCGTGCATCGTCGTCGTCATGGTCTTCGTCCTCTCGGTGCGGTGCGGTGCGGGTGTCGAGGCACCGAACCGGCTCCGACGTGGCGGCGGCACGGACACCTCGTGTGGCCGATGGTGGTGGAAACGGTGGGGCGGGGGAGGGGGCCGAAGGTCCCCAAGCCGCACGGACGGCCTACCTGACCGACGGCTCAGCTCTCCTGGCGGTCAACGTAACTCGCGCGCGGCTGGCCCGCCTCCCGTCGGCCGGCCCGCAGCACCCCTCCACTGACCGCGACGAGGACCGACGCACCTGCGAGCACCCGCGTGCACGGGCTCGACGCGCTGCGGGCCGGCGCCCTGCTGCTCGGCATCGTGCTGCACTCGCTGCTGCCCTTCGCCCCCGGGATGCCCTGGCTCGTGAGCGACACGCGCAGTACGGGGTGGTCGTGGTCCCCGTGTACGTCATCCACCTCTTCCGGATGGTGCTGTTCATGTGCCTGGCCGGCTACGTCGGCCGGATGGTCGTGCAGCGCCGCGGCCCGTCGTCCTACCTGCGGGACCGGCTCCTGTGGATCCTGCTACCGCTCGTGGCGTTCTGGCCGGTGTCCGTGCTCTCGCTCGGCCTGCTCGTCGTGCTCAACGCCCGGGTGCACGACCTCCCGTTCACCCCGCCGCCGACCGACGGCGATCCCCTGTCCGCCGTCACGCCCGGGCAGCTGTGGTTCCTGCTCGTGCTCGTGGAGTGCGTGCTCCTCACCCTCCTCGCGCGTGTCGTGGCCCGCCGGGTGCTGCCCGCCGCGACGGGAGCGGTCGAGCGGCTCGGGCGCCTGCTGGCCGCCCCGGCGGAGTCCTCGTCGCGGCCGCTCCGTATCTGGCCTGCCTGCTCATGCAGGGGACCGTCGTCGGCGGGGTGCTCGCGCCCCAGACGCTCGCGCCGTCGGCGTCGGCGCTCACCGCCTACCTGGGCGCCTTCGTCGCCGGGTGGGCCCTGCACGCCCGGCGCGACGCCCTCGCCCGGCTCGCGCGCTCGTGGCCGGCGCACCTGATCGCCGCACTCGTCCTCACGGCCGTGGGGCTGACGCAGAGCGCTCCCGACGGCGGCACCCCGCTCCCGGTCGCGGCGGCGGTCATGGCCGTGAGCGCCTGGTGCTGGGTGTACGCGCTGACCGGGTTGTGCGTGCGCTTCCTCACCGTCGAGCACGCGTGAATCCGCTACCTGGCCGACGCGTCGTACCGGATGTACCTCGTCCACCTGCCGCTGCTCGTCGCCTTCGAGATCCCGCTGGTGCGGCTCGACTGGCCGATCCCGGCGAAGCTCGCGGTGACGTGGCTCGTCGTCGACGCGGTCATGGTGACGAGCTACCACCTCCTCGTGCGCTCCACCCCGCTCGGCCGGTGGCTCAACGGCCGCAGGCATCCCTTCCGGTGGCCCCCCACCCTCGTCCCGTCCCCGTCCCGACGAGCGCGCCGGCTCAGGGCCGCGGCCCGGCGGAGATGATCCGCCCGCCCCGCGAGCCGGCGCCGGGGCCGAGTTCGACGACGTGGTCGGCGGTGGCGAGCGCGGCGGGGTGGTGGTCGACGAGGACGACGGTGTGGCCCTGGTCGACGAGGTTGTGCAGGCGGGCGAGCAGCCGGTGGGCGTCGGAGGGGTGCAGCCCGGTCGTCGGCTCGTCGAAGAGGTAGAGGGTGCTCGCCCGGCGGTCCTTCTGCAGCTCGGTGGCGAGCTTGATCCGCTGCGCCTCGCCGCCGGAGAGGTCCGTGGCGGGGCGGCCGAGGCCGAGGTAGCCGAGGCCCAGGGAGTCGAGCGCGGCGAGCGCCCGGTGGACGGGCGGGTCGTCGGCGAACACCTCCACCGCCTGCGCGACCGTGAGGTCGAGGATGTCGGCGATCGTGAGCCCGCGGTGACGGATCTCGAGGGTCTCGGGCGCGTAGCGCGACCCGCGGCAGTCGGGGCACGGCGAGGAGGTCCCCGGCAGGAAGAGCAGCTCGACCGCGACGACGCCCTCGCCCTGGCACGTGGGGCAGCGCCCCGTCGCGACGTTGAAGCTGAACCGGCCGGGGGAGTACCGGCGCTGCCGCGCGGCAGGTTCGGCCGCGAACCGGCGCCGGACGTGGTCGAACAGCCCGGTGTACGTCGCGAGGTTCGAGCGCACGGTCCGCCCGATCGGCCGCTGGGTGATCCGCACGAGCCGCCTCGGGGCGCCCGAGCCGCGGGTCTCGACCGCCGTCCACGTGGCGTCGGCGTCGAGCGGCGGCAGATCGACGTCGGCGTCCTCCGCCTCCTCGTCCTCGCCCGCTGCGTCGCCACCGCGCTCCAGGGCGGCGCCCACCGCCGCGTCGAGGGCGGTGAGCAGCGACGACTTACCCGACCCCGAGACGCCCGTGACGACGGTGAACGACCCCAGCGGCACCTCGACGTCGAGGCCGTCGAGGTTGTGCAGGGCCACCCCGCGCACGGTCAGCGCGCCGGACGCGGCCCGCGGTGCGCCGGTCCGGATCTCGTCGGCGTGCACGGGCGCGGGCAGGTAGCGGCCCGTCGCCGACTCGCCGACCGCGGGCAGGCCCTCAGGCGCCCCGACGTAGAGCACCCGGCCGCCGAATCCTCCGGCGCCGGGGCCGACGTCGACGACGTCGTCGCAGCGGGCGACGAGGGCCATGTCGTGCTCGACGACGAGCACGCTGTTGCCCGCGTCGACGAGGTCGCGCAGCAGCCGCAGCAGGGGCTCGGCATCGCGGGGATGCAGCCCGGCCGACGGCTCGTCGAGCACGTAGACGACCCCGAACAGTCCCGAGCGCAGCAGCGTCGCGAGGCGAAGCCGCTGCAGCTCGCCCGCCGAGACCGCCGGGGTGGGCCGCGCGAGGTCGAGGTGGCCCAGGCCCAGCTCGACGAGCACGTCGAGGCGGGACAGCACGTCGCGCAGCAGCATCGACTCCGCGTCGCCGATCCCGTCCGGGACCGCGGCCACGAGTTCCTCCAGCCGCGCCCGCAGCAGCGGGGTGAGCTCGTCGATCGGCAGGTGGCTCGCCTCGTCGATCGCCAGCCCCTGCCACGTGACGCGCAGGGCGTCGGGGTGCAGGCGGCGGCCGCGGCAGCGCGGGCACGGCGTCGTCTCGACGAAGCGCAGGGCCCGGCGGCGCTGGGTCGGGCTCGCCGAGGCGAGCGTCCGCAGCAGGTGACGGCGGGCGCTCGCGAACGTGCCCTGGTAGGGCCGTTGGATGCGGTGCGCCTCGCGGACCGAGTGCACGGTGACGACCGGCTCCTGCTCGGAGAAGAGGAGGAAGTCGCGGTCCGCCTGGGGCAGCTCCCGCCACGGCCGGTCGATGTCGTAGCCGAGGGTCGCGACGATGTCGCGGTAGTTCTTGCCCTGCCAGGCGCCCGGCCAGGACGCGATGGCCTTCTGCGCGATGCTCAGCGACGGGTCGGGCACCATCGAGGCCTCGGTCGGCTCGTGCACCTGCCCGAGGCCGCCGCACCCCGGGCACGCCCCCGCGGCGGTGTTCGCCGAGAAGTGGTCGGAGTCGATCCGCTCGAGCCCGGCGGGGTAGTCGCCGCACCGGGACCACAGCATCCGCAGGGTGTTCGAGGTCGTCGTCACGGTGCCGACGCTCGAGCGGCGGCTCGTCGCCGCGGCGCGCTGCTCGAGCGCGACCGCCGGCGGCAACCCGGTGATGTCGCGGACCTGCGGGTCGACGGCCGTGTGGATGAGCCGCCGCGCGAACGGCGCCACCGACTCGAAGTAGCGGCGCTGCGCCTCCCCGTGGATGGTGCCGAACGCGAGGGAGGACTTGCCCGAGCCCGAGACGCCGGTGAACGCGACGAGCCGCCCCCGGGGCACGTCGACGTCGACGTCCCGCAGGTTGTGCAGCCGCGCCCCGCGCACCCCGATGCAGCCGGAATCGTGGCGCGTCCCGGGTGCCCACCCGCCGCTGCCCGACCGGTGCGCGGGGCCTGTCGCGTCGCTCATGGTGTCCTTCGGTGGTCGGCGGGTCTGCTCGGTCGCTCGTGGCACAGCCTGACAGGCGACGCCTCCCGCGACCGGTGGGCGCCACCGCGCGGCCGCCCGACCCTCGTCCGTGATGCGTGCCCGGCTTCTCGGGCCGGGGGTCAGCTGCGGTGGCGCACGTCGAGGTCGTCGCGGTGGGCGACGAGCTTGTCGAGCAGTCGCACGAGGGTGGCCTGCTCGTCGGGGGACAGGGCGGCGGCCCAGGCGATCTCGCGCTCGTGATGGGCGCGGAACGTCTCGGCGATCTCGCGCCGCCCCGCGTCGCTCAGCGACAGGCGGACCGAGCGCCCGTCGTCGGGGTCGCGCTCGCGGTCGACGATCCCGTCGGCGGCCAGGGGGCCGAGCAGGTTCGACAGCGCGGCGCGGCTCAGGCCCGTGAGCTCGGCCGTCTTCTTCGCCTCCAGCGGTCCGGCGAGCCAGAGGACGTAGAGGATGCGAAAGCTCGACCAGGACCGGCCGGCCGGCCGGTGCACGGCCGCCTCGAGGTCGTAGGTGACGACGCCCGAGGCGCGGTTGAGGGTGAGCAACAGCTCGGTCGCGGAGACGTCGTCGTAGCCGAACTCCTCGGCCAGCCGGGCGCGGGCGCGGGGCACGAACGACCAGAACGTCAGCTCCCCGTCCATGTTCGTCCTTTCCCTGGCGGGCCCCGGCGGAGTCCGCTACCGTCGAGATAATACATTCCTGAACTATCTCGACGACGAGACAGGTGGAGGAGACCGCGCATGGCCTACTACCGCAACCTCGGGCACGTCCCGCCCAAGCGGCACACCCAGCACCGCGACCCCGACGGCCGCCTCTACTACGAGGAGCTCATGGGGGAGGAGGGCTTCTCGGCCGACAGCTCGCTGCTCTACCACCGCAACATCCCCTCGGCGATCCTCGACGTCCGCGAGTGGGAGGTCGGGGACCTGTCGCTCACGCCGAACCACCCGCTCAAGCCGCTCCACCTCAAGCTGCACGACCTCTTCGAGGCGGGCAGCGAGGCCGGGGTCGACGCGGTCCGGGGGCGCCGGCTCGTCCTCGGCAACGCCGACGTCCGCCTCACCTACGTGGCGGCCGACGCGCCGAGCCCCTGGTACCGCAACGCCATCGGCGACGAATGCGTCTACGTCGAGCGCGGGAACGCCCGACTGGAGACCGTGTTCGGCGCCTTCGACGTCCGCGAGGGCCACTACGCGATCATCCCGCGGGCCACGACGCACCGCTGGCTGCCCCTGGCGCCCGGCGACGACGGCTACGTCGAGCCGTTCCGCGCCTACGCGATCGAGGCGAACAGCCACATCACCCCGCCGCGGCGCTACCTGAGCCGGTTCGGTCAGCTCCTCGAGCACAGCCCGTTCTGCGAGCGCGACTACGTCGTGCCCACGGCCCCGCTGCTCGCCGAGGACGTCGGTGCCGACCCGTCGGAGCCCACCGAGGTCTACCTCAAGCACCGCGGCCACGGTTCGGGCGGCGTCGGCGGCACGATCCACGTGCTCCCGCACCACCCGCTCGACGTCGTCGGGTGGGACGGCTGCCTCTACCCGTTCCTCTTCCACATCGACGACTTCGAGCCCATCACCGGCCGCGTCCACCAGCCGCCGCCCGCCCACCAGGTGTGGGAGGGGAACAACTTCGTCGTCTGCAACTTCGTGCCGCGCAAGGTCGACTACCACCCGCTGGCGATCCCGGTGCCCTACTACCACTCCAACGTCGACTCCGACGAGGTGATGTTCTACGTCGCCGGCGACTACGAGGCCCGGAAGGGCTCTGGGATCGGGCGAGGCTCGATCTCGCTGCACCCGGGCGGGCACGCCCACGGGCCGCAGCCCGGCGCGATGGAGGCGAGCCTCGGCGCCGAGCGCTTCGACGAGACCGCCGTCATGGTCGACACGTTCCGGCCGCTCGACCTCGGGGAGGCCGCGTTCGCCTGCGACGACGGCGTGTACGCGTGGTCGTGGACCGGTGGCCGCCGGGCGGGGGAGCAGCGATGAGCGAGACGTCGACGGCGCTGTCGATCCCGCCCGTCCTGCGCCGGCTCTGCGATGACGCGGCGATCTTCCCGCCCGGCCTCGTCCCGCTCCCGGAGGCGGTTCCCGCCCACGAGCGGCACCGGCGCGGCCCGCACGGGGCGTTGGTCGGCCCGTTCGTGCTCGGCGCGGCCCGGCTGCTCGACCTCCCGCCGCTCGTCCGGGGCCGCCCGGCCGGCTCGCTCGACATCGCGGTCACCGTGCCGGCTCCCGACGGGGTCCAGGCCGTCGTCACCACCGTCGCGTTGCTGCCGCCGCTGCGGCTGCGGGCCCTCGAGGTCGCCGTGCCGCCCTCCATGGCGGCCGACGCGGTCGTGCCCGCCCTCGACGGGGCCCTCGCCGGGATGGACGTCGCCGGCGGCGCGCTCGACGTGTACGTCGAGGTGCCCCGCGACGACCGGCGCCCCGACCTCCTCGCCGCGCTGGCCGGGTCGCCCTACCGGGCGAAGTTCCGCACCGGCGGGGTCGAGGCCGACCTCGTCCCCGGCGAGGCGGAACTCGCGCGCGCGGTCCTCGACGCCGTCGCGCGGGGTCTGGCGTTCAAGGCCACCGCCGGCCTCCATCACGCGGTGCGCGCCGTGGACCCGGAGACCGGGCTCGACCAGCACGGCTTCCTCAACCTCATGCTCGCGACCGACGCCGCCCTGCGCGGCGGGTCCGAGGACGACCTCGTCGCGATCCTCGCCGAGCGCGACGGCGCCGAGCTCGCGGCGCGGTTCGCCGGCCTCGACGACGAGCGGGGGGCGGCCCTGCGGCGCACCTTCGTCTCGTTCGGCACGTGCAGCATCACCGACCCCCTCGACGACCTCGTCGACCTGGGCCTCGTCGGCCCCGCGAAGGAGACCCCGTGACCTTGCTCGACATCCCCGCCGACTCCGGCTTCGGCCTCGCCAACCTGCCGTACGGCGTGTATTCCGTGGCCGGCGGGCCGCGGCGGTGCGCCACGCGGGTGGGCGACGTCGTCGTCGACCTCGCCGTCCTGCTGGGTGACGACGACTTCGCCGCCGGGACCCTCGAGACGTTCATGGCGGCGGGCCCGCGGCGGTGGGCGCAGGTCCGTGAGGCCATCCGCGCGGCGGTGAGGGCCGACGTCCCCGACGCGGCGCTCCACCCGGTGGGCGAGGTGACCATGCACCTGCCGTGCGAGATCGCCGACTACGTCGACTTCTACGCGAGCGAGCACCACGCCTCGAATCTCGGGCGGTTGTTCCGGCCCGACAATCCCGACCCCCTCCTGCCGAACTGGAAGCACCTGCCCGTCGGCTATCACGGCCGGTCGAGCACGATCGTCGTCTCGGGCGTCGACGTCGTCCGACCGTGCGGTCAGCGCAAGGGCCCGAACGACCCGGAACCCGTGTTCGGCCCGAGCGTGCGTCTCGACATCGAGGCCGAGCTGGGCTTCCTCGTCGGGGTCGGCAACGACATGGGTTCGTCGATCGGCACGGGCGCCGCGGACGAGCACCTGTTCGGCGCGGTCATCTTCAACGACTGGTCGGCCCGCGACATCCAGGCGTGGGAGTACGTGCCGCTCGGCCCCAATCTCGGCAAGAGCTTCGCGAGCTCGATCAGCCCGTGGGTCGTCCCCATGGCGGCGCTCGAGGCGGCGAGGGTGCCGACCCCGACGCAGGAACCCACGCCGTTGCCCTACCTGCGGATGGACGAGCCGTGGGGTCTCGACATCGACCTCTCGGTCAGGTGGAACGGCCACGAGGTGAGCCGCCCCCCGTACCGCGAGATGTACTGGAGCCCCGCGCAGATGCTGGCCCACACGACGGTCAACGGTGCGCGGACGCGTACCGGCGACATCTTCGCCTCGGGCACGATCTCGGGGCCGGGCGCGGACCAGCGCGGCGCCTTCATCGAGTTGACCTGGGGCGGGAAGGAGCCCGTCGACGTCGGCGGGCAGGAGCGCACGTTCCTGCTCGACGGCGACACGGTGACGATCACGGCGACCGCCCTCGGCGCCGGCGGCGAGCGCGTCTCCTTCGGCGAGGTGACGGCGAGCATTCTCCCTGCGCGCTGCTGACCGGTCGGTCCGGATCGGGACCGGTCGGACGTCGCCGTCGGCGTCGGGCACCGCGTGTGCGTGCGCCGGGAGGAGGTGGCAGGGTGATTCCATGCTGGAAAGATTCTCGGGGCACATCCTCGGCGTCGGGACGACGTCCGGGACACGCATCGTGCTCGGGAACTGGGCGCGGACCCCGTTCGGGGCGTTCGCCGACGTCATGGTCGCGCGGCCCGACGGGCGGCGCATCCTGCTCGCCCCCGATGCGCGCATCGCGGAGTACGTCTCGAGCACCTACCAGTTCGACGAGGTCGAGGTCGTCGACGTGCAGGTCGTCCGAGAGCGCGGCTTCGGGCCCGCCGGTGACGGCGACCTCGTCGGCGACGTGTGGGTCGTCCGCGCGGGCCCCCTCGCGATGCGGGTGCGGATCGGTGGGCCGACCCCGCTGGGCCGACTGCTGTCGCTCGTGCCCGCCCGGCTCGCGACGTCGGCCGGTTTCACCCGCCTGACCGACCCCGTCGCCCGCGTCGCCCTCCGCGGTGTCCGCACCCGCGGCAGCGCCGGTCACGGACGGCGGGAGTTCTACGGGGCGCGCGGCATGCACGCCGTCACCGCCCTCACGGCCACGTGGGACGGCGTCGACCTCGGGGCGCTCGCGCCGGTCTCGCCCGCCCCCGACTTCGGGTTCGGCTCCACGCCGGAGCGGCCCGCCGTCGTGGCGGTGACGACGACGATCCTGGGCGCCGAGACGGGCGCGGCCCACGGATGACCGGTGAGCACACCCGCGGCCCGTCCCGGGTCGGGTCGACCGGGGGGCCTCGCCGGGGGGCGCCCACGCCGCCGGGTTGCCGCCGTAGCACAGTGGGTAGCCTGCTCCCGGCACGACGCGCGACGACGCGCCACGAACGCGCACGGACGCACGACGGAACGGCACCAGGACACACGAGCACATCGGGCACGCGGCAAGTCGGCTTCCGCGGCGACACGGAAGGCGTGACATGACGGGCAACGCGACGTTCCACCCCCGCGACACCGCGATCCACGGGGTCGAGATGATCGAGGCTCCGGAGGTGGTCACCTCCGACGAGATCGACGAGATGCTCGCCCCGGTGTACCGGAGCGTCAAGATGTCGCCGGGTGCGATCGAGGAGCTCGCCGGGGTGCGCGAGCGCCGCTGGTGGCCCAAGGAGAAGGACTTCGTCGAGGGCGCCGTCGACGCCGGGCGCCTCGTCCTCGAGCGCACGGGGGTGGACCCCTCCCGCATCGGCCTCGTCGTCAACGCCTCGGTCACCCGCCCGCACCTGGAGCCGGCCATCGCCGCGCGCGTCCACCACGAGCTCGGGCTGCGCAGCAACTGCATCGCCTTCGACATCACGAACGCCTGCCTCGCCGTCGTCAACGCGATCCAGGTCGCCGGCACGATGATCGACGCCGGCCAGATCGAGTACGCGCTCGTCGTCGCCTCCGAGGGGATGCGCGGGCCGCAGGAGGCGACGATCGCGCGCCTCGTGGCCGGGAGCCCGTCGCGGCAGGACGTCAAGGACGCCTTCGCGACCTTCACGCTCGGGTCGGGCGCCGTCGGCGTGCTCGTCGGGCGGGCGTCGGAGGGCGGCCACCGCGTCGTCGGCGGCGTCACCCGCGCCGGCAGCGAGCACCACGAGCTGTGCATCGGCTCCATGGACGGGATGGTCACCGACGGGCGGCGCCTGTTCGTCGAGGGCATCGGGCTCGCCATCGAGACGTGGCGCGACGCCCAGCAGACGTTCGACTGGTCCGACATGGACGCCTACGTCGCGCACCAGACGTCGACCGCGCACATCGACAGCCTGTGCCAGGCGCTGGGGCTGCCCCGGGAGAAGTTCCCCCTGACGATCCCGACGTTCGGCAACATCGGTCCGGCCGCCCTGCCCTTCACCCTCGCCCGGGTGGCGCCCGACTACTCCGCGGGCGACCGCGTCCTGCTCATGGGCATCGGCTCCGGCCTCAACACGGCCTTCCTCGAGATCGAATGGTGAGGCCGCCGGCCGGTCTGCCCGGGCTGGACCCCTCCTGGTCGCTCGAGCTGGAGGCGCCCGACGCCGACGGGGTCCCCCGCCGCTGGCACGTCCTGGAGCGGCGCCCGCAGGGCGAACCGGTGGGGACGATGCTCTGCGTCCACGGCAACCCGACGTGGAGCTACCTGTGGCGCCGCGTGCTCGCCGCCGCCCCGGACGACTGGCGCGTGATCGCCGTCGACCAGCTCGGCATGGGCTACTCCGAGCGCCTCGGACCGGACCCCACCCGCACCCTCGCCCAACGCATCGAGGACCTCGACCGGCTCGCCGCCGCCCTCGACGTGCGCGGTCCCGTCGTCGCCGTCGGCCACGACTGGGGCGGCATGGTCGTCTCGGGGTGGGCGCAGCGGCACGCTCGTCCCCTCGCCGCCGACGCCGTTGCCGACGCTCCCGCCGACCCTCCTGCCGACGACGCCTCCGGAGCGGGGGAGGGCGAGACCGCCGACCCGATCCGCGTCGCCGGGATCGTGCTCGCCAACACTGCCGTGCACCACGACTTCGCGGCCGGGTTGCCCCCGGCGCTGCGCCTCGCCCGGCACCCGCTGGCCTGGCGGGCGGCGTGCGTCGACACCCCCGCCTTCGTCCGCGGCGCGACGGCCGTCTCGTCGCCACGGCCCGACGCGGCGGTGGCGCGCGCCTACGCGGCGCCGTACGGCTCCGCCGCCGACCGCGGCTCCGTCGGCGCGTTCGTCGCCGACATCCCCCTCGAGGAGGGGCACCCCACGCGCGCCACGCTCGCCGGGGTCGCCGCGGGCATGAGCGCGTTGGCCGAGTTCCCCGCGCTCCTCCTGCGCGGACCGAAGGACCCCGTCTTCTCCGAGGCGCACCTGCGGGACCTGCGCCGCCGGCTCCCGCGCGCCGACGTCCACCGCTACGAGACGGCCTCGCACCTCGTCCTCGAGGACGCGCCCCGCTCGGCGGCCGACATCTGGGCGTGGGTGGCGCAGCGCGTCACCCCCACCCTGGCCCCGCGCGAGGCGGCCGCCGCGTCGGGCCCGCCCGCCGTCGCGGCGCCGACCGACGGGTTCCTCGCCGGCCGGCCTCCGGTGCCCGAGGTCGCGGTGGGCACGGCCGAGGTGCCGTGGCAGGGCCTGCTCGACGCGGTCGCCGCCACCCCCGACGAGCTGTGCGTCACCGAGATGCGCACCGGCCGCCGGATGTCGTTCGCCGAGCTGGAGACCGACGTCGCGGCGGTCGCCGCCGGGTTCGCCCGCCTCGGCATGCGCGACGGCGACCGGGTCGCCCTTCTCGTGCCGCCCGGCATCGACCTCACCGTCGCCGTCTACGCGGCCTGGCGGGTCGGCGCCGTCATCGTCGTCGCCGACGCCGGCCTCGGCCTCGCGTCGACGGGCCGGGCGCTGCGCGGCGCGGGACCCGCGTTCGTCGTCGGGATCGCCCAGGGCATCGCGGCGTGCGCGGCGATGCGCGTGCCCGGCGCCCGCATCGTCGCCGGACCCGTCGCGCCAGCCCTGCGCCGCACGCTCGGCGTGACCGCGACACTCGACGAGCTGCGTCGGAGCGAGACCCCCGCGCGTCGGATCGACCGCGACGACGAGGAGCGCGTCGCCCACGACGACGGCCCGGGCCCGCTCCGGGAGCGCGAGCCCGACGCCGAGTGCGCCGTGCTCTTCACGTCCGGTGCCACCGGCCCGAGCAAGGGTGTGCTCTACCGCACCGACGGGCTGCGCACGATGATCGGGCACGTCGGGGGCATCTACGAGCTGGAGCCCGGCGACCGGCTCGTCGCCGCCTTCGCCCCGTTCGCGCTGTACGGACCCGCGCTCGGCATCGGCGCGGTCGTGCCCGACATGGACGTGACCCGGCCCGGCTCCCTGTCCGCCGCGGCCCTTGCCGACGCGGTCCTCGCCGCGGAGGCCACCGTCGTCTTCGCCTCCCCGGCCGCCCTGCGCAACGTCGTGCGTACCGCCTCGGATCTGACCGACGAGCAGCGGACCGCCCTGGGGCGGGTGCGGGCCGTGATGAGCGCGGGCGCTCCCGTGCCCGTGTCGCTGCTGCGCGCCGTGCGCGAGGTCATGCCCGCGGCCGTCCCGCACACGCCGTACGGGATGACCGAGACCCTCCCGGTCAGCGACATCACCCTCGAGGAGATCGAGGCTTCGCGCGACGACGGCGGCCCCGCCGGCGGGGTGTGCGTGGGGGTGCCGCTGCCCGGCGTCGACGTGCGGATCGCGCCCCTGCCGGCCGACCCCGACGACCCCGACGGCGCGCTCACCGACGAGCCGGGCGTCACCGGCGAGATCGTCGTGCGAGCCGCGCACGTCAAGGACCGCTACGACCAGTTGTGGGCCACCCAGCACGAGACCAGCCCCGCGCCGAGCGTGCACCGCACCGGAGACGTCGGCCACCTCGACGGCCGCGGCCGCCTGTGGGTCGAGGGTCGCCGCGTCCACGTCCTGCACACGGCCGCCGGGCCGGTGACGCCGGTCGGGCTCGAGCAGGCCGCCGGCACGCTGCCGGGCGTCGCGTCCGCGACGGTCGTCGGCGTCGGCCCCCGGGGCGCCCAGCAGGTCGTCGTCGTCCTCGTCCTCGAGCCGGACCACGCCCGCGTCGCGAGGCGGCTGCCCGGCCTCGCCCGCCACGCGCCGCGGCTCGCCCCGCCGAGCCTCGCCGCCCGCGTCCGGGAGGCCGCACCCGCCGGTCTCGACGTGGCCGCCGTGCTCCTCGCGCCGAGGGTGCCCGTCGACATCCGGCACGAGTCGAAGGTCGACCGCACCGCTGTCGCCGCGTGGGCCACCCGCGTGCTCGCCGGGCAGCGGGTGGGGGCCCCGTGAGTCCCGTTCGTGGTCCCGTCGCCGCGTCCCACCCGGCGACACGGACGGGACGAGCGCGATGAGGGTCCTCGTCACGGGGGCCAGCGGGATGCTCGGCGGCGCCGTCGCCCGCCTGCTCGCCGACCGCGGCGACGAGGTCACCGTCCTGCAGCGGCGGTCGTCGTCGCTGCCCGTGCGCGAGGTCCTCGGCGACGTCGCCGACCCCGACGCCGTCCACCGGGCCGTCGCGGGGCAGGACGGGATCGTCCACCTCGCCGCGAAGGTCAACGTCGTCGGGCCGTGGGCGGACTACGAGCGCGTCAACGTCGGCGGCACTCGCCACGTCGTCGAGGCGGCGACGGCGCAGGGCGTGGGCCGGCTCGTGTACGTCTCCAGCCCGTCGGTCGCGCACGCGGGGTCGTCGATCTCGGGGGAGGGGGCGGGCCCCGCCGACCCCGAGCGGGCGCGCGGCCCCTACTCCCGCAGCAAGGCGATCGGCGAGCGGATCGCCCTCGCGGCGGACGGCCCGACGCGGGACGGTGTCGACCTCGCCGTCGTCGCCGTGCGACCCCACCTCGTGTGGGGGCCGGGGGACACCCAGCTCGTCGGCCGCATCGTCGGCCGCGCCCGCGCGGGCCGGCTGCCCATCATCGGCAGCGGCGCCCCGCTCATCGACACGACCTACGTCGACAACGCCGCCGACGCCCTCGTCGAGGCGCTCGACCGCGCCCCGCTGGCCCGGGGGGAGGCGTACGTCGTCACCGACGGGACACCCCGCCCCGTCGGCGAGGTCCTCGACGCGTGGGCCCGCGCCGGGGGAGCCACCGGCCCGAGTCGGCGCGTCCCCTCCGGCCTCGCCCGCGCGGCGGGATCCCTCGTCGACGCCGGGATCGGGGTGGCGCTCCGCCTCGGACACGACGTCGAGACCGACCCGCCGATCACGCGGTTCCTCGCCGAGCAGCTCAGCACCGCCCACTGGTTCGACCAGCGCCGCACCCGCGCCGCCCTCGACTGGGCTCCTCGGGTCGGCCGCGACGAGGGCCTGCGGCGCCTCGCCGCGAGCTACGCCGCAGACACGCCGGACGCGCGAGAGAGGGGCCACCGTGCCTGAGCTGCCCGAGGTCGAGAGTGCCCGCGCCGCCATCGAGCAGGCCGCGTTGGGGCGCGTCATCGCCGACGTCGACGACACCGACACCTACGAGTGCCGCCCGCACGCGCCGGGCCAGATCCGTGACGCGCTCCTGGGCCGAACTCTCACCGGCGCCTTCCGCCGCGGCAAGGCGATGTGGTGCGAGACGTCCGGGCTGCCCGGGGACGACGCCGGCGGCGACGCGGGTGAGGGCCCGGTGCTCGGCATCCACCTCGGCATGAGCGGCCGCGTCATGATCACCGGCCCCGACGGGGAGCAGATCTCCGGCGGCGACCCGCCCAGCGGGCGGTACGGCCTCGACGCCGACGCCCCCGGCCGCAAGGCGGAGTGGGACCGGTTCACCCTCACGTTCGAGGACGGCGGCGCCCTGCGGCTTTTCGACAAGCGGCGGCTCGGGCGGGTGCGCCTCGACCCCGACCTCGACGGCATCGGGCCCGACGCCGAGCGCATCGGGGCGCAGGAGTTCGCCGAGCGCGTCGGCCGGGGCAGCGCCCCCGTCAAGGCCCGGTTGCTCGACCAGGCCGTGCTCGCCGGGGTGGGCAACCTCCTCGCCGACGAGACGCTGTGGCAGGCCCGTCTCGATCCGCGTCGGGCGGCCGGTGAGCTCACCGCCGACGAGCTCGACCGGCTCCACGACGCCCTCGGTGCCGCGACCCGTTCGGCGATCGCCCAGGGCGGCGTGCACACCGGCGAGTTCATCGCCGCCCGCAAGAAGGCGGGCACGTGCCCCCGCTGCGGCGCCGCCCTCGACCGCGCCACCGTCGGCAGCCGCACGACGTGGTTCTGCCCGCAGGAGCAGGTCTGATCCGGCCGAAGACCGTGTAGGAGACGGTCAGCGCACGGCCCGGGCGACCTGCCGGACGTACTCGCGGTACCCCTCGCACGCCTGCGGCACCGAGTCGGCCACGACGCCCCGGTCCACGCGCAGATACTCGTGAGTGACGTCGGTCATCGCGCGAGATGCTCCAGCAGGGCCCGCCGCAGGGGGGCGGTGTCCATGTACTCCCGCATGGCCCAGAGCTCACGCTCGAAGAAGGCCGCGGGGGTCGCGGCGAAGAGCACCCGGCCGCCGACGAGAGCACGATGCCGGGCCACCGGCCCGGCGCGGTCGAGGTCCATGACGTCGAGGTGGTCGCCGGGCACGAGGTCGGCCAGGGCGTTGACCACGGCGATAAGGTCGGCTCGGGGTGTAAGGCCCACCGCCACGTCGACGTCGCCCGGGGCCCTGGAGTCCACCGATGACCCGAACTGCACCACCAGGTCGACGCCCTCGCGGTGGCACAGTCGTTCGAGCTCCCCCGACGCCGCCGCCGCGACGAGGCGGGCGGCGGCCGAGGCGGCGGAGTCGGACATGGCCCGAGTGTAGGTCGCGGCCCCGCCCCGGGCCGGTCATCCCAGGAGGTCACCCCAGGAGGTGGACGAGGCCGAGGCGGCCGGCCGCGTCGGCGGCCAGGAGGAAGCCGACGATGCCGAGCACCCAGCCGAGGATCTCGTCGGAGTTGCGTGACAACCACGCGCCGAGGCGGAGCAGGAGCGGCTCGACGGCGCGGGCCACCACGAGGCGCAGCCCGAGCAGGACGAGCGCGGGGGCAATCATGATGCCCACGTACGCGGCGAGCGCGGCGGCCACGCCCGCCGGAGTGAGAGCCGACTGCGTGATGATCCCGACGGCGCCGAGGTAGGGCAGCATCGACGCGACCTCGACGAGTCCGGCGGCGAGCGCGACCCCGACGACGACGGCCGGCCGGGGCGCGTCCCCGACGAGGGCGTCGGTCCAGCGCTCGCGCCGGTTCGGGCCGCCCCCCGCCGCGGCGCGACGCTCGCGGCGGGCCGCGGCGCGCGTGCCGTCGAACAGCCAGCTCGCGGCGAAGAGGGCGACGCCGACGACGAGCTGGGCCCACGCGAGGGCCCGGTTGTCGCCGGCGCCGGCGAGAAGGCTCTGCAGGGCGCCGGCGCCGAGGACGAGACCCACGCCCACGAGCCAGTAGAACGCGGCGATGGTCGCGAGGTAGCCGAGCAGCGCCCGCACGTGGACGCGGCCGCGGGCGAGGAGGACGACGGGCACGCCGAGGGTGCCGAAGCTCGTGCTGTCGACGAGCGCGAGCCCGGCGAGCGGGGCGAGCGTGAGCGGGGTGGCGAGCGACATCATCGGGGTTCTCCTCGTGGGGGTTATTCAGCACGATCGCACTAAAATAAAGAAAGCGCAACTGTGCTATAAAGGCCCCATGCCGAAGATCGTCGATCACGCCGCCCGCCGCGAGGAGCTCGCCGGGGCCGTGTGGCGCCTCGTCGGCCGCGAGGGGATCGAGGCGGCGACGGTGCGGGCGGTGGCCGCCGAGTCCGGGTGGTCGATGGGGGCCGTGCGGCACTACTTCGGTACCCACTCCGAGCTGTTGCTGTTCGCGGCGCAGGTCATGGCCCAGCGCGTGGGGGACCGGGTGGTGGCGCTGTACGCCGCTGCCCTGCAGCCCGGCGGGAACGGCGGAGGGAACGGCGCGCACGTGGGCCGGGGCGACCCGGAGCAGCGCCTCGACCGCGCCTGCCGCGCGCTCGAGCAGCTCCTGCCGATGGACGAGGAGCGCACCGTGGAGGTGCTCGTCTGGCTCGCGTTCATGACCCGCGCCCGCGTCGACCGGGGCCTCGACGAGCTGCGGCATTCGGGCTGGGTGGGGGAGCGGCTCGTCTGCCGGACCGCCGTGGCCGACGTGCGCGGCGCGCCCCTGCCGACCGACCTCGACGCGCGTCTCGACCCGGCCCTCGAGGCGGCCGTCGACCGCGTCCACGTCGCCGTCGACGGCCTGAGCCTGCAGGCCGCGACCTACCCCGAGCAGTGGCCCGCCGAGGCGCTGGCCGCCGCGGTCCGCTGCGTGCTCGTCGACGCCACCGCCGCCACGTGAGCGCCGCGGGGCGCGGGAGGAGTCCCGCGCCCCGCGGCGGTGTGAGCGGCGCGGGTCGGCTCAGGCCGTGAGCGAGTCCCGCACGACGTCGATCATCAGGCTCAGGTCCTCGTCGGAGGCGACGAGCGGCGGGGCGAGGCGGATCGTCGAGTCGTGCGCGTCCTTGGCGAGGACACCCCGGTCGGCCATCCGGCGGCACAGCTCGTAGCCGGTCATGAGCGCCGGGTCGACGTCCAACCCGGCCCACGCGCCGCGCACCCGGACCGCGACGACGCCGTGGGCCGTGAGCTCCTCCAGCCCGGGGCGCAGGATCTGCTCCATCTGCGCGGCGCGCTCCTGGAACTCGCCGGTGGCGAGCATCGCGACCACCTCGTGGCCGATGGCGGACGCCAGGGGGTTGCCGCCGAAGGTCGAGCCGTGCGAACCGGGGGTGATGACGTCGAGCACGTCGCGGTTCGCGGCGATCGCCGACACGGGCATGATGCCGCCGCCGAGGGCCTTGCCCATGACGTAGACGTCGGGCACCACGTCCTCGTGATCGCACGCGAAGGTCCGGCCGGTGCGCGCGAGGCCCGACTGGACCTCGTCGGCGACCATGAGCACCGAACGCCGCGAGCACAGCTCGCGCACCTCGCGCAGGAAGCCGTCCGGCGGGATGAGGACGCCGCCCTCGCCCTGGATGGGCTCGAGCAGGACGGCGACGGTGTTCGCGTCGATCGCCTCCTCGATCGCGGCGACGTCGCCGTAGGGCACGACGCGGAACCCGGGCATGTACGGGCCGTACGCGCGGCGGGCGTCCTCGTCGGTCGAGAAGCTGACGATCGTCGACGTGCGGCCGTGGAAGTTGCCGGCCATCGTCACGATGTTCGCCTGGTCGGCGGCGACGCCCTTGACGTCGTACCCCCACCGCCGGGCCACCTTGAGGGCCGTCTCGACGGCCTCGGCGCCGGTGTTCATCGGCAGGATCATGTCCTTGCAGGTCAGGGCGGCCAGGTCCCGGGCGAACGGTCCGAGCTGGTCGCTGTGGAACGCGCGGCTCGTCAGCGTGAGGTGGTCGAGCTGGTTCTTGGCCCGCTCCACGAGGCGCGGGTGGGAGTGGCCGAAGTTGAGGGCCGAGTAGCCGGCGAGCGCGTCGAGGTAGCGCCGCCCCTCGACGTCGGTCACCCAGGCGCCCTCGCCGCGGCTGATGACGACGTCGAGCGGGTGGTAGTTGTGTGCGGCGTAGGTCTCGACCAGGTCGATGTGCTCGCGGGCGGGCCCGTCGGCGCGCGTCGTGATCGTCGACTCCTGCGCTGTGGTCATGCACGTACTCCTTCACATCTGCTCGGTTGGGTGCCGGGCGTGGTTCGCGGGCGGACCCGACCACCCTCAGCATGACCGAGGGCGGCCGGTTTCCGTCAGGGGTTGGGGCGGACGTCGTCGCGGTCCTCGCCGAGGATCCGGCCCCGGGTCTCGGGGAGGGTGAGGATGGTGACCGCGCTGACGAGGAGCAGGGCCATGACGTAGTAGGCGAAGGCGTCGGGTCCGAACGAGCGCGTCAGCCACGTCTGCAGGTACAGGCTCGTGCCGCCGAAGACGGCGACGGCCACCGACAGCGGCAGCGCCACGCCGATCGTGCGGATCCGCGTCGGGAGGATCTCGCACATGACGGCCGGGGTGATCGCGCAGGGCGCGGCGACGAAGAACTGCGCGATGCTCAGCACGACGAACAGGCGCAGGGGGTTCCCGTCGATCATCCCCGACAGGGGCAGGCACGTGACGAAGAGCCCGACGATGCCGATGAGCAGGACCGGCTTGCGGCCGATGCGGTCGGAGAGGATCCCCCAGAACGGCAGCCACAGGAGGAACACCGTGTTGGCGGCGACGCTCGCGAGCAGCGTCGTCGTCGGGTCGGCCCGCAGGACGACGATCGAGTACGAGGCGGCCGCGACGACCCACAGGTAGTACGACACGGTGAGCCCGACGGTCATGCCGATGATCTGCAGGGACGCCCCGCGGTGGGCCCACATCTCGCGGGCGAGCGAGACCCGCGCCGGCGCCTTCTCGATCCGGGTGAACGCCTCGGTCTCGCTCATCCGGGCGCGCATCCACAGCGCGACGAGGCCGCCGAGGGCGCCGACGACGAAGGCGATGCGCCAGCCCCAGGAGGTCATCTGCTCGCGGCCGAGCAGCGCCGAGAGCACCGTCGCGAGGACGAGCCCGACGTTGGCGCCGATGGTCCCCGAGAAGTAGATGAGGGTGGACCACAGGCCGCGTCGCGCCGGCGGGGCCGCCTCAGCGAGGTAGGCCTGCGCCGCCGGCTGCTCGCCGCCGTGGGCCAGCCCCTGCAGGATGCGGCCCGTGACGAGGACGACCGACGCGAGCGCTCCCACCATGAGGTACGTGGGGGCGACGGCGATGAGCAGGCTGGCGGCCGCTCCGAGCCCGACGGTGAGCGCGAGCGAGGTCTTGCGTCCCCGGCGGTCCGAGATGCGGCCGAAGAGGAGCCCGCCGACGAAGCCGACGGCGAAGACCGCCAGCGTTGACAGGAACGCCGACAGCGGATCGGTCGCGACGAAGAACTCGCGGCGAAGAACGGGGCGAAGCTCGAATAGATGCTCCAGTCGAACCATTCGATGGCGTTGCCGATCCCCGTCCCGACCAGCGTGTGGCGGCCGCGGGACGCGGCGGGCGCGGCCGGAGGGGCCGAGGTGGAGGTGGCGGCCGGTGAGGGCGGGTCGGCGTGCGGGCTGCGGGTCATGACGGGCTCCGGTCGGTGGAGACGGGGCTGCGACGTGCGAGGACGTCGAGCCGGCTGAGGGCGAGTCGGGCGTAGACGGCCGCGCCGAGCGGCAGGACGTCGTCGCTGAAGGTGGCGTGGGCCGAGTGGTTGAAGGGGGCGGTGGCCGGGTCGCGGCCCGCCCCGGTGGCGCCCAGGCCGACGAAGGATCCCGGCACCCGTTCGAGCACGCGGGAGAAGTCCTCCGACCCGGTCAGGGGGTCGAGCAGGTGGGCGAAGGCGTCGTCGCCGAGGAGGCCCTGGACGACGCCGGCCGCGAAGTCGGTCTCGTCGGGGTCGGTGACGGTGACGGGGTAGCCGTCGATGTGACGGACCTCCGCGTGCAGGCCGTGGGCGGCGGCGATGGAGCTCGCGAGGGTCGCGGCGTGCTCGCGGAAGCGCGTGCGGACCTCCGGCGACCAGGTCCGCACGCTGGCCGTCAGGTGCGCGGTCTCGGGGATGACGTGGGGGCCTCGCCGGCGTGCAGGCTGCCGACCCCGACGACGACGGGTTCGAACGGGCCGAACCGGCGCGTGACCATCGTCTGCAGCGCGAGGACGATCTCGCAGGCGACGGGGACCGGGTCGAGCGCCTGGTGGGGCGCGGAGCCGTGCCCGCCGCGCCCGATCACGGTCACCTCGAGACCGTCCGCGGCGGCGAGCATCGGGCCCCGCCGGGCGACGAACCGCCCGGTCGGGAAGCCCGAGGAGAACAGGTGCATCCCGTAGGCGGCGTCGGCGCGGCGGCCGGCGGCGTCGAGCACGCCCTCGGCGATCATCAGGGCCGCGCCGTCGTGCATCTCCTCGCCGGGCTGGAACATGAGGACGACGTCGCCGGGCAGCTCGTCCCGCCGCGCGGCGAGGATGCGGGCCGCCCCCACGAGCATCGCCGTGTGCAGGTCGTGGCCGCAGGCGTGCATCGCGCCGGGGACCCGGGAGGCGTAGGGCACGCCGCTGTCCTCGTGGACGGGCAGCGCGTCCATGTCCGCGCGGAGGAGGACCACGGGGGCGTCCGCGGGGCGGTCGGGACGCGTGCCGGTCAGGACGCCGGTGACCGAGCTGAGCCCGACCCCGGTCGACGTCTCGATCCCGAGGCCCCCGAGACCGGCGAGGACGCGTTCCTGCGTCCGGGGCAGCGACAACCCGATCTCGGGGTGGGCGTGCAGGTCGTGGCGGAGCTCGACGAGGTCGCCTGCGATGGCCAGGGCATCGTGGGACACCGGCATTGAGGACTCCTTCGTCGTCGGCGCGGGGTGCGTCGTGGTTCCCGCCAGTGTTCCGAGGCCGGCTCGAGGCTGCCGCCGAGCCGGTGATGTGTGCGAATATCCGTCCCGACGACCTGAATCGTTCAGGCCGGGCCCCGGCCGGAGCGGATTCGTGCACATGGCGACACTCGACGAGATCGACCTCCAGCTCGTCCACGTGCTCCAGATCGCCCCGCGGGCCTCCTGGGCCCGCCTCGCGCCCGCGCTGGGCGTGTCCGAGTCCGCGCTGGCGGCGCGCTGGCGGCGGCTCGTCGACTCCGGCCTGGCCTGGTCGACCGTGCACGCGAACCAGGCCGTGACCGGCGACGTCACGGGGGTGGCGCGACTCGAGGCCGTCCCCGCCGCGCGTTTGCGGCTGAGGGAACGGCTCGTCGCCGACCCCCGGGTCGTCGGCGTGGACGAGTCGTCCGAGGGCGAGTTCTTCGTCACCGTCATGGAGGGCGACCTCGCGGCGCTGCGGAGGGCCCTGCTCGACGACCTCCCCGCCCACGACGGGGTGACCCGCGTCCGCTCCCACGTCGTCCGGCAGGTCGTGCGCGGCGGCAGCGACTGGAGGTCCGGCGGGCTGGACCGCGAGCAGCGGGAGGCCGTCGCCGCGCTCGTCCCGGCGCGGCCGGCCCGGCGTCCGGCGCCGCCGCCGGGGGCCGACCGGCTCGTCGCCGAGCTGCGGCGCGACGCCCGCGTCCCCGTCGCCGAGGTGGCCCGCCGCACGGGCTGGACGGCGGCCACGACGCGGCGCCGCCTCGACCAGCTCATCGCCTCGGACGTCGTGACCTTCCGCTGCGACGTGGCGCACGAGGCCGCGCAGTGGCCGCTCACCTCGACGTGGTTCGTGTCCGTCGCGCCCGCCGACCTGCCCCGGACCCTGGCCCTGCTGGCCTCGCTCGACCAGGTGCGGCTCGCGCTCGTCGTCACGGGCGAGACGAACGTCGTGTTCTCCGTGCTGGCCCGGTCGCTGGGCGGGGTCAACGCGTTCCACGACTCGGTGGGGGACGTTGGCGAAGAACAGTTCGTCGCCCGGGAGCTGGACGTCGCGACGTGTGACGCGCGGAAGGCATCGGCGTGGGGTGTATCACCAGGGCACCCCACGCCCTCCCCGCCGCTCTCGGGGTGGCGTCCGCGGCTCCGCGGCCCCTGGCGGTCCTCGCGGGGCAGACCCCGTGGGCGGGTGACCGGTCATCGACGACCGACGGGACTCGACTCGCCTACTCCGTCGCAGCCGATCGACCGGCCGTGTGCACGGCCCGTTCGACGCGTAGCCGGCGACCCCGCACGCCCGGCCGCGCACTACGGTGGGGGCACCACGGACCCCCGCCGTCGGCGACCCGGATCTCATCCACGACATCCGGGGTGTTCGCTGTGTCGACCGGGCCGGACGTCGTCAACCCTGGTGGTCGACGACACCACGGTGCCCGCGAGGCGCGGGCCTCCGCGGGTTCGCACTCACCCCCAGAGGAGTCGTCATGACCGCAGCGTCGTTCGCCCGTGGTCTGCTCGTCCGCGACGTGCGCGTGGTCGCGCTCTCCGATCCGGCGCCCCCAGGCCTCGTCGACGTCCGGATCGTCGACGGCGTCGTCGTCGAGATCGGGCCGGACCTGGCGGCCGACGGTCTGCCGGAGCTCGACGGCGCCGGCGGGTTCGCCCTGCCCGGGCTGTGGGACCACCACGTCCACTCGGCGCAGGCCGCCGCGCAGCGGGTGCGACCCGACCTCGGCCCGGCGCGGGGCCCGCAGGAGGCGGTCGACCTCGTCGCCGCCCATCTCGCGACCCTCGACGACCCGGAGGTGGCGGTCGTGGCCTGGGGGCACCGCAGCGCCCTGTGGTCGCAGCCGCCCACCGTCGCCGCCCTCGACGCGGTGAGCGGGGCGCACCCGGTCGTCGCGGTCAGCGGCGACGGCCACAACGGCTGGCTCAACTCGCGGGCCCTGCGCCTGTTGGGCCTCCCGCCGCGGACGGGCCCCATGGACGAGGACGAGTGGTTCCCGGTCTTCGCCCGGCTCGGCGAGCTGCCCGGCGTGACGGACGCCGCCGAGGCCGGGGTGGCCGGGCTCCTCGCCGACGCCCACGCGATGGGGGTCGTCGGCGTCGTCGACCTGGAGTTCGACGGCGCCTTCACCCGCTGGCCGGAGCGCGTCGCCGCCGGCCTGGACACGATGCGGGTACGGGCCGCCGTCTACCCCGACCGCCTGGACGAGGTCATCGCCGCCGGGCTGCGCAGCGGCGACCCGCTCGGCGGCCTCGTGACGATGGGCCCGCTGAAAATCATCTCGGACGGCTCCCTCAACACCCGCACGGCCTTCTGCTGCGAGCCCTACTGCGACGCGGCCGGGCTCGACTTCCCGCGCGGCAAGGAGGGGTTCACGACGGCGCAGGTGAGCGACCTCATGGGGAGGGCGCACGCGGCGGGGCTCACCGTGGCGCTCCACGCGATCGGCGACGCGGCGGTCGGCCAGGCGCTCGACGCCTACGAGGCCACGGGAGCACGCGGGACGATCGAGCACGCCCAACTCGTGACCTGGCCCGACGTCGAGCGCATGGCGCGGACGAGCGTGGCCGCGAGCGTCCAGCCGGCCCACCTGCTCGACGACCGCGACGTGAGCGACGTGTGCTGGGCCGACCGCACCGAGCGGTCGTTCCCGCTGCGCGCCCTTCACGACGCGGGGGTCGAGCTCCGGCTCGGCTCGGACGCGCCCGTGGCGGCGCTGGACCCGTGGCTCGCCATGGCCGCGGCCGTGCACCGCAGCGGCGACGACCGCGGGCCGTGGCATCCCGAGCAGTCCCTGACGACGGCGGAGGCGCTCGCGGCGAGCACCGACGGCCGCGGCACGCTCGCCGTCGGGGCGGTCGGCGACGTCGTCGTGCTCGCCGACGACCCGCTGCGGTACGCCGGTGGCCCGGACGCCGCCCGCCATCTGCGGTCCCTCGGGGACGGCGGCGTGCGCGCCACCGTCGTCGACGGGCGTCTCGTCTTCTCCGCCTGAAGGGGGCGTCCATGCACGAGATCGCCTTGTGGACGATGCTGTTCGCGGTCGTCGTCGTCCTCGTCGCCGCGCTGTGCACGCGGTGGGGGCTGCCGTCCCCGCTCGTCCTCACGGCGGTCGGCATCATCGGGTCGTTCCTGCCGTTCATCCCCCACGAGCCGCTGGAGCCCGACCTCATCCTCGTCGTCCTCCTCCCGCCGCTGCTGTACGCCGCCGCCATCCAGGTCTCGCTCGTCGACCTCAAGCGCGACCGGCGCGGCGTCGTGCTCCTCGCGGTGGGGCTCGTCGTCGCGACCGCCGTGGTGGTGGGGTTCGTCGGGTGGTGGCTCCTGCCCGTCCCGCTGGCGGCGGCGCTGGCGCTCGGGTCGGTCGTCGCGCCGCCGGACGCGGTGGCCGCCACCGCGATCGGCCGCCGCATCGGCCTGCCCCGGCGCGTCGTCACCCTCCTCGAGGGCGAGTCGCTGCTCAACGACGCGACCGCGATCGTGCTCCTGCACACGACGACGGCCGCGATCGTCGGCACGATCACGGTCGGGGATCTCGCCGGCGGGTTCGCGCTCTCGGTGCTCGGCGGTGGGGCGGTCGGGGTCGCCGCGGCGTGGCTGCTCGGTCGGCTGCGGTCGCACCTGCCCGACCCGGTGAGCCGCACGGCGCAGTCCCTCATCACGCCGTGGGTCGTCTACCTGCCCGCGGAGGAGATCGGCGGGTCGGGCGTGCTCGCCGTCGTCGTGGCGGGCCTGCTGCTCGCGGACCGGTCCCCGATCCAGCTCGACGCGACGACCCGCATCTCCCAGCGCATCAACTGGGCGACGATCCAGTTCCTCCTCGAGAACGCCGTGTTCCTCATGGTGGGCCTCCAGCTCGCGGGGATCCTCCAGGGCGTGGCGGCCTCCGAGCTCGACCCGTGGCTCATCACCGGGTTCTGCGCCGCCGTGTTCGCGACCACCGTCCTGTTCCGGCCGCTGTGGATCATGGCCTCCGCGATCCTGCCGAGCCGCGAGGGGTCGCTGACGGTCGGCGAGCTCGGGGTGTTGTCGTGGGCCGGGATGCGGGGCGTCGTCACGCTCGCCGCGGTCTTCACCCTCCCGCCGCAGACGCCGCACCGGGAGGTGCTCGTGCTCGCGGCCATGGTCGTCGTCGCGGGGACGCTGCTCCTGCAGGGCGCGACGCTGCCCTGGGCCGCGCGGCGGTTCGGGGTGCGGGGGCCCGACCCGCGCGCCGACCTGCTCGCCGCGGCCCAGGTCATGCGGACCGCCTCCCGCGCCGGCCTGGCCGAGCTCGACCGGCTGAGCGCCGACCCGGCGGTCGACGTCGACGAGGCCACCGTGGCCGACCTGCGGGCCCGCGCGCAGCGCCGGGCCGACGCCCACTGGGAGGGGCTCGCCGGGTCGGGGCGCGCCGGCTGGAGCCCGCCCGGCGCCTCGTACCGCCGGCTGCGGGCGGCGATGATCGACGCCGAGCGGGACGCCGTGCTCGAGGTCCGCGCCCGCGGGGACGTCGACCACGAGGTGCTCGCCGGGGTGATGAACGCGCTCGACATCGAGGAGTCGATGATCGCCGACCTCGCGGAGCGTCTCGACCGGACGTCGAGCACCGCGGGAGTGGCCGTCGACCACGTCGCCGCCCCGGCGAGCGTGGCCGGGGAGTGCGAGCACCTGCGCGCCGACGAGGGCCGCCCCGACCCCGAGCCCCGGTCGCAGACCTGCCCCATCTGCGAGGCGGAGGGCCTCAACCCCGTCCACCTCCGCCTGTGCCTGACCTGCGGGTTCGTCGGCTGCTGCGACTCCTCCCAGGGCCGGCACGCCTCCGCGCACGCGGCCGAGACCGGCCACCCCGTCGTCCGTTCGTTCGAGCACGACGAGGTGTGGCGCTGGTGCTACGTGGACGAGGTACTCGGGTAGCCGAGTCGGCTCCCGTCAGGGGGCCGCCCCTTGCGCCGCGGCGGCGACGACGAGGTCCTCCCAGGACATCCCGACCGTCTTGACGACGCTGGGCCGATCCACCGGGCGTGCGACCCGCCCCGCCGCGACGTCGGCCAGCGTGTGGAGATCGTCGGCGTCGAGCGCGCCGTCGGCGACGGCGAGGACGACGTCACCGGCCTCCCGCAGCGCGGTCTCGCGGTCCTCGACGACGCCGAGGGACCGGCCCATGAGCCCGGCGTCGAGCTCGCGTCGCTCGGGCGAGTGGGACCCGACGGCGACGACGCACGCGCCGTCGGCGACCCAGGCCCCGTCGACGACCGGCTCGGCCGCCGACGTCGTACACAGGACGACCTGCGCGTGCCGCACCGCCTCCTCGAGGCGGGTGCGGTCGGTCGTGGCCGCCACCTCCGTCGCGCCGCCGAGCGCCTCGATCCGTCGCGCGCAGGCGTCGGTGCGGCCCGGGTCGCGGCCGACGACGACGAACCGACCGACGTCGCGCAGCGCGAGCAGCGCCTCGGCGTGCCCGACGGCCTGCGGCCCGCTCCCGAGCACGACGGCGACCTCGACGACCTCGGGGGCGAGGGCCTCCAGGCCGACGGCGGACACCGCGGGCGTGCGCAGCGTCGTCAGCGCCGTGCCGTCGAGCAGCGTGGTGGGCGTGAGCGTGGCGCCGTCCATGAGCAGGTACCAGCCCTGGATGGTCGGCAACCCGCGGGCGGTGTTGCCGGGGGCCAGCCCGAGCACCTTCACGCCGGCGACGTCCCCCACCTGCGACGGCATGAGCAGGAACTCGCCGGAGCCGAGCGGCGTCGAGACGCGCGCCGGGTCGCCGGCGGGGTCGAAGCCGGATCGCAGTGTCTCGCCGAGCACGTCGCGGGCCCGGGACGGAGAGACGCGGCGACGGAGTTCGGCGGCGTCGATCCAGGTGGGTGCGCTCATCGCGACTCCCGTTCTCTCGCGGCGGTGAGGTGAGCCGGGGGACGGGACCACTCCACCACATCCCGTCCTCGACGGGGACCGAGGTGAGGCCCGCGGCACCTCGAACGTCCGCGGGCCCCGGCCGGTCAACCCGCGGCGACGAGGCGTTCGAGCGTGGTCTCCATGGGCGTCGAGGCATCGACGCGCCGATCGCCGCGCGGGGCCAGCAGCCCGTGTTCGTCGGCGCGATAGAGCTCCGCCAGGCTCCGCGCGACGTGGCCCGCGAAGCCGGCCTCCTGCAGAGCGCCCACCCAGGCCTCCTCGGGGAGAGGCTCGACGAGGAGTTCGCGGCCCAGGGCGTCGGCCAGCAGCGCGGCCACGGCGCGCTCGGTGTAGGCGGGGCCGAGGACGTCCACCGCCTCGCTGGCCGCGGGCGGCGAGAGGAGCGCGGCGGCGGCCGCCACCCCGATGTCGCGGGTGGCGACGAGCGGGAGCGGCACGTCGGCCGACGCGGCGAAGACGGGATAGACGCCCGCACCGCGCGCGGCGTCCACGACATCGCCGACCTTCTCCTGGAAGTGGCCCGGGCGCAGGGCCGTGAGTGTCGTCCCGGTGCGCAGGAGGGCGCGCTCGAGGCGGTGCAGCCAGGTGATCGGCCCGGTGCCGTCGGTCAGGTCGGCGCCGCCGGAGGAGAGCATGACGACGTGCGGCACGCGCTGGTCACCGACGGCCCCGGCGATCGAGGCGATGAGGGTGTCGGCGTGCGCGTCGAGGTCGTCGACGGTCAGGTCGAACGGCAGCAGCACGAAGAACCCGGCGCAGCCCGCGAGCACCCCGCTCAGCGCCGCCCGGTCCTCGAGGTCCACCCGGTGTGCCCGGGCCCCGCGGGCCTCCCACGACGCGGCGTCCTGCGGTCTGCGGACCAGGACTCCGACGTCCGCGCCGGCCTCGAGCAGGCGTGTGGCGACGACCGATCCCACGCGGCCCGTGGCTCCTGCGACGACGTACATGATGATCTCCCTTCGTGAACGGTGACCTTGCATGACCGACGCTAGGCACCATCCACCGGTCGATCCATGCGCCATCGACCGAAGTTCTTGCTCGTTCGTCCGGTGCCGCGGGCGACAGTGCGCTGGCACGATGGCGGCATGACCGCGGCGCCGCACCGAACGGGCGATCGGCTCGCCAGGGTGCTGCACTCGCTGAGGATGCGCAGCACGTTCTACTGCCACGCCGAGGTGCGTGAGCCGTGGGCGCTGGAGATGCCGGCGATCGCCGACTCGATCAGCTTTCACGTGCCGACCTCGGGCGTCTGTTGGCTGGCGCTCCCCGACGCCGATCCGATCGAGCTGCGGCCCGGGGACCTCGCGTTGGTGCCGCACGGACGCGGCCACGACCTGCTCAGCAGTCCGGAGGCCGGCCCGTCGGCGCGTGTGGACCTTCTGCCGCAGCACTACCTGAGCCCGCAGTATTCGACCCTGCGGCACGGCGACGACGGTCGGGTGACGGACCTGATCTGCGGAATCGTCGCGTTCGACGATCCCGCCGCCCGCGAGCTCATGGGCGCCCTCCCGGCGAGCCTCGTCGTCGGCGACGGCAGCGTGACGGCCACCGCGGCCATCCGGGACACGCTGCGCCTCATGGCGGGCGAGCTGTCCCGGCCGCAGTTCGGCGGGGAGGCCGTGGCGTCCCGGCTCGCGGACGTCCTCGTCGTGCAGGCGATCCGCTCCTGGCTCGCGCACGACGCCGCCGGCGACGGCACGGCGGGCTGGCTGAGCGCCCTCCAGGACGAGCGGATCGGCCGGGCGATCGAGGCGATGCACGACGATCCAGGGGCCGAGTGGACCCTCGACGGACTGGCACGGGTCGCCACGATGTCCCGGTCGGCGTTCAGCGCCCGCTTCACCGGCCTCGTCGGAGAGTCGCCCATCGCCTACCTCACCCGATGGCGGATGAACGTCGCCCGAGCCCGCCTGTCGGAGGGGGATACCACCGCCGCCCAGCTCGCCGGCGAGCTCGGCTACCGGTCCGAGGCCGCGTTCCACCGGGCGTTCACCCGAGCCACCGGCAGCACCCCCGGCTCGGTCCGCACGCAGGGCCGGGGGAGCTGACGGGGCCGTCAGCGCACGAGGCAGGGGCGCTTGGGGTCGAAGGCCCAGTTCGGCACGAGGAACTGCATCGCCGTCGCGTCGTCGCGGGCGCCGAGGCCCTCACGCAGGTAGAGAGCTCGTGCGCGGCGTCGAGGCGGTCGCGGTCGATCTCGATCCCCAGGCCCGGGCGCTGCGGCACCGCGATCGCGCCGTCCTCGATGCGCAGCGGGTCGGTCGTCAGGCCCTGGCCGTCCTGCCAGATCCAGTGCGTGTCCAGGGCGGTGATCTCGCCCGGGGCCGCGGCCCCGACGTGCGTGAACATCGCCAGCGACACGTCGAAGTGGTTGTTGGAGTGCGAACCCCACGTCAGCCCGAAGTCGTTGCACAGCTGGGCGACCCGCACCGAGCCGGCCATCGTCCAGAAGTGCGGGTCGGCGAGCGGGATGTCGACGGCGTCGACCCGCACCGCGTGGCTCATCTCGCGCCAGTCGGTGGCGATCATGTTCGTCGCCGTCCGCAGGCCCGTCGCCCGCTTGAAGTCGGCCATCACCTCACGACCGGAGAAGCGGCCTTCGGCGCCGCACGGGTCCTCGGCGTAGGCGAGCACGTCGTCGAGCCCGCGGCACAGCCGGACCGCGTCGGCGAGCAGCCAGCCGCCGTTGGGGTCGAGGGTGACGTTGCCGTCGGGGAACCGCCGGGCCAGCGCGGTGACCGCCGCGATCTCCTCCTCGCCCGCGAGCACCCCTCCCTTGAGCTTGAAGTCGCGGAAGCCGTAGCGTGCCGCCGCCTCGGCGAGCGCGACGACCGCGTCGGGGTCCAGCGCCTCGCGCCGCCGCAGCTGCGACCAGCGGTCCGCCCCGGCGTCGTCGGTGACGTAGGGGAGCTCGGTCCGGTCCGCGTCCCCGACGTAGAAGAGGTAGCCGAGCATCGGGACGCGGTCGCGCTGCTGCCCGTCGCCGAGCAGCTCGGCGACCGGCACCCCGAGGTGCTGACCGTGCAGGTCGAGCAGCGCCGACTCCAGCGCGGTCACCGGGTGCACGGTCGTGCGCAGGGTGAAGGTCTGCAGCCCCCGCCCGCCGGCGTCACGGTCGGCGAAGGCGGTCGCGATGTCGCGCAGGAGGCTCTTGAAGCGGGCGACGGGCTGCCCGACGAGCCGGCTCCCGGCCTCCTCGATCGTCGAGCGGATCGCCTCGCCGCCGGGCACCTCGCCGAGGCCGACGCGGCCGTCGGAGTCGGTGACCAGGGCGATGTTGCGGGTGAAGTAGGGGCCGTGGGCCCCGGACAGGTTGAGCAGCATCGAGTCGTGTCCGGCGACGGGCACGACCTCGACGGTCGCGACGGTGGGGGTCATCGGTGGGTCACTCCCTGAGAGGGGGCGAGGTGGAGCGTGCCGTCGATGCGCCGGGTCAGGCCCCACGGGTTGTCGTCGGCCAGCGCCTGCGGCATGAGTGCGGCGGGCAGGTTCTGGTAGCAGACCGGGCGCTGGAAGCGCTCGATCGCCAGCGACCCGACGGACGTCGTGCGGGAGTCGCTCGTCGCGGGGTACGGACCGCCGTGGACCATCGCGTCGCAGACCTCCACCCCGGTCGGCCAGCCGCCGACGAGGATCCGGCCGACGCGGTCCTCGAGGACCGGCAGCAGCTCGCGGGCGGCCTCGACGTCGGTGTCGTCGTCGGCGTCCAGGTGCAGGGTCGCCGTGAGCTGCCCGTCGATCCGCGCGAGGCGCCGCGCGAGGGCGGCGGTGTCGGCGTACCGGACGATGACGCCGCTGGAGCCGAAGACCTCCTCGGTCACCGCGTCCCAGGCGTCGTCGACGGCGTCGGTGCCCACCTGGAGCAGCTGCGGCGCGGGCGCGCCCGCACCGCCGGCGCTGCCCTGGGCGAGCACCTCGACACCGGCGGTGTCGCGCAGCCCGGCGGCGCCCTTCTCGTAGGCCGAGGCGATGCCCTCGGTGAGCATCGTCTGACCCGAGGCCTGCGCCACCGCGGCGGCGGCCGCCTCGACGAAGGCGTCCCCGGCCTCGCCGGTCGGCAGGAAGAGCAGCCCCGGGTTGGTGCAGAACTGCCCCGACCCCTGCGTCAGCGAGCCGACGTACGCCGTGGCGAGCGCGGCCGGGTCGCCGAGCGCGCCCGGCAGGACGACGACGGGATTGACCGCCGACATCTCGGCGTAGACGGGAATCGGCACCGGCCGGGAGGCGGCGGTGGCGACGAGCGCGAGCCCGCCGCGGCGGCTGCCGGTGAAGCCGACGGCCGTGATGTGCGGCGAGGCGACGAGGGCCTGACCCGCCTCGATGCCGCCGAGGATGTAGGAGAACACGCCCCCGGGCAGGCCGGAGTCCGCGACGGCCGAGGTGAGCGCGCGGGCGACGAGCTCGCCGGTGCCGGGGTGCGCCTCGTGGCCCTTGACGACGACGGGGCACCCGGCGGCCAGAGCGGAGGCCGTGTCGCCCCCGGCGACCGAGAAGGCGAGGGGGAAGTTGCTCGCGCCGAAGACGGCGACCGGCCCGAGCGGCACCATCTGCAGGCGCAGGTCGGGGCGCGGCAGGGGCGTCCGGTCCGGCAGCGCGGGGTCGAGGCGCACGCCGCGGTGATCGCCCTGGCGCACGACGCGGGCGAAGAGCCGCAGCTGGCCGGTCGTGCGGCCGAGCTCGCCGGTGACCCGCGCCTGCGGGAGGCCGCTCTCGGCGACCGCACTCGCGACGATGTCGTCGCCGTCGGCCTCGAGGGTGGCGGCCATCGCCTCGAGCAGGGCGGCGCGCTGCTCCGGGGACGTGGCGCGGTAGGCGCCGAACGCCTCCGCGGCCGCCCGGGCCGCCTGCTCGACCTGCTCGACCGACACGAGACCGTGCTCGGGCTCGAGGGTCTCACCGGAGGCGCCGGCGCGGGGGGTGAGCGTGCCGGCGGTGCCGCTGACCTGCGAGCCGGCGATGAAGGAGTATCCGCTGGGGGTCATGGTGTGCGTCCTTGATCGATGAGGGATCCGTCGATGGTGGCAGGCCGGCCGGTCACCGGGGGCCGGAGGTGGCGTGGGCGACGGGGGCGACCGGGGCAGAGGCCTGCTCGATGAGCGCCTTGAGGTCGGCGAGCTCGTCCTGCGTGAGGTTCGTCAGCGGCGGGCGGACCGGGCCGGCCGGGCGCCCGACCGCGGACAGGCCACCCTTGACGATCGAGACGGCGTACCCGGGCACGCGGTCGCGGATGTCGAGGTAGGGATGACGAACTCGCGCAGGCGGCGGTAGACCTCCGCGTGGTCCTGCGCGCGGACGGCGTCGTAGAACTCGACGGCGAACTGCGGCACGAAGTTGAAGATCGCCGAGCTGTAGGTCGTCACGCCGAGCTGGAGCAGCGGCAGCGCGAACGTCTCGGCCGTCGGCAGACCGCCGATGTACATGAGGCGGTCGCCGACGCGGGCGTACGTGCGGGTCATCTGCTCGATGTTGCCGACGCCGTCCTTGAAGCCGACGAGGTTGGGGTTGCGCTCGGCGACGAGCTCGACGGTGTCGTCGCGCAGCACGGCGTGGGCGCGGGAGTAGACGACGACCCCGAGCTCGGGCACCGACGCGCAGACGCGGCTCACGTGCTCGGCAAGGCCGGGCTGACCCGACTCGGTGAGGTAGGGCGGCATGAGCAGGATGCCGTCGGCACCCGCGGCCCGGGCGGCCGTGGCCTGCTCGATCGCGCTCGCCATGCCGCCGGTCGCCGGCGCGAGCACCGGGACCTTGCCGGCCACCTCGTCGACCGCCGCGCGCACGACCGTGTCCATCTCGGCACCGGTGAGCGAGAAGCCCTCGCCGGTGCCGCCGGCGGCGAAGAGCCCGGCGACGGGGAAGCCGCTCAGCCACTGCAGGTGCTCGCGGTAGGCGCCCTCGTCGAAGGCCAGGTCGGCGTCGAAGTGCGTGACGGGGAAGGACAGCAGGCCGCTGCTCAGGCGCTGCGCGAGTTCTGCGGGGGCAAGTGCGGGCACGGTGGGTCCTCGATGTCGGTGGGCCGTCGGGTGATGGCGGCCACGCTAGGAGCCCGGCTTCATGCCTGTCCAAGACTGAATCGGCATCCAGCGATACTCTCGACGCATCGCGCGCCGCGGCCCGCGAGGTACCGCGACGCGAGCCGAGTCGGTCACACGGGGCGTACGTATGCTGGGGGGATGACGATCAGCATCCGCAACCAGGCCACCGCTGGTGCGATCCGAGAGCTGGCGGGGCGCACGGGCCTCACGCTCACCGAGGCCACCGACCGCGCCGTGCGCGCCGAGTTGGCTCGCCTGACCGCCCAGGAGGAGAACGAGGACGCCGGCGATCGTCTCGCGCGGATGCGCACCTTCGCGCGGACGATGCAGGAGCGCGCCGGCCGTGGACCCGCCCCCTGGCCGACCGACCGGGACCTCTACGACGACGAGGGCCTGCCGCGGTGATCGTGGACACCTCGGCGATCGTCGCCGTCCTCCGGGGCGAGTCCGACGCCGACGACTACGTGCGGGCGTTGTCGGTGTCGACGTCGACGCGGATCGCCCCCGGGACGCTCGTCGAACTGTCCGTCGTGATGTGGCGCCGCTTCGGCGCGTCCGAGAGCGACGTCCGCGCCGCCCTCTCGGAGTTCGGGATCCGCGTCGCCGACGACGTCCCCGGTCAGCACTGGGCCGCTGCCGCCGCCTACAGGCGGTTCGGGCCGGGCGCCCCGACGGGTGCGCGACTGAACTTCGGCGACTGCTTCGCCTACGCCCTGGCCTCCCTGACGCAGGAGACGCTGCTCTTCAAGGGCGACGACTTCCACGCGACGGATGTCCGACCGGCCCTGGCGCGCGTCGACGACCCGGGTGCGGGCTCTCCCCGGCCGTAGAGGCCGACCGCGGGACGCGCCGTCGGCCCGGCCGCACACCCGGCGGCGGGTGCCCCGGCGATGAGGTTCACGTCGCCACGGCCGCCGGGCCCGAGATGGGGTGCGGATCGGCGGGATCGCCCGAGATCGACGCCAGGACGCGCAGCACGCGGCGCATGAGCGGGTCGGGGGTGGCGCGCGGCCAGATCGCGTGCAGCTCCACGGGACGCTCGCCGACGGAGTCGCCGAGCTGCAGCTCCTTGAACTCCACGCCGGCGACGCCGAGGTGCACCGCGGAGGCGGGGGCGAAGGCGAGCCCGCGACCGGCGGCGACGAGCAGCAGGGCGGTGAGCACCTGGTGCACCTCCTGGTCGAAGCGGGGGTGGGAGTTGAGCAGGAAGCGGACCGTCAGCTCGTGGAAGTAGCGCGACTGCACGGGGTTGTAGGCGATGACCGTCTCGGCGTCGAAGTCGCCGGGCAGGAGCGGGCCGGGGCGTTCGGCGAGCGGGTGCCCGGTCGGCACGACGGCGCACAGCGCTCCCGGACCAGCAGCCGCGAGGCGAGCAGCGTCGTGTCGAAGGGCGGCCGGGCGAGGCCGAGGTCGAGTTCCCCGCGGCGGATGCCCTCGACCTGCGCCGACGTCACCGCCTCGCGGAGCACGACGTGGACGTCGGGCAACTGCTCCCCGAGTGCGCGCAGCAGCGGCCCCAGTAGGCCGATCGCCGAGACCGCCGTGAAACCGAGCCGGATGACGCCCGCGACGCCCTGGTCGACCCGCTGCGCGACGTTGCGGGCCGAGTCGACGAGCGCGAGCATCCGGTAGCACTCGACGAGGAAGGCCTCGCCGGCCCCGGTCATCCGCACCCCTCGGCTGTCCCGGTCCAGGAGGGTCGCGCCGACGGACCGCTCGAGCTTCTGGATGCTGCGGCTCAGCGGGGGCTGCGTCATCGCGAGCCGCTCCGCCGCCCGCCCGAAGTGCAGCTCCTCGGCGACGGCGACGAACGCCCTGACCTGGTCGAGGCTGAAGTTCATGCCCTCAGGGTATTCGTCCATGCCGAATGAGCCTTGGGCAGGCATCGAGGGTCGGCCTAGTTTTGCCGACAGCCAACGACGCCTTCCGCCCCCGTCGGCGGGCACCAGCCAAGGAGAACCGATCATGACCAGCCTGCGACTCGGACTTCGCACCGTCGGCGCCCTCGCCGTCACCTCCCTCGCCCTGTCCGCCTGCGGCGGCGTCAAGACGAGCACCGGCGGGGGCGGCGGCGACGCGAGCGCCACATACCCGAGCGGCAACATCGAGATGAGCGTCGGCGCCTCCGCCGGCGGCAGCAGCGACCTCATCAGCCGCGCCCTGTCGACCGGAATGGGCAAGGAACTCGGTGTCTCGATGCCCGTCATCAACAAGCCCGGGGCCAACGGCGCGCTCGTGGCCAAGGAGCTCAAGGGCGCCAAGCCCGACGGCAGCAAGATCGCGGTGCAGAACGCCTCCCTCTTCGCCATCACGCCCCTGGCCGTCAGCGAGGCCGAGGTGACGAAGATCGAGGACTTCGACGTGATCTACGGGGTCTCGATCGACGACTACGTCATGGTCACCAACCCCAAGAGCGGCTACAAGACCCTCGCCGACGTCAAGGCCGCGGGCAAGAACATCAAGTACGGCACGACCGGCGTCGGCACCGGCGCCCAGCTCGCCTCGGCGCTCACCTTCAAGACCGCCGGCGTCAACGCCACCCCCGTGCCCTTCGACGGCGGCGCGCCGAACCTCACCGCCGTCCTCGGTAACCAGGTCGACGCCTCGACCCTGCAGGTGGGTGAGGCCGTCGAGAACATCAAGAGCGGCAAGCTCGTGCCCCTCGCGGTCTTCTCCGGCAAGCGCGTGACGTACCTGCCCGAGGTCAAGACCGCAAGGAGCAGGGCTTCGACGTCGAGGTCCAGCAGTACCGCTTCATCACGACCCCCAAGGGTGTCCCGCAGAACGTCAAGGACACCCTCATCGAGGCGGCGAAGAAGACGTACGCGACCGACGCCTACAAGAAGTTCAACGAGGAGAACAACCTCACGCCGATGGAGATCTCGGGCCAGGAGGTCGTCACGAGGCTCACGGCCGACGCGCAGCGCTACCAGGGCCTCGTCGACAAGTTCGGCATCGACATGAAGAGCAAGTGACGTGAGCAGCCTGGGCCCCGACCCCCGCGACCACACAGCGGGCACGACGCCTGGAACCGCCGGCGAGACCGACATCCTCGACGAGATCAAGGCCGAGGTGTACGCGGAGCTCGAGGAGGAGCGCCCGCCGCACGCGGGCCCGGCCTCGCAGATCGGCGCGGCGCTCGTCGCGCTCGCCGTCGGCGTCGCCGGTCTCGTCCTCTCCTACGGCTTCGGCCTCGGCCGGCTCACCGCGCCGGGGCCGGGGCTGTGGCCCTTCGCGATCAGCGTCGTCGTCACGGTCCTGGCCGCCGTCCTCGTCGTCGTCGGCCGCCGCGGCACCGACACCGAGCAGTTCTCGAAGGCGAGCGTGCTGCCGGCCGTCGGGATCGTCACGTTCGTCGCCCTCGCGGCGCTCATGCCGCTCATCGGCTTCGAGATCCCGGCGCTGCTGCTGTGCATCGTGTGGCTGCGCTTCCTCGGGCGCGAGTCGTGGCGCAGTACGGCCGTCGTCTCGGTCGTCACGGTCGCGGTCTTCTACGTCCTGTTCATCGTCCTGCTGCAGGTTCCCCTGCCCCACCTGATCTGAGGCCGACATGGACGTCAACGACTTCCTCGCCGGGTTCGCCGTCGTCGCCGAGCCCAGCAACCTGCTCTACTGCTTCATCGGCGTGCTCATCGGCGTCCTGCCCGGCCTCGGTCCGGGCGCGACCATCGCGATCCTGCTGCCGCTGACCTACGGCATCGAGCCGGTGACGGCGATCATCATGCTCGCCGGGATCTTCTACGGCGCGCAGTACGGCGGCACGATCACCTCGGTCCTGCTGCGGCTGCCCGGCGAGGCGAGCTCGGTCGTCACGGTCTTCGACGGCTTCGCCCTCGCCAAGCAGGGCAAGGCCGGCACGGCCCTCGGCGTCGCGGCGATCGGCTCGTTCGTCGGCGCGACGGTCTCGATCATCGGCCTGTCGCTGCTCGCGCCGCTCGTCGCCTCGTTCGCCCTCGACTTCGGGCCGCCGGAGTACGCGGCCCTCGGTGTCCTCGGTGTGCTGCTCGTCGCCACGGTGGGCAACGGCACGAAGCTCAAGGCGATCATCGCCGCCGGGATCGGCCTGCTCCTGGCCACGGTCGGACGCGACACGTTCACCGGCGCCGAGCGGTTCACGTTCGGCAGTCTCGACCTGGCCGACGGCCTCGACTTCGTGTCGATCGCCATGGGCCTCTTCGGCGTCGCCGAGATCCTCGACAACCTCGAGGAGCGGCACGGCAAGGTCCACACGCCGGCGGCCGTCGGCCGGGTCTGGCCCTCGCGGGCCGACCTGCGGCAGTCCTCGGGCGCGATGGGCCGCGGCTCGCTCATCGGTTTCGTCCTCGGCGTCCTGCCCGGCGGCGGCGCTGTCCTCTCCTCGCTCGTCGCCTACGCCGTCGAGAAGAGGCGCGCCAAGCACCCCGAGCGCTTCGGCCGCGGGGCCGTCGAGGGCGTCGCCGCCCCGAGACCGCGAACAACGCCGCCGCGACCTCGTCGTTCATCCCGCTGCTCACCCTGGGCATCCCGGCGAACGCGACGATGGCGCTCATGTTCGGCGCGCTGCTCATCCAGGGCATCCAGCCCGGCCCGCAGCTCGTCACCGAGCACCCCGACCTCTTCTGGGGCGTCATCAACTCGATGTACATCGGCAACATCCTGCTGCTCGTCATGAGCCTGCCGATGGTCGGACTCTTCGTGCGGATCCTGCGGGTGCGCCCCGCGATCCTCGCCCCGGTGACCGCGCTCATCACGCTGCTCGGCGCCTACACCGTCGCCAACCGCGTCTTCGACGTCTTCCTCGTCATCATCTTCGGGGTCATCGGCTACCTCATGAAGAAGTTCGGCTTCGAGCCCGGCCCGCTCGTCCTCGCGTTCGTCCTCGGCACGATGATCGAGAGCTCGGGCCGGCAGTCGCTGCTCATCTTCGGCGGCGACCCGGCCGGCTTCCTCACCCGGCCGATCTCCGGGACGATCCTCGCGCTCGTCCTCGTGGCCGCCCTCGTGCCGATCGTCCAGGCGGTGCTCGCCCGGCGGCGCCGCCCGGCCCCCGCGCCGGACGGGCGCGACGCCCAGCTCCACGACCACCGCTGATCCGACCCACCATCTCGTAGAAGAAGGCCCCCGTGACCATCCTCGTCGGATACCTGCCCACCCCCCAGGGCGAGGCCGCCCTCGACGCCGCGATCGCCGAGGCCGCGCTGCGCGACACCGACCTCGTCGTCGTCAACTCCCCGCGGCGCGGGGCCACCGTCGACGCCGACCTCGTCGGCGACGACGCGAGCACCGCCCTCGTCGAGCGGGCGAGCGCCCGCGGCGTGACCGCCCGCGTCGACCACGCCCTCCACGAGGACCTCGCCGACACCCTGCACTCCCTCGTGCAGGAGACCGGTGCCGACCTCGTCGTCATCGGCCTGCGGCACCGCTCACCCGTCGGCAAGCTGCTCATGGGCTCCGACGCCCAGAAGATCCTGCTCTCCGCCGAGGTGCCCGTCCTGGCGGTCAAGGCCCCGCGCTGATGGCCTCGCGCATCGCGGCGGTCGAGGTCACGCCGCTCGCCCTCGCCGACCCGCCGCTGCTCAACGTTGTCGGGGTGCACCAGCCGTGGGCGCTTCGGGCGCTCGTGCGCGTGCGCACCGACGACGGCAGCGTGGGGCTCGGCGAGACGTACGGCGACACGGCGCACCTCGAGCGGCTCGCCGCGTGCGCGTCGGCCCTGGCCGGCCACGACGTCCGCGACCTGCACGGGATGCGGCGGGTCGTCGACGCGACGCTCACCGGGGCGGGGGGCGCGGGCGCGAGCTTCGGCGACATGCTCGACCTGTCGGCGGCCACGGACCTCGTCTTCTCGCCCTTCAAGGTCGCCTCCCTCGACATCCAGGCCGCTCAGGCGGGCGTGCCGGTCAGCTCCCTGCTCGGCGGGGCCGTCCGTGACGTCGTGCCCTTCAGCGCCTACCTGTTCTACAAGTGGGCCGGTCATCCCGGGCTGCCCGAGGATGACTGGGGCGAGGCCCTCACCCCCGAGCAGATCGTGGCCCAGGCGCGGCGCATGGTGCAGGAGTACGGCTTCGAGGCGATCAAGCTCAAGGCCGGGGTCTTCGAGCCCGACGCCGAGATCGAGGCGATCCGCGCGCTCGCCGAGGCGTTCCCCGGCCACAAGCTGCGGATCGACCCCAACGGGGCCTGGGGCGTCGAGACGTCGCTGCGGGTGGCGGGCGCCCTCGACGGCGTCATCGAGTACCTCGAGGACCCGACCGTCGGCATCGAGGCGATGGCCCAGGTCGCCGCGGGCACCGATATCCCGCTCGCGACGAACATGTGCGTCATCGCCTTCGAGCACGTGCGGCCCGCGGTGCTCGCCGACGCCGTGCAGGTCGTGCTCTCCGACCACCACCTGTGGGGGGGCTGCGGCGCAGCCAGCTCCTCGGCGGGATCGCCTCGACGTTCGGCCTCGGCCTGTCGATGCACTCCAACTCCCACCTCGGCGTCAGCCTCGCCGCGATGGTGCACCTCGCCGCCGCGACCGAGCAGCTCACCTACGCGTGCGACACCCATTACCCGTGGAAGACCCAGGACATCGTGCGGCCCGGGGTGCTCGACTTCAGCGGCGGCGCCGTCACCGTGCCGACCGGGCCCGGGCTGGGCGTCGAGCTCGACGAGGACGCCGTCGGGCTGCTCCACGAGCAGTACCTGGCGTGCGGCGTGCGCGATCGCGCCGACACCGCCTACATGCGCACGATCGAGCCCGACTTCGAGCCGAACACGCTGCGCTGGTAGGCACGCTGCGTGCGATCCGCCTCGCCGCGGTCGATGGCGAGATGACGACACGTCACAGGCGGCCTCGCCGGGTCGGGGTCGCGCACAGGTCGTCGCGGACGCGCCGGATCGGCGGCCGCAGGGCCACCACGGCCGCGAGCGAGCCGAGCTGCACGAGCTCCTCGACGAGGATGCGGGTCGGCGTCACGAGCAGCAGCGACCCGTCCTGCGCGGCGCGGTCGACGTCGGCGGCGAGTAGCCATTCCGACCGGTGGGCCTCGGTCGTCACGTGCTGGAAGGCGGCCGCCTCCGCGGTGGAGGTCACCGGCAGCACGAGGAAACGGACGTCGAACCGCTTCGGCACCCCGATCGGCGTCTCCCAGTCGTCCCACGGGAGGAGGCGCGCCGGGTCGATCGCGGCGCTCGTCTCCTCGGCGACCTCACGCACGGCGCAGGCGAGCACCGTCCGCGCCGCGGTCTCCTCGTCGCCGAGGACGGAGGAGGCGGTGTGCCGCCAGGCGCGCGCGTGCTCGGCGACGAGGGTGGTCGGCAGGTCGATCGCGGCCCCGGCGGCGGCGTCGCCGGCGTCGATGCGTCCGCCCGGGAAGACGACCGCTCCCGGGACGAAGTCCATCGTCGCGACCCGGTGCTGCACGAAGACCTCCAGCCCACACGGGCCGTCGCGTAGCGGCAGGACGCTGACCGCGGGGATCGGGACCGGCTCGTCGCGCACGGTTCGGCTCATCGCCACGCGTGACGCGACGCGGTCGAGCCCGGCCGCGCGTTCGTCGGCGACGACCCGCGCGAGCGCCCCGCGCGGGCGCGGCACGACGGTGAAGCCGCTGCCGGCGTACCAGGGGGCGTTCCACGGCACGTCCGCGTACGTCGTCGACGTGAGCCGGTCGGTGCCGTGGTCGCGGACGATCCCGTACGCCGCCCGCAGGAGCGCGCGCCCGAGCCCGCGGCGCTGGGCCCGCGGGTGCACGACGATCTGCTCCAGGTGCGGGCTGCCGTCCTCGAGCTCGACGACGTGCGCGAACCCCTGCGCGGGGGAGCCGATGACGAGGACCGTGCCGTGCGCGACCCGGTGGGCGCCGCTCGTCGTCGCGAACGCCGAGGTGTCGAACAGCGGGGCGAACTGCCGGTCCCCCGCCGCCTCGATCTCCTCGAGCAGGGGCACGTCCTCCTCCTGCGCGATCCGCACGGAGCTGACTCTTACGGTCACCTTCACGAGCCTACGAGCGTTCTCGGGGTTGAGCGCTGCGGGCTCACGGCGAGGTCAGGTCGGCGGATCGTGCGTGGGCAGGAGATGCACGGGTGCGGCCGCAGGACCGAGTCAGCCGGTGATCTCGCGCGCGACACGCATTCAAATGTGACCTAGATCACAGGTAAAGGGGGTAGCGAGAGGGCCTGCGTCGCAACGCTTTTCGGGCCGACCAAGAGGCCTCGGATACCGTTGCGGCAGTAGGTCGCTCGCCTGTGGACAACCCGGTTATCGGATGCGTGTTCGATAGAATGGGGCATGACGTCGACCACCCTTCCCGAGTCGCCGGCCGTGCCGGCCGGCGATGGGTTGCGGGCACAGATCGACGCCATTCTGGCTTTTCCCGCGGGGTTTGTCCGCGGTGGCGAATGCGGAGTCGGCGGGCTTGGCCGCGTTGACGGCGGAGTTGGTCGCGGCGGCGTCCGCCGCGCAGGCGGCGATCGTGTTGGAGGCGTCGGCGCGAGGGGTGATCGCGGAGTCCGATCACCCCAGGACGCGGGCGTAGGTGGAGCAGTCCTGCCGGGACGCGGGGGTGCCGGTGGCGAAGGCCCAGGCGCGGAACCTGCACGAGGTCGCTCAGACGTGCGTCGGTTACGACGTGGCCGCCCTGCGCACGGCCGTAACCGAGGGGCGGGTCGGGATCGACCTGGCCGGGGGTGGTGGCGAAGTCGTTCCGGCGGTTGAAGCGGGGCATCGAGTACCCGAACTGGGACGCGCTGCTGGCGATCCTCATCGACCATGCGGCCGAGGGTGCGCCCGTCAAGGATTTCGCGGCGATCGTGGACCTCCTGATCGGTCAGTACGGGATCCCCGGCCGGCTGGCGGACCAGCACGAGCGCCTCCGGGACCGGCGCGAACTCACCGGCTTTCATCGGGACCGGAACGGGATGCTGGTCGCGACGTTGCGACTCGACCCGGCCTCGGAAGCCGTCTTCACGGCGGCGATCAACGCCCTGTCCGCGCCGATCACCGACGAACACGGCAACCTCGACCCCCGCTCGGCCGGCGCCCGCCGCGCGGATGCGCTGCTCGACATGGTCGCCGCGGCCACCGAAGCCGACCGCAGCGTCCCCGGGTCGGGGACGAAGGCGAAGGTCGTCGTGACGATCCCGCTCGAGACCCTCATGTCCGGCCTCGAGGAGGCCGCGGCCGATCAGGGCTGGGCGACCACCGGGTTTTCGCAGGCGCTGTCGCCGAGCGAGGCGCGGATCCTCGGCTGCGACGCCCAGATCATCCCCGCCGTCCTCGGCACCAAGAGCGAACTCCTCGACCTCGGCCACGCGAAGCGCCTCATCACCCCCGCTCAGCGCCTCGCGCTGCAGCAGCGCGACGGCCGCTGCACCTTCCCGGGATGCACGATCCCGCCGGCCTGATGCGACGGGCACCACTTGATCTATTGGGCCCTGGGAGCGGCGAACGGAGGCGAGCTTGCGAGCCGCAGTGAGCGCGACAGAGGGATCGGCGGGCGAACGGCTATGACGAATCTGGCCTTGCTCTGTCGTCACCACCACACCGAAGTCCACCGACAACGACACAGAGGCAAAGTCACCCCCGACGGAGTTCGATGGACCCGATCCGACGGCTCCCCGATCGGCAACACCCCGCGCGTCACGTCGTTCTGAGCGGCGGGGCCTCGGCGCGCGCCGGCGCTGTCCGTGCCCGGCCGCGGTCGAGTGCGGGTCGACGCGCACCCGTTTCGCACGTCTCACCCTCTCCGGGTTTCGTCATGGGTCGGGCGTCCTCGCCGCGCTCAGCGCGCGAGGTCGTAGGAATCCTGCACGAGCTCTCGGACGAGGCGTTCCGTGATGCCTGGTCCTGGGCCGATGCTGATCCAGGGTCTTGTCGAGGTAGCGGCCCGGGACGATCGTGGGGTGTCGGCAGCGGAGGTCGTCGCCCCGGTCGGGGTCGGCCTTGACTGTGATGATGGGCTCGGCGGGGTCGTCGGTGACGATGAGAAACACCTTCGCCCCGACCTTGAACACGTCGAGGTGCTCGGTGAAGGGCCGCCCGTTCGTCACGTTGTCGAGGCCTCGGGCCGTGTCCCGGGCGGTCCGCTGCAGCCGTCGTGCGGACAGACTCATGAGAGCGATCCTCCGTCACCCGACCCGGCGCCGCGACCTTCGCGGCGTCCTCGCGCGACGGCGTGTCTGCCTCCACGGGCTGTTCGCGACCGACTCGCCTACCTTGGCGTATGACCTGCGTCCGACGGACCTCGACGATCACGGTGCCGGTCGCGTTGCGGGACCGCGTCGATCACAGCGCCAGAGAGCGCGGCGTCACTGCCGCCGCCCTCATCGAAGCCCTGCTGGACGGCGATGAGCGACGCCGACGGATGGACAGCTTCGGCCGCGCCGTTCGCGGTGCTGATCAGGCCTATCGGGACGAGTTCCATCAGTGGGACATCGCCGCCGACCGTGACGATTGAGCTCAGGCGGGGGATGGTGATCCGGGTCGAACTCGACCCGCTGCACTGGTCAGGAACAGTTCGGGCCGCAGTCCCGCACGGGCGACGCTCGGGGCGAGCGGCGGTCCACCCGATCGGACCGACGGCTCACGGCCGGCCGGCCGCCCGCAACTCCCGGGGTGAGGCGTCGAACCAGCGCCGGCAGGCGCGGGTCAGAGCCGCCTGTTCGGAGAGGCCGACCATCGAGGTGATCTGGGTGAACGGCAGGTCGGTGGTCGTGATGAGCCGGCGCGCGGCGTCGCGGCGTGCCTCGTCGACGATCCGCTCGTAGGTCGTCCCCTCGGCGGCGAGCCATCGCTGCAGCGTGCGGGGGTGCATGCGGAAGGCCCGCGCGACGAGGCCGATGAGCGGCGCCGTCGCCCCGAGGGAGTCGGCGACGACCCGGCTCACCCGGCCCGCGAGCGTCGCGGCGCTCTCGCGGCGGTGGCTCTCCAGGTACTCCAGCGCCATACGGTGCACGAGCGCGTCGCTGCCGCCGTTCGGCGAATCCAGCAAACCCGCCGGCACCCGCAGCAGCGCCTCGCGGGTGCGGAAGCGGACCGGGGCGCCGAAGAAGGCGAGGTAGGCCGCCTCGTCGGCCGCAGGTGCGTCCGGCAGGTGCACCGACCTCAGCCCGTAGTCGTCTCGGCCGGTCACGGCGACGAGGACCCGGTGGGCGAGGCCGAGTCCCAGGTCCACCCCGACCGGCGGCCCCGCGGGGGCGTACCGGACGGCGACCGTCCCCGCCTCGTTCCGCGGGTCCGGCGCCGTCCGCAGCGACACCGTCGGGGAGTGGATGAAGAGGAAGCGCTCCGCGCAGGCGAGGGCCGCGCCCACGGTGGGGGCGCTCTCGAGACCGATCGAGAGGGGCCCGAGGATTCCCACGTCCTGGCGCCCGGCCAGGAGGAGCCCGAGGTCGGGGCGGCCGAGCTCGCGGGCCGCCAGCTCGAGACACGCCCCCACGGCGTCGACGGGGACGAGCGCGTCGCGCTCGTACAGGGCCCGGGGATCGAGCCCGGACCGGCTCAGCATGTCCGACGGGTCGCCGCCCAGCTCGGCGACGAGGGTGTCGAACCCACTGAGCGCGGCGGCGCGGATGAGGACGCTCATGTCGCCATGAGACAAGTTCGTGTCGCGTCGAGTCAATAATTCGGGGCGGTCGGTCCGGTGAACTGGTTCCAGAGGCACGACGGCACACGACGAGACGACACGGAGACGCGATGACGGACACGGTGACGGACACGACGACGCACGACCCGCAGGCGACCCCCGGCGGCGAGGAGGTCGAGGAGGTCGACGTCCTCGTCATCGGCGCCGGCATGTCCGGCATCGACGCGGCCTACCGGCTCGGCGAGCGCCGGCCGGGCACGAGCTACCTCGTGCTCGAGGCGCGCGAGGCGATGGGCGGCACGTGGGACCTGTTCCGCTACCCGGGCATCCGCAGCGACTCCGACATCTTCACGTTCTCCTACCCGTTCGCGCCGTGGACCGGCACGGACGTGCTCGCCGACGGCGCGAGCATCAAGGCGTACGTCGAACGCACCGCCCGCGACGCCGGCATCGAGCCGCACATCCGCTTCGGCGTCCGCGTCGGGGCCGCCTCCTGGAGCTCCGCCGACCAGCGCTGGACCGTGCAGGCCACCGGCCCGGGCGGCGAGCCCCGCACCTACCGGTGCCGCTTCCTCTTCTCGTGCGCCGGCTACTACGACTACGAGAACGGCCACCGCCCCGACTTCCCGGGCCTGTCGGACTACCGCGGCACGTTCGTCCACCCGCAGCACTGGCCCGACGACCTCGACGCCACCGGCACGCGCGTCGTCGTCATCGGCAGCGGCGCGACCGCCGCGACCGTCGTGCCCGCGATGGCGCGCACGGCCGGGCACGTGACGATGCTGCAGCGCACGCCCACGTACATGTCGACGCTGCCCAACAGCGACCCCGCGGCCGACCGCATCCGCGCCCTCCTGCCGCCGCGGCTCGCGCACCGCGCGGTCCGCGCGAAGAACATCGTCCTCACCGAGACGTTCTTCCGGTTCGCCCGCCTCTTCCCCGAGAAGTTCGCGGCGATGCTGCGCGCCGGCCTCGCGCGGGACCTCGACGACGCCACCCTCGACGCCCACTTCGTGCCGCCCTACAAGCCGTGGGACCAGCGCGTGTGCCGCATCCCCTCCGGCGACCTGACGAAGGCGATCGCGTCCGGCGCGGCCGACGTCGTCACCGACACGATCGAGACGTTCGTGCCGGAAGGGATCCGCCTGACCTCCGGGCGGGTGCTGGAGGCCGACGTCGTCGTCAGCGCCACCGGCCTGACGATGCTCGCGTTCGGCGGCATGACGCTGGAGGTCGACGGGCAGCCCGTCGACGTGGGCAGCCGGTTCGCCTACCGCGGGCTCATGCTCGAGGGCGTCCCGAACTTCGCCTTCACCGTCGGTTACACGAACGCGTCGTGGACGCTGCGCTCCGACCTCGTCAGCCGCCACGTCTGCCGGCTGCTCGCCGACCTCGACCGACGCGGGCTCGGCTCGGCCACCCCGCGGCCGGTGCCCGACGCGCAGCGGAGCGACCCGCGGCCGCTCATCTCGTTCAGCTCGGGCTACGTCCTGCGGGCCATCGACCGGTTCCCCAAGCTCACCGGGCGCGCCCCGTGGAACTACCGGCAGAGCTATCTCGCCGAGTCGGCCGGCCTCGCCCTGCGCGGCGTGCGCGCCGGCATGTCCTTCGAGCCGGCGCGAGCCCGGACCAGCCCGGCCCACGCCACCAGCCCGACCCGACCCACTCGACCGAACCACCCCGACCACGCGGAGGCGATCCGATGACCCTGCCCCGCTACGACGTCGCGGCCGGAACCGCCCTGGTCACCGGTGCCGCCGGCGGCATCGGCTCCTGCCTCGCCCGCGAGCTCGCCGGCCGCGGCAGCTATTTCGCGCTCGCCGACCGCGACTCCGGCGCGCTGGCCGCCACCGCGGCCCGGATCCGGAGCGACCACCCCGACCTAAGGGTCAGCGAGCACGTCGTCGACCTCGCCGACCTCGAGCAGGTCGAGCGGCTCGCGCAGGAGGTCCGCGCGGCCCACGGGCCGACCACCCTGCTCGTCAACAACGCGGGCGTCGCGATGGGCGGCCGCTTCGAGGAGCTCGACCCGGTCGACATCGACTGGGTCCTCGCCGTCAACTTCCGCGCGCCGGTCCACCTCACGCACCTGCTGCTGCCCGACCTGCTCGCCACGCCCGGCAGCCACGTCGTCAACGTCTCGAGCCTCTTCGGCCTCATCGCGCCCGCCGGCCAGACCGCCTACGCGGCGAGCAAGTTCGCCCTGCGTGGGTTCAGCGAGTCGCTGCGGGCCGAGCTCGCCGGCCGGGTCGGGGTGACGACGGTACACCCCGGGGGCATCCGCACGGGCATCGCCCGCAACGCCCGGGTCGGCGCCCGCGTCGACCCCGCCGGGGCGAGCGCCGACGGCGAGGCCTTCGACAAGCTGCTGACGTTCCCCGCCGACAAGGCGGCGCGGATGATCCTCGCGGCGATCGAGCGCCGCCGCCCCCGCCTGCTCATCGGCGCGAGCGCCACGATCCCCGACGTCCTCGCCCGAGTCAGCCCGGCCCACCACGACCGGCTCCTCACCGCCGTCCTGGGTCGGCGGCGTGCCCAGCGCGGCGGAAGCGCCGCGCAGGCCGGCACCGCCGACGAGGTCGCCCCCGAGCTCACGAGCGAGGGGGCCGGCGACGCGCCCGGCCCCGACCAGCGCTTCGTCGACGCGGCGGGCACGCGGGTGCGGGTGCGCGTCAACGGCGACCCGGCCTCCGGCCTGCCCCCGGCCCTGCTCGTCCACGGCATCGGGCGCAGCCTGGAGGACTGGACCGATCAGCACCGTCTCCTCGGCACCGGCCGCCAGGTCGTCAGCCTCGACCTGCCCGGCTTCGGGCTGACCGCACCCCTGCCGGGTGCCGCCGGGCTGGCCGCGTTCGCCGATACCGCCGTCGCGGTGCTCGACGCGCTCGGCATCGACGAGCCCGTCGAGCTCGTCGGAAACTCCCTCGGCGGGGCCGTCTGCCTGCACGTGCTCGTCGCTCACCCGGAGCGGGTGCGCACGCTCACGCTCGTCGACAGCGCCGGGTTCGGGGCCGAGGTCACCCTCGCGCTGCGCCTGCTCGCCGTGCCCGGTCTCGGGGCCCGCCTGTTGTCGCGGCCGACCCCGGCGTCGGTGCGCCGGGCCGAACGCTCCCTCTACGTGGACGCCGCGCTCGTCACCGCAGACCGCCTCGACCACGCCCTGCGGGTCGCGGGCAACCCCGGGCGGGTCGAGACCTACCTCGCGATCGCCCGCGAGGTCGGGTCGTTCCGTGGCGTGCGGCCGCAGTGGCGCCGGGCCGTGCTCGACGCGATCGCGAAGCACCCCCGGCCGACGCTCGTCGTCTGGGGCGACCGCGACCTCGTCCTGCCGATCAAGCACCTGCAGGAGGCGATCCGCGAACTGCCGCACGCCCGCAGCCACGTCTTCGAGCGGGCCGGGCACCTGCCGCAGGTCGAGCGGCCGGAGGAGTTCGCCGCCCTCGTCGAGGACTTCTGGGCCCACGCCGCACCGATCGAGTCGGTGCCACCGGGGCGTGAGCTCGCCCGCGACGCGTCGCGCGTCTGACGAGGCGCGCGACGCTCAGGCCGAGCGGAGCCGGTGGCGCGAGTTCGACAGGTGCAGCCGCATCGCGGCGCGGGCCGCGTCGGGGTCGCCGTAGCCGATCGCGGTGGCGATCGCCTCGTGCTCGCGGTGGACGCGCTCGACGTGGCGCGGGTCGGTCAGGGTGAAGCTCTCCTGCAGGCGGGTGCGGGGGAGCAGGATCATCATCGGCCCGAGGGAGTCGAGCAGCTCGAGGTAGAACCGGTTGCCCGCGGCCGCGGCCACGCTGCGGTGGAAGCGGAAGTCGGCCTCGACCGCCCCCGCCTCGCCCGCGGCCGGGAAGGCCGCGAGCGCGGCGCGCACCGCCGCCAGCGCGTCCGGGGTCGCCCGCCCGGCGGCCAGGGCCGCGGCCTCCGACTCGACCCCCACGCGGAAGTCGACCATCGCGAGGACGTCCTCGTGGGTGCGCAGCTGCGCGGCCTCGAGCCCGAATCGCGACGGCTCGGGCACCGCGAGCACGAACGACCCCCGCCCCTGGAAGGTCTCGACGAGCCCGGCCGCCGCCAGCCGCGAGAGCGCCTCGCGGACGACGGTGCGCGACACGGCGTACCGGTCGATGAGGTCCTTCTCGCTCGGAGCTTCGCGCCGGGGGCGAGGTCGCCGTCGAGGATGCGCGCCTGCAGGTCCTCGACGACCCCGCGGGCCAGGCCGCCGCGGCCGCGTTCGATGCTCACGGGCGCCACGCTACGCGGGCCTCACCCGCCGAAGGTGACGCTCTCGAGCGTCAGCTCGCGCGTCCGCTCGCTGAGCGTGAAGCCGAGACCCGGCCGGTCGGGCAGCCACATGCGCCCGTCGCGGATCTCCATCCGCTCGTCGAAGAGCGGGTCGAGCCACTCGAAGTGCTCGACCCAGCGCCCGGCACATGCGCAGCACCCGCGCGCGGTCCCACTGCTGGTTGGCGTCGCCCATGAGCGGGGCGTCGCCGAGGTGCTCGCGCATCGCCTCGACGCGGGCCAGGTCGGTGCGCCAGTCGGGCTGGCCGACCTTGATCTTGATGCCGCCGATCCCGGCCTCCAGCGCCGCGCTCGCCTTCTCCTCGACCTCCTCGATGGAGACCTGGAGGAACCCGCCGGAGGTGTTGTAGACGCGGCAGGAGTCGCGGCGGGCGCCGATGAGCTTGGCGAGCGGGAGCCGGGCGCGCTTCGCCTTGAGGTCCCACAGGGCGATGTCGACCGCCGCGATCGCCTGGGTCGCGACGCCGGAGCGCCCGACCGATGCGCCCGCCCAGAGCAACGTGTCGTACAGGCGCTGGATGTCGTTCGGGTCGTCTCCGACGAGCACCTCGCCGATCTCCTTGACGTGGGCGTACTGGGCCGGGCCGCCGCCCCGCTTGGAGTAGGAGAACCCCATCCCGGTCAGGCCCTGCTCGGTGGTGACCTCGGCGAACAGCATGACCATCCGGGTCAGCAGCTTCTGCCGGCCGGTGAGGACCTTGGCGTCGCTCACGGGGTTCTCGAGCGGGAGGACGACGTGCGACAGGGTCAGGGATGGAGGGACATTTGTTCAATGGTCGATCCGTCCATGCGGCACGTCAAGGGAGATGTGGGCCGTTCCGACGGCACTGTTGTCGACATCAGGCCCGTCCAAGGGGGCAGACCGCTCGGACGGGCCCTGGGAGGAGGGTGGGAAATCGACGCTCCACCTGGGAGAATGCTGTCCCGTGGACGAGAACTCGACCGACGACGTCACCATGGAGGCGCTCCGCCGCGCCCAGACGATCGCCTACCCCGACCCCTCCGCCTCCCGCGCCGCCCGTCGCGAGGGCGAGCACGTGGACCCGCACGTCGTCGTGCTCTTCGGAGCGACGGGCGACCTGTCGCGGCGCAAGCTGCTCCCGGCGCTGGCGCACCTGTCGGTGTCGTCGCTGACGCCCGACATCCACGTCATCGGCACGTCGCTCGACGAGTACGACGACGACGCGTTCCGCGAGTTCGCGCGGAAGTCGATCGCCGACTTCGGCGCGCACAAGCTCACCGACGCCGAGTGGGAGAGCTTCAAGCCCCGCCTCCAGTTCGTCTCGCAGAGCGAGGGGCCGGGGGCGCTCGCGGACGCCGTGCACAAGGCTCAGGAGAGCCTCGGCAGCTCGTCGCGGATCCTGCACTACCTCAGCGTCCCCCCGAAGGCCGCCACCGCCGTCATCACGACGGTCAAGGAGGCCGGCCTCGTCGACAACTCGCGTGTCGTCATGGAGAAGCCGTTCGGCACCGACATCGAGAGCGCCGTGCGCCTCAACGCCGACCTGCACCGCACGTTCGACGAGTCGCAGATCTTCCGCATCGACCACTTCCTCGGCAAGGAGGCGGCGCAGAACATCCTCGCGTTCCGCTTCGCGAACGGGCTGTTCGAGCCCATCTGGAACCGCAACTTCATCGACCACGTCCAGATCGACGTGCCCGAGGCGTTGGGCCTCGACCAGCGCGCCGCGTTCTACGAGCCCACCGGCGCCTACCGAGACATGGTCGTCACGCACCTCTTCCAGGTCATGGCGTTCGTCGCGATGGAGCCGCCGACCGCCCTCGAGCCGCGCTCGATCAGCGACGAGAAGGACAAGGTGTTCCGCTCGCTGCTGCCCATCCGGCCGAGCGACGTCATCCGCGGGCAGTACCAGGGCTACCGCGACCAGCCGGGAGTCGCGCGTGACTCCGACACCGAGACGTTCATCGCCCTGCGGGCGCGGATCGACAACTGGCGCTGGGCGGGCATCCCGTTCTACCTGCGCACCGGGAAGATGATGGCCGAGGGTCAGCGCATCATCTCCATCGCCTTCAAGGAGGCGCCGAAGTCGATGTTCCCCGCCGGTTCCGGCGTCGACTCGATGGGCCCCGACCACCTCACGTTCGATCTCGCCGACGAGTCGAAGGTGTCGCTGAGCTTCTACGGCAAGCGCCCCGGCCCCGGCATGCGCCTGGAGAAGCTGTCGATGCAGTTCTCCACCTCCGAGACGGAGTACGCCACCGACGTCCTCGAGGCGTACGAGCGTCTTCTCATGGACGCGATGCGCGGCGACCGCACCCTGTTCACGACGGCCGACGGCATCGAGAGCCTCTGGGCGCGGTCGATGCCGCTGCTCGAGGACCCGCCCGCGGTCAAGCCGTACTCGCCCGGTAGCTGGGGCCCGAACGCGATCCACCAGCTCATCGCCCCGCACGCGTGGCGTCTGCCGTTCGAGCGGGCGTGGCGGGTCCGGCGCTCCTGACCCAGGAGACTGCGCACCGATCCCGTCGGCCCGCCCGCCGCCCGCCGATCGGGCGGCCTTGCTTCTAACCGAGCAGGGCCGTCGCGGCGAGGATGACGGGCACCGACCCCGCCGTCGTCAGGAGGATCGTGTCGCGCGCGAGGGTCGTCGACCGCCCGTAGCGCGACGCGTGGACGAAGATGTTCTGGGCCGTGGGCAGGGCCGAGGTGACGACGATGGCGAGCAGCGGCAGGCCCTCCACGCCGAGGCCGAAGCGGGCCACGGCGTAGGCCGTCAGCGGCTGGAGGAACAGCTTGAGCATGGTCGTCGTCACGAGCTCCGCCCGGGAGCCCCCCGCGCCCAGCCCCGGCCCGAGGCGCAGCGCGATGCCGTAGGCGATGAGCATCGCCGGCACGGCGAAGTGGCCCACGAGGTCGACGGGGGCGCGGATCGCCGTCGGGAGGGTCACGCCCGTCAGGGCGAGGACGAGGCCGAGGAGGCTGCCGACGGTCAGCGGGTTCGACAGGGCCGCGAGGATCATGCGCCCCACGCCCTGCCCGGGCCCGCGGGTGTGCCGGTCGAGGACCGTCATGGCCAGCGGCTGCATGACGAGGAGCTGCATGAGCAGCGTGGGGGCGACGAGGGCGGCGTCCCCGAGCACGTACGCGGCGATGGGGATGCCGAGGTTGCCGGCGTTGACGTACGTGCACGACAGCGCCCCGATCGTCGCCTCGCCCGCGTCGCGGTGCCAGCGCCACCGGGCCAGCGCGAGGTAGATCGCCCCGGGGATGAGCACGCCGGCCGCGGACGCGACGAGGTTGGGCGAGAGCACCTGGTGCACGTCGGCCTCGCCGATCGTCAGGAGCATGAGCGCCGGGCTGGCCACGAAGAACGACAGCGTGAGCAGGACGGACTGGGCCTTCTCGTCGACGAGCCGCACGTGCGCGAGGAGCGCGCCGAGGGCGATGACGGCCCCCACGGTGATGAAGCCGTCGAAGACCTGCCCCACGCCTGGCCCCCGCTCGGTGTGCTCGTCGTCCGCCCGTCACCCGATTGTCCCGCAGGGGCCGCGGCGCCGGGCGGGCGGCCCGGACCCCCGCGGAGGGGGACCGGGTCGTGCGGTCCCGCTCTCAGCCGCGCAGGGCGGGCAGCACCTGCTCGGAGAACGCGTCGAGGTAGGCGGTCTGCTCCTGGCCCACGTGGTGCAGGTAGATGTCGTCGAAGCCGAGGCCGCCGAACTCGGCGAGGCGGTCGCGGTGCTCGCTCAGGTCGTGCGACACGACGACGGACTGGTGGACCGAGTCCATGGTCACGTGTTCGGCCATCGTGTCGAACCCCTCGTGGGTCTCGGTGTCCCAGCACACCGGCGGGGCGAAGACGTTGCTGCGCCACTGGTCCCAGGCGATGGCCTCGGCCTCGTCGGCGGCCGGCGCCCACGAGAGGTGGACCTGCAGCGAGATCGGCCCGCGACCGTCGGCGGCGCGGTAGGCGTCGATGATGTCGCGCAGCTTCTCGACCGGCTGGTTGATGGTGATGAGGGCGTCGGCCCAGGCCGCGACGCGGGTCGCCGACTCGACCGACACGACCGGCGCGACGAGCCGCGGCCGCTCCTGCGGCAGGTCCCAAAGCCGGGCGCGGTCGACGCGGACGAGGCCGTCGTGGGTGACCTCCTCGCCGTCGAGCATGCGGCGGATGACGTCGACGCACTCCTCGAGCCGCCGCGTGCGCGTCTCCTTGTCGGGCCACCGGTCGCCGGTGATGTGCTCGTTCGAGGCCTCGCCGCTGCCGAGCGCCGTCCAGAACCGGCCGGGGAACATCTGGCCGAGGGACGCGATCTTCTGCGCGACGATCGCCGGGTGGTAGCGCTGCCCGGGCGCGCAGACGCAGCCGAACTCGAGGTCCGTCGTCGCGAGCGCGGCCCCCAGCCAGGACCACGCGTAGCCAGAGTGCCCCTGTCGGGCGCTCCACGGGGAGAAGTGGTCCGAACACATGGCCATGTCGTAGCCGACCCGTTCGGCGTGCTGGACGTCGGCGAGCAATTGGCGGGGCGAGATCTGCTCGTGCGAGGCGTGGAATCCGATGCGCATCCGGCCATGCTCTCAGGACGTGGGACCGCCCGCGTCCCCACGCGGGGCCCTCCCGCGGGTCGCGGTGTCCCGCAGGGCGGTCGCGAACGCGTCGGCCCCGGCCTTGCGGCGCTCGGTGAAGCTCGCCCGGTTCCACGCCTCCCAGCGCACGTCGAACGCGACGGGCGCGCCGCCTCCGCCCGTCCCGCCGGCCCCGGCGACGGCGACGCCGATCCGGTCCACGGCGACGGGGGTGGGCCGGCCGCCGACCGGGACCACGGCGACGCGGGAGGACGGGTCGCCGAGTCCGAGGAGCCCCCACGGCAGGCGCAGCGTCAGGCGGGCGAGGCCGTCGGCCGCGGGCGGGGCGAGCGCCCACGTGGCGAGGGTGTCGCCGGTGCGACCGGTGAGGGCCCCGGCGTCGTCGGCCCGCACGAGGTTCCCGACCTCGAGCAGCTCGGCCCCGCGCGCGGGCGCCGCGCCCCGCGCGGGGTAGGGCCGGTTGAGGGTGAGGCGCTGGAGCGCCCACCCGTCGGCGTCGGGTCGGGGCAGCGCCGCCGGGGGCAGGCCGTCGAGGCGGAGCGGGTCGAGCTCGGAGCGGACGAGCGCCGCCGCGGTCCCGGCCGCCGGGTCGACGCGCACGAGCACGTCGAAGCGGGGGTCGGCGCCCAGCCCCGGCACGGCCCGGCCCCCGGGCACGACGTCGAACCCGAGCACGACGGGCGCGGGCAGCTCGCCGAGGTGGTCGAGGCGCAGGTGGACCCAGGACGCGTCGTGGTCGAGGACGATCCGGGTGAACCCGGCGTCGGCCTCGTGCACGGTCCGCTCGCCGACGCGCGCCGGGTCGTGGGCGAGCAGGCCGAAGAACTGCTCGTTGGTGAGCACGTCGTGCCACAGCGCGCGGCGCTCGGGATCGGCGACGGCGTGCCGCGGCAGCGTGTTCCACGTGAACTTGAACCACTCGTCGGTCCACGCGAAGAGCAGGCCGCCGGCCAGCCCCAGCTCGGCGAAGGACGCCAGCATGGCCGCGTCCGTCGACATCGCCTCGGTCTCCGTGTGGTTCCCCTGGTCGCGTCCGTTCGTGCCGACGTGCGCCGACCCGAGCGAGGACGGCACGCCGAACTCGGTGACCATGAGCGGCATCCCGGCGTGGTGCCGGACGAGGTCGCGCACGTAGGCGAGGTAGGGATCGGCGCTCCCGCCGCCGGCGGCCGGGCGCACGTACGAGGGCTGGAGGCGCTGGAAGTCGGGGTAGTAGGGGTAGGCGTGATAGCTCGCGAACGTGCCGCCCGGCCAGGCGGTGTGCGCGCGCACGTGGTTCGCGTCGACGCCGACGAGGTCCTCGCGGTCGAGGGGCTCGTCGGGGTGGGACAGGGGGTCGGTCGTGGGCCAGTTGACGAGCGCGATCGGCACCGAGAGGCCGTGCCGCGCCTCGTGGCCGGCGAGCTCGTCCATCCGGGCGGCCACCCACCGCTCGGTCGGCGACGCGTCCGGGGCCGACGAGAAGTACGTGCCGCGGTGGGCGGGCCGGGCGGCGTTGCGGGCGTCGGAGGCCGCGGTCGCCACCGGGTCCCACTCGACGCCGACGATCCACGCCGCCACCCACGGCGACACGTCGGCCGTCCACGCCCCGCTCGCGCGGCCCCGCCGCGGGGCGCGCCGCAGCGTGCCGTGGACGGCCGCGCTCGCGTCCCGGATCTCCTGCACCATCGCCCGCGTCGGGGCGTCGGCGAACAGGTCCTGGTGCTCCAGGTAGGACTCGTCGGGCAGGTAGATCCCCTGCACGAGGTAGAGAGGGTCGTCGGGGTGGGCCTCGTTGTGGGTCCGCAGCTCGGCGTACATGTGCGGCGGGTGGATCGTGTAGATCCGGACGACCCGGACCCCGTCGCTGCGCATCATCGCGAACCAGCGCCGGTAGTCCTCGGCGGTGATCGCCAGCTCGCCCGGGGAGTGACCGGGGGTCGTGCTGCCGAGGTTGACCCCCGCCCAGAACGTCGCGTCCCCGCCGGCGGTGTGCAGCCGCAGCGTCGTCCCGTCCTGCGTCGCGAGGCAGGACAGCGCGCCGCGGGTCACGGGTCGCGGGCGCCAGGAGGGCTCGTCGGCGGCCGCGCCGCCGGTGGCCGGCGCGGCGCCGGGCGTGCACCCGGCCATCCCGGCGCTCAGGATCCCGCCCCCGAGCAGCGACGCGGACAGGAAGGCCCGGCGGGGGATCGAAGGGGTCGACACGCCCCTCCCATCGGCCGCGCGGGGCCCGGTGCGAGCCCTGACGATCCGAGGCGGCGGGCCGGGCCGGCCCCTCCCGCGGGCGCTCAGGGTCGCGCGGACCGGGCCCGGCGCCGGGTGACCTCGTAGCCGAGGTTCGTGGCGCCCACGATGAGCACCCCGGCGACGAGCGAGTGCCACCAGGTCGGGTTGCGCATGTCGAACATCATGTAGAGCGCCACGGCGACGAGGAAGACGAGGCAGACGTAGTCGGTCGCGGGGGAGCCCGGCATCCGGAACGACGACGCCACCACCCGGCCCGCGGCGAGGGCGCGGCGGTAGCCGAGGTGGGACAGGAAGATCGAGATCCAGCCGAAGAGGATGAACACGGCGCAGGCGCTGAGGACGACCTCGAACGCGTGGCTCGCGCCCGCGACGTAGATGAGCCCGATCCCGATGAGGTAGACGCACCCGACGGTGAGCAACCCCCCGGCCGGGACGCCTCGGCGCGAGACCCACACCGTCGCCCTGGGCGCCTGACCGTGGGCGGCGAGGTTGCGCAGCAGTCGCACCGCGGCGTACAGCGTGGCGTTGACCCCCGAGATCGCCGCCGAGAGCACGACGAAGTTCATCACCCCGGCGAGGCCGGGCACGTGCAGCGAGGCGAGGGCCGTGACGAACGGGGACTCGGCGCCGGAGTACGCGTCGGTGGGCAACAGCATGGCGAGCACGGCGATGCTGCCGATGTAGAACAGCGCGATGCGGACGACGACGGAGTTGATCGCGGTCGGCATGGCCTTGGCGGGGTCCTTGGCCTCGCCCGCGGAGACGCCGACGATCTCGACGGCCGAGAACGAGAAGACGACCCCGGACAGGACGATGACGAGGGCGATCCCCCCGTGGGGGAGGAAGCCTCCGTTGCGCCACAGGTTGGCGACGCTCGCCTGGCCGCCGGCCCCGAACACGTCGGTGGCCACGACGATCCCGACTCCCGCGAGGAGGAACAGGATGATGGCCGTGACCTTGATGGCCGAGGCCCAGAACTCGATGTGCCCGAACACGCGCACGCTGAGCAGGTTGCAGCCGACGATCGTGAGGGCCGCGACGAGCGAGGGGATCCAGCCCGGCACCTGGGGCACCCAGTACTGGACGTACACGGCGAGCGCGGCGATCTCCGCGATCCCGGCCAGGGCGGCCAGGGCGACGTAGATCCACCCCGTCATGAAGGCCAGCCGGTCGGAGACGAACTCGCGGGCGTAGGAGACGAAGGCGCCCGTCGTCGGCCGGTAGAGGACGAGCTCGCCCAGGGCCCGCATGAGCAGATAGATCACGACGCTGACGACGAGGTAGCTGACGATGAGGCCGGGCCCCGCCGTCGCCAGCCGGGTCCCGATGCCGAGGAACAGGCCGACGCCGATCGCCCCTCCGATGGCGATCATCTGGATCTGCAGGTTGGACAGCGTCTGGTGGTAGCCCTCGTCGCCGGGATCCGTGTAGACCGGGAGCGGTCCGGTGGCCGGGTCGTCGGGGTCGAAGGGCCGCCGCGGATCGAGTGACACGACCGGTCTCCGTCCGTGCGGTGCCGCGGGCACGAACGTGTCACGCGGGATGGCGGTCACCCTAGCGGCGCGGACGGCGCCCAGACCGTGTGCGCGAGAAGGGATGTGGCCCGGCCCGACGAGGGGCGACCGATCTGTCCGCTCACCCGGGTCGCTGATCCCGCCGGGCCGCCGGCGCGCCCCGGCGGTAGGGTCCGGGCATCGTCCCGGCCCGAAGGAGCGCCCGATGACCTCCCCCCTGCGCAGCAGCACCGTCGCCGACGTCGTCCGCCGCAGTGCGCGCGCCTTCGGCGACCGGGTCGCCGTCCGGTTCTCGGACCGCGAGTGGACCTACCGCGAGCTGGACGAGGCGACGACCCGGGCGGCGGCGCACTTGCTCGGCCTGGGCCTGACCCGGGGCGATCGCGTGGCCGCGCTGGGGCACAACTCGGACGCCTACCTGCTCGGGTTCCTCGCGTGCGCCCGGGCGGGTCTCGTGCACGTGCCGCTGAACTACAACCTCATCGGGCCCGAGCTCGACTACCTGCTGGCCCAGTCGGGGGCGCGCGCCCTGCTGCTCGACCCGGGTCTGCGCGCCTCCCTGCGCGACGTCGAGTCGCCGGAGATCGTCGTGCCCCTGCGCGACGAGGCCGGCAGCCTGCTCGAGGCGGCGCGCTCCGGGGAGGTACCGGAGCTGACGGCGCAGGTCGACGACGCCGACCTCGTGCAACTCCTCTACACCTCCGGCACCACGTCCGCCCCCAAGGGCGCGATGATGACCCACCGGGCCCTCGTCCACGAGTACATCTCGTGCCTCGTGGCCCTCGACCTCGCGCCGGACGACGCGCCGCTGCACGTCATGCCCCTCTACCACTCGGCGCAGATGCACGTGTTCCTCCTGCCGGCGCTGGCCGTGGGCGCGACGAACACGATCCTCGAGAAGCCGGATCCGACCGAGATCCTCGAGCGCCTGGCCCGCGACGGGCACCGGTCGTTCTTCGCCGCGCCGACGCTGTGGGTGGCGATCGCGAACCACCCCGGCTTCGCCGACGCCGACCTGTCGGGGCTGCGCCGGGCCTACTACGGCGCGTCGATCATGCCGGGCCCGATCCTGGAGCGCCTGCGCGGGGCGTGCCCCGACCTCGGGTTCTACAACGCCTTCGGCCAGTCCGAGATCGCCCCGCTCGCGACGGTCCTGCGGCCGGAGGAGCACGCGGAACGGCCGGCGTCGGCGGGGCGCCCGGTGCTCTTCGTGGAGGTGCGGGTCGTCGACGCCGCCGGCGAGGACGTCGCCCCGGGGGAGCTCGGCGAGGTCTGGTACCGCAGTCCCCAGCTGTGCGAGGGCTACTGGGACAAGCCGGACGAGACGGCCGCGGCGTTCGAGGGCGGCTGGTTCCACTCCGGCGACCTCGTGACGATGGACGAGGAGGGCTACCTCACCGTCGTGGACCGGGTGAAGGACGTCATCAACACCGGCGGCGTGCTCGTCGCCTCCCGCGAGATCGAGGACGCGCTGTACACGCACGAGGCCGTCGCCGAGGTGGCGTGCATCGGGGTCCCGGACGAGACGTGGATCGAGGCGATCCGGGCGTGCGTCGTCCTGCGGTCGGGCGCGGAGGTCGGCCAGGACGAGCTGCGGGCGCACGCGCGCAGCCGCCTCGCCGGGTTCAAGGTGCCCAAGTCGATCGTGTTCGTCGATGAGTTGCCCCGCAACGCCTCGGGCAAGATCCTCAAGCGCGAGCTGCGGGACTGAGCTCAGCCGCGATCGGGGCGCCCGGCGCCCCGGGCCGGGAATGAACGCGGATCGGGCTCTGTTGTCGCCGTCGTAAGGCATGCCTTACACGTCGTGTCTCGGCGCTCGAGCCGAACGTCGACGCCGTCGTTCGCGGTTCGTCGCCCGGCCCTGCCCGGAGCGCCCGCCGGCGGAAGGGACCACATCGGGGTGGCCTCGCCAGTGCCCACAACGTGCGAGAGAAGGAACATGCGCCAGCTTCGCGTCGCCGTCATCGGCGCGGGTCCCGCGGGGATCTACGCCTCCGACATCCTCACGAAGGAGAACGAGAACGCCCGGGTCGACCTGTACGACCGCCTCCCCGCGCCGTACGGCCTGGTGCGCTACGGCGTCGCGCCCGACCACCCGCGCATCAAGGAGATCATCAAGGCGCTGCGCCGGGTGCTCTCCGGGGACCGCATCCGGTTCATCGGCAACGTCGACTACGGCACCGACCTCGACCTGGAGACCCTGCGCCGCCACTACGACGCGGTCATCTTCTCGACGGGCGCCTCGGCGGACAAGCCTCTGACGATCCCCGGGATCGAGCTGCCCGGCAGCCACGGCGCCGCCGACTTCGTGTCCTGGTACGACGGGCACCCCGACGTGCCGCGCGACTGGCCGCTGACGGCGAAGAGCGTCGCCGTGCTCGGCGCCGGCAACGTCGCCCTCGACGTCGCCCGGATGCTCGCCAAGCCCGCCGACGAGCAGCTGACCACCGAGATCCCCGACAACGTCTACCGGGGCCTGCTCGCCAACGAGGCCACCGACGTCCACGTCTTCGCCCGCCGCGGCCCGGCGCAGCTGAAGTTCACGCCGATGGAGTTCCGCGAGCTCGCGCACTCCCCGAACATCGACGTCCTCGTCGAGCCCGAGGGCTTCGAGATCGACGACGCCGGCCAGGCCGCGATCAACGCGAGCAAGTCGACCAAGCTCGTCGTCGACACCCTGCTGAAGTACCTCGACGCGGAGCCGACCGGCGCCCCGCACCGCATCCACCTGCACATGTGCCAGGCCCCGGTGGCCGTGCTCGGGCAGGACCGCGTCACCGGGCTGCGCACCGAGCGCACGGCGTTCAACGGCGACGGCACCGTCCACGGGACCGGCGAGACGTTCGACTGGGACGTCCAGGCCGTCTACCGCGCCGTCGGGTACCACTCGTCCCCGCTGCGGGGGCTGCCGTTCGACGACGTCGCGGGCGTCGTCCCGCACGAGGCCGGCCGCGTGCTCGACGAGCACGGTGCCGCGCTGCCCGGGACGTACGTCACCGGGTGGATCAAGCGCGGGCCCGTCGGTCTCATCGGCCACACGAAGTCGGACGCGTCCGAGACGATCCGCAGCCTCCTCGAGGACGCCGAGCGCCTCCCCGCCCCGGAGGTCGCCGACCCCGACGCGCTGCTCGAGCACCTGCTCTCCAGCGGCGTCGACGCGACGCTGTGGGAGGAGTGGGAGCGCCTCGACGCCCACGAGATCGCCCTCGGCGAGGCCGTGGGCCGGCAGCGGGTCAAGGTCGTGCCGCGCGAGGACATGGTCCACCACGGCCGCCTGCGCGAGCAGGTGCCGACCACCCAGCGCTGAGCGCCGGCCCTCACCGGTCCGCGCGAACGCCCCGGCCCACGCGGCCGGGGCGTTCGCGTGTCCTCAGGCGTAGGTGTGTCCTCAGCGCTTGACGTGGGCGTCGAGGAAGCGCACCAGCTGCTCCTGGAGCGCGGGGTCGGCGAAGAACTGCGGGTCGGCGTGCGGCTTGTCGATGAGCGTCAGTTCGTTCGCGACGCCGGCCCGGTCGAGGGCGGCCTTGAACCCCTCCGCCTGCGGGTAGGGCGCCGTGCAGTCCTCCTTGCCCGAGAAAAGGAGGACGGGCGGCGTCGCTGGGCCGACGTAGGTGACGGGGCTCGCGGTGGCCGCGACCTTCTCGCCCTCGGGGGAGTCGGGGTCGGCGCCGATGAGCCGGCCGTGCGACGACTCCGCCCCGGGCTTGCCGCCGCCGCAGACGTTCTTCTGGTCCTCGGTGCGCGTCCGCAGGTCGTACAGCCCGTAGAAGCCGACGAACGCCTTGACCGAGGCGTCGACCCCCGTCGTGCCGAGGGTGCCCTGCAGGTCGGCGCGGCCGGGCGTGAGCGCGGTCATCGCCGCGAGGTGGGCCCCGGCGGAGTCGCCCATGAGCGCGAACCGGCCGGCGTCGAGCCCGTACTCGCCCGCGTGGGCCCGCAGGTGGCGCACCGCGGCGGCCACGTCCTGCATCGGCTCGGGGAAGCGCGTGTTCGGGATGAGCCGGTAGTTCGGGGCGGCGACGGCGTAGCCGCGGTCCAGCAGCAGCTTCTTCGTCTGCGACATCTGGATGTCCTCGAGCCCGATGTCGCTCTTGTCGCCGCCCTTCCACCCGCCCCCGTGCACCCAGACGACGACGGGAAACGGCCCCGGGCCCCGGTCGGCCGGCACGAAGAGGTCGAGGCGGTGCTCGGTGGTGCCGTCGTCCACGTAGGCGACGTCGGTGCGCTCCGGCACGATCTGTGCGGGCGCCGCGGCCGGGTTCGACCGGCCCGCGGTGGAGGGGGCGGGCGCCGACGTCGTCCCGGCTCCCGTGCTCGCCGCCGCCGGGCCCGGGGCGGGCGGGGCGTCCGTCCCGCACCCGGCCAGGCCCCCGACCAGCGCCGCCGCGAGGACGACCGCCGGCAGCGCTCCTCGCGCCGGTCGTCCGGTCCGACGGCGGATCGGCCGTCGTGTCGTGATCATCGTCCCCATGGTTTCGTCCGACCTCGTCCCTGTCTCGACGGGGGCCGGCCCCCCGGGCCCCTCACCACCAGGCTACGGGCCGCGGTCGCACCACGCCCCCGCGTCGTAGGCTGCGCGGACACCGCGAGAGAGGACGCCATCGTGCGCATCGCCCCCGACGTCGCCGACTGCGTCGACTCGCCGATCGGACAGGCGTTGGAGCTGCTCGGCGGGCGTGACCGGTCGAGCGTGCTCGACGTCGCCCAGGCCGCGCCGCCGTACCCGCCGGCGCCCGAGGTGCTCGAGCACGTGGCGGCCGTGGTGCGCGCCGCGGACGGCGCCGGCTACACCCCCATCCCCGGTCTGACGCACCTGCGGGAGGCGTTCGCGGCCGAGCTCTCGCGCGACGCCGGCGGCTCGGGCGGCGCCGACGCGGTCCGGCCGGGGAACGTCCTGATCAGCGCGGGCTGCAACCAGGCGTTCGCGCTCGCGGTCGACACGCTGTGCACCGCCGGAGACGAGGTCGTCGTCCCGCTGCCCTACTACTTCAACCACGACATGTGGCTGCGCCAGCGCGGCGTCCGGCCCGTGTACCTCGAGGGCGGCCCCGACCTGCTGCCTCGGGTCGAGGACGCCCAGGCGCTGCTCACGGGGCGCACGCGCGCCATCCTCCTCGTCAGCCCCGGCAACCCCACGGGCGCCACCCTGCCGCCGGAGCGGATCGCCGCCTTCGCCGCCCTCGCCCGGCGAACCGGCATCGCCCTGATCCTCGACGAGACCTACCGCTCGTTCCGCGGCACGACCGCGCCGGCGCACGACCTGTACGACGACCCCGACTGGGGCGACACGCTGATCGGCCTGCACTCGTTCAGCAAGGACCTCGCGCTGTCCGGGTACCGGGTGGGCGCGGTGGTCGCCTCCCCGCGCGTGATCCGGGAGGTCACGAAGGTCATGGACTGCGTCGCGGTGTGCGCGCCCCGCATCGGGCAGGAGGCCGCGTGGGCGGGTCTGACCCGCGCCGGGGCCTGGCGCGCGGAGCGGGCGGCCGAGACGACGGCCCGGCGGGAGGGGTTCGCGGCGGCGATGACCGCCCGCCCGGGAGGCTTCGAGCTGCTCTCGACGGGCGCGTTCTTCGCATGGGTCGCCCACCCGTTCCCGGACTCCTCGACGCGGGAGGTCGCGCGCGTGCTCGTGGCCGACCACGACGTCCTCGTCCTGCCCGGCACCGCCTTCGGCCCGCGCGACCCCGGCGCGTTCCGCGTCAGCGTCGGCAACCTCGGCGCCACGGCCGCCGCCGGCCTCGCGGAGACGTTCGCGCGCCTGGGCGCCGGTTCCTGAAGCGACCCCGTCCGCGACCTGCACCGGCCCGCCCGGCCCCGCCCGCGAACGGGCCGGTGACACTCCCGCGTGGGGAGCATCACCGGCCCGTGGGCGCGGTGCCGGGTCAGGGCGTCGGCATGCCGCCGTTGACGTGCAGCGTCTCGCCGACGACGTAGCTCGACTCGGGGGAGGCGAGGAAGACGTAGGCGGGGGCCAGCTCGGTGGGCTGGCCGGCGCGGCCGAGCCCGGTGGACTGCCCGAACTCCGGCAGGTCCTCCGGCTTCTGGCCGCCGGAGGGCTGCAGCGGGGTCCAGATCGGGCCCGGGGCCACGGCGTTGACGCGGATGCCCTGCGGTGCGAGCTCCTCCGCGAGGCCCTTGGTGAAGTTGTTGATCGCGGCCTTCGTCGACGCGTAGTCGAGGAGCTTCGGCGCCGGCTGGTAGGCCTGGATCGACGTCGTGTTGATGATCGTCGCGCCCGCCTTCAGGTGCGGCAGCGCGGCCCGCGTCAGGCGGAACATCGCGAGGATGTTGACGTCGTAGGTCGCCTCGAGCTGCTCGTCGGTGATCGACGCGAGCCCGTCGGTGGCGACCTGCTTGCCGCCGTTGTTGACGAGGATGTCGAGCCCGCCGAGGGCCTTGACCGTCCGCTCGACGAGGTCGGCCGTGAACGCCTTGTCGCGCAGGTCGCCGGGGATCGTCTCGACGGTGCGGCCCTCGGCGCGGATGATCTCGGCCACGTGGGCGGCGTCCTTCTCCTCCTGCGGCAGGTAGGTGATGACGACGTCGGCGCCCTCGCGGGCGAAGGCGATGGCGGTGGCGGCACCGATGCCGGAGTCGCCGCCGGTGACGAGCGCCTTCCGGCCCGTCAGCCGGCCGGTGCCGCGGTAGGAGTGCTCGCCGAGGTCGGCCTTCGGGGTCATCTCCACGTCGAGCCCGGTGCCGGGCAGCGCCTCAGCGGGCGGGGAGATCTTCGGGTAACGGGTGACCGGGTCCTGCAGCTCGAGCTGGTCGGTCGTCGTGCGGTCGGCGTCCTGCGACATGGGGTCTCCTCCATCGGATGGGGCCGGGACGCGACAGTGGTCGAACGCCCCTGCGGCCGAGGCGTATCCGCCGTCGACCGCGCAAGTGACTCGTCCTGTTGCTACCCGCGGGGCGGGGGCCGTCACACGTGGGGCCTTGCGCACGCGTGCCGCCCCGATCGTCTCGCCGACCGGAATGTGGACGGGGTGTGGACGGGGGCGCCGGGCGGACGGGGCGCGATCACGTCGCAAGGGGTGCCGTGGCGCCCCGCGAGGCGCGGAGTTTGACCTGCGCGAGCGCCCGGACCCACCATCGCGTTCGTGCCCTCCTCTCCGTCGCCCCGTCGCCCCCACGTGCTGTTGATCCTCGTCGACGACATGGGTTTCGGCGCCTCGTCCCCGTACGGCGGCCCGTGCCGGATGCCGGTCGCCGACCGCCTGGCCGACGAGGGCTTGCGGTTCACGCGCTTCCACGTGACGTCGCTGTGCTCGCCGACGCGCGCGGCCCTGCTCTCCGGCCGCAACCACCACTCGGTCGGCATGGGGGTCACGACGGAGATGACCTCCGACCGGCCGGGGTACACGGGGCGCCGCCCGCCCTCGGCCGCGACCCTGGCCCAGGTGCTCTCCGGCGCCGGCTACGCGACGGCCGCGTTCGGCAAGTGGCACCAGACGCCGCCCGCCGACCTGGGGCCGTACGGGCCGTACACGTACTGGCCGCGCGGCGAGGGGTTCGACCGGTTCTACGGGTTCATGGGCGCCGAGATGAACCACTGGTACCCGCAGCTCTACGACGACGTCACCCCCGTCGAACCCGCACGCACCCCGGCTGAGGGCTACCACCTCACCGAGGACCTCGTCGACCACGCCGACGCGTGGATCCGCGAGCAGGTGGGCGCCGGCGAGGCCCCCTTCTTCGCCTACGTCGCGTTCGGCGCGACCCACGCGCCGTTCCACGTCGCACCGGAATGGATCGAGCGCTACCGCGGCGAGTTCGACCGCGGCTGGGACGACGTGCGGGCCACGACCCTGGCGCGGCAGAAGGAGCTCGGGGTCGTCCCGCCCGAGACGGTGCTGTCGCCGTGGCCGGAGGAGGTGCCGCGCTGGGACGACCTCGACGCCGACGCCCGGGCCGTCGCCGCGCGATTCATGGAGACCTACGCGGGGTTCGCCGAGCACACCGACGCGCAGGTGGGGCGCCTGATCGGCACCCTCGACGAGCTCGGGGTCGCCGAGGACACCCTCGTCCTCTACCTGCTGGGCGACAACGGCGCGTCGGGGGAGGGCGGCCTGGAGGGCACGGTCCGCGAGCACCTCGTGGGTCACGGGGGCGCCGACGACGTCGCGGAGATGGCCGCCCGCCTCGACGAGATCGGGTCCCCCTCGACGTACGGGCTCTACCCGGCCGGCTGGGCGCTCGCGATGAACACGCCGTACCAGTGGACCAAGCAGATCGCGTCCCACCACGGCGGCAATCGCGACGGCGCGATCGTGCGCTGGCCGGCCGGCGTCACCGACGGCGGGTCCGTGCGCCACCAGTGGCACCACGTCATCGACGTCATGCCGACGATCCTCGAGGCCGCCGGCGTCGCCCCGCCCGCCGAGCACGACGGCGTGCCGCAGCAGCCGGTCGAGGGCACGTCGATGGCGTACGCCTTCGCCGACCCCGACGCGCCCGACACCCGGACGACGCAGTACTTCGAGATGGTCGGCAACCGCGGCGTGTACGCCGACGGCTGGACCGCGGTCACCCGCCACGGCATCCCCTGGAAGATGGCGGAGGAGCCCCGCCCCTTCGACGACGACGTGTGGGAGCTCTACGACACGACCACCGACTGGAGCCAAGCGCGCGACCTGGCGGCGCAGGAGCCGGAACGGCTCGCCGCCCTGCAGCAGGTGTTCGCCGCCGAGGCCGCGCGGCACCAGGTGTTCCCGCTCGACGACCGGGTGACCGAGCGCGAGAACCCCGACCTCGCGCCGCGCCCCGACCCGCGCACCGGGGTCACCGAGTTCGCCTACGGACCGGGCGACGGCCGTCTCACCGAGGAGATCGCGCCCAACGTCAAGAACCGGTCGCACCGGATCGAGGCCCGGGTCGGGCTGGCGGGCCCGGACGGGGCCGACCTGCTCGTCGGACCCTGCCTCGCCCCGGCCGCCGGCCCCTACGGTGCCGTGAACGCGCCGGTGTCCGGAGCGAAGGTCGCGGAGTCTGACGGGGCGGAGTCTGACGGGGCCGACCCGGGCCCGCCGACGAGCGACTCCGGCGTCCTCGTCGCGCAGGGCGGCGCCTTCGGCGGGTGGTCGCTCTACCTCCACGACGGGCGACTCTGCTACGTCTACAACCTCTTCGGCCGCGACCTGACGATCGTCCGGTCGGCGGAGCCCGTGTGCGCCGGGGAGCGCACCCTCGCGCTCCGTTTCGACTACGACGGCGGCGAGCCCGGCGGCGGCGCCGACCTCGCGCTCGAGGTCGACGGCGCCGTCGTCGGGCGGGGCCGCATCGAGGTGAGCACGCCGTTCTACTTCTCCTTCGACGAGACCTTCAACGTCGGCGTCGACCGCGGGACGTCCGTCAGCCCCGACTACGTGCCGCTGCGCAACGCGTTCACCGGCCGCCTCGACCAGGTGCGCGTCCTGCTCGCCGACGATGCCGTCGAGCTCACCGACGCCCAGGAGCTCCAGCGGAAGCTGGCCCACGAGTGAGCTGCTGCGCCCCCGGCCGCGGCCCGCGCCCCGACGCCCGGCCCCCGCTCGGCCCGCCCGGTCACGCCGGTCAGGTCGGTGACCGCGACCGACCCGTCGCGACCCCGACCGCTCCGGTGGCGCGCGCGGCCGCCGACGCCCCCGCGCCCGCCTGGGCGCCGATCCCCGCCGGCGCCTTCGCCATGGGCTCGGACGACCCGTGGGCCGACCCCGCCGACGGGGAGGGCCCGGTCCGCACGGTCGACGTGGCGGCGTTCGACGTCGCGACGACGACGGTGACCAACGCCGACTTCGCCGCCTTCACAGCGGCGACCGGGCACGTGAGCACCGCACAGCGGGAGGGGTGGTCGTTCGTCGTCGAGGCGTTCCTGCCGCCCGGCCGGGAGTGGGAGCGGGTGGCGGGCGCGCCGTGGTGGTGCCGCGTGCCGGGCGCGACGTGGGCGACGCCACGCGGGCCGGGTTCCGACGTCGAGGACCTCGCCGACCACCCCGTCGTCCACGTGTCGTGGGACGACGCGGTCGCGTACGCGGCGTGGGCCGGCGCCCGGTTGCCGAGCGAGGCGGAGTGGGAGAAGGCCGCGCGCGGGGGCCTGGAGCGGGCCCGCTTCCCGTGGGGCGACGAGCTCACCCCGGGTGGGGAGCACCGGATGAACGTCTGGCAGGGCTCGTTTCCCGACCGGGACACCGCCGACGACGGCTGGAGCGGGACGTGCCCCGCGGCGTCGTACCCGCCCAACGGGTTCGGGCTGTACTGCGCGACCGGCAACGTCTGGGAGTGGTGCGCCGACGCCGTCTATCCCGGTGCCCCCGCCACGACCGACTCGACCGGCTCTGCCGGCGGAGCCCGGGGCCCCCGCGCCCGCGTGTCCAAGGGCGGCTCGTACCTGTGCCACGCCTCCTACTGCCGCCGCTACCGCTGCGCCGCCCGGCAGTGGCTGACGCCGGACTCGACCGCCGGTCACCTGGGGTTCCGGCTCGCCCGGTGACCTCCGGAGCCGGGCGAGCGCGCCGGGTAGGACAGCTTCACCTTCAATGACAGGAGCCCTGACCTGCGGTTACGGTCGTGGCGGAGGTGGGATGTCATGGCCGGGACGACGGTGACGCACGACAGGTGGGAACCCCACGCCGGGGCGATCTCGGCGCGGCTCAACGCCCTGCGGGCGGCGGTGCTGGGGGCGAACGACGGCATCGTGTCGATGGCGGGGATCGTCGTCGGGGTCGCCGGTGCCACGACGGAGCATCAGCCCGTCGTCATCGCCGGGGTGGCGGGGCTCGTGGCCGGGGCCGTGTCGATGTCGCTCGGGGAGTACGTGTCGGTGAGCAGCCAACGCGACGGGGAGCGCCACCTCGTCGCGAAGGAGGCCGACGAGCTCGCGCGCTGGCCGCGGGAGGAGCTCGCCGAGCTGGCGGCGCTGTACGAGGCCAAGGGCCTCTCGCCGCAGACGGCGGCGACGGTGGCCGCCGAGCTGACCGAACGGGACGCGTTGCGCGCGCACCTCGACGCCGAACTCGGCCTCGACCCCGACGAGGTGGTCAGTCCCGTCGTCGCCGCGGTCTCGTCGGCGGCGTCGTTCCTCCTCGGCGGGCTGCTTCCCGTGCTGGCGATCCTCCTCGCGCCGACGGCGTGGCGCGTGCCGGTGACCTCCGCCGTCGTCCTGCTCGCGCTCGCGCTCACGGGCTGGCTCGGGGCGCGCGTCGGCGGCGGCTCGGGCGCTCGGGCGGCGCTGCGGGTCACCATCGGCGGCGCCGCGGGCCTCGCCCTCACCTACGGCATCGGGTGCGCGCTCGGGACGACGATCGGGTAGCGCGCTCCGTCACCGGCGCCGGGATCTCCGACTTGGGCCGGGGTTGGCCTGGTTTTCCTACTCAGGCCCCGGAGCTAAGGTGCACCGGGGTCGGGGGCGCCTCGACATCGACGCTCTTGCGCCTGCCCCGGAGATGCGTACAACGGGCCCCTCTGGTGTTTGACGCTGTCCCGTCACGGGACTAGAGTTTCGTAATTGCTCCCCACCGTCCGGCCTCGGCTGGATTGGTGGGGCTTTTCGTTCTACGGGAGCCCATCATGCTGCGGACCACGTTCGTCCTGGACTACCAGAACGTCCACCTCACCGCTCGAGACGTCTTCTGTCCGTCCCAGGATGCCCACCACGCTCTGATCCATCCCATACGGTTCGCCCAAGCCGCCCTGAGGGCGCGCAACGCGGGGCAGCGCCCCGGGTTCGAGCCCGCGACCCTCGGACGGGTCCTCACCTATCGGGGGCTTTCGCACGTCGACCACGATTCAGAGCAAAACGCCCGCTGCCAGGCGCAGGCTCAGGAGTGGCAGCGAGCAGGTGCGCACGTCGTTCTCCGCGATCTCAAGTACGACCTGCAGCGCGACACGTCCGGCTCCCCCGTGCGTACCGTGAACGGCAAGACGATCCCGATAGGGCGCGGGCGAGAGAAGGGCATCGACGTACTGTGCGCGCTGGCCTGCGTACGGGAGGCGCGCGCCGACGATGTGGAGCTCGTCGTCCTGGCCTCGCGGGACAGTGATCTCGTCCCGGTGCTCGACGAGGTGTTCGACATGCGAGGGAGCGACCCGTCGGTAGCCAAGATCGAGACCGTCACGTGGCACCTGCGCGTTCCCGGGGGGCGACCTCGCGGAGGCGGTAGCCTTCGGCCCGGCGCTCCCCGTCGCATCTGGAACACGAACCTCGACCGAACGGTCTTTACTGCGTCGCGTGACCTCAAGGCATACACGTAGCGGCGGCGGGTTGGGGTCGGTGTCGAGACGGACCTGGCGCGGCTACATTGGCCAACGGGCCCGTCTACACGCTGAGCGCGATCCGGTCAGGCTGCTGGGTGCCGGCCCTACCGGCCGGCGGCGGCCTTGGCGCGGCGCAGCGTCGGCCCGACGACCGACCCGAGGGCGATGAGCACGACGAGGACGCCGACGAGGGCGAGGTTCGGGGTCACCCACGTGCCGGCGGCCCCGTAGATCGCGCCGACGACCACGGGGCCGGCGGCGGCGAGCACGTAGCCCGTGCCCTGGGCGATCGCCGAGAGGGCGGGGACGTCGGCGGAGCGGGGCTGGTCGGCGATGAACGTCAGGGCCGTCGAGAACGCGCCGCCCTGCGCGACGCCGCAGACGAGCGCCCCCACCACGGCCGGGGCGGGCCCGAGCTGGAGGCAGAGCACCCCGACGATCTGCGCCCCGAACACGCCGGCGATCCACGCCGGCGCGTGCCCGGACGTCGCGTGGTGCGGGGCGAGGAACGCGCCGGGCAGGCCGAGGAGGCTGAGCAGTCCGAGGACCACACCCGCGACCGACGCCGACCATCCCTGGGCCATGAGCTGGTCGGGCAGCCACGTGGCGATGCTGTAGAACACGAGCGACTGCAGGCCCATGAAGGCCGTGATGAGCCAGGTCAGGGGCGCGCGGGCGACCGTGGCGAACCCGCTCGGCGGGGTGAGCGTGCCGGTCTGCCGGGGCGGTGCGCGGTGCACGAGCACCGCCCACCAGGCGAGCACGGCGGCGGCGGGCACCGCCCAGACGAGCAGGGCCGGCGCCCAGCCCCAGCCGAGGTCGACCTCCAGGGGCGCCGTGAGCGCCGACCCGGCGGCGCCGCTGAGTTGCAGCACCGCGGTGTACAGGCCCATGAGGAGCGCGACCTGGGCGGGGAACCGGTAGCGGATGAACGAGGGGACGAGCACGTTGCCCACCGCGATGCCGACGCCGACAAGGACGGTGCCGACGAAGAAGAGGGCGGCGCCGCCCGTGCTGCGCACGGCGATGCCGAGGGTCATGGGCACGAGCAGCGCCAGCATCGTGCGTTCGAGGCCCAGCCGACGGACGACGAACGGCGCCGTGAACGCGAAGATCCCGAAGCACATGAGCGGCAGCGACGTCGTCGCGCCCGCGAGCGCCGGGCCCAGGTGGAGGTCCGCCCGCAGCGACGGCAGGGCGGGGGGCACGCTCGTGATCGGCGCGCGGAGCAGGGCGGCCACCGCGAGCACCGCCACCGCCGTCCACGGCAGCGCTCGGCGGGTGCGCGATCTCGTCCGTGCCACCCCGCCACCCTAGGACCGGCGTCGCCGACGCGAACCGGCCGGCCCGCCGTGCGCGTCCGCCCGCGGTGACGGTGGGTGAGCGCCCGGTGCCGCGACACTCCGGTCGAGCCCGCCGCCACGACGTCCGCCGTCGTCCTGCCGTCGCGCCCGCCGCGGTACAGCCCGCCCCGTCGCGCTGCTGTCGCGTCCACCGCGGTACAGCCCGCCCCGTCGCGCTGCTGTCGCGTCCACCGCGGTACAGCCCGCCCCGTCGCGCTGCTGTCGCGTCCACCGCGGTACAGCCCGCCCCGTCGCGCTGCCGTCGCGTCCACCGCGGTACAGCCCGCCCCGTCGCGCTGCTGTCGCGTCCACGGCGGTACAGCCCGCCCCGTCGCGCTGCCGTCGCGCCCGCGGCAGCGGCGCCCGCCCTGCCGCCGACTCCGCCGCGGCGACGCCCGCCCCGCCCCGCCCCGCCGTGGCGCCCGCGGCGGCGCGACACTGGTGCGGTGACGTACCACGAGTCCTGGGTGGAGAAGCAGATCCGCGAGGCGATGGAGCGCGGGGAGTTCGACGGTCTCCCCGGCACCGGCAAGCCGCTCGACCTGGGTGACCCCGACGACCCCGACTGGTGGGCCAAGCGCAAGATGGCGCGCGAGGGCCTCGACACGGCCGACGCCCTGCCGCCCGTGCTCGCCCTGCGGCGGGAGGCGGCGACCTACCCGGAGGCGCTGCTGGACCTCGGCAGCGAGGACGGGGTGCGCGCGGTCATCCGGGACTACAACGCCCGCGTCGTCGCCGAGCGGCTGCGCCCGGTGGTCGGGCGGGCGATGCCCGCCGTCGCCCCGCGTCTCGACGTCGAGGAGACGGTCGCCCGCTGGCGCGAACTGCGCGCGGCGCGCGCCGCGGAGCTCGCCGCCGCGGCGCCGCCCGCGGACCCTCCGGCCCCGCCCCGCCCCTGGTGGTCGCGCTGGTGGTCGGCCCTGCGCCGCCCCCGCGAGGACGGCGCGGCCTGATCCCGTCGTGGTGCGGGCACTCGCCCGGCCGCGGCGCGTGTGATGCGTCCCCCGGCCGCGAGCCGCCTCCGGCGGTTGCGCTGGGGCCGGATGCCGCTCGTCCCGGGGGCGACCGACGGTCGAAGAACCATCTCGGCCGGGTCGATCCGCCGGCCCGTTCCGACGTGACCCGCTGACCTGCACGTTCGTGAATCAGCGTCCCTGAGATGGCGATCGACCCGGCCGAAATGGTTCGTCGGTCTGCGGGCCCGCCCTCTGCGCGGTCGACTCGACCTGTCCGACCCGACCCGCCCGGGACGGTCCCGAGGGTCGGCGCACACCATGTGGGCCGGGCGGCGAGGTCGGCGCCGCGGGTCGACGGGGGAGCGGCGGTCTCCGACCGGCTCACCGTCGGAAACCCTCTGAGCTGCGCCGGTGTCGGTTCACGTGCGGGGAGCGTCGGCGACCCGGCCGAGGTCGTGGGTCCGTGGGCGTGCCCCGCTCGCTGGTGCGACCGGCCCGACCCGTCCGGCCCGAGCTGCGGGCCGGGAGGGCCCGTCGCGGCGGCCGTGTCGGTGCCGTGGGCCAGGATTGGCCCGTGACGGACGACGCGACCCCCGACCCGAACGACCGCCGGCCCCCCGGGACGGGCGAGCCGCGGCAGGCCGTCGTCCTCGTGCACGGGGTCGGCAACCAGGAGCCGATGCGGTCGCTGCGCTCCTTCACCCACGGCATCGGCCTGCGCCGGTTGTTCAGCTCCCCCGACCGGGTCAGCGGCCTCGACGAGCTGCGCCGCCTCTCCGAGCCGCCCGCCGCCGGACGGCGCGCGTACACCGACTTCTACGAGCTGTACTGGGCGCACCTCGCGCCGAACTCCGACGTGCGGACGTCGCTGTCGTGGACCGTGCGCCTGCTCGCGCGGCGCGACTGGTGGACCGCCCCCGCCCCCGTTGCGCGGCTCGTCGTCGCCGTCCAGGTGCTCGCCGTCACCGCCGTCGCGCTGCTCGTCTGGGGATGCCTCGCCGCCGTGCTCGACTCGGGCCCTGCGGGCCTGCTCGGCGTCTTCGAGCGGTGGCAGGTGTGGATCGGGCTGCTCACGGGGGCGCTGCACCTGTTCTTCGGCTACTTCCTGCGGAGCGTGCTCTCCGACGCCGTCCGCTACCTCACCCCGCGGCCCGCGAACATCGAGTCGCGCCAGCGCATCCGCGACGAGGGCCTGACCCTCCTGCGGCGGCTGCACGCCGACGACCGGTACGTGCGGGTCGTCCTCGTCGGGCACTCGCTCGGCTCGGTCATCGCCTACGACCTGCTGCGGTGCCTGTGGGACGAGATGCGCCACCCCGACCCCGCCGTCTCCGGGGACCAGGGCCACATCGACGTCTTCGACGCCGCCGCCGACGCCATCGACCCCTCGGGTCAGCCGCCGGCGCGGCGCGCGTTCCTGCGGCCCGGGACCCGGTCGTCGGGCGGGTCCGGTTCGCGCCCCGGGTCGGGTCCCGCCTCCGCCGCCCCGGTGCCGCCGCCCGCTCCCGAGCCGACCCTCACCGTGCCCGCGGAGGTCGCTCGCTTCCAGACCGCGCAGTTCGCGCTGTGGCAGGCCGCCCGCCGCGACGGGGTACCGTGGCTCGTCTCGGACTTCGTCTCGATCGGCTCGCCGTTGACGTTCGCGGCGTCGTTGCTCGACGAGCCCGACGAGCTCTTCGGAGGCCGCCGCGGCCTCACCCTCGCCGACCAGCAGGCGCTCAAGGAGTTCCCCCGCTGCCCGCCCCTGCGCGACGAACTGGAGGACTCGCGCTTCTACACACGCCGCTACCGTCGCGGCGGCGGCGGCGGCGGCAGCAGCGGCGGGTCCGGCGGGTCCGGCGACGGGTCGGTGGAACTCCGCGTCGGGCACACCGCCGCGCCCTTCGGCCCGACGCGGTGGACCAACCTCTACATCCCGGCCAGGTCGGTGCTGCGCGGCGACTTCGTGGCCGGCCCGGTCGCCGCGCACATGGGCCCCGGCGTCGCCGACCTGGGCGTGCGCGTCCCGGGTCGGGGTGGCTGGGCGAGCTGGCGGCGCCATTTCCCGCTCGCCCACCTCAGCTACTGGTGGACGCCGCGGACCGCCGATCCCGTCCCCGCCGGTGTGCCCTCCGCCGCGGCCGGCGGGTGGGATGACCCCGCCCTGCCCGAGACGACGCCCCGCGTCGAGCCGCCCGCCGGGTCCGGGGCGTTGCCGAGGAACGTCGACGCGCTGCGGGCGGCCCTGCGGCTCGACGACATCCGCGATGCCCCGCCCCGCCCTCCTGCGTGAGAGCCTGCACGGACGGGCCGACGTCCTGCGGGGGCGGCCGTCCGAGGATCACGGGAGGTAGAGATGGCCTGGCTGGTGCTCATCGCGTCGGGGGTGCTCGAGGCGGTGTGGGCGACCGCCCTCGGCCGGTCGGCGGGCCTCACGCGGCTCTGGCCCACCGTGGTGTTCGGCGTGAGCGTCGTCATCAGCATGCTCGGCCTCGCGTGGGCGATGCGCACGCTGCCGGTCGGGACGAGCTACGCCGTCTGGGTGGCCGTCGGGGCCTCGCTGACCGTCGCGTACGCGATGCTCACCGGCGAGGAGCCGTTCTCCCTCGTCAAGGCGTTCCTGCTGCTCGGCATCATCGGCTGCGTCATCGGTCTCAAGCTGCAGCACTGAGCCCGAGTCCGCCCGAGCTGCGCCGAGCCGCTCGGGCCTCTCGACTCACTCCTGCACGCGCTCCGCGGCGGCCACGATGTCGTCGAGGTCGGATTCCACCGCCTTTCGCTCGACCCGGGCGCCCAGGGGAGCCATGACCTTGTTCGCGAGCCGCTTGAGCCCAGACGCGTCCTGGTCCGGGACGCCCTCGAACGCCATCGTCAGCGTCGTCCCGGGGTGACGAGCGGTGAGGGTGAACGTCGTCGTGTATTCGGCCCCCTCCGACACGGAGCGGATCTGCGTCATGCCGAGGGCCTCGAGCGCGACGACCTCCATCTCCTGCGTTTCGGACTTCCCGAGCATCGTGCGGGTCTCGCGCCACCGGGTGCCGATCCGGTACGGGCCGTCGGTGAGCCGCTCGATCCGCGTGACGGCGGACAGGTTCTCCTCCGCGTGCTCGATGTCGGTCAGGGCGGCCCACACGCGGTCGGGGGCGGCGTCGGTGTCGCGGTGCAGGGTCATCGGTTCGGGCACGGTCACTCCTGGGGGTCGTGGGCGGTTCGGGGACGGGTGGACGAGGCGGCGAACTGCGCCGCGCTCGCGTAGGACTTCTGGGTTCCGCGCCGGGTGACGGAGTCGGCGGCGTAGGCGTTGGCGAACTCGATCGCGGCGCGCACGTCGCGCGAGCCGGACCACGCGTGCGCGAACGCGCCGATGAAGGCGTCGCCCGCGCCGGTCGTGTCGACGGCCTCGACGGCGTGCCCGGGCACGACCTCCTCGCCGTCGGCGTCGACGCGCAGGACACCCGCGGAGCCGAGCGTGACGAGGACGGCGTCGAGGCCGCGGTCGAGCAGGCTCCGCGCCGCCGCCCGGACCTGTTCCGGCGTGTCGACGGGCAGGCCGGTGAGCAGGCCCAGCTCGCTCTCGTTGGGGGTGAAGAACGCGCAGCGGCAGGCCTGGGCGATGTCGAGGTCGGGGTCGCCCGGCGCCGGGTTGAGCAGGACCGGGACGCCGAGTCGTTTGCCGAGGTCGATCGCCGCGTACACCGTCTCGAGGGGAACCTCGAGCTGGAGGACGAGCAGGTCGCAGGCGGCGAGGGCGTCGGCGGCGGCCTCGACGTCGGCGGGGGTCAGCGCCGCGTTGGCGCCCTTGACGATGAGGATGCGGTTCGTGCCGTCGGGCTCGACGAAGATCGGCGCGACCCCGTTCGTGCCCGGAGCCCGGCCCACGTGGGCGACGTCGATGCCCTCGCCGCGCAGGGTGTCGAGCATGAGGTCGCCGAACGCGTCGGACCCGACGCGCGCGACCATCGTGACGTCCGACCCGAGGCGGGCCGCGGCGACGGCCTGGTTGGCCCCCTTGCCGCCGCACCCGAGCTCGAACTCCGGGGCCTCGAGCGTCTCGCCCGCCGCCGGCATCCGAGGCGTGTAGGTGACGAGGTCGATCATCGTCGACCCGAGGACGCCGATCACGACGCCCGCGATCCGTCGGACCCGTCCGACCCGCCGTCGAGCACGGCCCAGCCGTGCGCCTCCAGGGCGACGCCGCCGTCGTGCGCGCGGGCCGCCCCGGCCAGGACCTCTCCGGCGCCGGTCACGGGGATCACGGCGGCGTCGTCGGCGAGGTTGAGGGCGACGACGAGCCGCGCGCCCTCGCCGGTCACCTCGTACGCGAAACGGTCGTTCTCCAGGTGCAGCGTGGCCGGCCGGGCGGTGTGCAGCCAGCGGTGCCGCCGACGCAGACCGACGAGCGCGCGGTGGACCGCCAGCGTGTCCGCCCCGAGCTCCGAGAGCTCCGCCGGACTCGCCGGGAACAGCGGGCGGATGTCGTCGTCGCCGCCGAAGCGCTCCTCCTTGACCCCGCGATAGGCGAGCTCGTCGCCGTAGTAGACGGCGGGCGTGCCGCCCACGGTGAACAGCAGCGCGAGGGCGTGGGGGAGGTGCCGTTCGTCGGTGAGCCGGCTCGCGATGCGCGTGACGTCGTGGTTGCCGACGAACGTCCACGGGACGAACGTGGCGAGGAACTCGTCGTGGCGGCCCAGGGCGTGCGCGATCTCGTGGAAGTTGGTGTCGTTGAGGCCGCTCCAGACCGCCTTCCACAGCTCGTACTGGGTGACGGCATCCATCCCCGAGCGGGTGACGACGTCGGCGTAGTGGCCGTGGATGACCTCGCCGACGACGTAGACGTCGGGGTGGCGCTCGCGCACGCGGGGCAGCACCCGCGCCCAGAACTCCGGCAGCACCGCGTAGGCGGCGTCGAGGCGCCACGCGTCTGCGCCCGCGTCGAGCCAGTGGCACATGGCGTCGGTGACGAGGTCGACGACCGCCTCGCTGCCGTGGTCGAGCGCCACGAGCTGGTCGTGGCCCTCGAAGTTCCGGTATCTCGGCACCGCACCCGCGCCGTCGCCGTCGGACCACTCCAGGTGGAACCAGCCGGCGGTCTCGGCGCCCGCGCCCTGCTCCAGGACCGCCTGGAACGCGGGGTGCTCGCGGCCCACGTGGTTGAAGACGCCGTCGAGCATGACGCGCAGGCCCTTGGCGTGGCAGGCCGCGAAGAACGACTCCGCGTCCTGCGCCGTGCCGAGGCGCGGGTCGACGCGCAGGTGGTCGGTCGTGTCGTAACCGTGGGTCGACGACGCGAAGATGGGCCCGAGGGCGATCCCGTTGAGACCGAGGTCGACGACGTGGTCGAGCCACGCCTCCAGGTGGGCGAACCGGTGCGCCGGCTCGGGGTCGCCGGATGCCCCGTGCGGCGCTCCCGTGAAGCCGAGCGGATACACGTGCCACCACATCGAGTCGCGAACCCAGTCGGGCATGAGGGACCTCCTGTTCGTCCTGGTCTCACCGTACGGGTGGGGACCGACAGCGTCGCCCCGGGGCGACGCGGAGGCCGGCGGCTGTGAGCGCCGGGCAAGGCGCGGCCGAGAGTCACCCGGGAACGGATCGGCCCGTCGCCGCGTCTCACCGCAGTACCCCGGCGCGTCTAGGGCCCGCCCCGTCGTTCACGCGTCCGCGACCCCGACCGCCCCCCGCCGCCACCGCAGGAGCTCACCCGTGACCGTTTCGCCCCTCGTCTGGGCCCTCACGATCGCCGCCATCCTGGGCCTCTTGGCCTTCGACTTCTTCTTCCACGTCCGCAAGGCGCACTCGCCGACCCTGCGGGAGGCGGCGATCTGGTCGTCGATCTACGTGGGCCTCGCCGTCGTCTTCGGGTTCGGTCTGCTGATCTTCGGCGGCGGTCAGATGGGGTCGGAGTACTTCGCCGGGTACATCACAGAGAAGGCGTTGAGCGTCGACAACCTCTTCGTCTTCCTCATCATCATGGCCAGCTTCTCGGTCCCGCGGGCCGACCAGCAGAAGGTGCTCCTCTTCGGCATCGTCTTCGCGCTCATCGCCCGCACCGGGTTCATCTTCCTCGGCGCCGCCCTCATCAACCGCTTCGCCTGGGTGTTCTACCTCTTCGGCCTCATCCTCATCATCACGGCCGGCCAGATGCTCAAGTCGGAGGGCGAGGACTCCCACGAGGCCGACAACATCGTCATCCGGCTCGCGCGGCGCTTCCTGCACACGAGCGAGCATTACGACGGCGACAAGCTCTTCACGGTCGAGAACGGCAAGCGCGTCATGACGCCGATGCTGCTCGTCATGGTCGCCATCGGCGGCACCGACATCCTCTTCGCGCTCGACTCGATCCCCGCGATCTTCGGCCTCACGCAGAACACGTACATCGTGTTCACGGCCACCGCGTTCTCGCTCATGGGTCTGCGCCAGCTCTACTTCCTCATCGAGGGCCTGCTCGACCGCCTCATCTACCTCAGCTACGGCCTCGCCGCGATCCTCGGCTTCATCGGCGTGAAGCTCATCCTCCACGCGCTGCACGAGAACAACCTGCCGTTCGTCAACGACGGGCAGCCGGTGCCCGTCGTCGAGGTGAGCACGGGCTTCTCGCTCACCGTCATCATCGGCGTCCTCGTCGTCACCGTCATCGCCTCGCTGCTCAGCCCCGCCGGCAAGGCGCAGACCGCCGTGACGAACGCCCGCCACCACGCGAAGAACGCCCTCGACCCCGACTACGAGACCGACCCGGTCGAGCGCGAGAAGGCGTACGGCAAGCTGCTGAAGGAGATCGAGACGATCAAGGGCCTCGCGCCCAAATACCGCGCCCGGATCCGCGAGGAGCGTGAACTCATGGACCTGGTCGAGCGCGCGGTCGCCGAGCACGACTCCAGCCCGAAGGCCAAGCGCGACGAGGTCCGCGCCGCCGTCGACACCCCTGTGGACGGGCGAGCCTGAGCCGCGCGCCGGGGTGGGAGAGTCGAACCTCCCACCCCGCACAGGAGGTCACCGTGACCCCACCGGAACCGCCCGGCGGCGAAACACGCAGCGCCGACCCCGCAGCCACCGACGAGACGATCGGAACCGCCGCCGGGTCCTCGCCCGCCTCGGCCGGCCGTCCCCGTCCCGCATCCCGCACCGAGGTCGTCGTCGGCGACGACGGCCTCGCCCGTCCGGCCTGGGCGAGCACCGACCCGCTGCTGCGGGAGTACTACGACACCGAGTGGGGCCTACCGGTCCGCGACGAACGCGGCTTCTTCGAGCGCCTCAGCCTGGAGGCGTTCCAGTCGGGGCTGAGCTGGGCGACGATTCTGCGCAAGCGACCCGCGTTCCGGAGCGCGTTCGCGGACTTCGACCCCGAGCTGGTCGCGCAGTTCGGCGACGTCGACGTCGAGCGACTCATGGCCGACGCCGGCATCGTCCGCAACGCCCGCAAGATCGACGCGACCATCGGGAACGCCCGCGCCACGCTCACGTTGCGCGAGCGGGGCGGGCTGGCGGACCTCGTCTGGTCCTTCGCCCCCGCGCGCACCCCGATGCCGCGCACGACGGCGGAGGTCCCCGCCACGTCACCGGAGTCGGTGGCCCTCGCGAAAGAGCTGCGCAGCGCGGGGTTCTCGTTCGTCGGGCCCACGACGATGTTCGCCCTCATGGAGGCGGTCGGCGTCGTCGACACCCATCTGCTCGACAGCCACCGCCGCGGCTCGTCCGGCATCTGGTCACCCGACGGCACCCGCGCCTGACGCGCGGCCGCGGAGGGGCGTTCCGGCCGGGTCCTCAGGATCTCGGATCAGACCCCCTTGTCGTGCTCGCTGCGGCTCGCGAGTTCGCCTGCGTTCGCCGCTCAGCTTTCTCTGTCGTGCTCACTGCGGCTCGCAAGCTCGCCTCCGTTCGCCGCTTCTGTGAACCCGAAGAACTCGGCCAAACCGACCTTCTCGCGCACCGGGCGCCCGACGACGGGGGCGTTGTCGCGGCCCACGCTCGCCCCGCCCGCGGTCGCCTCCGCCGCATCGTCGCGCGCGGCCCGGCGCATCCAGCCCCGCCGGGCGGGGCGGAGCCGTCCACCCGACAGTTCGAGGTGGGTCGGGCCCGGTCCGGCCACCTCGTGGTCCCGCGGGTCGTCGGCCCGGTCGGGGTCGCCGGGGGTGTCGTGGTCCGTGTCGCGCGACTCCTCGGGACCATCGAGCGGGTCGTGGGCGCCGTCGATCCAGTCCTCGTAAGACACCTCGTGGTCGACGCCCTCACCGCCGAGCTGCCGGTAGTCGGTGATCGAGAACCCGTGCAGGGCGGTCCAGTGCCGGGTGAGGGCGGTGTGGGCGACGTCGAGCTCCCAGTCGGGCATCGAGCGCAGCGCGTCCTCGGTGAGCCGGCTGTCCCGGTGGATGGTCGCGGCGAGGAGGAGCTCCCGGCCGTGCTCGGCGGCCAGACGCATCGCGTTCTCGTAATCGCCACGCTCGCGTCCCTCGAGGGAGTCGAGGTCGACGCGGGCGCGCTTGAGGCTCGGGCAGTGGCGCACCGCCTCGGTCACCTCGGCGGTGTGCGTCGCGAAGAGGTGGAGCATGAGGGCCAGTTCTTCGACGAGGTGCCCGTCGCCGGAGCTGCGCCACAGCACTCCGGGTGCGACGTCGAGGCCGGGCGGGCCCGGGACCCCGGTGAGCTGCAGCCGCACCAGGTGCCACGCGTAGTTCTGCCCCTCGTGCAGCAGCACGAGCCAGCGTGGCTGGATGCCCGGGTCCATGCGGTGCCGTGAGCCGACGATGATGCTGGCCGTGACGGCGCTCATCCGTTCACCACTTCTCGATCCGTCGGCGCACCACCCCCGCGGGCGCCGTACCCCGCCCTGCGGCGCGCGGGCGGGTCGCCCGCCGCGCCGTTCGACGCGGCCCGGAGGCGGGCCCGGCGTCGACACGGCCGCCGCACCGGGGCGCGTCGGCCGTGTTCCCCCTCGCCAGAGTAGGTTTCGCCTCCCCAGCGGGGCAACCGTCCGACTTCGCCTCGCGCGGCGGAGCTGCGCGAGGCAAGTGGACACCGCCCCCGCGGGTGCGGCAGTCTCGACGTGGGGGAAACGCACGTGGCTCCGCGCCATCGGCTCGCCATGCGTCGACCAGCGTCGCGCCGGGGCCCGGGCAGCGGTGCCGAAACAGCTGCCCACGAAGCGGAAAGGACGCCACATGCCGACCTCGCCACGCCTGCGCGTCGTCGTCACCGGCGCGGCGACGGGACTCCTCGCCGCGCTCGCCTCGTCAGGGACCCTCGCGCCGCCCGCCGCCGCCACCGCTCCGCGGGCCACTGCCTCGCAGTCGCGCGCCTTGCAGACGGACGCGCAGCACGCCGCCGCGGTCGCGTCCGCAACGGCCGTCGCGACCCGATCGGGGCGCGCCCTCGGCCCGCGGGCGGCCGCTCGACCGACGCGCGTGACGGCGGTGCCGTCGTCGGTCGTCGCGGCGATCGGGTCGTCCGTGGCAGCGCGGGGGAGCGTCGCCGGCGGAGGCACCCACCCGGTCCGCCTCCAGCGCAAGGCGGTGAACGGCTGGGCCACGGTCGCGACCTCGTCGACGCGCAACGGCCGGTACGTGCTGCGCGTGCCGACCCGTTCCGCGGGGACCCAGACGCTGCGAGTGCTCGCCGGCGCCACCGGCTCGGCGGTCTCGCGCCCGTTCTCGGTGGGGGTGGGCGCGGGCAACCCGCGTTCGGTGGCCTACCTGACCAGGCCGGCGCCGCGCTGGGACCCGTGCCGACCCATCACGTACCGGGTCAACCTCGCCCGCGCCCCCCGCGGGGCTGCGGCCGACGTCGACCGGTCGATCGCCAAGGTGTCGGCGGCCACCGGCCTGCGCTTCGTCAAGGCCGGCTCGACGACCGTCGTGCCCGGGTCGGCCGGCCGCGACATCCTCGACGAGTACCCGCGCGGCACCGACCTCGTCGTCGCGTACTCCCGTCCGGGCGCCTCCGGTTATCTGCCGCGCGGCTCCCGGACGCTCGGCGTCGGCGGGGCCTTCTTCGAGCAGGGCACCACCGCCGTCCGCGGCCGCGAGTGGCACCGGATCCTCCAGGGCTATCTCGTCGTCGACGGGACGCAGGGGCTGCCGGGCGGGTTCGGGCCCGGGAACGTCTCCGGGTATCAGGGCACGTGGGGTCAGGTGCTCATGCACGAGCTCGGCCACGTCGTCGGCCTCGACCACCCGGGCGTCCGCGACCCCCGGCAGATCATGCACGTCGAGACGACGCGCAAGCCCGCGGTCTGGGGCGCGGGTGACCTGGTCGGCCTGAGGGCGTTGGGCTCCGCGAGCGGCTGCTTCTGAGCGGCGAACGTAGGTGAGCGTGCGAGCCGGAGTGAGCGCGACAGAAGGCGTTGAGCGGCGAACGTAGGTGAGCGTGCGAGCCGGAGTGAGCGCGACAGAAGGTGTTGAGCGGCGAACGTAGGTGAGCGTGCGAGCCGGAGTGAGCGCGACAGAAGGTGTTGAGCGGCGAACGTAGGTGAGCGTGCGAGCCGGAGTGAGCGCGACAGAAGGTGTTGAGCGGCGAACGCAGGTGAGCGTGCGAGCCGAGCCGGAGTGAGCGCGACAAAAGTTCTGAGCGGGACCGAGGGCTCTGAGCGGGTCAGACCGGGCCCGGGGCGACCGGGGTCGCGGGATCCTCGTCCTCGCTGCGCAGGAGGGTCAGGGCGCCGGCGAGGGCGAGCGCGAGGCCGACGACGACGAGCCAGGTCGTGCCGGCGCGCGGGTGCTCGCCGAGCATCGTCCAGCCGATCGCGGCGGGGACGATGGTGCTCGTGAGGTAGTTCGTCCCGAGGACGGCGACGGCGTGGGCGCCGGCGAGGCCGCGGGTGAGGTGCATCTGCCCGAGGAACAGGCCGCCGAGCAGGAGGAACGCGGCGACCCACGACGTCCAGGGCCACGCCCAGAACCGCCAGATCTCGTGGACCGCGTCCGCGACGAGGAGGCGGGCCGTGATCGCGCTGATGGCGAAGCCGGTCCCGGCGAAGACCCCCGAGACGCCGGGCGGGAGCGGTACGGCGAACGCGAGCGCACAGGCCGCGACCCCGCCCCCGATGACGAGGAGCTGCGCGGTCGTGATCGGCACGGCCGGGCCGGTCACCGTCGTCGCGGCGAGCGCGACGATGCCGAGGCTGACGGCGCCGATCGCGGTCCAGTCGAGCGATCCGATGCGCCGGGTGCCCGTGACGTGCTGGATGATCGCCGTCACCGCGAGGCCGCCGACGACGCACGCCTGCACGATGAGCAACGGCAGGTGCTGGCGCGCGGCGAGGGTGCAGACGAAGCCGAGGCCCTGCAGGCCGGTTCCGATCCACCACGCCGGGGAGGAGAAGGCCCCGCCGGCGGCCTTCGCGCCGTCGGACAGGCGCGCCCCGGCGGCGCCGTAGGCGAGCACGCCGAGGACGAGCGCGACGATCGAGAGGGTCATGGCTGCGCCGGCGCGCTGGGTGAGCTCACCGCTCCACGCTAACCCGGGCGACGTGAGCGGCCGGCGCCCCCAGGGGGTAGGGCGCCGGCCGCGATCGGGGGAGGCGTCTTGCCTCGGGAGGTGACGCGATGCGACGGGTGTCGCGAGGGCGGTCACCCTGGTCGAGTCACCGGATCCGCTCTGCCGAACCTCAGGCCGATTCGAGCGACCAGGTGGCGGTGCTCGTGTGCGACTCGCCGGCGGCGAGCTCGACGTGCCCGGCCAGCGCGTTCGCCGTCTCGATGCACACCATGCCGTGCCATTCGTCGTCGCCGAAGTCGGACAGTGACGCGGCCTTGGCCTGCCACGGGTTCCAGATCACGACGCTCGCGGAGCCCTCGCGGGTGAGGGTGAGGCGGCGGTTCTTGCCCTCGTCGACGAGCGTGACGGGGCCGGTGTGCTGGTAGACCCGGTCGGTCTCACGCGTGAGGGTGAGGTCGCCGGACTGCGCGTTGATGGCCCGGCCACCGGGCGCCTTGTCGGCGTACCGGGTGCCGTCGAGGCCGTCGATGCGGATGCTCTCGGCGTCGGAGATCGCGAGGTAGGTGTGCATCGCGTCCTCGAGGTCGAGGCCGTCGGCCCCGGCCGTGACGGTGAGGGCGGTCGTCAGCGTCGCCCCGAAGGTGACGGCGTACTCGCCGCGGACGTCGGTGGGCTCGCCGTCGGGGACGTCGGCGCCGGCCCCGACGAGGGTGAAGCGGAGGGTGACGCCGTCGGGGCCGCTCTCGCCGCCGGCGAACGTCCACTCGGCCGTGCGGAACCAGCCGTGCGCGGGGGTCTTGTTCTTGCGACGCCCGGGGCCGAACCACGGGGCGCACAACGGGATCCCGCCGCGGATGGCCGTCCCGGCCTCGAACCGGGCCCGGGAACTGACCCAAATGACGGGGTCGGCCCCGGCGGGGGTCCAGTCGGTCACGGTGGCGCCGAGCAGGTAGACCTCGCCTCGGGCGGAGGGGGTGTCGACGCGCAGGACGGGCAGGCCGCCCTGTCCGTCGGCCGGCGTCACGCCGTCGGGCAGGGTGGCGGGGTCGATGGTGGGCATGACATCGACGGTAACCCGCAGAACCGTTGGGCCACCGTCACATCCGCGCCTGCCAGGACGTGTGTTGCCGCCGGTGACGGCCCGGTCCTCCGGGGCCGACGCGTGGGACGCGAGCCGGCGGGGTGGGGGGCGACCACGCCGCGGGGGGCTGTCGCGCGGACCGAGGACGGGGTGGGTCAGGCGCGGACGAGACCCGCCCGGGCGGCCTCGGCGACCCGCTCCCAGATCTGCGGGGACGCGGCGGCGACGAGGCGCGCGGGACGCGGGCCGAGCTCGCCCGGCACGTAGTCGGTGCCGTCGAGGTGCCGGACGACGCCGCCGGTCTCGGCGAGGAACAGCGAGCCGGGGGCGTGATCCCACGGCTTGGGCCGCCCGTACAGGAGGGCGTCGGAGCCGCCCGTCGCGAGCCGCGGGTAGTCGACGCCGCAGCACCAGGCGGTGTCGCCGAACGTGAGTCCGTCGCGCTCGCCGCGCTCGGCGGGGTTCGACGTGAGCAGGCGCCAGTCCGCCGGGTCCGGGGAGGGGGTGTCGCGGTGGACGCGTCGCCCGTCGAGCCACAGGCCGGAGCCGCGCTCGGCCACGTACGCGCGCTCGTGCTCCGGCTGCCAGATCCACGCCCGCACGGTCTGCCCGGAGCGGAGCTCGGCGATCATCACCGCGTGGTCGTCGCGGCCGTGGACGAAGTTCTTCGTGCCGTCGATCGGGTCGACGACGAACGCGTGCTCGGCCCCGGCGAGCCGGGTGAGCAGGGCGGGGTCGAACTCGGTCGCCTCCTCGCCCACGACGAGCACGTCGGGGTCGTCGGCGAGGAGCGCCTCGGTGATGAGGTGCTCGGCCTCGCGGTCGGCGACGGTGACGAGGTCGCCGGGGTTCTTCTCGATGACCTCGCCCTCGGCGAGGGACCGGAATCGAGGGGTGACGACCTGCGCGGCGACGTCCTGCATCAGGGCCAGCACGGCTTGCGTGTCCACGTCTCCACCGTCTCACACCGGCGTGTCGCCCGTTCCGTGGTGGTCGGCGCCGGGGCCGGAGGACGGGACGGTGTGCCCGGCGTCGCCCGCGCGGAGGCCGCCAAGTGAACGTCGAACGCCCGGGTGGGTCCGTGGGGCACGGACACCGTGGGTACCGTCGCACGGTGACGAGCAACCTGACCCGCGACCGGGCCCGCCGGCGTTCGGCGAGCCTCGACGTCCTCGCGTACGAGGTCGAGGTCGACGTCCGCGAGTGCGTGGATCCGGCCGTGACGACCTACCCGACCCGCAGCACGATCCGCATCACCTGCAGCGTGGACGAGACGTTCCTCGACTTCCTCGGCGAGTCCGTGGACGCGGTCGAGGTGAACGGGCGGGCGTGCGAGGTCGAGTACGACGGGGCGCGCGTCACGATCCGCGGGCTCGTCCCCGACGCCGAGAACGTCGTCACGGTGCGGGCGCGGGCCCGCTACTCGCGGTCGGGGGAGGGCCTGCACCGCTACGTCGACCCGGCCGACGGCCTCACCTACCTGTACACGCAGTACGAGCCGGCCGACGCGCGGCGCGTCTTCGTCGACGCCGAGCAACCCGACCTCAAGTCGCGGTTCACGTTCGTTGTCACGGCGCCGTCCGACTGGGAGGTGCTGAGCAACTCCGTCGAGGTCGCCCGGCAGGAGGAGCCCCCGAACTCGGCCGGGATGCCGTGCAGCCGGCGGACGTTCGCGCCCACCCCGCCGATGTCCACGTACGTCACGTGCCTGTGCGTCGGGCCGTACGCCCGGTTCGACGACGTCTGGACCGGGCGGGGCCCCGACGGGGCGGAGCTCACGGTCCCGATCGGGATGTGGTGCCGGCGCTCCCTGGTCGACAGCTTCGACGCGGACGCTCTGCTCGCGACGACGAAGCGGGGCCTCGACTTCTTCCACGAGGCGTTCGCTTTCCCCTACCCGTGGGGGAAGTACGACTCGATCTTCGTGCCCGAGTACAACCTCGGCGCCATGGAGAACCCAGGGCTCGTCACGTTCAGCGACGCCGCGTACGTCTTCCAGTCCGGCGCCACGGCGAGCCAGCGCGAGGCCCGCTCCAACACGATGCTCCACGAGATGGCGCACATGTGGTTCGGCGACCTCGTCACCCCGGCGTGGTGGGACGACCTGTGGCTCAAGGAGTCGTTCGCCGACTACATGGGGACGCACGCCAACGCCGTGGCCACGGAGTTCACCGACGCGTGGACGCCGTTCTGCGCCCGCCGCAAGGCGTGGGCCTACCGCCAGGACCAGCTCCCGACGACGCACCCGATCGTCGCCGACATCCCGGACGTCGAGGCGGCCAAGCAGAACTTCGACGGCATCACCTACGCCAAGGGCGCGAGCGTGCTCAAGCAGCTCGTCTCCTACGTCGGCCAGGACGCGTTCCTCGCCGGCTCCCGCACCTACTTCGCGCGGCACGCCTTCTCGACGGCGACCCTGGACGACCTGCTCGACGCGCTCGCGCAGGCATCGGGTCGCGACCTGGGCGAATGGGCCCGGCTGTGGCTGACCACCACCGGCACCAACGTCCTCACGTCGCGTCTCGAGACCGACGGTGACCGCGTCGGCCGGTTGACGATCGAGCAGGAGGGCGAGCCGCTGCGCCCCCACCGCCTCGTCGTCGGGCTGTACTCCCTGGCGGAGGCTCAATCGGGCTCCGGCGACGCGTCCCGGGTCGGCCTGACGCGCACGCACCGGCTCGAGGTCGACGTCGCCGGCGCCGAGACGGTCGTCGAGGAGGCGGCCGGGGTGCCGCGGCCCGACCTCGTGCTCGTCAACGACGACGACCTCACGTACGCGAAGGTGCGCGTCGACGAGGCGTCGCTCGCGGTGGCGCGGGATCACCTCGCCGACGTCGGGTCGTCGTTGTCTCGGGCCTGCCTGTGGTCGGCGCTGTGGAACGCGTGCCGCGACGGGCGGATGCCGGCGGCGCGCTATCTCGACGTCGTGCTGTTCCAGGCCCCGCGGGAGAGCCACGTCGCCCTCCAGCACGGCGCGCTCCTCGACGCCGCCACCGCGATCGAGTCCTACGCCCCGGCGGCGGACCGGGCCGAGCTGCGCCGCCGCCTCCTCGAGGCGGCGTGGGAGCAGGTCGCGGCGGCCGACCCGGGCAGCGGGGCGCAGCTCACGTGGGCGCGCGCCCTGGCCCGCGCCGCCGGCGTGTGCGGCGACCGCGCCCACGAGGTCCGCGAACTGCTCGACGGCTCGCACGTCGTGCCCGGGCTGCCGCTGCTCCCGGAGCTGCGCTGGCAGCTCTGGACGGCGCTCGCCGCGAGCGGGCACGCGACCCTGTCCGACCTGCGCGCCGAGCTGGACGCCGATCCGACCTCGCTCGCGCCGGTCCGGTACCTGGCGGCGGCGTCGTCCCTGCCGACGGCCGACGTCAAGGCGCGCGTGTGGGACGAGATCTTCAGCCGGACCGACGCCTCGAACGACGAGGTCCAGGCGCTCGTCGACGGGTTCTCTCGGCCGGGGCACGGAGCCCTCGTCGCGGGCTACCGCGGTCGGTACTTCGCCGCCCTCGACGGTCTGTGGACAGCACGCAGCCAGGAGATCGCCCAGCGCGTGGCACGAGGGCTGTTCCCCTCGGGCGACCTCGACACGGGCGCCCGGGCCGACGAGCACCCGGTCGTCGTCGACTCCGGCGCATGGCTGGATACCCACCCGGACGCCCCGGGTGCGTTGCGGCGCCTCGTCCTCGAAGGACGTGACCACCTGCTCCGGGCGCTGCGCGCCCAGGCCGCCCCACGCTGAGGACGCCGCACGCGACTACCGCGCGCGGTACGGCACCTGCACCCACGAGAGCGGCTCGCCGGCGCGGTTGATGCTCACCTGCAGCCAGTTCGTGTTGTTGCTCGAGCCGTCGACGGTGATGCGGGTGAGGTTGTCGGCCTTGCCCGTGATCCCGTAGAAGCCGAGCCAGCGCGAGCCCTCGGCGAGGGGGCGGTCGACGTTGTAGACGTGGCTGTCACCGTCGATGAGGTAGACGGCGCCGCGGTAGTGCTTCGCCTCCTCGACGAGGGCCTGGATGAACGGCACGAACGCGCGGTCGGTGCCGGGCTTCGGCGCGTAGGTGGGGTCGAACATGTCGGCCTGCGTGAAGAGCACGACCGCCCGGTCACCCGCGTTGCGCGCCGTCGCGAACGACTGCCGCATGAGCGAGATGTTGTTCGCCATGCGCGCCTTCTGCTCGGCGGCCTGCTGCGGGGTCGGCGCGGTCTTGCCGGTCCACGGCTCGAGGCCGTCGTTGCTGCCGACGATGTGCAGCGCGGCGAACGAGACCTTGTCGCGGCGCCACGACACGTTCTCCGGGAACCCGTAGGCGGCCTGCGAGGAGATCTTCGTCGGCCTGCCGTTCGTCGTGTCGGGCGTGGCGAAGAAGACCGTGCGGATCTTCGCGAGCCGCTCGAGCGGGTCGTAGCCGCCGTTGTTGGGGCGGTGGCAGTCGGTCCACTCGTTGTCGCCGGGCGAATAGACGAGCGGGGTCCTGAGGCGGTCGAACTGGGTCTTGACGACGGAGAAGTAGCCGTCGTCGCACCGGGTCGAGCCGCTCTTGACGTCGCCGACGTGCACGCTGAGATCGGTCTTCGCCGCGTTGATCTCGTGGATCCACGCCGGGAACGTCGCGACCTGCTCGGCGCCGTAGGGCACGTCGCCGATGACCGAGAGCCGTGCGGCCGGTGCGCCCTTGCGCTGCGGGCCGTAGGGCACGAACGAGCCGAGGAGCCGCGTGGCGACCTTCAGCGGGGTCGGCAGCTTGAGCTCGATGTACTCGTTCTGGTCGGGCACGGTGACCGAGCGGCCGCCGGTCGCCGGGAAGTTGTTGTCGTTCATCACGGCGATCGTCGAGGAGTCGATGATCTCGACGTCCTCGATGGTGAAGAACGGAAAGGTGAAGCTCGCCCCGGCGCGCCCGCCGACGCCCTTGGGGTCGGCGATGTCCATGAGGTCGGCGACGAGCTTCTTGCTCACGTAGCCGTTCTTCTTCACGCCCGCGATGTCGATGAGGTAGATCCGCTTGAACCTCGCCTGTGCGCCCTGCTTGCTGTCGCGCTCGATGACGAGGAACTGGTGGTCGTCGACGGCGGTCATGTCGCCGATGGCGTTCTCGGGCGACTCCATCCGGTAGCGCCACTGCATCCCGGTGTGGCGGCCGGAGCCGCGGCCGATCGACACCTCGAAGAACCGCAGGTCGCCGCGGCGGCCCGCGTCCTTGTCCTCCTGGGTCGCGCCCTCGAGCAGCGGGTAGAGCGTGCGCCCGTCCGGCGAGATCGCCATGCCCTCGAACCCCTTGGAGTTCGGCAGGTTCGGCTTCTCGCCCGCGGCGAGCGTCGGGTTCGACGGCGACGTCACGCCCGGCGTCGGGACGGGCGGGGAGAGCAGGCGGCCCTGCTGGTCGGTGTGCAGGAGGTAGGGGCCGAACTCCTCGCCGAACCAGAACGTGCCGTCCTGGCGACCTGCATGGACTCGACGTCGAAGTCCCAGCCGGTGAGCTTGCGGTCGGGCTTGGGGCACGTGTACCCCGCGGGCAGCCTCGCCTCGGCGCCGCACCCGCCGTCGCGCCAGATGCGCCACGGCACGAGCCCGTTCGGGTCGGACAGCGTGAACATCGTGTTGATGTACGTCGTCGTGCCCGGCGTGCCGTCCGTGTCCTCCGTGCCCCGGCCCGGGCGGATGCGGTGCACGGCGAGGTCGGCGTCCTGGCTGTTCGCCTTGGCGCCGAACCCGTTGTCGCCCATGACGAGGTAGCTGTCGTCGCCGAGGCGGTGCGTGGCCGAGAACCCCTGGACCGGCTGGCCCGGGAACGGCCGCTTCGCCGCCGAGGGGCCGGTGAGGAAGTGCCCGGACGGCTCGCTGCCGGGCGTGAAGGTCTCGGCGGGCAGTGAGCAGTCGGTGACGCACAAGGCGGCCCGAGTGGCTCGGGCCGCCTTCTGCGGCGACGGTCGGCTGCGCGTCAGGCGCTCAGCGACTCGGCGTTCTCCGGGTTCTGCGCCCACAGGTCAGGGCCGAACACCTCGTAGGTGATCCGCTCCGGCGGGATGCCCTTCGCGAGCAGCGTCGTGCGGGCCTCGCGCATGAACGGCAGCGGGCCGCACATGAACGCCTGCGCGTTCGAGGGGATGTCGACCGCCGTGAGGTCCATGAGGCCGCTCGCCGCGGAGCGGGCCCGGGCGGAGTCCTCGTCGGCGCCCGCCTCGTACCAGAGGTGGGTGCGGGTCCTGGCCAGCCGCGTCGCCGCGGCGCTCGTCACGTCGTACAGGGCGTGCGCGGACGGCGAGCGGTCGGCGTGGGCGAGGATGATCTCGCGCTCCGGCTGGGTGCGCATGACGTCGTCGAGGATCGCGGCGGTCGTCGTGATGCCGACGCCGGCGCTGATGAGCACGAGCGGGTCGCTGCTCTGGTCGACGAGCACGTCACCCGCGGGGAAGGACAGCTCGATCGTGGTGCCGACCGGGCAGTGGTCGTGCAGGAAGTTCGAGACGAGACCCGCCGGGGCGGTGGCGGTGGCGCGCACGCGGCGCACCGTGATCTGGCGCGTGGCCGGGCGCGGACCGGTCGAGATCGTGTACTGGCGCGGCTGGCGCGATCCGTCGGGCAGGTCGGCCCAGACCGTGACGTACTGGCCGGGGCTGTGCGTGAACAGGGGGCCGCCGTCGACGGGGCGCAGGATGAGGGAGACGACGTCCTCGGCCTCGTCGATGCGCTGGATGATCTCGAACTCCTTGCGCGCCGTCTCGGCGGTGACGTTGTGCTCGCGGTACAGCATCGCCTCGGCGGAGACGAGCTGCAGCGCGAACAGCCAGTAGACCTCGTTCCACGCGGCGGCGATCTCGGGGGTGACGGCGTCGCCGAGCACCTCGCCGATCGCCTCCATGAGGTACTTGCCCACGATCGTGTATTCGCTCGGCTTGATGCCGAGGGACACGTGCTTCTGCGCGATCCGCTCCATCACCGGCCGGAACGACGGCGCGTCGGGGTCGATGAGCTGCACGGCGTAGGCCACGACGGAGGCGGCGAGGGCCTGGGCCTGCTCGCCCAGCTCCTGGTCGGCGTGGTTGAAGATGCGCAGCAGCTCGGGGTGGGCCGCGAACATCTTCGGGTAGAACCGGGACGTGATCGTGACGGAGTTCTCGGCGACGACACCGGCGGTCGCTTCGACGACGGCCTTCGACGACTCGGAGAGCATGGGGGCTCCTTCGGCGGGGCGGGCGTGGCTCCGAGAAGGTGCCGAAGGTCCGACTCCACCGCGGGCCACGGCTGACATGGGCGCTCGCCACGCTAGGCCCCGGCGCGCCGGCGCGGGTGGGACGGAAGTCCCGGGACACGACGAGGTGACGACGCCCGGCCGGGGGAGTGGGTCCCGGCCGGACGCCGTCCGGTGGAGGGGGTCTGGGCCCAGGTCAGGCCTGGGTGGAACGGAGACGACCGCGCAGGTCGCCGGTCGCGCCGTAGGCGCGCAGGACCCGCAGGCGCTGGGCCGCGGCGTCCTGCGTGGCCGCCGCGCCGTGGCGCCGGGCCGGGAACTGGCCGCGGCGGTTCCGGGGCAGGCGGTCGGCGGGGACGTAGTCACCCAGTGCGGCGGCGACGTACGTCTCGCCGTGAGTGGCGGCCCCGCGATTGGGGCCGAGCGCGCGCAGGTCGGCCGCGGTGACCGTGCCCCGGGGCCGGTCCCGGACGATGGAGTGGACCGTGGCGGTGCGCGCGGCCGGGGTGTCCTCGACGACCTCGGCGTCGATCACCTCGTTCGTGGCGACCGTGGCGTACAGCGGGCCGGAGGCGACCGGCGCGACCGGCGCGGCGGGACGGGCGGCCGGGGCGCTCACGGCGTGCGGGCGCCTCACGGCGGCCGGCGCGGCGGGTCGGACAGCGGCCCCCGATCGGGCCGACAGTGCGGCGACGGCGAGCCAGACGAGTCCGGCGGCCGTGAGCGTCATCAGCCCGATCGAGTACCACTGCGGTGCCCCCGGCAGCAGCGACACGACGTTCCCCACGACGAGTGCGCCACTGACCAGCAGGGCCAGGAGCCGCAGGTGCGGCGTCCGGGCCGAGCGCTCCAGCACCCGGCCGGTCCCGGCCACGGTGGCGAGCAGAGCGCCGGCGGAGACGGCGAGCATCCCCGCGTGCAACAGATACAGCGTGTGCATGGAATCCCCCACGTTCGATACACGGTGACCCGGCCGTCCCCCGACGACGCGGACCGTTCCCCCTGGTTCGTCGACCCATCCCCATGGGCCGGACGATGTTCGTGACTCGCCGAGGTGCGACGCGCTCTGGCGGTGCTCCCCGGACGAACCCCCTAGTCGAACGATCGTCCTGGTCAACGGTACTGAACGTATGTCCATCTCGCAAACGCGCGCGAATCACGCCGGGGCGCAGGGCAACCCGTGCGACCTGCGCCGATGTGGTGCGGCAGCGGACGGTGCGGGGAACGCGACAGGGCCGGACGAGAGGTCTCGTCCGGCCCTGTCGGGAGTGCGGGGTGCGTCAGTCGGTGCCGGCCCCGGCCTCGTTCTCGAGGCGGATCTGCCGACCCTCCTCGATCATCGCGTCGCGCTTGCTCTCCGCCTTCTCGCTCATCTTCGTGTCGCGGGGCGGCAGCTGGAGGTGCTCCTCGGCCTTGATCCCGGCCTGCAGCTGACGGGCGCGCTCCAGCTCGGAGTCGATCTCGGCGCCCAGCAGGAGGGCGTTGTTCGTGATCCACAGCCAGAGGAGGAAGACGATGACGCCGGCGAGGGCGCCGTACGTCTTGTTGTAGCTGCCGAAGTTGCCCACGTAGAAGCCGAAGGCCGCGGAGGCGAGCACCCAGGTGAGGATGGCGACGGCCGCGCCCACCGAGACCCAGCGGAACTTGGGCTGCTTGACGTTGGGCGTGACGTAGTAGAGCAGCGCCACGATGAAGATGACGACGACGAGGATGACCGGCCACTTGGCAAGGTCCCAGACGGTCACGGCGGTGGAGCCGAGGCCGACGAGGTCGCCGACGAACTGGGCCACCGGGCCGCTGACGACGAGGCCCACGAGGACGAGCGCGACGAGCACGAGGATGACGAGGGTGAGCACCAGCATGAGCGGGCGCAGCTTCCAGATCGGGCGGCCCTCGTCGATCTCGTAGATGCGGTTCATCGCTCGGCTGAAGGCGTTGACGTAGCCCGAGGCCGACCAGAGCGCGCCGAGGATACCGAGGACGAGCGCGAGGCCCGCTCCGCCGGAGTTGACCATCTGCGCGATGACCGGCCGGATCTGCTCCTGCGCCGAGGCGGGCACGACCCCGTTCGTCGTCTCGAGGATGCGGTTGACCGACTCCTGGCCCTGACCGAAGACGCCGAGGAGCGACACGAGCGCCAGCAGCGCCGGGAAGAGGGCGAGGACCGCGTAGTAGGTCAGGCTCGCCGCGAGGTCGGTGCACTGGTCGCGGGTGAACTCCATGAACGCCTTCTTGGCGGTGAAGGTCCACGACGGCTTGCTGATGTCGGTGAGCGAGTCGGGCTTGTCGGGATGATCGGGGTTCGGGGCGTTCTCGCGGGTCGCAGCCGACCCGGCGTCGTCGGACATGTGGTTCCTCCACGTCGGCAGGTGCTCGGTCGCGACGACACTACCCGCGTGCCGCGCGGACCAGACCTCCTCCAGGCCCTGGGTGTGCCGACACGAGACGCCGTGCCCGCGAACGGGGTCCGTGTGCGACCGCGACAGCCCCGCTCGCGTCGGCCGGGTGCCGCGCGGCGCGACCCCGTGGGGTCGGACCGGGGCGGAGGCGAGTCGGGTGCGTCGCCGCGGCGCGGCGCGTCGGGCGCTCAGGGGCGCGCGGCCGTGGTCGGCCTTCATCGCCCGGTCTCCGTGCGGGGCGCGCCGGGTCGTGCGGTGCTGCGGGGCGCGCGGGTGCGCGCGGGCGTCCTGCCCATTGGTGCCGTCCCTCCGTGGAAGGAGCCGACGCCGCAGACGTCCGCGTGCCCTCCTGGCGATGCGGACGCGACGTGACTCGCTCGACGGCCATATCGGCAGGTCCCGCGCTCCCCTGAGCGGCGGCGCAGCCACGGGCGACGGTCGCGGTTCTCGCCGGGTGTCGCGCACGTCACAGACCGCGGTCGACGCCGCTGATCGCGTACCGTCGAGCCCATGGCCCGCCCGCACGCCGCCGCGCTCGTCGAAGACGCGGTCAATCGGAAGATCACCGACGTCCTGCGCGGGCGGGGGTGGGAACCGAGCGCCATCGCGCATCCCGGCTACGGCAGCGAGAGCTTCGTCCGCGTCCTCGGCCGCATCCTGCTCACGCGCGTGCCCATGCCCGACGACGAGCCCGACGCCCAGGCGCAGGCCGCGAGCACCCTGCGCGAGCGGGCCGAGGCGCAGGTGCGGGGGTGGCGGGCGTTCATGACGGCGCAGGCCGCCGACGCCGAGGCCGTCATCACCGTGGGCGGGCGCGAGCACCGGACGCGCACCGACCGCAGCGGGTACATCGACACGGTCATCGAGGACCACGGCCTGCAGCCGGGCTGGCAGCGCCTCACCATCGCGCCAGTGGGGGGCGACCCCGTCCCCGCCGACGTCTACATCGTCGCGGCCGACCAGACGTTCGGGGTGGTCAGCGACATCGACGACACCGTGATGATCACCGCCCTGCCCCGTCCCCTCATCGCCGCGTGGAACACGTTCGTCCTGCACGAGCAGGCGCGCAGCGTCGTGCCCGGCATGGCGCCGATGTACCGCGACCTGCTCGCCGACCATCCCGGGGCGCCGATCTTCTACCTCTCGACCGGAGCGTGGAACACGTGCGGCAACCTCACGCGCTTCCTGCGCCGGCACGGGTACCCCGCCGGGCCGTTGCTGCTCACCGACTGGGGCCCCACGAACACCGGCTGGTTCCGGTCGGGCCAGGACCACAAGCGCGAGAGCCTGCACCGGCTGACCCGCGAGTTCCCTCACATCCAGTGGGTGCTCGTCGGCGACGACGGCCAGCACGACCCGAAGATCTACGGCGACTTCGCCCGCGACCGCGCCGACGTCGTGCGCGCCATCGGGATCCGCGAGCTCACCCCGGCCGAGCAGGTGCTCTCGCACGGCATCCCCGTGTCGAACGAGGGCTTCGCGCCGCGCGTGGCCCGGCCGGCGCCGGCGGTCAGGGCCCCCGACGGCTACGGGCTGCTGCCCAAGCTCAAGGCGATCCTCTCGGGGGCCGAGCCGCTGGCCTGAGGCCTCCACGCGCGGCGGGACGGCGCGAAGGACGGCCGGGTCGGAGCGGGTCACATGTCGCCCGGCTCGTAGGTCTGGGCCGTCTCGACGAGCACCTCGTGGAACCCCATCTCGGCCGGCGCCCGCACCCGGTCGTGCCGGTGGGCGAGGAGGATGCGGCGCGCCGGGGCGCTCTGCCCGAGCGAGACGATCCGGACGCGGGGGTGCTTGTTGACGACCGCGGTGCGCGGGGCCAGCGCCACCCCCAGGCCGACGCTGACCATCGCCTGCGCCTCCTGGTAGTCGTTGGCCTCGAACGAGATCCGCGGCTCGAAGCCCGCGGCCACGGCGCTGCGGCGCAACACCTCGACGACCGGGTGGTCGTTGGAGCGGATGATCCACGCCTCGGACGCCAGCTCCCGGAGGGTGACCTCCCGGCGCCGGGCCATGGGGTGGTCGGCGGCGACGACGAGTGCGGTGGGGTCCTGGAAGAGGGGGGTCAGGGCGAAGCGGGCGGCGTCGAGCCGCGCCCACTCGTAGTCCCAGAGCAGCGAGAGGCCGATGCGGCCGTCCTCCAACATCGCGACGAGCGCGTTCTCGCGTTCGCTGCGGATCGTCAGGGTCACCGACGGGTGGAGCTCGCGGAAGCGGCGGACGGCGATGGGCACGAACGAGCTGCCGACCGTCGGGAAGGTCCCGAACTCGAGGTGTCCGCGCCGCAGGCCGGCGATCTCGCGCAGGTCGGCCTCGGCGGCGGAGAGCTGCCGGACGACGCGCCGCGCGTGGGCGGCGAGGACCGTTCCCGCGTCGGTGGGGGCCATGCCCCGGGCGTTCCGCTGCAGGAGCGGTTGCCCGACCTCGCGCTCGAGGCGGCGGAGCTGCTGCGACACCGCGGAGGGGGAGTAGGACAGGAGATCGGCGGCGCCGGTCACCGATCCGGACTCGACGACGGCGAGCAGGATGCGCAGTCGGGTGACGTCCAGCACGTCGTCTCACCTCGTGGACGGTTGTCGGAGAATCGGATGAAGCTTTGCTTCACCTTACGGCGCATGTGCTGAATCTACTTCACGAACTGCGACCCGGCGTCGCTGCGGGAGGCGTGACGCGCCGGTCGGGAGCGCCCTCGGCGGGGGTTCCACGTCGCCAATGAAGTGATGCTTCACCCCGGTGCAGCTGTTGCACCTGGCGCTTCAGGCGCGGTGGCGACACAGTGGCGCTCACCCGATGAAAGGAGTGGGCGTGATCGCGATTCCGGCCACGTGGATGCGTGGCGGCACCAGCAAGTGTTGGGTCTTCCGCCGCGACGACCTCGACGTCCCCGGCCGCACCGTCGACGAGGTCCTGCTGGGCCTGTACGGCAGCCCGGATGCCCGCCAGGTGGACGGTGTGGGCGGCGGCACCTCGACGACGAGCAAGGCCGTCATCCTGTCCCCGTCCGACCGCCCCGACATCGACGTGGACTACACGTTCGCCCAGGTCGGCATCGACGAGGCCGTCGTCGACTGGGGCAGCAACTGCGGCAACTGCTCCGCCGTCGTCGCCGCGTTCGCGGTGTACTCCGGCTGGGTCGAGCCCGACCCCTCCGGTGAGACGACCGTGCGCGTGCTCAACACGAACACCGACCAGGTCATCGTCCAGCACCTGCCGACCCCCGGCGGACGGCTCCTCGACACCCCGAGCGTGGCGATCCCCGGCGTTCCGGGCCTCGGCGCCCCCGTGCGGATGGGCTTTGTCGACCCCGCCGGGCGCAGCACCGGCACCCTGCTCCCCACGGGACGGGCCACGGACGAGCTGGCCGCCCCCGCGGGGACCTACGCCGTGAGCATGGTCGACGCGGGCGCGCCCGTCGTCGTCGTCGACGTGACGGCCCTCGGATACCCGGCCGACCAGGACCCGCACTCCATCGACCTCGGGGCGCAGACCCTCGCCACGCTCGACGGGATCCGCCGGGCGGGCGCCGTCGCGATGGGGCTCGCGCCCTCGCCCGAGGCGGCCGCCCGCGCCGTGCCGAAGCTCGCCGTCGTCGGCGCCCCCACCGCTGAGGGCGGGCAGCTCGGGATCCAGATGCTGTCGATGGGCACCCCCCACCCGGCGGTCCCGATCACCGGCAGCGTCGCGCTGACGCTCGCCGCCCGCACCCCGGGCACCGTCGTCTCCGACCGCGTGGGCGCGCTCCCCGAACCGGCCGGCGGCCTGCGCCTCGACACCCCGGCGGGGTTGGTCGAGACCTTCGCCGAGCGGGACGGCGACGTCGACGTCGTCGGCGCCGTCCGCACCTACCGGCGGCTGGCCGAGGGCGTCGCCTATCTGTCCGCCGACCCCGCCGACACCCCGCCGTCCCACCACGTCACCGACGACGTCGACACGGAGGCCCGCGATGCCTGAACGCCTCGATCCCGCCGAGCCCGCGCAGCTGATCACCCATCCCACCGACCCGCCCCCGCCGTCCCGGCGCACCGCGCTCGGCATCATGGGCGGCTTCGCGGTCCTGGCCGGCCTCGGCACCGTCTTCGGTGGCGACCTGCTCAACCCGCCCTCCTCCACCGAGGACGGCGACTACGAGGGGGAGACCCTCGAGTTCCTCATCCCCATCGCCGAGGGCGGCGGCACCGACACGTGGGCCCGCTTCGTCGGGACCGAGCTCGTCAAGATCGTCCCCGGCCACCCGGGGTTCGCGCCGATCAACGAAGCCGGCGGCGAGGGCATCACGGGCACGAACCACTTCGCCCTCTCGGCTCGCCCCGACGGCACCGAGGTGCTCGTCAGCACCGCGACGACCGTCGTGCCCTACCTGCTGAAGAAGCACGCGGTGAAGTACGACTACACGCAGATGCAGCCCATCGTCGCCAACGGCACCGGCGCGGTCGTCTACGCCCGCGCCGCGGCCGGCGTCAAGGGACTGCGCGACCTCGTCGGCCGCAGCACGCCCCTGCGCTTCGGCGGCATCACCGCGACCGGGCTGGACCTGACGACGCTGCTCGCCTTCGACCTGCTCGAGATGGACGTCGAGGCGATCTTCGGCTTCGAGGGCCGCGGCCCCGTCAACCTCGCGCTGCAGCGCGGCGAGATCGACATCGACTACGCGACGACCTCGGCCTACCCGGCGGCGGTCGGCGGGCTCGTCAAGGACAAGTCGGCGGTGGCGCTCTTCAGCCTCGGCCAGGTCGACGAGGCCGGGAACGTCGTGCGCGACCCGAACTTCGAGGACCTGCCGACCGTGGTCGAGGCGTACACCCAGCTCCACGGGGGCGCGCCCGACCCGCAGAAGCTCGCGGCCTACCGCACCGTGCTCGGGGTCACCTACACCTACCAGAAGGCGCTCTGGGTGCCCGGCGCGACGCCGACCGCCGCCGTCGAGCTCCTGCGGACGAGCGCCGAGAAGCTCGGCGCCGACGCGGGCTTCGTCAAGGCCGCCAAGAAGGTCCTCGGCGGCTACCCGCTCGACGCCGCCGGCGACCTGCGCGCCCGGATGCAGAAGGCGTACACGGTCGACGACGCCCTGCGGGAGCGCATCGTCACCTTCCTGAAGTCCACCTACAACGTCGCGATCGACTGAGGAGCCCACGATGCTCGATGCTGCGCTCGCCGCGCTCCAATCCCTGGCCCAACCCTCCCTGCTGCTCATGCTGTTCGCCGGGGTCGTCGCGGGTCTCGTCATGGGTCTCATCCCCGGTCTCGGCGGGACCGGGGCGGTCGCGATCCTCCTGCCGATCACGTTCGGCATGGACCCCTCCCAGGCGTTCGCCCTGCTCATCGGTGCCCTGGCCGTCGTGCACACCTCCGACACCGTCTCGGCCGTCCTCCTCGGGGCGCCCGGCTCGGCGTCGGCGAGCGTGACGATGCTCGACGGCTATTCGATGGCGAAGAAGGGGCAGGCCAAACGCGCGCTGTCGCTGGCCTTCCTCTCCTCGATGGCCGGCGGTCTCATCGGCGCGCTCGGCCTCACCCTGGCCGTGCCGCTGGCCCGGCCGCTCGTGCTGTCCTTCGCCAGCCCCGAGCTGTTCATGCTCACCGTCCTCGGCGTCGCGCTGGCCGCCGTGCTCTCCCGCGGCAACGTCGCCAAGGGCCTCGCCACCGGCTTCCTCGGCCTGCTCCTCGGGCTCGTCGGGATGTCGCCGACGACCGCCGAGGAGCGCTTCACCTTCGGCTCGCTGTTCCTCGGCGACGGGCTCTCGCTCGTCGCGGTGGCCCTCGGCATCTTCGGCCTCGCCGAGATCGCCACCCGCGTCAACCAGCGGGTCGTCGACCGCGACATGGTCACCCTCGGCGGTGCCGGTTGGGGCGCCGGCATCCGCGAGTGGCTCACCCACTGGACGCAGGTCATCCGCGGCGCGCTCATCGGCATCTGGGCCGGTGTGCTGCCCGGCGTCGGCGCCACCGCCGGCACCTGGCTCGCGTACGGCCAGGCCGTCGCGACCGCGAAGGACAAGCGCAACTTCGGCAAGGGCGACCCGCGCGGCATCGTCGGCCCCGAGAGCGCGAACAACTCCGTCGAGGCGGGCGACCTCATCCCCACGCTGCTCTTCGGCATCCCCGGCGGCGTCCCGTCGGCCATGCTGCTCGGGATGCTGCTGACCTACGGCATCCAGCCGGGGCCGTCGATCGTCAGCGAGCACCTCGACCTCATGTACCTCATCATCTGGTGCTTCGCGATCGCCTCGGTCGTCGGTGCGTTCTTCTGCTTCCTCGCCACGCCGGCGCTGGCCAAGCTGACGAAGGTCCCCTTCGCCGTCCTCGCCCCCGGGCTGCTCGCCATCATGCTGCTCGGCGCCTTCCAGGAGGGCGGCCAGATCGGCGACCTGTGGATCATGATCGTGCTCGGCGCCGTCGGCTGGCTCTTCAAGGCGACCGACTTCCCGCGCGCGCCGTTCCTCATCGGCTTCGTCCTCGCGATTCCGATGGAGCGCTACTACTACCTCACCGAGAGCCTGTACGACGGCCTCGGCTGGATGGCCCGTCCCGGGGTGCTCGTCTTCCTCGCGATCCTCATCGGGCCGGCGCTCTGGGCGCTGTTCAAGGCGATCCGCGCCCGCCGCAAGGTCTCGGCCGACGACGGCCATCGTCTCGGCGACGACCTGCGGCACGACGACGACGAGGAGGAGGGCGAGGGCTACCTGTCCGACTCGCCCTGGTCGCTCGCGGCCAGCGTCGGGATGGCGGCGATCTTCGTCGCCGCGCTCGTCGCCGCGCAGTCGTTCTCGTCCGGGGCCCAGCTCATGCCGCGGCTCGTCGCCGTCGGCGGGTTGCTCGTCTGCCTCGTGCGGATCGTGCAGGAACTCCGGGCCCGACGCGCCCGGACCACTCCGGCCCCCGGGTGGCGCCCCGAGGTGGGGGTGGCGCTCGTGACCTTCGTCGGCATGGCGTTCTTCCTCGCGCTCGTCATGCTCACCGGGTACCTGGCCGCAGTCCTGCTCTTCGTGCCCGGGGTCCTGCTCTACGTGGCGCGGGCCCGGCCCAAGACCGTCGTCATCTACGGCGTCGTCTTCGCCCTCGTCGTCCTCGCCCTCCCCACGCTGCTCCCGGTGGACCTGCCGCGCAGCATCTTCGGCTGACCCGCACCTCGAGAAAGGAACTCCCCATGACCATCGTCGTGGCCTTCGCCGACACCCCGCCCGGGCACGCCGCCCTCCGTTACGCCGCCCAGATGTCCCGGAACGGGGGCGGGCCGATCGTGCTCGCCGCCGCCGAGCACAAGGGCGGCGCCACCGTCGAGCGCGCCCTCGAGATCCTCGACGGGGCGGACGACCTGCCGATCTCGGTGAGCGACACCGAGCTGCACGACCCGAGCGACCGGGTCATCCAGACCGCGCAGGCGGTGGACGCCGATCACATCGTCGTCGGGCTGCGGCAGCGGTCCCCGGTGGGCAAGCTGCTGCTCGGCAGCACGGCCCAGCGGATCCTGCTCGAGGCCACGTGCCCCGTCGTGGCGGTCAAGGCGACCTGACGCGGCACCCCACGCGACAACGGGCCCGGGGACAGCAGTCCCCGGGCCCGTCTGCCCGTCAGCACCGGTCGGACGGTGTGGCGACGCGTCCCACCGGAGCCATCTGGAGGGGGCGAACCCGGCCGACCTGAGGATTACGTTAGGTATGCCTTGCCTTGGTGTCAAGCGCCCTATCGGGTTAGGCTCGCCTCACCCGATCAGGAGGCCGCCCCGATGCCCTCACCGATACCCGTCGTCGTCCTCGCCGGCACCGACGCGGTCGACCTCGACGTCGCCGCGAGCGGGATCCTCTGCGACGTCGAGGGGTTCGTCGCGCTTCGGCTCGAGCTCGACCGGGGGGCCGGGCCGGGGGAGCCCGCCGACGTCGACACGTTGTCCTGGGCCGCGGCCGACCTCGCCGGCCTCGTCGCCCGCGGCGGCGGCTCCGTGCGGCGTGACTGCACCGCCTGCTGCGTCCGGGAGAGCGTCACCGACCTCCTCGAGCAGCTCCACGCGGCCGGCCGGTGGCGCGGGTGCGTCGTCGCTCTGCCGCCCGGGGTCGAGCCGCTCTCGCTCGCGCTGCGGCTGAGCCGGGGATGCTCGGCCGACGGGCCGCTGCCGGACCGGTTCGCGCTGCGCCACGTCGTGGCCGTCGTCAGCGACGACCCCACGGCCCGGCTCCTGGAGGGCGGGCCCGAGGAGGAGGGCGGGCCGCGGACCCGCTCCGAGATCCTCGCCGCCCAGGTCGAGAGCTCCGACACGGTCGTGCTCGCCCGCGACGCGACGCCCACCGACGAGTCCCTGCTGCGCCACCTCGCCCGCCACGACGCCGGCCTCGTCCGGGGCCTTTCCCACCTCGACGGGCGGGAGCTGTTCCGCCGCGGCCACGACATCACCCGCACGCTCGCGCACGCCGACCCGCGCACGTGCCGGGCCTCGGGGGCGCTGGACGTCGCCGACGTCGTCACCGTCGAGGTCGCCACCTGGAAACCGTTCCACCCCGACCGGCTGCTCGCCCGCCTCGAACACCTCGCGATGAGCCGGGCCCGGTGCCGCGGCGCGTTCTGGCTGCCCGGGCGGCCCGACGTCACGCTCGTCCTCGACGCCACCGGCGGATCGATCTCCATCGGCTCCGGGGGCGACTGGCGCGGGCGCGCCCGGTGCTCCCGCCTCGTGGTCACGTGCCACGCGGCGTGGGCCCAGGAGCTGCGCTCCGTGCTCGAGGCGGCCGTGATGACCGACGCCGAGCTGGTCCACGGCCTCGACGCGTGGGCCGACCGGTCCGACGGGTTCGAGGCGTGGGTCGGCCGGCGGGCCGGCGACCGCGGCTGAGGGCGGACCCGTGCGCGGCGAGGCCGTGCCGCCGTGAATCGTCGTGCGCCTTCGTGGCCCGCCGTGAATCGTCGTGAGCCCCAGCGGGCCGCCGAGGGCGGACCCCGGGCCGGGTGCTGCGGCACAATGGCGCCATGCCCGAGCTTCCGCAGGTGCAGGCGCTCGCCGACTTCCTCACCGCCCGGCTCGACGGGCTCGCGGTGACGGGGGTGGAGTGCGGGTCCATCGCGGTGTTGAAGACGTACGACCCGCCCCCGCAGGCCCTCGCCGGGCTGCTCGTCGCGGGCGTGAGCCGGCACGGCAAGTTCATCGACCTCGACTGCGACGGCCTGCACCTCGTGTTCCACCTCGCCCGGGCGGGGTGGCTGCGCTGGTCCGAGGCGATCCCGGCGACGACGATCCGCCCCGGCAAGTCGCCCATCGCGCTGCGGGTGCGCTTCAGCGACGACAGCGGCTTCGACCTCACGGAAGCGGGCACGAAGAAGGGCCTCGCCGCCTACCTCGTCACCGACCCGGCGCAGGTGCCGGGCATCTCGACGCTCGGGCCCGACCCGCTCGCGGCCGACTTCGACCGGGCGGCGTTCGCAGGGATCCTCGGGGAGCGCAAGAAGCAGATCAAGGGCCTCCTGCGGGACCAGAGCGTCATCGCCGGCGTCGGGAACGCCTACTCCGACGAGATCCTCCACGTGGCCAGGCTGTCGCCGTTCGCCCTCGCCGGGTCTCTCGACGAGGCCGAGGTGGAGCGCCTGTACGTCGCGCTGCGCGAGACCCTCGCCGACGCCGTGGCGCAGGCCGCGGGCAAGCCCGCGAAGGACCTCAAGGACGCGAAGCGGGCGGGGATGCGCGTGCACGGGCGGACGGGGGAGGCGTGCCCGGTGTGCGGGGACGTCGTGCGGGAGGTGTCGTTCGCCGATTCCTCGCTGCAGTACTGCGCCGCGTGCCAGACGGGCGGCAAACCCCTCGCGGACCGGCGGATGTCGCGGCTGCTCCGGTAGCGCGCCCTCCGTGGGCGCGTCGACAGCTCGGACGGCGCCCGGCCTGTGGGTGCGAGACGAGGTGAGCGCGACCGCGGGGGCGGTGCGAGGATTCACGCATGGACATCCGTGAGACACATCACACCGAGGTCGCCGACAACGCCGTCCTCCTCGACGTGCGCGAGCCGGACGAGTGGGCGCGCGGGCACGCCCCCGACGCCGTGCTCATCCCGCTCGGCGAGCTGCCGACCCGCCTGAACGAGGTGCCGCAGGGCAGCCCGCTCGTCGTCACCTGCCGCAGCGGCGGCCGGTCCGCGCGGGCGGTCGCGTTCCTCAACGCGAACGGCATCGACGCGGTCAACCTCTCCGGCGGCATGCTCGAGTGGCATCGGTCGGGGCGGCCCATGACGCACGACGGGCCCGGATGCCCCGAGGTCCACTGACCTTGCGCCTCAGACGTGCAGCCGGGAGAGGAAGCGGCGGGTCCGCTCGTGCTCGGGGTGGTCGAGGACCTGCGCGGGCGCACCGCGCTCGATGATGCGTCCACCGTCGAGGACGCAGACCGTGTCGGCGACCTGGCGGGCGAAACCCATCTCGTGGGTGTTGAGGATCATCGTCATGCCCTCGTCCTTGAGGGAGCGCAGCAGGTCGAGCACCTCGCCGACGAGCTCGGGGTCGAGGGCCGAGGTCACCTCGTCGAGCAGCATGAGCGCGGGCCGGTTGACCAGGGCCCGCGCGATGGCGACCCGCTGCTGCTGGCCCCCGGACAGCTCGTCGGGGCGCGCGGCCGCCTTGTCGGCCAGCCCGACCCGCTCGAGCATCGACATCGCCCGTTCGCGCGCCTGCGCCCGGGGCACGCGGTGGACGCGGACCGGCGCGAGCGTCACGTTGTCGAGGACGCTCATGTGGGGGAAGAGGTTGTAGCTCTGGAAGACGACGCCCATGCGGGCCCGGACGGCGTCGACGCGGACGCGGGGATCGGCGATGTCGTCGCCCTGCAGTTCGAGGAGGCCGTCGTCGATGCGTTCGAGGAGATTGACGCACCGCAGCACCGTCGACTTGCCCGACCCCGAGGCGCCGATGAGGACGACGCACTCGCCGGCATGCACGTCGAGGTCGACGTCGGCCAGGACCACGTGATCGCCGAACGCCTTGCGCAGGCCGCGCGCCCGCAGGACCGGGGTGTCGGCGGGGGAGGCCGCGGCAGGCGTGTCGGGAGCGGCGGCGCGGTCGTCGCGGCGGGTCATACGACGCCTCCCGGTCCGTGGTGGCCGGCCCGGCGCGCGACGCGGTCGGCGATCCGGGCCATGGGGATCGTCAGGGCGACGAAGACGAGGCCGGCGACGACGTACGGGGTGTAGTTGAAGTCGTCGGCGGTGGCGATCTGGGCGGCGCGGATCGCGTCGATGACGCCGAGGACGGCGACGAGCCCGGAGTCCTTCTGGAGCGAGACGAGGTCGTTCATCAGCGGCGGCAGGACGCGTCGGATCGCCTGGGGGAGGACGACGAACCGCAGGGTCTGAGCGTGGCTCAGCCCGAGGGAGCGGGCGGCCGCCCGTTGCGACGGGTGGATCGACTCGATGCCCGCGCGGAACACCTCGGCCACGAACGACGAGTAGGACAGGACGAGCGCGACGCAGCCCCAGAAGAGGAGCGAGTCGGGCAGGCCCTGGAGCTGCAGGGCGGGCACGCCGAACCCGAGCAGGTAGATGAGCAGGAGCAGCGGCAGGCCCCGGAACACGTCGGTGTAGACGGTGGCGGCGATCCGCAGCGGGAACGCGACCGGCCCGGTCAGGGTCCGCAGGATCGCGACGGTGAGCCCGAGGATCGCGATGGTCACGCCGCAGCCGACCATGATGCGGACGTTGAGCCACAGGCCCTCGAGGATCGAGGGCAGGGCCCGGGCCGCGTGCTCGGCGCTGAAGAACGTCTCCTGCACGCGCGGCCAGCCGGGTGACGTCGTCAGCGCGACGACCGCCGCGGTGGCCACGATCGCCGTACTCGCCGCCGCGACGAGGCGGGACCGCCGCGCCCGGGCCCGGCGCACGGCCTCCCGCTCGAGCTGGCGCTCCGAGGGGCGCCACGCCTCGGCCGGGGCGGCGGCGCCCGGCCCGGGGGCCGGGGTGGGGCCCGCGCTCGTCACGACAGCTCGGGGGCGCCTGCCCCCGTGAGGTACTGCTTCGCGAGGCGGTCGAGGGTGCCGTCGGTGCGGAGGCCGTTGACGGCCTGGCTCACGCACGAGGTGAGGGGCGAGCCCTTGGCGAGGACAGCGCCGAACTGCTCGGTCGCGCCCCCGGAGGCCGGGAGTTGGCCGACGATGACGCCGTCGTCGAGCTGCGCCGCGGTCATGTAGAACGCGGTGGGCAGGTCGACGACGAGACCGTCGATCTGCTTGTTCTTCAGCGCCTGTACGGCGGCGTCGTTGGAGTCGAACACGGCGGGCGCCGCGCTCGCGCCGATGACGTCGCCGATGGCCTTGAGCGAGGTCGTGCCCACCTGGGCCCCGAGCTTGGCGGGCTTGAGATCGGCGATCTTCGTCGTGCCGGCGATCTTGCTCCCCTTCGTCGTGATGACGGTCTGGCGCACGTCGTAGTACCCGCTGGAGAAGTCGACGGCCTTCTTGCGCTGGTCGCTGATGGACACCTGGTTGAGGTCGAGGTCGAAGGTCTTCGTCCCGGGCGCGTAGGCGGAGTTGAACGGCACGACGGCCCAGGCGACCTCGTTCTTCGCGTAGCCGAGCTTCTCGGCGAGGGCGTAGGCGACGGCCGACTCGTAGCCCTGTCCGTTGCTCGGGTCGTTCTTCGCGAACCACGGCTCGTAGGCGGGCTTGTCGGTGCCCACGGTGAGCGTCCCCGGCTTCAGGGTCTGCAGCGAGTCCTTCGTGCAGGAGGCCGAGGTCGCCGGGGCCGAGGAGGCGCCGCCGGCCTGGTCCTTCGGCGCCGCGCAGCCGGCGAGACCGATCGCGGCGATCAGCGCCGACGTGAACAGGGCGGGGCGGAGCAGGCGCATGGGGACTCCCGGTGGGGACTGGGGCTGCCGAGGCGGGGCGGGCCGCGGGCGGGCTGGGCGTGGACGACGACAGGCTAGCGGCCCGTCCGTGGACCACCGCCCGTCGTCTCTGCAGGTGGGGCGGGGAACGTCGTCCGTGGGTGCGGGCGCTCGCCTAAACTGGAGCCTCCGCCGCGGCCGTGCCCGCGTCGTGGGCGAGGGGTCGAGGATGAGTGTGCAGGTGGCGGAGCGTGACGCCCGGGTCGAGGCGGTGGGGGACGCCTTCTTCGACGCCGCGTCCCGGCTCGACAGCAACGGGATGCGCGAGGCGCTCGTCGAATGCAGCGCCGTGCACGGCGTCGACGTCGTGGTGGCCGACGTCATCGTCCCCGCGCTGCGTCGCATCGGGGACCTGTGGGAGGAAGGCCGGCTCAGCGTGCTCCACGAGCACGTCGCCTCCCAGGTGATCCGGTCCGTCGTCGACGACTTCGGTCAGTCAGCCGACCGGGAGGGGCGCCCCGCCGTCGTCCTCGCCTGCCCGCCGGGTGAACTGCACGAACTCCCGTCGCACCTGTTCGCCGCGATGCTCCGGGTCCGGGGGTGGGTGCCCATCGTGCTCGGCGCGAACACGCCGTGGCGGGCCACGGTACGGTCGCTGAGCTCGTTCCGGGCGCAGGCCTGCCTCATCTCGGGGATCCGCGCCGGGAGCCTCGCGTCCCGCGGCGCCGGCCTGAGCCGGATGGCGCGCTCGGTGTGCGTTCTCTGCGTGTCTCTGTCGAGTCGGCTAGATCCGCGGATAGTTTTCTCGCGTGGATCCCATTCGCAACCCCTACGCGCCCGGGGCCGGGCAGCGTCCTCCGGAGCTCGCCGGCCGTGACGAGCAGCTGAAGACCTTCGAGGTCGTGCTCGAGCGCATCGCCCGCGGGCGGCCCGAGCGCTCGATCCTGCTGACCGGTCTGCGCGGCGTCGGCAAGACGGTCCTGCTCAACGCGCTGCGGGGCGCCGCCGTGCGGGCCGGGTGGGGCAGCGGCAAGTTCGAGGCGCGCCCCGAGCAGGGGTTGCGGCGCCCGATGAGCGCGGCGCTGCACGTGGCCGTCCGCGAGCTGGGTCACCCGCAGGGCGACGACGTCGACCAGGTGCTCGGCGTCATCAAGGCGTTCGCGCTGCGCGACGCCCCCGCCAACGCGAAGCTGCGCGAGAAGTGGCAGCCCGGTATCGACGCCCCCGCCCAGACGGGGCGCGCCGACTCCGGCGACATCGAGATCGACCTCGTCGAGCTGCTCACGGACGTGGGCGGGCTCGCGGCCGACGTCGGCAAGGGCGTGGCGATCTTCATCGACGAGATGCAGGACCTCGGCAGCGACGACATCTCGGCGCTGTGCGCCGCCTGCCACGAGATCAGCCAGAACGGGCTGCCGGTCATCGTCGTCGGCGCCGGCCTGCCGCACCTGCCGGCGGTGCTGTCGGCGAGCAAGTCGTACTCGGAGCGACTGTTCCGCTACACCCGCATCGACCGTCTCGACCGGGAGGCCGCCGAGTTCGCGCTGCAGTCGCCGGCGCGGGACGAGGAGTCGGAGTGGGGCGCGGACGCGCTCGAGGCGATGTACGTCGCCACCGGCGGGTATCCGTACTTCATCCAGGCGTACGGGAAGGTCGCGTGGGACGTGGCGCCCCGGTCGCCGATCACCGCCGAGGACGTGACGGTCGCCGGCCCCGAGGCGGAGGAAGAACTCGGGGTCGGGTTCTTCGGGTCGCGGTTCGAGCGGGCGACGCCCGGGGAGCGGGAGTACCTGCGCGCCATGGCCGACGTCGCCGCCGAGCTGTTCGCCGCCGGCGAGGAGCTCGACGAGTCGGAGTCCGTGCCGACCGCCGCCGTGGCCAAGCACCTCGACCGCAAGCCGCAGTCGCTCTCGCCCGCCCGCGACGGGTTGCTCAAGAAGGGCCTCATCTACTCCGGCGAGCGCGGCCGCATCGCCTTCACCGTGCCGCACTTCGGGAAGTACCTGCGCAACTCGGCGTGAGGTGAGGGCCTCGTCGGGTGGCGAGGCCTTGCCCAGGGCGTCGGTGAGCGCCGGGGACTCGGCGTCGCGGCGCTCACGCGAGAGGTCACGCAGTTTCGACGATGTCGCGACGACGCCGTTGACGCGTCGTGTGAGCCGGGCCGAGCGCAGGAATCGCCGCGCGGTCGAGGCGGCATGCGAGGGATGATCGAGGTGGGCGCCTCGCGCCTCGGCCTCTCGGGCACCGCCGCCGTCCTCGACGGCTCCCCGGCGTGCCGGGCCCGGCGGTGCCCGACGTCGGGCCAGCCCGACACATCGCACGCCAGGCAGCGGGATGGGCTTCTGACCAGGGGGTTCGTAGCGTGGACGACATGACCACAGACACCGCTCCAGCCCGCCGGCAGACGACCGCAGCCACGATGTCGTGGTCTCCGTCCCGCGTGATCGCCGACAGCGCGTACGTGCTCGTCGGGTTCCCGCTCTTCCTCACCGCGTTCGTCCCCGTCGTGGTCCTGATGACGGTCGGCGGCGCGACCATCATCCTGTGGGTCGGGGTGCCGCTGGCGATGGCCGGCCTCGTGCTGGCCCGCGGCACGGCGGCCGCTGAACGGGCGCTCCAACGCTCACTGCTCGCACGGACCCTGCCCGACCCCGTCCCCGCAGCACCACCGCCGTCCGGTCGGGGCGTCGTCGGCCAGGTGAGCTCGCTGTTCCGCGACCGGCAGCGGTGGGGGGACGCGGTCTTCGCGCTCCTCGCCTGGGTGCCCGGCCTCGCCTTCTGGTCGATCGCGATCTGCTGGTGGGTGACGATCCTCGCCGGGCTGTCCTATCCCGCCTGGCAGCGCTACCTGCCCGACGGCGAGCTGGGCGAGGGCATGGCCACCTGGCTGCACCTGCCGGACACGTTCGCGGCGCACGCCGTGTCCAACGTCGCGCTCGCCCTGATGCTCCTGGTGCTCGCACCACCCGTCATGCGTGGCCTGGCCGTGGCCCAGGCGGGGGTCAACGCCTGGCTGATGGACGCGCCGACCCGGACTCTGCGGCTCGAGGAGGCGCACCGCCGGCAGCTCGCCGACACCCGTGAGGCCGAGCTGGGCTCGCTGCAGCGGCTCGAGCGCGACATCCACGACGGCGCAGCAGCGGCTCGTCCGGCTGCAGATGGACCTCGCCCGGGCCGAGCGGCAGTGGGACCGCGACCCCGAGGCCGCTCGCGGCCTGCTCGCCTCCGCCACCGATCAGGCGCACGGCGCCCTCGACGACCTGCGGGCCGCCACCCGGGGCATCGCGCCGCCCGTCCTGCTCGACCGCGGTCTCGCCGCCGCCCTGGACGAGCTCGCCGGCCGCGCCGCCATCCTCACGCGCCTCAGCGTGGACGTGCCGCGGGTCAACCTCGGCTACGAGACCGCGCTCTACTTCTGCGTCACCGAGGCCCTCGCCAACGCCGCGAAGCACGCGCGCGCCAGCCGCGTCGACGTCCGCGTCCACGTGGACGGCCCCTGGGTCGTGGCGGAGGTCGAGGACGACGGCGTCGGGGGTGCGCACCTCGGCAAGGGCACCGGCCTCGCGGGCCTGGACCGGCGCCTGGCAGGTCTCGGGGGCCACCTGACGGTGACCTCGCCGCAGGGCGGGCCCACCGTCATCCGGGCGGAGGTGCCGTGCGTGTCGTGATCGGAGACGACTCCGTGCTGCTGCGCGAGGGTCTGCAGCTCCTGCTCGCCGACGACGGCCACGAGGTGGTGGCCGCCGTCGGCGACGGTCCGTCGTGGGTCGCGGCCATGCACGAGCACCGGCCCGACCTGGGGATCGTCGACGTCCGGATGCCGCCGAGCCACACCGACGAAGGGCTGCGCGCGGCGGTCGAGGTGCGACGGTCCTGGCCCGGTGCGGCCGTGCTCGTCCTGTCGCAGTACGTCGAGCGGTCCTACGCCGACGACCTGCTCGCGAGCGGGACCGGAGGGGTCGGTTACCTGCTCAAGGACCGGGTCAGCGACATCGATGGCTTCCTCGGGGCCCTCGACCAGGTGCGGGCCGGCTCCACGGTCATCGATCCGCAGGTGGTGAGGCAGCTCATGGCCCGACCCGGTGGACCCGGCCCCCTCCAGCAGCTGACGCCGCGCGAGCGCGAGGTGCTGGGCCTGATGGCGCAGGGCTGCACCAACGCCGCCATCGCGGCACGGCTCGTCGTGACGGAGGGGGCCGTCGAGAAGCACACGCAGCGGATCTTCGCCAAGCTCGGGCTCGGCCCGGGCGACGGCCAGCACCGTCGGGTCACCGCGGTCCTGACCTTCCTGCGGGGCTGACACGCATGGGCCTTGGTCGGGGACCGGGACCCAGGTGCATGAGATGCAGTAACATCACGTGCATGCGGACCACGATGAGCATCGACGACGACGTTCTGGAGGTCGTCAAAGAGCGAGCACGCGACGAGGGTCGTACAGCAGGCGAAGTGCTGTCCGAGCTGGCGCGACAGGCCCTGACCAGGACGTCCCGTCCCACGACCGGGCGCCGCAACGGATTCCCCCTACTCCCCGCACGCGGCACGCCGGTGTCGGATGGTCTGGTCGACCGCATCCGCGACGAGGAGGGCGTGTGAGGCGGGCACTCCTCGACGTGAACGTCCTCATCGCGCTGATGGACCCCGACCACGCCGCTCACGAGCGCGTACATGCGTGGGCCGACGAGGGGTTGGTCGGGGGGTGGGCCACCTGTGCGCTCACGCAGAACGGGTTCGTCCGGGTCATCAGTCAGCCGCGCTACCCCAGCCCTCTTCCCGTCGGTGCCGCGATCGGCCTCCTCGGCGAGGCGACCGCGGACTCGCGGCACACCTTCTGGTCCTGCGAGCTGTCGCTGACCGATCCCTCGATCGTGTCGTCCCGTCTCCTGGGGCACCGCCAGATCACCGACACCTACCTCCTGGCCCTCGCCGTCTCGAACGACGGCGCTGTGGTGACGCTCGACGCGAACATCGACCCCACCACCGTCGCCGGAGCGAGCCGCGAGCATCTCGTCGTCGTGTGAGTCGTGAGTCGGACCCGGCCCAGGGAACCGGACGTCCGCAGCCGCAGCGCCCGGCAGTGATGACTTCTCGCGCCCGCATCCGTCATACGAGCGACAGCAGGTGATCGCGACGGAAGGATGGCGCCATGAGCACGGACACGTGGGCGGCGGAGCCGGGCACGGTGGACGAACGGAGCTTCTCGGGCCTGGCGGCACGGCATCGGCGGGAGCTGCACGTGCACTGCTACCGGATGCTCGGGTCGTTCGAGGACGCCGAGGACACCGTGCAGGAGACGTATCTGCGCGCCTGGCGCCGACGGGAGACCTTCGACGCTCGATCGACCGTGCGGGCCTGGCTGTATCGCATCGCCACGAACGCCTGCCTCGACCTTCTCGTGAAGCGCCGGCCGGCGCCCGCGACCGGCGGCGAGGTGCCTTGGTTGCAGCCGTATCCCGACCACCTCCTCGACGAGGTGCCCGCCGGGGATGAGGGCGAGCCGGAGGCACGGGCCGTTGCCCGGGAGACGATCGAGTTGGCGTTCCTCGTCGCGGTGCAGCATCTCGCGCCCCGTCCGCGGGCCGTGCTCATCCTGCGGGACGTGGTGGGGTGGCCGGCGAAGGACGTCGGTGAGCTCCTCGGGGACTCCGTCCACTCCGTCAACAGCGCCCTGCAGCGCGCCCGGGCGGGTATGCGGGAGCACCTGCCCGCCGAGCGAGCGGACTGGAGCGGCGTCGAGGACGACGCCGGGACCCGTGAGCTGGTGCGTCGGTTCACCGAGGCCAGCGTGGCCACGGACATCGACGCCCTCGCCGCGATGCTGCGTGACGACGTCCGCTGCTCGATGCCGCCCACGCCGGGTCTGGTGGTCGGTCGGGACGCGGTCGTGGCGGACTGGGCCGCGGACGGGTTTGCCGAGCTCGGGCCCCTGCGCGCCGTTCCCACCTCGGCGAACCGGCAGCCCGCCGTCGGCTTCTACCTGTGGCGCGAGAGCGACAGCGCCTATCTGCCGCTGACGGTCGACGTCCTGGGCGTCGCCGACGGGGCGATCGCCGAGATCACGACGTTCCACGCGGACCGGTTCGCCCGCTTGGGACTCCCGGAACGGCTCCCGGCCGACGCCGCCCGATAGTCCCGGCCTCACCCGTCGGGGTCTCGACCTCGGCTCGTCGCACGCGCGCCCCACGCGCGCATGTCCCACCCGCCGCTCTTGCGCGTCGCCATGCCCCGAAGGAGTTCCGATGACCGCGTCCATACCCACCCGCGCCCCCACGCGTCACGAGGAGGTGCCCCTGTCCACGGCGCTCGAGGCCGGCGCCGCCGCCGCCGTGGCGGCTGCCGTCGTGAACGTCCTGATCTCGGCGCTCGCCCGCGCCATGCTCGGCATCGGCGAGGAGTTCGTCCCGCTCACCCCCGGGCCCATCGTCCTGTGGACCACGATCGGCGCCGTCGTCGGCGCCCTGGGCTGGCGCCGGGTCGTCACGCACTCCGCGCGCGCCGGTGCCCTGCTCAGGGTGCTCGTCCCGACCGTCCTCGTCCTCTCGTTCGCCCCAGACCTCGCCCTGCTCGTCGACGACTCGACGCCGGGGCAGACGACCGCGGGTGTCGTGATCCTCATGGTCCTGCACGTCGTGACGGCCACGGTCGTCGTGCTGACCCTCCGCTGGACGATGCCCTACCGGTGCTGAGCGCGGCTGCGGGGCGAGGCCATGTGGTGGCCCGCCCCGGCCTCGACCCCGGCCGACCGAGTATGCGGACCGCGACTCACGCGTGACGGGTCCGGGCCAGTCGGAAGCCCAGGTCGTCGAAGGCGGCCTGCGGGTTGGTCTTGCGCCGGACGCCGACCCGGCAGCTCCAGCGGGGGTCGTTCCAGCCGCCGCCGCGGATGATGCGATACGGACCGTAGACGGCCTCGTCGTACAGGTCCCAGCACCACTCCCATACCCCGCCGAGAGTGTCGTACAGGCCCCACGCGTTCGGCGTCTTGCGGGCGACCGGCGGCAGGGCCCCCGCCGAGTTCGCCTCGTACCAGCCCGCCGCGTCGAGGTCGGCGTACCGGGGCCCGGTCGTCCCGGCGCGGCACGCGACCTGCCACTCCGCCTCGGTCGGGAGTCGGTACCCGTCGGCCGTCTCGTCCCAGGCGACGTGCCGGTCGTCGGGCGCGGGCTCGTCGTGGGGCGTCCACGTCGTCGTCGAGGGCGCCGCCGGCACGGGGGTGATCGTGTAGACGGGCGTCAGGCCGTCCCGGCGGGAGAGGTCGTTGCAGAAGGTGATCGCCTGCCGCCAACTGACCTCGACCCGTGGCCGGTCCGCGACGGCCGGCGGCGTGGGGTCCCCGCGGACGGCGTTCCACTGCGCGACGGTCACGACGGTGGGCGCGATCTCGAAGGGCCGGACCGTCACCGTCCAGGATCGTCCGGTCCGGCGGTCCGTCACCGTCTCGGCCGTCGGTCCGTCCGGGGGGGACGCGGAGCAGGTCGACGGGCACACGTCATTGTCGCCGGGGCGCGATCCGGCGACCACCCCTCGTCAGCACGGTCCGCGGCCCCGGTGACCTTTCGCCCGCCCGATCCGTCATCCCCGTGACGAGAACCGACCGACGGAGGAGGGTGGCCACCATGGTGAGTCCGGCGTCAGGCACCGACGACCTCGTCGCGGCCTTCGAGGAGCAGCGCGGCCGGTTGGAGGGTGTCGCCGTGCGGATGCTCGGGTCGCGCGCCGACGCGCAGGACGCGCTGCAGGAGGCGTGGCTGCGGCTCTCCCGCCAGGACCCGGACGGCATCGACAACCTCGCGGGCTGGCTAACGACGGTCGTCGGACGGGTCTGCATCGACGTGTTGCGCTCCCGCAGGAGCCGGAGCGCGACGCCGTTCGACGAGCTCCCGGAGCTGGTCGTGGTCGAGGGCGAGGCCCAGGCGCCCGAGGACGAGGCGGTGCTCGCGGAGTCCGTCGGGCTGGCGATGCTCGTCGTCCTGCAGACCCTCACCCCGGCCGAGCGGCTGGCGTTCGTGCTGCACGACGTGTTCGCGGTGCCGTTCGCCGAGATCGGGCAGATCCTCGGCCGGTCGAGCGACGCCACGAAGATGCTGGCGAGCCGGGCCCGGAGCAAGGTCCGGGGGACGGAGCCGCCGGGCCACGGCCGGGCCGAGCGGGCCGTCGTGACGGCGTTCCTCGCGGCGGCGCGGGAGGGTGACTTCGAGGGGTTGCTCGCGGTCCTCGACCCCGACGTGACCCTGCGCATCGACACCCCGCGCGGCTCGAGCGTGCGCCTCGGCGCGACGGAGGTGGCGACCGTCGCCGAGCGGGGTGCCCGCGGCGGGGCGATGGGCCGGCCGGCGATCGTCGACGGGGTTCCCGGCGTCGTGTTCCGGAGCAAGGACGGTCGGGCGTTCGGCGTCATGGGGTGCACCGTCGTCGACGGGCGGATCGTGGCGATCGTCTCGGTCAACGACCGCGCCCGGGTGCTGGCGGCCGGCGTGCGGGATCGTCCTCCGGCGCGGTGACGGTGTGACGTCTGCGGGCGGCACCCGTCATACGGGTATCAGCACACACCAAGGAGAACCGTGATGGAAGCCCGACTCGACCCGTTCGCCCACGACACCCTCAAGCGCATCCTCCCGCACGTCATCTCGGCCGGCCGGGCCGCGAGCGGCGCGCTGCCCGAGCGCATCGCCGAGCTGGTCAACCTCCGCGCCAGCCAGATCAACGGCTGCGGTGCCTGCCTCGACATGCACGTCAAGGAGGCCCTGCACGCCGGCGAGACGTCGCTACGCACCACCCTCGTGGGGGCCTGGCGCGAGACGACCGTCTTCACCGACCAGGAGCGGGCCGCGCTCGCGCTGACCGAGGAGGGCACCCGCCTCGCCGACAGCACCGGTGTCAGCGACGAGACCTGGTCGGACGCCGCGCGTCACTTCGACGAGTCCGAGCTGGGTGCCCTTGTCGCCCAGGTCGCCCTCATCAACACCTTCAACCGGTTCAACGTCATGACCCGGCAGCAGGGCGGCCACTACGAGGTGGGCCAGTTCGCCTGATGTGGCCTGCCGTGCCGCCACCCCCGACGTCCTCCGGATGCCGGGGGTGCGGCGCGCTCGCCCGTGGAGGCAAAGTCAGCGCCAGGCGCCGATGCGGTACGACGACGGGATCGCCCCGATGGGCCTCGTCGTACTCCTCGTGCGCCGCCCCGACCGAGTGTCGGACGGTTGTCAGAGCCAGTCATGCTCCCGCGCGTAGCGAGCGGCCTCGTGGCGCGTTCGGGACTGCTGCACGAACGGGTGACATCTGATCTGTGGTGCTGAGAGGTGCCGCTGGAAGGATGTAGACCGTGCCGAAGCCCTATCCCCGAGAGTTCCGCGACGACGTCGTGCGTGTCGCGAGGAACCGTGAACCGGGTGCCCACCTGAAGCAGGTCGCTGCCGATTTCGGCATCAGCGAGTCGTGCCTGACGAACTGGATGAAGACCGCTGACGTCGAGGACGGCACCAAGCCGGACAGGAGCGCCACGCAGTCGGCGACTGAGCGGGAGCTACGTAAGCGTGTCCGGCTCCTTGAGCAGGAGAACGAGGTCCTGCGCCGCGCGGCCGCCTATCTCTCGCAGGCGAACCTGCCGGGAAAATGATGTACCCGCTCGTCCGCGAGCTGGCCGCCAAGGACGCCCCGTTGCGGGTGCCCGTTGCGGTGACGTGTCGGGTGCTGAAGATCGCTCGCCAGCCCTGCTACCGCTGGCTCACCTCGCCGGCCACGGCGGCCGAGCTCAAGGAGTGGATCGCCCCGGGTTCAGTGGAGAGCGGGTTCTGCCGGGCTGGCTGTTGCCGGCGCGGTGGTCAGTTCAGCGTAGTAGGCGTGCTCGGACTCGGTGGGCGTGATGTCGCCGCAGTAGGAGTGCAGGCGGGTGTTGTTGTACCAGTCGACCCACTCAAGAGTGGCGAGTTCGACGGCGTCCAGGCCACTCCAGGGTCCGCGTCGCCAGATGAGTTCTTTCTTGTACAGCTTGTTGAGGGCTTCGGCGGCAGCGTTGTCGTAGGAATCACCGACTGACCCGACCGAGGCTTCGATACCGGCCTCGGCGAGGCGGTCGGTGTAGCGAATGGATACGTATTGACAGCCCTTGTCTGAATGGTGAACGAGTTAAGACAGGTCGCGGTTCTCTCGGGATCGATTCCACAGGCCGTGTTCGAGAGCATCCAGGGCAAGGTCGGTTCGCAGGGATGTCGATACCCGCCATCCGACAATTCTCCTGGAAAACAAGTCCATGACGAACGCGACGTACACGAAGCCGGTCCACGTCGACACGTAGGTGATGTCGGCGACCCAGCGTCGATCCGGGGCCGGGGCGGTGAAGTCGCGCTCCAACCTGAGTTGGTTCAAACGGTTTAGTGCCTTGGATCGGGTTGTTGCAGGGCGTGGAGGATGGCTTCGACCTCGGTGTTGATCTCGGGTGGGAACGTGGCGATGAGGCCGTTGATCTCGATGGTCGCGGACCGCAGCGGTTGAATGGCCCCGGGTCTGATGGAGGCTCTCAATCCTGGGAAGGATGATGAGAGTCATGGCAGCACCGAGGAAGTACAGCGTCGAGCTCCAGCAGCGCGCGACGCGGATGGCGATGGACGCTCGGAAGGACGCCGAGTCAGCTCGTGGGGCGATCAAGCGGGTCGCCGACCAGCTCGGCGTTCACCCCGAAGCGCTTCGGACCTGGGTACGCCAGGCCGAGATCGACGGCGGCGTTCGACCGGGTACGACGACCGACGACGCGCAGCGACTGGCCGAGCTCGAGCGTGAGGTCCGCGAGCTGCGCCGTGCCAATGAGATCTTGAAGACGTCCGCGGCTTTTTTCGCAGCGGCGGAGCTCGACCGCAAGATCAGGTAGAGGTGCCCACCGCGGTGCTGGTCGACTACATCGACGAGTACCGCGACCGGTTCGGGGTCGAGCCGATCTGTGCCGTGCTGAAGAACGCCGGCGTGCAGATCGCCCCAAGCACTTACTACGCCGCCAAGAAGCGGCCGCCCTCGGCACGCAGGGTGCGGGACGCGGAGCTGGTCGAGGACATCCGGACCGCGCACAAGGTCAACCTCGGTGTCTACGGCGCCCGTAAGATCCACGCTGAGCTCAACCGTGAGGGTGTCACGGTGGCCCGCTGCACCGTGGAGCGGCTGATGCGGGCCGAGGGCTTGCGGGGGATCGCGCGGGAGAAGACTCGCAAGACCACGATCGGTGACGGCGCTGAGACCGAGCGGCCTGAGGACAAGGTCAAGCGACAGTTCGTCGCGACCGCGCCGAACCAGCTGTGGGTGGCCGATCTGACCTACGTCCGCACCCACGCGGGCTGGACCTACGTGGCGTTCGTCCTGGACGTCTTCAGCCGGATGATCGTGGGCTGGCAGGTGTCCACTTCGCTGCGCACCGACCTCGCACTCGATGCCCTCGACATGGGGCTGTGGTCCAGGCGGCGGACCGGCCAGGACGTCACCGGTCTGATCCACCACTCGGATAGGGGCGTTCAGTATCGAGCGATTCGCTACGCCGAGCGGCTCGCCGAGGCAGAGGCCGTCGCGTCGGTGGGCTCGAAGGGCGACAGCTACGACAACGCCATGGCCGAGGCGCTGAACTCGCTGTTCAAGGCCGAGTGCATCCGCAACCCGGTGATGCGACCGAAGGGCGGCTGGAAGAACGTCGGCGACGTCGAGATCGCCGTCGCCGAATACGTCGACTGGTTCAACCACAGGCGACTTCACGGCGAGATCGGACTCGTTCCGCCCGCCGAGCTCGAGGCCAACCACTGGGCACCCCAGCCCACGAAGCACTACCGTGAGAACCCGGTCCTCACCGAGGGCGGGTCCAACTAACCGAGCCTCCACGAAACCCGGGGCGATTCAGGTGCCAGTAGGCGTAGGAACCTGCGTATGGACAGGCCGGTTCGGTTCTGGATGGTGCGGGACAGGGCGAGTGCGGTGAACACGATGGTCAGGTGGGCCTCGATGGCGTCGCGGGTGCGGGCGAAGATGGGCCTGGCCGCGAGGTCGGTTTTGGACATGCGGAAGGACTGCTCGACGTGCCACAGGTCGTGGTAGCTGGCGATCACTTCGGCTGCGGGCATGAGCGTGGCGTCGATGTTGGTGACGTAGCCCTTCAATCCGACGAGGGCGCGGGCCCGGGTGAGTGAGGCTTCGTCGATCTCGGTCGCACCGTTGCGGGTCTTGACGAACCGTGGTGTTCGAGCGGTCTTTTCTCCGGCCACGACGGATCGGGCCTTGTTCTCCTGCAGAGTCAGTGTCTTGTTGTCGCGCGCCGCTCTCTTGGTCGAGTACGCCCATACCGCCCGCCAGGACTTTGTGTGCGTGACCGGGTCCCAGACGGGTTCGGCGCGCTTCCTCGGATCGCTGGCCTTTACGGCGGTGCCGCGATGATCCCGGGGGGTGATCGTGTCGATGACCTGACCGTCGCTGAATGCGGTGCCGTGCCAGCGGAAGTGAGACTCCAGGTCTTGCGGCGCCTTCGTCACTCGGGAGCCGACGATGAACCGCAAACCGGCCGCGTCCAGCTCGCGCAGGTTCGACGACGACAGCATCCCGGCGTCGGCCACGACGACCATGTCGGCGATGGCGTGCCGGGCTTGGAACGCTTTCACGAGGGGCACGATCGTCAGCGTCTCGGCCTTGTTGCCCTCGAAGCAGCCGATCTCGAGGGGGAATCCGTGTCGGTCCACCAGTAGCCCGACCACGATCTGCGGGTCGACCCGTCGTTCCTTGCTGTAGCCGACCTTGCGGAGCTCGTCTTCCTTTTCTGCCTCGAAGTAGAGCGTGGTCACGTCGTACAGGACCAGACTGACGTCCCCGTGGGTGGCGGCGTGGGTGAAGCACGCGGCCGCGATGGTGTCGCGGTAGCCGCCCGCGTGAGCGCGCCGCAAGGTCCGCTTACGGGTCGAGTGCGACGCCGACACTCGACCCATCCCGGCGAGGACCCGATCGATATCGAGCAGGCTGGTCGGCTCCACGACCCGCGCGATCACCAGGTCCCGAAACACGTCATCACCCACGGCATCGAACCCGAGGACGCCATACACCTGCGCCAGGGTCTCGTACAGCAACCCCGAGCTGGTCTTCAGCACGCGCGGGCGACGCACCAACTGCCGACCCGCCGGCTCGTCAGGGATCAACGCCTCGGCGGGCGCGGGGACCAACACCGCTTTCGGCACCGACGGGGTCAGCCCCAGATCGAGTTCGCGCTGCGTGTCGTCGGCCAGCAGACGGTGGGCCTCAGCGATCAACACACCCAGTTCGGCCTCGTCGCGCGCCGAGCCGACGTGCCGCACGATCCTGCGCTGACCGCCCACGGACTCAGCGATCTGCACCGCCGTAGCACCCGACGCCGTACGCACCCGCCGGACCCACGCCATCGACCGATCCTAGCCACAGTCTTAGTGCCTCAACCACACACTCCGACCACCCATCACCGCAGCTCAGCAACCCGCGGACCACGGGACGTGACACGAGTGACCCAAGTCAGGCCATGACGAACGCGACGTACACGAAGCCGGTCCACGTCGACACGTAGGTGATGTCGGCGACCCAGCGTCGATCCGGGGCCGGGGCGGTGAAGTCGCGCTCCAACCGGTCGCCTGGGGTGGCGTGCGCCGGCGCAGGCCTGGTGGTCCTGACCGTGCGGGCGTTCGGGACGCCGGCCAGGCCCAGGACCCGCATCCGCCGCTCGATGGTGCATCTGGCGACCGGCTCCTGGGGCCAGGCCCGGTTATAGGCCTTCCATGATTTGCGTGCGCCGTACACGCCAAGATTATCCGCATGCAGAGCCTGCAAGCGCTCATCGAGGCGTGCATCGTTGAGAGAACGAGCCGATGGCGGGCGCTTCTTGCGCGCGTAGTATGCGCTCGGGGCGACCTTGATGCCGGACTCGGAGAGTTCGGTACAGATCGGCTCGACCCCGCGCTCCTGCCGGTGCGCGTCGATGAACCCATCGATATCGCTCAGCGGCGGTCGAGCTCCGCCTGCGCGAAATACGCACTCGCTTGCCGCAGAATCGTGTTCGCCCGGCGAAGCTCACGATTCTCCTTTTCCAATTCAGCAATCCGGGCTGCGTCCGAGCTGGTCACGCCTGGGACCTCTCCGGCATCGACACGCTCGCGTTTGACCCAGTTCCGCAGCGAGTCGCCGTTGACGCCCAGCTGCTCACCGACCAGGCGACACGCCCTGGAGACCGGCAGGCCCGGCTCAGTGGCGATGCGATCTCGAACCAGCCGGATCGCACGCTCACGCAACTCCTCGGGATACTTCTTCGGTGCAGGCATGACTCCATCCTCCAAGGGACATCAAGCCCTCCACGCCTCCCGGGGCGATCCAACGAGCGGCAGCGCAGGGCCACGCCGCGTCCAGCCCCACCGCCGCGTCTCGGAAGGCCGTCCGCTGCGGCTCGTCGAAGATCTCCCACGCCGGATGCAGGTCCGACGCGGATCGCCGACCACCTCCTCCCGATGTCGATCAGCCCGCTCGGCCGTCGGTCACGGTCCCGTGCCCCACGACCGACCGTGCGGCCCCCGTTCTCCCGCCGTCGTTCGACGTCCGCCGGGCTCAGAGAAGACCCACCAGCAGATGTCGTCGCGGCGGGCCTGGTCGGCCAGGACGAGCTCTCGAACGGCCGGTGGAAGCTGGTCGCGCTGCCAGTCCCGCTCGGCGCGGGCCGCGTCCGGGTCGTGCGACTCCGCCGCGCGTACGGCCTTGATCGCGTAGGCCGCCGCGCCGAGGTCGTGCTCCGCGACGTGGCCCACGCAGGCCGCCTGGCCCGCGGCGTAGGCCGCGAAGCGGGCGGCGCCGGCGAGGGGGCGGGCGGCCCCCATCGCGTGCCCCCCGAGGGCGCGGGCCCGCATCATGGGCAGCTCGCCGCGCGCCCAGGCGCGGGCCGCCTCGATCGCCTCCCGTGGCCGAGGGTCGTCGGGGCACTCCGTCTCGACGTGGCGCAGGACGTGCTTGGCGCAGGTCGCCGCCCACAGCGCGAGCAGCCGGTGGTGCTCGTCGGTCAGGGTGCCGCCGCGACGGACCGTGACCATGCGGGGGTCGCGGACGCGGGGGAGGATCACCGCGCCTCACCCCCGACGGCGCCGCGCAGCGCCACGTCCAGCTCGTGCACGAGCCGGGTGACCGGCCGGGCGCCCGGCGCGGTCGCGGGGTAGCGGCGCAGGATCTCGACGAGCAGCGGTGTGGCGGTGCGGGCGACGGTCTCGACCGTCAGGGGCTCGAACGTCCCCGCGGCGTCGTCGCTTCGCTGCACGGCGAGGATCGCGTGCACCGGCGCGCGCAGGATGTGCCCCACCTGCGCCCGGTCGGCGAGGGGATGCAGAAAGGCCGAGGCGGCGGCGTCGCCGGCCGCCATGGCCGCGTGGAACGCCGGCGGTGAGACGCACTCCTTGGCGGCGCGGTGCGCGCCGGGCCCGGTCACGCGCTGGGGCCGGGAGCGAGGCCCGCCCCGGGCGAAGGCCCAGGCCGCGTCGAGCGCCTCGCGGGGGCGCGGGTCGTCGGGCCGATCCGCCTCGAAGAACGGCAACACCCGCGCCGCGGCCGACGCCGCGAACGTGGTGACCTCGCGCAGCTCCGCCAGGGTGAGCGAGACGTCGGCGGCGCGCGCCGGAGTGCCGGCGCGGTCGCGTGGCGTGGCACTCACGGCTTGCTCCTCATGGCGTCAGCGTGGCGTCGGTCCGGCGCCCGAGCTCCGCTGGTTTGGGGTGCCCCTTGTGGCCGATGCTCACGACGGGCTTCTCGCTCCGTGCCTGCGGCCGGGTGATCAGGCGTCGATGCGACGGCCGAAGTACTGCTGGGCCTGCTGTTTCGAGGTCCCGAGCTGCTCACCGATAGCCTGCCACGACAGGTGATTCCGACGAGCCACGGCAACACTCTCGATCAATTCCTTCTCAGCCCGGTCACGGGCCAGGTGGGCCTGGCGGATCCCGGTCAGGACATCCCCATCCAGCACCGTGGCCTTCGCCAGCAGGTGGTCGACTGCCTCGTCGGTAGCCAGCCAGTCGGCCAACTCCTCGTTGCTCATCCGTCCGATGTCGGGGGTGTGATCTGTCATGAAATCCTTCTCAGCTTGTCCAGTAGTGGCTTCCGCGCGATCATCGCATGGACGGCCTCGCCTCGATCGTTGACGCCCACCTCCAGGATTCGCAGACCGTCCCGAGTCGGGCCGAAGTACATCCGGAGACTCTTGATGTCCACGCTCCGATCGGATAGGCCAGAGCGTGTTCGATGTCAGCGCGGGACTCCTCATGGTTGAACGCGCTCCAGACGATCTCCACGATCTACTCTCCTCTGCCGAAGACCGGACGTCAACGTTCCTTGACCCCGCTGGCCGGGGCCGTCGGACCGGGCCTAGGTGTACTGACCGGGGACGTTGATCAACCGTGAGAATGGTGGCTTGTTCCCGCACGCGCTGTGGGGACGGTGATGGTTGTACCGGTGCAGCCATCCGGGAAGGGCGTCTCGGCGTTCTTGCTCGCTGGTGTAGCAGCGGGCGTAGGCCCACCCGTCAGCCATGGTCCGGTGGAAGCGCTCGACCTTCCCATTGGTCTGCGGCCGGTACGGTCGCGTCCGCTTCGGGGTGATCGATAGGGCTTCGCAGGTGTCGCGCCACAGGTGCGACCGGTACGCGCCGCCGTTGTCCGACAACACCCGCTCGATCGTGACGCCGCGGTCGGCGAACCATTCGACGGCTCGGTGCAGGACGGCGACTGCGGTGACGGCGGTCTCGTCGTCGTGGACCTCGGTGTATGCGACGCGGGAGTGGTCGTCGATGACGGTGTGGACGTAGGCGTAGCCGAGCCTGGGGTTGTGCCACTTGTTCTTCGGCTTCCCGGGGGTCGCGGCCCGATTCCGTTCGCCTTGGAGCCGGCCGACGTAGCGCCAGCCGCCGCCGTCGGGGATGTTCCCGAGCTTCTTCACGTCCACGTGCACCAGCGACCCGGGGTGGGAGTGCTCGTACCGGCGGACGGGTTCACCCGTGGCCCGGTCGACGTACGACAGCCGGTTCAGGCGCGCCGTCGACAGGATGCGATGCACCGTCGAAGGGGCGATGTCGAGTCGGGCAGCGAGCTGAACAGGACCCTCCCGCAACCGCATTCTCAGACTCACACACCGCTTCGTCACCTGCTTCGGGGTCTTGTTCGGGGACGTCCTCGGGCGCGAGGAGCGGTCCTGCATCGACTCGCCGGCCAGGTAGCGGTCGACCCAGCGCTTCACCGTCGGCCAGGAGACCTGGAACCGGGCGGCGACCTCGCTGATCGGGCACCCGAAGTCGACGACCAAGCGGGCGACCTTCAAGCGGTGGCGTGGGGTCAGAGCGGCATTTCGATGCGACATTCGTGTCCTTGCGTACAGCGAGGGGCCCATCCGGCGCGGATGGGCCCCTCGAAGGTGGGTGGTTCAGGGCTGATGCTGGGCGCGTCGCGCGAGGTTCTCGATAAAGTCGGCGATCTCGTCGGGGTTCTCCTCGGCCATGAAGTGGCCGCTGGCCGTGGCCTGGTAAGTGAAGTCGGGCGCCCACGCGCGCCAGAGGGCCGCGGCGTCGAAGCCGAGCTGTGCGCCCCAGTCCTGAGAGATGGCGGCCGTGGGCATGGCCAGTTGGGCGCCGCGTTCGCGGTCGGAGGCGTCCATGTCGAGGTCGATCCCCGCGGTGGCGCGGTAGTCGGCGACGATCGAGTCGGTGGACGTGATCGAGCTCTGGACGTAGTGGTCCCGTTCTTGCGGGGTGAAGGTGGTGCCGGTCGGGTCCCACGCGTCGAGGAAGGAGCCGTAGAACTCGGGCGCGACTGCGGCGATCATCTTCTCGGGCAGCCCGGCGGGCTGCGCCATGAGATAGAGGTGCCAGGCGACCTTGGCGTCCACGCCGTGCAGGACTGACCAGGTGTCGAGGGTGGGCAAGACATCGAGAATGCCGAGGAAGGACACCGTGTCAGGGTGATCGAGGCCGGCGCGCACGGCGACCAAGGCCCCGCGGTCATGGCCCACCAGCCCGAAGCGATCGAAGCCGAGCTCGTGGGCAACAGCGACGATGTCGTTGCCCATCGTGCGCTTGGAGTATGTGTCGGGGCTGTTTGCGGCAGGCTTGTCGCTGTCGCCGTAACCGCGCAGGTCCGGGACGATCACGGTGAACTGCGCGGCGAGCCGACGGGCGACATGTCGCCACATGTAGTGCGTTTGAGGGAACCCGTGGAGCAGGACCACGGCCGGGCCCTGACCACCGACGGCGACGTTGAGGCGGACTCCGTCGCTGCCCGCGACGGAGCGATAGCTGAAGTCTTCGATCGTGAGGTTTGTCATGAGGTCTCCTGGGACGGGTTAGCAGTGGTCGAGGGGTGGCCAGAGAAGATGCCGGCGGGCAGCCCGACGCGGACGGGCGAAGCGGTCAGGGCGGGGATGACTACGGCGTCAACGAGCGAGTGCAAGTAGTCGTCGGTGATGGCGAGACCGTTTGCGCGACGCAGCAACAGGACCGCGCCCACGACTTCCTCGTATGCGAAGGGATCAACACCGAGGGGCAGCTCACCGCGGGCGACGGCAGCGTCGATCACCGGTTGTGGCAGCCGGGCCCCCGTGGGGCCAACGGCCTCCTCGATGGCGTCGCACAGGTCTGGGTCTTCTAGCCCGGCCTGCAACAACATAAGCGCCGTGCCGGTGTCCGCCGTGCTCATCGTCTGCGCCAGCCGCCGAACAAGTGCCAGGAGGTCGTCACGCAGGCACGACCCGGGTTCGAGGGGTTCGGATGTTTCCCGCGCGGGCCCGTCCTTCACCGCGGCCAACACCATGTCTCGCTTGCTGGGCCAGCGGCGATACAGCGACGCTTTGGAGGCCTTGCTGCGGCGCGCGACCGCTTCGAATGTCAGGCCTTCGAAGCCTTCCTCGCCGAGTACCTCAAGGACCGCCGACGTAAGCCGGCGATCGAGCTCTACGTCACGAGGGCGACCGCGCGAAACAACACCATCCTTTTGATACGACACGTCTCGTATTGTATATCCCCGACGCGCGTTGATCAACGTGCCCGGTCAGTACACCTAGGTCAGGTCCGACTCCGCGGTGTCGAGCATCGCGAACTCCTCGTCGGGACTGGCCGCCACGAGGTGGTGGCGGCTGTGGATCGCGAAGTAGGCGAGGAACGCGAGGAACACCGCGAAGGTCCACCCGGCCGCGACGGGGTCGACGAGGAAGGTGCCGACGACGGCGATCGACGCGACGACCAGGGCGAACGACGTCGTCCACACCCCGCACGGCGTGCGGTAGGGGCGGCGCATCTCCGGGGCGCGCCGCCGCAGGACGATGTGGCTGACCATCATGAGGACGTAGCTGACGGCGGCCCCGAACACGGCCATGTTGAGCAGCATCGCGCCCTGGCCGGTCAGGGAGAGGGCGAAGCCGATGAGGCCGGGCACGACGAGCGCGAGGGTCGGGGTCTTCCGCCGGTTGACGACGCTGAGCGACGTGGGGAGGTACCCGGCCCGTGAGAGCGCAAACGTCTGGCGCGAGTAGGCGTACATGATCGAGAAGAAGCTCGCCACGAGGCCGGCCAGGCCGATGTAGTTGACGGCCGTGGCCGCCGGGCCGGATCCGAGCGCCTCGACGAGCGGGTTGCCCGACCCCGCGAGGCTGTTGGCGCCGGCCGCGCCGGTGGCGAGGACGAGCACCGCGGCGCCGGTGACGACCAGCACCGCCATGCTCGCGATGATGCCGCGCGGCACGTCCCGCTCCGGGTCGGTGGCCTCCTCGGCCGCGAGGGGGACGCCCTCGATGGCGAGGAAGAACCAGATCGCGAACGGCAGCGCCGACCACACGCCGAGCCAGCCGTGGGGGAGCCACGGCGACGCGCCGGCGGCCGCCTCGACGGGGATGTCGGTGAGGTTGGCCGGGTCGAACATCCCGATCGCCGCGACGGCGAAGACGATCAGCCCGATGAGCGCGACGACGGTGATGGCCGCCATCAGCTTGAGCGCCTCACCCGCCCCCGACAGGTGCACGGCGATGAACAGGGCGTAGGTGGCGAGGTAGACGGGCCAGCCGTCGGTGATGCCGAACAGGCCGAGCGACTCGACGTAGGCGCCGATGAACGTGGCGATGGCGGCCGGCGCGATCGTGTACTCGATGAGGATCGCGGTCCCGGTGGCGAACCCGCCCCACGTGCCGAGCGCGCGCCGCGCGAACGTGTACCCGCCGCCCGCGGCCGGGAGCGCCGAGCTCAGCTCGGCCATGCCGAGCACCATCGCGAGGTACATGCAGGCCACGACGACGAACGCGATGGCGAGCCCACCGAACCCGCCCTCGCCGAGGCCGCCGTTCCACCCGGCGTAGTCCCCGGAGATGACGTAGCTGACCCCGAGCCCGGCGAGCAGGAGCCATCCGGCGGCCCCCTTTCGGAGGGTCCGACGCTCGAGGTAGTCGGAGGTGGCGTCGCCCCCAGGGGCGGCGGGAGTGTCGTCCGTGCTGGACATGGGGCGCCTCGCTGGGGATCGATCGCCCGGGGTGGGGCCCGGGCGAGGTCGGGAACGGCTCCGCCCACAGTAGGCAGACCCGGTGTCGTGACCGTGGCACGAGCGTGTCGCGTCTGCGCGCCGGGGGATCCGAGTGTCGGCCCCGGCCTTTCCGCGCCGGACTCGGACCGTCGGCACGCCTGCTCGAGGGATCGAAGAACCATTCGGGCCGGGTCGATGGCGCGCCCAGGGCGGCGTTTCTGCGAAGGTGCAGGTCAGAGAGTTGGGGCCGGCGCTGTGGTCGGGTCGACCCGGCCCGAATGGTTCTTCGCCGCCGCTTCCGGCGGTATGGCGGGAGGCGATGAACTCGGACAGAAGGGCCGCGACGGCGTCCCGGCCGCCTGCTCCTCGGACGCCGCCCGCGCACTCCTCGACCGGATGAGCACCGACGCCGAATTCTCGTTCGACGAGGGTCGAGGCGGGTCGAGGCGGTCCGGCGCGAGCCGGGCGGTCTCGATGCGGTTGCGGATCCTTGGAGCCGTTGTGGCCGTGCGTCGTTCGCTGCGAGACTCACGTGATGAGCCGCGCCGACACGGAAGAGACCGACACCCGACACACGTTCTTCGGCCACCCCCGGATGCTGGCGAACCTCTTCAGCGTCGAGCTGTGGGAGCGCTTCTCCTTCTACGGCATGCAGGGGATCCTGCTCTATTACATGTACTTCGCCGCCGCCGAAGGTGGGCTCGGCATCGACCAGGGCGTGGCCACCGGCCTCGTCGGCGCGTACGGCGGCGGGGTGTATCTCTCGACGATCCTCGGAGCGTGGCTGGCCGACCGGGTGCTCGGGTCGGAGCGGGTGCTCTTCTTCTCGGCGGCCATCATCATGCTCGGCCACATCTGCCTGGCAGTACTGCCCGGCGCGCTCGGGCTCGCCGCCGGCCTCATCCTCGTCGGCGTCGGCTCGGGTGGCCTCAAGGCGAACGCGACCTCTCTCGTGGGCACGCTCTACGCCGAGAAGGACGAGCGCCGCGACGCCGGCTTCTCGATCTTCTACATGGGCATCAACCTGGGCGCCCTCGTCGGCCCGCTCATCACGGGATGGCTGCAGCAGTCGTGGGGCTTCCACGTCGGGTTCGGCGCCGCCGCGGTCGGCATGGCCGTCGGTCTGACGCAGTACGCGCTGACCCGGAAGAACCTCCCGGCCGAGGCCCACCATGTGACGAACCCGCTGCCGCGCTCGCAGGCCGGGCGGTGGGTCGGCATCGCCGTGGCCGCCCTCGTCGTCGTCGTGATCCTCCTCGTGACGGGCCTGCTCGACGCCGGGAACCTCGACACGGTGATGGCGGCGGCCGCCATCGTCGCGTCGATCGCCTACTTCGCGCTGCTCCTGACCAGCTCCCGCGTCACCGAGATCGAGCGCAGCCGCGTGCGGTCGTTCATCCCGCTGTTCCTCGCCTCCGTCGTCTTCTGGGCGCTCTTCCAGCAGCAGTTCACGGTGGTGGCCATCTACGCGGAGCAGAGCCTCGACCGCAGCCTCTTGGGCTGGACGATGCCGCCGAGCTGGGTGCAGTCCATCAACCCGGTGTTCATCATCGTGTTCGCGGGCGTCTTCGCCGCGCTCTGGACGAAGCTCGGCTCGCGACAGCCCAGCTCCCCGCTGAAGTTCGCCGTCGGTCTCGTCGTCATGGGCCTCGCGTTCCTCGCGTTCATCCCGTTCTCGGGGGGCGGTCCCAACGCCACCCCGCTGCTCGCGCTCGTGGGGATCCTCTTCCTCTTCACCTGCGCCGAGCTCTTCCTGTCGCCCATCGGTCTGTCGATCGCGACGAAGCTCGCCCCCGAGCGGTTCCGCACCCAGATGGTCGCCCTGTTCTTCCTGTCCATCTCGCTCGGCACGACGTTCGCGGGCATCCTCGCCGGCTACTACGACCCCGCGACCGAGGTCACGTACTTCTCGTGGATCGGCCTCACCGCGATCGTCGCCGGCATCCTGCTCGCCCTGCTCGTGCCCACCCTGAAAAAGTCGATGCGCGGAGTGCACTGAGCGGCTCCCCGGCACCGACCCCGCCGCACCGTCGAAGGACACCAGACATGACCCGCGTGCGCATCGACCTCAACCTCTCGCTCGACGGCGTCGCGTCGCCGGCGGGCAAGACCCCCGAGAATCCGATGGGCGAGGACTGACAGCGGCTCACCGCCGCCTATGCCGCGACGCGCACGTTCCGCGAGCGCGTCCTCGGTGACACGAGCGGGGGCGGCACGACCGGCGTCGACGATTCGTACGCCGCCGCCTACTTCGAGGGGGTCGGCGCCGAGATCATGGGCGCCGGGATGTTCGGCCTCCACTCCTTCCCCGACGACCCGGACTGGCGGGGCTGGTGGGGTGACGAGCCCCCGTTCCGGGCCCCCGTCTACGTCCTCACCCACACGGCGCCGCGGCCGCCGATGCCGATGCAGGGCGGCACGACCTTCCACTTCCGCGACGCCGCCATCGAGGACGTGCTCGCCGAGGCGGTCGAGGCCGCCGCAGGTCAGGACGTCCGCATCGGCGGCGGCCTCGGCACCGCTCGCGCGTTCCTGCGCGCCGGCCTGGTCGACCACCTGCACGTCTCGATCGCCCCGATCGTCCTGGGCCGGGGCGACCGGCTGTGGGACGACCTGCACGGCCTCGACCTCACCCACGAGGTGACGACGGAGGTCGCCGAGAGCGGCACGATGCACGTCACCTTCGAACGGCCGGGCGACGCCGAACCCACGCGCCGGAGGACGTCATGACCGGCCCGCTGTCCGCAGGTGACCACTACGTCGCGCTCGGCAGTTCCTTCGCCGCCGGGCCCGGCATCCGACCGCACGACAGATCCGCACCACGTCGGGCCATGCGTTCGCGGGGCAACTACCCCCACCTGGTGGCCCAGGCGTGGGGGCTGCGCCTCACCGACATGACCTTCTCGGGGGCGACCGCGGACGGGATCGCCGGGGCCGACGGCCGGCCCTGCCAGCTCGACGCGGTGACGGCGCAGACCCGGCTCGTCACCGTCACGTGCGGCGGGAACGACGTCGGCTACATCGGCGGCCTCACCCTCGGCGCGGTGCCGGGTTCGTCCTGGGTGCCGCCCCTGCGCCGCGGGCTGTCGGACGTCATGACGGCGGCGGACGCCCGGTTCGCGGTGCTCCCCGAGACCTTCGATCGCCTCTTCGGCCGGGTCCGCGAGCGCGCTCCCCAGGCCAGGCTCGTCGTCGTGGACTACCTCACCATTCTCCCGCCGCCGGGGCAGCCCGTCCGCGGGGTGAGCCGTGCGGTGGCCGACTGGGGGCGGGAGACCGCCCAGCGGCTCGCCAGGACCACCGGTGAGGCCGCTGCGCGCGCCGGTGCGACGCTCGTCCCCGCGTCGGAACGGAGCGTGGACCATCACGCCTGGTCCGCGGCGCCGTGGACCAGCGGACGGACGCTCAGGATGGGGTCGGGTTCCCCCTTCCACCCCAACCGCGCCGGGATGGCCGCCGCGGCGGACCTCGTCACCGCTGCGCTCGGGCGGTGAGGTCCCGCCCCTGCCGACGAGGTCGGCGGACGTCTGCGGGCCGTCGTGGCGGAGGTCGGCCGCAACGAGCCGTCACCCCCTGCGTCGGGACGCCGGCCTCAGGCGCGTGACGTCGCCAGTCGGGCCCCGAAACCGAGCAGGGCCACCCCCGAGACGGCGTCGATGGTCCGCCGCACGACCGGTCGCAGCAGGCGGTCCCGGAGGGCGCCGGCGAGAACCGCGAGGACGATCAGGTAGGCGGTGCCCAGGGCCGGGAGCACCCAGGCGTGCACGAGCCACTGCCAGACCGGGGCCGTGACGCCGACGAACTGCGGCAGCAGCGACAGGTAGAACACGAACATCTTCGGGTTGGTGATGTTGGTGAGGAATCCCTGCCGCAGCCCCTTCGCCCGCTCGCCCGGGCCACCGGTCTGCGGGTCCGTCTCGTACCTCCCGCGCCAGGCGGAGCGCAGCGCCTGGACGGCCAGGTAGAAGAGGTAGGCGATGCCCAGCCAGCGCAGCGTCGTGAACAGCACCTGGGACCGCACGATGACGGCCCCCAGACCGACGGAGACCAACGTTCCCTGGATCACCGACGCCGCGCCGACCCCGAGGGCCGTCGCCGCTCCGGCCGAGCGCCCGTGCATCACCGTGTTGCGCAGGGTCACGATGAAATCGGCGCCGGGCACGAGCACGACTACCAGGACCACGACAACGAACTCGATGCTCATGGCGTCTTCCCCTCCGTAGCCGCGACCTCGCCAGGCTAGCCCGCGCGAGGGGTGGGGAGGTGCTCTTCCAGCCACTGCTGCGTCACGGCCCAGGCCTGCGCCGACGCCTCCGGGTGGTGCAGGGGCAGGTCGCCGTTGTCGAAGGCGTGATCGGCGCCCTCGTAGGTGAGGAACGTCGTGCCCGCCTGGGCGGTGAGGACGGCCTCGAGCCGGTGCACCGTCTCGTCGTCGATGTACTGGTCGGCGAGCCCGAAGTGGTGCAGGCTCGGCGCGGTGACCGTCCTCGTGTCGACGAGGCCGGGCAGCGCCGACCCGTAGAAGCTGACGAACGCGTCGACGCCCCGGCCGCCGCCCTCGGGCGACTCGAGGTGGGCGGCGACGTCGAAGCCCAGGCCGCCCCCGAAGCAGAAGCCGATGAGGCCCACGCCCCCGGTGACGTCGTCCAGGCTGCGCAGATGCCGGACGGCGCAGGCTCCGTCGAGGACCGCGGACTGCCAGTCGATCGACGACATCGCGGCGAGGCCCCGGTCCATCGCGTCGGGCCCCTCGAACGGGCCGACGTCGCCCATGCGCCAGTAGATCTCGGGCGCCAGCACGACGTAGCCGAGGTCGGCCAGGTCCTGCGCCCGCCGCCGGACGTAGCCGCTGATGCCGAAGATCTCCTGCAAGAACACGAGCCCCGGGCCCGTGCCCGACGCGGGCAGCCAGAGGTGCGCCGGCATCCGCAGACCGTCATCGGTGGGCAGGCTCATCGTCGCGGGCGTCACGACCCCGACGATAGCGCTCGGCGCCGAGGTCGCGCCCTGTCCCGGCGGGCGCCGCTGTCCCGCGGACGCCGTGGGAGTCTACTCGAAGCAGCAGCAGCATCATGATGCTAGCTTTGGCGCATGAGGACGACGATCACGGTGGCTGACGACGTCGCCGCCGAGATGGACCGCCTGCGTCGGGTGGAGGGGCTCGGCCCCAGCGAGGCACTCAACCTGCTCGCGCGGCGGGGGATGGCCGGCGGGACGACCCGGCCCGCGCCGTACCGACATCACACGGCCGACGTGGGGGTGCGGATCGACGTGAGCAACATCGGGGAGGTCCTGGACCTGCTCGACGACGAGCCCAGCGGCACAGCCGACGGCGACGTACGTGACCGGCAGGGTTCCTCGGCCGGATGATCCTCGACGCCAACCTCCTCATCTACGCCGTCGACACCCGGTCACCGCACCACGCGGCGGCCGCGGCCTGGCTCACCGAGGCATTGAACGGCGACCGCCGCGTCGGCCTGCCCTGGCAGACCATCGGGGCATTCCTGCGCATCATCACGCACCCTCGCATCACGGCCGGCCCCCTGTCGGCCGCGCAGGCCCAGCAGCACGTGGACGGTTGGCTCGCGGCCGGCCCCGCGTGGGTGCCCCCGGCGAGCGAGCGCACCGCGGCCGTCTACGCGCAGATCGCCCGCCGGCACCACGTCACCGGCAACCTCGTGCCGGACGCCCAGCTCGCCGCCCTGGCCGTGGAGTTCGGGGTGGCGGTCGTCTCGGCCGACAGCGACTTCGCTCGCTTCCCCGAGGCGCGCTGGGTCAACCCGCTCGGTTGAGCTGGGTCACCTGCTCTCACCGGTGGACGCGTCGGCGGCGCCGCCGATGGCGTGGTGGATCCGCCGGTCGCAGGGTGGGATCAGGGCTGGTGCGCCGAGCGGGTGCCCCCCGCCCGACGAAGGGCCGGGTCCTTCGGTCTGGGCAGCGGCATCGTCGCGCACTATTATGCCTTCATGCGCACCACGGTCGATCTTCGCGATCCGCTCATGCGCGCGGCCAAGGCCCGCGCGGCCGAGGCGGGGGAGTCGCTCAAGACGTTCTTCGAGCGGGCCGTCACCCGCGAGCTGGGTGCAGCTCCGGGCGGGGCGGGCAAGGGCGGCGTCGACTACCCGCTCGTCCCGTCGTCTCGAAGGGGCATCGACCTCACGAACGAGCAGGTGGAGGAGATGCTCGCCGACGACGAGGTCGAGCACTACGCGCGATGATCCTCATGGACGTCGCGTCTCGGTATCCGTTCGTTCGGGTCCTCACCATCGCCTGATCAGGGGACCTCGGCCCGCCGCGCCTGCCGACGTCGTCGACCGGTGGCAGGTGTCGCCGCGCCCGGTCAAGCGGTCTCACGGAGCCAGCGCTCGGGCGGTGAGATCCCGCCCCGTGCCGACCTGGTCGAAGAAGGTCTGGCGGCCGTCGTGGCGTAGGTCGGCGGCCAGCGCGGTCAAGGTGCCGTAGGCGGCATAGGTGAACGCCGCGCCGACGGAGACGCGGGCGACGCCGAGGTCGGCGAGCTCGCGGACGCTCGGTCCGTCGGGGCGCAGCAGCGCGTTGAGGGGAGCCTCGATGCTCGCAAGGATCGCGCGCAGGTCGTCCGGGCTCGTGACGAACGGCGCGTAGAGGACGTCGGCCCCCGCCTCCTGGTAGGCGACGAGCCGCGCGATCGTGTCGTCGAGGTCGGGCCGGCCGCGCAGGTAGTTCTCCGCGCGCGCCACGAGGGCGACCTCCTCGCCGAGGGCCTCGCGCGCCGCCCGCACGCGCTCGACCGCCAACGGCGTCTCGAGGATCGCGTCGCCGCTCCAGTCCTCGAGCGAGCAGCCCGCGACGCCGGTGGCCGGCACGAGGCGCATCGTCGCGGCGACCTCCTCCGGCGAGCGTCCGAAGCCGTCCTCGAGGTCGGCGTTGACCGGCACCGGCACCGCCGCGGCGACGGCCGCGCTGTGCGCCAACGCCTCCTCCCGGCTCACCTGCCCGTCGTCGCGGCCCAGCGTCAGCGCGAACCCGCCGCTCGTCGTCGCCAGCGCCTCGAAGCCGAGCGCGACGAGGCATTTCGCGGACCCACCGTCCCGCGGGTTCGGCATGAGGAGCGGGTCGCCGGGGCGGTGCAGGGCGAGGAACTCGGCGGCGCGGGTCATGCCCCGATCGTGGCACCGCCCGGCGTCCGCGGCCAGGGGCTTGACCCTGACGCACGGTCAACCCCGCACGCTCGGGTCATGACCACGACACACGCCATCGACGTCGCCGGACTGACCAAGTCCTACGGCGACCACGCGGTCCTCCGGGGCGTCGACCTGCGCATCCCGGCGGGCACGATCTGCGCGCTCCTCGGCTCCAACGGGGCCGGCAAGACGACCGCCGTGAAGATCCTCTCGACCCTGCTCGGCGCCGACGCGGGGAGCGCGACGGTCCACGGGTTCGACGTGGCGACGCAGGCCGCCGACGTCCGCGCCTCGATCAGCCTGACGGGCCAGTTCGCCGCCGTCGACGAGATCCTCACCGGCCGCGAGAACCTCGCCCTCGTCGCCCGCCTGCGCCGCCTGCCCGGGCCGGGCCGGATCGCCGACGATCTCCTGCGCCGGTTCGACCTCACCGACGCGGGCCGGCGCCGGGTCGCGACGTACTCCGGGGGGATGCGCCGCCGCCTCGACATCGCGATGAGCCTCGTCGGCGACCCGCCCGTCCTCTTCCTCGACGAACCGACGACGGGCCTCGACCCGCAGTCCCGACAGGAGGTCTGGGCGACGGTCCGGGCCCTCGCCGGAGCCGGCACGACCGTCCTGCTCACGACGCAGTACCTCGAGGAGGCCGAGCGCCTCGCCGACGGGATCGCCATCCTCCACGAGGGCCGGATCATCGCCGCGGGCACTCTCGCCGAGCTCACGGCGCGCCTGCCCGCACCCCACGTCGACGACGTCGAGAAGCAACCGAGCCTGGAGGACGTCTTCCTCGCGCTCGTCTCCCCCACCGGCTCCGAGCACTGAGGATCACCATGCGCACGCACGCCGTCCACGACACGACGACCCTCTTCTCGCGGTCGCTGCGCCACATCCTGCGCAGCCCCGACACGATCCTCACGACGGCGATCACGCCGGTCGCCATGCTGCTGCTCTTCGTCTACGTCTTCGGCGGCGCGATCGACGTCGGCGGCGGGAGCTACGTCGACTACCTCCTGCCCGGGATCCTGCTCGTCACCGTCGCCTCGGGCATCGCCTACACGGCGTTCCGGCTGTTCACCGACGTGTCGAGCGGCATGTTCGAGCGGTTGCGGTCGATGCCGATCAGCCGGTCCGCGCTCCTGTGGAGCCACGTGCTCACCTCGCTCGTCGCGAACCTCGCCGCCCTCGTCCTCGTCGTGCTCGTCGCCCTCGCCATGGGCTTCCGCACCGGCGCCGGCCCGGTGGCCTGGCTCACCGTCGCCGGGATCCTCGCGCTCTTCACGCTGGCGCTGACGTGGCTCGCGGTGACCCCCGGGCTGACGGCGACGTCGGTCGACGGCGTCTCGGGTTCTCCTACCCGCTGATCTTCCTGCCCTTCGTCAGCTCGGCGTTCGTCCCCACCGGGGGCATGCCGGCGCCGGTGCGCTGGTTCGCCGAGCACCAGCCGGTCACCGCGATCGTCGACACGCTGCGACGCCTCTTCGCGCAGCAGCCGGTCGGCGCGCAGGGGTGGATCGCCGTCGCCTGGTGCCTCGGCATCCTCGCGGTCGCCTACCTCCTCGCGATGCGCACCTATCACCGCAAGGTCGCCGGATGACGGTCGCGAGCGCGCACACTGGCGCCATGCTGACGATCGGGCGGCTCGCCGCGTACGCCGGCGTGACGGTCCGCGCGGTGCGGCACTACCACCGGATCGGCCTGCTGCCGGAGCCGGAGCGCGACCACTCCGACTACCGGACGTACGACGCGGCCGCCGTCGTGCGGCTCATCCGGATCCGCACGCTCGCCGAGGCGGGCGTGCCGCTGGCCCGGGTCCGTGAGCTGCTCGACGCCGACCCGGCGACCTTCGCCGCGGGGGCGCACGAGATCGATCGCCGGCTGCGCGCCCAGATCCGCACCCTGCAGGAGCACCGAGCGAGCATCGCCCGGCTCGGCTCGAGCGAGACGCTCGCCCTGCCGCCCGAGGTGCTCGACTACCTCGATCGACTGCGCGCCATCGGCGCCCCGGAGGAGATGATCGCGCCGGAGCGGGAGGCCTGGATCCTCATGGCGGCGCGCTGGCCCGAGCAGATCCCCGCGATGATGGCCGACAAGGTCGCCCAGCTCGAGGACCCCGAGGTCGTCCGGCTCTACCGCCTGCTCGGCCGGCTCGCGCAGGACTGGCAGGACGAGGCGCTGCTCGCCGAGACCGCCGACCTGCTCTGCGACCTCTTCGCGCAGGCCGACGCGAGCGGCGCCCTCGACCGGCAGGACGACAGCACCCCCGACCCCGCCTTCGTCGGGCTCGTCGACGCCCTCGCCGACAGCGCCCACCCCGTCGTCGGGCGCCTACGGGAGCTCATCGAACAGCGCGGCTGGAGCGGGTGGACCCGCGTCGAGAAGAGCGACCCGTGACCGTCGGGGGGTCGGATCGGCGAGCGCCTCACGGGCGGTGGATGCGCCCCCACGGGATCCCCACCCGGACGGGACCGTTGAGGGCGTCGGTCAGCCGGTCGCGGGTGCGTTCGGGACGGGGGGCGACTCCTCCACCCCATCAAGCAGGATGTCGGCGTCGAGCAGCATTAGCGCGCGTCCGCCCCCTCGAGGACCTTGAGGGCGTCGGCGAGTTGGACACGTCGCCCCGCACGCCCAGGGCCCGGGTGCGCTGCCGGAACGGGCGCCGCGGCACGGCCTCGACCGTCAGGCCACGCCGCATGCGGTCGTCGACCGCCTCGCTCACGCCTCGACCATGCTCACGGCGCAACTGCTCCACCGCCGCGGCGGTGTCGAGTTCCACCGTGGTGCGCATGGCTCCGGCCTGGCGAGCGCATGCGCCACTTGGCACGTCGATGTGAACGAGCGTCATCGGCGATGCGCGCGAGAGTCCCCGCGCTGGATGTCGCCCTCCTCGAGGGCGTCGATGGAGGTCGCGGGGAGGCTGCGCTCGACGTGGGCGTGCATGAGGTCGCGGGCGCCGTCGGCGTCGCCGGCCGCGACGAGGTCGAGCAGCTCGTGGTGTTCGCGGTGGTCGCGGGTGCGGGGCCCCTCGCCCTGGGGGAGAGCGAGCCCGAGGCGCCGGTAGCGGTCGGACTTGTCCCACAGGTCGTCGAGCCGGCGGGCGAGCACGTCGTTGTGGGAGGCGAGGGAGAGCGCCCGGTGGAAGTCGCGGTGCGCACCCAGCGCCTCCTCGCCCCACTCGCGGGTCACCGGTCGCAGCCGCGTGGCCGCCGCCCGCAGCGCCGCCAGGTCGGCGTCGGTGCGGCGCTGCGCCGCCAGCGCCGCGGCGCCGGGCTCCAGCAGGAGCCGCACCTCGAACAGGTCGCGCGCCTCGGCGGCGCTCATGCCGGCGATGCGCGCGTTGCGGTGATGGCCGAGCTCGATGAGCCCCTCGCTGCTGAGCCGGCGGATCGCCTCGCGCAGCGGGGTGATGCTCATCCCCATCGCGTCGGCGAGCTCGTACTGATCGAGTCGCGTCCCCGCCTGCAGGGCCCCGGTGAGGATCCGATGGCGCAGCTCGGCGTAGGCGACGTCGCTCTTGCTCGAGAAGACGTGCGCGGTGCTCATGGGGCCTCCCTGATCCGTCGTCGTCGATGCTACCGCCGTCTCATAAGACCGCCTTGCGCGCCGGAGGGGCTGGTGGCTAGGGCTCTCATATCTTATAAGTGACCCGAGAGGCCGCCCGATGAAGATCGTCTCCGTCCACGAGGGCGTCGTCCCGATCAGCTCCTCGATCCGCAACGCGTGGATCGACTTCAGCACGATGGACTGCTCGATCTTCGCCGTCGTCTCCGACGTCGTCCGCGACGGCAGGCCGGTCGTCGGCTACGGCTTCAACTCCAACGGGCGCTACAGCGCCGGCGAGATCCTGCACCGCCGGATCGTCCCGCGCCTACTCGCCGCCGACCCCGACGCCCTCCTCGCCGAAGACGGCCGGCTCGACCCGACCCGCGCGTGGGACGTCGTCATGACGAACGAGAAGCCCGGCGGCCACGGCGAGCGCTCGGTCGCGGTCGGCGTCGTCGACATGGCGCTCTTCGACCTCGCCGCCAAGCTCGCCGAGCAGCCGCTCTACCGCTGGCTCTCGGACCGGTACGGCGACGGCGAGCCCGACGACCAGGTCTTCGTCTACGCCGCGGGCGGCTACTACGCGCCGGGCAAGACCCTGACCGACCTGCAGGAGGAGATGCGGCGCTTCCTCGACTCCGGCTACCGCGTCGTCAAGATGAAGATCGGGGGCGCGGATCTCGCGGAGGACCTCGAGCGCATCGAGGCCGTCCTCGACGTGCTCGACGGCGAAGGTTCGCGCCTCATGGTCGACGTCAACGGCCGCTTCGACCTCGACACGGCGCTGGCCTACGGCAGGGCCATCGAGCCGTACGGCCTGTTCTGGTACGAGGAGGTCGGGGACCCGCTGGACTATCGGCTCAACGCCACCCTGAGCGAGCACTACCGCGGCCCGATCGCGACGGGCGAGAACCTCTTCTCGCTGCAGGACGCGCGCAACCTCATCCGCTACGGCGGGATGCGCCCCGACCGCGACTTCATCCAGGTCGACCCCGCGCTGAGCTACGGCCTCACCGAATACCTGCGCATCCAGGACATGCTCGCCCAGCACGGCTGGTCCTCCCGGCGGTGCATCCCGCACGGCGGGCACCAGTTCTCGCTGCACATCGCCGCGGCCCTCAAGCTCGGCGGCAACGAGTCCTACCCCGGGGAGTTCCAGCCGACCGGCGGCTTCGCCGACGACGCCGTCGTGCGCGACGGCTACGTGGGGCTCACCCAGACCCCCGGCATCGGCTTCGAGGGCAAGGCCGCCTTCTACGAGGTGCTGCGCGAGCTGCACGACTGAGCCGCGACGGCTCGGCCCGGCGCGCGAGGGTACGGCCGGGCCGTCGGACGCGTCAGGCCGGGTCGTCGGGGAGGGCCGCGAAGGCCTTCTTCGCGTCCGTGTACCAGCCGAGCGACTTCTTCGGGTGCTTCCAGCGCCCGCGCATGTCGGCGTTCGCGGCCTCGTGCGCCGCGTCGCCGGCGGCCACCGCGTCCTTGAGGTGCTGGTCCTGGGCCTTGATGACGTCGTCGGCGCTCTCGCCGCGGTGCCCCAGGTCGCACGGGCCGCCGAGCTGGCGGCAGGTCATGGTCTTCATGGTCCGACTCCTTCGTCGAAATGAGAGTTGTACTCTCGATATGAGAGAGCGTGTCCTAGGATCGGGGGCATGTCAAGGGACGACGGGCGGGCGGCGTCACCCGCCGCGGGGCGCGGGCAGGCGCGCACCCGGCTGGCGCGGGCGGCGGTGATCGGCGCGGCGCGGCGCGAGTTCGTCGAGCGCGGCTACGGCGCGACGACGGTCGAGGCGATCAGCGCCGCCTCGGACGTGCCGGCGGCGACCGTCTACCGGCTGTTCTCCTCAAAGCTCGGCATCCTCAAGGCCCTGCTCGACACCTCCATCGCGGGGGACGACGCGGCCGTCCCGGTGGGGGACCGGCCCGCCGTGCGCGCCGCGCTCGCCGACCCCGACCCGCGTCGCCGCCTCGCCGGCTTCGCCGCGGTGGCCGCCGGCATCAACGCGCGCACGCAGCCGGTCCATCGCGTGCTCACCTCGGCCGCGGACGCCGACCCGGCCGCCCGGGAATTGCTCGCCGACCTCGACGCGCAACGCGGCCGCGGCCAGGGGGAGGTCGTGCGCTCGCTCGCGCGCAGCGGTGCCCTCGCGCCCGGCGTGCGGCCGCGCGCCGCCGCCGACGTCGTGCACGCGCTCATGTCACCGGAGGTGTACCGACTGCTCGTCGTGGAGCGAGGGTGGTCGCCGGCGCGCTACGAGCGCTGGCTCGCGGCGACCCTCGCCGCACAGCTGCTCGCCGACACCACCGCCGCACCGCCCGAGGGGGACGCCCCCGACCCTGCCTGAGGGGTCGGCTCACCCGGGCCGGGCGGCGAGCGGCGGCGGCGACGTCGCCAGGCCGCGACCGCCGCCCCCAGCCACGACGCGAGCACGACCGTCGCGACGACGCCGAGCACCTGCGTGTTGAGCTCGGCGGGGTACATGACGCCCTGGATGTAGGTGTCGATGAATCCGGTCGGCGCGAGTCCGCGCATCCCGGCGCCGTGGCGGGCCCAGTTCTCGAGCAGCGTGAGCGGGCAGACCCAGTGCCACGCCTCGATCCCGAAGGCCCACACGGCCGTGGCCAGGTGCGGCCACGCGACCCAGGGGTGGCGCCAGGCCACGAACCCGCCGCCGATGAGGAACACGAGGAAGGCGAAATGGGCCAGCATCGCGACGTTGGCGATGACGAGAAGGACCCAGATCATGCGTCTCAGGGTAGGGGCGCGGACGGCGCCGGACCGGACGCCGCGCCCGCCCCTGTGGACTCACCGCGGCCTTGTGCCCCGCGGTGACGGAGGACTAGGGTCGAGGCCACTTCGTGGTGGACAGCTCACGATGTGAACCCCTGGAGGACTCTGTGTCGACGACGACACCGCCCGATCGGCGTGGCGACGCCGCGCCCGAACCGGCCCTCGTGTGGCGAGGGTGCACCAAGACGTTCGAGACCCCGGGCGGCGGCTCCTACGACGCGGTCCGCGACATCGACCTCGTCGTGCCCGCCGGGAGGTTCGTGTCGATCGTCGGCCCGACCGGGTCGGGCAAGTCGACGATCCTCAACATGGCCGCCGGCCTGCTCGAGGCCTCCAGCGGGGAGGTCGAGAGCTTCGGCGCCCCCGTGCGCGGCGTCAACCGGCGCGCGTCGTACATGTTCCAGCAGGATGCGCTCCTGCCGTGGAAGACGGTGCTCGACAACGTGGCCCTCGGGTTGACCTTCGCCGGCGTCGACACGCGGGAGGCGCACGACCGCGCCCGCGTCTGGCTCGAGCGCGTCGGCCTCAAGGCCTTCACCGACCGCTACCCGCACCAGCTCTCCGGCGGGATGCGCAAGCGCACGGCCATCGCGCAGGCGTGGATCGTCGACCCCGACATCCTGCTCATGGACGAACCCTTCTCGGCGCTCGACGTGCAGACCCGCCAGATCATGGAGAACGAGCTGCTCAACCTGTGGAGCGGGTCGGGCAAGGCCGCCGTCTTCATCACCCACGACCTCGACGAGGCGATCGCCCTCTCCGACGAGGTCGTCATCCTCGGCGCCGGCCCGGGCAGCACCGTCGTCGCGACCTACGAGATCGACATCCCCCGGCCGCGCGACCTCCTCGAGATCCGCGACGACCCGGCCTTCATCGACCTGCACCGCGAGATCTGGGGGCGGCTCAAGCAGGAGGTCGAACGCACCTACGCGGCCCAGAACGAGCGGGAGTCGGCATGAGTGCGCAGGGCGGGACGACCCGGGACGACACCGCGCTGCAGGCGGCGGGGGTGCGGCGCCGCCAAGGACGAGGCGTCTCGAACCTGGCCATGCGCGGGTTGCAGCTGCTCCTCGCGCTCGTCGTGCTCGGGCTCTGGGAGCTGGGGGGCCGCGCGGGCCTCATCGACCAGTTCTTCTTCCCGCTGCCGTCGGACATCTTCGCGACGGTCTGGACGTGGGTGTCGTCGGGCTACGTCTTCCCGCACCTGTGGGTGACGATGCAGGAGTCGGTGCTCGCCTTCGTCATCGGCGCGGCGCTCGGGCTCTTCCTCGGCTTCCTCCTGGCCCGGGTGCGCTTCCTCGACCGGCTGTTCGACCCGTTCCTGCAGATGTTCAACGCGCTGCCCCGCGTCGTGCTCGCGCCGATCTTCCTGCTGTGGTTCGGCCTCGGGATCTGGAGCAAGGTCGCGTTCGGCGTGACCCTCGTCTTCTTCATCGTCTTCTTCAACACGCTCGAGGGCGTCAAGGGCGTCGACCGGGTGCTCGTCGACAACGCGCGCATGCTCGGCGCGAAGGAGAGCCACCTGCTGCGGCACGTGTTCGTGCCGAGCGCGCTGACGTGGATCTTCTCGAGCCTGCACATCAGCGTCGGGTTCGCCATCACCGGCGCCGTCGTCGGCGAGTACCTCGGCGCCTCCGCCGGCGTCGGCTACGCCATCGCGCAGGCCCAGGGCGTCTTCGACACCCGCGGCGTCTTCGCCGGCATGTTCATCCTCATGGTCGTCGTCCTCGTCGTCGACGTCCTTGTCAACCGACTCGAGCGCTACCTGCTGCGCTGGCGTCCCGCTCGCTGATCCCCCTCCGCCGCTCGAAAGGTCGCCCGTCATGCGCACTCCCCACCGTCTCGTCGCCGTCGTCGCCGTGCCGCTGCTCGCGGTCGTGGCGGCCTGTGGATCACCCCAGTCCGCGCCGCCCGGGCAGGGAGGGGGCGGCGCGACCGGCGGCGGCGGGAACGCCGACACGAAGGTGACGATCGGGATCGGCGGTCAGACGCTGCTCACGTACCTGCCGACGACGCTGGCCCAGGAACTCGGCTACTACAAGGAGGCCGGGCTCGACGTCTCGCTGCAGGACCTGCAGGGCGGGTCCAAGGCGTTGACCGCCATGATCGGCGGCTCGACCGACGTCACGAGCGGCTACTACGAGCACACCATCCAGATGCAGGCCAAGAACCAGCAGGTCAAGGCCTTCGCCAACCTCAACCAGTCGCCGGGGGTCGTGCTCGTCGTCGCCCCGAAGAACAAGGATGCCGTCAGCAAGGTCGGCGATCTCCAGGGCAAGAACATCGGGGTGACCGCGCCCGGTTCCTCGACGGACATGTTCGTCAAGTACCTGCTCAACAAGAACGGGCTGCCCCTCGACGCCGCGTCCGTCTCGGGCATCGGGGCGGGGTCGTCCGCCGTCGCCGCCGTCGAGAAGGGGCAGGTCGACGCGGCGGTCATGCTCGAGCCCGACATCACCGTCCTCGCCAAGCGCATCGGCAGCGCGCCCAAGGTGCTCGCCGACACCCGGACCCACCAGCAGGTGCAGGCCCTCTACGGGACGCAGACGTGGCCGTCCTCCTCGTTCTACGCGAAGTCCGACTGGCTGCAGCAGAACCCCGAGAAGGCGAAGAAGCTCGCGAACGCCATGACGAAGACGCTGACGTGGATCCAGCAGCACTCCGGGGAGGAGATCGCGGCCAAGATGCCGGCGAACTTCAACGGCGGGGACGCGGCCCAGTACGCGAAGGTCGTCGGCGAGCTCAAGGAGACCCTGAGCAAGGACGGGAAGTTCACCGACGCCGGCGCCCAGGCCGTCCTCAAGACGCAGCAGCTCGCGAACCCCGAGGTCAAGGGGAAGACCATCGACCTGGCCACGACGTACACGAACGAGTTCGTCGGCGGCTGAGGCGGACCCCATGACGGCACCATCGCCCGAGCCCCCCGCCCCGCTGGCCGGGGTGCGGGTCCTCGAACTCGGCAACTACATCGCGGCCCCCACGGCCGGCCGGCTGCTCGCCGACTTCGGCGCCGACGTCGTCAAGGTCGAGCGACCGGGCCGGGGCGACGAGCTGCGCGGGTGGCGCCTGCACGGCGGCGACACGTCGATGCTCTTCCGCACCATCAACCGCAACAAGCGCTCCATCGTCATGGACCTGCGCAGCGAGGTGGGGCGGCGCACCGTCCTGTCCATGCTGCCCCGGGTCGACGTGCTCATCGAGAACTTCCGCCCCGGCACCCTCGAGCGGTGGGGCCTGGGGCCCGAGGTCCTCGACGAGGTGAACCCGCGGCTCGTGCTCGTGCGGGTGTCGGCGTTCGGGCAGACCGGCCCGCTGTCGCCGCGTCCGGGCTTCGCGGCGGTCGCGGAGGCGTACGGCGGGTTCCGCGAGCTCGTCGGCGAGCCGGACCGCGCGCCCGTCCGGGTGGGGGTGTCGATCGGCGACACGATCGCCGGGATCTACGCCGCCTTCGGGGCCGTGATGTCGCTGTTCGAGCAGGGCCGCGTGGCCGCGGTGCCGCTCGAGCGCCGCATCATCGACGTGGCCCTCAACGAGGCGATGTTCTCGGTGACGGAGTCGCTCGTGCCCGAATACTCCGCGTACGGCGTCGAGCGCACGCGCACCGGCGGCCGGATGGAGGGGATCGCTCCGAGCAACGCGTACGTGTGCGCCGACGGCGCGAGCATCGTCGTCGCGGGCAACGGCGACGGCATCTTCGCGCGGTACATGCGGGTCATCGAGCGCCCCGACCTCGCCGCCGACCCCGCTCTGGCCACGAACGAGGGCCGCTGGGCGCGCCGCGACGAGCTCGACGACGCCATCGGGCGATGGACGGCGGCGCGGCCGGCGCAGGAGGCGCTCACGCTGCTCGACGCGGAGGGCATCCCGGCCGGCCCCATCCTGCGGGCGAGCGAACTCGTGACCGACCCGCATTACGCGGCGCGCGACATGATCCAGCGCTTCGACGTCAGCGACGGCGCGCGGACGATGAGCGACGTCGCCTTCCCCGGTATCACGCCGGTCATCGGCGGTCGCTCGCTGCCGGTGCGCAACCTCGGCCCCGACCTCGGGGCGGACGGCGCCGCCGTGCTCGCCGACTACCTCGACCTCGACCCCGCCGAGGCCGGCCGGCTCGCCGAGCGCCTCGCCGGCGGGGACGCGGCGTCGGGCCCGGACGCCGGGGAGGTCGCGTCGTGACCGGGGCGATCCGCGACGTCACGCTGCGCGACGGGCTGCAGCTCGCCGGGGGGCGACTGCCGCTGGAGCGCAAGGTCGCCCTCGTGCGCGAGCTGCTGGAGCTGGGTGTCGAGCATCTGGAGATCGGGTCCATGGCCCGGCCGGACCTCGTGCCCGCGACGGCGGACACCCTGGACCTCGTCGCCGCGCTGGAGCCCGACGAACTGGAGCGGTGCTGGGTGTGGGTCGCGACCCCCGGCCACGTGCGGCGGGCGGTCGACGCCGGGGTCCGGCGCCTCCAGTACTGCCTCTCGGTCTCCGACGCCCACAACCGCGCCAACGTGGGGCGGGACGCGGAGACGAGCATGGCCGCGCTGCCCGAGGCCCTCGAGGTGGCCGCGCGCGTGGGCGCCGACGTGCAACTGTGTCTCGCGACGTCCTTCACCTGCCCGTTCGAGGGCCCGGTCGACCCGGACGCCGTCCTCGACCTCGTCCGCGACCCCCGTGCCCGCGGCTGCAGCGACGTCGTCGTCTGCGACACCCTCGGTCAGGCCCACCCGGGCGAGGTCGCCTCGCTGGTGGGGCGGGTGCGCGAGGCCGTCGAGGCGATGCCCGGCGAGATCGGGGTCGTCTTCCACGGCCACGACACGTGGGGGATGGGCGTGGCGAACGCCCTCGCGGCCGTCGAGGCCGGCGCCGACGTCGTCGACGGGGCCCTCGGCGGACTCGGCGGCTGCCCGTTCGCGCCCGGCGCCTCGGGCAACACGGCCACGGAGGACCTCGCGTTCGCGCTGCGACCCGGGTGGCTCGAGCCGGCGGTGCTCCGCCGGCTCGTCGAGCTGGGCGAGGGCGTGACCGCCGCGGTCGACGAGCCGGACCGGTCGCGGGCTGCGAGCGGGGCCCGGTCGCGCGCGACCGCCTTCCCGTGGACCTTCGGCCACGCGGGCTGACCGGCGGGTCAGCCAGAGATCGGCCGGCGCCCGCCGAGCATCCGCGTGACGCGCTCGGCGGCGCCGACGACGTGGTCGATCCAGCCGAGACACACGTCGGCGGGCATGCGCAGGGACGGACCCATGACCGTGATCGCGCCCACGACCTGGCGGTGCGGGTCGAAGACGGGGGCGGACAGGCCGCTGGCGCCCGACTCCCGCTCCCCGGTCGTGATGGCGAACCCGTCGGCCCGGGCCTGGCCCAGCACCTCCCGCAGGCGCGCGCGGTCGGTGATCGTCGCGTCGGTGAGGCTGGGAAGGTCGGCGGCGAGCACGCGGCGGGCGAGCGCGTCGTCCCAGGCGAGGATGACGCGGCCGGCGGACCCGACGTGGATCGGCATCGCCTGGCCGACCCGCATCGGCCGGCGCAGGGAGTGCCGGGTCTCCGCGACGGCCGTGCACACGCGCAGGTCCATCGAGGTCTGGTAGAGGCACGCCGTCTCGCCGGTGATGTCCCGGAGGTCCGCCAGGACCGGGCGGGTGACGTCGAGGATCTCGGCGCCGACCGACCCGGCGGCGGCCCAGTACGCCACGCGGACGCCGATCCGGTAGCCGCGCTCCGTCCGGTCGAGGAAGCCCTCGTCGACGAGGTTGGCGACGAGCCGTTGGACCGTCGAGGCCGGCAGCCCCGAGGCCTCCCGCAGCTCGGCCGCGCTCAGGACCGGGCGCTCGAGGGTGAAGGCGTCGAGCAGCGTGGTGATCTTGCGGAGCACGAGCAAGGGCGTGCCGCCGCGCTCGGAGGGCGCCATCCGCTCAGCCTACGGACGGACTCCTGATCGGCCTTCTCGGAGCGGCCCCGGAGCGGCGCCGGACGGCCCCCGGACGGCCCCTGAGCAGCCCGGTCGTGGTGCGCGGAGATCTGAGGTGGTCGAGGGCCTCGCGTAGGTCATTCGTCCGATGTGGCGGGGTACCTCAGGCGCCCAACGTGGAGGTGTCGGCACCCGCCGACGACACCACCGAAGGAGGCACGCCGTGAGCTGGTACGGAGACGAATACTTCATCGCCGCGGAGGTCGCGTACCGCCGCGAACGCGCGGGCGCGGGACGGGCAGGCCCGGGCGCGGGCGCGCGGGGGGTGCTGCGCGGCATCCGCTCGGACTTCCTCGTCCGCCGGCGCGAGCACCACGACGCCCTGGCCGCCCGGCCGCGCCCCGTCACCGGCGTCGGGTGACCCCGGCGCGCACGATCCCCGAGCCCGGGAGCGGGGGCGCTGCCATGCTGAGGAGCGTGACCCTGGCCCCGCGCCACCACCCGCTCGTCGGACGCGACCGCGAACTGGACGCCGCGTGTCGCCTCCTCGGCCTGGGCCCGACGGCGCCGTCGCGCGTGTCGGGCCTGGTGGTCGGCGGCGACGCGGGGATCGGGAAGTCCCGGTTCATCGCGGAACTCGCGCACCGGGCGGGCGAGGCCGGCCGGCTCGTCGCCGCCGGGCACTGCGTCGGAGCGGCGGGATCGGGCACGGCGTGGCTGCCGTTCGTCGAGCTCGTCGGCGCGCTGGTCGCCGCGGAACCGGACGCGTCGGAGGAGGTCCTCGAACGCCACCCGGCGCTCGCGTCCCTCGTCGCCGGTCGGGACGTCGACGCGCCCGCGGGAGTGTCCCCGGGGGCGGTGGGCGAGGCCGTGCAGGCCCTGCTCGTCGCGGTGGGTCGTCGGCGGCCCCTGCTCGCCGTCGTCGAGGACGTCCACTGGAGCGACCGGAGCTCTCGGGAGCTGCTGACCCTGCTGCTGACGCGCGGCTTCGACGGCGACGTCACTCTCGTCGTGAGCTACCGCAGCGACGACCTGCACCGGCAGCATCCGCTGTACGACACCCTCCCCCAGTGGACGAGGTTGCCCCTCGTCGGGCGGATCTCGTTGGGGCCGCTGCCGGCCGGCGCGATCCGCGAGCTGGTGGCCGGGCAGCCGGGCCCACCGCTCGACCCCGCCACGGTCGATCGGGTCGTGACGCGGTCGGAGGGCAACGCGTTCTTCGCCGAGGAGCTGGCCACCAACCCGGGGGACGAGGGGAAGCCGACCGAGGACCTCACCTCGGTGCTGGAACGCCGGCTGGACCGCCTCAGCGACGACGCCGGCGCGGTGGTGCGCGCCGCGGCCGTCGCCGGCCGGACCGTGCGGCACGACCTGCTCGCCCGGGTCGTGGGGCTGGACGACGACGCCCTCGACCGGGCCCTGGCCGAGGCGATCGAGCACCACGTCCTCGAGCGGGTGCCCCCGGGCGGTCACGCGCTCGGCGAGCTCGGGGCCGGCACGCCCACCTGGTCGTTCCGGCACGCGCTGCTCGGCGAGACCCTCGCGCTGGGGATCCTGCCCGGAGCCGCCCGTCGGCTCCACCAGGCCTGGATCGAGGCGCTGCTGGCGGACCCGCGGTCGTGCTCCGACGCGGCGGTCGCGGCCCACGCCGCGGCCATCGGCGACGCGGCCACCGCGGCGCGGGCCAGCGTCGCCGCGGGGCATGCCGCGATGCGGGTCGGCGGCGCGCGGGACGCCCTCGGGCACTACGAGGCCGCCCTGGGCTGGATCGACGACGACGTGACCAGGGCCGAGGTCGCGCTGTCGGCGGCGCAGGCCGCCGGCGCCACGGGCGACCACGTGCGCGCCCTCGGCCTCCTGCGTGAGGTCCTCGAGTCGATGCCCGCGGGTCGGCACCCCCGGCAGCGGGCTGCGCTCCTGGCCGAGCTGGCGTCCTGGCACAACATCCTCGACCTCCCCGGATCGCCCCTCGACCTGTCGGCGCAGGCGGTGGCCCTGCTCCCGCAGACCCGGGACGCGTTGCGCGCCCGGGTGCTGGGCGTGCGCGTGCACGTGATCCTCGGCGCCGGTAAGCACCGGGAGGAGGCCGAGGCGCTGGCGGACGAGCTCGCCGGTCTCGCCGACGAGCTCGGGGCCCCGGAGGTGGTGGCCGAGGTGAGGATGCTCCGCGCCCGGCTGCTCGAGGACACCGACCCCGCCCGTCAGCGGGACACGGTGGTCGCCGTGGTCGCCGCCCCCGAGACGCCCGACGAGATCCGGTTGCAGGGCCTGTTCCGGCTGGGGATGTCGAGCTACAACGCGGGCGAGATCGAGGCGGCGCACGACGACTTCGTCCGGGGCGCGGACGTCGCCGAGCGACTGCGGCGACCCTGGGGTCTCTACGGGTTCGACTGTCGGCTGCACGCGGGCCGGACTGCGTACCTGCTGGGCCGGTGGGAGGAGGCGGCCGACCGGCTCAGCGCCCCCGCCGACCTGCCCTACCCGGCCCGCGGGCTGCTCGACGGTTCGCTCGTCGAGCTGGCGCAGGCCCGGCGGGCGGACGTGGACCCGGCCCCCCTGCTGCGCGCCCGCGCCTGGTGGGAGGTGGACGCTCTCCTCGTCCTGTGCACGATGGGGCCCGCGGTCGAGCACTACGCCCGGCAGGCGCAGCACGAGACCGTGCTCGAGTGGATCGAGTCGGGCGTGGCGCTGCTGCGTCGGGTCTGGTCGCCGCGCTTCCAGGGCTGGTACCGCCTGGCCGCCCTTCTCGCGGGCCGGGCGGCCGACCTACCGCGCGACATCGACCCGGCTCTGCAGACGCGGTTCACCGACCTCGTCGAGGAGTACGCCGGGTATCTGCTCGGCGACGACGCGACCGCGCGGAGGACGTTCGGCCCGGAGTCCCGGGCCTGGCGCGACCGGCTCGTGGCCGAACGACACCGCATCGCCGCCGGTGCGGGGGAGGGGCCCGACCCCGGCGTGTTCGTGGCCGCCTGGGAGCGATCCGTGTCGTCGTTCGACGCGTTGCCGCACGTCGCGGAGGCCGTGGGCTCCCGCGTGGGCCTGGCGCGGGCCCTCATCGCCGTGGGCCGCCGCTCCGAGGCGGCGGACGTCGTCGCGCAGGCGCGGGCCCGGGCCGAGGCTCTCGGGGCCCGGCCGCTGCTCGCGGTGCTCGACGACCTCGCGGTCGCGCCGGCGCGCGGCGGCGGGGGCGTGCTGACCGCCCGGGAGCGCGAGGTGCTCGAGCTCGTCGCGCAGGGACGCACCAACGGCCAGATCGCGACATCGCTGTTCATCAGCCCCAAGACCGTGAGCGTCCACGTCTCGAACGTGCTGGCCAAGCTCGGGGCGTCGACCCGCGGCGAGTCGGTCGCCACCGCCCGCCGGCTCGGGCTCCTGGGGTGATGGGGTGCGGGGGCTCGGCTCGAGGCGTGCTCGACGGGAGACGAGTCGCGCCGCAGGAGTCACCGACCACGGCCCATATCGCGTCATGATCTCTGCATGACCTCAGTGGTCGACCTGCGAGCGGCAGCGGGAGTGAGCCAGGCCGAGCTGGCGCGCCGCAGCGGCGTCGCCCAGCCCAGTATCGCGGCCTACGAATCGGGTCGGCGTCGCCCGTCGCCGGAGATGCTCGAGCGGTTGCGGGCGGCGCTGCGCCCTCGGCCGAGTGAGGTCCTGTCGGCGCATCGGCCGGAGGTCCTGCGCATTCTCGAGGGACACGGCCTGACCCGGCCGCGGGTCTTCGGCTCGGTGGCCCGTGGCGACGATGCTCCCGGCAGCGATGTCGACCTGGTCGTCGACGTCGACGAGGGAGCGGACGTCCTCGACCTCGTCGACGCGGGCGACGAGCTCGAGGCCCTGCTGGGCTGTCGCGTCGACCTGGTGACCTCCCGCGCGCTGTCGCCCGGCCACGAGATCGGGCGAACCGCCGTGACCTGGTGAGCGAGGACGTGGTGAGCGAACTCGATCGCCGCTACGGCGCGGGCACCGAACAGCGGCTCAGGGACGTGGCGGTGTTGTGTCGCCGAGCGGAGCTCATCGGCGCGCGAGGTCGACGCTGGTACGACAGTGATCCCGAACTGGGCGTGCCGAGGCTGTCCGCCGACTCCGTCGTCCTCAAACTCGGCGAGGCGGTCCGGCGACTCCCGGACGCGTTCCTGGCGGAGCGCAGCGCCGACCCCGCCTGGCGCCGGGCGATCAGCATGCGCCATCACCTGGGTCACGACGAGGACGCTGTGGACGACGAGTTGGTCTGGGGCGTCCTGTCCCGCCACGCCGCAGAGCTGCGAGAGCGGGTGGAGGCCGTGATCCCGGACCGCTGACGCGCGGGCGGCGACCCCGGGCCCGCGATCGTCGGCTCGGCTCGCACGACGAGGGCGGGCCCTGCCGTCACGAACGTGACCGTACGGGGGAACCGGCACCTCGGGTCGGCGTCCTGGGCCGCGCTCGTCACCGATGTCACCTACGCCGCCCGCGCGGACGTCCGAGCCCGTTCCGCCTGCACGCTCTCGCGATCTGGGAACGTGGCGGACGTGATGGGTCGTGACGCGAGCGGGTCGGCCGTCCTCCGGGGCGCGTTGCCGGCCGGTGTCGCCGTCCGGGCCACCGACACCCCGCTCGATCTCGAGGCCGCGCGCTCGTCGCTGCTCGGCGAGGAGGCGGCAGCGGTCGCGGGGGCCGCCCCGACCCGGGTGCGCGAATTCGCGACCGGTCGGGCGTGTGCGCGCGGCGCGCTCGCCGACCTCGGCGTCACCCCCGGGCCCGTGCCGGTCGGGCCGGACCGCGCCCCGCGGTGGCCCCCCGGGTTCGTCGGCAGCATCACCCACTGCGCGGGATTCTGGGCCGCCGCGGTCGCCTCGACCGCCGTGCTCTCGCGCCTGGGCGTCGACGCCGAGGTGCACGCCCCGCTCGAGCCGGACGTCGCCGACCTCGTCATCGCCCCGGGCGAGCGGGAGCGGGTCGCCGGTCTCCCGCCGGGGTGGGCGGTCGCGTGGGACACCGTGCTCTTCTCCGCCAAGGAGGCGGTCTTCAAGGCGACCTTCCCGGCCGACCGCGTGTGGCGGGAGGCCGCGGACGTCGCGGTCGACCTGCGCCCCGACGGGTCCTTCGCGGCAACCTCGCGCACGCCGGAGGCGCTCCCCCCGCTGATCGGCAGGTGGCGGGTGACGTCGACCCTAGTCGTGACGGCGGCGTACTCGCGGCCGGCCGGGTGATCCGTCCGGCCGGGCCGTCGGGCGCGCGGCGTCGCCGCGCGGCCCCGACACCGAGCGGCGTCTGATCCAGCGCCGCGGCGGGGACCGGTTCGCGGGGCCCGACGAGGTCGGCGCCGACGACGCCCCGCCGAGCGTGCCCCCGCCGGCGCGGCCGCCCGGATGGCGGACGGTCGGCGGCCGCGGGCCCGGCGCTCCTGGCCGCAGGGCCGGGCCGGGTCCGAGTTTTCACGCCAACTGCACTGCCTTTTGCGGCGGCGATGACATCGTCGCTGGTCAGGGGGTCGGGCCCGACACGGGGACGTCATTGGCAGTGCAGTTGGCGTGAAAACTGCTGATGCGCGTCGGTCCGACCCGACGTACGGCGGGCCGGCGACGGCCGGCTCGCGTCGTCCCCGCTCGGGTTCGGGGCCGCAGGGTCGCGACCTGCGCCGCCGGCAGGCCGGCCGAGGGCACGGAGGTGGTGATGGCGCGGTCGTCCATCTCATTCCTGACCGTACGGTCAGAGTTGTTCGTCCGGGGCGCGACGCACGTCGACGACGACAACTCCGCCCACCCCGGTCCTACCTGGGGACGATCGTGCTGCCCACGGTCGGTGTCGTCGTGGTCACCGCCGCCGGGACGGCGCCCCGGCCGCTGCCCGGCGGCGCCCTGGTGGCTGCCCGGCCTCGTGCTCGCTCGGGCAATGGCCGCGCCCACTTGGGGAGCGGCCCCCTCGGTCCCGGCGGGCCGTCCGGCGGTGGCCGCCGCCGACGACCGGGGCGACGGCGTGAGTCCTCGGCCTCGTCACCCGTGCCGGGCGAGGTCGTGGAAGAAGCCGTCGACGACGTTCAGCTCGCCGGCGCGGGCCACGGCCTCGTAGACGAACAATCCGACCGCGAGGTCAAGGACGCCGAGCCCGAAGGGCGAGAAGACGACGGTGCGATCCGGCGGGATCTCGGCCCGCCCCGCCATGACGTCGTCGAGCGTGCCGGCGATGAAGTCGCGGCTGCCGGTGAGCTGCTCGACGAGGTGCGGCGACGTGTCGGCCTTGAGGCAGTGGTCGACGTCGTCGACGACGTTGACCGCGCCGAGCAGGATCTCGGGGGTCAGGTCCCGCAGCGAGACGTGCAGCACGACCGGGTGGTGGTCGAACCACGACTCGTCGGTGACGTGCGGGCGGGCCGCCACCGTTGCGAAGACGACGAGATCACTGCCGCGGATGACCGACTCGATGTCGTCGTGCACGACGACCGGGGTCTGGGACGAGCGCGTCAGCGAGCCCGCGAGCCCGTGGGCGCTATCGGGGTCCGGGTCGTAGATCCCGACCTCGTCGAACTCCCATCCCGTGGCCGCGAGGTAGGTGTGGATGTAGCGGGCGATGAGGCCGGCCCCGACGAAACCCACCCGGCGCGGCCGCGGGCGGCCCCGGCTGAGGCGGTCGGCGCCGAGCGCCGCGGAGGCCGCCGTGCGCGTCGCGCTGATGATCGAGCCCTCGAGGCAGGCGAAGGGGTAGCCGGTGTCGTGGTCGTTGAGCAGCAGCAGCGCCGACGCCCGCGGCAGGCCGTACTCGATGTTGCCCGGGAAGCTCGACACCCACTTGAGCCCGTCGACCCCGAAGCGCCCCCCGAGCGAGGCGGGCAGCGCGATGATCCGGGAGAGCGGGCGGTCGGGGAAGCGCAGGAAGTAGGACGGCGGGTTGACCGTGTCGCCGCCGCCGTGGACGCGATAGGTCTCTTCCACGAGGTCGAGGACCTCGGCCGCCCGGCCCCGCAGGGCCGCCTCGACCTGCCCGCCCCCGATGAGCGCGAACCGCGGGGGGTAGTCCTGACCGGTCGGAACGGGCCCGTCGTGGGTCGACGCGGCCGTGGGCGTGCGCCCGTTCGGGGGCGCCGCCGAAGGCCCGGCGGAGGGCGTTCGCGTGTCCGTCGTGCTCGTCGTGTGCGTTCTCGTCTCTGTCGTCATCGTCCGCTCGTCTCGTTCGTCGTGCCGGTCGGGGTCGGGGCGCTCTCGTCGGCCCCGGATGCGCCTCGCGGCGCCTCGCCGGGACGGCTCATCTCGTCGGTCATCGCGACGAGGACCTCCCGCGGCCCGGAGTACGGCTCACGCGCGTGGGCCGTCGCGAGGTTGTCGACGACGAGGAGGTCGCCGGACTGCCACGGCTCGCGCCGCGTGTGCGCGTCGTAGACGTCGGCGAGGAGGGCGACGACGTCGGGGCCGATCGGCTCACCGTCGCCGAAGCACGTCGTGAACGGCAGCCCCTGGGGTCCGTAGCAGTCGAGGAGGAACTCGCGGACGTCGGGATCGAGCGTCCACTCGCTGAGGAAGGCCACCTGGTTGAACCAGCAGCGCCGGCCCGTCACCGGGTGCGTGACGATCGCGGGTCGCCGCTGCCGGGTGACGAGCGAACCGTCCGCCTCCCAGACGGATTCGATGTCGTTCGCGCGGCAGTAGGCGTCGATCTGCGCGGGGTCGTCGGTGCCGAAGGCGTCGCCGACGGTCGCCCCGATGTCCTCGTTGTAGCGCCGGACGAGCATCCAGCCGGTCGCCTCGGCGCGGTCGACGAGGTCGGCCGGCAGCGCGTCGAGCACGTCGGCGGCGTCCGCGATCGTCGTCGCGCCACCCTCGGTCGGCGCCTGCAGGCACGCGAAGAGCATCGTGCCCGGTGGCCGCCGCGCGTAGCTAAGCTCGTGGTGCATGCACATCGGTTGCGCCGCCGGCCACGCCGACGACGAGTAGACCCCGTCGTCGTGGGCGGTGCGGGCCGCGAACGCCTCCCGCTCGGTCATGAGCCCCGAGCCCAGCGCCGTGAAGACCGCCGTGGCCTGCGCGGGGTCGGCCAGGCCCAGCCCGCGGACGAGCAGGGCGCCGTGGCGCCCGACGGCCGCGCGGACCGCGTCGCGATGGCGACCCGCCCACGCGGCGGCGTCGGCTCCGCCGGTGACCCGCAGCAGCGGCGGCGCGTCCGGCCGCAGGTCGATGTCCTCCAGGAGGGATGCGTCCGTGGTGGTGGTCATGGGGCTGACTCCTCGTTCGTCCGGCGTCGGTCGGGGGATGACGTGGGGGATGACGTGGTCCTCACGGGCCGCCATCGCGGCGGCGGCCGGGCGGGCGGCCCGGTCGGTCCCCCGCCGGTCGCCCGTGCGGTGGTCCGTCGCGTCGCTCCCGCGCGGTCGTCGACCACGGCGGCGAGGTCGGCGAGGACGGGATGGGCGAGCAGGTCGCGCACCGTCACCGCCCGGTCGAGGGCGATGGCGAGCTTGACGGCCGCCAGCGACGTGCCGCCGCGGTCGAAGAAGTGGTCGCGCCGCCCGATCTCGGCGACCGGCAGGCCGAGCACGCCGGCCCAGGCCGCCGCGATCCGCGCCTCCGTCGGGCTCGCGGGAACGGTCGACCCGGCACCGGCCGGCGCGTCACCCCCGGCCGAAGGGTCGTCGAGCGCGGTGGCGAGAGCGAGGAGCGCGGCGCGGTCGATCTTGCCGTTGGCGGTCAGCGGCAGGGCCGCGCGGTGATGCAGGGTGCGCGGCACCATGTACGACGGCAACCGCGAGCCCATGAGCGCACGCAGCTCCTCGGCGGGCAGCGCCGCGTCGGCGGCGTAGAAGCCCACGAGCCGGCGGGCGCGGCCCGGCAGGTCGGTGACGACGACGGCGGCGTCCCGCACCCCCGGCGCCCGCACGAGCGCGTCCTCCACCTCCCCGATCTCGATGCGGAAGCCCGAGACCTTGACCTGGTGGTCGCGCCGGCCGAGGAAGTCGAGCTTGCCCTCCGGCGTCCAGCGGCCGATGTCGCCGCCGCGGTAGAGCCGGTCGCCCGGGTGGAAGGGGTCGACGAGGTAGGCGCCGGCGGTGCGTTCGGGGTCGTTGACGTAGCCGCGGCCGACGCACACCCCGGCGAAGACGATCTCGCCGGGCGCGCCGAGGGGGACCGGCACGAGCCGCTCGTCGACGACGTAGACGCGCACGTTGGGGATCGGCGGCCCGAGCGGCACGCGGCCGCCGACCGGTGCCTCGTCCATGACCTCGTGGTTCGTGTCGTCGGAGGTCTCGGTGAGGCCGTAGGCGTTGACGAGCCGCGTCGCCGGCCCGGTCTCAAACCAGCGCCGGGCGAGCTCGGCCTTGAGCGCCTCGCCGGTGACCGAGACGCACCGCAGGGCGGGCAGGGTTCGTCCGCTGGTCTCGAGGTAGGTGAGCACCGCCTCGAGGTAGGACGGCACGACCTGCAGCACGCTCACGCCCTCGGCGTCGATCGTGTCGACGAAGCGCTCGACGTCGAGGATCGCCTCCTGCTCGACGATGAGGGTGCGCCCGCCGACGACGAGCCCGGCGAGGAGCTGCCACAGGGAGATGTCGAAGCACTGCGGCGCGGTCTGCGCGACCGTGTCTCCCGGGCCGATGCCGAGGTCGTCGATCTTGGCCAGGACGTGGTTGAGCAGGCCCGCGTGCTCGCACATCGCGCCCTTGGGCTCGCCCGTCGAGCCGGAGGTGAAGTAGAGGTAGGCGAGGCGCTCCGGGCCGACCTCGACCCCGAGCCCGCCCTCGGTCCCGGCCGTCTCGGCCCCCGCGTGCTCGGCCGCGTCCGCCTCGCCCGCACCCGCGCCGACACCCGCGTCGTCGGCACCCGCGAGAACACGGTCGAGGTCGTGGATCCGGGGGCGTTCGCCCTCGGCCAGGAGGCCCACGGCCGCGTCCAGGCTCCCGCGGCTCGCGCCCTGGGTCAGCACGTGCCGGCACCCCGCGCGGCGCAGCACGCGGGCGATCCGGTCGGCGGGGAACGCGGGGTCGACGGGCAGGTAGGCGCCGCCGGCCCCGAGGATCGCGAGGACGGCGGCGAGCCACTCGAGGTTGCGCTCGGTGATGACGGCGACGACGTCCTCGGCCTGCAGCCCGGCCCGCAGCACGGCCTGCGGCCCGGCCTGACGCCCGGGCTGCGACTCGGGCTCAAGGCCGGCGGCGCCGTCCCCGAGGAGGTGCCTCCCTGCTGCGTCGGCCCGGCGCTGGAGCTGCGCGTACGTCCACTCGCGCGACCCCTGCGTCGCCGCGACGCGGTCCGGGTGCTCCCGCGCCCGGTCCGCGACGAGTTCGTGCACCCGGCGCGGCGGCAGGTCGCGGGCCGGACCCGCGAACCGTTCGAGCTGGTGGCGGATCTCGCGGGCGCCGACCAGACCCGCCGCGTCGAGCGGTGCGTCGGGGTCGGCGGCGAGCTGGGCCAGCGCGGTCGCGTGGTAGCCGGCCAGTCGGCGGGCGTACTCGTCGTCGACGGACTCCCCGCGATAGGCCACCCGTAGCGTCGGTGCGATCCCGAGCGACGCCGTCACGCGCAGCTGCACGCTCGGCGGCAGGCCCACCGGGAGGGCCGCCGCCGCCCCGTCGACCTGCGCGACCGTCTCGACCGCCGCGACGCTCGGCGACCCGGCGGCGAGGGATCGGGCGGCCTCGGCGACGAGCTCACGCCAGGACCCGCCGACCTCGACGCTGCACGTGAGCAGGCGGTCGCCGAGGGCGAGGCCGGCCGTGACGTTCGCCTCGCCGGTGAGCACCGCCAGCACCTTCGCGTGGGCCGCGAGGAGCAGGACCGGCGCGGGCGCCCCGAGATCGACCGCCGCCCGCGTCATCGCGGCCGCCAGCCCCTCGGCCAGGGGATGGTCGATCTCGGCCACGTGGGGGTGGCCGGCGGTCGGGGGCGACGTGGTCCAGCGGGGCAGGGTCGTCATCGCGGATCTCCTGGCGTGATCGTGCGCGGGGCGTGGCCGATGGCGAAGGGTCGACCGGGGCAGGGCGCCGGGGTGGGCAGGCCGCGCGGGGGCCGGCCATCCGAGGAGCAGGGCACGGCGTGGGCGTCGGCCGGTTCGAGGGGCAGGGCCGGGTTGCCGCCCCAGCGGGCGCCGGTGGGCACCTCTTCGCCCTTCATGACGAACGAGGCGGGGGCGATCTGCACGTCGTCGCCGACGGTCACGCCGTAGTGGACGAGGGCCCCCACGCCGACCGTGCAGCGATCGCCGAGCGCGGTGAGACCCGACTTGAAGGCCCCGTCTTCCTGGGAGTGGCACTGCAGGTTGCTGCCCTCGTTGAGGACGCAGTCGTCGCCGAGGGTGAGGAACCTGCGCTCGGGGACGAGGCAGCCGTCGTCGAAGAGGCCGCGCCCGACACGCACGCCCAGCAGCCGCCACAGGACGCCCTTGATCGGGGTCCCGTTGTAGAGGGCGACGAACGCGACACCAGGTCCCTTCCAGTAGCGCTCGTGCCCCCAGAAGGCCCGGTCGTAGATCGAGCACCCCTGCGGCGTCAGCAGTTGCAACCCGGCGTAGACGCGCTCGACGAGCACCCAGAAGGGGATCGGCAGCAGGAGCAGGAGCGCCGCGGCCGCCGGCAGGACGACCGGCCCGTGGACCGGCGAGAACTCCAGGACGAGGCCCGCCACGAGGAGGATCAGGTAGAGCAGGAGGGCGCGGACACCGAGGTAGAGCGCCATCGTCACGCGGTTGTGCCGGCTCTTCGCGCGCAGGCGGCGGCGCAGCTCGGCGCGGGTCAGCAGGCCGAGGGCGGTGTCGCGGCGCACGGTGCGGGGGATCTCGAAGGCGGGTGAGCCGAGCAGTCCGACGTTCTCGCGCACCGGGCCGTCGAGGGGCACCGCGACCTTGGTCGCGAGGAGCACGTTGTCGCCGGTGCGCCCGCCGGCGGGGTAGACGACGTGGTTGCCGAGGAAGTTGCGGGCCCCGATGCGCGCCTCGCGCAGCCGGAACGTTCTCGGCCCGTAGTCGACGTTGAGGATCCTCAGGCCGTCGGCCACGACGGTGCCGCGTCCGACCGTGCTCAGGTAGGGGTTCTCGTGTGTGACCATCTGCCCGAAGTTCGAGCCGGTCTGCTCGATGGGCCGGAGCCGGTAGCCGATCGCGCCGAGGTAGCCGACCGCGTCCGAGGCGTCGCCGAAGAGCGTCATGAACCCGGGGATGTTCGTCAGCCGCGCGACGAGGCGGTGCTTGCCGTAGTGCCAGCCGTAGAGCGGGTACTCGCGCCCGGCGACCAGACCGCGGGCGAGCAGGCGGGGCAGGGTCCTCGCGACGAGCAGGCCGATCGCGATGAGGCCGAGGGTCCAGACGAGCACGGCCAGAGCCGCCTCGAGGTAGATCCACCGATCGGTGAGGAGCATGTGCTCGGGGTGGAGCAGGGGCTCGAGCCGCCCCCTCGACAGGAGCGCCTCGACGAGGCCGAAGGACAGGGGCAGTCCGACGAAGACCGTCGTGGCCACCTGCACGAGGCTGTAGCCGACCCGGCGCGCCCGGTCGCGGCGGTCCATCCGTCGGCGGAACCGGTCCGGTTCGTCGGTCTCGTACCCGTCGGGGGATTCCGCCGAGGGTTCGAGGCGGTACGTCACCGGGCTGGGCACCGCGGGCGTCCCGTGCCACGACTCCCCGGCCGGGACGACCTGACCGGTGTAGAGCGCCGACGCGTGACCGAGCTGGGCGTCGTCGCCCAGCGCCGTGCCGATGTCGAGCACCGAGGACTCGCCGACGTAGGCCCGATCGCCCAGGCCGATGCGCCCGGTCTCGATGACGCCGTCGCGGGCCCGGTAGCCGTTGACGTGGACCTCCTGGCGCACGACAACGCCGGCGCCGAGCGTGACCAGGTCGGTGCAGACGGGCAGGTGGCGGGTGAGGACGACGGCGCCGGGCCCGATCCGCGCGCCGAGGGCCCGCAGGTAGAGCACCGTCAGCGGTGACCCGGCGAACAGGAGCGCGAGGGGGTTGGCGCGGATCGCCGTCTTGACGATCCAGAAGCACAGGTACCGCCCACCCCAGAGCGGGAACTCACGCACCCGCCACCGGCCGACGAGCAGCCATTTCAGGGCGATGGGCAGCGTCGCCCACACCGTGAAGATGCCGCAGCCGACGACGAGCGCACGCCCGTAGACGTCCGCGACGGTGGACGCGACGCTGACCCACTGGAAGCCGCTGAGCAGGACGTAGAGGTTGAGCGTCCCGTAGGCGACGAGCCACGACAGCTGCATCGTGCCGCACACCGCGCGGGCGATCGGTCGATTCCGGGGGAGTCCCGCGGTGGCGCCGGCGGGGGGCTGGATCGGTGCCGGGTCGAGGGCGGGCGCCCGCACGGTCTCCCCGTTCACCGCCCAGGCGCCCGCGTCATGGGCGACGGAGACCGTCGCGTTCTTCGCGACGACCCCCGCCGCGCTCTCGGCGACCGTTACGGTCGCGGCCTCGGCGACCGTCCCCGTCGCGGCCTCGGCGACCGTCCCCGTCGCGGCCTCGGCGACCGTCCCCGTCGCGGCCTCGGCGACCGTCCCCGTCGCGGCCCCGGCGACCGTCCCGCCCGTTCCCCCCTGGCCCGCCCCGGCGGGCTCGGCGGGGTCGTCGGGCGCCAGCGCCCGGGCCAGGTCGGCGACGGTGCCGGCCGCGTAGACGTCGCGCATGGCGATCGCGGGCAGGTCGCCGGCCTTGCGCACCCTGGCGCAGAACCGGGCCATCGTCATCGAGTCGGCCCCGAGGTCGTCGAAGAAGCGACTGCCCGGTGCGACCTCCCCGACGCCGAGCACCTCGGCGAGCACGGCCGCCAGCCGTCCGGCGAGCGACTCGGCCGCCGGCGCGAGGGGCTCCCCGGGGAGCCCCGGGGGAGCGGTGGGGTCCGCCGCCGGCCTCGGGGCGAGGGCGGTGGGGGTCGTCGTCACGGGTGTCGTCTCCTCGTGGGTGGCGCGGGTCGCGAGGTCACGCCGAGATGCGCGAGGCGTGGCCGGGCTCGGGGGGCAGGACGTCGTCGCCGTAGATGTCGGCGACCCAGTTCGCGTGGTAGAGGGTGTCGAGGTAGCGCTCGCCGAAGTCGGGCGCGATGCCGACCGTCGTGAGGGGCGCCCCCCCGCGCTCGGCGTGCCGGGCGAGCCAGGCGCTCGCGCCGCTGACGACGGTGCCGGTGGACCCGCCGAAGAGGAAGCCGCGGCGGGCCAGCCGGTGGCAGGTGCGCACGGTGTCGGGCTCGGCGACCATGACGACCTCGTCGATGATCGACGCGTCGAGCTGGGGCGGCCGCACGCTGGTCCCCAGGCCGGGGATCATGCGCCGGGCCGGGGGCCCGCCGAACGTCACCGACCCGACGACGTCGACGGCGACGACGTGCACCCGTCGGGCCTGCTCGGCGAAGAAGCGGGCGCAACCCATGAGCGTGCCGGTCGTGCCGGCCCCCACGAACAGCACGTCGAGGTCCGGGAACTCGCGCAGGATCTCGGGCCCGGTCCGGCGGTGGTGCGCCTGCCAGTTGCCGGGGTTCGCGTACTGGTTGAGCCACAGGTAGCGCGGGTCGGAGTCGCACAGCCGGCGCACGTGCTCGAGGCGCGCCCCGAGGAACCCGTTCTCGGGGTCGGGCCGGGTCACCTGGTGCACGCGGGCCCCGTAGGTCTCCATGAGCTGGCGGGTCGCGAGGTTGCACCGCGGGTCGACGACGCAGACGAACGGGTAACCGCGGTCGGCGGCGATGACGCTTAGCGCGACCCCGAGGTTGCCCGAGCTCGACTCGATGAGGATCGAGTCGGGGTGCAGGAGGCCCTCGCGCTCCGCGCGCTCGACCATCTCGGCGGCGGCCTTGATCTTCACCGAGCCCGCGAAGTTGAAGCCCTCGACCTTGAGGTGGAGCGGGATGTCGAACCCCGGCTTGAGGTCGACGAACAGCGCCGGTTCGTCGTAGGCGTGTGGTGTGCTGATGACGGTCATGTCGTCTCCCCCTCGTCGCCGGGTCGGTCGCCCTGCGTCGGTTGTCCGAGGACCGTAGGCCGGGCGGGCGCGGGTGCGCATCGGGCGGTGGCCTTAGACGAGGCCCCGTCACGCCTCAGTCGTCCGCCGCGCCCAGACCCGTCCGCTCCTCCCTCCGACCTGCGACGACGTGGACGGGTCACGTCGCCCCCGGCGCACCTAAGACGAACGCGGCCGGCTCTGAGGCGGGTGCTCGATGCGCGCCCGCCCCGGGCTGCCTAGCGTCCGGAGGGCGACGCCGGAGCAGACCGGGCGGCCGCGAGGAGAGGGACATCACCATGACCGACACCACCCCCGCGCGCCCGCGTCCAGCGGTCGGGTCCGCGCCCGCGGCTTCGCCTCGGGCCCCGGGGGTGGTGCGGCGGGCGACCGGCGGCGGTCTCACGACCGCCGCCGTCATCGGGGCCGACGTCGCCGGGTTGTTGGCGGCCGGGGTGCTCAGCGAGTTCTACGACCGGGTCGTCCTCCTCGACCGCGACGCCGCCCGCGGCCGGCGCGGCCGAGCCGACCCGCCCGAACTCCTCGGCCCCGCCCGCCCCCTGCGCGGCGTGGTGCCCCGGCTCCTGGACGACCTCCTGCCGGGCACGACGGCCGAGCTCGTCCGCCGGGGGGTGCGTGCGGGTGACCTGGGGCGCGTGGTCGTCCACGGCGCCGGTCGGCACCGCCTCGCGCCGTGCGACACCGGGTTGCGCACCCTCTCCGGCGGGACCGCGACGCTCGAAGCGGTCCTGCGCGACCGCGTCGGTGACCTCCCCGGCGTCGAGATCCGCGTCCCCGCCTACGTGCTCGACCTCCTCTTCGACGAGGCCGGCGGGCCGACGGCGGGCGCCGCGGCAGCGGGTCCGGGCGGAGTCGTCGGCGTGCGCGTCACGAGCGAGGGCGGCCGGGGCGACGAGAACGTTCCGACCGACCTCGTCGTCGACGCCTCGGGGCGGTCGTCGCGGACGGCGATCTCCCTCGCCCGCCACGCCCACGAGGTGCCGCAGGAGGAGTCCGCCGGCCCGGATCGCCGGTCGACGACGCGCCGGTTCCGGCTGCCGCGGGAACACGACCCGGGATGGGCGGCCGTGGTCCAGGCGCCTGGCCCGGCGCCGGGCCCCGCGTCGCCGGGGCCGGCGGTGTGCCGGTGGCTGCGGGCGGTCCCGTCGGCCGGCGCCGTCGCCGCCCACCTGCGGGACGACGAGTGGCTCGTCACCCTGTCGGGCCCCGGGGCCGCGCCGCCGGGTGACCTCGCGGGCTTCCGCGCCTTCGCCCTCGCGCTCGGCCGACCGGAGCTCGACGCCCTGCTCGCGGTCATGGAGGCCCTCGGCGACGCGGTGACCCCCCGGGCGACGTGGACCCGGCGCCGCCGCTACGAGCGGCTCGCGCAGGCCCCGGACGGCGTCGTCGTCGTCGGGGACGCGCTCGTCTCGCTCGACCCGACCGATGGGTGGGACGCCGCGATCGCCGTCGCGCACGCGCACTCCCTGCGCGACCGCCTGCGCGACCGCCTGCGCGACGGCGTGACGGCCCCGCCCCGCCCCCTCGGCGCGGACTTCTTCGGCCGGGCCGCGGCGTCGGCGGACGGCCCGTGGAGACGGGCCACGGGCCGCGCCCCCGGCCGGTCCTGGGCCGGCGTCGCGGCGGGTGTGCTCGCCGACGCCCAGCTCGAGGCGATCGCCGCCGCCGCGACGCGGGACCCCTCGCTGGCGCGGGCGGTGCTGGTCGTCGACGAGTTCGCGGCACCCGTCTCGACCCTCTTCTCCGGTGCGGTCGTCGCGGCGGCGGTGCGCGACGGGCCGGCCCGGCTCGGGCCCTGCGCGACCCCTGACCAGCCATGCGGTGGGAGGACCCGACGCGGCCCGGGGCAGGGCCTGCCACGTCCCGACGCGGAACGGCGGGGCGTCGACGGGTTCCCTTGGCGCGCAGAACAGGCCATGATTGCATGATGGACGATCGTCCTGTTGCGGCTCTCGTCGGACGCGAGGACTGCCTGGGGACCTGAGTGAGTGTCTGAGCGGAGCGGCCGGCGGCCGGCCGCGGATCGTCGTCGTGTCCGGAGAGACCGGAGTCGGGAAGACCCGGCTCGTCGGCGAATTCGTCCGGCGGGCCCCGGCGCGGGCCCTCGTCGGCGCCTGCGTCCCCGTCGCCGGCGAGGCGCTGCCGTTCGCCCCGCTGGCCCAGGCCCTGCGCCGGCTGCGCCCGGACTCCGACGGTGGCGACCTCGACGCCTATCCCGACCTGAGGCACCTCGTCTGTCCCGACGACGGGGCTCCCGCCGGTCGCACCCACCAGCTCGGCTTCTTCCAGTCCGTCCTCGGTCTCCTCGGGGACCTCGGGCGTGCCCGGCCGGTCGTCCTCGTCGTCGAGGACATCCACTGGGCCGACCGCTCCACCCTCGACCTCGTGCGGTTCCTCGCGACGAACCTCGCCGACGAGCGTGTCCTCGTCGTCCTCACCTACCGCGCCGACCAGGTGACGGGCGCGTCGGCCGTCCGGATGTGGCTCGCCGAGCTCGGCCGCCTGCCCCGGGTCGAGCACCTGCGGCTGCCGCGGCTCGACCCGGGGCAGACCCGCCGGCTCGTCGAGGCGTTGGCCGGGCCGGGCCTCGATCCGGGCCTCGCGCAGACGATCGTCGCGCGGGCCGACGGCAACCCCCTGTTCACCCAGCATCTGGTGTGGCACTCCTCCACCGACGGGGCCGGGATGCCGATCGCCCTCAGCGACCTGCTCGAGGCGCGCCTGAGCTGCCTGCCCGAGGCGACCCGATCCCTCGTCTCCGCCGCCTCGGTGCTGGCCCGCCGCACCTCGCCGACCACGCTCGCCGCGACCGCCGGGATGAGCGTCGAGGCGGTCGAGGACGCCCTCGTGCCCGCCCTCGACGGGCACGTGCTGCGCCTCACCGACGACGACCGGATCGACTTCCACCACCCCGCCTTCCGCGAGGTCGCTTACCACGCGCTCCTGCCGACCCGCCGGGCCCGTCTGCACCGCGCGGCGGCCCGGGCCCTCGAGGACACCGTCGGGTCGGCCGTCCCGGGAGGCGGGCCGGCGGACGGGCGGGCCAGCGCCGGCGAGATCGCGCGGCACTGGCACCTCGCCGGCGACCTGCCGCGCGCCCTCGACTCGGCGCTCGCGGCCGCCTTCGCCGCCGAACGCATCTACGCGTTCGCCGACGCCCACGCGCACTTCCTGAGGGTCCTCGATCTTCTCGAGCGGGTCGACGCGCAGGTCGACCGGATCGAGGTCCTGCGACACGCGGCCCGGTCGGCCCGCGTCCTCGGCGATCACGACGAGGCGGTCCGCCTACTCGGGGTGGCGCTCGCGGCCGATCTGCCCGACGGGCTGCGCTGCGCCGTGCTCGAGGAGCTCGCCTACGCCCACGCCGTGCGCGGCCACGGCCCGGCCACGGAGGCGGCGCTGCGCGAGGCCCTCGGCCTCCTGGCGCCGGGGGAGCGCAGCGTGCTGGCCGCCAAGGTGCACGCCGGCCTGGCCACGCACGCCGCGGCCTACTCCCAGTTCGACCAGGCCGAGCGGGAGTGCGCGGTGACCCTCGAGCTCGCGGTCGCGGTGGGCGCGCGCCGGGAAGAGGGGCGGGCCCGCAACGCGCTGGGCCTCGTCGCCGCGGCGCACGGGGATCACGACGGCGCGGCGCGCGAGCTGCGCGAGGCGCTCGCCGTCGCGCGGGAGTCCGGGTCCCCCGACGGGGTGTGCGACGCCTACATCAACCTCTCGCACGTGCTCGGGGAGGCGGGCCGCCACCGGGAGGTCGTCGAGGTGGCGCGGATCGGTCTCGAGGAGCTCACCCGCCTCGGCGTCATGCAGCAGACCGGGACGATCCTGCTCGCCAACGCCGCGGAGTCACAGTTCCGCCTCGGCCGCTACGACGAGGCCGCGGCGCTCGTCGGTCGATCGTTGCGGTACGGGTCGCGCGGCATGGTGGCCGCCCCGACCCTGTGCCGGGCAGCCCAGGTCGACATGGTCCGCGGCGAGTTCGAGGCCGCGGTCGGCCACTGCGATCACGCGCGCGCCATCGTCGAGGTCGAACGGGCGCCGCTCGGGTGGGTGCGCGAGGTGGCCGAGATCTCCGCCGAGGCCGAGCTGTGGGCGGGGCGACCCGAAGCCGCGTACGGGGTGGTCATGGCGGGGCTCGAGGCGATCGCCGACACCGACGAGGAGCGCCGCTGCGCGCTGCTGTACTGCCTCGGGCTACGGGCCCTGGGCGACCTCGCCGACTCGCGCCGCAACGAGTCGGCCCGTCGGACGCGACGACACATGCGGGCGGACCTCGCCCAGCTCGCGGCCGCGCGCCCGACCCGAGACGGGGCCGATGATCCGCCGGCGACGACGGCGTGGATCGCCACCGCCGCGGCCGAGTCGTCCCGGGCCGCGGGGCACGCCGAGCCGGACCTGTGGGTCGAGGTGGAACGCGAGTGGCGGGTCCTGCAGCGCCCGCTCGAGACCGCCTACGCCGCCTGGCGCCAGGCCGAGAGCCGGCTCGCCCGCGGGGTGGACGCCGCGGGCATCCACGCGCTGCGGGCGGCCGCGGCCCTGGCCGGGCGGTTCCGCATCGTGCCCCTCGTGCAGGACGTCGATCGGCTCGCCCGCTGGCATCGCATCGAGGTGCTGCCGGACGAGGCGTCGGGCGCCGGACGCTCGTCGAACGGGGTGGCGGGCGACGTGACGGCGAACGGCGCCCCGGTGAACGGCGGCACGCGGATCGGACCGGACCCGGTCGACCCGGCGCCGAGCGTCACCGACGAGCTGTCCGCGGAGTACGGGTTGACGCCCCGGGAGGTCGAGGTGCTGCGCCGGCTCACCGAGGGCCGCACCAATCAGGAGATCGGCCGGGCGCTGGGCATCAGCCCCAAGACGGCGAGCGTCCACGTCTCCAACATCCTGCGCAAGCTCGACGTCACCGGACGCGCCCAGGCCGCTCGCGTCGGCCACGGCCTCGGCGTGTGGCGGGACCTCGACGACGACGCCGGATCGTGGACGACGCCCGTGTCGAGCAGCGCCCCCGCGCCCGTGCCCCGCCCCTGAGATCGAGACCGGGCGACCTCGGCCCCTCGACGCGTGGGGGATCCCGCAGAGGGGCGGCCCGCGTCGGATGTCGCTCCCCGGCCGGGGAGTTCGTCAGCTCCATGCCGGCCGGTCCGCCCACGCGGCCTGCCCCCGATCGGGGACCGCCCACGTCGTGGGGCGCGGGGACCAGGCCGGGAGTCGCGTGTCGGCGCCGTCGAGACGCGTCTGCGCCCGGATCGGCGCGGACCCGCCGCTATGAACGTCGAGCGGGCCGCCGAGCTGGACGTCGGTCTGGACGTCGACGTGTCCGGCGAGGGTCTGGCGGTGGGATGACGGGTCGGTGTCGTCGGTGTACATGAGCGGTCCTTCGATGGGTCGTGAGAGGGATCTCCCCCACGACGACGCTAGGGACGGGCGGTCGACCGCACATCGGCCGCGGCCCTCAGACGGGGCCCACCCACGCCTTAGGGCCGGTGCCGGCCGGCCCTCCCGCCCGCGAACGGAATAACCGGAAGATTCCTCCGCTTATGCGGGAACCACGCCCGAGGAACGAACAGGAAGGCTCACCATGAGGATCGGAATCATCGGCGCCGGGAACATCGGCGCCACGCTCGCCCGTCGGCTCCCGACCAAGGGCCACGACGTGTCGGTCGCCAACTCGCGCGGACCGGAGACCCTCGACCCCGAGGTGACGTCCACCGGGGCGCGCGGCGTCACCGCGGCGGAGGCCGTCCGCGACGTCGACGTCGTCGTGCTGTCGATTCCGCAGAACAAGATCCCGGACCTCGCTCCGCTGCTCGCCGACCTGCCCGCGGGCACACCCGTCATCGACACGGGCAACTACTACCCGGCCCGCGACGGCGAGATCGACGCCCTCGAGCAGGGGCAGGTCGAGGGCGAATGGGTGTCCGAGCAGCTGGGTCGGCCGGTCGTCAAGGCCTGGAACGCCATCCTCGCCGGGCGGTTCGCCGACGCGGCCCGCGAGCCGGGCGACCCCGAGCGCATCGCCATCCCGGTGGCCGGCGGCGACGAGGACGCCCGGCGCGTCGCCCTCTCGCTCGTCGAGGACACGGGGTTCGACGCGGTGGACGCCGGGTCGATCGAGGAGTCGTGGCGCCAGCAGCCTGGCTCACCGGTCTACTGCACGAGCCTGACGGCCGCGGAGATTCCGGCGGCCCTCGCCGCGGCGCAGCGGGACAGGCTGCCGCGCCGGCGGGACCTGGCGATCGCGGTCATCACCGACCGCGCGCAGGACCCGACCGGGACCGTCGACGCCGACTACCTGACCGCCCTCAACCGCCTCCTCTACCTCTGAGCGGGTTCAGCGGCGGCACCCGACGGGGGCGACCCGGTCGCGGCCCTCGAGCCGGCCGCCGCTGAGGGTCTTCCCGACGAGCGCCGCCTGGGTGCTCCGGCAGGTCAGGCCCGTCTTCGCGGTCACGAACGTCATGACGAGGTCGCGCCGGCCGTCGCCGTTCACGTCCACCATCCGGTGGCGCAGCGGCACGGCCCGGTTCGGCCCGAACCGGAACGTGCGCCGGTCGAGCCGGTCCGCGCGCAGGGACCGCGTGCTCTTCAGCGCCACGACGACGGTGGACCCGCGTCGCCCGATGCGCACCTGGTTGTGGGCGCGGCCGGGGACGACGTCGACGGGGGCGTAGAGGAAGCAGTCGCCGATGACGGTCCGCACGTGGTTGGGGGTGTCCTTGCCGAGGGTGACGACGGCGGGCCCCACCGCCAGCGGGCGGCGGGCGGCCTGCACCGGCGCGAGGTAGCGTCCCCGGTTGCTCAGCGTGACCGTGGCCGTCGAGGGCGCCCCGCGAGGCAGGGTCACGTGCGCGGGCAGCAGGGGGATGACGATGGCCTGCCGCGCGACGACGTCGGCGGCGCGCCACGGGCCCCCGTCGGCGGGCGCGGTCCTCGCCATGAGGAACTCCGTCGCGTAGTTCGAGGTGGCGCCGGTCGTGCCGGGGAAGACCTCGAGCCCGGCCTCGAACCGGATGCCGTCCCGGCACGCGGAGACGACGTCGATCACGCGCCCGTCGAGGTTCTGCCAGCCCGCATGGGCCGGGCCCGACGCGCTCACCGCGAGCGCCGTCGAACCGGTCAGGGCGCAGACCGCGACGGCGGTCAGGGCGAGACGCGGCCGGCCCCGCCGGCGGGCGGGGCTCGGGGTCGCGCCGCGCCCGGTCGGGGGGCGGACGTGGGGGGCGGGGGTCGGGCTCATGGCGGGCACTCCTCGGCGGCGGCCGGTCCGGCCGCCCGATGACGTCGCGGGTTCGACTGGGCTCAGCGTCGCCCCGGCTCCGGCGCGGCGGCAACGGTTGTGTCGGTCGGGGAACACCCGGGGTGTCGGCTCGCGCACACACTGAAGCGTGTCGAGCACGCAGGACCGCCGCGAACGGGATCCGCCCCCCGGGCCGGGGGTGGCCCCGCAGGCCGACGCGGGGGTCGTCCTCCAGGCCGACCTCGTCGGCTTCACCCCGCTCGCGGCCGCGATGAGCCGGGACGGGCCCCGGGGGATCGAGCGCCTGCACGCCCTCCTCGACGGGACGTTCGCCGCGATGACGGGGGCGGTGGAGGACCGAGGCGGCCGGGTCGTCGCCTTCGCGGGCGACGCGCTCACCGCGGTCTTCACCGGTGAACCCCTGGCCACGAGCCGGAGCCAGGGCCTCGCGGCGGCGCGAGACCTGCTCGCCGTGCAGGATCCGACGTGGTCCTCCCCCCGCAGCAGCCCGAGCTTCCGCGTCGGGCTGGGCAGCGGGCGGGTCCTCCTCACGGACCTTCGCCTCGGATCCCTCGACGCGCCGCCGACGGCCGGCCCCCTCGCCCCGGGGCGCCGCGACCTCGTCGTCACCGGCTCCGCGGTGGACGCCGCGGGGTCGGCGGTGCGCCGCGCCGCCCCGGGATGCGGCCTCGCCTCGTGGTCGGCCCGGGCCGTCCACCCCTCCGACCGGCCCCTGACGGTGCCGGCCGCCGACCCGTCGATGGGTGCCCATCACCGGGTGGTCACGACCGCCTTCGTGCACGTGGACCGCGCGATGATCGCCCGCCCGCGCCCGGCGGGCGGGCCGGGCGGGAGAACCCTGCTCGGGGAGGCGGCCGGGATCGTCGCCCGGCACGGCGGCGATCTGCGCCAGATCGAGGGGCGCGGCGCGGAGATCGTCCTCGTGCTCGGCTTCGGCGCGCCGCGCAGCGACCCCGACGACGTCGTCCACGCCGTCGCCTGCGCCCGCGACCTGCTCGCGCTCGGACGCGAGCACGGCCTGCGGGCCCGCGCCGGCCTCGCCACGGGCGAGACCTTCTGCGCCGAGCTCGGGGGGCCGGGGCATCGCGAGTACGTCGTCGTCGGCGACTCGGTCAACCAGGCAGCTCGCCTCGCCCAGAGCGCCCGGCCGGGCGAGGTGCGCATCGACGGCGTCACCGCGCGAGGCGCGCGGGAGAAGGGGCGATTCTCGACGCGGTCGCTCGGGCGGTTGCGGCTCAAGGGGAGAGAGGCCCAGATCGCCTACGCCGTCCGGCGCGACGGCGGGCGACCCCGGCACACGTCGGGGTCCGAGCCGCCCCGCCGGTCGGTCGGGCGCAGCGTCGAGGTGGCCCGCCTGCGCGACCTGGCCGCCGTGGACCGCGAGGGACCGGACGGGCGGGGGCGGGTCGTGCTCGTCACCGGGGAGGCGGGCATCGGCACCTCGCACCTCCTGCGTCTCGTGCGCGGTCGGCTGTCCGGGCTCGTGGCCGCCGGATCCGGCTGCGCGGCCGACGGCACGCCCTACCTGCCCTGGCGGACGATCTGGGCCGAGCTGGGCGACGACGCCTCCCTCGCGGGCCTGCCCGGCGCCGACCGCGAGCTGCACCCGCTCCTCGCGACCGCGCTGGGGACGCCGACCCCGGACACCGAGGCCACCCGGCGGCTGTCGCCGGAGGACCGGGCCGGGGCGACCCGGCGGCTGCTGTCGGACCTGCTGAGACGCGCCTGCGCCCGGCACGGCCGGGTGACGATCCTGCTGGACGACGCCGACGATCTCGACGAGCTCTCCGGGCGGCTCCTCACGGAGGTCGCGCGGCTGACGCAGACCGACCCGCTCGCGCTCGTCGTCGCGGCCCGCGGCCCGCTCGACTCCCTCGCGGGGGCCGGTGTCGTGCTCGATCGGCTCGTCGTCGGCCCCCTGGACGGCGCCGCCGCCCGCCTGCTGGCGGCCGACCTGCTCGGACCCGGCCATCCCCGGCTCGAGGCGGTGGCCGCCCGCAGCGGGGGCAATCCCCTCTTCCTGCGCCACCTCGCCCACTGGACCCGCGAGCGGGACGCGGCCGAACGGGCCGGGGCGGGGCGCGGGGCCGACGACGACGAGCGCGTCGATGCGGGCGGCGAGCGGGCCGAGGACGACGAGCCGCTGCCCACCGACGTCCGTCGGGTGGTCCTCGCCCGCCTCGACGCGCTCGGCCCGGGCGAGCAGTCCCTCGTCCACGCCGCGGCGGTCGCCGGCCGCACGGGCACGCTCGACGTCCTGGGGGCCTGCGCCCGCGCCGCCGGAGTTCCGCTGCGAGACAAGGAGGCTCCGCTCCCCGACGCCGACTGGCCGCGGTCGCTGGGCGGTCTTCTCGTGCGCGGCGGCGACGGCGCGACCTTCGCCTTCACCGACCCGCTCGTCCACGACGTCGCCTACGCGACGATGAGCCTGGCCGTACGCTCCCGCCTGCACGAGGCGGCCGGCGACACCCTCGAGGGCGCGGGGCCGGACCCCGCGGCGCCGGATCGGACCGCCCGCGTCGAGCTGCTCGCCCACCACTACGGCCGCTCGGGCAACGTCGGCAAGCAGCGCCGCTGGATCGGTGCCGCGGCCCGGATCGCCGAGCGGGACTACGCCACCGCCACCGCCCTGGCGCACCTGCGTCGCCTCGGCGCGATCGAGCGCGACGACGTGGTCGCGCGGGCCGACCTGTGGACCCGGCAGGCCGCGGTCCTCGCCCTGCTGGGCAGCCGCTCCCGGGCCCAGGCGCTGCTCGAGCGCGCCCTGGAGATGGTCGACGCCCCGGCACCCCCGACGCCCGCGACGCCCCCGACACCCCCGGCCGGCGCGCCCGACACGCGTCCCGAGGCAGGCGCGACCGCCGCTCGGGCGCGGCGCGACCTCGGTGCCCTGCTCCTCTCGACGACGCGATCCGAGGACGCGCTCGGGCTGCTGGCCACGGCGGCACGGGAGCTCGAGGCCGGCGGGGACCTGGAGGGGGCGGCGGCCGCCCTCGACCGGCTCGCCTTCGGGCACCTCGACCGCGGTGATCTCGCGCGGGCGGAGGCGGTCGCCCGGCAGCAGATCGAGCTGGCGCGGCGCGTCGGCAGCGACGCCCTCGTCGCCGCGGCGTCGTCCAACCTCGCCCTCACGGCCCGGGCGCGTGGTTCCGCGCAGCGCGCCCTCGACCTGAGCCGGGAGGCTCACCGGCGCGCCCTGCGCAGCCGGGACCGGCGCCTCCTCGTGCACACCGGCAACGACCTCGCCGGCCGTCTGCTCGAGCGCGGCGAGCCCGTGGAGGCGGCGGCCCGGCTCGAGGAGGCGCTGGCCACGGCCCGCTCGATCGGCTACCTCGGGGCCGAGGTGGCGCTCGGCGGCAATCTGGGTGAGCTGCACCGACTCTGCGGCGATCCCGACACGGCGACGGCCCTCGTCGCCGCGGCCCTCCGCGCGGCCCTCGACCTGCAGGACTGCCCGACCGTCGCCCGCTGCGTCGTCAACCTCGCCCTCGCCCGCCTCGACGCCGGGGACGCCACGGCGCGCGACCTCGCGACGCAGGCCGCTCAGGTGGCCGTGGACCTCGGCCAACCGGCCTGCGGGCAGGAGGCGCGGGCCGCGGCGTCCGCGACGCCCCCGACACCCGTGACATCCCCGACATCCGAGGCACCCGTGACATCCGAGTCGGCCACGGTGTCGATGTCGGTGTCGACGGGGCCGGAACCGGGGCCCTCCCGTTCCGGGGTGCGGCTGCCGAGGCCCCTCGACCTCGCCGGGCCGCCCACCCCCGCGCAGATCCAGGCCCTCGTGCGCGCCGCGGCCCGGCTCGCGGCCGCCCGCGATCGTGTCGGGGCCTGAACGCGCCCGAACGCCCTGGTGGGAACGCCCCGACGGGCGGACAATGGTCAAGGTGGACGTTCCCCTGCTGGCTGCCCTCGACGAGGCGGCCCGCACCCGCTTGCGGGACATCGGCGCCCGCCGGCACTTCCGGCGGGGCGAGGTGATCTTCCACGCCGGGGACGCCGCCAACTCCATGCACCTCGTGCTCAGCGGTCACGTCTCCGTGCAGATCACCACCCGGTCCGGGGACCTGGCCATCCTCACCGTGCTCGGCCCCGGGGGGAGCTTCGGCGAGATCGCGCTCCTGCGGGAGGAGGCCCAGCGCTCGGCGACCGTCTCGGCGCTGGACCTGGTCGAGACGTTCGTGCTGTCCAAGGCTGACTTCCGCCGGTTGCGGGCGACCACCCCGGCGATGGACCGCTACCTCGTCGACCAGCTCGCCCGGTACGTCCGCCGCCAGGACGCCCGCCTCGTCGAGGCGTTGTACGTCGCCGTCGACAAGCGCGTGCTGCGCCGGGTCCTCGCCATGGCCCGGCTCTACGGCGACGGCGGCGCCGGCACCGTCGTCCCGTTGACGCAGGACGTCTTCGCGAGCATGGCCGGCACCACGCGGCCCACCGCCAACCAGGTGCTGCGCGCGGCGGAACGCGAGGGTCTCCTGACGGTGTCGCGGGGGCGGATCCGCATCGAGGATCCCGCGGGGCTCGCCCGCCGCGCGCGGTAGCACGCGCTTCGCGATCGGCCGGGGGTCGCGCCGGTCCGTTCGATCCGTCCGAGCGGAGCGGGGCCGACGCACACCACGCGCCCGGTGTCTGTCGGCCCGCCGACACCGGGGGCGGTTCCGCGGCGATGCCGCCCGGGCGGGGGGCGGCCGCACGGTGGGGACACACCCGGACGCACCGGGCGTGCACCTCACGGGAGGCAACACTCATGAACACCATCACACGACCGCGCCTCACGCGGGCCGGGACGATCACCTCGGTGGCGCTCACCGCGCTGCTGGCCGGCGGCGCCCTGGGCCCCGCCGCGGCGCAGGCCGCCGTCCCCGACGCCGCCGGCACCGCAGCGGCCGCCGCCTCGGCCGCCTCGTCGCAGACCCGCACGAGCGGAACGGCCGTCGACATGACCACCGCCCCGGCGGGCCTCCTGCGGGCGGCCGCCCCGGCCCCGCCGCCGCCCGTCCCGCGCACCATCCAGCGGCTCCGCCTGGCCACCGTGCCGGTCCAGGTCGTCAACACCTACAGCAACCTCGCGGCCGACGTCATGGGCGGATCCACCGCCGTCGGCACCGGTACGTGGCTCTGGCCGAGGACGGGCTCCGCCGCCCAACTCCTCGACTTCCTGCCCACCGGCGACGGGTACTACCGGATCCGGGTCCGCCACTCGGGCCAGTGCCTCATGCTCGACTGGCGCACCGGCGCCTACAAGGACGGGACGAAGATCGTCCAGCACCCCTACTGCAACACGGGCTACTTCCCCTCGCAGTGGCGGCTGCAGAACGTCCGGACGAGCTACACCGTCAACGGGGCGACCGTGGCCGGGCCGAGCTACACACGCCTGGTCAACCGGCGCACCGGTCTCTGCCTCGACGCCGACAACCCCCGGGGCTACACCCCGCCGGTCCGCGCGGCGCTGCAGCAGTGGCGCTGCCTGCCCACCACCGGCCCCTTCGGTGGCAACCAGTCGTGGGACATCCTGCGCCACGGCCAGAACCGCGCGAGCTGACCCGACCGGACACCCGGCCGGGCCCACCGGGGGCGGGCCACCCGCGCGTTCCCCCACCCACGGCCGCGGGGTGCGCGCTGCGAACCACGCCGCGCACCTCGCCGGCCCTCGACCCGCTCGTCCGCGCCACCGCTGCTCCGGGCGGCCGCCCCACCCCTCACCGAAAGGGAAGACCGATGAACCTCACCCAGGCGGCACCGATCGCCGCTCGCCGCACCCTCCTCGCCACGACGGCTCTCGGTCTGACCGCCGCGCTGTCGGGCCCGGCCGGCTCGGCGCTCGCGACGCCGGCGCCCGCCGCGAGCCCGACCGCTCTCCGTACGGCTGCCCCCGCCCACCTCGGCGTCCCCGCGGGTCCCGTCCGGCCGATCGTGCCGCGTGACGCCGTGCGGATCGTGACCGCCCTGCAAGCCCTGCACCGCTACGAGCTCGTCAACACGGCGAGCCGCCTGCGCGCCGACGTCATGTGGGCCTCGACCGCCCCCACGACCGGGGTGTTCCTGTGGCCGGACAACACGAGCCGTTCGCAGGAGTTCCGCCTCCTCGGCAGCCCGGGCGGCTACGTCCGGCTGCAGGCCGTCCACTCCGGTCAGTGCCTCATGCTCGACTGGCGCGGTGGTCGGTACGTCAACGGCACGCGCATCGTCCAGCACCCCGACTGCAGCACCGGCTACGCGCCCGCGGAATGGATGGTGCGCGCCGTCCCCCAGGCGCCCTGCACACAGGGCGCGCCGTACTTCTGCGGGTTCCGTTCCGTCAAGCACGTGCTCGTCAACCGCCGGACCGGCCGCTGTCTCGACGTCGCGAACGCCGCCGGCGGCCGTCCGCCCGCCCGCGCCGTCCTCCAGCAGTGGGACTGCGTGACGCGCGACGACGCGTGGAACATCGGCAACCAGGGGTGGGACTTCTTCGACCTCGACGCTCCCGGACCCCGCATCGGCTGACGCCGGGGCGGTCCAGCGGAACCGAGCGGGCCGCCCACCGATCGGTGGGCGGCCCCCTCTCGGAGCCGGGGTCGTGCCGCCGGGGCCCGGAGGGGGGTGCCGGCGCACACCTGGGCGGCACCCGCCCTCCTCGGGCCGGCCGCCGGCCGCCATCGGTCTATCGAGGGGGGGCCGACAGGCATGTCGGGGAGGACGAGACCCCGGCCCGGGCCGCCCGTCACCGCCCTCACGGTGCGTTGCGCGAGGGGGAGCGCGGCCAGCTTCGTCGCGAGGCGCAGTGCGCTCACTCCGGCGCGGGAGCTCGGGTTCGCGATCCCCGGGACGCCCGGGGGCAGGTCCTGGACGCCGGCGACGACCGGCCGCATGAACCGCTCGTAGGCCGCGAACGCCGCGTCGGGGTGGCCGGGAGTGCGGGTCAGCTCGGCCGCGAGCACGTAGGCGCCGATGAGCGCGAGGCCGGTGCCGCCGCCGCCGACGGGGGTGACGCACCAGGCGGCGTCACCGAGCAGGCCCACGCGCCCCCGGTGCCACGTCGCGGCGCGGATCTGACGCAGGTCCTCGACGTAGAGGTCGGGGTCGGATGCGGGCCCGTCGAGGATCCGCGGCGTCTGCCGGCCCACTCGTTCGAAGCGGTTGCGCAGCAGCGCCACCCAGGCGTCCCGGTCGAGGTCCCGGTGGCGCCCCGACGGCTCGCGGAACGTCAGCATCGCGCGCACCGTGCCGACGTCGTCGGGGCGCAGGTGCACCTGACGCGACCCCGGCAGCACCAGGACCCGCCACCAGTCTCGTCGGCGGCCGTGCGCGGGATCCGCCCGTAGGCGCAGTACATGTCGAGCGGGGTCACCCCTGCGTCGAGGCCGAGGCGGTCCCGCGTCGGCGACCCGACTCCCTCGGCCGCGACGACGACGTCCAAGCGTCCGCTCGCTCCCGAGTCGAACCGCACGTCGACCCCGCCGGCGTCCTGGGTCTACGAGGCGACGGAATCGCCGAACCGCCACGTCACCCGCTCGCCGCACGCGTCGACGAGCAGCCTCGACAGGGCGCCGCGCAGGATCTCCAGCTCGGCGGTGGGACCGTCGCCCGCGCCGGGGGTGGCGGGGAACTCGGACACGGTCCGCCCCGCCTCGTCGACGAACCGCGTGCCGACCTCACCCGTCGAACGCCCGCGCACCGCCTCGAGCAGGCCCATGCGGGCCACCACCTCGCGGGCGGCCCCGCGGACGTCGACGTTCTGGCCGCCCTCCCGCAGCGCCTCCGCCTGCTCGACGACCGTGACCTCGTGGCCGGCCCGATCCAGCCAGAACGCGAGGGCGGGCCGGCGATGCTCGCGCCGGTCACGAGGACACGCAGGGGAGCGGGAGCGGGCGCGCCGCCGTCGATGCTGTTCACACCTCACCCTTTCATCGGCGTCACCGTCGGGGGACGACCGGGTGACGTCCGACCCGAACAGGCGTACGGTCGCTGGATGGAGCCGTTCGGCTCTGACGAGGGAGATGGATTCATGTCCGACAAGTCGCCCCGACACGCGATGTCGAAGAAGAGCACCAAGTCCCTGAAGGAGAAGCGGCGCGAGAAGAAGGACGCGGCCTCCGGCGGAACCCAGGTCGAGGGGGCGCTGCACCCCAAGCGGGGCTGATCGGAGCGGCGAACGGAGGTGAGCTGGCGAGCCGGAGTGAGCGCGACAGAAGGCTCTGAGCGGCGAACGGAGGTGAGCGTGCGAGCCGTCGTGAGCGCGACAGTTGGCTGGAGCGGCGAACGGAGGTGAGCTGGCGAGCCGGAGTGAGCGCGACAGAAGGCTCTGAGCGGCGAACGGAGGTGAGCGTGCGAGCCGTCGTGAGCGCGACAGTTGGCTGGAGCGTGACAGAAGGCTCCGTGCTGCCCATCGCAGGCCCCGGGCGGGTCACGCCCTGGCGGTGGCCCGTCGACCGCGTGGCCGGCGGCGACGGATCAGGGACGCCGGCCGGGGTGATCGAGGACGATGTCCGCCGCCCGCGCGACGACCTCGTCGCGCTCGCCGCCCGGATGGTCGGCGGCCAGGACGTGGCGGCCGATGGCCAGGCAGAAGGCGAGTAGGGCACGGGCCTCGACCTCGTCGGGGTCGGTGCAGAAGCTGCGGATGGCCTCGCGCGCGAGCTGGAGGCGCCGGTTGTCGACGCGGCGGAGGCGTTCGGCGACGCCCGCGTCGCGGCGGGCCCAGTCCCGCACCGCCAGGTCGACGTGCAGCAGGCGGTCGTCGGAGAAGGTGAGCCGGCCGGCGAGGCGCATCCGCTCCACCGCGTCGCCGCCCGCCGCCTCGACGCGGTCGACCACGCCCTCCACGCTCTCGCGCTCCCAGGTGTCCAGCATCTCGGTCAGCAGCGCGTCGCGATCGGCGAAGTGGCCGTAGAAGCCGCCCTTGGTCACCCCGATCGCCTTGGCCAGGGCCTCGACGCGCACGGCGTCGACACCTCCCCGGGCCAGGGCCTGCAACCCCTCGTCGACCCATCGGCGCCGTGGTGTCCGCAGAGCTCCCATCGCCAGATCCACCCGTCTTCTCAGACCCTGTTGTGCGGTTGCGTACAACAGTCGTAGCCTCCAATGTACGCCACCGTATGACGGAGGGGGAGCCGCGACCCGCACGATCCTCGACCGATGACGGAGTTGTCATGAGAGCCTCACTCGCCGAACGGGCCACCCGTGCGCGGCCACCCCGGAAGGGGATGAGCACGCTCGCCTGGGCCGGCGGGCTCACCACGTTCTACATAGCCGCCCACACGATCGGCGCGCTCACCGTGGAGGGCGCGGCCCAGCACGCCGGTGCCTGGTTCGGAGGGCAGCTGCAGGGGGTCGAGTTCTCGGACATGACTCCCGCGATGAGTGCCTACTGGTTCAGCGTCAACAGCTTCGGCCCGCCGACCTTCGTCGTCGGCCTGACCGTCCTGTGGCTGAACCGCCGCGGCATCACGCCGCCCGCGTTCATCGGCTGGGGCTTCCTTGCGTGGGCGGCGCTCGGCATGATCACAGGCGGCCCGAAGATCGATCAGGACCTCATCATCATCGTGGCCGGGGCGCTGCTCGTGGCGGCGGCGCGCCAAGGCGCCCGCGCGGAGCGCTGACATGCGCATCGGCACCCACGACCCCCGCGCCGCCCACACGTCGGAGCTGTTGGCCGCCTCCGGCCTGCGCTCGGACTGGAGCGACCGCCAACGCCTGCCGGTGTCGGCCCGCGCGAGCACCGACCCCATGGAGTGGGCCGACCGGCTCTTCCCCGATCTCTCCCCTGCCGCCGCCCGGCTCCTGGCCGCGCGCGACCGCCTGGTCTCGCCGCTCGGGTTGCGCGAGGCCTCACCCGAGTCCTTCGCGGTGCACGCCCGGACCGATCGCGAGGTCCTCCTCGGCAGCGACGACCGGCATCTGGACTTCCGAGCCGCCGTCCGCCGCAACACCGATTCCGTCGACGTCGTCACGGTCGTCGAGAGCCACCACCTCCTCGGGCGGCTCTACCTCGTCCCGGTCCGGCTCGTGCACGGCGTGCTCGTGCGTCGGATGCTCCGGCGGGCGGCCGCCGTCCTCGACCCGCCATCGACCGACCGAGACGGAGCGACCCGATGAGGATCACCGAGGTCGGTCACCCGGCATGCCGAGCGCGAGCTGGGTTCGCCGCCGCCCATGCTCCCGGCCGCCCTCCTGGGCCTCGGGGCCTGGGGTGCGCTGCTCGACCCGCGAGGCGGCTTCTGGCTCTTCTTCCCCGTCGCCGAGCCGGCCCGGCGACCGAGCCGCGGCGCCCGTGGCACTGATCCGGTCGGTCAGGAGAAGGCGGGCGCGTCAGCGGCCAGCGTGGCGGCCGCCGTCGCCGGCCGTCCGTAGAGCCAGCCCTGCACCATCGGGCAGCGCAGGTCCTGGAGGGCCGCCTCCTGCTCCGTCGTCTCGACGCCCTCCGCGATGACCTCGGTGATGCCGAGGCTGTGGACGAGGTCGATGATCGCGCGGACCTGCTGCGGCGCCTCGGCGTCGAGGCCGAGCCGGGCGATGAGGGAGCGGTCGAGCTTGACGCAGTCGATGGGGAGGCGCAGGAGGGTGGCGAGGGAGGCGTAGCCGGTGCCGAAGTCGTCGAGGGATCGACGCCGCCACCGGCACGGTCACCGACGGCGGCACCAAGAACACCGGCGCGCTGACGGGCCTGTCGTGAGCCGTGCCGCGCCGGTCCGGGCGAGTTTGCTGCCGTCGAGGGAGATCGTCGAGCCGGCCGGCAGGTAGGCCATGAGGTAGCCGCCGGCGGGGTCGCGGGCCGCGGCGACCCGCTGCCATCCAGTCCCCTGCCCGGCGGTGACGAGCTGGTCGTCGGCGACCCGGCCGAGCATCGGCCTGGCGGTCAACGCGGCGCGCAGGTGGCGGATCTGCCCGGCGACGGGTGACTCCAGGGCCTCGCGCCACGTCCCGCGCGGCGCGTTCGTGCCCGCAGCGCCACCGGCCCCGGCGAACTGCCACACGCTGTGGTGCCCGTAGGTGACGCCGGCCCCGGACTCGATCGCCGCCCAGTAGAGGTGAGAGCGGACTTGCTCGGTCGTCGAGTAGCCGCGTGCCGCGTCCCAGCAGATCGGGTGCTCCTCGTACAGCGGCTCGAGGTCCAGGACAGGCTTGTCGGTCTGCGCCAACGTCTGCGCCTGCAAGGTCGCGTACCCATTCACCGTCGGGTCGCAATGCCCGGTCTGCACGGTGGCGACCTGCGAGCTCGGATAGTCCTGCAGCGACGTCCGATACCCGCCCGGGTGGTACATGAGCAGCGACGTCGGGTCGACCTCCCGGATCCCCTTCTCGACCTCCGCCCAGATCTCCCTGTGCCCGTCGGGGTCGTCGCCGCCGAGCATCCACACGACCTGCCTGCCGGTGAGCAGCTGCGCGAGGAACCGGCCGTAGCCGGCGCCGTTCCCTGCCGTCAGCGTCGACCCGGCGTGGTTGCGGGACCACGCGGGCAGGACAGCGACCGTCAGTCCGCGGGCCGCGGCCTCGTCGACGAGCCACCGCACATGCGACCAGTACGGGCCGTCGGCGGCTTCGAGCTCACCGAAGCCTGATCGGTACGGGCTCGACCCGTCGCGGGCCTCCACCGGCCCCATCTCGCCGTTCCCGCCGCCCATGACCGCCGGCATCTGGATCACCGTGAATCCCTGCCGCGCCCGGGCATCGAGGTACTCGCGCGCCTCCTCCTTCGTGAGGCGCTGCGCCAGCCACCACGCCGTGTCAGCAACCCACGGCGCCGCCACTCCCCCGGCCGTCAACAGCTGCCGGCCGTTGGTGCGGACAGCGGCACCGACAGCCGCCGGCGCGGCCGGAGACGCCGGCGAGCTCACCGCGGCCGCGGCACGTTCCCACCCGGCCGGCTCCCAGGCCGTACCGGTCCACCGCCACAGCCCGACCCAGCCGGCGACCGGGTCGTAGACGCGGGTCAGCCCGGCCGGGTCAGCCGCCGGCGCGCCGACAGCGGCCGCACTCAACGGCGCGGTGAGCGCGACCGCCGCGACCGCCGCCGCGCCCCACCAGCGCCGCGATCGCTGCGTTGCTGCGGCAGGGACGCAGGCCATGATGGCGCTCCGATCAGCGAGAGAGAGAGGTGCTCGCTTGAAGCGTATTCGCACCATTGCGGGCTGATGACCCCGCGGGGTCAGTCGACTGCTCGAAATCCCACAAGGAACGGAGACAATCCGTCGTAAATAGCGACGCCGGCGCTTTCCCGAAACTCGGGAGACCTCAATTTATCGGCATCACAATCCGTGCAGCCCAGGTAGTCATTCGTGTGATGAGCCACCTCAATCAGAACCGAAGTTCTGTCCGGGTCATAAGGCTCGTCCCGACTTAGAATAGCCAGTCCACGCAAGTGCGCACCCCTGGGCTTCACGCCAAGCCTAGCAAGGGCGTCCTGGATGGAGATGCCTATCGCCTTCGAGTCGTCGTCCTCATAGCGATACAGTGCTATGGAGCCATCGGAGAATGGGCCGATGAAGGAATAGTCACCGGGGAGACCCCTTGACTTACCTTGGGTGTGAATCGAAATCAGGAAGTCGGCGCCCCGGTCGTGAGCCAACTGCCTTCGACCTCGCAAATCCTCCCCACAGGGGTCGCCGCAGTTCTTAGGAGCGAAAGGCGCGTAGTCGTCTGCGCGCGTGAGGAAAAAATTTGCGACGGGTTCACGTTGATCGTCGGCATGCCTCAGGAGCGCGCGGGCGATATCGAGAACCATCTTGTCCTCCGATATGCCCGTCAGGGTCAGTTGATGCTGGTCATAGAACTGCCCGTCCTCGCGCTGGATCGCGCCGTGACCGGGGTCGATGGCGACCAAAGGTAAGGGAAGTACACTGACGACCTGACTCTGCACCCAGCCCACATTAGAAATCAGTACGTATCCCTCTGTTCGCTTGATTGCTTTGTATGGAAAATCTTCCACAGGGATGATGCCCAGCATATTTTCGCATCGCTCGGGCATGGGGCTATTGTATACGGCGACCTGTTCGGCCACTATCTTAGCGCGGAGCGGGACGGGGTACTGTTCAACAGTGGGCTCGACTGTGCACTTCGATGCAGGGACGATCGAGCTTTGAGGAATATTGCGCTGAGTGCCCCAGGCGTCGCGACTACTTGCACCTTCGCCCAGCTCCCATGCGATGACGTAACTCTTGCCTGGATCGGCATGTTCGATACGTTCAAAACTGGTCACATCGCCGACTATGTCCTCAGTAAGTGGGTTAATCAGTGAGGTAAGAGACTCTGTCCCTGCCTCTATTGGAGCGTCTATCGTGACGAATTGATGAGTGCTGGCGCCCCACAATGGCCTATCTTCTCTGTATAAGAGTAGGCCATCGTCGTCTAATGTCTCCAGTGTGCGAGCCTGCTTGTCGTTCTTGGGTGTGTAGCGATCCACCTGAAAGGTGCGGGTGGAAGCCTGGCGGCCGTCAGCGGCAGGTGAGCTGCGCTCCGCCGCGGCCTGCTCAGTGGGCACATGGGTGCCTGTCAGGGTCGTCAGCAGGACTGCGATGGCTGAAACCCCAGTCATCCAGCGTCTCGGTTTCATGCCGTTACTCCCCATCGGTCGGTCGAGCAGGTGAAGCGAGCAGGTGAAGGAACCGTAGCGGAAGGCGCTGCGCGGCAACAGGACTCGGCGGAAGGACTGTCGCGGGGATCTTTGGATGTAGCCTGCGTCAGTCATGCGCGACAGGGACGCCTGTCATGTCTACGCTCGTGACATGAAAAACTGCCACTCGCCCATTCGTGAGCGTCTGCAACGCAGCTGCCCCGCCCGCAGGCGCGGTGGTCGCTGATGGCGTGGGTTAGTGACGACGGCCGGCACGAGAGTTACCTGCTGCCGGAGTTCCTCGATGGGTGCCTGGGCGGCACGAGCTCGAGCGGCGGGGTGTGGGCGACGGTCGACGCCCACGGCGCCGCAATCCCCTACAGCGACTGGCAGCGCCGGGACCGTGGGGAGATCGTCGGGTGGGTGCTGCGATGCGACGAGCGGGCCGGCGCCGACGGACAGCTCGCCCTCGAGCCGGCGCAGACGGTCGAGCTCGGCCGGTGGCGTCGCGCCCCCTCCCCTGCCGCGCACGACCCGGGCGGCGGGTGGGTCTACGCCGTCGACGACGACGCCGTGTTCGTCGACGAGCTGCCCGACGTCGCGGCTGTCATAGAGGCGATCGTCGATGTCCACATCGAGAAGACGGCCTCGAGGGCTCGGGTCCGCGCTGCGGCGGCCGCGTCTCGCGCGGCCTCGGAGGCCCTGGGTGAGGCGGTCCGTTCGGCGCGGCTGGCCGGCTGGTCGTGGACGGCTATCGGTTCCGACGTCGGGATCACCCGCCAGTCCGCGCGGGAACGGTGGAGGCATCTGGACGCGGCGCCGTCGGTCGGCGATGAGCCGTCGTAGGGCTGTTGCGCGCCGCCTGCTGCTGGACTGCCGACAGTGCCCCCGGGGCGCACTGCTGGACAGGCACTCAGGAGCCGTTGGGGCCTGTCGATGAGGCCCTCAGGTCGAGCTTCACGCACGCCGCCCACGCGAACACGACCATCGGCATCGAGGCGACCCGCCAGTTCGTGCGAGACACCTGCCGCGGGTGGGGGCTGCCGCTCATCGAGGAGACCGCACCCACCTCGTACCGCGAGCCAGTGGTCCGTGTCGATCTCCGACCGCAGCACGCACTTCTCCCAATGGTGGGGCGCGACGTTGAGCGGTCCCGGCCAGGCGGCGGTGCGGGTGAGGCGGCTGGATTGCGAACGGTGGCGGATGTCCGCGGAGTACCCGCCGAAGACCGGCCCCTACGGCGTCCCGTCGATCACCCAGACAATGACTCGCCCGGCGGTCAAGCTCGCAGGCGATCTGCGACGGCGACTCATCGACATTTACCTGCCTGACCTCGCCCAGGCCCTCGAGGCCGCTGCCATCGCCGACGCTAGGGACGACGTTGCGCGGGGCGTCGTCGACGACATGGAGGCACTCCTGCCCGGCACGTACGTCTCTGACCGGAACGCGGGCAGTCATCGGCTCCGCCCCGACCTGCACGCTCGGTGGACGAGGCAGGGGGAGGTGCCCCTGTCGGTCGCGCTGCACTCGCGTGCCAACTACGGCGCGGTCCTCACCGTGGACGGCCTCGATCCCGCGCAGGCCCGCGCCGCCCTCGAGTTCGTCGCCCGCCTCGTCCAGTCCCCCCCGACGGCATCCGACGTCCCGCCTGCCGCGCCGGTTGTCGAGGTCGTCAAGGCCACCGACGACGGCGGCTGGGCACACCTGAACGTCTTCGTCGACGGCACCGAGGTCCCCTCCACCGAGCACTCGGTCGACGCCGGTGCCGGGTGGACGTGGACCGACTGGGCCGAGTACCGAGACGCCACCCTCGCCGCCGCGACCCCCGCAGCCCGCGCCGTCCTCGTCGAGGCGTTCGCCGACCCCGGTGGCGGTGAGTACGTGACCGGTCGACGCGGCGCGGACTGGCTCGACCCGGTAGAGCCAGGCCAGGAGCCGGGAGCCGCGTAGACCCGTCAACAGTTGTGCCCCCTCAAGGAGACGTCTCCTCGAAGGGGCACAGCTGTTTCCTCGCGGGCCGAGAAGGCGCGACCCGGAGGATGCCCCGCCGGAGAAGCAGTAGGCGCGTAGCCTCCGTGCTCTCTTGCGCGCGAATGCTGCTGCGTGTCAAGCTCGCTGGCATCCAACGCAGGGGCAGCCAGCGTCGAGGGGGACGCAGATGGACCGAGGTCGCGAGCTCTCATCTGGTCGGCGCGGCGTCGAACGGTACGCAGCACCCGCGCCAGGACATGACTGGAGCGGGGGCTTCGCCGCGCAGCCGCAGCGCAGCATCAGCCGGGACCAAACCGTCGCCGAAGACTGGGAAGCCCTGCACTGGCAGATCCGGGCCGCCCTGAACCCACCCGGACAGAGCAACGGCGCGTTCCACGACTACTACGCCAACCATTTCGAGGCCGGCTCACTTTTCAACGGGCAACTGGCATTCGCCCGGTTCGGCACGGATCGAGCGTCCTCGTGGCGGCTCTACGTGCTGGAGTCACTGACCTGCACGCTGCAAGCCCAGTTGCCTTCACCGCCTGCCACCGTGCACGCTCGCATGGATTATGAGCCGACCGTCAGCGTTCGCCCGCCTGTCGGTGAGCACTGGGACGGCAGTTTCGATGAAGATCTGACGGGGTTCCTCGGGCACCTTCCCCAGCGGGCGGTCGACGCCGTGCTGTCCCCGTTCGGCACGGCCCGACGGCGCCCAACGGCGCGGTATACGTGGCGTTCGCGCGATGGTGTCCTGGTCGTTCGGGTACACGTCACGAACGCCTCGAGCGCGGCGTGGCTGTGGGGCACCCGCCCCTTTCCCGGCAAGGAGGCCTTCGAGAGTTACGACCCGTGGCAGGTGCGGGTCTGGACGGGGCGCGTGGACAAGGCCGCCAGCGAGGCCCGCATGGCTCAGCTGCAGGCCATGTTCGCCGACCGCACCCGGGGCCAGAAGCCCCCTGCCGGGCCGACCGGAGGCGGCCAGTCCGTGAGGCGTCAGAGCTTGGAAGGACCCCAACGGGGTGGGCTGCGGCGCCGTCTGTGGGGCCGACGCGGGGGCTGACCCGCAGTACACCAGAGGGAGTCGACCACCGTAGAGCCGGTGCGGTGATATGCCGCCTGGGGCCGTTGGACGGGCGTTATGCGCTGCGGTCAGCGATGAAGGATCTGCTCGGTGACCTCGTCGATCAGCGTCTCCCAGGCCTGCTCGATCCACCAGGCGAGGAGCTGCTGCCCGAACTCCCGGTCTGCCTGGTCGAATAGCCCCGACAGTGCCCTGGCGGTCAGTTCCGCGCGTCGCTGGACGTCCTGCTGGGTCGGTCCGAAGTAGGCCCGCACCGACCCTGCGCGGACGATGAGGTGGTGCTGCCCGGCTGGGGTGACGGCGACCCCGGCGACCCACAGCCTCGGGTGGAATGGGCACGCCAAGCCGCCGTCGGGAAGCAGGAGCTCGCGGGCGTCTGGGGCGGCGAACATGGTCTCGGGCATGACTCCAACGTAGGAACCTCCCGGCCTCGCCGACACCCGCCTCTTCCACCTCCTCCGGCGGGGTGACCCGCGCGGCGCTTACCGTGTGCAGTCCTGCGACCAGGAAGGCGAAGGCGATGACGAGCTGCCACCCCACCGGCACCGAGCGGCGGCGCGTCCTGCGCACCACCTCCACTGCCCCCTTGTACCGGCGGACACCCGCCCGTGCCCGTACCTACCGCGCCGCGGCCGCCGCCTGGATCGCAGCGTGCGCAGCGTGTGCAGCGGCCGGAGCAGTCCCGCTGTGGGCTGCGGCGCTGTGCGCGATCGCGGCGGCCGTCGTCGGGTGGGCCACCGGGCGCCCCCGCATGAACGCTCTCCTGCGGGGCAGCAGCCCCGCACCGGAGTCGACACGGTCTCAAGCCCCCGTCCCCCACGACGTGCCTGCCGGTCAGGAGGCGCCCGCCAAGGCGAGGTGCGCCGGCGGACAGCGGTTGACACGCCGCACCGGCTCCCTCGGCCGCCGGTGCAGCTTTGCGGGAGGGATCGACACTGTGAGCTCCCATCCAGTCCCCCGCAAGGCGGGCACGGTGGAATCGGCGTGGCTCGACGACGAAGTGCGCCGCCTCGCCGAGGCCGTCGACGCGGCCGTCCCGGTCAACACCCGCCGGGCACGCGCCAACGACTGGGCCGGATTCACCCGATGGTGCGACCTCACCGGCCGCAGCCCCCTACCGGCGACGCCGGAGACGCTCGCCGCCGCCCACGTGCCGGGAAAGCAGCGTGAGCCACAGCACGAGGGCGACGTAGGCGGCGAAGAAGGTGACGTCGACGAACCGCAGCGGCCCGATGCTCCACGGCACGACCTGGCCGAGCAGGGACAGCAGGAGCAGGGTCCCGGCCAGCGTCTCGACGAGCCAGATCCGCCGCGGCCGCGCACCGAGGAGGACCGGCCCGAGCGACATGATCGTGATGAGGACGACCGAGGTGACGAGGAACAGCAGGCCGCCGAGGCCGTCGGAGTCGACCGCGAAGGCAACGTAGGTCAGGATCCCCCACGCGACCCCGGTCCAGAGGAGGAGTCGCCGGTGGGGACCGGCGCAGAAGGCGACGACCCGGGTACCGGCCTCGGCCAGCCGGAGCAGGGGAGCGGCGGTCACCGGCGGCCCGTCCCACGGCCCGAACGTGCAGTCGGCGCTCGCCGGCGTGGGGGAGGAGAGGGCGGCCGGGCGCGTGACGCGAACGGGGGACATCGACGCGTCGGGCGACCGCCCGACGGTTCGCGGATGCCCCACGCTCCCACCCTCTTTCGCTCGACGGTCCCTTCGGACATAATCGCCGGTTCCTGAGGTCGATGCTCGCATTACCTGGCCCGGGCCCGACGGCGTCGCGCCCCGGCTCTCGGCCACCGCCCGACGGGCGCGTCCCGGATCGAAGAACCGTTCGGACGACATCGTTGCGACTGCTCGCCACGAACGACCAGGTCAGACGACGTCTGCTCCCCGAGCACCCCCAGCCATGTCGTCCGAACGGTTCTTCGATCCGCGTCACCCTCGCCGCGGCGAGGGTGACGCCCCGGAACACGGGCACCCGGGCGCGCCCGGACCGGGGCGGGCGGGCGCGCCGGGGGACAACCCCGCGGTCGACCGGGGGGGGGGGGGCCGGCCCGGGGTACTGCGGGGTCGCGCGGTGCAGGGTGCGCGGTGGGGGGCCGGCGCCGCGGCTCAGCCGGCGAGGCAGTCGACGGCGGCGGGGCGCAGGGCCTCGAGCTCGGCGCGCTGGGCGTCGGCGCGCTCGACGAGGCGGTCGAGCTCGGCGGCGTCGAGCCGGGTGTCGGTCTCGGCCAGGCGGCGCAGGGTGAGCCAGCCCGACTTCTTCGCCTCCACGGCGGTGGCGAGCATCTCGATCTCGATCACGTCGGTCAACGGCGAGCGGCGGATCAGGGTCCCGTTGGGCTTGAGGCGGCCGAGGGTCTCCCCGACGGAGGCGGCGGCCTGCCACGCGGGGGCGGTGCCGACCCCCAGGCGCCGCATCATCGAGCGCAGGCTCGCGCGGTCCTGGGCGACCTCGGCCGCCAGGCGGGCGAGGACCGGCCGACCCTGCGGGACGGACAGGGTGCGGGCGCAGCGGCGGAACGCGTCGAGTCCCCCCTTGGACGCCACCCAGTGATGCTGCACGTAGGTCCGGACGAACCGGTCGGTGTCGTGATCGGTCATGGTGCCGCTCCTTCGGGTGGGTGAGCGTCGCGGGGTCGGCGGCCCGGCCGGCCGTGAGCGCAACGCGTCTCGTCTACGTCGTCCCTACCCGCGGGCGGCGAGGGTGACACGGGCGCGCCGCGGCGCGGCAGCGGGGGGCGGTTCGTTCAGCCCTCGGTGCCCTCGGCGCCCTCTGAGCTCTCTGAGCTCTCGGACTGCTCGCTCTCCTCGGGCTCGAAGGTGTCGCGGCTCCCGAAGGTGCCGCCGGCGCCGTCGGGGTTGAGGTCCTCCGGTTGCGTCGTCTCCTGCTCGGGGCGGGGCGCGTCGTCGCTCATCGTGGTCTCCTCCTGTGCCGGGCGACGCTGCGCGCCACCGGGATCCGCTCGACCGGACGGTCGGGTCCCCACTGTGCTCCCGCCGACGTGGAACCGCGACCCGGGGCATCCTTCGAAAGACGAAAGATTGCGGCGCACACCCTCGCGATTCCCAGGTTCGTGCGCGAGCATGGAGGCATGTCGTTCATCGAGGAACACCCCCACGTCCGCTGGGTCGCCCCCGCGGCCGTGCTCGCGCTCGTGGCCGGGGGCGCCACGCTGACGTCGGCCCAGGCCGACCAGGGCTTGGCGGCCAAGACGGCGGAACAGCTCCTCGTCGACCTCCAGGGCTCGACCGAGGACTCGTTCTCGGGGACCGTGGCCACGAAGGTCGACCTCGGGCTGCCGGCCCTGCCCGATCAGGGCGGCGGCACCACGAGCTTCGAGGGCCTCGCGTCCGGCGCGCACACCCTGCGCGTGTGGGCCGACGGCGCGCAGCGGCAGAGGGTCACTCTCCTCGGCGACGGCGGCGAGGCCGCGATGGTCCGCGACGGCCGGACGATGTGGCTGTGGAACGCGCAGGAACAGACGGCCACCCGCGCCGCGCTGCCGACGGAGGCGACCCCCGCGCAGGCCCGCGCCCGCGCCGCCGCGCACGCGAAGAAGGCCCGCGCCTCGGCGAGCGCGGGGCAGCTGCCGTCGACCCCGCAGGAGGCGGCGCGCTACGTGCTCGACCGGATCGACCCGAGCACGCGGGTGACCACGAACGGGTCCGCCACCGTCGCGGGCCGGGCCGCCCACGAGCTCGTCCTCACGCCCCGCGCGGGCGACAGCCTCGTGCGCCAGGTCGCGATCGACGTCGACGCGCAGACCTCGATGCCGCTGCGGGTGCGTGTGACGAGTGCGGCCACGGGCTCCTCCGCGATCGACGTCGGGTTCACCTCGCTCGACCTCGACGCCCCCGCCGCCTCGATCTTCGCGTTCACCCCGCCGCTCGGCGCCACCGTCGAGACGGCGGAGCGCGAGGCCGGCGCCGAGACGTCGTCGGCGACGCCGAAGGCGGCGGCCGCGAAGGACACGGCGGCGAAACCCCAGGTCGTCGGCACCGGGTGGTCCGCGGTCGCGGTCCAGCGCCTGCCCGCCGACGCCGCGCGCGCCCTGGCGCCGGGCGCCCCCGGCGGGGCCGCCGGAGACGACGCCCGGGCGAACGACGCGATGTCGTTCCTCGAGAACCTCCCCGTCACCTCCGGCGACTGGGGCAGCGGGCGCGTCGTCGAGGGCACCCTGTTCTCCGCGATCCTCACCACCGACGGCCGCCTCGCCGTCGGCGCCGTGCCGGCCGACCGGCTCCAGGCCGCGCTGACGACCACGGCGAAGACCAGCGCCGCGAGGTGAGCGCGGCCCTCGCGGTCCGCACGTCCTCGCTGGCCAAGACCTTCGGCGCCCAGCGCGCCGTCGACGGGATCGATCTGCGCGTCCCCGCCGGCGGTGTCTACGGCTTCCTCGGCCCGAACGGCTCCGGCAAGACGACGACGATCCGCATGCTCCTCGGCCTCGTCCGGCCGAGCGCGGGCGAGATCGAGGTGCTCGGGGCCGGCACGCCGGGGGCGATCGTCGACGTCCTGCACCGGGTCGGCGCGCTCGTCGAGGGCCCGGCGTTCCATCCGTACCTCTCGGGCCGGGCCAACCTGCGCCGCCTCGACGCAGCCGACGCCCGCGCCGACCCTCGCACCTCCCGCACCCGCATCGATGCCGCGATCGAGCGGGTCGGGCTGACCCCGGCCGCCGACAAGCGCTTCCGCGCCTACTCCCTCGGCATGAAGCAGCGCCTGGCCATCGCCGCCGCGCTGCTCGCGCCCCGCGACCTGCTCGTCCTCGACGAGCCGACGAACGGCCTCGACCCGCAGGGCACGCGCGAGGTGCGGGCCCTCATCGGCGCGCTGGCCCGGGAGGGGACGACCGTGCTCGTCTCGAGCCACCTCCTCAGCGAGATCGAGCAGGTGTGCACCCACCTCGGCGTCATGCACGCGGGCCGCCTCGTCGCGCAGGGCTCCGTCGCGGAGGTGCTCGGCGGCGCGGACGCCGTGACCCGGGTCGACACCCCGGACTTCGTGCCGGCCCGAGACGTCCTCGTGCGGCTCGGTGCGCGCGACGTGCGCGACCTGCGCGACGCCGCCCCCGGCGTCGAGGCCCTCGAGACCGTCGTGGCGGGGGTGCCGCCGGAGCGGGTCGTCGCCGAGCTCGTCGCGGCGGGGGTCCGGGTGCGCGGCTTCGCCGTCACCGCCCCTGGCCTGGAGGAACGGTTCATCGCTCTGACGGGGGAGGGGTTCGATGTCAGCGGTTAGTTCGTTCCTGCGGCTGCTCGCCTCCGAGGTGCGCCTCATCGCGGGCCGCCGCCGCAACCAGGCCGGCGTCGCCGTGCTCGCGCTCGTGCCGATCGTCATGGCCGTGGCCATCCGCGCCTCGACGGCCCCGCGCCCGGGCCGCGGCCCCGACTTCTTCTCCTCCATCGCGGGCAACGGGTTCTTCGTCGCCCTCGCGGCGCTCGCGGCCGAGATCACCCTCTTCCTCCCGCTCGCGGTGGCGACCCTGTCCGGGGACGCGATCGCGGGCGAGGCCCACGGGGGCACGCTGCGCTACCTGCTCACCGTGCCGGTCCGGCGCACCCGCCTGCTCGCGGTCAAGTACCTCTCCCTCGTCGTCGGGGCCGCGATCGGGGTGGCCGTCGTCGTCCTCGCCGCGCTCGCGGCGGGCGGCCTGCTGTTCGGCCTCGGCCCGGTCACGCTGCTCTCGGGCACGCAGGTCGGCCTCGGGGACGCGCTCGGGCGGCTCGCGGTGGCCTGCGCCTACCTCACGCTCCAGCTCGCCGCGCTCGCCGCGATCGGGCTGTTCGTCTCGACCCTCACCGAGCAACCCATCGGCGCCACGATCACCGTGACCCTCCTCGTCATGACGATGTGGATCCTCGACGGCATCCCGCAGCTCGACGGGCTGCACCCGTGGCTGCTCGTCGACCGGTGGAGCGCGTTCGGCGACGTCATGCGCGACCCGATCTTCTGGGACACGATGGCCACCGGCTCGCTCGTGGCCCTCGCCTACACCGCCGTCTTCCTCTCCGCCGCCTGGGCGCGGTTCGCCGGCAAGGACATCACGAGCTGACCGCGCCCGGCGGCGGCCTCACGACGTGTGGTGGCTCTCGGCGAGGGCGTACACGGGCGTGTCGATCCCCTCGAGCCTCGCCTTGAGCTGCAGCGCGAGGTAGCGCGAGTAGTGCCGGGACTGGTGCAGGTTGCCGCCGTGGAACCACAGGTTGTCGACCTGGGTCGGCTTCCACATGTTCCGCAGCTCCCCCTCCCACGGCCCGGGGTCCTTGGTCGTGCCGGAGCCCATGCCCCAGCACTTCCCGACCCGATCGGCGACCTCCTGGCTGATGAGCTGGGCGGCCCAGCCGTTCATCGACCCGTAGCCCGTCGCGTACACGACGAGGTCGGCCTCCAGCTCCGTGCCGTCCTCGAGGACGACGGCGCGCTCGGTGATCCGGGCCACCCGCGCCGGCGACACGAGCGTGATCCGGCCGTCGGCGACGAGCTGGGAGGCGCCGATGTCGATGTAGTAGCCGGAGCCGCGGCGCAGGTACTTGAGGAAGAGGCCGGAGTCGTCGTCGCCGAAGTCGAGCAGGAAGCCCGCCTTCTCGAGCGCGGCGTAGAAGTCCGCGTCCTGCTCCCGGATCGCGTCGAACGCCACCTTCTGCGCCTCCGGCAGGATCCGGTAGGGGAGCGAGGCGAAGAGCAGGTCGGCGGTCTCGTGGTCGATGCCGGCCTCGACCGCCTCCTCGGAGTACAGCGGCCCGAGGGCGTGGTGCATGAGCGACTCGGACCGCACGATGTGCGTCGAGCTGCGCTGGAGCATCGTCACGTCGGCTCCGTTCTCCCACAGGTCGGCGCAGATGTCGTGCGCGGAGTTGTTCGACCCGATGACGACGGCCTTCTTGCCGGCGTACTTCGCGCCGCCCGGGTGGGCGCTCGAGTGGTGGATGTCGCCGGTGAACGTGTCGGCGCCCGGGATGTCGGGCAGGTTCGGCAGGCCCGACATGCCCGTGGCGAGCACGAGGTGCGTCGGTTCGAGGACGAGGTCGTTCCCCTCCCGCGTGACCCGCACGCTCCAGCGGCCCTTGTCCTCATTCCACTGGGCCGACTTCGCCTCGGTGCTCGTCCAGTAGTCGAGTTCCATGAGGTGGGTGTAGTGCTCGAGCCAGTCGCCCATCTTGTCCTTGGGCGTGAAGACCGGCCAGTCGTCGGGGAACGGCAGGTACGGCATGTGGTCGTACCAGACCGGGTCGTGCAGGCACAGCGAGTGGTAGCGGCTGCGCCACTGGTCGCCGGGGCGGGGGTTCTTGTCGATGACGAGGGTCGGCACCGACAGCCGGCGTAGCCGTGCCGCGAGGCCGATGCCACCCTGGCCGCCGCCGACGACGAGGACGTAGGGCTGCTCGTCGATGCCGAACGTCTCCGCGTGCCGGCGGCGCCGGTCGAGCCAGTTCTCCTTCTCCATGTCCGCGCCGTGCCGGGCGCCGAGCACCCGCCGCCGGCCCTTCGGCTCGGGATGGTCCCTCAGCTCCTGGGCGCTCGTGAGCAGCGTCCACGCCCGGCCGCCGCGGAGGGAGAGCACGATCTTCCCGGTGAACGTCGCGTTCTCGAAGGTCGCCATGACCTGGGTGGCGTCGGCGTCCCCGTCGGCCGACGTGACCTGCAGGGCGCGCGGCCACGCCTCGGGGCCCACGTCGCGGAGCATCGCGCCGATCGCCTCGGCGCCCTCGGCGGTGTGCAGGTTCCACGTCATCGCCACCAGATCCCGCCAGAACCCGTCGGGCTCGAACAGCGCGACCACCGCGTCCGCGTCGCCACCGGCGGCGGCCCTCTCGTAGTCCTCGACCCACCGCTGCGCCGTCCGGACGGCGTCGTCCTGCTCACCCATGGCACGTCTCCTTCGTCGTGAACGAGTGATGGCCACCATAGGGCGCAGCGAGGGACGAGCGGGGTGACAGCGTTGCCGCGACGGACGCGCGAGGACGAGGGCGAGTCTCGCCTGCTCCGGACCGACCCGACGGTCCCTGACCGCGGGTGTCCTGCGCCGTGATCGGAATAACGATCCCGCCTCGCCCGGTTGGCCTGGACATGCGCGTCATCGGAGTCCAGGAGTACGGAGGGCCGGAGGCCCTCGCCGCCCACGAGGTGCCGGAGCCGCACGCCGGCCCGGGGCAGGTCCGCATCGCCGTCGCGGCGGCCGCGGTCAACCCGACGGACACCAACGCCCGCGAGGGCGCCTACGGCGAGAGCGAGCTGCCGCCGCCGCACGTGCCGGGCATGGACGCGGCCGGCGTCGTCGACGAGGTGGGCGAGCCGACCGCGGAGCTCGACACGTCGCGCCGGCACGTCGGCGACGAGGTCATGGCCATCGCGCTTCCGCAGCGCGGGCACGGGGGCGCCTACGTGCAGTACCTCGTGGCCGACGCCGACTCGCTCGCGACGATCCCCGCCGGCCGCTCCCTCGTCGAGGCGTCCACCCTGCCGATGAACGGTCTCACCGCGCTGCAGGCCCTCGACAAGCTGGGACTCGAGCCGGGGCAGGTGCTCGCCGTCACCGGCGCCGCCGGGACGCTCGGCGGGTACGTCGTCGAGCTCGCGAAGGACCGCGGGCTGACGGTGATCGCCGACGCGGCCGACAAGGACCGCGACCGCGTCCTCGGGTTCGGGGCCGACCACGTCGTGCCCCGCGGCGACGACGTCGCGGCGCGCATCCGGGAGATCTACCCGGACGGCGTCGACGGGCTCGTCGACGCCGCCGTGCAGAACGAGCTCGCCCTGCCCGCCGTGCGTTCCGGCGGCGGCTTCGCCACCGTGCGCCGCTGGCCGGGCGTCGAGGGCAGCGACGTCACCGTCCACAGCGTCTGGGTGTTCGACGACTACCACCGCGGCGACCGGCTCGACGACCTGCGCCGCGCCGTCGAGGACGGCGTGCTCACCCTGGCCGTCGCCGACACCCTGCCGGCCGAGCAGGCCGCCGACGCCCACCGCCGCCTCGCGCAGGGCGGCACGCGAGGGCGGCTCGTGCTCACGTTCTGACGCGGTCGAGTACCCCCGGAGGTGTTCGCAGACGCCACCCCTCGGGTTTCGGCGATCTTGACGTTCTTATCGACGTCGCCGTACGGTGATGTGGATATCGACGTCAGCAACGTCGACGCCGCTCCCGCGTCAGGAGGGACATGGCCACCTTTACCGGCCGCGTCAGGTCCGGGCAAGAGCTCGGCGACGCCATCCGACAGGGCCGGGAGATCCACGGCTGGTCGCAGCGCGAGCTCGCGGCGCGTCTGGGGGTGACCCAGAAGTGGCTGTGGGAGCTGGAGCAGGGCAAACCGGGCCTGCTCATGGAACGACTGTTCGCCGCCCTCCGCCTCGTCGACGTCTCGTTGCTCGCCGAGTTCGAGGACCCGACCCACGACCTGCGCCCGTCGCCGGACCGGCCGCGGTCGGACGGCGCCCAGGACACTGCATGAGCGTCGAGTTGACGGTCGAGCTGTACGACACGGTCGTCGGCGTCGCCGCCGGCCCGGATTGGCGCTCGACCGACATCTCCTTCACCCCCGAGGCCCTCACGCGATGGGGGGTCAACTCACCGGTGCTCTCGGTCGGCGCACCTCTGGAGCTGCGCCCGCACCGACGCCGGGCGCCGCGGCGCCGCAACGTCCTCGGGGAGCTCCTGCCGGAGGGGGTCATGCGGGAGCGCCTGGCGCGGATGGGCGGCCTCGCCACCCACGACGTGGCCGGCCTCCTGGCCCGCTTCGGCCGCGATGTCGCGGGGGCCGTCCAGGTCTACGACCCCGAAGCATCCTGGGGACCGCCCGTCCCGCAGCTCCGCCCCATCGACGACGCCGCCATCGCCCGCCTCCTCGACGAGGTCGCCCTCGGCAACGACCCGCGCCGTGGCAAGACCTCGCTGGCCGGCGTGCAGCCGAAGATCGTCCTCACCCGCGAGGGCGGGCAGTGGCACCAACCGCTCGGCGGGGCGACGTCGACGCACATCGTCAAACCGGCGCTTCCTGGCCGGCCGCAGGCTCTTGCCGAGGAGGAGTACGGCCATCGGCTGGCCGTCTCCTGCGGTCTGAGCGCGACCTCCGTCGAGGTGGAGCGCCTCGGGGGCCGGGACTGTCTCGCCATCGAGCGGTACGACCGCGTCGGCCCGGAGCGGCAACGGCTGCATCAGGAGGACTTCAACCAGGCGCTCGGCCTGGCCGGCGACGAGAAGTACCAGGAGATCGGCGGGTCCGCGCGCTTGGGCCGGGTGGCGGAGGTCGTCGCGCAGCACGCCCCCGACGACCTCGGGCGCCTGGCCGCCCACCTCACGCTCGCCGTGGCCATCGGCAACCTCGACCTGCACGCCAAGAACCTCGGACTGCTGCACCCACCGGACGGGTCCAGCGCGCTGGCGCCCGCCTACGACATGCTGCCGCTGGCTCATCTCCCGGGGATCGACGGCCGGATGGCGATGGCCGTCGACGGGGAGTACGCCCTCGCCGCGCTGAGCATCGGCCACCTCGAGAGGGAGGTGGATGCGTGGGGCGTCGACCCGGCCGTCGTGCGCTCGGCGCTCGAACGGATCGGCGACGGGGTCGATCGTGAGAAGCCCCTTGCCCCGGCCGACCGCCTGCGGCCGATGATCGCCGCCGCGGTGGCCCGGCTCCTCGCCGGCGAGCCGTTGGGCGACACCTTCACGCCCCGCACAGCCACGTCCTGAGATGACGGTCGTGACCGGGGCCGGGTGATCCGGGCCGGTCGGACGTGACGTCTCAGCAGGTGGATGGGCCCGCCCAGGGAGCGGCCGCCAGAGGCCCACCTCAACCGATCGGTGGAGGTGGGTGGGGCCGGGCGGGCGATGCCGCCGCGTTCCCCGCGCGGGAGCGTGGATCCATGAGCCTGATCCACGTGAGCGGTCTGACCAAGGCCTACGGCGGGCACCCGGTCGTGCGCGGCGTCGACCTCGACGTCGCGGCCGGCGAGATCGTCGGCGTCCTCGGACCCAACGGCGCGGGCAAGACGACGACCGTCGAGTGCATCGGCGGCCTGCGCACCCGCGACGCCGGCACGATCACCGTCGACGGGCTCGACCCCGCCGGCGACCCCGCCGCCCTGCGCGCCATCCTCGGCATGCAGCTGCAGGAGTGCCGCCTGCCCAAGAAGATGACCGCCGGCGAGGCCCTCGACCTCTACCGCGCCTTCTACCCGGCGCCGCGCGCGACCGACGAGCTGCTCGACCGCTTCGGCCTCGGCGCCCAGCGGGACACCCGGTTCGAGGCGCTCTCGGGCGGGCAGCAGCAGCGCCTGTCCGTCGCGCTCGCGCTCGTCGGGCACCCCCGCATCGCCATCCTGGACGAGCTGACGACCGGGCTCGACCCGGCGGCGCGCCGCGAGATCTGGGACTTCCTCGCCGAGCTGCGCGCCGACGGCGTGACGATCCTGCTCGTCACGCACTTCATGGAGGAGGCGCAGTACCTCTGCGACCGTGTCGCGATCATCGACGACGGGCTCGTCACCGCCTTCGACACCCCCGACGCCCTCGCCTCCCGCAGCGGCGCGACGCAGCGCCTGAGCTGCACCCCCTCCCGGCCGCTGCGGCCCGAGGAGCTCGACTCCGTCCGCGCGCTGCCCGGCGTCGCCGACGTCCGTGTCGAGGGCGCTCGCCTCGTGGTCGAGGGCGGCGCGGACGTCGTGGGCGCCGTCGTCGTCCACCTCGCCTCGCTCGGCGTCACCGCCGGTGGCCTGCGGGTCGACACCCCGAGCCTCGACGACGCCTACCTCTCGCTCACCGGCCCCACCCGACGCCAGGACCTCCGATGACCGCCCCGGCGACCCGACGCGGGTCCGGCGCGCCGACCCCACCGCCCCGCCCCCGATCCGCGTTCGCCGCCCTCCTCGCGAGCGAGGCCCGCCTGCTGCGCCGCGAGCCCGGCGTCGTCGCCTGGGCCGTCGTCATCCCGGTCGTCGCGACGATCGTGCTCGCCCTCGTGCCCGCGACCCGCAGCCCCCAGGAGGGCCTGGGCGGCTGGAGCTTCAGTCAGGTCTACCTGCCCGTGCTCGTGCTGTTCACGACGAGCCTGCTCGCCGTGCAGGGGATGCCGACGGTGCTCGCGCAGTACCGCGCCGACGGCGTGCTCAAGCGGCTGCGGACGACCCCCGCGGCGCCCGCCCAACTGCTCGCCGCCGTCATGGTCGTGCTCGGGCTCGCCTCCCTCGCCGTCGCGGCCGTGCTCGTCGCGATCCCCGCCGTGCTCGGCAATCCGCCGCCGGGCAACGTGCTCGCGTTCGGTCTCGTCACGGTCCTCGCCCTCGCGGCGCTGCTCTCGATCGGGGCGCTCGTCAGCGCACTCGCTCCCGACGCGCGGGTCGCGACGGGCGTCGGCACCCTTCTGACGTTCGTGCTGTGGTTCTTCGCGGGCATGTGGATCCCGCGCACGGTCTTCCCGGAGGTGCTCGGCCGCGTCGCCGACCTCACGCCGAGCGGCGCCGCCTCCGCCGCGCTGCTCGAGGCGATGCACGGTGGGTGGCCGTCGTGGGCGCAGGTCGGGGTGCTCCTCGCCTGGACGGCGCTGCCCGCGATCGTCGCGGCCCGGACGTTCCGGTGGGGGTGAGGTCGTGAGCGCGCGGGGTGCGGGGTCCACCGAGACGGCGCGCCCGGGAGTCGGGAGCGCGACACTGGAGGGTATGTCGAGTCTCCCGGCGGCCGCGTCACGGGTGCCCGGCGCCCGTGCGGCCGCCCCGATGGAGTCGTCCGGCGCCACCGCCATGGATGCCTCGCCCGACCGCCCCCGATCGACCTGGCGCGCCGACCCGGGCCCGGGTGGGCCGTTGCCCCGGCTGCTGCCCGCGGCCATGCTCGTCGCCGCCACGTGCCTGTGCGCCGGCACCGCAGACCTGTTCACTCCTGAGCTGCCGTTGGGCGCCTACCTCGCAATCGCGGGCGCCGGTCTGCTCTACCGCTGGTGGTGGGAGGTGCGCGGGGTCCACAGCGGCGCCGGCGCGGTGCTCGGGTTCGTCGGGCACTCGCTCGCGTGCGTCGGGCTCGTCATGCTCAACCCGCTCTACGGGTTCTACGCGTTCGTCGGCTACTTCGACGCGGTGCGGATCTTCACGGGCCCGGCCCTGTGGCTCGCGATCGCCGCGGTCGCCTCGGCCACGGGCCTGTCGCAGTCGGGCGGGACGACCGGCGCGTGGGCCTCGCCGCCGATGTTCGTGCTCATCGTCGTGGTCAACGTCGCCCTCTCCGGCACGATGATCATGGTCGAGAAGCGGCGCGAGGAGGCGGTCACGCGGCGGGAGGAGGCCGTGCGCCGGCTCGAGGCCGCGCTCGCCGAGAACGCCGCGCTGCAGGCGCAACTCGTCGGTCAGGCCAGGGAGTCCGGTGTCCTCGAGGAGCGCGCCCGCCTCTCCCGCGAGATCCACGACACCGTCGCGCAGGGCCTCGTCGGCGTCATCACCCAGCTCGGCGCGATCGAGAGCGCCGGGGCCGCCGACCGGGTCCGCATCGAGCGGGCCGGTCGCGCCGCCCGCGACAGCCTCGCCGAGGCGCGCCGCGCCGTCGCAGCACTCGCCTCACCGCACCTCGACGACGCCGACCTGCCCACCGCGCTGAGCCGGCTCGTGCGCCGGTGGGGCGAGGCCGCCGGCATCGAGGGTCGCCTCGTGCTCGACGGGCCGCCCCGCGAGAGCGCCCACGACGCCGACCTGCTGCGCATCGCGCAGGAGGCCCTCGCCAACGTCGCCCGGCACAGCGGGGCCCGGCGCACGACGGTCACCCTGACGTACGTCGCCGACGAGGTCCGCCTCGACGTCCGCGACGACGGCCACGGGTTCGACCCGGACGCGCCGGCCGCGGGCCGGGGGTTGCCCGGCATGCGCGAGCGCCTGCGCGCCGCGGGGGGCGCCCTCGTCGTCGAGAGCCGGCCGGGCGAGGGGTGCGTCGTCAGCGCCGCGGTGCCGACGTGAGCGGCGGGCCGGGCGGCGTGCCGTTGCGGGTCGTCCTCGTCGACGACCACCCCGTCGTGCGCGACGGACTGCGCGGGATGTTCGACCTCGAGCCGGGCCTCGAGGTCGTCGGGGAGGCCGCGAGCGGGCCCGAGGCGCTCGCCGTCGTGGCCGCGCTCACCGCCGGCGGGGCCGCCCCCGACGCGGTGCTCATGGACCTGCGGATGCCCGGCGGCGACGGCATCGCCGCGATCCGCGCCCTCCGCGAGCTCGACCGCGCCCGGCCCCGGATCCTCGTGCTGACGACGTACGACACCGACCGCGACATCCGCTCCGCGATGGAGGCGGGCGCCGACGGCTACCTGCTCAAGGACACCCGCCGCGCCGAGCTCGTGCGCGCCGTCGTCGACCTGTGCGCCGGCCGGCCCGCCCTCGCCCCCGGCGCCCTCGACGTCCTGCTGGCCCGCACCCGGGAGGTCGAGCTGACCGAGCGGGAGGTCGAGGTGCTGCGCGTCATCGCCGCCGGCGGCACGAACCGCACGGCCGCGAGCCGCCTCCTCGTCAGCGAGGCCACCGTCAAGACGCACCTCGTGCACGCGTACGCCAAGCTCGGCGTGGGCGACCGCGCCGCCGCCGTGCGCGTCGCCTACGAACGCGGTGTGTTGTGAGCGTGGGGAGGGGCGGTTCCGGGCCGGCCGGTCCGGCCCGGTCGAGCGTCACGCAGTCACGACGACGCGGCGCGACCCCTCATTTCGCATCGTTGCCGGTCACGGGGCCGACCACGTGTCCGTGGTCGCCCGCGCATCGTCGAAACTGCGTCACGTCGCGCGAGAGCGGGTCCGGCGGATGCGCGCCCGGCAGGCCGATCCTCGGCGACGCGGGAGTCGGCATAGGGTAGGGGGAGCGGCTGTCGGAGTGGTCCCGCTCTCGTACGCGGCCGCCGTGGCGTTCGCGTGCGCGCGGGGGGTGCGACCCCTCCGAGCCCGTTCGTCCGTCATCGACAGAAGGGACCCTCCCCCGTGGTCATCAGCTGGGGCATCATCGGTTGGATCGTTCTCGGCGGCATCGCCGGGTGGATCGCGAGCAAGATCATGAAGACCGACGCCCAGATGGGTATCGGCGCGAACATCGTCGTCGGCATCGTCGGCGGCCTCCTCGGCGGCTTCCTCCTCGGGCTGCTCGGCGTCGACGTCGCGGGTGGCGGGCTGATTTTCAGCATGCTGACCGCCATCCTCGGCGCCGTCGTCCTGCTCTGGATCGTCGGCCTGGTCACGCGCCGCCGCTGAGCGGATCACGCACGCAGAAGGGGACCGGCCCACGGGGTCGGTCCCCTTCGTCGTCCCCGGTCGAAAAGGGCACGACCGCACGGAGCGCCCTGCCTCCCAACCGGACCCGTCACCGACGTCGGGTCCGTGAGCTCTGGCGGGGCCAGGCGCAGGTGCGTACCGTGCCGCCCTAGGGACACCCCTCCCGAACGACGCGCCACGACCGGCCGGGCCACGAGGGCACGCCGGCGGCCGCCTCGGTCCGACAGATCGGAGCACGACGATGAGCTCTCGCAACCCCCTCACCACCCGCGCCGGCAGCCTGAGCCTCGCCGCCGCCGTGGCGTCCACGACCCTCGTCGTCGGCGCCGTCGCGGTGTCCGGCGGGGCCACGGCCCGGCCGTCGGCCGCGCCCGCCCAGCCCGCCGCGGCCGCGCCCGCCGCCGCACAATCTGCCACCGAGGCGAGGCGCCACGCCCGGGCCAAGAACGTCATCGTCTTCGTCGGCGACGGCATGGGCACCTCCCACCGCGACCTCATCCGGTACGTGAACGTCGGGCCCGAGGGGAAGCTCGAGATGGACTCGATGCCGGTCGCGGGGCGTTCGCAGACGTTCCCGCACGACCCGAAGGAGTTCGTGTCCGACTCGGCCGCGGGCGGCACGGCCATCGCCACGGGCGTCAAGACGTACAACGGGGCCATCGGCGTCGACGAGGACGGCAACCGGGTGCCCAGCGTGCTCGAGCTCGCGGCGAAGCACGGCAAGGCCACCGGCCTCGTCACGACGTCGCAGGTCACCGACGCGACCCCCGCCGCGTTCGGCGCCCACGTCAAGGACCGCGACGAGCAGAGCGTCATCGCAAAGCAGTTCCTCGAGGACAGCAGGCCGCAGGTCATCCTCGGGGGTGGCGAGGACCGCTGGCTGCCGCCGGGCACCCCGGGCGCCTTCCCCGACGCTCCCGCGGAGGACCCGACGGAGAAGAGCAAGGGGACCGAGGGCAACCTCATCGAGCAGGCGAAGAAGCTCGGCTACGAGTACGTCACCGACACGGCCGGCCTCAAGGCCGCGACGTCCGGCCAGATCCTCGGCCTGTTCGCCAACGAGGAGATGTTCCAGCAGAACCCCGAGGGCAAGGGCGACGTCTACGCCCCCACGGTGTCGCTGCCTGACATGACCTCCAAGGCCATCTCGACGCTGAGCGAGGACGACGACGGGTTCTTCCTCATGGTCGAGGAGGAGGGCATCGACGAGATGGCCCACAAGTCCAACGCGGCGATGGTCGCCAAGGCGGGCAAGAACCTCGACGCGGCCGTGGGGGTCGCGAAGCGCTACGCGAAGGCGCACGCCGACACGCTCGTCGTCGTCGTCGCCGACCACGAGACCGGCAGCCTCGCCATCGAGGACGTCCCCGAGCTGCAGGACGACCCCAAGTACCCCAACGAGCGCGGCGAGGGCCGCACCGCCGAGGACGGCCCGTTCAGCGCCCCCGGCACCGACCGGAGGTTCATGGTCGACTGGACGACGTCGAACCACACGGCCGAGGACGTGCCCGTGACGGCGATGGGCCCCGGGGCCGAGTTGCTCTCCGGCGTCTACGAGAACACCCACGTCCACGACGCGATGGCGAAGGCCATGGGCCTGCGTCGGTGACCCACCGCGCCCCCCGGGCGGTCCGCGGCCGCGCTCACCGGCGCGTCGCGGGCCCCCGCCGGGGCGGCCGTCACCCGGTGCGTCATCCGGTCGCCCGCTGGACTGGGCTCATTCTCCGGTGCGAAGACGCCCGGAACCCTTCGAGGCCAGGAGGCCCGACATGTCAGCCTTTCCCGCCATCGCTCACGTCGCCGTGACCGTGACCGATCTCGACCGCAGCACCAGGTGGTACTCGGCGCTCTTCGGCGCCGATCCCGTCCTCGACGAGGACGAGACGACCGGCGGATCCCATCACACCGTGTACGCCGTCTCGGGCGGACTCTTCGGTCTGCACACCCACCCCCGAGCCGCGGACGACCGGTTCGACGAGCACCGCACCGGCCTCGACCACGTCGCGTTCGCGGTCGAGGATCGCGACGGGCTGCTCGGCTGGGTGGACCGGCTCGATGCGCTGGGCGTCGAGCACAGCGGCATCGTCGACGCCCACTACGGGTCCGGACTCTCCTTCCGGGACCCCGACGGGATCGCCCTGGAGTTCTTCGCGCCCCCGAGCTGACCGACCCCCGGACGCCGCCGAGACGCGTGGCGGCGTCCGGCGGCCCGTCATCCCCGGCCGGTCGTCACCACGAGGCGGAGGGCACGGTCGAGCAGGTCGTCCATGCTGCCTCGGGCCGCCTGCCCCACGGCCCGCTGGATGACGGCCTCCGCGCGCGCGGAGTCGCCGAGACGCAGCGCCGCGTCGGCGTCGGCCAGGAGGATGTCGACGTCGACCCAGGCGTACGCGTCGGTCACCCGCCGGGTGGCGGTACTCGCCTCCGAGAACCAGCGCAGACCGGTCGCGTCCCGGTGCTGCGCGACGTAGGTGAGACCGATCGCCTTGGCCGACACGCCCTCCCAGCAGGGGTCCTGAAGATGCCGCGCCAGCGCGAACGCCCTTTCCGCGTCCTCGCGGACCACGTCGGGGTGGACTCCGAGGGCGAGCCGGGCGTGGGCCCCCCACGCCTGCGGCCAGGGGCGGAAGGCGGTCCACCGCTCCTGATCGGCGAGGTCGCAGGAGCGCTGCGCCCAGTCCACGGCGTCCCTGAATCGGCCCAGGAGGAACATCGTGCGTGCGCCGATCCCGAGGTTCCACACCTGCCTCCTCGGAGCCGATGCCGCGCGGCCGAGTTCCACGGCGTCGACGAAGCGGTCCGCGGCCGCGTCGAGGCGGCCCCAGTCGCTGAGGTTCATCGCCTCGAAACCCGGCCAGGGCGGCGCGCAGCGTCAGATCGGTCCCGGCCAGCGCCTCCGCCCTCTCCAAGGAGGCCTGCGCGCTCACCCGTCGGCCCGCGAGCACGTCGACGTAGGCCAGCTCCGAGAGGGCCTTCGCGGCCAACGCCTCGGCGCCCGCCGAGGTCGCGACCTCCACCGCGGCCCCGAGCACCGTCGCGCCCTCGTCGTCGTACCCCCGGATCGCATGCACCAGAGCGGTGCCGAGCTCGATGAGGCACCGCCCCAGCAGTTCGGGATCACGGGCCCCCGGTGCTTCGTCCGCCGCGCGCCGCAGCGTGTTGATGCCGACGTCCACCGCGCCCGCGGACAGGGCCGCGAGTCCCGCGTCGACGTGGGACCTCGCCGCGGCGTGCGCCGATACCCCCGGGGAGGAGGGCCGCGCTCCGGGCCGCGCCGCCGCCCGCAGCGCCGGGGTCGCGGTGACGCCCAGTTCGGCCAGGAACGTCGCCTCGATCAGCTGCACCTGGCGCATCGCCGCGGCGGAGTTGCCCGAGGCGGTCAGCGCCTTGCTGAGCATGACGTGCGGCCCCTCCTCCAGCGGCGCCCGGCGCACCATCGCACCGGCCACGACGATCGCGCGACCGACGTCGCGTCCGCCGAGGGCGCGCAGCGTCTCCTGCCGCAGGACCGCCAGCACCTCGGCGTCGACGCGGATGCGCTCGACGAGGAGCCAGGAGTCGAAGGCAGGGGAGGCGTCGACCGTGATCCCCTCGAGGAACTCGCCCTCGGGGATCTCCTGCCACGGCAACAGGCCTCGCCCGACGAGGTCGACGTCGACGCCCGTGTCCGCCCCGATCCGGATCGAGACGGGGTTGCCGCCGAGATCGAGGGCGGGCCCGATCCGTCGCCGCAGCTCGGCCAACGACCAGCGCAGGGACGCGAGGGGGTCCGCGGTCTCGCCGAACAGCTCGCCGACGAGGACCTGACGGAGACCGGTTCGGCGGATCGCGCGAGGCGGCCGAGCAGGGCCCAGGACTTGCGCCCGCGCGGGCCGGGCAGGGGCTCACCGTCGTGGCCGAGTCCCGGTCGGCCGATCAGCCGAATCCGCAGCACCGCCTCAATCTAGACCCGGGGCCCGCGGTCGGCTCGCGGCGCGGCGGGAGCCTCGTCGGGCTGCCGCCGCTCGCGCCGCGACGCGCCCAGGAGCAGGGTGCGGGCGGCAACGCGATGCTTCGGCGCGATGCGGCGCCACACGGCGGCTCCGGCGCGGTTGCGCGGGGTCATGGTGAGGCCCAGGCTCACGGCGTCGCGGCCCGCGGCGACGACGAGGCGCCCGCTCATGAGGGGGCCGCCGCGGGTCAGGGCCACGCGCGTGTCGGTCGCGTCCGCGACGCGCCAGCCCGCGATCGACGTCGGCCCGCGGTGCGGGACGAGCGCGAGCGTGCCGAGGAAGACGATCTCGCGGGGCACGGGGCCGATGAGCTCCTCGAACATCGTGCGCGCCCACCACGTCGCGGTCCGCGTCGTGCCGGCCGCCAGCGTGACCGTGTCGCGGTACGCGCCGAGCGTCCCGGTGTCCCAGGCGAACGTCTCGGTGATCTCGGCGATCTCGGTGCTCTCGGGGGTGGTCGTGGGGGTTGTCTCGGCGGTCATGACGGTCCTTCCATCGGGGGTGTCGTGCGGGGGGTCGGGCGGGCGGCCCAGAGTCCGGCGGCGAGGGCGCAGCCCAGCGCGCAGCGCGCGGCCTCCAGGAGCAGGCGGGCGGGGTCCGCCGGCGCGTCGCCGGCGAGGTCGTTGGGTACGGCGAGCAGGACGAACCGGTACAGGCCCCAGGCCGCGAGGGCGCCGGAACCGAGCCACGCGGCCGCCGCGGGCACGACCCCCGCGAGGTTCGCCGGCCGGGCGGCCCACAGCGCGAGCAGGCCGAGGCCGCCGGCGACCGCGACGGCGCCGTCGCCGAGCGCGCCCCCGACCCCGCGCGGATCGCCGACGAACCCGAGTGCCGCGACGGCGACGCCGAAGGCGACGGCGAGGCCGCCCACCGCCCGGATCGCCGCGGCGGCCGGCGCCGGCCGCACCCAGGCGCGCAGGGGCCGCGCCCAGCCGCCGGGCCGCAGCCACCGCTGATGCGCGTAGAGCGCGAACCCGCCGATGAGGCACAGTCCGAGGACCCCGAACCCCGCGTACACGACCGCGTAGACCCAGTCGGCGATCGGCGGGGTTCCGGACGGCCCGCCGGGCGCGGCCGGCGACGACGGCCGCGCCGCGACGACCAGGGTGGCGAGGAGCTGCAGCGGGACGCTCACGAGGATCCCCCCGAGCAACCCGGTCCCGACCCACATCGGCAGCAGCACGACCGGCCCGGGCAGCCGCCGGCCCCACGGCGCGACGAAGGCCACCGCGAGCACGAGAGCGACGACCTCCATGGCGAACGTCAGCGCGTTGGCGACCGCCATGGTCGTGCTGCGGCCGAACGCCGGATCGAGGAGCCCGATCCGGCCCCCGAGCAGCCAGTGCACCTTGAGGGCGAGATACGGCAGGCACGCGGCCACGGCGCCCACGCACAGGGCGCGGCGCAGTCCCGTCACGGCGAGAGGCGGTCGGATCCCCAGCGAGGTCGTCATGCCCCCGAGCCTGCTGGGCGGGGCCGGCGCGGCGCGTCACCCGCGGCGGTCGACCGCCTCCCCCGCTCGGGTGCTGCGCGCTCCCCCGCGAAGGGGAGTGCCGCGCGCCCCCACCGCTGCGAGACTGGGGGCGTGCGTCGCCTCATCGGATGGGGAGAGACCGCCCACGTCTTCCTCGGGGCGGCGCTCGCGCTGCCGCCGACGCTGTTGGCCTGGGCGTTCACCCTGACCGCGACCCAGATGGTGCCGTCGGTGGTCAACGTGTTCCTCGTCGTCGCGCTCGGCCTCGTCGCGATCGTCGGCATCGTCGCGGTCGCCTGCGCTCCGCCGGTCCGATCGGTCGAGATCGCCGCCGCCCGCAGCCTGCTCGGTCTCGATCTGCCGGATCCCGTCGCGCCCGGCGACCTCACGCCGCGCCTGCTCGGCGCCGCGTGGTGCGCGCTCGTCGCGCTCATCGGCGGAGCGGTCCTTTTCGCGCTGCTCCTCTTCGTCCCCCTGGGGTTCGGGCTGCTCGCCTTCCCGCTCACCGGTGAGCGTCCCCTCCTGCTCCCGTTGCGCGCCCGGCCGTTCGACGTGGGAACCGGGTGGGCCGCGGCCTGGCTCGTCGTGCCGGGAGCGCTGTCGCTGGCCGCCGCATGGGGGTGCCTCGTCGGGGGTGGCCGAGCCGTGCGCCGGCTGGCGCCGCGCTTCCTCGGGCCGACCGACGCGGATCGCGCCGCCGTCGCCCTGCGCCGCGAGCGAGAGGTCGCGCACGCGAACGCCCTGGCGCGCGATCTGCACGACAGCGTCGGGCACGCCCTCACGGCTATGACGATCCAGGCCACCGCCGCCCGCGTCGCCCTCGCCCGCGACCCCGAGGCCGCACTGCGCGCGATCACCGCGATCGAGGACACCGGGCGGGCCGCCGTCGGCGAGCTCGACGCGATGCTCGGGGTGTTGCGGCGCGGCGCCGACGGTCTGCCCGTCCTCACCGACCCCACGGGCGAGGATCGTCCGGGTGGCGAGGACGCCCCGGTGGCGTCGGCCGACGAGGTGGAGCCGCGCCTGCCCGACCTCCTCGCCGCCGCCCGCCGCGACGTCGGGCTCCAGGCCCGCGTCGACCTCGACCTCGACGGTCTCGATCCGAGGATCCGTGCGGAACTCGCCCGGATCACGAGCGAGGCGTTGGCGAACGTCGCGCGGCACGGCTGCGCCCCGGCCCGGCTGCATCTCGCCCACCGCGAGGACGGGGGCGTGCATCTCGACGTCGCCAACGCGCTCCCCGTCGCGTCGACCCGGGCGGCGCCGATGCGGTCCGGGGGCCGCGGCCTCGTCGGGATCCGCGAACGCGCCCTCCTCCTCGGCGGTACGGCGCACGCCGGGACTCACGGCGGCGAGTGGCTGGTGACCGTCGACGTCCCGGGCGGGGCGCCGTGATCCGCGTCGCGCTCGTCGACGACGACCCCCTCGTGCGGGCCGGCCTGACGGTCATCCTCGGTGCGGAGCCCGACCTCGACGTCGTCGGCGAGGCCGGGGACGGCGCCGACGTCCAGGCCCTCGTCGCGCGGTGTCGACCCGACGTCGTCCTCATGGACGTGCGGATGCCCGGCGTCGACGGCATCGAGGCGACCAGGGCGCTCGCGGCTCGGCCGGCCGCACCGGCGGTCGTCGTCATCACGACGTTCGAGCACGACTCCCACGTCGCCGACGCGCTGCGGGCCGGTGCCCGCGGTTTCGTCCTCAAGCGCGCCCCGGTCGACCAGCTCGTCACGGCCGTGCGCGTCGCCGCGACGACCGACGCCGTCCTCTTCCCCGCCTCGATCCGCGATCTCGTGGCCCGCGCGGACGCGCCGGTGCCCGCGTGGGTCGGCCGCCTCACGGGTCGGGAGCACGACGTCCTCGACCTCGTCGCCCGCGGCCGGACCAACGCCGAGATCGGCGCCACGCTCTTCGTCGGCGCCGAGACCGTCAAGACCCACGTCGGCTCGCTGCTCGCCAAGAGCGGCGCCCGCGACCGCACCGCCCTCGCCATCGCCGCCCACGAGTGCGGCCTCCTCCGCCCCGATCACCGCGAGGCGCCCTCGTGAGCCTGGCGTCCGTCGAATGTCGCGGGCCGTCCGACTGCGGTCAGCGCCGCCCGGTGTGCAGGTCGGACGGCCGCCGGCGCGTGGCGGGGCGCGGGCCGTTCGGTTCGGCGGCGGCGCGCCGGACGACCTCGGCGAACTCGTCGGGGTGGGAGCGGTGGGCGAGGTGCGATCCGCCGATGGCGTGCACGGTCACGCCCGGGCGCCGCGAGAGCGCGGTCGCCTCCTCCGGGCTGAGCAGGTTGAGGCCGTCCTCGGCCTGCACGACGTGCAGGGGGACCTCGATGAGGTCGTAGAGGTCGGCCGTCGGGAAGTACGCCGCGTCGACGTCGATCGTGTAGGCGGCCCGGACCGCCTCGCGGTCAGGGGTGTGCAGCCAGGTGCCGTCGGGGCGGGGGACGAACGAGTACCGGGTCTCGTCGGCGATCCCCTCGCCGACGTCGCGCAGCAGCCAGTCCGTGCGACTGCGCGCCGCCTGCTCGGTCGCGGCTCCCTCGATGTCCTGGCGTGACCCGACGACCTCGCCCAGCCCGAACCGCCGGCACACGTCGTCGAGGAAGTCGTCGGACTGGGCCAGCTGCAGCTCGGCGTGCACCTGCGCCCGGGGCGAGTCGTGCAGCCCGCACTCGAGGGCGACGACCGAACGGATGAGGTGCGGGCTGTCGGCCGCGGCGGCGAGCGCCATCATCGCGCCGGTGTTGGTGCCCACGACGACGGGGCAGCGCAGCCCGCGGTCCGCGATGACCCGGAGGACGTCGCGCCAGTTGGACCCCGCGTCGAGCAGCGGCGCCTGCGCGCTGAGGGCGTGGCCGCGCAGGTCGAGCGCCACGCAGTGCAGGTCCGTCAGCCGGGACATGACGGGGTCCCAGGTCAGGGCGGACAGCCCCGCCGTGTAGACGAAGAGCACGTCGCCGCCGTCGCCCCCGTTGTCGAGGCCGCCGAGGTGGCCGCCGGCCACGGGCACGCTCCAGGTCGAGTAGTCCACGAGATTCCCATCGGGTCGGAGTCGGCCTCCATGATGCCGCCGTCCGTCGGGTCCGGCAGCACTTGCGCACGGCGGTTTCCGACGACACGCCGGGCTACGCGGCCCCGGGTGACGCGGGCGCTCACCCGAGATCGACGCCGAGACGGGTGTAGGTGCGCCGGGCCTGCGCGTCCCGGCTGTGGAGCGGGAGTCCATGGTGGAGCACGGTCGTCGCGATGAGCCCGTCGTACGTCGCGCCTCCCGAGACACCCGCGCCCGCCAGTTGCGTCGGCAGGCGGATCATCGCCTCGGCGGGCAGGCCGACGACCTGGACCTGCAACCGGGCCAACGCCTCCGCGGCAGCCGCAGGAGCCTGTCGATGCGGCGCGGGAAGGCGGGTGAGCACGCTGTACGTCTCGAGGAGGACGTGCGCCGGGAGATGGGTGACCCGGGCGAGGGTGGCGCGGCTGGCGTCGTGGGCCTCATGCCACGGAAGGAGCGCCGCCACGAGCATGCTCGTGTCGCATGCCAGCCCGGTCACCGGCGGGTGGCCTCGATCGTGGCGCGCACGGTGTCGTCGTCGAGCGCGGCTCCAGGCGCGTCGACGGGCCGAATGATCGGGAGCCCGCCGCGCGTCTCCACCGACGCCGCCATCGGCGGGACCTCGATCTCGAGGCGTCCATCGGTCAGCGCGATATCGACGAGCTGCCCTGGGCCGAGGCCCATGTCCTCGCGCATGGACTTCGGGACCACGATCCGGCCCGCGGCATCGATGGTTGTCTGCATGGTAGAAAAATACCATCATCGCGGGGCGCGCGGCCGTGCCGGCGCCCCGCAAAGCGTCTTCGGCCCCCGATCCAGAAGCGACTGTCGTCCCGTCGGAGCTCGGTCCGGGTTGCAGGCCCGTGCACGGGCGCCCGCCGCGAGCGCGGACCCCGCGGCGGAACGGGAGGCCTCTCTCAGGCGGTGGCGGCGGGGACGCGGGCGTGGTGGCGGCCGATGGGCAGGACCATGGGTTTCCCGGAGACGGGGTCGGGGGTGACCTGACTGCGCATGCCGAAGACCTCCTCGACGAGCTCGGCGGTGAGGACGTCCTGCGGGGCGCCGTCGGCGAGCATCCGGCCGCGGCACATCGCGACGAGGCGGTCGGCGTAGCGGGCGGCGAGGTTGAGGTCGTGCAGCACCATGACGATCGTCGTGGCGCGGGTGCGGTTGAGGTCGGTGAGCAGGTCGAGCACCTCGACCTGGTGGGCGATGTCGAGGAACGTCGTCGGCTCGTCGAGCAGGAGGATGTCGGTGCGCTGGGCCAGCGCCATCGCGATCCACACCCGCTGCCGCTGACCGCCGGACAGCTCGTCGACCGAGCGGTCGGCGAGGGAGGCCGTGTCCGTGAGGTCGAGCGCCTCGGCGACCGCCGCGTCGTCCTCGCGCGACCACCGGGTGAGCATCCGCTGGTGCGGGCTGCGGCCGCGGGCGACAAGGTCGCCGACGACGATGCCCTCCGGCGCGATCGGCGACTGCGGCAGCAGGCCGAGGACGCGCGCGACCTCCTTCGTCGGGCGCTCGTGGAGCTCCTTGCCGTCGAGGACGATCCGCCCCTCCGAGGGCGTGAGCAGGCGCGCGAGCGAGCGCAGCAGCGTCGACTTGCCGCACGCGTTGGCCCCGACGATGACGGTGATCTCGCCGGCCGGCACGGCCAGGTCGAGGCCCTCGACGACGGTCCGGTCGCCGTAGCCGAGCGTCACGCCGTGCGCCGAGAGCGAGTGGGCGCGGCTCGAATCGTCAAGGGTCACAGCGAGCCTCCGGAGCGGTTGGTGCGCACGAGCAGGTAGACGAGGTACGGCGCGCCGCAGGCGCCGGTGATGACGCCGACCGGGTACCGGGCGTCGAAGGCCCACTGCCCGACGAGGTCGGCGCCGAGCACGAGCAACGCCCCGACGAGCCCGGCGGGGACGATGAGCGACCCGCCCGCGGGCACGATCCGCGCGGCGATCGGCCCGGCGAGGAAGGCGACGAAGGCGACCGGCCCGGCGGCCGCGGTCGCGAAGGCGATGAGCCCGACGGCGGCGAGGATGCTGATGACGCGCGTGCGCTCGACCCGCACCCCGAGCGCCGCGGCCGCGTCGTCGCCGAACTGCAGCAGCCGCAGGTTGCCGGCCTGGGAGACGAGGACCGGCCCGAGGACGAGCACGGCGATCGCGAGCGGCGCCAGGGTCGACCACTCGGCGTCGTTGACGCTGCCGATCATCCAGCGCATCGCGGCGGGCAGGTCCCACGCCGCGGCGCCCGCGAGCAGGTAGGAGACGACCGAGTGCAGCATCGCGGCGATGCCGATGCCGATGAGGATGAGCCGCGTCCCGGCCACGCCGTCCTGGTACGACAGCACGTAGATCGCCAGCGCCGTCGCGAGCGCGGCGACGACGGCGAACAGGGAGACGAGTCCCTGGTCGAGGTGGAGCACGACGATCGCGAAGACAGCGGCCGCGCTCGCGCCGGCACTGACGCCGATGATGTCGGGCGAGGCGAGGGCGTTGTGCAGCATCGTCTGGAAGGTGACGCCGGCCATGCCGAGCGCGCCGCCGACGAGGAGCGCGAGCACCGCCCGCGGCAGGCGCAGCTCGCCGACGGTGAAGCTCGCGCCGGGCACGGTCTCGCCGAGGACGACGCGCAACACCTCGCCCGGGCCGTAGAAGGTGTGGCCCACCATGAGGCTGATCGCGAAGGCGGCGACGACGCCCACGGCGATCCCGAGGGCGGCCAGGAGCCGGGCGCGGGAGCGGCGGACGCGGCCCGTCGTGACGACGTCGAGGGTGCTCACAGGGCCCTCGCCTTCTGCCGGCGGACGATCGCGATGAACACGGGGGCTCCGATGAGGGCGGTGAGGATGCCGACGTCGATCTCGTCGGGCCGGGCGACGACGCGGCCGAGCACGTCGGCGAGGGTGAGCAGCCCGGCGCCGACGACGGCGCAGGAGGGGAGCAGCCAGCGGTGATCGAGGCCCGCGAGGAGCCGGCAGGCGTGCGGGACGACGAGCCCGACGAAGGCGATGGGCCCGGCGAGGGCGGTCGCGGCCCCGCACAGCGTCACCGACCCGAGGGCCGCGACGACACGGGTGCGCACGACGCGTTCGCCGAGCCCGGCGGCGAGGTCGTCGCCGAGCGCGAGAGCGTTGAGGCCGGTCGTCGAGGCGGCGCTGAGCAGGGCCCCGACGACGAGGAAGGGCAGGACCTGCAGGGTGCGCTCGGCGGTCGCGCCGCCGACGCCGCCGATCTGCCAGAAGCGGAAGGAGTCCATGACGTCGATCCGCGGCAGGAGCACCGCGCTGATGAGCGAGGTGAACGCGGCCGACACCGCGGCCCCCGCGAGGGTGAGCTTGAGCGGGGTCGCGCCGCCGCGGCCGATCGAGCCGACGACGTAGACGAAGACCGCCGCGACCGCGGCGCCGCCGATGGCGACCCACGTGAAGCCCATGGGCGAACCGAGGCCGAAGAACGCCATCCCGACGACGACGGCGAGCGAGGCGCCGGGCGTGATGCCGAGGAGGCCGGGGTCGGCGAGCGGGTTGCGGGTCAGACCCTGCATGACGGCACCGACGACCCCGAGCGCGGCGCCGACGAGCATCGCGAGGAACGTGCGCGGGATCCGCTTGGCGACGGCCGCCTCGGCGAGCGTCTCGTCGTTCCCCGACAGCGCCGACACGACGTCGCTCCAGGCGATCTCGCGGGCGCCGAAGGTGATCGAGGCGACCCCGATGAGCCCGAGCACGACGAGGGAGACGGCGAGCCAGGCAGACCGGCGGGCCGCCGAGGTACGCCGGTGGGCGGAGGTCCCCGACGGCGACGTGTCGCTCGGCGGCGCGAGGGTGGCGCTCACTTCACCTTGGCGACAGCGGTGTCGATCGTCGCCAGGTACCTGTCGAGGCCCCACGCGATGTTGAGCGGCGAGGGGTTGCCGACGGCGGCGAGCGGGGTGTCGTCCGCCAGGAAGTCGATCGCGCCGTTCTTCACGGGTGTCATCTTCGACCACAGCGGGTCGGCCTGCACGGCCTTGAGTCCGGCGGCCGGGTCCTTGCTGTAGGTGACGATGACGTCGACGTCGGAGAACTGGTCGCTGTTCTCGGCGCTCACCGTGCCGTAGAACTCGCCCTTCTCGCCGGCGGTCTCGGCGAGCTTCGGCGTCGTCATGCCGACGTCCTCGAGCAGCTCGGCGCGCGGGTCGATCGTCGTGTAGAAGCCGACCTTGCTCAGGTCCGCGGTGTCGATGAAGGAGAAGAGCGCGCTCTTGCCCTTGAGGGTCGGGTGCTTGGCGCCGATGTCCGTGATCTGCTTCTCGACGTCGTCGGCGAGCTTCTCGCCCTCCGCGGCCATGCCGATGCCCGCGGCGTCCATCTCGATCATGTCCTCGAGCGAGGTGGCCCAGGCGGTCTTGGGGTAGGCGACGACCGGCGCGATCTTGCTCAGCGTGTCGTACTGCTCCTTCGTCAGCCCCGAGTACGCCGCGAGGATGACGTCGGGCTTCGTGTTGGCCACGGCCTCGAAATCGATGCTGTCGGTGTCGTCGAAGAGCACCGGCGTCTGCGCCCCGAGCTCGGTGAGCTTCTCCTCGACCCACGGCAGCACGCCGTCCTTGTCGTCGTCCCCCCACGTCGCCTTGCTCATCCCGACCGGGACGACGCCCAGGGCCAGCGGCACCTCGTGGTTGCCCCACCCGAGGCTCGCGACGCGCTCGGGCTTCTTCTCGATCGTCGTCTCGCCGAAGGCGTGCTTGATCGTGACGGGGAACGACTGGCCGCCCCCGGTGGACGCCGAGGCGGCGGTCGTCGACTGCGCGGCGGGGGTGGTGGAGTTCGACCCGCAGGCGGTCAGGCCGAGCAGGGTCGTCAGGGTGGCGGCGACGACGAGGGAGCGAGGCGACACGAGGTGATCCTTCGAGAGGGACGATATGGTGTGGCTACCCTAAGTTGCTGACGTCCCGGATGGGAAGTTCAGGTCGTCGGTCTCGGGGCCACCGCGGGGGCTCGGGCACGGCTAGGTTGTGGCGCAGCCGATCTCGAAGGGGAGTGCCATGGCCGGTCCTGTGGTGACGTCGTTCGCCTCGCTCGCGTTGTTGGCCGGGGGGATCGTGACCCCGGCGGGGTCCGCCGCCGCGGCGCCCGCGGGCCCGACCGCGGCGAGCCCCGCGGCCCCGACGGCCTGGTCGGCCGGCCCCGCGACGGGCGGCGTGGACGCCGCCCCGCGCCGGTGCCGTTCGGCCCTGCGCCCCGGCACGACCTCGGTGCCGGTCCGCTACGCCGGCACGACCTACCGGGTGCGCGTCCACGTGCCGCCGCAGAAGAGGGCTCAGCGGCGAGCACCGCTCATGCTCAACCTGCACCCGAGCTCGGGCAACGCCCGTCGGCAGGCGGAGCTGACCCGGATGGATGCGGTGGCCGATCGGCACGGCTTCGTCGTCGCCTACCCGCAGGGGGTCCTCCCGCTGCCCCCGCAGGGCGCGCCCGACCCCGAGGGGAACTGGGCGTGGAACGTGCCGAACGTCCCGACCACCGCGGGGCAGCTGCCGCCGCCGGGGTCGCGCGACGACGTCGCGTTCCTGCGCAAGGTCGTGGCGGACCTCGTGTCCCGCGGCTGCCTCGACGCGCGGCGCGTCTACTCCACCGGATTCTCGGGCGGGGCCCGGATGTCCTCCGCGCTCGCCTGTCACGCCTCGGACGTCGTCGCGGCCGTCGCCCCCGTGGCCGGCGTGCGCGCCGGGCGCCCGGAGCCGGAGGCCACCTCGCGCCCGGAGGAGGCCGACTGCCGCCCGGCGCGGCCGGTCCCGGTCGTGACGTTCCACGGGTACGTCGACCAGGTGAACCCGTTCGCCGGCAACGGCGACCGGCGCTGGGGCTACTCGGTGGCCCTCGCGACGGAACGCTGGGCGCAGCTCGACGGGTGCCGGCCCGTGCCCGTCGCGACGGCGCTGACCCCCCACGTGACCCGCTTCCGCTACGGCGGCTGCGACCGGGGGGCGCTCGTCGAGCGCTACGACATCTCCGACGGCGGTCACACGTGGCCCGGCGCGCCCCCGTCGCTCGGCGGCCCCGGGACGAGCCAGGAGATCGACGCCTCGAGCACGATCTGGAACGTCGTGTCGCGGCACCGCCTGCGCTGACGGGACACCCTCGCGGCACGGACTCGCGCGACCCACCGGTGTCGCCCGCCGCGGTCGTGGGTGATGCTGGCAGGCATGGATCAGGACGCCTTCCCCGCCGCGCCCGACCTCGCGGGCCGACTCGCGCAGACGGGCTACCTGTGCGACGAGGCGCTCGCGACGATCGCGTGGCTGGCGCTGCGGCTGCACCGACCCCTGTTGCTCGAGGGCGAGCCGGGTACGGGGAAGACCGCGCTGGCCGAGGGTCTCGCGGCCGTGCTCGACGTGCCCCTGCTCCGGCTGCAGTGCTACGAGGGCATCGACGCGTCGCAGGCGCTCTACGACTGGGACTTCCCGCGCCAGATCCTCCACCTGCGCGCGGTCGAGGCGGTGGCGGGCGCCCGGGACGCGGCAACCGACCTGGAGGCCGTCGAGGCCGACCTCTTCGACGAGCGCTTCCTCTTGGCGCGGCCCGTGCTGCGCGCGCTGCGCGAGGCGCCGTGCGTGCTCCTCGTCGACGAGATCGACCGCGCCGACGACGAGTTCGAGGCGTTCCTGCTCGAGGTGCTCTCGACCTGGCAGGTGACGATCCCCGAGATCGGCACGATCGGGGCGCGGGTCCCGCCCGTCGTCGTCCTCACGTCCAACCGCACCCGCGAGCTGCACGACGCCCTCAAGCGCCGCTGCCTCTACCACTGGATCGACCACCCGGGGCTCGAGCGGGAGCTCGCCATCGTCGCCGCACGCGCCCCGCAGGTCTCCGACCGCCTCGCCCGCAGCGTCGTCACCCTCGTGCAGAACCTGCGCGCCGACCCCGCGCTGCTCAAGGCCCCCGGCGTCGCCGAGACCCTCGACTGGGTGCGGGCCCTCGCCGAGCTCGGCGCCGACGACCTCGACGTCGAGACGGCCGCCGCCACCCTCGGCGCCGCCGTCAAGCACCGCGAGGACGCCGAGCGGGTGCGGGCCGCCCTCGACCGGTTGCTCGCCCGATGAGCAGCCCCGTCGCGGTCGGCTTCCGCGTCAGCGGGCGCGGCGCATCGCCCGCCACGGACCCGCTGCCCGACGGGCCCTTCGGCGCCACCGCGCTGCTCGGGTTCGCGCGCGCCCTGCGCGCCGCCGGCGTCGGGGTGAGCGCCGACCGCGAGCGCGCGTACCTCGCCGCCGCCGCCGAGGTGGGCCTCGAGCACCGCGCGGGCGTCTTCCACGCCGGCCGCGCCACCCTGTGCGGCTCCCCGGCCGACCTCGAACGGCACGACGCCACCTTCGCCGCCTGGTTCGGCCTAGAGCGGCTCGGCGAGAGGCACACCCCGCCGCCGGCGGTGACGCTCACCCAGGCCGCGCTCGAGTCCGGCGCCGCCGAGGCCTCCGGGGCGGGGGAGGAGGAGGACGTGCTGCGGGCGCGGGCGAGTGACGTCGAGGTCCTGCGTCACCGCGACGTCGCGACGATGAGCGCGCGCGAACGTGAGCGGCTCGCGGCGCTCTTCGCCGGGTTGACCCCCCGCGCGCCGCGCCGGCGGGCGCATCGCGGCACCCCGGCCCCCCGGGGCCGGCTCGACGCCCGCGCCACCCTGCGTGAACAGCTGCGCCGGATGGGGGAGCCCGGCCCGATCTCGTGGCGCCGGCGGGGGACCCGGCCGCGGCGCGTCGTGCTGCTCGTCGACGTGTCCGGGTCGATGAGCCCCTACGCCGACTCGCTGCTGCGCCTCGCCCACGCCTACGTGCGCGCCGGCGTGCCGACCGAGGTGTTCACCCTCGGCACCCGGCTGACCCGCGTGACGGCCGCGCTGGGCCGGCGCGACCCCGAGCGGGCCCTCGCGGCCTGCGGGGACGCCGTCCCCGACTGGTCGGGCGGCACCCGCCTCGCCGACGGCCTCGCCGAGTTCCTGCGCCGCTGGGGCCGTCGCGGGCTCGCGCGCGGCGCGGTCGTCGTCGTGTTCAGCGACGGCTGGGAGCGCGACACCCCCGAGGCGCTCGGCGAGCAGATGCGCCGGCTGCGGGCCCTCGCCCACCGGGTCGTGTGGTCCAACCCGCATCGTGGCCGGCCGGGGTACGAACCGGTCCAGGGCGGAATCGTCGCGGCGCTGCCGCACATCGACGACTTCGTGGCGGGGCACTCCCTCGCCGCGTTCGAACAGGTCTGTGAGGTGGTCGCCCGTGCGTGAGGTCCTCCCCGAACTGGTGCGCTGGTGGCGCGCGGGCGAGCCCGTGGCCGCCGGAACCGTCGTCGCGACGTGGCGGTCGGCACCGCGCCCCGCCGGCGCGACCATGCTCGTCGGGCCCGACGGAGAAGCGGTCGGCTCGGTCTCGGGCGGGTGCGTCGAGGGGGCCGTCTACACCCTCGGTGAGGAGGTGCTCGCCGACGGCCGCCCCCGCCTGGAGCGGTACGGCGTGAGCGACGACGACGCCTTCGCGGTCGGGCTCACCTGCGGCGGCATCCTCGACGTCTTCGTCGAGAAGATCGACGCGGACACCTTCCCGGAGCTGGCGGAGGTGGCCGCCGACGTCGAGGCCGGCCGGCCCGTCGCGATCGCCACCGTCATCGCGCATCCGTCGCCGGAGTGGATCGGGCGGCGACTCGTCGTCCGGCCCGACGACGACGGCCGGGGTGACGACGACGGCCGGGGTGACGGCAGCAGCGGCGGGTCGATGACCTCAGGCGGCCTCGGCAGTCCCCGGGCCGACGCGGCCGTGACCGACGACGCCCGCGGCCTGCTCGCGGCCGGGCGCACGGACACCCTCACCTACGGGCCGGACGGCGAGCGCCGCGGCGACGGCATGCGCGTCTTCGTCTCCTCGTTCGCGCCGCGCCCCCGCATGATCGTCTTCGGCGCCATCGACTTCGCGGCGTCGGTCGCCCACCTCGGCACGTTCCTCGGCTACCGCGTCACCGTGTGCGACGCCCGGCCCGTGTTCGCCACGGCGAGCCGGTTCCCCTCCGCCGACGAGGTCGTCGTCGACTGGCCGCACCGCTACCTGTCGGCCGAACGCGACGCGGGACGGCTCGACTCTCGGACCGTCGTGTGCGTGCTCACCCACGACCCGAAGTTCGACGTGCCGGTCCTCGAGGTCGCGCTGCGGCTCCCGGAGGTCGCCTACGTCGGGGCGATGGGCTCCCGGCGCACCCACGACGACCGCCTGGCCCGTCTCCGGGAGGCGGGGCTGAACTCGGCAGAACTCGCGCGACTCGCGAGCCCCATCGGACTCGACCTCGGCGCCCGCACCCCGGAGGAGACGGCGGTGAGCATCGCCGCGGAGATCATCGCCCAGCACTGGGGCGGCCACGGCGACCGCCTCGCGGACCGCGCCGGCCCCATCCACCATCACGAGCACGGCGTGCCGGAGGGAACCGGGACGACGCCCCCCTGACCGTTCGGTCAGTCGTCGTGTGGACCTGCCGGTCAGTCGATGACCTCCTCGCGCAACAGCCGGCTGATCTCGGCGGCGCGGCGATTCAGGACGACGTCGGGGGCGGCCCAGGATGCGGCCGCGCGTCGACGTCCGGCTCCCGGAGCGCCTCGTCGATGCAGGCGAGTTCGAGGATGAGGCTCCGGCTCGTCGGGCGGGCCGACGGCGACCGGGCCCGCCAGGCCTGCAGGACGTCGGGGTGCGTCTCCTCCGTCGAGGTCCGGGTCATGCTGTCGGTGCTCATCGCCACCGGCCCGCCTCGCGGGTCGGGGCATCCGGTGCGCAGGCCGGTGACGTGGTCGGGAGACGGGTGCGGGTCGGACGATGGACGTGACGTGGATCGCGTTCCTGAGGTGAAACCCCCATCGGGGTCGATCACCAGGAATGTCCGGCAGGAGAGCGGAATGCTCGTGGGGTTCCGCAGCGGACGGCGGGCCCCTCCCGGACCGGCTGAATCTCTCAGCGCCTGGACCCTAACACCGCAAGGCCGACCGACGAAAGGGTTACTGCGCCAGACAAAATGTTCACGATGAGGCCGCCGGAGGCCCCTGCTGCGGGTCATCGAGACCGGCGAGAACCGCCCGGGCGGCCACCGCCCGGGCGGCCACCGCCCGGGCGGCCACCGCCCGGTCGCCGCCGAGTTCCGCGGCGAGCTCGTCCAACCGGCGCTCCGCCGCGTCCGGCGCCCACCCCGTCGCGAGCAGCACCCCGACGGCCTGGTCGATGCTCGAGGCGTCGGCGAGCGAGCTCGACACGACCCGCCCGGGTTCGAGGTGCCCGTCGAGGACGATCTCCCCCAGAGGGCGACCGAGCATCCACGCCAGGTCGGCCGCCAGGTCGACGAACGCCCCCGGCACGCTCGCGTGCACGATCATCTCTGTCGCCTCGTCGGCCAGGGAGCCGAGGCGCACCCAGAGCGACGATCGGGGGGCGTCGGCGTGGGCGTCGTCGTGGGAGGAGAGCCGCACCGGACCGCGCGACGCCGCGAGGACGAGGGTCAGTCCGCAGAAGGACGGCACGGCGTGCCCGAGGGCCTCGAGCACACCGTCGAAGGCGTGGCGCAGGTCGCCGTCCGGCTCGTCGAGCGCCTGCGTGAGCAGGGCGAGCAGAGCGTCGAGGTCACGGCCGACCGCCATGGGCGTGCTCCTTCGAGCGCTCCCGAACGCGGTCCGTCACCTGGCACCGGGCCGCCGGTCTGCAGCCCTCGCGGAGGGGCGGACGGCGTCAGGACCCCGCCCGTCACGATCCTCCAGGCCTCTCACGCTACTCCGCCGCGTCGTCCGATCCCGTCGAGGGGAGGTGCTGGTCCCGGGCCCGACCCACCGCCGAGTCCACCACCTGGCGGGCGACGTCGACCACCTTGATGTGCTCGCGGTGGCTGATCTCGCGCAGGCGGTCGAAGGCCTCGTCGGCGGTGAGGCCGCTGCGGGCACGCAGGACCCCGATCGCCTGGTCGATGACGGGCCGACGCGCCAGGGCGGTCTGCAGCGTCTCGGTCAGCCGGAGCGCCTCGGCGAGGACGTGGGCGTTGTGCAGGGCGACGGCGGCGGGTTGCGCGAAGGCCTCGCCGAACTCGGCGGCCGTCTCGTGGAACGCGTCCTTCTCCCGGGCGTAGGCGTTGATGGCGCCGACGACCTTGCCCGGCAGCTTCAGCGGCAGGGACAGCGCGCTGTGCACGCCGAGGCGGCCGACCCGCGGGCCGAACCGCGGCCACATCTTCTCGCCGCCCAGGGAGCCGGTGCGCACGGTCCGTAGCTCGCGCACCGCGGTGATGCAGGGCCCCTCGCTCAACGTCTCGTACTGGAGGGCGTCGATCTCGACGACGAAGGGGTCGCTCGCCGCGAGCGCCTCGACGCGGCTCGTCGACGCCTCGTGTCGCAGCAGGGTCACGCCCACGCCCTCGGCGCCGGGATGGCGCGTACCGCGTACTGAGCGATCTGCTCCATGAGCCCCTCGAGGCCCCAGTGTCCCGTGACGAGGCTCGCCAGGTCGGTGATGCTGCCCCGGAGGTTGGCCTCGTCGGCCTGGCTCCACCGCTGTCCTGCCTCGTCCATCGTTACCTCGCAGTGAGTCCCGTTGCCTCGCTCGCGCCAGGGCGGGCGAGGTCTACCTCGCTCGAGGCTACTCCCCGCCCGACATGCGTGGATCGCCGAGTGTGACCGGTTGTCCATCCCGGTGCCAGGGGTGAGGATGACGACAGGCACAGCGCTGTGACCGGACACGAAGGAGTGAGGCATGACCCGCATCAACGTCAAGGTCGACGGGGTCGACCACACCGACGAGGTGGAGCCGCGCATGCTCCTCGTCCACTACCTGCGAGAGCAGGTGGGCCGGACGGGGACCGTCGTCGGCTGCGACACGAGCAACTGCGGCGCCTGCACGGTCCACCTCGACGGGCGCAGCGTGAAGTCCTGCAACGTGCTCGCGGTGCAGGCCGACGGGCACGAGGTGACCACCATCGAGGGCATCGCCGACGGCGACCGGCTGCACGCGATGCAGCAGGCGTTCCACGACTGCCACGCCCTCCAGTGCGGGTATTGCACGCCGGGGATGATCATGCAGAGCATCGACCTGCTCAACGACAACCCGAACCCGTCCGAGGACGAGATCCGGCACGGCCTCGAGGGCAACCTCTGCCGCTGCACCGGCTACCACAACATCGTCAAGGCCGTGCAGCAGGCGGCCGGGGCGGGCGTCGGCGGGGGTGGCGGGCGATGAGCGTCCAGACCGAACCCCGGGCGAGCCGCGAGATCGGCAACGCGCGCAAGCGCAAGGAGGACCGCCGGCTCATCACGGGCCGCACCCGCTGGACCGACAACCTCGTCCTGCCCGGGATGCTGCACCTCGCGATGGTCCGCAGCCCGTTCGCGCACGCGAAGATCCTCTCCGTCGACGTCGAGCAGGCGAAGGCCGCGCCCGGGGTCGTCCAGGTCATCACCGGCGCCGACGTCGCCGACGTCCAGGGCGCCCTGCCGTGCGCGTGGCCGATCACGGCCGACCAGAAGGCCCCCGACCACCCGGCGATCGCGGTCGACCGGGTCGCCTTCTCCGGCGAGGTCGTCGCCGTCGTCGTCGCGGCGAGCGCCGCTCAGGCCCGGGACGCCGCCGAGCTCGTCGACGTCGACTACGAGCAGCTCCCCGCGGCCCTCGACCTCAAGAAGGCGCGCGCCGACGAGGCCCTCGCGCACCCCGACCTCGGCACGAACACGAGCGCCGTCTGGCAGTTCGACTCGGCGCAGGCCGGCACGGGCGGCGACGTCGACGAGCTCATCGCCGCGGCCCGCGTCGACGGCGTCGTCGTCGAGCGGGAGTTCCGCAATCAGCGGCTCATCCCCTCCTTCATGGAGCCGCGCTCGACGGTCGTCGACCCCACGGGCGAGCAGTTCGTCATGTGGTCCTCCACGCAGGTCCCGCACATCCTGCGGCTCATGCTCGCGACGACCCTCGGGGTGAGCGAGTCCAAGGTGCGCGTCATCGCGCCCGACGTGGGCGGCGGCTTCGGCGGCAAGCTGCAGGTCACGCCCGAGGAGGTCATCACCTTCCTCGCCGCGCGCCGCACCGGCCGCCCGTGCAAGTACACCGAGACGCGCAGCGAGTCCCTGCTCGCGGCCCACCACGGCCGCGACCAGTGGCAGAAGCTCACGCTCGCCGCCGACAAGGACGGCACCGTCCGGGCGCTCAAGGTCGACATCACCGCCGACATGGGCGCCTACCTCGGCCTCGTCACCGCGGGCACGCCCATCCTCGGCGCCTTCATGTACAACTCGATCTACACGTTCGACGCCTACCAGTTCACGTGCACGAACGTCTTCACGAACAAGACGTGGACCGACGCCTACCGCGGCGCCGGGCGGCCGGAGGCGACGTTCGCGATCGAGCGGATGATGGACGAGCTCGCCGTCGAGCTCGGCCGCGAGCCGATGGAGTTGCGGCAGCAGAACTGGATCCGCCACGAGCAGTTCCCGTTCACGTCGGTGTGCGGGCTCGAGTACGACTCGGGCAACTACGAGGCCGCCACCGCGCGCGCCATGGAGCTCTTCGACTACGACGGGCTCCGGCGCGAACAGACGGAGCGGCGCGAGCGGGGCGACAGCGTCCAGCTCGGCATCGGCATCTCGACGTTCACCGAGATGTGCGGCATCGCGCCGTCGCGGATGCTCGGCGAGCTCAACTACGGAGCGGGTGGCTGGGAGCACGCCGACGTGCGGATGCTGGCCACCGGCAAGGTCGAGGTCGTCACCGGCTCGAGCGCCCACGGCCAGGGCCACGAGACGGCGTGGAGCCAGCTCGTCGCCGACAAGCTCGGCGTCGCGTTCGAGGACGTCGAGGTGCTCCACGGAGACACCCAGATCGCGCCGAAGGGCCTCGACACCTACGGGTCCCGCTCGCTCGTCGTCGGCGGACAGGCCGTCGTCCGCGCCGCCGACAAGGTCATCGAGAAGGCGAAGCCGATCGCGGCGCACCTGCTCGAGGCGGCCGCCGACGACCTCGAGTTCACCGACGGCCGATTCGCAGTCCGGGGCGCGGGCGAGGGTGGGAAGAGCGTGTCGATGGGCGAGGTCGCCCTGGCCACGTTCGCCGCCCACGACCTGCCCGAGGGGATCGAGCCGTCGCTCGACTCCGCGGCGACGTTCGACCCGGTCAACTTCTCGTTCCCGCACGGCACCCACCTGTGCGCCGTCGAGGTCGACACCGAGACCGGTCAGGTGAGCATGCGGCGCTACGTCTGCGTCGACGACGTGGGCACCATCGTCAACCCGCTCATCGTCGAGGGGCAGATCCACGGCGGGCTCGCCCAGGGGATCGCCCAGGCGCTGTGGGAAGAGGCGGTCTTCGACGACCAGGGCACGCTCGTGTCCGGCTCGTTCGTCGACTACACCCTGCCCACGGCGGCCGACACGATCAGCTTCGTCACCGACAACACGGTCACCCCGGCGACGACGAACGACATCGGCGCCAAGGGCGTCGGCGAGGCCGGCTGCATCGCCTCGACCCCCGCAGTCGTCAACTCGGTCATCGACGCCGTCCGGCACCTCGGGGTGAACGACATCCAGATGCCGTGCACGCCGCAGCGGGTGTGGACGGCCATCCGGACCGCGGGCCGGACGACGGCCGACCCGACCACGCCGGAGTCGACGTCGCACTTCGACCCCGACCAGCCCAACCAGGACCCGCCGGGTCCCGGCGACCACACCGGCGTCGACGACCAGAAGGGAACGGGCGCATGATCCCGGCATCGTTCGACTACGTCGCACCGGCCACCCTGGACGAGGCCCTCGCCGCCCTGCAGCGGCACGGCGACGGCGCGAAGATCATCGCCGGCGGGCAGAGCCTGCTGCCGATCCTGCGGATGCGGCTCAACGCCCCCGAGATCCTCGTCGACCTCGGCAAGGTGAGCGAGCTGCGCGGGGTCTTCGACGACGGCCCCGGCCTCGTCATCGGGGCCATGACCCGCTACGACGAGCTGCTGTCCGACCCGCTGGCGGGGGCGCACGCGAAGCTGCTCGTCGACGCGGTCGCCACCGTCGCCGACCCGCAGATCCGGCACCGCGGCACCGTGGGCGGGGCGCTCGCCCACGCCGACCCCGCCGGCGACGTCGGCGCCCCGGCACTCGCGCTCGACGCCCAGTTCGTCGTCGTCGGGCCCCGCGGGCAACGGGTCGTCGACGGGGCCGACTTCTTCGTCGACCACTTCACGACCGCCGTCGGCGACGACGAGATCCTCGCGGCGATCCGCATCCCGAAACACACCGGCTGGGGCACGCGGTACGAGAAGTTCGTGCGCGTCGTGCACCAGTGGTCGATCGTCGGGGTCGCGGCCGCCGTGCGCGTCGAGGGCGACACGATCGCCGAGGCGAAGATCGGGCTGACGAACATGGGCTCCACCCCGGTGCGGGCCCGGTCCGCCGAGCAGGCCCTCGCCGGCGTGCCCATCGAGGAGGGCGCCGTCGCCGCGGCGGTCGCCTCCGTCGCGGAGGGCACGAACCCACCGTCCGATCTCCAAGGAGACGCCGACTACCGCCGCCACCTCGCGCAGGTGCTGACCCGCCGCGCCGTGCTCGCGGCCGCTGGAGCGTGATGAGCCCGTGGAACTGACCCATTCGTTCACCGTCCCCGCCTCGATCGACACGACGTGGGCGACGTTCATGGACCTGCGCGAGGTGGGGGAGTGCTTCCCCGGCGCGACCGTCACCGACGTGTCGGCCGACTCGTTCACCGGCCAGGTCAAGGTCAAGCTCGGCCCGATCGCCATGGTCTACGCCGGCACCGGCACGTTCCTCGAGCGCGACGACGCCGCCCACCGCGCCGTCATCGAGGGCCGCGGCAAGGACAAACGCGGCAACGGCACCGCCGGCGCGACCGCGACGATCGCGCTCTCCGACGCCGGGTCCGGGAGCACGAAGGTCGACGTGACCACCGACCTGCAGATCACCGGCAAGCCCGCCCAGTTCGGCCGCGGCGTCATGCAGGACGTCTCCGACAAGCTGCTCGCCCAGTTCGTGGCGTGCATCGAGGGCAAGGTGAGCGGGGATCGTCCCGCCTCGTCGTCCTCCGGCGCGCCCGCCCCCGCGGCGGCGCCGTCGTCGGCGGGCTCGGGTGCGGACGTCGAGTCCGGGGTGTCGACCGGCCGACCCGCCGCCCCGCGCGAGGTCGGTACCGCCGCGATGTTCGGCGCCACCGCCGGGTCGGACAGCTGGGAGGCCCGCCGCGGTGGGTCGAACGGCTCCTCGGGCGGAGCATCGGCCGGCTCGGGTGGTTCCGCCGGGGCCCCGGCGGCGCAGCGCTCCTCGGTGAGCGCCGCTGCGTCGGGTTCGCCGACCGCCAAGGCCGCACCGATCGCGCCGCAGGGCAGGGCCGGGTCCGACGACGCGCTCGACCTCGGGTCGACGGTGCTGCCGATCATGCTGAAGTCCTACGGCAAGGAGATCGGCATCGGCGTCCTGGGGTTCGTCCTCGGGTGGAAGCTCGGTCGGTTCCTGCCGGGCTGACGTTCCACCACGGTCGGATCTCACGGCGGACGGTGCCTGCGGCGCCGTCCGCCGTGCGGCGTTCTCGGCCCCGGCCAGGGATGGACCGACCGGTCAGGAGCCGTGCGCGCGCTGCAGCGCGACGAGCCCGGCCTCGATGGACCGGGCGTTGCGCTGCGGGGCCTTGAGGCGCTCGAGCAGCGCCGGCACGCGGGAGGTCGAGTAGTCGAACACCTCGGTGACGAGGGTGGTCTCGTCGGCCTGCGGCTCGAACTCCCAGCGCCAGCGGTGCCCGCCCGGGTGCTGCCACTCGACGACCCGGTCGGGTTCGAGGGCGGTCACGGTGCTCGTCATCCGGTACGGCAGCGGCCCCATCCGCATCGCGACCTGGAACCGGTCGCCGAGCCGCAGCTCGCGCGGCCCGATCACCTCGGGGCGGACCGTGCCGCTCCCGTCGACCTCGTGGTGGCGGTGCGGGTTCGCCACGAGGGCGAACAACTCGTGCGCCGGTGCGGCGACGCGGGCCCGCCGGGCGACCTTGCGGGGGCCTGCCTCGACGGGGTGGACGGCGTTCGTCTCCATGTCTGCGACCCTACGGCCGGCGCGCGTCGGAGGAGTACCGTCCCGTCTCCGCGACCGGACCACAAGTCAGCTCGCCGCGTACAAGAAGCTCGATCCGCGGTGGCACGAGTGGGGCTTCGACCTACCGGAACGGCCGGGTGAGCCCCTCCGCGACCCTGGTCCACCGGATGGAGCAACTCGTCGCGCGCTCAGGCGCGCGGGTCGCCGACGCGCGTACGCCCACCGCTCCGGTGCCCCGCGGCGATTCGTCGCTGCCGACGAAGACGGCCGTCGAGCGTCCGTGACAGGGTGGGGGCGGTTCGTCGTGGGAGACCTCCGCCCACGCGCATCGGCGGGAGCAGGCGATGCAGTTCTACGCGGACGGCTTCTACGGTGGCGACCCGGACATCCACGCCCCGGCGCCCGACGTCGCGGCGGGTGAGCAGGCCGACGTCGCCGACGTGATCGTCGTCGGGTCGGGGCCGGCCGGGCTCCTGCTCGCGGCCCAGCTGTCGGCCTTCGAGGACATCACGACCCGGGTGCTCGAGCGGCGCGAGGGGCCGCTCGTCATGGGGCAGGCCGACGGCGTCGCCTGCCGCACCGTCGAGACGTTCGACGCGTTCGGGCTGAGCGCCCGCCTCGTCCGCGAGGCGTACTGGGTCAACGAGGCGACGTTCTGGGGCCCCGACCCCGCCGCCCCCGAGCGGATCGTGCGCACCGGACGGGTGCAGGACGTCGAGGACGGGCTCTCGGAGTTCCCGCACCTCATCGTCAACCAGGCGCGGCTGCAGGCGTTGCTGCTGCAGAAGATGGAGCGGTCACCGCGCCGGCTCGTGCCCGACTACGGCGTCACGGTCACGTCGGTCGAGGTCGGCGCCGCCGACGAGCCGGTGACCGTGCACGTGACCCGCGCCGACGGGTCGACGGGCACGATGCGGGCGAGGTATGTCGTGGGCTGCGACGGCGGGCGCTCGGCGGTGCGCGCCTCGATCGGCCGTGAGCTGCGCGGCGACCGGCAGGACAAGGCGTGGGGGGTGCTCGACGTCCTCGCGGTCACCGACTTCCCCGACATCCGGCGCAAGGTCGTCGTCCAGTCGAGCGAGCACGGCAACATGCTCATCATCCCGCGCGAGGGCGGCCACCTGGTGCGCCTCTACGTCGACCTCGGCGACGTCGAGGCCGGCGACCGCGGGATCCGCGAGCGCACGACCTCCGACGACGTCATCGAGCGGGCGCGTCGCATCCTCGCGCCGCACACGCTCGACGTGCGCGAGCTCGTCTGGTGGTCGGTCTACGAGGTGGGCCAGCGGCTCACCGACAAGTTCGACGACGTCGAGCTCGCCGACCCGCTGCCCGACGACGGGCTCGCCACCGACGCGCCGCTGCCGCGGGTCTTCATCGCCGGCGACGCCTGCCACACCCACAGCGCGAAGGCCCGGCCAGGGCATGAACGTGTCGATGCAGGACGCCTACAACCTGGGCTGGAAGCTCGCGGCGGTGCTCCAGGGCCGCAGCCCGGCGGCGCTGCTGCACACCTATTCGGCCGAGCGGCAGCGGATCGCCCAGGACCTCATCGACTTCGACAAGGACTTCGCCCGCACGATCGGGGGCAAGCACTCGGGCGAGGGTGAGGGTGGGCTCGACAGCGCTGAGGTCGCGCGGCGCTTCCAGGAGGCCGGGCGGTTCACCGCCGGGGTCGCGACGCACTATCCGGCCGGGCCGCTCGTCGGTCCCGGCACCCACCAGGGGCTCGCCGCCGGATTCTCCATCGGGATGCGCCTGCACTCCGCGCCGGTGCTGCGGGTCGCCGACGCCAAGCCGATGCACCTCGGTCACGTGCACACCGCCGACGGCCGGTGGCGGATCTACCTCTTCGCCCCCGCCGACGGGCTCGGTCCGGGTTCGCGCGCGGCGGCGTGGTGCGACGCGGTCGCCCCGATCGTCGCGCGCTCCGCGCCGGCCGGGGGCGACCTCGACGCGGTCGTCGACGTCCGGGCCGTCACGCAGGCGTCCTGGCAGGACCTCGAGGTGGGCGACGTGCCGCCGCTGCTGCGGCCGACGACGGGCCGGCTCGGGCTGACCGACTACGAGAAGGTCTTCTCGAGCGTGACCCCGACGGGCGACGACGTCTACGACCTGCGGGGCGTCTCCCGCGAGGAGGGGGCCGTCGTCGTCGTGCGGCCCGACCAGTACGTCGCGCACGTCCTCCCGCTCGACGCGACCGACGAGCTCGGCGAGTTCTTCGCGCGGTTCACGACGCAGCGGTAGGTCGGCTTCACGAACGGGACGGTCGAGAGGTGCGACACGGGATCGTCGGCGCTCGCGGAACGGCACCACGACGGGTGGACCGCATGCCCGGGCGGGCCGGTCCCCGTGACACGGATGAAGCGCGGCCGAAACCGTGCGGACACACTGCGGCCCTAGCGTCCCCGCCATGACCGTCTCCGGGACCCTGCCCACCCCGAGCCCGACCCGTTCGCTGCGCCGGCTCGGCGTCGAGGAAGAATTCCACCTCGTCGACCTGTCCACGCGACGGCTCGCTCCGCGGGCCCCGGAGCTGCTCGACCGGTTGGCCCGGCACGGCGAGAGCGCCTACGTCGCGGAGATGCAGCGGTGCGTCGTCGAGGCCAACTCCGACGTGTGCGACGGCCTCGCCGAGCTGCGCGACGAGCTCGTCCGGCGCCGCGCCGTCCTCGTCGAGGTGACCGCCGAGCTCGGGCTCGGCATCGTCGCCGCCGGCGCCGTGCCGCTCTCGGTGCCCGCCGACCTGCAGGTCACCGAGACGCCGCGGTTCCGGCGGATGCTCGCCGACTACCAGCTCCTCGCCCGCGAGCAACTCATCTGCGGCACCCAGATCCACGTCGACGTCGCCGACCGGGACGAGGCGGTGGCCGTCGCGGCCCGGGTCGCTCCCTACCTGCCGACGCTGCTCGCGCTGACCGCCTCCTCGCCGTTCTGGGCCGACGGAGAGGACACGGGGTACGCGAGCGCGCGGACCCTCATCTGGCAGCGCTGGCCCATGACGGGGCTCGCGGCCCCGGTCGCGACCGCGGCCGAGTACGACGCGCTCGTCGAGGACCTCGTCCGCTCGGGGGTCATCACCGACCCCGGGATGATCTACTTCGACGTCCGCCCCGCCCGGCAGGCCGGGACGATCGAGCTGCGGATCTGCGACAGCTGCCCGTCGGTCGACACGATCCTCCTCGTGGCGGGGCTGTTCCGGGCGCTCGTGGCCCGGGAGGCCCGCGCGCACCGGGAAGGGCGCCCGCCGCTGACCATGTCCCCGGTCCTCGGCCGGGCGGCGGTCTGGCGCGCGGCCCGCTCCGGTCTCGAGGAGGACCTCGTCGACGTGGTCACCGGCGAGAGCCGGCCCGCCGCGGACGTCGTCCGCTCCCTCGTGGCCTCCCTCGCCGACGACCTCGAGGCCGGCGGCGACCGCGCCCTCGTCGAGCGGCTGACGACGAGCGTGCTCCTCGCCGGCAGCTCCGCCGCGCGGCAGCGCCGGGCCCGCCGCCGCCGTGGCCTCCTCACCGACGTCGTCGACCTCCTCCTCGCCGAGACCGCGCACGCCCGCACCGAGGTCGAGGCGACGAGCGCCGACACGCTCTTCCTCGGCTACCGGCCGGCCGAGGGCACCACCCCCGAGGACAACCTCCCCGTCGACCGCAACGACGAGGCCATGGACCCCCACGGTCGGCCGCGGGAGGCGTACGCGGACATCGTCGAGCGCCTCGACGCCCTCGGCCTGGCCTCGCTGCGCCACCGCGAGTCCCGGATCGAGGACCTGCAGCGCGCCGACGGCGTGACGTTCAAGGTCAGCGGGCACGAGGGGTCCCGCGTGTTCCCGCTCGACGTCGTGCCCCGCATCGTCGGCCCGGACGACTGGGCCCACATCCAGGCCGGCGCGGTGCAGCGCACCCGCGCCCTCGACCGGTTCCTGCGCGACGTGTACTCCGACCAGGAGATCGTCGCCGACGGGATCGTGCCGGAGGAGATCGTCGACCGGTCGCCGGGCTACCGCTCCTCGGGGCTCCTCGGCGGGCGCGGGGTGCGCGCCCACGTCAACGGGCTCGACCTCGTGCGCGACGACCGGGGACGCTGGTGCGTCATCGAGGACAACCTGCGTATCCCCTCCGGCGTCGCCTACGCGATGTGGAACCGCGGCTTCACCTCGCGGTTCCTGCCCGAGCTGCCCACGCCGGCCGGACTGCTCGGGGTGGACACCGTCCCCGAGACGCTCGCCGAGACGCTGCGGGCCTCGCTCCCGCACCGGGCCGCCGACGACGCCGAGATCGTGCTCCTCACGGCCGGGCCCGACGATTCGGCGTACTCCGAGCACTGGCACCTCGCGACGTCGATGAAGGTGCCGATCGTGCGGCCCCAGGACCTCTACGTCGAGAACGCCCAGCTGTACCGCCCGGTCGGCACGGGCCGGCGGCCGGTGGGCGTGGTCTACGCGCGGCTCGACGAGGACGTGTTCCTCTCGTCGATCGGCCACGACGGGGCGCCGCTGCGCAACGGCATCATCGACGCCCTGCACCGCGGCACCATGGCCATGGCCATGGCCAACGCCTCCGGCAACGGCGTCGGTGACGACAAGGCCGTCTACGCCTACGTGCCCGCAATGATCGAGTACTACCTCGGCGAGACGCCGATGCTGCACACCGTGCCCACGTGGGTGTGCGGCGACCGCGAGCACCGCGACCACGTGCTGGCGCACCTCGACTCCCCCTCGTCACCAAGCCGATTGACGGGTACGGCGGATCGGGCGTGCTCATCGGGCCCGACGCGAGCGAGGCGCAGCTCGCCGCCCGCCGCGAGGAGCTGCGGACGATGCCCGAGAAGTTCCTCGCGCAGGAGGTCGTGTCGCTCTCGACGCACCCCACCTTCGACGGCGAGCTCTTCCGCCCCCACCACATCGACCTGCGCGTCTTCACCCACCTGCGGCCCGACGGCCGCGGCGACGCGTCCGGCCTCGTCGTGCCGGCCGCCCTGACCCGCGTCGGCGCGGCGGGCAGCAAGATCGTCAACTCCTCCGCCGGCGGCGGCAGCAAGGACACGTGGATCCTCGGCCCGACCCTCGGCCCGACCCCTGGCCCGACCCCCGACAAGACCGCCGGCCCCTCCGGCGCCGCCTGATGTGCGGTCTGTGCGGCGAGATCCGGTTCGACGGGGGCACCGCGGACGTCGGCGCCGTCGCCGCGATGACGGAGGCGATGACCCCGCGCGAGCCGGACTCGTGCGGGTCCTTCGCCCGGGGGCGGGTCGCGCTCGGGCACCTGTCGATCATCGACCTCTCCACCCGGGGCGGGCAGCCGATGGTCGACGCCGATCTCGGCCTCGTGCTCGCTTCAACGGGTGCATCTACAACCACGTCGACCTGAGCAGACAGCTCGAGGGTCTCGGCTACCGGTTCTTCTCCCACGCCGACGGCGAGGTCATCATCAAGGCGTTCCACGCGTGGGGGCGCGACGCGGTGGAGCGGCTCCAGGGGATGTTCGCCTTCGCGCTGCTCGACCTCGACTCGGGCGTGACGACCCTCGCCCGCGACCGGCTCGGCATCAAGCCGCTCTACCTCGCGGAACGCGCCGGCCGGCTGCGGTTCGCCTCGACCGTGCAGGCCCTGCTGGCGGCCGGCGACGTGGACACCGACCTCGATCTCGTGGCCCTGCACCACTACTTCAGCTTCCACTCCGTCGTGCCCGCGCCGCGCACGATCCTGCGGGGGATCCGCAAGCTGCCGCCCGCCACGGTGCGCACGATCGGCCCCGACGGGCGCAGCGAGGACCACCTCTACTGGCGCGCGGCGTTCACGCGCGACCCCGACCGGGCCGACTGGAGCGTCGGCGACTGGCAGGAGGCGCTGCTCGGGGCGCTGCGGCGGGCCGTGAGCCGGCGGATGGTGGCGGACGTGCCCGTCGGGGTCCTGCTGTCGGGCGGCTTCGACTCCAGCCTCATCGTCGCGCTCCTCGCCGAGCAGGGGCAGCGCGGCCTGGGCACCTTCAGCGTCGGGTTCGACCCGGCCGGGGGCGAGTCGGGCGACGAGTACGCGTACTCCGACCTCGTCGCTCAGGCGTTCGGCACCGATCACCACCGCATCCACGTACCCACCGACCGGCTCCTGCCCGCGGTGCCCGGGACGATCGCGGCCATGAGCGAGCCCATGGTCAGCCACGACTGCATCGCCTTCTACCTGCTCTCGCAGGAGGTGAGCCGGCACGTCAAGGTCGTCCAGTCGGGGCAGGGGGCCGACGAGGTGCTCGGCGGCTACGACTGGTACCCGCCGCTCACCGGCGTGCCGCGGGGGGACGTGAGCGAGCACTACCGCCGGGTGTTCGTCGACCGCGACCACGCCGACATCGCCGGCCTGCTGAACCCGGCCTACGCGCTGGCGGAGGACCCGAGCGCCGCGTTCGTCCGGGCCCACCAGGGCGCCCCGGGCGCGCGGCAGGCCCTCGACGCGGCGCTGCGCATCGACACCGAGGTGATGCTCGTCGACGATCCGGTCAAACGGGTCGACACGATGACGATGGCGTGGGGCCTCGAGGGGCGGGTGCCGTTCCTCGACCACGAGTTCGTCGAGCTCGCGGCGTCGTGCCCGCCGGAGCTCAAGCTCGCGAGCGGGGGCAAGGGGATCCTCAAGGACGCCGCTCGTCCCCTCCTGCCCGCGGCCGTCATCGACCGGACGAAGGGGTACTTCCCCGTCCCCGGCATCCGTCACCTCGACGGCGCCGTGCTCGACCTCGTCCGCGACACCCTCGCCGCGCCCGCCGCCCGCGAGCGCGGCCTCTACCGGCCCGAGGCGGTGCGCGACCTCCTCGCCGACCCCAACGCGACCCGCACCACCCTCGACGCCAACGCGTTGTGGCAGGTCGCCGTGCTCGAGAGGTGGTTGCAGGGGATGCTGCCGTGAGCCGGGCGACCTCCCGGGTCCGGACGGCCGCCCGGGCGTCGGCGCCGGGGTCGCTGCACCGGCCGAGCCAGGGCGCGTCGGTCGCGCCCGACGGCAGCGCGGTCGCGCACATCGTCGACGACGGCGGCTATCCCCGCGCGGTGCAGCGCTTCCTCGACGGCATGCGCGTCAGCGCCGCCCGCGACGTCACCCTGCCCGTGGAGGGTCCGATCACCCGCGTCGTCCACTCGCCCGACGGGCGCTGGCTCGCCTGCCAGGTGGCGCCGCACGCGGGCAACCGGTCGCAGGTGTGGGTCGTGACGACCGATCCCGAGGACCGGCGGGCGATCTGGGTCGACGGCAGCGACGCGGGCACCGCCGAGCTCGTGGGCTGGGACGGCCCGCTCGTCGCCGTCACCGTCGAGGGCGAGGACGGCGTGGGGGAGGCCCGGCTCGTGCACCCCGTGACCGGCCGGGTCGAGGTGCTCGCGCGCCGCCCCGGGCTGCGACTCGTCGACGCGTGGTCCGGGACCGCCGTCGTCCGGCTCGGCCCCCGCGGCGACCGGCGGCTGCTCCTGCTGCGCGGCGGGCGCGAGATCCCGCTGTTCCGCGACGATCCCGGCTCGACCGGCGATCCCGCGATCATCCTCGACGACCACCGGCCGCGCACCCTCCTCGGCGGGCGCCGCTACGCACCCGCGACCGAGGTGCCCGACGCCCTGCAGGGGTACGTCCGGGTGCTCGTCCGCACCGACCACGGCGCCGACCGCCTGCGTCTCGTCCAGGCCACCGTGACGCCCGAGGGGGTGTCGCACCGGGTCGTCGCGGCGCGCGGGGACGCCGACCTCGACGAGTTCATCGTCAGCGACGACCTCTCCCGCGTGGCGCTGCTGTGGAACGTCGATGGCGGCCGCAGCGAGTTGCAGGACGTGGAGTTCACCGACGGCACCCTCGGCGACCCCGTTCCGCTGCCCGAGGCGGTCGCCTCCGACCTGTCCCTCAGCGCCGACGGCCGGCTGCTCGCGCTGACCTCCAGCGGCATCGGGCGCGCCCGCTGCGTCGAGCTCGTGGCCCCCACGAGCGGGGAGTGGGTCGCGCTCGAGCGGCCCCCCGCCGAGACCGGCCCCGTCCACCCGAGCCTGCTGACCCTCCGGGCGCGGGACGGGCTCGAGCTGAGCGGCTGGCTCTACCGGCCGGCAGACCGCACCGAGCGCGTCGAACTCGGTGGGCCCGACACGCTCGGAGACCCCGACACGCCGGACGAGCCCGGCCCGATGCTCATCTGGCTGCACGGCGGCCCGGAGGGTCAGTCCCGGCCCGAGCACAGCGACACCCTGCCGACGATCCTGGCCGCCGGGTACCCGGTGTTCGCGCCGAACGTGCGCGGGTCGGGGGGTTTCGGGCGGGCGTTCTCGCACGCCGACGACGTGGGGAACCGGATGCGCTCGATCGAGGACGTCGAGGACGTGGTCGCGCACCTCGTGGCGCGCGGGCTCGCCGACCCCGCCCGCGTCGTGTGCAGCGGGCGTTCCTACGGCGGCTACCTTACGAACGCGATGCTCGCGTTCCGGCCGGGGCTGTTCGCCGGCGGCATCAGCATCTGCGGGATGAGCGACCTGCTCGCCTTCTACGCCGAGACCGAGCCGTGGATCGCCGCCGCGGCGGTGTCGAAGCACGGCGACCCGGACCGCGACGCCGAGCTGCTCACCGCGGTCTCGCCGATCCACCGCGTCGCCGACATCGACGTGCCGATGCTCGTCGTCCACGGCGGAAACGACACGAACGTGCCCGTCGGGGAGTCCCGGCGCATGGTCGAGGCGCTGCGCGCCGCCGGCGGCCAGGCGGACCTGCTCATCGTGGAGGGGGAGGGGCACGACTTCACTCGCCCCGAGAACCGGGCCCTGCTCGCGAACAGGATGCGCGACTTCGTGCGCGAGGTCGTCGGGCCGGCCTGACGGGCGGCGCGCCCCCCGACCTCGAGGCTCTCCAAGAGTTCGAGATGGCCCAGGACGTCACCGCCTACCGAGCGGCCCGAGCCGATGATGACGGTGTTCGTCCGTCGCTCGACCAGGTTCGCGCCGCTCCCGTTTCGTGAGTTCACCGGGCCCTACGGGAGCGACCGCCCCGGGCCCTCAGGCCCGAGGCGGTCGCACGCGGCGTCGGTGGGCGACGCGAAGAGCGCGCTCGCTCAGGCGGGGACGCCCGCGACGGTGACGTCGATGTTGCCGCGCGTCGCCTTGGAGTAGGGGCAGAACTCGTGAGCCTTCTCCGCGAGGGCCTGCGCCTTGTCGGCGTCGACGCCGGGGATGGTCGAGGTCAGCGCCACCGCGAGGCCGAATCCGGAGTCGGTCTTGCCGAAGGTGACGTCGGCCGTCGTCGTGGAGCCGCTGGTGTCGAGGCCCTCCTGCGAGGCGACGAGGTTGAGCGCCCCGTTGAAGCACGCCGCGTAGCCGGCGGCGAACAGCGTCTCGGGGTTGGCCTTGGGGTTGCTCGTGCTGCCGGGCTTGCCCAGCGGGAGATCGACGACGCCGTCCTCGCTGGTCACCTTGCCCTCGCGGCCGCCCTGGGCGCTCGCGGCGATCGTGTACAGGGTCTCGTTCACGGACTCGTGGGGCATGCGGTCCTCCTCGTATCGGTGGGATGTTCCTGCGTGGGTGCCAACACGGGCGCCGGGTCGAGGATTCCGAGCGCGCGGCGTTCTCCCCTGCGCGCCCGGTCGGGCCGCGGACTACCGTCGAGCCCGTGACCGACTCCCCGGCCGGCGGCACGACGCCCCCGACGCCCTCATCCACGACCGACGCCCTCTCGTCCGGCGGGAAGAAGCCCGGCGGCGAGAGCATCGTCACCGTGCTCGTCGCGCTCGCGGCCAACACCCTCATCGCTGTCGCCAAGACCGTCGCGGCCATGATCACCGGTTCGGCGTCGATGGTCGCGGAGGCCGCGCACTCCTGGGCGGACACCGGCAACGAGATCTTCCTGCTCATCGCCGAGCGGCGCAGCGAGAAACCGCGCGACGACCGGCACCCGTTCGGCTACGGCCGCGAGGCCTACGTCTGGGCGATGGTCGCCGCGTTCGGCCTCTTCACGGCCGGGTCGATCCTCTCGATCAGCCACGGCATCGGCCAGCTCGGCGCGGCCGAGGAGGAGACGAACTACACCGTCGCCTACGTCGTGCTCGCGATCGCCTTCGTCCTCGAGGGCACGTCGTTCATCCAGGCCGTCCGCCAGACCCGCAGCCAGGCCCGCCACTACGGACTGCGGCCCCTGCACTTCGTCCTGTCCACCTCGGAGACCACGCTGCGGGCCGTCTTCTTCGAGGACCTGGCCGCGTTGCTCGGCATCCTCCTGGCCGCCGGGGGCATCGCCGCCCACGAGGTGACGGGCGACGCGATCTACGACGCGATCGGCTCGATCCTCGTCGGGGTGTTGCTCGGCGTCGTCGCCATCCTCCTCATCGTCCGGAACGGCCAGTTCCTCGTCGGGCAAGCGGCCCGTCCGGCGCTGCGCCGACAGGCGCTCGACCTCCTCCTGCGCCACCCCGACGTCGACCGGGTCACGTTCCTCCACCTGGAGTGGGTGGGCCCCTCCAAACTGCTCGTGGTGGCCGCGGTCGACCTGTCCGCCGACGACCGGGAGTCCGTCCTCGCCGTCCGCCTGGAGGCGCTGGAGGACCGGGTCGACGATCACGACCTCGTCGAACGCTGCATCCTCACCCTGTCCGCCCCCGGCGAGGCGGACGTCGTCGCCTGACCGACCCCCGCCCGTCGACTCCTCGCCCTCGGGGGTGTCGATCGGGCCGTGGCGCTGTTGCCGAACGGGCCCTCGGGTGCAAGGTTGCCGGAAGCGACCGATGCGCACCCACGACGAAGGAGTCACCATGACCGCCCCGACCAGCGACGGCCTCACCGAGGAGACGATCTTCACGTGGGGTGCGCCGCCGTTGAAGTTCGGCGCGGGCGCCCTCGACGAGATCGGGGTCGACGTCGCCCAGTACGGGGTGAAGCGCGTTCTCGTGCTCACCGACGCCAAGCTGGCCGGGCTCGGGTTCGGGCAGCGGGTCGTCCACTCCCTCGCCGAGCAGGGCATCGACGGCCGGGTGTACGGCGACGTCCACGTCGAGCCGACCGACGCGAGCTTCCTCGCGGCCGTGGAGTTCGCGCGCGAGGGCGGACCGTGGGACGCGTACGTCGCCGTCGGCGGCGGCTCGGTCATCGACACGGCCAAGGCCGTCAACCTCATGATCACCGACGGCGGCGAGCTGACCGACTACCTCAACAAGCCCATCGGCGAGGGGAAGGCGCCGTCCGGGCAGCTCAAGCCCCTGTTCGCCGTGCCGACGACCGCGGGCACGGGCGCCGAGTCCACCGCGGTGTGCATCCTCGACGTGCTGTCGATGAAGGTGAAGACCGGCATCAGCCACTGGCGCCTGCGCCCGACGATGGCGATCGTCGACCCGGTCCTGACCATGTCGCTGCCGCCCGAGGTCACCGCCGCCTCGGGCATGGACATCGTCTGTCACGCCCTCGAGTCGTACACGGCCCGGTACTACTCCGACCACGCCCGCAAGCAGGCGCAGGACCGGGTCGCGTACTGCGGCTCCAACCCTGTCTCCGACATGTGGAGCGAGAAGGCGATGACGCTGCTCGCGCAGTCGTTCCGCACCGCCGTCTCGCACGGGGCGGACGTCGCCGCGCGCGGCGACATGATGCTCGCCGCCACCTTCGCGGGCATGGGCTTCGGCAACGCGGGTGTGCACATCCCGCACGCGAACGGGTACCCCATCGCCGGCAACGTCAAGGACTACCGCCCGCGCAACTACCCCCAGGACGAGGCGATGGTGCCGCACGGGGAGTCGGTGTCGCTGACGGCGCCCGAGGCGTTCAGGTTCACTTTCGACGCGGCGCCCGAGCGCCACCTGCGGGCGGCCGCGCTGCTCGACCCGGAGCTGGACACGCTCGACGACGCCCGCGAGCAGCTCCCGACCGCGCTCATCCGGCTCATGCGCGACATCGGCATCCCGAACGGCATCTCGGCGGTCGGGTACACGGAGGCCGACATCGCCGACCTCGTGCCCGGCACGATGAAGCAGCAGCGGCTGCTGACCACGTGCGCGAAGACCCCGACCGAGGACGACATCGCTGCGATCTTCGCCGGGTCGCTGACCAACTGGTGACGCGGTCGCCCGCAGCGTGAGGGATGGGGCCGGTTCCGCCGTTCGGGCGGGGGCGGCCCCTGCCCGTCAGTGCCCTCCGCTCGCGAGGATCGGCAGTTCGACGACGTCGGTGACGCCCGCGGCCCGCAGGATCACCCGCGCCGGGGCGGGCATCCGGGCCAGGCCCACCGCCGGGTCGAGCGTGCGCGGCGGGCCGAGGGTGAGGATGTGCTCGCCGACCCGCATCCGGCCGCCCCCGGCGGCGACGACGTTGCGGTACCAGTCCACCCGCGGGCCGTAGGTGAGCGCGCACGTGACCGTGGTGCGGTCCTCGTCGAGGAAGCCGCACAGCGGGACCCGCCGGACCGTCCCGGTCCGGCGGCCGACGTGCTCCAGCTCCACGAACGGGCCGTGCCCGACGAGGTGGCGCATGACGCGGTTGAGGTAGCGCTTGTTGAACCTCGTGACTCCCAACGGGATCGGCATGCCGCCAGCGTGACACGTCCCCGGCGGGAACGAAGTGACTCCGAATCCTAGACAGGTGACCTTTTGGTCACCTATTCTGGTGCCATGGACGACGACCTCGTGTTCAAGGCGTTGGCCGACCCGACGCGGCGGCTGCTCCTCGACGCGCTGTTCGTCCAGGGCGGGCGCAGCCTCGGCGATCTCGAGCAGGTCGTGGCGCAGCGCACCGAGATGACCCGCTTCGGGGTGGCCAAGCACCTCCGACTCCTCGAGCAGGCCGATCTCGTCGTCACGTGCAAGCAGGGCCGGGAGAAGCTGCACTACCTCAATCCGGTCCCGATCCGGTTGATCCACGACCGGTGGATCGACAAGTACACGCAGCACCACGTCACCGCACTCACCGATCTCAAACGCCAGCTGGAGGAATCACCATGAGCGGCACCGACGTCCGCACCATGACCGAGGGAAGCGACCGTACCGCCGACGAGCTGCAGGTCTTCCGGGTCTACATCGAGGCCCCGGCGCAGCAGGTCTGGGACGCGATCACGAGCCCCGAGTTCAGCGTCAAGTACGGCTACGGCGGCGAGGTCTCCTACGACCTGACCGCGGGCGGCGACTACGTCAGCCACACGACCGCCGAGATGAAGCAGATGGGCATGGGCGACGTCGCCGCCACCGGCAAGGTCATCGAGGCCGACCCGCCGCGCCGGCTCGTCCAGACCTGGATCGCCGCCTGGCACAACGAGGAGACGACCCTCACCTGGGAACTCACCGAGTACGACGGCCCGCTCACCGGCCTGACGCTCACCCACGACTGCTCGGGCGCCCAGAACACGGCCCGCGACATCGAGGGCTCCGGCGACGCGGCCCAGGGCGGCGGCGGCTGGCCGTGGATCCTCGCCGGCCTCAAGACCTACCTGGAGACCGGCCGGCAGATGGCGGGCTCCGGGTCCTGAGCCGCGTCGCGCGACGGTCCGCCGACGAGGTGTCGTCGGCGGCCCGTCCGCCGCGCCGGGAGCCGGCGGGGTTCCGTACCGTGGGGCGGGTGGCGCCCGCAGGCCCGGTCCGCGGGCGCCGACCCGTGCGGGGCGAGGGCGACCTCCGCGACCGGACCCGGTCGCGCCGGCAGCCGGAGGGACCCAGGATGAGCGACACCCCGACCGAACGACCGCTTCCCCGCAGGGGTGGCAGCGCCCGGTTCGTCGCGCTCGGCTCCGCCCTGCGCCTCCTCAAGGCGTTGCCCGGGCCGGTGCGGGAACGACTGTTGGACCACACCGTGGGCGGGGTCAGTGCCGCCCCGCCGCCCTTCGGCGACGTGCTGCGGATCGTGGGCGCCGCCGGCGGGATCCCCGACGGGAGGCGCTGGCAGGAGCGGCTGCTCGCGCAGCGCCCGGACCTGCGGGCGGTGCGGGTCCACGACGTCGTCGACGACGCCGATGGGCGCCTCCGCATCCGCGTCTACCGACCGCCGGCCGACGCCCCCACGGCCCGGGCCGGCTTCGTCTGGGTGCACGGCGGCGCGTTCGTCCTCGGCGGTCTCGACGCGCAGGAGGCGCACTGGCCGGCGATCGAGCTGGCCGCGGCGGGCATCCCCGTGGTCTCGGCCGACTACCGCATGTGCATCGACGGCGTGCACTACCCCCAGCCGCAGGACGACGTCCTCACCGCGTGGCGGTGGGCGCGCGCCCACGCCGACGAGCTGGGCGTGGACCCCGACCGCCTGCACCTCGGCGGCGGGAGCGCCGGAGCGTGCCTCGTCGCCGGCGCGACGCTGCGCCTGCGCGACGAGGGCCTGCCCCTGCCGGCCTCGCTCTACCTCGGCTACCCCGTGCTCCAGCCGCACCTGCCGCCCGCCCCGCCGCGGGTGGCGGCCGAGCTGGCGACGGTCGACCTCGTCTCCGACGAGTGGGTCCGCGAGATGATGGAGAACTGGGCGGGCTCGGCGTCCCTGGAGGACCCGTACGTCTCCCCGGGGCTCGCCGACCCGGCCGGCCTCCCGCCGACGTACGTGCTCACGTGCGGCCTGGACGGCCTGCGGCGGGCGAGCGAACCGTTCGTCGAGCGCCTCCGCGACGCCCGGGTGCCGGTCCCGCAGGACGTGCTGGCCGGGGCGAGGCACGCGCCCCTCAACGACCCGAGCAACCCCCACGGGCAGGAGGCCCTCCGGCGGCTGCGCACCTGGCTCACCGGCGGCCTGTCGGCCATGGCCGAGTAGAGCGCGCCGCAGCGGACCCGCCGGGGCTCGGGCCGGCCGCGCCCGGCGCACGGGGCTGTCCGTACACTTCCGCGGGTGCCCGCGGTCCCCTCACCTCACCCCGGCATGGGGGCCGTGCCGCACGACGGGGGCGTCACCTTCCGCGTGTGGGCGCCGCACGCCCGCAACGTCGCCGTCGTGGGCGACTTCTGCGGCTGGGACCGGGCCCGCAAGACCCCGCTGGCCCCCGACCACGCGACCTCGGGCACGTGGTCGGGGTTCGTGCCCGGCGCCGACGTCGGGTCGGAGTACCGCGTCCTCGTGCGGCGGGGCGGCCCCTACCTGTGGCGGATCGACCCGTTCGCCCGGCAGGTGACCCACTCCCGCGGCAACGCCGTCGTCCTCGACCCGGGCCGGTTCGACTGGGGCGGCGGGGACTTCGTCATGCCGGGCTGGGACGACCTCGTCGTCTACGAGATGCACGTGGGCACGTTCGCGGCGGACGGCCCCGGCGGCGGCACCTTCGACACGGCCGTCGGTCGGCTCGACCACCTCGCCTGGCTGGGGGTCAACGCCGTCGAGGTCATGCCGCCCTTCGAGTTCGCCGGCACGGCGAGCTGGGGGTACAACCCCTCCCACGTGTTCGCGATCGAGAGCTCCTACGGCGGCCCGTACGCCTTCGCACGGTTCGTGCGCGCGGCCCACGAGAGGGGCATCGCCGTGCTCCTCGACGTCGTGCACAACCACCTCGGGCCGACCGACCTCGACCTGTGGCGCTTCGACGGATGGCACCGCCGCGGCTACGGCGGGATCTACTTCTACAACGACGCCCGGGCGCAGACCCCGTGGGGCGCGACGCGGCCCGACTACGGCCGCAAGGCCGTTCGCAACTTCCTCCGCGACAGCGCGATCATGTGGCTCGAGGACTTCCGCGTCGACGGCCTGCGGTTCGACGGCACGAACTACGTGCGGTCCCGCTGGGGCGATGTGCGCGACCCGGGGCAGCGGATCGGGGCCGGCCACCGCCACCTCGCCGCGCTGACCGACGACATCCGCTCCCGCCAGCCGTGGAAGATCCTCGTCTCCGAGGACATGCAGCGCGACCCCGCCGTCACCGCCCCGAGCGCGCAGGGCGGGCTCGGCTTCCACTCGCAGTGGGACGCCGGCTTCGTCCACCCGGTGCGCGCCGCCCTCGAGGCCGCCCACGACGCCGACCGCGACGTGCACGCGGTGGCCGCCGCCGTCGTCGGCCACGACCTGCGTGCCGCCCACGAGCGCGTCGTGTTCACCGAGTCCCACGACGAGGTGGCCAACGGCAAGAGCCGAGTCCCTGAATCGATCACGCCCGGCGCCGCGGACTCGTGGCACGCGCGCAAACGCGCCGCCCTCGGCATCGCGCTGACGATGACGAGCGCGGGGATGCCGCTGCTGTTCCAGGGTCAGGACGTTCTCGAGGACGGCTGGTTCGACGATCGCCGCCCCCTCGACTGGTCCAAGGCCCACCGCCACGCCGGGTTCCTGCACCTCGTCCGGCACCTCGTCGCGCTGCGCCGGAACCTCGAGGGGGTGACCGGCGGGCTGAGCGGGGCCCACACCCGCCTCGTCCGGGTCGACGACGACCGCAAGATCCTCGCGTTCCACCGGTGGCGGCGCGGCGGCCCGCGGGACGACACCCTCGTCGTCGTCAACCTCACGACGAGGCCGGTCACCGGCTACGGCATCGGGCTGCCGCGGGCCGGCCGGTGGCGGCTGCGTTGCAACACCGACGCGGCCGTGTACGGCGACGGCTTCGGCGGGGTGCACGCCGGCGACCTGCGGTCCGCGCCCGGGTGGACGGACGGCCGTCCCCAGTGGGCGGCGGTGGACGTCGGCGCGTACGCCGCGCTCGTGTACTCCCAGGACGAGTGAGCCGGGACGTCACGCCGCCTCGAACCGGTTCGAGTCGAACGATGTGGGTCCACCGCGAAGAACCGCAGGTCAACGGCCCGGCTTGGGGGTGGGTGCTCGCCGAGGTGGGCCGGGCGCGCGGTACGGTGGCGAGCGCCCACGACATCGACGTCGCGTCGGCGTCGCCCCGAGGAGGAGTCCGAACATGACCGCGTCCCTGATCCCCGCGGAGCTGACCCCGGAGGCGCTGCGCGCCGTCGAGCTGCCGGCGCTCGCCACCGACTACCTGGGCCTGGACGCGTCGTTCTCGGCGGAGGAGCTCGCCACCCGCGACCGGGTGCGGACGTTCGTCGACGAGCAGATCCGCCCGAACATCGCCGACTGGTACGAGGACGCCCGCTTCCCGCTCGAGATCGTCCCGCTCATGGGTGAGGCGGGGCTGCTCGGCATGCACCTGTCCGGCTACGGCTGCCCCGGCCGCAGCGCCGTCGAGTACGGGCTCGCCAACCTCGAGGTCGAGGCGGGCGACTCGGGCCTGCGCACGTTCGTCAGCGTCCAGGGGTCGCTCGCGATGAGCGCCATCCACAAGCACGGCTCGGAGGAGCAGAAGCAGCGCTGGCTGCCCGACCTCGCCGCCGGGCGCGCCATCGGCTGTTTCGGACTGACCGAGCCCACCGCGGGATCCGACCCGAGCGCGATGCGCACCTTCGCCCGGCGCGACGGAGACGACTGGGTGCTGGAGGGGAGCAAGCGGTGGATCGGCCTGGCGTCGGTCGCGCAGGTCGCCGTCGTTTGGGCGGCCACGGACGACGGCATCCGCGGGTTCGTCGTCCCGACGAACACCCCCGGGTTCAGCGCGACCCCCATCGCGCCGAAGCTCTCGATGCGCGCGTCCATCCAGTGCGACGTCCGCCTCGACGGCGTGCGGCTGCCCGCCGACGCGATGCTGCCGCAGGCCCGGGGCCTGTCGGGGCCCTTCTCGTGCCTCAACGAGGCCCGGTACGGGATCATCTGGGGCGTCATGGGCGCCGCCCGCGACTCGTACGAGACGGCCCTGCGCTACAGCCTCGTCCGGCAGCAGTTCGAGCGGCCGCTCGCCGGGTACCAGCTCACCCAGCGCAAGCTCGCCGACATGGCGCTCGAGATCGGCAAGGGGCTCCTCGTCGCGCTCCAGCTCGGGCGGCGCAAGGACGAGGGGACGCTCGTGCCGGCCCAGATCTCGTTCGGCAAGCTCAACAACGTGCGCGAGGCGATCGAGATCTGCCGCGCCGCCCGGGAGATGCTCGGCGGCAACGGCGTCGTGCTCGACTACCCCCCGATGCGGCACGCGAACAACCTCGAGAGCGTCCGCACCTACGAGGGCACCGACGACGTCCACCAGCTCGTCATCGGGCAGGCCATCACCGGTCTGCCGGCGTTCCGCTGAGGTGTGAGCGCCGCGAGGGCACGGTGTGAGCCGGGTGTGAGGCGGCGTTCCTAGCCTCATGGTCATGACGACGAACACGGAACTCGCCCACGCCCGCCGCGAGATCGAGGCGGCCCAGACCCGCTACGAACAGGCCCGCGCCGACGTCGACGCCCTCGACACGCTCATCGCCCACCTGTCGAGCACGATCGAACGGTTCCACGAACTCGACGCGTTCAGCCGCGGCGCGGGGCCCCGGTACACCGCGACGGTGCACGCCGGCGACCCCGACGCGGTGACGCCTCCGGTCGTCAACGAGGACGCCGTGTGGGAGCTGGGCACCGACCTCGACGAGCGACTGCAGCGGCTCCTGCGCGTCGTCACCGCCGAGCTCACCTCCGGCCTGGACTCCCCGGGCTGCTGAGGCCCGCCGTCGGGCGGGGCGGCCGGCGTCCGGGTCAGAGCTCCTGGGACGCCCCTGGAACGGGACCGCGACAGCCCCCTACGGTGGAGGCGTCCCGGTGTCGGACCGAGGGAGTGGTCGTGTCGCGAGCGAGCTGGTGGATGCCGGAGCGTCGGCGGGTGTCGGCGGCGGCCGGGGTGGCCGCCGCGACGGCCCTGACGTGGGCGTGGGGGGTCCCGCCCGAGGCCGGCTTTCTCGGCCACGTGATGGTCCTGCTCGCGGCCTACCTCGCGGCGTACGTGGCCCTCACGTTCCTCGTCTCCGCGCGGGTGCCCGACCACGAGTGCCGGACGTGGGCGGCCTCGACCCGGCCGGGGACCCGGATCGGGCGCTGGCTGCTCGGCACCCAGCCGGGCGCGGGTCTGGCGACGGTGTGTCGGGGTTCGCGCTCGTGGCCGTGCTCGCCGGCCTGTCCGCGACGTTCTGGACGGATCTGCGCCTGCCCACGGGCTTCGCGGTGGTCGTCGTCGCGATGCTCCTCGTGTCGTCGTGGCTCGCGGTCACCCTCACGTACGCGGTCGAGTACCTGTGCCGCGACCAGCGCGAGCCCGGCGTGCAGCTCTCCTTCCCGGGCGACAAGGACGCGGCCTGGGCGGACTACCTGTACTTCTCGTTCGCGGTCTCGACGACGTTCGGCACCACCGACGTCGACGTGCGGAAGACGACGATGCGAAGGACGGTGACGGGGCACGCCGTCATCTCGTTCCTGTTCAACACCGTCATCCTCGCCGTCGCCATCGGGGCGATGGCCTGAACGCCACCCGCCGCCCGGCGCGGGGATCGACGGCCGTTAGGCTCGCATCCCACCGTCCACAGCAGGGAGCTCCGATGTCCGTCGACCGAATCGAGACCACCCACGCGGGGTCGCTGCCGCGCACCCCCGAGATCCTCGCCGCCAACGAGGCGCGCGCCCAGGGCCGCGACCAGGGCGAGCTCGACCGCCTGCTCGAGGAGGCGGTCGTCGACGTCGTCGCCAAGCAGAAGGCGGCCGGCATCACCATCCCCAACGACGGCGAGTACGGGCACACGATGACCGGGCCGGTCGACTACGGCGCCTGGTGGAACTACTCCTTCGGACGCCTCGGGGGACTGCGCGAGAGCGATTACGACCGCTGGGCCGACACCGAGAAGAAGCGGTCGAGCCCGGGGAACATCGTGCTCACGTCGTTCAGCGACCGCCGCGACCGCGAGCGGTTCCGGGAGGCGTACGAGGAGCCCACCTCGGGCGTCCTCGCCCACCGCGCGGCCACCACGCAGCCGGTCGTCGCCGGCCCGCTGACCTACACCGGCCAGGCCGACGTCGGCCGCGACACCGCGCACCTGCGGAACGCGCTGGAGCGCAACGGGGTCGAGCAAGGGTTCGTCGCGGCGCTGTCGCCGGGCTCGTGCGCCCGGATCACGAACGAGTACTACCAGACCGAGGAGGAGCTGCTCTTCGCCTGCGCCGACGCGATGCGCGAGGAGTACCAGGCGATCCTCGACGCCGGCCTCATCGTGCAGCTCGACGACCCCTCGCTCGCCGAGAGCTGGGACCAGATCAACCCCGAGCCGGCGCTCGAGGACTACCGGAAGTACATCGAGCTGCGGATCGAGGCGACGAACCACGCCCTGCGCGACCTCCCGCGCGAGCGCATCCGCATGCACGTGTGCTGGGGGAGCTGGCACGGCCCGCACACGACCGACATCCCCTTCGCCGACATCGTCGACGTCGTGCTCAAGGCCAACGTCGGCACCGTCGTCTTCGAGGCCGGCAACGTGCGCCACGAGCACGAGTGGCGCCTGTGGGAGACGACGAAGCTGCCCGACGGCATGCGCATCGCGCCCGGGGTCGTGTCGCACGCGACGAACGTCGTCGAGCACCCCGACCTCGTCGCGGACCGCATCGAGCGGTTCGCGAACCTCGTCGGCAAGGAGAACGTCATCGCCACGACCGACTGCGGCCTCGGCGGTCGAGTCCACCCGCAGATCGCGTGGGCGAAGCTCGAGGCCCTCGGCGAGGGAGCCCGCCGCGCCACCGACCGCCTCTGGGGCTGAGCACTTCTCGGTTGCTCCGGCGCCCGAGCGTTGCTTGGCTGGGGGGATGACGCCACCGGTCGTCCCCGCACTCCACGACGGCACCGTCACCCTGCGCGCGCACGCCGAGGGCGACATCCCTCGGATGATCGAGTTCGCGAACGACTCGCGGGCCCGGCTCGGCATCCGCCTGCCCACCCCTACGGGCAGGCCGAGGCCCGCGCGCGGCTCGACGCCGTGCGGGAGGGGTGGACGAGCGGGCAGCGCCGGGAGTGGGCCGTCGAGGTTGACGGGCGGTTCGCGGGATCGGTGGGCATCCGGGCCGATCCCGGCGGGCGCGACGAGCTCGGCTTCGGGCTCCACCCGGACGTGCGGGGCCGCGGAATCGCGACGCGCGCGGCCCGGCTCGCCCTGACGCACGTGTTCGACACGGACGATGCGCGTCTCGACGTCGTGCTCTGGCGGTCTCGGGCCGACGACCTTGCCTCGTGGCGGGTCGCCTGGGCCTTGGGATTCCAGCTCGACGGCACCCGCCGCATGATGCACGTCGACACCGAGGGCCGTCTCGCCGACGAGCGGGTCGCGACGCTGCGCGGCGAGCCGATGACCCCGCGGCACCCGTGGTGGGAGCCGAAGCTCCTGCTGGGCGAGCGGATCCGACTCCGCCCGTGGCGCGTGGACGACGCCCCGGCCGAGGGGCCCGACGAGGTGGCGCAGCAGTTCCACGGCGCCGCCCCGCCCGGTCCCGAGACCTTCGCGCGGTGGCGCGCCGACCGGGAGCAAGGCATGTCCGCCGGCGCCTTCGTCGAATGGTGCATCGCCGACGTCGAGAGCGACGAGCCCCTCGGCAGCGTGCAGGTGAGCAGGCTCGACGAGGCGTTCACCCGCGGCACCGGTTGGCTCGGCTCCTGGCTGCACCGCGAAGCCCGCGGGCGCGGAGTCATCGCCGACGCGCTCGACCTCCTCGTCCCCCACGCCTTCGCCCCGCGCGACGGCGACGCAGGCCTCGCCGGTGGACTCGGCCTGCACCGGCTCTACGCCGGCACCGACGAGCAGAACCGTGCGTCCCAGCGCGCGCTGCGCCGGGCCGGGTTCCGCGAGGTCTCCCGTGAGCGCGCCGCCATCGCCCACGACGATCGCCCGGCCACCGGGGCGATCTCGTTCGAGCTGCTCGCCACCGACGACCGGGTCTCCCAGGCCGTCGAGCCGGCCGACATCCCCGTCCTCGAGACCGAGCGCCTCCGGTTGCGGCCGTGGCGACCCGACGACGCGCCGCCGCTCGACTACGAGCTCGACCGGGACTCCCTGCGCTTCATGCCCGCCGGCGTGCAGCCGACGGCCCGCACCTTCGCCGACTGGCTCGCCCGGCGAGGTGCCTTGATCGACGCCGGCGACTACCTGTGGTGCCTCGCCGATCGGGCCACCGACGCCCCGCTCGGCATGATCCAGGTCTTCCAGATCGGCAAGGACGCGCCTGGTTCCGCTGAGGTCGGCTATTGGCTGTATGTCCCGCACCGCGGGCACGGCTACGTCGGCGAGGCGCTGACCGCGGTGATCGAGTTCGCCTTCACTCCCGTCGCCGACGGCGGGCTCGGGCTGCACCGGCTGCACGCCGGCACCGACGCCGAGAACGTCGGCTCCCACCGGATCTTGCTGGCCGCGGGGTTCAGCGAATGGGGCCACGACCACCAGGCCTACGCCCGCGCCGACGGGTCGCTCTCCGACGGCCGCTACTTCGAGTTGCTCGCCGCCGACGACACGGGCCGCGCAGAAGTGGGGGCACCGACGCTGACCTGACGACAACATTTGTGGCCGATATTGGGTACTATAGTTGCTATGGCTGATGCGACCCTCGTCCGGCTGGGATTGATTGCCGAACAACGCTGGGGCCTGGTCAGCACGGCTCAGGCCGAGAGCGTCGGGGTGTCCCGCAAGCAGCTCTCCCGGATGGCCAGGGCAGGGGCGCTCGAACGCGTCGCCCAGGGCGTCTACCGGATCTCCGGGGCGCCACCACACGTCCTCGAGGCGGTCTACGCGACGTGGCTGGCGTTGGGCGGGGCACAGGAAACCCGTTCCACTTCCGGCGTCGCGCCTGTCGTCGCTGCCGGCTCCACCGCAGCCGTCGTGCACGGCATCGGTGACTTCTCCCTCGATGGCCTGGATTTCGTCGTCCCGCGCCGGAAGGGAACGCGACTGGCGGGGGTCCGCCTGCGCATCCGCGATCTGTGCCCAGAGGAGGTGCTCCCGGTCGATGGCCTCCCCACGTTGACAGTTGAACGCACCATCGTCGACCTGATCGACATCGGAACCGATCTGTCTCTCGTGGCCGACGCGCTCCGAGATGCGGTCCGAGCCGACAAGCTTTTGGCCCCAGACCGACTCGTGCGACATCTCTCGACCGCCGCCACCCACCGCACCGGAAGTGCCGCAGCATTGGCCAGGGATCTCTTCGAACGTGCCGGCGTCGTGCCGGAGGGCTGGGCGCATGTGTGACGACGGGGCTACGCGGATTGGCGTTCGACAGCGGGGCCGTGCGCGGCTCACGGCCCCTGGCTTCCCGGAACGTGTCAGTGCGCCACGCCGGGGGCGGTGGCGGCGTCGACGGCCGCGGCGCCCGCGCGGGAGCGACGGCCCCACCGGACCCCGAGGCCCACCGCGAGCGCGAGGAGGCCGACGGCGGCGACCGCGGGGCCGAGGCCGCCGAGCGCCGCGCCGAGGGCGATGACGACGATCGGGCAGACGAAGTTGCCGAGGAAGCTCGCCGACGTCCACAGCCCGGTGCCGCGGCCGTGCTGCTCGGCGGTGAGCGGGGTGAGCGCCCACGTGAGCAGCGACGGCAGGAGCAGCCCGTTGCCGAAGCCGGTGACGACCGCGGCGGGGACGAGGAGCGCGAGCGAGGGGGCGAGCCCCATCCCGAGGAGCCCGACGCCGGAGAGGCCGAACGCGAGCGGCACCGTCACGGCCGGGCCCCGGCCGGCGATCCGGGTGAACGTGAACGACCCGGCCGCGGTCCCGACCGACGCGATCGCGCTGAAGAGGCCGATCTGCGCGGGCGACGTGACGCCGACCTCGACGAGGCGGTACGACAGCTCGACGATGAGCACGTAGAAGACGAGGCCGCCGAGGAAGGTCACGCCGATCGGCGCGAGCAGGGAGCGCCACGGGACCGGCGTCAGATCGCCCTCGGGGCGGGCGGTGTGGGCCGGGTTGAAGAGGAACACCGCGCAGAGGACCGCGAGCACGGCGGCGACCGCGTACAGCCAGAACGGGGTCCGCCAGCTCGAGGCGCCGAGGGCTCCGCCGAGGCCGAACAGCACGGTCGCCGCGATCGTCGTCGTCATGACCTGGTAGCCGAAGTAGCGCTCGCGTGTGTGGCCGTGGAAGTAGTCGGCGAGCAGCGTCGTGCAGCACGTCATGATCGCCGCCTCGCAGAGGCCGACGAGCACGCGGCTGCCGACGACGAGGGGCAGCGTCGGCAGCCACAGCGGGGCCGTGCCGGCGACGGCGTAGAGGACGAGCGAGACGACGAGCAGCCGCTGTCGCCCCACCCGGTCGACGATGCGCCCGGCGACGAGGGCCGTGAGCCCGACCATGAGCGCCGGCAGCGTGACGACCATCGGGGTGAGGATCTCGACGCCCGGGGTCGTCGCGAACGCCTCCTGGATGCGCGGCAGGTTCGGCGCCATGAGCACGGCGGCGAGCACCGACATGCACGCGCACGCGAGCAGGATCGCCCCCTCGAACCGGCCGGCCGGGCGCCCCGTGCGGGGATTGATCGGACCGGCCGGTTCGGCCGCGCCGATCGGGTCGATCCGACGGGTCGGGCCGACCGGGCCCGTCGCGGGCGTGCCGGGCCCGTGGTCGGCGGAGGCGGCCGGGGGTGACGCAGCGGACATGATGGCTCCTGCTCGGCTCGGGGCGACGTCGCGTCGCCGGCCCCCGCTCCGGTGCGGGCGCCGTTCGGATCAGGGTCGCGGGCGAGGACCGGGGTGGGAAGCGACGATCCCGGCTGCCAGGTATGCACCCGAGTGATAGCCGCGAGACCGCCGGGCGCGCGACGGGATTCGCGCCCCCGACGGGCCGGGGCGGCAGCGGCGGCCGCCCCGGCGATGCCCCCGCGCGGCCCGACGGGTGGCGGGGGCGGCGAGGTCCGACGCATCCACGGCGTCGATACCCCGCATCGCCCGGACGCTCTTCCCCGCCCCGGCCGCGGCGCCCAGAGTGGACGACGACCCACCGATGCGAAGGACGACAGACTCCATGACGATCGACGACGACCTCATCGAGACCGCCCCCGACGAGCGCCTCATCACCCACCTGCGCCATGTCGATCTCGCCGTGCCCGACTACGACGAGCAGCTGCGCTTCTACACGGACATGTGGGGCCTGGAGGAGCAGGTGAGCGAGGGCGGCATCGCGTTCCTCGCCGCGGCCGGCTCGCCGGAGCAGTACTCGGTGCGGCTGCGCCGGGCCGAGGAGAAGCGCATCGACCTCGTCGCCTTCGGCGCGGCCACTCCCGCCGACGTCGACGCGCTCGCCGAGCGCCTCGGCCGCGAGGGCGTGCGACTCGTCGGCGACCCGGGCCCGCTGCAGACCCCCGGCGGCGGCTACGGCGTGCGGTTCTTCGACAACGACGGCCGCACGGTCGAGGTCTCCGCCGACGTCGAGGTCCGGGCGCATCGCAAGCTCGAGGAGGGCGAGTCGGTGCCGGTCAAGCTCTCGCACGTCGTCGTCAACAGCCCGAACCCCGAGCAGACCGTCGCGTTCTACCGCCGCCACCTCGGCTTCGCGCTCTCCGACACCCTCATGCACCCGCGGATGGGCCGGATGATGTGGTTCCTGCGCACGAACTTCCTGCACCACAGCTTCGCCGTCGCCCGCGGCCCGCACGTCTCGCTGCACCACGCCTCCTTCGAGATGCGCGGCATCGACGAGTACATGCGCGGCACCGGCCGGCTCCTGCGCGGCGGGATCGAGAAGGTGTGGGGCCCGGGGCGGCACATGGCGGGCAACAACACGTTCAGCTACTTCCTCGACCCGCACGGCAACACGATCGAGTACACGACCGAGCTCGAGCGGCTCGACGAGGACTCGTGGCACCCGCACCTCTACGACTTCACCGACCCAATGGTCAGCGACCAGTGGGGCACGGCGAACCCGATGAACGAGTTCGTCGCGCAGCGGTCCTTCAACGACCCCGACCGGGGCGTCTTCGTCGCCCCGCCGGTCTGAGGCGGATCCGGCGGGCGACCCACGCGGGGGCCGACAATGCGGGACATGAAGGACGTTGACCTCAACCTGCTGCCGTCGCTGCAGGCGCTGCTCGAGCTGCGCAACGTCTCGCGCGCCGCCGAGCGGATGCACCTGAGCCAGTCGGCGATGAGCGCCTCCCTCGGCCGGTTGCGTCGGCATTTCAACGACGAGCTGCTCGTGCGCTCCGGGCGGGGGTACGAGCTGACGCCGTTCGCGCAGGCGCTCGCGCCCCGCGTGGACGTGGCGATGGCCGACGTGCAGGACGCGCTGCAGCTGCACGCCGACTTCGACCCGGCCTCCAGCGACCGCACGTTCGTCATCGCCGCCTCCGACTACGTCACGGGCGTGCTGCTGCGGCACGTGCGCGCCCGGATCACCGCCGACGCCCCCGGCATCCGGGTCGACATCGTGCCGACCTCGCGGCCGGCCATCGGCACGGGGTCGCAGGCCTTCGGCCAGATCGACCTCATCATCGGCCCGATGGGCTTCGACCTGCCCGGCGCCTCCCGGTCCCTCTTCCACGACGACTTCGTCGTCATCACCGACCCCGGCCACGCGCTGCTGACCCGCGACCGGCTCACCGTCGCCGACATCGCGTCGGCCCCGCAGGCCGTCGGTGAGTTCGGCGGCAGCATCGTCACGCCGCCGATGCGCTTCTTCGCCGAGGCCGGGCAGCCCACCCGCATCGTCGCCCGCATCTCCGGCTTCCAGGCGCTGCCCTCGATCGTCGAGGGGACCGACCTCGTCGCGCTCGTGCCCCGCCACCTCGCGGCCCCGGCGACCCGCGACGGCAGGGTCGTCGCGATCGACTTCGCCGACGACCTCGACGTCCCCCTCGTCGAGGGGATGTTCTGGCACCCCCTGCAGAGCGCCGATCCCGGCAACGCCTGGCTGCGCGACCTCGTCCGCGGGGCGGTCGGCGACCTCGCCGACCCGGTGCTCGACGTGCACCCCGTGCGCATCACCGCGGGCTCCGCGCCGACGGCGCCGAGCGCGCCGGCCGCGGACGCCGAGCCCGGCTGAACGGGCGCGTCGCCGGCCGAGACATCGGCGGCTATCGATCGCGTCGATAGCTCCTAGCCCGCAGCGCCGCTTCCCCCGCCCCCAAGGGCGCGTCGAGGATGAGGGAAGGATCGACGGGCGCCGCGCGGCGCGGGTGCAGCATGCCTGGGTTGCGCGTGCGGGGCCCGAGGCGAGCGCGAAGTCGGCAACGCAAAGGAGCGGGTCATGGCAGCAGTGAACGACGTCCTCGTCGTCGGGGCGGGGATGGCGGGCGTCAGCCTCGGCATCCTCCTCGCCGAGGCAGGGGTGGACGTCCGCATCGTCGACACCAAGGACGGCGTCCACGCCCTCGGGTCCGGCATCACCCTCCAGGGCAACGCCCTGCGCGTGCTGCGCGTCCTCGGGGTGTGGGACCAGGTGGCCGCGCACGGTTACGCCTTCGACGGCCTCGGCCTGCGCGCCCCCGACCCCCACGGCAGCCTCGTCGCCGAGCTCACGGAGCTGCGCACCGGCGGCCCCGACCTGCCCGCCACCCTCGGCATCTACCGGCCCGACCTCGCGCGGATCGTCGTCGACCGCGCCGTCGAGGCCGGGGTCCGCTTCGACTACGGGCTCGGCATCGAGTCGCTCGATTCGGGGCCGGACGCGGTGAGCGTGGCCTTCACCGACGGCACGGCGGGCCGCTACGACCTCGTCGTCGGCGCCGACGGCATCCGCAGCCAGGTGCGTTCCCTCATCGGCATCACGACGGAGCCGCGCCGGACGGGGATGGGGATCTGGCGCGCGTTCACGACCCGGCCGGAGTCCGTGACCCGCACCGACCTCTACTACGGCGGCCCGAGCTACATCGCCGGCTACTGTCCGACCGGTCAGGACAGCCTCTACGCCTACGTCGTCGAGGACTACGACCCCGCCCGGCTCGAGTTGTCCCCGCAGGACGGGCTCGACGTCATGCGCGAGCTGTCGACCGCCTACCACGGGCCCTGGGACGACATCCGGGAGCGGCTCACCGACCCCTCCCGGGTCAACTACACGAAGTTCGAGACCCACGTCGTGCCGGACGCCTGGCACCGCGGGCGGGTCGTCCTCGCCGGCGACGCGGCGCACTCCTGCCCTCCCACGATCGCGCAGGGCGCCGCGATGGCCCTCGAGGACGCGGCGGTCCTCGCCGAGATCCTCACCGCCGCCGACGATTTCGACGACGCGCTGCTCCGGGCGTACGCCGACCGCCGGCTCCCGCGGGCCGGGGCCGTCGTCGAGGGCTCGGTGCAGCTCGGCGACTGGCTGCTCGCCCACGAGCGCGGCGACGTGCCCGGCCTCATGGGCCGGATCAGCGGCATGCTCGCGCAGAAGCCGTGACGGCGACGACGCGCTGCCCGCTACCGATGCTGCCGAGGTCCCCGAGGAGACGCCCATGAGGTTCGCGACGATCCACGTTCTGGCCGAGCCGGCCGACGCGGCCGGAGAGCATAACACTGCCGGACCGAGCGGTCAGGACGGCTCGCGGGCGCGTCGCGCGGCCGTCGTCGTCGGCGACGACCGGGCGAGCGCCGTCGTCCACGTCGTCGAGGGGCACGACCTCGACGACCTCGTGGCCCTCGGCCTGCCCGCGGCCCTCGAGCTGGGGGAGCGGGCGGTCCGGGACGCGGCGCCGGTCCCGCTCTCGCAGGTGCGTCTCGGCGTGCCCGTCCGGCCCGGCGCGATCCGCGACTTCGTCGCCTTCGAGGAGCACGTCGAGGGCGTCCGCCAGGGCATCGAGGGCGTCGCCGGGGTGCCCGAGCGCTGGTACGCGGCCCCGACCTATTACTTCACGAACCCGCACCGGCTGCTCGCCGACGGCGACGACGTCGCCGTCCCCGGCGGCAGCGTGGCGCTCGACCTCGAGCTCGAGGTCGGCGCCGTCGTCGGGACGCCGACGCGGGACGCCGACCCGGCGCACGGGCGGGCGGCGATCTTCGGCTACACGCTGTTCAACGACTGGTCGGCCCGCGACCTGCAGGGCGCGGAGATGCAGGTGGGCCTCGGCCCGTGCAAGGGCAAGGACTTCGCGACGAGCCTCGGCCCGTGGATCGTCACCGCCGACGAGCTCGAGGGCCGCCACGACGACGACGGCTTCCTCGACCTGGCCTGCCGCGTCGAGATCGACGGGCGCCTCGTCGGGGCCGACCTGCTCTCGCACATGGGCTGGACGTTCGGCGCGCTCGCCGCCTACGCGAGCCGCGACTCCCTGCTGCGCCCCGGCGACGTGCTCGGCTCGGGCACGACCGGCAACGGCGGCTGCCTCGCCGAGCTGTGGGGTCGCCCCGGCGAGCGCACCCCGCCGCCCCTGACGCCGGGGTCGGTCGTGACGATCACCGTCGAGGGCCTGGGGTCGCTGACGAACCGCGTCGTCGCCGGCCGCGCGCCGGCGCCGCTGCCGGCCCCCCGACGCTTCGACGCCGCGGAGCGGGTCGCCCGGCGCGAGGCCCGCGGGCTCCCCGGGCACGCCCCGTGAGCGAGCCGGGCCGCCTGGCCGGCCGGGTCGTCGTCGTCACCGGCGCCGCGCGCGGCCTCGGCGCGGCGGTGGCGCAGCGGGCCCGCGCCCTCGGTGCCCGGGTCGTGGGGCTCGACCGCGCGCCCGCCCCCGGCGTCCGCGAGCTCGACGTCACCGACGAGGGGGCCTGGGCCGACCTCGCCGCCGACCTGCGGGCGGAGCCCGGCCGGGTCGACGGCGTCGTCACCTGCGCCGGCATCACCCGCCGGGCCCGGGCGGCCGACCTCGACGCGGCCGACCTGCGCGAGGTGCTCGACGTCAACGTCGTCGGTACCCACCTGGCCGTGCGCAGCCTGCTGCCGCTCCTGCCCGTGGGCGGCTCGGTCGTCATGATCGGCTCGCTCGCGGCGCGCACCGGGCACTACCCGGCCGCCTACACGGCGAGCAAGTGGGCCGTCCGCGGGCTGGCCCACGCCACCGCCCTCGACCTCGGCCCGCGCGGCGTCCGCGTCAACGTCGTGCACCCCGGCTTCGTCGACACCGAGATGACCCGCAGCGCCGCCCCGGCCTTCCGCGCGGCGTCGACCGACGCCGCGCCCCTCGGCCGCGTCGGCCGGGCCGACGAGGTCGCCGACGCCGTCGCCTTCCTCCTCTCGGACGAGGCCTCCTACGTCCACGGCGCCGAGCTCGACGTCGACGGCGGCGCCGCCTCCCAAGCCGGCGCCAAACCGATCGCCGACGCGATGCGACTCGCGTCGACCACTCCCGACCACCCCACCCCGCCGACCGACGGAGAATCCTGATGTTCGAGTACTTCCCCGGCAACTACGTCTGGAACCTGGGCGTCGTCGCCACCCTCAACTCCGGCGGCCTCATCGACGAGGTCGACCGCGCGTGCCGGCCGTTGAAGGAGATCGCCCAGCAGGGGGCCGACGTCGGCACGAAGGACTTCCTCGCCGCGTGGACGGCCGTCGCCGACGACCTCGAGGCGTCCGCCCGGGCCGACGAGGAGCGCGGCTGGGTGCGCTCGGCGGGGGAGAAGTACTTCCGCGCGGCGGCCTACCTGAGCCAGTCCGAGCGGATGCAGGAGGCGGGGGAGGAGCGCAACGTCGCCTACCGCCACCTGCTCGAACTCATGAACAAGACGTTCGAGCTCCTCGACCCCGCGACGAGCCGCGTCGAGGTCCCCTACGAGGGCGGCAGCATCCCCTGCTACTTCACCTCGGCCGGGCCGGGCGCACCCGTCGTCATCATGGTCAACGGACTGGACTCGACGAAGGAGCACATCTACACGGCGCGCTTCCCGGCGATGCTCGCCGAACGCGGCATCTCCTGCCTGTCCGTCGACCAGCCCGGCGCCGGCGAGGCGTTGCGGCTGCGCGGCATGACCGCCCGGCCCGACACCGAGGCCTGGGTCGGCGCCTGCGTCGATTACCTCCTGGCGCGCGGGGACGTCGACCCCGACCGCATCGGCCTCGCCGGCTGGTCGCTCGGCGGGTATTACGTGCCGCGCGCGGCGGCGTTCGAGAAGCGGCTCGCGCTCGCGGTCGCGTGGGGGGCCAACCACAACTGGGGCGCCGTGCAGCGTCGCCGGCTCGAGCGGGAGGGGGAGAACCCCGTGCCGCACTACTGGAAGCACGTGCTGTGGGTGTGGGGATACGACGACCTGGAGGAGTTCATCGACTTCGCCGACGGCATCCACCTCGACGGGATCGTCGAGCAGATCACCTGCCCGTTCCTCATCACGCACGGCGAGAACGACCGGCAGATCCCGCTCGAGTACGCCCACCGTTCCTACGAGCAGGCGACCGCGTCACCGAAGCGGGAGCTGCGCGTCTTCACCCGGGCCGAGGGCGGCGCCGAGCACATCGGGCTCGACAACTTCCCCTACGTCGCGCAGTTCACCGCCGACTGGATCGCGGAGACCTTCGCCGAGGTGCCCGGCGGCGGGTACGCCGTGCCGGCCCCGGGTCAGCAGCGCGGCGCGAGGGCCGGCGCGTGAGCACCGACCGGGACCGCAGCACCGACCGGGACCCCAGCGCCGACTGGGACCGCAGCGACCCCGAGGGCGCCGTCGCCGCCGCGGCCCGGCGCTGCTCGAACTGGGGCCGGTGGGGGCCGGACGACGTGCTCGGCACGCTCAACCTCCTCGACGACGCCAAGCGCGTGCAGGGGGCGCGGCTCGTGCGCCGCGGGGTCGCGTTCTCGCTGTCGCAGCCGTTCGGGATGGACGGGCCCCAGAAGGGGTGGCGCCGGCGGACCAATCCCGTGCACACGATGCTCGACACGGGCACCGACGCCGAGGCCGGCACCCAGGGCTTCCCCCACGGCATCGGGGGAGCCGACGACGTGGTCGCCATGCCGCTGCAGTGCTCGACGCAGTGGGACGGGCTCGGGCACATCTTCGACCACGGCATGGCCTGGAACGGGCGCCGGGCCGGGCAGGTCGTCACCTCCGAGGGCGACCGCCTCACCGGCATCGAGACCGTCGGCAGCCGGATGGCCGGCCGGGCGGTGCTCCTCGACGTCGGCCGCGCGATCGGATCGGACGGCGAGCTGCCCGACGGGTTCGCCGTGACGGCCGAGCACCTCGAGGCGACGATCGCCGCTCAGGGAGACTCCAGTGCGGTCGGCTCCGGCGACATCCTCCTCGTGCGCACCGGCCAGCTCACGCGCGCCCGCCGCGAGGGCTGGGGCGACTACGCGGGCGGCCCGGCCCCCGGCCTCTCGTTCGGCACCGCGGACTGGCTGCGCGGGCGCGACATCGCCGCGATCGCCACGGACACGTGGGGGTTCGAGGTGCGGCCCAACGAGTTCGACGTCCCCGCCTTCCAGCCCCTGCACCAGGTGGCCATCCCGAACATGGGTCTGTTCCTCGGCGAGATGTGGGACCTCGACGCCCTCGCCGCCGACTGCGCCGAGCACGGCTCCTACGAGGTCATGCTCGTCGCCGCCCCCATCCCGATCACCGGGGCCGTGGGCTCCCCGGTCAACCCGATCGCGCTGGTCTGAGTGCCCACCTCCTCGACCGACGCTCGTATCAGGATCGTCGGTGCGAGGGCAGCTGAGCGCCGTCAGGCGTCGAACGTGAGGATCCGGCCGGCGAACAGGGGCACCGTCTCCGCCTCGAACCGGTGGGCCAGAGTGCGCTTCCGACGCCCATCCGGGAGCGCCGCGATGCCGAACCGGACCTCGGCCAGCGTGACGGTCGTGAGGTAGAGGGTGTCGATGTGTTGGGCGTCGAGCCAGGCCACGACGCGTTCGGACGGGGCTGTGCGCAGCGGTTCGGACACCACGTCGGTGTCGAGTGGTCGCGCGGCGGCCGCCCCTCCGCCGGCCGGATTGTCCACACTGGGGTGATGGGTGAGTCGGTGACGGGGCGGGTGGTGCGCCTGCTGGACTGCTTCTCCGCCGCGGACCCCGTGCTGACCGTGTCGCAGCTCGCCACCCGCTCGGGTCTGCACGTGGCCACGGCGAGCCGGCTGGTCGCCGAGCTCGAGCGGCAGGGCCTCGTCGAGCGGACGGGCGACCGGGGCGTGCGCCTGGGGATGCGCCTGTGGGAGCTGGGGTCGCGCGCCCAGCCGACCCTCCTCCTGCGCACCCTCGCGCTGCCGCACCTGGCCTGGCTGCAGGGAATCGTGGGTCAGAACACGCAGTTCGGCGTCCGGGACGGCGACGAGGTGCTCTTCCTCGAACGCGTCCAGGCGCCGGGGGCCGTCGTCAACTACACGACGGTGGCGGGGCGGCTGCCGCTGACGGCCTCGTCGTCCGGGCTCGTGCTGCTGGCCCACGCCGACCGGGCCACGCTCGCCCGCGTGCGCGCTCAGGTCGCGCCGAGCTACACGCCGCACACCCCGACCGACCCGGAACACATCCGCCGCCTGCTCGCGCACGTGCGCCGTGAGGGCTACGCCCTGTGCCGCGGCTTCCTGCACGCCGACGCGGCCGGGCTCGCGGCCCCCGTCCGGGACGCGGACGGCGGGGTCGTCGCCGCCGTCTCGGTCATCGTGCCGAACGACGCGGGCGCGACGCGCCACGTCGGCGTCCTCCTCGAGGCGGCCCGGCGCATCGACGCCTCGTTGACCGAGCACGGCTTCTCTCACTCAGCGAGAACGTAGGACCGCGCGGCCGACAGGCCGGCGCATGCTCGGGTCATCGACCTCGACGAGGAGGACCCATGTCGGAGACCGGACGAACCCTGGTCGTGGCGGACAAGCGGCTCGTGGCCGCGGGTGTCGCTGCGATCGAGCTGCGAGATCCCGACGGCGCCCGGTTGCCGGACTGGACCCCGGGCTCGCACATCGACCTCGTCCTGCCCGACGGCGTCGTCCGGCAGTACTCGCTGTGCGGCGATCGGCGCGACGCGCACGTCTACCGCATCGCCGTGCTCCGCGAGGTCGCCGGCCGGGGCGGCTCGGCCCAGGTCCACGACCGCCTCGTCGTCAGCGACCGGGTCGGCCTCGGCGGACCACGCAACGCGTTCCGGCTCGCGCCGGCCGCGCGCTACCTCTTCGTCGCCGGAGGCATCGGCATCACGCCGATCCTGCCGATGATCGACGCCGCCGAACGGCTCGGCGCCCAGTGGCAGCTCCTGTACGGCGGCCGCAGCCGGGCGTCGATGGCCTTCCTGGACGACCTGTCCCGGTACGGGGACCGCGTCGTGGTCCACCCCGTCGACGAGGCCGGACTGCTGCCGCTGGACGCCCACCTCGGGGAACCCGCCCCCGACCGGAAGGTCCACGTCTGCGGCCCGGGGCCCCTCCTCGATGCCGTGCACGCGCGGTGCGCGGGGTGGCCGGCCGGGTCGCTGCGGACCGAGCGTTTCGTCGCGGCCGAGGTCGACGCCACGAACGACCGGGCCTTCGACGTCGAGCTCGCCTCCAGCGGGCGCACCGTCCCCGTCGGGCCGGGGATCCCCGTCGTCGACGCCCTGCGCGCGGCGGGGGTGTCGGTCCTCACCTCGTGCCGGCGCGGGCTGTGCGGCACGTGCGAGGTCGACGTCCTCGACGGCGTCCCCGACCACCGCGACAGCCTTCTCGACGACGAGGAACGCCGCTCCGGGCGGAGCATGTTCGTCTGCGTCTCGCGCTCTCGTACCCCTCGACTCGTCCTCGACCTGTGAAGGAGCCGGCGATGACCTCCACCACCACCGACGCGACCGCCTCGATCCCGCCGCCGGCGCCCGAGCCCGGGGGCGACGTCCCGGTCCTCGACGTCGACCCGTTCTCGCCCGAGGTCCTGCTCGACCCGCTGCCGATGCAGCACGAGCTGCGGGAGACCGGCCCCCTGGCGTACCTGTCGCGGTACGGGGTCTACGCGATGGGCCGGTACGCGGACGTGCACGCCGCGCTGACGAACTGGCAGGGCTTCATCTCCTCGGCCGGGGTCGGGGTGTCCGACTTCCGCCGCGAACCGCCGTGGCGTCCGCCCAGCCTGCTGCTCGAGGCGGACCCGCCCCACCACGACGCGCCCCGGGCGGTGCTCACCTCGATCCTGTCGGCGCGGGCCCTGCGCCGGCTGCGCGACCGGTGGCTGGAGGACGCCCGCGAGGTCGTGGCGGCCGCGCTCGCCCGGGGAGGCGACCTCGACGGGGTCGCCGACCTCGCCGAGGTATTCCCGCTGCGGGTGTTCCCCGACGCGGTCGGCCTCGGCCCGGACGGGCGGGAGCACCTCATCCCGTACGGCAGCTTCGCGTTCAACGCCTTCGGGCCGCGCAACGACCTCCTGACGTCGGCGGAGCGGGACATCGGCCCGACGATCGCCTGGATCGGGGAGCAGTGCCGCCGGGAGAACCTCGCGCCGGGCGGCTTCGGCGCCCAGATCTGGGCGGCGTCCGACCGCGGCGACATCACCCCCGAGCAGGCCCCGCTCGTCGTGCGTTCCCTGCTCACCGCGGGCGTCGACACCACCGTCAACGGCCTCGCCGCCTGCCTGCACGCCTTCGCGACGCACCCCGACCAGTACGCCCGGCTGCGCGCCGAGCCCGCTCTGGCCCGGGTCGCCTTCGACGAGGCCGTGCGGTGGGAGTCACCCGTGCAGACCTTCTTCCGCACCGCCGAGGTGGACATCGACGTGTCCGGCTTCCGCGTGCCCGCGGATCGGAAGATCCTCATGTTCCTCGGCTCGGCCAACCGCGACCCGCGGCGCTGGCAGGCGTCGGACGCCTTCGACCTGGGCCGCGACCCCTCCGGGCACGTCGGCTTCGGCATGGGTCTGCACCAATGCGCCGGGCAGCACGTCGCCCGGCTCGAGGCGGAGGCCCTGTTCACGGCCCTCGCGGAGCGCGTCGAACGCGTCGAGCTGGTCGGCGAGCCGACCCGCAAGCCCAACAACACGCTGCGGACGTGGCAGCAGCTGCCCATCCGGCTCGTGCCGACAGGGTAGGGCCCCACTCGCGTGACGCGAGTGATCAGGCCGGTCGCACGGCGAGGTCGATGCCCACGCCGGCGACGTCGGCTGTCAGGCCGGCACGGGCGGGCGTCTCATCGGGCCGCGCCGTCCGGTCGAGCCATTGCCGGAGCTCGCAGGCGGGCTGCGGGCGGGCGTAGTGGTAGCCCTGGGCGACGTCGCATCCGTAGCCGGTCAGCTGTGCGGCCGCGGCCTGATCCTCGACGCCCTCGGCGACGATTCTCATGCTCAGGGAGTGCGCCAGGTCGATCGTCGCGCGAACGATCGAGGCGGCCCGTGGGTCCTGCGTCATCGGGCTGATGAAGGAGCGGTCCAGTTTTAGTTCGTCGACCGGCAGCTCGCGCAGGTACGACAGCGACGAGTACCCGCTGCCGAAGTCGTCGATCGAGATGCAGACGCCCGTCTCGCGCAGGGCCGCGAGTACCGTCCGCGCCCGTTGGCGATCCTCGAGCAACGACTCCTCGGTGATCTCGAGCACGAGAAAGGTCGGCGGGAGGCGAGCCTCGTCGAGGACGGCGACGATCTTGGCCGGCAGGCTGCTGTCGACGACGGCCGAGGGGGAGAGGTTGACCGCCACCGTCAGGGAGTGCCCCTCGGCCCGCCACGCGGCGGCCTGCTTGACCGCGGTGGCGAGCACGTGCAACGTGAGCGTCGGCATGAGCCCGCAGTCGTCGACGAGAGGGAGGAACGTGTCCGGCGCGAGAAGGCCTTCCTTCGGGTGGTTCCAGCGCACGAGTGCCTCGACGCCCCGGGTCTCGTTGGTCTGCATGTCGATCTTGGGTTGGTAATAGACGATGAACTCGCCCCGCGACAGGCCGTGACGGATCTCGCTGATGCGGCGGAGGCGGCCCTCGCCGAACATGTCCCGCAGGTCGGGGTCGTAGACCACCACCCCGTGGCGCCCCGCCTTCGCGCGGTACATGGCGATGTCGGCGCGCCGCATAAGCTCGGAGTACTCGTGGCCGTGGTCGGGAGACAGGGCGATGCCGATGCTGCCCGACACGTCCACTCGGGCGTCGTCGACGATGACCGACCGCGAGACCTCGCCGAGGAGGCGATGGGCGAAGGCGCGCGCCTCGTCGTCCCCCGCGCCCGGAAGGAGCACGGCGAATTCGTCCCCTCCGAGCCGCGCGAGCACCCCGGTGGCCGACGTGGTCGCCCGCCTCAGCCGGTAGCCGAGCCTGATGAGCAGGGCGTCACCGGCGGCGTGGCCGAGCGAGTCGTTGACCTCCTTGAACCCGTCGAGGTCGAGGAGGAGCAGGGCCACCCTGGCCACGTCCTTGCCGTCGCCGCCGCCCGGCCCGCGGGGCTGGCGCGGCGCGAGGAGCGACGCCGCCTCCAGGGCCAGCGCGCGGCGGTTGCGCAGGCCGGTGAGTTCGTCCGTGAGCGCCTGACGCCGGACCTCCTCGAGCGACCACAGGCCGCGGTAGGTCCATAGCACTCGCAGCATGGCAAGGAACAGCGTGATGACGACGAACCAGTGCGAGAGCTGGTCGAGGTGACCCGAACCCACGGGAGACAGGAGGACGACGCCGACCGCCCCCAGAGTCATGGGCAGGAGGATGAACGCCCACGGATGGGTGTTCTGGTTGCCGTGGTCCTCGTGGGATTCCGTTCGGCTCTCCCGCATGGCCGCCCCGACGGCGATGAGCGTGAACCCGATGAGCCACGTCAGATCCAGCAGGCCGCCCTCGGAGTATTCGTTGCGGCTGGTGAGCACGGCGTAGACGGCGTCCCCTACGGCGAAGACGACGAGGCCCCACATGACGAGGATGAGCTGTCGGTCGAGACCGTTGGCGACGAGCAGCGAGCCGCACATCAGCAAGATAACGAGGATGATGTCGCTCACCGGCCAGGCGAGGGTCACGAGCAGGAGGGAACGGTCTCCGCCGATGGACTCGACGAGTGGTTGGACGACGAACGACAGGGCGACTGCGGCCGTGAGGAACGCTCCGGCGACGCCGTCGATCGCGAAACTCGGCTCCCAGTGCGTGACGCGGGAGCGCAGTAGCCCGATGACGAAGATGTATGTGAGCGGGAAAAACGCCCAGTAGCCGAGGTCGTCGAGCGTCACGGCGGGAGCCGCCACGAGGCCGGAGACCACGATGCTGTAGTACAGGTTGGAGGCCGTGGTCACAGCCAGCGCGACCGACATGAATCCCCACGCCCACCCGCAGGGTCGACGACGGGCGCGAAGACCGGTCGCGACGGCCGCTCCGACGCAGACGGCGTTGTACAGGACGAGGTCACGCAGGCCGGCGAGTGGGCTCAGGATCGGGGCCGGGAGCAACAGCACGGCGAACGCCACCAGGGCCGCGATCGTGAAGACCGCGGCCTGGCGCTCACTCGCCGATTGCTTTCCACGCCCGAGCGAGACGTAAGCGGACGGAACAGACATGCATCTCCTCGACGCGGGGACTCTCCCGGGCGGCTCCGTACCGCTCCAGGCTTCACATCGGCGGCGTGCTGACGGAGCTGAGCGAGCCAGGGCCGCCGTGGGTGGGGACTGCTGAACGGTCGGGTGACATCTGATCTGGCTTGCCTGCGGGTGGGCCTGGAAGGATGCCGATATGCCCAGACCGTTCCCTGCCGAGTTCCGTGAGGACGTCGTGCGCGTGGCCCGTAACCGTGAACCGGGGGTGACGCTCTCGCAGATCGCGAAGGACTTCGGGATCCACGAGATGACCTTGAACAAGTGGATGCGCAAGGCCGATGTGGAAGATGGCAACCGTCCTGGCACGACGGCCTCGGAGTCCAGTGAGCTGCGCGAGTTGCGTCGCCGGAACCCTCTGTTGGCCCAGGAGAACGAGGTGTTGCGTCGCGCGGCTGCGTACCTGTCGCAGGCGAACCTGCCGGGAATGATGTTCCCGCTGGTCCGTGACCTGGCCGTCGACGGGATCCCCGTCGCGGTGACCTGCCGGGTGCTGAAGTTGTGTCGTGTCCAGTACTACCGGTGGGTGGCGCGGCCGGTCACAGACCGCGAGCTCATCGAGGCTGCCGCGCGAACGCGCTCTTCGATGCCCACGCCGAGGATCCCGAGTTCGGCTACCGCTACCTGCACAAGGAGGCCGTTGACGCCGGCTCGAGGATGGCGGCACGCACGGCGTGGCGGATCTGCCGGGATAAGCGGTGGTGGAGCGCGTTCGGGGAGAAGCGCGCCGCCAGCGGCAAGCAGCCTGGCCCGCCGGTGCACGACGACCTCGTCCGTCGGGACTTCACCGCCGCGCGGGTCAACGAGTTGTGGCTGACTGACATCACCGAGCACCGCACCGACGAGGGCAAGCTGTACCTGTGCGCGATCAAGGACGTCTACTCGGGCCGGATCGTGGGCTACTCCATCGACTCCCGAATGAAGGTGCGTCGGGCGGTGAACGCCCTGGACAACGCGGTCGCGCGCCGCGGTGACATCGCCGGCTGCGTTCTACATTCGAATCGTGGGTCGCAATGTTGAGCCCGTAAATATGTTCACGCTCTGAGCCGTCATGGCCTGGTCGGGTCGATGGGACGGGTCGGCGCGGCCGGCGACAACGCGGCGATGGAGTCCTTCTTCGCGCTACTGCAGAAGAACGTCCTTGACCGCAAGCGGTGGCACACCCGCGAGGAACTGCGCATCGCGATTGTCACCTGGATTGAGCGGACCTACCGTCGTCGACGCCGACAGACCCGACTCGGACGCGTGACCCCCATCGAGTTTGAGACCATAGCGACCAGTCGGACCGCAACCGCGGCCTGACACCCGACTGTCACCTGTTCGTGCAGCAGTCCCGATCTCGCCCGGCGGACCTCCGAGGAGACGTCTCGGGCGGCCGACGTCCTCGGTCATCAGGCTGAGGGTGTTCTCGACCTCGTGCGCCGGTTCCGCTACTGACGTGTTTCGGTCCGCACTGCCCGTTTCGACCCGGCGGCGGCCGAGCCCCCGGCACGTGTCGTGCCAAGGGGACGGACGACGGCCGTCGGACAGGCCCTGCGCCCGCCCGACGGCCCTCGGTGTGTCAACGGCCGTTGACAGCCCTCGTGCTCGTCGCGAGCGAGAGCACCGCGTGGGCGATGGCGTCGCTGTTGATGTCGAGCGCCTTGACGTTGATGTTCTTGATGTCGTCCTTGGGGGTGTGGTAATTCGGGTCGTAGGTGATCCCGGCGGTCCCGCCGAAGAGCTGGACCTCCTTGGCCGTCTTCGTGCCGTCGGCGCCGGTGAACAGGCCCGAGGCGGGGATGCCGTTGGTGATGAAGGCCTGGTAGTCGGAGCGGCCCGAGAACTCGGTGTCGACCCAGGGCTGTTTGGTCGCGCCGAAGTAGTCGGTGAAGACGTCCTCCGTGGCGGTGGAGCCCGCCGGCACCGCGACGGGCGCCTTGTACGTCGACTGGTCGGCGTCGTAGACGCCGATGATGTGGTTCGGCGAGCCGACCATGTCGAAGTTGAGGTAGGTCGCGATCTTCTTCAGCGCCGCCGGGTTTTTCGTCTTGAGGTCGTTCACGTAGTGCTGCGAGCCGAGCAGGCCGAGCTCCTCGGCGCCCCACCAGGCGAAGCGCACCTTGTTGGCGGGCTTGCCCTGGATGTTCTTCTGCTTCGCGAGCTGCACCGCGACCTCGAGGATGGCGGCGGAGCCCGAGCCGTTGTCGTTGATACCCGGACCGTCGTCGACGGAGTCGAGGTGCGCGCCCGCCATGACGACGTTGTCGGGGTTGCCGCGCTTGGACTCGGCGATGATGTTGAACGTCTTGCGCTTCTCGACGATCTTGTCGAGCACGAACTTGACGGTGACGGGCCCGGAGCCGACCTGGGCGAGCAGCGCCTGCCCCTCGGCCTGCGTGACGCCGGTCGTGGGGACGTTCGCGTCGCTGAGCTCACCGAGGGTGCCGTTGAGGGCGCCGTCGGCGTTGTTGTAGATGATCGCGGCGCTCGCGCCGGCGGCCTTGGCGGCCTGCGACTTTACGGAGAACGAGCACGTGCCGCGGGCGACGAGCGCGATCTTGCCGGTGGCGGCGACGCCCTCCCACGCGGCGGCGTCGCAGCCGGTGGCGACCTTGGGGGCGACGAGGGCCGCGGTGATGCCGCCCGCCGGGGTGGCCGGGCTGTAGCTCATCGGGTTGTGCTCGATCGCCCGCGCCTGCGGGGAGACGACGCCGAGGGAGGTGGCGGTGACCTTCTCGTAGAAGAAGTCGAAGTGCTGGCGCTTGGTCGTGTAGCCGGCCTTGGCCAGCACGCCCTCGACGTACTTCCCGGAGGCCTCGTAGCCGCTCGTTCCGGCGCCGCGGTTGCCGTCATTGGCGTCGGCGATCGCCTGGAACCGGCGCAGGTGCGACATGACGGCGTCGGCGGTGACGGCCTTGCGCAGCTTCTCGGTGGCCTTGAGGTCCTTGGCCGGAGGGGCGGCGACGACGCCCGGGGCCTGCGCGACGGACGGGTTCGCGACGGCGACGGCGCTGCCGCTGCTGACGAGCCCGGTGACCGCCAAAGCGACGAGGGCGTTACGACGTGAGGTGCGCACATCCACTCCTGTTGGTGTGGAGCCGTGTTCGGCTCGGTGTCGGCACCCTAGGCAGCCCGGCGCGTCCGGTATCTCCGATCGCCGGGTCCCGTTACCGGTTCGTGACCTGACCGAAGACTCACGCCTCGGTCCGCCCGCCCGAACGACCGTCTCCCGCGGCCGCGTACGACGCGGAGAGCCGCCGGTACGGCCGGGAGACGAGCGCGAGCAGCACGGTGACGAGCAGGATCGTCCCGGCGAGGAGGAACACAAGCGCGATCCCGCGCGCCTCGCCTTCGCCGAGGAGCCACGCGAACCGCTCCCGCCCCGCCGGAGTGGCCATGTACGGGATGAGCCAGAACTGGGCGATCGGCCCGATGAGGAACGCCGAGACGGGGCTCGCGGCCGCCTCGACGCTCTGGGCGAACCCGAACACCCGGCCCTGGCTGCGGTACGGCACGACGCGCTGGAGGATCGTCTGCTCGGCCGCCTCCGCAGCGGGGGCGAGACACATGAACACGAAGATGCCGACCGCGTACACCCACCACACCTCGCGGATCGCGAACAGCATCGACAGCACCGCGACACCGACGTTGGCGAGCAGGAGCGTGCGTACCGGGTTGGCTCCGAGGCCGAACCTCGCGACGAGCGCACCGCCGGCGACGAACCCGAGGCTCGTTACGCCGAGCACGATGCCCCACGCCTCGACGGAGAACAGGGTGAGGCCGTACGGGTCCATGAGGGCCACGAAGACGCCGCCCACGAGGTTGTTGAACATCGTGAAGACGATGAGCGCCGTGAGCCCCGGCACGACCCGGATGGCCGAGACGGCCCCCGCGACGTCGAAGGCGGGCCGGGCCTCGCCCGCGACGACGGTGGGCCGGCGTTCCGGGACGGGGATCGTCAGCAGGTGCGCGAGCGAGATCGCCGTGAGGCCGACGGCGACGGCGAGGGTCCCGCCGAGCCCGAGGAGGCCGATGGACAGGCCGCTGAACACGCTCGTCACCATGAACGCGATCCCCTGCACGGTGCCGACGAGGCCGTTGGCGCGGTCGCGCAGCTCCGGCGGCACGAGGAGCGTCACCGTGGTCGACAGCGCGATGTTGCGCAGGCTCTCGACGACCCCGCCCACGAGGACCACCCCGACGAACAGCCAGAACACGGGACCGTTCCAGTCGGCGAGGCGCGCTTCGTCGAAGGCGAGGTAGATCGCGCCCGCCAGGAAAAACGCCACGAGGGGCACCCCGGCCGAGACGACCATGATCGGCTTCTTGCGGTACCGGTCGACGATCGTGCCGAAGAACAGGCTGCACACGGCGATGAGGAGCATGTACGAGCCGCCGATGATCGAGGTGGCGAGCACCGACCGCGTCTCGAGGTAGGCCCAGAAGGTGAGGGCGAACCACAGGTAGCTCGTCGTCACGTTCGCGATGAGCGAGTTGACGAGCACGTGGTGGAACGCCCGGACCGTGGCCGGCCCGCGCTCAACCCCCGGCGGCAGGTGCGCCTCCGCCTGTGTGATCTGCACCGGAGCCTCCGCGGGTGCCCCGACCGACGGCGCCATCGGCGGCGGAACCCCGTCCGGGATCCCCACGGGCGAGGCCCCTCCTGAAACGTCTTCGGGCCTCGACGACTCTCTGTCCTCGGGCATCGACGACTCTCTGTCCTCGGGCCTCGACTCTGCGCCCGCGGGCCCCGACGACTCCATCCCCCGACGGTAGACCTCGGGTCCGACAGACACCCCTCGCGCGCCACCGGGCGGGACCAACGACCCCTCCGCGGGCGCGCGCTCGGCGCTACCGTCGAGACGCCCCCTGACCTGCGCGAAGGAGACGTGCCGTGCCCGAAACCCCCACCCCCTCGTCGGCCCGGCGGACGGCAGTGGTCAAGGTCCTGCTCATCGTCGCCGTGACCCTGGCGGTCGCGTTCGTCCCCCCACCGGCGGGCGTGGACCCGCGCGGGATGCTCATGGCGGGCATCTTCGTCGGGACAATCCTCGCCCTCATCCTGCAGCCGCTGCCGACGGCGTCGGTGTGCCTCGTCGGGCTCGCGGCCGCGATGATCACGGGCGCGATGAACCCGAGCACGGAGGCGCTGGAGGGGTTCGCCAACCCCGCGGTGTGGCTCATCGTCGCCTCGTTCTTCATCGCCGAGGGGTTCCTCGTCACCGGTCTCGGGCGGCGGATCGCGTTGCTGTTCGTCGCCCGGCTCGGCCGCTCGAGCACCGGCGTCGCGTACGGGATGGCGCTCACCGACCTCGTCCTCGCTCCCGCGACGCCGTCGAACACGGCCCGGGCCGGCGGGGTGCTCTACCCGATCATCCGGTCGCTCGCGCAGGTCCAGGACAGCCACCCCGACACCCCGGCCTCGCGTCGCCGGCTCGGCTCGTACCTGCTCATGACGTCGGTCCACGTCAACGCGGTCACGGCCGCGATGTTCCTCACCGCCATGGCGGGCAACCCGATCGCGCAGCGTGCCGCCGCCGGCCAGGGGGCCCAGATCAGCTGGGGCACGTGGGCGCTCGCCGGTCTCGTGCCCGGCCTCGTCTGCCTCGCGATCATCCCCTGGGTCATGGCGCGCCTGTATCCCCCGACCGTCACGTCGACCCCCGAGGCGCCCGCCCAGGCCCGCGAGGAGCTCGCCCGCCTCGGCCGGGTATCGCGCGACGAGCGCGTCATGATCGCCACGTTCGTGCTGCTCCTGCTCATGTGGAGCCTGGGGGCGCAGCTGTCGATCAACGCGACGGCGGCCGCCTTCGTCGGCATCGCGATCCTGCTGTGCACGGGCGTCCTCACGTGGAAACACCTCGCCGCCGACGCCTCTGCCTGGTCGACCCTGCTGTTCTTCGGCGTCCTCGTCGGCATGGCCGACCAGCTCGAGAAGCTCGGGGTCATCGGGTTCGTCGGCGACCGCGTGGCCGCCGCCACGCAGGGGCTCGGCTGGCCCCTGGCCCTGCTCATCCTCGGCGCCACGTACTTCTACCTGCACTACGCCTTCGCGTCGAACACGGCCCACATCGTCGCGATGTATGCCGTGTTCCTCTCCGCGGCGATCGCGGCGGGGGCGCCCGTGCTCTTCGCCGCGCTCGTCCTCGGCTTCCTCGGCAACCTGTTCGGCGCCCTCCGCACTACGCGTCGGGGCCCGCCGGGGTCGTCTTCGGTTCGGGCTACGTGCCGGTCGCGGAGTGGCTGCGGGTCGGCCTGGTCATGAGCGTCGTGCTGCTCGGCGTGTGGTTCGGCGTCGGCGTCCCGTGGATGAAGGTCATCGGGGTCTGGTGACGCGGGCGGCGCGCCGGGCCCGCCGGCGCCGTGCCAGCGTGCGGAAGACCCAGGTGTTCGGTACCTCGCGCCCGGTGGCGACGTACTCCACCGCCGAGTCGTTGTAGAGCGTCTCGTACAGGGCGTCGAACGCCCCGAAGCGCCCGGCGAGCACGAGGACGTCGTCCGGGCGGAGCGCCGTGTCCTCGGGCGGGGTGAACACGACGTCGTCGCCGCGACGCAGCACGATCGGCACGGCGCGGATCGGGCGCGAACGGTCGTCGCAGTCGCGCAGCAGCTCGCCGACCGTCAGCTCCGCGTGGGTGAGCCAACGCGCGACGGCGGGCGCCTCGCGCCGCGTGAGCGCGACGGCGTGACTGGCCGGGGACCGTGTCCCGCACCGGTCCACGAGCAGGTCGGTCATCTCCCGGCCCCACGCGTCGTCCTGATGCATCGCGTGGGTGATGAAGCTCCACGCCATCGGGACGGTGATCTGCCCGAGCGCCTCCTTGGCGACGAGCTCGGTGGGGATGAACACCGAGTCGGGCTCGAACGCGTCGAGCAACGCCGCGTTCGTGTCGCTGTGCTGCCGGACGGCGATGTACACGTCCGGGTGGGTGAGCCGGGCGTGCGCGGCCAGCGAGAGGTTGGCCCCGTCCTGCTCCGAGCCCGCGACGATGCCGGCGGCGTGCCGCACGTCGGGGTGCCCGTGCGCCGGGTCGACGAGGTGGACGTCGAGGCCGGCGGCCTCGAGGTCGGCCGCCACCTCCCGGCCGAAGCGGTCGTCGGCCGAGACGACCCACGTCCCGTCGGTCAGGCCCTCGCGCAGCTCCGGCAGCTCGGTCCCCGGCGTCGCCATGAGCCACGTGACCAGGCGGGACAGGGCCGGGTGCTTGAGCGCCAGGACGAGGAACAGGCCGTAGTCGTCGTAGGGGTTGATGACAGCCTCCGGCTCGAAGGCGAGCAGGTCGGCCGCCGCGTCGCGCGACTCGGCCCGAGCGTGGGCGGGCAGGTCGGGGCGCAGCAGGTGGACGGCCATGACGACCGCGAGGTTCGCCTCCTGGTTGCTCGTCAACGCGAGCACGCCCTCGCAGTACCGGTTGCCCAGCCCCGCCAGACCGAGCAGGGCGGGGTTGCGGGCGTCTCCCTCGACGCCGGGGACGTCCACGGTCAGCTGGTCGGTGGCGAGCTGGTCGAGGCGTCGCTCGTCGATGTCGATGACGACGACCCGACGTCCGCGGGCGTCGAGGCCCCGGGCCACCGCCCGACCCGCCTGCCCGTACCCGGCCACGAGGAAGAACGGCTCCCGGATGCGGCGCACCTTGCGCCGGAACCGCTGGGTCTTCATCGCGTCGTCGAAGGCCTGGTCCTGCAGCAGCGCGAAGAGCGCGCCGATCGAGTACGCCCAGCACGTGACCGACGCGAAGATCGACCCCGTCACCCACAACCGCTGCGCGACGGTGAACGGGTAGGGCACCTCCCCGAAACCGATCGTCGTCGCCGTGTAACTCATGAAGTAGAAGGCGTCGAACGCCGTCATCCGGTAGACGTTCCCCGCGTCGTCGCGGCCGGGGATGAACGTCAGACCCGCCGTCGAGATCGTGAAGACGACGACGAGGGCGATGAGCGGGGCCCGCATCCGGCGCAGGACGAGGAAGACGGCGTCGGTCGAGGCGACCTTGGTCGGCACGGGCACGGTGGCGCGCCGCAGCGGCGATCCCGTCTCGGGGCCCCGTCGGCGGCGCCGGGACGGTCGGCCGTGCGGCGGCCGCAGCGGACGCAGGAGCAGGGGGTTCACGGCGAGATGCTCAGCGGCGCCGGAACGAGACGGTCTCGACGACGAGCAGCACCACCGAGACGAGGTTCGCGAGGAGGGCGCCGCCCGACAGGCTGACGATGCTCGCCATCGCCGGCCCCGCGACGTCCGTCCCGGCGACCTGGTTGGTCCAGATCCACACCCCCGCGGCGGCGATGAGCTGGATGTCGGCGACGAGGCTGGTCGCGAGGTGCACTGCCCCGACCTGGGTCCGGTCCCCGAACTTGAGCACGGTGGCGATGACGTTGACGACCACCGCCGCGTAGAGCTCGGCGATGTTGTGCAGGGAGGGATCGGCCATGTCGCCGAGGAAGAACCCGAAGTTCAACGTGGCCGCGAGCAGCACGAAGAACCCGAAGACGACCTTCTCGAGATTCACCCGCTCGACGATACCCATGCGACGCCCGTGAGAAGGTGACCTGCCGCGGGCACGCCGACGCCGGCGACGTCGGATCGGGCGAAGGGGGAGCCGTGGAGCGTGACGAGGGACGCGCCCCGACCCGCGACGTCGCGGCCCTGCGCGCCTTCGTCGACGCCCACCTCGTCCCGGGCGTCGACGTCGTCGACGGCGACGTGCTCACCCGGCACGTGACCGGGCCCGACGGCCCGGAACGCCTCGTCGTGGACTGGCGCCGCGTCGAGGCCACCGAGCACCCTCTCGCCCGCCGCTGGCTGGGGCTGGACACGGAGACGCGGACCGCCGAGGTAGCGCTGGCGTCGGACCCCGTCGTCGGCCCCCTCGTGCGGGCCCGCCCCGGCCTGGTCGTGCCGGGCTCGTGCGACGAGTTCGAGACCGCGGTGATGGCGGTGCTCGGCCAGCAGGTGACCCTCGCCGCGGCGCGCACGTTCGCCGGGCGCCTGGCCGCCGCCCACGGGGCGCGTCACGGCGGCGCGCTCCTCTTCCCGACCGCCCCCGCCCTCGCGGCGGTGGACCCGGGGGAGCTGCAGTCCCGCGTCGGTGTGACGACCGCCCGGGCGCGGACCGTCGTCGCCCTGGCGGAGGCGGTGGCGGGCGGCCTCGACCTCACGGCGTCGGGCCGGCGCGACGACCTGCTCGGCGTCGTCGGGGTCGGCCCGTGGACCGCGGACTACGTCGACCTGCGGTGCCGGCGCGACCCCGACGCGTTCCTGCCCGGCGACCTCGTGCTGCGCCGGGCGCTCGGCGGGTGCGACGCCCGGGAGGCGCAGCGGCGCTCGCAGGCGTGGCGCCCCCACCGCGCGCTCGCGCTCCTGCACCTGTGGACGGCCCACGCGTTGGTACCGGACGTTGCGCATCGACGCCGGTCCGGATCGACACCCGAGGCGACGCTCACGTAACGTGAGAGTCTGCCTTGCCGCCCATGGCGGCCCCGGCGTGCCCCGCCGCGGTCCCGTCCCGCGCCGGCCCCCGTCCCCATCTCGCGGCCTCGAGCCGCGCCCCCGCTGCAGGAGATCCATGCCCGGCTCGTCCGACACCGTCACGCCCCCCGACGCCGCTCGGGAGGCGGGCGCCGGCGTCACCTCCGTGCGGGCCGCGCTGCGCGACCCGCGCCGCCTGCGCGTCGAGGTGCTCGCAGGCCTCGTCGTCGCGCTCGCGCTCATCCCCGAGGCGATCGCCTTCTCGATCATCGCGGGCGTGGACCCCCGGGTCGGGCTCTTCTCGTCGTTCGTCATGGCCTGCGTCATCGCCGTCGTCGGCGGCCGGCCGGCCATGATCAGCGCCGCGACCGGCGCGGTGGCCCTCGTCATCGCACCCCTCGTGCGGGACCACGGGCTCGACCACCTCGTGCTGGCGGTGCTCCTCGGTGGGGCGCTGCAGATCCTGCTGGGCGCGCTCGGCGTGGCGCGGCTCATGCGGTTCGTCCCGCGGATGGTCATGGTGGGCTTCGTCAACGCCCTCGCCATCCTCATCTTCGCCTCGCAGGTCCCGCAGCTCGTCGGCGTCCCGTGGCTCGTCTACCCGATGGTGGCCGTGGGCATCGCCGTGCTCGTGTTCCTGCCGCGCCTGACGACCGTCGTCCCCGCCCCGCTCGTCGCCATCCTCCTGCTCACCGCGGCCGCGATCGGGTTCGGCTGGCAGGTGCCGACGGTCGGGGACCAGGGCGCCCTGCCCGACTCCCTCCCCACGCTCTTCGTCCCGGACGTGCCCTGGACCCTGGACACCCTGCGTATCGTCGCGCCGTACGCGGTGGGCATCGCCCTCGTGGGGCTGCTCGAATCGCTCATGACGGCGAAACTCGTCGACGACGTCACCGACACCCACTCCGACAAGGGCCGCGAAGCCCGCGGGCAAGGCATCGCGAACATCGCCAGTGGCCTCGTCGGCGGCATGGGCGGGTGCGCGATGATCGGCCAGACGATGATCAACGTCAAGGTCTCGGGCGCCCGGACGCGGATCTCGACGTTCCTCGCCGGCGCCTTCCTCCTGGTCCTCGTCGTCGGTCTCGGGGACGCGGTCGGGCGCATCCCGATGGCCGCGCTCGTCGCGGTGATGATCATGGTGTCGGTGGGCACCTTCGACTGGCACAGCGTCGCGCCGGCCACCCTGCGGCGGATGCCGCGCAGCGAGAACCTCGTCATGGCGCTGACCGTCGTCGTCACCGTGGCCACCCACAACCTCGCCTACGGCGTCGTCGCCGGCGTCATCGCGGCGCTCGTCGTCTTCGCCCGGCGGGTCGCGCACGTGGCCCGGGTCGACCGGACGCTCGCGGGCGGGACGGCCACCTACACCGTGACCGGCGAGCTGTTCTTCGCGTCGAGCAACGACCTCGTCTACCAGTTCGACTACGCCGGTGACCCCGCCCACGTCGTCATCGACCTGGGCCGCTCCCACGTCTGGGACGCCTCGACCGTGGCCGCGCTCGACGCCATCGAGACCAAGTACGCCGCTCGCGGCACCCGCGTCGACATCGTGGGCCTCGACCCGGAGTCGCTGCGGCGGCACGCGAGGCTCTCGGGCCACCTCGGCGCCGGGCACTGACGGGGCCCGGTCGCGGGATCGACCGGCGGGGCTCAGTCGGGGGTCTGCGTGGAGGACTCCCGGGTGCCCTCGGGGTCCTCGGTGCGCTCCAGGGACTCCTCGAGGATGGCCTCGGCCTGCTCGCGGGGGGCGTCGCTGCCCACCGCCTCCTCCTCGGGGAGCAGCTCGGCTCGGCGGTCGACGTCGTGCTCGTCGGGGGTCTGCGTCATGCCTCGCGAGGTTACCCGCCCGAGCCGGTCGCCGCCGGGCGGCGGGATGCGCCGGTTCGGGCGGCTCGCGCGCGGCGGCGGGCCCGCCCGGCCTCGAGCGCCGCGACGACGGCGGCGAACGCGAGCCGGTAGCGGACGAACGGCGCCAGGTCGCGGCGGGAGACGTGGCGCAGGAACCGGCCGACGGCCACGTGCCCGACGGCGAAGCTCACGAGCGTCGCGCCGCCCACCGACCCCCAGGCGGGCGGTTCGGGCTCGTCGGCGAGGTCGAGGAGCTGGTGCAGCCCGGACGCGACGACCGCCGGGATCGCGAGGAGGAACGAGTACCGGGCCGCCGCCTCCCGGGTGTACCCCAGGTACAGCCCGCCGGCGATGCTCGCCCCGGACCGCGACACTCCCGGCACGAGCGCGAGCGACTGCCACAGGCCGAAGGCGAGGCCGTCGCGAACGGTGAGGTCGGCGAGACCCTTGCGCTGGGAGCCGACGCGGTCGGCGTGGGCGAGGACCGGCGCGAACGCGGCCAGCGCGACCGCGGTGACCCACGGGTTGCGGAACGGGCCGGTGACGAGCCGGCGCAGACCGAACCCCAGCGCCCCGATCGGGATCGTGCCCGCGATGATGAGCCACCCCATCCGCGCGTCGGGGTCGTCCCGCGGCGCGCGGCCGACCGCGGAGGCGGCCCACCGCGCCGCGACGCGCGCGACGTCGGCCCGCAGGTGGACGAGCACGGCGGCCTCGGTGCCGAGCTGCGTGATCGCCGAGAATGCCGCGCCCGGGTCGCGGCCGAACAGCCGGCCCACGACCGAGACGTGCGCGCTCGAGCTGACCGGGAGGAACTCGGTCGCCCCCTGCACGGCGCCGAGAACGAGGGCCTGCGCCCAGCCGAGCCGGCCGGTGCCGCCCGTCCTCATCCGTACGCCTCGACGACGCGGGCGAGCTCCGCGCGGGCGGCGTCGCCGACCGGCCCGAGGGCCATGCGGGACGTGCCCGCGTCGACCCCGCGCAAGGACAGGGCGATCTTGAGCCGCTCGGGGTTGCCGGCGACGGCGGCCGCGACCTCGTCGATCCGGGGCTGCAGGGCCGCGACCTGCGCCTCGTCACCCCGACCGGCGGCGTCCGCCACGGCGACGAACAGGTCCGGGAACGCCGCGGACACCCCGGAGACGACGCCGTTCGCGCCGTGGGCGGGCACGCCGGCCACGTCGCGGTCGCTGCCCGTGTAGAGCACGAAGTCCTCGGGCACGCCGCGGCGGTAGGCGGCGATGCGCTCCAGGGTCTCGCCGGTGATCTTCGCCCCGGCGAGGCGCGGCAGCTCCGCGAGCCGGCCGAGCAGCTCGGGGGAGACGGTGTTGCCGGTGCAGCCGGCGAACAGGTAGGCGTAGACGGTCAGGCCGTCGGCGGCCGCGGTGACCCGGCGGTAGAACTCGAGGATCGACGCCTCGGCCGCCGGCAGGTAGTACGGCGTGATCGAGGCGACCGCGGTCGCGCCGGCCTCCCGGGCGTCGTCGAGGAGCCGACACGTCTCGTAGGCGCTCGCGGCGCCGACGTGGACGACGACCGTTCGGCCGGCGAACGCCTCGAGCGCGAGAGCGGTGAGGTCGCGCCGCTCCTGCCGCGACAGGGACGGGAACTCGCCGGTCGTGCCGGTGGCGAACACCCCGTCGACCCCGGAGACGGCGGCGAACTCGAGGATCCGCCGGGACGCCGCCAGGTCGAGGGCCCCGTCGGCGGTGAAGCCGACGGGGGTGGCGGACAGGACGAGGGGGCGGGTGGTCACGACGGTCTCCTGATCGATGTCGGGGTCGGGATGTCCGGGGGCGGCGATGTCGGGGTCGGGGGGTCGGCGGCGGAGCGCGTGGGGGCGGGCGTTCACAGGTCGGTCCCGGTCTCGCGGGCGGCGAGGTGCCACACAGCGTCGGCGAGCGCGGGGTTCGAAGCGGCGGCCGAGCGCCCGGCGAGGGCCGGCTCGCCGCGCAGGCCGCGCCACCCGCCGGGGCCGACGTAGCTGACGGGCGGGAGGTCGGCGGTCGCGGCGACGAGCAGGGAGCGCGCCGCGACGGGCGCGGGCTGGGCGAAGGGCGTGCACGCCGCGGTGATCGCCCCGTCGAGCCGGGGCCGGCCGGTCGCGTTCTGCAGGTTCGTCAGCGCCCACCCCGGGTGCGCGAGCTGCACGGCGACGTCACGGCCGCGCGCCCGGAGCCGTCGGTCGAGGGCGAGCGCCCAGAGCATGTCGGCGAGCTTGCTCTGCCCGTACGCGGCGGCGATGCTCCAGCGCCGGCGCCGGAAGTGCGGATCGGCCAGGTCGACGCGGGCGCCCTCGTGCGCCCCCGACCCGACGACGACGATCCGGTCCCGCACCCGGTCGGCGAGCAGGGTGGTCAGCGCGAAGGGGCCGAGGAGGTTGGTCGCGAGCATGAGCTCGTGCCCGTCGGCGGACTCGCGGCGGGTGGGCACCACCGTGCCGGCGTTGTTCACGAGGACGTCGAGCGGCTCCCGCACCCGGCTCGCCGCGGCCAGGACGGAGGCGACCGAGGAGAGGTCGACCTCCACGACCTGCGCCGCCCCGATCTCGGTCCGGGTCCGTTCGCCGCGTGCGGTGTCGCGGGCGGTGATGAGCACGCGCGCCCCGGCCCGGGCCGCCTCGCGGGCGACCTCCCGTCCCACCCCGTTCGTCGCCCCCGTGACGAGCCACGTGCGGCCGCGCTGATCGGGCAGGCGGATCGGGGCGGGGGCGGTGCGCATGACGCCGACGGTACGTCGCCGGGCCGCGGCCGGGGGAGCTGCCTGCCCGCCGGTCGGCCGCGCCTACTCCGTCGCGGCGAGCACCTCGCGCGCCAGTTCGTAGGTCGCGGCGTCGAACAGGACGAGCGTCACCCGCTCCACCCGCGTCGGCGTGGCACGCAGGGTCGCCGCGGCGATGCGGACGGCGTCGTCCTTCGGCCAGCGGTACACGCCCGCGGAGACGAGGGGGTACGCGAGCGTGCGGGCCCCGATCTCGTCGGCCACGGCGAGGCTCGTGCGGTAGCAGGAGGCCAGGAGGTCGGACTTGTCCTTCGTCTTCGCCCACGTCGGCCCCACCGTGTGGATGACGTGCCGGGCTGGCAGGTCCCCGCCGGTCGTCGCGACCGACTCGCCCGTCGGCAGGCCGTCGGGATAGCGGTCGGCCCGGATCTGCTTGCACTCGGCCAGGATCGCCTTCCCGCCCCGGCGATGGATCGCCCCGTCGACCCCGCCCCCGCCGAGGAGCGAGTGGTTCGCGGCGTTGACGATCGCGTCCACCTCGAAGGTCGTGATGTCGACCTGCGCGAGCTCCAGTTCCATGGCTGCCCTTCCGTCCATCGGCCGAGGCGTCCATCCTGCCCGGCGACGGACGCCGACCAGACCTTGGGCAGCCCAGTTCGACCGGGCATCCCACATCGATCGACCGGTTGTGGGCACGATAGGTGCCACGGGCCGCTCGGGTCGATGACACAGCGACACACGACGTGGACCAGATGGTCCCCGGACTGGAGAGTCCCTTTTCCCGCTCGTCGTGTCTGCCGGTCACAGAGGCCCGTGGCGTCGTCGCCACGACGTCTTGTCCGGGCATGAGACGGCACGATGCGGTGCCTGCAACGTCGCTCGAGCTACCCGCGACTCACCCGCGCGAGTCGGTCTCGTACGCCGGCGGTCGCACGCCCGCGTACACGCCGACCATGCGGAAACGCAGCGGCTCGGCCGCATACTCCTCGAGGAGGTGGGCGATCCAGCCGGAGGTGCGGGCCACGGCGAAGAGGATGTCTCCGGCGTCGCGGTCCAGGCGGAGGACATGGGCCAGCGCCGCGGTGGCGAGGTCGACGTTGGGGAACGCCGCAGGCCACGGCTCCAGTGCGGCGGTCAACCGATCGACGGCCTCGAGCACCGGATGACCGGGGTACCTGTCGTCGAGGAGGTGCAGCAGCATCTCGGCCCGTGGGTCTTGCTCGCGGTAGACGCGATGACCGAAACCGGGCGGGGGCTGCCCTCCGGAACCCACGGCAGCGAGCAGGTCGGCGACGGTCCGGTAGGGTTCCTCGACGACCTCGCCCAGGAGGCGGTATGCCGGTCGTGACGCCGTACCGTGCAGCGGGCTGTCGAGTGCGCCGAGGCCTGCGCCGACGGCGGCGTACGGGTGGGCGCGCACGCTCGCGGCCACCCGCACGGCACGCGTGGACGTGGCGAGGTCGTGGTCGGCGAGCAGGCACAAGGTGGCCTCCACGAGGCGTTCCGCCTGAGCGCCCCGGCCGCCGAGGGCGCGACACAGTTGCGCCGCGACGGAGCCTCCTTCGGCGGTCCCGGCGCCGGCGGCCAGAACCGCCACCATCGTCGCGAGCAATCCGGCCCCGGTCGCGACCACCGCGTCGGGACGCAGGTCGCGGCCGAGTGGATCGGCGGCGCCGGCGAGGTCGACGGCGACCTTGAGCAGATCGTGGGGGCGTGCGGTCGCCGGCATGACCTGGCGCGCGCGTCGCGCGGCGGCCGACACGGCCGGCCGGGCGACGAAGGGCATCGCGACGTCGCAATCCCACAGCAGGGCGCAGACCTGCTCGAAGGACGCGGAGGCGGCGAGATCGGTGACGTCGTGTCCCCGATACCGCAGGACATCGCCGGTATCGAGCAGCGTGATGTGGGTGTGGATGCGTTCCGGGCCGCTCGAGGTCCGCGGCGCCCGCCCGCGGCGGGCGAGTTCGTCGATCTCGGCGAGCGCGAAGAAGCTGCCCCGCCGTCCCTCGATCGACGTGCGCCGCACCATCCCCCGGCTGACGTAGGCGTAGACGGTCTCGACGCGAACGCCCAGGTAGTCGGCCGCCTGGGCGGTGGTGAGGAATTCCCGACCGTCGATGCGCAGCGGCGCCGGACGCCGCCTTCGCGTGGCCATCCGACCCCCGTGACATTGATGACGTCAATATTGACGACACCACCCTACTGGGCGAATTCTGACGACATGACGACAACACATGACCGCGCGCCGGAGACCGCACTCATCGACGTTCCCGCGGGCCTGGCCGGGGTCGCAGCGGCCGAGACCCGGCTCGGTGACGTGCGGGGGCGGGAGGGTTTCTTCCACTACCGGCAGTACTCGGCGATCGACCTCGCCCGGCATCGTTCGCTCGAGGACGTGTGGTTCCTCCTCGTCGAGGGGGAGCTGCCGACTCCTGCCCAGAGCGAGGCGTTCGCAGATGAGGTCGCGGCCGCTCGGGTCGTTCCCGACGAGGTCGCCCGCGTGCTGCCGGCCATTGCGGCGGCCGGGGCCGGACGTGCCCTGCTCCCGCGACTGCGCACGGCACTGTCGCTGCTCGCCTCCGTGGAGGACATGCAGCCCGTCTGGGGTACCGACCCCGCTTTCCATCGTCGCGACGCCGTGCGCATCGCCGCGATCACGCCGACCGTGCTCGCGGCCCTCCATCGCCTGCGGCAGGGCCTCGACCCGGTCCCGCCGATCGACGGCGTGTCGGCGGCCGGCCTGTGGTTGTACCTTCTGAGCGGCTCGAGGGCCGACGCCCGCGACGTCGAGGCGCTCGACCGATACCTCATCGCCACCGTCGATCACGGGTTCAACGCGTCGACCTTCACCGCCCGGGTGGCGGCCTCGGCCGGCAGCGACGTCGTCTCCGCGGTCTGCGGCGCCATCGGCACCTTCCTCGGACCGCTCCACGGCGGCGCCCCTGATCGCGCGCTCGACGCGCTCGACGACATCGGCTCACGGGAACGCATCGGACCGTGGGTGCGCGCCCGGATCGAAGCCGGCGACCGGATCATGGGCTTCGGGCACCCCGTCTACCGCACCGAGGACCCGCGCGCGGCCATGTTGCGCGAGATGGCGCTGACCCGGGGCGGTGAGCTTGCCGAGTTCGCCGCCGACGTCGAACGGCAGGTGCTCACCCTCTTGGCCGAGATCAAGCCCGACCGCCCGCTGCACACCAACGTCGAGTTCTGGGCCGGGGTCGTCATGGAGCAATGCGGGCTGTCCCGCGACCTGTTCACCCCGACGTTCACGGTGAGCAGGGTCATCGGGTGGACCGCGAACGTGCTCGAACAGGCTCAGGGCACGAAGATCATCCGGCCCTCGGCGCGCTACGTCGGGCCGCCGGCACCGCAGCCCGTGCCGTGAGGGACCGGCGGGTAGGCGGCGCCACGGGCGCTGACCCATCGACACGGTTCAGGGCGTGCACGTGGGACCGCGTCGTGAACCTGGTTGCCCGTCATCGCAGGCGGGTACGTCGACGACATGACCGCCTCTACCGGATCGCGTGACGTGGATCCCGAGACCGCCGCCCAGCTCGACGCCGCCGACTCCGAGCACGACGTCCCGTCGTCGCCGGCGTCGGAGCCCGACGAGATGAGCAGGGTCATCGAGGAGCACGACGACGCGCACGCCGACCCCGAGACGGGCCGCCCGGCCCACCCCGACAGCCTCGCCGACGGCGCCGAGTGGTGATCCACCCCCGCCGCCGCTCCGGTCGGTGCCGCCGCCCTAGCGACGGTGTCGGTGGCGCCCGATAGCGTCCGCGTCGTGCCCTCCGATCCCGCCCCCGCGCCCCTGGTCTTCGCGCGCGACGAGGTCGACGGGCTCGCCCTTCGGGTCGGGGGGCGCGACGAGCTGGTGCCGTGGTCGGGGGTGGCGGCGCGGGTCGCGGAGCTCGAACGGCAGCGGCCGCGGTGGGTGTGGGCCGACGTGGGGCGCAGCTACCCGCACCTGCTCGCCGTCGGGGCTCGGGTGGAGCAGTGCCGCGACCTGCGGATGGTGCACACCCTGCTCGCCGGCTCGCGGCGCACCGGCCTGGGCGCCGTCCCGGCGTGGACGCGACGCGACGAGGGCGACGGCGAGGGCGCGCCCAGCCTGCTCGACCTGCCCGGCGCCGACGACACCCCCGACCTGACCGCCCTCGAGGCCGAGTACGCCCGGCAGCAGGCGGCGATCGAGGCCGCCCACGACGACGACGGCGCGGGCCACGAGGCGGGGCGGCTGCGGCTGCTCGCGGCCGCGGAGTCGGCCGGCGCGCTCGTCGCCGCCGAGCTGCGCCGGACCGGGATGCCGTGGGACGTGGCCGAGCACGACCGGCTGCTCGTCGAGCTCCTCGGCGCCCGCACCGCCGGCCGGCCCGCGCGCCTCGAAGAGCTCACGGCCACGATCCGGGAGCTGCTCGGCGCGCCGGGCCTGCACCCCGACTCGCAACCGGCCCTGCTCGCGGCGCTGCGCCGCGCGGGCCTCGACGTCGCGAGCACGAGCAAGTGGGAACTGGCGCGCGTCGAGCACCCGGTCGTCGCGCCGCTGCTGCGGTACAGGAAGCTGTCCCGCCTGTACTCGGCCAACGGATGGGCGTGGATGGAGCGCTGGGTCTCGGGCGGCCGCTTCCGCCCCGACTACGTGCCGTCGGCCGTCGTCACCGGGCGGTGGGCCACCCGCGGCGGGGGAGCGTTGCAGCTGCCCAAGGAGATCCGATCGGCGGTGCGCGTGCCGGCCGACCGGCGCCTCGTCGTCGCCGACGCGCGCCAGCTCGAACCGCGCGTCCTCGCCGGCATGTCGGGCGACCGGGCCATGGCGGCCGCCGCGCGCGGCGCCGACCTGTACGCGGGCCTCGTCGCCCAGGGGGTCGTCCCCACCCGCGCGGAGGCCAAGGGCGCGATGCTCGGGGCCATGTACGGCGCCACCCAGGGGGCGGGCGGGCAGCTCGTGCCGCGCCTGCGCCGCGCCTACCCGGCCGCGATGGGGCTCGTCGACGGCGCCGCCCGGCACGGGGAACAGGGCCGGAGCGTGACGACGTGGCTCGGGCGCAGTTCGCCCGTGCCCGCGTGGGCGCCCCGGATCGGCAGCGAGGAGCCGCTGTCCGAGGCCGAGCGGGCCCGGACCCGCGACTGGGGCCGGTTCACGCGCAACTTCGTCGTCCAGGGCACGGCCGCCGAGTGGGCCCTGTGCTGGCTCGCGCGGGTGCGCAACGACCTCGCCGGGCTCGGGGCGTCGGCGCAGGACGCGCGGCTCGTGTACTTCCTCCACGACGAGGTCGTCGTCGAGTGCCGCGCCGACCTCGCCGACGACGTCGTCGCGCTCGTCACCGCGGCCGCCGAGTCCGCGGGCCTGCTGTTGTTCGGCGACGGCGTCGACTTCCCGGTGGCCGCCGACGTCGTCACCGACTACGCGCAGGCCGGCAAGGGGTAGCCCGCCGACGTCACGACCCCTTCGGCCACGCCTGCGGGGTGTCGGCGCCGCCCTCGACGACGTCCTCCGGGGCGTCGGTGCGCTCGGTCCACGAGTCCTTCGGCCGGTAGCCCAGATCGAGCATCGTGTTCGTCAGGTCCCAGCGCCGGTTGGGGTTGTCGCTGATCGCGTAGTACAGCCCGAACCGGACCTGCGCCTCGATGGCGCACCGGACGACCTGCTCGGTGTCGTCCTCCGAGAGCCACATGGCGTGCAAGAGGTCGGCGTCGGCGTCCATCGGGTCCTCGCTCATCCAGCCGATCCGCAGCGCGATGAAATCGAGCCCGAACTCGTCGTGGTAGAAGCGGCCGATGGCCTCGCCGAAGATCTTCGAGACCCCGTACAGGGAGTCGGCCCGCGGGATCTGGTGGGGGTAGACGGGCCACGCCTCCTCGCGGTCGTAGCCGCCCATCGCGTGGTTGGAGGAGGCGAAGACGACCCGGCGCACCCCGGCCTCGCGGGCCGCCTCGAGGACGTTGCGCAGCCCGACGATGTTCGCCGACAGCACGCTGTCCCAGTCGGACTCGGGGGAGGCCGAGCCGGCCATGTGGACGACGGTGTCGACCCCCTCCATGAGGGGCACCACCTGGTCGTAGTCGGTGAGGTCCGCCTTGCGCAGCACCTTCTCCTGGCGCTCGGTCTTCGGGGTGCGCCCGTGCTCGACCACGTCGTAGTGGCCGGCGAGGCGTTCGGCGAGGAGCAGGCCGATGCCGCCGGTGGCGCCCGTGAGCAGGATGCGTCGCTTCTCGGTCATGCCGTCCATTCTCGGGCCGGGCCGACGGCGTGCCGCGGCCGGGGCCGGCTCAGTTCGCGCTGGGCGACCGGGTCACCACGCCGGTGTGGACCTCGAAGGAGCCGCGCTCGTGGTCGGCGACCCAGGCCTCCAGCGCGCGGCGGACGGTGAGGAACGCCAGCTCGTCCCAGGGGATCTCGTCGATGGACACGAGACGGTTCTCGATCGTCTCCGGCCCGGGCGCGAGGTCGAGGTCCAGGAGCCGGGCCCGGTAGAAGAGGTGGATCTGCCCGGCGTGCACGACGTCGAGCACCGAGAACAGGCCCTCCAGCTCGATGTGGGCCCCGGCCTCCTCACGCGTCTCGCGGGCGGCGCCGTCGGCCGCGGTCTCGCCGTACTCGAGGAACCCCGCCGGCAGGGTCCAGAACCCGCGTCGGGGCTCGATGTTGCGCAGGCACAACAGGATCCGGGGTCCGTCCGCCTCGCCGTGCCACACCGGGATCGTCCCGACGACGTTGATGGGGTTGACGTAGTCGACGTAGCCGCACTCCGTGCAGACCGCGCGCTCGCGGTCCTCCATCGCAGGGATCGTCGGCGCGGTGGGTGCGCCGCACAGGCGGCAGAAGCGGATGTCGGGGAACGGCATGGCCCCAGTCTCTCGCGGGCCGGTGGTCCGAGCGCGGTCAGCCCTCGCGCGCCACGAGCTCGGATCGGCGGACGAGGTCGGCCTGCAGGGGGAGCCGACCGAGGGAGACGAGCTGCCGCTGCCAGGGCAGGTGCCGCCAGTTCCACGCCATCTGCAGGTTGCCGGGGAACACGCCCAGGAACAACAGCGTCGCGAGCCGACCCCCGCGCCGACGGGTGGGCGGGTAGGCGAGCAGCGCCGCGGTGACGAGCTCGACCACCCCGGACCCGTACGTCCACGCCCGCGCCGACCCGGGCAGCGAGCGCGGGATGAGCGCGTCGAACGGCTCGGGCTTGACCTGATGCAGCACTCCCATGCCGCCGCAGAGCGCGGCGAGGGCGTAGGCGGTGCGCCGGCCGCGCGGGGTGGGGGCGTCGGTCACGGTCGTCCTCTCGATGTGGGGCGTCGGGTTCGTCCAGGATGTCCGACCCACCCGCGCGCTGCGGCGGTGGGTCGCGGTCCGGCGGTGGGTCGCGGTCTCAGGCCCGATCGGCGACCACGTGGACGAGGCGTGCCGTCTGCGCGACGATCGCCTGCCGCCACGCGTCGAACGAGGCGTCGCTGCCCGCGTACCGGTTGCCCTCCGCGAAGTGCTGCATGACGGGGGTGTGGATGTGACCGGCGGGTATGCGTCGGCCGAGGCGGTCGCGCAGGAGCGTGTTGCGGTAGGCGCTCTCGTTCGACAGGTACGTCCCGCCGCCACCGCTGTACGCGCACGACCCCGACGCGGGCGGGGTGCCCGGCTGCGGCGGCTGGCCGTCCGGCGTGGCGGCCTCGTTGCGCGTCACGCGCTGCGGCGCCGCGCAGTCGGGGAACTCGGTGAACGTCGTGTTCCGGACGACCCGGAAACCCTGCCCGGTCGTCCACGTGGCCCCCGGCGGCGGGGTGAGGCCGCGACCCGTCCGGCCCGCGATCATCGCCGCGGCCGGCAGCGACGACGTCGTCCACTGCGGCGGGTCGCCGGCCGAGGCGGTCGGGAGCACGGACCGGCCGTTCCACCGGGCGGGGACGGTCGTGTTGCAGCCGGGGTTGTCCGTGGCGAGTTGCGGGACCCCGTCGATCGCGGGGCAGGGGTGGCTGCCGTCGTTGCCGGCCGAGACCCCGTGGTAGCGGCCGTTCCACACCTCGAGGTCGAAGCGGCCCTCGCGGCCCTGGCTGAGGGTGATCGACGCGTCGAGCGAGCGCCGGCCCGGGCGCATCCACGGTCCGACCGTGTCCTCGATCCACCCCTGCGCGAATTCGGTGTAGTTGACCGGGAGGAGGTAGGCCTGGACGACCTGCCGGCGCCCGTCCGGCCCGCGGCGGACCGTGCCGTCGAGCGCGAGCGCCGTGGCGCCGGAGGGGTTGCCGTGGCGGATGTTGTTGCCGGCCGCGCCCGAGGCCGTGCCGGCGTCCCCACCGTCGAGCGTGTACGGGTCGAACCCACTGACCATGACGCGCGTCGTGCGCCCGCCCGCGGGGAAGCGGACGTCGGTCATGCCGCGCGACGCCTTCTCGAACGCCTCGATGAGGCCCGCGCGCTGGACCGACGTGAGCGCGAAGCGCGGCGACCACTGCCGCAGCGCCGCGCTCACCTGCAGGCGGGTCCAGTACAGGGGGCGGTCGTCGGAGCGCGGGAGTGCGCCGGCGACCCGGCCGCGGGACTGGGCGCGCGCGACGGCCGCCGCCCAGAGCCGGGCGCCCTCCCGCTGCGCGAGGCGCCGGGCCTGCGCGGGCGAACCCGCCTCGCACAGGGCGCGGACGACGCGGGGCGCCACGCCCCCGAAGCCGCCGCCGGCGACCATCTGCGCCGCGAAGCTCTCGCCGGCGAGACGGGAGGGGTCGGCCGGGTCGGGCAGGCGGGCGCTCAGGCGCCGTTCCTCGACGGACAGACCCACCCGGGCGTCGAGGCACGGCGCGGTGGGCACCGCGCTCGGCGACGTGGCGCGGGTGCCGGTCGAGGGGCCGGCGGGCTGCGCGGAGGCCGGCGCGGCCGACGCGAGCGAGGCGGTGAGGAGGGCGGCGGCGACCGCCGAGCTGCGTCGAACGATCACGGCAGGACTCCTGTCCGGAGGGGGACGAACCCTGCCGACCCTGGCAGCTGCCCGGCTCCGCGGCAACCGCTCACGCCCTCCGCATCGTGAGATGGCGATTTCCGCCGGGGGCGGCGTCCGGGCCGCGGTCGAACTCGCCATCTCAGGATGCGGTGGGCGTGGCATGGTCGGGGGATGAGGTCCTCGCGCGTCGCCCTGCCCGCCCGCGTGGAGCGTCGCAACGCGACGTTCCAGCAGTGGCAGGCGCTGCTGACGAACCGGACGAAGCGCACCCGCGCGGGGGAGATGCTCGTGCAGGGGGTGCGGCCGATCACGCAGGCCGTCGCCCACGGCCACGAGGTGCGGCACCTGCTCGTCGACGGGCGCCCGCGGCCCTCGGAGTGGGCCCGGGACCTCGTGCGCCGCACCGGCGCCCCCGTCGTGACCGTCGCCCCGGAGCTCATGGCCGAGCTCGGCGAGCGCGACGACCCCCCGGAGGTGCTCGCCCTCGTCGCGGTGCCCGACGACGACCTGGGGCGGCTCCCGCGCGAGGGTGACCCGCTCGTCGTCGCCTTCGACCGGCCGGCGAGCCCCGGGAACATCGGTTCCCTCGCGCGCTCGGTCGACGCCCTCGGGGGCGCCGCGCTCGTGACCACGGGGCACAGCGCCGACGCCTGGGACCCCGCCTCGATCCGCGCGAGCACCGGTTCGATCTTCGCCACGCCCGTGGTCCGCCTCCCCTCGCCCGACCCCCTGCTCGCGTGGGTCGACCGGCGACGGGAGGAGGGGCTGGGCTTCGTCGTCGTCGGCACCGACGAGGGCGGCGACGTCGACCTGTCCGACGCGCCCCTGACCGGCCCGACCGTGCTCGTCGTCGGCAGCGAGGCCACCGGCATGAGCGCGGCCTGGCGCGACGCCTGCGACGTCGTCGCCACGATCCCGATGACCGGGTCGGCCTCGAGCCTCAACGCCGCGAACGCCGGCTCCATCGCCCTGTACGAGGCGCGGCGGCAGCGCCGGCATCGCGCTCACCGGGCCTGACGGGAATGGCTCGGCCCGTCCGGCCCGGCTCGGCCCGTCCGGCCCGGCTCGGCCCGGCCCGGCCCGGCTCGGGGAGGGCCGGCGGCCGGGAGTGTCGGTGGCGGCGGGCACACTGCTGCCGACAAGGAGGTGCCATGCCGGCCCACGATCCCGACGTGCACGACGTCTACGACGCCGAGGACCGACTCGACCGCTGGAGCGACCTCGGTGTCGTGACCGTGTTCGGGTCGGCCTGGGTGCTCGAGCCGGAGGTGCGGTTCGGCCGGGTCGAGGACGTCCAGGCGTACGTCGACCGGGTACTCGCCCACGTCGGTCATCCACAGCCCGCCCGGGTGCGCCGCCGCCGGGGCGCCACGCGCGCCCACTATGAGCAGGGCGGCGTCATCGCCCTCCCCGGCCCCGAGGTCGGCGGGCGGTGGGCGCTGCGGGAGAACACGGTGCTCCACGAGCTCGCCCACCACCTGGTCGGGGGCGGCGGGCACGGCGTCGAGTTCCGGCGCGCGTACGTGCGCCTGCAACGCGACACGGGGCACCCGAGCGCCGCCGCGCTCGTCACCGCGGCCTACGCGGAGGCGGGGCTGGCGTTCTGACCCGTCGCGGGGCGTGCGCCCGCCGTGTATCGCCCGCCGCTCGCCGCGCGCCGGCCACCGCACGCCGCACGCCGGTCCGCCCCCGGCCCGACCTGCCCACCCTGTCCGAGACGACGATCGAGATCCCATGCCGCGTACCCCCGGAAACACCCTCGCCCTCATCGCCGACCTGCTCGCCCGCGCCGAGGGCGGCACCACCCAGGCCGAGCGGGACCTCGCGCTCTCCCGCGCCCAGAAGGAGGCGGCGCGCCACGGCATCGACCTCGCCGAGGCGGCCTACGAGCGGGCCCGCCGCGGCGTGCCGATGGAACCGGAGGAGCGCCGGATCGTCATCGGGGAGCGGGGCGCCGCGGGCCTGAAGACCCTGTCGGAGTTCTTCGTGCGCATCTGCCAGGTCAACGACATCCACTGCCTCATCTCCACCTCCGGCGACACGGTGTTCGCGCACGGCATGGCCACCGACATCGACACGGCCGAGATGCTCTACGCGAGCCTCGTCGTCCAGAACGACGTCGCCTGCGAGGAGTGGCTCGCCACCGGCGAGTACCGCCGGCAGGCGGCGGGGGCGCGCGTGTGGTCGGCGGCCCGGGGCCGGTACGTGCCCGCGAAACCGCACCGCGGGGTCGCGAGGCGCAACTTCACCCGCGGGTTCGTCGTCCGCGTCGTCGAGCTGCTCCACGAGGCGAAGGCGCAGGCGGGCGAGGAGGCCGAGCGGGAGGCCCGGGCCTCCGGCCGCCCCGACGCGGTGACGACGACCGCCCTCGCGTTGCGGGCGAAGTCGGCGGCCGTCGAGTCGTTCCACCGCGACGTCCTGCGCGAGCGGGGCATCCGGAGCTCCTGGCGGGGTGACCGCGCCGCGGACCGGTCGATCGACCCGTCCGCCTGGCGGGCCGGGCACACCGCGGGAGGCCGCGCCGACCTGGATCGCCGCGGCACGCGCGGCCTCCCGGGCGGCGGCGCCCCACGGCGCTGAGTCTGCGCCGAGTCGCCGCCCCTCAGTGCCTCCTCAGCGCGCGGCCTGCGTCGGCACGAGCGGCACGCCCTCGCTCGGCTGGACGACGACGAAACCGGGCCCGTGGAAGGCGAGCTGGAACGCCTCGCCCGAGCCGCGGCCGAACAGCGCGCCCATCGACATGTCGTTCTGGATCCGCGGCTCGAGGTTCGAGCTCCAGCACACCGCCGCCTGGGGGTCGACGAACGTCGGCTGCTGCGAGCAGTCGAGGATCATCGGCGGCCCGTCGCTGCTCACCGCGCACACCCCGGCGCCGGTGAGCTCGAGGTTGAAGAGCCCGCCGGCCATGAGCCCCGCGTTGCCGAGCATCCGGATGTCCCAGCCGAGGTGGGCGTCGAACGCGAGCAGGCTGGTCGAGTTGATCGTCAGGCCGTCGTTCTCGAGCTCGAGGAGGAACACGTCCTCGGCCTGCCGGGCGAAGAACACCTCGCCCTGCCCGGAGACCCGCTGGAGCTGGCCGCCCTCGCCGGAGACGAGCTTCTTGACGAACCGGCCGATCGACCCGGCGCCCTCGTACTTGAAGGCCATCTGCCCCTGGTAGGCGACCATCGCCCCCTGCGCCGCGAGGACGTCGGGACCCATGCCGACGCGCAGCATCTTCGAGGACTGCAGCGTCCACCGCTGCCCCGTCTCCCTCTCGGAATGGATCTGGTCGAACAGCGGACTGCGCATGGCCGGTCTCCTCGCGTGGTCGTCGCGGCCGGGCGGTCCCCGCGCCGCTGGGTCGAGCCTACGGACCCCGGGGCGCGGGTGCCCCCGCGCGGCCGGCGTGCCCGGGCCGGCGCGCGCCCGCGTCCTACGATGTGCCGATGAGCCCCGCGCGCACCGGCCGTGAGTCGACCCCCGCCGGGAGCGCCCCGGCCGTCGTCCGGGCCGTGGCCGTCCTCGACGTGTTGGCCGCGCACGACGGCCCCTCGATGAGCCTCTCGGACCTCGCCCGGGCCATCGAGGTGCCCAAGTCGTCCACCGCCACCATCTGCTCCGCGCTCGAGGCCGGTGGTCTGCTGACGCGGACCGAGACGGGGTTCTCGCTCGGCCGCCGCCTCGTCGAGCTCGGTGGGGCCTACCTGGCCCGGGTCGACCGGATCGAGGCGTTCTACGCGGCGTGCGAGGCCGACGACGTCCTGCGCGGCGAGACCGTGCGGCTGTGGGCCCTCGGCGGCACCGACGTCATCTGCCTCGGCCGCTACGACGGCCACCCCCCGGTGCGCCTCACCGTCAACATCGGGGACGCGATCCCCTGCTCGGTGAGCGCGGCCGGGAAGGTGGCGCTCGCCGAGTTCGACGACGACGAGATCCGGGAGCGGTATCCCGCCCGCGCCCGCCTGCCGCGTCTGACCGACCGGTCCATCCCCACCCTCGACGCTCTGCTCGCCGACATCGCGGCCACCCGGGCCCGCGGGTACGGGCTGTCGGAGCAGGAGGCGTTCGCCGACGTCGTCGAGCTCGGCCGGGCCGTGCCCTCCCGCGGGGTGCACACGGCCGTGCTCGCGGTGTCGGTGACGCAGCACGCGGCGACGTACTCGCCCGACCTGGCCCCCCGGCTCGTGGGCGCGCTCGACGCCGTGGCGGGGGCGCTGGGCAACCCCATGGGGCCGCGCTCCCGGGCCCGGTCCGACGAGACCCCGTAGACGGGACCCCCTAGACGGCGTCGTCGTACCTATTGAACTCCGTTCACCCTATCGGGCAGAGTGGCCTCCAGAGGCGCTCATCGGTGTGCGCCCGGAACCTCCGAAGGAGGGGCGACGGCGATGACGACGACGCACCACGACTCCCACCACGTCGATCCGGTGCAGCTGCGGCGCGCGACCCTGGCCGGCTCGGTCGGGTCCGCGCTCGAGTACTACGACTTCTACATCTACGGTCTGGCCAGCGCCCTGATCTTCGGGCAGCTGTTCTTCGCGCCCCTCGGCCCCGCCGGCGGCACGATCGCGGCGTTCGGCACCTACGCCGTCGGCTTCGCGGCGCGCCCGCTCGGTGGCATCTTCTTCGGCGCCCTGGGTGACCGGGTGGGCCGCAAGGTCGTCCTCATCGCGACGATCGCCCTCATGGGCGGCTCGAGCATGGTCATCGGGGTGCTGCCCACCTACGCCCAGGCCGGGATCGTCGCCCCGATCCTCCTCGTGGCGATGCGCATCCTCCAGGGCTTCGGCGCGGGCGCCGAGCAGGCGGGCGCCACGGTCCTCATCAGCGAGTTCGCGCCCCCGCGCCGGCGGGGGTTCTTCGCGGCCCTCCCGTTCGTCGGCATCCAGGCCGGCACGCTGCTCGGCGCGGGCACGTTCGCGGTGCTCCAGGCCGCGGACCCCGACCTCGCGGACGGCAACCTGTGGCGCGTGCCGTTCCTGCTCGGCTTCGTCCTCATCATCGTCGCCGTCGTCATCCGCCTGAAGCTCAAGGAGTCGCCGACGTTCCAGGAGTTCAGCGAGCACCAGGCCGAGACCCACAAACAGTCCGTGGGTACGGCGATCGCGACGAGCCGGCGCAACATCCTCATCGGCATCGGGCTGCGGATGGGCGAGAACGGCAACTCCTCGATCTACTCCGCCCTCCTGCTCAGCTTCGTGGGCAGCCTCGCGGTGTTCAAGGAGCACAAGGCGACGATCGGCACGCAGGGCGCCGTCCTCGCGGCCTTCGTCGCCATCTTCACCGTCGTCCTCTTCGGCCACCTCTCCGACCGCTACGGCCGCGTGCGGGTCTACCGGTGGGGCGCCGCGTTCCAGGCCCTCTTCGCCTTCCCGGCGTTCTACCTGCTGACCCTCGGACACCTGTGGCTCGTGCTGCTCGTCATGGCGCTGGGCATCGGCATCGGCGTGCAGGGCATGCTGGGACCGCAGTGCTCGCTGCTGCCCGAGCTGTTCGGCAACGCCCACCGCTACACGGGGGTCGCCGTGGCCCGCGAGTTCTCGGCCGTCATCGCCGGTGGTCTCGCCCCGCTGCTCGGCGCGGTGTTCCTCGCGCAGACCGGCAACGCCTGGTGGGTCATCAGCCTGTACTCGTTCGTGCTCAGCGCCATCAGCTTCGCCACCACCTTCGTCACGCCCGAGACGATGGGCCGTGACCTCAACCTCCTGGAGGACGCCCGATGACCGACACCGTCACCATCGCGATCGCCACCCCGCTGCGGCCCGAGCTCGTCGAGCGCATCGCCGCCGTCGACGACCGTGTGAAGGTCGTCGTCGACCACGACCTGCTGCCGCCCATGCGCTACCCCGCCGACCACGCCGGCGACCCCGACTTCACCCGCACCCCCGAGCAGGAGGAGGCGTTCGACGCCCTGCTGGCCGACGCGGACGTCGTCTACGGGATCCCCGCGATGAGCTCGGAGCGGCTCGCGCGCACGGTGCGGAACAACCCGCGGCTGCGGTGGGTCCAGACGATGGCGGCGGGCGGCGGCAGCCAGGTGCTCGCGGCCGGTCTCTCGCAGGAGGAGCTCGACCGGGTGACGTTCACGACGTCCGCCGGCGTCCACGGCCTGCCGCTGGCCGAATGGGCGATGTTCGGGATCTTCGCCGGGTGCAAGGAGCTGCCGCGCCTGCTCGAGGACCAGCGGGCCCACCGCTGGGCCGAGCGCGTCGTCGCCCGCCCCGTCGCCGGCTCCACGGTCCTCGTCCTCGGCCTCGGCGGCATCGGCACCGAGGTCGCGAGGCTGTCTGCGGCGCTCGGGATGACCGTGCTCGGGGTGTCGCGCAGCGGGTCGCCCGTCGACGGCGTCGAGGTGCACCGCACCGCCGACCTGCGCGACGTCATCGGGCGCGCGGACCACGTCGTCGTCACTCTCCCGGGCACCCCCGAGACCGAGGGGCTCGTGAACGCGGACGTGCTCGCCGCGGCCCGGCGCGGCGTCACGGTCGTCAACGTGGGGCGCGGCACCGTCATCGACGAGGACGCCCTCGTCGACGCCCTGCGCTCGGGTCAGGTCGGCTTCGCCGCCCTCGACGTCTTCGCGACCGAGCCGCTGCCCGCCGACTCCCCCCTGTGGGACCTGCCGAACGTGCTGGTCAGCCCCCACACCGCCGCCCTCGACGAGCGCGAGGAGGAGCGGATCGCCGACCAGTTCTGCGGCAACCTGCGCGCCTTCCTCGCCGGCGACGACCTGATCAACGTCGTCGACACGCGGGCCGGGTACTGAGCGCCGGCGCGCCGGCCGCCGTGGCCGCCGACACCTGGTGAGATGACGATCTCGACCGCCGAGCCGCCGTCGGCCGCGGTCGGGATCGCCATCTCACGTCGTGGGCGGGGTGTCAGGCCTGGAGGTCCAGGAGGACCTTGCTCGAGGTCGTGCGGTCCTGCGCGAGCTCGATGGCCCGTGACGCTTCCGTCAGGGGGATCACGTGGCTGATGACGGCCTCCACGTCGAGGCCGGCGGCGAGCATCGCGACGGCGTCGCGGATCTCGGTCGAGAACCGGAAGGCCCCCGCGACCTCGAGCTCGCGCGTGACGACGAGGTTCCCCGCGAACGGGGTGAGCCCGGCCGGAAGGATGCCGAGGAGGACGAGCCGCCCGCCGCGCACGAGCGCCTGAGCGCAGGCGTTGACCCCGGCGGGAGCACCCGAGGCGTCCACGGCCACGTCGACCTCGAGCGAGGCCGGATCGACGGCGTCGGCGCGCACGGTGCGCGTCGCGCCGACCGCCGCGGCGATGGCGAGGGCCTGCTCGACGAGGTCGGAGACGACGATCTCGCCCGCCCCCGCGTGGCGCAGGGCGGCGACGACGAGCGCGCCGATCGGCCCGGCGCCGGTGACGAGCACCCGCTTCCCGGCGACGTCACCGGCCCGGCGCACCGCGTGCAGGGCCACCGCGAGCGGCTCGGCGAGCGCCGCGCGGCGCAGGTCGAGCCCCGGCGGCAGGGGGATCACCTGGTCGGGGCGGACGAGGATGCGCTGCGCGAACCCGCCCTGCGTGTGGGGGTAGCGCATGCTGCTGCCGAGGTAGCGGGTGTCGCGGCACACGTTCTCGCGCCCGTCGAGGCACTCGGGGCAGGCGTGGCACGGGCTCGCGGGATACACCGTGGCGCCGTCGCCGACGCTCAGGCCGGTGACGCCGTCGCCCAGCGCGGCGACGGTGCCCGACACCTCGTGCCCGAGGACCATCGGCTCGCGCAGGGGGAAGTCGCCGATGCCGCCGTCGCGCACGTAGTGCAGGTCGGAGCCGCAGACCCCGCCGTAGGCGACGTCGATCGCGACCTGGCCCGGGCCGGGCGCGGGCCACGGCACCTCGTCGACGCGCAGGTCGCCGGCGCCGTGGACGACGCAGGCGCGCATCGTCGACGTCTCGTCCGGACCGGTGGCGGTGTCCATGATCGTCTCCGTCTGCTCGGTGGGTGGCGTGGGGTCCGTCGGCGCCGTCCGGTCGGGGGCAGTCACAGGACGCTCGTCATTCCGCCGTCGACGAAGACGACCTGGCCGTTGACGAACGCCGACGCGGGGCTGCTCAGGTAGACGAGCGTGCCGACGAGCTCCTCGACCTGACCCCATCGGCCGGCGGGGGTGCGCGTGTTGACCCACGCCGTGAACTGGGGGTCGTCGACGAGCGCCTGCGTGAGCTCGGTGGCGAAGTAGCCGGGGGCGAGCCCGTTCACCTGGATCCCGGACCCGGCGAGGTCGGCGCACAGCCCCCGCGTCAGCATCTTCAGCGCACCCTTCGTGGCCGAGTACGCGGCGATGCCGGGGCGGGCCAGCTCGGTCTGCACCGAACAGACGTTGACGATCTTGCCGGAACCGCGCTCGATCATGCCCGGCGCCACCGCCTGGCTCATAACGAACGCGCTGGTCAGGTTCGTGCGCAGCAGGTCGTGCCACCGCTCCAGGGGGAACTCCGTGATCGGCGCCCGGTACTGCATCCCCGCGTTGTTGACGAGGATGTCGACGACGCCCGCGAGGTCGGCGATCCGCTCGAGGCCTGAGCGGGCGGCGTCGGGGTCGGTGACGTCGAACGGGACGGCGTGGACGGTGGCGCCGGTCGCGTCGGCGATCTCGTCACGGGTGCGCTCCAGGGCCTCGACCCCGCGCGCGTTGAGCACGACGACCGCGCCGGCCTCCGCGAGTCCGGTGGCGAGCGCGCGCCCGATGCCCTTGCTCGACCCGGTGACGAGCGCGACGCGGCCCGTGATGTCGAAGAGGGGATGGATCACGGTGAACTCCTCGGTCCGGGCCGCCGGACTCCACCGTCCGGGGCCGTGGGTGGCGGCCTGGTCCGGCCGTATGTCCGCTAGGGCGAACGAGGTACAGCGTAATGAACGTGGGGCGCTCGCGGAGGGCCGTGCCACGGCGCCTGTTCGCCGCACCTGAAACGTGCAAAGCTGCCGGGGGCGTGCCACGCACCCATCCCGTTCCCACCGTCGAGCCGGAGGACCACCCATGACGTCGGACGTGCATCCCGCTGACGATCAGGGCGCCGCGATCGGCCTCGGCGACGAGGCCGGTCGGAACCGGCAGCCCCGGGTCGACGTCGTGCGCGACATCGCCTTCGGCGCCCACGGCCTGCTGCTCGACCTCTACCGGCCGAGCGGGGCCGGGCCCGTCCCGGTCGTGCTCTGGCTGCACGGCGGCGGCTGGTTCACCGGGGACCGCACCCTCGCGCCGGATCTCGCGGAGCGGGCCGGGGCCACGGGCCTCGCCTACGCGAGCATCGAGTACCGGCTCTCGGGAACGGCGCTCTTCCCGGCCCAGCTCCACGACGTGCGCGAGGCGATCCGCTACCTGCGCGAGCACGCGGCCGACCTGGGCCTCGACCCGGACGCGGTCGCGGTGTGGGGAGCGTCGGCGGGCGGTCATCTCGCGGCGCTCGCGGGGCTCACCGGTGAGATCGCGGCCCTGCCGGGGGAGGCCGTGTCGGGCCCCGCCCCCGTGCGCGCGGTGGCCGCCTCGTACCCGCCGGTCGACCTCACCGAGGTCGTCGAGCAGGCCCAGGCGCGGCTGCCCGACAGCGACGGCTCGGGGACCCCGGAGGCGCGGCTGCTCGGCGGCCATCCCGCCGACCGCCCCGAGCTCGCGGCGGCGGCGTCCCCGCTGACGTGGCTCGCGGAGCTCGACACGGCTCCCGGGCGAGCCCGTGCCCTACTACCTCGCCTCGGGCGAGGGGCTGCGCTTCGAGCGGGACGGGCAGTTGTGGACCGTCATCGCCCGCGGCGCCGACACCGGCGGCCTCTTCGACGCCGCCTACGTGCTCGGGCCGCGCGGCGCGCACGTGCCCTTCCACAGCCTGGCCGACCACCAGCGGTCGTACGTCGTCGTCGACGGCGCGGCCCAGGTGTGGCTGCCCGGCCGCAGCGACGTCCTCCTGCCCGGCGACTCGGTCCACGTCCCGGAGGGGACGCCGTTCGCGTACCGGATGCTCGGCCACCTCACGCGGCTGCTCATGTACTCCGCCCCCAGCGGGGCGCTCGACGCGCTGCTCGACGACGAGCAGGTGACCCGGCACGTGTACTCCCCGCACGGCGAGGGCGAGCCGTTCCTGCCCGCCGGCGCGCAGGTCCACGACCTGCCCGAGGGGGCCGAGGCGACCGCGACCGGCCCTGGGGAGGGCGGCGAGCGCAGCCTGCCCGAGGGCGTCGAGCCCTACGTGCTCCGCCGGGGCGAGGGTGACCGCTTCGCGTGGCCCGACGCGCTCAACACATACGTGGCCCGCCCCCGCAACACCGCGCGCCGGTACTTCGCGGTCGACACGATCGCGGCGCCGCAGCCGTACATCATCCGGCACTTCCACTCCCGGCACACCGAGAACTTCCTGTGCCTGAAGGGGCGGATCTGGTTGTGGGCCAACGGGCGCGAGCTCCTGCTCACCCCGGGCGACTTCCTCCACGCGCCGGCCGGCACCATCCACAGCTTCGCCGTGGGCGCCCAGAACACGCAGATGCTGGGGCTGCTCACCGGCGACGTGTTCGAGCCCTTCTTCGAGGTGACCGGCGAGCCGACGGCCGACCGCGTCTACGTCGAGGGCCTCATCGACCCCATGACGATCCCCGCCCGGATGCGGGCCAACCCCGAGCTCGACGTCACCGTCGTCGGGCCGCCGCCCACCCGCGAACTCGCTCCGGGTCTCTGACCGTGTCTGCAGCGCGTCTGTGACGCGGCCCCCGCCACCCCGACCCCGCCGAGGAGCTCACCCATGACCGACGCGGAGCCCGCTCCGGAGACTCCGTCGAAGACCGCGGCGCCGCCCCCGGTCGGGCTCCTCGGCCTCGGCCTCATGGGCCGACCCGTCGCCGCGCGCCTCGCGGCGGCGGGCCGTGACGTGCTCGCCTGGAACCGCCGGGACGTCGGGCTCACGGAGGACGAGACGGATCCGCCGGGCGGTGGCACGCTGCGCACGGTCGACGCGGTGGGCGACCTCGCGCGCTGCGAGGTCGTGCTCAGCCTGCTGCCCGACCTCGCCCCGCTGGAGGAGCGTCTCGAGCACCTGCTCGGCCCCGGCAGCCGGCTGCGGGTGCTCGTCGTCATGAGCACGGTCTCGCCGACGGCCGTCCGGGCGACGGGGGAGCGGCTCGCCGAGCGCGGGGTCGGCGTCGTCGACGCGCCGATGAGCGGCGGGACGGCCGGGGCCCGCGAGGGGCGGCTGGCGATCATGCTCGGCGGGTCCGACGCCGACGTCGCCCGCGTCCGGCCCCTCCTCGAGCCGGTCGCGTCCCGGATCGAGCACCTCGGTCCGCTCGGGGCCGGGTCGCTGACGAAGGCGTGCAACCAGATGGTCGTGTCCGCCACGACCATCGCGCTCGCCGAGGCCGCGCTCATCGCGCAGCGGCAGGGCCTCGACCGGGCGCAGGTCTTCGACGTCCTCTCCGGCGGCCTCGCCGCCTCGGAGGTGCTCGACCAGAAGCGCCGCGCGCTGGAGGAGGACGACTTCACCGTGACCGGTCCGGCGAAGTACCTCGTCAAGGACCTCGGCTTCGCCCGCGACGCGGCCGGCGAGGCCGCCGACGCGCTTCCCGTGCTCGCGGCGTCGGAGCGCACGTGGGCGGCCGTCGTCGAGACCGGGCGCGGCGACGAGGACACGACCGTCGTCCTCGACGTCCTGCGCGATCGCGCCCGCTGACCGGCGGGTAAGGGGTCGCCGTCCCCTCCCGCCACCCGTCACGACCGGTCCGGCCGTGGGGGCCGGTTCGGGGTCGGTGCCGTCGGCCCCGTCCCTCGGGCAGCCGTGTCCGCAGCCCCCCTCGACCGGTCCGGGCGCCGTCAGACGCGGCGGTGCCGGCCTCGGCCCGTCCGACCCGGCGCGGCGGCCGGCCGGGCGAGGACGATCCACACGGCGAGGCCCGCGAGCAGGCTCCAGAACGCCGGCCCGATCCCGAGGACGGACGCGCCCGAGGCGCCGACGAGGAACGTGACGACCGCGGGCACCCGGTGGTTCGCATCGGTGAGGGCACCGGCGAGGGACGCGGCGAGGGTGGGCAGCAGCGCGAGGCCGGCGGCCGTCTCGACGAGCCCGGGCGGCGCCCCGGCCACGAGCCCGACGACCGCCGAGGCGGCGAGGCCCAACGCCACGTAGGCCCAGCCGGCCACGTCGGCGGCGACCCAGCGGCGCTCGCGGTCCGCGCCGGCCTCGTCGGACGCGGCGAGGGCGGCGCTGATGGCCGCGAGGTTGATCGCGTGCCCGCCGAAGGGCGCCCCCAGGATCGTGCCCGCCCCCGTCACCGCCATGGCCCGCCGCCACGGGACCTCGTACCCGAAGGAGCGGAGCACGGCCACGCCCGGGACGTTCTGGGACGCCATCGTCACGAGGTACAGGGGGAGGGCGACGCCGACGATCGCCTGGAGGCCGAGGGTGGGGGTCGTCCACTCCGGCCGCGGCCAGGCGTTCGGACCCACCCGCCCCCCGACCGCGACGACGAGCCCGAGGGCGAGGACGAACGCGGCCGGGACGGCCCAGCGCGGGGCGAACCGCAGCGCGAGGAGCCAGACCCCGACGACCGGCAGCACGAGCGCCGGGGAGTCGACCGCCGCCCGGACCGGAGCGAGGCAGATGGGCACGAGGACACCGGCGAGCATCGCCTGGGCGAGCGGACCGGGGATCCGCGCGATGAGCGCCCCGAGCGTGGGCCACACCGCGGTGAGCGCGATGAGCAGGCCGCACACGAGGAACGCCCCGACGGCGCCCGGCCAGCCGCCCGCGACCGCGCCGGTGCCGAGCAGCAGCGCCGCCCCCGGCGTCGACCACGCGACGGTGATCGGCCGCCGCGTCGTCCGGGCCATGACGATGCAGCCGACGCCCATGGTCAGCGACAGGACCATGAGCCCGGACGCGGCCTGGGCCGAGGTCGCGCCCACCGCCCGCAGGCCGCCGAGGACGACGGCGAAGCTGCTCGTCCACCCGACGACGGCGGTGACGAGACCGGCGACGACCGCCTGGGTGCGCCCATCGGTGACCGCGGTCATCGACGGCCGGGCCGCGGGGTGGGCGCGCCGTCGGGACGCGCGGCCTCCCGGCGGGTGGCGGCGAGACGGGCGCGGCGCGGCGAACTCATGCGCCCCATGGTGCCCGCCCGGTGTCACACTGGCCGCGCCGCGCGACAGCGACGCCGCGCCGAACGACCAGGAGACGTCCATGTCCGCCACCCCTCCCCCCGCCCCACCGGACCTACGCCGGGCCGTCGTCGCGAAGGTCTCGCGCCGGCTCATCCCCTTCATGGGCCTGCTGTACTTCGTCAACTACCTCGACCGGACGAACATCGGGTTCGCGAAGCTGACGATGAGCGAGGACCTCGGGCTGACGGCGACGATGTTCGGCCTGGCGTCCGGGCTGTTCTTCGTGGGATACCTGCTGCTCGAGGTGCCGAGCAACCTCGCGTTGCACCGCTTCGGGGCGCGCCGGTGGATCGCGCGCATCATGATCACGTGGGGCATCGTCGCGTCCGCCATGGCGTTCGTGCCCGACGCGACGTGGCTGTACATCCTGCGGACGCTGCTCGGCGTCGCCGAGGCCGGCTTCTTCCCCGGCATGATCCTGTACCTGACCTACTGGCTGCCGCAGGCCGAGCGCACCCGGATGACGGGCCTGTTCCTGCTCGCCATCCCGATCTCGTCGGTCGTCGGTTCTCCGTTGTCCGGGCTGATCATGCAGCACGCGGACGGCCTGTTCGGGCTCGCCGGCTGGCGGATGATGTTCCTCATCGAGGGGCTGCCGGCGATCCTGCTCGCGTTCGTCACGTGGTTCTACCTCACCGACCGCCCCGCCGACGCCGCGTGGCTGGAGCCCGACGAGCGCCGATGGCTCCAGGCCACCCTCGATGCCGAGGCGGAGGCGACCCAGAGCCGCCACCACTGGCCGCTGCGCAAGTCGCTGACCGACCCGCGGATCTGGGGCCTGAGCTTCATCTACTTCGCCGCCGTCTACGGCCTCTACGCGCTGAGCTTTTTCTTGCCGACGATCGTCGCGGGCTTCTCGGAGATGTTCGACACGAAGTTCAGCCTCGTGCAGACCGGCCTCATCGTCGCCGTGCCCTACGCGATCGCGTCCGTCGCGATGGTGTGGTGGGGCCACCACTCCGACCGCACGAAGGAACGGGTCTGGCACGTGGCGCTGCCGCTCATCGTCGCCGGGTGCGCGACACCCGTCGCCCTCTACCTGCAGTCGCCGTTCGCCGTCATGGCGGTCGTCACCGTCACCGCGATCGGGATCTTCTGCACGCTGCCGGTGTTCTGGTACCTGCCGACGACCTTCCTCACCGGGGCGTCGGCGGCCGCCGGCATCGCGCTCATCAACTCGATCGGCAACTCGTCGGGCTTCTTCGCGCCGTACATCACCGGCTACCTCAAGGACTCGACCGGCGGGTTCCACGCGGCGATGTACGTGATCGGCGGCGTCATGGCCCTGGGCGGCGTCCTCGCGTTGATCCTCCGGGCCGCGCCGCCCCCGAGCGCCGAGGTCGACTCCACGGAGGGCGCGGCGCCGGGCCGGGCCTGACCGCCGACGGGAGTGGCCACCGGCCCGTTCCGCCCGACCCGCACGCCCCGCACGGGCCCCGAGAGGCCAGACTGATCCGATGAGCGAATCGCCGAACTCGCCGACCGACACCGTCCGCGACGAGGCCGTCGTCGCCGCCCTGCGCGAGGCGCTGCCCGCCGACGCGATCATCGCGCTCGACGACGACGTCATGGCCGCCTACGCCCACGACGAGGGGGAGTGGGTGCCCTTCGGTCGGCCGGCCGCCGTGGTCCGCCCGGCCACGGCGGAGCAGGTCCAGGCCGTCGTGCGCGTCTGCCTCGACCTCGGCGTCCCGGTCGTGCCGCGCGGGGCGGGCACGGGCCTGTGCGGTGGCGCGAACGCGATCGACGGGTGCGTCGTCGTCTCCCTGGCTCGCATGGACGCCGTCCTCGAGATCGACCCGGTCGAGTCGATCGCCGTCGTGCAGCCCGGCGTCATCAACGACGACCTGCGGGCCGCCGCCGCCGCCCGCGGCCTGTGGTACCCCCCGGACCCGGCCAGCGCGCCCTGGTCGACGATCGGCGGCAACGTCGCGACGAACGCGGGCGGCGTCTGCTGCGTCAAGTACGGCGTGACCCGCGACTACGTCATCGGTCTCCAGATCGTCACCGGCACGGGCGAGCTCGTGCGCGTGGGGCGGCGCACCGCCAAGGGGGTGGCGGGGTACGACTTCGTCGGCCTCCTGGTCGGGTCCGAGGGGACACTCGGCATCGTCACCGAGGTGACCGTGAAGCTGCGGTCGGCCCGCGCCCCGGAGACGACCGTGGCCGGGTACTTCGACTCGCTCGTCGCGGCGGGCCGCGGGGTCGCGGCCGTCGCGGAGGCGGGGATCACGCCGTCCGCGCTCGAACTGCTGGACCGGCACTGCCTCGAGGCCGTCGACGCCTGGAAGAACATGGGCCTGTCGGCCGAGGCCGACGTCGTGCTCCTGGCGCGCACCGACCTGCCCGGCGAGGCGGGGGTGGCCGAGGCGCAGGCCATCGCCGCCGCCTTCGACGCCGGCGGCGCGACGTTCTCGGTCGTCGCGGAGGACGCGGAGGAGGCCGACGCGCTCTTCGCCGCCCGCCGGCTCGCCTACCCGGCCCTGGAGCGGCTCGGCCCGGTCCTCACCGAGGACGTCTGCGTGCCCCGGGCCCGCGTGTCCGAGATGCTCGGCCGCATCGAGACGGCCGGAGCCGCCCACGGCGTGCACATCGCGAACATCGCGCACGCCGGCGACGGCAACCTCCACCCGCTGCTCATCGTCCCCGCCGGCGACGAGGCCGCCAAGGCCGCCGCCCACCGCGCGTTCGACGACATCATCGCCGCGGCGCTGGAGCTCGGCGGCACCGTGGCCGGGGAGCACGGCATCGGCCTGCTCAAGCGCGGCGGCCTCGCCGACGAGGTCGACCCGGCCGTCATGGACCTGCACCGCGCCGTCAAGACCGCCCTCGACCCGCACGGGATCCTCAACCCCGGCAAGGTCGTCGCCTGACCCCTCAGGTCGAGCCGTGCGGGGACGGCATGCTGCGGTCGGCGGCGTCCGTCGACGGGGCCCGCCCCGGCTCCGGGAGGACGTGGGCGGCCGGGTCGACCCCGTGCAGGGGCGGGTGGTCCCAGGCAAGGTCGGCGCGGTCCCCGGCGGGGTCGAGCGTCAGCGTGAGCGTGTGCGGGGTCTCGATCATGCGCAGCTCGGCGACGAAGCGGCCGTCGGGGCTCCAGCCCCCCGCGGCGGCGAACGGCACCCGGCCCAGCGCCGTCACCCACTGCCCGCACGCCCACTCGCCGCGGCCGATCGGCAGGTCGACCTCCCCGCCGGCGTAGGCGAGGTGGAGTTCCCAGCCGTTCTCACCGGGGGTCAGGGAGAGCGCGCTCGGGTCGGGCAGGGAGCCCGTGATCGAGGCCGGCCGCACCGCGGGCGCGCCCTCGCCGCGGGGGTCGCCCGCGTCGCCGGGCGTCGGGAGGGCCAGGGACCCCAGCCGGTCGGCGAGCTCGGCGTCCGCGACCTCGTCCCGCCCGTCCGCGGCGACGTCCTCCCCGCCGCCGGCGGACAGGGGCGCGAAGCCCGGCCGCAGGTGGGTGACGAGACGGTTGAGCACGACGTCCATGCGCTCGGTGCAGGCGGTCGTGGCGATGACGACGTCCTCCTCCGGCCAGACGACGCAGAACTGGCCGAACGCGCCGTCGCCGCGGAAACCGTGCGTGTTCATCCAGAACTGGAACCCGTAGCCGCGCGTCCATTCCGCCGGGCTCTCGAGGTCGGTCACCCGGTGCGCGGGATCGTTGGGCTGCTGGACGCGGGTGGCGGACTCGACGTACTCGGCCGGCACCACCTGTTCCCCGCCGAACCGACCCCCGTCGGCGAGGAGCACCCCGAGGGCCGCGATGTCCTCGGTGCGCACGTGCAGGCCCGAGAAGCCGAGGTCGTGCCCCTCGAACTCGAGCCACGCGGGGTCCGCGACGCCGAGCGGCCGGAAGAGGCGTGGCCGCAGGTAGTCGACGAGCCGTCCGCCGGCGTGCCGCTCGACGAGCCGGGCCAGGGTGTACGTCGCGAGCTGGTTGTACGTGAACACCGTGCCCGGCTCGCGCTCCGGGGGCAGCGCGAAGAAGGCGCGCAGGAGCTCGGGGTCCTCGCGCTCGAGGGCGAGCCGCTGGGTGGGGTCGATCATGTCGGCCTCGTGACCCGTCGCCATCGTCAGCAGGTGGCGCACGGTCATGGCCCGCGTGTGGTCGGTGGGGTGCTCGGGCGCGAACTCACCCAGGTGGTCCAGCACGGGGTCGTCGAGGCCGAACGCACCCTCGGCCACGGCCAGACCGACCGCCATCGAGGTGCACATCTTGCTCAGCGAGTACACAAGGTGACGGCGGTCCGGGTCGTAGGGCCCCCACCATCCTTCGGCGAGGACGTGCCCGGACCGCACGACCATGAGGCTGTGCATCTCGATGTCGTCGGCCGCGAGCGCGTCGAGCAGGTCGTGGACGGCGCCGGCCCGCAGGCCCGCGTCGGAGGGGGATCGGCGAGGGAGCGACGTCATCCCGCCAACGTAACGACCGCGAGGCCGGTGCGCACGGTTCGGTCCGGGCCCGTCGACGGGCGCCGACCAGCCGGCCCGCCGCGGCGGCCACGACCCCGCCGGGGGCCGCGGGGTTCGGCCGCGCTCGAGGAACGCGAGCGCCTCGGGGTGCAGGTGGGCGCGGGCGGGTTCGAGCTCGGCCCGGCGCCCGTGCTCGAACATCGTGATGACGAACGAGTCGACCACGGTGACGCCGTGGGCGGGGCGGTCGACGACGTGGATCGCGTCGCCCGCCCGCACGTGGCCGGGCTCGGCGACGGCGAGGTAGGCGCCGGTCCGGCCGTGCCGTGCGAACCGCTGGACCCAGCGGGGCTCGCCCATCGCGGCAGCGAAGGTGCGGCAGGGCACGCGCGGGGCCCGGACGACGAGGAGGGCGTCGCCCACCCGCCACCGTTCGCCGAGCACCGCACCGTCGACGTCGATCCCCTCGGTGGTGAGGTTCTCGCCGAACGCGCCGTCGGGCAGGTCCCGGCCCACCTCGACCGCCCAGGCGTCGAGCTCCTCGCGGGCGAAGGCGTACACGGCCTGGTGGTCTCCGCCGTGGTGTTTCCGGTTGCCGATGACGTCGCCCTCGACACCGCTGCCCGACCCCGTCGCGCCGGTGACGTCGCGGGGCCCGGGGTCGGTGAGGCGCACCGGCCCCTCGACCGGCGTCTTGACGATGCCCGTCGGCCTCGCCCCCGCGCCCGGGAGCACCCGCGGGCGACCGACGTTGACGGATCGGATGTGGGGCACCGGTGCTCCTGTGGGGTGTTCGCGGGTCGGGGCGGTCGTGCGGCCGGGCCGCCCGCACGCCGGCGGGGCCGGGGGCGTCAGCGGCCCGACGGGGTCGACGGAGGCGCGTCGCCGGACTCGGCCAGCGCGGACAGGCCGGCGAGGGCGCGCGAGAAGAGGACGCGGGTCGCGAGGTCGGCGGGGGGTCCCACGAGCGGCGCCAGCCGGCGGCCGCGGACCGGCCGGATCTCCTCGGTCCAGATGACGACCGACGTGCCCGGCTCGGAGCCCGGCCGCACCTCGACCCGGGCCCAGCCGCCGAGCACGCCCCCCTCCTTCTGCACGGCGAACAGGCCGCCGTCGGGGCCGCGCGGCGCGAACTCGGTGAGCCGCATCGGGTCGTCGAGCCGGATCGGGCCGAGCGTCGTGTGGCCGGTGAACAGCCAGCCGACGCGGGGCGGGCCCGCGTCGTGGGACATGCGGGTGAGGGGGATGACCCGCCCGTACCCGCCGAAGTCGGTGAACGTGCGCCACACCCGGGCCGGGTCGGCCCGCACCACGCGTCGGATCGTCGTCGCCATGCGACCAGCTCATCACAGGCGGGCCGCTCGCGGCGCGCCGGCCTCGCCCGCGCGGCCCACGAGGCGCGGGGGCTCGCCCACACCGGGCCGGTACCCTCCCGACATGGAGCGTTTGACCCTGGCGCACGACCTCATGCTGCTCTCGCTCGACCCCGAGACCGGCGCCCGTCGCAAGAGGCAACAGATGAGCTATGCGACCGTCGGCGCGCTCCTCGCCGAGCTCGCCCTCGCCGACCGCATCGACCTCGACGACAAGCGCGTCGTCGTCGTCCAGGCCACCCCGACGGGCCGTCCCGCCGCCGACGAGCTCCTCGCCCGGGTCACGCAGGAGAAGCCGCACAAGGCGAAGTGGTGGGTGTCCCGCAAGCAGCGGGGGTTCGTCGGCCAGGTCCTCGACGAGCTCGTCACCGCCGAGGTCGTGCAGCGCCGGGAGGGCCGGTTCGCGGGGGTCTTCCCCACGACGAGGTACCCGCAGATCGACGGTCGCCGGGCGATCGACCTGCGCGCCGACCTCAAGGGGATCGCCGTCGAGGGACTCTCGCCGACGAGCGCCCGCACCGTCGCCCTCGCGAACCTCGTCGTCGCGGCCGAGCTGCACGGCCAGGTGTTCCCCGGCCACCGCAAGCGCGACCTGGTCCGCCGTCTCGACGAGCTCGACCGGACGGGGTGGGTCGCCAAGGGCGTCCGGCAGGCCATCGAGGCCGCGAAGGCCGCGGCGGCCGGCGGGGCCTGAGGGGCGGGCCTTCCGCCGCGTCGGGGCGCGGGGTGCCGCCGGCGCGGCCCACCGCTCGTTCGAGAGAGGGTTCCGTCGCCGGGTCAGCGGACCCGCGCGACCTCGCCCGGTAGGGGCCAGGAGTTCGCCCGGCAGCCCTGCATCGACTTCGACTGCTGCTGCATGACGGGCGCGAGTGCGCCGCGGGCCGGGCACGAGCGGTGCGACAGGCCCAGCCAGTGCCCCGTCTCGTGGTTGACGACCATGCGGCGGTACGCGGTGAGATCGCCGGTGAACGCGGGTGTCCTCGCCCGCCACGGGGTGTCGTTGATGACGACGTTGCGGCCCACGCGGCAGCTGTAGCGGACGCTGCACACGGGGGAGTACCGCGGCAGGGTCGACGCCTGCGCGAGCACGAGGGTGAAGTCGCCGCCGGAGCGCACCTGCCGGAACCGGTGGTGCGCCCGGGCCCAGCCCCGGGGGTCGGCGTACGTCGCGGCGGCGAACCGGGCGAACGTCGACACGTCGGAGGACACCCGGCCGCGGGTCCGCACGCTGTAGGTGTCGAGTTCGTAGACGTCGAGGGTGGGCAGCACGGCCGACGCCAGGGGGGCCCGGCCCGAGACCCACACGATCCGGTACGTCTGCGCCGACGGAACGCCCGGCACCCGGACGGTGACCGACCACGAACCCGCCGAGCTCGACCTCGTCGACACCGCCGCGCTGCCCGCCGCGACCCAGCGCCCGGAGACGCGGCGGTCGACGCGCACGACGCCCACCGGCCGTGACGTCGTCCCGGCCAGCCGCGTGGTCGTCCCCCGGCGCGCGGCGGCCTCGCCGACCCAGCCGCCGTGCAGGGTGGGCGCGTCCCCGGCCGTGGCCCTGCTCGCCCCCATCGCCCCCGGCGCGCCCGTTGCGGTCGGCCCGCCCGCCGCCCAGGCCCCGCTCGCCGGCGCGAGCGCCGCCGTCAGCGCGATCGCCGCCCCCGCGGCCCGTGCCGCCCGTGTCCGTCGCGTCATGTCCCCACCGTCCCTCATCTGTCGAATATGACTGATGCGCAGTCTGATTCGCGCACAACCCCCGCCTGCCGCGTCCCCCGCGGTCGACGTCCCCCGGCCCGCTCCCGCCCGCCCGGCCCGTCGCCCCAGTGTCCGTCACGACGCTCCGTCGCGCGGGCAGGCGCCGGGGCCACGGGGCGCCCCGGGAGTGTCTGTGGGTCGTGACGTGGGTGGGGCGCCGCCGCTAGGGTCGAAGACGTCATGCCGCCGCGAGGGCGGTCGGCGCCCTGTGCGGCGCCGTCATCCACCATCCCGGGGAGATTCGTCGTGCACGCCGCCGCGGAGACCGCGCCCGGAGCCGATCGGGTTCCCGCCCCGGGAGGGGTTGCATGAGCTCGGAGCAGTCGAGGCCCTCCGCGTCCGGGAGCACGGCCACGCCCCCCTCCCTGCGCGACCGCCCGTGCGACCACCCGCGCGAACGCCGACGCGGGACCGGACGCCGTCGCGAGACCGAGAGCCGATCCCGGGAGCTGCCCGCCGCCGTGACCAGCGCCGCGCCGGGCGCCGCCCAGGGCTCGCCGCCGCCGCCCGCCGCACCGTCGGCCGCACCGCGCGAGCGGATGGCGTGGGTCGACATGGCCCGCGGGTTCTGCGTCGTCGCCGTCGTCCTCGTCCACGTCGGCGTCTTCCACGCCTTCCCGTTGGCCGGTGATCTCGAGGGTCGCCCGCTGGTCAAGGCGTGGGTCGTCTTCAACTCGGCGCTCCTGGCGGAGCTGCGGATGCCGTTGCTCCTCTTCGTCTCGGGCTGGCTGGCCTCGACCAAGGTGCGGGCCGGCCTGGGCAACGGGCGCACGCGGCTCGCGGTGCTCACCAACCTGCACATCTACCTCGTGTGGACGCTGATCTACGTCGCGATGGAGCTCCTGCTCGCACCCGGCGCCTCGCCGCAGGTGTTCTCGGACGTCGACTCGTTCGGCGGGTTCGTGCGCGAGCTGCTCTACCCGCAGTTCGGGCCGCTGTGGTTCGTCGCCGTGCTCGCCGCGTCGATCGCCGTCCTGTCCCTGCTGCGCGGGGTGCCGCCGCCGCTCGTCCTGCTCGGTCTCGTTGTCGCGGGCTGGGTCGTGGAGCGCGCCACCGAGACGCCCGTCGGTCTGCCCCGCGCCGTCTTCTTCGCGGCGGGCGTCTACCTCGCCCCGCAGGTGCGCCGCTACGTCGACTCCCGGCGCGTCGTCGGGTGGTCGGCCGCTGCCGCGGCGGTGTTCGGCGCCGCGATGCTCCTCCTGCCCCCGCTGCTGCGCTACCCGGCGAGCGTGCTCGCGTGCGTGCCCCTGAGCATCGTGTTCCTCGCGCTGGCGAAGTTCCTGTGCCGGTGGAGGGCGATCGAGGCCCCGGCGGCGTGGATCGGCCGGCGCACCCTCGGCGTGTACGTCATCCACTGGCCGCTCGCGGGGCTGCTCGTCATCTGGGGCTCGCAGCACCCGGCGCTCGTGGCCCGCTGGGAGTCCAACGACCTCGTCGCCATCGCGTACCCGGTCGTGGCGACCGCCGTCGTCGTCGCGCTCAGCCTCGGTCTCGAGGCGCTCCTCAAGCGGGCGGGCCTCGGGATCCTCTTCGAGCCGCCGCGCCGGCTGCGGGAGGCCGTCGCCGGCGGCTACCGCCCGGCCACGAGGCGCCGCACCGAGGCCGGGACCTCGGTCCGCGTCGACCACGGCGAGGCGGCCGGCTCCACGTAGCCGCTGCGCACGGGCACGACGCCGGTCCACACGTCGCGCTCGGCGCCCGACTCCTCGTTCGTCGAGGGCAGGCCCTCGCGAGCCTTCATGATCCACGCGCCGTCCTCGATGGGCAGGGCCATCGCCAGGGTGGCCGCCATCTCGCGCTTCGTCATGGGCCGCACCTCGCTCGTGCGCCCGGGCAGCAGCTTCTCGGAGAACGCGTCGAGGACGCGGGTCTTCTCGTCGCCGGTGAGGTTCGCCAGCCGCCCGCGGACGACGGCCGAGCGATAGTTGGCCGAGGAGTCGAACGTCGTGGCCGCGACGACGAGCGCGTCGACGGTCGCCACGCAGAACGCCGCCGGCGCCCCGTCGGCCACCTCCCGCAAGGCCCCCGCCCCCGTCGACCCGTGCAGGATGATCCGGTCGCCGTCGCGGGCGAAGAGCATGGGCACGGCCCAGGGCAGGCCGTCGACGACGGTGCTCAGCGTGCCGACCCACTGCTCGTCGAGGAGCGCGTCGAGGCGGTCCCGGTCGGTGGTGCCGCGCTCGGCGTGGCGGTTGAGGTGGTCGAGGCGATCCATGGGCCGCAGTCAACCGGGTCCGGACCGCCCTTGTCACGCGGGGGAGGCCGGGCCAGACTGGCTGGCGAGGTGGTGGCGATGGCGTCCCTGGTGTTCTACGTGTCGGCGATCGCGCTGGCGTGCCTCGTCCTGCGTCTCGCCCTCGACGCGGCGGCCTGGCTCTACCTCGGCCGGGTGCCCGTCTACGTCGATCGATTACTGCCCCGGCGCCCACCTCCGCCGGCAGAGGAGGCGCTGCCCACCGTCCTGCGCGAGCTCGAGCTGACCCGGCTCGCCGCGGCCGTCGAGCGGGAGCGTCGCGTGCGCCAGCCGGGTGCCTACGTGCGCACCCAGGCGTGCCTGGCCGCCTACGACGCCCAGCTCCTCGCGGGCTCCGCCGACCTCGGCCTGCCCGTGCCCCCCGAACGCCTCCCGCTCTCCGCGAAGCGGCGCCTCGAGGTCGAGGCGGAGCTGGCCTCCGCCGGCCTCCAGTGGTGAGGTCCGCCTCGGTTCAGGAATCCTGAACCGAGGCAAGGAAGCTTCGCTTTCCTCACGGACCGCTCGTCCCTACCGTCGAGGACATGACGCACTTCCTGCCCGGCCTGCTCATGGGCCTCGCCCTCATCGTCGCCATCGGCGCTCAGAACGCCTACGTGCTGCGCGTGGGGCTGACCCGTCGCCACGTCGGGGTGGTCGTCGCGATCTGCGCGATCAGCGACCTCGTCCTCGTCGCCGCGGGGGTGGCCGGGGTGGGGGCCCTCGTGCAGGACCACCCGACGCTCGTCACCGTCGTGACGTGGCTCGGCGCCGCCTACCTGGTCTGGTTCGGCGTCCACGCGCTGCTGCGCGCCCGCCGCCCGGAGGCGCTCGACCCGGCCGGCGCACCGGTGGTCGCGCTCCGGACGGTGGCGACCACCGCGCTGGCGCTCACGTGGCTCAACCCGCACGTGTACCTCGACACCGTGCTCATGCTCGGGTCGGTGGCGGCAAGCCACGGTGAGCACCGGTGGTGGTTCGGGGCCGGGGCGATGACGGCGAGCGTCCTGTGGTTCACGGCGCTCGGGTTCGGCGCCCGCAGCCTGGGTCGCCTGGCGGCACGGCCGCAGACCTGGCGCGTCCTCGATCTCGTCATCGGCGTGACGATGATCGCGCTCGCGATCAAGCTCGTGGCCGGGTGACCTACCAGCGCATCCCGGCGGACATGAGCCGCGACTCCACGTCGAGCCGGTCCGCGTCGGAGAGGGGCACCGGGCCCCGAGGCGACGCGATGCCGAGACGTCGGCAGCTCTCGAGCAGGACCCCGTCGTAGGCCGCGGTCGTGGCCCGGACGTGGTGGGCGCGCGCGGCGCCGGCGCCGGCCCGGACCCGCTGCAGCTCGTCGGCGAGGCGGGTGAGCTCGAGCTCGTGCAGGACCTGGGGGACCGGTTCGGGGGCGTCGTCGCCGCCCCGGCGGCCGCGGGCCCGCGTCACCCAGGCCGGCGCCTCACCCGTCGTGGCCCATCGCAGCGCCCCCGCCAGCGCCGGCGCGGACGCCACGAAACCGGCGGTCACCGCCGCGTACCTGAGCATGTTCCGGTTCACGTGTCCCCCTCGACCTCTTCAGTCCAGTGTGCGGCTCCGCCGCCCACGTCAGCAACAGGCCGCGACGCGACGGGCGCCACCCGAACGCCGGCGGGTCCCGACGGGGGTGCGAGGTTCAGGCGTCGCCGGCGGTCACCGCCATGGCCTCGACCTCGGGGGCCTCGTCGGGGTGCCGCTCGGCGGCACGCAGGCGCGGCCGGCCCGCGAACAGGACGAGGGCGGAGGCGACCAGCGCGAGCGCCCCGACCCAGTAGGGGGTCGCAGCCCCGAACGCGTCGGCCAGAGGCCCGGCCACCCCGGCGGCGACCGCCCCGCCGAGGAACCGCACGCCGGAGTACGTGGAGGACGCGACGCCGCGGGGGAGGTCCGTGGCCTCCATGACGGACTCGGTGAGCACCGTGTTCATGACGCCGAGGAGCAGGCCGCCCACGACGATCCCGACGACGAGGGTGCCGAGCGACTCCACGCCCAGCGCGAGCCCGACGAGGTCGAGGGTGAGGAGCGTCAGCGTGCCGAGCAGGACGCGCAGGCGCCCGAAGCGGTGGGTGAGGCGGGGCGCCGCGAACACGGACGTCGCGGCGAGCGCCAGGCCCCAGCCGAAGAAGACGATCCCGAGCTCGTGGGCGCCCACGTGGACGCCGGCGCGTGCTCCGGCCGCCTCGAGCGGGAACGGGCTGTAGGCGAGCAGGCTGAAGAAGCCGTAGTTGTAACAGACCGCGGCCGCGGCGAGCGTCATGAGGGCGGGGTGGCGCAGCGCCTCCACCGTGGCCGACATCGGCACGCGCGTGGGGCGGGCCGTCTCGGCCGGCAGGAGCACGAGGAGGGCGACGAGCCCGACCGCCATGAGGGCGGCGGTGCCGAAGAACGGCCCCCGCCACGAGATCCCCCCGAGGAATCCTCCGAGCAGGGGGCCGGTCGCGATGCCGAGGCCGAGTGCCGCCTCGTAGAGGATGATCGCGCGGTCGACCCCGCCGCTGGCCGCGCCGACGATGGTCGCGAGGGCGGTCGAGATGAAGAGCGCGTTGCCGAGCCCCCAGCCGGCGCGGAACCCGATGATCGCCTCGACCGAGCCGGACGCGCCGGCGAGGGCCGCGAAGACGACGATGAGGGCCAGGCCCACCAGTAGCGTGCGCTTCGCGCCGATCCGCCCGGCCACCCAGCTCGTGACGAACATCGCGAGCCCGGTGATGACGAGGTAGCTGGTGAACAGCAGCATCGCCTCCGTGGGCGAGGCGTCGAGCTGCGCGCTGATGGCGGGGAGGATGGGGTCGACGAGCCCGATGCCCATGAACGCGACGACGCAGGCGAACGCGACGGCCCAGACCGACGTGCTCTGGTGCAGGATGCTCGACCCGCGATCGCGGGTCGGTGGGGTGGGGGCGGTGGTCACGCGGGGGTTCCCTTCGATGCGGTGATGGCCGGCGCTGGGTCGGGGTCGGTCAGGGCGAGGAGCAGCTCGGTCGCGCGGGCGAGGACGGCGAGGTCGTCGTCGTCGAGCGCGGCGAGCACCGGGTCGAGGCGGGCGGCGTTGTCCGCACGTAGCTCGGCGAGCCGGGCGCGGCCGGCGGCGGTGAGGGCGACGAGGGACGCCCGGCCGTCGGCGGGGTCGGGCACCTTCTCGACGGCGCCCTCGGCCCCGAGCCGGCGCAGGATCGCCGTCGCCGTGGGCTGCGTGAGCTGGTCGAAGGCGGCGAAGTCACCGACGCGCAGCGGCCCGTGCTGGTCGAGGATCGCGAGGGCCCGCCACGTCGCCGTCGACGCCTGCGCGCCCTGCCGGACGAACCGGACGAACCGCGCGGTGGCGGCGGTGAGGTCGACCGCGAGGGTGGTGGGCGCTGTCATGGCTCGAATATACATAGAACTTCTATGTGATTTCTCCAGGGGGTCGGTTGCGGGTGCCGTCGGGGATCCGACCGGTCGGTCCGGGCGATCGGGGACGCCGCGCGAGGCGGGGCCGGCGGGTCGATAAGCTGGGCGGACGCCGGGCCGGGGTCCGCGCGGACGAGTCGAACTGGGGACGGAGGCGTGGATGGCCGGGCTGCGCGTGGCGTTGCTGTCGTACCGCAGCAAGCCGCATTCGGGCGGTCAGGGCATCTACGTGCGGCACCTGTCCCGCGCGCTCTCGCAGGCGGGCCACGACGTCACCGTCGTCTCCGGGCCGCCCTACCCCGAGCTGGACGTGGTGGGGAGCGCCGGTGACGAACTGGCGTCGGACACCGAGTACGCCGGCGACGCCGGCCACCGGGCGCCGAACCCCCGTCTCGTGCGGCTCCCGAGCCTCGACCTCTACCGCGAGCCCGACCCGTTCCGGATCCCGGCGCTGCGCGAGTTCCGCGACGCCATCGACGTCCTCGAGTTCGCCGGCATGTGCACCGCGGGGTTCCCGGAGCCGCTGACGTTCAGCCTGCGGGCGGCGCGCTGGCTGAGCAAGCACCGCGACGAGTTCGACGTCGTCCACGACAACCAGGGCCTCGGCTACGGGATGCTCGCCGTGCCGCGCCTCGGGCTGCCCCTGGTCACGACGATCCACCACCCGATCACCCGTGACCGCGTCACCGACCTCGCGTCGGCGAGCGGGTGGCGCCGGCTGACCCTGGGCCGCTGGTACGGCTTCCTCGCGATGCAGGGGCGGGTCGCCCGGGCCCAGCGCCACGTCGTCACCGTCTCCGAGAGCAGCGAGCGCGACATCGTCGCCGACTTCCGCGTCGACCCGCGGGCCGTGCACGTCGTCCCGCTCGGCGTGCAGACCGACGTCTTCGCCCCCGGCGCGGCCCGCGTGCCGGGGCGCGTCGTCGCCATGGCCAGCGCCGACACCCCCATCAAGGGCGTCGACACCCTCCTGCACGCGGTCGCCCACCTGCGGACCCGCCGCCGCGGTCTCGAGGTCGTCGTCATCACGAGGCCCACGCCCGGCGGGCCGACCGCTCGGCTCGTCGACGACCTCGGGCTGCGCGACACGGTCCGGTTCGTCGACGGCCTCACCGGGGCGCAGGTGGCCGACCTCTTCGCGTCGGCGCAGGTCGTGTGCGTGCCCTCGCGGTACGAGGGGTTCTCGCTGCCGACCGTCGAGGCGATGGCGTGCGGCACACCGCTCGTCGTCAGCCGGGCCGGTGCCCTCCCCGAGGTCGTCGGCCCGGAGGGGGAGTGCGCGCTGCTCGTCCCGCCCGGGGACGCCGCGGGCTTCGCCGACGCCCTGGACGCCCTGCTCGGCGACGACGCCCGCCGCGCCGCCATGGGCGAGGCGGGGCGGCGCCGTGCCGTCGAGACCTACGACTGGTCGGCCGTCGCCCGCGGCACCGCGCGCGTCTACCGCGCCGCCATCGGCGCCCCCGAACCGCCCGAACCCACCGCACGTCCCGTCCCCGGGGAGGAACCCGCCCGTGCTGACCGTTGACTTCGACCGCCTCGGCGTCCGCCGGGGCGACCGCGCCCTCGACCTGGGCTGCGGCCAGGGCCGGCACGCCTTCGAGTTGTACCGGCGGGGCCTCGACGTCGTGGCCTTCGACCAGAACGAGTCCGACCTCGCCGACGTCGAGACGATGTTCGGCGCGATGGCCGACGAGGGGGAGGGCGCGCCCGGCGGCGCCCGCGTGCGGGCCGGCGACGCGCTCGCCATGCCGTTCGCCGACAGCGAGTTCGACGTCGTCGTGGCCTCCGAGATCCTCGAGCACATCCCCGACGACCGCACCGCCATCGCCGAGGCGGTGCGGGTCCTGCGCCCGGGCGGCCTGCTCGCCGTGAGCGTGCCGCGCGCGTGGCCCGAGCGGATCTGCTGGGCGCTGTCGCGGGAGTACCACGAGGTCGAGGGCGGGCACGTGCGCATCTACCGGGAGGACCGGCTCGCCGGCCAGCTCACGCAGGCCGGTGTCGACGTCTTCGACCGCTCCTACGCCCACGCCCTGCACTCCCCGTACTGGTGGCTCAAGTGCGCCGTCGGCGTCGACGACGCCGAGAACCGGCTGGTCGCGCAGTACCACCGGTTGCTGGTGTGGGACATGATGAGCGCCCCGGCGCTGACCCGGACCGCCGAGCGACTGCTCGACCCGGTCGCCGGCAAGTGCGTCGTCCTCTATGCGCGCAAGCCCGGGTGATGACGGGCGCAGCTGGTGGTCCGCTGTCGACGTCGCGAGTCTCGTTGGGTCGCGACGAGATCCGCGCCACCGGCGCCTGGATCGCCGCCGCCCAGCACGGGAGCGGCGCGATCCCGTGGGACGTCGTGGGCGATACCGCGGGCAAGGTCGACGCCTGGGACCACGTCGAGTCGGCGATGGGTCTGCTCGTCGCCGGGTTCGACGACCACGCCGACGCCGCCTACGACTGGCTCGCGCGGGCGCAGCGCCCGGACGGGACGTGGCCGATCCGGTGGCGCGCCGACGATCGCGGGATGGAGGTGCTCGACCCCGGCGTCGACCCGAACATGGGCGCCTACGTCGCCGTCGGCGTGCGGCACCACCACCTCGTGCGCGGCGACGACGGCTTCCTGCAGCGGATGTGGCCCGTCGTCGACGCCGCGCTCGACGCCGTCTGCGCGATGCGGCTGCCCGGCGGCGGCATCGCGTGGGGCGCCGGGGCGGGCGGCGTCGCGACGACCGCGCTCGTCACCGGCAGCGCGAGCATCCACCACTCGCTCGTGTGCGGGCTCGAGCTCGCGGACATCGTGAGGGAGGTCCGCCCCGAGTGGGAGGCGTGCCGGGCGGCGCTCGCCTCGGCACTGCGCCGCTACGTCGCCGGCGACGCGGGCGACTTCGAGCACCGGACCCGCTGGTCGATGGACTGGTACTACCCGGTGCTCGGCGGCGCGGTGCGCGGGCCGGCGGCGCAGGAGCGGCTCGCCTCGCGCTGGGACGACTTCGTCGTGCCCGGCCTCGGCCTGCGCTGCGTCGACGACCGGCCGTGGGTGACGGGCGCCGAGACGTGCGAGCTCGCCCTCGCCCTGCAGGCCCTGGGCCGCCGCGAGGAGGCCGCCGACCTGGTCGCCGACATGCAGCACCTGCGTGAGGAGGACGGCTCCTACCACACGGGTTTCGTCTTCGCCGACAACAAGCGGTGGCCGATCGAGCGCTCCACCTGGACCTCCGGCGCCGTGCTCCTCGCCGTCGACGCCCTCACCGACCTGACCCCCGGCGCCGCCGTCTTCCGGGTGTGACGCCGCCCATGACCGCAGTCAGGCGGCGTCGCGCGCGGGCCGGGCGTCCAGGTGGGCGACCCCCGGCCGGCCCCACCGGACGACCACGACGGCGCCGGCCGCCGCGAGGGCGAGGAGGAGCGGCCCGCTGGCCGCGTCGGACCATCGCTCGGGCCACGGGATCTCGGGCCACAGCGCGACGAACTTCCTGGTGGAGAACGGTTCGACCGCGGCCCCGGCCGGGACGACCAGTCGGGCGAGGAGCCCGGCCAGGTCGCGGAGCGCGGCCCAGCAGCCGACGAGACCCAGCGGTCCGCAGAGGACGACGCCGGCGACGAACCAGTCGACATTGCTCGTGAACATCTCGTCCGGGTAGATACGCAGAGCCATGCCCAGCGCGTAGTGGACGAACAGCGTCATCTCCGCGGCGACCGCTCCGGCGACGATCGAAGCGATCGGCCGGCGGACCCGCCACCCCGCGTACACGGCCACGGCCGCCCAGGCCGTGCCGGAACTCAGCACCGTGCTGACGCTCTTGCGCAGGAAGGCGTACACCTGCCAGTGGCCCGACATCTCCGCAGGGAACGTGACGTTGAACACCAACGAGACCACCGCGAGGGCGACGCAGACGCGCAGGATGTCGGTCCAGGGACTCCGCCGCGTCAGCACGCCCCTGACCGTAGGCGAGCTTCAGGCGGGGGAGCGGCGCGACACCCACAGCGCGCCTCCCGCGCGGGCGCCGCGACCCGCGCCGGCGACCGTGGCGTCCCCTGCAGCAGGGGTCGGCGTGCGGGGAAGAACCATGTGGGCCGGGTCGATCGCTCCAGATCACGGGCCTGATTGCATCGCCGCAGGTCAGGTCCTCGGCCTGCCGGCGGCCCGTGTACCGACCCGGCCCGAATGGTTCTTCGATCCGAGGGTCACCGGTCCGCGGAACCGTGGAACGTGGCGCGGCGTCGTGCCGTCGCGGGCGGGGTGAGGGTCGTCGGCCGGATCGAACCGTACTGACGACATCGACGACGGAGCCCCCGGCACCTCAGTGCTCCGAGCTGCAACGACGCCGCCGCGGGGCCGGCGGCCCGCTCGCCATGTCGTCCGTAGGGTTCTTCGATCGTGGCGACGATCCCGTCATCCGGGTCGGCGCCGGGAGAGAGCGTGCCGACGCGCCCCGCCCGAGGTCCGGGCGGGGCGCGTCTCGTGGTGGTGCGTCGGGCTCAGGGGACGTGGCGGAAACCCACGCGCTGGGCGGCGTCGACGTCGGTGAACCAGACGTGCGGGTCGGCGCCCCCGTAGGCGGCGTGGGTGGGGGCGACGAACGTCTTCGTGTCGTTCCACGCCTTGACGGGGTGGCCGAGCGGCATGGCGCCGTCCTCGATCAGGCTCGCCGAGCCCACGCCGTACCCGCCGTCGCTCACCTCGTCCAGCGACGAGACGCGCCGACCGTCCGCGCTGCGCTCGCCGCCACCGCTGTCGGCACCGCCGGTGCCGGAACCGACGGCGTCGCTGCGGTCCGGACCGGGGGTCGCCGAAGCGTCGCCACCGTCGCCCGACTCCCCGGAGCTGCCGGTCTCGGCCCCCGTGGCGGATCCCGAACTCCCGGCCTGGTCGCCCGGGCCGCCGCCCTGCGCGTCCGTCCGGTCGGTGCTGGACCGGCCCGTCGCGGAGGCGGCCGGGTCCGGCGAGCTCGCCGAGTCCCCGGACGCCCCACTTTCGGACGACGCCTCTGACGAGTCCGACGCGCCCGCGGCCACGGTCAGCTCACCGTCGTCGTCGGGCTCGCGGGGGTCGCTCTCGTCGCCCGCGACCCAGTCGCCCGGCTGCCGGAACTCCTCGCCGGCCTCGACGTCATGCTGCTCCGGGTCGTGCTCGGCCGCGAACTCCTTCGCCCGGCGCTCCTTGTCGGCCTCCTCCTCGCGCTCGCGGCGTTCCTTCTCCTCGGGGCTCTCGTCGTCGTCCTCGTCGTCGGACCGGTCGTTCACGCGCTCGATGCGGGGCTCGCCGGGGCGGTCCGGATCAGGCTCGCCGTCGCCGCGCGAGGCCGCGTCGTCGTCCCCGCCCGCCTCGTCCCCGTCCGCCTCGTCCTCGCCGACGCGCCGGGTCGAGGCCGGCTGCGCCGAGGGCCTGTTCGGGTCCTGGGCCACCCGGGCGGCCGAAGAGTTCGCGCGGTCGCCGTCGGTGTCGGTGTCGGCGCCGGAGGCGGCCCTGTCGTCGTCCCGCGTCACCTCGCGCCCGTCGTCGGCACGGGCGGTGTCGCGGTCCCGGTCGCCGCGGCCCGACCCGACGTCGTCGGCCGCGTGCCGGCCCCGCCGCTCCTGCCCGGCGTCGCGATCGACGCTGTCCTCGCCCCGCAGTGCGCGGTCGGCGCTGTGCGCCCCGCCCGCCTCGCTCTGCCTGCTCGCCCCGTCATTCATGTTGCGACCCTCCTCCGCACGGCACTGTGATGGTCATCACAGTAGACCGGTGGGGTCGCGTCGGTGCGGCGTCGAACAGGGCGAATTGCGAAGGATCACCGGCGGGTGAGTGGTGTTCCCCTCCGCCCCACGGCGCAGGCGCGAGCCTCACGCGAGGAGGTCGCCCAGCGCGAGGTGGACGGCGTCGTCGCCGAACGGGATCACGACGGCGCCACCCCCGGTGACGTCCGCGTACCCGTCCGGGCCGGGGCGGGTGAACAGGGCGAGGCGCTCGGCCCCCGGGCGCAGGTCGACGACGAGGTAGGCGCCGATGCCCGCGCGCGCATACTCGGCGCGCTTGACGAGCCAGTCGGTCTCCACCGAACTGGGCGACACGACCTCCGCGACGAGGTCGACGTCGGCGGCGGAGAGCCGCGTCGTGCCCCGGTCGATCGCGGCGGGGCGGACGACGACGAGGTCCGGGCATCGCACGGTCGTCGGCACGTCGGACAGGACGACGTCGAGGTGGGGAACGGCGAGCCGCTCCCGGCCGGTGGCCCGCTCGATCGCGTGCGCGATGAGCCACCCGCTGCGCAGGTTGACGGCGCCTTCGCTCGGGGCCATGATCACGAGCCCGCGGACCAGTTCGACCTTCGCCTCGTGCGCGGCACGTTCGGCGGCCCAGCCGTCGAGGTCGACGAGCGGCGGCAGCGCACTCGTGGTCGTGGTCATCGGGACCTCCTCTCGGCCGGCAGCCTCCACTAGTGTCGCCGGTGGACTGCGGGTCGTCCACATCGTTCGCGTCCGCAGCCGGACGCGGAGCCGTGAGCTCACCTCCTGGGGACGGCGCCGGCGGACCACCCGTGGGTCGGGGAACGGCCGCGCCCCGCTACCCGACCGGGTCCCCGGCCCCGCCGCGCACGCGGGTGAGGACGCGCATCGACCCGACGTGGCGGGTCTCCTCGAACGAGCCGTCTTCGAGCGCGCGGCGGTAGCACCGCCAGGGTGCCTGACCGCCGTCCTCCGGCCGCTCGAAGACGTCGTGGAACACGAGTCGGCCGCCGGCTGCCACCCAGCGGCCGAACCCGAGGTAGTCGGCGGTGACGTGCTCGTCGGTGTGGCCACCGTCCACGAACAGCAGCGACAGCGGCGTGCGCCAGTGCGCGGAGACGACGGGCGAGCGGCCGACGATCGCGACGACCTCCTCCTCGAGCCCGGCGTCGGTGATCGTGCGGCGGAAGAAGGGGAGGGTGTCGATGCGGCCCGCGGCGGGGTCGACGAGGTCGGGCTGGTGGTACTCCCAGCCGGGCTGGTTCTCCTCCGAGCCGCGATGGTGATCGAGCGTGAAGACGACCGAGCCCGCCGCCCGGGCCGCGGCCCCGAGGTAGACCGCGGACTTGCCGCACCACGTCCCCACCTCGAGTCCGGGTCCGCCGCGCAGCGCCTCGACGGCGGTCTCGTACAGCGCGGCCCCCTCGTCGGTCGGCATGAAGCCGCGGGCGGCCAGGGCGTGACGCAGCAGGGCGGGATCCATCGGGGCGGGCTCGGGCACGGCGGTCCTCACGGGTGGCCGGTCAGCGCCGGCCGTACTCGGCGAGGACGGCGGAGGAGAACGGCGGCCACGCCTCGATCGCCCACGGCCCGAACCGCTCCGAGGCGAGGCTCACGCACGCGAGCCCCGCGTCGCGGTCGACCCAGCAGAAGCTGCCCGACTGCCCGAAGTGCCCGAACGTGGCGGGTGAGTTCTCCGGCGCGGTCCAGTGTGGCGACTTCTCGGCCCGGATCTCGCAGCCGAGGCCCCAGTCGTTGGGCCGCTGCCGCCCGTAGCCGGGCAGGATGCCATCGAGGCCGGGGAAGGCGAGCGTGGAGGCGAGGTCGACGACCCAGCCCAGCAGCAGTCGGGGGGCGAGCAGCTCGCCGGCGAGGCGGGCGAGGTCCCCGATCGGGCCCCGGGCACCGTGCGCGGGCGGCCCGACGAGCTCGGTGCCGTCCATGTCGAGCAGCTCGAAGACGCGCTCCCCGATCTCCTCGGTGAACGGGCGGCCGGTCGCGTTCGACAGGTGCTCGGCGGCGAGGTCGAGGCCGGCGTTGGAGTAGATGCGCTTGGTCCCAACGCGCGCGGCCACGTCGCGGGAGTCCATCGCGAGGCCGGAGGCGTGGGCGAGGAGGTGGCGCAGCGTCGACCCGGGTGGCCCGACCTCGTCGTCCAGCGACACGACCCCCTCGACGCAGCCGTCGAGAACGGCCAGCGCGCTCGCGATCTTCGTCACGGACGCCCACGGCCGGACGTGCCCGTCGTCGTGGACGTCGAGTACCCCGTCGGGCCCGACGACGGCGACCGACGCCGACCCCACGTCCCATGTGCCCACCTGCGCGGCCAGATCCATCGGTCCTCCTCGGCTCGGTGACGACGCCCCGAGTCTGGCACGCGGGCCCCACCCGCTCGCGACGGACGACGCCGGTCGCGGAACGGGCGCGTGTCAGGGGTGGAACGCACACTGGGGCGCATGAGATTCGAGCGGGTGGTGGACACCTCGGCGCGGGTGGCGGCGACGGCGTCGCGCAACGCGAAGACGACGCTGGTGGCCCAAGCGCTCGTCGAGGCGGGCCCCGAGGGCGCCCGGCTCGTGGCCGCCTACCTCGCGGGGACGCTGCCGCAGCGCCGCACCGGCGTGGGGTGGCGGTCGCTGAGCGACCTGCCGGCCCCCGCCGAGCACGCATCGCTGGAGGTCGGCGACGTCGACGCCGCGATGACCACGCTCGCCCGGACCACCGGCTCCGGGTCGGCGGCCCGCCGCCGGGCCGCGCTGCACGGGCTCTTCGCCGCGGCGACCGCGTCCGAGCAGGCGTTCCTTCGCGGCCTGCTCACCGGCGAGCTGCGTCAGGGCGCGAGCGACGGCGTGCTGCTCGCGGCCATCGCCGAGGCCGCCGGCGTCCCTGCGGCGGCGGTGCGGCGGGCCGTCATGCTCGCCGGGTGGCCCGCCGAGGTCGCGCCGGTCGCGCTCGCGCAGGGCGAGGCGGGGCTGGCGCTCATCGCCCTGGAGGTCGGGCGGCCCCTGCGCCCGATGCTCGCCGGGTCCGCGCCCGACGTCGCCGCCGCTTTCGACCAGGTGGGAGGGGCCTCGACGGCCACCGACCCGGCGTCGGTCCGGGACGCTCTATCCGATGCCGTGTCCGACGCGGTGTCGGATACGGTGTCCGACCCGGACGGTCCGGCGCCCGATGCCGACGCGCCGAGGAACCGCACCGATCCGACTCCCGACGTGTCGGCGCGCAGCGAGGTCGCGCTGGAGCGCAAGCTCGACGGCATCCGGCTGCAGATCCACAAGGCCGGTGACGACGTGCGCCTGTTCACGCGGTCGCTGGAGGAGATCACCGACCGGCTCCCGGAGGTCGTCGCCCTCGTGCGAGCACTGCCGGCCGACGCCCTGGTCCTCGACGCCGAGGCCCTCGCCCTGCGCGAGGACGGCCGGCCGCATCCGTTCCAGGTCACCGGCGCGCGCACCGCCTCGCGCACCGACCCGGCGGTGCTCGCGGAGACGACCCCCGTGACGACGTACGTCTTCGACCTCCTCCACGTCGACGGCGAGGACCTCCTCGACGTCCCGGCCGCCGACCGCGCCGCCCGGCTCGCGAGGATCGTCCCCGCCGAGGCGATCGTCGACCGCCTCGTCACCGCGGACCCCGGGGCGGCCGCCGACTTCTTCGCCGACCAGGTCGCGGCCGGGCACGAGGGTGTCGTCGTCAAGGCGTTGTCCGCGCCGTACGCGGCCGGGCGGCGCGGCGCGGGCTGGGTCAAGGTCAAGCCGCGGCACACGCTCGACCTCGTCGTCCTCGCGGTCGAGTGGGGCAGCGGCCGGCGCCGCGGCCTGCTCTCGAACATCCACCTCGGCGCCCGCGACGACGCCTCGCCGACCGGGTTCGTCATGCTCGGCAAGACGTTCAAGGGGATGACCGACGAGACCCTCGCCTGGCAGACCGCCCGTTTCCTCGACCTCGAGACCCACCGGGACGCCCACGTCGTGCACGTCCGCCCCGAGCAGGTCGTCGAGATCGCGTTCGACGGCCTCCAGCGCTCGACCCGCTACCCCGGCGGCCTCGCGCTCCGCTTCGCGCGCGTGCTGCGCTACCGCGACGACAAGAGCGCCGACGAGGCCGACTCCCTGACCGCGGTGCGCGCCCTCGCCACGTCATGACGGGTCCGACGTGCCCGCGACGGTCGGGGAGCACGATCCGGACACAAGGTGGCCGCTGCGGCGCCGGAGCCACACGCGTGGTCCGTGCGCGGGGCTACCATCGGCGGGTCGTCGGTGGTGCGTCGCCACCGGACCCGCGCCGGCCTCGTGGCCGCCCGAGAGGAGAACCCTCATGAAGCTCGCCCGCACCACGGCCGCCCTGTCGGGCGTCGTCCTGGCCGCCACCCTCGCGGCCTGCGGTGGAAGCACCGGCAACCCGAACGCGGGCGGGGGCGGTGGGGCCACCGGCGGTGCCGCCCCGGCCGGCGACTGCTCGAGCGCCGAGGTGTTCTGCGTCGGCATGGTCACCGACATGGGCAGCGTCGACGACAAGTCGTTCAACCAGTCCGCCTGGGAGGGCATCGAGGCCGCGGCCAAGCAGTCCGGCGCGCAGACGAAGTACATCCAGACGACGGACACCAAGGACTACGCGAGCAACCTCAAGCAGTTCACCGACAAGAAGTACGACGTCATCGTCACCGTCGGCTACGTCATGGCCGAGGCGACCACGACGGCCGCGACGGCCAACCCGCAGACGAAGTTCATCGGCGTCGACCAGGCCCAGGCCAAGGTGACCGACAACGTCGCCGGCCTCGTCTTCCCCGAGGACCAGGCCGGGTACTCGGCCGGCTACCTCGCGGGACTCATGACGAAGACGAACAAGGTCGCCCAGGTGCTCGGCATGCAGATCCCGCCGGTCGAGAAGTACGCCAAGGGCTTCGAGGCCGGCGCGAAGGCCGCCAACTCCACATCGAACGTGTCGATCGTCTACCACCCCGCCGGCGACAACGCCTTCTCCGACCCGGTGTGGGGCGCCAACGCCGCCAAGCAGCAGCTCGCCCAGGGCGCGGACGTCGTCTTCGGCGCCGGCGGCAAGACGGGGAACGGAGCGCTCGGCGAGGTCGCCAAGGCCAAGGGCGCCGGGACGTCGACCTACTGCATCGGCGTCGACACCGACCAGTGGCTCACCGTGCCCGAGGCGCACCCGTGCCTGGTCACCTCCGCGACGAAGCTCATCAGCAAGGGCACGTCCGAGCTCATCATGCAGGCGAAGGACGGCAAGATGAAGGGCGGCGACTTCACCGGCGACGTCGGCCTCGCCCCGTTCCACGACTTCGACGCCAAGCTCCCGCCCGACGTGAAGACGAAGGTCGGCGCGGTCGTCAAGGGTCTCTCCGACGGCAGCATCAAGACCGGCGTCACGCTGGGCTGACCGCCCGCGACCCGGTAGAGCCGCCGGCGCCCGCCGGTCGCGACATCCCCGATGTCGAACGGTGGTGGGCGTCCCGGGCGGACGCCCGCCACCCGACGAGGAGCAGTGGTGAACGACACGTCCACGACGGACCGGCCGGGCCCGAGCCCGGCCGGTCCGCCGCGTGAGCAGGGGGCGACCTCGCCCGAGAATCGGCGCGGGGTGCTCGACGTCCTCGCGCGCTTCCAGGGCGTCCTCGTCCCGATCGTGGCGTTGCTCGTCGCGTTCGCGATCGGGGCCGCGCTCATCCGCCTCCAGGGGGTCAACCCCGCCTTCGCGTACACGACGCTGTTTCGCGACGCCCTGCTCACCGAGTCGGGGCTGCTGCGGACGCTGCAGAAGGCGACGCCGCTGATCCTCTCGGGGCTCGCGGTCGTCATCGGTCTGCGCGTCGGGCTGTTCAACATCGGCGCCCAGGGCCAGCTGCTGTGGGGCGCCATCGGCGCGGCCTACGTCGGGGTGCACCTCGCGGGGGCGCCCGCCGTCGTCATCCTCCCGGCGGCCCTGCTCGCGGGGATCGCCTGCGGGGCCGTGTGGGCCGGGATCGCCGGCCTGCTCAAGGCGTACCGCGGTGTGCACGAGGTCATCTCGACGATCATGCTCAACTCGGTCGCGGCCGGGGTCATCGACTGGCTCGTGTCGTTCCCGCTCAAGGAGCCGGGGCAGTCGATCCCGCGCTCGAGCGCGATCGACCCCGCCGCGGAGCTGAGCAACCTCGGCTTCGTGCCGGTGGGCTTCGTCGTCGCCCTCGCCCTCGCGGGGCTCATCGCGTGGATCCTGCGCCGCACCACGGCCGGCTTCCGCTTCGACACCGTCGGCGCCAACCGGGACGCCGCGCACTACGCCGGCATCCGCATCCCGCTCGTCGTCACCGCGGCCATGTGCGCCTCGGGCGCGCTCGCGGGGCTGGGCGGGGCCATCGAGACCCTCGGCGTCGTCGGTCGGTACGAGACCGGCAGCAGCGCGGGCCTCGGGTTCGACGGCATCACCATCGCCCTCCTCGCCCGGGCCAACCCGCTCGCGACCATCCCCGCGGCGCTCCTCGTCGGGGTGCTGCGTTCGGGGGCGGCCGGCCTGCAGTTCGAGACCGGCATCCAACCGGAGGTCGTCGACGTGCTCCTCGCCGTCACCCTGCTCCTCGTCTCTATCCCCGTGCTCGCGCGGGTCCTCTTCGGCCGCCGCGCCCGCGACGGCGTCTCACTGACGAGCGGGTGGGGGTCGTGATGGGGTTCGTGCGCGCGAACCGCACCGGGCTCGCGGTCGCCCTGGCCGTCGTCGTCGCGGCCTACGTCGCGTACGCGGTCGACGGGACCCTCACCTCGTCGCTTCTCGGGTTCGCCTGGAGCTTCGCGGTCCCGCTCGTGCTCGCCGCCCTCGTCGGCGTGCTCGGGGAGCGGTCGGGCGTCATCAACATCGGCATCGAGGGCCAGATGCTCGGGTCGGCGTTCGTCGCCTTCTTCGCCGCCGCCCTGTCGGGCTCGATGCTCCTCGGGGCACTCGCGGGGATGGGCACCGGCCTGCTGCTCGGGGCGTTCCTCGCGTGGACGACGGTGAAGTGGCGGATGGACCAGATCATCGCGGGCGTGGTGCTCAACATCGTCGCCACCGGCCTGACGTCGTTCTTCTACGTGCAGGGGTTCACGCTGCCGCAGGTCATGCCCTCGATCGAGGTGCCGCTGCTCAGCTCGATCCCGCTCTTCGGGCCGGTGTTCTTCACCGGCGGGCCGTTCTCGCTGTTCGCGATCGTCGCCGTGCTCGTCATCTGGTTCGGGCTGTTCCACACGCGCTGGGGGCTGCGGACGCGGGCCGTCGGCGAGCACCCGCACGCCGCGGACACGGCCGGCGTCGACGTCGTCCGGCTGCGGCTGCTCAACGTCACCCTCGCCGGGCTCCTCGCCGGCGCGGCCGGCGCCTACCTGTCGATGGAGGCGAGCAGCACCTTCGAGCGCGGGTTCACCGCCGGCCGCGGCTTCCTCGCGCTCGCGATCATGATCTTCGGCGCCTGGCACCCCGGGAAGGCGATGCTCGCGGCCCTCTTCTTCGGGCTCATGTCGGGCGCGGCGGCGCAGCTGCAGGCGAGCCGCGTCGTCGACATCCCCGAGCAGTTCGTCAACCTGCTGCCCTACGTCCTCACGCTCGTCGTGCTCGCCGTCGCGGCGGGGCGGGTGCGACCACCCGCGGCCGCGGGCGAGCCGTTCGTCAAGGGGGACGCGTGATGACCGAGCGACTCCTGCAGCTGCGCGGCGTGACCAAGCACTACGGCCCGGTCCGCGCCAACCACGACATCTCGCTGCACGTCGACCGCGGCGAGGTCGTCGCCCTGCTCGGCGAGAACGGTGCCGGCAAGTCCACGCTCGTCAAGCAGATCTTCGGCCTCGTGACCCCCGACGCCGGAGAGATCGTCGTCAAGGGTGACACCCGCCCGATCTCGGGGCCCTCCGACGCGATCGCCCGCGGGATCGGCATGGTGCACCAGCACTTCCAGCTCGTGCCCGTCATGACCGTCACCGAGAACATCGTCCTCGGGCACGAACCGATCTCGGGCGGGCGGGTCGACCTCCCGGCCGCCCGGGCTCGGGTTCAGGAGTTGTCCGACCGGTACGGCCTGGCGGTCGACCCCGACGCCGAGATCGCCGACCTGCCGGTGGGCACCCAGCAGCGGGTCGAGATCCTCAAGGCGCTTTCCCGCGACGTCGACCTTCTCATCCTCGACGAGCCCACCGCCGTCCTCACCCCGCAGGAGACCGACGAGCTCCTGCGCGTCATGCGCGAGCTCGCCGAGTCCGGCACGTCGGTCGTCTTCATCACCCACAAGCTGCGCGAGGTGCTGGCCGCCGCCGACCGCGTCTACGTCCTGCGCGGCGGGCAGCAGGTCGGCGAGGTCGCGACGGCCGACGTGGACGAGGCCGGCCTCGCCGAGCTCATGGTGGGGCGGTCCGTCGTGCTGCGCGTCGAGAAGGACCCCGCGGCGCCGGGCGAGGAGGTGCTGGCCGTCGAGGGGCTCCACGTCGCCGACGACCGCGGCCTGCCCGCCGTCGCCGACCTGTCCCTGAGCGTGCGGGCCGGCGAGATCGTCGGGCTCGCGGGGGTCGAAGGCAACGGGCAGCGCGAGCTCGTGGAGGCGATCGCCGGGATGCGCCGTCCCACCGGCGGCCGGATCCACCTGCGTGGCGACGGAACGACGCAGGGTGGGGCGTCGGGGGCCGTCGGCGAGGTCGACCTCACCCGGGCCCGCCCCGACCGGGCCCGCGCCGCCGGGGTCGGGCACGTGCCCGAGGATCGCGAGCGGCACGGCCTCGTCGGCTCGTTCTCGATCGCCGACAACCTCGTGCTCAACCGGTTCACGCACCGGCTCTTCGCCCGCCGCGGGGTGCGAAACCGGGCCGCGATCGACGACAACGCGACCCGGCTGCGCGAGCAGTTCGACATCCGGTCCGCCGGCATCCACACCCGCGCCGGGGCCCTGTCGGGCGGCAACAAGCAGAAGATCGTCGTCGCCCGGGAGCTGTCGGCCCGCCCCCGGCTCCTCATGGCCGCGCAACCGACCCGCGGCGTCGACGTCGGCTCGATCGAGTTCATCCACTCGCAGGTCGTCGCCGCCCGCGACGCGGGGGCGGGCGTGCTGCTCGTCTCGGCCGAGCTCGACGAGGTGCTGTCGCTGTCCGACCGGGTGCTCGTCATCCACGACGGGCACATCGTCGCCGAGGTCGACCCGGCCACCATCGACCGCGCCGAGATCGGCCGCCTCATGGCCGGTGGCCGACGCGACGCCCAGGCCCTCGCCGACGAATGGGGCGCCGGCGGCGAGAAGCAGGGCCCCGCGCACTGAGCCGTCCGGGCCCGGGTCAGTCGCCGGCGCGCCGGGCCCGGTAGGCCGCGGCCGCGACCCGGTTGCCGCACGCGGCGCTACAGAAGCGGCGGGACCGGTTGCGCGACAGGTCGATGAGCACGCCCTCGCAGCCGTCGGCGGCGCAGGTCCGCAGGCGATTCGTCTCGTCCGACCGCAGCACGTCGACGAACGCCATCGCCGCCTCGACGGCGATGCGCTCGGCGAGCGGGCGGTCGGGGTTCGTCGCGTGCAGGTGCCACCCCCAGTGGTCGTGCCGGACGACCTGCGGGAGTGCGCCCGCCTCCCGCAGGAGGTCGTTGACCCCCGCGACGAGCTCGTCCTCGGGGGCGCGCCACAGCGCGTGCAACCGCCTTGCGAGCGCGCGGACCTCGTCGAGCTCGGCCTCGTCGCGATCGCGGCGACCGGTGAACTGCCAGGTGTCGACGAAGTCGTCGAGATCGGCGCGGTTGCGCAGGGTGTCGGGTTCGGCGAGCGCGTTGACGAGCGCGGCCGCCATCTGCAGCGACACCTCCGCGTCATGGGCGAAGGCCATGTTGACTCCTGATGGGCGTGGGCCTACCGTCATGGGTGACAGGCACTATGACCAATGATGACGCCTCGCGCGCGCGCAGGCCGGGAGGTCGACATGATCCACGCAAAGCCCTCGCCCGTCGAATCGGCCCTGGCCGGCCCGGGCGTGCCCACCGCGCCGTCCGGCCCGGCCGGCAGGGTCCCCTCGGTCCTCTCGGGGCGGGCGTGGTCGGGCGTCGCGTGGGCGTTGCTGTCGTCGGCGTGCTTCGGGGCGTCGGGGACGGTCGCGAAGTCGCTCATGGCGGCGGGGTGGTCGCCGGGCGCGACCGTCACCGCCCGCGTGCTCGTCGCCGCGCTGCTCATGGCTGTGCCCGCGGTGGTCGCCCTGCGGGGGCGGTGGGGCGTGCTGCGGAGTCACGCGTGGCTCGTCGTGGGGTACGCGGTCCTCGGGATCGTGCTCACGCAACTGTGCTACTTCCTCGCGATCGAGCGGCTCTCGGTCGCGGTCGCGCTGCTCCTGGAGTACACCGCACCGGTGCTCGTCGTCGGATGGCTGTGGGCCCGGCACGGCGAGCGGCCCGGGCGGCTCACGCTCGCCGGGGTGGCCGCGGCGATGGCCGGGCTCGTCCTCGTGCTCGACCTCGCGGGGGACGTGCGCCTCGACGCCCTCGGGGTGCTGTTCGCGCTGGGCGCCGCCGGCGGTCTCGCCGGCTACTTCGTCCTGTCGGCCCGGCCGGCCCCGGAGCTGCCGCAGATCACGCTCGTCGGGGGAGGCATGGTCGTCGGGGCCGCGCTGCTGGTCGGGTTGGGCCTCACGGGCGTCCTGCCCATGACCTGGACCACGGACGACGTCGTCCTCGCCGGGCACCTCGTCCCCGTCGGGGTCCCGGTGGCGATCCTCGCGCTCGTCACGGCCGTGCTCGCGTACTCCACGGGGCTGCTCGCCGCGCGGCGGCTGGGTTCGCGCGTCGCCTCGTTCGTCTGCCTCACCGAGGTCCTCTTCGCCGTGGCCTTCGCGTGGATGTTCCTCGGCGAGATCCCCACCGCCGCGCAGGCGGGCGGGGGGCTGCTGGTGGTGCTGGGAGCCGTGGCCGTGAAGGTCGCGGAGGCCGGGGGTGGGGTCGCGGAGGCCGGGGTTGGGGTCGCGGAGGCCGGTCCGTCGCGGTCCTGACGCCCGGCGGGGAGGTGGACCGCGCGGCTGATCCGCGCCGCGTGGCAGGCTGACGGAATGCCGACCTCCTCGCAGCCGATGCCTGCCGCACCGATCACCCCGGAGCACGTCCTCGCCGCCGCCGACGTCCTGCGCGGTGTCGCGCATCGGACCCCGGTCGTCACGTCGCGCCGCCTCGACGTCGAGCTCGGTCTGCGGCTGTACCTCAAGTGCGAGAACCTGCAGCGCACGGGCGCGTTCAAGTTCCGCGGGGCCTACCACGCCATCTCCCGCCTGGCGCCGGAGGCCCGGGAGCGCGGGGTCGTCGCGTACTCCTCCGGCAACCACGCGCAGGCCATCGCGTGCGCGGGGGCGCTGCTGGGGGTGCCGACGACGATCGTCATGCCGACGGACGCCCCGGCGAGCAAGCGCGCGGCCACCGAGGGTTACGGGGCGCGGGTCGTCGAGTACGACCGAGCGAGCGAGGACCGGATCGAGATCGGGGCGCGGATCGCGGCGGAGTCGGGGGCGAGCGTCATCCCGCCCTACGACCATCCCGACATCGTCGCCGGCCAGGGCACCGCCGCGCTGGAGCTGCACGAGGAGGTGCCGGACCTCGACGTCGTCGTCGCCTGTCTCGGCGGCGGCGGCCTGCTCGCCGGGACGGCACTGGCCACGGCCCACCGGGCCCCCGCCTGCCGCGTGTACGGCGCCGAGCCGGCGGCGGGCGACGACGGCAAGCGCTCGTTCGACACGGGCGAGATCATCCGCATCCCCACGCCGGCGACGATCGCCGACGGCGCGCAGACCCAGTTCCTCGGCGACCTGACGTTCCCGATCATCCGCGAGCGCGTCACCGACATCGTCACGGTGTCCGACGATGAACTCGTCGAGGCGATGTGCTCCCTCGCGAGCACGACCAAGCTCCTCGCGGAGCCGACGGGGGTGCTCTCCTACGCCGCGGTCCGGCAGATGGCGCCGCAGTGGCAGGGCGCGCGCGTGGGTGTGATCGTCTCCGGCGGCAACGTCGACCTCGACCGTTTCGCCGCCCTCGTGGCCGGGCGATGTCGCGCCAGGTCCTGACGCGGGCGCCCGATCGGTCGTGCCCGGCGCGGGGAGGTGGAAGCGGGCCTGCGGACGGCCGAGGACCGTCGGCCCGCGGCGACGCCGCGTCAGCGGAACGCGCCGCGCTCCAGGTCGGCCCGGAAGAGCGCGTGGTCGGAGTGGACCCGCTCGTACGCCTCCTGCGCGAACTCGAGGACGTCGGCGATGAACACCTCGTGGCGGACGGCGGAGAGGATCCGGTCCTCGGCCTGGTCGCCGGAGTCGCCGAGCTCGAACTCGCTGCGGGCGTGCAGCTGGGCCAGCGACGCGGCGCACACCCGGGCGTAGTCGTCGAGGTCGTCGGGGGAGAGGTCGGCCACCGACACGTTGACCTTCTGCGGGCTGCGCTCGCGCACGAGGTAGCTCTCACCGTCGATGATCGCGGCGCCGAAGAGGGCGTCCCCGTCGGACAGGAACGCCCGGTGCGCGTAGACGATCCGCTCGGCGGGAGGCTTGCGGGCGAAGGGCTGCCGGGGGACGAGGCCGTACAGCGCGGAGCGGCGCGCGAGCTTGAGCTCGACGACGACGCGGTCGGCGGGCGCCCCGCTCCAGCCCTGCAGCAGGGCCCAGTAGCGCCCGAGGCCCTGGCTCGCCGTCCCGCTGCCGTGCCGGAGGGCGACGTCGAGGACCCGGAAGAAGTCGTCGGGCCGGTCCGGGCCGGCCACCGTGGGGGCGTAGGAGTCGACCGCCTCCTGGATCACCTCGACGAGGTCGGGGCGCGGTTCGATCCGCTCGTCGGCGCGGAACCGGTCCTCGCCGAGGTGGATGCGCTTGGCCAGGAACGACTCCCGCGACCGCTTGGCCTTGACGAACGCCGGCGCGAGCAGCGGCGGAGCGTTCCCCGCGACGACGCGGAACGTGTCCTCGCTGTCGTCGCGCGAGAACCGGTCGAGGCCGTCGATGTAGGCCTCCACCCAGGCGGTCACGGCCCGGCGGCGGCGCTTGCCTTTCCCGCCGGCGGCCTCGGCGGCGAGGGCGAAGCCGGTCGCCCCGCGCTGCACGTCGTAGGTGAACGGCGCGACCCACGCCTCGTCGAAGTCGTTGGCGCCGAAGAACGGCCGCCCGTCGGCGCCCGGCATGATCCCGAAGTTCTCGGGGTGGACGTCGCCCACGGAGTAGACCGCGGGCAGGTGACCGTCGACGCCCGCATGGTCGCGGTAGTAGAGCAGCGCCGTGCCGCGGAAGAAGGAGAAGGCGGACCCGGCGAGGATCTCGAACTTGCCCGCCACCGCGTCGGGCGACTCGTGCAGGCGGACGGCGTGGTCCTCGAGCAGCGTGTTGCGGATGTGCAGGCGCCGTTCGCGCGGCCCGAGCAGGTGGGGCGGCACCTCGACGGCGCCGGTGCCCCGCAGCGTCGCGTACTGCTCGAAGTGGTCGGCGCGGTCGGCGTAGGCGGGCAGGACCTCGGCGACGGGGACCCCCATCGCCTCGGCCGAGGGCAGGTCGGTGTCCGGCTCGCGCGCGGGCATGGTCGCCTCCAAGAACTCGGGTCACTCCAGGATGACGCACGCCGCGTCGGGAGCGGAGGCGATCAGCCCACGCCGCCGTTCGCCGCCGGGTCGCGGCCCGTGACGTGGGTGTCGACGAACGCGAGGACGTCGGCGAGGACCTCCTCGCGGTTCGTCTCGTTGAGGATCTCGTGCCGGGCGCCGGGGTAGGTCGTCGAGCTGCCGCGGCTCCCCGCCAGGCCGGGCCACCCCTGCCGGCTGCCCTCGATGGGGACCAGGGGGTCGTCCTGTCCGTGCAGCCACAGGATCGGCACGTCGACGGCGCCGGCGTCGCGGACGGCGGCGAGGGCGGTCGTCAGGGCCTGGATCGTCGGGCGCTTGAACCCGCCGTGCCAGACGAGCGGGTCCTCGACGTAGGCCCGGCCCACCTCCGGGTCGCGGCTCAGGGTCGCCGGGTCGATGGGGTCCTGCGGGATCTCGGCCGCGCCCAGGAGGGACGCCGCGGCCTCCCACCGGCCGAGGACGGGGGCCGAGAGGACGGTCGCGGTGAGGCGGTCGCCGTGGCGCTGGGTGTACCGGGCGCCGATGAGCCCGCCCATGGAGTGGCCGAGGAGCACGACCGGGAGGCCGGGGTGGTCGGCGACGGCCCGGTCGGCCACGAGGTCGAGGTCGTCCACGACGCCCTCGATGTCCTCGATGAGCACCCGCTCGCCCTCGCTGCGGCCGTGGCCGGCGTGGTCGGGCCCGTAGACGGCGGCGCCGTGCGCGACGAGCTGCTCGACGACCCAGCCGTACCGGCCGAGGTGCTCGCCGTAGCCGTGGGCGAGGAGCACGACGCAGCGGACGTCACCCTCGTCGTCGGGGGCCCATGCGTACGCGGTGATCCCCCCGCGGTGGCCGGGGAGGGAGAACGTGTCGCTGCGCATGGGGCCCTGCCTGTTCGTCGCCGGTGGTGAACGGCAGCCTATGCCTGCGCCCGCCGACCCGCGGCGTTCTCGGCCGGGGCGGTGGTGGCGGCCGTGGCGCGGGCCGCGAGCCGGGCGAGGTCGGCCAGGTAGGCGGCGAACCCGTCCGGGGCCCGGCCGTGCAGCCGGCTCGAGGTGGCCACGCGGGTGCGGTCGGTGGACAGGCAGGCCGCGCCGGTGGACCGCGCCCGCCCCAGGAGGTCGACGTCCTCGTGGACCGCCAGGGGCCGGAACCCGCCGGCCGCGAGATACGTGCTCGCGCGCAGGCCCAGGTTCGCGCCGTGGACGTGCGGATGGCCCTCGCGCAGGTCGTGCGCCTCGCGCCAGGCGCGGGCGAGCGCGGGCTCGAGGCCGTGCGGCTCGACGGTCCCGACGAGCACGTCGTGCCCCGCGTCGGCGAGCTCGACCTGGGTCGTCAGCCAGTCCGTGGGGACGACGGAGTCGGCGTCGGTCCCGGCGATCCACAGGCGCCCGGGGTCGATGCCGGCGTCCACGGCGTGCCGGATCGCCGCGACCACCCCCTCGTGGCGGGCGCCGCCGACGCAGCCGTGGTCACAGAGCCGGGTGCGGACCCGGTGGGCGGCCGCGACGTCGGCGCTGGCGTCGGTGCACCGGTCGAGGGCGACGACGACGTCGACGTCGACCCCCGGTCGGGTCCGTCGCAGGGACGCCTCGGCGTGGCGCACGGAGGCGAGGCAGGCGCCCAGCAGGGTCTGTTCGTCCCGGGCCGGGACGACGACGGCCACGCGCCGCACCGGCGGGCGCGCTGCGGAGGGGCTCACGCGAGCCCGTCGCGTTCGGCGACCGACGGGCCGGCGCCGTACACGTCGACCAGGACGTCGTCGTCGCGGTAGGCGACCCGGCGGGGCAGGTCGAGGGCGCGGCGGGCCTGCGCGTGGACGAGCGGCCCGTCGAGGGGGATGTCGCTCGTGGGGTGGCGCCAGTGACACAGCACGATCTCGCCGCCCTCGGCGAGGACGGCGCGCGCCGCCCGCAGGGTCGCGAGCAACGCGTCGCCGGTCAGGAAGTAGCCGACCTCCGAGAGGACGACGAGGTCGAACGGGGCCGCGGGGTCGGTCGGGACGTCGGCCGGCGCGTGGCCCCGCGCGAAGACGACACCGGGACGACCGTGGCGGGACCGGGCGATCTCCACGGCCCGGGTGCTGACGTCGAGACCGAGGTAGGCGTCGGACCGCCGGGCCAGCTGGGCGCCGAGCGTCCCCGTCGAGCAGCCGATCTCGAGGGCCCTGCCGTACCGCTCCCGGCCCAGCGCCGCCAGCAGGAGGGCGCGCTTGCGCCGCTCGTACCAGGTGACGTCGTGCCACGGGTCGTCGCCGTCCTCGAACATGGCGTCGAACGGCGCGGCGGCCCCGTCGGCGGGTTCCGCCCCGCCGTCGGCCCGATCGGTCTGCGTGGCGGACGCCTCGGGGCCGGCCCCCGGAGCCGCCTCGGTGAGAAAGGTCTCGACGAGGCGGCGGTGGCGGTCGAGGACGTGCGGCCCGAGGAGCGGTGAGGCGTCCAGGCCGGCGACGAGGGGCTCGACCTGGGTCGCGTGGGCATCGACGGCGGCGTCCCTGGCGTGGGCCGCCGGCGCGTCGAGGGGGACGACGACCGCCGACTCCCACGGGAACTCGTCGGGACGGGCCCAGTGCCAGGCCCAGATCGGGTAGCGCCACAGTCGGGCCCCGACCGCCGGGCAGGCCGCGACCGCCGCGGCGCCGAGCGCGTCGTGGTCGGGGTGACCGTCGCGCTCCCAGGGCGCCACGACGAGCAGGTCGGGCGTGCCGTCCACCACCGTCGACCGAGGCGTGCCGTCCACCACCGTCGACCGAGGCGTGCCGTCCACCACCGTCGACCGAGCTCGTTCGGCCTGGCTCTCGCCCTCCTCTGCCCGATCGGTCAGGAGGGCGGTCAGGTCTTCGACGAGGTCGGACCGTTCGGTCAAGAGCCCGTCGCCGCGGCCGAGGAACCGGACTCGAGCACCCGGCGCGACGAGCTGGGCCGCCCGCCGTGACTCGGCCCGCCGCAGGTCGGCGAGGGTGGGCGCGGGCACCGGTGAGCCGGGATGGGAGGCGTCGCCGTCGGTGGCGACGACCACGTCAACGGGTACGCCGCGGGCGGCGGCCAGGGCCATGAGTCCGCCGGCGCCGAGGGTCTCGTCGTCGGGGTGGGCGGCGAGCACCACGAGGCGCGTCACGCCCGCGAGTGCCGCGTCGGCGTCGACGACGCCGGCCCGGTCCCAGCCGCGGCAGGCGAGCCAGTCGGCCTCGGGGGTGCCGGGGTCGCCGTGGTGGAACGGCCGGGCCCTCACGCGTCCGCCTCGGGCGGGAGCGTCAGGTCGCCGAGCCGGGCGATGTCGCGTTCCGCGTGGTGCTGGCGGACGTAGACGGTCAGGTCGGCCACGCGGCGGGCGTGGGTCTCGTCGCCGACGAGGGGCCCGGGGCCGAGGGCGTGCCCGACGATCTCGAGGAGGCGTTCGGCGGCGTCGGCCGCGAGCGCCCGGACCCGGGCGGCCAGGACGACCCCGTCGGCGCCCGCAGCGGCGCCGACGTCGATGCGATCGGCGGCGTCGCGCAGCGCCAGCTCGGCCGCGTGCAGCGCGAGGTCCGCGCGGCCCAGGTGGAGCAGGGCGATCTGGTCGGGGGCGCGCCGGCCGGCCGCCGCCCGCAGGGTCTCGCGCAGCGCGGCGGCGGCGCCGAACCACACGGCGGCGACCCCGATGCCGCCCCACGCGAACCCGGGGCGCGAGAGGTACCAGCCGGTCGGACCCACGGGCACGGCCGGCGTCTCCTGAAGTCGGATGCCGCCGCTCGTCACGGCGACGAGGCCGCGCCCCACCCACGGGTCGCCGGAGGCGGTGACGCCGGGGTGGCGGAGGGGGATCGCGAAGAGCCGGCGCCCCTGCTCGGTGTGCGCGACGACGAGCGCGTGGGAGAGCCGGTCGGCCAGCGAGCACCACGGCTGCTCGCCCGTCAGCGTCCACGGACCGACCTCCGACCCCGACGACGGGGTCGCCTCGACGCGGCGGCCCGGTGCGGCGGCCGCGTAGACGCCCCACGTGGACGCGCCGTCGGCGCCCACCGCACCCAGGTCGACGTCGCCGGCCTGGGCGAGGATCGCGAGGGCGTCGAGGTGCGGCTCGACCGCCCGGGCCGTGGTGAGGTCCACCGACCCGAGCGTCGCGAGCGTGCCCAGGTAGTCCCAGGCGCCGGGGTGGGCCCCGCCGCCGGCGCTCCCGCCGCCGGCGGGCCGGTCGGCGGGCCGGTCGCCGAGCCCGGCGGCCACGGGGGCGAGCCGGGCTCCCAGCGCGAGGGCGGCGTCGATGTCGTCGGGGGCGACGCGGGTGGCGAGGTCGGCGGTCACGGGGTCGAGCCAGGGGGTGGTGCGTCGGCGATCCACGCCGGACTCCTTCGACGGCTGAAAGGGCTTGCTCGCGAGCCTAGTCGGACGAACCGGGCGCCGCACCCCCGGTCCGGGCCGGACCTCGCAACGCATCGGTCCTGGTCGGAAGGGGTGTGGGTGGGCTCGGGTCGCCGAATTCTGACCGGGTGGCTAACATCGCGACCGGCGCCCCCCGATGCGATCTTCGTCCAGCGGTCGACGTCACCGTTGCCCGATTCGTCCACCTCGCTGATGGGAGCCCGCGATGACCGCCCTTCGCCACGTCGCCGACGGCACCCGGCGCCGGCTCCGCGTCGCCGTGCTGGGGCCGAGCCGCTTCCCCCTGTCGCGCCCGTTCGCTGGTGGCCAAGAGGCCTTCACCGCGACCCTGTGCGAACGCCTGCGCCGCCGCGGGCACCACGTCGTCCTCTTCGCCCTCGACGGCTCGGACCCCGGCCTCGCCGACGAGTTCGTCCCGTACGCGGCGCCCCCCTCGCTCAGCGCGGTCGCCCAGGTCGACCCGGGGATGCCCGCCGGGCTCGACTTCGCCGAACATCACGCCTTCCTCGACGCCGTGCGCGTCCTCGGGCTGCGCACCGACATCGACGTCGTCCACAACAACAGCCTGCACCCGTATCCGATCGCGCTCGCCGACCTGCTGCCGGCGCCGATGGTGACGACGCTGCACACGCCGCCGATCCCCTTCATGGAGTCCGCGGCCGCCATGGCCGGCCGACGTTCCCGGCACGTGGCGGTGAGCGGCGCCGTGGCGCGGACCTGGACGACGCTGCCGGGGGTCGAGGTCGTGAGCAACGGCGTCGACGTCGACGCGTTCCTCCCGGGCCCCGGAGGCGGCGGGCTCGCCTGGGCGGGGCGCGTCACGCCCGAGAAGGGCACGCACCTCGCGATCGAGACGGCGCTGCGCCTCGACCTCCCGCTGCGGATCGCCGGCCCGATCAGCGACCCCGACTACTTCGCCCGGTCGGTGCGACCGCTGCTCGACGAGCGCCGCGTGTACGTCGGGCACCTCGACACCGCGGCGCTGCGCGAGCACTACGCCGCGGCCGACGTCCTGCTCGTCACGCCCCTGTGGGAGGAGCCGTTCGGGCTCGTCGCCGCCGAGGCGATGGCGTGCGGCACCCCCGTCGCGGGCTTCGGCGTCGGCGGCCTCACCGACGTCGTCGGCGCCCCCGAGGGAGGAGCCGTCGTCGACGTCCCGGCCGGCATCCACCACACGAGTCACGACGAGTTCGTCACGGGCCTCGCCGCGGCCGTCGGGCGCGCCGCCGGCGTCTCACGCGCGACGGTGCGGTTGCGCGCCGAGCGTGAGTTCGCCGCCGCGACGATGATCGGCCGCTACGAACGCATCTACGCGGCCCTCGCGCGGCGCGCGCCGGCCGAGATCGACGGGATCGCCGGGTGACGCCGCTGCGCGTCGGCTGGTACGTGCACCACCAGGGCCTGGGCCACGCGCGCCGGGCCCGCGCCGTGATCGGGGAGCTCGCGGCGCGAGGACATCGCGTCACCGTGCTGTCCTCGCTGCCCGCACAGGACTGGGCCGGTCCCGTGACGTCCGCCCCCGGGGCCGAGGACCGGACGGCCGGCTGGGTCGAGCTGCCGCCCGACGACGTCGGCCCGATCGTCGACCCCGCCCCCGGGGGCGCGCTGCACTGGGCGCCGCTCGGGCCGTCGGGGTACGCCGACCGGATGCGGGCCCTCGCGGCGTGGATCGGGGCGGAGCGCCCCGACGTGCTCGTCGTCGACGTGTCGTGCGAGGTCGTCGTCCTCGCCCGCGCGCTCGGGGTGCCGGTCGTCACGGTCGTGCTGCCCGGCGACCGCACCGACCCGCCGCACGCCACCGCCCTGCGCCTGGCCACCCGCGTCGTCGCGGCGTTCCCGCGGGAGGCCGCCTCGGCCCGCGGCGTCGACGTGTGCGGCGACCGCATCGCCTACGTCGGCGGCATCTCGGCCCTGTCCGCGCCGGCGACCACGACCGCGCCGGCGACCACGACCGCGCCGGCGACCACGACCGCGCCGGCGACCACGACCGCGCCGGCGACCACGACCGCGCCGGCGACCACGACCACGACCGCGCCGACGACCGCGACCACGCCACCCGACGACGACCGGCGCCACGCCGTCGTCCTCCTCGGGCGCGGGGCCGGCCGGACGAGCAGCGACGCAGACGTGCTCGGCCTGCCCGACGTGCCCGGGTGGCGGTGGAGCGTGGCCGGGCCGGGCTCGTGGGTGGACGACGTCGAGGGACTGCTGCGCAGCGCCGACGTCGTCGTCTGCGGGGCGGGGCAAGGGGCGGTCGCCGACGTCGCCGCCGTCGGCCGCCCGGCCGTCGTCCTGCCCGAACCTCGCCCGCACGACGAACAGCTCGCGACGGGGCACGCGCTGGCGCGCCTCGGGCTGGCCACGGTGCTGCCCGCCTGGCCGACGGACTGGGCAGAGGTGCTCGACGACGCGGTCGCCCCGACCACCGACTGGGCCCGCTGGCGGACCGAGGGCGCCGCCGCCCGGGCCGCGGACGTCGTCGAGGTCGCCGCGGCTCAGGCCCCGACCGGGTCCCGCGCCGCGTCGCCGGGCGCGCAGACGTCGTCGGGCGCCGACGCACCCGCGCCCGACGCGGTGTCGGCCGTGCGAGCCACCCGGGCGGAGGCCGCGTGCGCGTCGGCGTCGTGACCATCGCGCACGGCCGGCACGATCGGCTGGCGCGGCAGCAGCTTCTCCTCGCGGACCAGGGTGCCCCGGGCCGCCCCGTCGGCGTCGAGACGGGCCGGCTCGACGCGGTCGGATCCGTCCGCGATCGCGAACCCGCCGGCCCCGTTCGAGCTCGCGAACCGCACGGTCAGGACATCGGGCAGCGTGACCCGCCCGACCGTGCTGAGGGCCGGGGCTCTGACGACCGATCGGTCAGGTCGTCCGGGCCGGCCGCGGCCCACCGCGTCGTCGTCGCGATGGGCGACCCGGTGGCGGCCGGGCTCGCGCGCACGGCGGGCGCCGACGTCGTCACCCTCGACGTGCCGGCCGACGGGCGCCTCCCGCTGGCGCGCGCACGCAACGCCGGGGCGGCGGCCGCCCTGGCCGCCGGCTGCGAGCTGCTCGTGTTCCTCGACGTCGACTGCCTCCCCGGCCCCGGCCTGATCGCCGGGTACGCGGGGGCCGCCACCGTCGCCCCGGACGCGCTCCTGTGCGGGCCCGTGACGTACCTGCCCCCGCTCGACCTGCCCGACGACCCCGCCCGGCTGACCGACCGGATCACCACCCATCGCACCCCGCACGCGGCCCGGCCCGACCCGGCCGACGGCGAGATCGAGCGCGGCGACGCCTACGAGCTCTTCTGGTCCCTGTCGTTCGCGGTGCGCGCCGACACGTGGGCGCGGCTGGGCGGGTTCTGGCCGGAGTACGCCGGGTACGGCGCGGAGGACACCGACCTCGCGTTCACGGCCCGGGCGGCGGGCGTGCCCCTGTGCTGGGTCGGCGGCGCCGACGCCTACCACCAGCACCACCCGGTGAGCCGGCCGCCGGTCGAGCACCTCGACGACATCCTCGCCAACGGCGCCCTGTTCGCGCGCCGGTGGGGAACGTGGCCGATGACGGGCTGGCTCGAGCAGTTCGAGCGGCGGGGCCTCGTGGCGCGCGACGGCGAGGGCTGGGTCGCCGTGGCCGACGGGTCGACGCCGCGGGTCGCCGACCGGGACCCGGCATGAGACGGATCCGCGTGCTCTCGATCCCGTCCGGCCACCCGTACGTCGCGCACCTGTCCGACCCCGACGGCGACGACGGCGTGACCCGCCTCCCCGACCCGCCCGTGCCGGGCGCGCCGCGGGGGCAGTGGTGGCCGCCCGTCGCGCTCGACGAGGCCTGGGTGCGGGCGCACGCCGGGGAGTTCGAGGTCGTCCACGTGCACTTCGGCGTCGAGGGCCGCACGCTGGCCCAGCTCGACGCGTGGCTCGCCGCGCTCCGGGAGGTGGGTCGCCCGCTCGTCGTCACCGTGCACGACCTGCACAACCCCCACCTGCCCGACAACACCCACCACCGGGCCCAGCTGGACCGCCTCGTGCCCGCCGCGGACGTCGTGCTCACGTTGACGCCCGGCGCCGCCCGGGTCGTCGAGGACACGTGGGGCGTGCCGGTGCGCGTCGTGCCGCACCCGCACGTCGTGCCGCTGCCCGAGATCGGGGCGGACCGGCCGTCGCGGGACGGCTTCGTCGTCGGGGTCCACCTCAAGAGCCTGCGCGCCGACCTCGACGTCCGCGTCCTGCGCGCGCTGTCGGACGTGGTCGCCGAGGCGGCGGCCGAGCCCCCCGTCGGCGGGGGACCGGTGCGCCTGCGCGTCGACGTCAACGCCGGCGCGGGCGCGTTCGACCCGGCGGAGGGGCCGGGCGCGGCGGCGCGGGCGCGCCGGTGGATCCGCGAGGTCGCGGATCGCCTCGAGGTGGACGTCGTCGAGCACCCCCGCTTCGACGACGACGCGTTCCACGCCTACCTCGCCGGCCTCGACCTCGCGGTGCTGCCGTACGCCTTCGGGACGCATTCGGGCTGGTTGGAGGCCTGCGTCGACGTCGGCACCGACGTCCTCGCCCCGGCCGACGGCTGCTACGGCGACCAGCACCCGATCCGCCTCTACGACCGATCCGACCTGCACGCCTCGATCGCGCGCGGCCTGGCCGACTCCCGGGCGGCGGGCCCGCGCCGGCTCGTCACGGCCGACTCCCGGCGCCGCGAGCGCAGGGAGGTCGCCGCCGCCCACCGCCGGGCCTACCTCGACGCCCTCGCCGCCGGCCCCCCGCTCGCGACGGGGACGGGCCGATGAGCGGCGTGTCCGAGGGTCCTGCCGGGCGCGTCGTGCACGTCGTTGCCGGGCCGCCGGAGCACGGTGTGACCCGCCACGCCCTGGACCTGCTCGCCTCCCCGGCCCTCGCTCACCACCGGGTCGCACGGGCCACCGACGCCCGCGCCCTCGACGGCCTCGTCGCGTCGCCCACCCGCGACGCCCTCGAGGCGTCGGGCGCCGGCGATGCGCTCGACGGAACGCGCACCCCCGGCGCCTCGGACGTGGCCGACGCCGGCGACCCACCCGCCCCGTCCGGCGATACGGCGCCCGGGCCGGGTGACGCCGACCTCGTCCACGTCCACGTCACCGACCGGCTCTTCGGCTCCGGCGCCGCCGACGCGGCGGAGCGCATCCTGCGGATCGCGGGTCCGCGGCCCCTCTCGCTCACGCTGCACGACCTGCCGCAGCCCCACGACGTCGGTCCGACGGGCCTCGCGCGCGCGGCCGCCTACGCGGAGCTGTCGCGGCGGGCGCGGCTCGTCGTCGTGGCCTCCGAGCACGAGCGGACCCTGCTCGCCCGGGTCGGCGGGGACGTCTCCCGCGTCCGCGTGGTGCCGCTGCCCCTCGCGCCCCGCGACCTGCCGGCCGAGGGGCACGCCCGCCGAGCGTCCGCCGCCGCATCCGCCGGCGAGGCGGCCGCCGGACGCGCCCCCGGGCCCCGCACCGTCGGGGTCCTCGGGTTCCTCTACCCCGGCAAGGGACACGACACCGCGCTCGCCGCGCTGACCGGGCTCGCGGCCGACGTCGAACTGCTCGCGCTCGGGCGGCCGTCGCCGGGGCACGAGGATCTGGCCGACGACCTCACCGCGCGCGCCGCCGCCGCCGGCCGGGTCGCTCGGGTCACCGGGTTCGTGCCCGACGAGGAGCTGCCCGCCCGGCTCCGCGACGTCGACGTGCCGGCCGCACCGCACGCCCACGTGTCGGCGTCGGGCTCGATCGGGTCGTGGCTCTCGGCGGGGCGGCGGCCGCTCGTCGCCGACGGCGCCTGGGTGCGCGAACTCGAGCGACGCCTTCCCGGCGCGCTGGTCATCGTCGAGGGCGACGGGCCCGGCCCCTGGCGCGAGGCCGTCGCGCGGGCGCTGGCGGACCCGGACTCGACGTGGCTACCTCGCGACCTGCGCCTGGCCCCCACGCGCGACGAGGCCGCCTCGGCGTACGCCGCGCTGCTCGACGCGGCCGCCCGGCCCACGGAGGCCGGCCGGTGAGCACCCCCGACCTCCGGGCCCGCGTCGTCGTCCCCCACTACGAGGCCCCGGAGCGCCTCGCCCGCCTCCTCGCGGCGCTCGACGCCCAGACCGGCGCCGCCTTCGAGGTCGTCGTCGCCGACGACGGGTCGCGCGTCCCGCCCGACCCCGGCCCCCGCGCCTACCCCGTACGCGTCGTGGCGCAGGCCGACGAGGGATTCCGGGCCGCGGCGGCCCGCAATCTCGGTGCCGGTGCCGGTGGGGCGAGCGGCCCGGACGCCCTGCTGTTCCTCGACGCCGACATGGTCCCCACCCCCACCTACGTCGCGGCGATGCTCGCGGCCCTGCGCGGCGCGGACGTCGTCGTCGGACGGCGCCGCCACACCGACCTCACCGGGCGCACGCCGGAGGAGATCCGGGCGTGGCTGACCCGCGCCTCCACGACGGACAACCCCGCCGGCCCGGCCGCGCTGGGCGCCCCCGTCCTGCCCGAGCCGGGCTGGCTCGCCGACGGGTACGCCGCGACCGGCGGCCTCGCCGACCTCTCCGACGACGGGTTCCGGTACGTCATCAGCGCCGTCCTCGGGGTGCGCCGGGACACCTTCGAGCGGCTCGGCGGCTTCGAGGAGAGCTTCGTCGGCTACGGCGGGGAGGACTGGGAGTTCGCGCACCGCGCCTGGCTCGCCGGGGCCGACTTCGCCTACGTGCCGGCGGCGGTGGCCTGGCACGACGGCCCCGACTGGGGCGGGCGACACGACGAGGACGAGGCCGGGCGCCGCGCGCGGGTGGCCGCGAAGAACGTCGAGTCGCTGGCCGTGGCCGACCTCGTCCCGAGCCCGCGCCACCGCGACGACCACCGCGTCTGGTCCGTGCCGCGGGTGCTCGTCGAGCTCGACCCCGCCGTGGCGGCCCTCGAGGGGGCCGAGGCGTTCGCGGTCGTCGCCGATCTGGTCCGCGGCAGCGACGCCCGGGTCGTCGTGGCCGCCGGCGCACCCGTGCGGCGGGTCTGGCCCGCCGGTGACCCGGCCCTGCTCGACGACCCGCCGGGGCGCGCGGTCACCGGCCGGAGCCCGTGGCGGGCCCGCGTCCACGCGCCGGTGCGGCTCGACGAGCCCGGCGCCCTGACCCGACTGGTCGAGGCCGGGGAGGCCGCCTACGTCGCCGACGGTCGACCGGTGCTCACGCTCCGGCACGCCCGCTCGATCGCCCGCGGCCAGGAGCCGCCCCGCCGCGAGTGGCCCCACCCGCTGCCCGCGCCCGGCCCGCCGGACCTCGAGGCCCGCTGGGGCGGCTGGGGCTGACCGACGGCGCCGGGTTCGGTCGGAGTCGATCGAACGCCGCCCGGGCCGGGGCCGGCCGAAGGGCCCCGTCGAAGTCCGTCGGTCGGGTCGGGCCACCGGGGCGCCGCCGGGCCGTCCCGCCGCGCGACCTACGCTGGCGGGGGCTCATCGAGCGTCGCGCGCGGGCCGGCGAGCGAGCCGGAGCGCCAGGCACGGACCGGACGGAGGGACAGCGGTGACGGACGGGTCGTTCCCCATCTACGGCGAGGTCGAGGACGCGGAGTCCCTGCGGCGGCAGGAGCGGTCGTACGCCGCGCTGGCCGCCTCCGCGCGCCGACTCGCCGACGCGGTGATCCGGACCCGCGTCGACCCCGCGCGGGCCGACGAGGTCGCCGCCGACGTCGACGCCCTCGCCGACCGTCTGCTCGTCGACGCCGTGCCGGGCCCGCTCGGTCCGCAGCTGTGTTCCGACGGCATCCTGCGTGACCACGCGAACCCGGCGGTCGGCCTACGCAACCCGCTCGCCCCACCGCTCGTCGTCGAGAAGGACAGGGACGCGGCCACGGCCCGCACGGACGTCGTGCTCGGCGCCGCCTACGAGGGCCCGCCCGGGCTCGTGCACGGCGGGATCATCGCTCTCGTCCTCGACCAGGTGCTCGGGACCGTTCCCGCCCTCGCGGGGCTGCCGGGGATGACGGCGTCGCTCGCGCTCACCTATCGCCGCCCGACCCCGCTCGGCCGCATCGGCGCCCACGCGTGGATCGCCGAGCGCGACGGGTGGAAGGTGACGGTGCGCGGGGTCCTCACCGACGCCGGCGGCGCGACGACCGTGGAGGCCGAGGGCCTGTTCGTCGTGCCCCGGCACTACCGGTCGATGCTCGCGCAGGGCGAGGCCCCGCCCAGCGACGTGGGCGAGTACCCCGCCACGTGAGCCGAGCCGCGTCTCACGCGTCGGAGAGCTGGGCGATCGTCGCCTGGGCGCGGCGGACGGCCTCGCCGGGCACCTGCGGGACGAGGTCGTCGAGGAAGGCGTACCGGCGCCGGACGGCCGCGTGGTAGGCGCCGCGGTCGGGGCAGGCGCGCGTGCGGTGCCACCAGTCGGCGATGTCGCCCCAGCCCGGCGCGGCGAGGGAGCCGCCGACCTCCTGCACCGCGAGCGAGGAGCACAGCGCGGCGAAGGCGAGCCGGTCGGCGAGCGGCCACTGCGCGAGCGTGCCGAGCGTGATCGCGGCGCCGAAGACATCCCCGGCGCCGGTCGGGTCGATCGCGTCGACGCGCAGGGCGGGAACGGCCGCCTCCTCGCCGGTGGTGCTGTCGTAGGCGACCGCGCCGTGGGGGCCGTCGGTGACGACCGCGAGCGGCACGCGATCGGCGAGGGCGTACATCGCGTCGCGCGGGGTGGGCGTCCGCGTGTACGCCATCGCCTCGCCCGCGTTCGGCATGAAGGCGTGGCAGTCGGTGAGGGCGTCAAGCACAGCCGGGTCCCACCGGCCGCTCGCGTCCCAGCCCACGTCGGCGAAGATCAGGGCCCCCGCCTCGCGGGCGGTGTGCGCCCAGGCCGCGCCGCCCGGTTCGTCGGCGTTGAGGTCGAGGAGCACGGCGCGCGACCGTGGCGGGGTGCCGATCATGTCGGTGGCCGACTCGGGTGCGGGGTGCCCGTGCGTGACCATGTTCCGGTCGCCCTCGGTGGCGATGGACACGGTGACGGGGGAGTGCCAGTCGGGGTAGGCGCGGCTGCTGGAGAGGTCGATGTGCTCCTGCGACTCGAGCGTCCGCCACATGAACCGGCCGTAGTCGTCGCCGCCGAAGGCCGCCCCGAGGCTCGTCCGCAGACCGAGCCGGGAGGTGGCGACGGCCAGGTTGGCGATCCCGCCCGGGCACGAGCCCATGCCGTCGGCCCACACCTCCTCGCCGCCGTTCGGCATCCCGGGCAGGCCGGTGAAGATGATGTCGAGGAACACCATGCCCTGCAGGAAGACGTCGAACTGCGGGCCGTCGGGGGCGCGCAGGTGGGCCAGGGGGTCGTAGGGCGGGGGTGGCGGTGTGGACATGTCCGGCTCCTGAGCGTTCGCAGGGTTCGTCGCAGGTCCGGTCGTCAGGACGCGGGGGTGTCGGGGGAGGAGCGCTTCCACCAGCGCTTCTCCTGCTCGCCGACCTCCAGGCAGCGGACCTTGACGTCGCCGAACGCGCTGTAGCCGTCGACGCGCACGCGGGGGAACCCCGGGGGCGGGGTACCCGGCCGGTGGTCCTGCTTGTGGTCGCCGAAGATCGTCATGCCGCTCAGCTCGACGTAGACGCCCGGCGGGACGATGACCTTGACGTCCCCGAACACGCCTGCGGTCGTGATGACGACCTCGTCGGAGGTGAAGACGGCCTCCCGCAGGTCGAGCACCGCGTCGCCGAACACCTGGTAGACGCCGAGCTCGCGCGGCACGCGCCACGGGCCCGACTTCCGGACGTCGCCGAAGACGGGGTAGAGGGACGACGAGTCGTCCGAGGCGCCGGCCTGCGACCTGGCCACCGGCGCGGACCCCGAGGCCGGGACCGGCGCCGACGCGCCACGGGCGGGTACGACCTCGCCCGTCACGCTCTCGGGGCCGAGGCCGTCGGGCCCGATGACGGGCATCTGGGCGTGGGCCCCCGGCGGGCGCTCCCCGCGGACTCGATCCTGGGGGCCGGGGTCGCGGGGCGACGAGGTCATGCCCCCACGCTAGCCCTGGTGACGCCGCGTCGCCCAGGGGTTGCGGTCTCTGCCGCGGCCGTCCGGGCGACACCGGGCCGCGCAGGGGGCAGGTGTGCGGGTGCGGCTGCGGTGACGGCCGGGACGCCGGTGGATACGGGTCAGAGCGTGGCGGCGAGGCCGGCCCAAGCGGCCGCGACACAGCCGAGCAGGGTGCCGAGCCCGTAGGCCGCGGCGGCGCCCCGCCGCGCCGTGCGCAGCAGCGTGAGGGTCTCGACGGTGGCGGTGCTGAACGTCGTGTAGCCGCCGCAGAAGCCGGTCCCGAGGACGAGCGCCACCGCCGGGGAGGCGGTTCCGGCGGCGGTGAGGCCGGCGAGGGCGCCGAGCAGCGCAGAGCCGGTGAGGTTGACGAACAGGGTCGCCCACGGGAACCCGGCGCGCAGCCGGGCCCGGATCGCCGCGTCGAGGACGAACCGGGCCATGGCCCCGACGCTCCCCGCGAGGCAGACGAGCAGGGCGGTCATGGGGCAGGCTCCCGCGGCGTCACCCAGCGGCCGGCGAGGATCCCGAGGCCGGCCGCAGCGAGGCCGACGAGGACGCTCACCGCGCCGTACGCGACGGCGAGGCCCGGCGAGCCGACCCCGACCAGGCGGACCTCCTCGAGGGCCAGCCCGCTGTACGTCGTGAACGCACCAAGCAGTCCGGTGCCGAAGGCGAGGCGGGCGGCGCGGCGCGGTCCGTCGTCGGGGCCGAGTCGGCGCAGGGCCACGAGCAGCGCGGAGAGCACGAAGGCGCCCACGACGTTGACGGTGAACGTCGCCCACGGCCAGGCGCCCGGCGCGGCGGGCACGGCGAGCCCGGTGCCGTAGCGCAACGCGGTGCCGATCAGGCCACCCGCGCCCACCGCCGCGACGGACGCCGGGTCCGGCAGCGACGACCCGGGCGACGACGAGGGCGATGACCGACCGTGACGGGTCATGCGCGCTCTCCTCCTCACTCGGGAGCGCGCCCTGGGCTCCGGGTCGATCCGGCGCCCGACGCGGACCGGGCAGGGCACCTGAGGTGCCCTGCCCGGTCTCGGGACCGCGGGGTCCGAGCGTTCGGCCGTGGCGTCCCTCGCCGCGAGGGACCTCGTCACGACCGTAGCGCCGTCTCGGCCCGCTCGATCCGACGGCGTCGCCCATCGGCCGGCGGAGCCGCAGTCAGCGCGTCGGGTCCGCCGTCACCGGCCCGTCGATGGGGCCGAACGGGTGAGCGCCGCGTCGGCCCGGTCGTCGGAGAACAGGTCGTCGGCCAGGTCGGCCGTGAGCTGCTCGCGCTGCCGGCGCACGGTCGCGCGCTGCTCGCGGCTCAGGGCCCGGGTGGTCGCGACGCACATGCCGATCATGACGAGGCTGAACGGGGCGGCCGCGAGGATCGCCATCGTCTGCAGCGCGGTCAACCCGTCGGTGAGCTCGCCGTTGCTCCAACCGACGAAGAGGAGCACACCCGCGATGGATCCGGCGAGCACGCCCCAGAACACGCGGCTCCACACCGGCGGGTTCGGGTCGCCGCCGTGGGCGAGCATGTCGATGACGAGGGCGCCCGAGTCGGCGCTCGTCACGAAGAAGATGACGATGAGCAGGATGAACAGGCCCGCGAGGATCGGCCCTCCGGTGAGGTTGTCGACGACCTGGAACAGCGAGGTCTCGGTGTCGACGGCGCCGTCGGCGCCGACGAGGTCGCCCGCGCCGAAGATCTGGCGGTACAGCGCGGTGCCGCCGAGGATCGAGAACCACAGGAACGTCAGCGTCGTCGGGACGAGCAGCACGCCCGCGACGAACTCGCGCACGGTGCGCCCGCGCGAGATCCGCGCGATGAAGACGCCGACGAACGGGCTCCAGCTGATCCACCAGCCCCAGTAGTACGTCGTCCAGTTCGAGAGCCAGCTCTCGCCGTCCCCGCCCGCGTAGGGGAAGGTCCGGAAGCTCAGCGAGACGAAGTTCTGGATGTAGGACCCGACGTTCTGGACGAGCTCGCGCAGCACGAACAGCGACGGCCCCAGCAGCAGGATCGCGACCATGAGCACGCCGGCGAGCACGAGGTTCGTGTTCGAGAGGATCTTGATGCCCTTGTCGAGGCCGCTGACGACCGAGATGATCGCGAGCGCCGAGATGCCGGCGACGAGGCCGAGGTAGAGGCCGATGTTGCCGTCGCCGTCGACGAGACCGAGGAAGTCGAGGCCGGCCGCGAGCTGGGTGACGCCGAACCCGAGGGACGTCGCGACCCCGAAGAGGGTGCCGACGATGGCGACGACGTCGATGACGTCGCCGAGGAGGCCGTCGGTGCGCTTGCCGAGCAGCGGCTCGAGCGCCCAGCGGATGGAGACGGGGCGGCCCTTGCGGTGCACGGCGTAGGCGACGGACAGGCCGACGACGACGTAGATCGCCCACGCGTGCAGGCCCCAGTGCAGGAACGTCGTGTTGAAGGCCGACTGCGCCCGTGCGGCGTCGTCGCCGGTGGGGGCGTTGGGCGCGGGCGCCGCGTAGTGGTTGAGGGGCTCGGCGACGCCCCAGAACACGAGGCCGATGCCCATGCCGGCCGCGAAGAGCATCGCGAACCAGCTGAAGACGCCGTACTGGGCGTCCTCGTCGTCGGGGCCGAGGCGGACGTCGCCGTACCGGGACAGACCGACGAAGACGGCGAAGCCGACGAACGCCGTGACGAGCAGGACGTAGTACCAGCCGATGCCGTTGACGACGGTGGTGTTGACGGTCGCCAGCGTCGTCGCCGTCTGCGAGGGGAAGAGGGCCGACCACAGGACGAAGAGGACGGCGATCGCGGCGGCCGGGGCGAACACGGCCTTCATCGCGTGACCGGGGCGGCGGAGCCGTCGCGAGCGGTCGGGTTCGGGGGCGGTCGGGGTGGACGTCGGCGGAGAGTCGACGGACGCGCTCATAGAGCTCCTCGGGGAGGGGTGGGTGCGGGGAGTGACCGAGGGCGGCGGTGCCCTCCAGGCCGACCTGCGAGTGTATCGACGCTGCGCCCGCAACCTCGGGGCTCGCGGTCGGGGCGGGGGTCTGCTCGGGTATCCGGCCAGCTCACCGCCGCCGTCTCACTCTGCGAGCGGTCCGCGCCGGGTGGGCGATCGCGCTGCCGGCGGCGCGATCGACGTCTCCGGCGGACGGCGTTCGCCGTGGTGCCGACTCATAATCTGAGATTGGGGCATCCCAAGGCTTTACTTATGGGTGTGTGCGTGCCGAAATAGGAGGCATGACCTCGCGCCCGCGAATGCACCCGGCCGGAGCGCACCGTGCGCCGGCCGTCGTGTGCGTCGCGGACCGGTGTTGTCGCCCGGCCTGACCTCCGCCCGACAGCACCCCGCCCGCGCTTCCGCGGGCCGCCCCGAGAGAGCCCTCATGTCTGCCGTCACTTCTGCCACGATCGCCGCGCCCACTCCGGTCGCCGACCCCCGCCACGACGTCCTCTGGCAGGTCGAGCTGTTCTCGACGACCGCCCCGGCCGTCCCCGAGGCCGGTGCCGTCTCGCCGCGGGCCGCCTACCAGGACGCGCTCGCCGGGCGTGCTGTGCTGCTCGACGTCCGCTCCGACGCCGAGCGCGCCACCGAGGGCGCGCTCCATCCGGCCCTGCCCGTTCGGGTCGCCACCACCGGCGCGGAGCTGGCCGACCTCGCCGGGGCCGCCCGGGTCCACCTCGTCGGCTCGGCCGACGGCGGCCCCGAGCCCGCGACGTTCGCGGGATTCGATCCCGGCCACCCCCGCGTCACCGTCGTGCGCGGCGGGTTCGCCGCGTGGCGCGCCGCGGGCCTCCCGGTCGCCACCACCGCGCCGATGCGCTGAGGCAGCGCCCGACTCGGCGGTCGTCGCGGCCGCCGGGGCCGGCGGGGGCCGGGCGATCACGCCGCGGACGGGCGTTGATGCCCGATGGTCGACAGGAGGTAGAGGAACGGCGGGCGCCGGGACGCGGAGGGTGAGGTCCCACGCGGTCGGCGTGTTCGCGAGGTGCGGCCACGACGTCACTGACAGAGAACTACCGGCTTTTCGGGCCGTCAAGGGTCGGCCCGGCGACGTATCGCCCTGTGACCTGGGCCGATGGGACAGTAAGACCATCGTGCGTGCACCGACGGTCAGTCCACATCGAGGCCGCACCTCGTCGGCATTCCCCGGCGGCCGCGCGGCCCGACCACGCGGATCGTCACCTCGGTCGCTGCGGGCGCAGGGCCGGGACGGGTCGACTGGGGCTCGTTTTCACGCGAACTGCACTGCCGATCATTCACGCGATCACGTCGTTGCTGGTCAGAGGCCTGCGGAATCGCCGGGTTCGCCATTGGCAGTGCAGTTCTCGTGAAAACCCGGTCCTGTCGACCGGTCGACGCGCCGATGTCGGGCCGAGATCCGGCCGCGGACGCCGTCGCAGTCCGCATCGAGCGGCACCGAGGTCCCGCCGCCCCCGAGGGGTGGGAGGCGTCCCCGCGGCGGACCGGCCCGTGACCCGGGTCGAGACCGCCCGGACTCGTCGCTCGGGTCGCGGCGCTCGGCGGGGGTGGGCGCGCGGCCGAGCGCGACGACGAGGGCGAGCACGACGGCGGGGTCGTCGAGGGCGTCGCCGAACCGGTCGCGGATCTGCCCCATCCGGTACCGCACGGTCTGTGGGTGCACGTGCAGGTCGGCGGCCACGTCGGCGCGTCGTCCCTGGTGGAGCAACCACGAACGGAGGGTGTCGACGAGCGCCTCCCGCTGGGACGGGCGCACGTCGGCGAGCGGGGCGAGCAGGCGTGACGCGAGGTCGTCGCGCACCTCGGGGTCGGCGGCGAGGACGAGGTCGACGAGACGGTCGTCGGCATCGAGCGTGTCGAGCCGGCGACGGGGCAGGCGCAGCAGGGCCCGGGCTCGGCGCACGGACTCCGCGGCCCTCTCCCAGGGCAGGGTCGAGGACACGACGGCCCCCCGCCCGCTCAGATCCCGTACGAGCCGCGCCCGCCCCCCGGCCGACAGGTCGGGCACGAGCAGGAGCGTCCACGCGTCGTCGAGGTCGGGCAGGTCGCCGGAGACGGACAGGGTGCGCGGGTCGAGGCGGGTGCGCACGGCCGCTCCCTGCCCCTCGGTCAGCAGCAGGCACGTCAGCGTCGTCGGCGGGCTCCACTGGGCACGCCGCGCGGCCTCGTCGACGGCTCGCGCGTCGGCGCCGCCGGCCAGCCGGCGGGTGAGGGTCGCGAGGTGCCGTTCGCGGGCGCGGCCGCTGGAGGCGAGCTCGTCGGCGTGGCCGGTGACGCTCGCCGCCGTCAGCTCGTCGATGTAGGCGAACACCAACTCGGCGAAGGCACCGATCGACTCGGCCGACATCCCGCCCTCCGCGGCCGTGCGCGAGAGCCGCCGCCAGCTCACGCGCGCGCCGATCCGGTACGCGGCGAGCAGGGCGTCCATGCTCCGGCCGCTGCGCGCCTCCCCGCGACCGAGGTCGTAGGCGCCGGAGGTGCTCTTCGCGACAGGGGTCGACGCGTCGTCGCTCCCGGCCGCCAGGGTGAGGAAGTGGTCGAGGGCGAGCTGCACGGCCTGACCCACGCGCACCCCCGGATCGCCCCGCAGGTCGGCGTAGCCCGGGATGGCCGCGATGATCGCCTCGACGGCCTCCTGCGCGGCCGGCCCCACCTCGTCGCGCAACCGGAGCAACAACTCCTCCGACAGCGCGAGTCCGCCGGGAGCAGAGAGGGGGAGGTCAGCGACCTGATCACCCATGAATCGTTCCCGGAGAACGACGAACTCGACCGTCTTCACATCGCATGGTCAAGAGATTAGCCCCTGGGGAGAGGAAAGGTGGGGGATATGTCGTTCCTTCTGGGCCCGCCGCAGACCGCCCCGCGGCCGCGCGCCCTCCGCCGCCTCGGCGCCCGGGCGCTCAAGGTCGCCGAGTTCCTCACGACCCCACTGCTCCCCGCCGACTACGGCAGCCTCATCGCCCCGCTGCACCTGTCGGCGGACCTGCGCGGCCGCCTCGTCGAGCGCCGCCGTGAGACCGCCGACGCCGCCACCCTGCTCATCCGCCCCGGGCGCGGCTGGCGGCCGCACGTGCCGGGCCAGTACATCCGGATCGGGGTCGACGTCGACGGCGTCCGCCACTGGCGCGCCTACTCCCTCACCTCCCGGGTGGGGGCCGACGACGGCCTTGTCGCCGTCACGGTGAAGAAGATCCCGGACGGCGTCGTCAGTCGACACCTCGTCGACGAGATCGAGCCGGGCACGCTGCTCATGCTCGACCAGGCGGCCGGCGACTTCGTCCTCGGCCCGCGCGCGCCCCGCCGGGCCCTGTTCCTCACCGCCGGCAGCGGCATCACCCCCGTCATGGGGATGCTGCGCAACCACCCCGAGCTGACCGACGTCGTCGTCGTGCACAGCGCTCCGACCGCGGACGACGTCGTCATGGGCGCCGAGCTGCGCGCCCTGCACGACAGCGGCCGCATCCGGCTGGTCGAGCGCCACACCCGGGTCGAGGGCATCCTCGACCTGCGCCCCGACGGCGCATCCGGCGACGAGTCCGACGCCGACGCCGCGCGCACCCTAGACGCCCTCGTGCCCGACTGGCGCCTGCGCGAGACGTGGGCGTGCGGCCCGACCGCGATGCTCGACGCCGCCCAGGAGCGCTGGGACGCCGCCGGTCTCGGGGTCCGCCTGCACACCGAGCGCTTCCGCCCCGTCGTCGCCGCGACGGGCGACGGCGGCGTCGTGACCTTCACCCGCTCCGGCCTCGACGTCGACGCCGACGGCGGCGCCCCGATCCTCGACTCCGGCGAGGACGCCGGCGTCCTCATGCCGTCGGGGTGCCGCATGGGCATCTGTTTCGGCTGCGTCGCGCCCCTGCGCGAGGGATCCGTGCGCGACCTGCGCACCGGCGAGGTGACGACCGCCTCCGCCGGCAACGGCGGCGGCGCCGTCCCCATCCAGACCTGTGTCAGCGCCCCCGCCGGCGCCTGCTCGATCGACCTGTGAACGAGGAGTGACCATGACCGCCACCATCACCGGCGTGACCGACCGCGAGGACACCGAGCCCGAGACCACCGAGCCGGAGACCACCGACCCGGCCGACGCACAGCCCGCGCGCACGACGGACGCCGCGCCCACCACCCCCACGCGCGAGACGCGCGCCGGCAAGGCCACCCGCCGCCCCGCCCGCGCCTCGGCCGCCACGACGGAGCGCCACTGGAAGCCCAAGCGCTCCGGCGGCGCCGACCCCGCCGGCCACCTGACGCCCGCGCAGATCGACGCCCTCGGCCGGGAGCTCGACGCCCTGCGCGACGAGGTCATGGCGACCCGGGGCGCCGCGGACGCCGCCTACATCCGCCGGCTCATCACCGTGCAGCGCGGCCTCGAGCTGGGCTCGCGCCTCGTGCTCCTCGGCTCGAAGAACAAGGCCGCCTGGGTGGCCGGGACGCTCGGCCTCACGGCCGCGAAGATCCTCGAGAACATGGAGATCGGGCACAACGTCATGCACGGCCAGTGGGACTGGATGCGTGACCCGAAGATCCACTCCTCGAGCTGGGAGTGGGACCACGCGGCCACCGCCGCGATGTGGAAGCACAGCCACAACGAGGTCCACCACACGTACACGAACGTCGTCGGCCGCGACAACGACCTCGGCTACGGCATCCTGCGCGTCGACGCCGACCAGAAGTGGCACCCGGCGTTCCTCGCCCAGCCGATCTACAACATCGTCAACGCGATCACGTTCCAGTACTCGATCGCCCTGTACGACCTCGAGCTCGGGCGGCACCTCAAGTACCGCAAGCGCCTCAGCGACCAGCAGAAGACGGACTTCGTGGCCGGGGTACGCGCCGTCGCCGCGAAGACGGCTCGGCACGTGGCACGTGACTACGTCGTCCACCCCGCCCTGTCGGGGACGTCGTGGCGCTCGACCGCCGCGGCCAACTTCACGGCGAACCTCGTCCGGAACCTGTGGACCAACACCGTCATCGTGTGCGGTCACTTCCCCGACGGGGTCGAGACGTTCGCAAAGGCGTCGATCAGGGACGAGACGCGCGGCGAGTGGTACCTGCGCCAGATGCTCGGCTCCGCGAACATCTCCGGGCCCCCCGCGATGCACCTGGCCACGGGCAACCTGTCGCACCAGATCGAGCACCACATGTTCCCCGACCTGCCGAGCAACCGGTACGCCGAGGTCGCCGTGCGGGTGCGCGAGATCTTCGACCGCTACGACCTCCCGTACGTCACGGGCCCGCTGCACACCCAGTACCTGTCGGTGTGGCGCAAGGTCATCCGCTACTCCCTGCCGAACGGGGCGTGGGAGGACCTCAGGGAGCAGCCTGTCCCGACCCTGCGCCGCGGCCTGTCGTGGCTGGGGGCGCAGGTGCGCGGCTCCCGCCGTCACCGGGCGTGACGTCGCGGCCGGCCGGCGATCCGCGTCGGACGAAGAGGGCGACGCCGAGCGCCGAGACGGCCATGCCGACGAGGGCGAGCAGTGACAGCGGCTCACCGAACATCAGGGCCGTCCACACGGCCGTCGTCGGCGGGGTGAGGTAGAGCAGCACGCTCGCGATCGACGAACCGTGCCGGCCGATGAGGGCGAGGTAGGTGCCGTAGCCGCCGAACCCGGCGAGGACCACGAGCCACGCCTCGGCCCCGACGAACGCCCACGTCAGCGGCGGGGCGGCCGCGCCGTGCAGCAGCGCCCAGGTGCCGAACCCGACTGCGGCCGTGCTCATCTGGATGGTCATGCCCGTGACGACGTCGACCGGGTCGGCGCTGCGGCCGGCGGCGAACGTGCCCGCGCCGAGGCCGAGCATCGCGACGATCGGCAGCGCGTAGGCCCACGACGGGGCCGCGCCCGAGGCCAGCCCCGTGCCCACGACGAGGACGACTCCCGCGAACCCCAGGGCGAGCCCCGTGAGCCGCATCGGTGAGAGCCGGTGCGGTTCGGCCGCGTGGGACCCGAACCGCGCGACCGCGAGCGCGACGAGTAGCGGCTGCAGTGCGGCGATGAGCGCCGTCGTCGAGGCCGATACCCCGAGCTGGACGCCCAGGAAGACCCCGCCGAGGTAGACGAACTGCATGACCACCCCGAGCGGCACGTGGCGGCGCAGCGCGGCCCGGGTGACCCGCCGCCCCGTGAGCGCGCAGAACGCGACGAGCAGCGCCGACGCGGCGATGAACCGCCACATGAGCAGCGTGTCGGCGCCGGTGAGACGGGTCCCCATCTCGGCCCCGACGAAGCCGGAGCTCCACAGCACCACGAAGGCGGCGGCGAGGGGGATCAGGGGGCGGGAGGCGACCATGAGGACAGATAATCACACCGGTCGGTATACTGGCAGTCGCCATCCGCCCGTCGGACCCGAGCCGGGTCCGAACGCCGGGGCGATCGCGAAGGGAGTTCCGTGCGCATCCACGCCGAGCCGCCGGCCACGCCCGCGGCCGCCCGCATCCTGTCCGCCGCCGCGGACCTCTTCTACGCGGAGGGGATCGGCGCGGTGGGGGTCGACCGCATCGCCGACGAGGCGGGCACGACGAAGAAGACGATCTACGACCGGTTCGGCTCCAAGGAGGGGCTCGTCGTCGCGTACCTGCGGGCGCGGCACGCCCAGTACGCGGCGCACGTGCACGACACGCTCGACGCCGCGCCGGCGGGGGCCGACCCCGTCCTCGTCGCGTTCGACGCCCTCGCCGCCTGGATCGGGGCCCGCCACCGGGGGTGCGGCTTCGTCAACGCCTACGCCGAGCTCGGCGCGACGACGCACGCCGGCGTGGACGTGATCCGGGACGAGAAGGCCTGGGTCGAGGCCCTGTTCGCGTCGCTCGCCGCCGCCCACCACCCCGAGGTCGCCGACCCCGACGCCCTCGCCCGCCGCCTCGCGGTCGTCTACGAAGGCGCGATCGTCCGCACCTCCGCCGCCGACGACCGGGCGGCGATGGGCCTCGCCCGCGACACGGCCGCCCTCCTCATCGCCGCCGCGAGCGGTCCGGCTCCCGGTGCCCGGGAGAGGCCGGGCGCGGGCCCGGCGGCGGGGCGCCCCGGCGGCGCGCCCCGGCATCCCGTCGCATAGCCCGCCCGATCCGGGTACGGTCGCCCGCACGGGAGCCCACGAGGGAGGACGCGATGGACGAGACGACGATGCCGAGGCGGCTGGCGGGCCGGACCGCGGCGGTCACCGGAGGCGGGCGCGGCATCGGAGCGGTGCTGGCGCACCGGTTGGCGGCCGAGGGCGCCGACGTCGCCGTGCTCGACCTCATCGACGAGGCCCCCGAGACGGCGCGTCGCATCGGCGAGGAGACGGGCGCCACCACGTGCGCCGTGCGGTGCGACGTCACCGACGAGGCCGGTGTCGACGCGGCGTTCGGCGAGGTCGAGGAGACCCTCGGGCGGCCCGTCGACGTGCTCGTCACGGCGGCCGGGATCGCCCACAACGTCGACGCCCACGAGGCGAGCGCCGCCGACTTTCGGCGGGTCGTCGACGTCAACCTCACCGGGACGTTCCTGTGCGCCGCCCGGGTTGCGCGCCGCCTCATCGAGACGGACCGGCCGGGGTCGATCGTCACGATCGCGTCGATGTCGGGGCACATCGTCAACATCCCCCAGCCGCAGGCGGCGTACAACTCCTCCAAGGCGGGGGTCATCATGCTGACCAAGAGCCTCGCGCTGGAGTGGATCGGCCACGGGATCCGCGTCAACGCCGTCTCGCCGGGGTACATCGCCACGCCGATGACGCGGGCGGTGAGCGAGTCGGACCCGGAGATGTACGCCGAATGGGTGCGCCGCACGCCGCTCGGACGCGTCGGGACGCCCGAGGACCTCGCGCCGCTCGTCGCGTTCCTCGCCAGCGACGAGGCGGGGTTCCTCGTCGGCAGCGACGTCCTCGCGGACGGCGGGTACCTGCTCGGCTGACCTCGCTTGCGACACTGGGGCCCATGGCGACCCCCCGACTTCGACGTGAACTCGAGCAGGCCCTGGAGAACGTGCGGCACCGGACGGAGGGCGAGGCGTCGTCGTACCTGTCCGACGTGTCGGACGAGCAGGTCGACGCGCTCGGGGCGGCGATCTGCGACACCGACGGGGTCGTGACCACGGCGGGCGACTGCGACCACGTCTTCCCGCTGCAGTCGGTCTCGAAGGCGTTCGCGTACGCGGTGACCCTGCAGGAGATCGGGCTCGAGGAGGTCCTCGCGCACGTGGGGGTCGAGCCGTCGGGCGACGCCTTCAACCAGCCGTCGCTGCGTCGCGACGGGCGGCCCTTCAACCCGCTCATCAACGCCGGGGCGATCCTCACCCACGGCCTCATCCCGGGCGGCACGGACGGCGCCCGCGAGGAGCTGCTCCTCGCGACCTTCTCCGCGCTCGCGGGCGAGGAGCTCGAGGTGGACGAGGAGGTGTACGCGGCCGAGGCGGAGCGGGCCGACCTCAACCTGTCGCTGGCGCACCTGCTCGCGGCCGAGGGCGTGCTCCCCGACGACCCGCGCGAGGTGGTGCGCGGCTACCTGCGGCAGTGCTCGATCAACGTCACCGCGCCCCAGCTCGCCGTCATGGGCGCGACCCTTGCCGGGGGCGGGGTCAACCCCCGCACCGGCGACCGGGTCCTCGACGAGGGGGTCGTCACGCAGACCCTCTCGGTGATGATGACGTGCGGCATGTACGACGCCTCGGGCCAGTGGGTCGCGGAGGTCGGCCTGCCGGCCAAGAGCGGCGTGTCGGGCGCGCTCGTCGGCGTCGTGCCGGGCGTCATGGGGCTGACCGCCTACTCCCCGCGGCTCGACTCCCAGGGCAACTCGGTGCGCGGCATCCAGTTGTTCGAGGAGCTCAGCGAGCAGTGGGACCTGCACCTGCTGCGCCACCGCGAGCCCCTCGCGGGGCTGCGCGAGGCCCGCGGCGAGCGCTAGGCCTACTGACGCGGGGGGGCGCTGCTGATTCGGTTGATCCGGTGCCGACGCGCTGCTGATCCCGGCCGGCGCGCTGGGCATACGGCCCGCCGGGTCGGAGTTTTCGCGACAACTGCTCTGCCTTCGGCGGCGCCACTTGCATCGTCGCTGTTCACAGGGTTGGCCCTCTCGCCGGCGCGCCATCGGCAGTGCAGTTGTCGTGAAAACTCGGCGAACGGGGGGCGAGCGTAGCCGATCTGACGCCGCCTCGGGGTACATCCGGATGCCCCCCGAGGGCCCCAAGAGTCACGCACCGACGAGGAGGAGCTCGCGTCGTCGTCGGCCGCACGGGCGCGTTGCCGGACGATCGGTATGCGCCCGCGTCCGGGTCCGGACCGGCCGTTCTCCCGGCGCGACCGCGTGGTCAGGCCGCGCCGAGCGTCGTCCCGGTCGTCGCGGCCGGCGCCCCCTCGGGAGCGGCGGTCAGCGGGTGCGCGATCTCGTCGGCCCGCAGCCGGGCCACGACGATCGCCAGCACCGCGATCACCGCGGGCGCGAGGCCCGCGACCGCGAACGTCGCCGTCAGCCCGATGACGTGCGAGACCGGCGCCGCGATCGCCATCGAGACCGGCATGAACAGCAGCGACACGAAGAAGTCGAGGCTCGAGACGCGGCCGAGCAGCTCGGGCGGCACCCGGCGCTGCAGGATGGTGCCCCAGATGACCGTCGCGCCCTCGAACGCGGCACCCACGAGCCCGGCCGCCACGACGAACACCCACACGCGGTCGGCGACACCGATGACGGCGAACGGCAGCGTGCCGAAGCCCCATGCGCACACCATCCACGTGAGATAGCGGCGCGGCAGCGGCCGGGCGGCCACGGCGAACGACGCGAGCGCGCCGCCCACCCCGAACGCCGCGAGCACCAGCGCGTGCTCGCCCGGCCCGCCGCCCGCGTGGTCCTTGAGCGCGAAGGGGATGAGCACCTCCATCGGGCCCATGATGAGCAGCACGAGCACCGAGGCGAAGCCGAGCGTCGCCCACAGCCAGGGCGTGGCGCGCAGGTAGGCGAAGCCCTCCCGCAGGTCGGTGAGCACCGCCCGCACGGGGGCCGCGTCGCGCTCGACGTCGGCGGTGGGGGCGCTCGCGACCTGGCCGTGCAGGACGCCGACCGGGCGGGGGGCGACGGGCAGCAGCACGAGGGCCGCGAGGGCCGTGGCCCCGGCGGCCACGGCGAGCGCGGCGGCGGGAGAGAAGGCGGCCACGACGACCCCGGCGAGCGCCGGCCCGCCCGCGTTGACGAGCATCTGCCGCAGCACGCCCTCGAGCCCGTTGGCGGGCAGCAGGTCGGCCGCGGGCAGGACGATGGGCAGCAGCGCCGAGTACGCGGGGTAGTACAGGCCGTCCATCGCGCCGCCGACGGCCGCCGCGACCGCGAGGTGCCAGATCTGCACCCCCCCGGACAGGGCGAGGACGGCGACCCAGGCGAGGGCCATGAACTTCACCGTCTCCGTGCACAGGAGGATGTGCCGCTGCGCCACGCGGTCGGCGAGCACGCCCCCGAACAGGGCCGTGGCGAGCATCCCGCCGGCCGCCGCGCCGGTGACGACCCCGAGGTCGCCCGCCGACCCGCCGAGGGCGACGACCTGCCACACGAGCGCGACGACGAGGATGCCCGCCGAGGCCATCGAGGCCATGAGCGAGACCGTGAGGAACCGGTAGTCGCGGTGCCGCAACGGGGCGAGCGCGCCCCAGCGTCGATCCGTCACGGCGCGCCTCCTGTCTCCGTCTCGAGCTCTCACCGACCTGCGTCGGACGTCTCCTCGAGTAGAGCAGGGTCCACCGACGAGGTCACCTCGTTTTCGCGCGCGTGAGGGCCAGGGGCACCGCCGCCGCGCACGCGGCCGCCACGACGAACATCGCGGTCGGGAACGACGTCCGGGCCGCCACGGCCCCGATGACGATCGAGGCGAGCGCGGTCCCGGCGTCGAAACCGACGTTCCACACCGCGCTCGCCATGCCGACCTGGCGCTGGGGGACGGCCTGGAACGACAGCACGAGGGTGAGGTTCTGCAGCGCGCCGTAGGACAGGCCGACGAGCGCGGCCCCCGCGAAGAGGGCCGGGGCGCGCGACTCCTGCTCCGACAACGCCCAGCCGACGAGGCCCAGACCCACCACGGTGACGACCGTCAGCGGCCACACGAGAGGCCCCGCCCCGCGGGCGTCGGCGAGCGGCCCGGCGTACCAGCGCGCGAGGGCGGCGACGACGCCGACGACGAAGAGCACGAGGGTCGCCCGGCCGGTGTCGGCGATCATCTGCGGCGCGAACGTCAGCAGGCCGCCGCCCGCGAGCGTGACCGAGAAGAGCAGCAGGCAGGGGACGACGAGGCGCGCGAGGGCGGCCCGGGGCGACCCCGCGTCGCGCGGGTGGGCCGGGCCGGGCCCCGGGTCGGTCGCCCGCCGCGCGTGGGCACGGGCGATCGCCCGCGCGAGCACGAACGCGGCGGGGATCCCGAGCACGGGCAGCGCGCCCAGCGCGAACACGACGCCGAACCCGAACCGCTCCGCCACCCACGGCCCGACCGGCAGGGCGATCACGTTGGGCAGGGCGACCGCGAGGCCGTAGGCGCCGATCCCGGCCCCGCGCCGGGCCGGCGCGACGAGCTCGGCGACCGCGGCGCCGCCGCACACGGTGAGCACCCCGAACCCCACCCCCCGCACGGCCGACAGGGCGAGCAGCGGCCCGAGCGCGTCCGTCGCGCCCATGAACACCGCGGGCGCACCGAGCAGGACGAGCCCGGCGGCGAGGACGACGCCCCACCCGGCCCGCGCGAGGGCGCGCGGCACGAAACCCTGGGTCGCGACCGTCGCGAGCAGCAGCACCCCGTTGACGAGCCCGGCCCCGGCGGCGTCCGCCCCGCCGCGCACCGCCCACAGCGGTGCGACGGGCAGCAGGGCGGCGAAGCCGGAGAACCCGAGAATCGTGGCCACCGCGAGCGCGTGCATCCCGGGGACGCGCCAGATCGAGGTCGACACCTGTGGCACGTTACCCGCGCCCTTCCTAGGCTGAGGGCACCCGAGACGTCGAGGAGACGCCGTGAGCTACCCGCCCCACCCGCCCCAGGGCTCCGGCCCCCCGCCCCCGAACCCGTACGGCCGGGGCCCCGGCGGCCCCCGGGAGGTCGTCCGCCCCGAGGACCGCTCGATGGCCCTCATCGCGCACCTGTCGACGATCGCCTCGATGATCATCAGCGTCGGCTGGCTGAGCTTCGTCGGGCCCCTCGTCGTCTGGTTCCTCTACAAGAACAAGAGCCGTTTCGTGCGCGAGTCCGCCGCCGGCGCCTTCAACTTCAACCTCTCGATGTGGCTCATCGCCATGGTCGGCTGGGTGTGCGTGCTGACGATCATCGGCGCGGTCGTGGGCATCCCGCTGCTCATCTTCTCGGGCGTCGCCCAGATCGTCTGCCACGTCATCGGGGCGATGAAGGCCAACCGCGGCGAGCTGTACCGCTACCCGTTCCAGCTCCGCATCCTGTCCTGACCCCGTCCCGGCCTCCCCGTGGGGGGCCGGACCGGGCGCGGTGCGGCGGCACCTCCGGCGGCGCGGACGCGCGAACGCCCGGGCCCCGACACGGGGTCCCGGGCGTTCGTGGCAGCCCGGTCGGGTCGGGCGGGTCAGCGCTGGGCGCCGGCGTCCGCGCCGGCGTCCGCGGCAGGGGCCTCGGCCGCGGCCGCCGGGCCGATGGGCCGCATGGCCGGCATCAGCAGGAGCGCGCCGAGGGTCATGACGCTGACGACGACGAGGGCGCGGAGGATCCCCCAGTGGTCACCGAGGAAGCCGAGCGCGGGCGGGCCGACGAGGAACGCGGCGTAGGCCAGGGTCGACACGACGGAGACGCGGGCGGCGGCCCGGTGCGGTTCGTCGGCGGCGGCGCTCATCCCGACGGGGAAGCCGAGGGAGGCCCCGAAGCCCCAGATCGCGGCGCCGACGTAGGCGACCGGTGCGGTCCCGAAGACGACCATGAGGCTGCCGATGCCCGCGAGCACGAACGTGACGCGCAGGACGAGCACGCGGTCGTAGCGGTCGAGCAGGTTGGTCCCGAGGACGCGGCCCACCGTCATGAACGTGAGGAACGTCGCGAAGCCGAGCACGCCGGCCCACGCGGGCAGGTGGTACCCGTCGACGAACGCGACGGAGATCCAGTCGTTGGCGGTGCCCTCGGTGAACGCGGCCACGAGCATGATGAGGCCGATGACGAGGGTGCGCGGCTCGGTCCAGGCGGACCGGGTCGCCGCGACCGGGGCCTCGCGGTCCGCCGTCTCGTCGGCGTCCACCGCCTGCGCGGCCGCGGCCTCGACCTCGTGCGGCAGGAACGCGCGGCTCGCGACGACGACGGCCACGGCCACGACGAGCACGGCGCCGACGAAGTGCACGAGCACGGGGATCCCGGCCGCGACGACGCCCGCGCCGATCAGGGCCGAGATGACGGTGCCCAGGCTGAAGCCGGCGTGGAACCGCGGCATGATGTTCCGTTCGAGCCCCTGCTCGACGAGCGTGCCCTCGAGGTTCATCGCGACGTCCCACAGCCCGATCCCCATGGTGACGAAGAACAGCGACGCCGCGGCCGGCACGACGGCGCCGAGGCCGTCGACGCTGAGGCCCACGCACAACAGGCCCACGAGGCCGAGGGCGACGCCGATGAGGGTGACCGGGCGGGTGCCCACGCGGGCGGTGAGCGGCCCGGCGACGGGCAGGCCGACGAGCGAGCCGGCGGCGCCGAAGAGCATGAGGATGCCGAGCTGCCCCGGTGTGAGCCCGAGGGCGTTGCGGACGTCGGGGATGCGGGAGGCCCACGTCGCGAAGGTCGCCCCGTTGAGGGCGAAGACGACGGCGGTCGCCACCTTCGCCGCCTCCAGCCGGGAGCGGGACAGGGTCGGGGACAGGGCGCGCACGGCGGGCCTTTCTGGGGGCGTGGGTGGCGCCCGGACGGGGGGCGCGAGGGGGTGTCGAATCGTTTCGATCGATCTCCATCGTCGCGGCGTCGCGGCGCGGCGTCAACCCGCGTCGCGGTGCCGACGCGATGGCAGGCGACGGCGACGCCACGGCGTCGGCCGGTGGCGGGGCGTTCTCGCCTACCGTGGGACCCTCGCGCGGCCTCGCGCGCGACGGGACGGGAGGACGCGATGGTGCGGATCGGATACAAGGCGTCGCCGGAGCAGTTCGGCCCGGTCGAGCTCGCGGGATACGGCGTGCGCGCCGAGGAACTCGGCCTCGACAGCGTGTTCGTCGCCGACCACTTCCAGCCGTGGCGCCTCGAGGGCGGGCACGCGCCGGCGGCCGTGCCCTGGCTCGCGCACGTCGCCGCGCGCACGGAGCGGGTCGTCCTCGGCACCTCGGTGATGACGCCGACGTTCCGCTACAACCCGGCGGTGATCGCGCAGGACTTCGCCACGCTGGGCTGCCTCGCGCCGGGCCGGATCGTCCTCGGCGTCGGCACGGGCGAGGCGCTCAACGAGAACGCCGTTGGCGCGGTCCGCGGCCAGTGGCCGGAGTTCAAGGAGCGGTTCGCCCGCCTCCGCGAGGCCGTGACCCTCATGCGCGAGCTGTGGACCGGCGACCGCGTCACCCACGAGGGCGAGTACTACCGCACCGACGACGCGGCGATCTACGACGTCCCGGACGTGCCGATCCCCGTCTACGTCGCGGCGGGCGGGCCCATGGTGGCCCGGTACGCGGGACGCAGGGGCGACGGGTTCATCTGCACCTCCGGCAAGGGGCGCGAGCTGTACGCCGACAAGCTCGTGCCGGCCGTCGCCGAGGGGCTGGCGAAGGCCGGCCGCGCCCCGGGCGACCTCGACCGGATGATCGAGATCAAGCTCTCCTACGACCCCGACCCCGACCTCGCGCTCGAGAACTGCCGGTTCTGGGCACCCCTGTCCCTGACACCCGAGCAGAAGCACAGCCTCACCGGGCCCGCCGAGATGGAGCGGGCGGCCGACGAGCTGCCGATCGAGCAGGTCGCGAAGCGGTGGATCGTCGCCTCGGACCCCGCGGAGGTCGTCGAGGCCGTGCGCGAGTACACCGACCTCGGGTTCGACCACCTCGTCTTCCACGGGCCCGGGCCCGACCAGGAGCGGTTCCTGCGCACGCTCACCGAGCAGGTCGTGCCCGGACTGCGGGAGCTGGTCCCCGCCGGCCCGGAGTCGTTGCCGGGCGGGCCGGAGCGCGACGAGGAGCCCTGACCCGCGCCCGGCCCGAGCCGCCGTCCACGAACCCGCAGTCCCGAATCGCCATAGTCATCGGAGCAGGAGCGAGCATGAACCCGCAGACCGTCCTCGTGGAGGTGACCGGCGCCGTCGCGACGATCACCCTCAACGCCCCCGACCGGCTCAACGCCGTCGACGCGCCGATGCTCGTGCGCGTTGCGCAGGAGCTGACCCGCCTCGACGCCGACCCTGCGGTTCGGGTCATCTCCCTGACCGGCGCCGGGCGCGGATTCTGCTCCGGGGCCCAGCTCGGCGCGAGCGAGCCGGGTGCGCCGGGGGAGGAGGTCGGCTTCGGGACGCTCGAGGCCGTGGGCGACGTCCTGCGGGCGATCGTGGGCGCGGGCACCCCGACCGTGGCCCTCGTCAACGGCCCGGCCGTCGGCGCCGGCCTGTCCCTGGCGCTGGCCTGCGACTACGTCCTCGCCACCCGGTCGGCGACGCTCATGCTCGCGTTCACCAAGATCGGGCTCATGCCCGACGGCGGCGCGACCGCGCTCGTCGCCGCGAGCGTGGGCCGCGCCCGGGCGCTGCGCCTGGCGCTCACCGCCCAGCCGATCGACGCGTCGACGGCGCAGGAGTGGGGGCTCATCGCCGAGGCGGTCGACGACGACGCGTACGCCGCCCGGTCCGGCGAGCTGCTGGCCCGCCTCGCCGCCGGTCCGACGCGGGCCTTCGCGGCGACGACGGGCGCCGTCAACGCGGCGACGATCGACGTCGAGGCGACCCTGGCGCGGGAGGAGCCCGGCCAGACCGCGCTCATGGGCACCACCGACTTCGCCGAGGGCGTCGCGGCGTTCACGGCCAAGCGCCCGCCGGAGTTCACCGGCGTCTGATCGGGCGTCGCCGCCGCGCGGGGCCGGGAGAGTGCCGGTCCAGCCGGGATCAGGCGGCGCGCACGCCGACGGAACGGTTCGTCGTCTCCTACCGTGGGCGGCATGTCGTCGTCATCAGGAACGGGACCGCTCGCGGGGGTGCGGGTCGTCGAGCTCGCGGGCATCGGGCCGGCGCCGTACGCGTGCCTGCTGCTCGCCGAACTGGGGGCCGACGTCGTCCGCGTCGACCGGCCGGCCGGGACCGCTCGGCTCTTCGACGGCGCGATGTCGGGGCTGGACCGGAGCCGCCCGAGCGTGAGCCTTGATCTCAAGACCCCGGAGGGCGTGGCGGCCGTGCGCCACCTCGCCCGTGAGGCGGACGTCTTCGTCGAGGGCCTGCGCCCCGGCGTCACCGAGCGGCTCGGCCTCGGGCCGGACGAGCTGTGCGCGACGAACCCGCGCCTCGTCTACGCCCGGGTGACCGGGTGGGGTCAGGACGGTCCGCTCGCGCAGCGCGCCGGTCACGACATCACGTACGCGGCCCTCACCGGGGCTCTGCACGCGACCGGCGGGGCCGACAAGCCGCGACAGTCGCTCAACCTCGTCGCCGACTTCGGCGGCGGGTCGATGTTCCTCGTCGTCGGCGTGCTCGCGGCCCTGCAGGCCCGCTCCCGGACGGGGCGCGGGCAGGTCGTCGACGCGGCGATGGTCGACGGGGCCGCCTCGCTCATGACGATGATCTACTCGATGCTCGGCCACGGCGCGTGGCGGGACGAGCGCGAGGTCAACGTCCTCGACGGCGGCGCGCCCTACTACGACACGTACGCGTGCGCGGACGGGGGATTCGTCGCCGTCGGCGCGATCGAGCCCGCGTTCTACGCCCAGCTCCTGCACGTTCTCGGGGTGCGGCTCGAGGGGGCGCAGGACGACCGCGCGTGCTGGCCGGCCCACCGGGAGGCGATCGCCGCCGCGTTCGCCCGGCGCACCCGCGACGAGTGGGACGCCGTCTTCTCGAGCACCGACACGTGCGTCGCCCCGGTCCTCTCCCTCGCGGAGGCGCCGACCCACCCGCACCTGCGGGCGCGCGGCGTCTTCGCCGACGTCCACGGGGCCCCGCAGCCGCGCATCGCGCCGGTCTTCTCGGACACGCCGACCCGGGCCCCGTCCGACCCGCCGGCGCCGGGCGCCGACACCCGCACCGCCCTGCGCGCGTGGGGGTTCGCCGACGCGGAGATCGACGCCGTCGCGCCCCGCCCGTGACGACGACGCCGGCCGCCCCGGTGGGGAGCGGCCGGCGCCTTTCGGCCGGGTGCCGGGTCAGGTCGTGACGGGCTCCGGGGCGCCGACGACGGTGTGCGTCGTCGCCGTGGCGATGTCGAAGTGGAGTCCCAGCAGACGCACGGCGTGGCGCCCGAGGGCGTCGGCGACGACGGGGTGGGCGCGCAGGTGCTCCACCTGGAGCCGGACGTTGGCCTGCCACATCTCGTCCAGGTCCGCCGTCACGGCCCGGACGGCCGCGACGTCGTCCGCCAGGGCCGGCCCCGCGGCCTCGAGCCGGTGCGTGAGGGCGTCGAACCCACCCGGGGGCGGGCCGTCGCACTCGGACGCCCGTCGATCGCCCGCCGGTACGCGACGGCCCGCCGCGACCTGGTGGTCCCGGCGGGCCCTCATGCGGGGATGCCGCGGGTCGGGGTCGGAGGGGGTCCGTCAGGGTCGGTCGGGGGCGACGATCGTCGGGAGCCGGGCGTCGAACAGGTCGCGGAACGTCGCGGCGGGCAGGACCTTGTCCTTCGGGCGTGCGGCCTGCTGCAGCTCGTACGCCCACGTCCCGGCCCTCAGGCGCTGGTTCGGCGTGCCGTGGTGGCCGTTGCTGGCGAACTGGCAGTCGCCGATCGTCCCGTAGACGGGAAGGAACCGGCGAGCCCGCCTCCACTGCGTCCCCTCGCCGCGGGGGTGGGAGAGGTAGTAGGCGCTCGAGGCGTCGGCGTGCAGTTCGGCGCGGCGGGTCGTCTCCGGGCTCTCGCCGGTGCTCGGCGTGGTCATCCCCAGCTCGAACTGGACGTGGTGACCGTACTCGTGGGCCAGGATCATCTGCGGGGCGACGTCGCCGTAGCCGAGCTCGCGGTAGGCGCGCAGGATCCCGTCACCCATGACGATCCGGTCCGAGATCGTCCGGCCGGGGCCGATCTCCTGCCCGAACGTCGTGAAGGCCAGGGCGTTGAGGGTGAAGAGGGGGTGGTCGCCGCCCTCGAACCGCGGGGCCCGCAGATAGTCGACGAGGAGCGCGGCGAGCTCGTCGGCCGCGGCCCGGGGCAGGCCGTAGAGCATCTGGTAGGTGCGAGAGACGCGGGGGGCGTCGAGCAGCATCGAGCCGTGCATGGCCATGAGGTCGATGTCGTCGCCGCGCACGTCCCAGAAGCGCTGCAGGGTGCGGAACGACGTCGTGAGCGCCTTGCCGTCGCGCAGCGCGTAGGCCGGGTTCTCGTCACTGCCGAAGAAGAGGGCGTCGTAGGTGGGGATGTCGTAGACCGACAGGATCGAGAGGATCACCCGGTCCTGCGCCGTGAACGACGCGAGCTGCCGGTCGACCCACCTGTCCACGACGGTGGGGCCGCATTCGTAGGCGTCGGGGTCGATGGCCGCGAGGAGACGGGCGCGGGAGGGGTCGTGATCGAGGCCCACTCGCGTATCGAGCCTGGCCTTGCGCGCCCTCGCCTGCACGCCGAGGGCGGCGCGGGCCTTCGCCAGCAGGGCCCTGGCCTCGGGGCCGGGCGCAGTGGCGCCGGTGGCGGAGTCGGACGCCGACGTGGCTGCGTTCGCCGTGCTGGACGGGGCCGGCGCGGCGGCGGACGCAGTGGCGCCCAGTGGCGCTCCGAGCGCCACGAGAAGCGTGCTGGTGGCAGCCAGAGTCTTCAGTGAGGAACGCTTCATCGAATGGCTCCTAGGTGGGAAGATCGCGCCGATATGGTGCGGATCCCATTGATACACAGCGGTGTCGAGAATCGTGCGGTTCTGTCGGACGAGCGCCGAGCGCGTTGCGACGGCGTCGCCCCCGTCCGACCGGTGCCGCTCAGGGGCGGTCGGGGGCGACGATCGTCGGGAGCTGGGCATCGAACAGGTCGCGGAACGTCGCGGCGGGCAGGATCTTGCCCTTCGGGCGCGCGGCCTCCTGCAGCTCGTAGGCCCACGTGCCGGCGCGCAGGCGCTGGTTCGGCGTGCCGTGGTGACCGCTGCTCGCGAACGCGCAGTCGCCGATCGTGTAGTACACGGGCAGGAACTGGCGGACCCGCTTCCACTGCATGCTCTCCCCGCGCGGGTGCGAGAGGAAATAGGCGCTCGAGGCGTCCGCGTGCAGCTCGGTGCGGCGGGTCGTCTCCGGGGAGTCGACCGTGGTCGCGGTGATCATCCCGAGCTCGAACTGGACGTGGTGGCCGTACTCGTGGGCGAGGATCGCCTGCGGGGCGACGTCGCCGTAGCCGAGGTCGCGGTAGGCGCGCAGGACGCCGTCGCCCATGACGATCCGGTCGGAGATCGTCCTCTCCGGCACGAACTCCTCGCCGTAGGTCGAGAAGGCGAACGCGTTGAGCGTGAAGATCGGGTGGTTGCCGCCCTGGAACTTCGGCGCCCTGAGGTAGTCGACGACGAGGGCCGCGAGCTCGTCGGCGGCCGCCTTCGGCACGCCGTAGACCACCTCGTACGTGCGGGAGACGCGCCCGGCGTCGAGGAGCATCGAGCCGTGCATGGCCATGAGGTCGATGTCGTCGCCGCGCACGTCCCAGAAGCGCTGCAGGGTGCGGAACGACGTCGTGAGCGCCTTGCCGTCGCTGGTCAGCGCGTAGGCCGGGTCGTTCTCGCTGCCGAAGACGAGCGCGTCGTAGGTGGGGAGGTCGTAGACGGCCAGCGCCGAGAAGATCTCCTGGTCCTCCGCGGTGAACGACGCGAGCTGCCGGTCCACCCACGTGTCGAACTCGGTGGGGCCGCACTCGTAGGAGTCGGGGTCGATGGCGGCGATGAGGCGGGCGCGCGCCGGGTCGTGGTCGATGTTCACCTTCGCGTCGAACGCGGTCTTGCGCGCGGTGGCCTTCGCGTCGAGGACGGACCTGGCCTTCGCGAGGAGCGCCGCGGCCTTCGGGTCGGGCGCCCCGGTGCGGGCGGCCGCAGTGGAGGCGGTCGTCGAGGCCGTCGGCGCGGCGGGCGTGGCGGGCACGGCGGTGGCGGGGCCGCCGCTCAGGGTCGCGGACAGCGACACGGTGAGCGCGGCGGTGGCCGCGAGGGTGGTGAGGGGGAGGCGCTTCATCGGGTGACTCCTCGGGGGACGATTCCGCGCCGATTGCGCGGAACTCATTGATACACAACGAGATTCGTGCCCCTCAGGATGAGTGACTCGCGGGGGCGGCGTGTCGCGAACGCGAGAGGGCGGTCCCGACCAGGCCGAGGGCGGCGTCCCGGGCGCGGGTGCCCCGGCGGGCGAGGGCGACCCGCGCCATGACGTCGGAGGCGACCCGGACGCCCTGGCCGGGCAGACGTCGGGTCGTCTCGTAGTGGCGCAGCGCGTCGGGCACGGGCAGCCGCGACAGGGCGTCGGCGAGGACGGCGGCGTCGACGAGGGACTCCCCGGCGCCGCGGCCGAGGTTCGGGGCCATCGCGTGGGCGGCGTCGCCGATGAGCACGACGCGGCCGCGCACGAGCGAGCCCAGGGGCGGGGCCGTCCAGATCCGCTGGGCCAGTGTCCGCTCGGGGCTCGCCGCGGCGAGCACCGCCCGGACCGCGGGGCAGGCGTCGGCGACGCGGTCGCGGGCGTCGTCCAGGGCCGCGGCGACGTCGATCCCGCGCGGGCCGAGGTCGCTGCGGTAGGCGCAGAACCAGTTCGTCGCCTCGTCCGGCACCGGGGTGATGCCGAAGAGCCGCCCGGCACCCCAGTACTCGCCGATCGCCGCCGCGGGCTGCGGCGGGACGAGCCCGCGCACCGCGAGGTAGGGGGTGAGTCGGGCGCCGTGGTCCGTGCCCCCGAGTGCCCGGCGCACGGCGCTGTGCGCGCCGTCGGCGCCGACGACGAGGTCGGCGTCGAGGCCCGCGGGGTCCTCGACGCGCCCCGTCACGCGCGTGGCCGCGGCGGCGCGAGCGTCGAGGTGGGCGAGCAGTCGGGTGCGCGAGACCAGCGTGGTTCCGGCGGACTCGGGCAGGGTGACGAGGGTGCGCCCGTCGAGGGTGCGCAGCGCCCCCGAGGTGAGGATCACCACCTCTTCGAGCGCGCCGTGCGCGCCCACCCGGCGCAGCGCCCGTTGCGCCGCCGGCCACATGGCGAGGGCGGTGCCGAGGCCGGCGCGGTCGGGGCGTTCCTCGTGGATCGTCACGTCGAAGCGCTCAGGGTCGAGCCCGGCCGCCAGGGCGAGCCCCGCGATCCCGCCCCCGACGACCGCCACCCGTGTCCGCACCCACTCAGGGTGCCCCACCGCCGCGCGGGCCGGGGGCGGTTCGGGGCGAATCGCCTCCGCCCCGACGGTCCCGAGACGACGCGGCTCCGAGGGGAGGCCCCTCGGAGCCGCGGCGGTGACTCGTGTCCGGTGGCGCCCCGGGGCGTCAGCGGCGGTCGCTGAACCGGATGTCGAGGCTGCGCAGGTACGTCTGCAGGCCCGCGTCCTGGATGGGGATGAGGTGGGCGTCGGTGTCCGACTCGTTGTGGTGCGCGTGCCACATCCCGGGCGGCGTGACGAACGCGCCGCCGGGCTCCCAGTCGACGCGGATGGGGTCGACGATCTCGCCGCGGTCGTCGAGGCGGGTGCCGAGCAGGCTGTAGCAGCCGGGCGGGCAGTCGAGGATGAGGTCGAGGGCGACGCTCTGGTGGCGGTGCGCCCGCTGCCGCTGCCCGGCGGGCAGCAGCCCGAACATCGCCCACAGCACGTGGGTGATCGTCAGCGACTGCTCCTCGTTCGCGTTGTTGAGCAGCACCGAGACGCGGTTCTTCTCGTTGGCGCCCGGCTTGTTCGCGATGGCGCTCAGCTCCGCCACGCAGTCGTCGCGGCGGAACTTCGTCGGCCGGAACTTGCGCTGCGTCGCCGTCGCACCGAGGAAGCGCAGCAGCGGCTCGTCGGTGACGTAGTACATGAGCGTCTCGACCTCGGCGTGGTGGGTCGAGGTGCAGCCCGCGGGGAGGGTGAGGAAGTCGCCCTTCTCCCACTGCACGAGCGAGCCGTCGACGGCCGACCAGCCGCGCCCCTCGAGCACGTAGTACAGCTCCGACGTCGCGTTCGGCGCGGTCTTCACGTGCTCGCCGGCGAGGATGCGGACGAAGTTGGCGAGGAGCGCCGGGCTCGTCACGGGGCCGGCGATGCCGAGCTCGGCCGACAGGTCCAGCGGGATGATGCGCGTCGGCCCGCCCTCGTGGATCTCGGGGGAGAACTGCCGCACCGGCACCTTGCTCGTGTGGCCGGACGCAAGGGGGTTGGCGGCCTTCGTGTACTCGTGGAACCGGGCGTCGTCGACCCAGTCCTAGGCCCCCTCGAAGCCGAATCTGGCGACGTCGACCGCCGGCGCGGGAACGGTCGGGTCGAAGCGGCTCGTGTCGAGGCGGGTGGGATCGCTCGTCGTCGTCATCGGTGACTCCTTCGTCGTCGCGTGCGTCCAGGGTAGTCCCGGCCCCCTCGGGCCGTCGTGCCACGCGGTGGGGTCGCCGGTCCGGGCAGCGGGTGCCCCGACGTGGGTGGGCCGCCCCCGGCAGGGTGAGGCGGAGACGTCGGGGGACGCATCGGGGGACGGTTCACCCGTGCGCGGGGCTGCTCGTGGGACTGGCGCGCGTGCTCCGGCGGAGGTGGGGACGCCGGTCGGGCCGGGCCGACCGACATCGCATCAGGGCCCTGATCGGGGACGGCGGGATGTTCGTCGTGTCGGTGGCCATGGCCGCGGTCGTCGTCGGGGCGACGGCCGTGGTCGTGCCCTGGCAGGTCCGGACGCTCCGCGCCACCCACGTTCCGGCCGGCCCGCCCGGCAGCGCCGTCGCGAGCGGGTCGTTCGGCGATCCGAGGCGGGCCGGCACGATCTCGTCCGGGGCCGTCCGCTCGCGGGCCCGCGCGGCGGTGCCGGGCGCGTCCGTCGGCTTCGTGGGCGGGCCCGTCGGGCACCTGGCGGGGCCGGGCCCCGCGGTGACCCGGGAGTTGACGTTCGCGCGGCCGGGCTGCACGCCGCGGCGCGTGGCGTCCCCGCCGAAGGGTTTGTGCTCGACGGATCCGTTCGGCTTCGCGATGGACGCCGACTCCGACCCCGCCGCCGAGGCCGAGGGCCTCTACGTCGCCGAGCCCGAGACGGCGGTCGCCGCGCTCGGGGTGGGGCCGGCGGGTCGGGCGGCCCTCGAGGCCGGCGGCGTCGTCGTGGGGCGTCCCCTGCCGGGCGGCTCGTCGCGGGTGTGGGCCTTCTGGCAGATCCACCGCTACCGGGGGTACGCGCCCTCCTGGGCCGGGGCGAGCCGCGTCCGTGAGCTCACGGTGACGGTCGACCCCGGCCTCGGGGGTGCCGACCCTCCGAGGCCGCCGGATCTGGGCCTCGGCGAGGTGCCGCAGCGGGTGCGCCCCCTGGTCGTGATGACCCCGGCCACGGTGTACCGCCTGGGCACGCACGTCAGGTGGACCGAGGCGGTGGTGACGCCGGCCCTCGGCGCGGTCACCCACGAGCAGGAAAGGAACCTGCGCGCCGGGTTGCTCGCGAGCGGCGTCGACGACCTCCGGGTCGAACGCGGCCCCGAGGTCGGCGGGTCGCGATGGTTCGAGGTCGTCGTCCTCGGCCTGGCCGGACTCGCCGTGGCCCCGGCGGCGGCGCTCGCCGGGCGGCGCCTCCGACGTCGGGGCGTCCGGGAAGGGAGCGCGGCGCGCCCGTGGCTCGTCGTCGGTGTCGCCCTCGCGGGCGCCGCCGCGGGGCTCGTGGGCGTCGTCCTCGGCGCGGAGGCGGCGGTGCGGCTGACCGAGATGGCCGTGACCGAGCCGGGTCTCGCGGGGAGGGTGGGCCCGGCGGGCCTCGAGTCCCTGCCCCTCCTCTTGACGACCGTCCCGGCGATCGTCGCCGTCATCGCGGCGATCGTCGCGTCGGCCGTCCCGGCAGCCCCGACCGAGCCGTGAGATGGCAGGACCGACCGCGGCACGGCCGACCGCATGGGTCGGAATCGCCATCTCACCTCTCGGGACCGACGTCTCACGATGTGGAGGTGGGGGCGTAGCGTCTCCCGCGTGTCTCCTACCCGGATCCGCGGGCCGCGGGGGGTCGCGCCGCGGCGGCGGGACGTCGTCACCGGGCGCCACTGGGTGGTGCTCGGCGCGAGTGCGGCCGCGGCGGCGGCGAGCTCGACGATCGTCATGGGCGCGGCGTACCTCCTCCCGGCGCTGCACACCGGACGCGGACTGTCCCTCGCGCAGGCCGGACTCGTCGTCGCGACGCCGCAGGTCGGCATCCTCACGGCTCTTCTCGCCTGGGGGTGGCTCGTCGACCGGGTGGGGGAGCGGCTCGTCCTGCTCCTCGGGCTCGCCCTGACGGCGCTGGCCACGGGGGCCGCGGCGCTCTCCGGAGGCCTCGGCGCCCTCTCCGCGTGGCTCTTCCTCGCCGGCGCGGCGGCGGCCTCGACGAACTCCGCGAGCGGCCGCGTCGTCATCGGGTGGTTCCCGCCCCGCGGGCGCGGCCTGGCCATGGGGGTGCGCCAGATGTCGACGCCCCTCGGGGCGGCGCTCGGCGCCCTGACGATGCCGGTGCTCGCGCGCGACCACGGCCTCGGCGCCGCGCTCGCCGTGCCCGCCGCGGCGTGCGCGGGGGCCGCCCTGCTCGTCGCGTTCGTCGTCGCCGACCCGCCGAGGCCGCAGCGCGGCGACGCGGGCGACGTCCTCGTCGCGAACCCCTACCGGGCCTCGGGCTACCTCGCGCGCATCCACGGCGTCTCGGTGCTCCTCGTCGTCCCACAGGCGCTCATGAGCGCCTACCTGCTCGTGTGGCTCATGACCGCGCAGGGCTGGGGCGCGGTCGCGGCGGGGCTCGTCGTCACCGCCGGGCAGGTGCTCGGGGCCGTGGGGCGGATCGTCGTCGGCGCCTGGTCGGACCGGGCCGGCTCCCGCATGCGCCCGCTGCGGCTCGTCGCGCTCGCGGCGGCCGGGTGCGCGATCCTCCTCGCGCTCGCCGAGGCGACCCCCGCGCTGCCGCGCGCGATCGCGATCGTCCTCGCGGTGGCGCTGACGGTCGTCTCCGTGGCCGACAACGGCCTCGCGTTCACCGCGGTCGCCGAGTACGCGGGCCCGTTCTGGTCCGGCCGCGCGCTCGGGGCGCAGAACACGAGCCAGTTCCTCGCGATGGCCGCGGCGACGCCGGCGTTCGGGTGGCTCGTCGAGCGCCACGGCTACGTCGGCGCGTTCGCGGTCGCCGCCGTCGTCGCGGGCCTCGCCGTCCCGCTCGTCCCCCGCGCCGACCGCCACGCCGAACGGGCCTGAGGTCGGGGCCGGCTCGTCCGGCGCGCCCGGCCCGCAGGCGTCTCGGTCCGGTGGCGACCGCCCTCGCGCGGGCTGGATCCGTAGGCTGCGGGCATGAGCGATGCGATCGTGCCCGAGGCCGCCGACCCGACGACGTGGTCCGCACGGCGGCTCACGCGGGCGCTGCGGGAGCGGGAGATCTCGGCCACCGAGGCCCTCGACGCGCACCTCGCCCGGATCGAGACGATCAACCTGGCCCTCAACGCCGTCGTCGTGCTCGACGTCGAGGGGGCCCGCCGCCGCGCGGGCGAGGCCGACGAGCTCGCGGCACGGGTCGAGGACCCCGCCCAGCTCCCTCCCCTGCACGGCCTGCCCATGACGCACAAGGACACCCACCTCGTGGCGGGGATCCGCTCGACGTCCGGGTCCGCCGTCGCCGACCATGTGCCGACCGCCGACGACCTCGTCGTCGCCCGCCTGCGCGCCGCCGGCGCCAACAGCACGGGCAAGAACAACGTGCCGGAGTTCGCGGCCGGCTCGCACACCTTCAACGAGCTCTTCGGCGCCACGGGCAACGCGTTCGACCCGGGCCTGTCGGCGGGCGGGTCGAGCGGCGGCGCGGCCGTTGCCGTCGCCACCCGGATGCAGGCGCTCGCCGACGGCAGCGACATGGGCGGGTCCCTGCGCAACCCCGCCGCGTTCAACGGGGTCGTCGGCTTCCGCCCGTCCGTCGGCGTCGTGCCGGTCGCGCCCACCCGCAACGCGTGGGCGTGGCTCTCGCGCACGGGGCCCATCGCCCGCGACGTCGCGGACATCGCCCTCGCCATGACGGTCCTCGCCGGCCCCGACCCGGCCGTCGCGTACCCGTGCCCGGTCTCCGGCGCCGAGTTCGCGCCCCTCCTGCGCGGCGCCGGAGACCCGGGGAGCGCCCCGCTGGCCGGCGTGCGCGTCGGGCTCACCCTCGACTTCGGCCTCGGGGTGCCCGTCGAGCCCGAGATCCGGGCGCTCGTGCGGGCCCAGGCCGACGTCCTCTCGGACCTCGGCGCGCACGTCGAGGAGTCGTGCCCGAGCCTGCGTCTCGCGGACGAGGTGTTCGACGTCACCCGCGCGTTCGACATGGCGCTGTCGCTGCGGGAGCTCGTCGCGCGGCACGGCGAGGCCGTCAAGGCCGACATCCACTGGAACGTCGAGCGCGGGCTCGCCCTGTCGGCCGGTGACCTCATGGACGCCGCCGTCGCCCGGACCCGGCTGCGGTCGCGCGTCGACGCGTGGTTCGAGACCCACGACGCGCTCCTCGCGCCGACGACGCAGGTCATGCCGTTCCCGACGCAGCTGCGCTACCCCGAGCAGGTCGACGGCGTGCCGATGACCTCGTACGTCGACTGGATGCGCTCGTGCACGCTCGTGTCGGCGATGGGCGGCCCGGCCGTGTCGATGCCCGGCGGGTTCGTGGGCGGCCTCCCGGTGGGGGTGCAGTTCGTCGGTCCGCACGGCGGCGACGTCCGTCTCCTGCGCACCGCCCAGGCCTACGAGCGGGCCACCGGCCACGCCGCCGTCCTGCCCCCGCTGCTCGGGCACTGACGCGGCCGGCCGGCGGCCGACCCGCGGCCGGCGGGCCGATCAGGCCCGGTCGGTCATCTCGGTCCCGGCGTCCTTCTGCGCCGCCTCCTTGCGTGCGGCGCGGAAGGCGCCGACGACGATGAACACGAGGATCGCGCCGGTGAGGTACCAGGAGTACCTGGCGAACTCGTCGAGCAGGCGCACGGCGGGCTCGCCGATGCGCCACCCGAGGTAGAGGTACAGCGACTGCAGCACGAGCGCCCAGAGCACGTCGAGGGCGAGGAAGCGCCGCAGGGACGTGCCGGAGGTGCCGAGGATCGCGTACACGATGGGCGAGGGCACCGGCACGAACGGGATGAACGTGAGGAGCATCGCGAGGACGTCGTACTTGCGCGTGATGGCCTCGGCCCGCTTCGCCCGCTTGGCCGCCTTCTCCCCGGGCCCGACGAGGCTCGCGACGAACCAGTCGCCCCACAGCTTGCCGGCCCACCAGAAGATCCAGTGGAACTTCACGAGGCTGAGGGTGCCGATGACGAGGGCGACCGGCCACCAGCCGTGCCCCGTCGCCGCCAGCGCGCCGCTCGCGACCATGCCCGTTCGCGACCCCGTCAGCGCCACGAGGGCGAGCGGTTCCATGCCGAGGATGACCGGCCGCAACGGCAGCATGACGAGGCTGAACGCGGTGATGAACGCGAGCAGCGATCCGCAGATCTTGTCGGCCCGCCCGAACTGGGTCCCCTCCGGCCACAGGGTCTTCGGGCGCTCGGGCGTCGCCGCGCTCGCTCCCCCCGGCCCGGACGTGGTCCCCTGGTCCGCAGAGACCGGCGTGGTCGGCCCGGTCGGCGGGTCCTGCTCCGATCCGTCGGACGGGAGCGGGCGCGCTGGCGTCTGGTCGTCGCTGGTCACCCCTCCACGGTAGGGGGCGCCGCCGGTGCGACATGCCGCGCCGCGGGATCGGCGCCGAGCCGAGATACGAGACGGGCGCGGCACGGGTGGCCGGGACGGGCCCGGCCGGGCCGGAGGCCGGTGGGGCCCGCCTCGATCGGGGTGCGGTAGGAACGAGGCATGAGTCTCCCGGAGCGCCTGCGCCCGCCCGTCCGCCCGATCGCGAACGCCGCCAACGTGATCGCGGGGGAGCACCACCGGATCACGGTCCTCGACGCGGGTCTGCTCCGGCTCGAGTACAGCCCCGACGGCGCGTTCGAGGACCGGGCCTCGCAGACGGCGTGGTTCCGCGACGGCCCCCCGGTCGAGTTCACCGCGACGACCCAGAACGGGACGCTCACCCTCGACACCGAGCGGCTGCACCTCACCTACGACCTCGAGCCGTTCAGCAGCGAGGGCCTGTTCGTGCAGGTCAAGGGCGGGGTGAGCAACTACCACTCGGTGTGGCGGTACGAGCAGCCCGTGGAGGGCAACCTCGGCGGCACGGCCCGCACCCTCGACGAGGTCGACGGCCGGACCCCCCTGGAGCCGGGCGTGCTGTCGCGGATGGGCGTGACCGTCCACGACGATTCCGCCTCGCTGCTGCTCACCGACGACGGGTGGCTCGCGCCGCGCGAGCCCGGCCGCCTCGACCTCTACGTCTTCGCCTACGGCCGCGACTACGACGCGGCGCTGCGCGCGTTCTTCGCCCTCACCGGCAGCCAGCCTGTCGTGCCCCGCTTCGCGCTGGGCAACTGGTGGAGCCGCTACCACCCGTACGATGACGTCGAATACCTCGAGCTGCTCGACCGCTTCGAGGCCGCGCGCCTCCCGTTCTCGGTCGCCGTCATCGACATGGACTGGCACCTCGTCGACGTCGACCCGCGCTTCGGCAGCGGCTGGACCGGCTACTCGTGGAACCGCGACCTCTTCACCGACCCGCCCGCGTTCCTGCGTCAGGTGCACGAGCGCGGCCTCGCGGTCACCCTCAACGTGCACCCCGCCGACGGCGTCCGCGCCTTCGAGGACGCCTACCCCGACGCCGCCGCCGCCATGGGCATCGACCCGGCCACGCAGGCGCCCGTCGCGTTCGACCCCGCCGACCCGCGCTTCCTGACGACCTACCTCGAGGCGGTCCACCACCCGCGCGAGGAGGAGGGCGTCGACTTCTGGTGGGTCGACTGGCAGTCCGGCCCGTTCAGCGCGATGCGGGGGTTGGATCCGCTGTGGATCCTCAACCACCTGCACTTCCTCGACTCCGGCCGGGCCGACGCGCCGCGCGGGCCGCGCCGGCCGCTGACGTTCAGCCGGTACGCCGGCGTCGGCAGCCACCGGTACCCGATCGGGTTCTCCGGCGACAGCGTCATCAGCTGGGCGTCGCTCGCGTTCCAGCCCGAGTTCACGGCGACCGCCGCGAACGTCGGCTACGGCTGGTGGAGCCACGACGTCGGCGGGCACATGTTCGGGATCAGCGACGACGAGCTCGCGACCCGCTGGGTCCAGCTCGGCGTGTTCTCGCCGATCATGCGGCTGCACTCGAGCAACGACCCCTTCACCGCCAAGGAACCGTGGCGGTTCGGCGCCGCCGCCGAGCGCGTCATGGGCGCCCATCTCCGGCTGCGGCACCGGCTCGTGCCCTACCTGCACACGATGAACCGGCGTGCCCACGAGGACGGCCGTTCCCTCGTCCGGCCGATGTACCACGACCACCCGCACGCCGACGCGGCCTACGACGTCCCGAACGAGTACGCGTTCGGCGACGACCTCGTCGTGGCCCCCGTGACGTCCCCCGCGCGGCCGGCCTCGCGCACCGGCGCGGTGGACGCGTGGATCCCGCCGGGCGATCACGTCGACCTGTTCACCGGACTCGGCTACGCCGGGGGAGAGGTCGGCCGCCGCGCCCGCCTGCACCGCACCCTCGACCAGATCCCCGTCCTCGCCCCGGCGGGCACCGTGCTGCCGCTGGCCGGGCACGGCGACGAGGCCGTGGGGGTCCAGGTGCCCGATCGGCTCGACGTGCTCGTGGTGGCCGGGGCCTGCGGGTCCTTCACCCTCGCCGAGGACGCCGACGACGACGCCTGGTCGACCACCGAGCTGACCTGGGACGAACTGGCCGCGGAGGTGGTGATCGGCGCCGCCTCGGGCGCCTCGTCGGCGCTGCCGACGGAGCGCACGTGGCGGGTCGTGCTCGTGGGGTTCGGCCCCGTCGAGGCGGTGGAGGTCGACGGCCGGCGCCTCGACGTGACACCCGCCGGGGCCGGATCACCGCGGGGCGCCGTCGCCGCGACGCTGCCGGCCGCGCCGGCCCGGGAGCCGCGCCGGGTGCGGGTCCTCGGCGAGGTGGGGCTCGCCCCGAACGACATCGACTCCCGCTGCCTGGAGGTGCTGGCGGCGGCGCAGATGTCCGTCCCCGACAAGGCCGCCGCCCGGGAGGCGCTGCTCACCTGCCCGCGCCGCGCCGACGCGCTCCTGCCACTGCGCACGCTGGACCTGCCCGAGGACGTCCTCGGCGCCCTCACCGAGATCCTCCTCGCGCGCTGACGACCCGAACGTCGCGCGAGGCCCGCCGACGCGGCCCACGCCCCTCCGCGTGGGCCGTGTCGACGGGCCTCCCGGTCCTCAGGCGGGCCGGGCGTGGGCCCGGCGGACGGCGCCCGGGCGCGGCGAGCGACGCTCGCCGGACTCGCCGACGAACGCGCGGAACTCGACGTCGCCGGCGGACACCGGCTCGGCGCGGCGGGGCCGCCCGAGCGTGTCCCCGAGGATCCGCACGTCGCGGCCGTTCTCGGCCGAGGCGCACGTGACGACGTCGCCGGCGCGCAGGTCGGCGTCGATGTCGTGCACGATCACCGCGAGGAACGGCCGGGTGCGCATGGTCTTCTGGTAGCCGATCCAGCGCGAGTGGTGCGGATCGTCGCGGGCGACGTCGTCGGCGGTGCAGGGCTGCCCGACGGTCGCTCCGCAGATGCGGCACGGCACCCGCTGGGCGAGTCCGTGCGGTCCGAGGACGAGCCGCGGGGAGGGTGCGGCTCCGACGATCGGTGTGGCGACGCTCATGGTCGTCCTTCCGTAGGTGGTCGTCAGATACAGGCGACCCGCCCCCGTTCACGGGCCGCTGTTACTTCCTACCGGCCGGTCACCCACCAGCGGACCCCGTGCGGGCATGGGTTCGGTCAAGAAGAGTCAAGGTTTGGTCAAGAGCCTTCTGTCGCCGCTCGGCGTTCTCTGTCGCGCTCACTGCGGCTCGCACGCTCGCCTCCGTTCGCCGCTTGGTCCCTTCTGTCGCGCTCACTGCGGCTCGCACGCTCGCTCCGTTCGCCGCTTGGTCCCTTCTGTCGCGCTCACTGCGGCTCGCGAGCTCGCCTGCGTTCGCCGCTCGGTCGCGGCTCGGCGGAGCCGGTCAGGGCCGCCCGCCGGTACGCGGCGGGCGTCTGGCCCGCGAGCCGCGCGAAGGTGCGTGAGAACGCCGCCTGATCGTAGAAACCGCAGGCCAGGGCCACCTCGGCGAGCGGATCGTCGCCGCGCAGCAACTCCCGGGCCCGGTCGATGCGCGCCGTGAGGACGAGCTGCCCGGGCGTGCGCCGGAACGCCCGCCGCACCCGGCGCTCGAGGGTGTCGACGCTGCAGCCGGCCACGGCCGCGAGATCCGGGACGCGGATCGTCTCGCCGAGGTGGTCGTCGATGTGCTCGACGACCCGGGTCAGCGCGTGCATCGCCTCCTCGTCGCCCGAGCCGAGGTCCTGCGACAGCGAGACGAGACCGATGACGGGGGGCGGGCCGGGCGGCCTCCGTCGATCCTGCCGGGTCTCCGCGTCGGCGGGGCCGCGCAGCGGCACCTTGGCGGTCAGGTACCAGCGGGGGCTCCCGCCGGGCGGGGCGATGAGCTCGAGCTCGTTGCGCAGAGTGGCGCCCGTCCGCAGGACGAGGTCGTCCTGCTCCTCGTAGCGGGCGGCGAGCTCGGGGACGAACAGCTCCGAGGCGCTGCGCCCGAGCACCGCCCGCGCCGACGACTCGTTGGTCCGGCGCACGAACGTCGGGTTGACCGCCACGTACCGGCCGTCGGCGTCCTTGACGCAGAACATCGTCGTCGTCAGCTCGTCCACGAGCGTGAGCATCGCCTCGGGCAACGCGGCCCGCAGCGCCGGGGTGAACGCGCTGCCCGCGTCGCGCCGTGCCATGTGGTCAGGCTCCCACGGCGCCGGCGCGCCCGGCCGGGTGGACTCCGGGCGGGAGGGTGCGACCGCCCGCCCCCGGTCCGGGAAACGGCCCCGCGGACGCGCCCGTCTTGACCGGTCCCCGCGGGCCCGATGCGGCGAATCACCAAGACGGGCGTCCCGGTCGGGTCGGATACTGGGCGCATGAACGACGCCACCCCGAGCCCCAGCGACGCGGCCACGGCCGTGCACCCGCCCGCCGACCCGGACGCGACCGGCGCGGCCGCCCTCGCCCCGTTCGTGGAGGAGGCCGTCCGCCTCGCCCGGCACTGGGCCGACGAGACCGATCGCGGCCAGACCCCGTCCGAGCGGCAGACGACCGGCCAGCTCGCCGCGCTCGTGCGCGACCCCGCCGGCCTCGACCTCGCCGTCCACTTCGTCGACAAGGTCGCCCGCCCCGAGGACACGGGCGTGGCCGCGAAGGAACTCGGCCGGATGTCGACGGCGAACGCGTCGAGCTTCCTCGGCCCGATCGACAAGGCGATGCTCGGGCTGGGTTCCTTCGTCGCGACCCTCGCGCCGCCGGTCGTCGTGCCGCTGGCCCGCAAGCGGCTCCGCCAGATCATCGGCCACCTCGTCGTCGACGCGAACGACCCCGCCCTCGGCCGCCACCTCGCGAAGGCGCGCGCGGAGGGCTTCCGCCTCAACGTCAACCTCCTCGGCGAGGCCGTCCTCGGCGAGGCCGAGGCGAGCTCGCGCACGCGGCGCGTCGACGAGATGCTCGCGCGCGAGGACGTCGACTACGTGTCGATCAAGGTGAGCTCGCTCGTCTCCCAGGTCAACCCGTGGGACCACGACGGCACCGTCGAGCGCTGCCTCGACCGGCTGCGGCCCCTCTACCGCACGGCGATGGCGACGACCCCGCACTCCTTCGTCAACCTCGACATGGAGGAGTACAAGGACCTCGACCTCACGACCGACCTGTTCATGCGGCTGCTGAGCGAGGAGGAGTTCATCGGCCTCGAGGCCGGGATCGTCCTCCAGGCCTACCTGCCCGACGCGCTGCCGGCGATGGAGCGGCTCGTCGCCTTCGCGCGCGAGCGCCGGGCGAACGGTGGCGCCCCCATCAAGATCCGCCTCGTCAAGGGCGCCAACCTCGCGATGGAGAAGGTCGAGGCCGCCGTCCACGGCTGGACCCCGGCCCCCTACTCGAGCAAGGCCGAGGTCGACGCGAACTACGTCCGCTGCGTCGAGCGGGCCACCCGCTCCGACGCGATGGGCGACGGCGAGCCGGCCGTCCGACTCGGCGTCGCGAGCCACAACCTCTTCGACGTCGCGCTGGCCTTCCTCCTCGCCCGGTCCCGCGGCGTGCTCGACCACATCGACATCGAGATGCTCCAGGGCATGGCCCCGGCGCAGGCCCGCGCCATCAAGGCCGAGGTCGGCACGGTGCTGCTCTACACCCCCGTCGTCGCGCCCGAGGACTTCGACGTCGCCGTCAGCTACCTCATCCGCCGCCTCGAGGAGAACTCGAGCCCCGAGAACTTCCTCCACGCGATCTTCAGCGACGGCGCAGGTCACGGCGCAGGTCACGGCGCCGGGCACGACCCGATGGACGAGCAGGAGCGCCGGTTCCGCGACTCGGTCGAGCAGGTCGACTCGACGTCGGTGGGTGCGCGCCGCTGCTTCGAGCGCGCCCCGATCCCCGACGCGTTCGACAACACCCCCGACTCCGACCCGTCGCTGCCGGCCACGCGCGAGTGGGCGCTCGCCGCGCTCGCGGCGCAGCCGGAGCCGCTGACGTCGCCGGTGCTGCGGACCGAGGAGGACGTCGAGGCCGTCGTCGCCCGCGGCCGTGACGCGGCGGCCGGCTGGGCCGCCCGGCCCGCGGCCGAGCGCGCGGCGATCCTGCGCGACGCGGCCCGTGCCCTCGAGGCCCGCCGCGGCGAGCTGCTCACCGTCATGGCCGCCGAGGGCGGCAAGACCCTCGCGCAGTCGGACCCCGAGATCAGCGAGGCGATCGACTTCGCCCGCTACTACGCCGACCGCGCGGGCGAGCTGGAGCCGGGCGGTTCGCTGTTCACCGACGGTGCGGCCTTCCTGCCCGGCCTGCTCACCCTCATCACGCCGCCGTGGAACTTCCCGGTCGCCATCCCCATCGGGGGCGTGCTCGCCGCGCTGGCGGCCGGGTCCGCCGTCGTCATCAAGCCGGCGCCGCCCACCCCCGGGTGCGTCGAGGTCGCCGTCGCCGCCCTCCACGACGCCGGGGTGCCGCGGGAGGTCCTGCAGGTCGTCCGCGTCGACGAGAACGAGGCCGGTCGGGCGCTCGTCGCCCACCCGGCCGTCGAGACCGTCGTGCTCACCGGGGCGAGCGACACCGCACGCCTCTTCGCGGGTTGGCGCGTCGAGCACCCGGCCGGACCCCGCGTCTACGGCGAGACGAGCGGGAAGAACGCCCTCATCGTCACCCCGGCGGCCGACCTCGACCTCGCCGCCGCCGACCTGCTCAACTCGGCGTTCGGGCACGCGGGGCAGAAGTGCTCCGCGGCGTCGCTCGGCATCCTCGTCGGCTCCGTCGGGCGCAGCGAGCGTTTCCGCCGCCAGCTCGTCGACGCCGTGCGGTCCCTGAAGGTGGGCTGGCCCCACGACGTGTCCTCGACGATGGGGCCGGTCATCGAGCCCCCCGGCGACAAGCTGCGCCGCGCCCTGACGACCCTCGAGCCGGGCGAGAGCTGGCTCGTCGAGCCGCAGCAGCTCGACGAGTCGGGTCGGCTGTGGAGCCCCGGCCTCAAGGAGGGCGTCGCGCCCGGATCGTTCTTCCACCTCACCGAGGTGTTCGGTCCGGTGCTCGGGCTCATGCGGGCCGACACCCTCGACGAGGCGATCGAGCTGCAGAACGCCACGGCCTACGGGCTCACGGGCGGACTGCACAGCCTCGACCCCGACGAGATCGAGCGGTGGAGTGAGCGGGTCGAGGTGGGCAACGCCTACATCAACCGGCACATCACCGGCGCGATCGTGCGCCGGCAGAGCTTCGGCGGCTGGAAGGCGTCCGTCGTGGGCCCCGGCGCCAAGGCCGGTGGACCCAACTACGTCGCCCAGCTCGGTACGTGGGCGCCGGAGGGGCTGCCGACGCGGCTGGCCGAGCCCGGCGACGAGGTCCGCGAGGGCCTGCGCACCCTGCTCGCCCTGCTGCCCGACCGGACCGAACGGACGTGGCTGCGTGCCGCCGCCGGCTCCGACGCGTTCGCGTGGGACACCGAGTTCTCCCGGGAGCGCGACGAGTCGGCGCTCGTCGTCGAGACGAACGTCTTCCGCTACCGGCCCATGCCCCTCGTCTGGGTGCGCCCGACCGGCGACGCCCGCCCGGTGGAGGTGTTCCGGCTCCTGCTCGGCGGCCTCGCCGCCGGCGTCGACGTGCGGCTCTCGCTCACCCCGCAGATGAGCGCGGAGCTCAAGGCCCGCCGCACCGAGAACGCCGAGATCGACGAGGCGCTGCGCTTCGTCGCCCGGTTCGTCGACCGCGCCGAGACCGACGACGACTTCGTCGCGCGCATCGAACGCGCTCAGGTCGCGGGGCGGATCCGCCTCGTCGGCGCCGACACCCGCCTGCAGCGGGTGCTCGCCGAGGAGGCGGCCCGCGGCGACATCACGGTCCTCGACGGCCCGGTGCTCGCCACCGGCCGCCGCGAGCTGCTGACGTTCCTGCGCGAGCAGGCCGTGAGCCGGACGATCCACCGCTTCGGCGTCATGCCCTCGCAGTCCTCCGGCGGCGCCCACTGAGGCGCCGACCTCGAGGTGGCGGCTCGCCCGGCGTCAGCGCCGGGCGAGCCCGTCGAGGGCGTCGTCCAGGGTCGCCGCGACGACGAGGTCGTCGAGGGTGTCCGGCCCGACGAAGCCCGCGTCGACCATCCGCACGAGCATGGCCCGCAGCGGCGCCCAGAAGCCGCCGACGTCGAGCAGCCCGACGGGCTTGTCGCCGTAGAGGTCCAGGGTGCGCCAGGTCCACAGCTCGAAGAACTCCTCGAGCGTGCCGAGGCCGCCGGGCAGGGTGAGGGAGGCGTCCGCCAGCCGGGCCATCTCGGCCTTGCGCTCGTGCATCGTGTCGACGACGCACAGCTGGACCCCGGGCGCCCGCAGGGCCCACTCGCGCTCGACCATGAACCGCGGGATGACGCCGACGACCTCGCCCCCCGCCTCCAGGGTGCCGTGGGCAACAGCGCCCATGAGGCCCCGACCCCCGCCGCCGTAGACGAGCGTGACCCCCCGGGCCGCCAGCGCGGCCCCCACGTCCCGGGCGGCGTCGAGCAGGGCGGGCTCGTGCCCGTCGCGGGACGAGGCGAAGACGGCGAGGCTGGAGATCACCCCGGTCAGCGTAGAGCGCGCCCGAGTTTCACGACAACTGCACTGCCATCGGCGCCTCGCGCCGCATCTGCGCAGGTCGCCGACGAGGACGCGTCCATCGGCAGTGCAGTTGTCGTGGAAACCCCGACCCTGGTCAGGTGCCGGCGGGGCGGTCGCGGGCCCGCGAGGCGGGCCTGGGTCAGTCGGAACCGAAGAGGTCGCGGGTGTAGACCTTCTCCGCGACGTGGGCGAGGTCGTCACTGCGGCGGTTGGCGATGATGACGTCGCACCGGCGCGTGAACTCGTCGAAGTCGCGGACGACCTCGGAGTGGAAGAACTCGTCGCCCTCGAGGGCCGGTTCGTACACGAGGACGGGCACGCCCTTCGCCTTGATCCGCTTCATGATCCCCTGGATGGAGGACGACCGGAAGTTGTCGGAACCCGTCTTCATCGTCAGCCGGTAGATGCCGACGGTCTCGGGCCGCCGGGCGAGGACGTCGTCGGCGATGAAGTCCTTGCGCGTCGTGTTCGAGTCGACGATCGCGCGGATGAGGGTCTGAGGGACGACGTCGTAGTTGGCGAGCAGCTGCTTGGTGTCCTTGGGCAGGCAGTACCCGCCGTAGCCGAAGCTCGGGTTGTTGTAGTGCGAGCCGATGCGCGGGTCGAGCCCGACGCCGTCGATGATCTCGCGGGTGTCGAGGCCGTGGGTCGCGGCGTACGTGTCCAGCTCGTTGAAGTACGAGACCCGCATGGCCAGATAGGTGTTGGCGAACAGCTTGATCGCCTCCGCCTCGGTCGCGCCGGTGAGCAGCACCTGGGTGTCGGGGTCGAGCGAGCCCTCGCGCAGGAGGTCGGCGACGACCTGCGCCCGCGGCCCCCCGCCGCCGACGACGATGCGGCTCGGGTGCAGGTTGTCGTAGAGGGCGCGGCCCTCGCGCAGGAACTCCGGGGAGAAGAGGATCTCCTGCTCCGGGTGCGCCGACCGCACGGCGTCGGTGTACCCGACGGGGATCGTCGACTTGACGACGATCGTCGCGGCGGGGTTGACCTCGCAGACCGTCGCGATGACGGCGTCGACGCTGCTCGTGTCGAAGAAGTTGAGGTTCTCGTCGTAGTTCGTCGGCGTCGCGACGAAGACCACCTCGGCGTCGGCATAGGCGGCGCGGGCGTCGGTCGTCGCCGACAGCGAGAGCTCGCGGGTGGCGAGGTAGTCCTCCAGCTCGGTGTCGACGATGGGGGCGCGGCCCGCGTTGACGAGGTCCACCCGGGCCTCGTCGACGTCGACGGCCACGACGTCGTGATGTTGGGCCAGGATGACGGCGTTGGCGAGTCCGACGTAACCCAGTCCGGCGACGGCAATCTTCATGCGGCCAAGCCTACGGGGGCTCGCGAGGCCGTCCGAACGGCCCGCCGTGACACCGGGATTCGAGGGATCACCGCCGCGGGCGAGGCTCGCCGACCCCTCACCGCCCGATCGTCTCCGGCACGTCGCGGGACCACAGCACGAGGACGAACTCGATGTCGGTGTGCGTGACGAGCCGCGTCCAGCCCGCGCCGACGAGGTGGTCGTTGAGCTCCCGCTGGGCCGCGGCCCCGGAGAGGTGGGCGTCCTCGGGTCGCGGCGCCCAGTGCACGGCGAGCACGTCGGCGCTGGGGGCGCAGGCGGCGGCGATGCGCCGGTGGGACGCGGCCCGCTGCTCGGACGAGAGGTAGTAGAGGACCTCGCTGACGACGACGAGGTCGGCGGTGCTCGGCGGGACCGCCGCGGGCGCGTCCGGCAGGGCGCTGTGCTCGACGACGACCTCCTCGCATCCGGCCACGGTCGCGGCCGTCAGCTCGCACGCGCGCGCCGAGGCGTCGGAGGCGACGACCCGCTCGCAGCGCGATGCGAGCGCCGCCGCGAGGTCGCCGGTGCCGCAGGCCGTGTCCCACGCCTGGCGGTAACGGGGCCGGCGCAGCGTGGCGAGAACGAGGTCGATCTTGCGCCGCTCGTACCAGCTCCGTGCCACGTCCCAGGGGTCGGGGTCGGACGCGTAGAGCGCGTCGAAGTCGGGGGTCGTGCCGCTGCTGCCCACCCGCGCAGTCTGGCAGAGCGCGCCGGGCGCGCGCCGAGCGCGGACGCCCGCGCCCGTCGCGTCACGCGCGGCCGGCCCGCGACCTCGGCGGCTCACCCGGGCACCGGCGGGGCGAGCTCGCTCCGCGGGTCGGCGAACGGGAGAGGGCCGCCCGCGATACGGTCGACGCCCTCCGCGGGTCGGGGCGCACGGGTGCCGCCGCGGGTCGTGCGACGGCACGGTCGCAGGGGTCGGCGCGCGGCCCCGGCGTCCCGCCCCGCCACGGGTCGGCGCCGAGTCCGCCTGTCCGGGGAGCGGGCCGGCCCGGCGGGGCCCCGACGTGGTCGGCCGGCGGCCCGCCCGGCTGACCGATCGGCCACCCCCGATCCCGAGACCTGGACGCAGACTGGGCACCGCCCGGGCGCTTCGCTATGGTCTGCGTCACAGTCGACCCGGGAGAAGACAATGACGTTCGACCACCGCGGCTTCGTGCGCACCCCCGAGCGCGCCGACGGCGTCCTCGACCTCACGCCCGCCCTGCCCCAGTCGTCGGCCGACGAGTCGCCGGCCGACACCCGGGCCGGGGACGGGACGCGCAGCGTCCGGCTGCCGCACGAGCTGTTCTCGGTGCGCGAGGCCCGCACGATCCTCGTGACCGACCTGGCCGCCCGCAGCATCTCGGTGGCCGTCGTCGAGGAGGCCGAGTCGGTCGTCGCGGAGCTCGTCGCCAACGCCGTGCGGCACGCCCGCCCGCTCGCCGACGGCTGCGTGCGCATCCGCTGGAAGGTGAAGAACGGCCTCGTCGAGGTCGAGGTGCGCGACGGCGGCGGCGTGACGACCCCGCGCCCGCTCCGCTCCTCCCCGTGGGCCGTCAACGGACGCGGGCTGCGCATCGTGCGCAGCCTCGCCCACGAGTGGGGCGTGCAGGACGAGGCCAACGGGCGCACGGTGTGGGCCGCGCTCGGCGGACCCTCGAGGCGCCGCACCGGCTGACGGCCGTCCCAGGGCGGACGGCCGACGCCCGCCCGGTACCCGGCCGACGCCCGCCCGGTACCCGGCCGATACGGACGCGTCGCGGCCGGGCCACACGCAGGCCGTAGGCTGCTGGGCCATGGGCAAGGCATCGCGTCGTCAGAGGAAGGCCGAGCAGGCCACCGCATCCACGAGCGCCCCGGCGCCCCGTCCGGCCCCGTTCGTCGCGCGCCCCTTCGAGGGGCTGCCCGGCGAGACGGAATGGGTGGCGCTGCGCGAGATCGTCCCGGCCGCCACGGGCACCGTCACGGTCCGGGCCGACGTCGCGGGCGGGGTTCCTCCCGAGGCCCTGGAGGTCACCGTCGCGTCGATCCTGCCGCTCGCCTGGCCGGGGCTGCACCGCGCCGACGGCACGCGGTTCGTCGGCCTGCAGACGCACGGGCACTCCGGCGACGCGAGCCGCGACGTCGCGCAGGCCCTGCTCGCCGTCCTGGCCGCGGAGCCCGGCGGTCCGGTCGTGCCGCCCACCCCGACCACGGCGGACACGCCCCGCCTGCAGGACATCCTCGACCCGGACGCCCCGTTCACCCCGTCCGTGCACGACGGGTTCGACTTCTGGGTGGCCGACGGGGCGAGCCTCGACGCCGAGGCCACGGCCTCGCTCGCCGAGGCGAACGAGTCGATCATCCCGACGGTGCAGCTCGCCGCCGCGCCGTCGGCGTACTGGTGCCGCGTCGGCGACCGCACCCACCTGCGCTGGATCCTGCCGCACGACGAGGACGCCGCCACGGACGCGCTCGCTCGCCTCCACGCCGACGGGCTGCTCGGTGAGGCCGCGATGGGCCCCGGCACCCGCTTCCTGGGCGCGTTCCGCGCGTGCGGTCTGCTCGCGCCGGTCTGGGACCTCGACCCCGCGCTCGAGGCCGACGCCTACGAGGACGCGCTCGCCGCGTTCGTGCCCCGCTTCGACGCGGCCCTCGCCGAAGAGGCCCCGCTGTCGCCCGAGGCGCGGCGTTCGAAGGCGGGCATCATGTCGCGCCAGCTCACGCTGCGATGAGCCCCACCGGCACGCGGATGCGCCGCATCGGCTTCCTCGGCCCGGCGGGCACGTTCACCGAGGCCGCCCTGCGCACGCGCCCGGAGGCGGCCGGCGCCGAGTGCGTCCCGTACCCCAGCGTGGACGCCGCGTTCGCGGCCGTGCGGGCGGGCCGTCTCGACGCGTGCCTCGTCGCCATCGAGAACTCCGTCGAGGGGTCGGTGACCGCCACCCTCGATTCCCTCGCGCGCGGCGACGTCCTCGAACTCGTCGGCGAGACGCTGTTGCCGATCACGTTCGTGCTCGCGGCGCGGCCCGGCACCTCGTGGTCGGAGATCGGCGCGGTCGCGTGCCACAGCCACGCCTGGGCCCAGGTGCGCGGCTGGATGGCCGAGCACCTGCCCGAGGCGGGGTTCGTGCCCGCGCTGTCGAACGCGGCGGCCGCCGTCGACCTCGCGCGGTCCGGGGCGGCCGCGGGGACGCACACCGGGGCGTTCCAGGCGGCGGTGTGTCCCCGGATCGCCGCGGAGCGCAACGGGCTGGCGATCCTCGCCGAGGACATCGGCGACAACCCCGACGCCGTCACCCGCTTCGTCCTCGTCGCGCGCCCCGGGCACCTGCCGGAGCGCACCGGCGCCGACAAGACGACCGTCGTCCTCTTCCAGGAGCACGACCGGCCCGGTGCCCTGCTCGAGATGCTCGAGCAGTTCTCGTCGCGCGGCATCAACATGACGCGCCTCGAGTCCCGCCCCACGGGCGAGAGCCTCGGCCGGTACTGCTTCTCCATCGACTTCGAGGGGCACGTGAGCGACAGCCGGGTGGGGGAGGCCCTCGTCGGCCTCCACCGCGTGTGCGCCGACGTGCGCTTCCTCGGCTCCTACCCCCGGGCGGACGGCGTCGGCCCCACGGTGAAGGCGCACCACGAGGACGAGGCGTACGAGCGCTCGACGGCCTGGCTCGAGCGACTCCGGGGCGGCCTCGACTGACGATCGACCCGTCGGAACTCCAGGCCGCCGGTGGGTGCTCTCAGGCGCCGCGGGGGTGCTCCGGCTCCCGCTCGTAGGGCGCCTGCCGGGTGGCCGTCACGGCGTGGGTCGCCGTCCACGCGCAGAAGATGCCGAGCAGGACGCCGACGACGATGTCGCTCACGTGGTGCGCGCCGCGGTAGAACCGGGCGAACGCGACGAGGATCGGCAGCACGACGCCGATCGTCATGATCGTCCGGCGCAGCCAGGCCCGCTCGATGCGGGCGGCGAGCAGGGCGATCGAGAGCCACAGCGCCATCGCGGCGGCGGCGTGGCCACTGGGGAAGCTCGAGGTCGGGGGCGCCTCGTCGGGGCGGCTCACCTCGGGGCGGGGCCGGCCGACGATGTGGGTGGCCGCGACGAAGATCGACGATTCGAGCGTGATCGCGAGCACCGGCACGATGCCGACCCACCAGCGTCGCGTGAGGAACCACACGAGCAGCGACGCGGCGATGCCGGTGCCGATCGTCATCCACGTGTCGGTGGAGCTCGACCACAGGTGCGTGAGGGTGTCGAAGATCGGGGTGCGCGCCTGTTCGGCCTGCTTCGACCAGGGCTCCTCGGCCTGCAGCTCCCCGAGCGGTCCCATGATGAGCTTGCCGAGCCCGACGATGAGGGCGAACACGACGAGCCCGGGCAGCAGTGCCCTCAGCGCGAGCTGCCGCAGGACCGTCGACGCCGCGGGCGGATGCGCGGCCGGCTCCCAGCGCCACGGGTGCGACCCGCGCCGGTCGTGCGGGTGGGTGTCAACGGTCCGGCTCTGGCTCATCCGGCGAGTATGACCCACCGCGGACGTGCCACGTCGGTCATCGGCGCCGCCGGCGGGGCAGGCCCGCGTAGCCGACCCAGGACGAGAACGCGAGGGCGAACGCGAGGAGCACGCCGCCGACCGTGTCGGAGGGGTAGTGGACGCCGAGGAACACCCGGTCGAGCATCGTCACGACGACGAGGACGCCGGCCACGGCGCAGGCGGCGACCCGCGCGGCCGGGCGGCGCAGCAGGGGCCAGAGCAGCACGAGGCAGCAGACGCAGGCCATCGTCATGTTGAACACGTGCCCCGAGGGGAAGCTCCAGCCGGGGGCCGCGCTGATCGGGTCGGCGTACTCGGGCCGCGCTCGTCGCACGAGGAGTTTGACGTCGAGGCCGAGATTCCACCCGACGAGCATGGTGGGCAGCGCCCACAGGGTGCGGCTGCGCAGGCCGCGGCGCCAGGCGAACACGAGCACCGGCACGGTCATCAGGTAGACGTAGCCCGGCAGGAACACCTCCTGCCAGGCGACGAGGGCCGACAGCAGCCCCGGGTGAGTGCGTGTGACGTCGGTGGCGGCGAGGATCGCGGCGCGGTCGAGGGGGACGAGGGGCCCGACCTGCGCCTTGACGACGCCGGCGAGCGCGCCGACCGGGAGGACCGTGAGGGCGGCGGCGAGGAGCCCTCGCCCGACCCGCGGGGCCAGCCGCCGCCCGAGCGAGACCAGCCGCCGCCGACCGAGGTCGGCGGCGGCTGGATCGGCCGGGGCGTGCGGGCGCGCCCGGGGCCGATCAGGCAACGCGCACCCGGAGGCTGTGCGGGCGCACCGCCAGGCGCAGGCGTCCGCCCGGCCCGATGGGGTCGCCGTCGAGCTGGACCTCCTGGTTGTTCCCCACCTCGAGCGACATGGTGCGGCAGCGGTGGTGCTCGATGCGGGGGTGGCCGAACCGGGAGCGGGTGAGGATGTGCGCCGCGACCGACAGCCAGTCGAGGACGAACCGCGGCGAGAGCAGGACGACGTCGAGGGACCCGTCGTCGGCCTCGGCCTGCGGCAGCAGCTCGACGCCGCCCTGCAGGCGGCCGACGTTGCCGATGACGATCGTGCGGATCTTGCGGTGGAAGGTCTTGCCCCCGTCGATCTGGACGTCGATGGGGAACCGCTTGCCGTGCAGGTGCTTCATCCCGGCGACGACGTAGGCGGGCCAGCCGAACTGGGCCTTGAGCTTCTCCGGCGCGTCGGCCATGACCGAGGCGTCGAAGCCGAGACCCGCCATGACGAGGAAGTAGTAGTCCTTCTCGTCGTCCTGCGTGTCGCCGGGGACCATGACGTTGATGGTGCCGACGTCGATGACGTCGGTGCGGCCGTTGAGGGCGACCTCGAGGGACTTCTCGAGGGAGTCGACCGGCAGCTCGAGGTTGCGCGCGAGCAGGTTGCCCGTGCCGCCCGGCAGCAGGCCCATCGGGGTCTCGGTGCCGACGAGCGCGGCCGCCACGGACCGCACCGTGCCGTCGCCGCCGAGCGGGCAGATCATGTCGACGCCCGCCTCGAGCGCCTCCTTGGCCTGGCCGGTGCCGGGGTCCTCGGCGGTCGTCTCGATCCACAGCGGCGCGGCCCAGCCGTTCGCGCGGCACACGCGCGTCACGGTCCGCCGGGTCTCCTCGACGTCGTCGAACTTGGTGGGGTTGACGATGATCGCCGCCCGGCGGCGCGACGACTCGTCGGCGGCGGGGGCGTCGAGAGGGTTGCCGGTCGGTTCCTCCTGGCGGGCCGCGCGAGGCCGCAGCGCGAGCAGGACGCCCAGCACGACGATGACGACGAGCAGGGCAGCGGCCACGATGAGGCCCACGGAGTTGTCCACGCGTTCACGGTACCGGCGCGGCGCCCGGCCTCGCCCCACGTGGGGTCCGGGTCGGCTCGCCCGCCCTCTCGCCGACCGGGCCGAGGTGCGAAACGTGCTGCGGGCGGGCGGCGCGGCTTCGTTACCCTCGGAGGGTGATCGACATCAAGTTCCTGCGCGAGAACCCCGACGTCGTGCGCGCCTCGCAGCGCGCCCGGGGCGAGGACCCGGCCACCGTGGACGCGGCCCTGGCCGCGGACGAGCGCCGCCGCGCCGCCCTCGGTGAGTTCGAGAGCACCCGCGCGGGGCAGAAGTCGACGAGCAAGGACGTCGGCGCCCGGATGGGTGCCCTCGCGAAGGCGACGAAGTCGGGGGCCGACCCCGCCCGGATCGCGGAGCTGACGGAGGAGGCCGACGCCGCCCGGGCCGCCGCGGCGCAGCTCTCGGAGCGGGTCAAGGCGCTCGAGGCCGAGTCGGGTCGGGCCGAGGCCGACCTCGCCACCGCGATGCGGCGCATCGGCAACGTCATCGTCGACGGGGTCCCCGCCGGCGGGGAGGACGACTTCGTCGTGCTCGAGACCCACGGCACCCCGCGCGACTTCGCCGCGGAGGGCTTCGAGCCCCAGGACCACTTCGCGCTGCTCGAGGGGCTCGGCGCGCTCGACACGGCCCGCGGCGTCAAGGCGGCCGAGTCGCGGTTCTACTACCTCATCGGGCAGGGTGCGCGCCTCGAGGCGGCCATGCTCGACCTCGCCCTCGCGACGGCCCACGAGCACGGCTTCACCCGCCTCGGCGTCCCCACCCTCGTCAACCCGGCGACGATGGCCGGCGCGGGGTTCCTCGACGCCCACGAGGACGAGGTGTACCGCCTCCGCGACGACGACCTGTTCCTCACCGGCACCTCGGAGGTCGCCCTCGCGGGGTTCCACGCCGGCGAGGTGATCGACCTGTCCGACGGACCGCGCCGGTACGTGGCGAACACGACGTGCTACCGCCGCGAGGCCGGCAGCTACGGCAAGGACACCCGCGGCATCATCCGCGTGCACCAGTTCCAGAAGGTGGAGATGTTCGTCTACTGCCGCCCGGAGGACGCGGCGGACGAGCACGCGCGCCTGCTGTCCTGGGAGAAGGACATGCTCGACCGCATGGAGGTGCCCTACCGCGTCATCGACGTCGCCGCCGGCGACCTCGGCGGCCCCGCGGCCCGCAAGTTCGACTCCGAGGGCTGGGTCCCCACCCAGGGCCGCTACCGCGAGCTCACGTCGACGTCGAACTGCACGACCTTCCAGGCGCGCCGGCTGAACGTGCGCGAGAAGCGGGAGGGCGGCAACCAGATCGTCGCCACCCTCAACGGCACCCTCGCGACGACCCGGTGGCTCGTCTCCATCGTCGAGAACCACCAGCGGCCCGACGGCACCGTCGACGTCCCCGCGGCCCTGCGCCCCTACCTCGGCGTCGACCGCCTCGTCCCCGGCGGGCGCTGAGGAGGAGGCTGCACCCGGGGGTATCGCCACGCCCGGGTCGATTCGCCGAGGTGGCCGCACGGCTGCGACGCTGCCGGGGTGACCGAGTCGCCCGCCATCATCGCCGTCGACATCGACGGGACCCTGCTCACCAGCTCCGGCACCGTGCTGCCCGGCACCCGGGCGGAGTTCGCGCGCGCCCGGGACGCCGGCGCGACGATCGCGCTCGCCTCGGGCCGCCCCGTCGTCGGCCTCCGGCGGCTGGTGCGCATGTCGTCCCTCGACGACCGCGGATTCGTGCTCATCGGCGTCAACGGCGCGATGAGCGTCGACGCCGACACGGGCGAGGTCGTCGCCCGGCGCCCGCTCGCCCTCGACGTCGTCGCCGACATCCTCGAGCTCGCGGAGCAGCACGACGTCCTCGTCATGCTGTGCAGCGGCGACCGCCTCGTCGTCGACCGCCCCGGCCATCCGCAGGTGTCCGTCGAGGCCGACGGCAACGAGCTGGCCGTCGAGGCGGTGCCGAGCCTCGCCGACGCCGTGTCCGCGGGCGCCGACACCGTGGTCGACAAGGTGCTCATGCACGCCGACCCGGCGCGGCTGCGGCCGTTCGGGGACGTGTTCGCCGACCGGTTCGCCGGCGTCACCGAGTTCGCGTTCTCGGCGCCCTTCTACTTCGAGGCGACCGCCCGCGGCGTCGACAAGGGCTCGGCCCTGGCCGATCTCGCCGCCGCCCGCGGCGTCGAGCTGTCCCGGTGCGTCGCGTTCGGCGACAACGGCAACGACCTGCCGATGCTGCGCGCCGCGGGCCTCGGGGTGGCGATGGCGAACTCGACCGCGGCCGTGCGCGCCGCGGCGGATCGGGTCACCGCCTCCAACGACGACGACGGCATCGCGGTCGTGCTCCGGGAGCTCTTCGGCGGGGGCGTCCCGGCGCCGGCCGTGCCCGAACCGACGGACGTCGAGCCGCTCCACGCCCTCGACCTGCGTGAACTCGGCGGGTCCGGGCACCCCGACGACGCGCCGGAGCAGGCCGCCCCGCCCTCGCACGAGTGAGCTCATCGGCCCGGGCGGACGTCGCGCGCCGGAGAGCGAGCGGTCCCGGCGGGTTCGGGTGAGCCGCCCGGTCCACCAGGCGGGCGGACCCGGGCTGCGCGCGGCCGGGCTCCTATCCTGGGACGCATGCGAGTTGCGGTCTTCGGTGCCACGGGTCAGGTCGGTCAGGTCATGCGCACGCTGCTGGAGCAGCGCAGCTTCCCGGTCGACGACATCCGCTACTTCGCCTCGGCGCGGTCGGCGGGTTCCACGCTGCCGTGGGCGGGCGGCGAGGTGACGGTGGAGGACTCGGCGACCGCCGACTTCTCCGGCATCGACGTCGCCCTGTTCTCCAACGGCGGGTCCGCGAGCAAGGAGTACGCCCCCAAGGTCGCCGCCGCCGGCGCGACGGTCATCGACAACTCCAGCGCCTGGCGCAAGGACCCCCAGGTCCCGCTCGTCGTCTCCGAGGTCAACGCCGACGACCTCCTCGACATCCCCAACGGGATCGTCGCCAACCCGAACTGCACGACGATGGCCGCGATGCCGGTGCTCAAGCCCTTGCACGACGAGGCCGGCCTCGTCACGCTGCGCGTCGCCAGCTACCAGGCCGTCTCCGGCTCCGGCGGCAAGGGCGTGCGCGAGCTCGACTCGCAGCTCCGGGGCGGGTACGCCGCGGGCGACCCGACCGGACTCGCGCTGCACGGCGACGCCGTGGCGCTCCCGGCCCCCCAGGCGTACGCCGTCAACATCGGCTTCAACGTCGTCCCCCTCGCGGGTTCGCTCGCCGACGACGGGTCCCTCGAGACCGACGAGGAGCAGAAGCTGCGCAACGAGTCGCGCAAGATCCTGCACGTCCCCGACCTGCGCGTCTCCGGCACGTGCGTGCGGGTGCCGGTGTTCAGCGGCCACGCGCTCGCGATCCACGCCGAGTTCTCGCGCGACATCACCCCGGAGCGGGCGCTGGAGATCCTCGGCGGCGCCAAGGGCGTCGTCGTCTCCGACGTGCCCAACCCGCTCGAGGCCACCGGCCGCGACGAGGTGTTCGTCGGCCGCGTCCGCGCGGACCAGGCGGCCCCGCAGGGCCGCGGTCTGTCCCTCTTCGTCGTCGGCGACAACCTGCGCAAGGGCGCGGCCCTCAACGCGGTGCAGATCGCCGAGGAGCTGCTCGCGCGCCGCTGACCCGCGCCGGCAGCGGCGGCCGTGCCCGCCCCTCGGGCGCCGTCACGCGCGGGATCAGGCGTCCCAGCGGCGGGTCGAGAGGACGAGGCGGTGCCCGCTCGGTGCCTCGACGGTGACGCCCCAGCGCCGCCAGTAGTCGACGTGGGCGTCGACACGGCGGCCGCCGTGCGCCTCGATGCGCGCGAGCCACCGCGGGTCGGGGTCGGCGCCGAGGTAGAGGACGACCGACCCGTCGTCGGTGCCGCCGGGGCGCGCCCCGTCCGGCGGGTGACCGGCCTCGACGAGTTCCAGGTGCCACGTGGCCCCCGCGGGTCCGACCATGAGCAGTGCGGGCTCGCCGTCCGTGCGGTCAGCACCGCCGGCACCGTGCACGCTCGGCCGGGCCGCCTTGCGGTAGCGCACGTCCAGGCCCACCCCGCCGACCCAGAACGTCTCCGCCGCCGCCAGATCCGCGACGAGATGCACGATGCGCAGGGGGGTCGCGGGACCGATCCGCTCCGGCGCGGCCGGTGTCGACGACGATCCGCCGGTGAATCCGTCGTGCACCCCTCGCACCCAGGCGGCGTGCCGCCGCGCCGAGGACGCGACGGCCTCGCGGGCGCCGGCGGCGATGCGGGGTTCGAAGTTCGAGTACAGGCGGTCGAACTCGACGGTCCCCACGTCGGCGGCGATGCGCTCGACGACGGCGGCCGACAGCGGGATCCGGTTGGGGTAGCTGCGCATGAACGCGACGGTGCGCCGGTCGGGGTTGACGGCGATCGTGTCGCCGGCGAGCAGGACGCCGCGGCCGTCGGCCCCGGGCCAGTGGACGACGGCGCTGCCGGGGAAATGGCCCCCGGGCTGCCAGGCGGTGACGCCGGGGACGAGGGTGACCCGGCCCTCCCAGAGCCGGAGCGCGTCCGGCCGGCGGCCGAGCCGGCCCTCGTCGGCGGCCGCGACCCACACGTCGACGTCGCCGAGGGCGCGCGACCAGGCCGAGGCCGGCCCGAACATGTGCGGGTGGCTCGGGACGATGGCCCGCATCGGGCCCAGCTCCCGCAAGGCCGATACCGCCTCGGCGGTGATGGCGGCCGGGACGTCGACCATGACGGTGCCGTGCGCGGTGCGGACGATCTTGGCCTGCTGGTCGATCCCGACGTCCTGCCCGTCGTCGGCGCGGACGACGAGACCGAACAGGTCCGGCTCGCGCTCGACGAGGTCGATGCGGCCGGTGAACTCGGCCGGGCGCATCCACCGCTGCACGCCGTCCGGCGGCAGGTACTGCCGCTCGTCGGCGCAGATCGGGCACAGCGGCGGGAGGTCGCGCGCGTCGTACTCGACGGCGCACGTGACGCACTGGACGAGGTCGTCGGGCAGGTACTCGGCCGGGGTGCGGGGGTCGGTCATGGCGGTCTCCCGGGTGTCGTCGACTGGGTCGGCGCCATCGTCATACCTGAAGTGGACGTCAGGTCAAGGCCGTCGCGGCGGGTCACACTGGGGCATGGCGCAGGACCTGTTGACGATCGGCGAGGTCGCCCACCGCTCCGGTCTCGCGGTGTCCGCGATCCGGCACTATGAGTCGCTGGGCCTGCTCGCGAGCACCCGCACCGGCGGCAACCAGCGACGCTTCGCCCGCTCCGCCCTGCGCCGCATCGCGGTCGTGCAGGCGGCGCAGCGGGTGGGGCTGTCGCTCGCCGAGATCGGCGAGGCGTTCGCGGCCTTCCCGCCCGACCACGCGCCCACCAAGCGCGACTGGGTGCGCCTCGGGCGGCGCTGGGGGCCGCGGCTGGACGCCAGGATCGCGCAGCTCGAGCAGGTGCGCGACGGTCTCGCGCTGTGCGTCGGGTGCGGCTGCCTGTCGATGCGCCAGTGCGCGATCTACAACCCCGGCGACGTGCTCGCCGGCGAGGGCGCCGGGCCGCGGCGGATCTTCCCGCGCGACGCCGGCCCGGGGCGTGAGCGGTGAGGGGCGCGGTCACCTCGTGTTCTCGCGCCCGCCGGGCCTGATTCACCCCGAATGTGCCCGGGTATCGATTGCAGCGCTCAGGGTGTTGAGAAGCGTGACGAACAGACCAGAGCGATCCGGGCCCCGCGTCGGGGCCGTGTGCGGCCGGGAGGGATCCCGCGCCGCCGAGCGGAGGGATCGCAGAACCACGAAGGACCCGAAGGACCCTGACATGACCCTCATGACCCCCATGCCCGCCGACTGCGTGTCGGCCCCCGGCGCCCCCCTGACCTTTCCCGGCGTGACCACCCCCGCCGGCCGCCACCTCGTGGCGATCGACATCGACGGCACGACCGTCCACCACGACGGCACCCTCACCTCGGCCGTCCACGACGCCGTGCGCCGCGTCGCCGAGGCCGGCCACGACGTCGTCGTCGCCACCGGCCGGTCGGTGCTCGCCGCCCGGCCCGTCATCGACGCGCTCGGGCTGCGCTCCGGGTACGCCGTCTGCTCCAACGGCGCGGTGACGATCGCCCTCGACCCCAGCCTGCCCGGCGGCCACGAGGTCGTCGACACCATGACCTTCGACCCCGGCCCGGCGCTCTCCCTGCTCGCGCGGGAGTGGCCGGAGGCGGTCTTCGCGGTCGAGCGGCTGGGGCTCGGCTTCGACGCCATCGCTCCGTTCGCGGAGGGCGAGCTCGACGGCGACGTCCGCGTCGTCGGCTGGGACGAGCTCGTCGCGCGGCCGACGACGCGCGTCACCTTCTACCACCCCGGCCTGCACGCCGAGGAGTTCGCCCGCGACGTCGAGGCCCTCGGGCTGCACGGGGTGAACTACGCCGTCGGCTTCACGGCCTGGCTCGACGTGACTCCCGAGGGGGTCTCGAAGGCGTCGGCGCTGGAGGGCGTGCGGCGCCGGCTGCGGGCCAACCGGTCCCGCACGGTCGCGGTCGGCGACCAGCGCAACGACCTCGAGATGTTCGAGTGGGCCGCCTGCGGCGTCGCGATGGGCAACGCGCCCGCCGAGGTGGCCGCGCGCGCCGACCTCGTCACCGCCCACGTGCACGACGACGGGCTGGCGCTGGTCCTCGACTCGATCCCGTCCCGGGGGTGACGTTCGTCGGCGCGTCCCTCGGACGTCGCCGTCCTTCTCGGGCGCGTCGCGGTGCCCCGGCCCTCGACTGCGTGCGGTGAGGGGGCCGCGCCGGGCGCCCCGGGCCGACGCGCCGCCCGCCGGGTCAGCGCGCCACTGCCGTCGGCGCGGGGGAGGCCACACCCGCGTTCCATCCCTCGTACGTCGCTGCGAGGCGCGCCGCGGCGCGGCCGTTTCCCCATTGAAGAACCTCCACCGTGTCGTCGCGGATGCCCTCGACGCTGCGGCCGGCGAAGCCCGTCCCGCGCGCGGCCTCGTTGAGCAGGGCGGCGGTCGCCGCGCGCACGAGCCGCCACGGTCGGTGGCACGTTCCCCGCTGCGGCGCGGGGGTGGCGAGCAGGTCCTGCAACCGGGCCGGGACGGCCCGCTCGCAGCGGCCCGGGAGGTCGAAGACGTCCGTCGTGAAGGTGCGCCGCCGCACCTGCCGGTGGTCGAGCGTCACCGCGGGCCACGTCACGGACGCCTCCGCCCACGCCTGCGCGTCGCGCATGGGGGGCGGCTCGATCGTCACGTCCGCCCGCGCGGAGATCGTGTTCGTCGGACCCGTGCCGTCGGTGAGCTCGATGGACACCGTCTCGCTCATCGTGGCGCCCGGGGCGCCCCGCACGACCGCCGTGAAGGAACACGACTGGTACGCCACGGTGCCGGGGCACGTGTTGGCGGTCACCTCGGGGTTGTCCGGGTCGAGCAGGCCGCCGTGCGCGGCGGACGTCAGGGCTGTGGTGTCCGGCATGGGCCGCCAGGGGACGACGAGCCCCTTGTCGACGTGGAAGCGGACCAGGGTGCCCGACGGCGCCCGGCCGGGTTCGGCCCGCAGGGACAGGGTGGCGATGGGGACGACGTCGGTGAACGCCCACGTGCCGGTGATCCTGTCGGTGACCCGGGTGCCGCCCGCCGTGGCCGACGCCTCCGCCGTGAACGTCGCCGTCGTCCCGGGCGTGCCCTCGGGCGGCACGAGGTAGTCGCCGCACGTGAGGTGTCCGCCCGGGGCCACGGTGGCCTCTCCCGGACACTGGCCGAGCGGCTGCCCCGCCACGACGACCGTCGGCGACGTCAGCGGCACGTCGCCGGTGTTGACCACGGTGACGAGGATGATGCCCGGCGTCCGGTAGTCCCGGTACTCGGGCGCCTCCCGCCTGATGTCGCGGGTCCCGTCGGGACCGGCCCCGAACACGATCCTCATGCCCGGCCCCGCCCCCGGCCCCGCCCCCGGCCCCGCCCCAGGCCCCGCCTTCGGCGCCGCCTGGGCGGGTGCGGCCGCCCCACCTCCCAGCGCCACGGCGACAGCGTCGCCCCGATCCATCGCCGACTCGTGCGCAGCATGACGAAATCCCGCAGCATGACGAACTCCCTTGTGTCGTCCCGACTCTGCCCCCGGGCCCCCCGACCCTGCTGCCAGTGTGCGCCTTGCCGTTAGGGTCGGGGGGTGAGTGAGCAGAAGTGGTGGTCCAACGCCGTCGTCTACCAGATCTACCCGCGGAGTTTCGCGGACGGGAACGGCGACGGGGTGGGTGACCTGCCGGGCATCCTGGCGCACCTCGACCACGTCGCCTCGCTCGGCGTCGACGTCGTCTGGCTGAGCCCGGTCTACCGCTCACCGATGGACGACAATGGATACGACATCAGCGACTACGAGCACGTCGACCCGCTGTTCGGGACCGACGCGGACCTCGACGCGGTCATCGCCCGGTGCCACGAGCTGGGCCTGAAGCTCGTCATGGACCTCGTCGTCAACCACACCTCCGACGAACACGAGTGGTTCGAGCAGTCCCGCCGCGGCGTCGACGACCCGAAGCGCGACTGGTACTGGTGGGCGCCGCCGCGTGCGGGGCACGTCGGCGGGCAGCCGGGGGCGGAGCCCACGAACTGGACGTCCTTCTTCTCCGGCAGCACGTGGGAGTGGGACGAGGCGAGCGGCGAGTACTACCTCCACCTCTTCAGCCGTCGACAGCCCGACCTGAACTGGGAGAACCCGCAGGTCCGCGACGCCGTCTACGCGATGATGAACCGGTGGCTCGACCGCGGCGTCGACGGCTTCCGCATGGACGTCGTCAACCTCATCTCCAAGGCGGTCCGCCCCGACGGGACGCTGCCCGACGGGGATGCGGCGCCCGGTGAGTTCCTCGGCGACGGCATGCCGTTCACGATGAACGGGCCGCGCATCCACGAGTTCCTCCACGAGATGCACGAGCGGGTCTTCGCGGGTCACCCCGGCCGCGAGCTCATCACCGTGGGCGAGATGCCCGGCGTCACGATCGACGAGGCCCGCAAGTTCACCGACCCCGCCCGCGCGGAGGTCGACATGGTGTTCCAGTTCGAGCACGTCGGCCTCGGCCGCGGCCCGAACGGCAAGTTCGACACCGTGGACGTGGACCCGCTCGAGCTCAAGGACAGCCTGTTCCGCTGGCAGGAGGGACTGGCCGACGTCGGCTGGAACTCCCTGTACTGGTGCAACCACGACCAGCCCCGGCCGGTCTCGCGGTTCGGGGACGACTCCGACGAGCACCGCGTCGCCTCCGCCACGGCCCTCGCGACGATCCTCCACCTCCAGCGGGGCACGCCGTACGTGTACCAGGGCGAGGAGATCGGGATGCGCAACGTGCCGTTCGCGACGATCGACGACGCGCAGGACATCGAGTCGCGCAACGCGTACGCGGACGCCCTCGCCAACGGCGGTGACCCGGGGGCCGTGCTCGAGGGGATCCGCGCCGTGGGCCGCGACAACGCTCGTACCCCGATGCAGTGGACCTCGGGCGCGCACGCGGGGTTCACGACGGGCACGCCGTGGCTGCCCGCGGGCCCCGACCACGACCGCGTCAACGTCGCGGCGCAGGACGACGACCCCGACTCGGTGCTCGCGCACTACCGCCGCCTCATCGCCCTGCGCCACGAGGACGACACGGTCGCCCTCGGCGACTTCACGGCGCTCGCGCCGCGCGATCCGCGGGTGTGGGCGTTCACCCGACGCCGGGGCGACGACGAGCTGCTCGTCCTCGCCAACTGCTCTGGCGACGACGTCGAGGTCGAGGGCCTGCCCGAGGAGGTCGTGGCGGCCTACGCCGACGCGCGCCTCGTGCTGGGCAACCGCACGCGCGGTGGCCGGCCCGAGCCGACCGCGGCTCCGCGGCGGCTGCGGCCCTGGGAGGCCGTCGTCCTGCGCGCCTGAGCGTCCAGGTCGGATGTCCGTGACGCGTCCAAGACGGTGGATGGCGTTCCAGGACGTCCGACAAAGACGCGTCCAAGACGCGACAATGCGTGAAAGAAGGTCATTGCGGGGCGAAAGAGAGTCGATAAGTCGGACGTCTTGACGTCTGCTTCATACGACGTCAGCACCGCTGAACAGAAATCTTGTTCGACGCTCTCGCCGGCCAGTCCCTGGGTGACGGTTGAATCTTTGAGGACCTTGAGAAAAAGGGTGGGAGCGGGCGATCCGGAGCCGATGAGGTGAGCAGTACCCGCTCCGTCTCAAAGGAATGAGAAGGCCATGACCAAGGATCAGGTCGTCACCGCCGGCGCACCCGCCGACGCCACCGTCGTCCGCCCCGCCGACGCCGCCCTCTTCGAGAACCACCTCGAGCTCGCCGCGTACCTGCGCGGCTGGGCCACCGCCCTGGCGCGCGAGGTCGGCGACGACCGCCGCGCGCCGGTGGACGAGGCCGACTTCCTGCGCGGCTACGGCCGGGCCCTCGTCGACCTCGCCGGGCACCTGAGCATCGGCGACGCCCTGCCGGGCGGGCCGCTCGCCGCGCGCTGACCGATCGCGAGACGCCCTGCGCGCCACGCGACGCAGGTGTGATGCTGGACCCGCCATGAACGACATCGTCATCACGAGCGCCGCCAACCCTCGCCTCAAGTCCCTCATCGCGCTGCGCCGTCGGCGCGCCCGGGACGAGGAGGGGGTCACCCTCGTCGACGGCTACGAGGAGCTCGCGCTCTGCCTCGCCGCCGGGGGGCGGGTGCGCTCGCTGTACGTGTGCCCGGAGCTCATGCACGCCTCCGACGACCTCGACCGCGTGCGCGAGGGTCTCCCGCCCGGCACCGAGACGGTCCGCCTCGGGCGCGCGGCGTTCGAGAAGGTGGCCTACCGCGAGGGCCCCGACGGGTTCCTCGCGGTCGCGCAGGCCCCGGGCCGGCCGCTCGACGAGCTCACGCCGACCGACGACGTGCTGGCCCTCGTGTGTCAGGGCGTCGAGAAGCCGGGCAACCTCGGTGCGATGCTGCGCACGGCCGACGGCGCCGGCGTCGAGGCGGTCGTCGCCGCCGACCCGGTCACCGACTGGGGCAACCCCAACCTCGTCCGGTCGAGCAAGGGCACCGTGTTCTCGGTGCCCGTCGCCTCCGCGGACACGGCGGCCACCCTCGCGTGGCTGGAGCGCCACGACATCGCCCTCGTCGCGACCACCCCCGACACCGACGTGCTGCACACCGACGTCGACTACCGCGGGCGCGTCGCCGTGGCGGTGGGCGCCGAGAAGACCGGCCTGTCCGACGACGTGCTCGCCGCGGCCACCCACCGGGTGCGCATCCCCATGGTGGGCCGCGCCGACTCCCTCAACGTCGCGACGTCCGCCGCGATCGTCCTCTACGAGGCGGTCCGCCAGCGCGCCGCCGTCGTCCGGGCCTGACCCGCTCCCGATCCGGTCGGAGCGTCGCGGGCCGCGCGCAGGGGTCGCCTGCGGCCGCGCTCCGGGCCGTGCCAGTCTTGTCCTCATGCGACTCGACCACGTGTCCTACGCGGCAGAACCCGACGGCCTCGCGGCGACGGCGGGCAGGCTCGCCGATGCGCTCGGGGTGCGCTCGGTCAACGGCGGGGTCCACCCGAGCTTCGGCACCCGCAACGTCATCCTGCCGTTGGCGCAGGGCCGCTACGTGGAGGTCGTCGAGGTGCTCGACCACCCCGCATCGGACAAGGCGCCGTTCGGTCAGGCCGTCCGGGCCTGCTCGGCGACCGGCGGCGGCTGGATGGGGTGGGTGTGCCGCGTCGACGACATCGCGGAGGCCGAGTCCCGCCTCGGCCGCGAGAGCGCGCCGGGCCACCGCGTCTTTCCCGACGGCCGTGACCTGCGCTGGCGGCAGGTCGGCGTGCGCGGGCTCCTCAACGATCCGCAGCTGCCGTTCTTCGTCCAGTACGAGAACCCCGAGCTGCATCCCTCCCTCGCCGTCGACGAGGAGCCGAGCGTGCGGCTCGTGGGCCTGACCATCGCCGGTGACGCCCAGCGCGTCCGCGACTGGGTCGGCCTCGACGGCGAACCCCTCGTCTCCGACCTGACGTTCGACTTCGTGGCCCCCCACGGGACCGCCGGCCTGCTCTCGGTCGACTTCGCCGGGCCGAGCGGGACCGTCACGGTCTGAGGCGGGGCCACCCGCTCACGTCGTGGGGTCGGCGGTCCGGTCCGGTGCTCCCAGGTAGCGGGTCAGGAAGTCGACGACCCGGTCCTGCAGGGCCGGCGTCGTGAAGAAGCGCGGGTCGGCGTGGCCCGCGTCGATCGTCTCGACCTGCGCCGGCACCCCGGCCGAGGTCAACGCCTGTGCGGCCCGACGGGACTGCGCGGCCGGGACGACGCAGTCGCGGCGGCCGTGGAGGAAGAACGTCGGGGCCGAGGAGGGCGAGACGTGCCCGATCGGGCTCGCCGCGTCGGCGGCCCGAGCCGCGGCCGGGGCCGCCGGGTCGGCGCCGATGAGCCGGCCCTCGGGGGAGGCGCGGCCCGCGTCGCCGGTCCCGCAGCCCGCGGCCACGCGGTCGGCGACCAGGCGCCGCAGGTCGGCGACGCCGTAGTAGCTGACGACGGCCACGACGTCGCTCTTCGCCCCGTTCGTCACCCCCAGGGTCCCCTCGGCCGCGGCGTCGCCCCGGGTGTCGCCGACGAGCTGCGCCAGATGCCCGCCCGCCGACTCGCCGACGACGGCGATGCGGTCGCGGTCGAGCCCGTACCGGCCGGCGTGCGCGTAGAGCCAGCGCACGGCCGCCTTGGCGTCGTGGAGCTGAGCGGGCATCCGGGCGACGTCGGTGAACCGGTAGCCGATGCTCGCCGTCGCCCACCCCTGCTCGAGCAGCCGGGTGCGCAGGGCGGCGAAGTTCGTGCCGTCGCGGCGTTCGAACGAGCCGCGGTCGCCCTCCTTCCAGGCGCCGCCGTGGATGAACACGACGACGGGGCGGGGGCCGCGGTAGCCGCCGGGCACGGTGAGGTCGAGCTTCTGGGCCTCGTCGCCGCCGGCGACGTACGCCCGGTCCAGCAGGTGCGTCGCCGGCACGACGGTCGGCTCGGGAGTCGGCGGGGTCGGGTGCGCCGACCGCACCTGTTCCGGCGTGAGCGGCGGCGGGCCCGACGCGCAGGCGGACAGGACGGCGGGGGCGAGCAGCAGGCCGGTGAGCACCGCGCGCCCGACGGCGCGACTCACCGGGCCACCCGGTCCTCGCGCGCCACGCCCCGCAGCCGGAGGCTGTTGCACACGACGATGACGCTCGAGGCGGCCATCGCCGCGCCCGCGATCATCGGGCTGAGCAGACCGAACACGGCCAGGGGGATGGCGGCCACGTTGTAGGCGAAGGCCCAGAAGAGGTTCTGCCGGATGATCGACAACGTCTTGCGGGAGAGGGTGATGGCGTCGGCGACCGCCCCGAGGTCGGGGCGCACGAGCACGATGTCGGCGGATTCCGCCGCCACGTCGGTGCCCGAGCCCATCGCGAGCCCGAGGTCGGCCGCCGCGAGGGCTGCCGCGTCGTTGACACCGTCGCCGACCATGGCGACCACCTTGCCACGGCCCTGCAGGCGCGTCAGGGCGTCGTGCTTGCCGTCGGGCCGGACGCCGGCGAGGACGTGGTCCTCGTCGATGCCGACCTGGGCCGCGACCGCCCGCGCCGTGGTCTCGTCGTCGCCCGTGAGCAGGTAGGTGGTGAGGCCGAGGTCGTGGAGGGCCTCGATCGCGGCCGCGGAGGTGGGGCGCACCTCGTCGGCGACGGTGAGTGCCGCCCGGGCCGTGAGCGGTTCGCCCCAGCCGACGTACACGGTGGTGCCGACGACGTCGGGCTCGGCGATCTCGGGCGGGACGACGTCGAAGAGGTCGGCGCGGCCGACGGTGACGGCCGTGCCCTTGATCCGGCCGCGTACGCCGCTGCCGGGCAGGTTCTCGAAGCCCGTGACGTCGGGGCGCTCGAGGCCGCGGTGCTCCGCGGCGCCGACGACGGCGCGGGCGACCGGGTGCTCGCTGCGGGCCTCGACCGCGGCGGCGGCCTGCAGCGCGGCGGTCGCGGTGAGGCGGCCCACGGTGGCCACGTGGACGAGCCGCATCGTGCCCGTCGTGACGGTCCCGGTCTTGTCGAGGACGACGGTGTCGACGGCGCGGGTGCTCTCGAGGACCTCCGGACCCTTGATGAGCACGCCCAGCTCGGCGCCGCGGCCGGTGCCGGCGAGCAGCGCCGTCGGCGTGGCGAGCCCGAGCGCGCACGGGCAGGCGATGACGAGGACCGTGACGGCGGCGGACAACGCCGCGGCCGCGCCCCCGCCGGCGAGGAGCCATCCGACGAACGTCAGGGCCGCGATGAGCAGGACCACCGGCACGAAAACGGCCGAGACGCGGTCGGCGAGCCGCTGGATGGGGGCCTTGCCCGTCTGCGCCGCCTCGACGAGACGGGTGATGCCCGCGAGTGTCGTGTCGGAGCCGACCCGCGTGGCCCGCACGACGAGCGACCCGGACGCGTTGACGGCGCCCCCGGTGACCTCGTCGCCCCGCTCGACCTCCACCGGGAGCGACTCGCCCGTGACGAGGGAGAGGTCGACCGCGCTCGCCCCGTCGACGACCACGCCGTCGGCGGCGATCTTCTCGCCGGGCCGGACGAGGAAGTGGTCGTCGACGCCGAGCTCCGCGACGGGAGCGCGGCGCTCGCCGGCGGCGTCGAGGACGAAGCGCCCGCCTTCGTCGCGCCCGTCGACGAGGGTGACCTCCTTGGCGCCGAGCTCGAGCAGGCTCGTCAGGGCCGACTTCCCGCGCCGCTTCGCGCGGGCCTCGGCCACCCGCCCGGCCAGCAGGAACGTCGTGACGACCGCCGCGGTCTCGTAGTAGAGGTGGCCGTCGCCGCTGCCGGTGAGGGTCGCGGCGAGCGACCAGCCGAACGCGGCGAGGACGCCGATGGACACGAGCGTGTCCATCGTCGACGCGCCGTGGCGCGCGTTGATCGCCGCGGCGCGGTGGAAGGGGTAGGCGCACCAGGCGACGACCGGCGTCGCGAGTGCGAGCTGCACCCACGCCCCGGCCCCGCCCAGCGCGTGGTGCACGGCGGGCACCATCGCGACGACGACGAGCGGCACGGTGAGGACGGCGGCGACCAGGAGCCGGCGCTGCAGGTCGGCCGCCCCGAAGAACGCCCCGAACCGGTCCCGGAGGCCCGCCGGCGCGGGGCCCCCACCGCCGGACGCGCCGGCGCCGCCGGGCGTCGCCGCGTCTCCGGCCCCGTCGGCCTCCCCGGTCCACTCGGGATCCGAGACGCTCGGCCCGGCGCCCGGAGCGTCGGCGAGGGCGCCCGAGCGTCCGGATCCGTCCGGCCGGTCGGCACCGCCGGACCCGCGCAGGACGTCCGCCCGGTATCCCGTCTTCTCGACGGTCCCGACGATGTCCGCCGGCGTCAGCGGCTCGTCGTAGCGGACGTGCGCCCGCTCGGTGGCGAGGTTGACGCTCGCCTGCACGCCCTCGAGCTTGTTGAGCTTGCGCTCGACCCGGGTGGCGCACGACGCGCACGTCATCCCGCCGATGGCGAGATCGAGGTGGCGGGTCGGGTCCGTGGCGGTGGTCATGGTGTCCTCGCTCGGATGCGGTGGTGCGGGAGGTCGGTCGAGGGTGGGATCAGAAGGTGACGGTGTAGTCGCCGGCCTCGGCGACGGCCTCGCGCACGGCGTCGGGGGCCAGGGGGCCCTCGCTGCGCACCGTGACGGGCGAGTCGCCGCCGGCGACGAGGTCGACGTCGACCCCCTCGACGCCCGGCAGGTCGGTGAGCTCCGCCGTGACGGCGCTCGTGCAGTGTCCGCAGGTCATGCCCGCGACGGTGAACGTGGTGGTGGTCATCAGGGTTCCTCCTCGTGGATGGGCGGGTGACGGGTGCACCTCGGACGGCGTGGGCGCCGGACGCCGGGGCGCGAACGGGTCAGGTGCGCAGCAGGCGCGCGACGGCCTGGGTGGCCTCCTCGACCTTGGCGGTGGCGGCCTCGTCGGACTCGCGCGCGGCCTCGACGACGCAGTGGTCGAGGTGGTCCTGCAGCAGGGTCAGCCCGACGGACTGCAGCCCCTTGGTCACCGCGCTGATCTGGGTGAGGACGTCGATGCAGTACGTGTCCTCCTCGACCATGCGCGTCAGGCCGCGGACCTGTCCCTCGATGCGGCGCAGCCGCGCCCGCAGCGCGTCCTTCTCGTCCGCGTACCCGGCCATGGCCGCCTCCCGATCCCGTGCTCTTCGTGCAGGGTGGTGTCCTGCGTCGTGGACAACAGCATACCCCTGGGGGGTATTCCCGGAACGGACCCCACCGCGGGCGGGGCCGCGTCTGCGGCTGTGGTCGCGGCCGCCGCGCCCGCGGTCAGGCGGGGGGCGGCACCGGCAGGTGGCGGGCCACGAGGCGCGGCGCGAGGCCGACGTACGTCGCGGGGGTGAGCGCGACGAACCGCTCCTCCACCTCGGGCGGCAGGCCGAGGCCGCGCACGAACTCGCGCAGGTCGTCGCCGGTGATGCGGCGCCCGCGGGTGAGTTCCTTGAGCCGCTCGTACGGCTGGTCCATCCCCGGCACGCCCTGGGCGCCGAGGGCGCGCATCGCCGACTGGACGGGTTCGCCCAGCACCTCCCAGTTCGCGTCGAGGTCGGCGGCCATCCGCTCGGGCACCGCGTCGAGCCCGGCGAGGCCGCGGGCCACGTTGTCGAGGGCGAGCAGGCCGTGGCCGAGGGCGGTGCCGGCGTTGCGCTGCATCGAGGAGTCGGTGAGGTCGCGCTGCAGGCGCGAGGTGACGAGCGTGGACGCGAGCACGTCGAGGAGGGCGTTGCTCACCTCGAGGTTGGCCTCCGCGTTCTCGAAGCGGATGGGGTTGACCTTGTGCGGCATCGTGCTCGACCCCACCGTGCCCTGGCCGCGCACCTGCGCGAAGTAGCCCATCGAGATGTAGGTCCACACGTCCGTGCAGAGGTTGTGCAGGATCCGGTTGAACCGGGCGACGTCGGCGTAGAGCTCCGCCTGCCAGTCGTGGCTCTCGATCTGGGTGGTCAGCGGATTCCACGTCAGCCCCAGGACATCCTCGACGAAGCTGCGGCTCACCTCCGGCCAGTCGGCGCCGGGCACGGCGGCCACGTGCGCGCCGAAGGTGCCGGTCGCGCCGTTGAGCTTGCCGAGGTACTCGGCGCCCTCGATGCGCCGGAGCTGGCGGCGCAGGCGGTGGGCGAGCACGGCGAGCTCCTTGCCCATCGTCGTGGGGGTCGCGGGCTGCCCGTGCGTGTGCGCGAGCAGGGGGACCTCCGCGAGTTCGTGCGCCAGGCGCGCGAGCTGGTCGACCAGGGCGGTGGCCGCGGGGAGCCAGACGTCGCGGATCGCGCCCGAGATCATCAGCGCGTACGAGAGGTTGTTGACGTCCTCGCTCGTGCAGCAGAAGTGGACGAGCTCGCCGAGGCGCGCGACCTCCTCGGCGGGGCCGTCGAGCGCGTCCGGCAGCCGGCGCTTGAGGTAGTACTCGACGGCCTTGACGTCGTGGACGGTCTCGCGCTCGATCTGCGCGAGCTCCGTGACGTCGTCGGCCCCGAACTCCTCGACGATCGCCCGGAGCCGCCCGGTCTCGGCCTCGCTCAGCGCGCGGACCCCGGGGACGACGCCGCGGCCGGTGAGGTGCACGAGCCACTCGATCTCGACGCGGACGCGCTCGCGGTTGAGCGCCGCCTCCGAGAGGTGGTCGACGAGCGGCGCGACGGCGCGGCGGTACCGGCCGTCGAGGGCGCCGAGGGCGATCGGAGGCGTGATGTCAGCGAGCGAGGCCATGCCCGACATCCAACCAGACGCCACCGACGGGCTCAGCGGGCGTCGAGCTGCGCGCGGACGTGCTCGACGACCCCCGGTGCCGCGCGGACGACCTGGTCGAGACAGGCGTCGAAGACGTCGTCGTCGCCGTAGTACGGGTCGGCGAGGTCGAGGTCCTTCGCGGGGCCGTCGGGGTCGACGTCGGGGTCGAAGGCGCGCACGAAGCGCACGTGGTCCGCCCCGGCCTCGCGGGCGGCCTCCGCGAGGATGCCCCGCCGGTGGCCCGCGTCGGCGACGAGCACGAGGTCGCGGCCCGCGAGCCACTCCGGGTCCCACTGCTTCGCGCGGTGGGCGCTGCCGTCGTAGCCGCGGCGCTGCAGGGCGGCCACCGTGCGGGGGTCGGCGCCGTCGCCGACGTGCCACGAGCCCGTGCCGGCCGAGTCGACGACGACCCGGTCGGCCAGGCCGGCGTCCTCGAACGCGCGCCGGAGCACGACCTCGCCCATGGGGGAGCGGCAGATGTTGCCGCTGCAGACGACGCAGATGCGGTACGGATCGCTCATGGCTTCCAGTGAAGCAGCCGCGCGGAACGCTGCAGCGGGCGCAGGGCGCCGTCGCCGAGCGGGGTCAGGACCTCGGCGTCGTCCACTCCTGTTCGCCGCGGCGATCGTGGGCCAGCTCGGCCACGTGCCGGCACAGCTCGAGGGCCAGGCGCGCCAGCGACGCGAGGACGACGATCTTGAAGAGCCCGACGACGAAGAGGATGAGCAGCCCGCCGAGCGCCCCGGGACCGATGGACCCGGCCGCGCTCGAGTAGTCGTAGATGGAGCGCATGTAGTCGAGCACGAGGAAGACGAGCACGACGACGTAGGTGAACGGCACGATCGAGAAGGTCGCGGTGCGCCGGAACGACAGGTCGAACAGGGCGGCCGCGCCGGCCGCTGCGGGGGACCGCGGCGGGTGAGCCGGGTCGCCCCAGGCGTCGCGGTCGTCGGCGTGCGGGTCGCCGTGGTCGTGCTCGTGCGGGTGGTCCCCGGGGTCCGACGCGTCCCCACCGTCGGGTGCGGCGTCGGGGGCCCCGGCGGTGTGGGCGCCGTGCGGGGCGTTCGGATCCTCCTCCGCCCGACCCGGGTCGGTGTCGCCGTAGCCCTGCGCCGCGGCGTAGGTGACGCGGTCGTCGGGGGTGCGCCGCAGGCGCGGGAGGGGGCCGGTGGGGTTGGGTCGCGGTCCGCCCCAGCCGCCGGAGTCGCCGGCCTCGTAGCTCTCCTGGGACTGCGCGGACCAGCCGGGATGCGGTTGCGGCCGCCCGACCCGTTCGCCGGGGTTCTCGTCGCGTCCGCGACCGGGGGTGTCCGACATGCGTGTGGCCTCCTGCTCGATGATCGGACCCACTGTCCCACAGGCGTCCTGCCCCGGGGGGTCGCAGACCCGGCAGGGTCCGCCGCGTCGGGCCGGTCACAGGACACCACCGCGCCGCCCGGCGTGAGACGATGAGCCGCCGGGGGTATGTCGTCGCACACGTGGGGGTCCAGTCCGATGTCTCTGCTTCACGACCGCGGTGCGAGCGCGGCCACCGAGAGCGCCGGCCCGGCAGACACCGTCGACACCTCGACTCGTCCGGTCCGGTCCCGTCGGCGTCTGAGGGCCGGTGGCTCGGTGCTCGGCGCGGCCGGGATGGTCGCCGCCGGTCTGGTGGCGCCGCCCCCCGCCTCGGCCGTCAGCGTCACCTCGGCCACCTCCGTCACCTCGGCCTCGTCGGCCCCGGCCACCGCAGTGCCCGCTGCGCCCGCTCCTTCTGCCGCGCCCGCCGCCAAGCGCACCCCCTGGCGCTGGTCGCAGTACGTGGCGCAGCGGCCGGTGTGGCGCGCCTCGTCGTGCTCTCCCGCCACGCGCAACCCCGCCACCGTCGTCGCCGAGGTCAGCCCCGGCAGCAAGGTGCTGTGCGCCCAGGTCCGCACCCCGCTCGACTGGCGCGACCTGACGAAGGGCTCCGCGACGCTGCAGCTCACGCGCGTGACCCGCCGCGTCGTCAAGGGCGACCGCCGCGCGACGCGCGTGCTGTTCGTCAACCCGGGCGGCCCCGGCGTGGCCGCCGACTGGCTCGCGCCCACGACGGTCGCGCTCGAGCCGGCGATTGGCCGGTCCCACGACGTCGTCGCGATGGACCCCCGCGGCACCGGTCGGTCGATGCCGGTGGCCTGCCCCGAGCCGGACGACGGGGTGCGTGACCGGCGCAACCCGACGACCGCCTCCATCCGCGCGCAGCAGCGCGCCCTGGCGGCGTGGGTCCGTTCGTGCGTCAAGGCCAAGGGTGCCGCGTTGTCCGTCGTCTCGACCCAGCAGACGATCCGCGACCAGGACTTCTCCCGTCGTCTCATGCGCGCGAACACGATCGACTACTACGGCGTCTCGGCCGGCACGTGGCTCGGCGCCCGGTACGCGGAGCTGTACCCGGGGCGCGTCGGGCGCTTCGTGCTCGACTCGAACACCGAGTTCTCCTCGCCGTGGCGCGCGAGCTTCGCCTGGCAGCCGCTCGGCTTCCAGCGCCGGTTCGACGCGCAGTTCCTGCCGTGGCTCGCGCGCCAGCACGCGACGTGGGGGATGGGCCGGACGACGGCGCAGACCCGCGCGGCGTTCACCGACCTGCGCGCGGCCGTGTCCCGGGGTCGGATCCGCGGGCTGACCCCGGACGACCTCGACGACATGGTCGCCGAGGCGATGTACACCGACGCGACGTTCATCGACCTGGCCGACAAGCTCGCCGACCTGCGCTCGCGGGTCGGTGGCAGCGCCGCCCGCCGGGCCGCCGCGATCTCGCCGGCGGAGTCCGCGGCCGAGGCGGCCCTCGGAGCCGACGACAGCGCGGGTGAGAACACGGTCTTCACGGCCGTCACGTGCAACGACTCCCCGTGGAGTCGGTCGGCCGCCTCGTACGTGGCCGAGGGCATGAGGCTCGGCCGGCTGTACCCGCTCATCGGCTACCAGTGGGTCACGAGCGCGTGCGCCTACTGGCCGTACGCGCCGCAGGTCGCCCCGCGGCCCGTGAAGCGGGTGCCGATGGTCATGGTGCAGACCGAGCTCGACCCGGCCACGCCGATCGAGGGCGCGCGCCGCGCCCACGCGGCCACGCCGGGCACCCGCCTCATCAGCGTCGACGACCAGGGCAACCACGGCGCCTTCCTCGGCGAGAACCCCTGCGTCGAGAAGGCGGTCAACGCCTACCTCACCGCGGGGACGCTCCCGCCGGTCGACTCGGTGTGCGCGGGCATGCCGCTGCCGAACGAGAAGCGTGTCTACCCCGTCGGCAGCGTGCTCAAGGGCGTGTCGCCGAACCCGGGGCGTCGCCCGGCCGCCGCCCGCTCGGGCGACGGGGAGCGGCTCGCGGAGTACGCGCAGCGCCGCATCGCCGACGCGGCGCAGGTCGCCGACTGACGAACGCCCCCGGCGCAGGCCGGGGGCGCGGGAGAGACCTGGGGCGCGGTACGCGCCGTCGGTCAGTCCCCGCCGTCGCCCCAGGCGTCGGAACGCAGCAGGTCGATGCCCGGCTCGAAGTGGTCGAGCGCGCCGCCGAAGCCGCGCTCGCGCAGCTTCGGTTCGAGGAGGGCGAAGAGCTCGCGCTGGGCGTCCGCCGAGCCGTCGAGCAGTCGGTCGACGGCCCCGAGGATGACATCCGGTTCCCAGCCCGCCGACGTGAACGGTTCCTGGTCGAGCTCCCACGCCAGGTACTTGTTGAGCGGCCGGACCCGCCCGTGCACCGCGAACAGCAGGGGCACCAGCCAGGGCAGCGACTCGGCCGCGTCGAGCCGGGCCGACCGTTCGCGCCCTTCGCGGTGGCCCATGAGCGAGCGCGAGACGAACGTGAGGTACCCGTCGAGGTGCATGTCGATGTAGTCGGCCACCTCGTCGGTGTCGAGGACGCGGTGCGCGTCGACGTACTCCTGGATCTCGCCGCCCGTACGGTCGAGCAGGACCCGGGCGCGGGCGTACCGGTAGCGGTCCCACCAGCGGCTGGGGTCCCGGGGGATGCGGCGGAGCCGGTCGATGCCGAGCCCCGAGACGTCGAGCCGGTCCTCGAGGCGGCGGCGGGCGCTGATCTCGGCGCGTTCGAGGACGAGGACGAGGTCGAGGTCCGAGTGCTCCGTCGTCATGCCGTGCGCCCAGGATCCGACGGCCAGGACGCCGAGGACGTTCGGGTCGTTCTCGACGAGCTCGACGAGCGCGTCGAGGTGCGGGGAGGGCGGGAGGGCGTCGTGCCACGAACTCATGCCGCCGATCATCGCATCGCGACCGGGGACGCGCCGGTCAGGGGTGTGTGCGGCGGTCGACGCCCCCGACGGCCTCACACGGGCGGACCGGGCTGCGGGTGGAGGCCGGTTGCCCGTAACGTCGGGTCGGTGTCAGGGTGAGCGCGCCGTCGTCACGGGGCACACCCGCCCCGCCGAACACGCCGTCGCACGAGGAGACCGCCATGGACGCCGACCAGTGGAACGAGCGCTACCGCCAGTCCGACCTGCTGTGGACGGCCGAGCCGAACCGGTGGGTCGTGCAGGAGACGTCGGGCCTCGCGCCGGGGCGCGCCCTGGACCTCGCCGCCGGTGAGGGCCGCAACGCGGTGTGGCTCGCCGAGCAGGGCTGGGAGGTCACGGCGGTCGACTTCGTGCAGACCGCGCTCGACCGCGGCCGGGCCCGGGCGGAGCAGATCGGGGAGCGGGACGGCGTCACGCTCGCGGTCACGTGGGAGCTCGACGACATCACGACCCGCGAGCTGCCGTCGGGCGCCTACGACCTCGTGCTGCTCAGCTACGTGCACCTGCCCTCCTACGACCGTCGCGAGCTGACGCGTTCCTGTGCCCGCGCGGTCGCGCCCGGCGGGACGCTGCTCGTCGTCGGGCACGACGCGACCAACCACACCGAGGGCTACGGGGGGCCGGACGACCCCGACGTGCTCTACAGCGCGGCCGACCTCGAGGACGACGTGCACGACCAGCTCTCCTCCGGCAGCCTCGAGCTCGGCCGCGCCGGCCGGGTCGCGCGGGAGGTCGAGACCGACGAGGGCCCGCGCGTCGCCTGGGACGTCGTCTTCACCGCCCACCGTCGCGACATGGGCAAGGGCGGGTTCTCCTTCGGTGATTGACCCTTGCGCCCGGGGCGCCGCCGCGAGAGGGTGAACGTCTCGCGCGGCCGGCCCGACGGAGCGCCGGTCGTCATGGACGTGAACGGAGTTCACCATGACCGATCGACAGGGCGACCGCCTCGCAGACGACGCGTCGCCGGGCCGCAGCGACCGGGCCGGGCTGACCCGCCGCCGATTCCTCGCCGGTTCGGCGGTCGGCGCGGCGGGGGTGGCCGCCGGCTCCGGCCTCGTCTCGGGGGCGGCGTCACCGTCGGTCGCGGCCCCTGCCGTCGGCGCGGCGGCGGCGACCGCGGCCCGCCCGGCGCCCGACCCCCTCGAGCTGCTGCAGCGCATGATCCGGTTCGACACGACGAACACCGGCAAGGGCGGCAACACGCTCGAGCACGGGCGGATGCTGCTCCGGCTGTGGACCGACGCGGGCGTCCCGGCCGAGATCATCCCGACCCCCGTCGCGAACAACGTGCACGTCATCGCCCGGATCAAGGGGGCCGGTCGGGCGAAGCCGCTGCTCTTCCTCGGCCACTCCGACGTCGTCCCCGTCGAGCGCGAGAACTGGAGCGTCGACCCCTTCGCAGCCGTGGTCCGCAACGGGGAGATCTACGGCCGGGGCGCCCTCGACATGAAGGGGGCGAACTCCGCCTCCATCACGGCCCTGCTGCGTCACGTGGCGCAGGGCGCCCGGTTCGACCGCGACATCATCGTCCTCACCGACTGCGACGAGGAGGCCGGCGAGTACGGCTCGGGGTGGCTCGCGAAGCAGCACTGGGACAAGCTCGACGCGGGGTCGGTGCTCACGGAGGGCGGGTGGTTCCTCGCCCAGAAGGACGGCACGACCCCGATGCTCACGAGCGTCACCCGCCAGGACAAGGTCTACTTCAACCTCGACATCACGGCGAAGGGCACGGCCACCCACTCCTCGAAGCCCGACCGCAGCCCTGCCGTCGTCACCCTCTCGCGCGCGCTCGTGGACCTCGGGGCCTGGCGCGCCCCGGTGCGGCTCACCCCGGTGACCAGGGAGTACTTCGACGCGTTGGCCCGCGCCACCGACGACGCCGCCCTCGAGCGGGCGCTGCGCCTCCTCCTGCGGGCCCGGGACCGGCGCACCCTCGAGCGCGCCGCCGGCCTCGTCGAGAAGCGGTCGGGCTACCCGTGGCTGCACACCGCCCTCCTGCGCACGACCCACGCGTTCGTCATCGAGGAGGCGGGCTACAAGGAGAACGTCATCCCGTCCGAGGCGACCGCGCGCCTCAACTGTCGCGCCGTGCCGGGCGGACAGAAGCCGCGCGAGTTCCTCGCCCAGGTCCGCCGCCTGCTCCGCGACCGGGACGTGACGGTGACGCTCGCCACGACCCCGGGCCAGAGCGAGGCCCAGGCCCTGGCCGCGTTGGACGAGACGTGGGCGACGCCGCCGGCGAGCGTCGACACCGACCTCTTCCACGCGATCTCGCAGGCCTCGGTGCGGACCTACCCCGGCGCCGTGTTCACGCCCGCCCTCTTCGAGGCGGGCACGAGCCTGTCGCCGTGGCGCAAGAAGGGCATCCCGGGGTACGGCGTCTACCCGTACGTCATCGACAACGAGCAGCTCGTCGGCATGCACGGCAACGACGAACGCATCCGCGTGCAGGCGCTGCGCACGGGAACCGACTTCATGTACCGGGTCTTCGACCGGTTCCGCCTGCGGTGAGCCCGCGGGCTGCCTCCGCATCGTGAGACGGCAGATCCGACCGGCGGGTGTCCGGTGCCCGTGGTCGTCGTCGCCGTCCCACGATGCGGAGGTCGGCGGGGTCAGCCGAGGCCGGCCTTCTCGGACTCGGTCGCCCGCCGGACGACGAGGCGGGTCCAGGCGCCGACGTAGATGCGGTCGTCGGCGTCGACCTCGGCCCGGCGGCCGGCCTCGAGGGGAGTGGTGGGCAGCGGGCCGCTCGCCGGGCCGACGAACGTGCCGTTGGCCGAGCCGAGATCCTCGACCCACCACCGGCGCCCGTCGCTCGCGAGCTGGGCGTGCCGGCGACTCACGCCCGTGTCGCTGCCGCAGTCGATGTCGGGGCGGACGTTGCGGCTGCTCGACGGGCGCCCGATGAGCGCGGTCGTCGAGTCGAGCCGCACGACGTCGGGCACCATCGGCGACGGGCAGGGGTCGCCGGTCGACTGGACCTCGTGCCATTCGGGGTCGATCCACACCTCGACGACCCACGACGCCTCCAGCTCGCGCGACGGGGGTGTGAACGTCGGCCGCCGGGCGCTCGGGGAGGAGGCTCCCGGCGCCGGTGGCGTCGGCGCGGGCGCCGGTCCCGGCGCGGACGGTCCGGGTGGCGCCGGCTCGGGTGCCGTGTCCGGGACCGCCGGTGCAGGCGGGGCCGGCTCGGCCGCCGGTTCGGGTGCGGCCGTCGGTTCCGGCGTGGGTGCGGGCCGTGGGGCCGGCTCGGGGGTGGGGTCGGGAACCGCCTTCTCCTGCGTGGCCGGGCTCTCGGTCCCGGCGACGTCGTCCGGCGTCGCATCGGGTGCGCCGGCGGGTGCGCCGGAGTCGGACTCGGAGTCGGGGCCGGAGTCGGAATCTGAGTCTGTTGGCGGGGTCTGCGCGCGCGGGGCGGGCGCGTCGAGGTCGAGGAAACTGCCCTCGGCGAGGGGGATGGGGCGCGGCATGACCCCGGTCGTGAAGTCGAAGCCGCATCCCTCGCAGAAGAGGTTGTCGGCGGGGTTGGCGGTGCCGCAGTTCGGGCACGTCTGGGCGTCGGCCGCCTCGACGGCCTCGGCGGGCGGGGTGGCGCCGGGGGAGACCCGGGCGGCGGCCGGCGCCGCGGGCGCCGACGGGGACGCCGGGACGGACGCCGTGGGGGAGGCGGCGTTCATCGGCGCCCCGCACGTGTCGCAGTAGTCGTCCGCGGCGCTGAGGTGACCCTGCGGGCACGTCAGGCTCACGTGCGCACCCGGGTCGTCTTGGTCGAGGCCGTGTCGAGGGCCATCTCGTCGAGGCGCTCGACGTCGCGGCGCAGGCGCACGCTGCCGGTGCCGGCGTCGTCGATGTCGACGACCCGCCTCAGCCGGCCCGTCGCGGCGTCGTCGCCGGTCTGGGTGGCCAGCTGCACGGCCCGGCCGAGCCGGTTCGTCGCGGTCGTCACGTCGCCGACGGCCTTGGCGGCGAGGCCCTCGCGGATGGCGGTGGCCAGCTCCGTCTGCCCCGTGTAGTGCGCGACCTCCGGGCTGATGCGGGCGGTGAGCGAGTCGTCGGTCGACCACTTCGCCTTGACGAGGCCCTGCGCGACGACCTCGCCGCGCACCGCCAGCTGCACGCGCGCGGCGAGCTGTTCGGCGCCCACGGCCTTGGCGGGCAGGCGCACGGCGACGTGGAAGTCGCGCGTCTCGTCGCCCCACGACCCCGTCGGGTACGAGCCGGTCAGGGGGTTGACCTCCACCCGGCGGTGGGTCATGTCGTCGAGGGTCGGGGCGACCTGGCGCACGAACAGCACCTCCGCCCCCTGCGGGGCCCACACGCGCAGCGAGGCCTCGGCGATGCCGCGGCTCATCGAGGTGCGCATGAGCGACTCGAACTCGCCCGCCATGTCCTCGCGGCGGGGGATGAGGTCGACGGTGCCGAGGAGGGCGTCGCTGATGCGCCGGACCTCGTCCACCTGCCACGCCGCCCCGAGGCCGCGGCAGTCGGCCTGGAACCGTCCGCGCACCGACTCGATCGCGGCGGTGAGCTGCTGGGGCGTCTCGTGCTGGTTCTCGCCGTCGGTGAGGAGGATGACGTGCCGCTGGGCGAGCGAGGGCACCGTGTCGAAGAGCTGGGCGGCGGCGCGCAGCCAGGTGCCCATCGCCGTGCCGCCGTCGGCGTACAGGCGGGCGAGCGACTGCTTCGCGGTCGCGCGGGTGGAGGCGTCCATCCGCACCATGGCGGCGGAGCTGCCGTCGGGGTAGCACAGGCGGGCCTGGTGGTTGCCGGCGATGATCGCGAACCACACGCCGTCGAGGATCTGGTCGAGCGCGGCGGCCGCGGCGTACCGCGCCGCCTGGACGCCGGCGGCCTCCATCGACCCGGACGTGTCGACGACGATGATCTCGCCCGCGTCCCCCGACCCGGAGCTGCCCGCCGCGCCGGCGCCGCGGCACGTGGCCGTGACGATCGCATGGACGTCGGTACCCCCGTCGGGCAGGTACTCGTTCTGGTAGACGGCCGCGGAGAACTCAGGCATGGGTCGAGTCTCCCCCGTCCGGTCCGTCGCCGCGCCCGTGGGTCGATTCCCCCGGGGCTTCCCGCTCCGGTTGGGCGTCCGCTCGACCGCCCGGAGGCGCGGTACCGGGGACGATGCGCTCGGTGGTCGCGCTGGGGTCGACGGGGAGCTCGCCGCCGTCGGGGCGCGGGGGGACGACCTGCCGTTCGGGGGCGTCGACGTCGATGCGGGCGAGACCGACGGTGATGTTGTCGCGGCCGCCCTGCGCGTTGGCCCAGTCGACGAGGCCGCGGGCGAGGACGAGGGGGTCCGATCCGTCGGGTCGCGCGGCGACCTGGGCCACGACGTCGGCGAGCGTGGCCGGCTCGGACGCGTAGTTCCACAGCCCGTCGGAACACACGAGCAGCCACCCCGGCGACGTCAGCGGCAGCGGCACCTTCGCGGGGGTGTGGTCGGGGGCGTCCACCCCGAGCCAGCGCGTGATCGTGTGCGCCTGCGGCCCGGCCTCGGCCTGCTCGCGGGGGGCCCCGAGGCGCACCTGCTCCTCGGCCCAGGAGTCGTCGGTCGTCAGGCGGCGAGGTTCGCCCGCGTCGGGCAGCCAGTAGGCGCGGGAGTCACCGACGGAGCCCACGAGGGCGACGTCGCCGTCGACGACGGCCGCGACGAAGGTGCACGACGGGTTGGAGGGGTAGAGGTCGTCCTCCCCGTCCGGGTGCTCGTCCATCTCGCGGGTCACCGCCGCGACGGCCGCGGCCGCGGCGTCGGCGGCGGCGTCGAGGCGGGCTCCCAGGGCGCCTGCGACGGCCGAGGGCACGACCGCGACGCCGCGGGAGGTCGAAGAACGCAGCACCTCGAGCGCGGCCTGCGCGGCGCTCGCGCTCGCGAGCGCCGACCGGGCGGCGGTCGACACCCCGTCGCACACGACGATCGTGGCGCTGCGCCCGGTCTCGTCGGCGGCCACCGCGAGGGCGTCCTCGTTGGACTCGTGCCGGATGCCGCGGTCGCACACACCCGCCACCCAGCTGCTCGGCGCGTACTCCTCGTGGTCCCGTGGGTCGGCGGCCCGGGCCCCGCACTGCCCGCAGTAGCCGTCGGCGTCGTACTCGCCCTCGCCGCACTCGGCGCAGGGGACCGCGGTCGCCGGGGCGCCGGCGGGGGCGTCGTCGGCGCCGGAGGGGCCGCCGAGGACGAGCATCCCGTCCGGAGCGTCGGCGTCGTCGGTGGCCGGCGAGGCGGGCGAGGCGGGCGAGGCCGGCGGAGCGTCGGGAGCCTCGGCCGGGTCGGCGTGGGCGGGCGACGAGGGGTCGGTCATATCAGGCTCCAGGGGCGGATCTCGTGGGCGTGGTCGACGAGCGCCCACCGCTGCGCGTCGTCACGGGTGTGGGAGGCGAGGTCGAGGTAGGCGCCCTCGAGGGCGCGGCGCAGGGCGGTGCGGGTGGCGGGGACGCCGTCGATGCGCAGCCCGCCCCGGTCGCGCCGGTCGCGCTCGACCTCGGTGAGGGCGAGCGAGAGAACCCGGACCCGGAAGTCGGCGCGCGCCCTCGGGTCGCCGTCGAGCCCGCGGACGGCGCGCAGGGCCTCGTCGTAGGCGACGAGGTCGCCGCCGGTGCGTCCGCCGCGGGCGAGCAGCTCGGCGCGCAGCCACTCGGCGCGGGAGTGGGCGGCGCTGGCGGGCGGGACGGCGTCGAGCGCGGCGGCGGCACCCGTGTGGTCCTGGCGGCGGGCGAGGACGCGCATGACCCCGAACGCCGCGGGCGTCGCGTAGGCGGCGTCGGTGCGCAGGCAGGTGGAGTACGCGGCGAGGGCGTGGTCGGCGAAGGCACCCCGCCCGTCGGGGTCGGCGATCTCGTCGGTGAGGGCCCGGGCGAGCACGGGTGCCAACTCGCCCGGCACCTGGGCGGCCACCCCGTCGAAGGAGGCGCGGGCGGTGTCGAGGTCGTCGTCGCGCAGCGCGTGCAGACCGAGCATCCACAGCGCGCGCCAGTCCCAGGGGTCGGCGGTCAGGAGCTCGTCGCAGTACCCGGGCGTCCGGTGGGCGCTCTCGGTGCGCAGGTCGGCGCGGCACAGCTCGAGGAGCACCTCGGCCGTGCGCTCGGGGATGCGCTCGAGATGGGCGATCCGGGCCTCGGGGTCGGAGTCGTGCACCGACTGCAGGCGCCCGATCATCGGGTCGGACTCGTCGGGGCGCAGGGCCGGCAGCTGCCACCAGCCGAGGTTCTCGTCCGCGACGAACGGGGCCTCGAAGTGCGGGGACACCCACGGCTGGGTGGCGGGAGCGGCGCCGGGGCGGTCGAGGACCACCGTGCGCAGCACGCCCAGCAGTTGGACGCGCAGCTCCTCGATGCTCTGGAAGCGGTCGGCGGGATCGGCCGCGCACGCCTTGGCGACCAGCTGGTAGAAGGCCCGGGACGCGCGGAAGGCCGGGACCTCGTCGATCGGCGGCAGGGTTGTCGCGTACCGGCTCTGGTACCCCCGGAACTCCGTCGTCAGCACGACGAGCGTCCGGCCGATCGTGTACACGTCGGACGCCACCGACGGCCCGGCCTCCGCCACCTCGGGAGCCTGGTAGCCGACGGTCCCGTAGATGGGCGAGTCGAGGTCGTCGATGCGCCGCACCCCGCCGAGGTCGATGAGTTTGACCTGGTCGCCGACCTGGATGAGGTTGTCGGGCTTGAAGTCGCAGTAGAGCAGACCGACGTCGTGCAGGTAGGCGAACGCGGGGAGGATCTCGAGGACGAAGGCGAGGGCGTGGTCGACGGGCAGCGGGTCGTAGACGCCGCCGGCGGCCGCCATCCGGTCCTTGAGGAGCTCCTTGAGGCTGCGCCCGCCGACGTACTCCATGACCGTGTACCCGGCGCCGGCGTGCGTGACGACGTTGTAGACCTCGACGATGAGCGGGTGCTCGACGCGGGCGAGGAACTCCTGCTCGGCCACGGCGGCGCCCAGCGCGTCGCTGTCGCCCGAGTTGAGCAGTCCCTTGAGCACGACCGGGCGGTCGGAGACGTTGCGGTCGAGGGCGAGATAGACCCAGCCGAGGCCGCCGTGGGCCAGCGGCCCGACCACCTCGTACTGGCCGGCCACGAGGTCGCCCTTGCGCAGCTTGGGGGTGAACGAGTACGGGTTGCGGCACTTGGGGCAGTACCCCTCGGTGCGTCCGGGCCCGCCGTCCCGGCTGCGCCCCACCTCGGCGCCGCACGAGGGGCAGTTGCGTTTGCTCTCGGGGACGACCGCGTCGTGCATGACCGCGTCGTCCGGCGCGACGGGCGGCGCCGACGGGACGCGCGCGAGACCGGCCCCGAGACCGACCCGGCGGGTGCGGCGGCGCGTGGGGGAGCGGCGGGCCACCCCGCCCCGCGCGCTGCCGAGGGCGATCGAGCGGGACGCCCGGCCCGACGGCGGGTGCGGGACGACGACCGCGGCGCGTTCGTCAGGCATCCGGCCGGCGGCCGCCCACCCGTCGGTGCCCCCGTTCCCGGTCGTGCCCGCGGCGGGGGGCGGCGGCGGTGAGGTCGTTCCCGCCGGCGCGCCGCCCGACGTGCGGGCCGCGGCCGTCGAGGCGGCGGTGGCCGTGGGGACGCCGGACGTGTTCGCCTCCCCCTGCGGCTGCGGGAATCCGCAGAAGTCGCAGTAGCCGTCGACGTACGTCCCGGGGCATCCGGTCTGGTTGCAGCGCATCAGGACCCCCCTCCGGACCCCGGCCGCTCGTACGCCGCGAGGTAGGCGCCGAGCGCGGCGACGAGGCCGCGCGCCCGGACCATGGGGGCGGGCCGGGTCTGCAGGGCCTGCCGCGCTCGGGTGAGCAGGGGGTCGAGGTCGGCGGCCACGTCGGGCGGCAGGGTCTGCGCCTCGATCTTCGCGCCGTAGGCCCCGACGAGGCCGGTGAGCTCGTCGTGCTCCTCGAGCGCGGCGGCGTACGTGCGCTGGCACACCTCGAGGGCTCGGGCCACGCGGTCGAGGCGCGCGAGGTAGTCGGCGACGCCGGCGACGTCCGTCGGGACGTCGCCGAGGGCGGTGGGGTCGGGGATCCCCAACCGGGGCGCGGGGTCGACCTGCGCGCTCGCGCGCGTCGCGAGGGAGCCGAGGGCCTCCGCGCGGGCGACGAGTTCGTCGCGCCGGCCCCGGGCCCGCGCGGCGTCGCCGCGGGCCCGGTCGCGCTGCGACGCGGCCACGATGAGGTCGCGTTCGACCGTCGCGAGGTCGTTCTCGAGGGGTCCGAGCAGGCCGCCGACGTCGGCCCCGCGACGCGCCCGCTCGGTCACGTCGACGAGCCGGCGGTCGAGGCCGACGAGCGTCTCGCGGGCCGAGGCCGCGGCGGCCTGGGGGACGAGGGCCACCTGGTCGCGGACCCGTTCGACCGCCGCGCGCAGGGTCCGGACCCGGTGCGCGACGTCGGGCTCGGAGCCCTCCAGGCGCAGCCGGGACCGCAGGGAGGCGGCGAGCGTGTCGGACAGGCGGCAGGCCTCCGGCAGGGAGACGGCCAGGGCGTTCCCGTCGGCCGCGCGCTGGTCGAGACGCCCCCAGACGAGGGTCGTCAGGCGGCGGCGTTCGGCCTCGAGGACGCGGCCCGAGTCCCACGTGCCGAGGAGGAGGTCGTAGCGCTCGGCCACGGCCTTCCACAGCGCCATCGACAGCAGGACGTCACCCGTCAGGCTCTCGCGGTCGGGCGAGCGCAGGCAGGCCTCGTCGAGGTGGTCGAGTTCGACGCGACGCCGGTCGCGCCACGTGCCGAGCGCGTCGAGATACCGCAGGAGGGCCTGGCTGTCGACGTCCTCGCCGAGGCGGCCCGGGGCCTGCGGGGCGACGGCGAACTGCGTCGGCGTGCTCATCGGTACTCCCGCAGTCGCAGGTTCGCGCCGACGACCGCGAGACCGCCGGCGGCGACCCCTCCGCCGAGCAGCAGCCACGGCCAGGCCCCGTCCGCGGGGGACGACTCGAAGCCCGGGGCGGCCGCCGACCAGCGCGGCGAGGCCTGGTCGAGGGCGGTCATGAGGGCGTCGAAGCTCGTGGCGCCGGTCGTCGCGGCCTCGGACGAGGCGAGCGCGGGGGTGTCGGCGGCCTGCGCCCGCGCGTACGACGCGCGGTAGGTGGTCCACGCCTGCCTCACCTCGGGGCTGAGCACCTCGACGGAGGAGTCGATCCGACTCGCGGCGTCCGCCGGCACCGTGGTCGACGCGCCGGTGGCGCTGCCGAGCAGGTCTTCGGCCTGACTCTCGCGCAGGAGAGACGCGTCGCGGACGAGGGCCCGTTCGGTGGGGGAACTCGACACCTGCTCCGCGGCGATGGAGGCCGTCGAGGCGGCGGAGGCGGTGACGGCGACGGCGCCGGCGGTGACGAGGCCCGACAGCAGCACGGCCCCGACCAGCGGGGGGTTGATCACGCGGCGCGTGCGCCGCGCGACCCACACCGTGCAGCCGAGGAGGACCGCCGTGCCGAGGCCGCCGCCCGCGACGATCCAGAGCCTCACCGGCCATCCCGCCGCCGAGGCGGTGGTCTGGGTGACGGACCGGTCGGCGGAGAGCGCGCCCTCGACCCCCTCGGTCCACGTCTTCTCGAGCTGGGCGGCACCGGAGTACGTGGACGCGGTGCCGGTGGCGTCGGTGCCGGCGCGCGTGACGACCGCGGCGTACCGGGGCACCGCCTGGACGGCGGTGCTGAGCGCGGACCCGGTGGCGCCCGACGCGACGATCGCCGCCTGCGCCTGCCCGAGGTCCTGGGCGAGCCCGTCGACCGAGGCCGTCCGCGTGGTGCCGAGCGAGCGCGACAGCGCTGCGCCCGCGGCCTGGGCCCGGGCCCGGGCGCCGTAGGCGTCGGCCCGGTCGAGGGCGTCGGTGCCCTGGGCGCTCGTGACCGTCTCGCTCGCCCGGTCGGCCGCGGACGTGGTCGCCGCGAACCCGGTGGCCCCGACGAGCACCCCGGTGAGCAGGCCGACCGCGCCCATCCACCGCAGGGCGGTGGGCGTGCTCGCCCGACCCGCGCGGCGCGCGGCGTGACTCCCGGCCGGTGCCGGCGCCGCGGAGGCCCCCGACGTGGCCGGCGACGACGAGACCGGCGACGACGAGACCGGCGCCACCGCGGGCGCGGTCGGGGCGCCCGGGCGGGCGGAGGTCGCGGCGGCTGCCGCCTGCGGGGACGGCGCGGGCGAGGGCATGGGCGAGGCGGCGGACGCGCCGGCGGGACGGGGGGTCACGACGCGTCCTGTGCGCCGCCGCCGTCGGGGGCGTCGCTGTCGGGGGCATCAGCGGCGTCGTCGGCGTCCTCGTCGCGGTCCTCGAGGTCCTCGCGCTCGATCGTGCGCAGCTGCTCGGTGCTCGGGTCGGGCACGTCCTGCAGGCGCCAGGCGTGGCGGCCGATGGCGGCCTCGAGGGTGTTGCGGGCGAACCGCCCGTTCCCGAACGTCTCGTCGCGCGGGGTGGCGGCGAGGACCTCGCGGAACCGCACCTCCGCCCGCTCGGAGATGTCGTAGTCGGTGGCCGCGGCGGCCGAGTTCAGGATCGCGACGAGCTCGTCGTCGCCGTAGTCCTCGAAGGTGATGGTCGTGCGGAAGCGGCTCGCGAGACCCGGGTTCGCGCCGATGAACCGCTCCATCGGCGCGGGGTACCCGGCGACGATGACGACGAGCTCCGCGCGATGGTCCTCCATCTCCTTGACCAGCGTGTCGACCGCCTCCTGGCCGTACTGGTCGCCCGTGAGCGTGTACGCCTCGTCGATGAAGAGGACGCCGCCGAGCGCGGACGCGACGATCTCGCTCGTCTTGGCGGCGGTCTGGCCGAGGTAGCCGGCGACGAGCTCGCTGCGGTCGACCTCGACGAGCTGCCCGGTGCGCAGCAGCCCGAGGGCGCGGTAGATCCCCCCGACGAGGCGCGCGACCGTGGTCTTGCCGGTGCCGGGGTTCCCGACGAAGACGAGGTGCCGCGACAGCGTCGCGCTCCGCAGCCCCGCCTCCTGACGGCGGGCGTCCATCTTGAGCATCGCCACCTGCCGGTGGATCTCGCGCTTGACGCCGCGCAACCCGATGAGCTCGTCGAGCTCGGCGAGCAGCTCCTCGACGGTCTTCTCCGGCTCCGGCTCCGGCTCCGGTTCGGGTTCCGTCTCCGGCTCGGGCCGGGGCTCCCGCGGCGCCTCGGGCGCGGCCGTCGGGGCGTCGGCCGGCGGCCCGACGGCCCCGGAGGGCCCGTCGCCGCGCAGGTCGGCGGGCAGGCGGGAGAGGACGGCGTCGCGGGTGGCGCCCGAGAGGTGCCCGAGCCGGTCGAGCAGCCCGCTCGCGTCGAGCCGGCCGGCCGTGGTCGGCGCCGACGACCCGAGGGGACCGAGGTCCAGGCCCGCCGACGCCCCCGGCGGGGTCCTGGGCAAGGGGGCTGACGAGGGGGCGGACGAAGGGGCGGGCGCTCGGCCCGTCCCCGCGTGACCGCCCGCCGCGTGCAGCTGCGCCGCCCCCGCGAGCGTGGCCTTGCCGATGGCCTCGGACGTGACCCCGGGGATGGTGGCGGCGGCGGTCGCGACGTCGGCCAGGGCCCGGGCGTAGGCGCCGGACTCCGGGTGCCGGTCGGCGGCGAGGGCAGCCAGCAGCGGCGTCGGGCCCGACGCGTACCGGCGGCCCCGGGAGGCGTCCTCGAAGAACTCGTGGACGGTCCCGCCCATGACCTCGCGCCAGGCGCCGTGCACCCCGCCGGGCCGGGACGTCTCGATGACGCCGGCCGCGAGGCGCCGCCCCTCGGTGCGGGCGCCCGCCTCGTCGAGCCCGGCCGCCGCGGCGACGCCGGCGAGTCGGTCGATGGCCGCGGGGAGGTCGAAGGAGGCGGTCGGGCGGCTCACGGGGCGCTTCCCGGGGGAGGCGTGAGCGGCTCCGGGCCGGCCGGTGCCGATCCCGCGGCGCCCGGTGCCTCCGCCGACCCGGCTCCTTCGGCCGGGTCCTGATCGGGCAGCGGGGTCTCGCCGTCGCCGATCCGCAGCGACCCGCCGGAGGCGGAGGTGCCGAACTTCTCGGCGAGGAAGCGGCCGTGGGCGACGAGCGCGAACGCGTCGTCGCGGCAGACGGCGTCGAAGACCTGGTCCATCGTCGAGCCGAGCAGGTCGAGCTGGTCGACGAGCACCATGAGGGAGGTCTTGCCGCGTTCGACCGGGCGGGTGTCGGCGAACCGGCGGGGGAGCCGCAGGTAGCCCCCGACGGCCTCGGGCAGGTAGTCGGTGGCCGTGGCCATGACCGAGTAGGCCGCCGCGCTGCCCGCTCCGAGCGACTCGAGCCGGGGGACGGCGTCGCGCACCGTGTTCGTGACCCGTTCGACCCGGGCGGTCACGACCGACGGCACCGCCCCGCCACGGACGAGGTCCTCGGTCGAGGTCAGGGCGGCCAGCAGGTCGTCGCCGCTCGGGGGACCCGCGGGCGCCTCACCCCCGGTCTCGCCCTCGGGTCGTCCGCCGAGACGGGCGAGAAAGTCCCCCAGTGCCATCCGCCCTCACCCCCTCTTCTCGTCGTGCTGCTCGTCCCGCGTCGCGGGCCGCCGATCCTGCCTCAGGCTAGATGCGTTGCCCGCCGCCAAGATCGAGGGTCCCCTCCTTGCTGCGACGGTCGCTGGTCGCGACGCGGTCGAGGTAGGTGCGGGACTTGCCCACCTCGGACTCCAGCACGCCGATCGTGGCGGCCATGTTGTCGAGGGCCTCGATCTTGAAGGCGTCGATGGTGTCCATCGTCTCGTAGATGTTGGCGAAGGCGGCCTGGAGCTGGGGCAGCCCGATCGTCGCGCTCGCCGCCTGCTGCTGGATGGCGACGGAGTTGTCGCGCAGCATCTCGGAGGTCGACTGGATGAGGTTGCTCGTCGTCGTGTTGAGGGCGGTGATCTGCTCGAGGACGAGCTTCTGGTTGTTGAGGGCCTGCGCGACGATGACCGCCGTGCGCAGCGCCGAGACCGTCGTGGTCGACGCCCGGTCGACGCCCTTGACGAGCTCGATGTTGTTCTTGATGACGATGTCGATGGCCAGGTAGTTCTGGATCGACACGGCGAGCTGGGTGAGCAGGTCCTGGTGCTTCTGCCGCACGTAGAACAGGACGTCCTCGCGCAGCGCCTTGGCCTTCTCGGGGTCGGTGGCGTCGAGCTCGGCGATGTGCGCCGCGAGGCGGGTGTCGAGGCGCTCGGTCATGTAGACGTACTGGTTGAGCCGGCCCATGGAGTCCCACAGGGACTGCTTCTCCATGTTGAGCGCCGCGTTGTCCTTGTTGAGCTCGTCCTGACCGCTGCGCAGGGCGTGGAGGATGCCGTCGAGCTGCTTCTGCGCCGACTCGTACTTGCGGAAGTAGTCGGTGACCTTGTCGCCGAACGGGATCATGCCGAGGATCTTCTTCGTGCCCTTGGCCTGCCCCGGGTCGAGGTCCTGGACGGTGCGGCGCAGGTCCACGAGCGTCTTGCCGACCTTGGACCCCTGCGACAGCCCACCCGAGGTCATCGCCTTGACGGGCGAGTTCAGCAGCCGGTTGCTCGACTCGGCCGCCTGCCGGATATCGGCGTCGCCCATGGTGCGCACGTCGGCGGCCCGGGAGTCGAACTCCGGTGACTTCACCGGCGCGGAGACGAGCGACTCGAGGTAGCCGTCGACCTTCTGGTCGAGCGCCGGGACCGCCTCCGCGGGCACGGCCGGGGCCATCCGCGGCGCCGCCGTCTGATTCACCGGCTGCGTGGGCGCCGGCGCCTCGAGGGTGAGCGGTGTGGCGGCCGCGGCCGACGGCGGGGGCGGCGTGAGCGGCTGGGTCATGGCACTCCCTGATACGGAACGGACGGCCCGGGTCCGGGCCGGAGCCGGGGACCGGCCTCGCGGTCTCGGTGGCCCCCGGTGACGAACGACCTGCCCATTCAAACCGTTCCCCCCGAGCGAGTCCACCAGGTGGGTCCTTCCTGTGGACGGATCCCGGCCTGTGGACGGAATCCGCCTGTGGAGGACGCGGCGGCGGGCCGGGCGCCCGTAGCGCCGGCCTGTGGACGAGCCCCGCGGCGCCCTCGGCCTCCCTAGCGTTCCCGGTGCCGGCCACGGCTCCCGCCGCGGCACCGAGACGAGGACCTCCCGTGACGCTTCCCCTCCCGATCCCTTTGCCCACCGGCACCGGCACCGCCACCGGCACCGCCACCGGCGCCGGCTTCGTGCCCGACCTGTTGCCCCCGCCGGGACCGCCGCCGCTCGACACGCTGCGGGCGCTGGCGCCCCGGTTGTCCCACCACGCCGACCTGCTCGAGCAGGCCGGCCGGGCGATCCAGGAGCGGTGGGGCCGGGCCGACTGGCGGTCACCCGCCGGCCGAAGGGCCGAGGCCCAGGTCGACCACGCCGTCACCGTCATGGTCGCGGACGCGGCGCGGATGCGGTCGGCGGCCCACGCGATCACCGAGCACGTCGCGGCCGTCGAGCAGTCGGCCCTCGCCGGCCTCGCGCGGGTCGGGCAGGCCGGGGTGCACCGTGCCGGATGAGCTCCCGGACGGGCTGCGGATCGCCGGGGGCGAGCACAGCCCGGAGGCTCGCATCGCGGTGGACCTCGACCTGGCGCGCGAGCTGGGCCGCTACTGCCGACAGACGGGCGAGGGGCTGCAGTCGTCGGCGGGGTTCCTGTGGAGTGTCCTGCGCGAGGCCCAGGCCGAGCTCGCGGTGTCCGCGCCGGCCGGCCCGTTCACGGCGGCCCGGGTGGAGGCCCTCCTCGCGTTCTCGACCCTGCAGACGTGGGGCAGCCAGTCGGACCCGACCGCCCTCGGCGACGCCGTCCTGGGCGCCGTCGACGCCTACGAGGAGCGGGAGCGCCACCTCGCGGCGACCACCCGCGTCGGGGGCGAGCTGCTGGACGGCTGGCTCTTCGGGCCCACCCTGGTCACCGCGGCCGCGACGGCGACGGGGAGGCTGGTCCGCGAGGTGGCCGCCGACCCCGGCGTCCACCGCGAGGTCGGCGCGCTGTTCACGGCCTCCACCGCGTGGGTCTCGGCGGCCGGGATCGACGGGGCCACGCCGCTCGTTCCCACGGGGACCGCGACCGCTCCGGCGACGCCGCCCTCCTGGGCGGGGGTCTGGGGTGCCGTGCAGCGCAAGGCGGCCGAGACGGTCAACTCGACGACGCTCCTCGAGCCCGAGGTCGTGTCCCACCTCGTGGGTGGGCTCTCGGCGCTGGCGCTGCCCGCCGCGACGGTGGCGACGCTGGTCCGAGGGCCCGTGGCGCCGGCGCAGGCAGGGCGGGGCCCGCGCACGCAGGCTCAGGTCCAGGCGGAGAAACAAGCGCCCGTGACGAAGCCCGGCCCGGCGACCAACGCCTCCCCGTCGCTGCAGTCCCTCGCGGCCGCCGTGGCCGCGAGGAACTGGGTGGACACCCCGGCCAGGGTCGTCGGCCCGGCCCAGCCCCTGGGGTCCCGCCCCGCCCCGACCCGGGTCGCGCAGCTGGTCGACGCCCTCGAGGGCAGGGGAGGGCCCACGGACTCGGGTCCGCCGGCGGGGCGCGTCGACGTCCTCCGGCGGGAGTGGACCGATCCGCGCACGGGGCAGAGCGTCTCGAGGGCCGTGGTCCTCCTGCCCGGCACGTCCTCGTGGGACGTGGCCACCATGGGCCGGGGGACGGACGTCCGCGACCCGTTGGGAAACCTGCGCGGCCGCGGCGGCCTGCCCACGGCCGAGAGCCGCGCGCTCGCCTCGGCCCTGAAGGCCGCCGGCGTGCCGCCGGGAACGCCGGTCGCCCTCGTCGCCCACAGCCAGGGCGGCCTGACCGCGCTCGCCGCGGCGAACGAGCCGACCATGCGCCGTTATCCGGTCACCCACGTCGTCACGGCCGGGACGCCGTCGGCCGACCTGCGGCCCCCACCCGGCGTCAAGGTGTGCGCCCTGGAGAACCGCGTCGACCCCGTGCCCTCACTCGACGGGGCCGCCACCAGGCCGAGCCGGGACGTGATGACCGTGTCGTTCCCGGGGCGGGAACACGCGGAGGGGAAGCGCGCCCACGAGGTGCCCGAGTACGTGACGGGCGCCGACGCCCTCGACCGGCTCGCCGAGTCGGCCTCGCTCGACTCCGACGGGGCCCGGAGCGCGGCCGACTTCGTGGCGGATCTGCGGGCCCACGGCTACCTCGCGGACCCCGGGTCGGCCCTCGCGGGTGGCGACCGGGTGACGCTCACCCGCGTCGAGCTCGTTCGTGAGCAGGCCCCGGCGGCCTCCGGAGGCTGACGCGCCGCGCCGCGCCGGGCCCTTGCGCCCGGCCGGCTCGTGGCTAGGGTGGCGACATCAATTCCGTTCCGGCGCTGGCCGGTTGACGGAAATTTCGAGCCGGGGGGCTCAGGGGTCGGTGGGGGGTGCCGATAGGGACGGGACATCGCCGCGCCAGCGCGGCACGAAGGAGGTGCACCACCATGACGACGACGATCTTCGGTCTCGCGCCGCTGCTCGAGGCGGCCGCCGCCGGACTGGGTGAGCCCGTCGCGGGTGACCTGCGCTGGCTGCACCTCGGCCCGGCCGAACTCGACCGACTCACCGACTCCGACCGGGAACTCGTCCACGTCGTCACCGGCGAACGCCTGCCACTCGACGTGCCCGAGGCCGGCGTGCTCGTCAGCTTCTTCGTCGTGCAGCTCGCCGCGGACCGTGCCGTCGGCGCCCTGCCGCCCGGTGCCGACGTGAGCATCCCCTACGTCGAGCACGTCTTCGAGACCTACGAGGAGTCCTGCGACGCGGGCAACCCCTTCTCGGGGGACCTGTTCGACATCGCCCTCGCGTTCCTCGTCGGCCGCGACCTCGCGCGCCTCGACCCCGTGGCCTGACGCGGCGGGACCCCGGCGCCACCACCATCAGCACCACCCGGCAACCGACCGGTCAGCCCGGCTTGGGCGCCCCGGGTCGGGCGTAACGCACCCAGGTGATCCCGATGCACATGACCGCCCAGGCGATGCCGATCGCGTAGAAGGCGACCGGCCCGAACGTCGTCACGCCGACCCCGAAGAAGAACGGACCGAAAGCCGCGACGGCCGCGGTCCAGCCGATGACGCCGCCGGCCTGGCGCTTCTCGAAGATCATCGGCATCTGCTTGAACGTCGAGGCGTTGCCGATGCCGCTGAACAGGAAGATGGCGAGCATCCCCCAGAGGAAACGGTCGAAGCCGCCCTGCAGCGCCTGGGCCGACGACAGGTCGGGGGTCAGCGCCGGGATCGTGTACGCGATCGAGGCGACGAGGCCGATCCCCGAGACGAGGCTCCAGACCGCGCCGCCCATGCGGTCGGTCAGCGGCGAGAACGCGAAGCGGGCGACGGCGCCGATGAGCGGGCCGAGGAAGACGTACGCGACCGGGTCGGGCAGGACGTAGCCCGGCACGAGGACCGTCGCGGAGGCACCGGTGCCCGACACGATCGCCGCGTTGCCCGAGCCGTACAGGTTGCTCATGAGCAGGCCGAACTGCGCCGACAGCCCCGCGAACGTCCCGAAGGTCATGATGTAGAGCAGCGTCATGTACCAGGTGTCGGGGTTGGAGAAGATGTCGAACTGCTGGCGGATGTTGGCCTTGATCGGCACCGACCTCAGCGTCAGCCAGGCGAGGACGGCCCCGATCACCATGAGGGGGATCCACACGAACGCGGCGTTCTGGAAGAAGACCTCGCGGTCGGCGCGGCCCGCGGTGGTCATGGTCTGGCTGCCGCCGAAGACGGCCAGCGCGCCGATGGCGATGAGGTAGGGCGTCAGCAGCTGCACGAGCGAGACGCCGAGGTTGCCGAGCCCCGCCTGCAGCCCGAGGGCGGTGCCCTGGAGGCGCTTGGGGAAGAAGTACGACGTGCTGGGCATGAAGCCGGAGAACACGCCGCCGCCGATGCCCGCGAGGAACGCGAGGACCATGAGCTCCCAGTACGGCGCGGTCGGCTGCTGGACGCGGACGCCCCAGCCGAGCGTCGAGGCGATGAGCAGCAGCGTCGAGAGGGCCACCATCTTGCGGGTGCCCAGCATCGGGGGCAGCACCATCCACACGAGGCGCAGGAGCCCGGCCGCGACGCCCGGCATGGCGGCCATCCAGTAGAGCTGGTCCTTCGTGAACGTGTAACCCAGCGCGTTGAGCTTCGGGATGATCGCGCTCGGGAGGAACCAGGCGACGAACGCCAGGGTGAGGCAGAACGTCGTGACCCACAGGGTCCGCCAGGCGATCCCGGAATCCCAGGAGGCGGCATCCTCCGGGTCCCAGTCGCTCAGCCATTCGCCGCCGCTGCGTTCGCGGTCGGTGGCCCGGGTCGTGTCCATGCGTCTGCCTCGCTCGTCGTGGGGAGCCTCTGGTCGGAGTGGGCGCCCACCCCAGCACCAGTGAAAGGGGACCCGGCCGGTGGAATCAGGGACCTAGGTCACGTGAGCGCGGGCGATACGACGGGTTCCATGTCCGTGGGGAGGTCTCGTCCCCGAGATGCCGCCCGACGAAGGAGCCAACGTGAGTGCCACTCCCACGAACCGACCGCCGGCCGGCCTCGACTCCGGGGCCACCGACGCCGTGCTGCGGATGGGCCGCTTCTTCACGAAGCGGGGCACGGTCTCCGGCGACCTGCGGACGGTGACCCGGGAGGGTGGCCGCGGCGCCGACGCGTTCTACCGCGACCGCTGGAGCCACGACAAGGTCGTCCGCTCCACCCACGGCGTCAACTGCACCGGCTCCTGCTCGTGGAAGGTCTACGTCAAGGACGGGATCATCACGTGGGAGGCCCAGCAGACCGACTACCCCTCGATCGGGCCCGACCGCCCGGAGTACGAGCCCCGCGGCTGCCCCCGCGGCGCGGCCTTCTCCTGGTACACGTACTCGCCGACCCGCGTGCGTTACCCGTACGTCCGCGGCCTGCTGCTCGAGATGTACCGCGAGGCCAAGGCCCGCCTGGGCGATCCCGTGCTCGCCTGGGCCGACATCGTCACCGACCCGGAGCGCGCCGCCCGCTACAAGGCGGCCCGCGGCAAGGGCGGCCTCGTGCGCGCCTCGTGGGAGGAGGCGACCGAGATCGTCGCCGCCGCGCACGTGCACACGATCAAGACGGTCGGCCCCGACCGCATCGCCGGGTTCAGCCCCATCCCCGCCATGTCGATGGCCTCCTACGGCGTCGGCGCGCGGTTCATCAGCCTCATCGGGGGCTCGTGCCTGAGCTTCTACGACTGGTACGCCGACCTGCCGCCCGCCAGCCCGCAGGTGTTCGGCGACCAGACCGACGTCCCCGAGTCCGCCGACTGGTGGGACGCCGGCTACCTCGTCATGTGGGGCAGCAACGTGCCCGTGACCCGGACGCCCGACGCCCACTTCATGACCGAGGCCCGCTACCGGGGTCAGAAGGTCGTCACCGTCAGCCCCGACTTCGCCGACAACACGAAGTTCGCCGACGAGTGGGTGGCCATCGCCCCGGGCACCGACGCGGCGCTGGCGATGGCGATGGGCCACGTCATCCTGCGCGAGTTCTTCGTCGAGAAGGACACCCCCGAGTTCCTCGAGTACGTCACCGCGTACAGCGACCTCCCGTTCCTCGTCAGCCTCGAACAGCTGGACGGCGCCTACCGCCCCGGCAAGTTCCTCACCGCCGACGAGCTGGGGGATCGAAGCGAGAACGCGCAGTTCAAGACCGTCGTGCTCGACGACGCCGCGGGCGGGGAGCCCGTCGTGCCTAACGGGTCGATGGGCTTCCGGTACGGCGAGGAGGGCAAGGGGAGCTGGAACCTCGACCTCGGCGACATCCGGCCCCGCCTCTCGGTGGTCGACGGGGCCGACGCCTCCGACGCCGTCGAGATCGTCCTGCCGCGGTTCGACTCCCCGGACGGCGCGCCGTCGACGCTGCGTCGCGGCGTGCCCGTGCGCGAGGTGGCCGGCCGGCTCGTCACGACCGTGTACGACCTGCTCCTCGCGCAGTACGGCGTCGCCCGCCCGGGCCTGCCGGGCGACTGGCCCGCCTCGTACGAGGACGCCGAGGGCGCGTGCACCCCGGAGTGGTCCCAGGCGATCACCGGCGTCCCCGCGGCCCAGTGCATCCGCATCGCGCGGGAGTTCGCCGAGAACGCCCGCGAGACCGGCGGCCGGTCGATGATCCTCATGGGCGCGGGGACCAACCACTGGTTCCACTCCGACATGATCTACCGCTCCTTCCTCGCCCTGACGACGCTCACGGGCTGCCAGGGCAAGAACGGCGGCGGCTGGGCGCACTACGTCGGCCAGGAGAAGGTGCGCCCGCAGACGGGGTTCGCGCAGATGGCGTTCGGCCTCGACTGGCAGCGCCCGCCGCGGCAGAACATCTCCGCCGCGTTCTTCTACCTGCACACCGGCCAGTGGCGCTACGACACCTACGACGCGGCGGCGATGACCGCGGCGACCGGCTCGGGCCGGTTCGCCGGGAAGTCGAACGCCGACCTCGTCGCGATGTCGGCGCGCCTCGGCTGGATGCCGAGCTACCCGTCGCTGTCGGGCAACATGCTCGAGCACACCGACGCCGCGCGCGAGCAGGGCCGCGACGTCAAGGAGTACCTCGTCTCGGGGCTCAAGGACGGCTCCATCCGGTTCGCCGCGGAGGACCCGGACGGCGAGGGCAACTACCCGCAGGTGCTCACGGTCTGGCGCTCGAACCTGCTCGGCAGCAGCAGCAAGGGCAACGAGTACTTCAACGAATGGCTCCTCGGCACCGACAGCTCGCTGCGCGCGGACGAGGCTCCGGAGGGCCACCGCGGGCAGGAGATGGTCTGGCGGGACGACGCGAAGAAGGGCAAGCTCGACCTCCTGCTCACGCTCGACTTCCGCATGACGAGCACGACGCTGTTCAGCGACGTCGTCCTCCCCGCGGCCACCTGGTACGAGAAGTACGACCTGTCCAGCACGGACATGCACCCGTTCGTGCACAGTTTCAACCCGGCGATCAGCCCGCCGTGGGAGACCCGCACCGACTACCAGGCGTTCCACGCCGTCGCGAAGCGGTTCAGCGAGCTCGCCGTCGACCACCTCGGGGTGCGCCAGGACGTCGTCGTCGCGCCGCTGCAGCACGACACGCCCGACGAGCTCGCCTACCCCAAGGGGGTGGTGCGGGACTGGAAGGCGGGGGAGTGCGAGCCGATCCCGGGCGTGACGATGCCCAAGCTCGTCCCCGTCGAGCGCGACTACCCGGCGGTGTACGACAAGCTCACGTCGATCGGCCCGCTGGCCGAGAAGCTCGGGATGCCCACCAAGGGCGTCGTGTTCCACCCCGAGCCGGAGATCGAGCGTCTCGGACACCTCAACGGGCTCGCGCGCGGCGGTGCCGGGAACGGCCGCCCGTCGCTGGCCCGGGACCGCGACATGTGCGAGGCGATCCTCGCCCTGTCGGGGACGACCAACGGCCGCCTCGCCACCCAGGGCTGGCGGCAGGTGGAGGAGCGCACGGGGCAGCGGCTCGCCGACCTCTCCGAGGGCGAGGAGGGCAAGCGGATCACCTTCGCCGACACCCAGGCCGCCCCGCAGAGCGTCATCACGAGCCCCGAGTGGTCGGGCAGCGAGCACGGCGGCCGCCGGTACAGCGCGTTCGTCGTCAACGTCGAGCGGCTCAAGCCGTGGCACACGCTCACGGGGCGGCAGCACTTCTACCTCGACCACGACTGGTTCACCGAGATGGGCGAGAGCCTGCCGGTCTTCCGGCCGCCGCTCAACATGCACCTGCTCTTCGGGGAGCCCGAGCTGGGCTCGTCCGGGGAGGGCCAGGTGGGTCGCGACGGGAACCCGTTGCCCGGGCTGGGTCTCACCGTGCGGTACCTCACCCCGCACAACAAGTGGTCGATCCACTCCGAGTACCAGGACAACCTGCTCATGCTCAGCCTGGCCCGCGGCGGGCAGGCGATCTGGATGAGCGCCGGCGACGCCGCGAAGATCGGGGTGGCCGACAACGACTGGATCGAGGCGGTCAACCGCAACGGCGTCATCGCGGCCCGCGCGATCGTGTCCTCCCGGATGCCCGACGGCACGGTGTACATGCACCACGCCCAGGACCGCACGGTCGACGTCCCGCTCGCCGAGGCGAGCGGCAAGCGCGGCGGCATCCACAACTCGGCCACGCGGGTGCTCATGAAACCGAGCCACCTCGTCGGCGGCTACGCCCAGCTCTCGTGGGCGTTCAACTACTACGGACCGACCGGCAACCAGCGCGACGAGGTGACGGTCATCCGCCGCCGGTCGCAGGAGGTGACGTACTGATGCGCGTGATGGCCCAGATGGCGATGGTGATGAACCTCGACAAGTGCATCGGGTGCCACACCTGCTCGGTGACGTGCAAGCAGGCGTGGACGAACCGCTCCGGCACCGAGTACGTGTGGTGGAACAACGTCGAGACCCGCCCCGGGCAGGGGTACCCGCGCACGTACGAGGACCAGGAACGGTGGAAGGGCGGCTGGGTCGTCTCGCCGTCGGGGCGGCTCAAGCTGCGCGCCGGCGGGCGCGTGAAGAAGCTCCTGCAGATCTTCGCCAACCCGGTCCTGCCCTCGCTGGAGGACTACTACGAGCCGTGGACGTACGACTACGACACGCTCGTCAAGGCGCCCCTGCAGGAGCACACGCCCGTCGCCCGCCCGTACTCCCTCATCTCGGGCAAGCCGATGAACATCAGCTGGTCGGCGAACTGGGACGACAACCTCGGCGGCGCCCCCGAGCTGACGAAGAACGACCCCGTCCTCCGGAAGATCAGGGATGCGGCGGCCGAATCCGTGCAGCTCGAATACAAGAAGACCTTCATGTTCTACCTCCCCCGCATCTGCGAGCACTGCCTCAACCCGAGCTGCGCCGCGAGCTGCCCGAGCGGGGCGATCTACAAGCGGGCCGAGGACGGCATCGTCCTCGTCGACCAGGACGCGTGCCGCGGGTGGCGCCAGTGCATCACCGGGTGCCCCTACAAGAAGGTCTATTTCAACCACCGCACCGGCAAGGCCGAGAAGTGCACCTTCTGCTTCCCGCGGATCGAGGTCGGCATCCCGACCGTGTGCTCCGAGACGTGCGTCGGCCGCCTGCGCTACATCGGCCTGGTGCTCTACGACGCCGACAAGGTGCTCGAGGCCGCGGCGAACCCCGACGACACGGCGCTCTACCAGGCGCAGCGCGCCTGCTTCCTCGACCCGCACGACCCGGAGGTCATCAGCGCCGCCCAGCGCGACGGCATCCCGTTCGACTGGATCGAGGGCGCGCAGCGGTCGCCGGTCTGGCGGCTCATCCACGACTACGAGGTGGCGCTGCCGCTGCACCCGGAGTACCGGACGATGCCGATGGTCTGGTACATCCCGCCGCTGAGCCCCATCGTCGACGAGGTGACGAAGGTCGCGGTCGACCCCGAGTCGCCCGAGAGCCACGACGTGCTCTTCGCCGCCATCGACACGCTGCGCATCCCGACCGCGTACCTCGCGGAACTGTTCACCGCGGGCGACGTCGCCGTCGTCGAGAAGGTGCTCAAGCGGCTCGCCGCGATGCGCTCGTACATGCGCGACATCAACCTCGGCCGCGACCCGCGAGGAGAGATCGCCGAGGCCGTCGGCATGCGCGAGGAGGACCTGTACGACATGTACCGGCTGCTCGCGCTCGCGAAGTACGACGAGCGGTACGTCATCCCCACCGGGCACGCGGAGGACGCGCACCGGCTCGAGGAGCTCGCGACCGACTGCGCCGTGTCGGAGCACATCGGGCTCGACGGGCGCGGCACCGAGGGGCCGTTCGGGGCCGACTCCGGCCGTGGGCCCGTGCCGGTGGCCATCCAGACGTTCGCGGAGACCAAGCGGCGTCAGCAGGCCGACGAGATGGGGCGCCCGGCCGACCGCCAGGGTGGGCTGACGCAGTGAGGCTCGCATGAGGATCCCCCTGACGCTGCTCCGCCGCCGGCCCGCGCCGGCGCCCGAGACGGCCGCGCCCACGCCGCCCCCGTCGCCGTTCGAGCGGGCGCGGGGCGTGCGCGTGGACCTCCCGACCCGCGCTCTGTACCAGGCGATCTCGCTCCTGCTCGACTACCCGGGCGAGGAGCTGGTCGCCCGGATCCCGCTGCTGCGGGCCACGCTCGAGCAGAGCGAGGCGGACGGGGTGTCCTCCGCCGCCCGGGTGCGGCCGCTGCTCGACCGGCTCGAGACCACCGCCCTCGCGGAGCTGCAGAGCGACTACGTCGAGACCTTCGACATGCGCCGCCGGTGCTGCCTGCACCTGACCTACTACGCCTTCGGCGACACGCGCCGTCGGGGGATGGCCCTGCTCGACCTCAAGCAGGCCTACCTCGCCTCCGGGGTGGACCTGTCCGACGCGGAGCTGCCCGACCACCTGTGCGTGCTGCTGGAGTTCACCGCGTCGGTCGAGCCGGCGGTGGGGCGGGTCCTGCTGCAGGACAACCGGCCCGGCATCGAGCTGCTGCGGCTGTCCCTGGCCGACCGAGGCTCTCCGTACGCGGCCGCCGTCGAGGCTCTCACGGGCACCTTCCCCGCCATCGGCGGGAGCGACGCCCAGGCCGTCCGGGCCCTCGTCGCGCAGGGTCCGCCCGACGAGGAGGTCGGGATGGAAGCGTTCATGTCCGGGAGTTCCGCAAGCCAGGTAGGAGCGAGGTCGTAGTCGTGGACGTTCTGCTGTGGGTGATCGTGCCCTACGTGTGCCTGGCGATCTTCGTCGTCGGCCACCTCTGGCGCTACAAGTACGACAAGTTCGGGTGGACGACCCGCAGCTCGCAGATGTACGAGAGCAAGCTGCTCCGGATCGGTTCGCCGATGTTCCACTTCGGCCTGCTGTTCGTCATCGGCGGGCACGTCATCGGCCTCGTCATCCCGAAGTCGTGGACCGAGGCGGTGGGCATCACCGAGGGGATGTACCACTTCATGGCGGTCTCGATCGGGGCGATCGCCGGATTCTGCACGGTGGTCGGGATGATCATCCTCATCTACCGGCGCCGCACGACCGGACCCGTGTTCTCGGCGACGACGAACATGGACAAGGTCATGTACGTGTTCCTCGCCGCGGTCATCCTGCTCGGCCTGTCCAACACGGTCGTCGGCAACATCCTGTCGCACTACGACTACCGCGAGGGCGTGTCGATCTGGTGGCGCCAGTTCTTCACCCTGCACCCCGACCCCTCCCTCATGGCGAACGCGCCGACGACGTTCCGGTTGCACACGCTGGCGGCGTGCGCGCTGTTCGCGCTGTGGCCGTTCACCCGCCTCGTCCACGTGTTCAGCGCGCCGCTGGGCTACCTGTGGCGGCCGTACGTCGTGTACCGCGCGAAGCCGAACTCCCGCCTCGGCTCCCGCGACGCCCGCCGGGGCTGGGAGCGCAGCGAGCTGCCGCGCCCCGAGGACCGGGCCCACGGCTCGCACACCTCCTCGCGCCGCTGAGCGGCGGTCAGCTCGGTCCGTCGGTCTGGTCGACGACGACCCGCCGGACCCCGAGGACGGAGCGAGCGATCGCGGTGGCGACGTCGCGCTCGCGGGCGCTGCCGGCCCCGGCGATGTGGACGACCCCGCCGGTGACGGTGAGGTCCCAGCGGTCCTGACCGAACTCCGCGAAGGCGGCGACGACGTCGGCGCGCAGCTCCTCGTCGGGCCGCCACAGGGCGCGGATGACGTCGCTGCGCGACACGACGCCCACGAGCTCGTCGCCGCGGACGACGGGCAGGCTCTTGAACGAGCTCGTCGTGAAGAGGGTGACGAGGTCGGCCACGTCGGCGCGTTCGGTCGTGCTGCGCGGGTCGGCGGTCATGATCTCCGCCACCGTGGTCGGCAGGGGGTCGCTCTCGCGCAGCGGCCGGGCGTGCGCCCGGGCGTCGGGCTCCACGGCGCGGCGCAGCAGGTCGATCTCCGAGAGCACCCCCACGAGGTGCCCGTCCTGCGCGACCGGCAGCGCCGTCACCCGGCGCTCGGCCATGAGCCGCAGCGCGTCGTCGATGGGGGCGTCGGGCGTCACGCTGAACGCAGGGGACGTCATGATCTCGCGGACCAGCATCGGGGGCTCCTTCGTCGTCGGCTCGCCCCATCCTTGCCGGTCCGGCCCCGGCGCGGGAGGCCGAACGGCCCTGATCCTCGTCCCGGCGCGCTCAGAAGGGCGGCGGGCCCGGGTCCGGGCGGTTCCAGGCGGTGGCGGGGTCGCGGCGCCGGGGCCGTCCGGTCTCGGCGCTCGGCGGTGCGGCCTGCACGTCGGGGTCGCCGAATTCTTCGCGCGGACGGCGTGAGCGCCGAGGTGGCCGTGCCCGGGCAGGTCGGCGGGGTCGTCGGTGAGTCCGAGCAGGGTGGCGGCGGAGACGACGACGGTGACGGTGGCGCTGGGGAGGGGGCCGGGCGGGAACGCGGAGTCGAAGGAGGCGGCGAAGGCGACCGCGACCTCGTCGACGGCACCGTCAGCGCCGCGGGACCGGTCGATGTCACCGTGGTCGTGGTCGTGGTCGAGGCCGGTGGCGGATGCGCCGGAGGTGTCGCCGGTGGTGGGCCGGGTGGGTTGGCCGTGCAGGAGGAGGCCGGCGGCGACGTCGAAGCGGAGCTGGGCGAGGGTGCGGGGGTCGCCGGTGGCGCGCAGGCGGCGGGTCAGGGTTTCGAGGCGGGCGTGGACTCCCGCGAGGGTGTCGAGGGGGCCGGTGAGGGTGAGGGCGGCGGCGCCGTCGGGGTAGGCCTCCAGGCGGGTGTCGCGGCGGTCCAGGATGGTGCGTCGGCGGCGGCGGGCGGTGTCGGTGTGGGCACAGATCTGCCGACGCAGGCGGCGGCGGAACTGTTCGTGGGAGGGGGTCGCGCGCGCCGGGGCGGGGGCGAGGACGGCCGCGGCGATCGCGTCGGCGGTGGTGTCGGGCAGGTCGCGGGTGTCGCGCCAGAGGGCGCGGACGCGGTCCCAGCCGGTGGTGCCGGCGTCGAGGGCGGCGCGGGTGGTGGCGGTGCGGTCGGCGGGGGCAGCGGCGTATTCGACGAGGTCGCGGGCCTGGCCGGGGGCGCGTCCGGTGGCGAGGGCGATCTCGTCGGCGAGGGCGGAGCGGGCGTCGACGCGGGCGGCGGACTCCCGGGCCCGGGACGGATCGCGTCCGCGGGCGGCGTCCTCGGCGCGGACGTCCTCGACGGCGCGAGCGCTGACATGGTCGACGAGGGTCTGGGTGGCGAGCACCTCCATCGCCTCGATCCGCGCCTTCCAGGACGCGAGCTGCTCGAGCATCGTGAGGAACGTCCCCGCTTCGAGCGGGGGACCCGCGATGGCCGCGAACGCGTCGGACGGCGCCAGGGACGCCGGTGGGTCGAGCACGGCGCACGGAGTCTCGAGCCGCCGCGCGGACCGTTCCGCGTCGGCCGGCCGAGCCTTCATCGCCGCCGTATCGATCATGCCTGATTCTCTCCGATACCCGCGCCACATACCTCCCGTTCTTCCCATTGTTTCGGCGCACTCGGCACCTTTCTTGCGCGGGCTCCGCAATGACATGGATACCGACATCGCCGATGATGTACCCAGTCGCAGAATTGCGCGTCAGTGGTGCGGCCGGTTGCCCTCCTGCCCACCGCGACGTCGCGCTCCGGCGGCCGCATCGGTGAGAAGGTGCGCTGGTCACGTCCCGTTGGGCGACAATCGTCGAGACGGGTGTCGTGCGAGGGGTGGGGGAGAAGCGAACGGGAGTGGGCCTCGATGGAGCACGTCGGCGACGTTCCGGCATCGGCGCGTATTCGTGAATCCCGGCCGGCGTGACGTGGCCGCGATATCGATGCGTCCGCCCATTCGGGAGCGGCCCGACGAATGACGGAGAATGACGTGGAGAAAGAATATCCAGAACGGCTCGGCGGCGTCGAGCGACGGCGGCGCGGACCGGTGTGGGAACCTGGGGGCGACGGGCCCCGTTCGGCCCGATCGACACCCCGAACGGACCAGGAGACCCCCGTGAGCGCCTCGCCCTTCCCCGCCGAGACCGACGAGACGCAGCTCGACGGCGCCGCCGGCGCGGCCGGGTGCGGGTCGTGCGGGTGCGGGGCCGGCGGTTGCGGGTCGAACGCGCGCGTGCCGGAGCTCGACGCCCGGACGATCGATCCCCAGATCCGTCAGTCCGCGGTGTTCGGGGTGCTCATCGGCCTGCCGCCCGGCGGCGGCGCGACGGTCGTCACCGACGCCGCCCCCGAGCTCGTCCTCACGCTCATCGAGGCCCAGTTCGCGGGTCAGTACACCGTGGAGTCCGCCCAGCTCGCTCCCGACGAATGGCGCACGACGTTCACGCGCGTCGCCTGAACGGACGTCGGCGGGCCGTGTCGCGCTCACTGCGGCTCGCGAGCTCGCCTCCGTTCGCCGCTTGAGCTTTCTGGCGCGCTCACTGCGGCTCGCGAGCTCGCCTCCGTTCGCCGCTTGAGCTTTCTGGCGCGCTCACTGCGGCTCGCGAGCTCGCCTCCGTTCGCCGCTCGAGCTTTCTGTCGCGCTCACTGCGGCTCGCAAGCTCGCCTCCGTTCGCCGCTTGTCTGCACGGGATAAGGTTCCCGGCGCAGACCATTGACACGTCCCGCGTCGGCGGGGTTGTCTGAACTCTTCCCCGCGGGACAGGCCCCGCGCAGGTCACCGAGGACCCGATGACGATGAGCGACTCCATGCCGGCCGCCCGACGAGCCGCACCGACGGCCCCCCGCGAGGAGAGCGAGCAGCTCGACGACTGGCCCGCCGGTGACGCCCCTGACGAGACGTCGGGGCTGGTGCTGGCCCCGACGCCGCTCCTGCGGCCCGTGCGGCACGCCGACGCGTTCGAGGGGACGGTGGAGAAGCTCGCGACGGCCATCCGCCTGGGCACCTTCCCGCGCGGGTCGATGCTCCCGCCCGAGCGGGAGCTCGCGATGAGTCTCGGGGTCGCCCGCATGACCCTGCGCGAGGCCATCGCCGCGCTGCGACAGGCGGGCATGGTGCAGACCCGTCGCGGCCGCGGCGGCGGCAGCCTCGTCGTGTACGACGGGCACCCGCGCAGCATCACCCGCGCCGACGGCGACGCGTCCATCGAACCCGACCTGCCGACCGGCCCCGAGCTCGTCGGGCTGCTCGACTTCCGCCGCGTCGTCGAGCCGGGCAGCGCGTACCTCGCCGCGCGACGGGCCCTCACGGGAGCCCAGCGGGCCGAGCTCGTCGCCGCGCTCGACACGCTTACCGAGGCCGCCGACCGCGCCGACGACGGCGCCCACCGGGTGGCCGACAGTCGCCTGCACGTGACCATCGCGCGGCTCTCGGGCAGCGCGCCGCTCGCAGAGGGGGTGTCGCGCTGCCAGGGCGTCCTGCACCGGCTGCTCGGGGCCATCCCCGTGCTGCCCCCGAACATCGCCCACTCGCGCGCCGAGCACATCGAGATCGTCGACGCGGTGCTGGGCGGGGACGCCGACGGCGCGCGCGAGGTCGCCGAGCGGCACTGCGACCACACCTCCGCGCTCCTGCGCGGACTGCTCGGATAGCGCCCGCGTCGCCCGCCCTCGCCCCCTCCCCCCACCGACGACCCCCTGATCCGAGAGGCCGACCATGACCGCGAGCCCCGGGCTCACGCCCCCCACGTACACGCTGGACGACCTGCGGGCCGACTGCGAGGCCGGCACGGTCGACACGATCGTCATCGCGTTCACCGACATGCAGGGCCGGCTCGCGGGCAAGCGGCTGCACCCCGGCTTCTTCTTCGGGCACGTCCTCGAGCACGGCACCGAGGGCTGCAACTACCTGCTGACGGCCGACGTCGAGATGAACACCATCGAGGGCTACGCCCTCACGTCGTGGGAGCGCGGGTACGGCGACTTCGCCTTCGACCTCGACCTGTCGACGCTGCGGCGCACCCCCGGGGAGCCGAACTCGGCGACGATCCTCGCCGACCTCACGTGGGTGTCGGGCCCCGACGCCGGCACGCCCGTGCGCCCGTCGCCGCGCTCGGTGCTCACCGCCCAGGTCGAGCGCGCGGCCTCCCTCGGCTACGAGGCGTTCGCGGGCACCGAGCTCGAGTTCATCCTCTTCGACGACACCTACGAGCAGGCGTGGGACGCCCGCTACCAGGGCCTGACCGGCTCGAACCGGTACAACGTCGACTACTCGATCCTCGGCGGCGCCAAGGTCGAGCCGGTCCTGCGCGAGATCCGCAACGAGATGTGGCGCTCGGGCGTCACCGTCGAGTCGGCCAAGGGGGAGTGCAACCTCGGCCAGCACGAGATCGTCTTCCTCTACGACCGCGTGCTGCGCGCCTGCGACACCCACAGCGTCTACAAGACCGCGGCCAAGCTGATCGCCGACGCGCACGGCAAGGCGTTGACGTTCATGGCCAAGTACGACGAGCGCGAGGGCAACTCGTGCCACGTGCACCTCTCGCTGCGTTCCGCCGACGGCGACGTCGTGTTCGCCGCCTCCGACGGATCCGCCGATGCCACCGGGCCGGAGTCCGAGTACGAAGGCCACAGCGCGCTGTTCGACCACTTCCTCGCGGGCCTGCAGTCGACGCTGGCCGAGTTCACCCTGTTCTACGCGCCGAACATCAACTCGTACAAGCGCTTCGCGGAGGGCTCGTTCGCGCCCACGGCGGTGGCATGGGGGCGGGACAACCGGTCGTGCGCGCTGCGCGTCGTGGGCCACGGCGCCGGCCTGCGCGTCGAGAACCGCCTCCCCGGCGGCGACGTCAACCCCTACCTCGCGGTGGCGGCGATGCTCGCCGGCGGTCTGCACGGCATCGCGGAGCGCCTGCCGCTCGAGCCGCCGTGCGAGGGCAACGCCTACGCGGCCGGCAAGGCGCGGGTGCCGCGCACCCTGCGCGAGGCCCGGGACCTCTTCGACGCCTCGGCCCTCGCCCGGGCGGCCTTCGGCGACGACGTCGTCGACCACTACGTGCACGCCGCGGACGTCGAGCTCACCGCCTTCGAGGCCGCCGTCACCGACTGGGAACGGGTGCGCGGCTTCGAGCGGCTCTGAGCCATCGATTCGCCGCCCCCACACGTTCCCCGGCCCCACCGGCGCGACCCCACCCCCGACCTCCCTCGACCTCACGGAGAGACCCCGCACATGAGCACGACCCAGCTCTACGAGCCCGCGACCGGGCGGGAGCTCGACCGGATCGACCTCACCGACCTCGCCGGCACCGACGCCGCCATCGAACGCGCGGCGCGCGCGCAGGTCGCGTGGGCCGCGCTGGCCCCGGCCGACCGGGGCCGCCTGCTGCGCCGGTTCGCCGACGTCGTCGACGCCCACGTCGACGAGCTGGCCGCCCTGGAGGTGCGCAACGCCGGCCACACGATCGGCAACGCCACGTGGGAGGCGGGCAACGTCCGAGACGTCCTCACCTACTACTCGGCCGCCCCGGAGCGGCTGTTCGGGCGGCAGATCCCCGTCGCCGGCGGGCTCGACGTGACGTTCAAGGAGCCCCTCGGCGTCGTCGGCGTCATCGTCCCGTGGAACTTCCCCATGCCCATCGCCGGCTGGGGGTTCGCGCCCGCCCTCGCCGCCGGCAACGCGGTCGTGCTCAAGCCGGCCGAGCTCACGCCCCTCACCGCGATCCGCCTCGGGGAGCTGGCCCTGGAGGCGGGGCTGCCCGAGGGCGTGCTGCAGGTCCTCCCCGGGCGCGGCGACGTCGTCGGCGAGCGGTTCGTCACGCACCCGGGCGTGGGCAAGGTGTGCTTCACGGGCTCGACGCGCGTCGGCCGGTCGATCATGCGCGGCGCCGCCGAGCAGGTGAAGCGCGTCACCCTCGAGCTGGGTGGCAAGAGCGCGAACATCGTCTTCGCGGACGCCGATGTCGAGGCGGCCGCCGCCGCGGCCCCCATGTCGTTCCTCGACAACGCGGGGCAGGACTGCTGCGCCCGCACCCGGATCCTCGTGCAGCGCGAGGTCTACGACGACTTCCTCGCCCGCTTCGAGTCCGCGATCGGCGACGTCGTCGTCGGCGACCCGGCCGACGCGGACAGCGCCATGGGCCCGCTCGTCTCGGCGGCGCAGCTGGAGACGGTGCGCGGCTACCTCGACGGCGTCGACGTCGCTTTCCGCGGTGCGGGCGGCCCCGGCGGGGAGTTCGCGGGCGGCTACTGGCACGCCCCGACCGTCGTGCTGCCCCGGTCGACCTCCGAGTCGATCTGGACCCAGGAGGTGTTCGGACCGGTCGTCGCGGTCCTGCCGTTCACCGACGAGGCGGAGGCGATCGCGATGGCCAACGACACCGCGTACGGGCTGGCGGGGTCGATCTGGACCCGTGACGTGGGCCGCGCGCTGCGCGTGTCCCGCGGGGTCGCCGCCGGGAACCTGTCGGTGAACAGCCACGCCTCCGTGCGGTACTCGACGCCGTTCGGGGGCTTCAAGGCCTCGGGCCTGGGCCGCGAGCTCGGACCGGACGCGCTCGACGCGTTCACCGAGGTCAAGAACGTCTTCATCGCGACGAACTGACGCACACGCACCGACGAACACGCACCGACGCAAAGGACGACGAAGGACATCATGGGAGATCGACTGCAAGACAAGGTCGCGGTCGTCACGGGCGGCTGCTCGGGGATCGGCCTGGCCACCGTGCGCCGGTTCGCGCAGGAGGGCGCGAAGGTCGTCGTCGGCGACCTCGACGACGCGCGCGGCCCGGAGATCGCCGCCGAGATCGGCGGGCTGTACGTGCACTGCGACGTCACGGACGCCGCGCAGGTCGAGGCGCTGTTCGCCGCGGCCGCGGCCACGTACGGCCGCGTCGACGTCGCGTTCAACAACGCGGGCATCTCGCCGCCGGAGGACGACTCGATCCTCACGACCGACCTCGACGCGTGGAAGCGCGTCCAGGAGGTCAACCTCACGAGCGTGTACCTGTGCTGCAAGGCGGCGCTGCCGTACATGCTCGAGCAGGGCTCGGGGTCGATCATCAACACCGCCTCGTTCGTCGCGGTCATGGGCGCGGCGACGAGCCAGATCAGCTACACGGCGAGCAAGGGCGGCGTCCTGTCGATGTCGCGGGAGCTCGGGGTGCAGTTCGCGCGACAGGGCGTGCGCGTCAACGCCCTGTGCCCCGGGCCGGTCAACACGCCGCTGCTCAAGGAGTTGTTCGCGAAGGACCCGGAGCGGGCGGCGCGCCGCCTCGTGCACGTGCCCGTGGGCCGGTTCGCGGAGCCGGAGGAGCTCGCGAACGCGGTCCTCTTCCTCGCCTCGGACGAGTCGAGCTTCATCACCGCCAGCCAGTTCCTCGTGGACGGCGGCATCTCCGGCGCCTACGTGACGCCGCTGTGACCGGCCACGAGCCCCTCGTGCCGCCGGTCATCGGGGTGACCTCGTACGTCGAGCCGGTCGACCGGGGCGACTGGATCCAGCAGCGGTCGGCGGTGCTGCCCTACGACTACGTCGCCCACGTCGAGCGGGCGGGCGGCGTCGTCCTCGTGATCCCCCCGCGGGCCGATATGGACGACGAGCTCGCCGGGGCGATCCTCGACCGGCTCGACGGGCTGGTGATCGCGGGCGGCGCCGACGTCGACCCCGAGGTGTACGGGCAGGATCCGCACCCGGCGGTGCAGGAGGCGCGCCCGGAGCGTGACCGCAGCGAACTCGCCCTCGTGCGCGGCGCCCGCCGCCGCGGCCTGCCCCTGCTCGGGGTGTGCCGCGGGATGCAGATCATGGCCGTCGAGGCCGGCGGCAGCCTCGAGCAGCACCTGCCCGACCGCGTCGGGCACGACGACCACTCGCCCCGCCCCGGCGTGTTCGGGTGGCACCGCGTGGATCTCGTCGAGGCGTCGCGGATCCACGGGCTCCTCGGCGACCACGTCGAGGCGCACAGCTACCACCACCAGGCGGTCGTGTCCCACCCCGGCTACGCCGCGACCGGCCACGCCGCGGACGGCACGCTCGAGTCGATGGAGGACCCCGACGCGCGGTTCGCGATCGGCGTCCAGTGGCACCCGGAGCCCGGCGAGGACGACCGGCTCTTCGTCGCCCTCGTCGAGGCCGCTCGGCACCGGTAGACCGCCCGCGAGCCCCACCGCCGGAGGCCCCGTGAGTGCCTACGATGGGGGGTCCGCGCCCCCGAACCCCAGAGGTACTCAGGTGAAATCGTTCCGCCCGGTCGCGATCGCAGCGGTATTGGCCCTCGGCGTCTCGGCCTGTTCGTCGATCACCCCCGAGGCCGAGTCGGTGACGAACGGCGCGGGCCGGACGGGGGCCGCCGGCGCCGACGCCTCGGCGTCGTCCCCGAGCCCGACGCCCACCCCGAAGGAGTACCCGCTGGGGGGCCGGACGCTGTTCCCCACCTATCGCCTCGTCGGCTACTCGGGGATCATCGGCTCGGGCCCCGGGCTGGGCCGCGCGGGGGTCGGCGACGTCGACGAGCGCATGACCGAGATCGTCGAGCGCGCCAAGCCGTACGCCGCCGACGGCCGCAAGATCATGCCGACGCTCGAGTTCATCGGCACGATGGTCCACCCGTGCAAGAACGCGCCGAAGTGCCGGACGCGGGCGAGCGACGAGGCGGTCCGCAAGCACCTCGACGCGGTGCGCAAGGTCGACGGCATGCTGCTCATCGCCATCCAGCCGGGCCGCTCCGACTTCGTCACCGAGGTCAAGGCGTACGAGAAGTTCCTCAGGGAGCCCGACGTCGGCGTCGCCCTCGACCCCGAATGGCGGATGGGGCCGAACCAGGAGCCCATGGACTCGTTCGGCAGCACCGACAGCAGCGAGCTCAACGAGACGGCCGCGTATCTCTCGAAGCTCACGAAGGCGAACGACCTCCCCGAGAAGGTCATGCTCTACCACATGATCCGCACCAACTGGGTGCGCCAGCCCGCGAAGCTCAAGCAGTACCCGGGCGTCTCGACGATCGTCAGCATCGACGGCATCGGCAGCGCCAAGATGAAGGTCGAGACCTGGAACGCGATCATGAAGGTCAAGCCGCCGTTCGTGCACACCGGGTTCAAGATGTTCTACCAGGAGGACACGGCCGGCGACTGGAAGCTCATGACGCCGGCGCAGGTCCTGGCCCTCAAGCCGACCCCGGAGTACGTGCTCTACGAGTGAGCCGGGCTTCGTAGGCTGGCCCCATGGCGACGCATCCCGGGCCCGACGACGTGGCGACCCCCGAGCAGCTCGAGCATGCGCGAGGTCTGTGCGCGTTCGTGGACGCCTCGCCCTCGCCGTTCCACGCGGTCGAGGAGGTGGCCCGTCGCCTGGGGGAGGCGGGGTTCCGTCGGGTGGAGGAGTCGCAGGCGTGGCCGCGGGAGCCGGGCCGGTACGTCACGGTCCGCGAGGGCTCGCTCTTCGCGTGGGCGAGCACGCCGCGGACCGCGGCCGACCCGGCGGCGCCGTTCCGCGTCGTCGGCGGGCACACCGACTCGCCCAACCTGCGCATCAAGCCGCAGCCCGACGTCACCCGCCTCGGGTGGGACCAGCTCGGCGTCGAGGTCTACGGCGGCCCTCTGCTCACGACGTGGCTCGACCGCGACCTCGGCCTGTCCGGGCGCGTCGCCGTCCGCGACCCCGCCGCCCCCGGCGGCTTCTCGACCCGGCTCGTCCTCGTCGACGAACCGGTGCTGCGGGTCGCCAACCTCGCCATCCACCTCGACCGGTCCGTCGCCGACGAGGGGGTACGGCTCAACCCCCAGCAGCACCTCGCGCCGATCTGGGGCGCGACCGGCGACGCCCCGAGCTTCGCGACGTTCCTCGCCCGGCGGCTCGGTCTCGGCGACACCGACGTGCTCGGGTGGGACGTCATGACCCACGACCTCACCCCTAGCGGCCGCCTCGGCCGGGTCGGCGACCTGCTCGCCGTGCCGCGCCTCGACAACCTCGCCACGTGCTACGCGGGCACCGCCGCCCTCCTGCACGCGGTCGCCGACGCGGAGGCCGCCGACGCGGGGCACGTCCCGGCCCTCGTGCTCTTCGACCACGAGGAGATCGGGTCGACGACGAACCGGGGCGGGTTCAGCACCTTCCTGCCGGCCGCGCTCGAGCGGAGCGTGCTCGCGCGCGGGGGAGGGCGGCAGGAGTACTGGCGGGCGCTCGCCGGCAGCCTCGTCTGCTCCGCCGACATGGCGCACGCCGTGCACCCCAACTACGCGGAGCGGTACGAGCCGCAGCACACCCTGACCGTCAACACCGGGCCCGTCCTCAAGGTCAACGCGAAGGGGCGGTACGCGAGCGACGCGCCGGGGACGGCCGCCTTCGCCCTCGCGTGCGAGCAGGCGGGCGTGCCGATGCAGACGTTCGTCAGCCGCACCGACCTGCCGTGCGGGTCGACGATCGGGCCGATGTCGGCGGCCCTCACCGGCGCCGTCACCGTCGACGTGGGTTCGCCCATGCTGTCGATGCACTCGGCCCGCGAGCTGACCGGCGTGCGCGACCCGGGCCTCTACGTGGCGGCGCTGACGCGGGTGCTCGCGCCCCGCGCCTGAGCGTCACGCACCGGTGGTGAGGAGCACCTTGCCGATGTGCTGGCTCGCCTCGAGGATCTCGTGCGCCCGCGACGCCTGCTCCAGCGGCAGCGTCTCCTGGACGATGGGCCGCACGCGGCCCGCGGCGACGAGCGGCCACACGTGCTCGCGCACGGCGGCCACGATCTCGGCCTTCTCGGCCGGCGGTCGGGCGCGCAGCGACGTGGCCGTGACGGAGGCCCGCTTGGCGAGGAGGGCCCCGAGGTCGAGCTCGCCCTTCCGGCCGCCCTGCATCCCGATGACGAGGAGCCGCCCGTTCGGGGCGAGCGCGGCGACGTTGCGGGGCAGGTACTTCGCGCCCACGACGTCGAGGACGACGTCGGCCCCACGGCCGTCGGTCGCGTCCTTGATCTCGTCGACGAAGTCGTCGTTCTTGTAGTCGATGAGGATCTGCGCGCCCAGGTCGCGGCACGCGTCGAGCTTGGCCGCCGACCCCGCCGTGACGGCGATGCGGGCGCCGAACTCGCGGGCGAGCTGGATGGCCATCGTGCCGATGCCGCTCGAGCCGCCGTGGACGAGGAGCACCTCGCCGGGCTGCAGGCCGGCGGTCATGAAGACGTTGGACCACACGGTGCAGGCCACCTCGGGCAGCGCCGCCGCCTCGACGAGCGAGACTCCGTCGGGCACGGGCAGCAGCTGACCGACCGGCACCGCGACCCGCTGCGCGTACCCGCCTCCGACGAGGAGGGCGCACACCTCGTCGCCGACGTCGACCCCCGCCTGCGCCGGGTCGACGTCCGGGCCGAGGGCGATGACGCGGCCGCTCACCTCGAGGCCGGGATAGGGGGAGGAGCCCGGCGGCGGGTCGTAGAACCCCATGCGCTGCATGACGTCCGCGCGGTTCACCCCCGCGGCGACCACCTCGAGGAGGACCTCGCCGGGCCCCGCCTCCGGGTCGGGCACGTCCGCGGGTACGAGGACGTCGGCGTCTCCGGGTTCACGAATCGTCACGGCCATCATGACGACGAACTTATCGCGGGCGGCCGGGGTGGCGGCCCCGGACGGCGGCATCGACCTCGGGTCCTGCGTGGATCAGGACTCAGGAGGGTGGGGCGTTGTCCCGGCGGGGCGACGGGGTCGGAGTGGGTCGGCGTGACCGGGCTCGAGGGCGGCGGCCCGGGCCAGGTCCGCGGCCGTGTCGACGTCGAGGGTGGAGGCCGCCCCGAGGTCCACGGCCGCGACGCGCAACCCGCGCAGGGTCGCGTGCACGCCGCGGTCGCGGACCTCGCGACCGGCGAGGACCCGCCGCAGCGACGAGGCCCGGTAGGCGGCGAGGAGCAGCTGGGCACGCCCGTCGGGCTGGCGCGCGGCGAGCCCGTCGACGTCGGCCCCACCGTCGTCGGCCCCGTCGTCGTGCTCGGGGCCGGCGGTGCTCACGGCCCGGCCCAGGCGGTCGGCGAGCTCCCGGGCGGCGGGCGCGGCGAACGGTTGGTCCCCGGCGAGCACGACCGCGACGGAGGTGGTGGTCGGCGCGGCGCGCAGACCGGCGGCGAGCCCGGCGACCGGCCCGCCGCCGGGTGGGTCCTCGCGGGTCCACGTCACCTGCCGGGGCAAGGGGCGCTCCGCGCCGACGCAGACGACCGCCCACGCCGGCGGCAGTCCCGTGACGAGGCGGGCGAGCAGGCTCTCGTCCCCCAGCAGCGCCGCCGTCTTGTCCCCGCCGCCGAACCGCCGGGAGGCGCCGCCGCACAGCACGATCGCGGCCACCTGGGGCGCCCCGGGGTCCGGCGGCCGACGGTCGTGTGACGGGGCGTGGGGCGGCGCGTCCGACACGGGGGCTCAGCCGCGGACCTGGGCCAGGACCTGCGCCATGAGCTGCTGCACGGCCAGGGTGTCGTCGAGCGGCATGATCGGGCTCTCGTTCAGGCCGCGGGCGAGGCAGTCGGCCACGTGGTCGACCTCGAAGGCGTACCCGGAGTCGAACTCCAGCGTCTCGGCCTGCTTCTCGCGCCACACGGTGAGCGAGGGGGCGCGGTGGAAGCGGGGGTGGACGTCGATCCAGCCGGCCGTGCCGAGGATCATCACGCGCCCCGGCCCGTACGTGGTGAACGAGCCCGACAGCGTGGCGCTGCGGCCGTCGGCGTAGCCGAGGACCGCCGAGAAGTCGCTCTCGACGCCGCTGGGGAACGTGCCGCCGACCGCGTGGACGACGTCGGGGGTGCCGAGCAGGTGCTGCGCGAACGAGAGGACGTACACGCCGAGGTCGAGGACCGCGCCGCCGCCGAGGGCGGGGTCGAAGAGGCGGTCGCTCGGGTCGTAGGCGCGGAAGGCGGTGAGGTCGCCGTGCACGGCCCGGACGTCGCCGATCTCACCGCGTGCGACGAGCTCCCGGATCCGCTCGACCGCCGGGTTGAACCGCGTCCACATCGCCTCCATGGCGAAGATGCCGGCCGATCGGGCGGCCTCGATGACGGCCCGGGTGTCCTCGACGGTCGCGGTGAACGCCTTCTCGACGAGCACCGGCGTCCCGGCGGCGATCGCCGCGAGCGCGATGTCGGTGTGCTGGGGGTGCGGGGTGGCGACGTAGATCGCGTCGACCTCGGGATCGGCGACGAGGTCGGCGTACGAGCCGTGGGCGCGCGGGATGTCGTGCTCGGCGGCGAACGCCTCGGCGCGGTCGGCCGACCGGGAGCCGACCGCGACGATCCGGCCCGTGCGGACGTGCTCGAACGCCTCGACCATCGTGGCCGCCATCCGGCCGGGCCCGGCGATGCCCCAGCGCAGCGTCTCCATGCGTGCCTCCATGCGTGTCACCGTCGGGGTGCCGGCGCCCGAGACCCGGGCGCCGTCCCGGCCACGCTACCGCCGGGGCGTCAGCCCTGCGTTCTCCTCGAAGCGCGCGAGCAGGCGGTTGCGGCGGTGCGCGGCCCACATCGACCACAGGGCGCCGAACACCCACATCGCGAAGGCGGCGTCGGCGCCGGACAGGAGCGCGCTCCAGAACACGACGCCCGCCATGACGAGGGCCCCGAAGAACGTGCCGTAGATCATGCCCAGGGGCCCGAGCAGCAGCGCGAGGCCGCCGGCGAGCGCCACCGACTTGCGGGGCAGGCGGAAGGGCAGCCCGGCGCCGCCCGCCTGGGGCGCGGCGGCGAAGAACGGGAGGCCGCCGGGCGTGCCGGCGCCGGAGGTGCGGGTGCCGTCGAGGGGCTCGGAGCGGAGGTAGCGCGGCGAACCGCCGCGGGTCGGGCCGGCCTGTCCGCGGACGGTGTCCTGCGGGCCGTGCTCGGGATGAATGGTCATCATTCGCTCACCTCAGAGGAGTCGAGGGATGGCGCCGTGCGCGCGTCTCGTCCGGTATGACGCGCCCGGGGCCCCTCGTGTTCCGTCGCGGCCCGCTTTCACAGCGGCGTCCCAGGCAGCGGGCGGCCGGACGCGCCCGGCAACGTGTGGCGGTAGGTCCACGACGTGAGGGCGGTCCCGGTCATGACGAGCAGCACTCCGAGGAAGATGTGCGCCGAGACCGCGGCCGCCTCGCCGAGCGCGTACTGCGCGACGACGAGGGCCGCGAGGAGCAGGCTCAGCACGACGTTGACGGGGCCCGCCGAGCGGCGCAGCACGACGTAGACGCCCGCGCCGGCGAGGCAGACGACGAGCGTGACGAGAGCCCCCACCTCGTGGTGGACGACGTACTCCCGCTGGCCGCCGAGGAACGCCGCGGCCCACCCGGCCTGCCCGAGGAGCGCGCTGAGCTCGAGCGTCGCGACGGTCCGCAGGATCGCCAGGTGCGGGTGGATCGGCAGGGCCATGCCGGGATCGTACGCGGATGGTCGTAAAAGCGAGAGCCTTCTGTCGCGCTCACTGCGGCTCGCAAGCTCGCCTCCGTTCGCCGCTCGGGCAGGGGCCGCTGGGGGCGCCGGTAGGGTGGAAAACACGGGCCCGCAGGAGGGCCGCCTTTCCGTCGACGACGAGGAGAGCGATGAGCGTCCCAGCCGGGCCGGACGAGGCGCTGCCGCTCGCGGCGGACTTCCCCGAACGCACCCACGAGGAGTGGCAGGCGCTCGCGGCGGCGGTCGTCAACCGCGGCCGGGCGCAGGACCGGCAGGTCGACGGCGCGCAGGCCGAGGAGTCGCTGACGACCACGACCGTCGACGGGCTGCGGGTGAAGCCCCTGTACGCCCGGTACGCGGGCGAGCCGATCGACGCGATCGGCCTGCCGGGGGCGATGCCGTTCACGCGCGGGTCGGGGGCCCGCGAACCGGGCACCGGCTGGGACGTCCGGGCGCTCCACGAGGACCCCGACGCCGAGGTGACGACCGCCGCCGCGGCGCTCGACCTCGAACGCGGGGTGACGTCGCTGTGGTTCGAGGTGGGGGAGCACGCGGTGGGCGCCGGCGACCTCGCCGCGATCCTCGCCGACGTGGACCTGGCCGACGTGCCGATCGCGGTGAGCAGCGCGTCCGATCCCACCGCGGCGGCCGACGCGCTCGCCGCCGTGTGGCGCGACCGCGGGGTGGCCGACCGGGCCGCCGGCACCCTCGGCCACGACCCCCTCGCGCACGCCGCCCGGCACGACGCCGAGCCCGAGGACGGCCCGATGATCGAGGCGGTGCGCTCGTGCGCGGCGGACCTGCCCGGGGTGCGCGCGATCGCCGTCGACACCCGCCCGTACCACGACGCGGGCGCGGGCGACGTCGACGAGCTGGGTCTCGCGATCGCGACGGGCATCGCGCACCTGCGCACGCTCGCCGACGCCGGGATCGCCGCGCCGGAGGCGTTCGCACAGATCGAGTTCCGGGTCGCCGTCGGCGCCGACCAGTTCCTGTCCATCGCCCGGCTCCGGGCGCTGCGGCGCCTGTGGGCGCGCGTCGGCGAGGTCGCCGGGGTGCCCGAGGGCGCCCGCGGGGCCTGGCAGCACGCCGTGACGAGCCGCCGGATGATCAGCCGCGACGACCCGTGGGTCAACCTGCTGCGCGGCACGGCCGCGTGCTTCGCCGCGGCGGCAGGCGGGGCCGAGGCCGTCACGGTCCTCCCGTTCGACGCGGCGATCGGTCTGCCCGACGCCCTCTCGCGGCGCACGGCCCGCAACACGCAGCTCCTGCTCGCGCAGGAGTCGAATGTCGGCCGGGTCGCCGACCCCGCGGGCGGGTCCTGGTACGTCGAGGAACTCACCGACGACCTCGCCCGCGCGGGGTGGGCGTGGATGCAGCGGATCGAGGCGGCCGGCGGGGTCGCGGCGGCCCTGCGCTCCGGGCTCGTCGGCGACCGGATCGCGGCGACGGCCGCGGAACGCGACGCCCGGATCGCCACCCGGGAGCTGCCGCTCACGGGGGTGAGCAGCTTCCCCGACGCGGCCGAGGCGCCGCTGACGCGCCGGCCCCGCCCCGCGTCGCCGCCCTCGAGCCGCCGGCTGCCGCCCCGGCGCGACGCGGAGCCGTTCGAGGCGCTGCGCGACGCGGCGCGCGCCGGGGCGGAGCGCGACGGCGGTCCCCCGGCCGTCCCGCTGCTCTGCCTCGGCGCCCGCCGCGACTTCGGGGCGCGCGAGACGTTCACGACGAGTGTCCTCGCGGCCGGGGGCCTGGCCGCCCCGCAGCTGATGGGGACCCCGGAGGAGCAGGCGGCCCGCCTGCGCGAGCTCGGCTCGCCCGTGGCCGTCCTCTGCTCGTCGGCGTCCCGCTACGCCGAGGACGGGGCCGGCCTCGCGCGAGCGGCGCGCGACGCGGGGGTGCGCACCCTGTACGTCGCGGGCCGCGCCGCCGAGCTGGGCGACGCCGCCGATGCGGTCGACGGCGAGGTCCGCGCCGGCGCCGACGTGCTCGCGCTGCTGCGCGCGATCCAGTCCGAGCTCGGGCTCGACGCGCCCGCGGGGCTCGACCGGGCCGCGTCCACCGCTCAGGAAGGAGACCGGTCATGACGTTCCCCCGCTTCGAGGAGCTCGACCTCGGCGACGCCGGCCCGGGCCATGGCAGGTCCGGCAGGTCCGGCGGGTCCGGCGGGTCCGGCGGGTCCGGCGGGGCCGGCCGGTCGGGCGCCGACGTGGGCGGTGAGGTGTGGGAGACCCCCGAGAAGATCGCGGTTCCACCGGTGTTCACGGACGAGGCCCTCGAGGACCTCGACTTCCTGCACACCGTGCCCGGCGCGGCGCCGTTCCTGCGCGGCCCCTACGCGACGATGTACACGAACCAGCCGTGGACGATCCGCCAGTACGCGGGCTTCTCGACCGCGGCCGAGTCGAACGCCTTCTACCGGCGCAACCTCGCGGCCGGGCAGAAGGGGCTGTCGGTGGCGTTCGACCTCGCCACCCACCGGGGGTACGACTCCGACCACCCGCGCGTCGCGGGCGACGTGGGCATGGCCGGCGTGGCGATCGACTCCATCCTCGACATGCGGCAGCTCTTCGACGGCATCCCGCTCGAGCAGATGAGCGTGTCGATGACGATGAACGGCGCGGTGCTGCCCGTCCTCGCGCTCTACGTCGTCGCGGCCGAGGAACAGGGGGTGTCGCCGGAAGCACTCTCGGGGACCATCCAGAACGACATCCTCAAGGAGTTCATGGTCCGCAACACCTACATCTACCCGCCGCAGCCCTCGATGCGGATCATCTCCGACATCTTCTCGTTCACGAGCGAGCGGATGCCCCGCTTCAACTCGATCTCGATCTCCGGCTACCACATGCAGGAGGCGGGGGCGACGGCCGACCTCGAGCTCGCCTACACCCTGGCCGACGGGGTCGAGTACATCCGCGCGGGGATGGCCGCCGGGCTCGGCGTCGACCGCTTCGCGCCGCGCCTGTCGTTCTTCTGGGCGATCGGCATGAACTTCTACATGGAGGTCGCGAAGCTGCGCGCGGCCCGCCTGCTGTGGGCGCGACTCGTCTCGCGCTTCGAGCCGAGCAACGACAAGTCGCTGTCGCTGCGCACCCACAGCCAGACGTCCGGGTGGTCGCTCGCGGCGCAGGACGTCTTCAACAACGTCCCGCGCACGTGCATCGAGGCGATGGCGGCCACGCAGGGGCACACGCAGTCGCTGCACACGAACGCGCTCGACGAGGCGATCGCGCTGCCGACCGACTTCTCCGCCCGCATCGCCCGGAACACCCAGCTCTTCCTCGCCCAGGAGTCGGGCACGTGCCGCGTCATCGACCCGTGGGCGGGCAGCGCCTACGTCGAGCGGCTCACGCACGACCTCGCCCGGCGCGCGTGGGCGCACATCGAGGAGGTCGAGGCCGCGGGCGGCATGGCCAAGGCCATCGAGGCGGGCATCCCGAAGATGCGCATCGAGGAGGCGGCGGCGCGCACCCAGGCGCGGATCGACTCCGGCCTGCAGCCCGTGATCGGCGTCAACGTCCACCGCGTGGAGGGCGACGAGGGCATCGAGGTGCTCAAGGTCGACAACGCCGGCGTGCGGCGCCAGCAGCTCGCGAAGCTCGACCGGCTCCGCGCCGAGCGCGACGACGACGCCGTCACCGCGGCGCTCGACGCGCTCACCCGCGCCGCGGCCCATCCGGGGCCCGACGCGAACCTGCTCGCCCTGTCGATCGACGCGGCGCGGGCGCACGCCACGGTCGGCGAGATCTCGGCGGCGCTCGAGAAGGTCTTCGGCCGGTACACCGCGCAGATCCGGACGATCAGCGGCGTGTACTCGCAGGAGGCGGCGTCCGACGAGGCGGTGACCCGGGCGCGTGAGCTCGTGGCCGACTTCGAGACCGCGGAGGGGCGGCGTCCCCGCATCCTCGTCGCGAAGATGGGCCAGGACGGGCACGACCGCGGCCAGAAGGTCATCGCGACGGCGTTCGCCGACCTGGGCTTCGACGTCGACGTGGGCCCGCTCTTCCAGACGCCCGCCGAGGTGGCCCGCCAGGCCGTCGAGGCCGACGTGCACGTCGTCGGCGTGAGCTCGCTCGCCGCGGGCCACCTCACGCTCGTCCCGGCGCTGCGCGAGGAGCTCGACCGGGCCGGGCGCGAGGACCTGATGATCGTCGTCGGCGGGGTCATCCCGAGCCAGGACTTCGACGAGCTGCGGGCCCGCGGCGCCGACGCGATCTACCCGCCCGGGACCGTCATCCCGGAGGCGGCGTGCGAGCTCGTGCGGGAGCTGCGCGCCCGGCTCGATGCCTGACCGGTTCGCGATCGGCCCGCTCGTCGAGGGCATCGAGGCGGGCTCCCGACCGGCCATCGCGCGCGCGATCACCCTCGTCGAGTCGGGCCGCCCCGACCACCGCGCGCGGGCGCGGGAGCTGCTCGCGGCGATCGCGCCCCGCACCGGCGGGGCCGTGCGCCTCGGCATCTCGGGCATCCCCGGCGCCGGGAAGTCGACGTTCATCGACGCGCTCGGCGTCCGGCTCGTCGACGCGGGTCACCGGGTCGCGGTGCTCGCCGTGGACCCCTCCTCGTCCCGCACCGGCGGGAGCATCCTCGGGGACCGCACCCGGATGGCGCAGCTCGCGGTGCGTGACGAGGCGTTCGTGCGCCCCTCGCCGTCGGGCGGGCACCTCGGCGGCGTCGCGCGCGCGACCCGGGAGTCGATGCTCGTCCTCGAGGCGGCGGGGTTCGACACGATCGTCGTGGAGACGGTCGGCGTCGGGCAGTCGGAGGTCGCCGTCGCCGGGATGGTCGACACCTTCCTCCTCCTGCTCATCGCGCGCAGCGGCGACTCCCTGCAGGGCATCAAGCGCGGCATCGTCGAGATCGCCGACCTCATCGCCGTCAACAAGGCCGACGGCGAGCACGAGGCCGAGGCGCGGCGCAGCGCCCGCGAGCTCGACGGCGCGCTCCGGCTCATGAACACGGACGGACGCCGCCGCCCGCTCGTCCTCACGTGCAGCGCCCTCACCGGCGCCGGGCTCGACGAGGTGTGGGAGAAGGTCACCGCACACCGCGACCGGCTCGAGGCCGACGGGGTGCTCGAGTCCCGCCGCGCCGCCCAGCAGCTCGACTGGATGTGGGCGATGACCGACGCGGCGCTCGCGGAGGCGGTGCGCACCGCGCCCGGCGTGGCCCGCGTCCGCGCGCGGGTGGAGGCGGACGTGGCGGCGGGGCGGATCGGCGCGGCCGACGGCACCGCCCGGCTCCTGGCGGCCCTGGCCGCGGACGTCCCCGGGCTCGGATGGGCCGACGGGGCGGGCGAGACGTAGTAAGGTCAGCCTCACCAACTGTCGACCCGAGGATGGCTCGCCGTGACCCTGTCGACCACCACGACGCCCGCCGCCACGAAGCCCGGCACGACGTCCGGCACGCAGACGTCCGCCACCGCGGCGTCCTCGTCCGCGACCTCCGCGACCTCCGCGACCAGGTCGTCCAGGCGCGCGAAGGCGGCCCCCCGCATCAAGCCGCGCGACCCGCGGCCCCTGGCGGCGTTCGTGCGGGCGCGGGCGCGGATCACCCCCCACATGGAGCGGGTGACGCTCGGCGGCGGTGAGCTCGCCCACTTCGAGTACCTCGGGTACGACCAGTGGTTCCGCCTCTACCTGCCGACCGGTCCGGGCTCGCTGCAGCGCGTGCCCGACCGTCTGACGAGCGCGAGCTACGCGCGGATGATGCTCGCGCCCGCGTCGGTGCGCCCGACGCTGCGCAACTACACCGTCCGCGCCTACCGCCCGCAGGGACGGCACGGTGGCGGGCCCGAGATCGACGTCGACCTCGTCGTCCACGGCGACCCGGCCGACGGGACCGCCGGCCCCGCGTCGACGTGGGCCTCGACGTGCGCGCCGGGCGACGAGGTGCGGATCTACGACGAGGGGCGGCTGTACGCGCCGCCCTCCCCGGGCCGGTCCGTCCTCCTCGTGGCCGACGAGACCGGATTGCCCGCCACCGCCGGGGTGCTCGCCTCGCTGCCCGCCGACACGGTCGGCACGGCGGTCGTCGAGGTGCCCGGCCCCGCCGACCGGCAGGCGCTCGGCGGCCCCGCCGGGGTCGAGCTGCGGTGGGTGCACCGCGCGGCCGACGGCGACGTCCCCGGGCGGGCCGCACTGGCCGCGGCGCGCGAGGTCCCCGTCCCGCCGGGCCCGGTGTACGCGTGGACGGTGGGCGAGTCCGACCTCGTCACGACCCTGCGCCGGTACTGGGTCCAGGCGGGCGTGCCCAAGGCCGACATCACCTTCTGCGGGTACTGGAAGCACGGGGGCTGAGCCGGGCCCGGTGCTCCACCCCGGCTCTCCACCCGGTGCTCCACCCGGCGACCGACCCGGTGGTCAGACCGTGGGGGGACGCGGGCGGGGGCCACGCGCTCCTACGCTGGCAGGCGTGAGGACGCAGGGACGACGCGCGCGGGCGTTCGTGGCGTCCCACCCGATGGCGTGGGACGCGATCGTGCTCGCCCTGGTGTCCCCGCTGCTGTTCGCGTCGTTCGTGCTGGCCGCGGAGGGGGTGAGCGGGGCGACGCCGCTGCGGGTCCTCGGTGCGCTCGCGATGACCGCGTGCCAGGGCGTGCCGTTGCTGTGGCGCCGCCGGCGGCCCGAGTCGGCGACCGGCGTCGTCGCCGTCGGGCACCTCGTGCAGCTCTTCCTCGTCGACACACCGCTGCCGGGCAACGTCACCGTCCTGCTCATGACGTACGCGTTGGGCCGGTACGCCCGGAACCGCCGCCTCGCCCGCGCCTACCTCGTGCTCGCGGCCATCGGCGGGCTCGTCGGCGGCGTCGACTGGACGTGGTCGGACGGCTTCACCCCGGCGGACCCGATCGTCTACCTCGTGGTGACGTCGATCTGGAACGTCCTGTGTGCCCTCACACCCTGGGCGTTCGGCCTGCTCGCGCGGCAGCGGGAGCTGTCGGTGCGGCAGCTCCGCGACCGCGCGGAGGCCCTCGAGCGAGAACGCGACCAGCGCGCCCGGCTCGCGGCCGAGGAGGAGCGCACCCGGATCGCGCGCGAGATGCACGACGTCGTCGCCCACTCGCTCTCGGTCATCGTCGTCCAGGCCGACGGGGCCGCCTACGCCGTGGGGGCCGGGGGGCCCGACCCCGTCGGGGTGGCCGAACGCGCCCTCGCGACCATCGGCTCGACCGCGCGGGAGGCGCTCGCCGACACGCGCCGTCTCGTCTCCGTGCTGCGCGGACACGAGTCGGGCGGGCCCGAGTACCGGCCCCGGGGCGGCCTGTCCGACCTCGCCTCGCTCGTCGACCCGCTCGTGGCCGCCGGCCGCGACGTCCGGGTGGACGTGACCGAAGACCCGGTGACCGTGCCGCGCGACGCCGACCTCGCGGCCTACCGCGTCGTCCAGGAGTCGCTGACGAACGTCATCAAGCACGCCGGTCCGGGCGCCGCCGTGCGCGTCGGGGTGACGTACGCCCCCGACACCCTGTGCGTGCGCGTCGCCGACGACGGCCGCGGGGCCGCTGCCGGCGACGACGGCGCCGGCCACGGACTCATCGGCATGCGCGAACGCGTGACCGCCTACGGCGGGACCCTCACGGCCGGCCCCGTGCCCGGCGGGTACGTCGTCACCGCGCGGATCCCGCTGCGGGACGATGCGAGCGCCCACCTCGAACCCGGCGCCCGCCCCGAACCCGACCACCCAGAGCCCAACCTGGACCCAGAGCCCGACCCCGACCCGGGAGACCCACGATGAGCGACCGACCGATCCGCCTGATCCTCGTCGACGACCAGGAGCTCGTCCGCGCGGGCTTCCGCATGGTCCTCGACGCGCAGCCCGACATGACCGTCGTCGGGGAGGCGCCCGACGGGGAGGCGGCGGTCGCGCTCGTCGCCCGGCAGGCGGCCGACGTCGTGCTCATGGACATCCGCATGCCCCGCCTCGACGGGGTCGAGGCGACCCGGCGCATCACGGCCGCCTCGCCCGACGGCCCCCGGGTCGTCGTGCTGACGACCTTCGACCTCGACGAGTACGTCTTCGCCGCGCTCCGGGCGGGCGCGGCCGGGTTCCTGCTCAAGGACGCGGGGCCGGCCGAGCTCCTCGCCGGGATCCGGGCCGTGCACTCCGGGGACGCGGTCGTCGCCCCGAGCGCCACCCGGCGCCTCCTCGAACGCGTCGTGCCCCAGCTCCCGGAGTCCGCGGCCTCACCCGACGAGCGGCTCGCCGCGCTCACCGAGCGGGAGCGCGAGGTGCTCGTCGCGGTGGGCCGGGGGCTGACGAACGCCGAGATCGCCGCGACGCTCTTCCTCGCCGAGGCGACCGTCAAGACGCACATCGGCCGCATCCTGTCCAAGCTCGCGTTGCGCGACCGCGTGCAGATGGTCGTCCTCGCCTACGAGACGCGCCTCGTGCGCCCCTGAGACCGGGGCGGCACGAGGCGCGGTCGGTGCGGCGGCGCGTCAGCGGCGCGCGTCGGGCCCCCGGTCGGACGGCGGGCCGCCGGCGTCCCCGCCGTCGCCCTGCCGCTCGAGGTCGTCGAGGCGCCGGTGCGCGGCGAGGTCGGTCGGGGACACGTCGCCGACCCGGGGAGCGGCGGACGTGGGCTCCTCGTGCTCGGCGTCGCCGTCGGCGTGGGTCAGTTCCTTCGGCGAGTGCTCCAGCGCGGAGGCGCCCGTCGCGAGGGCCGGGAAGGCGTCGTGCCCGCGCAGATAGAGCAGCACGGTGTTCGTCACCGCCATGATCGGGACGGCGAACAGGGCGCCGACGATGCCGAGGAGGAACGAGAACCCGGCCACGCCGAGCAGCACCGCCAGCGGGTGCAGCGACACGGCCTTGCCCATGAGCAGCGGCTGCAGGACGTTGCTCTCGAGCTGCTGCACGGCGAGCACGATGATGAGCATGATGATCGCCGAGCTGAAGCCCTTGACGACGAGCGCGAGGAGCACGGCGAGGGCGCCCGACACGACGGCACCGACGATCGGGACCGCCGAGGCGAAGAAGATGATGAGCGCCAGCGGCACCACGAGGGGCAGGCCGAGGGCGAAAGCGCCGGCCGCGATGAAGAACGCGTCGATGAACGCGACGAACACCTGGGTCTTCACGTAGGAACCCAGGCTGACCCAGCCGCGGCGGAAGGCCTCGTGGATGGGGGCCTGCGACGGCCGCGGCAGCAGCCGTACGAACCACGACCAGATGCGGTCGCCCTCGGCGAGGAAGAAGAACGTCGCGATGAGGGCGATGAGGGCGCCCGTGAAGAAGGTGCCCGCGCTCGACCCGACCGCGAGGGCGCCGCTCGTCAGCTGCGAGGAGTTGGAGCTGAGCCAGGCGCGGCCCTGGTCGATGAACCGGCTGAGCTGGTCGCCGCCGATCTGCAGCGGGCCCGTGCGCAGCCAGTTCTGGATCTGCGTGACGGCGTTCGCCATCTGGTCCGAGAGCTCCGCGACCCCGGTGACGAGCTGGTTGCCGGCGATGCCGACCGCGCCGACGAAGACGAGGATGCCCCCGAGCACCGTGACCGCGCCCGCGGCGTGGCGCGGCAGGCCCAGGCGGTGGTTGAGCAGCACCTGCACCGGCATGAGCAGCGCGGTGAGCAGCAGCGCGACGGCGACGGGGATGACGATCGTCGTCGTCGCGGCGAGGACCTGCAGGAGGCCCCAGCCGGCGAGGGCGACGGCCGCGAGGCGCCACGAGATGCCCGCGGCGACGCGCAGGGTGAAGGGGACGGCCGCCTCGACGTCGGCGGTCGTGCGCGCCGTGTAGGGACGCTGTGCGGAGGTGGGGGCGCCGGGGGTGCGGTGCTCGTCCGACGCGCCGGCGGAGGGGTCGCCCGGGCCGGTGGAGGGATGCGGGTGCGACGGGCGCAGCAGAGAGCGCAGGCGCGGCAGGGGGGCCATGGAGAAGTCCTTGTCTAGGGGGCGGAGCCGACCCGCAGGCCGTCGAACGCCCCGGTAATGGCGTGCACGGCAGTCTGTCACGGCCCGCGCCGGGTCGCCCGACGGCCCCGGTTGCGCCGGAGACGTCCCCGGGACGCGCGGCGAGGCCGCACCCGAGCCGGGTGCGGCCTCGCCCGTCGGCTCCGGCGGGGGAGCTCAGCTCACGTCGTCGGGGTTGCTCGGGCGCTTGCCCGTCGAGGCCGTGAAGTACTGCGTCCACTTGCGCGTCGCCATGAGGCGGACGATCGCGATGACCGCGCCCGAGACGACGGCCCAGACGAGCGCCTGCCACATCTCGGTGTCGGGGTCCTCCGGGTTGGCCGGGGGCTCCTCGTTCATGACGGCCTTCCAGCCCTTGGTCGCGATCTGGCGGGCCAGGACGGTGGCGCCGAACGCCACCCCGGCCCCGACCAGCTTGAACACCTTGTCACCCATGTGCGTCTCCTCCGGCAGGGAAGCGGTTGTCGGCTCGGTTGTCGATCCCGGGGGAAGTCTGCCAGGCCGCCCGGCGACACGCCCACCCCCGCCCCGGTGCCGTGTCGTCGCGTGCCCTCGCGTGCCCTCGCGCGCCATCGCACGGCGTCGCACGGCGTCGCGAGAGGCCCCGCGCGCTGGTACGGTCGCGGGACAACGACAGGGGAGCGCGCGAGCGCTGAGAGTGCGGGACACCGCAGACCCTCGAACCTGATCCGGTTCACACCGGCGTAGGGAGTCGGGATCATCTCGGGTGCGTCGCCGTCCGTGCACGGCGGCCACCTCCCCCGAGGCATCCGGCGAGAGCCGGTCGACCACGGGAGAATCCGCATGAGCACCACCGAACGTCACGTGCCCGGCCGCGCCGGGCGGGGCCGCACCGTCCGCGCGAGCGGCGGCCTCCTGGCCTGGCGGGGGCTCGACCTCGTCACCACCGCCGTCCTCGGCGTCGCCTTCGGCGTCGTCTTCATCGTCTGGGACTACGCCCTCAACACGCCCTGGACGGGGCTGACGTCGGCCTTCCCTCCGGCGGGCTCCCTCGCCCTCGGCGTGTGGCTGCTGCCGGCGGTGGCGGGCGGCCTCCTCGTGCGCCGCCCCGGGGCGGCCCTGCTGTGCGAGATGATCGCCGCCCTCCTCGAGTTCTGGCTCGGGAACCCGTGGGGTGCGGGCGTGCTCGTGTCGGGGCTGCTGCAGGGCGCCGGCGCCGAGATCGGGTTCGCCCTCCTGGGCTTCCGCCGCTTCGGGCCCGTGGCCGCGATGCTCGCCGGGGCCGTGGCGGCCGCGCTGCCCGTCGTCGCCTACGAGTGGTGGACGTACTCCCTCGAGTACTCGTGGCCGTGGAAGCTCGCGTCACTCGGCTTCTCCGTCACCTCCGGGGTGCTCCTCGCCGGCCTGGGCTCCTGGGCCCTCGTGCGGGCGCTCGCCCGGGCGGGTGCGATCGACGCGTTCCCCGCGGGCCGCGAGCACCTCGCCGCCCGCGGGTGAGGGCCGGGTGAAGACCGGGATGCGCGCCCGCGTGCAGGCGCGCGGCCTGGGCTGGACGCCGCTCGGCGCGACCTCGCCCGTCCTGTGCGGCATCGACCTCGAGGTCGGGCCGGGTGAGCGCGTCCTGCTCGCCGGCCCCTCCGGCTCCGGCAAGTCCACGCTGCTGCGCGCGCTCGCGGGCGTCCTCGAGGGCGTCGAGGCCGGCGACCCGACCGGCCGCGTGACACGACCCGAGGGCGAGCGGGTCGGCCTCCTGCTGCAGGACCCCCGCGACGCCCGCGTCGCCGACCGGGTCGGCCGCGACGTCGCGTACGGGCCCGAGAACGCGGGCCTGCCGCGGCCGGAGATCCGCGAGCGGATCGCGTGGGCGCTGGACGCCGTGGCCTTCCCCTACGGACCCGAACGCCTCACGTCCGCGCTGTCGGGCGGCGAGGCGCAGCGGCTCGCGCTCGCCGGGGTGCTCGCGGCCCGGCCCGGGCTCCTCCTGCTCGACGAGCCGACGTCGATGCTCGACGACGCCTCCGCCCGGCGGGTGCGCGACGCGGTGCTCGCGGCGGTCGCGGGCACGGACATCGCCCTCGTCGTCGTCGAGCACCGGCTCGCGCCGTGGGTGGGCGTCCTCGACCGGCTCGTCGTCCTCGGGGGGCGCGGATCCGCCTCGCCCGGCGGCCTGCTCGCCGACGGGCCGCTGGAGGCCGTCCTGGCCGAGCGCGGCCCGGAGCTTCTCGACACCGGGGTGTGGGTGCCCGGCGCCCCGCCGCCGACCCCGATCGCCGTGCCCGCCCGGCTCGTCGCGCCGCGGACACCCCCCGCCGGGGACGTCGTCGTCGCCTCCGGTGCCGGCCTCGTGCGCGCCCCGCGGCGGCGCCTCCTCGGGCGGACCCGCACCGCGCCCGTCGTCGCGCTGGAGGGGGTCGACGCCGTCGTCCGGGCCGGTGGTCTCCTCGCCGTCCGAGGGCCCAGCGGTGCGGGCAAGTCGAGCCTCGTCGACCTCCTCGTCGGGCTCGACGCGCCGACCTCGGGGAGCGTCGGCGCAACCCCCGCCCTCGCGGCGGGCCTGCGGCCCGACCTCGCGCGCTGGAGCTCGCGCGAGCTCGCCGCTCGCGTCGGCTGGGTGCCGCAGGCGGCCGAGGCGACGATCGTCGGGTCGACCGTGCGCGACTGCCTCCTCGCGGGCGCCCGGGCCCTGCGCCGCCCCGAGGCCGAGGCCGGCGCGCGCGCCGAGGGCCTCGCCGAGATCCTCGGCCTGACCCACGCCCTCGACCGGAACCCGCACCGCCTCTCCGGCGGGGAGACCCGCCGCCTCGCGGTCGCGAGCGCCCTCGTCCACGGGCCGGGCCTGCTCGGGCTCGACGAGCCGACCGTCGGCCAGGACCGGCACACGTGGGCCGCGGTCGCCGGTCTCGCCGGGGCCGCTGCCGACGCCGGCCTCGGGGTCGTCGTCTCGACGCACGACGGCGACCTCGCCGCCCATGCGCACGACGTCCTCACCCTCCGGGAGGGGAGGGTCGCATGACGGGTCTGCTGCGGCGCACCGGGCCGCTGTCCCCGCTGCTCGCGGGGTTCGTCCTCATGGCCGGTGGTCTCACGGTCCGCGACGTCGCCGGGGGGCTGGCCGGCCTCGCGGCCCTCGCGCTCGCCGCGCCGTTCGCGCTCGCCGGCTCCCGGGTCTCGTGGCTGCGCCTGCTTGCCGGGGTGCTCGCCCTCGCGTCGGTGACGTGGTCGAACTGGCTGCTCGCGTCGCCGCGCGAGCTCGAACCGGCGCTCGTCGCCGGGTTGCGGGTCGCGTTCTTCGTCGTGCCCGGCATCGTGCTCGCCGCCTTCGTGGACCCCTCCGAGCTCGGCGACCACCTGGGCCAACGCCTCCGCCTGCCCGCGCGCCCGGTCCTCGCCGGGGTGGCCGCGCTCCAGCAGCTCGACGACCTCGGGCAGGAGTGGGCGTCGATGGCCCGCGCGCGTCGCGTCCGCGGGCTGGGCCCGGACCGGTCGCCGGTCTCGCAGGTCCGGTTCGCGGCCGACCTCACGTTCTCGCTGCTCGTGCAGGCCCTGCGGCGGGCCGAGCGGATGACCGTGGCCATGGAGGCCCGCGGGTACGCCGACCTCGCGCGGCCCGGCCCCGACCGGGCCCGGCGCACGTGGCTGCACCCCGCCCCGTGGACCGGGGCGGACACGACGCTCGTCGTCCTCGCCGCCGCGGTCGCGCTCGTGCCGGTCCTGCTCCCGCTCGTCGTCCCCCCGGGGTCCTGACCACGCGGAGGTGGGCCCGCCCGGACGCGACGACGGCCGGCCACCGCGCGGGTGGCCGGCCGTCGGCGACGAACCAGGGTCGACTCAGATGGCGAACGTGCCCTTGGCGACCTGCGTGACGCGGCCGCCGACGGAGATCAGGCCCTCGTCGTCGACGCGGAGGTCGAGCAGCGAGCGGCGGCCGGAGGCACGGCCCTGCAGCACGGTCCGGTGGATGCCGCGCTCACCGTGGGCGCTCAGCCACGCGCCGAGGTTGAGGCCACCGGTACCCGTGGCCGCCACCTCGAGCACACCGCCGCGAGGGCCGTAGAACATCCGGGACACGATCGTGTCGGGCCTGTCGTCGGACGGCGCCCACACGTAGACCTGCGGCTCGGTGTTGAGGAGCATCGCGTAGGAGTGCAGGAGGCGGGCGTCGAGGCGGGTCTTGCGGACGTCGTCGACGTTGCGGACCGGCAGGACGATGCCCATCTTGCCGTGGTTGATCGACATGACCTCGCCGTTGATGGCGTCCATCTTCAGGCCCACGAGCGAGGCGAGGATCTGCGGCGTCGCCTTGAGCGGCTCCGCCTTGATCGAGCGCCCCGCGATGACCCAGAGGTCGCCCTCGTGGCTCACCGTGTACGTGCCGCGCTCGCTCTCGCGGAGCACGACGTCACCGGTGCCACCGATGAGGTCGCGGACCACCGCCGCCGTGGCGAGGGAGGCGCTGCCGATGAAGCCGGTCTCCTTCTCGGGGGAGAAGAAACGCACGTCGGCGTCGGCGCCCTCGTCGCTGCGCTTGATGAACACCGTCTCGGTGTTGACCTGGGTCGCGAGGGCCTGCATGAGCTCGTCGGAGACCCCCTGCGCGTCCTCGAAGACCGCGACGCCGTTGCCGGCGAACGGGTCGTCCCCGTCGGTGAACACGTTGAGCAGTCGATACGTGAGGTCCATTGGACGAGCCTAGCGGGCGCGGCAGCCTCCCACGTTCCCGGTCCGCGACGGGCCTGCGGCGGGGTCAGCGCCCCGGCATGGGCCGCACCGTGAGGATCTGCTCGGCGCGCCCGATCGGGCCCGAGGTGTCGTGCAGGACCGCGGAGGTCACGCCCAGGCCGCTCGCGCCGACGGTCACCGACGTGGCCAGGCCCACCCACCGCGCGCTGCTCGGCGGGCGGTGCAGGTGGATCGTCAGGTCGGTGTTCGGGAACATCCAGTCGACGGGCTCGACGTGGGGGGCCACGCCGTTCATCGCGTCGACCACGGCGACGTACGACGCGAGGGGCGTGGACTCCTCGCCCTCGACGATCGTCTTCGACTGCCGGATCCAGAACCGTCCGGAGCCGTTCGCGCCCGGGGTGTCGGTGCGCGCCCCCAGCGACGCGATGAACCCGCCCGCCCACCGGCTCGTCATGCCGGGCCACTCCGGCATCTGGTCGGGGCCCGGCAGGAGAGCCTCGCCGCCGCCGGCGATGGGCGTCGTGTCGGCCGTCGCGAGGCGCCAGACGGTCGCGCGGACGACGGGACGACCGCCGACGGAGGCGACGGCCTCGTCGAGCCGGATCGTGCGCCCCGGCCGCAGCGTGCGGCACTCGACGTGGGTGACGTCGGCGCCGATCATCCCGAGGATGTCGAACGTGATCCGGGCGATCTGCAGGTGCTCGCTCGGCTCGAACGCCTCGAGGCAGTGGACGAGCAGGCCCGACACGGGGGCCATGTGCTGCTCGTGCGACTGCCACGCGCCCTGGGCGTGCAACGTCGGCCGGTAGTCGCCCCCGCCGAGCGGGACGTAGTACGCCTGCGGCGCCGCGTCGAGATCGGGCGCGGTCGGTGCGGTGCTCATGGGCGCGAGCCTACGGCCCCACTCGAGGCGTCCCCGGCGGGCCGCGGGGCGGGCGACGCCTATCGTCGGAGCGGCAGGCTCCCGTAGGCCGTGGGACGGCCAGGGTGTGCACGGCCAGGAAGTGGGACGGCCGGGAGTGAGGGGGAGCGGATGCGCAGGCGTGGACGGGCCGGACGTGGACAGGAGGCGGTCATGGGCGGATCGGCGGCGGCCGGGGCGACCGGTGGGCCGGCGAGGCGGGCCCTGGTCGGCGAGACGCTGCTCGTGCTCGGCGTCGGCCTCGGGTCGTCGGCGATCTACGCGGTCCTCGCCATCGTCCGGCGGCTCACCGAGGCGGAGTCGCTCGACCGCCAGACCTCCAGCCTCAACGCCGCCGTCACCCCGGACCGTCCGTGGCTCGACCTCGCCTACCAGCTCGCCGGGGTGGGGCTCGGGGTCGTGCCGGCGCTGCTCGCCGTCTACCTGCTCGGCGCGGTCGCGCCCCGGCCCGCGGGCCGCCCCGGGACGCGGGCCGCGGCCGCCGCGATGGGGCTCGACGCGCGCCGCCCGGGGTCCGACCTGCTCCTGGGCGCGGGCCTCGCCCTGGTCATCGGCGTGCCCGGGCTCGGGGTCTACCTCGGCGCCCGCGCGCTGGGGCTCAACACGACCGTGTCGGCCGCCGGTCTCGCGGACGTGTGGTGGGCGGTGCCGGTGCTCGTCCTCGCGGCGCTCGGCAACGCGTTCCTCGAGGAGGTCGTCATGATCGGGTACCTCTTCGCGCGCTGGTCGGCGGCGGGCGCCCCCGTCGCCGCGGTCCTGCTCACCTCCGCGCTCGTGCGCGGCACCTACCACCTCTACCAGGGGTTCGGCGGCTTCGCCGGCAACGTCGCGATGGGGGTCATCCTCGGCCTCGTGTACCTGCGCATGCGGCGGGTGGCCCCGCTCGTCGTCGCGCACACGCTCCTCGACGTCGTCGCCTTCGTCGGGTACGCGCTGCTCGCCCCGCACGTGGGCTGGCTGTGAGCCACGTGGGCCGGCTGTGAGCCGGACGGCCGCGAGCCGGACGGACGTCGGGCCCGGGTCGGGGCGGTGGGGTCAGAGGCGGATGTCGGCCCGGCCCCGGCCGTTCGCCTCGAGGTAGGCCACCGCGCGCTCGAGGACGTCCCCGGAGTAGGGGTTGCGGAACCCGGCGCGGCCGGCGTTGACCCGGTCGATCTCCGCGGCGGCGTTGCGCAGGTAGACCCCGGTGACCTCCTGGTGGGGGGCGAGCTCGCCGGTGCGCCGGTCGAGCGCCAGCTGCTGCGCGAACGCGCTCGCGGCGCCGGTGCCCGCGGTGAGGCCCGGCTCGATGCGTTCGCCCGTCGCCGCGCCGAGCAGCTGCTTGTCCGCGTCGCTGAGGTAGCGGAAGTCGTTGAGGACCGAGAAGCGGCGGCCGCTGCCCGTGGTCGCGGCCGCGTCGGTGCCGGCAGCGGGCGCGGTCGGGGCGACCGGGGCCGGCGTCGGGCGCCAGCGGTCGGGACCGTACGTGGACGAGATGCTCATGATCGCTCCGGAGGGTTCGGTGAGGGATCCGACCCACTCCCATCGGCCGATCCGGGCCCCGCTGTAGCGAATGCGCCCGGCGTCTCAGCCCAGCAGCGTGTTCATCCGGTCGATCTCGGCGCGCTGGGTGGTCACGACCCGCTCGGCGAACGCGCGCACGGCGGCGTCCTGGGTCGTGGACCGCACCTGCTCGGCCATCTCGACGGCCCCGTCGTGGTGCTCGATCATCATCGACAGCCACGCCTCGTCGAAGGCCGGCCCGGTGGCCTGGCCCAGGGCGGCCATGTCCTGGGCCGACATCATGCCCATGGTCTCGCCGTTCGTCTCGGTGGCCGTGTCGGTACCGGTGTCGGTGCCGCCGTGCGCGTGGCCCGAGGAGGCCGACGGCGCGGCGGTGGGGGCGCCCCACGAGTTCAGCCAGCCGCGCATGGTCGTGATCTCGGGGCCCTGGGCGGCGGCGATCTCACGCGCCAGGGCCTGCACGGGCGCCGATGCCCTGCGGGCCGGGTCGAGGGCCGTCCGCGACATCTCGAGGGCCTGCGCGTGGTGCGGGATCATCATCTGCGCGAACGCGATGTCGCCGGCCCGGCCCGTGGGGGCCGCCGACGCCGTCGCCGGGGCCGACGAGGCGGCCGGTGTCGACCCGCCGTGGCCGGAGTGGTCACCCCCGCCGGAGGACGACCCGCAGCCTGCGAGCGCGAGGGCCGCGACGGACGCGACGGACGGCATGAGGGTGAGGGCGCGGTGCAGGCGTGTGGTACGGGTCACGGACTCGACGGGCAGGGCGGACATGCGCGGCTCCTTCGGCTGGGGTCGATACCGGTACCCCCCTAGGGGTATCACGCCGATGCCGGTGGGGGGCGAGCGGGGTGCGGGGCGTCGCGGGCGTCAGGTGCGCGTGTCCGCGCCGTCGACGACGGCGATCGCCTGCTGTTCGGCGAGGGCCGAGAGCTCGTAGCGCTGCTTGTAGATGTCGAAGACGGCGATGAGGGTGGCGCTCACGGGCACCCCGACGAGCGCGCCGCCGACCCCGAAGAGCGCCGCGCCGAGCATGGCGGAGGCGAACGACACCGCCGGGTGCACGCTCACGGCGCGGGCGCTGATCCGCGGCTCCCACGTGAGGTTCTCGACCTGCTGGTAGGCGACGGCGAAGACGAAGGTCGCGAGGCCCTTGCTCGGGGAGTCGCCCAGGAGGCCGACGAGGACGGGCAGGCTGATCGCGAGGTAGGTGCCCACGGTCGGCACGAACTGGGCGACGACCCCGGTCCAGATGGCGAGCGGCAGCCAGTACGGCATGTCGATGAGGTAGAGGAAGACGCCGGTCACTGCGCTGCAGATGAGCGCGAGGACGACGCGGGCGGCCACGTACCCACCGATCTTCGTCAGCGTGAGCTGCCACAGGGTGAGGAAGACGACCTGCTGCGACGGGGGGAGCAGTTGGGCCACCCAGACGCGCAACCGCGGCGCGTCCGCGGAGAGGTAGAAGGTGAAGAAGAGGAACGAGAACGCCGTGAACGCCGCCGACGCGACGCTGTTGACGATGCCGAGCACGCCGCCGGCGAGGGTCGTCGCCAGCGCGGTCACGTTCGTCGTGTCGAGCCGCACCTGGGAGAGCAACGCCTGCTGGTCGACCTGGGTCCCGAACTGTTCGTTGACCCAGTTCACGCCGCCGGTGACGAGTCCGGGTGCGTTGACGACGAGCTGGGTGACCTGGCTGGCGAGCAGGCCGCCGAAGCTGACGAAGAACCCGGCGATGCCCGCCCCGAGCACGAGCATGACGACCGCGGTCGCCAACGGCCGAGGCATGACCCGGGCCAGCCGGCCGACCGCGGGTTCGAGGGCGATGCTCGCGAAGAACGCCATCGCGGCCGTGAAGAGCACGGGCGCACCGTCGCTGAAGAAGAACATGGCGGCGGACGCGAGCAGGAGGACCGCCACGACGACCCACGCCGCGCGCCACACCGATCCGACGTCGAGCGCGACGTGCGGGACGGCGGACTCCGGGGCCGGGGCGAACCGGCGGGTGGTGACGCCGAGGGTCGCGGCCGGCGCCTCCGGCGCCTCCCGTGTCCGCCGGTTCCCCCACGCAGTCGCGCCCCCCGCCTCGAGGCCGCCCCCGCTGTGCCGGCCGCGCGCCGGGCGCCGGAACGCGTGGCGGAGCCGGCGGGTCTCGATCTGGCCGGCGGCGTCGCGGGCGGCGCGCTCGGCCTGGCGGCGCCGGCGCGGTCCGAGGTCGACCGCGGGCTCCACCGGCGGGCGATCCGGCGTCGAGGGCTCCGCGGCAGGCAGTTCCGCAGAGGGCTCCGCCGCCGGCGGGGCGGCCGGCCCTGCGTCCGGGCGGGAACGCCGACCCCACAACGACATCCGCGTCCTTCCGTTGACGGGCCCTTCCGGCAGCAGCCGGGAGCGGCCGGGCGGCGCCGACGGCTCGGGGCCCTGGCGACCAGTGTCCCATCCGCGACGGCCCGCGCGCCCGCGCGCATACTGGAGCGCGTCATGGCGAATGCTCCGGGCGGCGCGACCGCCCCCACCGACCCCCGGCCGCCGATCCCGCGCGAGATCAAGGTGCTCATCGCGTCGGCCTTCGTCATCGCCATCGGCTTCGGGCTCGTCTCGCCCGTCCTGCCGCAGTACGCGCGCAGCTTCGACGTCGGCGTCGCGGCGGCCTCGGTCATCGTCAGCGCCTTCGCGTTCATGCGGCTCGTCTTCGCCCCGGCCGGCGGCGCGCTCATCGCGCGGCTCGGGGAGCGGCCCGTCTACCTCGTCGGGCTGCTCGTCGTCGCCGTCTCCACCGGGGCCTGCGCGTTCGCCCAGTCGTACGGGCAACTGCTCGTGTTCCGGGGGCTCGGCGGGATCGGGTCGACGATGTTCACGGTCTCGGCGATGGGCCTCATCGTGCGGCTCACCCCGCCGTCGATCCGCGGGCGCGTGTCGTCGGCGTACGCGACGGCGTTCCTCATCGGCAACATCGCCGGGCCCATCGCCGGCGGTCTCATGGCGGGCTGGGGGTACCGCGTCCCGTTCCTCGTCTACGCGGTGTCGCTGCTCGTGGCCGCCGGCGTCGTCGCGGTCTTCCTGTCGAACGCGTCGTTGCGTCCGCCGCCCGGCACGCCTCCGCTCGAGCCGCTCGCGGTCGCCGACGTGCTCGGCGACTCGGCCTATCGGGCGAGTCTCGTGTCGGCGTTCGCGAACGGGTGGGCCAACTTCGGCGTCCGCGTCGCCCTCCTGCCGATGTTCGCCGCGGCCGTGGTGAGTCTGGGGGCGGTGTGGGCCGGCCCGGCGCTGACGCTCTTCGCGGTCGGCAACGCCCTCGCGCTCAACGTCTCCGGTCGCCTCGTCGACGCCCGGGGCCGCAAGCAGCTCATCCTCGTCGGGCTCTTCGTCGGCGCCGCCGCGACCGGGGTGACCGGCTGGGCGACGACGCTGCCCGCGTTCCTTGCCCTCTCGCTCGTCGGTGGGGTCGGCGCGGGCCTGCTCAACCCGGCGCAGCAGGCGGCCGTCGCCGACGTCGTCGGGCAGGGCCGCAACGGCGGCAAGGTGCTCGCCGCCTTTCAGATGGCGCAGGACTCGGGCGCGATCCTCGGACCGATCGTCGCGGGCCGCATCGCCGACGCCTGGGGTTTCGGCGCCGCGTTCGCCGTCACCGGGGTCGTGCTCTTCGTCGCCGCTCTCGCCTGGCTGCCCGCCCGCGAGACGTTCGTGCGGGCGGTCGAGCGGAGCGAGCCCGCGCCGTCCTGAAGCGCGCAGTCCTGAAGCGCGCCGACCTGAGCCGCGGCGTCCTGACAGCGCGCCGGGCCGGCGTGCCCGGCATGGGCCGACGCCCGGAGTGCCACCGAGCGCGCCCTACTGCTCCGGCGGCACGACGTGGACGATCTCGGCGTCGCCGTCGCGCACCCGGACGGCGGCGCCGGCGGGAACCTGCGCCTCGGCGAGCGCGGCGCCGTCGGGGAGGGTGCCGCGCGGCGTGCGCGGCCCGGCCTGGACGCGCTGGTCGCCGATGCGGCCGTAGGCGCGGTCGTCGGTGACCCACGTCGTGGTCCAGGCCCCGAGGTCGGTGACGCGGCCCGCGTCGACGTCGACGAGGGTGCGGCCGAGGACGCCCCAGGTCCCGGACGGCGAGGGCCGCCAGGGTGCCGGCGTCGCGCCCGCGTCGGCGTGCAGGCCGCGGAAGCTCACGGGCATGCTCGAGTCGAGGTCGGCGCGGACGGCGACGTACCGGCGTCCCTGCGCGTCAGGCGCGCTCAGCGTGAGGACGGAGCCCGCCAGGTAGCCGACGACCTCCGGGCGGGGTGCGGGGGCGCCCGGGGCAGGGTCGTCCGCCTCCCACGGGGTCGGCAGCGCCGGGGCCACGCCGGGACGCAGGTGCCACCAGCCGACGGGTGCCGCCGCGGTGACCACGCCCTCCTGTGCCGCGAGCGGCGCGGCCCCGCCGGGGACCGCGACCCGCTGCAGCCGTCCGGACCGGATCACCCCGACCGTGCGGGCGTCGAGCCCCACCATGGGCGAGGTGCCGAGGAACGTGACGCGGGCCTGGGCCGGCAGGGCCAGGGTCGCGCCGTGCCGCCCGTCCGCGACGTCCCACCACGCGAGCGTCGTGCCGACGTGCGTGGCGAGGACGTCCCGCCCGTCGATCCGCGTCGGCGTGGGAGGCCCGGTGAGGGCGCCGTCCGGTAGCCGCGCCGACCAGCGATCCGTCCCGGTCATCGCGTCGACGACGTGCACCCTGCGGTCGGCGGCCACGTAGGCGAGGTCGGCCCGGTTCTGGCCCACGGCCACGACCGCGCCGGCCTCGCGCGCCAGCGCCGGGGTGCTCCAGCGGACGTCCGAGGTGTAGCCGGGCGGGGGCGGCACGGGCAGGCGGGTCGACGAGGCCGACGAGGCCGACGGGGCCGGGCCGGGCGCGTTCGGCGGGCGGAGCAGGCTCGTGATCAACCACCCCGCCGACGCGAGCACGACCGCGGCGGCCGCGAGGATCGCGATCACCGGCCGCGACAGCACGAGACGACGGCGCGGAGTGGGGCCGGCCGCCGAGCGCGGGGGTGGCGGCGCGGTGGTCGGTCGGGTCCCGCGCGGGCGCACGGGCCTGGAACTCCGCCCGGGGGCGGTCTCGAGGGCGGACGCGCCGGGGGCGGCGGGGTCTTTCGCGGCGGCGGGGGCCGGTGCGTGCGGGGGCGCCGGGGCGCGTCCTCGGCCCCGGGCGGCGGTCGGCGAGGACCGCCGACCCCGCTCGCGCAGCCCCGTCCGGCGGGGAGCGCGCCGCGCGACGAGTCCGATGAGGTCGGGGGCGACCGCGGGCGCGGCGGGCGACGGCTCCGGCGACGCGGGCTCATCGACGGCGGCGACGACCGGGTGCTCGACGTCGTCGACCTCGCGTTCGACGGCCCGATCCGCCGGTTCGGCCGCCTCCGCGCCGGGCCCGGGCAGCCGCGTCGCGACGTCGGGGTGCTCCGCGCCGGAGCGAGCCGGACCGGGGTGGGAGCGGGTGTCGGCATCGGCAGGGCGGAACGGGTGAGCGCCGGTCTCGGACGCCGCACCGCGGTCGAGGAACGTGCGGCTCCAGGCCTCGTCCTCGTCCCCGGTGGCCCCGGGATCGGGGGTGTCGCCCGGCGCGGCGCGCCCGACCGTCGTCTCGTCGGCGGGGCGCCTCGCGGTGGGGAGCGGGTAGGCGGGGGGAGGTGCGGCCACGCCCTTGACCGGCGCCTGCCACGCGGCGCCCACGCGCCCGACGCCGGGCCACCTCGCGTTCGAGAACTCCGACCGGGCCGTCAGGGCGGTGGCGGCGCCGGCCGTCGTCGTGCTCGGGGTTCGGACCGTGTGTCCCGAGTCCGGGCTCGAATCGGCGGCCAGGGCGATGCCGGGGCCGGCGACGCGCAGGGCGGGTGTCGCGGCGACGAGGGCCGCCGGCCGCGTGGTGGTGGATCCGGGCTGTGGCGGGAGGAACAGCCGCCCGTCGCGGTGCGCGACGACGAGCCGACTCGTCCGGTTCGGGCCGTGGATGCGCGCGAACACGGCCGGGGAGCGGCGACCGGAGGAGTCCACCGACGCGATGCGGTCGACGAGGTGGCGCACCGTGCGCATGGCCGCCTGTCGCGGGGTCTCGCCGGGGCGCGTGCGCACGGTGAGGCCGTCGACGCGGGCGTAGGTGCGCCCGTCGGCCCCCACCTCGAAGGTGACCTCGACGACCGGGCGGGGCGGGACGTCCTTGGGGTCGAACCCGGACGCGTCGGCGCCCGAGGCGAGCTCGCCCCACGGGTCGGCCCCGGCCGCGGCCGGGTCGTCGGTGGGGGACGGGCCGTCCGGTCCGTCGGGATCGGGTCGCCTCACGGGTGGAACAACCGGCGGTAGGTGCTCGCCGCGGCGTCGGCCCCGGCCGGGGTGAGGCGGTGGACGTCGTAGGCGAGCCCGCCGGAGCGGGCGGTGCGGGCGAGCCACTCGAACATGTCCTGCACGTACGCGCCGTCGGCGCGGTCGCCCGCCGGCACGCTCCAGTCCGAGATCGCGACCCGCCGGCCCTGCGCCCGGGCGAAGTCGGACCAGAACGCCAGCCCGCGCGGGTCGTTGACGAGGCGCCCCCAGGGCGTCTGCGGCGGCACCCGCAGCGAGATGACGTCGACGGACGCGGCCCCCGGCCACCGGACGCGGGGGTCGAGCAGGGCGTCGCCGGGGCGACCGCCGAGCTGGATGCCCCACGCCAGGTGCACGCCGGGCAGGCGCGCCCGCAGCGTGGAGGCCACGTCGCGGACGCAGCCCGCGCGGACCTTCGCCGAGGCGCCCGTCTCGCCGTCGGCCGGGACGTCGACGAGTTCGACGGTCAGGCCGCCGCGCAGGTGCGGACGCAGGTGTGTCGCGAGGGACTCCCAGTGCTTCCGGTACGCGCCCTTCGCGCAGGCCCGAGGGGTCGCGGCCTGGACGAGGAGCGGTGCGGAGACGACCTTCGGGCCGGCGAACGAGGCGAGGTCGCGGGGCACGACGCTCGGGCGGGTGACGTCGGACCACGAGCGGGCGGGGATCTCGACGGCGACGAGGTCGGGCTCACGGCCGAGGCGCCTGCGGACCTCGCGCGCGGGGGACGGCGCGCCGTCGACCTTCGCGCCGCTGCGCCAGGTGCGTCGCGTGGCCGGGGCGCTCGGGTAGCTCGGCGCCTGGCGGGCGTCGGGGCCGGACGGAGCGGGCAGCGGGCGGGGCGGCCGGGCCGGGGCCGGTCGGTCGGGCCCGGCGACGGTGCTCGTGGGCGCCGTCGACCTGGGGGAGGCCGACGTGGACGGCGTGGCCGACGAACGGGCCGGACCGGTCGACGCCGGCGTGTCGTCGCCCTCGCCGAGGCGGTCTCGGCTCGGGTCGGCGGGCCTGAGCGGCGCGGCCGGTGGGGTCGACGAGCCAGAGGGGGTCGAGGAGGGGGTCGCGTCGGGCGCAGAGTCGCGCCTGCGGGTGGCTGTCGGTGCCGAGCCGCGAGGCGTCGTGGGGCTGGTCGGAGCCGGGCCGGCAGGGGCCCGGCCGGGGGTGGGCCCGTCGGTGGTGTCGTCGCGGGTGTCGGCGTCCTCGTCCGCCGGGGACGGCCGCTCGGCGCGGGGCGCCGAGCGCGGCGCCGCGCCGCCGTCGGACGCACGGTCCTCAGGGTCGTCCCCGCCGCGGCCGGTGGTGGCCGCGGGGCGAGGCGCGGTGCGCCGGGGCGCGGGGTCGGCCGCGTCGCGACGGGAGGCGTTCGGCCGCGTGAGTCGCTCGAGGTCGCGGGCGATCCCCTCGGTGACGTCCTCGAGGGCGTCGCGGATCGCGCGGGCGGCCGAGGGGCCGTCGGCCGCGCCGACGCGCCCGGACCGTCGCGGTCGGTCCTCGCGCTCGGCCTCGGGCGCCGCCTTCGGGTCCGCCTTCCCGCGGGCCTTTCCTTCGTCGGATTTTTTCGCGGGGCCGGCCGGGGTGGCCTTGCGGTCCGCGGCTCCCCTGCCGGGCTTCGGGCGGGCCGCCGGGGTCGGGTCGTCCTCCACCGCGGTGTCGGGCGAGAGGTCTCTGCGCGGCGTCGGCGTGCCGGGCCGGGCAGGTGTCGCCGCGTCGTCGCCCTCCGCTGCCCGGCGCCGCGTGTCGTCGGACCCGTCTGCGGCCGCCGTCGTGTCGTCCTCTCGCCGGGCTCGGTCGGGGGCCGGCGCGCGATCGGCCGGGCCTCCGGCGCGGGACAGCGACTCGAGGACGTCGTCGAACAGGTCGTCGACGTTCACCTCCCGCCACGACCCGGGCGCGGCGGCGACCTGCTCGGGCCGGGCCGGGCCGACGGGCCCGGACCCCGTCGTCCCGCTCGACATCGCGTGGAACGAGGAGGCGGCGTTGGGCGTCGGCGCGACGTCACGGGCCGGAGCGGCGGAGGCGGCTTCCTTCTCGGGAGAGGCGACCGCGTCGCTCGCGTCGGCGGTGGGAGTCGGGCGCCCGCTCGGCGGTGCGGCGGGGCGCGCGGCGGCCCACGTGGTCGCGGGACCGGTCCCGTCGTCGCCGGTCAGCCCCGCCCGGGGCCCCTGACCGATCGGTCCGGACCCGGGGCCCGGCTCGACCCCGTCGCCCGGCCGCTCGGTCTGCCCGAATGGCACCGACACCGTGGGCTGCTCGGTCGAGGTGGCCGCGACCGCGGGTCCCTCGGGTGCGCCCGGCCCCGACGTCTCCGCGCTCCCCGCGGCGGACGGCGCAGGCGCCTGCTCGGCGGCGTGGGTGCTCGGCTCCGACTCCGACTCCGACGCGGGTCGGGCGGTCGTCGGCCGGGCCGGCGACTCCCGCGTCGTCGGCGCCGCATCGGCCGCGGCCGGGCCGGCCGGGGTGGGACCGTCGGTGGTGGGTGAGGGCGACGCCGTCGAGTCGGCGCCCGGCGCCGTCCTCGCGGGGTGGTCGTCGGGGGTCGGTGTGGTGGCATCCGGCGCCGCATCGGTCGGGACGGGGCCGGGGTGCGCATCCTCGCCGGTCTCGGCGGGGGGCGGACGGTCCCCGCGCTCGCCCTCCTGGCCCGTCTTCGGCTCGGACGAGTCGGCCGAGGGGTCCGCGGGTCGGTCCGAGGGCTGGGCGGGCTCCGCGCCGCGCTCGGGCTCGCGCTCGTCCCCGGTGTCAGGCGTGGCGGTGCTGGAGGCGCGTGCCGGGTCGGGGGTCTCGCGAGCGGCGTCCGCACCGTCCTGGGATCGTTCGCCGCCACCGCCACCGCCACCGCCCTCGCCGTGGGTGTCGGCGACTGCCTTGGCCGGCCGGTCGCCGCCGGACCGGTCCTCGCCGCCCGATCGGTCCCCGCCGCCGGTCGTGTCGTGCGCAGCGTCGTCCCCGCCACCGCTCTCGGCGTCGCCGCCGGGGGAGGCCGTCGCCGCGGACGACGGGGGCTCCGGGGCGGTCGGGGCCTCGTCCTGGTCCTGGTCCTGGTCCTGGGGCTGGTCGGGACGGGCCTCGGCGTCGTGGTCGGAGGCCTGCTCGCGGTCGGAGGCCTGTTCGTGGTCGACGCCCTCGTGGTCGGCCGGGGGTGGTGCGGTCTCCGCGTGGGCGACCGCGCTGCCCGCGCCGGCGGCCAGCGCGACGAACAGGGTGGCCCCGGCGGCACGAGCCCCGATCTTCGCGAGGAGGTCGGCGTCGTGGGCGCGCGGGACGCGTCCGGTGTCACGTCGGCGGAACGAGGCGGGGATGCGCGAGGTCACGAGTTGTCTCCACATCATGGGGAGGGGGTGGGCGACGCCGTGACAGTAGTGGCGGCGCGACCGCCCACATCGCCGTCCGACGGAGTTGTCCACAGGCCCGTCGGAGTGCCGCCGACTCGGACGAATCGGAACCGCGTCCCCGCCAACGACGCTGGCGATTCACGGCCTCGTCTCGTGATGTGGACCTGAAAAATGAACGCCTGGAGGCTCGCGCGCCGCGCCTCCAGGACGGCCCGCGACGACGCCGGTCACGCACTCGGCCGAGGTCGATCCGCTGCCCCCGAATCGGCCCGCGCACCTGGGTCGCGCGTGCCGGGAGAGTCGACGGCCACTGCATCCGTGGCGTGGAGGGTGCGGCAGGCATCCCGGCGGGGCGTAGAAACCAGGGCGACAGAGCGCACAGGCGGGAGTGACCTGCGGGGCGATCGCCGCGCCGGCCGGCGACCGGAGGCGTCCAGGGGGCCGGTCGCGCCTAGAGGTAGGGCCCGAAGCGGGAGCGGACGGCCTCGCGGGTGGGGTGGTGGTCGCCGTTCTTCACCTTGATGGCGTCGGCGATCTGCTGCAGCGACAGGCCGCGGCGGTAGGCGTTGCGGACGCCCTGCTTGAGGCGGGCGTCGTTGCCGGTCTCGCGGGACTGCTCGTCGAGGGCGGCCAGGCGGCGCTGGATCTGGCGCACGACGCCGGGCGGTACGTGCTTGGCCTCGCGGCGGGCGAGCCACGCCGCGATCGCCTCGGACTCCCACAGGGTTCGCCGGCCCCACCGGCACGGCGCCGGAGCCGGGAGCTGACCCCGGCTGGCCATGGCGCGGATCGTCGAGGCGGGGACGGCCTTCTTGCCGGTGACGCGAGCGAGGTCGGCGGCGATCATCTCGGCCGTGAGGTAGCCCGGCGGGGGGCCGGGCGGGGTGGCGTCGCCGGGGTCGGCCGACGTGTCCTCGGCGGACGATGCCGGGGCGGCGGCCGTGGCCTGATTCGCCATCCGTCCTCCTTCTCGCTCGTGCGTCGGTCGGCGGGCATGGCCCGCCGTGTCCGGTCGCGCTCCGAGGCCCTTCGACTCACGCGAGGGTCGGCGGGGCGCGGCGGCGACGGGCTCAGCGTATGCGGGCCGCGGGTGGCCGTACCGGGTGTGGGTGCCGAGCGGATCCGACAGGCCGTCGCACCGCGTGCCGCGCTGGCGGGGCTCGCGGGGTCGACCGGCGGCCACCGCGCGGGTGCGCCGGCGCGGACGGTGTGCAGACGCTTGCGGCGTGGGGCGCGGCGGGCGCGGGCTCGGTCGGCGCGTTCCCCGGCGACCCACAGGCGTGATATGCGTCACATCCGAGGCGGCGCCGTCGGCGAGGGCGAGGGCGTCGCATCACCGTATATACAGTCATGCGGACGCTCGTCGAAGTTGGTCGATCGTCCGGGACGAGCGGGTCGATCGCTCGTCTTGATCGGCTGTCCGACAAGGGGATTCGTGTTGCCCTTTGCGCTGATCGCGCGGATCGGCACCGCGGTCCGTAGCGGTCTGGGCGCGGGTGGCCCGGCCCGGCCGCGAGGGGCGCGACGTCATGGGGAGCCGGGCGGACGGTCCCGCAGCGCATGCATCCCGGGCTCTTCCCGTCTTGACGCCGGCAGCGACCGCTCCGCAGACTCCAGAAGGATCGACCGCAGACACAGGGGGAACAACCATGCGGACCGTAGAAGACCTGCACAGCGCCCGGGGGCTCTCGACGAACGTCGACGCCGCGCTGTCCATGAGCTCGCTCAAGGCGCGCATCGCCAACCCGAGCCGTTCGTTCGACGAGACGGCGTCGTGCCGGCGCGACACGGGGGTCGGCGCGAACGAGTGGACGCCGGAGTACGAGGAGGACCGTGTGCCGGCCCGCCTCCAGCGCATCTGCTCGACCTGCCCGGTGTGGGAGGACTGCCTGGCGGAGGCGTTGCGGATGAACGACATCGGCTACCGGGCGTCCACGACGACGAAGCAGCGCCGCAAGTTCTTCGCGGAGCTCCTCACCCCGTCGCGCGCCTCGTCCGGCGTGCTCGTCCCGTCGCGCTCGCGCGGCTCGGACGTCGACCGCACGCCGACCCACGCCCGCGGGTCCGGCTCGCTGAACAGCTACCGTCGCGGATGCCGCTGCGACGAGTGCCGCGGCCACAACGCCGCCGCGCGTCGTCGTGAGCGGGCCCGGTCGGCCTGCGCCTGAGAACCGGCGCCGGCCGTACGGCCCGACACCACTCCAGGGGGTGTGACGCGGAACGTCCCGCCCGCACCCTCGACCGCGCCGCCCGGCGCCCGCCGCCTCGCGGCGGTCGGACGCGGGGCCCGCGTGCCACCCGGAGCCGACAGGAGCAGCCATGACCGCAGCACGACCCGAGCGCACCGGGTTCCCGCCGAGCCCGTACGCCCGTGACAAGACGAACCGCGACAAGACGAACCGCGCCGACGTCGGCGCCGCCGGGGCGGCGACGCCCGCGTCGGCGGCAACCGGGACGCCCGGCCCCGCGGAGAGCGGCGCGTCGCCGGCTGCCTCGGGGGCGACCACTCCGTCGGCGATGACCACGGCGCCGGCCGGGCCCTCGAACACGGCGGCCGCGACGACGGAACCGGCGGCGGCCCCCGCCCGGACGTGGTCGACGTCGGAGCCCGCGCCGATGCTGCGGCGGCGGTCGGTCCGGCCGCGCCAGGGCTGGCAGTCTCTCGCCTACACGGCGACCGGCGGCCGGTGGAACCCCGGCCCGGGGGCCCGGGAGGCGCGGGAGCTCGACCGCGACCGGCAGATCGCGACGCAGCTGCGCGGCAAGCACGTCACGGCGTTCTTCTGCCTCAAGGGCGGGGTGAGCAAGACGTCGACGACGGCGGCGACCTCGCTCGCGCTGTCGAACCTGCGCCCCGACCCGGTATTCGCGATCGACGCCAACCCCGACGCCGGCGACCTCGCCGAACGCGTCGTCGGGCGTCAGCTCTCGGGCGTCTCCGCGCTCGCGCGCGAGGTCGACAGCATCGCGAGCCTCGACGACCTCTCCCGGTTCACGGTGACCTCGGGCCGCCTGACGATGCTGCCGGGCGAGCCGAGCCCCACGCTCGGCGACTCGCTCACCGCCGCCGACTTCCGCCGCATCATGGAGGTCATCCGGCAGTACTACTCGTTCGTGCAGGTGGACTGCGGCACCGGGGTGACCCACCCGCTCATGGAGGGGATCCTCGAGTACGCCGACACGGTCGTCGTGCCGGCCGCGTGGTCCATCACCGGGGCCCGCCGGGCGGCCGAGACCATCCAGTGGCTCGAGGACAACGGGTTCGAGCACCTCGCGCGCACGAGCATCGTCGTGCTCACGGCCAAGGACCTCGTCAGCCGGAGCGTCGACAAGGACGCCGTGCTCGAGCATCTCGGGCGGGCCTCCGACCTCGTCGTCGTGCCGGCGGACCCGCACGTCGCCGACGGCGCCGTCATCGAGTGGGACCTGCTCTCACCGGAGACCCGGGAGGCGTATCTCGAGATCGCGGCCGCGATCACGTCCCGGTTCCGGACCCCCTGACCTGCGGGCATCCTCCTCCATGGGGGGTGACCTATCCTGTCCTGCGCGGTTCGCCCGCCGTGGGCGCGCTGGAAGGAGAACGATGGCAGCCGGGGGTCTTCGTGACCGGTGAGGATCTGGGTGAGGTGCGCGAGCCGCGCCGCGCCGAGGCGCTGCCCGGGGAGCTCAAGCCGCTGCAGTGGCATCCCGACCGCGGGCCCATCACGGACGACGAGGCGCTCGGTGTCATGCGCCGACGCAAGCGTGTCGACCTCGCGAGCCGCACGTCCGCCTCCGCGCGGCGCGGGCGCGTGCCGGACGAGTTGCCCCCGGCGCAGGCGCCGAAGAAGCCGGCGGTGTTCCGGCTCCCGCCGCGCGCCCTCGCCCGGGCGCACGCGCGCGCCGAGATGGAGGGGGTCCCGCTGACGACGATCCTCGAGGAGCTCCTGCTCGCCTACGCCGCCGGGGAACCCGAGTCGCCCGAGGCGGTGGCCGACCGGATCCGCGAGAAGGCCATCAAGTGGCAGCGGCGGTGAGCCGGCCCGCGTTCGTCGGCGACTGAACCCCGGCCTGCCTACTCGGCCGCGGAGAGCAGCTTTGCAGCGTCCGTCGTGGCCGCGACGAAGGTCGCCTCGTCGAGGGCGGACGTGCCGCGCCCCAGGACGACCAGGGCCTGGCGGCGCGCGTTCGCCCCGCGGCCGACCTCGCCGTAGAACGACATGCCGAGCACGCCGGTGTCACTCCCGCCCTTGAAGGCCTGGTAGGACCAGCCAGGGACCTCGACCCCGCCGTTCTTCGAGAGGATTTCGCGCAGGGGCGCGCCGGCCGGGGCGGCGGCGAGCCGCTGGAGCCGCACGTGGGCCTCGACGACGTCGTCGGGCGTCGCGAACCACTCGATCCCCTCGGACCAGTGCGCGGCGTCGTCCTGTGACGCGGGGCCGGGCCCGGTGATCGACACGGCCGACAGCAGGCGCCGTCGCTGCGCGGCGTCGGCGTCCTTCCAGCCGGCGCGGGCCGCCTTCGCCGCGTCGGAGCCGTCCCACGCGAGCCAGAACATCTGCCGGGTCGACAGGAACGGCGTGATGCCCTCGGGGTGGTCGTTGCCGGCGCGCGTCGCGGCCGCGAGGACCGCCGGCTCGCCGACGGTGCGCAGGAGCAGGTCGGCGGCCGTGTTGTCGGAGGCCGCGATCATCTTCTGCGCGGCGTCGCGGACCGTGATCTTCGTCCCCGGAGGGCTGTTGCGCAGGTCGCCGCTCGGGAGGGAGACGTCGGCGGCGGTCAGCGTGAGCTGCCGGTCCCAGGCGAGGGAGCCCGCGGCGACCTGCTCGGCCACCGCGGCGAGGACGTACAGCTTGAAGATCGAGGCGACGGGTTGGGCCTCCTGCGAGCCGGACCGGTGCACGACGGTCGGCCGGCCCGCCGCGTCGAGGGTGACGGCGAGGACCGAGGCGTCCGGAGCGGCCTGCTTCAGGCGGGCGTCGACGCCGGACCACGACGTCGCCGCGGAGCCCGCGGCGACGGTGCGCAGCAGGGCCCCGTCGATGAGGCCGGCCTTGGTCACCGTCATCGAGAGCGTGAAGCGGCCGCCGCGCGCGGAGACGAGCGTGGCCACGCCGGAGTCGCCGTCGCTCGTCACGTTCTCGACCGTCCACGGCCCCTGGGTGCGCAGCTGCCCGAGCATGACGAGGAGCTGGGTCGGGGGGACCTGCTGGGTGAAGGTCGAATCGAAGTACGTCGCGAGGTCGCCGGCCACGGGGTCGGTGCTCATCTGCCCGACGAACCACCGCATCCGCCGGCCGATGACGGACGCGGGGAAGGTCGCGGTCGCCGTCGGGGTCGCCGAGGGCGCGGCGGACGCCGGCCCGGAGGCGGGCGGGGTACCGGGGGTCGCGCCGGGGGCGGCGGGCGAGCTCGAGGCGCCCGTGGGGCCGGCGGCCGGGGGCGCGGGGTCGGCCGCGCAGGCCGGCACGAGCAGCACGACGGTCAGGACGGCACCGACTGCGCCGGCGGCGCGTCCCCGGCCTGGCCGGGGCGGGAGTCGGACGGGGAGCGGCACGAGCATCCCGCCACCCTAGTTGCGGGGCCTGGGCGCCTCCCGGGAGCGTCGGCCGGGGGACGAGCCGAGTCGAGGTGACAGCATCGGCCGCGCCGAACGGAGGCCGCCCCGGACGGCTCGGCAGAGACTGGTCCTCCGTGCCGGCGCGGTCGTGGTCGGCTCGAGAACCAGTGGCGGCGGCGTCGCCGGGTTCGTGGGCGGACGGTGGCGATGGGCGGCTCGCGGGTCGCCGTTCAGAACGGAGGGCCGGCGACGCGGTGGCCGTCGAGGGCCTCGCGGGCGGCGGTGTGGGCCGCGCGTTCTGCGGCGAGCGCGGCGCGCAGGTCGGTGATCTGCTCGCGGAGGTGCTCCTCGCGACCTCGGAACCAGGTGTCGAGGAGGTCGCGGTCGGCGGTGGTGTCCTCCGTCACCGGGGTGGGTGGCTCCGGCCTGGCCGGGCCGCGGTCCTGATCCGCCGTCCTGGCCCGGTTCGGGGGTCGAGGGCTCGACGGGGGTGTCGACGCCGATGTCGGTGTAGTTGTACGGGAACGTCGTGTAGGTGTGGCCGTCGGGGAGGTGCCATGCGACGGTGCCGTCGGGGGCGAGGGTGGCGGCCCAGTGGTGGCGGGTCTTCTTGGAGTGGTGCCGTCGGCAGAGGCTTTGGAGGTTGTTCGCGCAGGTGGGTCCGCCGTGTCGGCGTTCGTTCACGTGGTCGAGGTCGGTGTCGTGGGCGGGTCGGTCGCAGCCGGGGGCGCGGCAGCGGCCGTCGCGGGCGCGGACGACGCGGGCCATGTCGGCCGGGGCCCGGTAGGTGTTGACGACCGCGTTCATCGCGTAGCCGGTGGCGGGGTCGGTGACGATGCGCCGCCAGCGGGAGTCGCGGCCGTGGGCGAGGGCGCGGATGGTCTCGGCGGCGACGGGGATGCCTTCGACGAGGCCGGGTTCGTCGTTCGCGCCGAGCAGGGCGGCGGCGGAGATGACGACGTCGACGACGGCGACCGGCCAGCCGGCGGCCGGGTGGTCGGGGTGGTCGGTGCTGGTGGGGGCGCCGGGGGCGGGGCGACCGAACAGGAGCAGGTCGAGGGCGATGTCGGAGCGCAGTTGGTCGAGGGTGCGCCGGTCGCCGCCGCCGCGCAGGGCGCGGGCGATGGCGTCGATGCGGCGGTAGGCGCCGGCGCAGCGGGCGTCGCCGCCGCGGATGCCGAGGGAGGCAGCGCCGTCGTGCTCGGTGCGGATCCACACGGCCCGCCGGGCCGCGGCGGCGGAGCGGCGGGTGCGGCTGCTCGCGTGCCTGATCGTCTGTCGACGCAGGCAGGCGCGGAACTCCCGCTGCCCCGCCGGGGCGCCGGTCCGACTCCGGCGACGGGCCGCGTACGCGGCGACCGCGGCAGCGATGGCCGCCCGCACCTCGGCCGGCACCTCCAGGGCGTCCACTTCCTCGACGACGGTGCACGCCTGCTCGAAGGTCAGCTCCCCGGCTGTCACGGCCGCGGTCAGCGGCTCGGCCACCGTCGGTGCCGCTTGGGCGAGGCCGGCGCGGCCCAGCCAGGGCCCCCGCCGACCCCCGCACGACGCGACCGCGGAATCCACGACCGCGGACCGCGCCTGCGCCGCGACCTCCCGCCGCCGTGCCGGCCCCGCCTCGGGCTCGCCCGCGAGGTCCGTCGCGGTCTGCGCCGCGATGAGTCGGCCCAGGACCTCCGCGCGGCGCAGCTCGATCCGCGCCGATTCCGCCTCCAGCTCCCGCAGCTCTTCGAACAGGCCGGCGACGCCTTTCTCGTGCCCGGGCGCGTGCTCGCACCCGGTGTCTCGAGGCGTGTCGTCGCGAGAGGCGGACTCCGCGGGCGCCTCGCACGCCTGGGGTGCGGTGGGTGCGGTGGGCGCACCCGACCCGCCGCGCTCCGGTTGCGCGGGGGCCGCCGCGTCCATCGGCGGCTCGGCCCGGCGCCGGACGCTCCTGCTCCTCGAGGCCGAGGAGGTCGCGCAGCCGCTCGACGTCGATGCCCAGAAGCTCGTAGTGGTCCGCGACCAAAGCCGACTCCCACGGTGCCCCGGCGGGGACGAGGGAGTCGGTGACATGTGGAACGTGCTCGGCGATGAGGAAAGGCGTCTCGATCGTGGGAGTCATGGTCTCTTCGCCCCGCGATGCCGCCTACCCGGCGCACGGTGGGACGAGTCATTCGCTACGCGTGGATCGCTCGTCGACGCCCGCGGCCCGGTGGCCCGAGGCCCCGCGCCAGGGATGCCGGACCCCAAGACCCGCCGTCCCGCGGCCAGACCCGCCCCCGTCGCGCACGGGTGGGAGCACATCTTGACCTTCTTCTCCTGCTCAGTACCGTTCTGTCGTGCCGGCGATCGACCGGCCGGCCCCGCGTGGCCGAGCTCGGTCGGACGCCACCGAGCGGCCCGACCACGGTCATGGCCGCCGACCGGTCGACGAATGCCCGGCTGATGTCGGCGCACATCCGCACCACTCCCAGCTGCACCTTCATCGGGAACTCGCGGCACGAAACGCCCCCTCGGACATTGAAGGACCCTTGAGGGCGGGGGATGGTTCCATCCTCCTCGGATCGCCGACCGGACGATGACTGCGTCGACGATCACGTCCCACGTACGTCGATGATTGTCCTGCGGCACGAATTTCCCGGCATCACGTCGTAGGAGAGCTATTGCGTGGTGTGTCGAAGTCGGGGGAGATCCTGGAATGCGCATGGGTCCGGAAACCGTGGAGGGGCGGGGCTGTGCATCCTCCGTGGTGAACGCCTCGCGACAGGCGTACCCGCGGGCAACCTGGCCGGTGCATACGTCGCCGTCCACGCGGGCCGGGCGTCCAGGGGTGCGCCGTTCGACCCCGACCGCCGCGATCGCGTGGTGGCCGGGGCTCGCCGGGCGTAGATTGTCCGCCGACGCACGGGGGAGGGGTGGTGGCGGTGGAGGAGATCGAGCGGCGCTCCGCGCTCGCGCACGCCGACCTCCTCGTCGACCTCGGCCGACCCGACGAGGCACTGGAGACGCTCGGTCCCCTCCTGGCCGCCGACCCCGACGACACCCGCGCCCTGTCCCTCGCCGCGCTCTGCCACCTCGGGCCGGACGGCGACGCGGTCGCGGCCCTGTCGCTCGCGCGCCGGGCCTGTGAGGTGGCCGGTGACGCCGAGCTACCGCGGCGCCTCGCCGCCCTCGCCTACCTGCGGCTCAACCAACCCGCCCGGGCGCAGGAGGCGGCGACGCGGGCGGTCGAGCTCGCCCCCGAGTCCTGGGGCGCCCACTTCGTCCTCGGCACGGCCCGCCTCGGGGACCGGCGCACCCGCCGCGGGGCCCGCGACGCCGCGCGCCGGGCCGTCGAGCTCGCCCCGCAGCGGTGGGAGTGTCACCAACTCCTCGCCCGCACCTACCTCGACGGGGGACTCGACCCGGCGTCGGCCGAGGTCGACGCCGCGCTCGCCGCCCTCGAGCGGGCCCGCCGGCTCAACCCCTACTCGACCGAGATCGCCCACGACCTCGCCCGGGCGCACCTGCTGCGCGGTCGGGCGGCGGCGGCCATCGGGGGCTTCTCGGCGGCGGCCGCCCGGGAGCCGGGGCGGGCGGCGTCGGTCCGGGCCGTGCACGCGGCCCTGGTCCTGCTCGTCCGGTACGCGGCCTACGCGTGCCTGCTCGCGCTCGCTCTGCTGTGGCTGCTCGTCCCGGGGGCCGTCGTCGGCACCGACCTGCCCGGCGACACCGCGCCTCATCCGCTCCTGCGCGTCGTCGGCCCCGGCTGGCCGGAGTGGGCGGCCGTCGTCGCCATCGCCCTGGTCGCGGCCCTCGGCCTCGGCGGGGCCTGGGTCGTCGGCGCCCTGCGGATGGGTCCGGCGGGGGCGCTGCGACGCTTCGTCCGCGCCGAGCCGCTCGCCGCGTCCTCCACCGTGATCCTCTTCGGCCAGGCCGCCGCGTCGGTGGCGGCGGTCCTCGCGCCCCCGCCGCTCGGCCGGCTCGTGCTCTGGGGGTGCCTCGGCGCGCAGGTCGCCGCGACGGCCTTGATCGCCGGGGGCCGGAAGCGCGGTGCACATCGCGCCCGGCGGCGCGGCGAGCGACGGGCGCACGCCGGCTGAGCGACCGGCCTCGCCGACTGGAACGACGGGGGCCCGTGCGCGGCTCACGACCGGCCCGCGCCGCCCGGAACGACGGGCCGTGCCGGCCCGCGACGGGCCCGCGCCCGGCTAGCGGCCGAGATCCCCCAGGCCCCCGGCGAGGACGTCGAAGCAGTGCTCGAACCGCTCGTGGGCCTCGTCCGCCGAGAGTCCGCCGCCCACGAGGACGGCGCGCACGGCCACGAGCGCCGTGCCCGCGAGCAGGACGGCGTCGGGGTCGTCGGCGTCGCGGCCCATCCGCGCCGCGACGGCGGCGCGCAACCGGCGTTCGAGTCCGGCCGTCGCGCCGAGGAGCGCGTCGGTCATCGACGGGTTCTGCTGGAGGACCGCGCGGCGGGTCGCGCGGAGCTCCGGGTCGGACAGCAGCGGGGTGAGCGTCTCGCGCAGCGCGGCCCGGAGGGAGGCCAGGGGCGGCTCGTCGGCCGGCCGGGTCGCGAGTCGGTCGATGATCCGGTCGACGCTCTCGGGCGTCGTCCCGAGGACGGCCGCCTCCTTGGTGGGGAAGTAGTTGAAGAACGTCCGGGGCGAGACGTCCGCCTCCGCCGCGATCCGCTCGACGGTCACGCCGGCGAGGCCCTCCTGGGCGACGAGCTGGAGCGCCGCCCGGTGCAGCAGTCCACGGGTCCGTCGCTTCTTCCGTTCCCGCAGGCCGCACGCGTCGGCGTCCTGCTCCTCGGTCAGGATCCCCCCGGTGGGGGCGCTCGCGTCGCTCATCGGCTCTCCGTCCTCTGCACGTATGCAGTCTACGCAACTTTGCAGGCACTGCAAAAAGGCGTACGCTGGTCGTCGATCCGCACGCGCCAGGGGTGTCGCGTGCGCCCCGCCCGACGCTCGGCTCGACGACTGCTCCACCCGAAAGAGGCCACATGACCGCCACCGACGACACCGTCTCGTCCGCTCCACCCACGTCCCGCACGGCGCGCCGTCGGCCCGCCCCGGCCGCGACGGCGCCCACCGGCCCTGACGGCGCGGACAGCGCCGCCCCGGTCGGCCTCGACCGCGACGGTCGCCGCGTCTTCATCGGCCTCATGCTCGGCATGTTCGTGGCGTCGGTGAGCCAGACGATCGTCTCGCCGGCCATGCCGCGGATCGTCGCCGAGCTCGGCGGGATGGAGCACTACTCCTGGATCGCCACGGCCGCGATGCTCGTCTCGGCCGTGTCCGTGCCGATCGTCGGCAAGCTCTCGGACCTGTACGGACGCCGGCCGTTCTACCTCGCCGGGCTGCTCGTGTTCATGCTCGGCTCCGTCCTCGCCGGCTTCGCGCAGGGCTTCTGGTTCCTCGTCGTGGCCCGCGCCGTGCAGGGCCTCGGCATGGGCACGCTCATGCCGCTGTCGCAGACGATCATCGGCGACATCATCCCGCCGCGGCAGCGCGGCAAGTACCAGGGCCTCATGGGCGGCGTCTTCGGCCTCACCTCGATCGCGGGCCCGCTGCTCGGCGGCTTCATCACCGACCACTTCGGGTGGCGCTGGCTGTTCTTCGTCAGCCTGCCCATCGGCATCGGCGCGTTCTTCGTCATCTACCGGTTCCTGCACCTGCAGCACACGCCGCGCAAGGCGAAGATCGACGTCCTCGGCATCATCACCCTGACGATCGCGCTCGTGTCGCTGCTCCTCGCGACGTCGCTGGGCGGCACGACCTACGCCTGGGACTCCGCGCAGATCATCTCGATGTACGTCGTCGGCACCCTGTTCCTCGTCGCGTTCGTCGCGGCCGAGACGCGGGCGGAGGAGCCGGTCATCCCACTGCGCCTGTTCCGCAGCTCCATCGTCACGTTCTCGAACATCGCCAGCTTCGCCGTCGCGATGCTCATGTTCGGTGCGCTCATCTACATCCCCGTCTACGCGCAGGGCGTGCTCGGCGTCGACGCGACGAACTCCGGCCTCATCCTCATGCCGATGAGCGTGGCGATGATCGGCCTGAGCATCCTCTCCGGCCTGTTCATCACCCGGACCGGGCACTACAAGTCGCTCGTCGTCGTCGGCCCCGTGGTCATGGGGCTGGGCGTGTGGCTGCTCACGCGCCTCGACTACTCCGCCGGCCAGGCCGACCTGACCATCGCGATGATCGTCTTCGGCATCGGCCTCGGTATGTGCATGCAGGTGTACACCCTCGTCGTGCAGAACGTCGTGCCGCGCCGCGACCTGGGGGTCGCCACCGCCGCCTCCCAGTTCTTCCGCAACGTCGGCTCGACGGTCGGCATCGCGATCTTCGGCACGATCATGACGAGCCGGCTCGCGACCGCCATCCCGGAGCACCTGCCCGCGGCGGCCCGGGCGCGGATGCCCGCGGGCGGCATCGACGCGGGCGCGGTCCTCGACCCGGCCGCCCTCGCGACCCTGCCGCCGGTGGTCGCGACCGCGGTGCGCCAGGGCCTCGCCGACGCACTCCACGACGTGTTCGTCGCCGCCCTGCCGCTCGCGGGCGTCGCGCTGCTCTTCTCGCTGCTCATCAAGGTCGTCCCGCTGCGCGACACCGTGCACACCGCGGAGGAGGGGGGCCGCGAGATGCTCGACACGATGAGCCACAGCGCCCCCGCGGGCGACGACGTCGTGCCGCCGCTCGGGCGCGCCGGCGACAGCAGCCGGACCGAGGAGCGCCTGCTCGGCCTGCAGCTCTCGCTCCTGTGCGACCAGGCGGTGCGCCCCGACCGGCCCCTGCTGCGCCGGGCCGTCACGGGGGTCGGCGGCGGCGACTTCGACCGGGGCCTCGCGCTGCTCTCGCGTACCGCGGTCATGCTCACCACCGAGGACCACGCCGTCGCGGCGCGCTCCGAGAAGTACGCCGTGGAGGTCGCCGACGCCGGGCGCCGTTCGGGCGGGGCGCTCGACCCGGCCCTGCGCCTCGAGCTGGCCACGGCCGCCGCGGCGGTCGAGGAGTCGGTCGTGCTCTCGGTCGTCGAGCCGACCGTGACCGACCGGTACGCGGCCGTCGACCTCGCCGGGGTCCGCTCGGTGAGCGCCGACGTCACGTCCGCCCTCCTCGTCGACCTGCGCGGGCACGGCCCGGCCGACGGTCCGCGCGCCTCCGACGCGGTCCCGTCCGCCCGGTCCGCCGACGCCTGACCGGCAACCGCCCGCGACACCACCCGAGCCGGCCCCGCGAGTTCCCTTCTCGCGGGGACGGACCGCGTCCACCTGCCCGTACCCTTGACAGGGTGACCGACGCGGATCCCCTCATCTCGAGCATGCTGGCGGCCGTGCAGGCGGCGCCCGGGGACGTTCCGCTGCGCGTCCATCTCGCGGGTCTTCTCGCCGACGCCGGCCGTGACGTCGACGCCGTCCGGCACGCCGCCGCCGCTCTGCACGCCGCGCCCGACGACGAGCACGCCCGGGCGCTCATGGCCCGCCTTCTCGGCGCCGACCGCGGCGTCTCCTCGCCCGCGCGGCGCTCGTACGCCGACCCCGGGCTGCGGCCCCCGCCCGGTCTCGCGCGCCGGACGCCCGAACCGGGCCTCAGGTCGGGTTCCGCGCCGGGTCCAGCGTCGGCTCCCACGTCGGCTCCCACACCGGCTCCCACCGCGACTCCCGCCCGCGACGCCGGCGCGACGTCCCCGCTCGACCCGCCGGCCGCACCCGCCCCGCCGGCCACTCCGGCCCCGCCCAGCGCGTCGTCGGCGGCGGCTCCGAGCGCCACGTCGTTCGCGGCGGAGCCCACCGACGCCCCCGATCCGTGGCCGCACGAGCCCGGCACCACCCCCCGCAGTCGCCGCGAGCGCCGCGAGGCGCTGGAACGGCAGGCCGTCGCGGCCCAGGACGCGGCCCGCGCCGAGCGCATCGCGCGACTGCTCTCCCAGCCCGACGACGGCTCCGGCGGATGGGCGGGGCGGGCGCCGCAGAGCGGCGGCGACACCGCACCGCCCCGGGTCCACCCCCCGGCGCAGGCCGCGGACTTCGTCCCGTTCGCGGGGTCGCTCCCGGCGCGGCAGCCCCAGCCGCGGGTCCCGGTGCCGCAGGCGTCGCCCGCCCCCGCGGCCACCGCGAGTCCGGCCGAGGCGGTCACCCTCGCCGACGTCGCCGGGATGGAGTTCGCCAAGGAGCGGCTCGAGTCCACGGTCATCCGCCCGCTCCAGCACCCGGAGGTGCGGGGCCTGTACCGCCGCGGCGTCCAGGGCGGCGTGCTGTTCTACGGTCCGCCGGGGGCGGGGAAGAGCTTCCTCGCCGACGCGATCGCGGGTGAGCTCGACGCGGCGTTCCTCCCGATCGACCTCCGACGGCTCGTCCAGGACGGCGCGCCGGGGGCGCTCGCCGCGGCTCTGCATCTCGCCCGGTCGATCCAGCCTGTGCTCGTGTGCCTCGACGACATCGACGCCCTGGGCGCCGGATCTGGTCGGCGCGGGCGGGCGGCGCTCGAGGTTGTGGACCAGTTCCTCGCCGGACTGCACTCCGAGGGGGCGGACCGGCCGAGGGTCGAGGTCGTCGCGACGAGCTCCCGCCCGTGGGACGTCGACCCCGCGCTGCGCCGCCACGGCCGGTTCGAGCGGACGATGTTCGTCACGACCCCCGACCAGGCGGCGCGCGAGACGATCCTGCGCCGCCTCGCCCGCAGGGCGGGTGTCACCCCCGACGGCCTGCGCGAGCTCGCCATGCGCACGCCGGGTTTCACGGCCTCCGACCTCGCCGACGTCGTCGACCTCGCCGTGCGCCGCAAGGTCGAGAACGAGGGGGTCGAGCGGGCGCAGGCCGCGACCCGGGTCGGCACCGACGACCTCGACCGGGCCCGCACGGCCATCCGCCCGCGCTCCGACGCCTGGTTCACCGCGGCCCGCGAGATCGTCGGGGACGACGGCGACGACCCCACGTACGTCGGCCTGCGGGAGTATCTGCGCGGGCAGCGCTGAGCATCCGGCGAGGGCGCCGCTGAGCGTCCGGCGACGGTGCCGCGGCCGGGTTGCGGCCACAGCGCGGTGGGGCGGGAGTCGGGGCGGGAGCCCTCAGCTCGGACGCGGGGTGCCGAGCTCGTCGGCCAGGTGGTCGCGGAACATCGCGGCGATGTGGAGGCGCTGGTGGAGGTCGGCCCAGCGCTGGTCGACGTCCTCGCTGACGGACGCGAGCCGCCGGCGCGCCGCCGCGACGTCACCGACGTCGGCGACGCCCTCGCTGTCCTCGATGTCCTCGCCGTGCCGACCCGCTCGTTCCGAGGGGGACGGGTTCCCCGCGACGTCGAGGTCGGCGAGCACCTGGCGCATCTCGTCGAGCGCGAAGCCCAGCGGCTTCATCTGCATGATGAGCAGCAGCCGCTGGACGTCGAGCTCGGAGTAGAGCCGGAACCCGCCCGTCGTGCGGGCGCTGGGGGTGACGAGGCCGACGTCCTCGTAGTGCCGGATGCTGCGCAGGCTGAGCCCCAGCCGGTCCGAGACCTCGCCGATCCGCATCCGTACGGCGGGGTCGACGCGCTCCCGTTCCGCGCGCCGCAGGGCGCGCTCGGGTGGAGTTCGCAGCTGCGTGTTCGCGCCGCCCACCGCGCCGTCCGCGGCATCGACCACCGCGTCGCGGGCCGTCTCGTCGGTCGTGTCGGTGGCCCCGGCCGCCGGGTCGCCCGGGGCCTCGGAGGCCGGAGCGGCCTGACGGCCGGCGCCGGTCGGGTCGTCGGTCGCGGCGAGGTCGGACGTCACGGGGGCTGGCCTTTCGTCGCGGGCCGGGGGGCGGGATCGACCTTCGATGCTACGCCCGCCCACGGTGCCACCTGGGAACGCCATGAACGCCGGCCCACCGCGAGAGTCCGGATGCCGAGACCAGGCCGTCTCTGCGATCGGAACGGCCAGCGACCGAACGGCCGGTGGACTCCTGATGGCGGGTGGGCGGCGGGCCCGCCGACCGTGACCGGATCCGGCTGGCCCGGCGGTCGATTCGTGCGGCCGGGGAAGGGCGGCCCGTCGGCGCCGACGCGCGCAGACCCGCAGGTGCGGGCGGGCAGCGGGATCGCCGACCAGGACGAGCGTCCAGTTCTGGCCTAGGTTGACGGGGCGGTCCCGTCCGGTCGACCGCGGGTCGCCGATCCCCGGCTGTCCACGCCCTGTGCCACCGAAGAGGTCCCTCCATGCACATCGCGCGCCCTGCCGCGGCTGCTCGCCGCCGCGTCGCCCCCACTCTCGTCGCGGTCCTCACCGCCGCCACGCTCGTCGGCGCGGCCGTCCCCGCGTCCGCCTCGCCCGTCGCCGCGGCCCCCGCCGAGCCGGCGGCGTCGCCGGCGTCCCCCGGCGCGCTGCCGGCCGCGGGCGGCAAGCGCCGGTGGCTCTCGGGCGCGTGGACCGGCGGACGGTTGTCCGCGGCCCGCACCACCCGCTTCGGCACCTGGCGCGGCACCCCCACGAGCGTCGCGCAGACCTACCCCGAGCGGGGATCGTGGCGTGAGCTGCGGAACTCGACGTGGCACATCGACACCTACCGCGGGTTCCGCGGGCGCCTCATGTACGGCCTGCCCCTGCTGCCGTCGGACGGCTCGTCGTCGCTGCGGGACGTCGCCGCCGGGCGCCACGACGCCGACTTCCGCAAGGTCGCCCGCGACCTCGCCTCCCGAGGGCGCGGCGACGCCATCGTGCGCATCGGCTGGGAGGCCAACGGCGACTGGTACCCGTGGCAGACCACCGCCGACCGTGCGGGGGAGTACCGGGCCGCCTTCCGCCGGGTCGCGAAGATCTTCAAGGGCACGTCGCGGCGGTTCGTCGTCGAGTTCGACGTGAGCGCCGGCTTCCCGCTGCGTGGGCAGTCGAACCGGCTCGACGCGCTGACCAAGCTCTACCCGGGCGACGACGTCGTCGACGCGATCGGCGTCGACGTCTACGACTGGAACGCGACGAAGGCCCGCTCGAACGCCGATTGGCGGCGCGCGGTCGCCCCCGCGACGACCGTCGGCATCCACGACGTCGCCGGTTTCGCGCGGGCGCACCGCAAGAAGCTGACCGTGCCCGAGTGGGGCGTCGTCAAGACCGGCGCGGGCGGCTACGGCGACAACCCGTTCTTCGTCACGGCGATGCACCGCTTCTTCAGCGTCAACCGCGGCCTGCTCCTCGCCGAGAACTACTTCAACGAGCCCGCCGACTACCTGCGCAGCAGCCTGTGGTCCGAGGCCCCGCAGAACCCGAAGGCGGCCGCCGCGTACCGCCGCCTCTGGTGAGTCAGGCGGCCGCCCGCCACGCCGGGCGGCCGCGGCGGCCGATCGCCTCGGCGTAGATCGCCTCGAACTCGGCCAGCGTCGCGCCGAGGGCGTGCTCCCCGACGAGCTGGGCGCTGCGGGCTCCGAGGCGTTCGCGCAGCGCGGGGTCGCGCAACAGCGTGGCAAGGTGGTCGCGCAGGGCGGCGACGTCGCCCGGCGGGTAGAGGAACCCGTTCTCGCCGGGGTGGACGAGGTGGGGCAGGGCCATGGCGTCCGCCGCGACGACCGGGGTGTGCGCCGACATCGCCTCGAGGGTGACGAGGCTCTGCAGCTCCGCGATGCTCGGCATGACGAAGACGTCCGCGCGGCCGTAGGCCTGGGCCAGCTCCGCCTCGGAGACGAACCCCCGGAACGTCACGCGCTCGCCGACGCCGAGCCCGCGGGCCAGATCGCGCCACGTCGACCCCTGCATGCCGTCGCCGACGATCTCGAGGCGGGCGGCGCAGTCGGCCGGCAGGGCGGCGAAGGCCCGGATGAGGTCGCCCACCCGCTTCTCGGGGTCGAGCCGCCCGACGAAGAGCACGGTGGGCACGGGGGCCGGGTGGCGCCGGGCGCGGGCGGCCGCCCGCGCGTAGGGGGTCGGGTCGATCCCGCACGACACGGCGCGTGCGTGCGTGAGCCCGGCGCGGTCGACGAGCAGCTGGACCGCCCGCGGCGTCGGCGCGGTGACCACGTCGGCGCCGGAGACGACCCGGGCGAGGTCGCGCCACATCCACCGCGCCGCGGCCGGCCGGAGGGCGTGCGGGACGCGCCCCTGGTCGAGCAGGTTCTCGGGCATGAGGTGGTTCGTCGCGACGAACGGCAAGCCCGCCCGCGCCACCGGCCCGGCGAGGCAGCGGCCGAGCACGAGGTGCGCTTGGGTGTGGACGACGTCGGGCCCGACCCGGGTGACGATGCGCGCGACGTCGCGGGCGACGAGCGGGGGCAGACACACCCGGAACGTGTCGTGCCCCGGGAGGCGGTGCGACCGCAGCCGGTGGACCGTCACCCCGTCGAGGCGCTCCACGCGCGGGGCCCCGATCGGGGACGGTGCGACGACGTGGACGTCGTGCCCCCGCCAATGGAGCCCGGCCGCGAGCCGCTGCGTGAAGCGGGCCGCTCCGTTGACGTCGGGGGCATACGTGTCGGCGCCGATGAGGATCTTCACGAGGGCGGACCTTCCGGGACGAGGGGGAGGGCACGGGCGTCGGGGTGGTGGCGGGCGAGCAGGACCACCCCGAGGGCGGCTACCGCCCCGGCGGCGGCCATGACGGTCACGGCGACGGAGCCGTTGCGGTCACCCTCCCCGAGGAAGGTGAGCCCGAAGAGAACGGCGACGATCGGGTCGATGACGGTCAGGGCGCCGAGGATGACCTCCGGCGGCCCGTGGGCGAAGGCCTGCTGGATCATCCAGCCGCCCACCGCGATGCACGCGACCCCGCCGGCGAGCAGGCTCCACAGAGGGCCCTCGAAGCCGCGAGCGGCCGCGACGAGCAGCGTGATCGTACGGACGAGCGCCGACGCGAGACCGTAGAGGACGGCCCCGGCGGCGGCGTAGGCGACGCAGACGAGCCAGTCGGGCCCGCGGCCGGCCACGAGCGCCAGCGCCACCGCGCCGCCCATCAGGCCCAGCGTCGTCAGACCCACGTCCTGCGTGTGCACCTCGTTCGTGCTGTGGGCGCCGAACGCGGCGACGACGACGAACACGGCCACCCCGGTGACGGTCAGCGCCGCGGCGGCGAGGACGCGCCCGGCCGCCCGCCGGCCCGAGCGGCGGGCCTGGACGAGCACGCCGAACGGGACCGCGAGCACGCCGACGGGCTGGACGATCATGACCGGCGCCAGGGCGAGGGCCACCACGTGCAGCGCCGACCCGACGCCGCCGAGCCCGATCCCCGACAGCCACGCCCGGGAGGTCAGCAGCGTGCCCACCCGGCGCGGCCCCAGCAGGCGCGTGCCCCCGGCGGCGTGCGCGTCGTCGGCGTCCAGGGTGCCCTGCACCACCGCGTGCTGCTCGGACGCCGCGAACGCGAACACCACCGCCGCGGCGACGGCGAGGAGGATCGCGGCCGCGACGGTGGTGGGCGCCCCGGACGTCACGGCGTTCCCGCAGGCGCCGGCGGGGTGGGGTCCATGACCCCAGTCAAGCGGGCCGCCCGCGAAAAGACCTGGCGACAGGAACATCCGGCGGTGAAGTTCGGGTGAACGCGGCTGCGCCCGACCGGTCCCTCGCGGCACTGCCACGGCTCGGCAGGGCTCCGCCACGGCGCTGCCACGGCTCGTGCCGCCGCGCTGCGACGGCGTCCGGGCGGCGACGCGCGGGCGGCCCGGTCGACGTGTGGTGGGCCGGCGCTGCGGGAGAATGGGAGGGTCAGCCCCTCGCCGCTTCTGCCGAAAGGTCACGCATGGATCTGCTCGACGCGGCCGTCCAGCCGTACGCGTGGGGCTCTCACGAGGTCATCGCCCGTCTCCAGGGTCGCCCCGCTCCCACCCCGGAGCCGGAGGCCGAGCTGTGGATGGGGGCGCATCCGTCGGCGCCGTCGGGGCTGACCCGCGACGGCGCGGCCACCGACCTGCGGCGCGTCGTCGACGCCGACCCGGAGGGCGAGCTCGGGGCCGACTGCGCCCGCGCCCACGGCGGGCGGCTCCCGTTCCTGCTCAAGGTCCTCGCCGCGGACCAGGCGCTCTCGATCCAGGTCCACCCCGACGCCGACCGGGCCGCCGCCGGGTACGCCGCGGAACGCGCGGGAGGACTCGACGCCGGCGCCTCGCCCACGTACGCCGACGACTGGCCGAAGCCCGAGGTGCTGTGCGCGCTCACCGAGTTCGAGGTCCTCGCCGGCCTGCGCGACCCGGACGACGCCCGCGCCCTGCTCGACGCGCTCGACGTGCCGGCGCTCGCCGCGGTGCGCGCCGCGCTGACCACCGGCGAGGGCGCCGGCAGCCGCGACGTCGCGATGCTCGCGGCCCTGCGGGCGGTCCTCACGCATCCCGACCCCGCGCGCCTGGCCGCGGACGTCGTCGCCGCGTGCGCCCGGCTCGCGCAGGCGCCGGACGGTGCCTCCGCGGCGAGCACCGCGCACCGCGAGGCGGCCGAGGCCGTGACGTGCATCGCGCGCGATCACCCCGACGACATCGGGCTCGTGGCCGCCCTGCTGCTGCGCCACCGGGTGCTCGCACCGGGGGAGGCGATCTACATGGCGGCCGGGGGGCTGCACGCGTACGTGCGTGGCGCCGGCATCGAGATCCTCGCCAACTCCGACAACGTGCTGCGGGCGGGGTTGACCGGCAAGAAGATCGACGTCGAGGAGCTGCTGCGCATCGTCGACCCGGGCGTCGGCGTGCCCGACCTCACCCCGAGCGACGACGGTGACGGCGGGCAGACCTACGCGGCCCCCGTCCCGCACTTCCGGCTCCACCGGGTGATCCGGCCGGCCGGGGCCGGCCCGATCCCGCTGCCGGGCCGGGGCCCGCGGATCGTGCTGAGCGTCGAGGGCACCGCGACCCTGACCCGTCCGGACGGCGCCCGGCTCGACGTGGCCACCGGGGCCTCGGCGTTCGTGCCCGCCCGGGAGGACGACGTGCGTCTCGAGCCGGGGGGCTCCGGCGCCCTCGACGCGTTCGTGGCCTGCCCCGGGGCCTGAACCCGGGGCGGGGCGTCGCCCGCCGACGCTCCGGGCGGGCCATGATGGCGTCCATGAGACGCTGCGCCCCTCTGACAGCCGTCGCGGTGGGACTGGGTCTCGCGGGGTGCGGCAACGCCGTCACCACGGAGGTGACCGGTCGCGTCGGCCTGCAGCGGGACGACCGCGGAGACATCACCGTGGTGATCGACACGTGTCGGTCGAGGGTCAGCGAGATCATCGTCTCGGCGGGCCGCGACGGGTTGTCTGCCGACCAGCCGAACCCGACGCTCGGCGCGTTGAGGGCCGCGACACCGCAGTCGGGGCGTCTGTCCGTCTCGCTGGCGTCCCCGGCTCACCCGTGGTCCGTCACCCGGCCCCTCGCCCTCCTGCAGGATCCGAATGCCCTCGTGCTCGTCGACGCAGGCGACCGGGAGGACGACACGGCGACGTCGCCGGTGGGCACGACGGTCGCACGGATCGGCGAACTGACGAAGGATCAGGTCATCGTCGGGAACGACTCGGAGGTCGTGTCGGTGGACCGGTTCCATGCCGCCGCCTGCCCGTGATCCCGTCGGAAGCGGAGTGCCCACGTCGGAATGGTCGCGCGCGAGAGTGCGACCAGAAGCCCACCCGGAGAACGGAGACGCCATGCCCCTGCTGCTCGAGGACGAGCGCACCCAGATCGTCGACGTGTGCCGCCGCCTGACCCCCGACGGGCTCGTCATCGGCACCGCCGGGAACGTGTCGCTGCGGCGCGACGACCTGCTCGCGGTCACGCCCAGCGGACTGCCGTACGACGACCTCAGGCCCGACCTCGTGTGCGTCGTGCGGGTCGCCGACGGGGAGGTCGTCGACGGGCCCCTGGCGCCGGCGAGCGAGCTCGGCCTGCACCTGGCGGCGCTGCGGGCCACGCGAAAGGCGGGGGCGAACGCCGTCGTCCACACCCACTCCCGCGCGGCCACCGCCCTCGCGAGCCTGCAGGGCGTGGACGAGTTGCCGGCCATGCACTACTACGTGGCCATGTTCGGCGGGCCGGTGCGGGTGACGCCCTACCACCGGTACGGCACCCCGGAACTCGCCGCCGCCGTCGAGGCGGCCCTGGCGGGGCGCACCGCCGCCCTCATGGGCAACCACGGCGCGGTCGTCGTCGCCGCGGACCTGCCGACCGCCTACGAGAAGGCCCTCCAGCTCGAGGGGCTGTGCGACAGCTACCTGCGGGCGCTCGCGGCGGGCACGCCGCGGATCCTGACCCAGGACGATATCGCGCAGGTCGTGCAGGGGCTGAAGTCCTACGGTCAGAGCGCGCCGCCCGCGCAGGGCTGAGCCACGCCGGTCAGCGCCGGCGCCGGGCCGTCCCGAAGAGCGACCGGGTGATCTCGCGGCCGATCTGCGTGCCCGCGGACCGCAGCATCGACCGGAACGCCGACGATCGGACGACCTTCTCGATCATCCCGGGCTCCTCCTTCTCGGCCTTCCGCTCGGGCTTCTCGGGCGCCGGCGCGTCGCCGGTCGGCCCGGGATCGGCGGGCGGGGTCTGCCCCGCCGCCCCGGGGGCGGGCGCCTTCTCGAGCCGCGCGGTGAGCACCTCGTAGGCGGACTCGCGGTCGATCGCCTCGGCGTAGGTGGCCTTGAGCGGCGAGGCGTCGACGAGCGCGGTCATGGCCGCGGCGTCGATCGGCCCCATGAGCGACTGCGGCGCCCGCATCCGTGTCCAGGCCACGGGCGTCGGCGCGCCGCGCTCGGAGAGCACGGTGACGACGGCCTCGCCGGTGCCGAGGCCGGTGAGCAGCTCCTCGAGGTCGTACCCGCTCTTGGGGAACGTCTTCACCGTGGCGCTCAGGGCCTTCGCGTCCTCGGGGGTGAACGCGCGCAGCGCGTGCTGCACGCGGTTGCCGAGCTGCCCGAGCACGCCGCTCGGCACGTCGCGCGGGGTCTGGGTGACGAAGAAGACACCGACCCCCTTGGACCGGATGAGCCGGACCGTCTGCTCGATCTGGTCGAGGAACTCCTTGCTCGCGTCGTCGAAGAGGAGGTGGGCCTCGTCGAAGAAGAAGACGAGCTTCGGCTTCTCGACGTCGCCCACCTCGGGCAGGTCGTGGAAGAGGTCGGCGAGCAGCCACATGAGGAACGTCGAGAAGACGGCAGGCCGGTCCTGGACCGCGGGCAGCTCGAGGCACGAGATGATCCCCAGGCCCTCCGGCGAGGTGCGCAGCAGGTGGGCCGTGTCGAGCTCGGGCTCGCCGAAGAACACGTCGGCGCCCTGGTCTGAGAAGCCGATGAGCTCGCGCAGGATGACCCCCGCCGTCGCCGACGAGAGGCCGCCGAGCTCCTTGAGGTCGGCCTTGCCCTCGGCGGACGTGAGGTGCTGGACGACGGCCCGCAGGTCGGCGAGGTCGAGCAGGGCGAGGCCCCGCTTGTCGGCGTAGTGGAAGACGAGGCCGAGGCTGCTCTCCTGGGTGGCGTTGAGCCCCAACACCTTCGCGAGCAGCGTAGGCCCGAACGAGGTGATCGTCGCGCGCACGGGGATGCCCGTGCCCTGGCCGCCGAGGGAGTACAGCTCGACCGGGAAGCCCATGGCCTCCCAGCTCTGGCCGACGTCGCTCGCCCGGGCGCGCACCTTCTCGTTGTCGGCGCCCGGCGCCGACAGCCCCGACAGGTCGCCCTTGATGTCGGCGAGGAAGACGGGGACACCGTTCGCGGCGAGCTGCTCGGCCATGAGCTGCAGGGTCTTCGTCTTGCCCGTGCCGGTCGCGCCGGCCACGAGGCCGTGCCGGTTCATCACCGACAGGGGGAGGGCGACGGGGGCGTCGGCGTGCGCCTGCCCTCCGGGGGAGACGGCCGCGCCCAGTTGCATGGCGGGCCCGTCGAAGCGGTATCCGGTGCGGACGGCGTCGAGTTGCGCGGTGGGGTCGCTCACGCGGGCCAGCGTAGCCCGGCGGGCCCGCTTGGTCCGGGCCCGTGCAGCGGGCATGATCGGCGCTCATGGAGGACAACGACGAGGGGTACGTCCGCGTCGCCGGGCGCACCACGGAGCAGCGGCGGCGCCGCCGGGCGGCGCTCGTGCTCGGGTCGCTGGTCGCCTTCCTCGTGCTCGCGCTCGCCGTCGCCCTGCTGTGGAACCAGCGCTCCGGGGACGCCGGCCGCGCCCCCGCGGCACCGGCCGCCACGTGCACACCCCCGCCCGCCCCGGCGCGCGTGAGCGTGAACGTCTACAACGCCACGGACCGGGCCGGGCTCGCGGCGCGCGCCGCCACGGGCATGAAGGCCCAGGGCTTCGCGGTGGCCGCGGTGAAGAACGACCCCCTCGAACGCACGGTGAAGGGCCCCGCCGAGGTGCGCCACGGCCCGGCCGGCGCCGCCGCGGCCGCCGTCGTCGCCGCGCGGGTGCCCGGCGCGAAGCTCGTCGCCGACCGGCGCACCGACGCCGGCGTGGACCTCGTCCTCGGCTCGGCGTTCACGACCGTCTCGAAGACGCCCGCGACCCCCGCTCCCGTCTGCTGACCCTCGGGGCGGGCCGGTGGTCGCGCTCACTCCGGCTCGCGCGCTCGCGGGCGTTCGCCGCTCGGCGTCGTAGGGCGGGCCGGGACCTAGGGCACTGTGTGGACGGGCCGCCGCGGAACTAAGGTGTGTCTGTCCTACCCACCGGCCCGCCGCCCGCGGACCGTCCCGCGCCGCAGGGGGCCCGCCGTGTTCGCGAACTACCTCATCGGCCTGCGCGAGGGGCTCGAGGCGTCGCTCGTCGTCGTCATCCTCGTCGCCTACCTCGTCCGCACCGGCCGCACCCGGCACCTGCCCGCGATCTGGGGCGGCGTCGCCATCGCCGTCGCCGTCTCGCTCGGGTTCGGCGCGCTGCTCACGTACGGTCCCAAGGGACTGACGTTCGAGGCGCAGGAGGCGATCGGCGGCGGGCTGTCGATCGTCGCCGTCGGCTTCGTCACGTGGATGATCTTCTGGATGGCCCGCACGGCCCGGACGCTGTCCGGCCAGCTCAAGGGCCGGGTCGACGCGGCCGCGGAGGCCGGGTGGGGCGCGCTCGTCGGGGTCGCCGTGCTCGCGGTGGGCCGCGAGGGCCTCGAGACGGCCCTCTTCCTGTGGGCCGCCACCCAGGCCGCCGCGCGCGACAACGCCTCGACGACCGCCCCGCTCGTGGGCGCCCTCCTCGGCCTCGCCACCGCGGTCGCCCTCGGCGTCGGCGTCTACAAGGGCGCCGTCCGCCTCGACCTGGGCCGGTTCTTCACGTGGACCGGAGCCTTCCTCGTGCTCGTCGCCGCCGGCGTGCTCGCCTACGGCGTCCACGACTTGCAGGAGGCGGGCCTGCTGCCCGGCCTCGACACCCTCGCCTTCGACGTCAGCGGCGCCATCCCGCCGACCTCGGTGGTCGGCACCCTCGTCAAGGGCGTCTTCAACCTCTCGCCCGCCATGACCGTGCTCGAGGTGGCCGTCTGGTTCGCCTACGTCGTCCCGGTCATGGCCCTGTTCGTCCGCTCCGTCGCCCGGCCCCGCCGGACCGACGCCGGCGCCACCCCCACCTCCGGCGCGTCGGCGCGCCCGGCCCAGCAAGGAGCCTCGTCATGACGTCCCCCACCCGCGGCCTCGCCCTCACCGCCGCCGGCACGGCCGCGCTCATCGCCCTGGCCGGGTGCACCGACAACCCGCCGTCGTCGTCGTCCGGGGGCGGCGCCTCCTCCGGCGCGGCGGGCCCGATGACCGTGACGTCCACCGACGCCGAGTGCACGGTGTCGACGAACACCGCCGGTTCCGGCAACCTCGTCTTCGACGTGACGAACGGCGGCAGCAAGGTCACCGAGTTCTACCTGCTCGCCCAGGACGGCCTCCGGATCGTCGGGGAGGTCGAGAACATCGGCCCGGGCCTGTCGCGCGAGCTCGTCGTGCGGGCGGTGCCCGGGACGTACTACACCGCGTGCAAGCCGGGCATGGTCGGCTCCGGCATCCGTCACCCCTTCACGGTCACCGACTCGGGAGCGGACCTCGCCGCGACCGGCGCCGACGCCGAGCTGGTCAAGCAGGCCAACGCGCAGTACGCGTCGTACGTCAAGGACCAGACCGAGCAGCTCAAGGCCGAGACGGCCCGGTTCGTCGCCCTGTACAAGGCGGGTCAGGACGACCGCGCCCGCGCCCTCTACGCCCCGGCGCGCGTCCACTGGGAGCGCATCGAGCCCGTCGCCGAGAGCTTCGGCGACCTCGACCCCCGGATGGACCTGCGGGAGGCCGACCTCGAGCCGGGGCAGAAGTGGACCGGCTGGCACGCCATCGAGAAGGACCTGTGGCCGCCGAAGACGGGTTACACCGCCTTCACGCCCGCCCAGCGCGCGGCCATGGCCGACCAGCTCACGAAGGACACCGACGAGCTGTACCGCCGCACCCGGTCGATGACGTTCACCGTCGACCAGATCGGCAACGGCGCGAAGGGCCTGCTCGACGAGGTCGCCAAGGGCAAGGTCACCGGCGAGGAGGAGATCTGGAGCCACACCGACCTCTACGACTTCCAGGCCAACGTCGACGGCGCGCGCGTCGCGTGGGAGGGGCTGCGGCCCATCCTGTCGAAGCGGGACGCCGCCCTCGATGCGCAGCTGCAGCTCCGCTTCTCGGCGCTGCAGAAGCTGCTCGACACCCACAAGGAGGGCAAGGACGGCTTCGTCGGGTACACCGAGCTGTCCAAGGCCGAGGTCAAGGCGCTCTCCGACGCCGTCAACGCCCTGTCCGAGCCGCTGAGCAAGCTGACCGCCGCGGTGGTCTGAGAGCCGTGATCGCATGACCGAGTCCATCCCGCACGCCGTCTCCGACGACGCCGCCGCCTCGACGGCGCCCGTCGCCGACGGCTCCACCGGCTCCACCGGCCGCTCGGGGATGAGCCGGCGGGGTCTGCTCGGCTGGGCCGGGGCGGGCGCCGCCGCGATGGGGGTCGCGGGGTTCGCGGGTGGGCGGGCCAGCGCGCAGGAGCCGCCCCCGCCGCCGCCCGCGGCGCCCGACGCCTACCCGTTCCACGGCGAGCGGCAGGCCGGCATCGTCACGCCGGCGCAGGACCGGTTGCACTTCGCGAGCTTCGACCTGACGACGACCTCGCGGGAGGACGTCGTGGCCCTGCTCACGGCGTGGACGGCCGCGGCGGCCGAGCTGACCGCGGGCCGGCCGGTGGGCGGCGACCCGGCCTCCTACGATGCGCCGCCGAACGACACGGGCGAGGCGTCCGGGCTGGCCGCGTCCCGGCTCACGCTGACGTTCGGGTTCGGCCCCACCCTGTTCCGCGACGCGGCCGGGAAGGACCGGTTCGGGCTCGCGGCCCGGCAGCCGGCCGCCCTGCGCCGCCTGCCGCACTTCCCCGCCGACAACCTCGACCCCCGCCGCAGCGACGGAGACCTGTGCGTCCAGGCGTGCGCCGACGACCCGCAGGTCGCGGTCCACGCGATCCGGAACCTCTCGCGGATCGCCTTCGGGACGGCCGCGCTGCGCTGGAGCCAGCTCGGCTTCGGACGCACCAGCTCGACGTCGACGTCGCAGGCCACCCCGCGCAACCTCTTCGGGTTCAAGGACGGCACGGCCAACCTCAAGGCCGAGGACCCGGACGCCGTGTCGCGGCACGTCTGGGTGGGCGCCGGGGACGACCCCCGCGCCGGGTGGCTCGCCGGGGGCAGCTACCTCGTCGCCCGCCGCATCAACATGACGATCGAGACGTGGGACCGGACGTCGCTGAGCGAGCAGGAGTCGCTCGTCGGGCGCGACCGCAAGGAGGGGGCGCCGCTGTCGGGGGGCACGGAGTTCACCGAACCCGATTTCGCGCTCACCGGCCGCGGGGGAGCGCCCCTGGTGGCGATGAACTCCCACGTCCGTCTCGCGCACCCGAGCCAGAACGGCGGGGTGCAGATGCTGCGCCGCGGCTACAACTTCACCGACGGCAACGACGAGTTGGGCCGCCTCGACGCGGGCCTCTTCTTCATCGCTTACGTCCGCGACCCCCGCACGCAGTACGTGCCCATGCAGACCCGCATGTCGCGCCAGGACGGCCTCATGGAGTACCTGCAGCACCGCGGATCGGCCCTGTTCGCCGTCCCGCCGGGCGCCCGGCCGGGGGAGCACATCGGGCGTGCCCTCTTCGCCTGAACCGCGCCGAACATCGGCGTCGAGCAGTGGTGATCCAGGGCGAGTCTCACGCCGTGGACGCCGCCCGCTCCCGGGCTTCGCGTTCCACCTCGGCGAGGCGGTCCGCGCGCGCGATGTCGGCGTTGCGGCTCTCGCCGGCGCGATCGGCGGCCGCGTCCCGGCTCGGCCGGACGGACCGCGACACCCTCGCGTCGGGGGACGGTCCGGCCGGGGCTAGCGTGGATGTCGACGCACAGTCCACGCGAAAGGGACACCACATGCAGGTCAATGCCATTGCCGCCGTCGCCCCCGACCAGCCGCTCGAGCGCACGACGATCGAGCGCCGGGACGTCGGCGAGCACGAGGTGCGCATCGCCATCAAGTTCGCCGGCATCTGCCACTCCGACATCCACACCGTCCGCAGCGAATGGGGCCAGATCGAGTACCCCATGGTCGTCGGGCACGAGATCGCCGGCGTCGTCGACGAGGTCGGCTCGGGCGTGAGCCGGTACAAGGTCGGCGACCACGTCGGCGTCGGCTGCTTCGTCGACTCCTGCCGCGAGTGCGAGAACTGCAAGGCGGGCCTCGACAACTACTGCCTCAAGGGCAACGTCGGCACGTACAACGCGACGGGCCGCGACGGGAAGCCCACCGCGGGCGGGTACTCGACGCACATCGTCGTCGACGAGAACTACGTGCTGCGCATCCCCAAGAACCTCGGCCTCGACGTGGCCGCGCCGCTGCTGTGCGCGGGCATCACGACGTACTCCCCGCTCGCGCACTGGAACGCCGGCCCCGGCAAGAAGGTCGCCGTCATCGGCCTCGGCGGGCTCGGCCACATGGCGGTCAAGATCGCCCACGCGATGGGCGCCGAGGTCAGCGTGCTCTCGCAGTCGCTGAAGAAGAAGGAGGACGGCGAGCGGCTCGGCGCCGACCATTACTACGCCACCTCCGACGAGTCCACCTTCGAGGACCTCGCCGGCAGCTTCGACCTCATCGTCAACACGGTCTCGGCGAACCTCGACCTCGCGCAGTACCTCGGGCTGCTGCGGACCGACGGCGCGCTCGTGCAGGTCGGCGCCCCCGAGAAGCCGATAGAGATCCCGGCCTTCGCGCTCATCCCGGGCCGCAAGACCCTGGCCGGCTCGATGATCGGTTCGATCGCCGAGACGCAGGAGATGCTCGACTTCTGCGGGAAGCACGACCTCGGCGCCGAGGTCGAGGTCATCTCGGCCGACCAGGTCAACGAGGCCTACGACCGCGTCGTCAACTCCGACGTGCGCTACCGCTTCGTCATCGACACGGCGACGCTCGACTGATCCGTCCCGCGCCCCGACGGGCGCCCGTCCCGACCCGGGGCGGGCGCCCGTCGGGCGTTCGGAGGGCGCGTCGGGTCACCCGGTTGCTCAGCCCCGCAGTCGGATCGAGAGGCAGGTGACGCACCCCTCGAGCTTCTCGAACTCGGTCATGTCGACCGCGACGACCCGCAGCCCTCGCTCGCGCAGCAGGCGGGCGGTCCGGGGCGCGGAGGTCGACATGAGCACGGTGTCGTCGCCGAGCAGGACGACGTGGGCGCCGGCCTCCTCGGGCACCGCGAGGAAGGGGTCCCACAGGGAGGCGTCGTCGACGAGCGGTGCGTAGCCGACGACCGTGCCGTCGGGCAGGGCCGTCACCGCCGACTTGAGGTGGAGCACCGTGGTCAGGGGCACGGCCACGACACGGGCGCCGAGCGGTTCGAGCAGGGCCCGCAGCGAGGAGACGCCGGCTTTGTTCGTGCGGCCACCGAGCCCCACCCAGACCGTGCCGCCGTGCTTGAGGACGTCGCCGCCGTCGAGGGTGCCGGGCGCGGTGATCTCCGCGACGCGGTACCCCTGCCCCTGCAGGGCCTCGCGCATCCCGGCGGCCTCGGCCCGCCGCTCCGGTGCGCCGGAGCGGGCGAGGACCGCGAGGTCGCCGTAGACGACCGCGGTGTCCTCGACGAAGACGCCGTCGGGGCAGTCGGGCACCGGCGTGACCTCGACGGTCTCCCAGCCGTGTGCCGCCAGGGCGTCGACGTAGCCCTGCCACTGCCGCAGGGCGAGGTCGGGGTCGACGTCGTCGCTGCGCTCGATGTGCGTGACGAGACCGTCGGCGAGCCGGGGGCCGGGGCGGCGGACGAGCGCGAGGCGGCGGTGCATGCGTCCCACCCTGCCACGACCGCCCGCGCCGCCCGGCCCGTCGTCTCGGCCCGCGCTGCGGCGTCCCGTGCGGCGTCCCCGTGTGGCCTCACGTCGCGACACCCCGGGCCGATGGGCGGGGCAGGGCAGCACGTCGTCGCGCCGCCGCAGCGGGCACCGCGCTCCTGCGGGATCGGCGGGCGGCACGGGCCGCGACCGGTGCCGTCGGGCGGCGTCGGGCGCCGGCGAGGACGAGCGGGACGTGAGGGAGCGATGCACGGGATCGGGAGCGGGCCGGGCGCCGCGCCGAGCCCACCCGCACCCGGAGCCGGTCCACGACGCCTCCTCGCGCCCGGTCGGCTCCTGCGCCCCGGCGAGGCCGCCGCCGACGGCGAGGCCGTCCACCGCGGGCCGTACGCCGTCGTCTCGCTCGCGACGAGCGGGTTCACCCCGATGCGCGACCGGGTCGTCGAGATCGCCGTCGTGCGCCTCGACGCGAACGGGCGCCTCGTCGACGAGTGGGCCACCCTGCTCGACCCGGCCCCCGGCGACGTGGGGCCCCTGCTCCTGCACGGCCTCGTGGTCCCCGACGTCGCGGGCGCCCCGCGGTTCGGCGACGTCGGGCGCTCGCTGCTCGCCCGGCTCGAGGGCCACGTCGTCGCCGCCCACCGCGCCGACCTCACGCAGGCCTTCCTCGCGGCCGAGTTCCGGGCCGCGTCGCTGCTGCCGCCGACGTTTCCCGCCCTCGACACCTTCCGCCTCGCGCAGGCGAGCATCCCGACGCCCAACCACCGGCTGCCCACGCTCGCGGCGCACCTGAACCTGGCTCCGCCGACGGGAGCCGCGGCCGACGACGCGCGGCTCGTCACCGGCGTCGCGGCGGCCGTTCTCGGCCGGCACCGAGAGGCGATCGTCTATCCGGTGCCGGCGCCCCCGGCCCTCTCGGGGCCCGCTCCGGCGCCCGGGCCGGCGCGCAGCCGGTCCCACCGCCCGCCGGCCCCCGCGACCGACCCGTGGCTCGCCGAGCTCCTCGCCGGCCTGCGCATGGGCGCCAGGGAGGCGCACGACCCGCGCGTGGCCCTCTACGTGGAGACCGTCGTCGGGCTGCTCGCCCGCGGCCGCATCGTCGCCGACGAGGTGCGGGAGCTGGGCGGCGTGCTGGCGCGGTCGGGGTACTCCGCCGCCGACATCCGGGGTGTGCTCGAGCACCTGCTCGAGTCGATACGCGAGGCCGCGTTCGAGCGACCCCGGCTGGGGGCGGCCCGGTTGCGACACCTGCGGGCGGCCGCGGCCTCCCTGGGATCGCCCGGCTACTTCGACGACCTCGTGCCCCCGCCCGCGCCGCCCGCGCCCCCGCCGGGGTCGGGATCGTTCGCACGCCCGGTGCGCAAGCCGCCGCCGCCGCCCCGGCCGCCGGCGCGGCTCCCGCGGTGCGGGCACTGCCTGACGATCGGGCACTACACGTCGATGTGCCCGCGGCGGCGGCGGCCCGGGCCCGTGTCGCCCGTCGACCCCGTGGCGCCCATCTGAGCCGCGTGAGACGTGATCCCGCCCCCGGCAGGCCCGCCGCCGGGGTGGTCACTAGGCTGGCCGAGGTAAGGAGAAGCACCACCCTCGAGCTCTAGGAGCAATGCTGTGAGCGAGTACGTCCTTCCCGATCTGCCCTACGACTACGCCGCGCTCGAGCCGCACATCAGCGCCGAGATCATGCAGCTGCACCACGACAAGCACCACGCCACGTACGTCAAGGGCGCGAACGACGCCGCCGAGAAGCTGCAGGCGGCGAGCGAGTCCGGCGACACGGCGACGATCAACCTCATCGCCAAGAACTTCGCGTTCAACCTCGGTGGGCACGTCAACCACTCGATCTTCTGGCAGAACATGTCCCCGGACGGTGGCGACAAGCCCGTCGGCGAGACCTCCAACGTGCTCGAGCAGTACTTCGGCGGCTTCGACAAGTTCCGCGAGCTGTTCGCGGCCAACGCCGCGGGCATCCAGGGCTCCGGCTGGTCGATCCTCGCCTGGGACACCCTGGGCCAGCGCCCGATCCTCGCCCAGCTGTACGACCAGCAGGCGCAGCTCCCGGCCGCCCAGGTCCCGCTGCTCATGCTCGACATGTGGGAGCACGCGTTCTACCTGCAGTACAAGAACGTCAAGCCCGACTACGTCAAGGCCTGGTGGAACGTCGTCAACTGGGCCGACGTCGAGGCCCGCCTCGCCGCCGCCAAGGCGACGAAGATCGTCAACCTCTGACGCGTCACGCGCCACCGACGCCCCCGCCCGCCGATCCGGCGGGCGGGGGCGTCGCTCGTCGGGCGGTACCCCGAGAGGTCGCGGCGCGGACCGCTGCGTGAGGCCCCATGCGGACATGCCGTGACGCGGGTTTCAGAGGGTCTCCCGTCACGACATCCAGAGCCCATCAGAGCCGGCGGTCTCCGGAATCGCGAGCGGAACGGCCCGTTCGATACGTGATCTTGCGCCTAGTGTTCAGGCGGTTCTGCGGTTCCCTTCCTTTCGCTGAGGTAATTGGCCAGGCAGGCCGGCATGGCGCCGGTGAACCACAAGAGACACCACCCCCAGAGCGACCTGGCGGCGCTTGTCCCGAGAATGGCAGAGAACACGGGGATGGAAAGCCGGGAGGCGACGAGTGCTACTCGCATCCCCGGACTCAGGTGCAACCGCCTGATGGGCTTCACCGTTCGTCCTCCGCTCGGAACGGGTCGCGGGGTCTGACGTCGACAGGGTTCTTGCCCCGGTAGCGGTTGCCGACCTGCCTGGGAGCCCTGCGACTCTCGCCCAGCTGCGTCACGACGTCGCGATCGTACTCGGGGTCGAGATCGACGTACGGCGCCTCGGGGTGGAGATAGCTCACGAGCTGCACCGTCGAGGGTTCGGTTGCGATGTGCATGCCGAATCGTGCTGGAACGTCGGTGGGCCGTAGATCGAAACGATGCACGTCGGACTCTGTCGATTCCCGGACGACCGCGCGTCCCGCCAGATCCGACAGGAAGCCCGCAACGACGTTGTCCGCCTGTTCTTGACTGAAGTCACTCACCGAGAAACCAACCCCTTTCCCCCGACGTGGATGGCCGCGTCGTAGCCGAGTTTCACACAGTCGGCTCGACCGGTCGCGTTGTTCGTGCAGTTCAGGCACTCTTTGCCGATGGTGACGGGCTGATTCGTGGCGTCGAAGGTCACGGTGGGTTCGAGGGGCCGGCGTGTGACGGTTCGAGGCGTCGAGGTTCGCCGGGCGGGCGGTAGGGTCCGGGCGTCGGCACGCGGCAGCGGGAGGGCATGGGCGATGAGGGCGATCGAGTGGGACGAGGCGGTGCGCTGCGTGCGCCTGCTGGACCAGACGCAGCTGCCGGAGCGCGAGGAGTATCTCGACATCACGACCGTCGACGCCCTCGTCGACGCCATTCGCCGACTGGCCGTGCGCGGGGCGCCGGCCCTCGGGGCCGCGGGGGCGCTCGGGGTGGTCGTCGCGATGGACGAGGCGCGTCGCGACGGGTGGGATGCGGCCCGGCTCGAGCGTGAGGTCGACCGGATCCGGGACGCCCGCCCGACGGCGGTCAACCTGGCGTGGGGCGTCGACCGGGTCCGAGCGTTCATGGGGAGCGGCCCGGAGGCGGTGCTCGCCGAGGCGCGCCGGCTCGCCGCGGAGGACGAGGCCGCCAACCGGGAGCTCTCCCGCCTCGGCGCCGACTGGATCCTGGCGCGAACCGGCCGCGAGAAGGTCCGCGTCGTCACGCACTGCAACACCGGCGCCCTCGCGACGACCGCCTGGGGCACGGCCTACGGCATCATCCACGAGCTGCACGACCGCGGTGTCCTCGGCCTCGTCCACGCCGACGAGACCCGCCCCCTTCTCCAGGGCGCGCGCCTGACGAGCTGGGAGCTCACCCAGGACGGCATCGACCACGTCGTCCAGGCCGACGGCGCCGCGAGCAGCACGATCCTGCGCGGGCTCGTCGACGTCGCGATCATCGGCGCCGACCGCATCACGGCGAACGGCGACACCGCGAACAAGGTGGGCTCCGTCGCGCTGGCCCTCGCCTGCCGACGAGCCGGCATCCCGTTCGTCGTCGCCGCCCCGAGCTCCACCGTCGACCTCGCCACGGCGACCGGCGACGACATCGTCATCGAGGAGCGCGACGGGGACGAGGTGCTCTCCGTCGGCGGGGTCCGCAACGCCCCTGCGGGCGCGCGAGGCTTCAACCCGGCCTTCGACGTCACCCCGCACGACCTCGTCTCGGCGGTCGCCACCGAGCTCGGGGTCGTCGAACCGGCGCGCGAGGACGACCCGCGCATCATGGAGCGCGTCGCGGCCCCGTGAGGCCCCGCGGACGTGTGCCCTTCGTCCGATTCGGGTACTCACCCGGGGTGAACCACGACACCACCGGCCCGTTCGATCCCCGCGACCCCGGCCCCGACGCCGGTCGGCGCCCCGGCCCGCACGACGCCTACGGGCCCCAGGACGACGTGCCCGGCCGCGCCCCGGGGTACGGCGCCGGCCCGGGCTTCGAGCCGCGCCGCGGCGGCGGCCTGCGGGGATTCCCCTTCCCGCACTACTCGACCCGCACGAAGCGGGGGACGCAGGTCACCGTCGGCGGCTGCTGCCTGCCGCTGCCCATCGGATGCCTGATGCTCACCCTCACCGCCAGCGGCGTCGCCGTCTCCCGGCTCGTCCGTTCCCGGTCCTGACGCAGGGCCCGCCCCGGCCGAGGCCTGGACCCGTGCCGGCCCCGCGCAACGATGCCGACATGACGGCACGGGTGAGCACGGCCGGCATGGCCCGGCGATCGGACGGCCGGTTCAGGGGCGGAGCCTCCCTCCCGAGGGGTGCCCCGAGCCCGGCCGCGCCGTAACGTCGTCGCCATGGCCAACGACCCCGTCACCCTCGTCATCCTCGGCGCCTCCGGCGACCTCACGAAGCGCCTGCTCCTGCCCGGTCTCGGCACGCTGCTGCAGCACCAGCCGCAGCGTCGGGTCCGGCTCGTCGGCGCCGCGAACGAGCAGCTGAGCGAGTCGGACTGGCGGGCCCGCGTCACGAACGCCCTCGGGGAGGGCGGATGCCCCGACGACCGGGCCGAGCGGCTCGCGTCGACCGCGACGTACCGGCGGACCGACCTCCTCGACCCCGACGACCTCCGCGGCCTCATCGAGGGGCTGCCGGAGGGCCCGGCCGTCCTCTACTTTGCGTTGCCGCCGGCCGTCACCGCCAAGGCGTGCGACGTCCTCGCCGGCCTCGACCTCCCCGAGGGGCTGCGGTTCGGGCTCGAGAAGCCCTTCGGCCACGACCTCGCCAGCGCCCGCCGGCTCAACCGCCGGCTCCTCTCCTTCCTCGACGAGGACCAGATCTTCCGGGTCGACCACTTCCTCGGCAAGGGCGCCGTGCTCAACCTGCTCGGGTTCCGGTTCGCCAACCGGCTGTTCGAGCCGGTCTGGAACCAGGCGAACATCGAGTCGGTCGACATCGTCTTCGACGAGACGCTCGCGCTTGAGGGGCGGGCCGGCTACTACGACAAGGCCGGCGCGCTCGCCGACATGATCCAGAGCCACCTGCTGCTCGTGTGCGCCCTCGTGGCCATGGAGGACCCGGCGTCCATCGAGGCGACCGAGTTCCGCGACCTCGTCAGTCACGTCCTCTCCGCGATGTCGGTCCGGGACGGGGACGCCGTCGCGTCCTCGCGCCGGGCGCGCTACACCCGCGGCGCCGTGCAGGGCCAGGACGTCCCGAACTACGTCGACGAGCCCGGCGTGGACGCCGACCGGCACACCGAGACGCTCGCCGAGGTCACCGTCACCATCGACAACGCCCGCTGGGCGGGTGTGCCGTTCCGGCTGCGCAGCGGCAAGGCGCTCGGGGCGCCGCGACGTCAGATCGTCGTCACCTTCCGCCCCGTGGCGCACCTGCCGGGCGGCCTGAGCCCGCGCCCCAAGCCGAACCGGCTCGTCATCGACATGAACCCCGAGCGGGTGACCCTGGAGATCTCGACGAACGGCGAGGGCGACGTCTTCGGCCTCGAGCAGACGCTGCTGTCGGCCGAGATCGGCGCGAGCGCCGTCCGCCCCTACGGCGAGATCCTCGCCCACATCATGGACGGCGACCCCCTGCTGTCCGTACGCGGCGACATGGCCGAGAAGTGCTGGAAGGTCGTCTCGCCCGTCGTCGACGCCTGGCGCAAGAACAAGGTGCCGCTGGAGGAGTACCCCGCCGGCTCCTCCGGCCCGGACGGCTGGCCCGCCTGACGCGGCGTCGGCCCCCGTCGATGCCGGCCTCGGTGGGGCGGCACCGCCGCGCGGGTCGTCGAGGGCGGCCGCCGCACGAGCGGCGGGGCCACGCTGTCGGTGGCCGGGTCTACCGTGGATCGCGTCGACCCCGTCGACGCGGGCGGCGCGCTGCCTCCCGTCACTGCGATGAGCGAAGGTGCTCCATGAGCCAGAACGACGACAGCCAGGGCCAGGTCTCCGAGACGAGTGCGATGAGCCCGAGCGCGGGTGAGGGCGGCGTTCCCGGCACCGACGACGGCGTGCCCACCGCCGGCGCCGCCGGCCAGGAAGCGGACGGCGGCCCCCGCGACTACGACGCCGAGCGCGACGCCCCTCCCGCCGACGAGTGACCGGCCCGGCGGGTGGTCGGCGCGTGCCGATCGCCCGCCGCCCACTGGCGCGGGCTGCCGGCCCGCGCCCGCTCCACGCGTCTCGAAAGGCCCACCGTGTTCACCGCATCCCGTCGTCCCCTCGCCACGCTCGCCGCTGCCGGCGTGCTCCTGCCCGCGTGTGTCGCGGCGTCCGCCCCGGCCGAGGCCGCGCCGCCGCCGGCCTCGCGGGCGGGGAAGGCCGTTTCGGGTGAGGCGCGCACAGCGGTGGCTGCGCCCGACGTGCGGGCCCTCGTCGCGCGGATGACGGTGCGGCAGAAGGTCGGTCAGCTCTTCGTCCAGCAGGTGTACGGGTCGTCGGCCGCGGCGGCCGATCGCCGCAACCTGCCGCTCTACGGGGTCGCGACGCCGGCGCAGGTCGTCGCCAAGTACCACCTCGGCGGGATCGTGTACTTCGGCTGGGCCGGCCAGCTCTCCACGCCGGCGCGGACGGCGGCGCTGTCGAACGGCCTCCAGCGGGCCGCGCTCACCTCCGGGGCGCGGGTGCCGCTGCAGATCGCCACCGACCAGGAGCAAGGGCCGGTGCGCCGGCTGGGTCCGCCGGCCACCGAACTGCCCGGGGCCATGGCCCTCGGGGCGGGGCGAGGCACGGCCGACGCGCGGTCCGCCGCCGCGATCACCGGCTCCGACCTGCGGGCCGTCGGCATCGACACGAACTACGCGCCCGTCGCCGACGTCAACGTCAACCCCGCCAACCCCGTCATCGGCGTCCGCGCCTTCGGCGGGTCCACCGCGCTCGTCGCGTCGATGGTGGCGGCCCAGGTCGCCGGGTTCGAGAAGGACGCGAACGTGTCCACCGCCGTCAAGCACTTCCCCGGCCACGGCGACACCTCGGTCGACAGCCACACCGGCCTGCCCGTCATCTCCCACGGGCTCGCAACGTGGAACCGCGTGGACGCGCCCCCCTTCCGATCCGCCGTGGCCGCGGGCACCGACCTCGTCATGACCGGACACCTCGTCGTCCCCGCCCTCGACCCGAGCGGGGAACCGGCGACCCTGTCACGGCCCATCGTCACCGACACGTTGCGGGGGCGGCTCGGCTTCCGCGGCGTCGTCGTGTCCGACTCGCTCGCGATGGCGGGCGTCCGCAGCCGCCACAGCGACGGCGAGGTCGCGGTGCGGGCCGTGCTCGCCGGGGTCGACCAGCTCCTCATGCCGCCCAAGATGGACGAGGCCTACTCCGCCGTGCTCGGCGCGGTGGCCTCGGGCCGCATCAGCCGGGCCCGCCTCGACGCCTCGGTGACCCGCATCCTCACCCTCAAGCGGGCGCGCGGGCTGTTCGCGCGCCCATACGTCGACGTCGCCCGCGTCGCTCGTGTCGTGGGCACCCGCGCCCACGCCGCGCGTGCGGAGGCGATCGCGAACCGGGGGGTCACCCTGCTGCGCCGGGACCCGCGGGCGACGCCCTTCGCGCCGCGCGGTCGCCGCGTCGCCGTCGTCGGGTTCGGGGCCGACGTCACCGCCGGCCTCGCCACCGAACTGACCCGCCGCGGCGCGCGCACCACCCGACTCGTCACCGGCGCCACGCCCACCGCGGCGCAGCAGCGCGCCGCGGTCGCCGCCGCCCGCCGCGCCGACCGGGTCGTCGTCACGACGATGAACGCATCCCGGCCCGCCGGCGCCGCACAACGCCGGCTCGTCGCCGCCCTCCGGGCCACCGGCCGCCCCGTCGCCGTCGTCGCCGTCCGCGAGCCCTACGACCTCGCGGCCCTGCCGGCCACGCGCACCTACCTCGCCACCTACGGCTGGGGAGCGGTGTCGGGGCGCGCGGCCGCGCGGGTCCTGTCCGGCGCGATCCGCCCCCAGGGCCGCCTGCCCGTCTCCCTGCCCGCCGCCGGCGGCGGCACCCTCGCCCCGTACGGTTCCGGGCTGCGCTGAGCGGCCACCCCGCGTTCGGGTCCGGTGACTTCCGTTCTCGCCCGGGGATTCTCGGGAGCCAGGCGTCCTGGCGGACGGCATGGTCGCCGGCGTCGCCCAGGCGTGGCGGCGCGGGGGCGCGCAGGGCGGGCGCCCTATCGTGGGGTCATGCGTCTTCGTCTCGGCTCCGTCCTCGCCTGCGCCGTCCTGCTGCCCCTGTCGGGCTGCGGGTCGAACGCGCCTCAGACCTCGCCCGGCTCCACCGCGGCCCCGGCGACGTCGTCCGCCGCCTCCCCGAGCGCGTCGAGCGCCCCGACGCCGTCCGGGAGCGGCGCGTCGGGCGGCGCCGCGTGCCCGCCGGCCGGCGGCGCGGCCAAGCGCACCGTGACCTTCGACGCGCCGCCGCCGATGTGCATCGACCCGGCGAAGTCGTACACGGCCACGGTGACGACCGACGTCGGCGCCTTCACGGTCGCCCTCGACGCGAAGAAGGCGCCCAAGACCGTCAACAACTTCGTGTTCCTCGCCCGGAACCACTTCTACGACGGCGTGACCTTCCACCGCGTCATCCAGGGGTTCATGGCCCAGGGCGGCGACCCGCAGGGCACCGGGGCCGGCGGGCCGGGGTACGAGTTCGAGGACGAGTTGCCCCAGCCCGGGGAGTACCGCGTCGGGTCGGTCGCCATGGCCAACGCCGGACCGAACACCAACGGCAGCCAGTTCTTCGTCGTCACCGGCGAGGCGGGCGTCGGCCTCCCGCCGCACTACAGCCTCTTCGGCACGGTGACCGGCGGCATGGACGTCGTCAAGAAGATCGAGGCCGACGGGTCGCCCGCGGACGGTCCGCCCGCCAAGGTCCACACGATGAAGACCGTCACGGTCAAGGAGGGCTGACCGGCCCGGTCGGGCCGGTGGAGGCGGCCGGCCCGACCGAGCCAGCCACGCCCCGGCGGGGTCGACCTACGCTACGGGGATGAGCCGACGTGATTCCGGGGCCGCCGCGCGCTCGACGGCGAAGGGCGGCGACGCCTCGAGCGAGGCCCGGCTCGTGCTGCGGCTGCGGGGGCTGCGGCCGTCGCTGAGCCCCGCCGAGGAGCGGGTGGCGGCGCAGGTCCTGCGCGACCCGCGGGCCGCGGCGGCGCTGACGATCAGCGAGCTCGCGCGGGCCGCGAGCACGTCGGAGACGACGGTCCTCCGCTTCTGCCGGCGGCTCGGGCTCGCCGGCTACCCTCAACTGCGGCTCGCGCTCGCCGAAGAAGGGGCGCTGCCGCGGGACCGCCGCGCGCCCACGAGCGACATCAGCCCGAAGGACACCCTCGACGACGTCGTCGCGAAGGTCGCGTTCGCCGAGACCGCCGCCATCGAGGAGACGGCCGAGCAGCTCGACCGGGCCGTCCTCGACGCCGTCGCCGCCCGGGTGGCCGCCGCCCGGCGCGTCGAGATCTACGGGCACGGGGCGAGCGCCCTGGTGGCGGCCGACCTCCAGCAGAAGCTGCACCGCATCGGCCGGCTGGCGTCGGCGACGGCCGACCCGCACGTGGCCCTCGCCGGGGCGGCGATCCTCGGACCCGACGACGTGGCGATCGCCGTCTCGCATTCGGGGGAGACGCGCGAGACCATCGAGGAGCTCGAGGCCGCCCGCGCCGGCGGCGCGTACACGGTCGCGGTGACCAACCACCCCGTCGCTCCGCTGGCGCGGGCCGCCGACGCGGTCCTGACGACCTCCGCCCGCGAGCCGACGATCCGCGCCGGCGCGACCGCGAGCCGCATCGCGGCCCTGTTCGTCGTCGACTGCCTCTACCTCGCCGTCGCGCATCGCGACGTCCGCGCCTCCCGGCAGGCCGTCGCGACGACGCGACGAGCGGTCGCCACGCACCGCGTCCGCGAGGAGTGAGCGTCCCACCGCCAGGAGATCGTCATTCGTTCACGCTCTTGTCGATGCGCGCGAAAAAAAGTACCGTGGCGGCGTGCCCGAGCAACCGACGACCCCGCACCGTGGCGTCCTGATCGACGCCGACGACGCGCGCGTCGGCGCCGAGGCCGGGGGACCGGTCAGTGCCGTGGCCGCGGTGACCGAGGAACGCAACGACGCCACCCTCGACATCGACCGCCTGACGACCCGGGAGCTCCTCGCGGTCCTCAACGCCGAGGACGCCCGCGTGGCGCCGGCGGTCGCCCGCACCCTCACCCCGCTGGCCGACCTCGTGGACGCCGCGGTCGAGCGGATCCGCGCGGGCGGGCGCGTCCACTACGTCGGCGCGGGCACGTCGGGGCGCCTGGCCGTGCTCGACGCCGCCGAGCTGCGGCCGACGTTCAACGTCCCCGACGGTGTCGTCGTGGCCCATCACGCAGGTGGGCCGGAGGCGCTCTGGCGGGCCGTCGAGAACGTCGAGGACGACGAGACGGCGGGCCTGCGCGAGATGGCGGGCGTCACCGCGGCCGACGTCGTCATCGGCCTCACCGCGTCGGGGCGCACCCCGTTCGTCGGCGGGGCGCTGCGCCGGGCCCGCGAGCTGGGCGCGGTCACGGCCCTCGTCACGGCCGTGCCCGACGCCGGCCTGGCCGGGCTCGCCGATCACGTCGTCGCGCCCGACACCGGCCCCGAGGCGATCACCGGGTCCACCCGTCTCAAGGCGGGGACCGCGCAGAAGCTCGTGCTCAACACGTTCTCGACCGCCGTCATGGTCCGCCTGGGGCGGACGTGGTCCAACCTCATGGTCGACGTGGTCGCCACGAACGCCAAGCTGCGCGGGCGCGTCCTGCGGATCCTGCACGAGGCCACCGGGGGAGACGAGCGGGAGTGCCGGCGGGCCCTCGACGCGGCCGGGGGCGACCTCAAGACGGCGCTCGTGACGATGCTGGCCGGCGCCGATGTGACCGACGCCCGGCGCGCCCTGCACGACCGCGCCGGGATCGTCGCCGACGCCCTCGCCGACCTGGGCGGACCCGCGCGCCCGGCCGCGGCCGCCGACCCGGTTCGCTGACGACCGGCGGCGGTCAGGGGCGCTCACGGGCGACGGCCCCGTTCGTCTCGGGCGGGGCCGGGCGACGTGGCGGGGCAGAACGGTCATTGCGGGCGCGCACCGACGCGCCGCCGTACGCTGGCCCCGGGGGAGAGGGGACGACGTGGACACACCAGAGACGCTCGAACTGCTGGCGGTCGACCTGGGCCGGGCGGGGCTGAGCGCCCGCCGCGTGACGCTTCGGCGCGCCGACGAGTTCGGCCTCGCCGTCGATCCGGACGGCACCGTGGCCGCGCCCCGGCTACGCGCCGGTCGCCCCGTCGACGTCGAGGCGCTGACCGACCTCGTCGCCCCGCTCGCCGAGGCCGGCCCCGTCGACGCGTGCGTGTGGTCCGTGGCCGACCTCACGGCGACCCTCGACGCGCCCGCCCTCCTCGCGCGGGCCGCCGCGTTGTCCGGGACCGAGCGGACCGTCGTCGTCGACGGGTCCGTGGCCACGCTCGTCGGGGCCGTGGCCGAGGTCGGCCCGGGCGTCGTGCTCGACATGGGCGTGGGCGTCGTGGCCCTCGCCACGGACTTCGACCAGACGTGGCGTCGCCTCGATGGCTGGGGGTCGCTGCTCGGCGACCGCGGGTCCGCGGCCTGGGTGGGTCGGCAGGGCCTCGCGGCGGGCCTGCTGCACCGGGACGGCGTGCCCGGCGGGTCGGCGGCCCTGCTCGACGCCGGCCGACGCTCGTTCGGCGACGAGCGCGGGTGGGCGACTCTCGCCGCGGAGCACGGCCCGGGGCTGCTCGCCGACTTCGCGCCGGTCGTCGGCGACGTCGCGAGCCGAGACGACGTGGCCCGCGACATCTGTCGCCTGGCGGGGGAGCACCTGGCCGACACCCTCTGCGCCGGCGCGGCCGCACTGCCCGGCGCGCCCCTCAGCGCGACGGGTGGGCTCCTGCTCGTTGAGGCCGTGAAGGTCGCCTTCGCTAGCGCCCTGGGCAAGCGCCACGTCTTCCTCGTGCCCGCCCTCGGCAGCCCCCTCGACGGTGCGACCATCCTCGCCCGCCACCTCGCCACGGGCCATGACCTGACCCATCGCCCCGGGGCGCTGCACGTGTGGGGTGCCGCGAGCCTCCCGGCCGCACCGACGGGCGGCGAGCGGGCGAGCGACGACGTCACCGAAGATGCGGAGGCTGTCGAGGGCGTGGAGATCGTGGAGGGCGTCGAGGTCGTGGCGCGGCCCTAGGGGCGAGACCGGTGCGGACGAGGCCCGGGTAGAGACGAGAACAGGCGCGGCCCGCAGCGGGGACCGCGCCTGTTCCGGCGGCGGAGGATAGGGGATTTGAACCCCTGAGGGCTATTAACCCAACACGATTTCCAATCGTGCGCACTAGGCCACTATGCGAATCCTCCGTCGAGGATCGTACCTGACCTGCGAGGCCCGACCGAATCGGGACCGGGCGTTTGGGGGGCGCGGGGCGCCTCCACTACAGTGGTCGCCGGACCCCTCGTGCGGTGGTACCTCTCCGAACTCCCCCAGGGCAGGAATGCAGCAAGGGTAGGGGAGCTCTTCCAGGTGTGCGGGGGGTTCTTCGCGTCTCCGGGCTCCTTCGAGGCCCCCTCTGGGCCGGCTCGACCGTCGGCGATCGGCGCGGACGACCCCGGCATCCGGTTCGGGGCGCGACCCTGTCGGACGGGGCGGCTAGGGTCGGCGCAGAACGAGGATCGTCGTGATCCGGGCACGGCGCCGAGGGGCGTCGGCGGCCGCGGTATGCGTCACGGTCGCAGGGACACGTCGCAGGAAGCGTTGCTGGAACACAGGGGAGTCGCATGAGTACCGCGTTGTACCGGCGCTACCGGCCGCAGACGTTCGCGGACGTCATCGGTCAGGAGCACGTCACCGAGCCCCTGCAACAGGCCCTCCGGGCGGGGCGCATCGGTCACGCGTACTTGTTCAGCGGGCCGCGCGGCTGCGGCAAGACCACGAGCGCGCGCATCCTCGCCCGCTGCCTCAACTGCGAGCAGGGGCCCACCCCCACGCCGTGCGGGACCTGCGACTCGTGCGTCGCGCTGGCGCGCGGGGGGCCCGGGTCGGTCGACGTCATCGAGATCGACGCCGCGAGCCACGGCGGCGTCGACGACGCCCGCGACCTACGTGAGAAGGCGTCCTACGGCCCGGCCCAGTCGCGGTTCAAGGTGTACATCATCGACGAGGCGCACATGGTGACGCCGCAGGGCTTCAACGCCCTGCTCAAGATCGTGGAGGAGCCGCCCGAGCACGTGAAGTTCGTGTTCGCGACGACGGAACCCGAGAAGGTCATCGGCACGATCCGGTCGCGGACCCACCACTACCCGTTCCGCCTCGTGCCGCCGGCCCGGCTGCAGTCCTACCTCGAGGAGTTGTGCGAGCTCGAGGGCGTCGCGGTCGAGCCGGGCGTGCTGTCCTTCGTCATCCGCGCCGGCGGTGGGTCGGTGCGCGACTCGCTGTCGGTGCTCGACCAGCTCATGGCCGGGTCGGGGGAGGACGGGCTCACGTACGCCGGGGCCGCAGCCCTTCTCGGCTTCACCGAGGCCGAGCTGCTCGACGCGACGATCGACGCGGTCGCCGCGCAGGACGGGGCGTCGGTGTTCCGTCAGATCGACCGCGTCATCGAGACGGGGCAGGACCCGCGCCGCTTCGTCGAGGACCTCCTCGAGCGGCTGCGTGACCTCATCATCGTGTCCGCGGTCAACGCCTCCGGGGGCGAGGGGCTGCAGGCGCTCTTCCGGGGCCTCCCGAGCGACCAGCTCGACCGGATGAGCCAGCAGGCCGCCGCGTTCGGGCCGGGCGAGCTGTCGCACGCCGCCGACGTCGTCAACGCCGGGCTCACCGAGATGACGGGAGCCACGTCGCCGCGCCTGCAACTCGAACTCATCTGCGCCCGAGTGCTGCTGCCCACGTCGGCGGGGGAGGCCGGGTACGCCGCGCGCATCGACCGCATCGAGAAGCGCCTCGACATGGCCGGGCCGCAGCCCCCCGCGGCGCCCGTGCGGCGTGGCCGGGCGGCCGCGCCGGCGAGCGGCGAGTCGACCTCACGGGTCCCGGACGAACGTCCCGCCGAGGTCTCCGGCGACCCTGCCGGCGACGGATGGCCGGCCGAGCAGGGCGAGGCCCCCGGCGGCCCCCGTCCCGGGTCGGCAGCGTCTGCGGGCCGGACCGACGGCCCGGCCGACCGTGCCGCGGCGGGGAGCGCGGATGACGCGGCCCCGGCGGCTCGACGACCCGCCTCGTCCGCGGAGGGGCGCGACCCGGCCGACGCCTCCGGCCGCGGTTCGGACGGCACCGCCTCCCCCGGGGTCGCTCGCCGCGGTTCCTCGGCGGGGGAGCCGAGCCGTGACCGCACGTCCGGCGCTCCGGTGGACCCAACGTCGGGTCGCGCGGTGGGGGCGCCCGACCCGGAGCCGGGTCGACAGGCCCCCGCCGCCGGAGGGCCCACCTCGCCCGGGTCGGCGCCGTCCGCGGCACAGCCGGCGCGGGGCGGCCTCGACACCGACGCGCTCCGGCGGGCCTGGCCCGACGTGCTCGCCAAGGTGTTCGCGATCCGCCGGGTCACGTGGACCTTCCTCTCCGAGCACGCACAGGTCCTCGACTACGACGGCGACCGGCTGCTCATCGGCATCGCCACCGCCGGGCTCGCCCAGACCTTCCGCAACGGGCACCACGGTGAGGTCGTGCGCCAGGCCCTCATCGAGGCCCGCGGTGTCGACACGCGCGTGGAGGGTGTCCCCCTCGACGAGGCGCGGTCGGCCGCAGGAAGGACTGTCGATCCCGGCGGGCCCGGTGCCGGAGGCGGCCCGGCTGGGTCCGGCCCCGGTCGACCCGGTGGGCCGGGCGCCCCGGGCGGGCCCCGGGCCGGCGGATCCGGCGGCCCGGGTGGCGCCGGAGGCCCGGGTGGTTCCCGCGGTCAGGCCCGCGCCGAGGCGCCGACCCGTCCCGACGCGCAGGCCGGCCCCGGTGACGCCGGGCGCCCGACCGGGGCGGGGCCGCCCGATGGCGACGACTCGTCCGACCGCGCCACGGCCCCGGCGGCCGAGCGCGAGCGTCCCGCCCACCGGGCCGAGGGCGGGCGCCCGGGACGCCGGGGCGAGACCGCCTCCGGGCCCGACCGTGGCCGAGGCGCCACCGACTGGCAGGCCCGGTTCGCCGCGCGTACCTGCGGCGAGGGCGGGGCCGCCCGGGGTGACGACGTCGGCGGTGGAGCCTCGATGGACCCGAGCTCCCCGGCCTGGCAGGGCCTGCGCGCGAGCGCCGACGCCTCCCGCCACAACGACGACGCCCGCGGCTGGACCGGCGGCGGCGGTCCGCCCGACTGGGCCACGACGGGCCCGGCGGATCGGGACGCCGACGGCGTGGGCGCCAGGGGGCAGGACGAGGGCACGCCCGCGGGTGAGGCCGGCGAGGCTCGGCGCGGACCCGGAGCCTTCGACCCCGGGTCCGAGACGTCCCCGTCCGACGAAGCCGCCGAGGCCGACCGATCGGTCAGGGCCGGGACGGCGCAGGACGTCGAGGACGACACCGCCGCCGGCGGGGGCGCGACCGCGCCGGCCGCCGACGACGCGGCCGCCGGTGGATCGGGGTCGTTGCCCGAGGCGCTCGACGAGCCGCCCGGCGACGGTCCCACCACGGCGCCCGTGGGCACGCTCACCGGACGCGGTCCCGTCGACGACGGGAGCGGCCCCGACGGCTGGGGCGACGAGCCGCCGCCGGACGACGCCCCGCCGCCCCCGGAGGACGACGGTTTCCGGAGCCGGCGACCGGCGTCGTCGGCCGCCGCCCCGGCCGGGCGCGGGGCGTCGTCGCGCCCCGCCGCGGCCGGCGCGGCCACGACGAGCGCCGCGGCCACGACGGGCGCCGCGGCCACGACGACCTCGACGACCTCGACCACCAGGGCCGCTCGCGACGGAGCGGAGGACCGCGTCGCGGACGAGCGCCCGGCCGTCGCCCCGGAGCGGCCGGGCCCGGGCGCGCCGGCGCCGAGATCGTCGGCCGGCGCCGACCGCCCACGCCCGGCGTCGTCGCCGGGTTCCGCCTCGGGAACCGGCCGCCGCGGCATCGAGGCGTTCCGCGAGGCCCGACGGGCCGCCCGAACGCAGGCCACGGGGGAGGCGCCGACCGCGCCGCGCGCCGACGACGACGCGGCCGCCTTCGACGACGAGAACATCGACGACCTCGCCGCCGTGGGGCAGCCGGTCATCGCGAGCGTCCTCGGTGGGACGGTCATCACCGACCTCGAGTCCTGACCGGCCGGTCGGCTCTCGATCGGACGGTGATGGACCAGGCGGGAGGGGGCCGGCCGGACCCTGATCGGCGCAGGAGGTGGGCGCCGGTCTCCTCCGCTAGTGTTCGGATCCTGTCCTCTTCCCTCCGAGCCGCCGAGGTGTCGTCGTGGTGTTCGAGTTGGCCCGCCGAAGGCTCGGCCCGGTTCTGCGGGCCATGCTGCACCCCACCGTCACCGGCACCGAGAACATCCCGCGGACCGGCCCGGTCATCATCGCCAGCAACCACCTGTCGTTCTTCGACAGCATCGTCATCCCCATCACCTCCCCGCGGCACATCGCCTTCCTCGCCAAGAAGGAGTACTTCACAGGCACCGGCGTGCGGGGCGCGTTCAGCCGCACGTTCTTCACCGGCGTGGGCGCGATCCCCGTCGACCGCGACGACACCCGAGCCGGCCAGCGCTCGCTGGATCTCCAGCTCGAGGTCCTCCAGCGCGGCGGCGCCTGCGGCATCTACCCGGAGGGGACCCGGTCGCGCGACGGGCGCCTCTACCGCGGGCGCACCGGCGTCGGGCACCTCGTGCTCTCCTCCGGCGCCCCGGTCGTGCCCGTCGCCCTCAGCGGCACCGAGAACATGCAGCCCCCGGGCGCCCGGTTCGTGCGCCCCGCCAAGGTGACGATCCGCTTCGGCACGCCCCTGCACTTCACCGGCCGTTTCGACGACATGCCCGTCGGCCGCGCCCGCCGCGCCATCACCGACGAGATCATGACGGCCATCCAGGCGATGAGCGGCCAAGAGCTCGCGGGCGCCTACAACGAGCGCCCCGTCGGCGCCTGAGCAGGACCTCGACCGCTCCTCACCACCGCCACGGGAAGCGGGGCGTCCGCCGCTGCGTGAACGCGGCCACCCCCTCGGCGAGCTCGCCCGAGGCGATGGTCTCGACGTAGCGCCGCGCCGCGAGCGCCTCGGCGTCCTCACCGTCGCCGCCGACCTCGGCGCGGGTCAGGGCGCGGATCGACTCCTTCGCCGAGGCGATGGTGAGCTGCGAGCGGCCGGCGAGACCGGCGACGAAGGAAGCGACGGTGTCGTCCAGCTCGTCGGGGTCGGTGAGCACGTCGACGAGGCGGATCCGATGCGCCTCCGGGGCGTCGATCAGGCCGGCGCCGAACAGGAGCCGCGAGGCCGCGCCCGGGCCGACGAGGTCGACGAGACGCGCCACGGACGAGGGGGCGTAGACGACCCCGAGGCGCGCCGGCGTCACCCCGAATGTTGCCGTCGTGTCGGCGTAGCGCAGGTCGCAGGCGGCCGCGATCTCGAGACCGCCGCCGATGCAGTGGCCCCGCACGAGCGCGACGGTCGGCTTGCGGACCGCGGCGAACGCGGCGTGCGTCCCGAGGTTGGCGGCGCGCAGGTCGGCCATCGGGTCCTGCGGATCAGACCCCGCGAGCAGGTCGCCGATGTCGGCGCCCGCGCAGAAGTGCGACCCCGACCCGCGCACGACGATGGCGCGCACGTCCGGGTCGGCGTCGAGGCCCGCGAGCACGCCCGGGAGGGCCCGCCACATCGCCAGGCCGACGGCGTTGTGCTTCTCCGGCCGGTCGAGGACGAGTTGCGCGACCCCGTCCGCGACCTCCACCCGCAGCCCGAGGTGACCCCGGCCGCCGACGGTGTGGCCCGTGTCGCCGTCGTCTCCGCCCCGTTGCGCGTCCATGTCCCCATCCCATCACGCCCGGCCCGGCGGACCCCCCGTCGATGTCGGGGCGCGGGAGCCCGGGGACTCGGAGTCCGAGACGTCGGGAAGTCGCCGGGTCCGCCTCGGACGCCCCGGCCCGGCGCCCCCCGTCCACCCCCGCGCGACGTACGCTGGCAGCGTGTACGAAGGCGCGGTCCAGGACCTGATCGACGAGCTGGGGCATCTGCCCGGCGTTGGTCCCAAGAGCGCGCAACGCATCGCGTTCCACCTGCTCGTCGCGGACGAGGACGAGGTCAAGCGCCTCGTCGACGCCCTCGTGCAGGTGAAGTCGAGGGTGCGGTTCTGCGCCGTCTGCGGCAACGTCGCCGAGGCCGAGACGTGCCGCATCTGCTCCGACGACCGCCGCGACGCCTCCCTCATCTGCGTCGTCGAGGAACCCAAGGACGTCGTCGCCGTCGAGCGCACCCGCGAGTTCCGCGGCCGCTACCACGTGCTGGGCGGCGCGATCAGCCCGATGGAGGGCGTCGGCCCCGACGACCTGTCGATCGCGCAGCTGTTCACGCGCCTCGCCGACGGCAGCGTCACCGAGGTCATCATCGCGACCGACCCCAACCTCGAGGGGGAGGCCACGGCCACCTACCTCGCCCGGGCGCTCGGCACCATGGGCGTGCGGGTCAGCCGGCTCGCCTCCGGTCTTCCCGTGGGCGGCGACCTCGAATACGCCGACGAGATCACCCTCGGCCGGGCCTTCGAAGGGAGACGATTGATCCATGCATGACGACTCCGATGCCATCGACCGCGGCGACGAGCCGGCGGAGCGCTCCCTGAACGCCGTCGTCGAGGCGACGCCCGCCGACGTCCGGGCCGACGTGCCCGCCGACCTCGTCGTCCTCGGCGACGAGACCGCCGTGGAGGCCCGCGCGTTCCTCACCGTCGTCCGCCAGGTCGCGGCGGGGGAGCAGCCCGAGACGGCGATCCCGTTGCTGCTGCTCGCCACGTCCCAGGTGCTCGTCACCGGCGCGCGGCTCGGGGCGATCACCGACGTCGTCCCGGCGCAGCGCTTCGAGCCCGACCTGGGCAGCGACGACGACGCCGAGCGGCTGCGCAACGACCTCGCCATCCTGTTCACCGGCCTCGACGACTACGCGGAGGTCGTCGACCCGCTGACGAGCACCGAGGTGAGCGGCGCCCAGGTCTCCGGCGACCTCGCCGAGATCGCCGCCGCCCTCGTCCACGGCCTGCGACACCACGCGGAGGGCCGCTACAGCGAGGCCCTGTGGTGGTGGCAGTTCAGCTACCTGTCGTCGTGGGGTGGCCGCGCCGCGAGCGCGGTGCGCGTCCTGCAGTCGGTCATCTCGCACATCCGCCTCGACGCCGACGACGACCTCGTCGCCGAGGCGCAGTTCGACGCGCTCCTGCCCTGAGGCGGCGGGGCGCGGCCCCGGCGGTGCCCGCCTGGCGGCGCCCCGCCCGGAACCCGGTGCTCAGGCGATGCGGACGTCGCGGGGCAGGCGGTGGACCGGGGTCCGCGTGCGGCGGATCGCCACCGCGGTGGAGCCGACGCCGAGCAGCACCAGCGCCCCGAGCCCGAGGGGCCACACCGGGCCGGCCTGGGCGACCCGAGTCGCGTCCTCGACGGCCTCGCCCTCGCGCAGGACGGGCAGTTCGCTCCAGCACTCGTCGAGGGCGCCCTCGGCCGGACCGATGCGGGCCAGGCGGACGCCGGTGCTGATGGCCTGCAGCGGGTCGAACGCCGTCTGGTTCTCGTTCGCCGGCAGCGCGGGCGCGGCGTCGGCGACGACGACGAACGGGTTGGGCGCGAGCAGCCACCAGACCCGCTCGGTGTGCAGGTCCTCCCGCCGCTGCGTCTGCAGGACGCACCGTTGGCCCTGGTCATCGGTCATGGTCCAGACCTGGCGGTCGGTCTCCACGGCGGTCCTCGGCAGGAGGAGCCCGAAGAGGATGACCGTGACGAGCCCGAGGCCCGCGACGGCGAGGTAGGTGAGGACGACGGAGGAGACGGTGCGCGCCGTCCACGCCGAGCACGCCAGCCCCACCGCGCAGAACACGGCGAGGCAGACCGCGAGGACGAGCAGCGCGCCGAGCGCCCGCAGCGGGCCGACCGCGCCCGTGACCAGCGTGAACACGTACACGGGGGCGGCGACGAGGAGGAAGAGGCCCGCCAGCGCCCAGGCGGCGAGGAGCTTGCCGAGGACGAGTTCGGCGGGCCCGAGCTGGGTCACCTGGAGGGTGGCGAGCACCCCGCGGTCACGGTCGCCGTTGATCGACGTGGCCGTGAGGGCCGGCACGACGAGGAGCCCGAAGCCGAGGACGACGAACGTCGTCATGCTGTAGAGGACGACCCCCCGTTCGTCCGACGTCGACTCGCTCGTCGCGAACCAGCCGAGGAGCACGACGCCGTACACGGCGATCACCCACACGGCGAGCACGAGGTACCACCGCGACGTGCGGATGCGTTGCCGTAGCTCCAGCCCCGCGACCAGGCGGATCGCCGCCCAGGACTGGGCGGGGCTCCGGCCCGAGCGCGTCGTCGGCGCGTCCGGCGCCCCGCTCGTCGGCCGCTCCCGCAGCCGCCCCCGATCGCCGCTCATGAGCGCTCCTCCCGGGTCGCGGACAGGTACATGGCCTCGAGGCGGCCGCCGGTCGTGGCGGGGCCGAAGGTGAAGACGGGGACGTCGTGGTCGACGAGCAGCCGCAGCAGTGCGTGGGCGTCGGCCTCGTCGGCCACGTCGACGTCGAGGGCGCCCCGGCGGCCCCAGTCGCCGTCGGGGGAGGGGACGTCGGTCGCCTCGATGCCGCGGGCCGCGAGCACGGCGCGCAGCGCCTCGACGTCGAGGGAACCCACCCGCCACCGCAGCAGGGCCGGGGCGGCGGTGAGGTCGTGCGAGGCGACGACCCGGCCGGCGTCCATGACGACGGCGCGGTCGCACATCTCCTCGAGCTCGTCGAGGATGTGGCTCGACACGAGGACCGTGACCCCGCCGGCCGCGAGCGCGCGCACCGTGTCGCGCAGTTCGAGGCGACTGCGCGGGTCGAGCCCGGAGGCCGGTTCGTCGAGGACGAGCACCTGCGGCGAGTGGACCATCGCCTGGGCGAGCCCGAGGCGCTGCTTCTGCCCCCGGGAGAGCACGCGGGCGGGACGGTCGGCGAGCGGGTCGAGGCGCAGTGTGTGCAGCAGCTCCTCGACGCGCGGGCGGGCCGCTCCCGCGCCGAGGCCGTGGGCGCCCGCCATGGTCCGCAGCACCTCCCGCACGGTCAGCGCCTCGAAGGTGCCGAACCCGTCGGGCATCCAGCCGAGCAGCCGCCGCACGCCCCGCGGGTCCTTCGCGGGGTCGACGCCGAGGACCCGCACGTGCCCCGTGTCGGGCGAGAGCAGCGACGCGAGCACGAGCATGAGGCTCGTCTTGCCGCAGCCGTTGGGTCCGACGAGGGCCGTCACGCCGCCGCGCGGCACGACGAGGTCGACGTGGTCGAGGGCGCGGACGTCGCCGAACGCGCGCGACAGGTCGTGGGCCTCCAGCCCGGGCGTCGGGTCGGCGGCGTGCGCCCCCCGGACCGTCGACACGCTCATCGGATCTCCCCTCCGCCGGCGAATTGCCCCTGGTGGCCAGGCTACTCGCGTCGAGCGCCGATCGCCCTGAAACCGCGCCGGACCCGGCCCGGACGGGCGTGGGTCCGGGATATGAGCGACACCGGCCCGGCCCGGCGGGACCACTACACTCGGCAGCGGCCTCGCCGGTGCCCCGGCCGGGCCGTGTCACCCGGCCATCACCCGGAATCAACGGAGTCGCTCGTGAGTCTCGTCGTCCAGAAGTACGGTGGTTCGTCGGTCGCCGACGCCGAGAGCGTCAAGCGCGTCGCGCGCCGGATCGTCGAGACGCGGCGCGCGGGCCACGAGGTCGTCGTCGTCGTCTCCGCGATGGGCGACACGACCGACGACCTCCTCGACCTCGCCGAGCAGGTCAGCCCGCTCCCGCCGGCCCGAGAGCTCGACATGCTCCTCACGGCCGGCGAGCGCATCTCGATGGCGGTGCTCGCCATGGCCATCGCCTCCCTCGGCCACACCGCCCAGTCCTTCACGGGCAGCCAGGCCGGCGTCATCACCGACGAGGTCCACGGCAAGGCCCGCATCATCGACGTCACCCCGGGCCGCATCCGCAGCGCGCTCGACGAGGGGCACATCGCGATCGTCGCCGGCTTCCAGGGCGTCTCGCAGACGACGAAGAACATCACGACCCTCGGCCGCGGGGGGTCGGACACGACCGCCGTCGCGCTCGCCGCCGCCCTGCACGCCGACGTGTGCGAGATCTACACCGACGTCGACGGCGTCTTCACGGCGGATCCGCGGATCGTGCCCACCGCGCGCCGCCTGGAGCGTCTCTCGACCGACGAGATGCTCGAGATGGCCGCCAACGGCGCGAAGATCCTCATGCTGCGCTGCGTCGAGTACGCGCGCCGCTTCGACATCCCGATCCACGTCCGGTCGTCGTTCTCCCACAAGAACGGCACGCTCATCACCGACCAGCCAGTAGAAGGAGTTGCCGTGGAGGCCCCCATCATCGCCGGCGTCGCGCACGACCGCAGCGAGGCCAAGGTCACGGTCGTCGGGGTCCCCGACAGCCCGGGCAAGGCGGCCGAGATCTTCCGCGTCGTCGCCGAGTCCGAGGCGAACATCGACATGATCGTGCAGAACGTCTCGGCGGCCGAGACCGGCCGCACCGACATCTCCTTCACGCTCTCGAGCACCGACGGCCAGCGGGTCGTCCAGGCCCTCGACCGGGTGCGCGAGGCCATCGGGTTCGAGTCGCTGCAGTACGACGACCACATCGGCAAGCTGTCGCTCGTCGGCGCCGGCATGCGCTCCAACCCGGGCGTGAGCGCGACGTTCTTCCGGGCGCTGTCCGAGGCGGGCGTCAACATCGAGATGATCTCGACGTCCGAGATCCGCATCTCCGTCGTCACCCGCGACGACCAGCTCGACGAGGCCGTGCGCGCGGTGCACACCGCGTTCGGGCTCGACACCTCCGAGGGCGAGGCGGTCGTCTACGGCGGCACCGGCCGCTGACGCGCGTCTCCGGCGGCCCTTCCGTGGTCGCGACTGGCGTGAAGCACCCCGGACCGGCGAGGATGCCCCCATGACCTCGACCGGCGACGTGGCCGTCGCCTCGGCCGTGCCCGTGTTCTTCCTCTCGGACAGCACGGGCATCAGCGCGGAGACGATGGGCAACGCCATGCTCATCCAGTTCCCGGACCTCGTCTTCGACCGGCAGCTCATCCCGTTCATCACGACCGCCGAGCACGCCCGCCGGGTGGTGGCGACCCTCGACGAGGCGATGGACGGGCCGGTCACCCCGCTCGTCTTCACGACGACGGTCAACGCCGAGATCCGCGACATCCTGCACAGGACGCGCGCCCCGGTCATCGACTTCTTCGACATGCACATGGGCCGGGTCGAGGAGGTCCTCGGCCGGCCGGGCGCCCACGTCACCGCCAAGCTCCACGGCGTGGGCGACGTCAAGCGGTACAACTCGCGCATGGCGGCCATCGAGTACGCCATCGAGCACGACGACGGGCAGAGCCTGCGCGCCCTCGACCGGGCCGACGTCATCCTCCTCGCGCCGTCACGGTGCGGGAAGACCCCGACGACGATGTACCTCGCGCTGCAGCACGGGCTTAACGTCGCCAACTACCCCCTCGTCCCCGAGGACCTCGACAGCACCGACCTGCCGCGCCCCGTCAAGGACCTGCGCGACCGGTGCTTCGGGATCCTGTCGACGCCCGCCCGCCTGAGCCAGGTGCGCCAGGAGCGGCGCCCCAACTCGACGTACGCGTCGATGGAGCAGTGCACCTACGAGCTCCGCCGGGCGGAGGCGATGTTCCGCACACACCGCATCCCGGCGATCAATTCGTCCGCGATGTCCGTGGAGGAGATGTCGACCGTCATCCTCCAGGGGCTGCACGGCGCCCGTACCGACAAGACGAAGGTTGGCAGATGAGCGAGACGCACGCGCACGACAACGTCCGGTGGTTCGCGGAGCTGGGGCTCGCCGACCTGGAGGCCGTGGGGGGCAAGAACTCCTCCCTCGGCGAGATGGTGAGCAACCTCGCCGGGCTCGGCGTGCGCGTCCCCGACGGCTTCGCGACGACGGCCGACGCGTACCGCCGGTTCATCGGCGAGACCGGCCTCGCCGAGCGGATCAGCGGCGAGCTCTCGGGCCTCGACACCGACGACGTCACCGAGCTCGCTCGCGTGGGCAAGAGCATCCGCGAGCTCGTCGTCGCGCAGGACTTCCCGCCCGACCTCGAGGCCGACATCCGCGCCGCCTACGACACCCTCGTGCAGGGCTACGACGGCGAGGGCGAGCCGTCGTTCGCGGTGCGCAGCTCGGCGACCGCCGAGGACCTGCCCGACGCGTCGTTCGCCGGCCAGCAGGAGACGTTCCTCAACGTTCGCGGCATCGACGCCGTGCTCACGGCCATCCGGGAGGTCTTCGCCTCCCTCTACAACGACCGCGCCATCGCCTACCGCGTGCACCACTCGTTCGAGCACGACGCCGTCGCCCTGTCCGCCGGCGTGCAGCGCATGGTCCGCTCCGACGTCGGCGCCTCCGGCGTCATGTTCACGATGGACACCGAGTCGGGCTTCACCGACGCGGTCTTCGTCACGTCGAGCTACGGCCTCGGGGAGGCCGTCGTCCAGGGCGCCGTCAACCCCGACGAGTTCTACGTCTACAAGCCCGCGTTGCGCGCGGGCCGCGCCGCCGTCCTCAAGCGGGGGCTCGGCGGCAAGGCGACGAAGATGGTCTACACCCAGGACCGCACCGTGGGCCGCACGACGGAGTTCGTCGACGTCCCCGAGGCCGACCGGACCGTGCTGTCCCTCACCGACGACGAAGTCACCGAGCTCGCGCGCCTCGCCGTCGTCATCGAGGACCACTACGGGCGCCCCATGGACATCGAGTGGGGCAAGGACGGCAACGACGGCCTCCTGTACATCCTCCAGGCCCGCCCCGAGACCGTGCAGTCGCGCGCGAGCGCCGGCCGCCTCGAGCGGTTCCGCATGACCGCGGCCGCCGGCGGCAAGGACGTCCTCATCGAGGGCCGGGCCATCGGGCAGAAGATCGGCGCGGGCAAGGTCCGGGTGCTGTCGTCGATCGACGACATGGCCTCGTTCACGCCCGGCGACGTCCTCGTGGCCGACATGACCGACCCCGACTGGGAGCCGATCATGAAGCGCGCGAGCGCGATCGTCACCAACCGGGGCGGCCGCACGTGCCACGCCGCGATCATCGCCCGTGAGCTGGGTATCCCCGCCGTCGTCGGCACGGGGCGCGCCACGCGCGAGCTCGCCGACGGCCGCGAGGTGACCGTCTCGTGCGCCGAGGGCGACACGGGCTTCGTCTACGAGGGCGTCCTCGACTTCGAGGTCGTGACGACCGAGCTCGACGCCATGCCCGAGGTGGGCGTGGGCCTGATGATGAACGTCGGCACCCCCGACCAGGCGTTCTCGTTCTCGAAGCTGCCCAACGCGGGCGTGGGCCTGGCCCGCCTGGAGTTCATCATCAACCGCCAGATCGGCATCCACCCGCGGGCCCTGCTCGAGTTCGACTCCCTCGAGGAGCCCCTCAAGTCACAGGTGGCCGAGGCGATCACCGCCTACGACGACCCCCGCTCGTTCTTCGTCCGCCGGGTCGCCGAGGGCGTCGCCACGATCGCGGCCGCGTTCGCGCCGAAGCCCGTCATCGTCCGCATGTCCGACTTCAAGTCGAACGAGTACGCCAACCTCCTCGGCGGCGAGGGCTACGAGCCGCACGAGGAGAACCCGATGCTCGGCTACCGCGGCGCGTCGCGGTACCTCTCGAGCGACTTCGAGGACTGCTTCGCGATGGAGTGCGAGGCGCTGCGGTACGTGCGCGACGAGATGGGCCTGACGAACGTCAAGATCATGATCCCGTTCGTGCGGACCGTCGCCGAGGCCGAGGGCGTCATCGACCTCCTCGCGAAGTACGGCCTGCGCCGCGGCGAGAACGACCTCCAGGTCGTCATGATGTGCGAGCTGCCGAGCAACGCGGTGCTCGCCGACGCGTTCCTCGACCACTTCGACGGGTTCTCGATCGGCAGCAACGACCTCACCCAGCTCACGCTCGGCCTCGACCGCGACTCCGGCCTCGTCGCCGCGTCGTTCGACGAGCGCGACCCGGCCGTGCGCGCGCTCATCGGCATGGCGATCTCGGCGTGCAAGGCCCGCGACAAGTACGTCGGGATCTGCGGGCAGGGCCCGAGCGACCACCCGGACCTGGCCGACTGGCTGCTCGACCAGGGCATCGACACGATGTCGCTCAACCCCGACACCGTCGTCGACACGTGGATGCGCCTGTCCCGGCGCTGACGCCTCACTCCTGCTGCGCCGGCCCCCGGAGGCGCACCTCCTCGGCGTCGAGCACCGACTGGACGCGCCGCAGCACCGTGTCGTCGATGGTGCGGTCGTCGCGCAGGCGCACCACGGCCTCGCGTTTCCGGGCGATGAGCCCAAGACGCAGGTCGCGGTACTGCGCCGAGAGCATCGTCGCCGGATCGTCGTCGGCGTCGGCCTCGATCGCGGCGAGGTGGTCGGTGTACTCGAGGCGCAGCCGATCGACGACCTCTCCGCTCGCGCCGTGCGCCTCGGCGAGCTCGGGCAGCGCGTCGAGCGCGGCCTGCGTCGCGCTCACCTGGGCGAGACGCAGCTCGCGGTCGACGGACGTGTCCGCGGGCAGTCGCGCCCAGCGGATGACGCGCGGCAGGGCGAACCCCTGCACGACGAGCGAGAGCACGACCACGCTGCCGGTGACGAAGACGATGAGGTCGCGGGCGGGGAAGTCGCCGCCCGCGCCGGGCAGGGTGGGCGGCACCGACAACGCCATGGCCAGCGAGATGCCGCCGCGGAACGCCGCGACCGTGCTGACGACCCGCCCGCGTGCGGTCGTGCGGAGCAGCCGCTGCCGGGGGCGGCGGTCGAGGAGCCGGATGAGGCCGATCGAGACGTTGAGGAACACGAACCGCACGACGTGCAGCGTCACGTACGTCGCGAGCACGAGCAGGGCGGCGTGCCCGATCGTGTCCGTCGACAGCTCGCGCACCGTCACCGGCAGTTGGAGACCGATGAGCACGAACAGGGCCCCGTTGAGCACGAACGTCACGAGGGTCCAGAAGGCCGAGCCCTGCACGCGGGCCTCCGCCGCGACCATGCGCGGCGCGACCTGTGACATGTACAGGCCGGCGGTGACGACCGCGAGCACCCCGGACGCCTCGATGGTCTCGGCCACGAGGTAGGCGACGAACGGCGTGAGCACCGACGCGAGGTTGAGGTGCTCGGGGGTGCTCAGGTGCCGGCGCAACTGGTAGGCGAACCACCCGACGCCGAGGCCGATGAGGATGCCGACGCCGAACGACACCGCGAACAGTCCGGCCGTGTGCGAGACGGTGATCGGTTCCGCTCCGGTCGCGAGGGTGAGCGCCAGGGCGAACACGACGAGGGCCGTGCCGTCGTTGATGAGGCTCTCGGCCTGCAGCGTGATGCTGTTCCGTCGCGCCAGGCCCCGGCCGAGCGCGGCGACCGCGGTGGCGTCGGTCGGCGCGAGGGCGGCGCCGACGATCCAGGCGGGGCCCCAGTCGACGCCGAGCGCGTGCAGGACGCACGCCACCGCGGCGGCGGTCACGACGACGAGCAACGTCCCGGTGAGGAGGATGCCGCGCAGGAAGCGCCGGATCTCGCGGGGCGAGGTCGTCAGGCTCTCCCAGTACAGCAGCAGCGGCAGGAAGATCAGCAGCGCCGTCTCCGGCGGCAGGCCGACGCCGCGAAGGTGCGGGATGAGCGTGAGCAGGGCGCCGGCGGCGACGAGGATCACCGGCGCCGGCAGGCCGAGGCGCTGCGCGACGACGCTGCCGAGCAGGATCGCGACGCACAGGGCGACGACGAGTTCGAGAGCCATCACGGAGAGGATTGTCACGGATCGGGGGCGGCGGGCCAGCCCGGGCCGCCCGCCGATCCGCGCGACGACGAAGGCCGCCTCCGATCCGGGGATCGGGGCGGCCTTCGGTGGGGGGCAGAGCGCGTCAGGCGATGACCCAGACGAGGGACGCGAGCAGGAAGACCGTCGTGCCGAGAGCGGTCTCGATGACCGTCCACGTCTTCAGGGTCGTCTTGACGTCCATGTTGAAGAACCGGCTCACGAGCCAGAAGCCGGAGTCGTTCACGTGGGCGAGGACGGTGGCGCCGCCGGCGATGGCGAACACGAGGCACGCGATGTGGACGGCGTCGAGGCCCTCGGCCGCGACCTGGGTGGCGATGAGCCCGGCCGTCGTCGTCAGCGCGACGGTGGCGGAGCCCTGCGCGACGCGCAGCGCGGCCGACACAAGGAACGCCTGCACGATGAGCGAGAGGCCGAGGCCCGACAGCGACGTCGTCAGCGACTCCCCGATACCGCTCGCGCGCAGGACGCCGCCGAACATGCCGCCGGCCCCCGTGATGAGGATGATCGAGCAGACCGGGCCGAGGCCCGACTCGGCGATGTCGCTCGCGCGTCCCACCGAGAAGCGGCCCGGGGCGAGCAGCGCGATGGCGACGATCGTCGTGATGAGCAGGGCGATGGGCGTCTGCCCGAGCAGGATGAGTGCGTCGCCCCAGCCCGTGTCCTCGGCCAGCGTGCCCGCCTTCTGCAACGTCGAGACGACGGTGTTGAGCGAGATGAGCAGCAGCGGCAGCAGCAGCAGGAGGAGGACCGTGCCGAAGCGGGGCGCGCGGCCGCGGGTCTCCTCCACGTCGCGGCCCCCGTTCTCCTCGCCGAAGATCGCGGTGGGCACGTCGATGTGCACCCGGCGGCCGAACATGATCGCCAGCGGGTAGGCGCCGATCGCCCAGGACAGGAGCGCCACCGGGACGCCGAGCAGGAGCGTCGTGCCGACGTTGCCGCCCATGAGCTCGACCGCCGCGACCGGGCCCGGGTGCGGCGGGATCACCGCGTGCATGACGGCGAACGCGCCCGCGGTCGGCAGCCCGTACAGCAGGATCGACCCGCCGAAGCGGCGCGCCACCGTGTAGATGATCGGCAGGAAGACGACGAGGCCCGCGTCGAAGAAGATCGGGAAGCCGAAGACGAGGGCGGCGACGCCGAGCGCGAGCGGGGCGCGCTTCTCGCCGAACCGGTTGATGAGCGTGTCGGCGAGCACCTGGGCGCCGCCGGTCACCTCGAGCAGGCGGCCGAGCATGACGCCGAACGCGACGAGCAACGCGACCGAACCGAGCGTGGTGTTGAACCCCGTCGTCAGCGCCTTCGGGACGTCCCCGAGCGGGATGCCCGCCGCGACGGCCGTGACGAGGCTGACGAGCACGAGGGCGATGAAGGCGTGGAGCTTCACCTTCATGATGAGGAAGAGCAGGGCCGCCACCGCCGCGGCGGCGATGAGCAGCAGGACCCCGGTGCTGTGTACCGGTTCGATCGCGTCCATGTCGGGTCTTTCGTCGGGGGCGGGACGCCGCGATCCTACGGCGCGCCCGGGGCCCACGCCGGGGTCCGCGCCGGGCGGGGTGGTGGCGAGCTACGGGCCGCCGGAGCGGCCCGTGGGCGCCGCGGCCGCCTCGGCGACCGCCTGCGACCGGCTCAGGCGGGCCACGCCCAGCAGCAGGAGGCCCAGACCGACCACCTCGAGGACGGTGGCCCCCGGCGTCGAGCGCAGCCGCTCGTCGAACACGAACCGGCCGATGACGACGCTGAACAACGGGTCCAGGGAGGCGATGACCGGCAGGGTGACGTGCAACGGCGCCATGGCGAAGGCCCGCTGGTTGAGCCACACCCCCAGCAGGGCGGAGGCGAGCAGCGTCCACAACTGCCACGACGCGAGCAGTTCGCCGGGACCGAATCGGTCGACGATCCGGGTCGAGGACGTGATGAGGGCGGCGGTGCACGCGTAGATCGCGGCCACCCCGACGGCGAGCACCCGGGCCCGGACGGCGCGCCGCGCCCGGCGGGTGATCGCCAGCACCGGCAGCCAGAGGGCCGCGGCCGCGAGGGCGAGTCCGATGCCGATGTCGCGCCGTCCCACCTCGAGGCGCCCGCGCGGGTGGGCGGCGTCGGCGGCGACGAGGAAGAGCACGAGACCCGCGAGGAGCGTCGCCGCCCAGAGCGCCTCGCTGCGCCGGATGCGAGTGCGGGCGACGAGGTGGTCGAGCCCGAGGCTGATGACGAGGGCGAGCGTGAGGACGGGTTGCACCGTCGACAGGTCCCCGGCCCGGAGGGCGAACACCTGGAAGGTGACCGCGGCCGCGTCGACGACCAGGGCGAGCAGGAACAGCCGGTTCGGCAGCCGACGCAGCAGGCGGGAGCCGGCCCCGGGACCTACCGGCCGCGGGGGCCGGTTGGCGCTGAGGTGCTTGAGCACGGTGGAGACGGCCGCGGCGGTCGTCGAGGCGACCGCCAGCAGGATGACGACCCCCATCGGCCCTCCTCCGGGCGCGGCCCGCGGCGCCGACCGGACCGGCCGTGCGGGCGACACCGACGAGACCGGCCCTGATCGCCGTGTGGCGGATCAGGGCCGGTCCGGTGTGGTCGGGGTGACAGGATTTGAACCTGCGGCCTCTTCGTCCCGAACGAAGCGCGCTACCAAGCTGCGCCACACCCCGTGGCTGTCGATGTCACCGGCTCGAGAGAGCCCGTTCGTGCACCGGCGACCAACGATAACCGACGAGGTGGCCCGGGGCCGAATCGGCCTCGGGAGGCGGGATCCGGTGAGGTTGGGGCCGCGTCAGGAGGAGGCCTCCGGCGCCGGGACGAGAGTGAGCAGCGACGCCTCGGGGCGGCACGCGAACCGGAACGGGACGTACGGCGAGGTGCCGAGCCCGGCGCTGACGTTGAGCCACGCCGCGTCCTCCGGGGCGCGTGCGGAGGGGATGCCGTTGGCGCCCGGCCACCATCGGGAGACGCCCTTGACGCGGCCGGTGTCGAGGTCGCAGTTCGTCACGAGCGCCCCGTAGAACGGGATCGCGAGCTGCCCGCCGTGCGTGTGTCCGGCGATGACGAGGTCGGTCTCGTCGCGCGCCATCGCGTCGAGGACCCGCGTGTACGGCGCGTGGAGTACCCCGATCTTCACGTCGGTCCCGTCCGCGCGCGGACCGGCGACCCGGTCGTAGTCGTCGAGCCCGAGGTGCGGGTCGTCGACGCCGACGAGGTCGAGGCGGTGCCCGGCCACGTCGAGACGGCCGCGGGTGTTCGTCAGGTCGTGCCACCCGCCCTCGGCGAGCCCGGCGACGAGCTCGTCGGTCGGCAGCCGCGGGGTGCGAGGGCGGATCTTGCGATCCCGGCGGAAGTAACCGAGCGGGTTGCGCCGGCCCGGCTCGTAGTAGTCGTTCGACCCCAGCACGAACGCACCCGGCAGGCCGAGGAACGGCTCCATGGCGCGCAGCAGCGGCCCGACCGATTCTCGGTGGGCGATGTTGTCGCCGGTGTTGACGACGACGTCGGGCTGCCACCGGGCGAGGTCACGCACCCAGGCGATCTTGCGGCGCTGGTCCGGCATGAGGTGCAGGTCCGACAGGTGCAGCACGGCGATCGGCCGCGAGCCCGGCGGGAGGACCGGCACGGTGGCGTGCCGCAGGACGAACGCGTTGCGCTCGACGAGGCCCGCGTAGGCGAGGCCCGCCGCGCCGGCGCCCGCGGTGGCCGCGAGCGTCGTGGCGGCGGCCTTGAGCGGCCCGCGCATCAGCCGTTCCCGTTGCCGTTGCCGTCGTTGTTGTCCCCGTTGCCGTTGTTGCCGTTGGCGTTGTCGCCGCCCCCGTCGTTGCCGTTCCCGGAGCCGGAGTCGTTGCGGGAGCGGCCGTCGGACAGGCGGATCGTGACGGTCGTGCCCTCCGGGGCCTGCTCGCCGGCGGCGGGGGAGGTGCGGGCCACCCGGCCACGCTCGACGTCGTCGGAGGCGACCCGGTTTTCGGAGACGCGGACCTCGAAGCCGGCCTCGCGCAGGCGGCGCTCGGCCGACGTGGGGCCGCGGCCGGTGACGTCGGGGACGCTCACCTCCTTGGTCGCGTTGCCCTGGCTGTCGCGCATCCGGAAGCGCTCCACGGGCAGCCCCTCGCTGAGGATGTTCATCGACGACTGCCACAGGGGGCCGGCGATGGTGGCGCCGTAGACGGTGCCGTAGCTGCGCCCGGCGAGCCGCATGCCGCGCATCGGCCGCTGGCTCCACGGGGTGCCGACCCAGACCGCGGACGAGAGCTGCGGGGTGAATCCGGCGAACCACGTCTGCACGCTCGCGTCGGCCGTGCCCGTCTTGCCGGCCGCGGGCCGGCCGCCCTTCAGGCCCAGTTCGCGGCCCGTGCCCTCCCGCCCGAGCACGGACGTGAGGATCCGGGTCGCCTCGTACGCGACCTTGGGCTCGACGACCTGCTTGCAGCCCCCGTCGGCGACGGCGTAGCTCCTGCCGTCGAAGGACGTGATCTTGGTGACGGGGTAGGGCGCGCAGTACCGGCCGCCGGCCGCGAGGGTCGCGTACGACGCGGCGAGGGTGAGCGGCGAGGCGTTGTTCGCGCCGAGGATGACGCTGGCCGGGCCGGTGGGGTACTTCTCGCCGTCGGCGCGGTGCAGGCCCATCCGCGTCATCGTCTCGGCCTCCTTGCAGATGCCGACCCGGGCGGCGAGCTCGAGGAAGGCCGTGTTGACGGACTTCGCGGTGGCGTGCTCGAGGGTCATGCCACCGTGCTCGTCGCTCTCGGCGTTGAAGGGGGCGTAGCTGACGTCCATGCCGCACTTGTCGCCGCCGAGGCGGGCGGCCGAGTACCTGGTCCCGTCGGGCGGCGCCTGCAGGTACGAGCCGGCGCTCATGCCCTGCTCCAGCGCGGCCACGACCGCGAACATCTTCGCGGTGGACCCGATCTGGAACCCGCCGGAGGCGCCGTACTTGGAGTCCACCGACCAGTTGACGGTCGTGTTGGAGTGGCTCTCGGGATCGGACTTGCCCGTCGGGTAGTCGGTGGTCTGGGCGAGCGCGATGATGCGTCCGGTGCCGGGCTCGACGACCGCCGCGGCCGCACCCACGTCGCGGGAGTTGCCCACGGGGACCCGGGCCACGAGCGCCTTGCGCAGCGCCGCGTTCTTGGCGATGTCGTACGTCGTCTGGATCTTCAGGCCGCCGCGGTAGATGCGCTTCTCGCGCTCCTCCTTGGTGGCGCCGAGCGACGGCTGGTCGAGGAGCCACTTCTTGACGTAGTCGCAGAAGTAGGGGTCGCGCGAGGCCGGGCAGGAGGCCTGGCCCGTGGTCGGCTTGAGGACGATCGGGGTCCGCACGGCCGCGCGGTAGGCGGCGCGCGAGATGAACTGGTTGCTCCGCATCCGGGCGAGCACGTCGTTGCGCCGGGCCAGGGCCGCCTTGGGGTGCTCGAACGGGTCGGTGGCCGTGGGTCGTTGGGGCATGCCCGCGATGAGGGCGGCCTGCGGCAGCGTGAGCTGCGAGGCGTGGACACCGAAGTACCGCTTGGACGCCGCCTCGACCCCGTAGGCGCCGCTGCCGTAGTAGACGAGGTTGAGGTAGCCCTCGAGGATCTCGTCCTTGCTCAGGCGCTGCTCCAGCGCGACCGCGTACTTCGCCTCCTGCAGCTTGCGGACGACGCCCTTGATGCCGCCGCGGGCCTGGGCCGCCGCGGCCGCCTGCTCGTCCTCCTGCTTGAGCGCCGTGTACACGAGGGTCTGCTTGATGTACTGCTGCGTGATCGTCGACGCGCCCTGGGTGTCGCCCTGGGCCGTCGACAGCAGCGCCCGGACGATGCCGCGGGTGTCGAGGCCGCCGTGCTCGTAGTAGCGCGCGTCCTCGATGGCCACCTGGGCCTGGCGCATGTAGGGGGAGATCGACCTGATCGGGACGACCGTGCGGTTCTCCTCGTACAGGGTGGCGATGACCTTGCCGTCGGCCGCCAGGATCTGCGACTGCTGGGCCATCGGCGACGCCGTGAACTCCGCCGGGAGGGCGTCGAAGGTGCCGACCGCCGTCTTGGCGCCGAGCCCCGCGACGCCCACCACCGGCATGACCAGCCCGGCGGCGAGCAGCCCCAGCACGAGCGACGCGGCGACGAAGGCCCCGAGCAGGCTGAAGGCGTGCGCGAGACCCGGCGACTGTCGACTCATGTCACCCAGGGTACGGGCAGGATCCGACAGAACCCCCGACGCGCGGCGGGGAGGCGCAGGGCGGAGCCCGGTCGGTTGCCGAAAGGTCACGAAGTGGACCCGACGGGTTGAAATTCAACGTGGGCGGTCGATTGACACCGTCAGAGGTAGGCAACTAGGAATAAACCTACGTTGTCGCGACGAGGCGGCAATGTGCGGGATCAGCACACGTTCCGCGGCGCAGTTTGCCCAGGAACGGCCCACCATCCACGGGCACGAGCGCGAGGAACACACATCATGACGATCTCATCGACGTTGCCGAGTCGTTCATCCTGGGTCGAGGACTGGGCCCCCCGCGCCGCGTGCGGGAACACCGACCCGGACGCGCTCTTCGTCCAGGGCGCCGCCCAGCAGCAGGCCAAGCAGATCTGCGCCAAGTGCCCCGTCGTGGCCGAGTGCCTCGCGGACGCGCTCGACAACCGCACCGAGTTCGGGGTCTGGGGCGGCATGACCGAGCGGGAGCGCCGCGCGATGCTCCGCCGCCACCCCGGCATCGCCTCCTGGCGCGAGCTGTTCCGCGGCGCCGACCACCGCCGCTCCGCCTGACGATTCCGCCGGCCAGACGAGCTCGACGGCTCGCCGTTCGCACCTCTCGCCGTTCGCACCTCGCTCTCTCGCGGTGCTGCGTCGCGTGGACGCCTCAGCCCGTCGCTCTCCGACCGCCTGGGGCCGTTCCCGCCGCGGCCAGGTCCGCGCCGATCCCGCGGAGCCCCTCGAGATCGTGCACGTCGCGGGCGGTGAGCCCCACCGACGCCACCGGAACCTGCGGATGCCGGTCCGCGAACCGCTCGGTGATCTGCGCGTGCCGATCCGCCGTCGCCACCGTGCGCGCCTGGAGTCGCAGCAGACCGGCGACGACGGCGTCCGTGTGTGGATCCTCGTCCGCGTCCTCGAGGTGGCCGACCGCCGCGGCCGCCGTCGGCGCCTCCACCTCGGGTGCCAGTGAACGGACGACGCGGTTGACCACGACCCCGGCGAGGGGCATGTCGTCGGCGCGGAGCCGGTCGACGAAGTAGCCCGCCTCGCGCAGCGGGTCCCGCTCGGGCGCCGCGACGACGAGGAACGCGGTGCCGCCCCGCTGGAGCAGCGCGTACGTCCGATCCGCCCGTTCCCGGAACCCCCCGAACGTCGTGTCGAGGGCGGCGACGAGGGTCTGGACGTCCGTGAGCAGCGCCGTGCCGAGGACCTTCGTGAGCATCGACGACGCGAGGCCGATGCCGCCCGAGACGACCTTGAGGTAGGCCCGGCCGCCGACCTTCGCCGGGGCGGTGAGCAGGCGCACGAAGCGTCCGTCGAGGAACGAGCCGAGCCGGGCGGGCGCGTCGAGGAAGTCGAGCGCCGAGCGGGAGGGGGGCGTGTCGACGACGACGAGGTCCCACCGCGGGGCACCCGAGGCGTCGGTCAGCTCGTGGAGCTGGCCGAGCTTCTCCATCGCCATGTACTCCTGCGTGCCGGCGAAGGAGCTCGACAACGCCTGGTAGAAGGGGTTGGCGAGGATCTGCTCCGCCTTGGCGGGGGTGGCGTGGGCCTGCACGATCTCGTCGAACGTGCGCTTCATGTCGAGCATCATCGCGTCGAGCCGACCACCGGCCGAGGTGTCGACGCCGGCGACGGTACGGGGGGTGTTGTCGAGCTCGGCCAGGCCGAGGGCCTGCGCGAGCCGACGGGCGGGGTCGATCGTCAGGACGGCCACCGACCGCCCGCGCTCGGCGGCGCGGAGCGCCAGAGCCGCCGCTGTCGTCGTCTTGCCCACGCCGCCGCTGCCGCAGCACACGACGACGCGGGTCGCCGGGTCGTCGAGCAGGGCGTCCACGTCGAGGTGGGTGCTCGGGTGCGGCGTGCGCGGGTGGCGGGCGGTGCGGGCCGGTCGCAGGGACCGGCCCGGCGTGTGAGCGGTGGTCGGTCCGGTCATCGGTCGGGGAACCTCGCCTGGTCGGCGAGCTCCTGGGCGAGCTCGCGGATGCTGCCCGAGCCGGACGGATCGAGCAGGTGGGGGAGGACGACGACGGGGGCGCCGATCGTCTCCAGCGCGGCGAGCTGACCGTCCTCCAGGTCGAGGCGGTCGACGTGGTCCCGGCCCTGGCGCAGCAGCCCGGCGACCGTGCCGGGGTCGGCCGGCAACCCGAGCCGCCCGAGCGTGGCCGCGACCTCGGCGGGGCCGACGCCGCCGTCGACGAGCGCGGCCGCGGCGGGCTCGTCGAACATCGGCTCGCGCGCCTGGTTGACGACGACGAGCCCGATCGACGTCGTCCGGCCCTCCGGTCCGACGCTCAGTTCCGCGGCCGCCTCGACGGTCTCCTGCACCGGCATCTCCTCGAGCAGCGTGACGAGGTGGATGACGGTGGCGGGGGAGCGCAGCAGCGCCGTGATGGAGTCGGCCTGGTGCCGGATCGGGCCCACCTTGGCGAGATCGGCGACCTCCCGATTGACGTCGAGGAACCGCCCGACCCGGCCGGTCGGCGGGGCGTCGAGCACGACGTCGTCGTAGACGTACCGTTCGCCCGACGTCCGGCCCACCGCCTCGTAGACCTTGCCGATGAGCAGGACGTCGCGGACGCCGGGGGCGATGGTCGTGGCGAAGTCGATGGCGCCCAGCCGCTCGAGGACGCCACCGGCGGCGCCGAGCCGGTAGAACAGGCGCAGGTACTCGATGAGCGCCGCCTTGGCGTCGACCGACAGGCCCCACACCTCGCCGCCGCCCGAGACGCGCAGCACGAGCTCCTCCGCCTCGCCCAGCGGCGAGACGTCGAACGCGGTGGCGATGTCACCCCGCCCCTCGACCTCCACGAGCAGCACCTTCCGACCCCGGCTCGCCAGCGCCAGGGCGAGGGCGGCCGCGACGGTCGTCTTGCCGGTGCCGCCCTTGCCGGTCACGACGTGGAGGCGGACGCCGGGATCGAGACCGGTCGCGGGCGTGCTCATGAGCGCCGAGTCTAGGAGGGGGCGGGTGGGCGCCGCCGCGTCGGGCGCGTCGATAGAGTGCCGACATGGCTGCGAAATGGGAGTACGCGACGGTGCCCGTCCTCGTCCACGCGACGCAACAGATCCTCAACAACTGGGGCCAGGACGGCTGGGAGCTCGTCAACACGATCGTCATGCCCGACGGCAACCTCGTCGCCTACTTCAAGCGCCCCCTGGCGTCGTGATGGGTGCCGTCGAGGGCCGCCTCGCCGCGGCCGGCCATCGGGTCCCGCCCGTCGTCGCGCCCGTGGCCGCGTACACGCCCGCGAAGGCCGACGGGCGTCGGATCTACACCTCCGGGCAGCTGCCGATGGTCGACGGGTCGCTCGTCGCCTCCGGCAAGGTGGGCGAGGGCGACGGGCTCGTACCGCCGGATCAGGCCAAGGACCTCGCGGCCAGGTGCGCGCTCAACGCGATCGCGGCCGTGAAGTCGGTCGTCGGCGACCTCGACCGGGTGGCCTCGGTCGTCAAGGTCGTCGGATTCGTCGCGAGCGACCCGTCGTTCACGGGCCAGCCCGGCGTCGTCAACGGCGCCTCGGAGCTGCTCGGCCTCGCGTTCGGCGACGCGGGCGTCCACGCCCGCAGCGCCGTCGGCGTCGCCGTGCTGCCGCTCGACGCGCCCGTCGAGGTCGAGATCGTCGTCGCGCTCGCGGACGACTGAGTCGGATCCGATGACGCCGGCGGACGCCGCGGGCGCCGGGGACCTCGCGTCCGCGGTGACCCTGACGACCCGGCACTTCCCCCTGCCCGACCTCCCCGGCCTCCGGGCGGCCCCGGGGGTGCCCTCGGAGCCGGCAACCGACCGACCGTCGCCGCCCCCTGTTCTCCCGCCGCCCGTGACGCCCCGTCCCGCGGCGACCGTCATGCTCGTCCGGCCGCGCCCCACCCCCGGGGCCGGCGTCGAGGTGTTCATGCTGCGTCGGGCGCGCACGATGGCCTTCGCGCCCGACGTGCTCGTCTTCCCCGGCGGGGGTGTCGACGCCCGGGACGCCGGCGTCGACGTGCCCTGGGCCGGGCCCGACCCCGACACCTGGGCCGCCTGGTTGGACTGCGACGTCGCCGCGGCCCGCGGGCTCGTCGTCGCGGCCGCCCGCGAGGTGTTCGAGGAGTGCGGGGTGCTGCTGGCCGGCACCGGCCCGCGCGACGTGATCACCGACCTCACGGATCCCGTCTGGGCGCGCGCCCGGGCCGCCGTGGAGGCCCGGGAGAGCTCGTTCGCCGAGTTCCTCGCCGCGCACGACCTCGTGCTCCGGACCGACCTCCTGCGACCCCACGCCCGGTGGATCACGCCCGAGCCCGAACCGCGCCGCTACGACACGGCCTTCTTCGCCGCCCTGCTGCCCACCGGTCAGCAGCCCGACGGCCACACGAGCGAGGCCGTCCACGCCGAGTGGGTCGTGCCCGGCGAGGTGCTCGAGGCCGCCCGCTCCGGCTCGGCGACGCTCCTGCCGCCGACGATCGTCGCGCTCGAGCGTCTCGACGCCGCCACCGACCCCGCGGCCTTCGTCGCCGCCCGGCCCGCCTACGTGGCCGTCACCCCCGAGGTCGAGGTCGACCCGCAGGGGCGGCGCCACCTGACCGCGAGGATCCCCACATGAGCGCCCCCGAGTTCGGCGTGCCCGAGCACGTCACCGCCCATGCGACCCGCGTGCTCGCGCCCAACCCGTCGCCGATGACCCTCGACGGGACGAACACGTGGATCATCGGCCCGCCGGCCGAGGCGTCCCCCGCCTCCGCCGTGTCCGCGTCTGCATCCTGCGAGGACGCCGGGCCCCTGCGAGACGCCGCCGTCGTCGACCCCGGCCCCCTGCACGAGGGCCACCTGCAGGCCGTCGCGCGGGCCGCACGGGATCGCGGCCTGCGGGTCGCCGTCGTCCTCATCACGCACCGCCACGCCGACCACACCGAGGGCGCCGCGCGGTTCGCGCAGATCGTCGGGGCCCCCATCCGGTCGGTCGACGCCGGGACCCTCGCCGGAGGCGACGTCGTCGACCTCGACGGCCTGTCGGTGCACGTCGTCGCCACGCCGGGGCACACGAGCGACTCGGTCTGTCTGCACGTGCCCGCCGACGCGAGCCTGCTCACCGGCGACACCGTTCTCGGCCGCGGCACGACCGTCGTCGCCTGGCCCGACGGCCGCCTCGGCGACTATCTCGACAGCCTGCAGGCCCTGCGCGCCCTCGTGGGCCGCGGCGGGGTCCACGTCGTCCTGCCGGCCCACGGCGACCCCGTCACCGACCCCGCGCGCGTGCTCGACGAGTACCTCGCCCACCGCCGGTCCCGCCTGCAGCAGGTGCGCGAGACCGTCGCCGACCTGACCGACGACGCCGGTCGGCCGGGCGGCCGGCCCGGCCCCGAGGCGGGCGGCGACGACACGGACGCCCTCGTCGAGGCCGTCGTCGAGCGGGTGTACGCGCAGGTCCCCCGCGAGGTGTGGCCCGCCGCCCGCCTCTCCGTGCGCGCCCAACTCGACCACCTGCGGGAGTCCGGGCAGGTCGACTGACGCTGCCCGAGGGTGGCGGGGCGGGGCCGACGCCGCGGGGCGGCGTGCGACCGGGAGCGTCAGCGGCTGCGGCGGCGCAGCCGGTCGACGTCGAGCAGCACCACGGCCCGGGCCTCGAGCCGGATCCACCCGCGGGCCGCGAAGTCGGCCAGGGCCTTGTTCACCGTCTCGCGGGAGGCCCCCACGAGCTGCGCCAGCTCCTCCTGCGTGAGGTCGTGCGCGACGAGCAGACCGTCGTCACCCGGCTCGCCGAAGCGGGCCGACAGGTCGAGCAGCGCCTTGGAGACCCGGCCCGGGACGTCGGTGAACACGAGGTCCGAGAGGGAGTCGTTGGTCCGGCGCAGCCGACGCGCCAGCGCCCGCAGCAGCGCCTGCGCCACCGCGGGCCGCCCGTCGAGGAAGCCGTACAGCGACTCGTGCCCGAGACCGATGAGCGTCGTCTCGCCGACGGCCGTGGCCGTCGCGCTGCGGGGGCCCGGATCGAACAGGCTCAGCTCCCCGAACATCTCCCCGGGGCCGAGGATCGCGACGAGGTTCTCGCGCCCGTCCGAGCTCGTCCGGCCCAGCTTCACCTTCCCCGACGTGATGACGTACAGCCGGTCCCCCTGCTCGCCCTCCCGGAACACGACGTCGCCGCGGCCCACCCGCGCCGGGGTCATCATCGGGCGCAGCGCGGCGACGTCGTCGTCCGTGAGCGCCGCGAACAGCGCTGCCTTCCTCACCACGTCATCGTCCACAACCGTCAGTGTGCCAGAGGCAGAGGAGCTCTCACCGGCGCCGAGCCCTCCCACCGGACTCTCACAGGGATCCTGGCCTGCCGTCCCGGGCCGACGCCCCGTCGACCCACAGGGGTGTACCAGTTTCGGCGCCTACCGTGACGCGCATGCCAGCCGCCACCTCCGTCGGGCCTCCCGCCACGACCGCGCGCCGATGAACGTCACCGTCTTCGACGCGGGCCTCGTCGTCATCGTCGTGCTCTACGTGCTCCTCGGGGCGCGGCGCGGGGTGCTGCTCACCCTCGCCTCCATCGCCGGCTTCGTCGCCGGGGCCGCCGCCGGGCTGTCGATCCTGCCGCGCGTGCTCGTCCAGATCGTCCCCGACGACAACGCGGCCCTGCGCCCCGTCCTGCTCCTCGTTCTCGTCCTCGTGCTCGGCGCCGTCGGACAGAGCCTGCTCACCCGGCTCGTGGGCCGGGTCCACCGCCACGTGCGTACCACGGGCTGGCGGGTGCCCGACGCCCTCCTCGGTGGGCTGCTCACCGGGGCCCTCGCCCTCACCACCCTCTGGCTCGCGGCGGGCCTGCTGCGCGCCGCCTCGCCGCAGGTCCTCGGCCGGGCCGTGTCCTCCTCGCAGGTCCTCGAGGCCGTCGACGGGGTCATGCCCACCTCCAGCGAGCGCGTCGTGGGGCGGGCCGTCATCGCCCTCGACGGGTACGGGTTCCCCCGCGTCTTCGACGGCATCTCGGCCGAGCCGCTCACCCCCGTGGACCGTCCGGTCGAGCGCGGCACCGTGACGCAGGACGTGCGGGCGGCCTCGAGGTCGGTGCTGCGCATCGACGCGCTGTCCGTCGGCTGCGGCGCCTCCCACGAGGGCACGGGCTGGGTCGTCTCCCGCGGGCTCGTCGTCACCAACGCCCACGTCGTCGCCGGTGCCGAGCGGGTCACCGTCCGCGAGGGCGCCGCCCGCCGCGACGGCACCGTCGTCGCCTTCGACCCCGACCGCGACCTCGCCGTCATCTCCGTCCCCGACCTCACCGCGAGCCCACTGCGTCTCGGTGCCGCCCTCGACACCGGCGACCCCGTCGCGGTCCCCGGCTACCCGCTCGGTGGCCCCCTGACGATCGACTCCGCGCGGGTCCGCGACGAGCTCGACGCCCGGGGCAACGACATCTACGGCTCGGGCACCGTGCGCCGGCAGGTCTACTCGCTGCGGGCGCAGCTGCAGCCGGGCAACTCCGGTGGCCCCGTCCTCACGCCCGACGGCGAGGTCGCCGGGGTCGTCTTCGCCCGCTCCCTCGACCACGACGACACCGGCTACGCCCTCACCCTCGACGAGCTGCGCCCCGTCCTCGACGAGGTCGGCGACTCCCGCATCCCCGTCGGCACCGGTCGCTGCGCCGCCTGAGCGGGGCCCAACACGACGAGGGCCGCCCCACCCGTGCGGGTGGAGCGGCCCTCGTGACGTGCCGGCCGGTCAGGAGCCGATCGGCGCCTTGGCGGCGGCGCCGTGGGCGACCGGGTCGGTGCGGCGGATCGTGCTCGTCGCGTCGCCGGAGGCGCTGCGCTTGACCTCGTCGATCGTCGTCTTCGCGGCGGCGATGGTGCGCTGCGGCTTGCCCTGCACCTTGCTCACCTTGGACTTGCCGATGAGGGCGAGGACGCCCGCCACGACGAACAGGAGGAGCGTAACGATGAGGTAGCTCAACCACGGCGCGAGGCCCAGCGCGATGAGTCCCTGCGCGATCGTGTGCAGCAGGAAGATCAGCCCGAGCACGGCGACGAAGGCCGCGGCCGCGAACATGGCCGCGCCGATGCCGATCTTCTTGACGTCGACGCTGATCTCGGCCTTGGCCAGGGCGATCTCGTTGCGGATGAGCGTCGAGATGTCCTCGAGGGCGTTGTTGACGAGCCGGCCGAGCGTCGGGTCGGACGCGCGCGGCGCCTGCGGTGCCTTCGGCTCCGGGTGGACGGTGGCCATCGTGTACCTCCTGTGCCGGGCCGAAGCCCGCGAAGATGGGTGGGCGGGTCAGATCCGGGCCAACAGACGTGCGCGGCCCGCGCCGGACACGCGTGAGTCGTGGTCGACCTTAGCGACCCCGTGCCCCGTCGGCGAACTCCCCACTCCCGGACGCGCCGACTTTCCGCGGGGCGGGCCGTTCCCGGGTCGTTCCCCGGTCGTCGGTGGGGCGGGAACGTCGCGCGGCACCGATCCGGACGACCCGGCGCCGGACGCGGCGTGAAGGGTTCGTGAACAGCTCGTGGTGAGGGCCGGTGACGGACGGACCCGGCGCCGCGCGACCCCACGATGGAGACATGGGGTACGCCGACTCGCCCGGCCCGATCGCCCTCGCCCACCGCGGCGGCGCAGGCCTGGGCCCGGAGAACACGTTGCTCACCTTCTCCCGCAGCGTCGGTCTGGGGTTCCGCCACCTCGAGACCGACGTCCGCGTCACCGCGGACGGGGACCTCGTCTGCCTCCACGACGCGACGCTCGAGCGCCTCACGGGCACCGGCGGGGCCGGGGGCACCGTGCGTCGGCTCACGTCGGCGCAGCTGCGCCGGGTGCGGGTGGGTGGGGAGCCCGTCCCCGCCCTCGCGGAGGCGCTCGACGCCTTCCCGCACACGAACTTCTCGGTCGACCTCAAGGAGGCCGCCGCGATCGGTCCCCTCGTCGCGCTCCTGCGGCGGCCGGGGGTCGCGCGCCGGGTGTGCGTGGCGGGCGCGTGGGACGGGTGGCTTTCGCAGGTCCGCGCGGAGGTGCCCGAGGTGAGCACCTCCCTCGGGTGGCGCTCGCTCGTGGCGCTCATCGCCTCCTCCCGCACGGGAGCCCGCCGCCCGCCCCGCCGCCTCGCGCGGGCGCCGTTCGCCCACGTGCCGGTGAAGCTCGGGGCGGTGCCGATCTTCGTGGAGCGGGTCGTCGACCTCGCGCACGAGCTCGGCATCCGCGTCGTGACGTGGACGGTCGACGACGCGGCCACGATGCACGCGCTCCTCGACGCGGGGGCCGACGCGGTCATCACCGACCGGCCCGACGTGCTGCGCGAGGTCCTCGTCGCCCGCAACCAGTGGCAGCCGCCCACGCTCGCCCGCGCCCCGGGCATGCGACGGGGGCCCGTCCGCGACCTCGTCGTCGCGGGCGGACCCCCTGCTGCCCCCCGGTCGGCGCCGCATCGGGCGCCCTGGTGAGGCCTGGTGAGGCCCGGTGAGTGGAGTCAGCCCTTCATGTTCTTCTGGATGAAGTCCATGACCGAGCTGTCGGCCAGCGTCGTCACGTCTCCCACCTCGCGGTTCTCGGCCACGTCGCGCAGCAGGCGGCGCATGATCTTGCCCGAGCGCGTCTTCGGCAGTTCGGAGACGACCATGATGGTCTTCGGCTTGGCGATGGGCCCGATCTCCTTGCCGACGTGGGTGCGCAGCTCCTGGACGAACTCGTCGCCGTCACCGTGCTCGACGCCTTCGCGGAGGATGACGAACGCGGCCACGGCCTGACCCGTCATCTCGTCGGTCGCGCCGACCACCGCGGCCTCGGCCACGGACTCGTGGGAGACGAGAGCCGACTCGATCTCCGACGTCGACAGCCGGTGGCCCGACACGTTCATGACGTCGTCGACCCGGCCGAGCACCCAGATGTTGCCGTCGGGGTCGCGCTTGGCGCCGTCGCCGGCGAAGTACATGTCGGGGAAGCGCGACCAGTACGTGTCCTTGTAGCGCTGCGGGTCGCCCCAGATGCCGCGCAGCATCGCGGGCCACGGCTTGGTGAGCACGAGGTAGCCGGCGGCGTCGTCGGCGACCGGCTCACCCATGTCGTCGAGCACCTCGGCGCTGATGCCGGGTACGGGGATCTGCGCCGAGCCCGGCACGAGGTCGGTCACGCCCGGCAGCGGGCTGATCATGATCGCGCCGGTCTCGGTCTGCCACCACGTGTCGACGATCGGGGCCGTGCCGCCGCCGATGTTGTCGCGGTACCACCGCCACGCCTCGGGGTTGATGTTCTCGCCCACCGACCCGAGGATCCGGATCGAGCTCAGGTCGTACTTCGCGGGGATCTGGTCGCCCCACTTCATGCAGGCGCGGATCGCGGTCGGGGCCGTGTAGAGCACCGAGACCTTCTTGTCCTGCACGATCTCCCACCAGCGGCCCTGGTGCGGGCTGTCGGGGGTGCCCTCGTACATGACCGAGGTCACGCCGTTGGCGAGCGGCCCGTAGACGAGGTAGCTGTGCCCGGTGACCCAGCCGATGTCGGCGGTGCACCAGTACACGTCCTGCCCGGGGTGGACGTCGTGGACGATCCGGTTCGTGTACGCCGTCTGCACGAGGTACCCGCCCGAGGTGTGCAGGATGCCCTTCGGCTTCCCCGTCGTGCCCGACGTGTACAGGATGAACAGCGGGTTCTCGGCGTCGTGACCGACGGCCTCGTGGTCGGTGGACTGCACCGCCACGATCTCGTGCCACCACAGGTCGCGGCCCTCGACCATGTCGACGTCGGTGTCGCATCGGTTGACGACGAGCACCTTCTCGATCGTCGTCTCGCCCGAGAGCGCGCCGTCGACGGCCGGCTTGAGCGGCCCCGGCTTGCCCCGCCGGAACCCGGCGTCGGCCGTGACGACGACCTTCGCCTTCGCGTCCGCGATCCGCGAGCGCAGGGCGTCGGAGGAGAACCCACCGAACACCACCGAATGGGGCGCCCCGATGCGGGCGCACGCGAGCATTGCGACGACGGCCTCCGGGATCATCGGCAGGTAGATCGTCACGACGTCTCCGCGGCCCACCCCGAGGGACTCCAGGGCGTTGGCCGCCCGGCAGACCTCGTCCTTGAGCTCGGCGTACGTGATGTCGCGGGTGTCGCCGGGCTCGCCGACGAAGTGCAGCGCCACGCGGTCGCCGTTCCCGGCCTCGACGTGCCGGTCGACGCAGTTCGCCGCCACGTTGAGCTCGCCGCCGACGAACCACTTCGCGAACGGGGTGTCGGAGAAGTCGACGACCTCCTCGAAGTCCTTGGTCCAGGTGACGTACTCGCGTGCCTGGGCCGCCCAGAAGGCGTCGGAGTCGGCCGCCGCCTCGTCGTAGAGCGCGGCCGTGCCGTTCGCGTGCTCGGCCACCTCCGCGCTCGGGGGGTAGGTCGTCCCGCCGGCCTGTTCCTTCTGCTCCGCCACGGCATCCTCCTTGGCTCGCCTGCTACGTCGGTGTGATCAGGACCACCACTCAACCCTGCCCGGCGCCGCAACTCAACCGGGGCGCGCCGCCGGTCGGCGAGCGGGGGCGCCGGCGGGACGAACGGCGCGGGGGCCCGGGCGCGCGACGGGGCCGGAACGGGAGAGATCCCGTTCCGGCCCCGTGACGCACCGTGCGGTGTGTCCTCAGTGCTCCAACGCCTGGTTGTGGGCGCCGGCGCCGGTGAGGGAGCGGACCTCCATCTCGGCGTACTTCGCGGCGTTGTACTCCTTGCTCGTCACCGAGCCGAGCCAGCCGAGGAAGAAGGCGAGCGGGATCGAGACGATGCCGGGGTTGTCGAGCGGGAACCAGTGGAAGTCGATGGCCGGGTTGGTGATCATCGACGTGCTCAGTCCGGTCTTGGGGTCGGCGGGCTTGCCCGACACGACGGGGCTGAACAGGATGAGGATGAGGGTCGAGCCCAGGCCGCCGTAGATGCTCCACAGCGCCCCGCGGGTGTTGAAGCGCTTCCAGAACAGCGAGTAGAGGATCGTCGGCAGGTTCGCGCTCGCCGCGACGGCGAACGCGAGGGCGACGAGGAACGCGATGTTCTGCCCGTAGGCGAGGATGCCGCCGACGATGGCGACGACGCCGCCGACGAGGGCCGCCATGCGCGCCACCCGGACCTCCTCGCCGGGGGTGGCCTCGCCGCGCCGGATGACCTGGTTGTAGATGTCGTGCGCGAACGTCGCGCTCGTCGTGATCGTCAGGCCCGCGACCACGGCGAGGATCGTCGCGAACGCGATCCCCGAGATGATCCCGAGCAGCGGTGACCCGCCGAGCTCGTACGCGAGCAGCGGGGCGGCCGAGTTGGCCGCACCGGGTGCCGCCTTGATCCGCTCCGGGCCGACGAGGGCCGCGGCGCCGTAACCGACGACGAGCGTGAGCAGGTAGAACCCGCCGATGAGCCAGATCGCCCACTCGACGGACTTGCGGGCCTGCTTGCTCGTGGGGACCGTGTAGAAGCGGATGAGCACGTGCGGCAGGCCCGCGGTGCCGAGGACGAGCGCGAGGCCGAGGGAGATGAAGTCGAGCTTCGTCGTGCCGTTCTTGCCGTACCGCAGGCCCGGGTCGAGCATCTTGGACCCCTCGGGCGAGCGGTCGACGGCCGCCTGCAGCAGGGTCGAGAAGTCGAAGCCGAACTTGCCGAGCGTCCACACGGTGATGATGAACGTGGCCGCGATGAGCAGGACCGCCTTGATCATCTGCACCCACGTGGTGCCCTTCATCCCGCCGATCATGACGTAGCCGATCATGACGACGCCGACGACGGCGATGACGATGTACTGCGCCACCCGGCCGTCGAGCCCCAGCAGCAGCGAGACGAGGCCGCCGGCGCCCGCCATCTGCGCGAGCAGGTAGAAGAACGAGACGGCGAGGGCGGACGTGGCGGCCGCGATGCGGACGGGCCGCTGACGCAGGCGGAACGACAGCACGTCGGCCATCGTGAACCGGCCCGTGTTGCGCATGAGCTCGGCGACGAGCAGGAGCGCGACGAGCCAGGCGACGAGGAAGCCGATCGAGTAGAGGAAGCCGTCGTAGCCCTGGAGCGCGATGGCGCCGGCGATCCCGAGGAACGAGGCCGCCGACAGGTAGTCACCGGCGATGGCGATGCCGTTCTGGCGCCCCGAGAACGCGGCGCCGCCGGTGTAGTACTCGGCGGCCGTCTTCTTGCCCGAGGCCACCTTGATGACGATGCCGAGCGTGACCGCGACGAAGAGCGCGAAGATGCCGATGTTCAGCGCCGGGTTGCCGACGCTCTGCGCGGTGTGGACGACGCTGCTCACGGCCGCTCACCTCCCGGTGCGGTGGGGTTGCCCGGGGTGCCGAGCACGCGGTCGCGGATGGCCTCGGCGCGCGGGTCGAACTCCCGGTCGGCCCACCGCACGTAGAGGATCGTGATGCCGAACGTCGTCACGAACTGCAGCAGCCCGAACACGAGACCGACGTTGATGTTGCCGAACAGCTTCGTCGACATGAAGGCGGGGAAGTAGGCGGCGAGGATCACGTAGAGGAAGTACCAGACGAGGAAGAACGCGGTCCACGGGAAGACGAAGCCGCGGAAGCGGCGGCGCAGATCCTGGAACTCGTCGCTGTTCTGCACGGCTTCGTACCCGTGCGAGCCTGCCTCGCCGTACTCCCGGCCGTTCTCCGCCGGAGCGCTGGGCGCCATGGGGACCTCCGGGTGGGGCGACCCGGCCGGCGGCCGCCGGTCGGAGGGCACCACTCTGACCATCGGGGCGGCCGGATTCGCCCCGGACACGCCGTGGCGCGCCCGGTGGGGGCGCTCGACCGGGCGACCGGGAACGGGCCGTCGCCGAACGGGCTGCGGGGCGCGACGAACGGTGGCCGTGGCCGGGCGGTCTCAGGGGCGCAGGCGGGCGAGGTCGACGCGCTCGGGGGTGTGCAGGCGGGCGAGCATCGCGAGCGACCCCCGCGGAACCCGTTCCGGGGTGGCGAGCGACACGAGGATCGCGGTGACGAAGGCGGCGGTGACGGTCCAGGCGGCCGGGGAGGCGACGAACAGCCCGAGGCGGTCCTCGCCCGCCGGCACGGCCTCGGTCAGGCGGAGACCGAGCGCCGTGAGTGACGACACGCCGCCGACGACCATGCCCGCCGCGGCGCCGGGCGCCGTCAGCCCGCGCCACCAGACCCCGAGGACGAGCAGCGGCGAGAACGTCGAGGCGGCGACGGCGAAGACGAGGGTGACGCTCGTGGCGAGGCCGATGTCGTCGACGAGCGGCAGCACGGCGCACGGCACGACCATGGCGACGCCGGCGGCCAGGCGGAAGCTCTGGATGCCCGTCGCGTCGCCGCCGGTCACGGCGAGGAGGGCGGGGCGGACGACGTCCTGGTCGAGCACGCCCGCCACCGCGACGGCCAGGCCCGACGCCGTCGAGAGGAGGGCGGCGAACGCGCCCGCCGCGAGGACGGCCGTCAGCGCAGTCCCGAGCCCGCCCGGGACGACGGCCGAGGGCAGCAGCAGGACGATCGCGTCGGAGCTGACCCCCGGCGGGAGCTGCGGCACGTAGACGCGCGCGAGCAACGCGTACAGGGGTGGGAAGACGTAGAAGAGACCGAGGAGGGCCACGACGCGCACCGTGGTGCGCCGCGCGGCACGACCGTCGGGGTTGGTGTAGAAGCGCACGACGACGTGGGGGAGGCCCATGGTGCCGAGGCAGAGGGCCAGCAGGGTCGACAGGATCGTGTAGGCCCGGTCTCCCACCGCGCCGCCGGCGCCGTCGAGGCCGACGTCGGCGGGCGTCGGCAGGTGCGGCGTCGGCGTCCCGGACGCGAGCCACACGCCGAGCAGGACGAGCGCGGGCACGGCGAGGGCGATGAGCTTGACCCAGTACTGGACCGCCTGGACCAGGGTGACCGAGCGCATCCCGCCCGCCACGACGTTGAGGGTGACGACGACCGCGACGAGGGCGGCCCCCACCCACGACGGCGCCCCCGTGAGGCTGCGCAGTGCGAGCCCCGCTCCGTAGAGCTGGGGCAGCAGGTAGGCCCAGCCGATGACGACGGCGAACACGCTGGCCAGGCGGCGCACGGGCAGGCTGCCCAGGCGTGCCTGCGCGAAGTCGGGCGCGGTGTAGGCGCCGGAGCGGCGCAGCGGGGCGGCCACGAGCGCGAGCAGGACGAGGTACCCGAGCGTGTAGCCGACGGGGAACCACAGCATGTCGACCCCGCCCGCGTAGACGAGCCCGGCGACCCCGAGGAAGGACGCCGCCGACAGGTACTCGCCGCCGATGGCGGAGGCGTTCCACCACGGGGTGACCGTGCGTCCGGCGACGTAGAAGTCGGACGTCGTGCGCGAGAGGCGCAGCCCGTAGGCCCCGCCGAGGAGGGTGAGGACGCACACGAGCCCGACGAGGCCCGCCGCCCACGCGCCGGCCGCGCTCATCGCCGACCCACCGGCAGGGCCAGGGGCCGCGGCGGAACCGCCGGGCACGGTGGGCGTCGCGGGCTCATCGGCGCCGCAGCAGCTCGACGAACTCGTCCTCGACGCGGTCGGCCGCCCGGGCGTAGAGGAACGCGCCGAGCCACATGAGGGGGTAGCCGACGACGCCGACGAGCACCCAGTCCAGGCCCACAGACACGCCCCCGTCGTCCCCGGCCGTCGTCGCGAGGACGAGGGCGAGCGACGCGAGCGTCGCCAGCACCGTGGGCCCGAGCACGAGCAGCGCGAGGCGGCGCTGGCTGCGCAGGAGCGCCGCGAGGTAGACCTCGCCGAGCGCCGTCTCCTCGTCGATCTCGTGCGCCCGCGGCCGCGCCACGGGCCGGTCGGCGGCGCCGTGCCGCGGGGAGGTCACCCGGACGCGCCGGGGCGCCGGGGACCCGCCGACCGCGTCGACGTCGTCGATCTCGTCGACCCTGCCGATGTCGTCGATCTCGTCGACCCCGCGGACGTCGTCGATCCCGGTGACCCCGCCGACCCGGCCCACGTCGCCGTCGGCCCCGGTCCCCGACGCGTCGGGCCCCAGCGGCCCGGGGACGCTCACGCGGCCGGGCCCGCGGCCGGCGCGGCGGGGGTGCCGGGTGTCATCGCGGCCGCCGTCCGGGCAGGCGCAGGAGCCGGTCGCGCAGCTCGCGGGAGTGGCGCCGGCTCACCTGGAGCTCGATGTCGTCGAGGACGACGATGCGCCGCCCCTCCTCGAGGCGGACCTGCGTGATCGCGGCGAGCGCCACGAGCGTGCTGCGGTGGATGCGGACGAAACCGTGCTCGGACCACCGCTCCTCGAGGTGGCTGAGCGAGAGCCGGACGAGGTGGGAGCCGTCGCGGGTGTGCAGTCGCGTGTAGTCGCCGTGGGCCTGCACGTAGCGCACCTGCGAGCGGTGGACGAAGGAGGTGACGCCGCCCAGCTCGACGGGGATCGTCTCGTCCTGGTCGGGGTCGGAGGCCGACTCGGCGGACGGGACGGTCGGGGCGTGCCGCTCGGTGAGCGCGACGACCTTGCGGACGCTCTCGGCGAGCCGGGCCGGGCGGACGGGCTTGACGACGTAGTCGGTGGCCCACACCTCGAAGGCGTCGAGCGCGTGCTCCTCGAAGGCCGTGACGAAGACGATCTGGGGCCGCTCCGCGAAGCGCGAGAGCACCCGCGCGAGATCCATGCCGTCGAGGCCGGGCATCTTGATGTCGCAGAAGACGACGTCGGCCGGGGCGGCGTCGAGCCGGCGCAGCGCCTCGGCGCCGCTGGAGGCCGTGCGGACCTGCGCGATCCGGTCGTCCTGGTCGAGCAGCCAGGCGAGCTCCGACAGCGCCGGTCGCTCGTCGTCGACGACGAGGGCGCGCAGCCCGACCGGCCGCGGGGCGCCGGCGGCGGGAGCTGCGGCCGGCCGCGACGACTGCGGCGCGGAGGAGGCGGACACGTCCATCAGGTTACGGGCAGCCCGTGGGTGCGCACCGAGAACTTGGGGACGCGGAAGCTCACGCGCGTGCCGGCCCCCGGGGCGGTCTCGACGACGAGGCCGTACGCGTCCCCGTACGTCTGCCGGAGGCGGACGTCGACGTTGGCCAGCCCCACGTGGTCGCGGGAGCCCGTGCCGGCGAGCACGTGGCGCACCGCCTGCGGGTCGGCGCCGACCCCGTCGTCCTCGATGGCGATCTCGACCTCGGTGCCCCGGTCGATCGCGGTGATGGTGATGGTGCCCGGGTCCACCTTGGCCTCGATGCCGTGCTGGACGGCGTTCTCGACGAGGGGCTGGACGGCGAGGGTGGGCAGCGAGACCGTCAACGCCTCGGGGGCGACGAGCAGCACGACCTCGAGCCGGTCGCCGAACCGCGCCTGCTCGAGGGTCAGGTAGCGCTCGATGTTGACGAGCTCGTCCGCGAGGGTGGCGAACTGCTCGGAGCCGCGCAGGGAGTAGCGGGTGAAGTCGGCGAACTCGAGCAGCAGCTCCCGGGCCCGTTCCGGGTCGGTGCGCACGTACGAGGCGATGGCGGCGAGTGAGTTGTACACGAAGTGCGGGCTGATCTGGGCGCGCAGGGCCCGCAGCTCCGCCTCGACGGCGCGGCTGCGTTCGCGGCCCAGCTCGGCGAGCTCGACCTGCGTCGACACCCACCCGGCCACCGCCTCGGTGGCGAGGACGAGGTCCGCCGAGACGTGGCGGGAGTACGAGCCCAGGGCGGCGACGACGCGGTCGTCGCAGACGATCGGGGCGAGGATCGCGTCGTCGATCGGGCAGTCGGGGTCGGCGCAGGCGAGGGCGCGGTGGTCGAGGCGCACCGTGCGACCGGTGGCGAGCACCTCCTCCGAGTGGCGCGCGAGCTGCTCACCGTGGTGATCGCCCTCGCCCTCCCACGCGAGCGGGCCGCCCGAGTCGACGAACGCCACCGCCTCCACGCCGAGCAGGGGGCGCAGGTCCCGCGCGGCCCGCGCCGCCGCGGGGGCGGTGAGGCCGTCGCGCAGGTGCCGCGCGGCGTGGGAGGTCGTCGAGAGCGCCTGGTACGTCACGCTCGTGGCGACCGAGGTCATAGGGGCGCGCCGGCGGTGCAGGCCCCGCACGAGCAGCCACGACAGCACCGCGATGGTCACGAGAACACCCCCGAGGACCCCGACGGGCACGTCGAGCGGCAGGGTGAGCATGGCTCGAATGTAGGCTGCGGGCGTGTCGCAGCGCGGGTCCGAGTTCGTCGCGGCCGCGCGCGTCGTCGCAGGGTGGCCGGAGGTCGCCGCGGCGGCCGACGCGGCCCGCGAGGCCGCGACCTCCCTGCGGTGGCACGAGGGGCTGCGCCGCCGGACCCCGGAGGCGGCCGCGGAATCGCGTGTGCGGGGGGCCCACGCGAGCGCGGAGCTCGACGGCGCCCGCAGCGACGTGGCGATCGTCCGCGATCTCGTCATCGGTGCGGCCGCCTGGCCAGACCCGCTCACCGGAGTGCTGCCGACACTGCGCGGGGCCGTCCGGGCCACGCTCGAGGCGGACCGGCTGACCTCCGACGTCTCGCGGGCCCCCCTGCGGGCGCTCGCCCGGCTGCACCTGGCCGCGGGCGCCGACCTCGCCGCGCCGGACTCCCTGGGCCGCCCGCGCGGGCCGGGGCAGGGGTGCGCGGAGTTCGTCGACCTCGGGCCGGCCCCCGACGGCGGCCCGGCGCTGAGCGCGCGGCTCGACGGCGTGCTCGCCCTGCTGCGCGCGGACGACGTGCCCGCCCTCGTCGCCGCGGCCCTCGTGCACGCCGAGCTCGCCCACGCCCGGCCGTTCACCGCCGGCAACGGACTCGTGGCCCGCGCGGTCGAGCGTGCGGTCCTCGTCGGGCGCGGACTCGACGTCACGGCCGTCGCCGTGCCCGAGGCCGGGCACCGACGCGCGGGCGCGACCGCCTACCTCGGCGCCCTGTCGGCCTACGGCTCCGGCGGGCGGCCCGGGGTCGCCCTGTGGGTGCGTCACGTCGGCCAGGCCGTCGTCGACGGCTGCGACGAGGGCACCCGTGTCGCCGACGCCGTCCGCGCCGGCCGACTGGGCTGACCGGCCCCGCCTCACCGGGTGACCGGCACGGCGGGCGTGGTCCGCGGGCCGCGACGGGAGGCAGGGGCGCCGTGGCGCAGCGGTGCGCTCGGGTGGGGGGGTACGCGCCGACCGTTTGGCACCGTCCTCGTCGGGACATCCCTGTCACGCGACGGCGACCCGGCCCATGTCCTGTCGAGACGGCGTGTCGCGTGAGGGGCCCCGACGGCGCGTCGTTTTGCGCAAACTTTTCGGGCGGACGGAGTCTTCGAGCGCGGATCCGCGTGGGCAACGCCGCCTCGGTCTCGTCATCATCGCTGCTCACAGGCCTGTGCTGCACCCATGGGCAAGGAAGGTGTCCTTGTCGACCCGGACGCTCGTCCGACGACACGGCCCGTGGGCCGGTGGGGGCGTTTGCGTATCGGGCGACCGACCTACATGATTGGTCTCAGCGCTCCCTACGGGTCGAGCGCGGCGCACCAGCTCCTCCCCCCCGGGGCTTGGCGCGTTTGGTGGCCCCCGCTGTCCCCCCAGCGGGGGCCACCCTCATTCTCCCGCCGTTCACCTCCCGCGTGGAGGGCGCTCGGCCCCCTCCACAGCCCGTCGCCGTGCGCGTCCACCCGGCGGGTGTCCACCGCCCGCGATCGCCGTCGCCGCCCGGCGCGGGACGGGCCGGGGACGGTGGGCGGCATGGCTCTCGCTCGCACACTCGGGGTCGTCGGCGCGTCCGGCGGCGTCGGGACCTCCACCCTCGCCGCCTGCCTCGCGACCCGTTTCACCGATTGGGGCGCCGCCGCGTGCGTCGATGCCGATCCCCTCGGGGGCGGTGTCGACGTCGTCTTCGGACTCGATCACGCCGCCGGGCTCGGCTGGCGTGACCTCGTCACCTGCGGCGAGCAGCGTCCCGGCCTGGCGGGCGCCGCCCTGGTCGACCGCCTGCCCCGGGTGGGCGACGTCGCGGTGCTCTCGTTCCCACGCGCCGCCGTCGCCACCCCCTCGGGCGAGGCGTGGGACCTCGTGTTCGAGTCCCTGCGGCCCCGGGTCGACCTCGTCGTCGTCGACCTGCCGCCGCCGGGCGATCCCGAGCTGCCGGCGCTGTTGCCGCGCCTCGACGACGTCGTCCTCCTCGTGGGCGACACCCCGACCGCGCTGGCCGCCGCGAGCACCGTCCACGCCGCCCTCGACGATCACGTCGACCGCTGGTGGCTGGCCCAGGCCGTGCCGCGCGGCGGCGACGACCTCGCCGAGGCGGTGGCCTCTGCCCTCGACATGCCGCTGCTGCTCGCGTGGCCGCACGACCCTCGCGTGGCGACGGACCTGGCCCACGGGTCCCCGCCGGGGCGCCGGGGCCGGGCCGCGGCCGCGGCCGGGCAGGGGATCGACCGCCTGTACGGGCGACCCCGGGGCCGCCGGACCCGCGGCAGGCCTCGCGAGCTCGTCGGCCGTGCACCGGCCCCGGCCGCGGTGCGTCGCGGGAGGTCGGCGTGAGCTCCGCCGTGTGGGAACACATCCGGGCCGGTCGCCCGCCCACGCCGCGGCGCGTCGACGCCCTCGCAGCCGCCGGCCCGGCCGACGCGGACGGTTACCGCCTCGCCCGCGCCGACCTGCACGCCCAGGTCCTCGGGGCCGGTCCGCTCGACCCGCTGCTCGCCGACCGTCGGGTCACCGACGTCCTCGTCAACGGCGCCGGCGGCGTCTGGGTCGACCGCGGGGCCGGGCTCGAGCCGGCCCACGTCGCGCCACTCGACGATGCGCAGGCGCGCCGGCTCGCGGTCCGCCTCGCCGGGCTCGCCGAGCGGCGACTCGACGACGCGTGCCCCTACGTCGACGGCCTCCTGCCCGGCGGGATCCGCCTGCACGCGCTCCTCCCACCGTTGGTCGAGGGTGGGGCCCACGTGAGCCTGCGCATCCCGCGGCACGGCGCGGCCGACCTCGACCGGCTCGGCGCCCTCGGCCTGGCGCCGCCGGCCTGGCTGGCCGTCCTGCGGGCCCTCGTCGCCGCCAAGGTGTCCTACGTCGTCAGCGGCGGCACCGGGGCGGGCAAGTCGACCCTGCTGGCGGCCCTGCTGGGGCTCGTCCCCGCCCACGAGCGGATCGTCCTCGTCGAGGACGTCCGCGAGCTGGCCGTCGACCACCCGCACGTCGTCCACCTGCAGGGGCGTCCCGCCAACGTCGAGGGGCGCGGTGGGGTCGACCTCGTCGTCCTCGTCCGCCAGTGCCTGCGGATGCGGCCCGACCGGCTGGCCCTCGGGGAGGTGCGCGGGCCGGAGGTCCGCGACATGCTCACCGCCCTCAACACGGGGCACGAGGGCGGGTGCGGCACGATCCACGCCAACACCGGCGGGGACGTCGTCGCCCGGTTCGAGGCCCTCGGCGCGCTCGCCGGGATGAGTCCGACCGCCACGCGGGCGCAGCTGCGCACGGCCCTGAGCGTGGTCGTCCACGTCCGACGCGTCGGGGCGCAGCGCGTCGTCGACGGGGTCTGGGTCCTCGACGCCGACCGGGGCGATCTCGCGGCCCGCCCGGCCCTGCTCCGGCCCCGCGAGGGGTGGGCGGCCCTGGACCCCGGCGGCGGCGGGGGCGGCGGGGCGGACGGACCCCTGGGCGCCCGCCCGGACGGCGCGCCGCCGGGCGCGGTGGAGCCGGGCTGGGGGATGCTCGCGGCGCTGCTGGGGCTCGACGCCGGCCCGCGCCGTCTCGGCCCGTGAGCGCCGCCTGGGTCGTCGCGCTCCTCGCCGCGGCCGCCGTGCTGCTCGTGCCCTCCAGATCTGCGGGCGGGCTCGTCCGCGCCGTGCTGCCGGGCGCCGCCCGTCGAGGCGGGGGCGGCGGGCGACGTCGGCCCGGCCGGCGGCTGCGTCCGGATCGACGCGCCGCAGAGCGCGAGGTCGAGGCGCTCATCGAGGTGGTGGAGTCGCTCGACGCGGCCCTCGGGGCCGGGGCGAGTCCCCTCGACGCGCTGGCGTCCGTCGCCGCCGTGCGCACGGCCGTCCGGGCCGAATCGGCCGGTGGCCCCGCGGCGGGAGGCGCCGGTGCCCGGTGGCGCGCAGCGGGGGCGCCGAGTCCGTGGCGGCGGTCGTCCCCGGCCCGGACCGAACGCGTCGACGACGCCCTGCCGCTCCTGCTCGCGCGGGCCCGGGCCGGCGACGGCCTCGCCGCCGGCTGGGCCGACGTCGCCCGGCGGACCGGTTCGCCGGAGGTCGAGCTGCTCGCCCGGGCCTGGTCGCTCAGCGAGAGCTCGGGCGCGTCACTGTCCGCCGCCGCCCGCACCGCGGTCCACCTGCTCCGGCAGGGCCGCGACGAGCGGCGCAGGACGCAGGTCGCGGTCGCCGGGGCGCGGGCGACGATGTCGGTGCTCACCGCCCTGCCGCTCGGCGGGCCCGCGCTCGCGCTGCTGCTCGGGCTGGACCTCGGGTCGGTCTACCTGTCGTCGCCGGCGGCCGCCGCGATGCTCGGCGGCGGGGTGCTCCTCGTGCTGCTGGGGCGGTGGTGGGTGGCCGGGATGGTCGCGGCCACCCTGCGGGGGCCCGCCCTGTCGCGGGGAGGCCGCTGGTGAGCCCGCGGCTCGTCGTGGCGCTCCTGCTCGCCGCGGCGGTCCTCGCATGGCCGTCGTCGCGGGTCGGCGCGATCGCCGAACGACTGCTCCCGCGGCGTCGCCGCGCCGGGCGGGTCCCGGCCGTGCGGGTCGCCGACGCGATGGACCTGCTCGCGCTCGTCCTGCGCTCGGGGTGCGGCGTCGTCGAGGCGCTCGAGGCGGTCGGGCGGGCGACCCCCGACGAGTGCGGCGCCCACCTGCTCAGCGTGGCCGCGGCCCGGCGCTGGGGGCTCGACGAGGCCCAGGCGTGGCAGGCGGTGCCCGCCGCCTGGGCCCCGGCGGCCCAGGCGCTGGCGTTGGCCGCCCGCGTGGGAGCGGCCCCCGCCGAGTTGCTCGAACGCGCCGCCGACGACGTCCGTCGGCGGGAGGCGTCGCGCCTCGAGCTCGCGACCGCGGCCCTCGGCGTCCGGGTCGTCCTCCCGCTCGGACTGACGTTCCTGCCGGCCTTCCTGCTGACGACCGTGGCCCCGATCGTCGTCGCGCTGACCGGCGACCTGCTCGGTTCGTGAGCCCGGGCGCGGCGGCGGGGCGCCGTCCCACAGGACGTCGGCGGCCGCCGCTCGACCGGGGGAGTCCACAGCGCCGGCACCGGCGCCCGCCGCGCAGGTTCGGCCCGGTCGACGGTGGAGTGGTTCGCCTCGAACTCACCACCGCATCGAAAGGACATCTCATGTCATCCCTTCACTCCATCACCGCCGTCGGGCGCACCACGCCGGACCGCACTCCCGCCGTCACGACGCTCGGCCACCCCTGCTCCGACCCGGACTCGCCGACCGGCGCGGGTGCGACGCCCGGCGTCGAGGACGGCATGACGACCGCCGAGTACGCCGTCGGCACCCTCGCCGCGTGCGCCTTCGCGGCGCTGCTGTTCGTCGTCGTCCAGGACTCGGGCGTCCGCCAGGGCATCGTCGAGGCCTTCACCTCCGCGCTGGCCACCCGGGCCTGACGATGACCGACGTGGTCCGCACGCCCCGCCGCGAGCGCGGTGCCGGCCGTGTCCGGCGCCCGCGTCGCCCCCGGTGCGGCGGGCGTGGGCGCCACGACGAGGCCGGGATGGTCACGGCCGAGTTCGCCGTGCTCATGCCGGTGATCGTCGTCGTGCTGGCCGCCGTGCTCGCCGCGATCACGTGCGTCGTGGACCACGTCCGCTGCGTCGACGCGGCCCGGGCGGGCGCCCGGGCCGCGTCGCGCGGCGACGACCCCGCGGTCGTCCGGGCGATCGGCGCCGGCCTGGCGCCGGCGGGCGCCCGGATCGAGGTCGCCTCGGCCGGCGACGGCGCCGTCGTCGTCCGCGTGAGCGCCCCCGACCGGCCCGTCCTCGGCGTGCTCACCGACGCGCTGCGGCCGCGCGCCGAGGCGACCATGCCGCTCGAGCCCGCCTCGGCGGTGACGGGCGGATGAGCGCGACCCGGGTGAGGCCCGCCGCGGACGACGCCGAATCCGAGCGGGGCAGCGCCACGGTGGTCGTCGTGGGGTTGCTCGCGTGCGCGCTCACCCTCGGCATCGCCGGACTCACCCTGGCGGGCGTCGTCCTCGCGACCCACCGGGCCCGCTCGGCGGCGGATCTCGCCGCGCTCGCCGGCGCCGCCCGCCTGGTCGGGGCGTCCACCCGGACCACGTCGTCCACCCCGGCCGCGCCGGCCACCTCGACCTCATCCGCCGCACCGGTCACGCGGTCGGGGGCGGGTCTCGCGTGCGCTGCCGCGTCCGCGGTGGCCCGGGCCAACCGGGCCACGCCTCTCACCTGCGCCGTCGAGGGGGCCGAGGTGGTCGTCTCGGTCCAGGTGCCGACCCCGGGGCTCGCGGGCCGCCTCGGACCGGCCGTGGCCCAGGCACGCGCGGGCCCACCACGAGAATCCGCCCGGGCCCCCTGACCGGCCCGCCGACGACCGGCCCGCCCACGACGGGTCCGCCCACGACCGGCCCGCCACGACGGGTCCGCACACGACCGGCCCGCCCACGACGGGTCCGCACACGACCGGCCCGCCCACGACGGGTCCGCCCACGACCGGGTCCGCACGACCGACCGGGCCGCGGTCACGGCGTGCGGACGGGCGGGGGGTCCGGGGCGTGCGCGAGCACGAGGTCGAGCAGGGCCACCGCACCGCGCTTGTCGAGCGGGGAGTTGCCGTTGCCGCACTTGGGCGACTGCACGCAGGACGGGCAGCCGTCGCGGCACCGGCACGCGGCGACCGCGTCACGGGTCGCCTCCATCCACGCCCGCCACAGTGCGTGGCCGCGCTCGGCGAAACCCGCGCCGCCGGGGTGGCCGTCGTAGACGAGGATCGTCGGGAGGCCCGTGTCGGGGTGCAGGGCGGTCGACACCCCGCCGATGTCCCACCGGTCGACCGCGGCGAGCAACGGCAGCATCCCGATCGCCGCGTGCTCGGCGGCGTGCGCGGCCCCCGGCACGGCGTCCGGGCCGATGCCGACCCCCGCCAACGACTCCGGCGTCGCGGTCCACCACACGCCCTTCGTGTGGAACACCCGCTCGGGCAGGTCGAGGGGGTGCTCGCCGAGGACCGTCCCGTTCGGCGTCCGCCGCACGAACGACGTCACCTGCGAACGCACCGTCACCGACCCGAAGGACAGCGTGACCGGCCCGCACTCCGCCCGGTGCTGCTCGCGCAGGAGGTCGAAGGCGCTGACCGACCGGGCCTGGGTGCTCCACCCCGGGTCGCCGGCGACGACGTGGGCGGCCCCCTGCGACAGGTCGAGGTCGGTGACGACGTAGGGCCGTTGCTGGTGCAGGTGGACGGCGCCCGTGTGGACGGCCGCGTCGGCGCGCGGCGCGTCGACCGTCCCGACCACGCGGCCCGTGCCGCGCTCGACGATGCGCACGGTCTCGCCGGTGCCCCGCAGCGGCACCTCGTCCGTGGGACGACCCCGGCCCGTCCAGAACCACCCGGTCGGGTCGGCGTCGGGCGAGCTCTCGACCCGCCGTGGGCGCGAGCCCGGATGCGGTCGCCGGCGTAGTCGGCCGCGGGAGGCGAGGTCGTCGAGGAGCGGCACCGTGGAGGGCCCGAACCACGCGGCGTCCTCCGCCGTCAGCGGCGCCTCGGCCGCCGCCGCCAGCAGGTGCCCGCCGAGCACGTAGGGGTTGGCCGGGTCGAGGACGCACGCCTCCACGTCGGCGTCGAGGACCGCTTCCGGGTGGGCGACGAGGTAGGCGTCGAGGGGGTCCTCTCCCGCGACGAGGACGACGAGACACGACCGCCCCCGGCGTCCGGCCCGGCCGGCGCGCTGCCGGAACGCCGTCCGCGTGCCCGGCCACCCGGACAGGACGACGGCGTCCAGACCGCTGACGTCGATGCCGAGCTCGAGCGCGCTCGTCGTGGCGAGTCCGAGCAGGCGGCCGGTGCGCAGGGCCTCCTCGAGCGCGCGGCGATCCTCGGGGAGGTAGCCGCCCCGGTAGGCGGCCACGCGGGCCGCCACGTCGGGGACGTCGGCCAGCTCCCGCTGCGCGGTCGCGGCGAGCACCTCGGCCCCCGCGCGGGACCGGGCGAACGCCGCCGTGCGGACCCCCGCCCGCGCGAGGTCGGCGAGCAGCCGAGCCGCCTGCGTCGACGTGCCCGGACGCGGCCCGCGAGCCTGTCCGGGTGCGGCCTCCGGGCCGACGTCGGCGGTCGGCTCGTCCGGCTCCCCCAGAACGGCCGGCCCGCCCGGCCCACCCTGGCCGGTCGGCTCACCCGGGCCGGTCGGCCGCCCGCGCCGGTCCCCGGCGTCGCTCCCGGGGGGCCCGGGCGGGTCGACCCCGTCCCCGTGGGGATCGAGCAGGACGTACGTCGTGGCCCCGCGCGGAGAGGCGTCGTCGTCGACGACCTCCACCTGCGCGCTCACGAGCGCCCGCGCGAGGCCCCCGGGGTCCGCGACCGTCGCCGAGGCGAGGGCGAAGGTCGGGTCCGCGCCGTACAGGGCGCACACCCGCCGCAACCGGCGGACGAGCGCCGCGGCGTGCGCGCCGAACACCCCGCGGTAGACGTGGCACTCGTCGAGCACGACGTAGGCCAGCGACCGCAGGAACGGCGCCCAGTGCGGGTGCCCGGGCAGGATGCCGTGGTGCAGCATGTCGGGGTTGGTCAGCACGTACGTGCCGTGCCGTCGGATCCACCGCCGCTCGTCGGCCGGGGTGTCGCCGTCGTACGTGGCGGCGCGGACGCCCGGGACACCGAGGGCGTGGACGCGCTCGCGCTGGTCCGCGCCCAGCGCCTTCGTCGGGCTGACGTACAACGCCGTGGCCCCGCGCCCGGGCACCCGGTCGGCGCCCTCGGCGAGCGCGGTGAGGATTGGGAGCAGGTATCCGAGGCTCTTGCCCGACGCCGTGCCCGTCGACACGATCGTGTGCCGGCCGTCTCGCAACGCCTGCGCGCACGCGTTCTGGTGGGCCCAGACCTCGCCGACCCCCTCGTCGGCGAGCGCGGCCCGCAACCGCGGGTGGACCCACTCCGGCCGGGCGACGCTCCGTCCGCTCCGGGGCTCGACCCGTCGCACGTGCGTGACCCGTCCGCGGCCGGGCTCGAGCGCGACCGCCGCCGCGCGGGCCGCGTCGGCGTCGGCGGAGGTCGTGGGGGAGCCGGGCATGGGCGACACGGTAGGCGCCGGCACCGACAGGCCCGCCACGGGGCGGGGCGTGGGAGTACGACGCGGGGCGGCCCATGCGCCGACGTGCGCAAGGACCGCCCGGCGGCTGGACGACCGACCCGATGTCGATACAGTGAGATGAGGCCATGAAGGAGATGTCGCGCACAGTGGATCCGGAGCAGTCCCGCCCCGAGCCGGGCGCCCCCGTCGTCATCACGGTGACCGGCGATCTCGACGTCACCTCGGTGTCGCAGTTGCGCGACGCCGTCCACGATCGGTTCCGGGCCGGGACCTTCCGCATCGTCCTCGACCTCGGGCCGATGACGTTCGTCGACTCGCCCGGTCTCGGCATGATGGTCGGACTGCTGCGCGCCGCCCGGGCCAACGGCGGCGACGTCCGGCTGGCGAACGTCCCGACGCGGATCGCCCGGCTGCTCACCATCACCGGCCTCGACGACGTCTTCGCCCTCGACGAGGACCTCGAAGCGGCCGCGCGGTCCCTGGGCGACCTGCCCGCACCCACCCCGCCCGCCTGAGGCCCGCACCCCGGCCGGCGACGGGACGCCGCCGGATCGGACCGGACTCCGCCGTCGGGCCGGACCCCGGCAGGACCGGATGCGCCGTTGTGCCCTCGCGGGCGTCGACCCCCTTCTGGTCTCGACGTGCCTCCGGACCGTCCCGGGACGGGGGGAACGATCCGTGCGCCGGCTCCGTTCTCCTCCGGGGCGGTCCCTCGCCGTACCCGAAACGACCGCTCCGTAGCCCTGCCACCTGCGCGTGAACGCCGGACGAACATCCCTCCTCGTCCCGTCCGAACCGTGGGCGGTCGCTTGCGTTATACCGTGTTTCCTGGATACTTTTTCAGCGTGGTTCAGCCCTGCGAGCCACTGTGTCTGACGCGTGTCAGGAGCCCGTCGTGCCGGGAACCCTTTTCTCCGCCGCCGCCCATCTGCCGACATGGCTGGACGGTCGCAAGGTCGGTGATCTCGATCCGACGGAGCGCGAGGCCCGGACCGACGAACTGCTCGCCGAGGCCCTGAACCTCACCGGCAACGCCCGGCAGGGGCTCCTGGATCAGGTCGTCCTCATCAACGGGCCGGTCGCCGAGTCCATCGCCTCCCGGTACCGCTCGCGCGGCATCGACTCCGACGACCTCACGCAGGTCGCCTACCTGGGCCTGGTCAAGGCCGCCCAGGGATACCGCCCCGGCGAGGGGCCCGGCTTCCTCGCGTACGCCGTCCCCACCATCTCGGGCGAGGTCAAGCGTCACTTCCGCGACTTCGGCTGGATGATCCGGCCCCCGCGACGCCTGCAGGAGCTGCGCAGCGCGGCCCTGTCCGCGGCCGGCGACCTGCTGCAGTCGAAGGGCCGCCCCGCCACGAGCGAGGAGATCGCCGAGGTGCTCGGCGTCAGCGTCGCCGAGCTCGCGGAGGCCGAGATCGCCGACCGCGGGTACAGCGCCCTGTCGATCGACGCGCCCGGGCCCGGCGAGGACGGACCCGTCCTCGCCGACCTGCTCGTCGACGACGCCGACAGCTACCGCCAGGTCGAGAACCTCGAGACGCTCCGCCCGGTGCTCGACGCGCTCGACGAGCGCGACCGGCGCATCCTCCTCCTGCGTTTCGTCCGCGGCATGACCCAGGAACAGATCGGGACCGAGATCGGCGTCTCGCAGATGCAGGTGTCGCGGCTGCTGACCCGCATCCTCACGTCGCTGCGGCGCGGCCTGACCGATGAGGACGGCGTCCCGGCCCACGTCTGACCTCGGGCTCGGAGCACCACTCGCGTCGCTTAGAATTCGACAATGCCTGACATGTCCGAAATTCCCGTGCGGCGGGACGTGTTCGATGCCGTTGCGGTACCCCCTCGCCTCCTCCGCCGGTGGGCCGCGTGAGCGGGCGCACCATGGACTTCGGCCACCTCCTGCGTGAACTGCACGGCCAGGACGGCGTCGAGGCCACCGTCGAGATGATCGCCGAGCTCGCCCGTCGCGAGCTCGAGGCCGACTACGCGGGCGTGATGCTCCTGCACCGAGGCGGGACCGTCGAGACGGCGGCCGCCACCGATCCCGTCGTCGAGCGGGCGGACACCGAGCAGATCGCCGTGGGGGAGGGCCCCTGCCTCGAGGCCATCGCGAAGGAGGCCGTCTTCGTCATCGGCGACACGGTCACCGAGCCCCGCTGGTCGCCGTGGTGCGAGCGCGTCGCCGCCCTCGGCATCCGCAGCGTGCTGTCCGTCCGCCTGTTCACGGCGCGGGGCCCCCTCGGCTGCCTCAACCTGTACTCCGGCCGTCCGCACCGGTTCTCCCACGACGGTGACGCGGCGTACGGCACCCTGTTCGCCGGTCACGCCTCCGTCGCCCTCGCCACCGAGAAGACGAAGTCGGAGCTCCGGGACGCGATGGACGGCCGCCACGTCATCGGCATCGCCCAGGGCATCCTCATGGAGCGCTTCACCATCGACAAGGACCAGGCCTTCTCGGTCCTGCGGAGGTACTCCCAGGACCACAACATGAAGCTGCGGGCCGTCGCCACCACGGTCGCGACGACCGGGCAGCTCCCGGACTGACCCGGTCCTGCTCGACCCGCCCGCCCGACCACCCGGGTCGGGCTGGGGCGGACGGGGCGGGGCGTGGTGGACTGGCGCGCATGACCCGACCCACCCCGCGCGTCGAGACGACGCTGCTGCCGCGCCTGCGCGCCGACCTCACGGCCGTCGGGTTCACCGTCGACGGGCTCGAGGCCTACCTCGGCCCGACGGCGACGGCCGCCCTCCGCCGCGAACAGCCGTTCCCCGCGGAGCGGCTCACCCGGGCGCACCCGACGCCGCTCGGGGCGCTCGTGCGGCTGTTCACCCTCGGGCTGGAGGTCGACTTCGACGAGGTCGACGCGGCCCTGCCCACCCTGCGCGGCGACGGGCTCGTCGCCCTCGACCTCGCCGAGCGCACCGGCGCCGGCCTGCGGGCGTGCTGCGACCTGCAACCCCACGCCGACGAGACGCACGCGTGGTGGGTGGCCTCCGACCTCACGCACGCGGCCATGGGGGCGGCGCTGGAACCCGACCACGTGCTCGGCGTCGGCAGCGCCTCCCTGACGGTCGCCTCGTGGACGCCGCGCACCCCGGTCCGCGCGGCCCTCGACCTGGGCACCGGGTCGGGCATCCAGGCCCTGCACCTCGACGCGCACGCCGACCGCGTGGTCGTCACCGACACGTCGGACCGTGCCCTGAGGTTCGCCCGGTTCAACGCCGCCCTCGCCGGGTCGGACTGGGACGTGCGAGCGGGCGACATGCTCGCGCCGGTCGCGGGGGAGCGGTTCGACCTCGTCGTGAGCAACCCTCCGTTCGTCATCACCCCGCGTGGCACCCGGGTGCCCGACTTCGAGTACCGCGACGCCGGCGCGCACGGCGACGACATCGTCGCCGGGCTCGTGCGGGGCGTCGGCGACGTCCTCGCCCCGGGCGGGGTGGCCCTCTTCATCGGCAACTGGGAGATCGCCGCCGACGCCGACTGGCGCGACCGTTGGCGGGAGTGGCTCGAGCCCACGGGGCTCGACGCCTGGGTCGTCCAGCGCGACGAGCAGGACCCGGCGCAGTACGCGGAGATGTGGGCCCGCGACGGCGGACACCAGCCGGGCTCGTGGATCCACGACGAGCTGTACGCGGCGTGGCTCGACGACTTCGACGCCCGCGGCGTCGCGCGGATCGGGTTCGGGGTCGCCGCGCTCCACCGACCGCTCGCGCCGCGCGAGCCCTTCGTCGACCTCCAGGAGGTGAGCGGCCCGGTCACGCGCCCGATGGGGCCGACGATCGCTGCCGGGCTCGCCGCGCGCGACCGCCTCGCCGGTCTCGACGACGACGCGGTCCTCGACGTCGCCTGGCACGTGGCGCCGGACGTGATCGAACAACGGCACGCCCGGCCCGGCGCCACCGACCCGGAGGTCATCCTCCTCGGGCAGGGGGGCGGGCTGCGCCTCACCCACCGCGTCGACACCGCCACCGCCGCGCTCGTCGGGGTCTGCGACGGCGAGTTGACCGCCCGGGCCGCGCTCGTCGCCATCGCGGCGCTGCTCGACGTCGACGCCGCCGACCTCCTGACCCGGACGACACCCACCCTGCGGCGGCTCGTCGCCGACGGCTTCCTCACGCCGGAGCCGGCGCCCGCACGGGGCTGATGCGCTCGGTGGGCTCACGGCGGTTCTCCCACGTACCGGCGGAGGCGTTACCGTCATAGGCCAGATGCCGTGGTCCCGGACCCGGCGCACGGAAGGGAAGGCGCGAGTGAGCAACACCCAGCTGCGGCGGCTCGTCATCGTGGAGTCGCCCACGAAGGTCAAGTCGATCGCCGGTTACCTCGGTGAGGGGTACGACGTCGAGGCCTCGGTCGGCCACATCCGCGACCTGCCCACCCCCAGCGAGCTCCCGGCCGACATGAAGAAGGGCCCATACGGGCGCTTCGCGGTGGACGTGGACCACGGGTTCGACCCCTACTACGTCGTCGACGCCGACAAGAAGAAGAAGGTGGCCGAGCTCAAGCGGTTGCTCAAGAGCGCCGACGAACTCCTGCTCGCCACCGACGAGGACCGCGAGGGCGAGGCGATCGCCTGGCACCTCAAGGAGGTGCTCAAGCCCACGGTCCCCGTGCGCCGGATGGTCTTCAACGAGATCACCAAGGACGCGATCCTCCGGGCGGCCGAGAACACGCGCGATCTCGACACCCGGCTCGTCGACGCGCAGGAGACCCGCCGCATCCTCGACCGCCTCTACGGCTACGAGGTCTCGCCCGTGCTCTGGCGCAAGGTCCGCCAGGGTCTGTCGGCGGGCCGCGTGCAGTCGGTCGCCACCCGCATCGTCGTCGAGCGGGAGCGCGAGCGGATGGCGTTCCGCGTCGCCTCCTACTGGGACGTGCAGGCGCGGTTCGTGCCGCAGGCCCACGCCGAGGGCGACGCGGCCGAGTTCACCGCCCGGCTCTCGTCGCTCGACGGCGCCCGCGTGGCCACCGGCCGCGACTTCGCCGACGACGGCACCCTGCGCACGGCCGGCGCGCTGCACCTCGACGAGGCGGGGGCCTCCGCGGTCGCCACGGCGGTCGCGGCCGGATCCGGCACGGTCACCGAGGTGAGCGAGAAGCCGTACACCCGCCGCCCCTCGGCGCCCTTCACGACGTCGACCCTCCAGCAGGAGGCGAGCCGCAAGCTGCGCCTGAGCAGCCGCAACGCGATGCGCGTGGCCCAGCGGCTGTACGAGAACGGCTACATCACCTATATGCGGACCGACTCGACGACGCTGAGCCGGTCGGCGCTGGACGCCGCGCGCAACCAGGCGCGGGACATGTACGGCGAGCAGTACGTGCCCGAGTCGCCCCGCCGGTACGAGAAGAAGGTGAAGAACGCCCAGGAGGCCCACGAGGCCATCCGCCCCGCGGGCGATCGCTTCCGCACCCCGGCGCAGGTCGCCGGCGAGCTGCGCGGCGAGGACTTCGCGATGTACGAGCTCATCTGGAAGCGCACGATCGCCTCCCAGATGGCCGACGCCCGCGGGTCGACCGCGTCGGTCCGCATCGCCGTCCCGCTCGGCGGCGTGCCGGCCGGCGGCACGACGGCGCAGACCGCCGAGTTCTCGGCGAGCGGCACGGTCATCACGTTCCGCGGCTTCCTCGCGGCCTACGAGGAGGGCCGCGACGAGGAGGAGACCGCCGCGCGCGGCGCTGCCAACGCCGCGCGCGAGGCCGACCGTCGCCTGCCGAAGCTGTCCGAGCGCGACCCCCTCGGGGTGGCCCAGGCCGAGGCGGACGGGCACGAGACGTCCCCGCCCCCGCGGTACACGGAGGCCACGCTCGTCAAGGCGATGGAGGAGCTGGGCATCGGGCGACCGTCGACGTACGCCGCGACGGTCGCGACGATCCAGGACCGCGGCTACGTGGGCACGCGCGGCAACGCGCTCGTGCCGCGGTGGCTCGCGTTCGCCGTGACCCGCCTGCTCGAGGAGCACTTCCCGCGGCTCGTCGACTACCAGTTCACGGCCCGGATGGAGGAGGACCTCGACGAGATCGCCTCCGGCGACGTCGCCCGCGTCGACTGGCTCCGGCGCTTCTACTTCGGTGACGAGGCCCGCAGCGCGCAGGGCCTGCGCCAGCTCGTCGACGACCTCGGTGAGATCGACGCCCGCGAGATCTCGACGATCCCGCTCGGCGACGGGATGGTCGTGCGGGTCGGGCGTTACGGCCCGTACGTCGAGGAGGTCACCCCCGCGGGGGTCGACCCCGCCACGGGAGAGGTCGCCCCCGACGCGGACCCGCAGACGCCCGCCACGCCGCGGCGGGCCACGATCAACGACGACATCGCGCCCGACGAGATGACGGCCGCCAAGGCGCGGGAGCTGCTCGAGGTGGCCTCCGACGACGGCCGGGTCCTCGGCCAGGAGCCCTCGACGGGCCGCGACATCGTCGCCAAGGCCGGCCGCTACGGCCCGTACGTCACCGAGCTCCTGCCCGAGGAGCCCGCGCCGGAGGGGGCCGCCGCGCCGAAGCGCGGCGCGAAGAAGGCCGCCAAGGCCAAGCCGCGCACCGCCAGCCTGTTCACCGGCATGGACCTCGCGACGATCGACCTCGACACGGCGCTGCGGCTGCTGTCCCTGCCGCGCGTCGTCGGCACCGACGCCGAGGGCGTCGAGATCACCGCGCAGAACGGCCGCTACGGGCCGTACCTGAAGAAGGGCACCGACTCCCGGTCGCTGTCGAGCGAGCAGCAGCTCTTCGACATCACCCTCGATGAGGCCCTCGCGATCTACGCGCAGCCCAAGCAGCGCGGCCGGGCCGCGGCCAAGCCGCCGCTCGCCGAGCTCGGCACCGACCCCGTCTCGGAGCGGCCCGTCGTCGTCAAGGACGGCCGCTTCGGGCCGTACGTCACCGACGGCGAGACGAACGCGACCCTGCGCCGCGACGACGACCCGAGCACGATCACCGCCGAGCGGGGCTACGAGCTGCTCGCCGAGAAGCGGGCCAAGGGCCCGACGACCCGCAAGCGCGCCGCGGGCACGAAGACGGCCGCGAAGAAGACGACGACGAAGAAGGCCGCCACCAAGAAGACGACCTCCAAGAAGGCCGCCGCCTCGGGCGCGACGAAGACCGCCGCCCGCAAGACCTCGAAGAGCTCGACGACCGCCACGACCGCCACGACCTCCTCCGGCACGTGACCGACCCCGAGGACGGGCGGCTGCGACTCCTGCTCGACGCGACCGGCGTCCTCGAGGGCCGGCCGCCGGGCCCGGGCGACGGCCTCGTGGACGACGCGACGCTCGCGCGCCTGTACGCCTACCCGCCGGGCGCGGGGTCGGTGGTGCGCAGCAACCTCGTGAGCAGCCTCGACGGGGCCGCGGCGGGCCCCGACGGGTTGACGGGCTCGATCAACACGGCCGCCGACCGGCGCGTGTTCGCGCTGCTGCGCGCCCTCGCCGACGTGATCGTCGTCGGGGCGGGCACCGTGCGGGCGGAGGGGTACGGGCCGGTCGCCCCCGACCCGACGTGGGCGGCGCTGCGCGACGGCCGTCCGGCGGCGGCCGCGCTCGCGGTCGTCACGGCCTCGGGACGTGTGCCGGAGCGGCTGCTGCAGGCCGGGGAGGCGAGCCGGCGCGACCGACCGGACCGTGGCGGCGGAGGCGACGTCCTCGTCGCGACGACGAGCGACGCGCCGGACCTGCCGGCCCTGCGGGAGCGGCTCGGGCAGGACGCGGTGCTCGTCGCGGGGCGGGGCCGGGTCGACCCGTCGACGCTCGTCGACGCGCTCGCCGAGCGAGGGCTGCGCCGGGTGCTCTGCGAGGGCGGCCCGACGCTGGCCGGCGCGTTCGTGGCCGCCGACCGCCTCGACGAGTGGTGCGCCACCCTCGTGCCCCGGCTCGTGGGCGCGGAACCGCGCCTGCTCGTCGGTCCGCCGACCGATCTCGATCTGGACCTCGCCACCCTGCTCCTCGGCGACGGCTGCCTCGTCGGCCGGTGGCACCGACGGCGAGGTCGGAATCCGGGTACGGCCTGAGCGGTCGGGGGCGGATCGGGGCCGCGTCGGACCCGGACGGGGGCGGACCGTCGCGTCGAGGTGCTCAGATCGAGGGGCCGGTGGCCGATTTCTCCAGGCGAACGGGCGCAAGGAGTGTCGCCCGCCATGACGAGGGGTAACTGTGATCCGTCAACGCAAGAAGGTGCTCGAGCCGACCTCCAGCGCCGCCCATGACGAGGAGCTGACGGGCTACGTCGAGGCCCTCAGCACCGTGGCCGAGCGCATGACCTCGGCCGGCAACTCGACCGACGTCATCCAGTCGGCGCTCGACGTCATCCGGGACGCGTTCCAGGTCACCTACGCCTCGTGCTGGTGGATCGACCCGAAGGACGGCGTCCTCAAGTTCCGCCAGGAGTCGGGCACCGTCAGCCCCGAGTTCCGCAACGTCACCCTGAGCGCGACCTTCGCCCGCGGCGTCGGTCTCGCCGGCCGGGTGTGGCAGCAGCGCCAGCTCGTGTTCGCGCCCGACCTGTCCGAGGTCCGCGACTGCGTCCGCGCCCCCGTCGCGAGCCGCAGCGGGATCCTGTCCGCGGTCGCCTTCCCCCTCATCCGTGAGGGCGAGGTCGTCGGCACGATGGACTTCATGGCGGACCCGAACCACACGCCCGGACCCGTCCGCCAGTCGGTCCTCGGCTGCGCCGGCAAGCTCGTGTCGCAGGCGCTCGAGCGGGTGCTCGAGGGTGAGCGTCGCTCCGAGATGGAGCACGACATGGCCGCCATCAACGCCGTCGTCCGCGAGATCGCCGAGTCCTCCACCGAGGAGCAGGCCATCAAGTCGGCGCTCGACACGACGCGCAAGGAGTTCGGCTGGGAGTACGGCTCGTTCTGGGCCCTCGACCTCAACGAGCGCGTCCTGCGCAACAGCCTCGAGTCCGGCAGCGCCGGCGAGGAGTTCCGCCGCGTCACCCGCGAGGCGACGTTCGCCGAGGGTGTCGGCGTGGCCGGGCGCGCCTGGCGCTCCCGCGACATGGTCTTCGAGCCCGACCTCGGCGTCGTCAGCGACTGCGTCCGCGCACCCGCCGCGCAGCGCGCCGGCGTGAAGTCGGGGGTCTGCCTGCCGATCATCGTCCACAACGACGTCGTCGGCACGATGGACTTCTTCACGACGAAGGACATCGTCCTCACCCAGGACCGCGAGCGGGCGCTGCGCAACACGGCGTTCCTCGTGTCCAACGCGATCGAGCGCCACCGCGCCCAGAGCCGCACCGAGACCGCGGGCCAGGAGCTGCTCAGCTCGATCACCGAGGTGGAGCGCAACGTGCTCGAGGCGAGCAACGTCGCCGCGGACGCGCAGCGGCTCACCGAGGAGGCCAGCAAGATCGTCAACAGCCTCAACACGAGCTCGGTCGAGATCGGCAACGTCGTGAAGGTCATCACGAGCATCGCCGAGCAGACCAACCTCCTCGCGCTCAACGCGACGATCGAGGCGGCCCGGGCGGGCGACGCGGGCAAGGGCTTCGCCGTCGTCGCGAACGAGGTCAAGGACCTCGCCCGCGAGACCGCCAAGGCGACCGAGGAGGTCGACTCCAAGGTGTCGGCGATCCAGAGCGACGCCGGGTCCGTCGTGCACGCCCTCCAGGGCGTCGCGCAGACCGTCGAGCGCATCAACGAGGCGCAGAACATCATCTCGGGGGTGCTCACCGAGCAGTCCGCGGTGACGCGCAGCGTGCTCGGCGCCTGACCCGAGCCGGCCCACGCCGAAGGCCGCCCCCGACGACGTCGGGGGCGGCCTTCGCGTGTCCCGGGGCGACCCCAGCGGACCGCGTGACGCGGCCGGAGCGGGGCGCGGCAGGGCGCGGGTCGGTAGCTCGCGCAACGGTGTCCGGGCGCTCGTCCGGGAGCCCTCAGATGCCGCTGACCTGGGCCGATGGGACGCGCGCAAGGGGCATGAGGCCCACCCCGAAACAGCACTCGAGGAGCAGACATGGATGTCGCCGCACTGGCGCAGACGATCCTTTCGAGCCGCACCGCGGCCGCCGCGCAGGACGCGCAGGTGTCCGTGCTGAAGAAGGTCATGGACAGCCAGACCGACGCCGCCGCCCGCCTCATCGACGCGATGTCGCTGCCGCTGGCCACCGACGGCCCGCTCGGCACGAACGTCAACACCTACGCCTGACCACGCCCCCGCCCGACCCGCCCCCGCCCGACACGCCCGCCCGACACGCCCCGGCGCGTCGGACGTCGGCGCGGGCCTCGCCCGTCGCCGGACGGTCGGGGACGGTGTCGGTGCCCTCCCCTAGGCTGCCGCCGTGAGCACCTTCCCCGTTCCGTCCACCGCCTCGGCGCCGAGGTCGGCCGCGAGCCACGCAGACGGGGTGTTCGTCGTCCTCGAGGGCGGCGACGGGGCCGGCAAGACCACCCAGATCGAGCGTCTGGCCGCCTGGCTGGCGGAGGCGGGCCGGCCGCCGGTCCTGACGCGGGAGCCGGGCGGCACGCCGCTGGGCGTGGAGGTCCGCCGGCTCCTCCTGCACGGCGACGCCGTCGGCCCGCGCGCCGAGGCCCTCCTCTTCGCGGCCGACCGGGCCCACCACGTCGACACCGTCGTGCGTCCCGCCCTCGCGGCGGGCCGGGTGGTCGTCTCCGACCGCTACCTCGACTCCTCGGTCGCCTACCAGGGCGCGGGGCGCGACCTGCCGGCCGAGCACGTCCGCGACCTCTCCCTGTGGGCGACCGGCGGGCTGCTGCCCGACCTCACGGTGCTGCTCGACATCGACCCCGGGCAGGGGCGCGCCCGGCGAGGTGAGGTCCACGACCGGCTCGAGTCCGAGCCCGACGACTTCCACGCCCGCGTCCGGGCCCACTTCCTGGCCCTCGCCGCCGCCGAGCCGGGGCGGTACCTCGTCCTCGACGCGGCCCGCCCCGCCGACGACCTCGCGGGCGAGGTGCGGCATCGACTCGCGCCCCTGCTCGGCCTCGCGGCCCCCGGGGAGGTGTCGTGAGCGTCTGGGCCGACCTCGTCGGGCAGAGCAGGACGGTCGACACGCTGACGCGGGCCGTCGCCGACCCCGGCTCGATGACCCACGCGTGGCTGTTCACCGGGCCGCCGGGGTCGGGCCGGTCCAACGCGGCGCGCGCCTTCGCCGCCGCCCTGCTGTGCGAGCGGGGCGGCTGCGGGCAGTGCCACGAGTGCCGGACCGCGCTCGACGGGACGCACGCCGACGTCGACGTCGTGGCCACCCAGGGGCTGTCCATCCAGGTGGCCCGGGCCCGCGAGCTCGCCGACGCCGCCGCCCACCGGCCGTCGGTCGGGGCGTGGCGCGTCATCATCGTCGAGGACGCCGACCGCCTCACCGAACGCGCGGCCGACGCCCTGCTCAAGGCCATCGAGGAGCCCGTCGCCCGCACCGTCTGGGTCCTGTGCGCCCCCGCCCTCGAGGACGTCATCATCACCCTGCGCAGCCGCAGCCGGCACGTGCGCCTGCGCACCCCGCCGGTCCGCGACGTGGCCGACCTCCTCGTGCGGCGCGACGGCGTCGACCCCTCGATGGCCATGTACGCGGCGCGGGCCGCCCAGAGCCACATCGGGCTCGCCCGGCGACTCGCGCGGGACGAGGGCGCCCGCATCCGCCGCCGCGACGTCGTGCGCATGAGCACCCGCATCCGCACGACGGTCGACGCGCTCGCCGCCGCGGCCGACCTCGCCTCGATCGCGGGGGAGGAGACGACCGCGTCCTCCACCGAGCGCGACGCCGCCGAGCGCACCAAGCTCCTCGAGACCCTCGGGGCCGATCCGGCGGCCCGGACCCAGCCGCCCGCGGTGCGGGCCAGGCTGGCCGCGCTCGAGAAGGAGCAGAAGACGCGCGCCACCCGCTTCGCGCGCGACGTCGTCGACCGCTCCCTCGTCGACCTCATGTCGGCCTACCGCGACGCGCTGCTGCTCCATCTGGGTTCGCCCGTCGACCTCGTCAACGAGGACCTGCGCCCCGACGTCGAGAAGGTCGCTCATGCGATGGACCCGACGCAGCTGCTCGCCGCCATGGACGCGATCACGACCGCCCGCGAGCGCATCGAGGCGAACGTGCCACCGCTGCTCGCCCTCGAGGCGATGGCGGTGTCGCTGCGGCTCCCGCGCCGCTGAACGGTCGGCGGGCCGCCCGCGGGGCCGTCGGTGCGCAACCGCGCGCCGGAGGTCGTGAGGTGGGGTGAGCGCCCGGTAGCGTGGAGCGACGCCCGGTTCCCCCGGTCGGCGCGCCGCCGCCGTCGACTCCAGGCCCCGGTACGACACGTGAGAGGACAGTCGTGGCCCGACGTACTTCCCGCAGGTGGTGGGCGATGGCCGCCGCCGTGACGATGGCGGCGTCGGGCTGCTCGACCGGCCCCGGGGCCGCGACGCCCGACCCCACGAGCCAGGCCGCGGCGACCCGGCCGCCGCAGGGGCAGGAGGCGCTCGCCTCCTTCTACGAGCAGAAGCTGTCCTGGTCGGACTGCGCCACGCCCAACGCCCCCGACGCGCAGTGCGCCGACGTCTCCGTCCCGCTCGACTACGCGAAACCGACCGGCGGGTCCACGAAGCTGCGGATGCTCAAGGTGCCCGCCTCCTCCGGCAAGGCGACGAACGGCGCGATGCTCGTCAACCCCGGCGGGCCGGGCGGATCCGCGGTCGACTACGCGGCCGCGGCGGACCTCATCGTCACCTCCGACGTGCGGCGCACCTTCGACCTCGTCGGTGTCGACCCCCGCGGGGTCGGTCACTCCACCCCCATCACGTGCATCGACGCCGCCGAGATGGACGACATGATCGGGCTCGACCCCACCCCCGACGACCAGGCCGAGGACGACGCCCTGCGCGACCAGGCGCGGGCGTTCGGCAAGGCCTGCCTGACGAAGTACCCGCAGCTCCTGCCGCACGTGTCGACGCTCGACGCCGCGAAGGACATGGACATCGCCCGCGCCACCCTCGCGAGCCCGAAGCTCAACTACCTCGGCAAGTCGTACGGGACGTTCCTCGGCGCGACGTACGCGGGCCTGTTCCCCGCCAACGTGGGCCGGTTCGTCCTCGACGGCGCCATCGCGCCCGACCTGACCAACGACGAGGTCAACCTCGGCCAGGCCGAGGGGTTCGAGCGGGCGACGCGCGCCTACGTCAAGCACTGCATCGCCGAGGGCGACTGCCCGCTCGGCGCCGACGAGGAGCGCGCCATGTCGCGGCTGCGGGAGTTCCTGCGCGACGTCGACGCCCGGCCGCTGCCGGTCAGCGACGGTGCCGGCGTCTCGAAGCTCACCGAGGGCTGGGCCTCCACCGGGCTCGCGCAGGCCATGTACAGCCAGGAGCTGTGGGACGGTCTCACCGACGCGCTGCGCAACGGCCTCAAGGGCGACGGCACGACGCTGTTCAACCTCGCCGAGCAGTACGCGGGCCGCGAGGACGGCAGGTACACGAGCAATATCATGCAGGTCATCTCGGCCGTCAACTGCCTGGACCGGGGCTCCAAGCCCGCCGACCTCGCGACGATGGAGGCCAAGGAGAAGCAGTTCGCCGCCAAGGCGCCCACGTGGGGCCCGTTCATGGCGTGGGGCTCCTCGACGTGCGAGACGTGGCCCGTGCCCCCGGTCGACCGACCCGAGAAGATCACCGCCGCCGGCAGCGGACCGATCGTCGTCGTCGGCACCACGCGCGACCCCGCCACCCCCTACGAGTGGGCGCAGCGTCTCGCCTCCGAGCTCGAGAACGGCCACCTCGTCACGCGCGACGGCGACGGCCACACCGGTTACGTCATGGGCAACACGTGCGTCGACCGCGCCGTCGACGCCTACCTGCTGCAGGGGAAGACACCGGCCGCGAACACGTCCTGCTGATCCTGCTCGCCCGACCCGTGCGGCCCGGTCACCGCTGGATGCTCTCGGTCGCGCTCCCTCCGACTCGCAGGCTCGTCTGATTTGGGAGTCCACGGGAGCGATCGGTATAGTCGTGAGTCGCACCGGCCACTCGGTGCAGCGCCGCTTTAGCTCAGTCGGCCAGAGCGATTCACTCGTAATGAATAGGTCGTCGGTTCGATTCCGACAAGCGGCTCGGAAAAGGCCCCCCACCGTGCGGTGGGGGGCCTTTCCGATGCCCGGACGGCCCTCACGCCTCGCCCGTGTCCTCCGTCGCGGCCGGGTCGGTGATCTGGGCGTCGTACGCGCGCAGCGCCCCCGTCACGGCGCGCAGGACGCGGGTCGCGGCCTCGAGGTCGGCGTCGGGGAGGCCGACCAGCGCGCGGTGCTGATGGGCGCCGAGGGGGCCGAAGAAGTCGGTGGCGACCTCGCGGCCGTGGTCGGCGTAGCGCAGGATCACGCGGCGCCCGTCGGAGGGGTCGCGGTCGCGGATGACGTGACCGGCGCGGCCGAGCCGGTCCAGCAGATACGTCACGGCGCCGCTGCTCAGCCCGAGGTGGGCGCCCAGGACGCCCGGGGTCACCGGGTCGCCGCGCAGCTCGCTGACGTGGATGAGGCTGAGGGCGCGGAAGTCGGTGTCGTGCAGGTCGTGGCCCGCGGCGAAGGTCCGCCCGAGGTGCTGGGCCGCGTCCGAGAGGGAGGCGACCTGCTCCGCGACCGATCGTTCCAGGACGGCCCGTTCCGGTGCGGCCCGTTCCGGTGCGGCGCGATCGAGCGCGGCGCGGTCGTCGGTCGGGTCGGGCACCCGGCGATCCTAACCCGCCCGGCTTGGCATTTCTCTCAGTCGCTGAGATAGTTGCGGCATGCCATCTTCGACCCGGCCGCCGGCCGACCCCACCGCCGTCCGCCCCGTCGACGCGCAGACGGGTAAGCGGCGCGACGAGCGCGGCCCCTGGTGGGGGCTGGGCGGCCTCGTCTCCTCGCGGGCGGGGGCGTGGGTCGTGCTCCTCCTCGGCGTCCTGCTCTCCGGGGCCGTGTTCGCGGCGGGGTCGTCGTCGAGCTCCACCGCCCCGGACTCCCGCCCCGCCGACGCCGAGTCGTCGCGGGTCGAGGCCCTGCTCGCGACCTTCCCCGACGGCGACGTCGCGCCGGCCATCGCCGTGTACTCCCGGGCCGACGGGGGCGAACTGACGGGGGCCGACCTCGCGGCGGCGGCCCAGTCCCGCTCGCGGATGTACACCGTCGACCGGGGCGTGGCCGGGGCCGCCGACGAGGGCGCGCAGGCGGCCCCCGTCGTCCCCTCCCCGGATCGGAAGGCCACGCTCGCGATCGTGCCGGTGAGCACCGACCGCACCGGCGGGGACCTCGCCGACGTCGTCGCGGACCTGCGCACGCAGGCCGCGACAGGCCTCCCGGCCGGGCTGGTCGTGCAGGTCACCGGCGGCCCGGCGTTCGGCGCCGACACCGCCGGCGCCTTCGCCGGGGCCGACCTGCGGCTGCTCCTCGTCACGGCGGCCGTCGTGGCGGTGCTCCTGCTGCTCACCTACCGCTCCCCGGTCCTCTGGCTCGTCCCCCTGCTCGTCGTCGGCCTCGCCGACCGGGTCGCCCAGATCCTCGCGGGGCACGTCGGCGACGGCCTCGGGCTCTCCCTCGACGGGTCGACGACGGGCATCACGAGCGTCCTCGTCTTCGGCGCCGGCACGAACTACGCCCTCCTGCTCGTCTCCCGCTACCGGGAGGAGCTGCGCCGCGAGACCGACCACCGCCGCGCGCTGCGCCGAGCGCTCCGCCACACGGGGCCTGCGGTGCTCGCCTCCAACGTCACCGTCGTCCTCGCCCTGGCGACGCTGCTCGTCGCGGCCATCCCCAGCACCCGCATCCTCGGCGTGGCGGCGGCGACGGGCCTGCTCGTGGCGCTCGCGTACGCGGTGCTCCTGCTGCCCGCCGCGCTCGCCGTCTGCGGGCGGGGGCTGTTCTGGCCGTTCGTCCCGCGCGCCGGCGACCCCGACCCGGCCGCCGGCGGCGGCTGGTACCGACTGGCCTCGGGTGTCGCCCGCCGGCCGGTGCTCGTCCTCGGCATCACGGTCCCGCTCCTGTTCGTCTGCGCCCTCGGCCTGTCGGGGGTCCGCATCGGCCTCGAACAGACCCAGCAGTTCCGGGTGGCCGCGCAGTCGGTCGACGGGTTCGAGACGCTGCGCGCGCACTACCCGGCGGGTCAGGTGAATCCCACGACCGTCCTCGCACGGACGGACTCCTCGGCGGCGGTGCGCTCGACGATCACCGAGACGCCCGGGGTGGTGGGGGTGCGCCCGACGGGCTCGACCGCCGACGGCCTGACCCGCTGGCAGGTCGTGCTCGGCGCCGACCCGGCCTCGCCGGGGGCCTTCGACGCCGTGCAGGCCCTCCGCGACCGGCTCGGCGCGATCCCCGGCGCGCAGGCGCTCGTCGGTGGCTCCGACGCGGCCCAGCTCGACAGCCGCGACGCGGCCCGGGGCGACCTGCTGCGCATCGTGCCCCTCATCCTCGGGGTCGTCCTGCTCGTCCTGTTCGCCCTGCTGCGGGCCGTGGTCGGACCCCTGCTGCTCATCGCGGCGACGACCCTCAGCGCGGTGGCGGCGATCGGGGCGGGGGCGTGGCTGAGCACCCGCGTGTTCGGTTTCCCCGGCCTCGAGACCTCGGTGCTGCTGTTCTCGTTCCTCTTCCTCGTCGCCCTCGGCGTCGACTACACGATCTTCCTCGTCACGCGCGCGAGCGAGGAGGCGGCCGAGCACGGCACGCGCACCGGCATCGTGCGAGCGGTGGCCCTCACCGGCGGCGTCATCACGAGCGCCGGCGTCGTGCTCGCGGCCGTGTTCGTCGTGCTGGGGGTGCTGCCGCTCATCACGCTCACGCAGATCGGCATCACGGTCGGCATCGGCATCCTGCTCGACACCTTCGTCGTGCGGACCGTCGTCATCCCCGCGCTGTTCACGCTCGTCGGCCCGCGGGTGTGGTGGCCGTCGACGCCCGCCGCTGACCGCTGAGGTCGGCGGCGGGCGGGACCCTCACCAGCCCGGCAGGACCACGGCGGCCCAGACGAGCAGGGGGCCGACGAGGGTGACGATGGCGGCGTAGCCGAGGACCTGCTTGTAGAACCGTTCCTCGGTGATGGTGTCGGGCCGGTTGGCCACCATGAGGGCGCCGTTCGTCGAGTACGGGCTGACGTCGACGATCGTCGAGGCGACCGACAGCGCCGCGGCGATCGCGACGGGGCTCACGTCCCCGCTGCGGATGAGCGGGATGGCGATGGGGATGATGATCGGCAGCAGCGCGGTCGAGGAGGCGAAGGCCGAGACGATGCCGCCGACATAGCAGAGCACGAGCGCCCCGAGGACCGCCGTCGAGAAGCCCGCGGCCCACGTGCCGACGTACTCGGGGGCCCCGGCCTCCTCGAGGACGGCGGCGAAGGTGCTGACGCCGGCGACGAGGAGCACGGTGGCCCAGGCGATCTGGGAGACGGCGCCCTTCTGCTCCCGGGGGAACATGGCCGTGAGCAGGACGGCGCCCGTGATCGAGGTGAAGCCGATGTTCTTGTCGAAGACGAGCGAGAGCCCCGCGACGGCGATGAACATGAACAGCGTGATGAGCTGAGCGGTGGTCGCCTTCCCGTGGCCCGCGCCCGCGCCGGTCTCGGCGGAGACCGCGGTGGCGCCGCCGGGGCTCGGCAGCGAGGCGTGCGCGGCATCGGTGTCGACGGCGGCGTCGACGCGGCCCCCGCGGGCCAGGTTCCGCCCGAGCACGGCGTAGAGCAGGGCCGCGATGAGCAGGTTGACGACGAAGCTCACGGCGAAGACGGCGATCTCGTTGGTCGGCAAGCCGTTCTCGGCCATGACCGAGTTGGTGATCGTCCCGTAGATGCTGATGGGGGAGAAGCCGCCCGCCTGGGCGCCGTGGACGACGAACATGCCCATGAGCAGCGGGTTGATGCCGAACGCGCCCGCGAAGCCGAGGGCGACGGGTCCGACGATGGCGCACGCAGCGGGGCTCGCGGCCCCGATCGCGGTGAGCAGGGCCGTGACCCCGAACATCACCCACGGGATGAGAGCCACCCGACCGCCGACCAGCTTCACGGCCGACCGGACGATGAGATCGACCGTCCCGTTGTTCTTCGCGATGGCGAACAGATACGTGACGCCGACGAGCGTGAGGACGAGGTCGCCGCTCATCCCGCCGATGATGTCCTTCTCCTTCATGTCGAGGGAGAACATGCCCACGAGCCACGCCGCGACGAACGCGAGGGCCCCCATGTTGATGGGCAACACCGTGCCGACGACGAAGAGCAGCACGAGGGCGATGATCGATACCCATTCGGGGGTCATGCAGGGCTCCGGTTCTGCCGCGCGACGGGCTCGGACACCCGGTGCGCAGGGGGTTCAGGGGGGAGGGGACGGGACAGCCAACTCGGTGGAGCGATCCCTTGTCAACGCGGCCGCCAGGGGTCGGGACGGGGAAGGGTCAAGGGATCCCCTCGATTTCGTTCGGATGTGGTCGATGTCGTCCATGAGAGGCGTGTGTCGCGCGGCGATCCGGCCGCGCCCGCGCACACTGAACGGGCGGGTGCCACCCGGGGGCGGGGAACGTGGCGCCGCGTCCTCGGCGACACCAGGGTGGAAGGTTCTTCATGCTCGATCGACGATCGCGCGCGCGTGCCGCGGCGACCATCAGTCTCATCGCGTTGGCCACGGCGGGCGCGGTGGGTCCGCATTCCGCCGCCCACGCCGAACCGACCCCGCCACCGGCGCCCACCCAGGGGCAGGTCGACGCGGCGAAGGCCGCCGCGGCCCGGGCCGCCGCCCGCGCGGTCGCGCTCCAGCGGGAACTCGACGCCGCCGAGACCCGTCTCGACGCGGTGAGCGACCGCGCAGCAGCCGCCGCCGAGGCCTACAACGGCGCCCGCGTGCTCCTCGCGACCCGGACCGCGGAGGCGGACGCCGCCGTCCGCGCGGCCTCGGCGACCGCCCGGTCCGCGCTCGCGGCCAAGGACGACGTCGACGACCTCGCCGCCCACACGTACATGGCCGGTGGCAGCCTCGGCGCGTTCGGCACGATCCTCGGCCTCGTCGAGGGCACCGGGGACGTCGCGCGCAACGCCGCCGACCTCGACGCCGTCACCGGCTTCCGCGACGCCACCCTCGTGTCCGCGCAGACCTCGGCGGCCCGGGCGGCCGCCGCCCAGCGGGCCGCCGCGGCCGCGCACCTGCGCCAGAAGGCGGCCGCCACGGCCGCGCAGGACGCGTTCGCCGCCGCGCAGACGGAGCAGGAGGCGGCGGCCGCCGAGCAGACCGCGCTGGAGACCCGGCGCACGGCCCTCGTCGCCGAGCTCGCCCGCCTCAACCGCACGTCGGCCGCCCTCGAACAGCAGCGTCAGGACGCGCTCGCCGCCGCCCGCGCCAAGGCCGAGGCGCGAGCGCGAGCCCGGGCCGCCGCCGCGGCCGCCGCCGCACGAGCCACCGCGGCGAGCGCCGCCCCGGGCGCCCGGTCGGCGTCGGTGTCGGCCCCGCAGGACCTGCCGGAGCCCGACTCGGACTCCGCCCGCACCGCCATCGAGTTCGCGAAGGCCCAGCTCGGCGAGATGTACCTGTGGGCCGCGGCCGGTCCCGACCGCTGGGACTGCTCCGGTCTCACCCAGGGGGCGTGGAAGGCCGCCGGACACGGCCTCACGCACTGGTCGGTCGCGCAGTACCGCGAGACCGCGCGCGTGCCCGTCTCGGACCTGGCCCCCGGCGACCTCGTCTTCTTCGGCGGGAGCCCGTCGACGATCCACCACGTCGGCCTCTACGTCGGCGACGGGATGATGATCGAGGCCCCGCGCAGCGGGAAGCCGGTGCGCTATTCCTCGATCTACCGCTCCTCCCTGCTGCCTCACGGCGGACGGGTCGGCTGAGTCAGCTCCGGAAGCGGTCGCGGAACCGGCGCTCGGCGTCGGCCCACGCGTCGGCGGCCTCGGGGTCGGGCTCGTACCGGCGGGTCTTCGTCGACGCGTCGACGATCCGGCGCAGGGCGTTCCGATCCCCGGTGATGGCCCCGGTCGCCCGGGCCTGGACGAGCACGTTGCCCATCGCGGTGCCCTCCTCCGGGCCGGCGACGACCGGGAGGCCGGTGGCGTCGGCGGTGAGCCGGCACAGGAGCTCGTTGCGGACCCCGCCGCCGACCATGTGGACGACGTCGACCTCGCGCCCCGCGAGGGAGCACGCCTGGGCGATCGCGAGCCGGTAGGCGAGGGCGAGCGAGTCGAGGATGGTGCGGGTCACCTGCGCGGGGGTCGTCGGGACGGGCTGGCCGCTCGCTCGGGCGGCCTCGGCGATCCGGTCCGGCATGTCGCCGGGGGCGAGGAACTGCTCGCCGTCGAGGTCGACGAGCGTGCGGCGCGGCGCCTCCTGCGCCGCCTGCCCGAGGAGGCCCGGCAGGTCCAACCCGAGGCGCTGCTCCTCCCAGGTGCGCAGGGACTCGTTGAGGACCCACAGGCCCATGACGTTGCGCAGGTAGCGGACGGTCCCGTCGACGCCGAGCTCGTTGGAGAAGTTGCCCTCGTAGGAGGCCCGCGTGAGCACCGGCTCGTCGAGCTCGAGGCCGACGAGCGACCACGTGCCGCACGAGACGTACGCGAACCGGTCGTGTCGCGCCGGGACCGCGAGGACCGCCGAGGCGGTGTCGTGGGACGCGACCGCGACGAGCGGGGTCGGCTCCCCGCCGGGGGTCTGCAGGCCGCCGACCTGCCCGCGCACCGGCCCGAGGACGGTGCCGGGCTCGACGAGCTCGGGCAGCAGCCGCGCGGCCGGCACCCCGAACTCCCGCTCGAGGGCTTCGCAGAGCCGTGGGCTCCAGCGCCGGCTGCGGGCGTCGAGGAGCCCCGTCGTCGACGCGTTCGTCACCTCGGCCACCCGGCGACCCGACAACCAGTGGCCCAGCAGGTCGGGCATGAGCAGGGCCGACTCGGCCCCGGCCAGGGTGCGGGGGTCGTCGGCGACGAGCTGGAACATCGTGTTGAACGCGTGGTACTGGACCCCGCTCGTCGCGTACGTCTCGACGGGGTCGAGGACCGCGAGGACGCGCTCGCGGACCCCGTCGAGGCGCCCGCAGCGGTAGCTCGCCGGGTTCGCCGACAGCGCCCCCCGGGCGTCGAGGAGCCCGTAGTCGACCCCCCACGTGTCGATGCCGACGCCGTCGAGCGGGCCGACGTCGTGCGCGGCCGCCCGCAGGCCGCGCACGATCTCGCGCCACAGGCCGAGCACGTCCCAGTGGAGGCGGGGCCCGACCCCGGTGGGCACCTCGACCGGCCCGTTGTCGAAGCGGGCGGTCTCGACGAGGTCGATCCGGTCCCCGTCGAGGACGCCCGCGATGACCCGTCCGCTCGAGGCGCCCAGGTCGACGGCGGCGTAGACACGCTCCATCGGCTCAGGCGCCCCAGCCGGCCTGAGCGCCACCGACCCGCTCGTCGGCGATGCGGGCGAGATAGCCGGACTCGAGGAACGCGCGCATCGGGTCGGGCGCCAGGCCCTTCTCCTCGCGCAGCTGGGCGAGGAGGGGGCGGACGTCGGTGTTGTACGCGTCCATGAGGACGGCGTTGGCGGCGAGGACGTCGCCCGCGGTCTGCGCGGCGCGCAGCGCGTCGGCGTCGACGAGCAGCGCCTTGGCGGTCGCCTCCTGGACGTTCATCACCGAGCGGATCTGGCCGGGGATCTTGTCCTCGATGTTGTGGCACTGGTCGAGCATGAAGTTGACGCCGGAGTCGGCCGCGAGCGCACCGGCTCGGACGATCTCGTGCATGATCCGGAAGAGCTGGAAGGGGTCGGCGGCGCCGACCATGAGGTCGTCGTCGGCGTAGAAGCGGCTGTTGAAGTCGAACGCGCCGAGCCGCCCGATGCGCAGCAGCTGCGCGACGATGAACTCGATGTTCGTGCCCGGCGCGTGGTGGCCGGTGTCGAGCACGACCATCGCCTGGTCCCCGAGGGCCATGCAGTGCAGCAGCGAGGTGCCCCAGTCGGGGATGTCGGTGGAGTAGAACGCGGGCTCGAAGAACTTGTACTCGAGGATGATCCGCATCTCGGGGTCGAGGGCGGCGTAGATCTGCGCCAGCCCCTCGGCGAGCCGCTCCTGGCGGGCGCGCAGGTCGTCCTGCCCGGGGTAGTTGAGGCCGTCGGCGAGCCAGATCTTCAGGTCGGTGCTGCCGGTCTCGCGCATGACGTCGAGGCAGGCGATGTGGTGCGCGACCGCCTTGGCCCGGACCGACGGGTCGGGGTTGCACAGGGAGCCGAGCTTGTAGTCGTCGTCCTGGAAGACGTTGGAGTTGATCGCCCCGATCGCGACGTCGAGCTCCTTGGCGTGCCGCGTCAGCTCCGACATGTCGTCCACGCGGTCCCACGGGATGTGCAGCGAGACGCGCGGCGCGGCCCCGGTGAAGGCGTTGACCTGCGCGGCGTCCGCGATCTTCTCGAACGGATCGCGCGGCGTGCCGGGCGACCCGAAGACCTTGAAGCGGGTGCCGGAGTTGCCGAACGCCCAGCTCGGCAGCTCGATGGTCTGCTCGGTCAGGAGCGTGCGGGCCCGGTCGTCGAGCTGGCTCAGGTCGGTCATCGTCGATGCCTTTCGCGGTGGGGTGGGGGCGGCTGGGGGGCGGTGCCGCTCAGGTCGGGTGGCGGTGCTCAGGGCAGGTAGAAGTACTGCGACAGCAGCCGGGGCGTGCCGCCGTCGGAGGTGAAGTAGTCGGCCATGCCCGCCTGCCAGCGTGCGTCGACCTCCTGACCGGACATCGCCTCCATGGCCTGCGCGGTCGTCGTGCCGGGCCGGGTCTCGAAGTAGCCGACGACGAGCCCGTCCTGCGGGTCGACGAAGAGGGAGTAGTGCTGCCAGCCGCAGTCGGTGAGCGCCTGGCGCATGTCGCTCCACACGTGCTCGTGCGCCTCGAGGTACGGCTCGAGCCGCTCGGGGCGCACCCTCAGCAGGAAGCAGGCGCGCTGCGGCGAGCTCATCGCGCTCGCGGCGAGCCGGCGTGTCACTCCGGTGTCGACCACGGTGCCTCCTTCGTCGGGGACGTCGTCCCAGCAACCTAGCATTGATACGTTTCAAGCGGAAGACGTGAGGAATGCGGTCGAGCGAACCCGGGCTCAGGGAGGGGCGGTCAGTCGGCCACGCCGTACCGCCGTCCCGCGAAGCCGTTGAGCAGGGCCGCGGCGACGAGGACGACGCCGAGGGCGAGGAGTTGGTACTGCGAGCCCTCGTTGCCGACGAAGGCGAGCAGGATGCCGGCGTTGAGCCACACGATGAGCAGCGTCGCCAGGACGACGCCGGCGACCCGGCCGATGCCGCCGGTGATGGCGACCCCGCCGAGCACGGCGATGGTGATGGCCGGCAGCGCCATGCCGTTGCCCGAGACGCCGGCGTCGGGCCGGGCCGAGGCGAACTGGGCGACGGTGACGACCGCGACGAGCCCGGAGATGAGCCCGGCCAGGGCGTAGGCGCCGAAGCGCGTCGCGCGCACCGGCTGGCCCGCCCACAGCGAGGCGACGTCGTTCGTGCCCACGGCGTAGAGGCGCCGGCCGTACGTCGTCCGCGCGAGCAGCAGCCACACGATGAGGACCGTCGGGAGCAGGAAGGTGAAGATCCCCAGCGGCACGTCCGGGATCTGCCCGCCGATGACGGGGATCTCGACCGAGCGCGTCAGCGAGTACAGCTCCTGGATCGGCGGGGTCGAGATCGGGGACTGCTGGTTGACGACGATCGCGAGGGACTTGAAGGCGTAGAACGTCGCCAGCGTCGCGATGAGCGCGGGGAAACCGATGTAGGCGACGAGGAACCCGTTGAGGGCCCCGCACAGCGCGCCGAAGCCGGCCGTCGCGACGACGGCGAGCCACAACGGCCAGCCCCACTGGCCGTACATGAACCCGAACACCATCCCCGACAGCGCGACGATCGCGCCGACCGACAGGTCGATGCCGCCGCGGCCCGAGAGGATGACGAGCAGCTCGGCCAGGGCGAGCATCGCCAGGGGCACGGCGTTGATGAGCGAGGCGCTCAGGTAGTCGGGGTCGTAGGGCGCGGTGAGGTAGCCGCCCGCGTCGAGGGCGACGTAGGAGAGGACGACGACGACGATGAGAACGGCGAGAAGGGTGATCCGCTGGGTGAGGACCGCCCGCAGCGCTCGGGCACCGATCGAGTCGCCACGCTCGGCCGCCGCCGGCCGGGGCGCCGGGTCGGGGCCGGCCGGGGTCGGCGCCTGCGTCGAGGTGCTCATGCCGCGGCTCCCTTCGCGCGCAGGCGTCGTCGTCGGGCGCGCTCGCGCAGCAGGTCGGCGCCGACGGCGACGATGATGAAGATGCCGACGAAGAGGTCGGACAGCTGCGAGGGCCAGCCGAGCTGCGTGACGCCCGAGGTGACGGTCTGGACGAGCAGGGCGCCGAGGACGGTCCCGAGCACCGACCCGCGCCCGCCCATGATCGACGTGCCGCCGATGACGACGGCCGCGATGACGGCGAGCTCCTTGCCGTTGCCGACGGACTGGTCGAGCGAGGAGGTGCCCTGGGCGATGAGGAAGCACGAGGCCAGCCCGACGAGCAGGCCCGTGACGACGTACGCGGCGAGGATGCGCCCCCGCACGTCGATGCCCGCGAGCCGGGCCGCCTGCGCGTCGCCGCCGATGGCGTAGAAATGCCGCCCTCCGGCGGTGTGGCGCAGGTACCACCACGCGATGGCCGCGATGAGCAGCGTGAGGACGAAGGCGTGCGGGACGCCGAGGGTGCGCCCGGCGACGCCGCGGCCGAAGAACTGCAGCGTCGAGGGGATGCCGTTGACCGTGCGCGAGGCGAAGATCTGGAGGCCGACGAAGAGGAAGACGTTCATCGTGCCGAACGTGATGATGATCGCGTGGACGCGGCCGTAGGCGATGAGCAGGCCGTTCACGAGGCCGAGCAGCCCCCCGACGGCGACGGAGAGCCCGAGGGCGAGGGGCAGCGCGAGCTCGAAGGCGACGAGCGCCTTCGCGGTCACCACAGCGCAGACCATCATCATCCCGCCGACCGAGACGTCGATGCCGCCGGTGATGATGACGATCGTCATGCCGATCCCGGCCAGGGCGATGGGCGCGGTGGCGACGAGCAGGGGCTGGATCGATCCGGCGCTGGCGAACGCCGGGGTCGTCAGCGCGAGGACGACCCACATGAGCGCGATGACGGCGACGAGCACGAGCTCCTGCCCCGCGATCGGGGGCGGCAGGACGCGCGCGCGTCGCGTCGGCCGGGGCGAGGTCGGGGGGGCCGTCGTCGTCATGAGTCCTGCTCGGGATCGGAGGCGTCGGAGGGATCGTCGTGGCCGGCGGCCGCGGCGAGGACGTCGACCTGCGTCGCGTCGGGCCCGAACTCCACCGTTGTCGTGCCGCCGCGCACGACGACGAGTCGGTCGGCGACGCGCAGGGCCTCGGGCAGGTCGGAGGTGACGACGAGCACGGCGGTCCCCTCGGCGGCGAGCTCGGCGATGATCTTGTGGATCTCCTCCTTCGCGCCGATGTCGACGCCCTGGGTCGGTTCGGCGAGCACGAGCACCTCGGGTCGGCTGACGAGCTGGCGGGCGAGCACGACCTTCTGGGCGTTGCCGCCCGACATCGCGCCGATCGCCTGCTTCTCGCTCGGCGTCTTCACGGCCAGGCGCTTGATGAGGTCGCGGGCGACGGTCCGCTCGGCGGCGCGATCGACCCAGAAGCCGGCCTTGGAGAGCCGGTCGAGGTGCCCGGCGGAGATGTTGAAGGCGATCGACTGGAAGGAGAACATGCCCTCCTGCTTGCGGTTCGCCGGGAGGAGCGCGATGCCGAGGCGCTTGGCGTGGCCGGGGTTCTTCGGCCGCACCTGCCGGCCGGCGAGCGTGATCGTCCCCGACGTCGCCCGGTCGATCCCGTAGACGCACGCCGCGATCTCCGAGACGCCCGAGCCGACGAGACCGTAGAGGCCGACGACCTCGCCGGGCCGCACCGCCACGTCGACGTCGTGGAAGGCGCCGACCCGGCCCAGCCCGGACAGCTCCAGCGCCGGCGTGTCCTGCGTCGGGGCCCGGACCGCCTTCTCCTGCGTGAGGATGCCGCCGACCATGAGCTCGGCGACGCGGCGCACGGTGAGGTCCCCGATGGGATAGGTGCCGATCGTCGCGCCGTCGCGCATCACGGTGACCTCGTCGGCGATCCGGAAGAGCTCGTCGAGCCGGTGGCTGATGTAGATGACGCTCACCCCGGAGGCGACGAGCCGCCGCACGACGGTGAAGAGGACGTCGATCTCGGCGTCGGTGAGGATCGCCGACGGCTCGTCGAGGATGAGGATCCGCGCGTTGCCGACGAGTGCCTTGGCGATGGAGACCTGCTGCTGGGTCGCGATCGGCAGGTCCGCGACGGTGGCGGTCGCCACGCGCGGCGGGAGGCCGAGCAGGTCGAGCACGTCGACGACCTGCGCGTGCTGGGCGGCCCAGTCGACGCGGGCGCCCCGCCGCACCTCCCGCCCGATGAAGATGTTCTCCGAGACGGTGAGTTCGCCGAAGAGCTGCGGCTCCTGGTAGACGGTGGCGATCCCGAGCGCGAGGGCGTCGCTCGTCCCGCGGATCGAGGCGGGGGAGCCGTCGACCTCGATGTCGCCGGTGTCGGGCGTCTCGACGCCGGCGAGGATCTTGATCATCGTCGACTTGCCGGCGCCGTTCTCGCCCACGAGGGCGTGGACCGTCCCGGGACGGACGACGAGATCGGCCTGCCGGATGGCCCGCACCGCGCCGAATCGCTTGGAGATCCCCGTCATCGCGAGCCGGGCGGGGGCGTCGGGCCCCGCCCCCGGCCGCGACGACGTCACGGTCGACGTCATCGGTCAGTAGTTGAACTGGTCGACGTTGTCCTTCGTGATCTCCAGGGCCGGGCCGAGGAGCAGCATCTTCGTCGCCGAGTCGAACGCCACGTCGGGCAGCTTGTCGTTGACCTTGTTCTTCGCGGCGAGGGTCTTGCCCTCGGCGAGCTGCGCGCCGGTCCACGCCGTGAGATACCCGAGGTTCTCGACGTCCCAGAGGATCGAGGCGCTCGAGGAGCCGTCGGTGAGGTACGGCTTCATCGACTGCGGGGTGCCGAGGCCGACGGTGAAGACCTTGCCGATCTTGCCCGCGTCCTTCACGGCCTGGGCGACGCCGGGGGCCGAGCTCGTGCACTCGCCGACGAGGCCGGTGAGGTCGGGGTGGGCGTTCATGAGGTCGGTCGCCATCTGCGTCGCCTTGGCCTGGTCCTCGCCGGCGTAGACGACGTCGACGATCTTGGCCTGGGGGTACTTCTTGGCCGTGTAGTCGCGCTGCACCTTGATCCACGCGTTGAGGTTCTCGGCCGTCTGGCCGCACGAGACGATCGCGTAGGTGCCCTTGTCGCCCATCGCCTCGAGGAGGGAGTCGGTGAGCCCCTCGCCGATGCCCTGGGCCGTCGCCTGGTTGACGAAGACCTCGCGCACCGAGTTCGGCGCGTCGGTGTCGGAGGTCGCCACGGAGATGCCGGCGTCCTTGGCCTGCTTGAGCAGCGGGGCCATCGAGTCGGGGTCGTTGGGGGCGACGATGATGGCGTCGACCTTCTGCTGGATGAACGACCGGACGATGTCGGCCTGCGCGGCCGCGTCCGCCTGCGTCGGGCCCTGGTAGAGCCACTCGATCGTGCCCATCTCCTCGGCGGCCTTCTTGCCGCCGGCGTTCATCGCCTCGAAGTAGGGGATGCCCTGCAGCTTGGGCACGAAGGCGACCTTGGCCTTCGCGCCGCCACCCGCGCTCGCGCTCGTCGCCGCGCCCGTGGCGGGCGCGCCGCCGTAGGACGAAGAATCGTTCTTCTTCGTGCAGGCCGCCGCGGGGAGGATCCCCAGAGCGACGACGGCGAGCATGGCGCTGGTCCGGCGGATCGGAGTCATCGTTGTCTCCCTGGTACGGCGGCGCGGGGCCGCGGTGGTGACGTGCGCGAACCGCGACGTCGCGAGGTCGACCCTGGAGCGAGCTGACCACCTAGGCGGTATTGAAACGTCTCACACCGCGCCTGACAAGGCCCTGATGGAAACGTGACGCGATCGTGTCCCCTCAGGCGCCGGTGAAGGTGTGGGCACCGGAGGTCACGGCGTGGGTGCTGCCGTCCGGGAGCTCGACCGTGGCCTCGACGCCGTCCGGCACGACGACCTCGACGGCGTAGCCGTCGCCCTCCCGGCGCCAGCCGCACTCGATCCGGCCGTGCGGGGAGTCGAGAGTGGCCTTGGCCCAGTCGAGGCCGGGCCCGGGGGTGGGCTTGAACAGGACTCCCGCGTAGCCGGGCGCGGCGGGGCGGAGGCCGGCGACGACCTGGTAGAGCCAGTCGGCGACGGTGCCGAGGGCGTAGTGGTTGAAGCTCGTCATCTCGCCGGGATTGATGGTGCCGTCGGGGAGCATCGAGTCCCAGCGCTCCCAGATCGTGGTGGCGCCCATCGTCACGGGGTAGAGCCAGCTCGGGCACGCCTTCTCGAGCAGGAGCCGGTAGGCGGCGTCGACGTGCCCGGTCTCCGAGAGGGCCCACGTGACGTAGGGCGTGCCGGCGAATCCGGTGGTCACCGTGTAGTCGCGCTCGGCGACGACCTGCGCGAGCCGTTCCCCGGCCGCCGCCTGCCGGGGTTCGTCGAGCAGCCCGAAGCAGATGGCCAGGGCGTAGACGGTGGCGCAGTCCGAGGTGATCCGCCCGTCGTGCGTCACGTAGTGCGCGACGAACGCCGCGCGGGTCCGCTCGGCCAGCGCCTCCCAGCGCGCCGCGTCCTCGACCTTGCCCAGTTCGCACGCGCTGAAGGCCGCGAACCGGGCGGAGCGGTAGAGGCAGGCCGTCGCGACGACGCCCTTGTCCGCCTTGGCGGCGGCGGGGTCGTGCGGGGAGGCGTCGGGGTCGAGCCAGTCCCCGAACTGGAAGCCGGTGTCCCACAGCCCGTTCGGCGAGAGCGCCTTCTCGACCGAGTCCAGGTGCAGGACCATGCCCGGGTAGTGGGCGGCCAGCCGGTCGCGGTCGCCGTAGGCGTGCCACAGGGCCTGTGGCACCCAGACCGCCGCGTCGCCCCACACTGCCGTGGGCCCCTGCCACGAGCTGCCGAACTCCACGTCGGAGGACGCGAAGTCGGCGTACTTCAGAGGATCCGGCACGACGTAGGGCACATGGCCGGCCGGGTGGTGGGCCGTCTCGACCTCGAGGTCGACGAGCCACTTGTGCAGGAAGTCGGCCGTGTCGAACTGGTAGCTCGCGGTCGCGGCGTAGGCGGCGATGTCGCCGGTCCACCCGAGTCGCTCGTCGCGCTGGGGGCAGTCGGTCGGCACGTCGAGGAAGTTGCCCTTCTGGCCCCAGACCGAGTTGCTCACCAGCTGGTTCACGAGCGGGTCGGAGCACTCGAACCACCCGGTGCGCCGCATGTCCGAGTGGACCACGACGGCCTCGAGCGCGTCCGGGGTGAGCTGCCCGGGAAAGCCCGTGACCTCCGCGTACCGGAACCCGTGGAACGTCAGCGTCGGCTCGAAGACGTCCTCGCCGCCGGAGAGCACGAACGTGTCGGTGGCCTTGGCGCCCCGCAGCGGACGGGTGCCGAGCTCCTCGTGCTCGAGCACCTCCGCGTGCCGGACGACGACCTCGGTCCCGGCGTCCGCCCCGGCCGGGACGCGCATCCGGATCCAGCCGACGAGGTTCTGACCGAAGTCGACGAGCGTCGCCCCCGACGGCGACTCCCAGATGCGCACCGGCGCGATCGTCTCCTGCCGGGTGATGAGCGGGCCCACCTGCGGCACGAGGGTCCCCCGGTCGAGGTCGGTCTCGCGCACGG
>NZ_JACYXE010000019.1 GCF_014857905.1 Agilicoccus flavus | reverse complement strand
GGGTACAGCCCGCTACGCTTACTCACCTGAGAAGTGCCCTTCAGATCCTGCGGTTATCGACTTCAGCAATCGACATCCTTGCAGGTCAAGGGCACTTCTCGCGTTCAGGGGTCACTCACCCAATGAAATCTCCGGGCTAGCGAAGCAGCTCTATGACGTCGCCCTGACCGACGGCCGATCCGTGACGGCCGTCCATGCCGACCTCCTCGCCGCCGCCCTCGAGTGCCGCGGAGCCGCGATGGACTGAGCCGCTCGACGCAGGACGCCGACAAGCGAAAGGCCCAGAGCTGGAACTCCGGACCTCGTCGCGAATCTCTTCAGCGAGTAGTGAGCTCGCTGCCTTTCATTCACTTGCGCAAGCACCCTGAGGGGGTACTTCTATGTCTTCAACACGTCCAGAGTGCTCTTCTGGAACTGAGAACGTCAACCGCCACGCCGGCGGCGAGGAGCCACGGGCCGCCGTGTTCCGGTACGTGCCGCACGCGATCCCGGACGACGAGTGGGCGCCTGTCGCGGACTTCACGCGGGAGTCCGTCCTTCTTGTCCACCCGGGAGTGAACGACAGGCCATCGAGGCGATGCGGACGGTGTCGCAGTTCGTCGCGTGGGCACATCGAGAGGGCTACCCGCTGGATCGGGACCGGATGTTCGTCCCCGACGCGGTCGAGCGGTACATCGCGGTCGCTGCCTCGCACTTGGCAGTGTCCTCGCGCGCGACCCGTCGCTCGGACCTGCGGCGCTTCTCCAGGCAGATCACGACGAAGGCACCGTGGGCGCCCGATCCGCCGCAGCTGAAGCAGCGCAGGACGCTCGTGCCGTTCACCCAGGACGAGATCACGCGCTTGTGGGAGATCGCCAACGACCAGAGCACGAAGATCCGCCGTCGCCGCTTCACCGGGTACCTCGCGCTCGGTCTCGGCGCGGGGTTGCACCCGCACGAGATGTGGAAGGCCAACGTCGGCGACCTCGAGACGGTCCACGGTTTCCTCTGCGTGCGCGTCACCGAGAGCAGGCATCCCCGGGTGGTGCCGATCACCGCACCCAACGACGAGATTCTCGCCGGCTTCCTCACCGAACCGGCCGGCGCGCCGATCCTGGCGTACCGGCCGAGGAAGTGGGACCGCTCACCCTTCCACGAGATGCTGCGCAAGGCCGACGTCCCGCCCGGCTGTCCGACGATCACCCCAGCGCGGCTGAGGGCCACCTGGATGGTCGAACACCTCACCCACGGCATGTCCATGGGCGGGCTCACCACGCTGGCCGGCTTCACCTCGTGGCGGTCCTACCAGCCTCTGCAGCAGTACATCCCGCAACCGGACGAGCCCACACTGTTCGCCCAGGCGGTCCGCCGGTGAGCCGATCGCGACGGCCTCCGAGCGCCCTTGGTTCGCGGTTGAGCTCGGACGCGACGCCGGCCAACCCGATGACAGACGAACAGCGCATCGCGCGGGCCGTCGCGGTCGCGACCAGCGAGATCGCTGTGAAGCTCTGCGCGGCGGCGGAACGGCGGACCGGACGGCCTCGCCTCATCCCGCTGGCAGGGGTCCTCGCCGCCTACATCTTTCACGCCACCGGCGAGCCGCACACGATGACCACCTCCGGCGTGTGCCGGTCGGTGAAGAAGCTCAAGCCGAGGCAACGAGCGGCGCTCGGGATCCCGAAGCGTATGCAGGTCCGTTACAAGCGGATGCACTCCGGCTGGCGGGCGATCCTGCGCGTCGTCGAGCACGGGGTCCTGGTCGAGCACCACCATGAGCTCAAGGTCGATCCGGATACCGGCGAAGCCCTGCCCTGCCCGGAGGGTTGCCCGTTCGAGCAGGTCGGCCTGGACGAGCTCACGACGATGCTCATCCAGGCCAGCCTCCCGCCGGAGTTCGACCGACCCCCAGCGGTGGCGATCGACGGCACCGACATCGAGAGCCACACCAGGCCGCACAAGAAGCACGTCGATGCCGAGGGCCGCGCCTTCTGGTCAGCTGACCCCGACGCTCGCTGGGGACACCGCACTGCGACCGACCGCCGCCCCACCGAGCACTTCCTCGGCTATGAAGCCCACCTCGCGACGTACGCACCGCACGGCGGCTCCGAACCCATCCCTCAGGTGGTGGCGGGCCTCGCGTTGCGACCAGGAATCCGTGATCGCGCCCGAGCCTGCCTGAACATCGTCGACGCCCTGCCACCTTTCACTGACCTGCTCGTCGACCGTGGCTACACCACGGCCAAGGGCAACCAGCTCGCCGGCCCGCTCCGCGACCGAGGCATCACCGTGACGATGGACCTGCACAAGACCCAACGGGTGGTCCGGCCCGGCCCTGAGGCCGGCACGGTCTGGGTCGACGGCAGCCTCTACTCCAGCGCCCTCCCCGAGACCCACCGCACGCTCGAGGCACCCACCGCTGGCATGAGCGCCGCCGAAAAGGCACGACGCCGCGAAGCATTCGACGCCCGCGAGCCCTACCGGTTCGTCCCACACGCCAAGCGCGACACGACACGCGGGACGCAGCGCTTCCGCGGCCCAGCAGTCGACGGGCATCCGTTCAAGGTCCGCTGCCCGAACACCCCGGCGTCGATGCGGATGCCGCACACCATCCCCACCACGACCTGCGTCCCAGGCGAGCCGTGCGGGTGCGGGAAGACCATCACTATCCACGACAGCCTGCTCGAACGCGACCGTCAGCACCATCCCTGGCAGTCGACCCGTTGGGCGCTGTCCTTCAATCGGCGCACCCTCGTCGAGGGCCTCATCGGCGCCAACCGCTACCAGCGGCTCAGCGTCAACCGCGGCTTCTTCCGACAAACTGGGCTCGTCGCGACCGCACTGCTCATGGCTGTCACCCTGGGCGGACACAACCTCGTCAGCCTGCACGCGTGGCACACAAGACGCGGGCGACCCGAGCCGTGGCAGGTCCATCTCGGGGAGCCCGTCGACGACCGACCACTCGACAAGGCCACCCGGACCCGCGGCCGACGCAGGCGCCCGACCGACTGACCGGCCTGGCCCCAGCCACTCACACCACACGAAGGCAGCGCCAGCCTGCCCGGAAACGGATCAGAGACAACGAAACCGGCCTCACGGTATACCAATCGGCGTCGACGGAGGCCTCGGGGACCGTCACGACCCCCGGAACGGCGAAACTCCCGGCCGGAACATCTCCGGCCGGGAGTTTCGGGAATCCAAAACAAGTAGTTCAGGGAACTACCCATCGGTGCGCGAGGGGGGAGTTGAACCCCCACGCCCTTTCGGGCACACGGACCTGAACCGTGCGCGTCTGCCTATTCCGCCACTCGCGCGCGCCTCCCAAGAGTGCCAGACGCCGCGGGGATCGTCCAAACGGGATGGGGCCCGTCCCGGACCCGTCGGTCCGTCGGGCCCTTGGGTCCAGGACTCTGTCAGGGGGTGCCGATACGCTGGAACGAGGCTGGGAACCGGGAGGGGTGACCGTGGGACTGTTCGATCGCGTCGAGCGCACGCTCGACAGGGTGATCAACGGCGCCTTCGCGCGCGCCTTCAAGGCCGAGGTCCAGCCCGTCGAGATCGCCGCCGCCATGCGCCGGGCGATGGACGACCGGGCCGCCGTCGTCGGCAAGGGCCGCACGATCGTGCCCAACGCCTTCACCATCGAGCTCGACCCTCACGACCACGACCGCCTCACCCAGTACGAGGACGTCCTCGTCGACGAGCTCGTCGCCTCCGTCGAGGAGTACGCGGAGTCGCAGCACTACCAGCCGGGCGGGCCGCTCCAGGTCGACTTCGTCGTCAAGGACGACCTCGACACCGGGGTGTTCCGCGTCCGGCCGAGCACGACCTCCACCCCGGCGCGCCGGCGTCGGGGGCCGGCCGCGCCGAGCCCCGCCGCCTCTCGCGCCGAGCGCCGCGCACGCCGCGACGCCCAGGAAGAGGCGGCCGCGGCCGACGAGCTTCCCCGCCGCCACAGCCCGCACCCGCCCGAGGCGACGTCCCAGCCCGAGGGCGAGATCGCCGTGGCGGGGCGCGCCGCGTCCGCCGCCGCCGGCGCCACCGCGGGCGTGGCCGCCGCCCGGGAACGCGCGCTGCGCCAGGACATGGACGGGTGGCCGGTCGACGACGACGTCGACGGCGCCGATCCGGACGACGCGCCGACCTCCACGATGACGCCGGCGGCGGCCGAGCCGCCTCCGCCGCTGGTCGACCCGAGCCACCGCCCGTGGCTCGAGATCGACGGCGACACTTACCCGCTGCTCGGGGCGATCACCGTCCTCGGCCGCGACGAGACCGCCGACATCACGCTCTCCGACGCCGGCATCAGCCGGAGGCACTGCGAGATCCGGGTGACGCACGACGGCCCGCACCTCGTCATCGGGCTGCGCGACCTCGGCTCGACGAACGGCACGTTCGTCAACGGCGAGCGCGTCGACACGACCCGCCTGTCCGACGGCGACCGCGTGACCATCGGCCGCGTGACCTTCGACCTGCGCACGAAGGGTCGGTGAGCGCATGAGCGAACTGACCCTGTCGGCCGTGCGACTCGGCGTCCTCGTGCTGCTGTGGCTGTTCATCTTCAGCATCGTCGGCGTCCTGCGCAGCGACCTCTACGGCACGCGCATCGTGCACCGGTCGGCCCGCGGCCGGAACACGATCCGGCCGACCCGCAGCTCCCCGACCCGGCCCCGGCGCGGGTTCAGCATCCTTGCGGTCGTCGACGGGCAGATGCGCGGCACGACCGTGCCGCTGCGCGAGGCGGGGGTGCTGCTGGGCCGCAACCCCGAGTGCACCCTCATCCTCGACGACGACTTCGCCTCGGGGCGGCACGCCCGCGTCTACTACGACGACAAGTCCTGGTACGTCGAGGATCTCGGCTCCACGAACGGCACCCACGTCAACGGCGAGCGCATCGACGCCCCCACGCCCCTCACCGACGGCACGCAGTTGCGCATCGGCGCGACCGTGCTGGAGCTGAGGCGGTAGCTCCATGACGATCGCCGTGCGCTACGCGGCGCGCACCGACGTGGGTCTGGTGCGCTCGCGCAACGAGGACTCGGGCTACGCCGGCCCGCACCTGCTCGCCGTCGCCGACGGCATGGGCGGGCACGCGGGCGGCAACGTCGCGAGCTCCCTCGTGCTCGCGCGCCTCGCGCCGCTCGACGGCGACAGCCACGGCGCCGACGACGCCCTCGAGCTCCTCGCCGACACGATCGCGGACGCGAACCGCTCGCTGACGAAGGCGATGGCCGAGAACGGCGAGCTGCACGGCATGGGCACGACGCTGACGGCGCTCCTGCGCTGCGGCCCCACCGGCCTCGCCCTCGTGCACATCGGTGACTCCCGCGCCTTCCTCCTGCGCGGAGAGCAGTTCACGCAGATCACGAAGGACCACTCCTTCGTGCAGAGCCTCGTCGACGCCGGCCGGATCAGCGCCGAGGAGGCGGAACACCACCCGCAGCGCTCGCTCGTCACCCGCGTGCTCACCGGCGCACCGGAGGACGAGCCCGACCTGTCGATGCGCCAGGGGCGGATCGGCGACCGCTACCTCATCTGCTCCGACGGCCTGTCCGACTACGTCGCCCGCGACACGATCGAGGAGGTCGTGCGCGACGGCGAGGGCGTCGACGCGACCGCCGCCCGCCTCGTCGACCTCGCCCTCAAGGCCGGCGCGCCCGACAACGTCACGTGCGTCGTCGCCGACGTCGTCGACGCCACCTCCGGCCCCCCGACGCAGCCGCAGATCGTCGGCGCGGTGGCGGAGCGGCGGGCGGGTGCCCTCCCCACGCAGGCCCTCAACCCGGCCCAGAAGGCCGCGGCCCTGCGCCGCCAGGCGACCGGCGCCCCCGACGAGGACGACGACCCGGGCGACGACGAGGGCTTCTCGCGCCCCGGCCTGCGCGTCGTCGCGCTCCTGCTCGTCGTGCTGCTCGTGCTCGGCGGGGCCGGGTACTCCGGCTACCGCTGGACCCAGGCCCAGATGTTCATCGGTGAGTCCTCCGGGCGCGTCACCGTGTTCGACGGCATCCCCCAGAAGCTCGGCCCCGTGTCCTTCGCGTCGGTCCGCGAGATGACCGACATCGACGTCGACGACCTGCCGCAGTTCTACCGCGACAAGCTCGAGGCGACGATCCCCGCGCACAACCAGGTCGAGGTCGGCTCCCGCGTCGACGAGCTGCGCAACCAGGCCGAGCTGTGCGTGCAGCGCCGGACAGCGGGCATCGCCTGCGGATCGGCGGCGAGCTCGTGACCACGGTCTCGTTCTTCGTGCCGCGCACCCGCCGCAACGTCGAGCTGCTCCTGCTGCTCTTCGCGGTGGGGATCGTGCTGCTCGCCTACCTGTCGGTCGGGCTGGCCGTGGGCGGCGCCGTGCCGATCGACATCGTCACGCAGGGCTCGTGGCTGCTCGGGTTCGTCGTCGCGTTCCACCTCGTCCTGCGCTGGCGCGCCGCCTACGCCGACCCCGTCGTCCTGCCCATCGTCACGCTGCTCAACGGGCTCGGCGTCGTCATGATCCACCGTCTCGACCTCGCCGAGGGGCGCGACCTGGCCGAGGCCTTCGCGCCCCGGCAGCTCATGTGGAGCGGCCTCGGGATCGTCATCGCCGCCCTCGTCATCGTTGCGCTGCGCGACCACCGTCGGCTGCGCCGCTACACGTTCACCGCGATGGTCGCGGGCCTCGTGTGCCTGCTGCTGCCGCTCGTGCCGTTCCTCGGGGTCGAGCTCAACGGCGCGCGGATCTGGATCCGCGTCGCCGGGTTCTCGTTCCAGCCCGGCGAGGTCGCGAAGATCCTGCTGACGATCTTCTTCGCCGCCTACCTCGTGCAGACCCGCGACGCCCTGGCCCTCGCCGGCCGGACCGTCCTCGGCTTCCCGCTGCCGCGGGCCCGGGACCTCGGCCCGATCCTCGTGGCGTGGCTCTCGAGCCTCGCGGTGCTCGTGCTCGAACGCGACCTCGGGACGTCGCTGCTGTTCTTCGGGCTCTTCGTGGCGATGCTGTACGTCGCCACCGAGCGCATCAGTTGGATCACCATCGGCCTGCTGCTCTTCAGCGGCGGGGCCTACGTGGCGTACCTGCTCTTCGGCCACGTCCGCCAGCGGGTCGAGTTCTGGCTCGACCCGTGGTCGCCGGAGGCCCTCGCCCAGTCGAGCCAGCTCGTCGACGGCCTCATGGGGATGGGCGCGGGCGGTCTCTTCGGCACGGGGTTGGGCCGGGGCAACCCGCAGATCACGCCGTTCGCCGAGAGCGACTTCATCATCCCGAGCTTCGGCGAGGAGCTGGGGCTCATCGGCCTGTGCGCGATCCTCATGCTGTACGTCCTCTTCGTCGAGCGCGGCCTGCGCACGGCGCTCGGCACGCGCGACGGCTTCGGCAAGCTGCTCGCCACCGGGCTCGCGTTCTCCGTGGCGCTGCAGATCTTCGTCGTCGTCGGCGGCGTCACCCGCGTCATCCCCCTCACGGGCCTGACCTCCCCGTTCCTGTCCTCGGGCGGCTCCTCGCTGCTCTCGAACTGGGTCATCGTCGCGCTCCTGCTGCGCATCAGCGACCACGCCCGCCGGCCGACGCCCGACGAGGCGCCGCCGCCGGTGACCCCGCCGGCCGGCCCCGGGAAGGCGGTGATCGCGTGAACAACCCCATCCGGCGGCTCGCCGTCGTCATCGCCGCCATGTTCTGCGCACTCCTCGTCGCCTCCTCGTGGATCCAGTTCGCCCAGGCCAAGGAGCTGCGCGACCGCCCCGGCAACCGCCGGACCCTGCTGGCCACCTACGCCCAGGAGCGCGGCGCCCTCCTCGTCGACGGCGAGGCCGTGGCGCGCTCGGAGACGACCGACGACGAGTTCAAGTACCAGCGCACGTTCCCCCAGGGCAGCCTGTACTCCCACGTCACCGGCTACTACTCGTTCATCTACGGCGCCGGCGGCGGCCTCGAGCAGTCGGCCGACGACCTCCTCACGGGGCAGTCCGACCAGCTCTTCTACCGCCGGCTCGGCGACCTCGTCTCGGGGCGACGGCCCACCGGCGTCAGCCTGGAACTGACGATCGACCCCCGCGCGCAGAAGGCCGCGCAGGACGGGCTCGGCGATCAGCGGGGCGCCGTCGTCGCGCTCGAGCCGAAGACCGGCAAGATCCTCGCGATGGTCAGCCACCCCGCCTACGACCCGAACCGCCTCGCCGGCCACGACGCGTCGCAGGTGCAGGAGGCGTGGCGCGAGCTCAACGCCGACTCGGGCCGGCCGCTCGTCAACCGCGCGATCCGCGGCGACCTGTACCCGCCGGGGTCGGTCTTCAAGATCGTCACCGCCGCGGCGGCCCTGTCCTCAGGCCGCTTCGACGAGAACTCGACCCTGCCGGGGCCTGAGCGCCTCGACCTGCCCGACACGAGCGCGACCCTGCCGAACCACGACGGCGGCGCGTGCTCGGGCGGCCGGCCGACGATGACGCAGGCGCTCGAGACGTCGTGCAACACGGCCTTCGGCTGGCTGGGCCTCCAGCTCGGCGGGACGGCGCTGCGCGAGCAGGCGGGCAAGTTCGGCTTCGGGCAGGCCGTCGAGATCCCCATGCGCGCGACGGCGAGTACCGTGCCCGAGCAGCTCAACCGGCCCCAGGAGGCGCAGGCGGCCATCGGGCAGTACGACGTGCGGGTCACCCCGCTGCAGGTCGCGATGGTCAGCGCCGCGGTCGCCAACGGCGGGGCCGTCATGAAGCCGTATCTCATCGCCCAGAAGCGCGCCTCCGACCTCGAGGCGTTCGGGCAGACCGCCCCGACCAAGCTCGGGCAGGCGGTGAGCGGTGACGTCGCGGCCGCGCTCACCCGCATGATGACCAAGGTCGTCGAGTCGGGCACCGGAACCCGGGCCCAGATCTCGGGGATCACGGTGGCCGGCAAGTCCGGTACCGCCGAGCACGGTGAGGGCCGCGACCCTCACGCGTGGTTCACCGCCTTCGCGCCGGCGGACGACCCCAAGGTGGCCGTCGCCGTCGTCGTCGAGGATGGTGGCAATGCCGGCAGCGAAGCAGCCGGCGGCAAGGTGTCCGCGCCGATCGCACGTGACGTGATGAAAGCAGTGATCGCCCCATGAAGTTCACCACCGGGTCCGTCTTCGGGAACCGCTACACCCTCGGCGATCGCATCGCCGTCGGGGGGATGGGCGAGGTGTGGCGCGCCACCGACCGCGTCCTGGGCCGGGTCGTCGCGATCAAGCTGCTCAGCCCCTCGCTCGCCGGGCAACCGGGCTTCACGCAACGCTTCCGGGAGGAGGCGCGCAACACGGCCGCGCTGTCGCACGGCAACATCGCCGCGCTCTACGACTACGGCGAGGACGACGGCGCGTCCTGGCTCGTCATGGAGCTCGTCGAGGGCGAACCGTTGTCGCAGATCATCAAGGACGAGGGCCCCCTCGACCCGGCCCGGGTGTCCTCGATCATGGGCCAGGCCGCCGACGCACTCCAGGCCGCCCACGACGCCGGCGTCATCCACCGCGACGTCAAGCCGGCGAACATCCTCGTCCGCCACGACGGCGTCGTGAAACTCACCGACTTCGGGATCGCGCGGGCCGTGGACGCCGTGCCGATCACCCGGACCGGCGAGGTCATGGGCACGGCGCAGTACATCTCGCCCGAGCAGGCGATGGGCCGGCACGTGGGCCCCGCGAGCGACGTGTACGCCCTCGGCGCCGTCGCCCACGAGATGCTCACCGGCCGGCGGGCGTTCGACGAGGGATCACCCGTCGCGACGGCGATGGCGCACATCCACAACCCCGCGCCGCCGCTGCCGACGAGCGTGCCCCAGCCGCTGGCCGGGGTCGTCATGGCGTGCCTCGCGAAGGACCCGTCGCTGCGTCCGCCCAGCGCGCGCGATGTCGCCCTCGCCCTCGCCGGTCAGTCGGCCGCCGTCACGCGCACGCAGCGCCTCGGCGAGCGCGCGGCCCGCACCGAGCGCCTCGGGACGGCCCGGCGCGCGGCCGTGCCCGCCGCCGCCGGGGCCGGCTCGACGACGGGCCTGCGCCTGGGCGACGAGGACGGTGCGGAGAAGAAGCGCGGACCGTGGATCTGGCTCGTGCCGCTGCTCCTCGTGCTCGCCCTCGTCGGGTGGGGGCTGTTCCAGTTCGGTCCGGGCCGCGAGCCCTCGCCGACGCCGACGACGACGCGCGTGATCACCCCGAGCTCGACCCCGACGGCGACGAGCTCGGCGCGGACCGTCGAGGTCAACCGCGACGACCTCGTGGGCCAGTCGTTCGCGTCGGCGAGCACCGCGTTGCGCCAGCTCGGTCTCGTCCCGGTGGCCCGCGAGGTCGACAGCGACCGTCCCGCCGGCGAGGTGCTCGACGTCGCACCGACCGGCGACGCGATCGCCCGGGGGACGACGATCACCCTGGACGTCTCGCGCGGCCCGCAGCAGACGACCCCGGCCACCACCCCGACGCCCACGCGGACCTCCGCCCCGGCGCCGACACCGACGAGCCAGGCCCCGTCGACGAGCAAGCCGGAGACCTCGGACGCCCCCGAGACCTCGGATACCCCGCAGCAGGACCCGACCGGGGGCTCCGCGGGCAACAACGCACCCGTCCCGCCCCGGACCTCCGAGGCGCCCGCCGACGACTCCGACGACGCGTCCGGCGCGGACGGCTCGAGCGGCGACTCCGCCTCGGCCGACGGCGCGGTGCCCGAGGGCACCGGCGCGAACGGTTCCGGCCAGGCGCGCCCGGTCCAGGTCCAGGGTGGGGCCGGGACCGACGGCACGGTCGAGAACGCCGGCGGAGGTGACGCATCGTGAGCGACCAGGGTGGGACGGGCGGGACGGACGAGCCGGACGGACCGGACCCGAGGGGCTCCGCGGACCGCACCGGTGACGGCGTCCCCGACCGACCGCGCCTGCTCGCGGGCCGGTACGAGATCGGCGAGCTCATCGGTCGCGGCGGGATGGCGGAGGTCCACGCGGGCTACGACACCCGCCTCGGACGCGAGGTCGCCATCAAGATCCTCCGCTCCGAGCTCGCCCGGGACCGGTCGTTCCTCATGCGCTTCCGGCGGGAGGCGAAGTCGGCGGCGAGCCTCAACCACCCGTCGATCGTCGCCGTCTTCGACTCGGGCGAGGACGTCTTCACCGAGTCGGGGGGCGCCCCCATCTCCGTCCCGTTCATCGTCATGGAGTACGTGCACGGCCCGACGCTGCGGGACGTGCTCCACGAGGACGGCGCGCTCGAGCCCATGCGCGCGACCCGGATCATGACGCAGGTGCTGCGGGCCCTGCACTACAGCCACGCGCACGGCATCATCCACCGCGACGTCAAGCCGGCCAACGTCATCCTCGGCGACGGCGACGAGGCGAAGGTCATGGACTTCGGGATCGCGCGGGCGATCGCCGACACGGCCGCCACGATGACGAACACGAGCATCGTCGTCGGCACCGCGCAGTACCTCTCACCCGAGCAGGCGCAGGGCCAGGACGTCGACGCGCGCTCCGACCTGTACTCGGCCGGCTGCCTGCTCTACGAACTGCTCACCGGGCGGCCGCCGTTCGTGGGCGACTCGCCCGTGGCCATCGCCTACCAGCACGTGGGGGAGCCTCCGCAGCCGCCGTCGGTGCACGCCCCGGCCGTGCCGAGCAACCTCGACGTCGTCGTGCTGCATGCCCTCGCGAAGGACCCGGCGAACCGCTACGCCGACGGCGAGGACTTCGCGGCCGACCTCGACGCGGTCCTGCGCCGCGAACCCACCCGGGCCGCGGCCCGCGCGGTCGCCGCCGGCGAGCTCGCGCCGGCCCCGGCGGCGAACCCCGCCCCGGCCGTCGCCACAGGAGCCACGGCGCTGCGCATCACGGACGAGGAGCCGCGGCGGCGCCGGTTCCCGCTCGTCCCCGTGCTCGTCGCGGTCCTCGCCGTCGCCGCTCTCGTCCTCGGCCTGCTCGCGAATCGCGGCGTGTTCGACCGCCCACCCGCGCCCGTGGCCGTGCCGGGGGTCGTCGGGCAGAACCAGACCGCGGCGAAGTCCGCCCTGACGACGGCCGGATTCGCGGTCGCGACCCAGAACGTCAAGAACCGGGCCGCGGCCGGCACGGTCGTCACCCAGAACCCCACCGCCGGGGCGTCGTCGGCCCCGGGCTCCGAGGTTCGGCTCGGCGTGTCCACGGGTCCCGGGCGCGTGGAGGTGCCGAACCTGCGCAACTACCAGCAGGAGACGGCGAACGTCCAGCTCGAGAACCACGGCCTGACGGTCGGGGGGGTCCGCCCCGTCGACAGCTTCGAGGTGCCCGCCGGTGCCGTGGTGAGCACGGCCCCGAAGGCCGGGTCCAAGGTCGCGGAGGGGACGCCGGTCACGCTGCTGGTCAGCACCGGTCTCGTGCAGATGCCCGACGTGACGGGCATGTCGCAGACCCAGGCCGCGGCGGCGCTCAACAAGATCGCCCTCCGGTACACGCCCACGCTCGTCGACGACGCCCGACGCAAGCCGGGCACGGTCATCGAGCAGAGCTACGCCAAGGGCCAGAAGGTCCCGATCGGCACGGTCGTCGACCTCAACGTCGTCCGCCCGCGCGCGAGCACCCCGACGGCCACGGTGACCGTGACCCAGTCGCCCACGACGAGCAGCGGGTCGAGCGGGACGCCGCGACCGACGACCCCTCGCTCCACCGACGAGCCCACCCCGGTCACCCCGCCGACGACGTCGAACGGGACCACGGTCACGGAGTAGGACCGGGCGCGGTTCTCGGGGGGTTCAGGCGCGCATGAGCGGGCCGAGCCCCTCGGCGCGGGCCGGCGCGTCGGCGAGGCCGCACATCTCGAGCCACGTGGCGAGGATGCGGTGCCCGCCCTCGGTGAGCACGCTCTCGGGGTGGAACTGCACGCCGTGCAGGGGCAGGGTGCGGTGGTGCATCGCCATGATGACCCCGCCCTCGGTCCGCCCGTTGACGACGAGGTCGCTGCCGACGGTCGCCGCATCGACGGCGAGCGAGTGGTACCGCGTCGCGGTGAACGGCGACGGGAGTCCCGCGAGGACGCCGGTCCCGTCGTGGTGGATCTGGGAGGTCTTCCCGTGGAGCAGCTCCTCCGCCCGGCCGACCGTCGCGCCGGCGAGCACGCCGAGGGCCTGGTGGCCGAGGCACACACCGAGCATCGGGGTGCCGTGGGCGCCACAGGCCTCGAGGACGTCGATCGAGGACCCCGCCGCCTCCGGGGTGCCCGGACCTGGCGAGACGAGGACGCCGGCGACGTCCGGCACCGCGGCCAGGTCGACGACGTCGTTGCGGACGACGCGGGTGCGCGCACCGAGCTGCTCGAGGTAACCGACGATCGTGTAGACGAAGCTGTCGTAGTTGTCGACGACGAGGATCTCGGTCACGGGAGGCCTCCACGGCAGAAGAACGGCGGTTCCGGCAGCGTATCGCCGGGCCCGAGACCGCCCGCGCGCCGGTGGGCGCAGCCGGTCACCGGACCACCTGGGCGTAGCGGCGGTCGAGGGGGCCGGTGTAGGCGGGCAACACGAGGTCGCCCGCGTCGCGCACGTCGAAGCCGAGACCGAGCCGAGCCGCGTCGTCGCGGTACGCGGTGACGGCCGGGTCGGCGTCCAGGCTCCGGCGCATCGCGGCGGGGTCGCCCACGGCCACGACGACGTACGGCGGCGACGAGACGCGACCGTGCAGGATGAGCGTGTTCCCGACGCAGCGGACCGCGCTCGTCGACGTCAACCGTTGCCCCTGGACGGTGATCCCCCGCGCACCGGCGGCCAGGAGGGCGTTGACGACGGCCTGCACGTCCTGCTGATGGACGACGACGTCGTCGACGCCCACGCCGTCGGGCAATGGACCCCGGGTCGGCGCGTCCGACAGGGAGACCTCGAGGGCGCGGCCGCGGATCGGCTCGACGGCCGCTGCGGGTGCGACGGCCCGCGCCGCGTCGTCGAGGCCCGCGAGGGTCGGATCCGCGGCGAGGCGCTCGCGCGTGGCGGTCTCCAGGGCGGCGCGGGCCTGGGCGAGCGCGGCGTCCTCACCGGCGAGGACGCGTTCGCGCTCCCGGACGAGGCCGACGAGGCCCTGCGTCGACGAGCTGCGCAGGTCGCCGCCCCGGGCCGTCACCGCGCTCCCGGCGAACATGAGCCCGGCGAGCACCGTGACCACCGGCAGCACGAACCGCCACCCGAGCCCCGTCCGCGTGCCCATGTCGCCATCCTCTCGCTCGCCCGATCCGCCCCCGACCCACCCCGGCGACCGCTGCTCCGTGGCGTGCGGTGCCGCTCGCACGCCCTCCACGTTCCGGAGGCGGCCCGCGGTGCCTCCGGGGCGCACCCAGTATGAGCACCTACCCTGGGAGGTCAGCGGGGGCACGAAGGCCCTCCGGCCGGGCGAACGACGATCCGGCCGAGACGAGTTCGAGGAGTGGCACGTGGCGGAGACGACGAAGAAGCTCACCCCGCGGGAGCGAAAGAAGGCCGACAAGCGGGCCGCGCGCACCGCCGCACGCGCCTCCGGCGCCAACCCGCGCTGGTTCGTGCCCGTCATGGTCGGCCTCATGCTCATCGGGCTCGTCTGGGTCGTCACGTACTACCTCACCCAGGCCCGCTTCCCCGTGGAGGCCTGGGGCAACTGGAACCTCGGCGCCGGCTTCGGCTTCATCGTCGCCGGGTTCCTCATGACCACCCGCTGGCGCTGACGCCGCCCCCCTCTGCGACCGGCGACCTCGCCGACCTCGACGACACGGCCGCCCCCGACGGGGGCGGCCGTTCGACGTTCCGGGCCTACCGGTACCGGCCCCTCTCCACGCCCACGCCCGGCCCCTCACCCGGTTCTCCACAGACCTATCCACACCTGGGGACGAATGACATCGCTGTAATCACAGGTGTGGAGTCCGCTGTGGACAACCGCCTGACCTGCCGCGATGCGCAGGACCGGTCGCCGCGGACGCGTGCCGGCCGACGTCGTCCACACCTGGGGACAGATCGGGGGCCGGTTCTGTGTGGATCATGTGTACAACCGGGGCGGCCGCGCGGGCTCAGGACGTCGGCAGGTTGTCGACGAACGAGGTGTCGGCGAGGGAGTAGGCCACCGCGACGAGCGCGAGAAGGATCACCGCCACGGCCGCGAGCGCCGGCCACTGCCACCGGCGCCGCCCGGGGGCGGCGAGACCGGCGACGATCAGCGTGACGAGGGCGCCCACGACGAAACCGCCGAGGTGGGCCTGCCACGCGATCGCGGGGGCGAAGACGGGGATGACGGCGTTGATGCCGAGGAGCACGAGCATGCCGCCGAGGGGCTGGTCGAGCCGGCGCAGCGAGACGAGCGCCGCGCCGAAGAGCCCGAAGACGGCCCCGGACGCGCCGATCATGCCCGAGAACCACGCGCCGTCGCCGAGGTCGAGCACGCTCGACGGCGGCCGCGCGAACAGCAGGTAGGCCACGGTGCCGCCGAACCCCGACAGCAGGTAGAGGGCGCCGAACCGGGCCCGCCCGAGCATGGGCTCGAGCCACTGCCCGACCTGCCAGAGCGCGAGCATGTTGAAGATGATGTGCATCGGCTGGCCGGGGCTGTGCAGGAAGGACGCCGTGACGAAGCGCCACGGCTGCTCGAGGCCGACGAAGGGCACGAACGCCCCCAGCTCGGTCAGCCGCGGCACGGCGAGCTGCGCGAGGTAGACGACGACGCAGACGCCGATGAGGGAGTAGCTGAGCACGGGCGGCCCGGGGGTGAGCACGCCGCCGAGCGCCGATCGGGTCGTGGGGGTGGCCCGGGCCGCTGCCCCGACGCAGTCGACGCACTGGATCCCGACCGGCGCCTCCCGCGCGCACGCCGGGCAGGTGGGGCGGCCGCAGCGCTGGCACGACATCCGCGTGGGACGCTCCGGGTGGCGGGGGCAGGAGGGGGCGGGCGGCCCGGCAGGGCCGTCGGGGACGGGCTGGGTCACGGGACGTCCTTCTGTTCGCGGTCTCGTCGGCACGAACGCCCCGGTCGGGCGGGGTGTTCCGCCGGCCGGAGGACACCTGCCCGTGGGCCGGAGGGGACGGCCCGGGCGGACGACGACGGCGCCCACCCCCGCGGGCGGCGGGGGTGGGCGCCGTCATCGAACGCTCCGACGCGGTCGGGCGGTCCGGCGTGGGGCGGCGGGCCGCCCGGCGATCACTCGGAGACGGTGACCTTCTCGAGGACGACGGGCTCGACGGGCTTGTCGCCCGAGCCGGTGCGCACGGCCCCGATCCGGTCGACGACCTCGCGGCTCGCCGCGTCGGCGACCTCGCCGAAGATCGTGTGCTTGCCCTGCAGCCACGGGGTGGGGGCGACGGTGATGAAGAACTGGGAACCGTTGGTGCCCTTGCCCATCCGCTTGCCCGCGTTGGCCATGGCGAGCATGTACGGCTGCGAGAAGTCCTTGTCGGGCGAGATCTCGTCGTCGAAGGTGAACCCGGGTCCGCCGAAGCCCTCGCCGAGGGGGCAGCCGCCCTGGATCATGAAGTTCGGGATGATCCGGTGGAAGGTGAGGCCGTCGTAGAACGGCTCGGGGCTCGTGCGGCCGCCGTCGGCCTGGTAGTCCTTCGTGCCCTTGGCGAGGCCGACGAAGTTGTCGACGGTCTTGGGGGCGTGATCGGGGAAGAGGACGACCTCGATGTCGCCGTGGTTGGTGTGCAGCGTCACGTTCATGCCCCTCATCCTTCCACGCGGGCCCTCCGCCCCCGGGAACGGCCACGGACCCGACGGACCACCTGATGACACCCCACGCATGAGGACAGGGCAGGATGGGCACCGAGAGACCGAGCGAATCGCCAAGGGAGGACTCACGTGTTCCAGAGCAAGAAGAAGAAGAAGATCACCGTCCCGACCATCGAGACGACGCAGGTCACCGTGCCCACGCTCGCGGGCCTGAAGACGGCCGGGGTCACCGCGGTCGAGGCCGCCCGCCAGTGGAGCGGCGAGCAGGCCCACCAGGCCGCCGACTGGGCGCAGCCGCGCCTCGAGCACAGCCGCGAGGCCGCCGCCGCTGCGGCGACCGCCGCCGGCGCCGCCGCCGCGGTCCGGGCCGAGCAGGGCAACGAGCGCTTGTCCGAGCTGGTCTCGCAGGCCAAGGAGAAGGGTGGGCAGGTCCGCTCCGAGGCCGAGGCCCGCCGCCTCGAGGCCGTCCGGTCGCTTCGCGGCGAGGCCGAGAAGACCCGCAAGCAGGCCAAGAAGTCGAAGAAGCAGCTCGCCAAGAAGTCCTCGAAGAACGAGGGCGGCGTCCTGTCCGGCCTCCTCGCCACGCTCGGCATCCTCGCCGTCGCGGGCGCGGTCGCTGCCTTCGTCGCGAAGAAGCAGGCCCAGCCCAAGGAGGACCCGTGGGCGCGCCCGCTCACCGACCCCTACGTGGCCCCCGCCACGGGTTCGGCGAGCTCGACCGGCGCCACGGCCACGGGCACGACCACCGCCACGACGAACACCACCGGCACGGCGACCGGGACTGCCGCCGGCACCGGCAGCGAGACCGTGATCGGTGACGGCGGCGCGCTGCCCGTCTCCGAGGTCGGGGAGACCCCGCCCGCGAAGCTCGACGACGAGGACGTGGTCGACCTCACCGCCGGCGGGCTGCCGCCCGAGTCCGACGTCGAGGCGCGCGACTCCTCGGGTCGCACGCTCGGCGACGCCGTCGACCGCGACGGCGACCACCGCCAGAACTGATCCGGCGCCCGACAGGGCCGATCCGGCCGACGGGGCCCCACCACGACGGTGGGGCCCCGTCGCCGTCCCGCCGCAGGGTGTCCCCACCTGCGGGGGTCGCGACGGTGCGTCTGGGCCCCCACCCGATCGAAAGGACCCGACCCGTGACCGCGAAGTCCCGCGCCCGCCTGGCCGCGACCGTCACCGACATGGCGCCGACCCTCGAGTCCTGGGTGGAGCTGCGTCGTCGCACCCTGCGGACCCCGGGGGTGCAGGTGTGCATCCGCGTTGACGGCGAGGTGGTCCTGTCGGCCGCGCTCGGGCGCGCCGACCTCGAGCGCGGCACTCCCCTCACGCCGGACCACCTGTTCCGGATCGCGTCCCACTCCAAGACGTTCGCGGCGACGGCCTGTCTGCTGCTGCGCGAGGAGGGCCGACTCGGCCTCGACGACCCGGTCGGCCGCCACGTGGCCGACTTCGCCGACACCCCGGTCGGCGCCCTCACGGTCCGGGAGCTGCTGGGGCATCAGGCGGGTGTCATCCGTGACGGCGCGGCCTGCGACTACTGGCAGCTCGACGGCCCCTTTCCGGATCGGGACCGCCTCGTGGCGATGCTGCGGGACGAGGGGGTCACGTACGTCCCCAACGCCCACTTCAAGTACTCCAACTTCGGGTACTCCGTCGTGGGGCTCGTCGTCGAGGCCGTGAGCGGGATGCCGTTCGCGCGGTTCTGCCGCGAGCGCATCCTCGACGTCCTCGACCTCCCGCGCATCCACCCGGACCTCTCCGACCTGCCGCCGAGCCGCCTCGACGAGCTCGCGTCGGGTCACTCGGGCCGCCTCGACGGCGACGACGAGCCGTTCGTCCTGCGGCACGCCGACACGGGGGCCATGTGCGCGGCCACGGGATTCATGGCGAACGCCCGCGACCTCACCGCCTACGGGAGCGCCCACGTGCTCGGCGACACCCGCCTGCTCACCGACGGCAGCAAGCGCCTCATGCAGCGGCTGGAGACGCTCGTCGAGCACGACGGCGAGGAACTGGGGCGTTACGGGCTGGGCTTCGACCTGCACACGGTGGGCGAGCGCCGGCTCGTCGGACACAGCGGCGGGTTCCCCGGGTTCATCACGCGCACGTTCGTCGACCCGCGCGACTCCCTCGTGGTGTCCGTGCTGACGAACCAGAGCGGCGGGCCGGCGGGCGAGATCGCCACCGGCCTCGTCAAGCTCATCGACCTCGCCGTGGCGGGGTCGCCGACGCGGGAGCAGTGGGAGGCCGACGTGGTCGGCTCGCCCGAGGTCGCGTCGAGCCCGGCGCACCGCCTCGCGCAGGCCGCGCGGCCGCTCGCCGACTCCGGGGCCGACCACACCCGGTTCACCGGCCGGTTCGCCTGCAGCTTCGGCCGCCTCGAGGTGGCCCGGCTCGGCGATCGGCTCGTCGCCCTCGCCCCGGACCAGCCCGACCCGACCGCCGGGGCCGGCGAGCTGTTCGTCGTCGACCGCGACACGCTCGTCGCCGATCCGGCGGCGGGGTTCGACTCGGTCGGCGAGCCGTGGCGGTACGAACGAACCCCGGACGGAGCGGTGGCCTGCGTGGTGGCGGGCGGGATGCGGCTGTTCCCCGAGGAGGAGTTCCGGGCGCGGCGCCGCGCGATGATGGGGCGCTGACGAGAGCCGGGACGCCTCCCAAGTGCCGGCCGGAGCGTCGGCGGGCCACCCAAGTGCCGGCCGGAGCGTCGGCGGGCCACCCACACGCCACGGTCGGCGTGCGAGGCTTCCGCGCATGTCCACCCCCACCCCGAGTCCGTCGGGCACCTCGCGAGCGGTGCGGACGCGCGTCGCGGCCGCACTCGCGCTCCTGGCGCTGGCCGTGGGGATCGCGGCGGGCTCGTGGTGGATCCGCACCTCGCCGCGGGAGGTGGCCGAACGCTACGTGGCCGCGACCGGCGGTGACCTGGCCGCTCTGTCCGCGACGACGACGCCCGCGGCGGATCGCTCGTCGGCGTCGGCGCTCCTGCGCTCGGTCTACGGCGTGCACCGCCACGGCCGCGTCGAGGTCCTCGACGTCGCCCCGGTCCGCCGCGACGTGGCCGGCGTCGGGTCGGTGATCGTCTCCGGCACGGCCGACGGCGTGCCGTTCACGACCGGGGTGACCCTGAGCACCGACCCCTTCGACGCCCGGGTGCTCGGGGAGTTCGACCCCGCCACGCCCGCTCCGGGTTGATCGGCCGCCCGCGGCTCACCGACGGCGAACGAGCTTCTCGCCCCCGGCGAGCAGCAGCACGGCACACGTCATCCAGATCGCGCCGACCGGCCCGAGCGGGGCCGCGACGAGGCCGGCGAGCAGGGGGAACCCGACCTGCCCGACCCGGTTGCCGACGAGCCTGATCGCGAGCGCCTGCGAGCGCCACGCCGTGGGCACCGCGGTCGAGATGAGGGTCATGGTCAGCGGCTGCCCGAGGCCGAGGAAGAACCCGCCGACCGCCAGCAGGGCCCCGGCGACGATCACCCGGTCGAGCAGCAGCGGAGGGATCGCGAGGGCGAGGCCGGCCCCGAACAGGCTGGCGACGAGCAGCGTCGACCGCGCCATCCGGCGGGTCAGCCACGGCAGGAGCACCCGGGAGAGGATGCTCGCCGCGCCGCGGACGGCGAGCAGCGCGCCGATGACGACCGGCGCGACGCCCCGCTCCTCGCCGACGAGGGGCAGGAAGGCGACGAGGATGTCGAGCATCGCGAGCAGGCCCATCGACGCGAGCATGTTGGAGGCCACCCCGGGGCTGCGCAGCACCGCCCGCACGTCCGCGCGTCGCGGTGGCTCCGCCGGAGTCGCGACCGGTGCGGCCCCGTCGGCCGCCTCGGCGTCGGTGGGGGGGCGCGCCCCCTCCGGCGCGGCGGCCCGACCCAGGGCCCTCGGCCGCCGCAGGAACAGGGGCACGGCCAGGAGCGAGATCGCGGCGCCGACGAACAGGGCGCGGTCGATGTCGGCGAGCCGCTCCGGGCCGGCGGTCACGGCGCCCGCGCCCACGAGGGCCCCGCCGAGGAGCGGGCCGAGGGCCTGCCCCACCGAGTAGGAGGCCGTGAACCAGCCGAACCCGAGGTCGAGGTCGTCGTCGTCGGAGTACCGCGCGATCGCCGCCTGCCCGCTGATGGTGAAGAGCAGGTGGGCGAGGCCGAGCACGACGGACCCGAGCGCGACGAGCGGCACGTTCGGCGCGAGCGCCAGGACGGCGACGCCGGCGGCGAGCAGTGCCGCAGAGACCATGACGTAGCGGGGGAGCGCCGGGGTCCGGTCGGTGAGCCGCCCGAGCGGGAGCGCGACCGCCATCGGCAGCACGGCGTACGCGGCGGTGACGACGCCGATCGTCGTCGCGCCCGACCCCAGGCCCACGAGCTTGTACGTCGTCACCGGGCGGGCGAGGTTGAGGGCCCCCTGGACGAGCACGCCCGCGACGACGAGCGACACGAGCCAGGCGCGAGATCGGGCGGGGCTCACGTCGGGTCCGGGGCGTCGGGCCGAAGGAGCACGCGCATTCAGGCGCCGTGCCCGAGGAAGCCGTAGACGAGCGCGTTGACCTCATCGGGCCGCTCGGACATGACGTCGTGACCCGCCCCGTCGACGATCTCCAGGTGCGCGTCGGGGATCGCCGAGGCGAGCAGGCGACCGGCCGCGACGTCGGCGCGGGCCCGGGAGCCGACGACGACGAAGGTGGGCGCGCGCACGTCGCCGAATCGGGTGGAGGCGTCGAGGGGGCCGCCGGCCCGCAGGGCGTCGCGCACCTTGGCCTTGTCGACGCCGGCGTCGGAGAACCGCCGCTTCGGGACGAGCGCGAGGGCCCATCGCTGCAGCCGACGACCCCCGCGCGAGGCAGCCGGTTGCGTCCCGAGGAGCACGAGGTGCGAGACGAGCTCGGGGTGGTCGATCGCCGTCTGCACCGCGACGAGGCCGCCGAGCGCGTGCCCGACGAGAGCGGCCCTGCTCACCCCCTCGAGCTGGAGGGCGGTGGCGAGGTCTCCCGCCGCGTCGCGCACGTCGAACTCCTCGGCGCCGCCGGGCCGCAGCCCCCGCAGCCAGGGCGCCCGGGCGGGCAGGTCGGCGGGCAGCCGCGACACCTGGTGCTCCCACGTCAGCGGCGACCCGCCCACCCCGTGGACGAACAGCACGTACTCGGCGGGGGGCGAGGTCGACATGACTCCGATCCTCACACGTCGTCCCCGGCCGGGCCGACCTTGGTCCCATCCGGTCGAGGCGGCACGGACCTAGCGTGGAGGTACGCCGAACCCGGCGCCGGCGCGGCGTGGCCGCCGCCCCGGGTCATCGCAGGACGAAGGGACGGACCATGCGCGCAGTGGTGTTCGAGGGCTACCGGCAGTTCCCGGTACTCACCGAGGTCGAGCGGCCCACGCCCGGCCCCGGCGAGGTGCTGCTCAAGGTCGCGGGAGCCGGCGCCTGTCACTCCGACGTCGGTCTCTTCGCGGAGTTCGAGTCGGATCCCACGGGGCTCATGACTCCGCCGTTCGTGCTGGGCCACGAGAACTCCGGCTGGGTCGAGGAGCTCGGGGAGGGCGTGCGCGGCGTCGAGATCGGCGCGGCCTACCTCTGCTACGGACCGATCGGCTGCGGCCGGTGCCCGGCGTGCTCGCGCGGGCAGGACACCTACTGCCACCGGCCGACCGACGTCGGGTACCTCGCGAACGGGCTCGGCCGCGACGGCGGGATGGCCGAGTACATGGTCGCGCCGGTGCGTAACCTCGTGCCGCTCGGCGAGGACGTCGACCCGGTCGCGGCGGCCCCGCTCGCCGACGCGGGGCTGACGCCGTACCACGCGATCAAGCGCGTCCTGCCCCGCCTGGCGGGCGGCGGTCGGAGCGTCCTCGTCATCGGCCTGGGTGGGCTCGGCCTCGTCGCGGTGCAGATCCTCACCGCGCTCACCGGCGCCACCGTCATCGCCACGGACACGAAGCCGGAGGCGATGGAGCAGGCGCGGGCCCTGGGCGCCGTCACCGTCCCGGGCGGCGACGGGCAGGTCGAGGCGATCCGGGACCTCACCGGCGGGCGCGGCGTCGACGCCGTCGTCGACCTCGTCGGCGCGACCCCCACCCTCGCCCTCGCCGCGGCCACGGTCGCGCAGCGCGGCGCGATCGTCGTCGTCGGCATCGGCGGCGGCACGCACCCGTGGAGCTTCTTCTCGATGCCGTACGAGGTCGACTTCACCTCGACGTACTGGGGCACCATCGAGGAGCTCCACGAGGTCGTGGCGATGTACCGGGCCGGTCAGATCCGCCCCACCATCGAGCGGTTCGCCCTCGACGACGCGCTCGAAGCCTACCGCCGCCTCACCGACGGCACGCTGTCCGCGCGCGCCGTCGTCGTCCCCCACGGGTGAGGGGTGGTCCGGGTGCGGTGGTCCGGGTGCGGTGGTCCGGGTGATGGTCGCCGGGCGCTCGAACGCCGAGCTCAGGCCTCGCGCGAGCGCGGCACGACGGGCGAGCGCCCGGCCACCCGGGTGACGACGAGACCCGCGATCGTCATCGTCAACGCGATGCCGGCGAGGACGACGAGCTGGAACTTCGCGGCCTCGATCGGGGCGGCGCCGCCCATGACCGCGCCGACGAACGCGCCGGGGAGGGTGACCAGGCCGGTGTTGCGGGTCTGGTCGAGGTTGGGGATGAGCATCTCGCGGACGGCGTGCCGCCCGACCTCGTCGTGCGCGGCGGACGGACTCGCCCCGAGGGCCAGCCAGGCCTCGATCTCGTCGACGCGCTCCGCGGAGAGGGTGGCGAACTGCCGTCCCGCGAGGGTCGTCGCGCTCATCGCGTTGCCCACGACGATCCCGGCCACCGCGACGACGTAGCGCACGGTCCAGTCCATGAGGTGCAGCCCGAAGACGAGGAGGATCGTCGTCAGGGCGCCGACGACGACGGCCGCCACCGCCGCCCGGCGCCCGCCGTACAGCCCGCGGATCCGCTGCCCCGACGTCCAGCTCGCCGTCGTCAGCATGAACGCGACGAAGAGGACGACGGTCCACCCCGTCGCGAGGACTCCGGAGAGGATCGCGGCGATGACGGCGAGCTGGAGGCACGCCCGCAGGATCGAGGTGACCGGGCTCCAGCCGAGCCGGACGCGGGCCCACCGCTGCAGCGCGAGGGTGATCGCTGTGAGGACGAGCAGCCCGGCGAGGAAGAGCAGCTCGCCGGGCAGTCCGCGGGGGAGGTCGAGCACGGTTCCCAGCCTGCCACCCGCGCCCCACGGGCGTGGCGCGGCCGGCTCGGGCCCCGCCGGAGCCGGGCTGTCAGTACAGGCCGTCAGTGCAGGGAGTCGTCGGCGGGCCCGACGGTCCACGACGTGAACGTCACCTGCAGCCCCGTCCGGGTCGGTGCCGCAGCGAACGGGCCGGCCTGCCAGGGCAGGGCGGGGTCGATGGGCGCGAGGCGCACGAGGCGCCACGGCTCGTCCCCGCTGCGGGCCCGGACGGTGACCGCGTCGCCCGAGCGGCTCGCGCGCACCGTGATGGGCCGGCCGACCCACGCGGGGACCGGGCCGGTCGACCAGTCGGAGCGGCCGTCGGTGACGACGGCTCCCGCCATGAGCTGCCCGTCGGCGAACTCGACGCCCGCCTTGATCCAGTGCTCGTCGTCGGCGCGCAGCAGCACACCGGCCTGGTCGAACTGCTCGAGGGGGGACCCGTCCCCGAGCACGAAGGTCACCTCGACCGCCTGGTCGTCGGGGAGATCGGCGAGCAGCGCGGGCGCGTCGTCGTGGACGAACCCGTAGGACGTCACGCGCCACAGGTCGCTGCCCGAGGCGGGTTCGACGACGAGCCCGTCGCCCTCCTCGCGGATCGAGACGGGCCGGTGGGTCCAGGTGCCGTCCTGCCAGGTCATGTCGCGTGAGGTCATCGCCCCAGCCTGCCACCGACGAACCGTGGCCCGGCCGGTCCGCTCCGGTGACCTTCGGGTCGGCGTAACGTCGACGACGCGTCACCCGCAGCCCGGACGAATCCGAGCCAGGAGGCGGGAGCGCTGCAGGTCCCTGTCAGAGCCGACGACGGTGACGGGCCGCTGGACCCGACGCACCCCGACCGAAAGAGAGACGACGATGTCCTCCTCACCCACCGGCGCCTCCCGCCTGTTCCCCATCGTCGGAGACCCGATCCGGTACGTGGAGTCGCCGGCCCGGCTCACGAGCACCTTCGCCGAGCGCGGCCACGACGCGCTGTGCGTGCCGATGCAGGTGCCCGGCGATGCCCTCGACGCCGCCCTGGCCGGTCTGGCCGCGACGTCGAACGTCGACGGCCTCCTCGTCACCATGCCGCACAAGCACACCGCGTTCGGCCACTGCGCGAGCAGCTCCGACCGGGCCCGGCTGTTGGGGGTGGTCAGCGTGATCCGGCGCAACCCCGACGGCTCCTGGCACGGCGACATGCTCGACGGCCTCGCCTTCGTCAAGGCCCAGCAGGATCACGGCGCGACGATCGAGGGGGGTCGCGCGCTGCTCATCGGCGCCGGCGGCGCGGGCAGCGCCATCGCGATTGCCCTGCTCGACGCGGGGGTCGCCGAGCTCGTCGTCCACGACACCGACGAGTCACGGGTGGGCGAGCTGCTCGACGTCCTGCAGGGCGTCGGCGCGGGCACGGCCACGGCCGGGCCTCCCGACCCGACGGGGTTCGACCTCGTCTTCAACGCGACCCCGCTGGGGATGGACGACGACGACCCCCTGCCCCTCGACGCGGCGCGACTGACCTCGTCGATGTTCGTCGGCGACGTCATCGGCGGCCACGGCACCACGCCGTTCGTCGCGGCCGCCCGGGACGCCGGGTGCCGCACCGCCACCGGCACGCACATGGTCGAGGCCGTCCAGGACCTCATGGCCGACTTCTTCCTCGGCGAGTGACCGAGCAGGGGTTGACGACGACGCGAGCCACCGCGTCCACGCGTCTTCGCGCTAGCGCGGAGGGTGGCCCCCGTCCGACGCCCCGCCCGCGCCGGCCGACGCCCCGAGGACCTCGTGGATCGCGGCCGAGGCGATCGCCCTGTCCTGCTCGCCCCGCCCGCCGCTGACGCCGACGGCACCGAGGACGGAGCCGTCGACCACGACGGGGACACCGCCGCCGAGCAGCATCGTCCCCTCCACCGCGGCCGTGAGCATCGCCGCCCCGTCCGGACCGAACCGTTCGTGGGTCTGCTCGTGGAACTCGTCGGTCGGCATGCCGTACGCGACGGCCGAGTACGCCTTCTTCCTCGCCACCCGCGCCGCCTGCGGTCCGGACCCGTCCATGCAGTAGGTCGCGATCTCCTGCCCGGTGTCCCCGACGACCGCGATGGCGACGCGGAGCCCCCGCGCGGCCGCGTCGCGTTCCGCCGCGTGGATGAGGGCGAGGGCGGCCGCGCCGGTGAGGCGCGCCACCGGGCGGACGAGCGGTGTGGGTTCGGTCATGAGCGAGCACGATACGGCGCGCGCCGCGCCGACCGCCGCCGCTCCCTCCTGCATGAGCACGTGACGCGGCGTGAAGGACGTCCTCGCCCCTCGGCCCCAGAGTGGAGGTGGAGCAGGCCGGTCGGTCCGTTCCGCGCTGCCGGCTCGCACGCGAGACGGCCAGACCGGGCTCATCGATCAACTTCTGACGCACCAGCCGAACAGCTCGCTCACGCAACTCGTCGGGGTGCTTCTTCGGTGCGGGCATGACTCCATCCTCCTGGGGAGATCAAGCCCTCCACCCTTCCCGGGGCGATCCATCTCCACCCGCGCGACATCACCGGCCAGCGCCGCGATGGTGCGACTGATCGTGGCGTCCGAAGCCACCGGCCCGTACACCCCCGGTTCGGCCCGCAACAGCGCGGCGTCGCGGCAGGCGTCCCCACCCAACGCCAACGACACCGCCACATCCAGGACCACTTTCGCCGGATCGTGCCTGGCCAGCGGCTTACGCCACGGCCGCAACGCTTCGCTGAGCAGCCGGTCGATCCCAGAGACGCGCGTCGTCCTGGTCAGCAGCGCACCGCCCGCGTGGGCCACCGCCGGGACAGTGGCGGTGTCAACTCGGACATGCGGGTACAGACCGCTACGCTTACTCACCTGAGAAGTGCCCTTCGGTTCCTGCGGATATCAGCTGTCGCAAGCGTCATCCTTGCAGGTCAAGGGCACTTCTCGCGTTCAGGGCTCACTCACCCCGATGAAATCTCCGGGCCAACCCTGGGGGTTTCGGCCGAGTTGGTAAGATCATCGCCATGTGGCTGTGATCCTCGAACTCCCCGCGACGAGGTAAGAGACCCCCGCGGGGCCGTGACTCTTTCGAGGATCCACTGTGCCCGCCCATTCCCCAACGCGCACGTATGCCCACCCGTCCGCCCATCTGCGATGTGACGGGATCTCGTTCTCCTACGGCGCCCACCGTGTACTTACCGACGTCTCCCTCACCGCGCCAGCAGGGACGCGCACGGGACTGATCGGCGAGAACGGTTCGGGCAAGTCCACCCTGCTGCGCATCGCCGCAGGCGAGCTCACCCCAGATGCGGGTACCGTCACGGCAGCAATGCCCGGAGGCAGCCGACCACGGATCGGACTCCTCCACCAAGAGACACCTTTCGACGCCGCTGCCACCGTCGCCCGGGTGCTCGACGAGGCGGTCGCCCACGTACGGCAGGCCGTGCTCGACGTCGAAACAGCCGCTCACGCGATGACCCACGCGTGCGACGACGAAGAGGCGTCCGAGGCCTACGCTCGCGCGTTGGAGCGGGCCGAAGATCTCGACGCGTGGAACCTCGAATCACGCGTCCACCAGATGCTCACCGGCCTGGGGCTGGGTGATCTCACCCCAGCCCGACGCATTGACGAGTTGTCCGGTGGCCAGGCCTCACGACTCGCGCTGGCCGCCCTCCTCCTGTCAGGGCCGGATATCCTGCTGCTGGACGAACCCACCAACCACCTCGACGACGCCGCTACCGCTCACCTACGCGACATCCTGATGGGGTGGTCCGGGCCGGTACTCATCGTCAGTCACGACCGCGCGTTCCTGGACGATGCAGTAACTCAGCTGGTCGACCTCGACCCGAGTCCCCTACCGGACCAGGTGGCCACGCCGCTGGTGGCAGACGGTGAGGGAACCGGCATCGGCGCGACCAGGTTCACGGGGACGTACAGCGACTATCTGACCCACCGGCGCAGGGCGCGTCAGCGATGGCAGCGCCAGTACGACGACGAACAGGTGGAGTTGGCTCGCCTGAGCACTGCCGTGGAGGACAGTCAGACGGTCGGGCACGCGGATTGGCAACCCCGTACCGAAGTGCGCATGGCACAGAAGTACTACGCCGATCGCAATGCCAAGGTGGTCTCCAGGCGGGTCAAGGACGCGCGCACGCGTCTGGCCGAATTGCAAGAGCGGCAGCTACGACAGCCTCCTGCACCGCTGAGCTTCCACCTTCCGGATGCCTCGTCCCTCCATGGGGTGGCGCCAGCAGGTCACGTCGGCCCAGCGCTGGTTGCCGAAGACGTGGGCGTGACCGGTCGCCTCTCACCCACCAGCTTCACCCTGCAGCACGGCGAGGCGATGCTGCTCACCGGCGCGAACGGGGCCGGCAAATCCACGCTGCTGCATGTCCTGGCCGGGGAGGCGGATCCGACCGAGGGGCAGCTGCATCGCGCGCCCGGTGTGCGAATAGGCCTGCTCACCCAGGAGAACCACATCGCCGATCCACACGGGCGCGGACCCTCGCGAACCGCGCGCCAGGCCTACGCCGATCTGGTGGGGGTGGACCGCGCAGGGGAGGTTCCACTCGACACATTCGGGCTCTTGCAGGCGCGGGACGAGGACCGCCCTGTCGAAGCACTGAGCGTGGGCCAGCAACGGCGGCTGTCGCTGGCGGTGCTGTTGGCCGACCCGCCGGACCTGCTGCTCCTGGACGAACCCACAAACCACCTTTCCCTTCTGCTCGTCACCGAGCTGGAGGCCGCCATCGCGGAGTACCCGGGCACGGTTCTCATCGCCTCACACGACCGGTGGCTTCGCAGTCGATGGCCCGGACACCACCTCCACCTGGAAGGACTCTCCCGATGAACGACGCTCTCCCCCTGCACGGCCGGGTGGCCGTCATCACCGGCGTGAGCCGGCACCGAGGCATCGGGTATGCGATCGCCACCCGCTTGGCGCAGATGGGCACCTCCCTTTTCCTGCAGCACTGGTCACCACACGACCGGGAGCAACCGTGGGGCGCCGACGACGTCTCCGGCGTCATGCAGGATCTCCGCAAGCAACTCACCCATGATGCCGAGCTCGACGACATCAGCCTCGACCTCGCCGACGCCACCGCGGCCGACCGGCTCATCGAGGCGGCACGCGCGAGGTTCGGCCACCTGGACATCCTGGTGTGCAATCAAGCCGTCTCGGGGAGCGACGGAGCACTGGCCGAGCAGACGGCAACGATGCTGGATCGCCACTGGGCAGTGAACACCCGCGCCACGCTCCTGGCCACACGCGCGTTCGCGGAACAGCACGACGGCCGCGAGGGAGGACGGGTGATCTGGATGACCTCCGGGCAGGGCCAGGGGCCGATGGTGGACGAGATCGCCTACGCCACCTCCAAGGCAGCCCTGGCCGGGGTGACGCCCTCGGTGGCCGACGGCCTCATCGAACGAGGCATCATCCTCAACACCGTGAATCCCGGGCCGGTCGACACCGGATACCTCACCGCCGACACCTCCGACCGCCCTGACCGGCTGGCGGGCATTCTCAACCACTTCCCACAGGGCAGGTTCGGTGAACCGGACGACCCGGCCCGACTCATCGCGTGGCTCGTCAGCGACGAAGGCCGCTGGGTGGTGGGCCAGGTGCTGCACACCGAGGGAGGTTTCCGGAGGTACGGCTGAACGCGAGGTGCAGCCGAACCGCCGGGCAGGCTCGTCGAGCTGACGCGCTCTACCCCTGATTCCGACGTGGCCTCCGCTGATCGGCGGCATTTCACCAGCGTCATCAAACCCACGGGGGTATGCCCGGGCGTTCACGCCGTCCGGCCCAGCTCGGTCTCGTTTTCGACGCTCACGGGATGTCTCACCTTCGGCGTTCACCCAGGACGTGTGTCTCATTTTCGGTGAGCGCGGACACGCGCAGCCGCCTCGGCAGTGATGCGTGTCGTTGTACCACGACAAAAATGTGTTTATCGGCCACCAAGATGTGATTTAAGGATGCCGAGATGGCGAAGCGAACGGTACCGCTGCGGCCGCACGTGCAGGACGCCCTCAGCGTGTGGGGTCAGCTCATCAGGCGCGGTCGGATCGACCGAGCCTGGACGGCCAAGGACCTCGCTGCCCGCGCGAATGTCTCCGAGCAGACCGTGCTCTCAGCGGAGGCCGGCCATCGTGGCACCGCCGTCGGCACGATGATGGATCTGGGAGACCTCGTCGGCGTCCCCATCTTCGGGTCGAAGACCGCTCCGAACTCGCGATCCGTCGGCGGCGCGGCGAGGAGATGCTCGCTCTCCTCCCGAGCCGTGTTCGGAGACCCAAGGCAGGCTTGCAGCGCTGGTGCGCGAGTCGGAGACGTACGGCCTCAGCAGGGAAGAAGGTCGGGCCATCATCGATCATCTCGTGTCGGCGATCCACGACAACTGGGATGACGCCGCGGAGGTCGCGCGCTTGAGCGCCGCAGACAAGCAGAATCTTCGCAGAAAGCAGATACTGCCCCGGGCGGCTTTCTTCGACTACTGGAACCCCTCACACTGACGAGACACGTCGTCCTTGCATGCTGCGCGTGTGCGTAGACCGCGACCGCACATCGGTGTCGCTCATGCGACGTCCTCCACCTTGATCCAGCGCTGGGTGCCGCGATACAGGCTCGGACGCGAACCTGCCCCGCCGTCGGACGGGGCAGGTCTCGAATTCTCGACGTCCGTGGAAGCAATGGAGCGTTGCGGGAACAGCCGACCACGGGTTGAGAGGCTTGTTTCCGCGTGGAATCAAGGGATTCGCGGACACGCCGACCCCGAGGGCGAGGACGATGACCCGCTGATCGGCGCGTCGGCGGAACCAAAGCAACGACCTCGAACACGTCTGACGGACGAGGAAGTGGACGCTATGCGAACAGTCCGCGAGCGAGGGATCGGAGTGAACGCTGTCGCACGTCAGTTCGGGGTTCACCGGGGGACAGTGTGGGCCAAGACTCGGTAGAGGGGCTTTTCACGCATCTGATGGAGTTGGAGCGAGCGAACAACCTGCCGGGTTGCTCAGCGCGGTGCGCAGCAATCGTCCTCGCAGTGCTCGGGCTCGCGCTCTCCGGTAAGCACTGTGACTTGGGCGGCGCAGCACGCATCTCCGCGCCAGGCCTCGATACCCTCGCGCACGGCGAATCCAGCGATCACCAGGGCGGCGATCGAGTCAGCCCACGCCCACCCGAGCAAGGAGTTCAATAAGAGACCGATGAGGAGCGCCGCTGAGAGGTAGGTACAGATCAGGGTCTGCTTCGAGTCCGCGACCGCGGAGGCAGAGCCGAGTTCGCGGCCGGTGCGTCGCTCGAACCAGGACAGGAACGGCATCACCAGCAGGCTCAGCGCAGCAAGCACGATTCCTACGGTCGAGTGCTCGGGCTCCCGCAGACCTGTCAGCGACAGGATCGCGTCGATGGTGACGTAGACGGCGAGTCCGAAGAACGATAGCGCAATCACCCGCAGTGCGACCTTCTCCCGCTTCTCGGGGTCGGGAGCGGCGAACTGCCACGCGACAGCCGCGGCAGAGAGGACTTCCACGATCGAGTCCAGCCCGAACCCGATCAGCGCGGCAGACGAGGCGGCTCCTCCCACAGCGAGAGCGACGACCGCCTCGATGACGTTCCAGGTGATTGTGATCGCCACGACGATCCTGATCCGCCGCCGCAGCACACCCGTCCGTGCCGGAGGCAGTACTGCCGTGGTCACTGCGCAGGCTCCGGGTCGCAGCAGCCGGGGACGGTGCAGGCCGGATCCATGCAGGGCACGCTCTCATCGACCGCGAGCGTCACGTCCACTAGCGCGGTCAGCGCTGCCGCGAGGTGGGGGTCGGCGATCTCGTAGCGGGTCTGCCGGCCCTCGGGCTCGGCCACCACGATCCCGCACCCGCGCAGACAGGCCAAGTGGTTCGACACGTTCGTGCGCGTCAGCCCGAGGTCGCGGGCGAGCTTCGCAGGATACCCCGGCCCGTCGAGCAGGGAGAGCAGGATGCGGGAGCGGGTCGCGTCGGCCATCGCCCGGCCGAGCCGGTGCATCACGTCCACCCGAGAAGCAAGAGTCAGCATGTAATGACCATACAGTGAAGACTGACCTACCGTCAAAGGTCATCAGAAGACGGTCGCGCCATGAATAACAGGCTCATCCCAATTGAGGGTGTAGTCGGGGTCTGAAGCCGCCGGTCTCGAGGAGGCTGCGGGCGATGTAGTTGGTGAGGTTGCGGAACCCGAGGGCGGTCCCGCGCAAGTGCTCGAGACGGCCGTTGATCGCTTCGGTCGGACCGTT
>NZ_JACYXE010000018.1 GCF_014857905.1 Agilicoccus flavus | reverse complement strand
CAGCGTGATGATGACGCTGCGGCGCAGGCCCAGGGATGGCGGCCACGCGTCACTGGCCATGTCTTTTATTCGTTCACACAGCCAGTTGATCTGACGCTTCCCCAGGCCGGTGCTATGATAGTCCACGGACGGCTTCTTTCTACGTTTGAGTGTGGTAACCCAAATCGTGTCAAGAAAGGAGCCGTCCGTCATGTAGGCGCGCCGCGCCTTGCCTCTGCTTTAATTGTGGTTCATGCCGTCCTTATTGGGTGCTTGAGCTGCGGTGAATAAGCCTCATTCCTACTGGGGCGAGAAGCCCACGCTGTCGAAGATCGTCTTCAAGATCATCCCCGACGAGACGGTGCGCCGCCAGGAACTCCAGGCCGGCAGCATCCAGGGCTACGACTTCCCGAACCCCGTCGACTGGGAGGCGCTGAAGTCCGAGGGCAACCAGGTCATGGTCCGCCCGGCGTTCAACGTCCTCTACCTCGGGTTCAACGCGACGAAGAACCCCAAGCTCAAGGACCTCAAGGTCCGCCAGGCCCTCATGATGGCGGTCAACCGCGAGCAGATCGTCAAGACGCAGCTCCCGGACGGCGCCAAGGCGGCCTCGCAGTTCATCCCCGACACCGTCGAGGGCTACAACTCGAGCCTGCAGGTCCCGGCCCACGACACGGCCAAGGCCAAGGCGATGCTCACCGAGGCCGGCGCCGCGGGGATGACCCTCGACGTCTGGTACCCCTCCGAGGTGACCCGCCCCTACATGCCGGCGCCGCAGAAGATCTTCGAGGCGATCCGCACCGACCTCGAGGCCGCCGGCGTCAAGGTCAACCCGGTCACCAAGCCGTGGAACGGTGGCTACCTCGACCAGGTCGACGCCGGCCAGGCCCCCGCGTTCCTGCTCGGGTGGACCGGCGACTACAACACGCCGGACAACTTCATCGGCACGTTCTTCGGTGACACGACCAACCGGTTCGCCACGAAGAACTACCCGTGGGGCCCGACGCTGAGCAAGGCCCTGCAGGCCGCCGACTCCGAGCCGGACCAGGCCAAGCGCAAGACCATGTACGAAAAGCTCAACCAGCAGATCATGACCGAGTACCTGCCGGCGGCGCCGATCAGCCACAGCCCGCCCGCCCTCGTCGTCGGGAAGAACGTCTCGGGCATCACCCCGAGCCCCCTGACGGACGAGAAGTTCTGGCAGGTCAAGGTGGGCTGACGCGCCTTCCTCCTCCCCGTCCCCCGGCGGCGCGTGCCGCGTCGTCGGGGGGCGGAGAGCGTGGGTCCGGGGACTACCCCGCGCCCCGCCCCGGTCGTGGGCGGGCTCGACCCACCCGCCGTCGGACCGCCCGTCCGGCCCGTTCCCGACGCCCGCCCGTTCGCACCCGCCCGGCCCAGGAGGTCTCGTGGCCCGCTACATCGTGCGCCGACTCATCCAGATGGTCGGGGTCGTCCTCGTCCTCTCGGTCCTGCTCTTCGCGTGGCTGCGGTCCCTGCCCGGCGGCCCCGTGTCCGCGCTGCTCGGCGAACGCGCCACCCCCGAGACCCGGGCCGCCCTGGAGGCGGAGCTCGGCCTCGACCAACCGCTGTGGATGCAGTACGTCAAGTTCCTCTCCCGCGCCGCCTCCGGCAACTTCGGCCCCTCCACGGGGGTCCTGCCCGGCACGGACGCGCTGAAGATCTTCCTCGATCGCCTCCCCGCGACGATCGAGCTCAGCCTGTTCGCGATGATCATCGCCGTCGCGCTGGCCATCCCGCTCGGCTACCTCGCGGCCCGGCGGCGCGGCAGCGCCCTCGACACCTCGAGCATCGTCGTCTCCCTCATCGGGGTCGCCGTCCCCGTCTTCTTCCTCGCGTTCCTGCTCAAGTACGTCTTCGCGATCGAGCTGCACTGGCTGCCGGTGTCGGGGCGCCAGAGCGGCGGGCTCGACGCGACGCGGGTCACCGGCTTCTTCGTCCTCGACGGGCTCATCACCCGCGAGTGGGACGCCGCGCTCGACGCCCTCGCCCACCTCGTCCTGCCGGCCGTGGCACTCGCCACCATCCCGTTCGCCGTCATCTTCCGGATCACCCGGGCCTCGGTGCTCGAGGTGCTCGACGAGGACTACGTCCGCACCGCCGAGGCCAAGGGACTGACCAACCGCGTCATCCGCGGCCGACACGTCCTGCGCAACGCGATGCTGCCGGTCGTGACCACCATCGGCCTGCAGATCGGCGCCCTCCTCGCGGGGGCGGTCCTCACCGAGCGGGTGTTCTCGTTCGGCGGGATCGGCGAGGCACTCGCCCTCTCGTTCGAGCAGCGCGACTACGCGGTGCTGCAGGTCCTCATCCTCGCGGCCGCCGCGATCTACGTCCTCGTCAATCTGATCGTCGACGTCCTCTATGCCGTGATCGACCCCCGCGTCCGGACGCGGTGAGGAGGTGAGCCCCGTGAACGACCCCCGTCCGCACCCCCGCGGCGGTCTCGGAGCGCGCAAGAAGGAGCGGATCGACTCCCTCGCGCGCGCCGGCGCCCGCCGGGACGACGCGCCCGACACCGAGGTCGCCTCCGCCGGGACCGTCGACGACCGCGCCGGCGTCAGTCTCGTCGCGAGCGCGTGGCGGCGTCTGCGCCGCAACGTCGTCTTCCTCGCGGGCGCGACGATCGTCGTCCTCTTCGTGATCCTCGCGCTCGTCGCGCCGCTCGTCGCGCCGCACGACCCCAGCGCGGGCCTGCTGCTCAGCCAGGTGCGTCAGCAGACCAACCCCATCCCCGGGCCGCAGCCCGGCTTCCCGCTCGGCGGCGACCAGGCAGGCCGGGACCTGCTCTCGCGCCTGCTCGTCGGCAGTCGGCAGACGCTCTACGTGGGCGTGTTCGCGACGCTGGGCGGGCTGATCGGCGGCCTCACCCTGGGCACCCTCGCCGGGGCGTTCGGCGGGTGGATCGACTCCCTCGTCATGCGCGTCGTCGACGTCATGCTCAGCATCCCCAGCCTGCTCATGGCGTTCAGCATCGCCGCCATCGCGGCACGCCCGTCGCAGTGGACGGTGATCCTCGCCATCGCCATCGTGCAGGTGCCGATCTTCGCCCGCCTGCTGCGCGGGTCGATGCTCGCGCAGCGGCACAGCGACCACGTCCTCGCGGCCCGTGCCCTCGGCGTCAAGCCGGCCCCGATCGTGTTCCGGCACATGCTGCCCAACGCCCTGGGGCCGGTCATCGTCCAGGCCACCCTCGTCGTGGCGACGGCGATCATCGACGCCGCCGCCCTGTCGTTCCTCGGCCTCGGCAACCCCGACGACCGCGTGCCCGAGTGGGGGCAGATGCTCGGCGCCGCGCAGACCTACCTGGCCGGCTACCCCCACCTCGCGTTCTACCCCGCGGCGTGCATCATCGTCGTCGCCCTCGGCTTCACGCTCATGGGCGAGTCCCTGCGCGAGGCCCTCGACCCGAAGAGCCGGAGGTAAGACGTGAGCACCGCTGCGTCCCCACCCGATCGCCGCCACCCGACCGCCCCCGCCGACGGCCCCGCCGTGCACGACCCGGCCGCGGCCGGACGCTCCGACGCGACGGGGCCCCTGCTGTCGGTGCGGAACCTCACCGTCCGGTTCCGGCGCCAGGGCGAGGAGGACTTCGTCGCGGTCGACGACGTCAGCTTCGACGTCCGCGCCGGCCAGACCGTGGGCCTCGTGGGCGAGTCCGGCTGCGGGAAGTCCGTCACGTCCCTCGCGATCATGGGGCTGCTGCCCAAGCGCGGGAACACGGTCACCGGCCGGGTGGACTTCGAGGGCATCGACCTGTTGTCCCTCTCGCCGCGGCAGCTGCGGGACCGGCGCGGCCGGGACATCGCGATGATCTTCCAGGACCCCCTGAGCTCGCTCAACCCGGTGGTCCCCATCGGGGTGCAGGTCAGCGAGGTCATCGAGCGCCACGTGGGCCTGTCCCGCGCCAAGGCGCGCCCCCAGGCGCGCGAGCTGCTGAGCAAGGTGGGCATCCCCGACCCCGACCGCCGCCTGTCCGAGTACCCGCACCAGCTCTCGGGCGGCATGCGCCAGCGGGCGCTCATCGCCATGGCCCTCGCCTGCCGGCCCCGGCTGCTCATCGCCGACGAGCCGACGACCGCCCTCGACGTGACGATCCAGGCGCAGATCCTCGCGCTGCTCAAGGAGCTCGTGCAGGACTCGGGCACGGCGCTCGTCATGATCACGCACGACCTCGGCGTCGTCGCGGGGCTGTGCGACCGCGTCAACGTCCTCTACGGCGGTCGGATCGTCGAACGGGCCGACCGGCACGAGCTCTTCGCGACCCCGCGGCACCCGTACACGAACGGGCTGCTCGCCTCGATCCCGCGGCTCGACGCGCCCCGGGGCCAGCGGCTGTCGCCCGTGCCGGGATCCGTCGCCGACAACATCCCGTGGGACCACGCCTGCGCCTTCGCGCCCCGGTGCGACCGCCCGGTGGCCGCGTGCCGCGAGGTGACGCCCGAGCTCGTCACCGACGAGGCGGCGCCGTCGGCCCCGGGCGGCCTCCCCCGGGCGCTGCGCTGCCACCACCCCGTCGAGCCCGGACAGGAGTCCCGATGAGCCCCGCCCGCGCCGCCGGACACGACGGCCACGACCACGATCGCTCTGGGGAGCGGGAGCAGCAGCGCGAGCGTGAGCACGCCCAGGAGCACCGCCCGGGCCGGGAGCCCGACGGGCCCGCCGGTGAGGGGACGGACGGCGACGTCCTCGTCCGGGTCCGCGGCCTCAAGGTGCACTTCCCGATCAAGCGCGGGATCGTCCTCGACCGCACCGTCGGCCACGTCTACGCCGTCGACGGCATCGACATGGACATCCCGCGCGGCCGGACGTACGGCCTCGTGGGCGAGTCCGGCTGCGGCAAGTCGACGTTCGGGCGTGCCCTGCTGCGGCTGGAGGAGCTGACCGAGGGCAGCGTCGTGTTCGACGGCGTCGACGTGGCCTCGCTCAAGGGTGAGGAGCTGCGCCGCCGCCGGCAGGACATGCAGATGATCTTCCAGGACCCCCTGGGCAGCCTCGACCCCCGCCAGACCATCGAGTCGCTGCTCCTCGAGGGCATGTCGGCGCACGGGTTGACGAAGGGCCAGGACACGCGGACCCGCCTGCGCGAGCTCATGGCCGCCGTGGGTCTGCCGACCGCGGCGCTACGCAAGTACCCGCACGAGTTCTCGGGCGGCCAGCGGCAGCGCATCGGCATCGCCCGGGCCCTGTCGGTGAACCCCAAGCTCATCGTCGCCGACGAGCCCGTCAGCGCCCTCGACGTGTCGGTCCAGGCGCAGGTCGTCAACCTCCTCGAGGACCTGCAGGACGAGCTGGGGCTCACCTACCTCGTCGTGGCCCACGACCTCGCCGTCGTCCGCCACATCAGCGACGTCATCGGGGTCATGTACCTCGGTTCCCTCGTCGAGGAGGCCGACGCGGACTCCCTGTACGAGGCCCCGCTGCACCCGTACACGCGGGCCCTCATGTCGGCCGTGCCCGTCCCCGACCCCGAGGTGGAGGACGTCCGAGAGCAGATCCTCCTCTCGGGCGACCTCCCGAGTCCGGCGGCCCCGCCGTCCGGGTGCCGCTTCCACACCCGCTGCCCGTGGCGGCAGGAGACGCGCTGCGACGACGAACGACCCGAGCTGCGGGTGGTCGACGTCACCGGGCGGTCGGTGGCCGGCGACGCAGACCCGACACGGCGGGGCGGCCCGGGTGCGAGCTCGCACCGGGTGGCGTGCCACTGGGTCGAGGAGATCGCCGCGGGGACGATCACGCCGCGCCGGCGCGCGGCGTCGGACGCGGAACCCGAGACGATCGGCCGGACCGGTGACAACCCCCCGGGACGTTCGGCAGACTCGGGCGCATGAGCCGACTCCTGGACGACGACGAGATCAGCCGCGCGCTGGAGGACCTCCCGGGCTGGAGCCGGGACGGTGACACGATCCGGGCGAGCTACCGCTCCCCCGCGTTCCTCGACGCGATCGGCCTCGTCACGCGCGTGGCCGACGAGGCGGAACAGATGAACCATCACCCCGACATCGACATCCGCTGGACGACCACGACGTGGGGACTGTCGACGCACGACGCGGGCGGTCTCACCCAGCTCGACGTGGAGCTCGCGCATCGCATCGCGCAGGCCGCCGCAGCGAGCGGGGCCACGCCCGACGGCGGCTGAGGGAGCCGTGGTGGGCGGCGGCCCCTCCTCCGCCGCCCACCACGTTCCGCGCTTCCTATCGACGGCACCCGGACGGATCGAAGGATTTTGCGGACAGCCGGTGACAGCGGGCGAAAACCCATGTCAGAGCGACGATCCGGACCACGACGGCGGCCGCGCGGCGGCGCCGGCGGGCGCGGGCGAGCCGCGGCGTCGGGCCGGCCGGCGCGGGTGGGATGATGCCGGGATGCGGCCCATCCACCAGTCCCACAAGCTCGACGACGTCCACTACGCGATCCGCGGCCCGGTCCTCGCCCAGGCCAAGCGCATGGAGGACGAGGGGCACCGCATCCTCAAGCTCAACATCGGGAACCCGGCGCCGTTCGGTTTCGACGCCCCCGACGAGATCCTCGTCGACATCAAGACGGCGCTGCCCACGGCGCAGGGCTACGCCGACAGCAAGGGGCTGCCGGCGGCGCGGCGCGCGGTGGTGCAGCACTACGAGGAGCAGGGCATCGAGGGGCTCGACGTCGACGACGTCTACCTCGGCAACGGGGTGAGCGAGCTCATCACGATGACGATGCAGGCGCTGCTCGACAACGGCGACGAGGTGCTCATCCCGGCGCCGGACTACCCGCTGTGGACCGCCTCGGTCTCGCTGGCCGGTGGCCGCCCCGTCCACTACCTGTGCGACGAGGGCGCCGACTGGGCGCCCGACCTCGACGACCTGCGCTCCAAGATCACGCCGGCCACCCGCGCGCTGCTCGTCATCAACCCGAACAACCCGACCGGGGCCGTGTACTCGCGCGAGGTCCTCGAGCAGATCGTCGAGCTGGCCCGACAGCACGACCTGCTCCTGCTCTCGGACGAGATCTACGACAAGATCCTCTACGACGACGCCAAGCACGTCCCGCTCGCGAGCCTCGCGCCGGACCTGCTGTGCCTCACCTACAACGGGCTGAGCAAGTCGTACCGGGTCGCCGGGTTCCGCAGCGGATGGCTCGTCATCTCCGGGCCCAAGGAGCACGCCCGCAGCTACCTCGAGGGCATCTCGATGCTCGCGAACATGCGGCTGTGCGCGAACCACCCGGCCCAGCACGCGATCGCGACGGCGCTCGGCGGCCGGCAGAGCATCACCGACCTCATCCTCCCCGGGGGGCGGCTGCTCGAGCAGCGGAACGCCGCCGTCGAGCTGCTCAACCAGATCCCCGGGGTGTCGACGACGACCCCCATGGGCTCGCTGTACTGCTTCCCCCGCCTCGACCCCGCCGTCTACCCCATCGACGACGACGAGCGGTTCGCCCTCGAACTCCTCTCGGAGGAGAAGGTGCTCGTCGTCCAGGGCACCGGGTTGAACTGGCCGCGGCCCGACCACTTCCGCATCGTCACCCTGCCGCGGGTCGAGGACCTGCAGGACGCGATCGGACGCATCGAGCGGTTCCTGTCGCGGCGCCGGGTCAGGTCCTGACGGTGCCGGGGGCCTACCTCTGCGTCCAGCCGGAGACGAACTGCGGGGCCGGCCTCATCGCCGACCGGGCGAAGGAGGTCGGTGTCGGGCTACGGTTCGTCCGGCCGTTCGCGGGCGAGACCGTGCCCACCCGTCTGCCCGACGGCGTCGACGGGCTGATCGTCCTCGGCGGGTCGATGGGCGCGCACGACGACGCGGCCCACCCGTGGCTGACGGCGACGAAGGGGCTGCTCGCGGCGACGGTGCACGACGGGGCGCCCGTGCTCGGCGTGTGCCTCGGGCACCAGCTCCTCACCGTGGCCCTCGGCGGCGCGGTGCGCCGCTCCCCCGACGGGCGCGTCTGCGCCGTCGTCGAGGTCAGCACGGCGGGCACAGCCGACGCCGTGTTCGGCTCGCTGCCGCAGCGGGCCCCCGTGCTGCAGTGGAACGAGGACGTCGCCGTCGTCCTGCCGCCGGACGCGGCCGTCCTCGCGACGTCGTCGACCGGCCGCCCGCAGATCGTCCGTTTCGCCCGGCGGGCCTGGGGCCTCCAGGTGCACCCCGAGGCCGTCGCCGAGCAGGCGCGGACGTGGGGCGGACCGGCCGATCGCCCCGTCGTCGACGCGCTCGCCGCGCAGGTGGACGAGGTGGCCGCGGCGTGGGCCGGGCCCCTCGACGCGTTCCTCGCCCTCGGGGGCCGCCCGTGAGGGTCGCGGCGGACGAGGAGCTCCCTCTCGGTTTGCACGAGCTCCCGTTCGCCGGACTGCTGGCCGTCCTGTTCGTCATCGCGTTCACCCGCGGCGGCGCCACGTACGCCGTCGGGCGCGCGGCCGTCGCCGGCGGCCGCCGGGCGCAGCGGCTGCGGGCCCGCCTCGACGGCCCGACCATGCGCCGGGCGGAGTCGTTCGCCGCCCGCTGGGGCGTGTTCGCCGTCCCCTTCTCGTTCCTCACCGTGGGCGTGCAGACGGCGATCAACCTCAGCGCCGGCGCGACGCGGGTGCCGTTGCGGCGCTACGTACCCGCCCTCGCCCTGGGGGCCGTCTTCTGGGCCGTGCTGTACGCGACCGTGGGGCTGGCCGCCGTCGCTGCGGCTCTCTCGCTCGCCGCGACCTCACCGTGGGCCGCGGCCGCCGCCGGCATGGCCGTCGTCGTCGCCGTCGTGCTGCTGCGGCGCCGCGGGCGCCGATCGCCCTCGACCTCGACCTCGACCTCGACCTCGACCTCACGAGCAGAGTTGCCCACCACGTCGGACGCACACCAGGGCCGGGCCACATCAGCCACGTCGACCCCGCCGCCGGAGTCGGTTGTCGCGTCGCCGGCGCCCGCCGACGTCGCCGAGGCCGAGGACCTCGCGCTCGCCCGCCTGCTCGCGAGCGCGCCCACCGGGACGTCGTTCGCGTACGGGGACGAACCCGACCAGGTCGCCGAGCGGTTCGGCACCGACGACGCCCCCACGGTGGTCGTCGTGCACGGCGGGTACTTCCGCCCACGCACCGATCGCCGTCACGCCCGACCGTTCGCGGCCGGCCTCGCCGAGCGCGGCCTCGACGTCGTCCTCGCGGAGTACCGCCGCCGACCCGGTGATCCCGACGCGGCCGTCGACGATCTCCGCGCGCTCGACCTCTACCTGAGGTCGACGGGAACGCCGCCCGTCGCGTACGTCGGGCACTCCGCGGGCGGGACGCTCGCGCTCCTCCGGGCGCTGGCTGACGATCTCCCGCCCGTCGGTGCCGTGGCGCTCGCCCCGCTGTCGGACCTCACCCTCGACGTCGACCGCTCCGGTGGCGTCGGACCGGTCGTCGAGTGGATCGGCGCCACCCCGGCGGCGCGGCCGGAGGCGTACGCGCGGCTGGACCCCGCCCGCCGGATGGCGGCGGGCGCTCGCCCGGGCGGCCGCCTCGTCGTCGTGCACGGCGACATCGACGGGGTCGTGCCGGTCGGCGACTCGTCGGATCTCCGCTGGCCGAGCGGCACCGACGTCCGCGTCCTGCCCGGCGCCCACCACTTCGACGTCGTCGACCCGACCTCGCCGCACGTGGCGGCCGTCTACGACGCGGTCGAGTCCTGCGCGAGGAGCTGATCGATCCGCACGAGTGCCCGCGCCACCTCGGTGTAGCTCGTGCTCAGCGGCGCGAGCCCGAGCCGGATCCCGTCCGGCTCGCGGAAGTCGGGCACGATGTGCTCGCCCCAGAGCCGGGCGCAGAGTTCCCGCGAGCGGGGGTGCGCGATGGTCACGTGGTTGCCGCGGCGCTCGTCCTCGCGCGGTGAGACGACCCGGACGCCGCGGTCGGCGAGCACGTCGTCGACGGCCTCGACGACGAAGGCGCCGAGCGCGCGGCCCTTCTCCCGGACGGCGTCGAGGCCGACGGCCTCGATGAGGTCGACGGTGTCCTCGATCCCGACCATCCCGAGCACCGGCGGTGTCCCGGAGATGAAGCCGCGCATGCCCTCGCCGGCGCGGTAGTCCGGCCCCATGACGAACGGCTCGGCGTGCCCCATCCACCCCTGGATCGGTTGGCGCAGGCGACCCTGGTGCCGCCGGGCGACGTAGGCGAAGGCGGGGGCCCCCGGCCCGCCGTTGAGGAACTTGTACGAGCAGCCGACGGCGAGGTCGACCTCGTGGGCGTCGAGGTCGACGCGCACGGCGCCCGCCGAGTGGCACAGGTCCCACAGCACGAGCCCGCCGGCGTCGTGGACGACGCGGGTGATCGCCGGGAGGTCCGCGAGCCAGGCCGACTTGTAGGCGACCTGGGACAGCAGCACCACGCCCGTCCGCTCGCCGACGACCGCGGCCACGTCGTCGGGCGTGACGCCGCGGGCCGGTTCGGGCTCGATCCAGCGCAGCGTCGCCCCGGTCTCGGCGGCGACGCCCGCCGCGACGTACCGGTCGGTGGGGAAGTTCTCCGTGTCGAGGACGATGTCGGTCCGCCCCCGCTCCAGGGCGTCCGCGACCCCGGCGCGCAACAGCTTGTAGAGCAGCACGGTCGTCGAGTCGCCGACGACGCATTGGCCCGGGGCGGCGCCGAGCACGACCTCGCCGAGTCGGTCGCCGAGCCGGGTCGGCAGCGCCATCCACTCCTCGTCCCACGAACGGATGAGCCGGGTCCCCCAGCCGTGCCGGACGAGGGTGTCGAGCCGATCCGCGGTGGCCCGCAGCGGGCGGCCGAGCGAGTTGCCGTCGAGGTAGGCGACGACCGCGTGCTCACCCTGCCCCGCCGGCACGAACGCGTCGCGGCAGCCGGCCAGCGGGTCGGCGGCGTCGAGCGACGCCGCCCGTGCGAGCAGGGCCTCGTCACCGGTGGACCCGTGCGTGGACGCGTCCGTGACCCTGTCCGTGGCCCCCGATGCAGCCCCTCGCCTCGCCCCGGGCCCCGCGGCGCTCATCGACCCACCTGCGTCCGGAGCGCGAACAGCTCGGGGAAGAAGGTGAGGTCCAGGGCCCGCTGGAGAAAGCCCACCCCGCTCGAGCCGCCGGTGCCGGTCTTCATCCCGATGGTGCGCTGGACGGTCTTGAGGTGCCGGAAGCGCCAGAGCTGGAAGTTGTCCTCGAGGTCGACGAGCTCCTCGCACGCCTCGTAGACGTCCCAGTGATCGTCGGCGTGCTCATAGATCCGGGTGAAGATGGCCGTCAACTCGTCGTCGCACTCGTGGGCCCGCGTGATGTCGCGCTCCAGGACTCGGGCGGGGATCGCGTAGCCGCGACGCGCCAGGTGGCGCAGGAACTCGTCGTACAGGCTCGGCGCCGCGAGCAGCTGCGACAGGACGTCGTGCGCGTGGGGGTCCGCCTCGTGGACCGCGAGCATCCCGGCGTGCTTGTTGCCGAGCGCGAACTCGACGGCCCGGTACTGCCACGACTGGAAGCCCGACGCGTGCCCGAGGAAGCCGCGGAACTGGGCGTACTCGGTCGGCGTGAGCGTCGCGAGCACCGACCACTGCTCGGTGAGGGTGCGCTGGATGTGCTTGACCCGGGCGATCCGCTTGAGCGCGACCCGCATCTCGTCGTCCGCGAGCAGCGACATCGCCGAGCGCAGCTCGTGCAGGACGAGCTTGAGCCAGAGCTCCGAGGTCTGGTGCTGGACGATGAAGAGCATCTCGTCGTGGTGCTCGGGGTCGCTGACCGGTCGCTGGGCCGACAGCAGCGTGGGCAGGTCGAGGTAGGAGGCGTAACTCATCTCGGCGCGGAAGTCCTCGTGGATCCCGCTCTCGATGTCGCGTGTGTTGCCCGCGACACCCCTGTCGTCGTGACCTGCCCCGCCCGTACCCATGCGCACCGCTCCCCTCCCCGCGCAGCCGGTCGGCCACGCCGCGTCCTCACCGTAGCTCGGTGCGTCGGTGGCCGCGCCGGGCTCGGGGCGGGGCGCCGACACGGGAGCCGCTCGGCGGCCGCGCGGGGTGCGCTCACGAACGGGCGGCCCGGGCCTCCTCCGCCTCGACCCCGGCCATGAACTCCTGCTTGCCCGACTGCCACCCGTCCTCGTTCAGGCCGGCGCGCCAGTAGCCGGAGATCGAGACCCGGTCCTTGGGCACGCCGTTCTCGACGAACAGGAACCGGCGTAGGTCACGCACCATCTCGGCCTCGCCGTGCACGAAGGCCCGCACGTCGCCCTCGGGCAGGCCGGCGGCGCGCACGGCCGCCGCCAGCGGCCGGCCGTAGGCGGCGTCGCCGCGGTGGACCCAGTTCACCGCCAGTCCGGGCAGGTCGCGAAGAGGCACCTGCCCCGCGGCGTCCCGGACCTCGAGGTGGACGAGGGCCCGCGCCCCCTCGGGAAGGGCATCGAGCGCCGCCGCCACGGCGGGGATCGCCGACTCGTCGCCGACGAGGAGGTGCACGTCCGCGGCGGGGTCCGGGCCCCACCCGCCGCCGGGTCCCATGAACTGCATGACGTCCCCCGGCGCGGCGGCGGCCGCCCACGGCCCCGCGAGGCCGGCGTCGCCGTGCACGACGAAGTCGATCGTCATCCGCCGCGCCGCGCGGTCGAACGCGCGGATCGTGTACGTCCGGGTCACCGGCCACTGCTCGCGCGGAAGCTGCTCACGGATCCGAGCGGGCTCGAAGGGCCACGTGTAGTCGGCGCCCGGCGGTGGGAAGAGCAGCTTGACGTAGTGATCGGTGAACTCGAGCTCACCCAGGGCCACGAGGTCCTCGCCGGTGAACTCGACCCGGACGAGGTCCGGCGTGAGGCGCCGAGCGCCGACGACGGTGACGCTGCGGGCGGGCCGATCGGGGCGCTTGCGGGACGGGGGAGCCATGTCGTGAGGCTACCCTTACCCGGCGCCGCTCCCGTCGGTCGGCCCGGGGCCGGGCTGCCCCTCCCCCGCGGCGAGCCGGACGAACGCCGCGGCCAGCGGGGTGAGGTCGTCGCGCCGGCAGACGACCGCCGTCCGCACGACCGCGGCGACCTGCAGGGTGCGGACGACGAGCCCGAGGGCCGTCGCGTCCTGCGCGTACGCCGCCGGCAGGATCGTCGCCCCCGCCCCGGCGCGGACGAGCGGGAGGATCGCGGCGCGGTGGTCGATCTCGCAGACGATCGCCACGTCGGGGTGATCGACGAGCACGTCGTCGACGTAGCGGCGCATGACCGTCCCCCGCCGCGAGGTGATGAGACGGCACCCTCGCAGGTCGCCGGCGGACACCTCGCCGTCGCCGGGCGGGGCGTCCTGCGGACGGGCGATGAAGACGAGCCGGTGCGCGACGGTCGGGATGACGGCGAGATCCTGTTCGCGGCGCAGCACCGCCGAGGCCACGAGCCCCACCTCGACGCGCCCCTGCCGGACGAGGTCCGCGATCTCCTCGTCGGTCCAGCCGGCCACGACGGTGAGCTCGGCCCCCGGGTGATCGCGGGTGAACCTCGACATGAGGTCGACCCCCGGACTGATCGCCGCCGCGGGCATCGCCGCGATGCTCAGCCGACCCAGCCGGGCCGTCGCGACGCTGCGGGCCGCGTCCTGCGCGACCCCGACGGCCCGCAGGGCCGTGCGGCAGGGTTCGAGCAGGTCACGACCCGCGTCGCTGAGGACGATGCGGCGGCCGACCCGGTGGAACAGGGGCACCCCGAGCTGCCGCTCGAGCCGCGAGATGGCCTGGGACAGCGACGGCTGGGCGATGCGCAGGTCGTCGGCGGCGCGCGTGAACGAGCCCCGCTCCGCGACGGCGAGGAAGTACCGCATCTGACGCGTCTCGAGATCAGGGCCGTCCATAGCGAGAGCCTATGCGGCGCAGAGTCGACCGGTCTTGGACACGAACGACCTGCAGAGGTCAGGGTGACCGGACACCGATCGAGGAGGCACCGTGGCCACCGATTCACCGACGCAGCGCTCACGCGAGGGCTGGACCGACGTCGAAGCCGTCCTGCTGGGCAACCGCGACGCGCTCGGGTCCGAGCGCCTCAGCGACACCGAGGAGCGGGTCGAACGCATTCGGCAGACGAGCGGCTGGTTCCTCGCCCCGCTCGTGGCGATCGTCTTCTTCTTCCTGCCGCTCGGCATGGACGGCACGCAGCAGACGCTCGCCGCCGTCCTCCTCGGCGTCATCGTCCTGTGGATCACCGAGCCCGTCCCGATCCCGATCGGGGGACTCATCGGCGTCGCCGCCATCGTCTTCCTCGGCGTGGCCAAGGCCGCCGACGTGCTCAAGCCGTTCGGTTCGACGACCGTGTTCACGTTCATCGGGGCGTTCATCCTCGCGCAGGCGATGATGCAGCACGGCGTCGCGCGGCGGATCGCGTTCTGGCTGCTGGGCCTGCCGGGCGTCGGCAAGACGACGATGCGGGTGCTCCTCGCCTTCGGCGGCGTCACGTGTCTGCTCTCGGCGTTCGTCTCGAACACGGCGACGGTCGCGATGCTCCTGCCGACCGCCATCGGCATCGTCGCGGTCATCGCGCGGCTCCTGCAGGAGCGCGGCCTCGTCGAGCCCGGCTTCGACCCGACGAAGCTGCGCATCGCGACGGCGTTCATGCTCATGCTCGCCTACTCCGCGAGCGTCGGCGGCCTGCTCACCCCGGTGGGATCCCCGCCCAACCTCATCGGCCGCGGCCTCATCGAGGAGGCGACCGGCAAGACCATCGACTTCGGGCAGTGGTTCGCCATCGCCTTCCCCATCTGCGCCGTCATGTTCGTCGCGCTGGCGATCATCCTCACGCTCATCAACAAGCCCGAGGTGCGCAAGCTCGAGGGCGTCGGCGAGTACCTGGCCGAGCAGAAGCGGCACCTCGGACCGCTCTCGCGCGCCGAGCGGAACACGATCATCGCGTTCACGTTCACCGTCGTCGGGTGGCTGCTGCCGTCGATCCTCAACGTCATCCTCGGGGACGACCACGCGGTGGCCGAGGCCGTGGCCGGCCGCCTCAACGAGGGCATCGTCGCCGTCGCGGGCGCCTGCCTGCTCTTCATGCTGCCCGTCGACTGGTCGGAGCGGCGCTTCACGATGTCGTGGGAGGAGGCCGCCAAGATCGACTGGGGCACGATCATCCTCTTCGGCACCGGCATCATCTTCGGTGCGCTGCTGGACGACACCGGCCTCGCCGAGACGATCGGCAAGGGCGCGGCGAGCACGTTCGGCGTCACCACACCGTTCGCGCTGACGGTCTTCGCGGTCCTGCTCGCCATCCTCATCTCCGAGACGACGAGCAACACGGCGGCCGCGGCCGTGACGGTGCCCATCATCATCCCGTTGGCGACGGCGGCGGGCCTCGACCCCTTCGTGCCCGCCCTCGCGGCGACGTTCGGGGCCTCGTTCGGGTTCATGCTGCCCGTCTCGACGCCGCAGAACGCCATCGTCTACGGGTCCGGGGTCGTCCCCATCACCCGGATGATCCGCTCCGGCATCAGCTTCGACATCATCGGCGCGATCCTCATCATCATCTTCCTGCCCATCGTCGCCGGCCTCGTCGGACTCGTCTGACCCGGTTGCATAGGCCGAGCCGATCGACCGCATCGCCGATCGGTCTTGGACCTATGCGAACTGCCCGCGATTGACTGGCGACATCGCCCGCGCCACCCCCGATCTCCAGGAGCATCCATGACCTCCACCACCACCAGCCCGGCCGCCCCGACGACGCACCGCATCGCCGCGATCCCCGCCGACGGTGTCGGCATCGAGGTGATCGACGCGGGCCGCCACGTCCTCGACGTCGTGGCCAAGATCGCCGGCGACTTCTCCTTCGACTGGACCGAGTTCGACTGGGGCAGCGAGTACTACGCCCAGCACGGCCGGATGATGCCGGAGGACGGTCTCGAGACGCTCAAGCCCTTCGACGCCATCTACTTCGGCGCCGTCGGCTGGGAGAACGTCCGGGACGACGTCAGCCTGTGGGGCCTGCGGCTCAACATCACCCAGAACTTCGACCAGTGGGCCAACATCCGCCCGGTCCGCTTCCTGCCCGGTGTGCTCAGCCCGCTGCGCAAGGCCGACGACACGCAGCTCGACTGGGTGTGCGTCCGCGAGAACAGCGAGGGCGAGTACGCCGGCCTCGGCGGGCGCAACCTCGCCGGCCGCGGCCCCGGCAACGAGGTCGCGATCCAGAGCTCGCTGTTCACCGAGAAGGGCTGCGAGCGCATCATGCGGTACGCGTTCGACCTCGCCCGGACCCGCGAGGTGAAGAAGGTGAGCAGCGTGACGAAGTCCAACGCCCAGCAGTACGGGATGGTGCTGTGGGACGAGGTCTTCGCCCGCGTCGCCGCCGACTACCCCGACGTGGAGACCGAGAGCGTGCTCGTCGACGCCATGAGCGCCAAGTTCGTGCTCAAACCCGAGGACCTGTCGGTCGTCGTCGCCTCCAACCTCAACGCCGACATCCTCTCCGACCTCGGCTCCGCCCTCGCCGGCAGCCTGGGACTGGCCGCGAGCGCGAACATCAACCCGGAGCGTCGTTTCCCCAGCATGTTCGAGCCGGTCCACGGGTCGGCCCCCGACATCGCGGGCCAGGGCATCTGCAACCCGATCGGCACGATCAGCAGCGGTGCGCTCATGCTCGAGCACCTCGGCCACCCGGACGCCGCCCGCGTCGTCGAGGCGGCGATCGAGAACGTCACCGGCCGGGGCGTGAAGACCCGCGACATCGGTGGGAGCGCCTCCACGCGGGAGGTCGCCGAGGCCGTCGCGGCCGAGGTCGAGGCCCTGTGGCGCGCCGACGAGGACACCCGGACGCCGGACACCTCGGACGCCGCGCTCGCCTGACCGGACGGGGACGCGCGACAGCGGCGGAGGTGGGTGACCCACCTCCGCCGCCGTCGTCGTGTCGTCGTGTCCCTCGACGGACGCCGGGCCCGGCGCCCTACTCGACGGCGGCCGTCGTCGTGAGGTCGTCGTCGCCGGGGTCGAGCTCCTCGGCGGGGCCGGCCGCGCCGTCGTCGGCGTCGGTGCCGTTGCCGCTGCCCCCGGCGTCATCGCCCTCGACGTCGGCGCTGCCGCCACCCGCACCTCCGGCGGCGGAGCCCTCGTCGGCGCCGGACGCCTCGTCGGAGGCCTGGCCCGGGTCCGCCGCGCCCGAGGTGGGCGCGGTGGTCGACGTCTCGCCGTCGTTCGCGTCCCGGGTGGCCTGCTCGGCGATGTCCTGTGCGGGGGCCTGGTCGGAGGAGGTGTCGCTCATCGTGGATCTCCTTCTCTACGTCGCCAATCGGTCGTGGGCTCACCGTAGCCCCGCCGACGCGACGGCGCCCTCCCGCCGACGGTGCCGACCACAGCGGTGCCTGCCGCCCGCCGGCCGGGCCTCACTCCACCCCGAGGGCCTGCGCCCGCCGGTGCCACGGCTCGGCCCGCTCCGGGCGGCCCTGCCGCTGGAGCGTGCGCGCGAGCAGGAGCATGGCGTGGCCGTCGGTGGGATCCCGGTCGACGAGGGCGGTGGCGGCCGCCTCCGCGCGCGCGAGCTGCGCCGAGTGGTAGTAGGCGCGGGCCAGGAGCAGCGGCGCGTCGCCGACCCCGGGCCCGTCCGCGGCCGCGACGACGCCCTCGAGCTCGCGGGCGGCCGCGGCGTGGCGACGCTCGTCGAACAGACGGGTCGCGTAGGTGTACCGGTCGAACTCCTCGATCATGGGTCCTCCTTCAGGCCCGGTCGGCGCCGCGGGGCGAGGCGCCGGGGAAGAGACGGGTCACGGTTCAGCGGCCGGCGGCGCCGGCCCGGGCGAGCAGCTGCTCGAACGGCGTGACCTGTGCGAACTCGTCGCGCCGCGCCGGGCGGGGGGCACCGCCGCCGGTCAGGGCGGCGAGCTCGCCGGCGGCGCGGGCGATCCGCTCGTCGAGGGCCGCGCTGCCGTCCCCGCCGAAGTCGGCGGTGGCGGCGTAGACGCCCGTCGGCACCCCGACCGCGCCGAGGTAGGCGAAGAGCGGGCGCAGCGCGTGCTCGACGACGAGCGAGTGCCGCTCGGAGCCGCCGGTGGCCGCGAGCAGCACCGGCGTCCCGCGCAGCACGCCCGGCTCGACGAGGTCGACGAAGGACTTGAACAGGCCGCTGTACGAGCCCTGGAACGTCGGGGAGACGACCACGAGCGCGTCCGCCTCGGCGACGTCGGCCAGGGCGGACCGGAGCGCGCCGGTCGGGAACCCGGTCAGCAGGGCGTCGGCGACGGGGTGCGCGTGGTCGCGCACCTCGACGACCCGGACCTCGACGTCGACGTCGGGCCCGCGGCGCCGGAGGGCGTCGCCGGACGCCTGCGCGAGGCGGTCGGCCAGCAGCCGCGTCGAGCTGGGTGTGCGAAGACCGGCGGTGACGACGGTCAGGACGTAGGTCATGAGGACTCCTCGGGGGTGGTCGAAGGGGTGGGCCCACCGCGGGAACCGTTCCTGTCAAGCGGTTCCCGCGGCGCGGGGCGGACGGGCGATCAGGCGGGGGCGGCCGCCTGCGCGCCGCGGGCGGCGACGAGCGAGGCGTGCGTCGGCGCCTCCGGCACGTGCGCCGGGCGCAACGCGTCGAACTCGCGGCGGAGCACCGGCACGACGTGCTCGCCCAGCAGGTCGATCTGCTCGAGGACGGTCTTCAGCGGGAGGCCCGCGTGGTCGAGCAGGAACAGTTGGCGCTGGTAGTCGCCGGCGTAGTCGCGGAAACCGAGCGTGCGCTCGATCACCTGGTCGGGGCTGCCGACCGTGAGCGGCGTCTCACGCATGAACGTCTCGAGACTCGGCCCGCCGCCGTAGACGGGCGCGTGGTCGAAGTAGGGGCGGAACTCCCGGATCGCGTCCTGGCTGTTCTTGTTCATGAACACCTGCCCGCCCAGGCCGACGATGGCCTGGTCGGCGGACCCGTGCCCGTAGTGCTCGAACCGGCTGCGGTACAGCTCCACCATCTCCCGCGTGTGCTCCGGGGGCCAGAAGATGTGGTTGTGGAAGAAGCCGTCCCCGTAGTACGCGGCCTGCTCCGCGATCTCGGGACTGCGGATCGACCCGTGCCACACGAACGGCGGCACCCCGTCGAGCGGCCGCGGGGTCGCCGTGAACGACTGCAGCGGCGTGCGGTGCCGGCCCTGCCACGTCACGACGTCCTCGCGCCACAGGCGGTGCAGCAGCGCGTAGTTCTCTACCGCGAGCTCGATGCCGTCGCGGATGTCCTTGCCGAACCACGGGTACACCGGGCCGGTGTTGCCGCGGCCGAGCATGAGGTCCATCCGGCCGTCCGTGAGGTGCTGCAGGGTGCCGTAGTCCTCGGCGATGCGCACGGGGTCCGTCGTCGTGATGAGGGTCGTCGACGTCGAGAGCATGATGTTCTTCGTCTGCGCCGCGACGTACGCCATCGTCGTGGTGGGCGCCGACGCGACGAACGGCGGGTTGTGATGCTGGCCGAAGGCGACGACGTCGAGACCCACCTCGTCGGCCCGCTGGGCGATCTCGACCTGCGCCTTGATCCGCTCGTGCTCGGTGGGCGTGTGGCCGGTCACCGGGTCGGTCGTGACGTCGCCGACGGTGAAGATGCCGAACTGCATGGGGGTCCTCCTCGGTTTAGATCCCTCGGGTACGCCACTATCAACAACCTAGGCGCTAGGATATTCCTAGTAGCTTCGCCAGCGAGTCAGACCGATCCGAGGAGGGAGCCGACACGATGGACGCCCAGGCCCGATTCCCGGACCCGCGACACCCCGGTGACACCTCGTGCACCGTCGTCGAGGACGTCATGGGCGTGCTCGGTCGCGCGTGGGCGGGGGCCGTCCTCGAGGCGATGCTCGCGGGGCACGACCGGTTCTCCGAGATCTCGCGGGCGGTCCCCGGCGCGACGGACAGCGTCCTGTCGGCGCGCCTCAAGGAGCTGTGCGCCCGCGGGCTCGCGCACCGGGTCGTCTCCCCCGGCCCGCCGACCAGCGTCACCTACCGCCTCACCGACGCCGGCCGCGACGTCGCGCCCGTCCTCGCGGCCGTGAAGGACTTCGGCCACGCCCACCCGGAGGTGGCCCGCCCCCCGCGGTGAGGGATCGACCCGGCGACGGCCGGAGCCTCGTCCCCACGGCATCGCCCGATGTGCGCGAAGGAGATTGGCCGCTCCCGCCCCCTCTGGTGGACCATGTCGCCATGACCGCCGCGGCGGCCCGGACGTCGGCTCTCGTCGTGGGGCTGGCCCAGCTCGGGTGGGTCGCGCTCATCCCGCTGCACCCGCCCGTCGCCGTGTGGCTGCCGGCCTACCTCGTCCTCTTCGCGCTCGAGGTCGGCGGCCCCTGGGCGGTCGACCGCACGCACGGCCGCCTCCCGTGGCACGCCCACCACATCGCGGAGCGATACGGGCTGCTCGTCATCATCGCGCTCGGCGAGGGGGTGGTCGGCACGGTCGTCTCCACCCAGTCGCTCATCCAGACCCAGGGCTGGAGCGTGGCCGCGGCCGTGCTCGCGGTCGGCGGCGTGACGCTGACCATGGGCATGTGGTGGATCTACTTCGCCGCCCCGTTCGGCTGGCTCCTCGAACGGCGCCCGGGCCGGGCGCTCAGCTTCACCTACGCCCACATCCCCCTGCTGGCCGCCGTCGCGGGCGTCGGCGCGGGTCTGCACGTCGCGGCCTACGACGCGGAGGGCGTCGGCCACCTCACGCCGGCGCTGGTCGTCGCGACGACCGCGGCGCCCGTCGCCGTCTTCTGGCTCTCGGCGCTCTGGCTCTACCACCACCTGGTGCCGGGACGGGACCGCGTGCACGTCGTCGGCTCGCTGGGCGTCGCGCTCGGGCTCGCCGGCGGCATCGTCCTCGCCGCGGCGGGGGTCCCCGTCGCGTACGCGCTCGCCGTCGTCGTGCTCGCGCCGTGGGTCAACGTCGTCGGCTACGAGACCGTCGGGCACCGCGCCGTGACCGACAACCTGCGCCGCGTGGCGGCGGGATCGCCCGGCTCCGACGCCCACGGCTGAGGGCGGATCCGTCACGGCGGCTCACGGCGGGGCACGGCGGGTCGTCGCGAACGGGTCAGAGCCACCCGTTCTCGGTGGCCACGTGGGCCGCGTCGGCGCGGTTGCGGGCGCCGGTCTTGCCGATCGCCGACGACAGGTGGTTGCGCACGGTGCCCTCCGACAGCGAGACCGACCTCGCGATGTCGGTCACCGTCCCGCCGCGCCGGGCCTCGCGCAGGACGTCCTCCTCCCGGGCGGTCAGGGGCGAGTCCCCCGCCACCATCGAGTCCATGGCGAGGGTGGGGTCGATGACCCGCAGCCCCTGGTGCACCCGCCGGACGGCGTCGGCGAGCTCCCGTGCCGGGGTGTCCTTGACGACGAAGCCGTCGGCGCCCGCGCGCAGGCCGCGCCGCACGTAGCCCGGCCGGCCGAACGTCGTGACGATGAGGATCCGCACGGCCTCCCGGGCCTCGCGCAGGGCGGCCGCCGCCGCGATGCCGTCGAGGCCGGGCATCTCGACGTCGAGGAGGACGACGTCGGGGCGGTGGGCGCGCACGGCGGGCAGGACCTCGTCGCCGCGGCCCACCTCCGCGACCACCTCGAGGTCGGTCTCCATCGACAGGAGCGCGGCCAGGGCGCCGCGGACGAGGGCCTGGTCGTCGGCGAGCAGCAGGCGGATGGTCACGAGTCCTCCTGGGCGCTGAGCACGAAGCCGTGCGGGCGGGCGGGTTCGGCCACGATACGCAGCCCCGCCTGGCGGGCCCGCTCCCGCAGCCCGGTGAGCCCGTTCCCGGGCGCCACCGCGCCGGTGAGCCGGCCGTCGTCGCGGACCTCGACCGACGACGGCGTCAGCGTGATCGTGCACGTCGCGGCCCCGGAGTGGCGGATGACGTTGGTGACGCCCTCCCGGACCACCCACGCGAACGGGTCGCGCAGACCGGTCGGCACGGCGTCGGCCGCGGACGGCACGTCGGCCGCGATGCCCGCCGCGGCCAGGGCGTGCGCCGCCCGGGTCAGCTCGACCGGCAGGGACAGGGTGCGGTAGTCGGACACCGTCGTGCGCACGTCGGCGAGCGCGTCCCGGGAGAGCCGCTCGAGGTCGGCGATCTCCGCCTTCGCGCGCTCCGGGTCGAGGTCGACGAGGCGGCCCGCGAGCTCGGCCTTGACCGTGATGACGGTGAGGCTGTGGCCGAGGATGTCGTGCAGGTCGCGGGCGAGGCGGGTGCGTTCGAGCTCGACCGCCAGCTCGGCCCGTTCCTCCCGGGCGGCGAGGACGACCTCGCGCTGGCGGCCGGCCGCGACCGATCCCCACACCATGAGCCCGATGAGCAGCACCCAGCCGGCGACCGAGCCCGCGACGAGCAGGTCCTGGCCCGCGGCGGCGACGAGAAGGGCCGTGACCAGGCCGGACCCCGCGACGATGGCGAGCCCCGGCCGGGTGGGGGTGAGTGCGGCGCCGCCGCAGGCGACGTACGTCATCCCGGCCGCGCCGAACGACCCGGTCACCACGACGAGCAGCACCGTCAGCACGACGAGACCGGTGATCCACGTCGCGATGGCCGGCTGGCGCCGGCCGTGACCGGCGCGCCAGCCGAAGCGCTCGGAGTAGTACCCGGCGCCGTACCAGAGGCAGAAGGCGACGACGACGGCCACGCCGACCGGGCGGTGCCAGCCGCCGCGCCCCCACGCCTCCACGAGCGGGAAGAGCAGGAAGACGAGGAAGAGGCAGGCGTACAGGGACATCCCGTCGGTGCGGGGACGCCCCTCCTGCGTTCCGTCCCCGCCCTCGCCCGCCTCGGGGTGCGCCCGGGTGACGCCGTCGGCGCCGCCCCGCTCCTCAGCGTGTCCGGCGCGTCGCCGCTCGGCGGCGACCGGGCCGATGTCCTGCACCATCTCTGCTCCCTCGGGTCGCATCCTGCGGTCGTGAGCCACGTCGCGTGTCGTCACCTCGGGCCGTCGCGGGCGTGTCACTCGCGGCCGGCGACGGTGCGGTACCGCCACATCGCCACGCCCGCGAACACCGCGAACCAGAGGACGACGTTGGCGAGGGCCACGAGGTCGAACGGGTCGCCGGCCACCGTGTCGTCCATCATCTCCCGCAGCCCCCACATCGGGGTGAACCGCGCGAGCGTCTGCATGACCGAGCCGAGGGTCGCGAGCGGGATGAACAGCCCGCCGAAGAAGGCGAACAGGCTCATCAACGGGCCGACGACGCCGAGGACCGCCTCCCCGGTGAACAGGTAGCCGGCGGCGAGGCCGAAGGCGGCGAAGAGCGCCGTCCCCCCGAACCACGCCAGCGCGACGCAGAGCGCGGCCCGCGCCGGGTCGAGCACCGCCCCGGTCGCGAACGCCACGCCGAACACCGCCGCGACGATGAGGAGGCCGAGGATGAGGGCGTTGAGCAGCTTGGTCGCGACGTAGGCGCTCGGGCGCAGCGGGGTGAGGCGGAGCTGCCGGTTCCAGCCGACACCACGCTCGTCGGCCACCGAGCCGGCGACGTTGGCGGCCGCCATCATCGCCCCGAAGAGCGCCATGTTGGCGGCGATACTGCCGGCGACGTTGCCGTGCGCGAGCCGGATGTCGCCGTAGTCCGGCGCGGCGCCGAAGAGCAGGTAGAGCGCGATCGGCATGAGGATCGAGAACCCGATCATCCACGGGTTGTGCAGCACGCGCACGAGCTCGATCCGCCAGTAGGTGGCGTTGAGCCGGCCGTCGGCGCGGGCGCGCTCCGGGGCGGGGACAGCGGGCTCGGCGGTGTGCGCGGACTGGGGGACCTGGGCGTGGGCGGCGGTGGTCATGACGGGTCCTCTTCGGTGGTGGTGGAGGTGCGGTCGGTGACCTCGAGGCCGGGAGCGGCGGTCAGGTCGACGAAGGCGTCCTCGAGGGCGGCGGAGGTGATCTCGACGTCGGTCGCGCACGTCGCGGTGAGCAGGTGCCGGGCGAGGGCGTCGGAATCGCTCGTCCGGATCGTCACGGCCTCGCCGTGACGGGTGAGGTCGGCGACGCCGGGCCACGCGCGGAGGGCGGCGTCCTCGCCGGGGTCGAGCGTGGCGCGCACGCTGCGCCCGAGGGCCCGCGCCTTGATCTGGCCGGCGGTGCCGTCGGCGACGATGCGACCGGCCGCCATGAGCACGATGCGGTCGGCCATGTCGTCGGCCTCGGCGAGGTAGTGGGTCGCGAAGACGATCGTGCGCCCGCGCGAGGCGTCGGCGCGGATGGCGTCCCAGAACCGGCGCCGCCCCGCGACGTCCATGCCGGTGGTGGGCTCGTCGAGGACGAGCAGCTCGGGGTCCGGCAGGAGGGCGAGGGCGAAGCGCAGCCGCTGCTGCTCGCCTCCGGAGCACCTGCCGACCCGGCGCCCCAGGAGGTCGGCGATGCCGGCCCGCCGCGCGACCGACTCGATGTCGTCGGTGCGGTCGAACAGGCTCGCCACGAGGCGCAGCGTCTCGCCGACGGTGAGGGTCCGCAGCAGCCCGCCGCTCTGCATGACGGAGGCGATCCGCCCGGTCACGACCGCGTCGGCCGGGGGGCCGCCGAGGACGGCGACGGTGCCGTCGGTGGGGGCGGTGAACCCGAGGATCATGTCGAGCGTCGTCGTCTTGCCGGCCCCGTTGGGGCCGAGCAGGGCGACGATCTCACCGCGCCCGATGGTGAGGTCGACGCCGGCCACGGCCTCGACGGGACCGCCGCTGCGGCGGGATCCGGGGAAGGTCTTGCGCAGGTCGGCCACCTGGATCGCGGGCGGGCTGTGCCGGGAGCGCGGGGCGGAGGTGAGTGAGGTCGTCGTCATGGGACCACGCTCGCGCGCCCGGGGCCCGGGCACCCCGGCCGAACCTCACGACCCGGGTGTGACATCCGTCAGGGGTGGCCGCCGCCCCCGCACCGGCGCCGTGTGGGGCACAGTGGGCCCACGGCCTGGGCCCGTCCCGCGCCTCGGCGTCCGCCCCCGCGCGCGCCCTCACGTCGCCCGGCAGGAGAGTCACATGCGCGCCGCTCTCGTCACCGCCCTCGACGGGCCCCGATCCATCGAGGTCACCGACGTCCCGGAGCCCGTGGCCGCCCCGGGCCAGGTGCTCGTCGACGTCGACGTCGCCGGGGTCGTGTTCCCCGACGTGCTCATGACCCGGGGGCTCTACCAGAGCAAGCCGGAGCTGCCGTACACGCCCGGCTGGGACGTGAGCGGAACCCTGCGCGAGGAGTGCCACGGCCTCCCGGCGGGGACGCGGGTGGCGGCCATGCCGATCGTCGGCGGCTTCGCCGAGACCGTCGCGGTCGACGTCTCGAGGGTGTACGCGCTGCCCGAGGGCGTCACCCCGGAGGTCGCGGCCGCCCTCCCCCTCAACTACCTCACCGCCCATTTCGCGCTCGTGCACCGGGCCCGCCTCCGCGACGGCGACACGGTGCTCGTCCACGGCGCCGCCGGGGGCGTCGGGTCCGCCGCCTGCGGGCTCGCCGCGGCGTACGGCGCCCGCGTCATCGCGGTCGTCTCCTCCCCCGATCGGGCCGAGGTGGCCCGCGCCGCCGGGGCCCACGAGACCGTGACCGCGGACGGCTTCCTCGAGCAGACCCGCGGGCTCACGGGCGGCCGCGGCGTCGACGTCGTCGTCGACCCCGTGGGCGGGGACCGGATGACCGACTCGCTGCGTTCCCTCGCGCCGGAGGGGCGCGTCGTCGTGCTGGGCTTCACCGCCGGCGAGATCCCGACGGTCCGGGTCAACCGGCTCCTGCTGACGAACACGACGGTCATAGGGGCGGCGCTGCTCGAGTTCTGGCGCACCGACCCCACCCTCGGGCAGCGGCAGTGGCACGACCTCGTCCCGCTCGTCGGCTTGGGCGCACTCACCCCCCCGATCGCCCGGGTCCTCCCCCTGGAGGAGGCCGCCGAGGCCGTGGCCACCCTCGACGAGCGCCGCGCCGTCGGCCGCGTGCTCGTGCGGGTGCGGTGACCCGTCGCGCCGCGAACCGGCACGGACCGGCACGGACCGGCACGGACCGGCACGGACCGGCACGAAACCGGCACAGGTACCGTAGCCCGATGGGGTCCGAACGCCGCAGGAACGCCTCGGTCACCGCCGTCTCGGGCGTCGTGGGGGCCGGCGTCGCCGGTGTCGTCCTCGGGCGGACGAACGTGTGGCTGGGGGTGGGAGCAGCGCTGGTCCTCCTCGGAGGGGTCGCGCTGATGCTGTACCTGATCTGCCGCACGGGTCCTCACACGCCGTGGGCGCAGGCGCGTCCCCTGGTGGCGCCCGGGCACGCGGTGGTGCTGTGGAAACCGACCTGCGGCTACTGCGAACGGCTCCTGCGGGCCGTGGGCCGCCACCCCCAGGTCACGTGGGTCAACGTGTGGACCGACCCGGACGCGAACCGGGCGGTCCGTGACCTCAACGACGGGGACGAGTTGACTCCGACGGCCATCGTCGGAGACGCCGTGCTTCGCAATCCGACGGCCGCCGGGCTCCGCGCCGCCCTCACGCAGGAGCGACCCCCGCCCCGTCCGGAACCTCGGCGCTGAAACCCACGGCGACCCGACCGACGCCGGGGCGAGCCCGGTCCGCGGCGCCGGGGCCGCGGGGCACCTCCCGCGTCAGCCCGCGGACGTCAGTCCGTGGGCGACGGCGTGGCGCGGCTCGTACAGGAGCATGTCGTCCGCGCCGGGCACGCGCAGGAGGGCGCCGCGCCCGAAGCCCATGTCCTGGGCCGGGCCCGCGAACTCGGCCCCGCGCGCCGCCAGCTCGGCGGTCGTCGCGTCGAGGTCGTCGCACATGACGGCGATCTGGTGGTGCCGCGGCGAGCTGTAGGCCCCCCGCCCTCGTGCTCGCCGGAGGTCGGGTGCACGCCGAGCTCACTGGGTCCCGTGCCGAAGATGAGCCACTGCGCGGTGTCCGCGGATCCCGTCCCGGCCCCGCCGACACCCTCGTCACCGTGCTCCCCTTCACTGACGTACGGCCAGCGCAGCACGTCGCGGAAGAACGCCCTCGTCGCCGGGGCGTCGTCGGAGTACACGAGGGTGTGGATCGCGGTGATCGCCATCCGATCACGGTAGCCGTCACTCCCGCCGGCCCGAGGCGGTCGGCGGCTCCGAAGGGTCAGCGACGACGTCGGCCCCGCCTCGCCCGGATCGAGACCTTCCTCGTGCGGCCCGACGTGGACGAACCGGGGAGGTGCGCCGACCCGCACCGCCGGCCCGCGGGCATCATCCCCGGCGAGCCTCCGTCGCACCGCACCCGCGAGGCGAATACGCCTGCCGCCGTTCACGACCGGGACCCATCACCGTCACGCCGCATCCACCGGACGTCACTAGCTTTCCCGTACCGACCCCGTGTCCGGACGGATCGCTCGGGCGGGCTCACAGGAGGCATCGTGCTGGGTTCCCCCGACAACGGCGTTCCGGTCCTGCGGACCGAGGAGGCGCGCAGGCGACGCGTCCTCATGCCGCTGTTCGTGCTCGTGGTCCTCGCCGTCGTTGTCCTCCTGTTGACCGCCGCCGGCCGACGCACCGAGGTCGTCGGCAGCGGCTCCACGCTCGCGCAGCCGCTCATCGAGCGCTCGGCCGTCGACTACCGCAACTCGCGGTCCGCCGACGACCCCCAGCGGCCGGGCGCCACCGGCGGCGACTGGATCATGGACGGCTCCGGTTCCGGGGTGGACTACGAGGCCGTCGGCTCGCTCGGCGGCATCATGCGGCTGTCGGACCCCGACGTCGACTTCGCCGTCGCGGACTACCCCCTCACGCGCGCGGCCCTCGCGGGACAGCGAGTCGTCCAGTTCCCGCTCGCGATCGGAGCCGTGGCCGTCGTCCACGGACTCGACCTCGGCGGGCGCCCTCTGCGCCTGGACGCGACCACCGTCGCCGACGTCTACCTCGGCCGCATCACCCGGTGGGACGACCCGGCACTGGCCGCGCTCAACCCCGGCACACCGTTGCCGCCCCGGCCCATCACGGCCGTGCACCGTACGGACGGATCCGGGTCGACCCTCGCGGTGACCCGCTACCTCGCGGAGGGGAGCCCCGCCTGGGCGAAGAGCCCGGGAGCGGGCACCGAGGTGGCGTGGCCGACCGGCCGGGGCGTCGAGCGCTCGGCCGGCGTGGTCGCCGCCGTCCGGGACGACCCCGGCGCGATCGGCTACGTCGAGCACGGCCAGGCGACGCGGGCCGGAGTGCAGGTCGCCCGACTGGAGAACGGCCGGGGCGAGTTCGTCGCGCCCGACGAAGGGTCGATCGGGGCGGCCGTGGCGGGGACCGATTTCTCCGGCAAGGACGACTACGCCGCCGGCCTGGCCGCCCCCACCACGACGGGCGCCTACCCGCTCGCAGCGGCCGTCTTCGCTCTCGTCGAGCCGGGCCGTCGCGAGACGAGGGCGGTGCTGCGCTACCTCGACTTCGTCATCGACTCCTCGGACGCGGCGGCTCGCGACCTCGGGTACGTCCCCCTGTCCGAGGACGCGGCCGAGGCCGTCCGCTCCTACCGGGCCTCGGCCCTCCACGGTAACGGCTGACCGCTCGGTCAGCCGCCACCCCTCCCCCTCCCCGCGTTCGACCGGCCCGAAAGGCATCCATCCCATGGACGTCGACATCTTCAAGGACATCCTCGTCCCCGTCATCGGGGGCCTGGGCATCTTCCTGCTCGGTCTCGAGTTCATGGACAACGGCATTCAGGCCCTCTCCGTGAACAAGATGCGGGAATGGCTGGCCAAGATGGCCGGCAGCCCCGTCAAGGGCATTCTCGCCGGCACCCTCATCACCGGGATCATCCAGTCGTCGACGGCCATGACCGTCATGACGGTCGGTCTCGTCAACGCCGGGGTGCTCACCCTTCGCTCGGCGATCGCCGTCGTCATGGGAGCCAACATCGGGACGACTCTGGGCAACGGCCTGATCGCCTTGCCACTGGGTCCGCTCGGGCTCCTGTTCGGGGGCATCTTCGCCGTCTTCTACTGCTTCGCGACGTCGGACAAGGTCCGCAATATCGCGCTCTTGTGCATGGGTTTCGCCCTCATCTTCTACGGCCTCAACCTCATGACCGGTGGCCTCAAGCCGCTGCGCAGCATGCCGGAGGTCATGTCGATCCTGTCGGGGCTCGACTCGTCCACCTTCATCGGCGTCGTGTCGTGCGCGCTGATCGCCGCCCTCGTCACCGCGATGATCCACTCGTCGTCGGCCACGATCGGCATCGTCATGGGCCTCGGCGCGTCCGGTGTCCTCGAGTGGCAGACCGCGATCGCGTTCGCCATCGGGGCCGACCTCGGCACGACGATCACCTCCTGGATCGCCTCGCTCAACCTCAGCAAGAACGCCAAGCGCACGGCCTACGCACACATCACGTTCAACCTCATCGGCGTGTGCGTCGTCCTGGCCCTCTTCTTCCCCGCGATCCAGGTGCTCACCTGGGTCATGGGGTTCTTCGGCGGCGACCCCGGGACACCCGTGGTCGTCGACGGAAAGGAGACGTACCCGCTCGTCCCGGTCGCGGTGTGTCTGTTCTCGATCTTCTTCAACGTGTTCAACGTCCTGATCCTCTTCCCGTTCGTCGACACCTTCGAGCGGGTGCTCTCCAAGGTCGGCCGCACCGACGACGAGGACGCGGAGGACTACTCACAGCCGAAGTTCCTCGACCGGCAGGTGCTCGACGACTTCTCGAGGGCCGTTCCCGCCATGCAGGCCGAGACGATGCGCGTGCTGCGCGCGGGCGCCGTCTTCCTCGACATGGCCCGCGACAAGCCTCACGCCCCCAAGGAACCTGAGGAGCACTTCCAGGCGGCGGACAGCCTCTCCCGGAAGATCCGCACCTATTCCGCGCACCTCTTCCACGAAGACCTGTCCCGTGAACAGATGGACCTCGTCGCCAGCATCATCGAGGAGGTCGACTTCACCGGTTCGCTCACCGAGACGCTGCACCAGATCGCGCGCCGGGTGAAGCGCGAGAACTTCAGCGCCCCCGGCCGGGAGCTCATCGAGGAGGCGCTGACCCGCGTCGATCACGCCATGGACCGCCTCCTGTTCCCCGAGACGGCGCAGCGCCGGCTCCCACCCGGCCACCTGAGCCGGTCCGAGTTCGAAGAGATCCGGTGGCGGGTCATCGACTCCGGGAACGTGCCGGTCACGGAGAAGGGTGCCATCCTGGCCCTGCTCGGGTCGATCGAGCGGGCCGAGGGACTCATCGATCGGATCGAGGTCGAGCGCGCGTCGGTCGACCGCGACATCAGCAGCCTCGCCACCGCGTGAGCCGTCCCCTCCCGGTCACGCCCCGCTCGGGCGGGGCACCTACGGCAGCCTGCTGAGCATGAGTCGGCGAGGAGCGACGAACTCGTGGTGGATCCGATCGCGCCACGGGGTCGTGATCGCGGCACGCCAGGCGGGGCCGCCCTGGACCTCCCGTTCCGTGAGGTCGTAGGCGGCGAGGTAGCGGGGCGCCCCGTCCGTCCGGTAGCGCGCGGCGCTCACCGTGCCCTCGACCGCGGCGAGCTGGGGCAGGTGTTCCTCGTCGAACCACCGGTTGAACTCGTCCTCGACCGCCGCCGGGATGTCGGTCTGGGAGGTGTAGTGCCAGCTCTGCCGCGCGCCGTCGTCGAGGTCGCCCACGGTCAGCAGGACCTGGAGCCGGCGGTGCCGGAAGCCGGGCAGCGCGTCACGGTCGATGTCGAGGCGCCTCGTGAGCAGCCCCGCCGCGCCGCCGATCTCCTTCCACGTCGGGGGCGGCGCGGTGGCGTAGATCCACGTCTCGTCCTCGTCGACCGCGGTCAGGACGTCCAGGCCCAGGTCGGGCGTGCGGTGCCGGGCCCGCCGCGCGTCCGCCTCGTCCCAGCGCAGCCCCGGGAGCTCGACGAGCCACGTGTCGTCGTCGAAGTGAGAGGGCAGCATCGGCGTCTCCTCGGGCACGATCTCGGGCCGTGCTGTGGGGCGGACCATCGGGGTCGGAGTCATCGGATCATCGATCTTCTCGGAAAAGGGTCGACGGCACGGGAGCCGTCGTCGCGGCGTGGGGGCGACACTGGGGGCGACGCCGAGGTCCGGGGCAGACCGGGCCGACACGGGCGTCGAACGCTTCCCGACCCCGCCCGGCCGAACAGCGTCGGCCAGACAGAAGGGTGCCGCGTCCATGACGGCCCACCTCGCCCGGATCGAGACCTTCCTCCTGCGCGCCGACGTGGACGAGCCGGTGAAGACGTCGTTCGGGTCCATCCCGTGGCGCTCCGTGCTGCTCCTGCGCGTCGAGGACTCGGACGGCGCGCAGGGGTGGGGTGAGGTCTGGTGCCACTTCCCGCCCTACTCCGCCGACAACAAGCGGCGGCTCATCGAGAGCGTCGTCGCGCCGACCGCCCTGGGCCTGCCGTGCGACCGCCCCGACGAGGTGTGGGCGACCCTGACCCGCCGCACCCACCGCTGGGTGCTGCAGACCGGGGAGACCGGGCCGATCGCGGCCTGCCTCGCCGGCCTCGACCTCGCGCTGTGGGACCTCGCCGCCCGGCGCCGCGGCCTGCCGCTGAGAGCCCTGCTGGATCCGGGCTGCACCACGGATGCGGTGCCGGCGTACGCGAGCGGGCTGAATCCCGACACGGCGGTGGCGACCGTCGACCGCGCCCGGGAGGCGGGATTCACCGCGTTCAAGGTGAAGGTCGCGTTCGGGCCGGCCCAGGACCTCGCGGCCGTGGACGCCGTCACGGCCGGGCTGCGCGACGGGGAACGGCTCATGGTCGACGCCAACCAGGGGTGGGACCTCCCCCAGGCGCGCGAGGCCGCGGCGGCGCTGTCGGACCGCGGTGTCGGCTGGATCGAGGAACCCCTCGCCGCCGACAGCCCGCCGCAGGACTGGGCCGAGCTGGCCGAGCTGTCGGACGCCCCGTTGGCGGGCGGCGAGAACCTCGCGGGATTCGACGCGTTCCGCGACCTCATCGCCCGCGGCAGCCACCAGGTGGTCCAACCGGACCTGCTCAAGTGGGGCGGCGTGACCGGGTGCGCCACGGTGGCGCGCGAGGCGGTGGCGCAGGGACTCTCGTACTGCCCGCACTGGCTCGGCAGCGCCGTCGGACTCGTCGCGTCCGCGCAGGTGCTCGCCGCCGTCGGCGGACCGGGGATGCTCGAGCACGACGTGATGGACAACCCCCTCCGCGAGGCGCTCATCACCGCGCTCCCCCGCGTGGACCGGGGCCGGTTCACGCTCCCGGACGGCCCCGGGATCGGGTTCACCCCGTGCGTCGAGCAGGCCGAGCGGTGGTTGCTGCACCGGGACTCCTTCCAGCTCTGAGGGTGCTGCCGGGGGGCCGCTGACGGTTCTCCCGGAGGGGTCGGCGAGGGTCGTGACCCGAGCACCGGGTCGGATCCGACGGCGGATCCGCCTCAGAGCCTTTCGGCGAGGTGGGCGATGACGTCGGCGGCGGGCCCGGTCGCGGCGCGGCGCCATCCGGTGCCGGCCCACAGGTGGAGGCGGTCGGTGTCGTCGGCCGCGCCGGCCGCCTGCCGCAGCGCCCGGGTCAGGTGGTGCACGGCCGGGTAGGCGTTCAGTCCCGTCTCGTGGTGGCGGTCGACGAACCCGTTGCGCAGCGCGCGGGCCGGCCGGCCGGTGAAGGCGCGGGTCAGGACGGTCTCGGAGAACGCCGGGTCTCCCAGGGCCCGCCGGTGGGCGGGCGAGGTGCCGGCCTCGTCGGTGCGCAGCAGGAGCGTCCCGACCGCGACGGCCTGTGCGCCCGCGTCGAGCAGCCGACGCACCGCGTCGGGGCCGTCGACCCCGCCCGTGGCGACGACGGGCAGGTCGACGGCCGCGCGGATCTCCCGGACGAGGGACGCCGTGTCGACGGGTTCGGGGGTGCGCGTGGGGTCGAACGTCGCGCTGTGCCCGCCGGCGTCCGGGCCCTGCACGACGAGCCCGTCCACCCCGGCGTCGCGGGCGAGCCGCGCCTCCTGCGCCGTGGTCACGACGGCGAGCACCGTGCTCCCGGCGCTGCGCAGGGCGGCGATGTCGGTCGGGTCGGGCAGCCCGAAGGTCAGCGACACCACCGGCACCGGGTGCTCGACGAGCAGCGCGAGCTTCTCGGCCCATCGATCGTCGTCGACGACGTGCGCGGGGTCGACCTCGAGCCCGTAGGCCTCGGCCTCCTCCCGCAACTCCTCGGCGTACGCCGCGAACGCGGCCTCGTCCACCGGGTCGTCGGACGGCACGAACAGGTTGACGCCGAAGGCGACGCCGAGGGCTCGGACCTCCTCGATCTCCGCGGCCAGCGCGTCGGGCGTCTTGTACCCGCCCGCGAGGAACGGGAACGCGCCCGCGGAGGCGACCGCGCGGGCCAGGGCGACCGTCGACGGGCCTCCCGCCATCGGTGCGGCCACGAGCGGCAGCCGGGAGTCCAGCAGCGGAGCAGTCATGTCGGGCACTTCCTTCTCGGGCGGGCGGGGCCGGGACGACGGGGCGTGCGCGCGCGAGGGGCCGGCGGCCCGCCGCCGAGTCTCACGGTAGGCAGCCTCGCGCGGGACGGGAAGTGCCGCTCACGCCCGATCTATGCCCGACGGGCATGGATGTGGAGTGCGACACCGGCGCCCGATCTATGCTCGGCGGTCATGGACGTGGAGTTGCGGCACCTGCGGGCGTTCGCCGCCGTCGCGGGCACCCGGTCGTTCACGGCGGCCGGTCGACAGCTGCTCGTCACCCAACCCGCCCTGACTCGTACGATCCAGCAGCTCGAGCGCATCCTCGAGGTCCGGCTCCTCGACCGCACGACCCGCTCGGTCGAGCTCACGGAGGCCGGGCGCGCGTTCCTGCCCCGGATCGAGGTCCTGTTGCGCGACCTCGACGTGGCGACGGCGGAGGCGCGCGGCGAGCGCGACCTGCGCATCGGGTTCGCCTGGGCCCTGCCGGATCCGTGGGCGGGTGGCGCCGTCGCGGCGTTCGAGGAGACCACCGGCGCCACCGCCCGGCTCCTGCGCCGCGACGACCTGGCGAGCGCCCTGCGCCGCGGCGAGATCGACGTCGCCGTCACCCGCCACCGCCTCGAGGGCAGCGACGTCACGACCGTGACGCTGTTCGACGAACCCCGGGTGGCAGCGGTCAGCCGCCGCTCGCCGCTCGCCGAGCGCGACCGGATCGCCTGGACCGAGCTCGCCGACTTCCCCGTCGTCGTCAACATCGCGAGCGGCAACACCCGACCCGACCTGTGGCCCGTCGACCATCGCCCTCGGCGCGTCGTCGAGTGCGACACCTACGACGAGTGGCTCACCCTCGTCGCCGCGGACCGGGGCGTGGGCACGACGCCCCGGTCCGCCACCGCGACGCACGCTCACGCCGGAGTCGTCTTCGTGTCCCTCACCGACGCTCCCCCGGTGCCGTTGCACCTGGCCTGGCTCCCCCACCGGGCCGGGGCCCTGACCCGCCGCTTCGTCGACGCCGCCCTCGCGCAGGACCCGCCGCACACCCCGACCGGACGCGGCCCCGCCGCCTGAGCGTGGAGCAGTCCCCGAGCGGGAGCGCGACGCCTCCGGATATCGGCGCTACACGTTCGCTGATCTGCTTCGCCTCGGACCGAAGGAAGACTGGCTCTCCGAGATCGCGACAGCGGATGGACTACCTCGCCGTCGAGGTCACAGAGGGCCACCTCGGCTCAGGCAGGACGATCACGGACGGACGACCCGACGTTCCTACCGGAAGCGCTTCACCGACGAGTGACCGTATCGGGACAGCCCGATGGGCTGGGCGGCAGGCGCTCAGATCGGCCGGTCGCGCGCGGCGGCGGGGAACACCGCGCGAAGGACGCGCCCGTCTCCCTCCAGTTTTGCCCTGGTGAGCGCCTCGTCGATCGTCAGCCCACCCGCCGCCAGCCCCACGACGACGTCCGGCGCAGCCGTGAGCACGCTCTGCGGCCGGCCGCCGGCCGGGACGGACACGCTGGGCCCGTCGGAGTCCACGCGCAGGACCATGAGCAGGCCGTCCGTCTCGATCCCCAGCTCGACCGCCGGCGTCGCGGTGACGCCGTGCAGCAACGCCGGGAGGGCGAGGGTCAACCAGCGCGGCCGGAACGCGTCGTCGCCGCGACCGGTCGCCAACAGCGGCGCACCCCACCGGCCGAGCGCCTCCATCGGCTCGCGCAGCTGGGCGCCCCAGGCCGTGAGTGCGTAGGCGACGCCGGAGTCCTGGAGGCGCCGCTCGACGATCCCGTTCGCCTCGAGCGTCCGCAGCCGCTCCGCCAGGAGGTTGGTCGCGACCCCGGCGAGGGAGGACTTGAGCTCCGTATAGCGCAGCGGCCCGGGCAGCAGCTCGCGCACGATGAGGAGATTCCAGCGCTCGCCGACCACGTCCAGCGCGCGGGCGAGGGCGCAGAACTGCCCGTAGGAGCGATATCCGGTCGATCGCTTGACGTTATCCACCATAGTTGATCTTATCAACTGGCAGGACGACCGAGCAGAGGTGATCCGCATGGAGTTGGGCATCAGCGCACCGGCCGTGGTGGCGGCCACGGCGACCGGGCTGGCGATCGCGTGGGTCTGGTACAGCGACTGGGGCGTCGTCGGGCGCGGCGTCTGGCGCGGGCTGACCGGGGTCACCCCGGAGGACTCGGCGAGGGCGGGCAGACGACCGCTCGCGGTGCTGCTCGTGGCGATCGCCGCCACGGCCGTGGCGCTCGCCGGCGCGTGTTCCCTCGCATCGAGCGTCCTCGGCCGTGACTCGCTCGGGCTCCACCTGGCCGTCGGGTGCGCCGCGTGGCTCGGGCTCTCCCTGACGACGCTCGTGCAGCACAACGCCTTCGAGCAGAAGCCGGTCCGACTCACGACGATCAACGGCGCCTACCAACTGGTGCTGTTCGCGGGGATGAGCCTCGCGATCGGGCTGGCGTCGTAGCCCGCGAGCGCCTGGCCGCCCACCCCGCTGATGCACCACGGACCGCAACCGGTCATGACGCGGTGCTGTGCGGTACGGCGCCTCCCACGACGACGTTTACCTGGTCAGAGGCGCCTTGAGCCCGATGCGGTGCCCGTCGGGGTCGAGGACGATCGCGAACCGCTGCCCCCAGGCCATGTCGGTGGGCGGCTTGACCGTCGTCGCGCCGAGGGTGGCCAGCTCGGCCAGCACGTGCTCCAGGTCCTCCACGGAGTCGAGCTCGAGGTCGATCTGCGGTCCGCCGGCCCGGGGCCGAGGCGCGGTCTCGTCCCACCAGGACGCGAACGACGTCGAGTGGAGCACGACCGTGACGCCGGGGTTCGCCGACACCCACGCCTCGGCCGGACCCTCCCCATGGCGATTCCGGGACCGAAACTCCAACCCCAGGCGCTCGTAGAAGGAGCGGCTCGCCTCGAGGTCGGCCACGATGACGTTGATCTGGGCCACGGTCACCATGGGCCCAGTCTCCCCCGCGCACGCGATGATGTCGTCGATTCCTCAGGCCGGGCCGGCCGGCGCGGTGAGCGCGGACACGGCGCCCAGTTGCTCCGGGGTGAGCTCGACGTCGGCGGCCGACGCGTTGGCGCGCACCTCCGCCACGTTCTCGGCGCCGACGATGACCGAGGCCACCGCGGGGCGGGAGAGCAGCCACGCCAGCGAGACCTGCTGCAGGCCGAGGCCCCAGTCGCGGGCGAGGCGGTCCAACTCACGGGCCACCTCGATCTCGCGTTCGGTGAACCCCGGCCCGCCGTAGCGCTGGTCACCGGCGATGTTCCGATCCAGGACCGACAGGTCGGCCAGCAGGCCGCCGTGCAGCGGGGCGTAGGGGACGATCGACACGCCGAACCGGGTGCAGGCGGGTGCGAGCTCCTGCTCCGCGCTGCGGTCCACGAGGCTGTACTTGACCTGCGTCGCGACGGGGCCGGACACCAGGCGGCGGTCGTCGGCGATCCACAGTGCCTGCGTCACCTGCCACGCCGGATGGTTGGACAGCGCCGCGTAGCGGATCTTGCCCTGGCGGATGAGGTCGTCATAGACCGAGAGCGTCTGCTCCAGCGGCGTGTCCGGATCCGGGAAGTGGCCGTAGTAGACGTCGACGTGGTCGGTGCGCAGGCGACGCAGGCTCTGCTCCACCTGCCGGATCACGTGCCGGCGCGACAGTCCGGCGTCCGGGTCGAAGCGCCGCTCCCCCGACTTCGTCGCCAACACCACCTCGTCGCGGCGACCGGACAGCGCCCGCCCGACGATCTCCTCGGCCGACTCACGCTCCGACGCCGGCGGCGCGCCGGGCCGGTCGAAGCTCGGCGTCGAACCGTAGACGTCGGCGGTGTCGAAGAAGGTGATTCCGAGATCGAGCGCGGCCCCGACGACGCCGTCGGCGTCCCGCGCGCTCGGGGCCACCCCGAAGGTGGCGGTGCCCAGGCAGATCCGCGACACGCGCATCCCGGTCGGGCCGAGGACGGAGTACTTCATCGACGGCTCCCTTCGCCGGTGCTGACCGTAGGCACGCTAGCCGGTCGGCGACACGCCTCCCGCCGACTGCGGCCCCGACATCCCCATACCGGCCGCGATCTGGATGCTCACGTCCGTCGCGGGTGGCATCGGTCGAGCAGTGTCGGCCCGGCTGCCGCGTCGCAGCGCAGCAGGTGATCGGGGACGTCGTCCTCCCGCAGGCACGCCTCGTCGACCCCGCAACCGATCCAGACCGACGAGGCGCCACACTCGGCCCCCATGACGGGGCCGCCCCGATCGAGGAGCGCCGCGCCGTCCGTCAACGGCCTGTCGTCGCGCTCCGGGCGAGAACGCCTGGAACAACAAGACATCGCAGGCGATCCCTCAGGCAGGTCCCAGGACATGGCTCGCACAGGCAGAGACGATCTCGGAAGCCGCCTCGATCGCCTCGGTGACGTCCCGGGCCGTCGCGGTCGGGCGCTCAGCGTCCGGATACTCGGTCGCGTTGCGGACTTGGCGCATCCAATCGAACTCTGCGAGCGACTCGTCGGCGACGAACGACGCCGCCGCCACCCCCGTGTTGCGATGCGCTCCACCGACCGGGCGAACGCGCAGCCCTTCGATCGCAAGGACGGCCGTGAGCGCCTTTCTCTCACCGTCGTACGCGGCGGTGAAGGCCATGGCGTGATCCTCGGTGTTCGCGAGCACCTTCGCCGTGCCGAGATGCTGCTCGGCCATCCGGATCATGCCGACCGCGTGGTCTCGGTTCACCGCGACGCGCTCGAGCCTGCGGTTCGCCACCATGTGCTCGATCACCTCAGGCATCGAGCACGCCCGACCTCACATCGACAGTGGGGCGCGATCGGAGCGTGGACACGAAAGGAGACGCGTCCACGGCGTCCCACTCCTGCGTCGACAGCCTCGTGATGTTCACCGGCATGTCGATCCGGTCCCCGGCCTCGGACGCGATCTTGGTCAGCGTCCGCCGGGGGGTATCGCCCACGACCAGGACGTCGATGTCGTTCGGGGACAGCCCGGCCTCGCCGGCCCGACGGGCGGCCCACGACCCATAGATCAGAAGCCGATCGACGCCGTCGACGTCCTCGAAGAGCTCACGAAGCACCGGCACCGGGCCGTAGGTCGCAGCGATCAGATCCCGCATGAGGGCGAACAGCGGGTGCTCCTCGTTGGCGCGGACGAGGCGGTTGCGTCCCTCCTGCCGGTCACGAAGAACCCCGTTGTCGACGAGCCGGCCCACCTCGCGATGCACCACCGGACCGCTCGCGCCGGTCCGTCGGCCGAGCTCGGCCAGCGACGCCTCGCGGTCGGGGTGCCCGAGCGTCTCCGCGAGGATCGCCCCGACCGCGTCGGAGCGCACGAACGGCGTCAGCTGCGGAGCACGGGTCTTCACAGGAACGGACAATATCTTCCATTTATAGGTAGCTTCAAGCCCTGCGCCCCTGAGCGCCGGGATGGGCAGGCCGGTTGCGCCCGATTTATGCTCTGGCGCCGGTTGTCGCGAGACCGGCGGCGCCGTCGGCTCCCGTTCCGACACGAAAGACCGGTGGGTGAAAACATTCCGGAACGTGGTGATACGTCGCCAGCCGCTCGCACGACAACACCACGGACGAGATCGGGTGGGGGGGATCAGGGAGCTCTACCCGACGACGGGCGGGGGGTTCGGTTTCACCGAAGCCCGCGATCGGCGCGTCCGGCCAGACACGGGAAGACGTGCGGCGCGACGTACCCCACATGCTCCAGGACATTCAGCTCCCGATCTTTGATCTGACGATCGAGCCGGCACGCCTCGTCGATCCGGAGGATGCTCCGGGTCGACGACGCGTCACGTAGGGACTCGATTCATTCATTCTGCAGCGGCTGGATAATGTCGAGGGAGTCCCCGAGCGCGTCCATCTCGACCTCCAGGTCATGGCGCGCCTGCAGGTTGATCCAGAACTGCGGGTCCATCCCGAAGTAGCGACCCAGGCGCAGGGCGGTGTCGGCCGTGACCCGGCGCTTACCGTGCACGAGCTCGTTGATCCGGCGCGGCGGCACCCCGACGGCCACGGCCAGCTTGTGCTGCGCGATGCCGAAGCCGCCCAGGAAGTCCTCCTGGAGGATCTCGCCGGGATGAACAGGCGGATAGAGCTTCTCGGTCATGTGCACCTCAGTGGTCGTCCTCGGTGATGACGCCATCGGGCCAGCGCAACCAGACACGTCGGTCTCGTCGGTAACCGAACGATCTGATCGCCCGTCGAGCGCGACACGCGCATGACGCCTCGCGTCAATCACGTCACACGTTGAAGCGGAACTCCACCACGTCGCCGCACATACCAACCTCACACGACATGCCGTTTCTTGCTTTTCCGGTCAGTTCTTGGCCGCGGACACCCGACGGATCAGTCGTGCGACCACCTGGCATACCAGGGCGGCGGGCAGGAGCAATGCGACGCCGTTGACCGTGTCACGAAACCGCAGCTCGCACCCGTCCCGCTGGAGTTCTCGACGTGCCATGAGTGCCCCGGGAAGCATGATCGGCAAAGCCGTCACAACTCCGGCGGTGTAACCACGCTGCGCGACTGAAGCGCCGAGGTGAGTCACGACGTGGGCTTCCAGCCCGGCAACGACTGCCCGATAGATCGCCGACTTACCGGTAGAGCGCACGCCGCGGCCACACGCCACCGCCACCAGAATTCCCATCAGACCCACGGCGATCCACGATTGCTGCGGCGTGATTCTGAGTTGTTCTATACCAGTGCGATCCACGAGACGATCGCAGGATGCAGGAAACGCGAACGCCTCTTCGAGGTCGTGGATTACCCACGCCGCAAAAAGTGCAGTCGGCCCCTTCCAACTCACAATTCAGCCTTTCCCTCACGCATCCCACCCCGATGAATCTGCTGGCAGACGCACACGCCCACCAGCATCATTTCACAGCCGACAGAGTGTTTGAGGCCATGCGATCGAGAGGTTGAACCGGAACTCGATTAAACGTTGAAGCGGAACTCCACCGCGTTCCGGTACGTACAGCCATCTGGTTCCGATCAGGGATCAAGGTCACTGAGACCGCTCACATGCAGCCGAGGGGTTGTGGGCGCATGCTCTTCACCAGTCGATGCTGAGCATGGCCGCGCTTCGCCGCCAGTGCTCAACCGCGATACCGGCGGCGTAGGCCTGCCTGTTCGTGCGGCCGATCCGGCCCGGTGCACCGTAGTACTCCCCCGATGTCCATGCCCGGCCCGGTTGACCCTCGATGAAGTGCCGCAGGCGTGCTCCTCCCTGCTCTGGGGAGATCAGGAACGCCCTGAGCGCGCCGTGGTAGACGCGTTGGAAGTAGCTGTCTGTGTCCGAGGCGAAGTTCGTCGCGACATTGCCAGGATGGAATGCGACTGAGGAGAGGCCCCGGCCGTGGAAGCGCTCGTGCAGCTCCTTGGTGAACAGGATGTTTGCGAGCTTGGCGTCGCCATAGGCCTTGTTCGGTGAGAACCCCGCCCAGTTGTTCAGGTCCTCGAGGTCGATGTGGCCGAACAGTCTCGCGCCGATGCTGGAAGTGTTGACCACGGCCGAGCGGCTGCCGATCAACTTGTCGATCAGCAGGTGCGTGAGGAGGTAAGGGGCGAGGTGATTGACCTGGAAGGTCTTCTCGAAGCCGTCCTGGGTGACTGTCGGTCCGGAGAACATGCCGCCCGCGTTGTTTGCCAGCACGTCGATCCGCTCGCAGACCTCATTCAGCTCGCCGGCGAGGCGGCGTACGTCGTCGAGCCTGGCGAAGTCGGCGACATAGTGCTCGGCACCGGTGGCGGCGGCGACCGAGCTGGTCTTCTCCGGCGAACGCCCTACGATGATCAGCCGTGCGCCGGTCTCCGCGAGCTGTCGGCTGGCTGCCGCGCCGATGCCGTCACTGGCTCCGGTGATGACGATCGTTCTCATCGGTTCTCCCTTCCTGGATTCGGGTCAGCGGCGGAGGGGAGGAACCGGGCTGTGAGCGCTTCGACCGCCTCCCAGGCTTCACGCTCGCGCTGCCGGTCATAGGACGCCGGCGATGATGCAGCCACTCGGTCGCGGTCGATGTACGCGCCGGTCGGGGCCGAGACGGTGCCGAGTACCGCGTCGGCCAGGAACCGCCCTGCCAGGCTGGGGGAGGTCGCCAGCGGAGTGAGCGTCAGCAGGGGCATGACCCGTCGCATGGCGAACCGGGAGATGGCATCGGCATCGCGTGCGAGGTCGGTGCCGGGCACGAAGCCCGGGTTGAACGAGGTGATCGTCAAGCCGGTCGGGAGTCGGCGCGCGTATTCGTGGACGAGGTAGATGGCGGCGAGCTTGCTGGTCGAGTAGGCGGCCCGCCCCGCTGTGCTGCCGCTCGGGTCGGGGAACGCTGCGGCCCGGGCCAGGGTCTCGACCGGGTGCCACTGCGGGCCCGGCACCATGCCGAGGTTGTGCCTCAGGTCGCCGAAGTGCGTGTCGCTGACCGTCACGACGACCCGCGCGCTGGGAGGCAGGTGCCCCTGGAGCCTCCGCAGCAGGACGTGGTTGGCCAGGACGTTGACCGCGAAGGTCGCCTCGAAGCCGTCCTCGGTCTCGGTCAGTGCGTTCGTCAGCTGCACCCCGGCATTGCAGACCAGCGCTCCGATCGGTGGCAGGCGGCCGGGATGCACCAGCTCCACCACCTCGTCAGCCGCCTCGCTCACGCTGCGCAGAGAGGACAGGTCGGCGCGGATGACAGTCACCGACCCGCCGGCTGCTCGCAACTCGTCGACCAGTGCCTGCGGGACGGTACGGCTCAGCAGCACCAGATGCGCCTGCGGGCGACCGGCGAGCAGGCGGCGCGCCGCCGTGCGGCCGATCCCGCGGCTCGCTCCGGTCATCACCACGGTCTGCTCCATCGTCATCGCCTCCGGGCCCTTCCGCCGGGACCCGGTTGGGCGGTGTCACCGGCGATGGCCTGGATCAGGAGTGTCACGTCGCTGCCCGGCAGAAGGTCGTCGTGTCCTGCGCCTTCCGCGAAAGCGACGCGGGCCAAGACCGTCCCCACGACCAGGTGCGCCGCGGATGCGGCATCGGCTCCCACGGCCTCGCCCCGTGCGGCAGCACGGTCGAAGATCGCCTCCAGGTGCTCCCGCGTCGGTTCGAGGATGCTGGTGCGCACGATCGCGGCGAGTTCTCGGTCATGCGCCGACTCGCCGACGAGCGCGACGAGTGTCGCGCCGATCCTGCCGGAGAGCACAGCACGCTTATGGGCCAGCAGCGCGCGCAGGTCTCCCTCCACTGTGCCGGTGTCGACGTCGTCCGCCTCGGCCTCGCCGATCTGACCAGCCGCGGCCAGCAGGAGCTCCCGCTTGGAGGGCCATCGGCGGTACAGCGTCGCTGTGGACACCCCGGCCCGCTTCGCGACCGCAGCGGTGGTCAGCCGGGCGTAGCCCTCGTCCGCGAGCAGAGACAGCACCGCCTCCATGATCGCCGGCGTCAGTTCAGCATTGACAGGGCGACCTGACGATCCTCCGAGTCCACCTGAGCCCTCTGTCATGACGATGCCCCGTCCTTTCGATACGAAATGGTTTCCTTTCATAAGGTACCCGCACTCGCCCTCCTACACAACCGAGCCCCGTGGATACTCGGTCCGCGATCCGCACGAAGGACGACCACAGACGTTAGCCCCGGTCTTTCATGACGGTGCCGACGACGGCATCGCTGCGTGGGGTGAGTCGATGACGGTGCGCGGGTACGACGTTGGGCCGGCTGGCGCTGCCGGGCTGCGGTTCTCCGGGTCGTGATG
>NZ_JACYXE010000017.1 GCF_014857905.1 Agilicoccus flavus | reverse complement strand
CGCCGACGCCACCAGGCCCGGTGACAACACCCCCCGGATCATCCGAACAACAGGGGCACTCAGTCATGCCGGACCTGGTGACCAGCACCCCACATCATCGGGGTGCGAAGAAGGTAACGGGGTCAGGACGGGTGGGCGGGGTGGACCCGGTCGGCGTCGACCCAGCGCACCGACACCGACCGGGTCCGGTCCGGTTCGCTCTCGACGACCGCGACGAGCACCCGCCATCCCCGCCCGGTGCGGCGCTGCTCGACGATCACCCCGGGCGCGCAGACCCCGGCGACGTCGAGGAAGACGAACCCCGGCCCCTGCGGCGGCACCGGCTCCGCCTCCACCCCCGCCTCACCCGCCGGCCCCGCCGAGGTCGCGCCCCTGGTGTTCGGGGCGGGGTCCGTGACCACGTCACGCGCCCCGATCGGCCCACCCAGCCCGCGACTCATACCCCCAGCCATACCCGACAGTGCCGCACTCACGTACGAATACCTGAAAGGCGTAGACCGGGGCTTGTCCACAGCCGCCCGCCGACGGCGCCCGCGGCGGCGCCCGACCGGGCAGGCTGACCCCATGACCGCGCCCACCGACGACCTCGAGGTCGACCTCCTCGCCGTCCTGGCCCGCCTGGCCGACCACCTCACCCCCGCAGACCGGGCGTGCCTGGCCGGCTACCTCACCACCGCCACCCCACCCACACCCACCCCGGAGCCGGAGCCGGGGCCCGGGTCCGGGTCCGGACTGGAAGTTCGTCGACGACCTGGCCGCCGCGGCCGACGACCTCTACACGCTCGCCCTCGCCACCGCCTGACCCGCACCGCTCGGCGTAGCCTCAACGCCATGTCCTCCCCGGCCGATACGCGACGCCGGGGCGGGCCCCCCATCCATCCGCCGCCACCGCCGCGGGCACCCCCCTGCTGCCCAGGCAGCCGGGGCCTGTTCACCAGGGGAGTGGCCATTGTCGGTGGCGCAGGACCGCCGGCCGGCAACACGGCCGCCGGCCCTGGGTGTCCGCTGTGGCCGTCACCGGCACCCAACGACGACACCGGTGACGACGACTACGACGCGCTCTGCGATTTCCCTATATCCCTGGCGGCAGTGGGTGTCTGACCGGGCGGGTACGTCTCATATCCTGATGGGGGCTGTGATCCGTCGGGTATGCACCTGTCCCCCGGTCCATCAATCACCCGAACCAGGTATTCCCCGTCGAGGCACGGCTTGCCCCCGTCCCAGTCGTAGCACCCTGCAAGGGCCACTGGCCCCAGAAACACAGACGCAACCACGGCCACGACCGCAACCTTCTTACGATAAGGACTCATGCAAGCCTCCACTCAGAATGCGCTAGCGCCATACCACCGCACCATCTTAAAGAAAGTCAGCGCCGCTACCGAAAGTGCGGGGCGATTGGCGCTAGGCACGGATGCGTTCTTATGGCTCATATCCCGGTAGAAAAGATCGTCGATCTTTTCACGGTAGGTTTCTGTCGGCGCCAGTCGCAGGTAGGATCGGGGCCCATAGTTTCGGTAACCAAAGTCGTGACGAATGCACGCATCATTGAACCATGCATCGTACGCCCATGTGGCAGGTTTTGTAAACCACGGTGACGAACAGCCATTATGTGACCAAGAGCGCCGATCGTCGGCTGGGCCGAGCGCGGATCGCTGAGCGCCGGCGGGCACGGCAACTCCGTCCCCCGCTTCCACGTGCCGTGGGGCACCGGCACCGGGATCAGCGAGCCCTTCGCCGACAAGGTGCGGGCCGGCGCGGACGCCGGACTCGTGACGTTCCACTTCCGCCACCGCGTCGACGGGCTCGTCTTCGACGGGCCGCGGGTCGTCGGCGTGCGCGGCACGGTCCTCGCCCCCGACACGGCCCGCCGGGGCGCGCCCTCGAGCCGCGCGGCGGTCGGCGACTTCGAGCTGCGCGCCGACGCGGTCGTCATCGCCAGCGGCGGCATCGGCGGCAACCACGAGCAGGTGCGCAGATGGTGGCCCGAGCGGCTCGGCACGCCCCCGCGCCGGATGATCACCGGCGTGCCGGAGCACGTCGACGGCCGGATGCTCGACATCGCCGCCGATCAGGGCGTGCGCCTCGTCAACCGCGACCGCATGTGGCACTACACCGAGGGCCTGCAGAACTGGAACCCGATCTGGCCCGACCACGCCATCCGCATCCTGCCCGGCCCCTCCTCGATCTGGCTCGACGCACGGGGACGGCGCCTGCCCGCCCCCGGGCTCCCCGGCTACGACACCCTCGGCACGCTCGAGCTGTTGCGCACCACCCCGGACATCGCCGACTACGACTACTCGTGGTTCGTCCTCGACCAGACGATCCTCAAGAAGGAGTTCTCCCTCTCGGGCTCGGAGCAGAACCCCGACATCACGAACCGCGACCTGGCCCTGCTGCTGCGCAGTCGGCTCGGTCGCACGGCCCAGGGTCCGGTCGAGGCGTTCAAGGAGCACGGGGCCGACTTCGTCGTCGCGGACACCGTCGAGGAGCTCGTCGCCGGCATGAACGACCTCAGCGGTGACGGCCTCCTCGACGCGGCCGAGATCGAGCAGCAGATCGTGAAGCGGGACAACGAGGTCGACAACCCCTACTCCAAGGACGTCCAGGTGATGGGCATCCACAACAGCCGCCGGTTCCGCGGTGATCGGCTGTTCCGGACGGCGAAACCCCATCGCGTCCTCGACCCCGCCCACGGCCCGCTCATCGCGGTGCGGCTGCGGATCGTCACCCGTAAGACGCTGGGCGGCATCCAGACCGACCTCGAGGGCCGGGCCCTCGGCGCGGACGCGCAGCCGATCCCCGGCCTGTACGCGGCGGGCGAGGCCGCGGGTTTCGGCGGTGGCGGCGCCCACGGCTACAACGCGCTCGAGGGCACCTTCCTCGGCGGGTGCCTCTTCACGGGCCGCACCGTCGGTCGCTCCCTGGTGCGGGCGCTGTGAGCCGGTGGTTCACGGGGCCTCCGGGAGGAACCGTCCGCCTTCGCGCCCTGCTCGAGGAGGGGGTGAGCACGCCCGACATCAGCGCGTGGAAGCCGTTCACCCAGCCCCGGATCGACGCGGGCCCGGGCGACGGGCCCACCGCGACCTTCCTCGGGGTCTCGACCGTGCTGCTGCGCGACCGGGACACGGCGATCCTCACCGACGGCTTCTTCTCGCGGCCGAACGTCGTCCGCACGGCGATCGGGCGGGTCCGCCCGAACCCCCGCCGGATCGCCGCCGGCCTGAGACTGGCGGAGGTCGATCGCCTCGACGCAGTGTTCGTCGTGCACTCCCACATCGATCACGCGCTCGACTCGGCGGCGGTCGCCCACCGGACCGGCGCCTGGCTGCTCGGCTCGGACTCGACGTGCCAGATCTCCCGCGGGCAACGATTCCCGCAGGAGCGGTTCCTGCGCGTCGTGGCCGGGGGGCCGGTCCGCTTCGGCGCCTTCACGCTCACCGCGGTCGAGGCTCGGGCACAGCCCCGGCGACGTCGCACCCGGTGTCGTCGACGCGCCGCTCGAGATGCCGGCCCGGACGGGCGAGTTCCGCACCGGGGAGTGCTACTCCCTGTTCGTCACCCACCGCGACCGGACCGTGCTCGTGCACGCGAGCGCCGACGCCGTCCCCGGTGCGCTCGACGGCCACCGGGCCGAGACCGTCTACCTGGGCATCGGGACGCTGGGCACCCAGAGTGACCGCTTCCGGGAGGACTACTGGCGCGAGGTCGTCGAGGCGGTCGGCGCCCGCCGCGTCGTCCCGATCCACTGGGACGACTTCACGCGGGGTCTGCACCGACCGATGCGCCCGCTGCCCCGCCCGTTCGACGACGTCCCTCGCTCGCTGGCGTGGCTCCAGCGGCGGGCGGAGCGGGCCGGTGTCGCGTTCGCGATGCCCCGCTTCGCCGAGCCGGTCAGCCCGTGGTCGGCGTAGGTCGACCCTCCCGCGACAGGACGAACGCGAACGGCGCGTCGAGGCCGCGCAGGTCCATGAGCCCGAGGGCGACTCCGTCGTCAACGAGCCGGACGTGGTCGTGGATCGGGAGCCGGTCGTAGACCATCGTCGCGGTGGCGGCGCCGCGGTACTCCATCATCCGCAGGCGCGCCGCAGGTCGCCTCGTGCGCAGCGCCCGCAGCCCGGGCCGCCCGGCTCGGACGAGGACCGGTCGCCGCACGAACCCGGGGCCGCGCGTCACGGCCCCGAGCGGGAGCAGCGCCGGGTCGATCGCGAACCGCCCCCACCGGTCCGCCATGACGAGTGGGTGCACGTCGTCGGCGGAGTCGAAGCGCTTCCCGTGCCACCCCGACGCCTCGAGCAACCCGTCGAGGGGGTTCCCCGTCGCCAGCCCTTCCCCGGCCCACGACCCGAGCATCGCCTCCACCGGCGCGACCGGCAGCGCGTCGAAGAGGGCGAGCACGTCAGGCAGCGACGCCGACCTGCGGGCGCGGTCCAGGCGGGCGCGCGCCTGCGAGGGCGACAGGGCCATGCGGGCACCTCCTCAGGTCGTCAGCTCGGCGCCGGCCTCGGCGAGGAGACCGCGTAGGGCCGAACGGTGGCAACGGGTCTCGTCCTCGCAGTAGCACCCGACGGAGAGGTCGGTGTGCCGCGACAGCGTCGCGAGGAGGCCGAGCAGGTGCTGCGCCGCGGGCACCTTCATCTCGGCGCGGTAGGCGCGGGCGAACGCGGCCCGGTCCCGGTCGGTCTCGGCCGCCTGGGCCCGCGTCACGAGATCGGGCGAGGGCGACAGCTCCGGCAGCCACGTGTCGTAGTAGTCGCGGGTGCCGAACTCCTCCTTGCGCACCCCGCGCGGCGGCCGACGGACCGTCCCGATCCGCACCCCCTCGTCGGGCGCGCGCGGACTGCCCAGCCGAACGACTCGGATCGCCATGCGTCTCAGCGTCCGCCCCTGGACGTGCCGCGGCAAGCGCGGTCTCCGCGAGACGCAGGCAAGGCGCGGGCGAGACGCTCTGACGGCGAGGCCTCCGATCGCCTCGATGCCATGCTGTCGGCCATGCGGACCACCGTCACGCTCGACGCCGATACCGAGCAGATCGTGCGTCGGCGCATGGCCGAGCGGCAGCAATCCGTCACGCAGGCCCTCACCGAGGCGATCCGCGACGGCGCCTCCGCACAGGTCGGGCCCACACCGTTTCGGATGAGGACGTTCTCCATGGGCCCGTCGCGTGTCGACCTCGATCAGGCCCGGCACCTTTCGCAGATCTCGAGGACGAGGAACTGCTTCGCCGCCTGAACGCCGGCTCATGAGGATCGTCGACGCGATCGACGGCCCGGAGGCGAGCGTCGTCCCAGGCCAGGCCGTCCCGGTCGCGGTACGTCCTGCTCTACGCGGTCGATGAGGACCTCCCGCACCACGAGGCCTCACACCGCCGGCTGGACCACGCGCCGTCCGGAGCCGATCGCGTCGGCTTCGCGTGGGTCGCCTCCTTGGCCTTCCTGCGACTGGCGACTCGGCCGGGTCTCTTCGCGCGCCCCCTTTCCGTCGACGAGGCCACGGGTGTCCTGAATGATTGGCACGATGCCCCGGCGCCGTGGTGGCCCAGCCGACCGCGACGCACGGGTCGCGCCTCAGGGAACTGCTGTCGCACGTGGGCGCGGGCGGCAACCTGGTCAACGACGCTCACCTCGCGACACTGGCGCTCGAACATCGCGGGTCGGTCGTCACGTACGACACAGACTTCACGCGCTTCCGTGATCTTCGTTCGTACCGGCCGGACGAGCTCCTCCCCCACTGACGCGGCAGGCGCCCGCGCCTCGGCCGACTGCGACCGCCCGATCGCGACCACACCGCGCCCGCCCCGACGGGGCCGACCTGACGCGCTCCCTGGGCCCGACGTGACGACGACGGCGTCGACCGGGGCCGCCCACCCGATACCGGCGCGTGACGCCCGGGCCGGCGTCGGGTCGGCGACGGACGCCTCGGTCGTGGTGACGTCGCGAGACTCGCGCGCCCGGGTGGACTGCCCCGGGGGCACGTAGCCAGGATCGAAGAACCATTTCGGCCGGGTCGGTGCGCCGCGCCTCGGCGGCCCGGGACGCTGACCTGCAGTGATGTCCGAAGGCCGCCCGGGCGGGGGCCGTCGACCAGGCCGAAATGGTTCTTCCCTGCCGGCCGCGACGGCGGAGACGGGTCGGACGGCCCCTCCGCTCGCCCGTTCCGGCGGGGCGGATCGTCACGCGCGCGTCACCACGCCTGGGCGAGCAGCGTGGCGAAGAGCTCCTGTTCGTCGACGTCGAGGCCGCGCGAGCGGAACCACGCGCACACGTTCGTGCAGTCGCGAAGCAGGAACTCGGTACCGGCCTGGTTGCCGATGATGTCGACCGCCTGCGGGAGGTCGATGAGCACGATGCGCTCACCGTCGGCGAGCAGGTTGTACGCCGACAGGTCTCCGTGGGCGATCCCGGCGCGGGACAGGCCCGCCATCGCGTCCGTGACCTGGGCGTAGTAGTGCTCGAGCAGGTCGCGATCGGGCCGGGTCTGCGCGAGCCGGGGAGCCGCCTCCCGGCCGTGGCCGACGAACTCCATGAGGATCTCCATGCCGTCGATCTGCACCGGGTACGGCACGGGGACCCCCTCGCACCAGAAGCGGTTCAGCATCTCCCACTCGGCGGCCGCCCACGCTCCGGCGGCCACCTGCCGACCGTAGGTGCTCTTCGCGTCGACGGCCCGCAGGTCGCGGGATCGCCGGGTGCCACGACCCTCGGTGTAGGCGGCGCTGCGGTGGAACGCGCGATGTTCGGGGCTGCGGTACCGCTTCGCGGCCATGACGCAGGCGGCGTCGGGGCTGCGGGGATCGGCGTGGGGGTCGGCGCGCTCGACGAGGAAGACGTCCGCCTCCTTGCCGGTCTTGAGGATGCCGAGCTCGGTGTCGATCGCGCCCTGGCTCGTGACGACCCAGTCGGGGCGCGGCTCCGGGCCCCGCTGGAGGGGCTCGATGCTCGCCCACGTCGACCAGCGTTGGTCGTCGGCGAGGTCGTCGTACTCGTGGAACGCGAAGGTGAAGCGCGGGTCGAGGCGCGCGGGGGTGGGGTCAGACGGGTGCTGCTGAGGGTCGGTGCTCATGTGCGGTGCTCCAGGGGCGAGAGGGTCGGCGGGTCGAAGGCACGCCGCGGACAGTCGTCGACATGTCACACCACCTCTCGTCGGGCACCGGTCGCGTCACCGGGCAGCTCCGATTCTCCGGTGCCGCCGGGCAGGGTGTCGACGGGTTTTCGGCGCCCGGCGCACTCCGGGGGGTCACGACCGGCCGAGTTGGAGCCGTGCCCAGGCTCGGCACGTGGCCCACACGCCCAGTGCCCCGACGAGGAGCGCAAGCGCGAGCTGCAGGGGCGCCACCCCGGCCGCGACGTCGGGGCCGGCGGCGCCGGCCCACAGCGCCGGCGCCGCCCACGGGACCCACGCCACGGCGCCGAGGGCCACGGCGAACTGGGTGCCGATCACGGTGGCCAGGGTCGCGACGATTCCGCCGAGGTAGCCGCGCGTGTACGTCGCCGCCCAGCCGGCGGGAAGCGCCGTGGCTGCGGTGAGGAGCCCCAGGCCGAGCAGTCGCACGACGTGACCGAGCTCGGGCACCGGCAGACCGGTGAGCGTGCCCCCGAGGATCAGGAGGAACGTGACCGCGACGCTCACCAGCGACGCCCACGCCGACACGACGACGGCCTTGGCGCCCGCGACGGCGCCGCGGGAGACGGGCTGGGCGAAGAGCCCGACGATCGTGCCGTCCGTGAACTCGCGCCCCACGCACCAGCTCGCGACCACCCCGAACGCGAGCAGACCGAGACCCGCCTCGAGCTGAGCCGCGAGCCCCAGCAGCGCCACCCACCCGTCGCCGAGGACCATCGCACGGGCCTTGGCCGCGGCGGGGCCTCCCGCGGCACCACGCGCCAGCGCGAGGAACCCGAGGGAGGCGAGCGGCACGAGGGCCGCGACCGCGAGACCGGCGACCCACGCCACCGGGGAGCGCCGCAGCTTGAGCGCCTCGACGCGTAGCGCCGCACCGAAGCCGGTCACGGCCGTGCCGCCTCGTCACCGGCGGCCGAGTGCCTTGCGGCGATGGCCTCCGCCCGGTGACCCTGGGGCCACTCGCCCTCCGCCCGCTCACCCTGCGATCGGTCGCCCTCCGGCCGGTCGCCCTCCGCCCGCTCACCCTGCGATCGGTTGCCCTCCGGCCGGTCGCCCTCCGCCCGCTCGTCCTCCGCCGCGAGGACGAGGTCGAAGAAGCGGCGTTCGAGGTCGGCGCCGCCGGGAGCGAGGGTGCCCACGACGCGGCCGGCGTGGAGGACGTCGACGTCGTCGGCCATCCGGGCCACCTCGTCGAGGTGGTGACTCGAGACGAGGATCGCGGCACCACCGGCCGCGAGGTCCCGAACGAGGTCGCGCAACCCGAGGACGGCCCTCGGGTCGAGCGCGTTGGCCGGCTCATCGAGGACGAGAACGTCGGGTGCGTGCAGGGTGGCGGCGCCGATCGCGACCTTCTGCCTCGTCCCGAGTGACAGGGTGCGGGCCCGCCGGTCGAGCCACCGCCCCAACCCCAGGCGCTGCGCGACGGCATCGGCCCGCCGGCGCGATTCCTTTCCGGTCAGACCGCGCAGCGTCGCCGCCGCGTGGAGGTTCTCGCGAGCGGTCAGCTCCGGGTAGCAGAACGGTGTCTCGACGAGGTGCCCGCAACGGCGCCACACCTCGGCCCCGGCCTCGCGGACCGGGCGACCGAGGAGCGTGACGGTCCCGCGGTCGGGACGGAGCATCCCGAGCGCGACGCGCATGAGGGTCGTCTTGCCGGCGCCGTTGAGGCCGACGAGGGCCCGGACCCTCCCCGCGTGCAGGACGAGGTCGACGTCGTCGAGGACTCGGACGCTCTCGCGGCGCCCGCCGCCCCGGAGGTCGACGCCGATGCCGTCGAGGACGAGGGACGGGGTCATGACTGCGGTCCGGGATCCAGCGCCCGCATGGCCCCGGCCACGGCGTCGCCCATGCCGAGCGTGGGGTGGGCGCCGACGAGGAACAGGGCCGAGGTCAGGGCCCCGATGAGCGCCCCGGCGACCGCCTCGGCCTCGAGGACGTCGGTCCCGCCGTCGGCCAGGGCCGCCGCGATGGCCTGCTGCGTGACCTGCTGCGACTCCCACATGCGGGCGCGCAGACCGGGGTGGGTCGCGACGATGCCCAGCCGGAGTCGCACGCTGTCGTCGGCGACGTCGGACTGGTCCGCGATCCGGCTCCACGCCTCGAGAATGCCTCGTCGTCCCCGCTCGAGCGGGGACAGGCCCGCGGGCTGCGCCCGCACGAACTCGGCGATGAGGGGGTCGTACGGGTCGGTCACGACGACATCGCTCTTGGAGGGGAAGTGCCGGAAGAACGTCATGTGCGAGACGCCCGCCTCGTCGGCGATCCGGGTCACGGGGACCGCGTCGTATCCCTCCGCCGCGAAAAGCCGCAGCGCGATCTCGAGGATGCGCAGCCGCGTCCGTTCCGTTCGCGTGGTCACCTTCCCCACCGTACGCGTGACGTTAGTGACTAACAATTCTGCGTCCGGTGGGATCTCACCGCGAGACGACCCCGGCCGTCATGAGCTGCTCGGGCGCGGCCTGCGTCTCGGACACCCGCATCGACCACCGTCGTGCTTCGAGTCCACGCTCGCCGGCATCGACCGGGGCCGCGATTACTCCCGCGTCAGGGTCAGGTCGGTCACGGTGACCCCGTAGGCCGCCTCGAGATGCGCGGTGGGAGCGTCGAACTCGGCCTTGCGGGGGCGCCGGGTGCGGGCGAACCACGAGACCTCCAGGAGCCGCCGCGAGCCCGAACCGGGCAGGCGCCACCACCCGGTCATCCGCCCGTCGACGAGCAGCGGCGCGAGGATCATGCCGTTCGCCTGCGTCCACAGCCGCCGGTAGTGGGCGGCGTCGACGAACCGCTCCCGGGCCGGCGGGTCGTAGGCGCACAGCAGGGCGTCGAACTCGGGCAGGAGCCGGACGCCGGGCAGGTCCACCGGCGCCGGCTGCCCGGCGACCAGGTCGTGGTAGACCCGGCCGTCGGGGCCCGTGCCCTCGCGAAGGTCGGGGGCGAGCCTGGCCAGCGCGGCGTCGACCGGCCGCAGCCCCACGCCCGACCACCAGGCGAGGTCGTGGCGGCTCGCCGGACCGTGCGCGCTCAGGTGCCGGCGGACCGCCCGGTCGAGGGCGGCGGCGCGGTCGGCGAGCAGCGCCCCGCGCTCGTCGGCGTCGCCGAGCACGACCGCGGCGGTGCGATAGCCGGGCGCACCCTGGGCCTGCCATCCGCCGGACAGCGGTCGGCGCAGCAGCCCGCCGTGACCGAACGCGAAGTAGCGCCCCGCGTCGTTCTCGAGGTTCGGGATCGCAGAAGGGTCGTGCGCCGCGATCCACGACCGGAGGTGCTCGGCCAGCTCGGCCGGCGTGCGCCAGGCGGGCGCGGCGAAGTCCTCGATGCCGGCCCACAGCTCCTCCAGCGAACGGTCGACGAGGCGCATCGTGCGCGCCCACAGGGTCCGTTGGCCGAGACGGGTGAGCGCCTCGAGCAGAGCATGGTCCTGCGGTGTCGACGTGTGCACCGTGCCGCGGATGGTGCTGCCGCGGACGATGGCGTGGCACTCGTAGGCCGCGCCGATGGTCTCGAGGTCGACGCCGGGCAGGCGGGCCGCGAGCGCCAGGTAGGGCGAGCGCGCGGTCTGGGACTGGATCGGCCCGATCCGCCGCAGCAGCCCGTCGACGGACTGCGACTCGTGTCCGTCGACCTGCGGGAACTGCCGAGCCAGCGCGAGCCCCGCGAGGTCATCCCACGTGTAGTCCACGCCGGCACAGTAGCGGCGCACGCCCCGGCAGCGCGGCGCCACGGCGCACGCCCCGGGTCGGCGCAGGCCGTCACGCCACGCTCCATGCGGCGGTCCGCCTGGCCGGGCCAGGCCTCACCTCGCGAGGCTTCGCCGATCGGCGAGCACGAGGGGCAGGGCGGCGAGAGCGAGGACCGCCCCGATGAGGGACACGGAGGTGAGCCCGAGTCCGCGGGTGAGCGCCGCCCCGGCGAGGATCGGCGTGACGCTGATGCCGAGCTGGAAGGCGGAGACGGTCATCGCGCCGGCGAGGGTCGGCGCACCGGCGGCGAGGGCGAACACGCGGCCGTACAGCGCCGGGTTGAGCACGAAGCCCGCCACCCCGAGCAGGATCACCACCGGCGTGACCAGCCACGCGTGGTGCGCGGCGACGACCATCGCGACCGAGAGTGCCGCGATGGTCGAGGCACCGGTGAGGAGCGCGACATGGGGCCGCGCGTCGGAGATCCTCCCGCCGACGGAGAGCCCGACGAACGCCCCGACCCCGAAGAGCGACAGGACCGCGGGCACCCAGACCGGGGTCAGCCCGGTGACGTCCGTCAGCATCGCGGCGAGGTAGTGGAAAGTCATCATGTAGGCGGCGGTCGTGAGGATCGTGACCGCCCAGATCCCCCACAACCGACGATCGCGCAGGGCGGCGAGCTCACCGCCCACACGCGGTGCGGTCCGCGGTTCGCCCGGCGACGCAGGGGGGAGGCCGAGGAGGCAGCCGACCATCCCCGCCAGGGTGAGGGCGACGACGACCCAGAATCCCCCACGCCACTGCGTGAGGTGACCGAGGAGCGTCCCCGCCGGCCCGCCCGCGACCATGGCGACGCTGAGGCCGCTGACGACGACCCCCGCGGCTCGGGCGTTCCGCTCCGGCGTGACGAGGCCGATCGCCGTGACCGAGGCGACGGCGAAGAAGCCCGCGTAGGCGACACCGGCCACCGCGCGCGACGCGAGCAGTACCTCGTAGGGGCCGAGCAGCCCCACGGCGATGCTGACGGCGAAGACCGCCTGGGTCACCGCGAGCGCGGTGCGGCGCGGCCGGCGCAGGATGAGCACGGCGAACGGCGGTCCGCCGACGACGACGCCGAGCGCGAAGGCGTGATGAGCAGGCCGGCGGTGGCGAGCGGGACGTGAAGGTCGTCGGCGACCAGCGGAAGCATCCCGGCGAGCAGGAACTCGGCGCTGCCCATGGCGAAGAGGCAGAACCCGAGGAGATAGACCCCGCGCGGCAACCCGCGAGGATCCGGATCGGCCGGTGGGGGCGCCGCCGGTATCGGCAGGCCGTGGCGGCGGTTGCCGAGCACCTGCTCGCACAGCCGCGCCTCCATCCGCCCGGAGAAAGGCTTCTCGTCCGGGGGCCTGCTCGACGTGGGTCGGACCCAACGGCGCTCGGTTGCGTCCATACCTCGACGCTCCGCAAACCGTGCCAGATCGGCGAGTAGTCTTGCCGGGACAGCAAACCTGCAGAGCCGGGAGTCGCGATGGATGACGACGTCGTCGCAGCGGTCGGTCCACGGCTGCGAGAGATCAGGGCGGGTCGGCGGCAGACCCTCGCCGCGGTGTCGGCGGCGACGGGCATCTCGGTCTCGACGCTCTCGCGCCTCGAATCGGGCGGGCGGCGGGCGACCCTCGAACTATTGCTGCCGCTGGCTCGGCACTACCGGCTCCCCCTCGACGACCTCGTCGCGGCCCCCGCGGTGGGAGACCCGCGGATCCACGCCCGCCCGACGCGCCGCAACGGCATGATCGTCATTCCGCTCACCGCCCTGCCTGGGCCGCAGCAGGCGTTCAAGATGGTCATCCCGGCCACCCGGGCCACCCCTGACCTCTGCCGCCACGACGGTTTCGAATGGCTCTACGTCCTCTCGGGGGCCCTGCGGCTCGTCCTCGGCGACCGGGACGTGACGATGACGAGCGGCGAGGCGGCCGAGTTCGACACCCGCACCCCGCACTGGTTCGGCAGCACCGGGTCCGGCACGGTCGAGGCCATCAGCCTGCTGGGACTGCAGGGCGAGCGGGTCCACCTCGCCGCGCCCGCCACCGCGAGGTCACCGGCCCCCGAGGCACCGGAGCGCCTGCGCTGACAGGTAGAGGCCGAGCCCGTACACGGCGTGGGTGCGCAGACTCCGCAGTCGGGCGCTCGTCGGATCGGGCGTCCTCGACGCCGCGACGCCGAGGCCGAAGGCCGGTTGCATGAGGAACCAGGGCGCGGCGACCGTGACCAGCCCCAGGCCGAGGGCCGGCGCGAGGGTGGGTCGCTCGAGCCACGCCGGGCGGGCCGCCGCGAGCGCCACGGCGAAGGTGACGCCGATGGCGTAGTGCGTCGCCAGGCCGAGCTCCCGTTCGCTCGGCACCGGCGTGGCCCGCCGGATGTCGTCGTGTCGGAACCGGCCCGCCGGCATGTGCCCGATCCACCGACCGATGAGGGCGTTGTCCAGCGGCGGGACGCCGGTCGCCCGCCTGATGCCCTCGCCCACGAGGTCGAGCAGCGCGGTCGCGCCGACCCCCACCACCGCCGCTCGCCCGAGATCTCCTGTCGAAACCCTCATGTCGCTCTCCTTCGTCGGATGTCCTCGACCGGCAACCGACGTGGACGTGTCCTCACTCCGGACCTTGCCGTTTCGGCAACCCGTGGACGCCGCCCCGCCACCAGCCGACCGCAGCCGGCCGGCCCCGATCGACGGCGGCAGCACCCGAGACCTCACTAGTGACCCCGGCGCCGTCCGCGGCCGGCGGTGTCGAGTCGGCCGCGGACCGGGGCGGGACGTCGCTGCCCCTCACCCGGTGCGCGGCGGGCGGCGGTCAGCCGGCAGCGAGGTCGGCGAGGGCCGCCGCGACGTCGGTCTCCGACGGTGACACGCCCGCCTCGGGCGACCCGAGGGCGGACAGGATCACGAAGCGCCACCCGTTGCGATACTTGCGGTCGCGGCGCAGGGCGTCGGCCACGTCGTCGAGGGCGAACCGGGCCGTGACCGGCAGCCCGAGAACGGTGAGGGTGCGCCGGTGCGCCTCGACCCCGGCCTCGTCGAGGCGCCCGAGCCGGCGGCTCAGGTGCGCGGCCGCCATGAGCCCGAGCGACAGGGCGGCTCCCCCACTGAGCGCCGGGTCGGCGGCGGCGAACGCCCGGGAGAACGTGTGCCCGTAGTTGAGGTGGAGCCGGCCGCCCTCCTCGCGCTCGTCGTTGGTGACGACGTCGGCCTTGATCTCGGCGCTGCGCCGCACGAGCCGCAGCAGCGCCGCGGTGTCGCGGGCGGCGACGGCCGGCCCGGCGGCGACGAGCTCGTCGAGCAGGGTGGGATCGGCGACGAGCCCGTGCTTGGCGATCTCGGCCAACCCCGCCTCAACGTCCGGCCGCTCCGGGGCGACGGCGAGCGCGACGTCGCACACGACGGCGACGGGCTGGTGGACGACGCCGAGCACGCTCGCACCGGGCAGCGCCACCGCGCCCTTGCCCCCGACCGCCGAATCCGCCTGGGCCTCGAGGGTGGTGGGCACGAGGGCGTGGGCCACCCCCCGGTTGTACGTGCCGGCGAGGAAACCGACGATCTCGCACGTGGCCTCACCGCCGACCCCGACGAGGAGGTCGCCCCGGTGGACGGCGAGCCGCGACAGCTCCGCGCTGACGTGACCGAGCTGGGCCAGGTCGTTGTCGGGGACACCGGACGCGAGGCTCACGTGGCGGACCGGCACCGGCTGCCGGGCCAGGTGCCGCGCGACGAGCTCGGCGGCGCCCCGTTCGCCGGCGCCCGCGACGACGACGACCTGTTCCGCGTCCTGCGGCATCGGGACGAGCCCCGCGAGCTGGTCGAGGACGCCGACCCCGACGTGGACGCGGTAGGAGCCACCGGGCGGCGCGACGAGCACGCCCTTGGTGCCGTCGTCCTCGTCGCGCCCGGTGACCTGGTCGATGACCTCCCAGGCGATGTCCTCCACGCGGCGCCCCGTCGTGTGCGCGACGACGTCGGCGACGCCCGCGTACACCGCCAGCCGGCCCGCGTAGAGGTCGGGCAGACCCGGGTCGTGCAGCAGCGGCCGGTACTCGTCGCGGCCGACCCGCAGGATCGCGTCGTCGAGTTCGACGTGCAGGTAGACGACGGTGTGGTCCGCGAGCCGCGCCCGCGTTCCCTCCCGTCCGCACGCGCCGCCGCCGAGCGACAGGACGCACGCCGGCCCGTCGAGCAGGCGCGCGATCGTCTCCTCCTCGATGTCCCGGAAGGCGGTCTCGCCGTGCTCCGCGAAGATCTCCTTGATCGTGCGGCGCCGCTCGTGCTCGACGACGAGGTCGGAGTCGACGAAGGGCAGCCCGAGCCGCTCCGCGAGCATCCGGCCGACGGTGGTCTTGCCCGCGCCCATGAAGCCGACGATGACGATCAACGGGTGTCCCCCTTGCCGGAGCGGTGCGGGCCGACGGCCGCCGCGGCGCCGGGTCGGGCGGCGGCGGGCCTGCGTTCGCCGGGACTCTACCGGTGCGCGCCGGACCCGCTGCCGGGCATCTCACGTTCGCGGGGCCGGGCCGGAGGGCACCGGGTATCGGTCGAGTGGCGTTGCCGCGGCTGGTCGCCCGCGGTCCCACGTTGCCGTCGGCACGTCGCCTCCGGCCGGCACGTCGGCGCACCCGTGTCGGTCACCGGCGCCGTATCGGGCCGACCCTCCGAGTTTTCGCGACAACTGCACTGCCAATGGCGTATCGGCGCCGAGGCCGACCCTCTGACCTGCGGCGATGGAAACGTCGCCACCAAAGGCAGTGCAGTTGTCGTGAAAACTCGGACCCGCCCGCCCCTGACGCCCGTCGCGCGGAGCTCCCGCCGTGGCCCCTCGTCGCCGCTGCCGGCCTCTCCGGCCCGCGCCACCGCCCCGCCGCAGCCCACCGCCGGTCGCCGCCGGGCGGGTGCGAGGCGCCCGCCCGGCGGCGACGCACTCCGTCGTCACGCGTCGCCGCGGCCCGGGCCCGCCGCGGGGGCCACGTCAGCGGGCGCCCCCGGACAGTAGTGCACCCGCAGGAGGCCGTCGCCGTCGACCGAGACGTCGGCGCGGACGCCGTAGACGTCGGCGATGAGCGCCTGCGTGAGGACGTCGGCCGGGCGACCGGCCGCCACGGCCCGCCCGGCGCACAGCACCATGACCCGGTCGCAGAACATCGCGGCGAGGCCGAGGTCGTGCAGGGCCACGACGGTCGTCACGGGCAGCCGGGTGACGAGGGTGAGGATCTCGAGCTGGTGGCGGATGTCGAGGTGGTTCGTCGGCTCGTCCATGAGCAGCTCCTTCGGCTCCTGCGCGAGGGCCCGGGCGATGTGCACCCGCTGGCGCTCGCCGCCGGAGAGGGTGTGCCACGCCCGACCGGCGCGGTCGTCCATCCCCGTCGCGACCAGCGCCCGCTCGACGGCCTCGTCGTCGCCGCGCTGGTCGCCGCCCCACAGGGACCGGTACGGGATCCGCCCGAGCCGGACGACGTCGCGGACGGCGAGGTCGACGTCGGAGTGCGCGTGCTGCTGGACGACGGCGATCGACCGGGCGACCTCGCGGCGGCCCAGTCCCGTCAGGTCGGCGTCGCCGAGCAGCACCCGTCCGCGGGAGGGGCGGGCCGCGCCGTGCATGAGCCTGAGCAGGGACGACTTGCCCGACCCGTTCGGGCCGAGCAGGCCGACAGTCTCCCCCGGCTCCGTGCGCAGGGTGACGCCGTCGACGACGAGGTTGCCGCCGCGGTCCCACGAGACGGCGTCCGCGTGCAGGGTCATCGCAGCTCCCGCCGCCGCGCGAGCAGGACGATGAAGACGGGAACACCGACGAGGGCGGTGCCGACCCCGACCGGCAGCGGTGTCGGCGCGAAGACGGTGCGCGCACCGGCGTCGACCCACACCATGAAGGCGGCGCCGAGCAGGGCGGTCGTCGGCAGCAGGCGGCTGTGCCGGTGCCCGCTGATGAGCCGCGCGGCGTGGGGCAGCACGAGCCCGACGAACCCGACCGCGCCGGTCACGCTGACGAGCACCGCCGTGATGAGGGCCGTGAGCAGCAGCAGCGCCGTCCGGACCTTGGCCGTGTCGATGCCGAGCGAGGCCGCGACGTCGTCGCCGAAGGGGAACGCGTCGAGCACGCGGGCCGTCCGCCAGGTGAGCGCCGCGCCGACGACGACGGTGGCCGTGCACAGCACGGCGTCGGGCCAGCGCACGCCCTCCAGCGAGCCGAGCAGCCAGAACATGACCCCGCGGGTCTCGTCGGAGTCGGCGAACGCGAAGACGACGAGGGAGGTGAGGGCCGAGAAGAGCTGGGTGCTCGCCACGCCCGCGAGGACCACCTTGTCGGTGCCGCCCCCGGTCAGGCGGGTGAGCACGAGCACGAGCGCGAAGGCGACGAGCGCCCCGATGAAGGCGCCGCCCGAGAGGCCGAGGCCGGCCCCGCCGATCCCGAGGATGCCGATGACGACGGCGCCGGTCGAGGCGCCCGATGAGATCCCGAGGACGAACGGGTCGGCCAGGGGGTTGCGCAGCAGCGACTGCATGATCATCCCGCAGATGCCGAGCCCGGCCCCGGTCGCCGCGGCGACGATGGCGCGCGGCAGCCGCTCCTGCCAGACGATCGCGTCCTCGGACGCCCGGACCGGGATCTGGGCGAGGCCGGCGTGGTTGAGCAGGATGTCGCGGACGTTGACGAGCGAGACGTCGGCGGGCCCGAGCGTGATGGCGACGGCGATCGAGAGGACGACGAACGCCGCCGCGCCGAGCAGCGCCACGGCGAGCCGCAGGCGACCCCGCCGGGACGGCTGCGCGCCCACCGCCGCGACGACCCGGGCGTCGGTGCGGGCCTCAGTCGACATTCGCGCCGTTCTTGCGCCACCAGTCGCCGAGCTTCTCGAGGCCGTCGACGTAGCGGATCGAGGGGTTGAGCTCGGAGCCGTGCAGGCTGACGAAGCGCTGGTTCTGTACGGCCGGCATCGTCTTCGTCAGCGGGTCGGTCTTCAGGAACGTCACCTTGTCGTCGAGCCGGTCGCCCGGGAAGCGGTCGCGCTGCAGGTCGCCGAGGACGAGGACGTCGGGGTTCTTCTCCACGACCGTCTCCCACGTGCTGGCCGTCCAGTCGTCCGGCACGTCCGTGAAGACGTTCTTCGCCTTGATCTTCCGGGTGAGGAAGCCCGGCGCGCCGAGATCGCTGGCGACGTACGGGGTCTTGGTGTCGGCGAACCAGTAGGCGATCGTCTTTCCCTCGGCGTCGACCCCCTCCAGGGCCTTGGCCTCGCGCTCCGTCAGGCTCGCGATGAGTTGCTCGCCGCGCGGGGCGACGTCGAAGACGCGGGCGAGCTCGCGGATCTCCTGGTGGAGCGCGTCGACGGTGAGGGGCTTGGTGCGCTTGCCGCCGCCGTTGATGCTCCGGCCGTTGTCGCAGTCCGTCGGCGACAGGTAGGTGTCGATCCCGGTCTCGGCGAACCGGGCGCGGGGCGCGACGCCGCCCTGCGCGAAGTGGCGCCCGAACGACGCGGCGACGAAGTCGGGATCCGTGCCCATGACGACCTCGTAGGTGGGGGCGTTGTCCGCGAGGCGCGTCACCTTCGCGTTGGCGTCGGCGAGCGAGGGCAGGACCGGGTCGGTCCACGAGGCCGTGCCGACGAGGCGGTCGGCGAGACCGAGCGAGAGCATGATCTCCGTCGCGTCCTGGTCGAGCGAGACGACCTTGCTCGGCGCCCTGTCGAGCGTCACCTGCGTGCCGCAGTTGTCGAGCGTGATCGGGTACCGGGTCCCCCCGCTCGCCGACGTCCCCCCGCCCGCCGACGGGCTCGACGATCCGGTCGGGCCGCCCGCGGCCGGCACCGGCTCGGAGGCGCCGCACGCGCCGAGGCCGAGGGTGGCGACGAGGCCGAGGGCGATGGGCACGGACGGCCGACGTGACATGAGTCCTCCTGAGAAGGTGGCGACCGACCCGCCACAACGCCCGAGGCTAGCCTCGCCTAAGCTCCCGGTGCCAATCGCGCCCGATCATCCTGGCATCGCGGCGGCGGGGCGCCGGACGATTCAGGACGAAGGGGGGCGGGATGCGGCTCGTCGCGCGCCTCCCGGCGCCCCTAGCGCTGCTGTTGTTCACCCAGTTCGCCTTCAACGTCGGCTTCTACCTCGTCGTCCCCTTTCTCGCGGCCTACCTCGGGCACACCCTGCAGCTCGCGGGGTGGGTGGTCGGCGCGGTACTCGGGGTGCGCACGTTCAGCCAGCAGGGGCTGTTCGTCGTGGGTGGCGCGCTCGCGGACCGGTTCGGCATCCGCGCGAGCATCGTCGTCGGCTGTGGCATCCGGATCGCCGGGTTCGTCACGCTGGGCCTGTCCGCGTCGCTGCCGGGCGTGGTCACCGGGGTCGTGCTCATCGGCCTCGCCGCCGCCCTGTTCTCCCCCGCCACGGAGGCGGCGATCGTCGCGTGGGGCGGGGAGGTCGAACGCGGCGGCGGCCCGACGTTGCGGGAGATCGTCGCGGCGGAGGCGGTCTGCAGCAAGCTCGGCTCGGTCGTGGGGCCCGTCCTCGGAGCGGCGCTCGTGGTCGTCCCCTTCCGGGTGAGCTGTCTCGTGGCCGCGGCCCTCTTCGCGGTCATCCTGCTCGCCCAGGTCGCGTGGCTCCCGCCGGGATCGCGCATCGGGGAGCCGCGCCCGGTCGCCGCGTCGTTCCGGCTCGTGCTCGCGAACCGCCCGTTCCTGGCCTTCGCGGCGCTGCACTCGACGTACCTGCTGTCGTACAACCAGCTCTACCTCGCCGCCCCCGTCGAGCTCGACCGGGTGGGAGGGCCGGCCGCGGGCATCAGCTGGGTATTCGTTGCGGCGGCGCTGCTCGTCGTCGCCGCTCAGGTGCCGGTGACGCGGGTCGCGCTGCGATTCGGTCGCGTCGCGGCGCTGCGGTGCGGGTACGCGCTCATCGCCGGCGGGTTCCTCGCGGTCGCCGTCGCCGCGCCTCTCCCGCCCGCGCCCGGCGCCTGGGCCTACGGCCCGCTCGCGGTGTTCGTCACGTTGCTGCACGTCGGCGGCATCCTCGTCCTGCCGGCGGCCCGCGCCGTCGTCGCCGACCTGTCCGCGGGTCACAGCCTCGGCACCTACCTGGGCTTCCTCGCCTCCGCCGGTGGCCTCGCGGTGCTGCTCGGGAGCACGGTCGCGGGCCGGCTCCTCGACGACGCCGCCTCGCCCGGCCCGCTCGCGAGCCTCGCGTGGCTGTTCCTCGCCGCGCTGCCCGCCGCCGCGGCCCTCGGCATCGGACCCTTCGGGGGCCGCCACCTCCCCGCCGAGACCCGCCCCGCGGCGCCGGGTGAGTCCGGCCAGGTCCGGTAGCTCGAGCCGCGGACCGAAGAGGCCGAGACGGCGCGGCGCCGGCCTCACCACGTCCCGCGCCTCAGGGCGGGGCGTTCCCGGACGCCTACGAGCTCGGGTCGGTGGGCGCGGGGTAGGTGACGATGCCGTCGGGGCTCACGACGGGGTCGGCGCCCCACTGCCCGAGCCGGTGCGGGCGCGGCGCCGCGTTCGTCATGAGGTGCTCGACCGCGCGGCCGCGGGCGACGAGCGTGTTCGCGATGAGCAGGCGGTGGCAGCGCCAGGGCATCGGCTCGCCGCACAGCACTGCGACGTGCCGGGTGTCGGCCAGGTCGGTGAGCTCCCGCAGGCCGTCCTCGAACGGCGGCGTCAGGGTGTAGTCGGCGTAGTTCTTGAAACTCACGTTCTGCCACCCCGCGTTGCGGGTCGGGTCGACGTCGGGCTGCCGGGGGCGGCGGCCGGCGAGCGCCGGCAGGTGGAGGTAGTCGACCCCGCCGTCGGCGAGCCACTGCGTCATGTTCTCGGCGTCGAATTGGGGGCTGCGGCGCGAGCCCGGCATCCTGCGCACGTCGACGACCAGGTCCACCCCGACCGAGGCGAGGGTGTCGAGCACCAGGTCCGGTGGGCACGTCCAGTGCCCGATGGTCCACACCCGTCCCGCCACCTCGTCGTCCGCGCCCTCGGGGGCAGGTTCGAGCACGTCCGGCCCCCGGTCGACGACACCGTCGGCCGGTCGGTCGGGTCCGTTCGTCACGGCGTCCACGCCCGCATCGTCGTCGGCGGTGGCGACCCGCCCGCCGGCGGCGTTCTGGAGCCGGACCGAGCGGTCACGGAGCCCCCGGCCGTCAGCCCGCGGAGCGGAGGGTGGCCAGGGCTCCGGCCCACCGCTCGAGCTGGTCGAACGCCGAGGCGCGGTTGCGCTCCTGGTAGTCGCGGGGCGACATCGTCGTGAAGTCGGTCATGTCGTCGTAGATCGAGATCGACACCTGGCTGCGGACGGTCGCGATCTGCAGCTCGCCGAGCACGAGCTTGAGCTGCTCGGCCGCGCGCAGTCCGCCCGAGCTGCCGTAGCAGCAGATCGCCGCGGCCTTGTCGTTCCACTCGGCGTAGAGGAAGTCGAGGGCGTTCTTGAGCGCCCCGGGGATGCCGCGGTTGTACTCGGGCGTGACGAAGACGAACCCGTCGAACCCGTCGACGAGCGCCGACCACCTCTTCGTGTGCTCGCGGGTGTAGTTCCCGGAGGACGCGGGCTCGGGCTCGTCGAGGAGGGGCAGGCCCTGGTCGGCGAGGTCGACGAGGGTGTAGCTGGCTCCCTCGCGGTCGGCGGTGCCCGCCATGACCCACTCGGCCACGGCGGGACCGACCCGCTCGGGCCGGGTGGAGGCGACGATAACGGCGATCTTCAGCGGTTGGGCCATGACTCGAGTCTGGCGCATCCCGGCGCCGGAGCCCGACGCCCGGTCGGCGCGCGCAACCGGCTGACGGTCGCCGCGGTTCGGAGGAGGCTGGGCCGTGGACGTCCCCGCCCACCCCTCAGGAGGCCTCGTGCGCACCCTTGCGATCACCCAGAACATCACGCTCGACGGCGCGATCGACATGCTCGGCGACTGGTTCGACCCCCAGGAGCAGATGGACGACCCCCGGATGGCCGAGGAGATGCGGCGCCAGGACGAGGCCTGCGACGCCGTCCTCCTCGGCCGGCAGACGTTCACGGACTTCCGCGGGTTCTGGCCGGCGCAGGGCGACGACGAGACCGGCATCTCGACCTACCTCGACACCGTGCACAAGTACGTCGTCTCACGCACGCTCACCGACCCGGGCTGGCAGAACTCGACGATCCTCTCGGGCGACCCGGTCGACGAGGCCGCGCGCCTGAAGGAGTCCGACGGCGGCGACATCGTCGTCACCGGCAGCGTCACCCTCTGCCACACCCTCCTGGCGGCGGGCGTCGTCGACGAGCTGCGATTGTTCACCTACCCGGTCGTGCAGGGCGCCGGGCGGCGCCTCCTCCCCGACGGCCTCGCCGTCACCCCGCGCCTGCTCGAAGCCGCGACGTTCGCCGACCGGATCCTCTACTCACGCCACGCGCTTCGCTGACGTCGACCCGGCGTGGACCGGTCGGTCAGCGGGGCTGAGCGTTGGTCATGAGCGCCGGGATGTCGGCGCCCTGCGAGGCGGTCTTGAAGGCGTCCACGTGGCGACTCATGCCCGCACCCTACGGGCGCGCGACGCCCCGGCCCCGCGGCGAGCCCGCCGTCCCCCGTCGTTCTCGCGCGCCCGCGCCCCGGCGTCGCTAGCGTCGAACGCACACCGACGCACGAGGAGGACCCCATGGCCCACGGCGACATCACGCACATCGACATCCCGGTCAGCGACACGGGGCGGGCGCAGGACTTCTACTCCCGGCTCTTCGGCTGGAACATCGCCGAGATCCCCGGCTTCGAGGGCTACCCCATGTGGCAGGCCCCGAACAAGATCAGCGGGGGTGGCCTGGCGCCGCGCGAGGGCGGCTTCACCCAGCCCCGCTCCTACGTCGAGGTCGACTCCATCGACGACACGCTCGCCCTGGTCGAGCAGAGCGGCGGCACCGTCGTCATGGGCAGGTCGCCCATCAGCGACACGAGCTGGTGGGCGATCTTCACCGATCCCGACGGCAACACCATCGGGCTGTACGAGGGCACCACCGACGCCGGCGACGGGTCGGCCCCGCAGGCCTGAGCGCACGCCACGACGGGCCCGCGCCCCCCTCCGCAGGCGCGGGCCCGTCCGGCCCGGTTCGGTGCGGCCGCGCACGGCCGATCACGTCAGCGCAGGCTCACCCCGCGGTTCCAGGCCCGCGCCGTCCACCCGACGAGGACGATTCCGGCCAGCGCAGCCACGGGCAGGAACCCGAGGGGCATGGGGTCGGAGACTCCGCTGGTGCGCCCGGCGTGCCACAGGTCCATCGGCACGATCCGCAGCGCCCCGCCGTCGAGGTGGGCGCCGTACGGGAGGGCGACGATGCCGAGGAAGAACAGGACCTGCAGGACGACGTAGAGCACCAGGTACACGACGATCGGGCCGGCGGGCCCGAGGCGCGCGAGCCGAGGACCGCTGCCGAGCGACGCCGCGAAATAGAAGCACACGAGCCCGCCCCAGGTGGCGAGGACGATCGAGACCGCGATCGCCGCGACGACGAGCGGGTTCGCGACCTCCAGCCCCCGGCGTGCCGTCTCGAGCACGTACCCGGCGGCGCCGGTCCCCGCGGGAGCCTCGTGGGCGAGGGCGGCCGCCGCCGGGAGCAGCAGGAGCGCCGCCCCGACGGCGACGCTGACGACGCTGACGATCAGGCCGTGCAGCAGCCGCACCGCGTAGATCGTGGACCCGCGCACCGGCAGCGAATGCGTGAGATATCCGCCGCGCCCGTAGGCCGACCGCCAGTACTGGACGCCCAGGGCCAGGCAGAGCACGGGCAGCAGAGCGGCGACCGCGGCGAACGCCGCCACGGCACCGAGCGTCGCGAGCAGGGGCCAGCGGGTCAGCGCGAGCAGCGACCCGGCGACCACGACGAGGGCCGCCCCGCCGAGAACCGCGCTCACCGTCCCGCGGGTCCGCCGGAACTCGTGGAGCAGGAGGGTGGTCGTCATCGGTACGTCTCCTTGAAGAGCGAGTCCAGGCTCGTGCCGTGCTCGGAGCGGAGGTCGTCGACGTCGCCGGCGACGAGCACCCGGCCGTGGCGCATCATGACGACCGAGTCGAGGACGGGCTCGAGGTCGTGGACGAGGTGGGTGGAGATGAGCACGAGGCTGTGCTCGGGCAGGTCGCCGACGATGGTCGACAGCAGGGTGTCCCGCGCGAGCGGGTCGACCCCCGAGATCGGTTCGTCGAGCAGGAAGACGGAGGCCTCGCGCGACATCGCCAACGCGATCTGCACCTTCTCGCGCATCCCCCTCGACGCCTCCTTGAGGCGCAGCGACGTCTCGAGGCCGAAGGAGTCGACGAGTCGGCGCGCCTTGGCCTCGTCGAAGTCGGCAAAGAAGTCGCGGTACAGGCGCAGGCACTCCTCGATGCGGGCCCGTTCGGGCAGGAAGCTCACGTCGGGCAGGAAGCTCACCGTGGCCTTGGACCGGGGTCCCGGGCGGTGCCCGGCGATGCGGACGTCGCCGGTGTAGTCCTGCATGACCCCGGCGAGGATCTTCAGCAGGGTCGTCTTGCCGCAGCCGTTCTCGCCGAGGAGCCCGACGATGCGGCCGGGGCTCAGGCGCAGGTCGACGCCGTCGAGGGCGCGGGTGCGGCCGTAGGACTTCGTCAGCCCGGTGATCTCGATCGCGTGGTCGGTCATGGCGTCAGGCCTTCGCGTCTGCGGGTCGGGTGGTTGCGTCGGTCGGATCGGGACGGTCGTGGTCATCGGTGGTCCACCTTTCGGCGATGAGGGAGGTCGCGTGGTCGAGCGGGATCCCGAACCCCCGGGCCCGCCGGATGTAGTCGTCGGCGGCGTCGGCCGCCATCTCGGCCCGCAGGCCGCGGATGCGCTCGCCGTCGTCGGTGACGTAGCGACCCGAGGCCCGCTCGACGCGGCACAGACCGTCGCGCTCGAGCTCGGAGAGGGCCCGCTGCACGGTGTTGGGGTTGACCCCCAGCTCACCGGCGAGGTCGCGGACGCCCCCGATGCGTCCGCCGGGCTCCCACGTCCCGACGACGATGCGGCGGCGGAACTCGTGGACGAGCTGGTGCCAGATCGGTCGGGACGGGTCGAAGTCGATCGTCACCACCCACCTCCTGTCTCGCTGTATTAGGTGATTAATACAGTAGATCAGCGAGGGTAGAAGTCAACCCCTGTGCCTCGGACGCCCACCCGGCGAGCCCGTCCGGGGCCGTGACCGCCCACCGACTGGGAGGATCACGGCATGGACGAGACGGAGTTCCTGGCCCAGGTGAACAGCGGCGGCACGATCGAGGCCGGTTCGGAGGCGCACGCCTTCATGCACCGGTCCTCGCAGGAGGCGCTCGAGGTGACGGCCGAACTCAACGGCGGCTACCGCACGCCGGAGGAGGTGCACGAGCTCCTCGAGCGCCTCACGGGGGCGCCCGTGCCGGCGTCGGTCGCGCTGTTCCCGCCCTTCCACTGCGAGTTCGGGAAGAACCTGCGGTTCGGCGAGAACGTGTTCGTCAATATGGGCTGCATGTTCCAGGACACCGGCGGCATCACCATCGGCGACGGCTCGCTCATCGGCCACGGCTCCGTCCTGACGACCCTGAACCACGGCGTCGACCCCGCACGGCGCGGGGACATGATCCCGGCGCCGGTCGTCATCGGGCGCAACGTGTGGCTGGGGGCGCGCGTCACGGTCGTGCCGGGCGTGACGATCGGGGACGGCGCGATCGTCGCCGCCGGCGCGGTCGTCACCTCCGACGTGCCACCCGACACGATCGTCGGCGGCGTCCCCGCCCGCGCCCTCAAGGAGACAGGGTTCGACAGCGCCGCAGGGTGAGCGGCGGTGGTCCGATCGCGACCACGTCGCTCGCGCGCCGGCCGGATCAGAGCAGGGGGAGGCCCTCGAGCAGCTCGCCCACGGCGAGCACCTGCCTCGGGACGTACTCGGCGACGGTGATCCCGACGACGTCGGCGGCGCCGTCCAGATCGGCGATCAGGCGGCGGACCTGGCCGGTGGTGAGCCCGCTCGGTTCGGCGCCGAGGCCGAGCACCACCTCGGTGCTGTCGACGACGTCGACGTCGAGGTGGATCGCCACCTTGGTGCACCCCGTGCCCCGCAGCCAGGCCAGCAGCGGCGCGCTGGAGTCGCATAGGTCGGCCGGAGAGAAGGTGTCGATCCCCCACTCCGCGGCGTGCGGCATGTCGTCGTCGGTCCACGCGTGCAGCCCCGCCAGCGCGACCCGCGACGCGTCGACCGCGGCGGGGAGCTGATCGACGAAGGCGGGGTCACCGCGCCCGGTGAGCACCGAGACGGCCATCGCGTGGTAGCCGTCGTACGCGCTGCTCGGGGTGCCGAGGTCGGGATGCGCGTCGACCCAGACGACCGCGAGGTCGGTGCCGTATCGCTCGGCGAGGAACGCGAACGGGGCGACGCTCACCGAGCACTCGCCACCGAGCGTGACGATGCGGGCCCGGCGAACACGATGAACTGCAGCGGCACCAACAGGCCGCTGAGGGTGCGGCCGGCCGACTCGGACAAGCCCGGGAGGAACGCCGTCAACCCCGAGACCGTCGAGCCGAGGAGGAGGGCGGGCGCGGCGAGGATCGCGTACCAGGCCTTCCACGTCGTCAGGTGCGTGGCGAGTGTGTGCGCATCGTCGGCGCCCTTCTGCGTCGTGTCCGCCCCCGAGCCCGGCGGTTCCCGACCCGTCGGTGCTGACTCTCACCATGAGAACAGCCGAACCTCACACCGGGGTCTCACGCCGTTCTCGTCGAGACCACAACGTGACCTGCGCAGATGTCGCCTCCGCGGCCTCTGGCGGCCCGCCGGCCCCGTCGTCACCGGCGGGTCCGGCGCGCGCATCAGCCGATCTCGTGCCCGACGGCCGCGGAGCAGGCGGCGAGTTCGTCGGCGGTCAGCTCCAGGTCTGCGGCCCGCGCCGAGTCGACGATCGAGGCGGCGCGCCGGGCGCCGGGGATGACGACGACGTGCTCGCCCAGCGACAACTCCCACGCGAGGACGGCCTGCTGCGGGCCGACCCCGTGGGCCTGCCCGACCTGCGCGAAGACCGAGAAGCGCTCCCCGACCGACGTCGCGCCGCCGCCGGTGCCGCCGAGGGGACTCCACGGCAGGAACGCGATGCCGCGCTCGTCGCAGTGGCGCAGCTCGTCGTAGCTGCACGGGTGTTTCGGCGAGAATTCATTCTGCACGCTCGCGAGGCTGCCCTCGCCGAGGACCTCCTCGGCGATCTCGACTCCTCGACGCTCGCGTTGGAGATGCCGACGCGCGCACCTTGCCCTCCCGCTGCAGGCCGGCGAGGGTCTCCATGACCTCGCCGTAGGTGCGGCTGCGGTCGGGCCGGTGGTACTGGTACACGTCGAGGACGTCGACGCCGAGGTTGCGCAGCGACGCCTCGACCTGCCCGCGCAGGTACGCCGGGCTGCCGTCGCGGCCCCACGCCTCGCCCTCGCCGCGGGTGATGCCGCCCTTCGTCGCGAGCACGATCCCGTCGCGGTCGCCGCCCCAGGAGGCGACAGCCTTGCCGACGAGACGCTCGTTGTGGCCCATCTCATCCCACCTCGGGGCGTAGCAGTCGGCGGTGTCGATGAGCGTCACCCCCGCGTCGAGGGCGGCGTGGACCATCGCGATCGCGTCGGCCTCGTCGGGGACGACCTTGTCGTTGTTCATCGACACCGGCATGGCCCCCAGGCCCACGGCCGAGACGGTGAACGGGCCGAGCGTGCGGACCTTCATGGATCTCATCCCTTCCGGCGCCGCCCTCGGTGGGGGTGCCTCGTCCGACCGTATGCCGCGCGCCGGACGCCGATCCGGGCGACCGTCACGCGCGCCGGAGCCGACCCGCGCGCCCGGACGTCGCCGCCGGGGCACCGCCGGGCCTAGTTTCGAGTCATGAGCCACGACGACCCATCCCGCGGACGCCCGGACGCCGACCGGTCGGGGGCACCCTCGCAGCCCCCGATCGAGGACTACGCCGTCCTCAGCGACATGCGGACCGCGGCCCTCGTGAGCTCCGCGGGGTCGATCGACTGGCTGTGCCTGCCGCGGTTCGACTCCGAGGCCTGCTTCGCCGCGCTCCTCGGGTCCCCCGGGAACGGTCGCTGGCTGCTGGGGACCGTCGAGCCGGCGCGGACGACGCGCTCGTACGAGGCGGGCACGCTGGCCCTCGTCGCGGAGCACGAGACGGACGCCGGGGTCGTCCGCGTCGAGGACTTCATGCCCACGAGCGAGGACGCGACGCACGTGGTGCGACGGATCAGCGGCCTGCGTGGCCGGGTCCTCGTGCGGCACGAGTGGGTGCTGAGGTTCGGCTACGGCGAGCACCGCCCGTGGATCCACCGCGTGCCCGACCACAGCGACCTCGGCTGCGACGAGATGCTCGTGGCGACCTCGGGGCCGAGCTCGGTCCTGCTGCGGGGCCCCCGCCTGCCGCGCCCGCACGGCACCACGCACACCGACGAGTTCGAGGTGCGAGAGGGCGAGACGCTGACGTTCGTCATGTCGTGGTGGCCGTCGCACGAGGAGCCGCCGCCGCCGTTCGACGTCGCCCGGGCCCGCGCCGCCACCCTCGCCCACTATCGGGGTTGGACCCGGCACGCCCACTACCACGGCGAGCACGCGGACGCGGTGCGCACGTCGCTGGCCGTGCTGCGCGGGCTCACCGACCGCGACACCGGGGGGATCGTCGCCGCCGCGACGATGGGGCTGCCCGAGCAGTTCGGCGGCGCGCGCAACTGGGACTACCGCTACTGCTGGCTGCGGGACGCCTCCCTGACCCTCACCGCGTTCCTCGAGTGCGGCTACCGCAAGGAACCGCGCACGTGGCGCCGGTGGCTCCTGCGCGCCGTCGCGGGCGACCCGGCGAGCATGCAGATCATGTACGGGGTCGACGGACGGCGGGACCTCACCGAGCGCGAGCTCGGCCATCTCCCCGGTTACGCCGACTCCCGCCCGGTCCTGCTCGGCAACGCGGCGGTGGACCAGCAGCAGCTCGACGTGCTGGGCGAGGTGATGAACGCCCTCGAGCTCGCCCGGTCCCGCGGACTGACCGAGTCGGCCGACTCGTGGGCGCTGCAGGTCGCGCTCGTCGACCACCTCTGCGAGAACTGGGACCGCCGCGATCAGGGCCTGTGGGAGATCCGTGGGCCCGCGCGCCGGTTCACCCATTCGCGGGCCATGGTCTGGGTCGCGCTCGACCGGGCCGTCCGGGGCGTCGAGCAGCACGGCCTGGACGGGCCCGCCGACCGGTGGCGCCAGGTGCGGGACCGGGTGCGCGACGACGTCCTGACCCGCGGCGTCGCCGACGCCGGGCACTTCCGGCAGCACGACGAGACCGACGAGGTCGACGCGTCGCTGCTCCTGCTCGCGCCCGTCGGGCTCGTGGCCGCCGACGACCCCCGCTACGTCGCGACGGTCGCGAAGGTCGAGCGCGACCTCCTCCGCGACGGCCTCGTGCTGCGCTATCGCACGTCGTCGGGCGTCGACGGCCTGACCGGCGACGAGAATCCCTTCCTCGCCTGCTCGTTCTGGCTCGTGTCCGCCTACGCGCTCACCGGCCGGATCGACGACGCCCGCCACCTCATGGGCCACCTCGTGTCGCTGCGCAACGACGTCGGCCTGCTCTCCGAGGAGTACGACCCGCGGGCGGGGCGCTTCGTGGGAAACACGCCCCAGGCGTTCTCCCACCTCGCCCTCATCGACGCCGCCACGACCCTCGCCACCGCGTCAGAGGCCGCGGCCGCTGGGTGAGACGAGGATCTTCACCGCCGTCTCGTTCCGGTGGATGAGGGTGTCGAACCCGTCGTCGAGGAGCCCATCGAGGCCGATCTTGCCGGTGACGAACGGGCCGGGATCGATCCGGCCCTGCTCGACGAGCCGGATGGTCTCCGGGTGGGAGTTGACGTAGGCGATCGTGCCGCGGACGTCGAGCTCCTTGAGCACGATCTGCTGCATGTCGAACGAGCCGCGCCCGCCCCAGATCGACACGACGACGAGCACGCCGGTGGGGCGCAGCGCGTCGACGAGGGTGTCCATCGCGGGCTGCACACTCGTGCACTCGAACGCGACGTCCGCGCCGCGGCCGTCGGAGGAGAGCTCGCGAACCTGCTCGGCGACGTCGACCTCGGCCGGGCTGAAGGCGTGGTCGGCGACGCCGGAGTCGAGCGCCTTGCGGCGGCGGAGTTCGCTGATCTCGCTCATGACGACGGTGATGCCCTCGGCCTTGAGGACCGCGGCGAGGAGCAGGCCGATGGGGCCGGCGCCGGCGATGACGGCGAGGTCGCCGGACGTCGCGCCGGAGCGCTGGTAGGCGTGGTAGCCGACCGACAACGGCTCGATGAGCGCGGCCTGGTCGAGCGGGATCGACTCACCGATCGGATGCACCCAGCGGCGCCGGACGCTCACCTTCTCGCCCAGGCCCCCGCCGCGGCCGGCCAGGCCGATGAAGTTCATGTCCGGGCTGAGGTGGTAGGCCATGTTCGCCTCGGAGGTGTCGACGTCGTCCGAGATGATGTACGGCTCGACGACGACGTGCTGCCCCACCTCGAGATCGTCGACGCCGTCGCCCACCTCGTAGACGACACCCGAGAACTCGTGACCGAGCGTGATCGGGGCGTCCTCGCCCGAGATCGGGTGGGGATGTCCGGGGCTCGGGCAGAAGATCGGGCCGTCCTTGTACTCGTGCAGGTCGGTGCCGCAGATGCCGCACCAGGCGACGTCGATGCCGACCTCGCCCGGGCCGACCGTCGGCTCGGGGATCTCCTCGATCCGGATGTCGCCGTTGCCGTAGTAGCGCGCCGCACGCATGACGTGTCCTTCCGATCCGGCCGGCGCCTCGTGCGTCCGGGCCCGCCTCCATCCTTCTCCCGACTCCCCTGCGGGCGGGGGTGACGAACGTCCCCCCTCGGCGGCATTCGCGGAGGAGAATGGAGGTGTCGCCCCAGCGGTCACCCGGGCCGGCCGGGGAGGCGCGAGAGGAGTTCGTCCATGTCCGCCACCCGCCCCCTCGTGGTCGGCTGGGACGGTTCGGACGGCGCGCGCGACGCCGTCGTCTGGGCCGCCCGCACCGCGCACCGCCTCCACCGCCCGCTGCGCATCGTCTTCGTCTCCAACCTCGCGGACATGGTCTACGGGGCCGAGCCGATGATGGTCCTGCCCCAGAAGCTCACGGCCGCGCAGGAGGAGGAGATCCTCGCGCCGGCCCGTGAGCTCGCGGCGCAGACCGCCCCCGGGCTGACGATCGAGGCGGAGTGCCTCGACGGCCACCCCGTCACCGCGCTCGTCGGCCAGTCGGCGGAGGCCGAGCTGCTCGTGCTCGGCAGCCGCGGCCGCTCACGCTTCGTCTCGACCCTCACTGGCTCCACCGGCGTCGCGGTGACGTCCCACGGCCAAGGGCCCGTCGTCGTCATCCGGAACCCACCCGCGCAGGACGAGCACGGCCCCGTCGTGGTCGGCGTCGACGGGTCCGAGACGTCGAAGGAGGCCGTCGCGTTCGCCGCCCGATACGCCGACGCGGTCGGCGCCCCGCTCACGGCCGTCTGCGCGGTGCCCGAGCCACCGCCCGAGATCGCGACGCAGATCCCCCTGCCTGGCGAGTACTACCGCGAGCTCAAGGAGCGCGCCGAGGCCGAGACGCACGAGGCCCTCGCCGGGCTCCGCGAGGACTACCTCGACCTGCAAGTGGACATCGTCATCGCCGACGAGCCCCCCGGCCCGGCCCTGGCCCGACAGGCCGACACCGCGCACCTGCTCGTCGTCGGCTCGCACGGACGCGGCGGATTCGCGGGCATGCTGCTGGGCTCGGTGAGCCGGGCGGCGCTGTTCTCCGCGGCGTGCCCCGTCGCGGTCGTCCGGCACCCCCGCCACCGTCGCTCCTGACGCCGGCCCGACCCGAGGAGGACGGCCCGTGGCCGGTCACCGCATCTTCACGACGAGCTTCGCGAGCATCTACCCCCACTACGTGACCAAGGTCGAACGCAAGGGCCGCAGCGAGGAGGAGCTCACGACCGTCATCACGTGGCTGACCGGCTACGACGGGCAGGGTGTCCGCCGCACCCTGGAGGAGGGCGTCGATCTCGAGACGTTCTTCGCGCGGGCCCCCGCGATGAACCCCGACGCCTCCCTCATCACGGGGAGCATCTGCGGCCACCGCGTCGAGGACATCGAGGACCCGCTCATGCAGCGGATTCGCTACCTCGACAAGCTCGTGGACGAGCTCGCCCGGGGCAAGAAGATGACTTCGATCCTGCGCGGCGGCTGAGTCGGACGAGCGGCCGGACGCGGCGTGGACGGCGCACCCTTCTCGGGGCGCGCCGTCCACGTCGTGTCGGAGGCTCAGAAGTCGTCGTCCGGTTCGTCGGCCGTCCGCGACGCCCGGGCCGCCTTGCGGCGGGTGGAGGCGACGTGCCAGGCGCCGCCGATGACGGCGCCGACCACGCCACCCACCGCCATGCCCTGCAGCGCGCCCCCCATGCTCGCGCCGGCGGCGAGCGCGTCCCCCACGGGGAGGAGGGGGCGGCCGGTGAGGCCCAGGAAGGCGAGGGTGCCGCACCAGGCGAGGACGGCGACGAGCGCGACGACCTGCCCCCGCACGTAGGCCCGGCGGTCCCGGGTGGCGAGCAGGTCGAAGTCGACGTTCCGGCGGCGGGCGTACCAGGCAGCAGCCGCCGAGGGCGCCACCGCGACGAGGAGGAAGCCGAGCGAGGCGCCGACGCTGCCCGCCGCGCCGGCGAGGACCGCCGCGGCGAGGGCGGCGTAGAGCGCGAGGGTGAACCCGAAGCTGCACGCCTCGAGTACGACGCGGCGCTCCCGCTCGTCTCCGTAGACCGGTGAGTCCAGGTCCAACACCCGGTCGGCGACGGCGTCGAGATTCGCACCCCTGCGGTGTTCGCGTGTGGCCATCTCAGTTCTCTCCCTCCGGTAGCGGGAACAGGTCCTCCACCCGCGCGTCGAGCGCGCGGCCGATCCGCAGGGCGAGGTACACGCTCGGGGCGTGCTCGCCGCGCTCGATCGAGATGATCGTCTGCCGCGAGACGCCGACGGCCGCGGCCAGCTCGGCCTGGGTCGTCCGGTGCTCGCGGCGGCGCTCGCGCACCCCCACCACGGCGGTGACGGTCATGAGGACTCCGATTCCGTCAGGTTTCCTTGACATTATTAGTCAAGCACGCTTGACATGTAGTGTCAAGGAAACCCGACATCAGCGAGAGGAAGTGGGCCGGCGCGGGCGTGCAGCCTGGGCGCCGTTCTCGCGGACGTGGGTACGGCCCGGATTGCGGGACGCCGACGAGCCGAGGCGTCAGGCCCCCCGGATGACCTCCGCCTCCCGCTCGAGCGCCGCCGCGAGACGGCCCAGCACCGCCCGCTCGATGGCCGACCCGAGCAGCGGGACGGAGACGTCGAGGTCGAGACGGTAGATGAGCGCGCTGTCCTGCGGGCCGCGGGGCGCCAGCCGCGCCGCCGCCCGGATGCGCGTGGCCGGGATCGCCCCCAGGTCGATGTCGACCTGCGCGTGCGCCCCGCCGTCGTCAGCGAGGAACCACGCCTCGCGCCGACTCACCTGCACCTGCGCCGGCATCGCGGCCGCGACCCGGGCGGGGATCCAGCTCTCGGGCAGCCGGCCGGTCACCGCGTAGACGAGGAACGCGCCACCGTCGACAGGCCCGCCCAGCTCCGTGACCTCCGCCGCGAGGGTCGGGTCGGACGCGGCGCGGGCCCGGGCGACCTCGGGGTCGCGGCAGCGTTCGAGCACCTGCTTCGGGCGGCCCGGGATCGAGAACTCCATGTCCTGCCGCATCGCGCCACCTCGACCTCGTCCACTCGTGCGTCGCTCCGACGCCGCACCCCCAGCATGTCAGCCGGCGCCTCGGAGGCGGGCCGTGGATGCCCCGCCTCCCCCGCGCTCCCTCCGGGACTGACGACACGGCGCAGCGCTCCAGAGACGTGCCAGACCGATCGGTCAGAATCCTGACCGATCGGTCTGAATGGTGCGGGGAACGGCGACCGCCCTACGGGCGGTGGGCCACGTCGATGACGACACGGCTCGTCCGCGTCCCGGGCAGGACGACGACCCGGAACGGCACGCGGCGGGTGACGCCGATGCCGATCGTGCTCACGCCCTCGAACGAGCCCGCGAGCGCCACCTGCCGCAGCGAGGTGAATCCACCGGTGCGGACGAGCTCGGACGACTTCTTCGGGGCGTAGACGATCCGGCCCCGGGAGTCGTACACGACGTGGCCGAGGCTGACGTTGAGCTTCGCCCGGCCGCGCAACGGCACGGGATCACCGGTGCCGTCCTGGTACACGACCGGCACGTACTCGACGTTCACCGCGCCGCGCGGGACGGCCCCGCGGATGTCGATGACGAGTCGGTCGAAGCACGCGTGCCGCCCGGCGCGGACGTCACTGATGGGCCCGCGCCCCATCGTCACCGGCGCCCGACCCTTCTCCCCCGTCCCCCACGGGGTGTGACACGCGGCGGCCGCGCGGCCCGCCGACGTGGCCGTGCCGGCCGTGACCCCTGCCGACCCGCCGCTCGCGGCCGGCGCGGCGCCGGCCCCGACGACTCCGGACCCGCCCGCGATGACCGCACAGGCCACCGCGCGGGTCGTCCACCGACGAATGAGATGTGACATGAGAGCCCCCTTGCCCTCGAGGGGCGGCGAGGTGCCGCCCCGTCCCCGGGGCCGGATCCGGTCCCGCTCGCAGGTCTACGCCCGAATCACGTTGCGGTCCAGGGCAGCTCGTGCTCCCGAGGTGCCGCTCGCGGCCCGCTCCGAGAGAAGGCCGTCGGCGAACGGAGGCGGGTCCGCCGCCCCGGGCGAGCGCGACCCGGCGCATCGCTCACGCCGGTGACCGGCCGGTGAAGGGTGCGTGCCGTCTCGATGAACGGCCCCGGGGCCGCGGCGGGCCCACCCTACTCTCGGGCGCATGGGACCCGATCCGATTCCTCCGACGGCCCGACGACGACTCCCGACCGATCGGTCGGGCCTTCCTGCGCACGTCCGTCGGTGGTTCGGCGGGCGGCCCGGCGCGGACACGGCGATCGCCGCGCTCACCCTGGTCGGCCTCTGGGGGTGTTATTTCCTCGGGGCCGGCCGGGGGATCTCGTGGGTGCTCTACGCCGGGATCCTCGTGTTCGGGACGGCGTTACCGGCCTGGGCCATCTCCCGCAGCGGCGCCCGGTGGGCCGACCTCGGCCTCACGCGGCGTCGGCTCGTGGTCTCCCTCGTCGCCGCGCTCGTGCTCGGCGGGGCGAGTCTGCGAGGGCGCTGGGTCTGGCCGGCGGGTCGGGGGTCGACGTGCTCACCCAGTTCCTCGCCAACGCGGTCGTCCTGTGGGAACCGTTCTTCGTCTTCGGCTGGCTCTACCTGCGCTGGGAGAAGGCGTTCGGGATCGTCGCCGCCGTGGTTCTCGCCGGCGCCGGCTTCGCCCTGCAGCACCTCGGGTCGGTGCCGCCGGCGCAGGCCCTGAGCTTCGGCGTCTTCGGCCTGGTGATCGCGGCGATCTTCGCGCTGACCCGCAACCTCGCGATCCTCTGGCCGCTGTTCTACCCGGTCGCCTCGACGATCGGCACCCTGCAGGCGGGCTTCGTCATGGGGTGGGGCGAGATCGTCGGCGGGGCCGCGCTCCTGCTCGTGCAGGCCGTCGTGATCGTCGTGCTCATGCGCCGGCGGGGCCGCGACGCCCCCGCCGCGGGCGGCGCCGCGACCTCGTGACCAGCGGACAGGGTCCGTCCTCATTGGTGCGTAGCGTCCCGGCATCGCCGATCCGAGGAGACCCCGTGAGCCCCGACGCGCCACCCGCACCGACCCCACCGCCTCCCTGGGAGCCGCCGCTCGCGGGCACCGAGGCCGAGCACCTGGTGGGCATGCTCGACCGGCTGCGCTGGACCTTCCGCTGGAAGGCCGACGGGCTCGACGACGCGGGGTTGCGGTTCGCCCTGCCCTCCTCGGCGCTGACCCTCGGCGTCCTCCTGCGCCACCTCGCCGTCTGCGAGGACGACGTGTTCGCCTGGCGCATCGCCGGCCGGCGGCCCGAGTCGTTCGAAGCGGCGCCCGCGGGGCACGACGTGCGCTCGTGGCAGTTCGAGGGTCCCGACGGCCCGGCGGCCGACGTCTACGCGTTCTACGACGCCGCCGTCGCCCGCTCCCGGGCCCGCCTCGCCGCGATCGTCGAGGAGGGCCGGCTCGACGCCCCCGGCCACCTGGAGTTCGAGGGCGTCCGGCCGAGTGTCCGCCGCCACGTCTGCGACCTCGTCGAGGAGTACGGCCGCCACACCGGCCACGCCGACCTCCTCCGTGAGGCCCTCGACGGGCGGGTCGGCGAGGACCCGCCGCCGGAGTGGCGGCCCGGTTGAATCAGGGCGCCCGCGGCGCCGGCCGGCTCAGAAGAGCACCTCGCGCCGGACGGGCTCGGTCCGGGCGATGACCCGTCCGGCCCGGTAGGAGGCCAGCACGGGCGCGTTCCAGTTGAGGGCGTCGTACCAACTCTGCGCGTCGAGCACCACGAGGTGGGCGGGCCGACCGACCTCGATGCCGTACCCGTCGCCGAGGTGCAGGGTGCGGGCGGCGTTCGTCGTGACGAAGCGGTAGGAGTCGACGATCTGGTCGTGGCCCATCATCTGGGTGACGTAGAGGCCGGTGAAGACGACGTCGCGCAGGTTGCCGGTGCCGAGCGGGTTCCACGGGTCGCAGATGTCGTCCTGCCCGAACGACACGTTGAGGCCGGCCTCGGTGAGCTCCTTGACGCGGGTGACGCCCCGCCGCTTGGGGTAGCTGTCGATCCGGCCCTGCAGGTGCGTGTTGACGACGGGGTTCGAGACGAAGTTGATGCCGCTGAGCGAGAGCAGCCGCAACAGTCGGGTGAAGTAGGCGTTGTTGTAGCTGTGCATCGCCGTCGTGTGCGACGCCGTGACGCGGTCACCGAGGCCCAGCTCGTAGGCGCGGGTCGCGAGCGTCTCGAGCCCGCGGGACGCCTCGTCGTCGATCTCGTCGCAGTGGACGTCGACGAGGAGCCCGCGCTCCGCGGCCAGCTCGCACACGAAGTTCAGCGACTCGACCGCGTACTCGCGGGTGAACTCGAAGTGCGGGATGGCGCCGAGCACGTCGACGCCGAGGTCGGCCGCCCGCGTCATCAGCGCGCGACCGTCCGGGAAGGAGCAGATGCCCTCCTGCGGGAACGCGACGATCTGGATCGTCACCCACTCCGCGAGCTCCTCGCGCAGCTCGAGCAGCGCGTGCAGGGCGGTGAGCTGCGGGTCGGTGACGTCGACGTGGGTGCGCACGAACTGCACCCCGAACCCCGCCTGCTGGCGCACGACCCGGTTGACGCGCTCCTTGACGTCCTCGCGGGTCAGCGTCGTCTTGCGCTGCGCCCACCGCTCGATGCCCTCGAAGAGCGTGCCGGAGTGATTGGGCTCGGGTTGGCCCGCCGTGAGCACCGAGTCGAGGTGGATGTGGGACTCGACGAACGGCGGCAGCACGAGCCGGCCGTGCCCCTGCACGACCTTCTCGGACCCGGCCGGCGCCAGGCCCGGTCCGATCTCGGCGAACACGCCGTCGACCATGCGCAGGTCGACCGGGCCGGTCCCCTCGGGCAGGCGGACGTCGCGCAGCAGCATCAGACACCCGCCCGGGTCGTCGCGCCGGCCGGTCGCCCACCCTGCACGAGATCGCCGACGAACCAGCACACGAGCGCGACGACCATCGCGTTGATCGAGGGGACGCCGGCGGGCACGAGGATGCCGACGAGGCCCCCGGCGACCACGCCGACGACGGCGCCGACGTGGACCCCGTGCAGGGGACGCGCGACGCCGTCCGCGGCCAGGTAGTGCTCGCGGTGGCGGACGAAGTCGGCGATGAAGATCGCGCCGACGGGCGGCAGGGCGGCCGAGAGGAAGGTGAGCCAGCCCACGAAGTTGTCGTACAGCCACATGGCGAGGAGGGTCCCGACGAACCCGGCGACGAGGACGAGCGGGCGCCGGGGCGCGTTCGTGATGTTCGCGAACCCGAGGCCCGAGGAGTAGAGGGCGTTGTTGTTCGTCGTCCAGATGTTGGCCCCGAGCACGATGATCGCCGGCAGGGCCAGACCCTGCGCGATCATCACGTAGAAGATGTCGTCCTTGCCGGTGAACGCCCCGCCGACCGCGCCGAAGCCGAACATGAGGGCGTTCCCGAGGAGGAACGCGACGACCGTCGTGACGACGGCGCTGCCCGGCGTGGAGGCGAACCGGGTGAAGTTCGGAGTGGCCGTGCCGCCCGAGATGAACGAGCCGATGACGAGGGCGATGCCCGTGAGCAGCGGCATCCCCCCGGAGGCGCCGAACACCTGCGCGAGCCCGCCCGCGTCGTTCGTCGCGGTGACCATCGACCACGTGCCGAGCAGGGCGATGAGCGGCACCGACACGAAGCTGACGATCTCGATGGCCTTGATGCCGAAGTACGCCGACGCGGTCATGGCCGCGCCCCCGAGGAGCACGACGATCCACGGGCTCGTCCCGATGATCTCGGAGGTGGGGATGGCGAACATCGCGACGCCCACCCCGAACCACCCCATCTGCGTGAGCGAGATGAGCGCGGACGGCAGGTAGCTGCCCGTCGTGCCGAACGCGCGCCGGGCGATGAGGTCCATGCCGAGGCCCGTGCGCGCGCCCACGTAGGCGAGCGCGCCGGTGTACACGGCGAGGAAGAGCCCGCCGAGGAGGACCGCGGTGAGGAACCCCGAGAGGTCGAGTCCCGTGCCGAGCTTGGCGCCGACGCTCATGCTCGCCGAGAAGAAGGTGAACCCGAGCAGGACGAACCCGACCGACCAGAACCCGCGGCGGGCCGTTCGGGGCACGGGGGAGAACGCGTAGTCGGGGTCGACGGCGACCTCGGGGTCGACGGGCCGGTCGGCAGCGGGCTCGCTCTGCGGGGCGGTGCGGGACATGGGGGCTCCTGGCACGGGAGGGAACGACCGGCGCAGCGATGGGCGTCACCGCAACCTATCGAACACGGGGGACGGTTCCGGGCCTCGCGGCCGGACCGTGACCGGGGTGTGACCCCCTCGTGACCCGTCGATCCTCGACGCGGCCGTGGCCGCGAACGTCGTGAACAGGGGCGACGGAACGGGACGACGCCGGGGCCGGCGGCACCGCCTGCGACGCGCGGCCGCTCAGCCGATCGTGCGCATCGCCGGGTGGCGGGACGCCCCGAGGAGGAAGACCAGCGCGAGGGCGCACAGCCCGGCGAAGCCGAGGAACACCGCGCCGTACCCGAGCGAGCTCACCCCGGCGAGACCGACGACCGGCCCCGACAGGATCGCGCCGATCTTCCGGGTGTTCATGAACAACCCCGACGCGAGCCCCGGGCCCGGGATGACCGCCTGGAACCACGCGAGGCCGATGCCCGAGACGATCGCGATGAAGAACGCGTTGAGGACCTGCAGGCCCAGGAGGGCGGCCGGCGCCGCCGCGAGCACGACGAGGCCGTTGTAGGCGACGCCGGCGAGGGCGCCCGCGACCATGAGCAGCGGCGCGGCGAACCGCGCGCCGAGCCACCCGGCGAAGACGAGGGCGGGCACCTCGAGGGCCGCGCAGACCCCGAGTGCGACCCCCGCCCACATGACGTCGAGTCCCAGCGAGCGGGTGACGAAGAGCGTCGTCACGACGACCGCGCCGTAGTTCGCCGCCTGGAGCAGCACGACGGCGACGGCGGCCGCGGCGAGGGGCAGCCGCGGGGCGCGCTCGCGGCGGTCGTCGACGGCGGGGGCCGCCGTCCCCGACATCCCGCGACGGACGTCGGAGAGCCGCATGGCGACGGTCGTGACCGCGGCGCCCGCGCCGACGGCGGCGATGAGCGCGAGGACGGAGCGGTCGCCGAACAGGCCCATGACGAAGGTCGCGATCGGCGGCCCGGCGACCCAGGCGAAGGCCAGCACCGCCCGCGTGCCGACGATGTCGGCCAGGCCGGCGCCGCGGTGCTTGAGGTGCGCGAAGAGCAGCGCCGCCCCCACCCCGGCCGGGCCGCCGAACGCGACGAGGGCGACGAGGGCCACCGGCAGCGACGTCGTGACCCCCATGACGGCCGCGCACAGGATCGTCAGGACCGAGCACGCGAGCATGGGGCGCAGGTACTCGCCGGTGCGGTCCGCCCGGACGGGCAGCACGAGAGACGCGACGAATCCCGCCACGTTGTACACGGAGAGCACCCAGCCGACGTCGCCGGGCGACGCGTCGTACAGCGAGACGAGGAGGATCCCGATGACCGGGTTGAGGAGGGCGGCCTGCAGCCCCCACAGCAGCGCGGCGGACGGGACGAGCACCTCGCGCCGGGAGGGTGTGCCCTGGGCCATGGCCACCCTCCCGCTGCTCCGAGCGGCTCGGATCGGGCCGCGGGGGTCAGCCTAGGTCGGCGGGACCGGCCGATGCGGGAAGCCGCTCACCCCCCGCGCCGGGTCCGGCCCGGACGGCCCTCGACCGAGGAGACTGCGGAACCGGCTCGCCCGCGGATCGACGGCCTGCGCCTCACCTTCTCAGACGACGCGGACCCAGTTCGCCTTTGCGCCGATCGCCACCCGCTCGACGGGCACGAGGCGGCCGTCGTCCTCGACGCGGTGCAGGCGAAGGTGGGTGGAGCGCTCGCCGGCGGCGATCGCCAACCGCTCGTCGGGGGTGACGACGAACCCGCGCGGCTGGGTCTCGGTCCCGGAGATGGATACGACCTGCCCGAGACGGCCGTCGGCGTCGAGCGCGACCGAGGCGATCGTCGACGCGGTCCGCTCCGAGCACAGCAGGAACCCCCGGGCGACGTGCAGGTCGGCGCCCCAGCGCAGGTGCTCCTCGAGCGGGTCGGCCCCCATGCGGCTGTGGGCCAGGTTCGCGGCCGGATCGTCGATGCGTACCGACTCCGCCGCGGTGAGCGTGCCGTCGTCCGCGACGTCGAAGCGGATCGCCTCCGCCGAGTACTCCGTGACGAGGTAGGCGTTGCTCCCCGCGAGGACGAGGTGGCGCGGCCCGCTCCCCTCCGGGCAGGCGACGGTGGGCGGGTCGAGCGGGGTGAGGGCGCCGCCGGGCGCGACCGAGAACTGGGCCACGAGGTCCTCGCCGAGCGAGACGACGTACGCGTACGGCCCGGCCGCGACGACGCAGTGGGCGTTGGCGAACTCGACCCGGCTGCGGGGCTCCCCGACCGTCCCGTCGTCGCCGACCTGCCACGACGCGGCGAAACCCCCGCCGAAGGAGGCGCCGAGGAGGACGCTCCCGTCGTGGGTGAGCTCGAGGTAGGTGAGGGAGTCGTCGACGGCCCGGCGCGAGGTCTCGGTGAGCTCGCCGGACGCGCGGTCGAGCCGCAGCGTGACGAGCTGGGCCGGCTCCCCCTTGGCCGCCGCGTACACGAGGTCGCGGCGGGCGTCGACCGCGAACGTCCCGCACCCGTCGCCGACGGGCGAGGTCGCGAGCCGGTTCAGGTGCGCCGTGCCGTCGGTCTGCAGGTTCAGGGCGGAGACAGTGCCGTCGCCCGATTCGGCCACGAGGACGAGTTCGGTCATGCCCCGACCCTAGGGCACCCCCGCGCGGCGCACCCGCCCTCGGGGCTCGCCGCCGGACCCTGGCGCCGCCTCGCCGCGTAAGGTCGCTCCATGGCGCCCCGGAAGCTGGTCCTCGCGTCCGCCACGCTCGCCGCGATCGTGTTCAGCACGGGGTGTACGTCACCGGGCTCGACGGGGCCGCAGTCGGATTCGCCCCGGTCGGCTGCCACGGGCGCCACGGGTTCCACGGGCTCCACTGCCTCGAAGGCCCCGGAGTCGGCCGGCGCCGCGTTCCCGGCCGGGACACCGGGCCCCGACGGCGCCCCCTTCACGGTGGCCGAGGTGGCGACGCTGGACGCGCCCTGGGCCATGGCGTTCCTCCCGGACGGCCGCGCCCTCGTCACGCTCAAGGGCGGGACCCTCCTGCTCGTCGACCCGGCTTCGGGGGCCACGCAGGAGGTCGCCGGGGTGCCCGGGGTCGCCGACGCGGGGCAGGGCGGGCTCGGCGACGTCATCGTCGGCCCGACGTTCGCCACCGATCGGCGGATCTACCTGAGCTGGGCCGAGGAGGCCGACGGCGGCACCCGGGCCGTCGTCGCCCGGGCCACGCTGCCGGCGGACGGGCAGCCCCGGCTCGAGGGCCTCACGCCCCTCTGGCGGCAGGACCCCAGCAGCGGGAACGCGCACTACTCGCACCGGATGGCGATCGCCCCGGACGGGCGCCACCTGTTCATCAGTTCCGGTGAGCGGCAGAAGATGGAGCCCGCGCAGGACCTCGGCACCGACCTCGGCAAGATCCTGCGGCTCGACCTGTCGGGGCAGCCTCCCGCCGACAACCCGTTCGCGAGCCGGGGCGGGGCCGCGGCGCGGGTGTGGAGCCTCGGCCATCGCAACCCCCTCGGGCTGGCCTTCGACGGCGACGGCCGCCTGTGGTCCTCGGAGATGGGCCCGCAGGGCGGCGACGAGGTCAACCTCGTCGAACGGGGCGGCAACTACGGCTGGCCGCGCGCCTCGAACGGCAGCCACTACGACGGGCGCGACATCCCCGACCACGCCGCGGGCGACGGGTTCGTCGCCCCCAAGGCCTCGTGGAACCCGTCGATCTCGCCGAGCAGCCTGATGATCTACTCCGGCGCCGCCTTCCCGGCCTGGCGCGGCGACGCGTTCGTGGGCGCCCTGTCCGGGCAGGCCCTCATCCGCCTCGACCTCGACGGGACCACCGCGACGGCGGCCGACCGGTGGGACCTCGGCGAACGCATCCGCGAGGTCGAGCAGGGGCCCGACGGCGCGATCTGGCTGCTCGAGGACGGCTCGTCGGGCCGTCTCCTGCGCCTCGCCCCGACCGGCTGACCGGCGGCCGTCCTCCCCCGGCTCGGTCGTCGCCCGCCCGCCCGCGCGGGCGCCGTCGCGGGCGTGACAGGCTGACGATCGCCCCACCACCCCGACGGAAGGACTCCCCGTGAGCACCGACGACCAGACCCCCGAGGTCGACCCCCGCGACAACCCCGAATCGCAGACCGCGGAGGACACGGCCAGCCAGACCGGCACCCGTTCCGCCGAGGGCGGGGCCGTCATGTCCGACGCGCCGACCGCGGGCGAGGGGGCCGACGGCGTCATCGGCGGCCGCGTGACCGGCACCGACTCGGGCGACCTCCTGTCCGGGGTGACGATCAGCGAGGACGACGCGCAGGACGCCGTCCCCGGCGACACCGGCCCCGAGCACCACGGCGAGCGCCGCTGACGCGGATCCCTCGGCCGCCCACCGCCGTCTCGACCCACGGGCCGGCCGGCGCCGGGAGGACCCGGGCGCGTCGGGGACAATCGGGACGGTGCCCTCGAATCCCCTGAGCCCGTGGCGTCGCCACGCGCGGGCCGCGTTCGTGCTCAACCCGTCGCCGCCGCGCTGGCCGGTGGCCCTCAAGGCCGCGGCGACGATGCTCGTCGTGCTCGGCACCGCCCAGGTCGTGGGCGACCTGCGGCTGGGCATGCTCGCGAGTCTCGGCGCCTTCACCGTCCTCTACGGTCCGACGACGGCCGCTCGCTACCGGCGACGGCTGATGCTGGGGGTGGCCACGGGGCTCGTCGCCGCGGCCGGTCTCGGCGCCCTCGCCGCCCCCATGCCGGTCCTCGGGGTGCTCGCGCTCGCGGCGACGGCCACCCTCGCCTCCTTCGCCTGCCTCACGCTGCGGGTCGGTCCGCCCGGGGCGTTCTTCTTCGTGCTCGTCAACGGGGTCGGCGGCCTCGCCGCGTTGCACGGCCCACCGGTCGCCCACGTGGTCGCGGCGACGATCGTCGGGGCCGCCGTCGCGTTCGCCGTCGGGCTGAGCGACCTCGTCCGCGACCCGTCCCGGCCCCAGCGGCTCGCCGTCGAGGCCGCGGAGTCCGCGATGGGCCGGTTCGAGGCGGAGGACCGGCGCGGGGCGCTCGAGGCGGTCCGGCATGCGACGTCCACCGCGCTGCACCACGCGTGGACCGTCGTCACCGACGCCGGTTCGCAGCCGGAGTGGACGACCCGCCTGTGGTCGGTGCAGGACCGGTACGTCGCGGCCACGGCGCGGATCACGGGCGGCATCCTCGGCATCGACCCGGCGCCGTGGGGGCCCGCGGGCGACGAGGGCCCCGAGCGCCGGGAGCCGGCGGGGGTCGAGGCACCGGCGGAGATCGACGCGCCGGGGCTGCCCGGTGAGCCCACCGGCACTTCGGCGCCCGGGGCGGGCGCCCCGGGGAGCGGGGCCGACCGGGGCGAGCGCGCGCGGCGGATCGACGTCGAGCAGATCCGCGACACCTCGCTCGGACGCCCCGGCGCCGCCGCCCTGCTGCGCCGCGCCGCGCGCTGGCCGTCCGAGATCCTGCTCGTCGCCGCGCGGGTGGCCCTCGCCTCGCTGGTGGCGGGCGCGATCGCGCTGGCCCTCGGCGGATCGCACGTCTACTGGGCCGCCGCGTTCGCCACCCTCGTCCTGCACCAGGGCGGCACCCGGGAATCCCAGATCGTGCGCGCCCTGCAGCGGCTCGCCGGGACGGCGGTCGGTCTCCTGCTCTTCGCGGCGCTCACGGCGCTCGACCCGCAGGGGTGGGCGCTCGTCCTCGTGGTCGCCGGGCTCCAGTTCGTGGTCGAGCTGCTCATCGTCCGCAACTACGGCTTCGCGGTCGTCGCCATCACGCCCCTCGCGCTGACGATCGGGTCGCACGCCGCCGCCCGCTCCGACCCGGGCTCGCTCGTCGTCGAGCGCGGCCTCGACACCGTGCTCGCGGTGACCGTCGCGCTCGTCGTCCTCGCCGTCTCGGGGCGGGGGCACAACGTCACCCTGCTGCGCGCGTACGCCCGCGACGTCGTCGTCGGGATCGACGAGGTCCTGGCCGACCTCGCGACGGGCCGCCTCGAGACCCGCGCCGCCCGCGAGCACCGCCGACTGCTCTACCACGCGCTGCTCGAATCCGACCAGGTGGCGCGGCGCACCGCCGCCGGAAGATGTCAAGCAGTCTGAGACACGTCTCGTTACGCGGTCTGTATGAGGGCCTCCGGTGATGGCTGGTTGATCCAGGCCGCCTCGGGCAGCTTGGGCGCGACCGGGCGGCGATTACC
>NZ_JACYXE010000016.1 GCF_014857905.1 Agilicoccus flavus | reverse complement strand
ACCCCATCATCGATCCGGGCAGCATCGGCCAACGTCATGGTCATCAGGTGTCTCGCTTCTCCGCCCCGTGCAGAGGGAAGGAACTCAGAAGTGGTGTCTCACCTCAGCCTGACGCACAGGGCGCCGACGAGCCCGAACGGATCGAGGCGTACCGGGACATGGAGCGAGCCCTGTCGGGGGTCGGCTACACGGTGCTCGGCCTGGCCTGGCGCCCAGAAGCGGCGAACGGAGGCGAGCTTGCGAGCCGCAGTGAGCGCGACAGAAAACTCCGAGCGGCGAACGCAGGCGAGCGTACGAGCCGCAGTGAGCGCGACCGAAGGCTCACCCGGGCGCGGGCGGCCGACCTGGCGGCGGCGGCCGGTCCGAGCCTCGAGCGGATCCGGAGTCATCCGGTGCGCTCGGGGCGGGCCGCGATCGAGATCCACGCCGACGTGCTCGCCCTCGAACGGGCGGTGACGGGGTGGGACCGGGCGAACCCCCGCGGCGGGCGCCGACCTCCCGCCTGAGGCACCTGGTCCCGCGTCGGGCGGGGGCCGCCGATGGCGCGGCCGGGCCGAGCGCCGAGGACGCGCGGGGGTGGGCGCCCGTCATCGCCTACGGTGGGCGCCATGAATCAGTCGGTGTCCCGGGAGAAGGAACCCTCCCCGTTCGCGTGGATCTTCAGCGGCGCCCTCGGCGTCGTGCTCGGTGGAGCGGCCTGGGCCGCGGCGCGGGCCGCCCTGCGGCGCAAGGACGGCGGCCCTGACGTCGTCGCCGAGAAGCGTCCCGACCGCCGGCCCTGAGGCGGTCGTCGGTGAGCGCCTGGACGCCGCCCGGCATCCCCGCGTCGGCGGGTGCCCTCGTCTTCGACCGCCGCGGGCGGCTGCTCGTGCTCGAGCCCACGTACAAGTCCGGGTGGACCGTTCCCGGCGGCGTCCTCGAGGCCGGCGAGACCCCGTGGGAGGGGTGCCGCCGCGAGGTGGCCGAGGAGACGGGGCTGGACGTCACGTCCGGCCGGTTGGCCTGCGTCGACACGCGCCCCGCCAAGAAGGGCCGGCCCCTCGGCCTGCGTTTCCTCTTCCACTGCGGAGTCCTGCCGGACCGGGCCCTGCGCCGCATCACGCTGCAGGCGGAGGAGATCGCCTCGCACCGTCTCATGCGCCCCGAGGACGCGCTCGAGGCGCTGCGGCCCCCGGTCCGGCGCCGCGTGGGCGCCGCCCTGGCCCACGACCGTTGCGTCTACCTCGAGAACGGCCGCGAGATCGACGGGGTCGGCTGACCCTCGCGCAAAGTCGACCGCCTCCGGCGAGCCTTCGGTATCGTGGAGGCCGAACGAAGGGGAGTAGTTCCGATCGCCTCGACAGCGGGGCGTGGAGCGTGCGTCGACACACTGGTGGGCCCGGCCCACCCGGCGCACCGTCCGCTCGGCGCGGGTGAACGAGACCTTCGACACCGTACGTGTGTCGAAGTCGCGATCCCGCCTTCGGCCGCCGTGAGACGAGAGGTCTTCGCGCCGCATGTCCCCGTTCACCGTCCTGCTCATCGCGCTCGGCGTGTCCGCCGACGCCTTCGCGGTCGCGCTCGGCAAGGGCCTGACCCTGCCGCGGGTCGACCGCCGCTCGGTCCTGGCCATCGCCGCGACCTTCGGCCTCTTCCAGGCGGTGATGCCGCTCGTCGGCTGGCTGCTCGGCGCCGCGTTCGCCGACTACATCCGGGCCGTCGACCACTGGATCGCCTTCGCGCTCCTGGCCGGCATCGGCCTGCACATGATCTGGGCCGCGGTCCGGCCCGAGCACGAGGACGACGAGGCGCCGGGTCGCCTGCGGCGCCGCGACCTCACGGTTCTCGGCCTCGCGACGAGCATCGACGCCCTCGTCATCGGGGTCAGCCTCGCGTTCATGGAGGTCGACATCCTGCCGACGGTGGCCGTCATCGGCGTCACGACGTTCGTGCTCAGCGCCGTCGGGGTGGCGCTGGGGCGCCGGATCGGTTCGCGCCTCGGCCCGCCCGCCGAGATCGGCGGCGGGCTCATCCTCATCGGCCTCGGCGTGACCACCCTCCTCGAGCACCTGCGCGCCTGACGAACCGCCCACCCGGCCCTCGACCGGCGGGTGGGCCGGCCCCGGATAGGTTGCCGGGGTGACGTATTCCGACTGGCTCGCCGCGGCGAGCATCTCCGAGCAGGTCGGCGACCTGCGCCCCGACTACCGCTGCGTCCTCGTCACCGCCACGGGCCTGACGCCCGGGCCGTCCGACGACGTGAGCGAGGCCCTGCTCGCGGGAGCCGAGGGCGAGGCGCGCGCGGCGATCGGCGACGGCAAGGCCGAGGACCTGCCCCACATCGCGGCCTGGCGCGAGGCGTTCCGGGCCTTCGGGGCCAAGCCGCAGCGCACCCGCAACAGCGCGGAGGCCCTGCTGCGGCGGGTGGAGGACGGGCTGCCGCGCATCAACCGGCTCGCCGACGCCTACAACGCCGTCTCGATCCGCCTCGCCACCCCGCTCGGCGGCGAGAACCTGCGCGCCTACTCGGGCCCCCTGCGGCTCGTCCGCGCGACCGGTGAGGAGGACTTCGGCACACTCGCGTCCGGCGCCGAGACGATCGAGCACCCCGAGCCCGGCGAGGTCGTCTGGCGCGACGACGTCGGCGTCACGTGCCGGCGCTGGAACTGGCGGCAGTGCTACCGGACCCGGCTCGAGCACGACACCGTCGACGCGGTCTTCATCGGCGACGTCCTCGACGTGGAACCGGGCGATTCCGACGCCCGCGCGGAGCAGGTGCGCGACGCCCTCCTGGAGGCGCTGCGCCTCGTCGGGCCCGACGCCACGCTGGAGGCCCGCGTCCTGTCCGCCCGCTGACGCAGGATCCGTGGGGTCGGCGCGTACCGACACCGCGCCCCGGGTGCCGTGGTGCGCACGACGTCCCGCCCACCCCGGCCCGGATCGGGCGTGGGGGCAGCGTCCTCTCGGTCGCACGCCCGTTCGGCCCACCGCTCCCCCAGTCCGGTCGCGTCAGCGCCCGGCGCGCCGGGTGCGGGCCGTGGCCGGGCCTCAGGGGTCGCGTCAGCGCCCGGCGCGCCGGGTGCGGGCCGTGGCCGGGGCGCTCCACGGGTCCTCCGGCCACGGGTGCTTCGGGTAGCGGCCCCGCATCTCGGCCCGGACCTGGGCGTACGGTCCGGCCCAGAACGACGCGAGGTCGTCGGTGATCGCGAGCGGCCGGCCCGCGGGTGAGAGCAGGTGGAAGAGGATCGGCACGCCCGCCACCGTCGGCGTCGCGGCCCAGCCGAAGCACTCCTGCAGCTTGACGGCGACGACCGGGCGGCCGACGGCGGAGGCGGGGCCGACCGCGGCAGCGTCGTCGGCAGGGACCCGGGTACCGGCATCGGCGGAGGCAGGGTCCGCTGCGGCGGCCGGGTCGGGAGCGGCGGTAGCGGCGGCGGCAGAGGTGGCGGCGGCCTCCTGGACGGCGGTCTCCGACGCGGGCACGGCCGGGTAGTCGATCCGCACGCGGGACCCGCTGGCGACGGTGAGTCGCTGCGGGGCGAGGTCGTCGAGGCGGGCCGCGTCCGGCCAGGGCAGGAGGCGGCGGAGCGGGTCGAGCAGGTCGATGCGGTCGGCGCGTCCGCCGTCGGCGAGCGCGTCGATCTCGGGGCCCAGCCACTCGTCCGCGCGGCGCAGGAGCGCGGCGTCGCGCACGTCGGGCCACGGCTCGCCGACGTGGGCGTGCAGCAGCGCGAGGCGTCGGCGCAGCCCGTCGGCGGCCGGGGACCACGCGAAGAGTCGCAGGCCCCACCGCGCGAGGGCGGCGTCGACCGCCGCGCGGGCCACCTCCCGGCTGGGCCGCACCGGCGCCGACGACAGCTCGATCGCGCCGAGGGCGCGCACCCGCCGCGCGACGACGCGGCCGCCGACCGCGTCGGCGGAGGATGTCGCGCTTCCTCCTCCCGGGGCCGCGTCCGTCCGCCACTGCGCGCGCACCTCGTCGGTGAGCAACTCCGCGCCGGCCAGGTCGCGGGCCTGCTCCGACAGCGGGGCGGCGGACCGGACGACGGCGCCCGTGCCCGCCGCGGCCCGGCCCTCGGCGCGGGCGACGTCGGCCACGGCGAGCCACTCGTGGCCGGTCAGAGGCCCGTTCGGCACCGCGGCGCGCGTGCCCGACGCGAGCAGGTACACGCCGTCTCCGCCCGCCGAGCCGACCCGCCGCGCCATCCGATCCGGGAAGGCGAGGGCGACGACGAGGCCGACGGCGTCGGAATCCCGCCCGGCCCGGGCCGTGTCCGGCGCGGACCCGCCCGACCGGCTCGACCGCACGACGTCGTCGGAATCCCGCCCTGCGCCGGCCGCGTCCGGCGCCCACCCGGCCGACCGCCCGTCGTCGGCGGGCTCCTTCGCGAGGCCCGCGAGGCGGCGGGTCTCGTCGCGCCAGCGAGCGGCGCCGGGCGCGCGTCCCCGCCCGAGGTCCGCGAGCAACCGCGGCAGGTCGGCGCCCTCGGGCCGGTGATCGTCCGACAGGGCGGCCACGACCGCGGCCGCCGCGGGGGCACCGACGACGGCCGCGCCGTCCAGCAGGGCACGCGCGAGGCGGGGATCGGCGGGAACCCGCGCGAGCCGGCGGCCCAGGGCCGTGACCCGCCCGTCGGCGTCGGCCGCGCCGAGACCCCGCAGGACGCGCTCGGCGTCGGCGATCGCCCCGGCCGGCGGGGCGTCGGGCAGGGCGAGGCCCTCGCCGCGCGGTGAGCCCCAGCAGGCGAGGGTGAGCGCGGCCCCGACCAGGTCGGCGGCGGCGATCTCGGGGGTGACGTGGGCGGGCAGCGCGGCGAACGTCGTCTCGTCGTAGCAGCGGACCGCGATCCCTGGTCCGAGCCGCGCGGCCCGGCCCGCGCGCTGCACGGCCGCGTCGCGCGAGGCCGCCACGGTGACCAGCCCCGACATCCCCCGCGCCGCGTCGCGCCGCGGCTCGCGGGCGAGTCCCGCGTCGACGACGAGCCGGACGCCGGGGACGGTGAGGGAGGACTCGGCGAGCGACGTCGACACGACGATGCGCGCCGGCTCCCCCGGCGCGCGACCGCCGGTGACCCGGTCCTGCGCGGCCGGGCCGAGGCGACCGTGCAGCTCGAGGATCTCGACCGACCCATCGGCCGTCGCCGTGCCGGTCTTCCCGGTGGCCACCCCGCCTGTCGCCTCGGCCAGTCGCCGCGCGACGTGCGCGACCTCGGCCACGCCCGGCACGAAGACGAGCGCGTCGGGCGCCTGCGCCAGGCCGAGGTCGGCGGCCGCGCGGGCGTGGGCGTCGAGGGTCACCCGGGCGACGTGGTCGAGGAAGGCACGCGAGACGCCACGCGCGTCGGTGCGCGGGATGTCGCCCGGGGCCCACCGGATCGTCAGCGGGTGCAGCGCCGAGGGGCAGTCGATCACCGGGGCCGCCCTGCTCGCCGTGCCCGTCCCGAGCAGGGCCGCGAACCGGGGCGCGTCGAGCGTGGCCGACATCGCGACGAGGCCGAGGTCGTCGCGCAGCTCGCGGACCTCGACGAGCATTCCCACGAGCAGGTCCGTCTCCAGACCGCGCTCGTGCACCTCGTCGAGGACGACCGCCCCGACGCCCGGCAGGTCGGGATCCGACAGCAGCCGCCGCAAGAGCACGCCGGGGGTGCAGAACTCGACGCGCGTCCGCTGGCCGACCCGCCGCTCGCCCCGCACGGTGAAGCCGGCGACGTCGCCCGGCGCCGTGCCCGTGAGTGCCGCGAGCCGGCGGGCGGCCGCGCGCACGGCGATGCGCCGCGGCTGGGTGACGACGATCCGCCCGGGGACGACCCCGGCCACGATGGGCGGTCCGAGCGTCGTCTTGCCCGTGCCGGGCGGCGCCTGGACCACCGCGACGCCCCGCTCCGCCACCGCCGCGGCCAGCGCGCCGGCGGAGTCCGCGAACGGCAGCCCCGCCCCGATGCGCGCGAGGTCGAACGGGGAGCTCATCCGCCCAGTCTCGCCCACCGTCGTCGGGCCGACGCGACCTCGCCCCACCGCCACGTGCGACGCAGGCGGCGCGGCCGCCGGCGACCGACCCTCGGACCATGCCCATCCGGCTCGGCCATGCCACCTCACCGGCACAGGGAAGCGGGCCGGGCACAGTCCACCGAACGGACGGCGCCCGACCCGCGGACCATGCCCATCCGGCTCGGCCATACCACCCCATCGGCACAGGTGAACCGCGTCCGCATAGTCCACCGAACGGTCGGTGCCCGACCGGGCGCCGTCCGACCCACGGCACCCTGTGCACCGGTGGACCATGCCCGTCCGGCTCGGCTCTGCCACCTCATCGGCGCAGGTGAACCGGGTCGGCATGGGCCGCGGAGTGGGCGGGGCGGTGGTGGGACGGCTTGAGTCGGACGGTGGTCAGCCGGGGCCGGCGAGGCGGCGGCGCAGGCCGGTCGCGCGCTGGACGCGCCGGTCGACGGCGGCGCGCACCCCGTCCTCGCTGCCGACGATGGTCACCCGGGACTGCGCCCGGGTCAGGCCGGTGTAGAGCAGTTCGCGGGTGAGCAGGGCCGATTCGGGCCCGGGCAGCAGGATGGTCACGTGGTCGGCCTGGCTGCCCTGGCTCTTGTGGACCGTCATCGCGTGCATGGTGTCGACGTCGCCGAGGCGCGCCGCCGCGAGGGTGAGCCGCCCCTGCGCGCCGTCGAACACGGCGACCGGCCCGCGGCGGCCCGGCCCGTCGTGGTCGGGGGCGCGCAGCACGACGCCGGTGTCGCCGTTGAACAGCCCCGAGGCATAGTCGTTCGCGGTGACGAGCAACGGGCGACCGTCGTACATCGGGTCGTAGGACACGATGCCGCCGAGCTCGGCGAGCCACTGCTCGACGTACCGGTTCCAGGCGGCCACACCGTACGGCCCGCGCCGGTGCGCACACAGGAGGCGGTGCTGCGCGAGGAGCCGCAGCGCCGTGTCCGCGTCGCCGGCCACGGCCGCCTCGCGCAGGTCGAGCGCGTGCCGGACGAGCCGCGGGCGCAACGTGTCGGCGGTCGCCTCGAGCAGGGCCCGCCCGGCGTCGGCCGGGTCGGCCCCCTCCGGGGCGTCGGGCACCTCGACGAACTCGACGGCCGGATCGCCCGAGCGGAGCAGGGCCAGCACCCCGTCGCCGTCGCCGTCGCGCACCGCGTCGGCGAGGGCGCCGATCCCGACGCCGAACCGGTGCCGCACGCGCAGGCGCACGACCGGAGACCGGTCGCGGTCGGCGAACCCCGCGACGAGGTCCGCGAGCACGGCGCCGGCGTCGACGGAGGCGAGCTGGTCGGGGTCGCCCACGAGCACGAGCCGCGCGCCGGGCCGGAGCGCCTCGAGCAGACGCGCCATCATCGTCAGCGACACCATCGACATCTCGTCGACGACGACGACGTCGTGCGGGAGCCGGTTGGACCGGTCGTGCCGGAACCGCGTCCGCCGCCCCGGCAGCGACCCGAGGAGGCGGTGCATGGTGCTCGCCGGCAGCGAGCCGAGGCGGTCACGGTCGGCCGTCGGCAGCCGGGCCGTCGCCGCCGCCGTGGCCTCGCCGAGCCGGGCGGCGGCCTTGCCCGTGGGTGCCGTGAGCGCGATCCGCAGCCGACCCCGCTCCCCGCCCGCCCGCTCCGCCTGCTCGGCGAGGACGGCGAGCAGGCCCGCGACGGTCGTCGTCTTGCCCGTGCCCGGCCCGCCGGTCAGCACCGTGACCGCCTGCCCCGCCGCCCGCCGCGACGCGTCGCGCTGCTCGGCGTACCCGTCACCCGGGAACACGCGCTCCAGGGATTCCTCCAGCGCCGCGTCGGCCGCGGCGCCGCCGAGCTCCGGCGGGGTGCCCGCCCGGTCGAGGAGGTCGTGGCAGACGGCGACCTCGTCGCGGCGGTAGCGGTCGAGGTAGAGCAGGCCGAGGTCGAGGCGGACGACGCCCGCGGCGAGCAGCGGCGACGCCGCGACGGCCGCCCGCCACGCGTCGGGTTCGGGCCAGTCGAAGGCCGGCTCGACCTGGGGCACCGTGTCGAGGTCGACGCACACCGACCCGAGGCGGACCCCGCGGGTCGCGAGCGCCACCGCGAGCCGCACGGCCTCCGACTCCTCGCCGGCCAGGGCGCACAGCCGGTCGGCGACGTGGACGTCGGAGGCGGTGAGGATGCCCGCCGCGTTCGCCCGGCCGAGCACGCCGGTCGCCCGCAGGGCGAGGCGGCGGTCCTGGGCAGACGTGACCTCGAAGACCTCGCTCACAGGACCCCTCCCGGACCGTCGAACACGTCGGAGCACTCGAGCACGAGGGCCGCCGGCGGGCGCCAGGAGAAGACGCCGCACGGCTGCCCGTCGACCACGGGCGTGTCCGGCCCGCACATCCCGCGCACGTACAGGTACAGCACCCCGCCGAGGTGCCGCTCCGGGTCGTAGTCCCGGACCCGCCAGCGCAGGTAGCGGTGCAGCACGACGGCGTAGAGGAGGGCCTGCAGCGGGTAGGACGAGTGCCCCATCGCCTCTGCGAGCGCGGCGGGACGGTACGTGTGCGCGGTGAGGGGTTCGTCGATCGGGCCGAGCCAGTTCGTCTTGTAGTCGGCGACGAGGTAGCGCTCCCCGACGCGCAGGACGACGTCGAGGGAGCCGGTGAGGTAGCCGCGCAGCTCCTGCTCCCCCATCGCACCCGCCTCGAGGACGTCGGCGTACGCGCGCACCGGGTCGCCGGGCGGCAGGTGGCGCCGCAGCGGCTCGGCGAGCGCCGCCAGGCGCACGACCGGCGCGCCGGCGCGGGCGAGGTCGCCCCCGACGAGCGGCATCTCGAACTCCATCTCGCACAGCCGGTCGCGCCGGCCGACGTCGGCGAGCGTGACGCCGGGGGCGAGGGGGCCGAGCGGGGTGCGCACGACCGCGGCCAGCGCCTCGGCGAGGGCGGACCGGTCGAGGTCGACGGGCCAGCGCAGGATCGCCTCGTGGATGCGGTCGGTCAGCTCCTCGCGCAGCCGGGGCGAGGTGGCGTCGGCCTCCTCGAGCACCTGGTGGACGAGGGAGCCGAACGTGGCCCCCACGGGCAGGTCCGCCATGGGCGAGGCGACCGCCTCGGCCGCGGCGCCCACCGTGGCCGCCGGCGGGGACGACTCGGACGACTCGGCGGACTCGGCGGACCGGGACGGCGAGGCCGGCGAGGGTGGCGAGGCCGGTGAGGCCACCGACGGGTCGAGCGTGCCGGCGGAGCCGGAGTCATCCCAGGGGCGAGGGGCGTCTCGCCCGGCCCCGGGCACGATCTGCGCGACCTCCGGTTCGTCCTCGCGGGCCGGGTTCTCCGGCTCGGAGCCCACCTGACCGGCGCCGTCGGTCCGGCCGGCCACGGCCTCCTCGTCACCAACCCGCGTGAGGGCCGTGTAGGAGGTGCGCCGCCAGGCGGGGTCGATCTCGCGGCCGAAGGTGCGCAGCTCGAGCCGGGCCGGGCCGCCGGCCTCGCGGCGCACGGGCACCGGTTCCTCGAGGACGAGTTCCCAGGCGGGGCCGCCGAGCTCGCGCCACGCGTCGAACATGGCGCGGGCCCGGTCGTCGGGCGGGACGGGGGCCGCGTCGGGTACGTCGGGCGTGCCGGGGGCGCGCCCGAGCAGCATGCGGTGCAGCGGGGAGGGTGGCGTGTTCGTCGTCGGCGACCACCACGTGACGACCTGCGACTGGGCCCGCGTGAGGGCGACGTAGAAGAGGCGCAGCGACTCCCCCGCCTCCTCGGCGAGGGCGCGGGCCACGTGGTCGCGCCGGCCGGGATGGGCGCCGCCGACGTCGAGGCACCGGTGGCCGTCGGGCCCGTGGAAGCGCGGCAGGGGCGGGTCGTCGCTCACCCAGCGGTCGAAGAGGAACGGGGCGTAGACGACCGGGTACTGCAGGCCCTTGCTCCCGTGGATGGTCGAGAGCTGCACGGCCGACGCGTCGCTGTCGAGCCGGCGGGTCCGCGCGCTCGCGGTCTCGACGATCTCCTCGGTCATGCGTTCGCGCAGCCATGTGATCGTCGCGACGAGGCCCAGGGAGTCGGACAGACCCACCTCGTGCAGCGCCTCGCCCACGTGGCGCAGGTCGGTGAGGTCGCGTTCGCCGCCGACGTGGGCGAGCATCCGGGCGGGCAGGCCGTCGGCGGTGGCCGACTCGAGCACGGCGGCGATGCCGCGGGTGGCGAAGAGCGCCGCCCACCAGCGCATCCGGGCCGCGACGGAGTCGGTGAGGTCGTCGCCGCCGGCGTCGAGCCGGGCCGCCGAGTAGCCGACGAACGGGGTGAGGGCCGCCGCGCGCACCCGGGCGGAGCGGTGGGGCTGCTCCATCGCCTCGAGCACGGTCAGCCACGTCGTCGCGGCGGGCGTGCGGAAGACGCTCCCCCCGCCCGCGACGACGGCGGAGATCCCCGCCGCCCGCAGCGCGGTCTGCGCGATGGCGAGCTGCCGACCGGTGTGCGCGAGCACCGCGACGTCGCCCGCCGCCAGCGGCCGGCCGTCGAACGTGGCGCCCGAGCCCAGCAGCCGCGACACGTCGCGGGCGAGGTCGCGGCCGACGATGTCGCGGGCCGTCCCGATCCGCATCTGGGTGGGCCGGCGGCCCGTGGGAGGCGGGCCCGGCGCGATCCGCACCCGCAGGGGCGCGCCGGCGGGCGCCCCGACGAGGCGTCCGCCCGCGTGGTTCGGCGCCGCGCGCACTCCTCGGACCTCGATGTCCTCGTCGCCGAGGCGCGCCCCCGCCCACATGGCCTGCAGGGCGTCGACCAGGGGAGCATCGGCCCGGCGGTCGACGTCGAGCGTGCGCCGGTCCCCCGCGGTCGCCGCGGCGGCGAGGTAGGTGACGACGTCGCCGCCGCGGAACGCGTAGATCGCCTGCTTCGGGTCGCCGATGAGCACCATCGTCGCGTGGCCGCTGAAGGCGCGGTCCAGGACGGCCCACTGGACGGGGTCGGTGTCCTGGAACTCGTCGACGAGGACGACGCTCCACCGGCGGCGCATGCGCGCGCGGGCCGGGGCGTCCTCGTCGGCGAGCGCGTCGGCGAGCTGGCTGAGCAGGTCGTCGTAGCCGAGCACCCCGAGCCGGCGCATCCGCCGCGCCATCTCGTCGCGCACGAGCCGCGCGAAGCCGACCCGGCGGGCCGCGACCGACCCGGGCGCCGGGTGCGCGGGCTCGATCCGGGCCTGCGGGTCGGCGTGCACCGCCCGGGCGATGGCCAGCGCCTCGTCGCGCGAGAACGCCGGCCGTGCCGAGCTGCCCGCGAAACCGCGCACGTACAGGTCGTCGACGACCTCCACGAGCAGGTCGTCGAGGTCCTCGACGAGCCGGGCGGAGGGGTCGGTGTCGCCCGCGACGCCGAGGCTCGCGAGCACGAGGCGGCAGAACTGGTGGGTCGTCGCGATCGTCGCGGCGTCGAACGCGCCCAGGGCGGCCCGCAGCCGGCGATGCCGCGCCGCGACCTCGGCGGGGTCGGCCGCGAGCAGGACGTCGACGAGCGGGTCGTCCGCGCGCGCGGCGGCCGACGGCCCGTCGAGCCCGTCGGTCTCCTCCGGCGGGTCGCCTCCCGCGGGGTCGTGGGCCTGCGCGGGGTCGTCCGGTTCAGGGAGGTCGTGGGCCTCGAAGAGTGAGTCGGCCCGGGCCAGGTCGTCCCTTGCGGCGCGCCCGTCGGACCTCGGGACGATGTCGGTCGCCGCGAGCACGTCGGGTCCCACGTCGGGTTCCGCGACGGCGTCGGTCTGCTCGGCCACGGGGGCCGTAGCGGTTCGGCCCGGCCGGTCCGAGCGAGCGTCCCGCAGCGCGCGCTCGGCGCGGGTGAGGGACTCGCGCACCCGTTCGCGCAGCTCCTGGCTCGCGGCCCGCCCGAAGGTGACGACGAGCATCTCGTCGAGCGTCGCGACCCCCTCGGCGACGTACCGGGTGACGAGCGCGCCGATCGTCCACGTCTTCCCGGTCCCGGCGCTCGCCTCGAGCAGGACGGTGCCCGTGGGCAGCGGATCGGTGATCGCGAACGGGGCCAGATCATCGCTCGCCGTCGTTTCCTGTGCCCGGTTCATCGCACCTCCTGGGCCGCGAGGACCGGCTCCCACACGCGCAGGGCGTACCGGCCGAGGCGGTGGGGCGCGGTGTTCCAGTCCTCGCCCGGGCGCGGATCGGTGAGCAGCACCTCGAGCGGCGCCTGCGGGCCGTGGACGCGCACGTGCCAGGCGTCGGCCGCCTCGCCGGGGATCCCGCGGCCGTTGTCGCGGCCCACCCACTCGTCGCGGGCGGCGGCCTCGGCGTCGACCCGCTCGCCGCGGGCCCCCCGGGCGTGGGCCTCCGCGTACGCGAGCGCGGTCCGCGGCGGGATCGGCAGGGGTTCGAGGCGTCCGCGGTCGTAGACGTCGACGAGGTCGAGCAGCGCCGCCCGGGCGGTCGCGGGGTCGATCGGGCCGGCGACCGCGGTGACGGCGCGGCGGCCGCGGCGGCCGAGCGCGTGCGAGGTGTAGGCGATCGAGTCGTCGGAGGCGGCGAGCGCGAGCAGGGTGATCCACGCCTCGAGCCGACGCTTCGCCGAGACCGAGGAGTACGAGACGGTGACGTGCCGCGCCGCGCCACCGGACCCGGTCGGCGTGCCGTACACGTGTGGCACGGTGCCGGAGAGCCGGCGGCCGCCCCCGAGGTCGACGTCGACGTCGACGCTGCCGGGGGTGCCCACCCGCAGCCCGTTCGCGGTCGTGACGACCGCCCCGATGACGTCGCGCACGTCGGCCAGGACCGGGTCGGCGAGGCCGCCGGGCGGGAGCAGGCCGCGCAGCCTCTCGGCCCGGACGGCGACGTCGGGGTGGACGCCGGCGAGCGCCGCGCCGAGCAGGCGGTCGCCCACGGCCCACTTCTCGAGGGAGTCGAGGTCGACGGGCATCGCGTCGAGCGGTTCGTCGCCCTCGAGCGGCGCGGTGACGTCGAGGCGCCCGCGCAGCACGTGGCGGGCGGGGTGCGCGAAGAAGGCGAGCAGGTCGTCGAGGTCGACGTCGGTCACCGGCGTGGCCGACAGCGGCTCGGTCAGCAGCGGCGGCACGGGGGTCCGCTCGCCCGCCATGGCCCGCGCGCCGGCGAGGGAGGCCGCGTCGAAGCTGAACGGGCCGGGCGCACCGAGGGCCCCGTCGACGAAGTTCTCGGGCGCGAACGGCTGCAGCCGGTGGCGCACGACGAACGACGGGGAGTCGACCTCGCGGCCGTCGGCGTCGAGCTCCGGCGCGATCGTCTCGCGGACGGCGTCGACGGCCTCCCCGAGCGGCACGGCGGGCGGGCGTGGCGACCCCGCGTGCTCGCTCGCGCCGGTGTAGGTGACGACGAGGTGCTCGGTGGCGGCCATGATCGCGTCGAGGAGCAGCTGCCGGTCCTCGCTGCGCGGATCCCGTTCGCCCGTCATCGGATCCCGGGAGAGCGCGTCGTCGCCGTCGACGGTCTCCTGCCGGGGGTAGACCCCGTCGTCGAGGCCGAGGAGGGCGACGACGCGGTGCGGCACGGAGCGCATCGGCACCATCGTCGCCACGGTGAGCGTGCCGGTCCGGAAGTTGGCCCGGGTGGGATGACCGGCGAAGCGGTGGGCGAGGAGGCCGCGGACGTCGGCGAGCCGCAGCCGCGTGTCGGGGCGGCTCGCCGCCGCGACGGCCGCCAGCTCACGCTTGAGCTGCGCCACCTGCCACGTCTCGGTGAGCGGCACGTCCGCGAGGTCGCGCACGCCCTCACGCAGCGCGTCGGTCCAGTCGGCCGCGGTGCGCGCGGCCTCGAGCCGGTCGACGACGGCGTCGAGGCGGTCGAGGAGCTCCGCGAGCCTCCCGACGAGGTCGATGTCGCCACCGCCCACGTCGTCGACGGGCAGCGCGGGCAGCAGGTCGGCGGGCACGTTCCCGCCGCCCCGCACCGGATCGGCGCCGGGCTCGTCGGCGGCGCCGGCGGAGCCGCCGAGCCCCTCGTCGGCCGCGCTGCCGGTGCCCGAGACCCCGCTCACGGCCGCACCGTCGCCGCCGCCGACGGCCTCCCCGGCCGGGTCCTGACCGCCGTCGAGCGCCTCCCCGGCCGCACGGGCGCCGACCCCCTGCCCGGCCGCGCCGCCGACGGCGTACCGCTCCTCGTCCGGGCCGCGGTCCTCGCCCGTCGCGACCCCGAGCAGGAGCCGGTCCAGGCCGAAGCGCCACGTGTTCTGGTCGAACCGCTCGAGGTCGAACGGCGCCCGCGAGCGCGCGTCGCGCCCCCAACGGATCGCGGCCTGGTCGACCCAGCGGGCGATCCGGTCGAGGTCGTCGTCGTCGAAACCGAACCGCCGCCGCACGGGCGCGCTGCCGGCCAGGTCGAGGACGTCGCCCGCCGTCATCCGCCCGCCCACGAGCCCGAGCAGGTCTGCGGCGAGACGCGCGAGCGGGTTGGTCGCGGTGAGGGACCGGTCGGCGAGGCGCACGCGCAGCCGGTGGGCGGGGTGCCGCGCGCCGCGTCCACCCCCCTCGTCGACCCCGCCGCCGAGCCCGAACGCGGCCTGGACGAGCGGCGCGTACGCCTCGATGTCGGGGCACATGACGATGATGTCGCGCGGCTCGAGCGTGGGGTCGTCGGCGAGGAGACCCACGAGGACCTCCCGCAACACCTCCACCTGCCGGGCCGGGCCGTGGCACGCGTGGATGCGGACCGACGCGTCGCCCGTGGCCGGGACCCGCGCCGCCCGTTCCTGCGGCGTGGGCGGCCGGCCCGCGCGCAGGTCGTGCTGGAGCCAGCCGAGGATCGTGCCCGTGCCCGGCGCCGCGTCGGCGCCCGACGCCTCTGCGACGTTCGGCACCTCCTCGACCGCCTCGACCGGCCCGATCACCGCCGCACGCCCAGTCGTAGTGGCAGGCGTAGGCGTAGGCGGGCGGTCCGCCGGGCCCGGGCCGAGCGGCCCCGCCCCGGCGCGGGCCCCGGCGTCCGCCCCGGCCTCGGCCGCGGCGAGGGCGAGGGATCGCTGGAGCTCCCGCGCGTCGCGCCCGAGCGACGCGAGCAGCGGGTGGGCGACGAGCTCGCCGGTCCGGTCCTGGGCGCGCCGGATCGGGCCGATCGCGCACTCGGGCTCGATGGCGCGCCACACCGCCTCCGACGCCTGCGGCAGCCACAGGTGCACGTCGCGGTGCCGGGCGAGCGCGGCGAGCAGTTCGATCTCGGTGCGCGCGATGCGGGTGTGCCCGAACAGCGACAGCCGGCCCGGCAGCGCGAGCGGGGCCTGCGCACCGGGCGACGGCCCCTCGGCCCCGCCCGCCGCGAACCCGCCTGCTCCGGCACGCAGACGATCGAGGGTGTCCTGGTGCCGCACGTCGGGCGGGGGTCCCTCGACCCGGTCGAGCAGGCGCCGGTACAGCTCCGGCTGCCACGCGAGGTCGGGGTCGAGGGGGGCACCCACGCCGTCGAGCGACCGGCCCTCGCGCCAGTCGGTGAGCAGGGTGGGGCGCTGCACCCCGTACGAGGCGAACAGGCCCGCGAGCCGCCGGGCCAGCGAGTACCGGCGGCCGGCGCGGATCTCGTCGACACCGTCGACACTGTCGACGCCGTCGGTAGCGGGCCCGAGGCCGTGCCCGAGGTGCCGGGCGATCGGGGCGCACCACGACGCGTCGAGGCTCTCGTCGATGACGCTCAGCAGGGACCACACGAGCCGATCCGGGTCCCACGGGTCGTCGCGCTCCCGGCCCGTGAGCATCGAGACGAGCGAGGCCGGGCTGAGGAACCGCACGCCGGCGCACACCCCGCCCGGCGCGAAGCCGACCGCACCGACCGCGCCCACCCCGGGCGAGCGCGCTCCGCACGTCTCCGGCCCGGCCGGCGCCCCGTCGACCGCCGCCTCGCGCGCGACTCCGGCTCCGGCCCCGGCTCCGAGCCGGTGCGAGAGGCGTTGGGTGAGCCATCGCTCCACCCCGCGGGCGGGCACGACGACGACCTCCTCCTGCAGAGGGTCGGCCACCGGCACCGCGAGCAGCTCGGCGAGCGCGTCGGCCAGGATGTCCGTCCGCTCCGCCCGCACCACATGCCAACTCACGAGAAGGAGACTAGGCGCCGCCACCGACAAGGTCGCCGAGGCCGGTCCCGACCGGCCGACGCGCCGTGAACGCGGGGCGCGGCCGACCCGGTCACGGCACCCGCGAGGGCGGCCACCGCACCGGTGACCGCCCTCGACCCCGAGCGGAACCGTCCGCCGCCCGGATGATCCGTTCGACTCAGGCCTCCTGCTCGTCGGCCGGAGCCGACACACCCTCCTGCTGGGCGAGGTCGTCGAGGCACCGCTGCACCTCGGTCTGGCTCGCACCCTGCGACGCCTCCTGGAGGCACTGCTGGAACCCGGGCTGCATGAAGAAGGTGCCGATCATGGCGACGAGCGCGCCCGCGATGATCATGCTCAGCACGCCGAGGACGATGCCGCCGATCGCCATGCCGGTGCCGCGCGCCCGGCCCTTGCGGGCCTTGACGACGGCGACGATGCCGACGATCACCGCGACGAGGCCGAGGATCGCGCCGAGGACCAGCCACGAGCCGAGGAACCCCAGCACACCGAGGACGAGGGCGGTGATGGCGAGGGCGGCACTGGGGCGCGGAGCCCACGGGTCGCCGGCGCCGCGCGGGTCGCCGTAGCCGCCCTCGCCGTAGCCGGCGCCGGGGCCGCCCGGGCCGTACGCGCCCTGGTCGTACCCGCCCTGCCCGTAGCCACTCTGGCCGTAGCCACTCTCGCCGTACCCGCCCTGGCCGTAGCCGCCCTGCGCGGGGGCGTCCTGGGGTCGACCGCCCCGGCCGGACTCGTCGTACTTCCCGTAGGCGGGCTGCGGCGATCCGCCCGCGTCCGAGCCGCACCGGCCCGGCTCGGCGTACGCGCCGTAGCGCGGCGCCTCGCTCGAGCGGGGCCCCTGCTCGTCGGGGCGCGGGGTGTCGGCGCCGCCCCGGCCGGCCTCGTAGCGCGGCATCTCGCTCGTCGCGTCGTAGGGCGGCGGGGTCGAGCCGCCGTCCCCGCGGTCGGGGTGGTCGTATCGGCCGTTGTCGCTCACGGTGTCTCCTGGTGGTCGTCGAGGGCAGCGGTCTGCTCGCGGGCCCGGTGGCACCCGAACCAGGCCGGTTCGGACGCGACGCCGGGCGGGACGCGGACGCCCCTTCCCGACCAGCGTACGCAGCTCATCCGCCCACCGGCCGGGAGCCGCGCGGGCTCAGCCGCCGAGACCGTTCTTCTGGAGGAACTCGTCGGCCACGTCCTCCGCGTCCTTCTTGTCGATGACGACCTGCGTGACCATCGCCGCGAGCTGCTCCGTCGTGAGCTTCGCCGACACCGCGTCGAGGGCCTGCGTGACCTGCGGCGTCGAGGCCGACGCCGCCATGAGGGGCACGACGTTCTGCGCCGCGAACATCGACTTCGGGTCCTCCAGCGGCACGAAACCGTTGGCGGCGATGTTCGGGTCGGTGGTGAAGAGGTTCGCGGCCTGGACCTGGCCGTTCTTCAGTGCCTGGACGGTGAGCGGGCCACCGGAGTCGAGGGCCTTGAACTCCTTGAACGTCAGGTTGTAGATCGACTTCAGGCCGGGCACGCCGGTCTCGCGCGTCTTCCACTCCGCGGGGCCGCCGAGCACCATCTGCCCCGCCACGGGCGCCAGGTCGGCGATCGTCTTGAGCTTGTACGTGTCGGCCGTCTCCTTCGTGACGACGACGGCGTCCTTGTCCTCGGCGGCCGACTTCGCGCCGACGGTCATCCCCTGCGGGAGGACGGACTTCAGCTCGGTGTAGACCTCGTCCGAGGTCGTGCCGGAGACCTTCTTGCCGGCGTCCTTCGCGAAGTACTGGGCGAGCACGCCCGTGTACTCGGGCACGAGGTTGATCGACCCGTCCTTGAGGCCGGGGATGTACGTCTCGCGGCTGCCGATGTTCGGCTTCGTGCTCACCTGCATCCCCTTGGCCTCGAGGGCCCCGGCGTAGATGTCCATGAGCAGCTCGGACTCGGGGAAGTTCGCCGAGCCGACGACGATCTGGCCCGACGCGGCGGTCGTCGCGGAGGCACCGGCGAGCGGGTCGTCGCCGCCGCCTCCCCCGCAGGCCGAGAGGGCGGTGACGCCGCCGAGAGCGGTGGCGGCGAGGGCGGCGAGCGCGGTCCGGGAGCGGGTCATGACGGTCTCTCTTTCGTTCGGTCGACCAGAGGTGGGTGCGGTCAGGAGGCGGACGCGCCTGCGTCGAGCCGGTCGCGTTCGGTGCGGGACGCCGAGGCGCCGGAGTCGGCGTCGCGTTCGCGGCGGGCGCGGCGCGTCCGGCGACGGGTCCGCCCGCTGATCCCGGGTGAGACGGCGTAGCGCTGCGCGAGCCCGAACACGAGGTCGCACAGGAGGGCGAGCACGGCCACGAGGATCGCGCCGGCCGCCATCTGCGGGAAGTCGCGCACGGCGAGACCGTCGATGAGGAAGCGGCCCAGCCCCCCGAGCCCGGCGGTCGCGGCGATCGTCGCGGTGGCGACGACCTGCAGCAGCGCCGATCGCAGCCCGGAGAACACGAGCGGGAGCGCGCACGGGAACTCGACCCGGAGCAGCACCTCCCGGCCCGTCAGGCCCATGCCCTTCGCGGCGTCGCGCGCCGCGGGGTCGACCTCGTCGATGCCGGCGTACGTGCCCGAGAGGATCGGCGGGATGGCGAGCACGACGAGGACGAGGAGGTTGGGCAGGAGGAACGCGACGTCGCCCGTCAGTCTCGGCCCCAGCAGCAGCACCATGAGGTAGAGGAGGCCGAGGGTGGGGATGGCGCGCGCCGCGCCGGCGAGGTTGACGACGGCGAAGCGGCCGCGGCCGGTGTGGCCGACGTACATCCCCGCCGGGATCGCGATGAGCGCCGCGAGGGCGAGCGCGACGACCGAGTACTGCAGGTGCTCGAGGGTGCGGCTGACGATGGCGCCCGTGTTGGCGGGATCGAACAGCCACCCGAAGATCCGGGAGATCACGACGCCCTCCTGTTCCGCAGCCACGGCGTGAGCGCCCGGCCGGCCGCGAGGATGAGGAGGTCGAGCGCGAGCGCGAGCAGCACGCAGGCGACGATGCCGACGACGATCGGGGCGAGGAACGCCCGGGCGAAGCCGTCGGTGAACAGCGACCCGAGCTGGGAGACGCCGATGATCGCGGCCACCGACACGATGCTCACGTTACTCACGGCCGCCACGCGCAGGCCGGCCGCGATGACCGGCACCGCCAGCGGCAGCTCGACCCGCAGCAGCCGCGAGAACCGCTTGTACCCCATCGCGGTCGCCGAGAGCAGGACCTCGTCGGGCACCGCCGCGAGGCCGTCGGCCACGGTGCGCACGAGCAGCGCGATCGTGTACACGGTCATCGCGACGAGCACGTTGATCGGGTCGAGGATCTGCGTGCCCAGCAGGAGCGGCAGCAGGATGAAGATCGCGAGCGACGGGATCGTGTAGAGCAGCCCCGTGCCGAGGATGAGCGGCGGGTAGAGCCAGCGGTAGCGGCGGGCGAGATAGCCCAGCGGCAGGGCGATGGCCAGCCCGAGCACGAGCGGCACCGCCGAGAGGTACACGTGCCAGGCGAGGAACACCCCCACGTCGTCGAGGTGGGAGAGGAACCAGGTCACGACGCGCCGCCCTCGGTCCGATGCACGCGCTCGGCCTCGATGGCCTCGACGACCCGGCCGGCGGGCACCGTCCCGATGAGGGCGCCGTCGGGCGAGACGAGGACCCCGCGCCCCGACGGCGACGACAGCGCGGCGTCGAGCGCCTGCCGCAGCGATCCGTCCGCCCGCGCGACGGTGCCCCCGCGGTTGAGGAAGTCGGCCGAGGCGGGCGCCGCCATCTTGGCGGGCTCCACCCAGCCGGCGGGGCGACCCTCCTCGTCGAGGACGAGCAGCCAGCGGGCTCCCCCGGCGGCCGCGCGCGCGTCCTCGACGCTCGCGCCCAGCGGCACCGTCGGCTCGTCGTCGGCGCGCACCTGCCCTCCGGTGAAGGCGAGCGCCCGGTACCCGCGGTCGCGACCCACGAAGTCGGCGACCATGTCGCTCGCCGGCTCCGCGAGCAGCACGGCCGGCGACGCGATCTGGGCCAGGCGCCCTCCGACGTCGAGCACGGCGATCCGGTCACCCAGCTTGACCGCCTCGTCGATGTCGTGGGTGACGAACACGATCGTCTTGCCCATCTCGGACTGCAGCCGGAGGAACTCGTCCTGCAGCCCCTCGCGCACGACGGGGTCCACGGCGCTGAACGGCTCGTCCATGAGCATGACCGGGGGGTCCGCGGCGAGCGCCCGGGCGACGCCCACGCGCTGCTGCTGTCCGCCGGAGAGCTGGTTGGGGTAGCGGTCGGCGAACGCCGGGTCGAGGCCCACCCGCTCCATGAGCTCCATCGCGCGGGCCTTCGCCTTGCCGCCGTCCCAGCCCAGCAGCGTGGGCACGGTCATGATGTTCTGCACGATGGTGCGGTGCGGGAACAGCCCGGCGTGCTGGATGACGTAACCGATGCCGCGGCGCAGGCGGGCGGGGTCGACCGATCCGGAGTCCTCGCCGTCGATGGTGATGGTCCCGGACGTCGGCTCGATCATGCGGTTGATCATCCGCAGCGACGTCGTCTTGCCGCAGCCCGAGGGCCCCACGAGCACGGTGATCTCCCCGGTCGGGGCCCGCAAGCTGAGGTCGCCGACGGCCACCGTGCCGTCGGGGTATTCCTTCGTGACGGAGTCGAACTCGATCATCCTCCGGCACCTCGCTTTCGGGTTTGCCTGAGGCGCAACGGAATGCGGCCGGGACGGTCGTCGGGCCGGGTGGCGCGACGCGGACGGTCTGGGTCGGATGGTCGAACAAAGGTGCGGGTCAGCTTTACACACTGCCCCGGGCCGGACAACAGGGTGCCCCCGTGTCGGCCCTGCCGCGCGCGACGGCGCACGGGATACCGTGAGCCGGGTGAGTTCGCAGCCGGGCGACGCCGCCCTCCTCGACCGCGCGGCGACGCAGCGGCGGGTGGTACGCACCCTCGCGAGCGCCCAGGTGTTCTCGGGGCTCGGCAACGGCTCGACCCTCGCGCTCGGGTCGATCCTCGCCGTCGACCTCGGCGGCTCCGACACGTGGGCCGGGGCCGTGACGACGTGCATGACCCTCGGCACGGCCCTCGCCGCGATGCCGTTGTCGCAGGTCGCGCTCGCGCGCGGGCGCCGCGTCGCGCTCACGGGCGGTCTCGGCCTCGCGGTGCTCGGCACGTTCGCCATGGTGGCGGCCGTCGTCACCCGCCAGTTCGGGGTCCTCCTGCTCGGGTCGCTGTGCGTCGGCCTCGCCGCGGCCGTCAACCTGCAGGCCCGGTTCGCGGTCACCGACCTCGCCGAACCGGCCCGCCGCGGGCGCGAGCTGTCCTACGTCGTCTGGGCCATCACCGTCGGCGCCGTCCTCGGCCCCAACACCGTGCGCCCCGGCGCCGCGCTCTCCGACGCGCTCGGGCTGCCGCCCCTCGCGGGCCCGTTCCTCATCTCGGCGGCCGGCATGGTCGTCGGCGCCACGATCGTCGCGGTCGGGCTGCGCCCCGACCCGCTGCTCCTGCGCCGCGAGCTCGACGACGGTGGCCGCCGCCCGGAACGCCTGCGCTGGTCCGACGGCCTGCGGGTCGTCGCCGCCCACCGCACCGCGCAGGCCGCGCTCGCCACCGTCGTCGCCGCGCACGCCGTCATGGTCGCCGTCATGTCGATGACGCCGCTGCACATGCAGCACCAGGCCGGCACGCTCGCGCACCATCCCGACACGATCAGCCTCATCGGCCTGACGATCTCGCTGCACATCGCGGGCATGTACGGCCTGTCGCCGCTCATGGGGTGGGCCACCGACCGGTTCGGCGCCCGGGGCGTCGCGCTCGGCGGTCTGACCGCGCTCCTGGCCTCGGTCGTCGTCACCGGCGTGTTCGCCGACGCGATGCCCGTGGTCACCGGCGGCCTCGTCCTCATCGGTCTCGGCTGGTCGGCGGCGACCGTCGCCGGCTCCACCCTCCTCGTGTCCGCCCTGGCCCCCGCCGACCGGGTCCCGGCCCAGGGCTTCTCCGACGCGACGATGTCGCTGTCGGGCGCGGTCGCCGCGGCCGCGGCCGGCCCCGTCATGGGTCTGGTCGACTACCGCGGGGTGAGCGCCGTCGCCGGGGTGATCGCCGTCGCGGCGGCGTTCGCCGTGCTCGCCCTCACACGGCCTGCGGCACCGGCGCCGGCCCCGTGATCGCCACCGATCCGGGCACGATCCTCGCCGTCGTCGCGGCGGGACTCGGCGCGGGCATCCTCACCTCGAGCGTCGGCGTCGCCTCGCTCCTCAGCTTTCCCGTGCTCCTCGCGATCGGCCTCCCGCCGGTCGTCGCGAACGTCTCGAACACCCTGGGCCTCATCGCCGCGGGCGTCTCGGGCTGCCTCGGGTACCGGGAGGAGCTGAACGCCGACCGGGCCCTCGCGGCGAAGGTCATCGCGACGAACGCCGTCGGGGCTCTCGGCGGCGCCGCGCTGCTGCTGGCCCTGCCCTCCGAGGCGTTCGAGCGCGTCGTCCCCTGGCTCATCCTGCTCACCTGCCTGCTCGTGGCGACCCAGCCGTGGATCTCGGCGCGGGTCCGCGCGCACGTCGCGCGGCGCGCGGGGGCCGGCGGGGTCCTCGACCGGGGCTCCGGCCACGACGTCGACCACGGCTCCGGCCAGGCGCCGGAACACGTTTCCGGGCGCGGCTCCGCGCGCGCCGCCGACCACGGCCACGCCCCGCGGACCGCCATGTCCCCGGCGACGACGTTCTTCGCCACCCTCGTCGGCGTGTACGGCGGCTACTTCGGCGCCGGGTCGGGCGCCATGATGGTCGCCGTCCTCGGCTTCGGGCTCGACGTCGAGCTGCGGATCGTCAACGCCCTCAAGACCCTGTCGGTCTTCGTCGGCAACGTCGTCGCCGGCGTCGTGTTCGCCCTGATCGCCGACGTCGACTGGAGCGTCGTCGCGTGGCTGTCGGCCGGATCGATCGCGGGCGGCTACATCGGCGCCCGCGTCGCCCGCCGCATCCCCGCCCCCCTCCTGCGCGGCCTCATCGTCGCCGCGGGCCTGGCGGCCGCGGTCTCCTTCCTGCGCTGACCGGGGCCGACGGGCAGGCCGTGCTCCCCTGCCGAGCCCGCGCCGCACCCGAACCGGGGCTGTGGGACACCCGTCCAGGAGTACGCTCACCGCAGATCTAGGGGGGATCTCACACCACAGGGGGACGTCATGTTCACGCTCACGACCGACTACACGCTCACGACCGACCGCGTCGACGGCGCCGTCGTCCACACCATCACCGACCCGCAGGGGCGGGTCCTCGACACCCGTTCGGCGGCGTGCGCCTACCGCGGCGTGGTCCTGACCATCAGCGAGATGAGCGACCGCGCCGGAGTGTGGTCGTGGCACCTCACCACCGACGGGGCCCGCGCCGCCGCCGACCGCCTCACCCGCGTCCGGCCCGAGGTGCACTTCCGCGCGGTCACCGCGGCCTGATCGCGTTCCCGATGTTCGCGCCGGGACCGGCTCGGGGGCGGTCCCGGCGTCGCCGACGCACCCGACGAGCGCGCGCGAGAACACGATCCGCGCAACGTTGCGCACAGGCACGACGCCCGACGACTCAGCCAGGGGCGCGCGGCGGTCGATGGGGCGGGCGTGCCGGGGATCACCGGCTCCGGCCGCATGTCGACAACGTCGGAACGCACCGGTTCCGTCGGGTCCCGTTAGGCCACAAGACATGTGATTCGGCGGCGTCCGCCCACTCCCGCGCGGGACCGTCGACGTCCAGGTCGATCGTTCGACTTGGACGACCGAACATGTCACCATCGAATCACCGCGCCACTCGGTGCGGGCACGGAGCCTGGGGAGGCTCCACACGTTCTGGGGGGAACACACATGTCAGTCATCACCGGCATCACGCGCCGCGGGGGCGGCGTCGTCGTTGCACTCGGCCTCGCCGCCGTCCTGTCGGCGCCGGCCACGGCCTCGGCCGCCACGATCTCGGGCCTCGACCCGTCCAAGTACGTGCTCGCGACCGAGACGCCCGCGCTCAAGGCGCCCGTCACGAAGGCGCCCGCCGTCACGGTGTCCGCGAAGGCGCCGACCGTCAAGAAGTCCGTCAAGGCCCCGGCCGTCAAGGCCAAGAAGTGCGCCAAGGGCCGCACGGCGAAGCTCGTCAAGGGCGTCAAGGTCTGCGTCACGACGACGCGCACCCGCTGACGACCCGGCACCTCGCGACGCGTCCGGCCCGGCCCCGCTCTGCGGCGGCCGGGCCGTCGCGCGTCGTAGGGTTCGGAGCATGAGCGACAACCCCTACGACCTCGCCGAAGAGGCCGCCGCCCGCCTGCGCGAGCGGCTCGGCCTCGACCGCATCGACGTCGCCCTGGTGCTCGGTTCGGGCTGGTCGTCCGCCACCGAGGTCCTCGATCCGATCGCGTCGTGCGAGCTCGCCGACCTGCCCGGGTTCAGCGCTCCCGTCGTGCCGGGCCACGGGGGCCGGCTCATCGCCGTCCGCACGCCGGGCGGACGGGTCGCCGCGATCTTCACCGGCCGGACCCACCTCTACGAGGGTCGCGGGGTCGACGCCGTCGTCCACGGCGTGCGGACCGCCGCGGCCGCGGGGGCGAGCCGGATCGTGCTGACGAACGGCTGCGGCGGGCTCGACCCGAACCGGCCGCCCGGCACGGTCGTCCTCATCGCCGACCACCTCAACCTCACGGGCGCGACCCCGCTGCGGGGCGCCCGCTTCGTCGACCTCAGCGAGGCCTACTCGCGTGATCTGCGCGACCTCGCGCGGCGCGTCGAGCCCGGCCTGGGCGAGGGCGTGTACGTGCAGTTCCACGGCCCGCAGTTCGAGACGCCCGCCGAGGTGCGCATGGCGGGCATCCTCGGCGGCGACCTCGTCGGCATGTCGACGACGCTGGAGACGATCGCCGCGCGCGAGGCCGGCATGGAGGTGCTCGGGCTGTCCCTGGTCACCAATCTCGCCGCGGGCCTCTCACCCGTCCCCCTCGACCACCACGACGTGCAGGAGGCCGGCCAGGAGGCGGGGCCGCGTCTGCAGCGCCTCGTCACCGGACTGCTCGAGGTGCTGTGACCGACCCCCGCCCCGCCTGGCTCGGCGGGCTGCGCGCCGCCGTCGAGACCCACCGGCCGGACTGGTTCACCGACTTCGAGCCGCCGCCCCGGCCGCCCCGTCGGTCGGCCGTGCTCATCCTGTTCGGGGACGCCGACCGGCCGGGGCGCACGGGCCTGGACGTCGTGCTCACCGAGCGCGCCCCGAACCTGCGCACCCACGCGGCCCAGGTCGCCTTCCCGGGCGGCCACGTCGACCCGGAGGACGACGGGCCCGTCGACGCGGCCCTGCGGGAGGCGGCCGAGGAGGTCGGCCTCCGACCCGACACCGTCGACGTCGTCGACGTCCTGCCGTCGGTCTTCCTCGGCCCGAGCGGCACCGCGGTCACCCCCGTCCTCGCGTGGTGGCGCGAGCCGCACCCGATCGGCGTCGTCGACCCCCGCGAGGTCGCCCGCGTCGTGCGCGCCCCGCTCGACGAGCTCCTCGACCCCGCCCACCGCTTCACCGTCGTGGGGCCGCGGGGGTACCGGGGCCCCGGCTTCGCTGTCTCAGAGCGGCGAACGGAGGCGAGCTCGCGAGCCGCAGTGAGCGCGACAGACAATCCAGAGCGGCGAACGGAGGCGAGCTCGCGAGCCGCAGTGAGCGCGACAGACAATCCAGAGCGGCGAACGGAGGCGAGCTCGCGAGCCGCAGTGAGCGCGACAGACAATCCAGAGCGGCGAACGGAGGCGAGCTCGCGAGCCGCAGTGAGCGCGACAGAGAATCCAGAGCGGCGAACGGAGGCGAGCTCGCGAGCCGCAGTGAGCGCGACAGAGAATCCAGACCTCTTCGTGTGGGGGTTCACGGCCAAGCTGCTGGACGTGGTGCTCGACCTCGCGGGCATCGCCCTGGCCTGGGACGACACGGCGGAGCGGGCGTTGCCCGATCACCTGCTCGAGGCGTACCGCCGCGACCCGCGCGTGCGGTGGACGCGCGACTGACGCACCCCCGGCTCTCGCGGGGAGCCCCGCGCGCCCCGCCCTCCGATCTCCCGCACCTCCGCGGACCGCCCCGGCACTCATAGCGTCCTCACAGGAAACGCATACGGCTCTCATGCCGTCCGGACAGGGCCGGCTCAGCTCCCGTCGTCACGGTGGAGCCATCGGCGCCCACCGCCCGATCCACCCGATCGGCCACGCCTGCGCGCCACCCCGATCCGGCAGGAGACGACAGCCATGGCCACGCTCTTCCGCGGCGACACCCACCGCGCCACCGACACCACCACGACCCACCCCGAAGGCACCGACCCCGTCACCGGGGGCCGCACCGCGTTCGGCCCCTCGGCGAGCGACGGTCGCGATCCCGCTGCCCCCGCCGGGCCGTCGGGCCGGTCCGCCCGGCCGCGGGGCCGGCGTTGGGCGGAGCTCGTCGCGGCCGCCGCGATCGCCGCTCTCGTCTCGACGGGGACGACCCTGGCCGTGACCTCCGACGACCCGGCCACCGGTGCGGGCACGACCGCGAGCGCGGGCACGGCCGCCGCGCTCACCTCCGCCGGGGCGTCGCCGTCCGGCAGCGGCGTCGACTGGAGCAAGGTGGCCGCCGCGACCTCCCCCGGCGTCGTCGCCATCGGCGTGACCACCGCGCAGGGCAGCGGCGAGGGGTCGGGCGTGGTCTGGGACGCGCAGGGCAACATCGTCACGAACAACCACGTCGTCGCGGGCGCGGGGCAGGGCGCGAAGATCGAGGTGCGGATCGGCGCGCAGAAGAGCTACGCGGCCACGGTCGTGGGCACCGACCCGACGACCGACCTCGCCGTCATCCGCCTCACCGATCCGCCGCAGGACCTCACGCCCGTCACCCGGGCCTCGGCCGGCTCGGTCGCGGTCGGCGACCCCGTCATGGCCCTCGGCAACCCGCTCGGCCTCGCGGGGACGGCGACGACGGGCATCGTGTCGGCGCTCGACCGGCCCGTGACGACGCAGGTCGCCTCGGCGAACGAGAACTCCGCGTTCGCCCCCGACACGAACGGCTCCGGGGAGGTCGTCACGGCCGCCATCCAGACGTCGGCCGCGATCAACCCGGGCAACAGCGGCGGCGCGCTCGTCGACGCCTCGGGCCGGCTCGTGGGGATCAACTCCTCGATCGCGCAGCTCTCGGCGGGACAGTCGCCGTACGGGTCGCAGCAGGAGTCGGGCAACATCGGCATCGGTTTCGCCATCCCCGTCGGCGAGGTGAGCACCATCGTGGGCCAGCTCATCTCCTCCGGATCGGCGAAGCACGCGACCGTGGGCATCGGCGTGGCCGACGCGGAGGTCGCCTCGGACGGCGCCACCGTGAGCGGCGCCGGCATCCGCTCGGTCACCGCGGGCAGCCCTGCCGCGTCGGCCGGGCTGAAGGTCGGCCAGGTCGTCACCGCCGTGGACGGCCGGCCCGTCGACTCCGCCGACGGCCTCGTCGGCCGCATCCGCGGCCTGGCCGTGGGCCAGAAGGTGACCCTCACCCTCATGGACTCCGCGGGCGCGACGAGCGAGGTCGCCGTGACCCTCGGCTCCGGCAGCCGCTGATTCACATCGTCCCCACAGCTGCGTCAGCGCCGGTCACAGGACCGCCGCCGATGGTGAAGGCGTAGGACATCCACACCACCTCAGGAGCGAGCATGAAGACCAGGAACACCATCGCCACCGTCCTCGCGGGGGCGGGCCTCGCGGGCGGCATCGCGTTCTCCGTCCCGGCCCTCGCGGAGACGACGCCGACCCCCAACCCGACGTCGTCGACGTCCGGATCGGCCGACGCCGCGGCCGACCAGGGACCCGCCCAGCGCTTCGCGGCGGCCCTCAAGGGCCTCGTCAGCAGCGGCACCCTCACCCAGGCCCAGTCCGACAAGGTCGCCGCGGCGCTGAAGCCGGCCGACGGCGAGGGTCCCGGTGGCCACGGCGGTCCCGGCGGGCGCCACGGCCACGGCCCGGGTGGCGGGATGGGGATGCGCGGCGGGGAGGCCGTGCAGGCCGCCGCGGCCAAGGCCCTCGGCCTCACCGCCGAGCAGCTCCGGACCGAGCTACAGACGAAGTCGCTCGGGCAGATCGCGGACGAGAAGAAGGTGTCCCGCGCCACCCTGACCGCGGCGCTGAAGTCGGCGATGACGTCCGAGTTCACCGACGGCCTCGACGAGCGCATCACCCGGATGCTCGACGCCAAGGCGGGCGACCGCCCGGCCCGGCCCGGGCAGGAGAGCAACGAGCAGGGCGGGCAGACCAGCCCGGCTCCGGCCCCGACGACCTCCGGTTCGTCGACCTGAGGCGTCCCGCATGACGACGGGGGTCCCGCACACGCGGGGCCCCCGTCGGCGCGTGCCGGGACACTGCGCCCGCGGTCGCGCTCCCGGATGCGGCGGCCGCGGAGACGTCCGCCCACCCGGCCCGGAGGGCAGACTGTCGGTGTCCCGCGAGAGGAGGAGCGCGTGTTCGAACGCTACGAACCGTTCGACGTCGACGTCGGCGAGGTGCGCATCGCCGGCCGCCGCAGCGTGGGCCCCGCCGGGCTCCCGCCCGTCCTGCTCCTGCACGGCCACCCGCAGACGCATCTCATCTGGCACCGCCTCGCCGACGAGCTGGCGGAGCACGCCGACGTCGTCGCGGCCGACCTGCGCGGCTACGGCGCCTCGGGCAAGCCGGCCGGCGGCGGCGACCACGCCGCCTACGCCAAACGCACGATGGCGGCGGACATGGTCGCCCTCATGCAGACGTTCGCCCACGACCGCTTCCTCGTCGCCGCCCACGACCGCGGAGCCCGGGTCGCGGCGCGCCTGGCGCTGGACCACCCGGACGCCCTCACCTCCGCCCTGCTGCTCGACGTCGCCCCGACGAGCCTCATGTACGCCGCCACGGACCGCGCCTTCGCGACCGCGTACTTCCACTGGTTCCTCCTCATCCGCCCCGAACCCCTGCCGGAGCGACTCCTGGCGGCCGACCCCCGCGCCTACGTCGAGGGCGTCCTCGGCGGGCGTCACGCGGGGCTCGCCCCGTTCCCGCCCGAGGTCGTCGACGCCTACGTGCAGGCCCTCGCCGCCCCGGGCACGGCCCACGGCATCTGCGAGGACTACCGGGCGTCGGCGGGGATCGACCTCGAGCACGACGAGGCGGACCGCGCCGCCGGAGCGCGCACCCCGGTGCCGCTGCGGGTGCTGTGGGGCGCCCACGGCGTCGTCGGGCGGTTCGAGCCGCTCGACGCCTGGCGCGGGTGGGCGCACCAGGTCAGCGGCCGGGCCCTCGACTGCGGCCACTACCTCCCCGAGGAGCGTCCCGACGACGTCCTCGCCGAGATCCTCGCTCTCCTCGTCGCCGGAGCACCCACCGCCTTGCCCCAACCCTGACGTTTCGTTAGGTTATGAACCGAACCTCACGTCGCGTCATGGTCGCCGCCACGGGACGAGGACTCGACGACGCCGACCTGCCGGCGTCGCTCCTCGCCCGTCGTCCCGTCGACACGGGTCGACGGAGGTCGACGTCCGGCGGGGGCCGGCCGTCACGCACCGGCACAGGGGGACCACCATGGCGACGTCAGCACCGGCGACAGCACGGCGGCGTCGCACTGCGGCCACGGTCCAGGTGGCCGCGTCCGGGCGGCGCCCGCCCGGCTCCGGCTCGCCCCACCGCGCCCCGCGGGGGGCGTCGACGGGCGGGCCCCACCCCGAATCCCCTCGTCGCCCGACCGCGGCCGACGCCCCCGCACCCCCGGCCGGCACCCTGGCCGCCGAGTTCGACCCGCGCGCCAACAGCCTCGGCCTCATGCGCCTCCTGCTCGCCGTGATCGTCGCCGTCGCCCACGCGGGCGCGATCGGCTTCGGCACCCAGCCGCACCTCGGGGCCACCGAGGTGGGGGCGATGGCCGTCGACGCGTTCTTCGTGCTCAGCGGGTTCCTCGTCACGCGCAGTCTCATGCGGCTGTCGATGGGCCGGTACGCGTGGCACCGCTTCCTGCGGATCATGCCCGGGTTCTGGGTGTGCCTGCTCGTCACCGCTCTCGCGGTCGGGCCCGGCCTCGCACGGCTCGAGGGCCGGGACCCCCTCGCGGCCCTCACCGGGTCGCCCTCGACCCTGAGTTACGTCCCGGCCAACGCCCTCCTCTTCGTCACCGACTGGTCGGTGGGCGGACTGCCGTCGGGCACGTACACGCCCGGGGTCGTCAACGGCGCGCTGTGGACCCTCTTCTACGAGGCCACGTGTTACGTCGGGATCGCGGTCCTCGGCGTGCTCGGCGTCCTCCGCCGGCGCCGGTGGGTGCCCGTGCTCGGGGTCGCCCTCATCGGTCTCGTGGTCGCGGTGGGCGAGGTGGCCGGCCTCGACCTGCCGGGCGACCTCTTCCTGCGCTTCTTCCTCGCGTTCGGCCTGGGCGCCCTGGGGCACGTCTTCGCCGACCGCATCCCGATGCGCCGCAGCCTGCTGCTCCTCGCCGCGGCGGCCCTCGCCGTGTCGCTCGCGACGACGACCCAGTACCTCGCGTTCGGCGCGCTGCCCTTCGCCTACCTGTGCCTCTACGCCGTGGTGCGGACGCCCTGGCTGCGGCACGAGCCGCCCGCCGACCTCTCCTACGGCCTGTACGTCTACCACTGGCCCGTGCTCGCCCTGCTCGCCACGGCCGGGGCCACCGCCCTCGGGCGGCCGCTGTTCACCGTGCTCGGTCTCGCCCTCGCCCTCCTCGCGGCGGCGGCCTCCTGGTACGCCGTCGAGAAGCCGGCCCTGTCGCTGAAGAACCTGGGCCGCTGACGAGCCGGCGGACCGCGGCGCTCGGTGTCGAAGAACCATTCGGGCCGGGTCGACGAGGGGCCGGACCGTGCCCCGATCTCGACGTCGCTGCGGCGCAACGTCTTTCGATCGGCCCCTCACGCGGCGGGGTCATCGACCCGGCCCGAATGGTTCGTCGATCCGGCGCCCGCTCCGTCTGACCGGCGAGTCCCCCGCCGACGACAACGCCGGCCCGCCTCCGGACGGAGGTGGGCCGGCGTCGGCGTGCGGGTGGATCAGACGGCGTCGAGGTCGGACTCGATGAGCGCGGCGATCTCGTCGACGGCGGCCTGGTCGTCGGAGGTGACGACGAGGCGGGCGCCCTTCTCGGCGCCGAGCGTCATGATCATGAGCGCCGAGGCGGCGTCGACGGCCTCGTCGTCCCCGCCCTCGAGGACGAGGTCGATGTCGGCGTCGTACTTCTCGGCGGCCTCCGCGACGATCGCGGCGGGACGGGCGTGCAGGCCGACGGCGGAGCCGACGGTGACGGTCTTGCTGGGCATGATGCCTGCCTTTCTCGGGGGTTGCGGACAGTCAATCAGGGGTGGGTGCCGCGCGGGCCGCGAGCCCGCCCGGGCCTGTCGTCGGGCCCGTGGGGCTCTGCCGGACGCCGCCGGGCTCAGGCCCGGGCCGCGACGGTGGCGTCGGCGTCGGCCGGGGAAGGCTCGGTGCGGTTGCGGCCGATCGCCTTCGCGGCGAGGACGCAGGCGCAGGCCACGAGGGTGCCGGCGACGATCGCGAGGACGAAGCCCCACAGCGGCGAGATCGCGAAGAAGACGAAGAACCCGCCGTGGGGCGCGCGGGAGTCCACGCCGATCGCCATGGAGATCGCGCCGGTCACGGCGCCGCCGGCCATCATCGACGGGATGACGCGCAGCGGGTCGGCCGCCGCGAACGGGATGGCGCCCTCGGAGATGAACGACGCCCCGAGCAGCCAGGCCGCGGTGCCGTTCTCGCGCTCCGCGATCGTGAACCACTTCCGTCGCACGACCGTGGCCAGCGCCATCGCGAACGGCGGCACCATGCCCGCGGCCATGACGGCGGCCATGATCTGCAGGGTGGCCGGGTTGCTCTGGTTCAGGCCGGCGGCGGCGAACGCGTAGGCCGCCTTGTTGACGGGACCGCCGAGGTCGAAGCACATCATGAGGCCGAGCACGACGCCGAGGAGCACCGCGGAGGTGCCGCTCATGCCGCTGAGCCAGCCCTGCAGACCCTCGTTGATCGCCTTGAGCGGCAGGCCGAAGATCATGAGCAGCCCGCCGGCGACGAGTGACGCGATGAGCGGGATGATGACGACCGGCATGAGCCCGCGCAGCCAGCGCGGCACGTCGAAGCTCGCGATCCAGTAGGCGACGACGCCGGCGAGCAGACCGCCGAGGAGGCCGCCGATGAAGCCCGCCCCGATGAGGACGGCGACCGCGCCGGCGGTGAAGCCGGGGGCGATGCCGGGCCGGTCGGCGATGCCGAAGGCGATGTAGCCGGCGAGGGCGGGCACGAGGAACGCGAAGGCGGCCGCGCCGAGCTGGTGCAGGACCGACCCGATGTACACCGCGAGGGGCGCGGCGCCGCCGTAGGCGGCGGGCAGGTCCCACAGGCTGTGCTGGAGAACGGTGTCCTCCGAGACGTCGACGATCTGGTAGCCGCCGACGAGGAACGCGAGGGCGATGAGCAGACCGCCCGCCGCGACGAACGGGATCATGTAGCTCACGCCGGTGAGGAGCACCTGCTTGACCTTGGCGCCGAAGCTCAGCCCCCCGGCGCCGGCCGCGCCGGTCGACGCGGCGGCCGCGGCGTCGCCGCCCTGGACGCGGCGCCCGTTCGGGTCGTCCGCGACGGTCAGCGCCTCGCGGATCATGACGGCCGGCTCGTTGATGGCGCGCTTGACGCCCGACTCGACGACCGGCTTGCCGGCGAACCGCTCCCGCCCCTTGACGCCCACGTCGGTGGCGAAGATGACGGCGTCGGCGTTCGCGATGGTGTCGGCGGCGAACGGGGTCGTCGCGGAGCTGCCCTGCGTCTCGACCTGGACGTCGACCCCGGCCTCCTCACCGGCGGCGACGAGGGAGTCGGCGGCCATGTACGTGTGGGCGATGCCGGTCGGGCACGCGGTGATCGCGACGATGCGGCGCTTGGCGGCCGAGGCGTCCGATCCGGCCGCGGGTGCGGCGCCCGCCGCGTCGCGGCCGCGCTGGGCGCCCGGCGCGTCGTCGCCCGGGCGGGCGGCCGTGGCGCCGGTCGCCGCGGTGGCACCGGTCGCCGCACCCGTGGCGGTACCCGTGGCGGTCGCGCCCGGTGCCGTCGCGCCGGCCGCGCCCTCGGTGGGCTTGGGCGACACGACGTCGGAGACGAGCCGGACGATCTCCTCGCGGCTGCCCGCGGCGCGCAGGGCGGCGAGGAAGTCCTTCTTGACGAGCGCGCGGGCGAGCTTCGTCAGCAGCTTCATGTGGTCGGCGCCGCCGCCCTCGGCGGCGGCGATGAGGAAGACGAGGTCGGCGGGGCCGTCCTTGGCCCCGAAGTCGACGGGGCGGGACAGGCGGGCGAAGCCGAGCGAGCCGGTGCGCACCGCCGCCGAGCGGCAGTGCGGGATCGCGAAGCCGCCGGGCAGGCCCGTGGCGGACTTGCCCTCCCGGGCCATCGCGTCGGCGACGAGCCCGTCGACCTCCGCGCGGTCGGCGGCGGCGACCATGCCGGCGAGGGCGGCGATGACCTCGTCCTTGGTGCCACCGAGGTCGGCGTCGAGGGCGACGAGATCCGGCTCGATGAGGGGCAGCTCGTGCGCGTCGGGCACGCTCATGTGAACTCCTGGTGCTGGGGCTGGTGGTGGTCGGGGTGAGCGGGTATCGGGGTGGGCCCGCACCGGGCGGTCGGCCCGGCGGCGGGCGGTCGGGGCGCCGGCTCAGGTGGTCGGCGGAACGGCGGCCTCGCGGGTCGATGCGGGCGGAGCGGTCAGCGTGGTCGAGGTGTCGGAGACGGCCGTGGACGCGGCGCCGGGCTGCGGCCCGCCCGCTGCGGCCAGGGCGGTGACGACGACGCCGTCGACGTCGAGCTCCGCCGGCGAGGGGAGGCCGGTCCCGGGCAGGGCCGCGGCGGCGGACCCGTAGGCGACGGCGCGGCGCAGGCGGCCGGGGGCGTCGAGGCCGTCGAGGTCGGCGAGCACGTAGCCGGCCACGGACGAGTCCCCGGCCCCCACCGTGCTGCGGGGCACGACGGGCGGCGGGGTCGCGTGCCACGCGCCGTCGGCGGTGACGAGCACGGCTCCCGCCCCGCCGAGGGTCGCGAGCACGGCGGGCACGCCGCGGCCCACGAGCGTGGCGGCCGCCTCGACGACGGGCCCCAGGTCGCCGCGGGCCGCGCCCGCCTCGAGCCGCGCGCCGTCGGCGCCGGTGAGCTGGGCGAGCTCCTCGCCGTTGGGCTTGAGCAGGTCGGGCGTCGCCGCCGGGAAGGCGTCGGCGAGCGCGAGCAGCGGCGCGTCGGAGGTGTCGACGGCCACCTTCGCCCCGCCGGCGCGGACCGCGGCGAGCAGCGTGGCGTACCAGTCGGCCGGCGCCCCCGGCGGGAGCGAGCCCGAGAGCACGACCCACTCCGCGCCGCGGGCGGCCTGCGTGAGCGCCTCGAGCAGCCGGTCGGTCGTCTCCGGCGACAGCGGCGCGCCGGGCTCGTTGAGCTTCGTCGTCTCGCCGTCCGGCTCGGTGAGGGTGAGGTTGGTGCGGGCCAGGGTGGGCACCGGCACGGCGCGGTGAGCCACCCCGAGCTCGGTCAGCGCCGCGAGGAGCGGGTCGCTCGGCGCCGCGGGCAGCACCGCGACGACGTCGCGCCCGGCGAGGTGGACGACGCGAGCGACGTTGACGCCCTTGCCCCCCGGCTCGACGGTCACCCCGGAGAGGCGGTGGACGCCGCCGCGGACCAGAGGGCCGCCGACGGACGCGGTGCGGTCGAGGCTCGGGTTGGCGGTGAACGTGACGATCATGGGTGGCCCTTCGGGGTGTCGGGTCGGGGTGGTCGTTGCGACGACGTGGTCATGCGACGACCACGTCGATGCCGTGGTCGAGCAGGGCCGCGCGGTCCTCGTCGCGGATCCCGGCGTCGGTGACGAGGACGTCGATCTCGTCGACGCGGGCGAACGAGCGCAGCTGCTCGCTCCCGATCTTGGAGGAGTCGGCGAGCACGACGACGCGCCGCGCGGCCCGGACCATGGCGGACTTGACGGCGGCCTCCTCGGGGTGCGGCGTGGAACAGCCGTGGGCCACCGTGAGCCCGTTGGTGCCGAGCATCGCCACGTCGACGCGGGAGGACGCGAACGCGGCCACGGCCTCGGCGCCGACGGTCGCCTGCGTCCGCCCCCGGAGCCGCCCGCCCACGAGATGGACCGGACCGCGGTGCCCGGGCCCGAGGGCGATGGCGGCCGCGGGCGAGTTGGTCAGCACCGTGAGGTGGGGGTCGCTCGGGAGGACGGCCGCGAGCTGCGCCGTCGTCGTGCCGGCGTCGAGCACGAGCGAGGAGCCGATCCCCGTGGGCACGTGAGCGAGGGCGGCGCGGGCGATGCGGAGCTTCTCGGCCGCGTGGGCCCCGGCCCGTTCGACCACGTCGCGCTCGACGAGGCCGAGGCTCTCGGTGGGGACGGCGCCGCCGTGCACGCGGCGCAGGAGGCCGCGGGCGTCGAGCGCCGCGAGGTCGCGGCGGATCGTCTCGGTGGTGACCCCGAAGGCGTCGGCCGACTCGGTCACCGACAGGCGCCCCTGGGCGTGGGCCGTCTCGACCAGGGCCTGCTGACGCTCTTGCGCGTACATGGCGTCGACCGCTCCTTTGCGTCGGATGCCTGCGATGGGCCCTCGCTGGGCTCGGACGGGGCGTTGGCGGCCTCGGGCGACCTGAGCCGATCCCGAGCAAAACCACATCCGTCTGTGTGGATTTATAGCCGAACATATGGACTTGTGTCCAGCATGTCCCTAAGCTCGTCCGCAAGCACCCGGCCGGACCCCGTCCGTCGGCCCGCCCCCGCCGCCCGTCACCCCGGGCGGACTCATCCCGACCTCGACGCGGAGGCACCCGAATGAGCATGAGCACGACGACCACCCCCCAGCAGGCCCGGACGGTCACGGGAACCGGTGTCGTTCCCGGCATCTCGTACGCCCCGGTGGCCTGGAAGCGCGACCGCCCGGAGACGACCCCGCGGTCCACCCCGGTCGCGCCGGAGGACCGCCCGGCCGAGGCGGAGCGCCTCACCGCCGCCGTCGCCGCGGTGGCCGACCGCCTCGAGGAACGCGCCTCGACGGCCACGGGGGTCGCCTCCGAGGTGCTCGCGGCCACGGCCGCGCTGGCCCGCGACCGGGGATGGCGCAAGGCCGCGACGAAGCTGGTGAACGCGGGCACCGGGGCCGAGGAGGCGACGATCGCCGCGATCGCCCAGTTCATCGCCACGTTCGAGAAGCTCGGCGGCCTCATGGCCGAGCGCACGACCGACCTGCGCGACATCCGGGACCGCGTCGTCGCGCAGCTCCTGGGGCTGCCCGAGCCGGGCGTCCCCACCCCCGACCACCCGGTCGTGCTCTGCGCGGACGACCTCGCGCCGGCCGACACGGCGGGCCTCGACCCGGCCCTCGTCGTCGCCCTCGTCACCGAACTCGGCGGCCCGACGAGCCACACCGCGATCATCAGCCGCCAGCTCGGCATCCCGTGCATCGTCGCGGCCACCGGCCTGCGCGAGCTCGAGGAGGGCACCCTCGTCCTCGTCGACGGCACCGCCGGCACGATCACCGCGGGCATGGAGCAGGAGGCGGCGCGCACCCTCGTCGAGGCGGACGCCGAGCGCCTGCGGGCGGTGCGCGAGTGGCGCGGGCCGGGCCGGACCGCCGACGGCCGCGAGGTGGAGCTGCTCGCCAACGTGCAGGACGGCGCCGGCGCAACCGTCGCGGCCCGCAGCGAGGCCCGCGGCGTGGGGCTGTTCCGCACGGAGCTGTGCTTCCTCAACGCCGACAAGGAGCCGGACGTCGCGACCCAGTCGGTCATCTACGCAGAGGTGCTCGACGCGTTCGGCGAGGCCAAGGTCGTCGTGCGCACGCTCGACGCCGGCTCCGACAAGCCCCTGCGCTACGCGACGATGCCGAACGAGGAGAACCCCGCGCTGGGCGTCCGCGGCATCCGCACCGCCGGGCGCGACGAGGGGCTGCTCACGCGGCAGCTCGACGCCGTCGCCCGGGCCGCGGACTCCCGCTCGGGCGCGGCGCGCGAGAAGGTCTGGGTCATGGCGCCGATGGTCGCGACCATCCCCGAGGCCGCCTGGTTCGCCCGGCTCTGCCGCGAGCGCGACCTCGTGCCCGGGATCATGGTCGAGGTGCCGTCGGTGGCCCTGCTCGCGGACCGGTTCCTCGAGCACGTCGACTTCCTGTCGATCGGCACGAACGACCTGTCGCAGTACACGATGGCCGCCGACCGCATGTCGCCCCACCTCGCCACCCTCACCGACCCGTGGCAGCCGGGGGTGCTCACGCTCATCTCGATGACGGCCCGGGCGGGGCAGGCGGCCGGCAAGCCCGTCGGCGTGTGCGGCGAGGCCGCCGCCGACCCGCACCTCGCGTGCGTCCTCGTGGGGCTCGGGGTCACGTCGCTGTCGATGGCCGCGTCGGCGATCGCGACGGTGGGCGTGCAGCTCGGCGGGGTGGACGTCGCCGCGTGCGAGCGGGCGGCGGCCGCCGCCCTCGCCGCCGACGACGCCGCCGCCGCCAAGGCCGCCGCCGTCGCCGCGCTCGACGGCTGAGGCCCGGCCGGAGCCGGCCGAGTCGGCCCCGGCGTCCACGGCCGCCCGTCCCCTGTCCGGGGCGGGCGGCCGTCGCGCGTCGGGGCCCTCGCCCGGGGGCGGCGAGGGCCTGCACGACGGGCGGAGGCAGCGGGTTCGGTTGTGCGGCGCGGCCGTTCGGACGGCCACGGCGGGCACCCAGTGCCCTCCCAGGTGACGTGCAGCGCGCCTACGGTGTGCGCAACGCGGCAGACGCCGCGTCTGACCCGGGCGCGGGGACGCCCGGACGGACCAGGGGAGACATCGACATGAGCACACGTTCGTACGCCGCGGGAGCCGCGGCCCTCATCACCGCGGGGGTGCTGACCTCGGGGGCGGCGACCTCCGTCGCCACCGCCTCGCCCGCTTCGCAGACCTCGCCGGCCTCGCAGACCTCCGCGGCCACCGCCCCGGCCAGCGCCACCGGATCGACCACGGCGGGCATCGCGGGCCCGGCGGGCGCGCAGGCCGAACCGTCGCGCCCGACGCGTCGGGCCGCCAAGCCGTACCGCCTGTCCCTCGTCGCGCCGGCCCGCCTCGCCGACGGGACGTCGACGCGGGCCGTGGACACCGTGGCCGTCGGGATCGGCGACACCGGCCTCGTGGCCGGGAACGCCGGCACCGCGGACAGCCCGGCGTGGACCACCGTGCCGTTCGTGCACACGGGGTCGGCCCGCTGGCTCGACGGGGACGTCGACGAGACGCCGTACGACGCCCGCGTGACCGCGGTCTCGCCACGCGGCGCGATCGCCGGCCGCGTCAGCCCGCCCGGGGCCTTCGTCGTCCGCTGGCCCGGGGCGGTGCGGCCCGAGCGCGTGGCCGCGGGCGACAGCTCGGCGTTCCACACCGTCTTCGACCTGTCGGCCCGCGGCGCGATGGTGGGCTGCGCCTCGATCTACCGCGTGGGCGCGTTCCAACGATGGGACGCCCGCGGCGCGGTCTCCTCGCCCGCGAGCGACCGGTTCGGCAACTGCGAGAACGCGGCCATGGCGAACGACGGCAGCGCCGTGGGCACCATGTCGGCGCCGATGATGAAGAACGACGGCATCTACCCCAACGCCGTGTCCATCACGGCGCGGGGCGTGACCCGTCTACCCATGCCGAGCCCCACGACCGTGAGCACCGCCGACGCGATGTCGCCCAACGGTCGATGGATCATCGGCCGCACCGGCCCGGCCGGGGCGGAACCGACCCGGCCGGTGATCCTCTCCCGCACCGCCCTGCCCCGCGCCCTGCGCGGCGCCGGGATGCTCGTGCCGAAGGCGGTCAACGACGCCGGCGTCGTCGTCGGGAGCCACTACGGCCACGCGGCGACGTGGTCGCGGAACCGCCTCGTCGACCTCACCTCCCAGACGGCGGGCCTCCCCCGCGGTTGGGTCCTCACCGACGCCGTCGCGATCAACGCGCGCGGCGACATCGCCGCCAACGCCCTCGATCCGACCACGGAGCGCACGGTCGCCGTGAAGCTCACGGTGAACCGCCGCTGACCGATCGGTCACGACAGGCGGCGTCGCCGGCCACGGACGACACCGTGGCCGGCACGCGCACGCCGACGCGATTACGACCTCACGGTCAACCCGGCGTCGCCATCGGTCCCACGCTGCACCGGGACACCCACCTCGGGGCCACGGTGACCCCGGCCGGCGCCCCGGCCACGACCGCCCCGGGGGCCCTCGCCACCGTCCGCCTGCCCCGGCGCCACCGCCGTCTTCGTGCCCCGCGACGTCGACGACTCCGGCCGGATCGTCGGCTCCCGCAGCGGCCGCGCCGTGGGCTGGCGGTGCAGGCGGCTGTACGACCTCACCGCCCTGAGCACGGGCCTCCCGCGCGGGCGGGTGCTCACCGACGCCGGCGCCGTGAACCGGCGCGGCGACGTCGCGCTGAACGCCCTCGATCCCGCGACGGGCCGCTCGGTCGCCGTCGCGCTCACCCGGACGAACTGATCACCCCGGACACTTCCGTACCGGCCTGGCCGGCCGGAGCGGACCCGTCCTGCGGGCCGGCGCCGGTGAGGCCGAGGACGGCCTCGACCTGCGCGAGACCGGGGTCGCGCAGGCCGACGCAGTCGTGGCGCCACCAGGCGTCCGGGTAGACGAGGCGACCGCTCATCCAGTCCTCGTGGCCGGGCAGGAGCACGACCTGGCACGCGGGCGCGGGCGTCCGCCGCGAGGCGGGCTCGATGTCGTGGGCGGCGGCGGGTGCGAACCCGTGGGCGCCGTAGTAGGCGGGGTCGCCCTCGAGCGCGAGCAGCGGGGCACCGCCGGCGCGGGCCGCGTCCACCGCCGCGACGAGCAACCGCCGGCCGATCCCGCGGCCCTGCCGGTCGGGCGCGACGGCCAGCGGCGCCAGCAGCCACAAATCGACGAGGGCCCGGCGCGCGTCGAGCCACGCGTGCGACAGGCCCACGTGTCCGACGACCCGGCCCTCGTCGCCCCTGGCCTCGCCCGTGCCGTCGCCCTCCACCGCGACGAGGGACGCGCGGACCAGGTCGGACGCGGCGACGTCGGCCCAGACCCCGGCGACGCCGGCGCCCTCCGCCGGCCCGAAGGCGGCGCGCAGGAGCGGGTCGACGTCGTCGTCCGGGCGGGCGGGGCGGAGGGTGACGTCGCTCATGGCGTCATCCTCCCGCGCCCGCCCGAGCCGACGCCCGGTCGCGCCGGCCGGGTGTGCCAGGGTGAGACCGCCCGACCCCAGACCCCGATCCGAGAAGGTGTGCCGTGTTCCAGCTGTGGAGTGCCGTCCAGGTCAAGGCCGATCGCGTCGAGGAGTTCCTCGCGGGGATGCGTGAGCACGCGGCCCGCTGCGTCGAGCAAGAGCCGGGCTGCCTCGGTTTCCAGGTCGTCGAGCTCGACGCCCACGAGCGCCGCTACGCCTACCTCGAGACCTACACCGACCGCGCCGCCTTCGCGGACGACCACGGCAACTCGCCGCACTTCGGCTTCTACCGCGAGCTCGCCGCGCGCGTGCTCGTCGGCGACGGCCGCCTCGAGACCGGCGACGTGATCATCGACGGCGCCAAGTAACACCCCCGACACATCGGCGAACTAGCGTCGGCACGTGCACCTGTCCCCCGCCGACGTCGAGAAGCTGCTGCTGTCGGTCGCCGGCATGGTCGCGCGCGACCGGCTCGCGCGCGGCGTCAAGCTCAACCACCCCGAGGCCGTGGCGCTGCTCTCGACGTGGGTGATCGAACGTGCCCGGGAGGGCCGAGGCGTCCCCGACGTCATGGAGGCGGGCCGCGAGGTCCTCACCCGCGACGACGTCATGCCCGGCGTCGCGGAGATGATCGCCGACATCCAGGTCGAGGCGACGTTCCCCGACGGCCGCAAGCTCGTCACCCTCCATCACCCCATCGCGTGACCGACGTGCCCAGGAGGATCTCGTGAGCGCCCGCATCGTCCCCTTCGACGACGACACCCCGTCCGCCCCCGGCGCCCTCCGCGTGCGGCCCGGGACGATCGAGATCAACGCCGACCGCGGCCCGGACCGGCGGCGACGGCTCGTGCTCGTCAACACCGGCGACCGCCCGATCCAGATCGGCTCGCACCTGCACCTGCCCGACGCCAACGACGCGCTGAGCTTCGACCGCGACGCCGCTCGCGGGTTCCGCCTCGACGTCCCCTCGGGCACGTCGGTGCGCTTCGAGCCGGGCGTCTCCCGCGAGGTGGACCTCGTCGCCCTCGGCGGCTCGGGCCGCGTGCCGGGGATCCGGCCCGGCAAGTCCGAGGCGGAGGTGGCCACCCGTGGCTGAGCTCACGCGCGCCGCCTACGCGGCGCTCTACGGTCCGACCGTCGGCGACCAGGTGCGCCTCGGCGACACCGACCTGTGGGTCGAGGTGACGGAGGACCGCACGGCCGGGGGCGAGGAGGCGGTCTTCGGCGGCGGCAAGTCGATCCGGGAGTCGATGGCCCAGGGCGTGACGACCCGGGCGCAGGGCGCGCCCGACACCGTCATCACCAACGTCGTCGTGCTCGACCACTGGGGCGTGATCCGGACGGACGTCGGCCTGCGCGACGGGCGCATCGTCGGGCTCGGCCGCGCCGGCAACCCCGACGTCGCCGACGGTGTGCACCCCCGCCTGCACATCGGGCCGAGCACGGACGTCATCGCGGGCGAGGGGCGCATCCTCACCGCCGGCGGCATCGACATGCACGTCCACCTGATGTCGACCAGCCAGGTCCACGAGGCGCTCGCCACCGGTCTGACCACCCTCGGCGGCGGCGGCACCGGCCCGAGCGAGGGGTCCAAGGCGACGACGGTCACCCCCGGGTCGTGGCACCTGGGGACGGTGCTGCGCGGCCTCGACGCCCTCCCGGTCAACCTCCTGCTCATGGGCAAGGGCAGCACCGTCAGCGCGGAGGCGCTAGCGGAGCAGGCCCTCGGGGGGGCCGCCGCCTACAAGGTCCACGAGGACTGGGGCTCGACCCCGGCCGCGATCGACGCCGCCCTGCGCGCCGCCGACGAGCACGGCCTCCAGGTCGCGCTGCACTCCGACAGCCTCAACGAGGCGGGCTACGTCGAGTCGACGCTGCGGGCCATGGGCGGGCGGTCGATCCACGCGTTCCACACCGAGGGCGCGGGCGGCGGCCACGCCCCCGACATCATGACCATCGCCTCGCACCCCAACGTGCTGCCGGGATCGACCAATCCGACGCTGCCGCACACGGTCAACACGGTGGCCGAGCACCTCGACATGCTCATCGTCTGCCACCACCTCAACCCGGCCGTACCCGAGGACCTCGCGTTCGCCGAGTCGCGGATCCGGGCGACTTCGATCGCCGCCGAGGACCTCCTGCACGACCTCGGGGCGCTGTCGATGACGAGCTCCGACGCGCAGGCGATGGGCCGCGTCGGGGAGGTGATCATGCGCACGTGGCAGGTGGCGCACGTCATGAGGGCCCGGTACGGCGCGCTGTCCGGGGCGCAGCCGGCCGACAACGAACGCGCCCGGCGCTACGTCGCGAAGTACACGATCAACCCGGCGATCGCTCACGGAATCGAGCACGTGGTCGGGTCGGTCGAGGAGGGCAAGCTCGCCGACCTCGTGCTGTGGGACCCGCGGTTCTTCGGAGTGCGGCCCGACGTCGTCCTCAAGGGCGGGGCGATCGTCTGGGGCGCGCTCGGCGACCCGAACGCCTCGATCCCCACCCCGCAGCCGGTGCTCATGCGTCCGGCGCTCGTCGCGGGCGCGGGGCCCGCGCTGTCGACGACGTTCGTCTCGCCCGCCGCCGCCGAGTCCGACCTCGCGGCCCGGCTGGGGCTGTCGCGCCCGTTCACCGCCGTGCGCCCGACGCGGGCCGTGGGGAAGGCCGACATGGTCAACAACGCCGCGACCCCCGACATCCGCATCGACCCCGAGACCTTCGCCATCGAGGTCGAGGGCGAGCTCGTCACGCCGCAGCCCGCGACGGAACTGCCTCTCGCGCAGCGCTATGCGCTCTTCTGAGCCGACGGCGCCGAGCCTGGGGCCCACGGTCGGGTCCGGCGCGGCCCGGGCCGACCTCGCCCGCCTGCTCCTCGCCGACGCGCGGTTGCCGGTGGGCGGGCACGCGCAGTCCGGGGGCCTCGAACCGGGTCTGCTGTCGGGTCTCGACGCGACCGACCTGCCCGCCTACCTGACGGCGCGGCTCGCGACGGTGGCCCGGACCGACGCCGCGACCGCCGTCGTCGCCCGCGCCGCCGCCCTCGCCGCCGGGCGCGGGGCCCCCACGTTCTCCGCCGACGAGGTCGCCACCGCGTGGGCGGCTCGCACGCCGAGCGAGGTCGTCCGCGCCGCCGCGCGGCAGCCCGGCCGCGGGATCCACCGACTCCTCGCCCGGCTCCTCGCGGACGGCCCCGAGGAGGCCGCGGCTGCGACCGCGGGCCCCGGCCGCGCGGTGGTGGCGTGGCTCGAGGAGCTGCCGCGGGAACGCCGGTACCGGCCCGTCGCCCTCGGCGCGCTCGCCGCGCACCTCGGTCTCGGCTCCCGCGCGACGGCGCAGGTCAGCGCGTACGACGACGTCCAGACCGTCGCCTACGCCGCCCCCAAGCTGCTCCCCCTCGACCCGCTCGACCCGGTCGGGTGGACGCTAGGGGCGGCCCCGGAGCTCGCCGAGCTCGTCGACGCCGTGGCCGGCGTCACGCACCCCGACGACATCCCGTCGGTCGCGGCACCCCATCTCGACGCGTGGCACGCCCACCACGCCCGCTCGACCAGGAGGCTGTTCCATGCCTGAGTCCACCCGCCCGTTCCGCCTCGGCATCGCCGGGCCCGTCGGCACCGGCAAGTCGTCGCTCATCGGGCTGCTCTGCGCGCACCTGTCCGACCGGTACTCCCTCGGCGTCGTGACCAACGACATCTACACCGACGAGGACGCCCGGATGCTGCGCGCTGCGGGGGTGCTCGACCCCGAGCGCATCCGCGCCGTCGAGACCGGCGCCTGCCCCCACACGGCGATCCGCGACGACATCACCCCGAATCTCGCGGCCGTCGAGGACCTCGAGGCCGACTTCGCCCCGCTGGACCTCGTCCTCGTCGAGTCCGGCGGCGACAACCTCACGGCGACGTTCTCGCCAGCGCTCGTCGACGCCCAGATCTTCGTGCTCGACGTCGCCGGCGGCGGTGACGTCGTCCGCAAGGGCGGGCCCGGCATCGCCCGCGCCGACCTGCTCGTCGTCAACAAGACCGACCTCGCGCCGCACGTGGGCGTGGACGCCGCGCTCATGGAGCGGGAGGGCCGGCACGCCCGCGACGGGCGCCCGGTCGTCGCGCTGTCCCGGCTCGACCCGGCCTCCGTCGAGGCCCTGTGCGGGTGGGTCGAGGCGATGATCGCCGCGCACGCCGCCGGCGACCACACCCCGATCGACCCCGGCCCGATGGCGCCCCACTCGCACGGTCCCGACGAGCCGGCCCACGCCCACGGGCCCGCCGGACCCGGCCACACCCACGGGCCGGACGACCCCGCCCACGGGCCGGACAAGCCCGCCCATCGCGACGGCCGGGGCGGGACCGGACACCTGCCCGGCCGGGCCGTCCCCGCCCACCGCCACGGCCCGTCGGAGCCGGTGCACCTGCACGAGCACGGGCCCGCCGTCACCACCTCGCAGGCTCCGGCGGCGGGGGCGCATGCCCGCTGACGCGGCCATCCGGCTCGACGTCCGCCTCGAGGGCCACCGGGTACGGGTGGTCACCCGGTCCGACCTCCTGGCGCCGCGGGTACTCGCGACGAGCGCCACGTCGGCCCGGGTCACGCTCGTCGCGACGACGGCGCTGCTGCTCGGCGGCGACGAGGTCGACCTGCACGTGTACGTCGGCCCGGGGGCGACCCTCGACCTGTCGGACATCGCCGCGACCGTGGCCTACGACGGGCGCGGCGCCGCGTGCCGGTGGTCGGCGCGGGTCGAGGTGGCGCCGGGAGCGCGGTTCGTCTGGCGGGAGGAGCCGTTCGTTGTCGCCGACGGCGCCGACGCCTCCCGGGAGCTCGTGCTCGACGTCGCTTCCGGGGCCCGCGCGTGGGTGCGGGACACCGTCGTCCTCGGCCGGCACGGCGAGCGCGGGGGCGACCTCGTCGCATCGACCGTCCTGCGCGTCGACGGCCGGCCCGCTCTCGTCGAGACCCTCGACCTGCGCGCCGCCCGCGGAGCCGGGCCGGCACTGCGCGACCTCCCCGGCGTCCTCCGCCGGGACCGGGTCGTCGACCAGCTCACCATCGTCGGCGCCGACCTCCCCACCCCATCGACGGGCGCCGACGTGCCGGGCCTCGTGACGCTGGACCCGGAGGGACCGGCCCGCCTGCTGCGGTGGACGGGGGCCGACACCCACCTCTCGCCGATCGGCGCGATCCTGGCCGGGGGCCCGGGGTGGTGCCGCGGCTGACGCCGATCGCTCGACCCCGCCGCGCAACGCTCATCGACTCTCGTGCGCCGCGTTGCCCCCACGAGTGCACGGCCGTCGGCCTTGACCCAGCCCTTCGCGTGCGTCGGCGCTCCTCCCCTACTTAGACACGCAACCTATATAGACAGACTCGCTAAATAGGGCTACTGTCTAGTCATGCCCACTCAACCCTGGCCGAGCGAGTGGCTCCGCGGACTTCTCACTCTGGCGGTCCTTCGCGTCCTCGCCGACGGACCCACCTACGGCTACGCCATCGCGACGACGCTCGAGGAGCAGGGGTTCGGCGCGATCAAGGGCGGCACGTTGTACCCGCTGCTCAGCCGCCTCGAGGCCGCCGGCCACGTGAGCACGCGGTGGGAGGCCGGCGACGGCGGGCCCGGGCGCAAGTACTTCGCCCTCACACCCGCCGGAGCCGACGAGTTCACCCGGCGCACGGCCCGGTGGACCGAGTTCGCCCGGCACACGACGCAGTTCCTGACCACGCCCGACGCCGACCCACAGGGGGACCGACGATGACCACCGACGACCGGAAGTGGATCGAGGAGATGATCCTGCAGCTGCGCCTACGCGACGTGCGCGGCGGCGCCATCGGGGACGCGGTGGCGCAGATCGAGTCCCACTGCGCACTCAGCGGGGAGTCGGCGGCGGAGGCGTTCGGCGACCCCCGGGACTACGCCCGCTCCCTCGACTTCCCCGCCCATGAGACCGAGCACACCGACCTCGCCGGGTGGGCGCGCGTCCTGGTCCCGATCCTCGCCGGCGTGGCCGCGCTCGTCCTCGTCGGCGCCACCGCGGCCGCCCTCCGCCGAGGCGCGGACGTCGAGGTGGGGTGGGGCTCGCTCGTCTCGCTCGCCGTGTGGATCGGGCTCGTTGCGCTGCTCGTGCGCCACACGGAGTTCTTCGTGCACCGGGTCGCGGTAGGCGCCCTCGCCTTCGCTGTCGCGCTCGCCGTGCTCGTGCTACCAACGATCCTTCTGCCGGAGACCGCCTTCACCGTCCCCGCCCCACTCGCCGCGGCGCTCACCCTCGGCCTCCTCGCCTACGCGATGATCGCCCAGCGCCGGGAGCGCCACCGCCTCGTCGACCCGGTCACCGACCCCGTGGACGGCCGGGACCGCACCGAGCCGAGCGGGCGGATGTCCCGGCGCGCGCAGGACGCCCTCATGGCCACCGAGTGGCACCTGGTCATCGCCGCCGTCGTCATCGCGTCGATCGCCTGGTCCGTGGGCTGAGCGCGGTGATCCGCGGGCGCGGTGGCCCGGCAGAGCGCACGGCACGCGGGGCGCCGTGCGCGGGGTCCTTCGCCCGCCTCCGCGAGGATCCGGAGCACAGCGCTCGGGGGCCGACACAGATCCGCAACATACGGGCGCGCAGCGGTACCCGCGCGTAACGCGCCGCGCCCCGCGGCCGAAACATGCCCTTCCTACCGTCGAGACAGACGTGAGGGACACGACGACGTGGCCCCTTCCTCATTCTCCGAAGGACATTCGATGGCCACGATCACCACCGAGCCGGGAACTCCCGATCTCGACGCCTCCCGGCTCGGCGCGTCCCGAGAGACGCTCGAGGACTACACCCTCCGCTTCGCCCCGCGCAGTTATCGACGATGGACGCCGGCCGTGGTCGGCACGTCCGCTCTCGGCGGCATCGCCTACCTGGCCGACTTCTCGATCGGTGCGAACATCGGCATCCAACACGGCACGACGAACGCCCTGCTCGGCATTCTCGTCGCGGCGGCGATCATCTTCGTCACGGGTATCCCGCTCGCCTATTACGCGGCGCGCTACAACGTCGACCTCGACCTCATCACCCGCGGCTCGGGCTTCGGGTACTACGGGTCGGTCCTGACGAACATCATCTTCGCGACGTTCACGTTCATCTTCTTCGCGCTCGAGGGCTCGATCATGGCCCAGGGGCTGCAGCTCGGGCTCGGGGTTCCGCTGTGGTTGGGGTACGCCGTGTCGAGCCTCATGATCATCCCTCTCGTCGTCTACGGGATGAAGGTGCTCTCGACGCTGCAGGTGTGGACGACGCCGCTGTGGCTCGTGCTCATGGCCGCGCCGCTGCTCTACCTCGTGCTCACGCACCCGGAGTCGGTCCCGCAGTTCTTCGCCTACGAGGGCGAGTCGGGCGTCGGCAGGGTCTCGTTCGCCGCGATCATGCTCGCCGCCGGCGTCTGCCTCTCGCTCATCGCGCAGATCGCCGAGCAGATCGACTACCTACGGTTCATGCCCCCGAAGACCCCCGAGAACGCCCGCCGCTGGTGGACCGCCGTCCTCGTCGCCGGGCCCGGCTGGGTCGTCTTCGGCGCTCTCAAGCAGGCCATCGGCCTCTTCCTCGCCGTCTACCTCATCGGTCACGTCGCCGGCGGCGCGGAGGTCGCGAACGAGCCGGTCCACCAATTCCTCGCCGTGTACGACCAGATGATGCCGGGCTGGGTGGCCGTGGCCCTCTCCGTCGTCCTCGTCGTCCTGTCGCAGGTGAAGATCAACGTGACGAACGCCTATTCCGGTTCGCTCGCGTGGACGAACTCCTTCACCCGCGTCACGAAGCGCTACCCCGGCCGGCTCGTGTTCGTCGTCGTCAACGTGAGCATTGCCCTCGTGCTCATGGAGGCGAACATGTTCGACTTCCTCAACACGATCCTCGGGTTCTACGCGAACGTCGCCATCGCGTGGATCGTCACGGTCGCCACGGACATCGCGGTGAACAAGTATCTGCTCGGCCTCTCGCCCACAACGCCGGAGTTCCGCCGGGGCATGCTCCATGACGTCAACCCCGTCGGGTTCGTCTCCGTCCTCGTCGCCGGTGGGGTGTCGATCCTCGTCTTCTTCGGCGGCCTCGGCGCCGCCCTCCAGCCATTCAGCCCGATCGTCGCGGTCCTCCTCGCCGTGGTCTGCCCGCCGCTGCTCGCCGTCGCGACCAAGGGCCGCTACTAGGGCGTGTCTCCCATATGGCGGTTGGGGGGCGCGGCAGTGTGGGGTCGTGAGCAGGCAGAGATCGCGGTTCGAGGCGTTCAGTGATGAGGAGTGGGCACGGATCGAGCCGCTGCTCCCGTCGAACGAGGGTCGTAAGGGTCATCCCTTCGGCCACAACCGCAAGGTGGTGGAGGGCATCGCCTACCGGTACCGAACCGGGATCCCGTGGCGCGATCTGCCCCGCGAGGTGTACGGCCCCTGGCAGACGGTGTGGAAGCGCCACCGCCGTTATGCCGCGGACGGCACCTGGGACCGGGTGCTGGCGCAGATCCTGACCGAGGCCGACGCTGCGGGAAAGATCGAGTGGACGGTGTCGGTCGACGCCACGATCGCGCGCGCCCACCAGCACGCTACGAACACCAAGCGTCCCGAGCAGGACACAGGGGGCGTCGTCGAACTACAAGAAATCTGCCGTCGAGGAGGTTGAACCCGCAGGTCACGGCGTTGGACGCTCTCGCGGTGGGCTGACCACGAAGATCCATCATGCCGTGGACGGCAAGGGTCGCCCACTGGCGATCGTGGTCACCGGAGGACAACGCAACGACGGCGCGATGCTGCTCGAGGTCCTCGCCGACATCAGCGTTCCCCGGCTGGGCCGCGGCCGGGCACGCACCCGGCCCGACGCCGTGATCGCCGACCGCGCCTACTCCACCGGCGTCATCCGGGCCGAGTTACGCCGTCGCCGCATCACCGCGGTCATCCCAGCCAAGAGCGACCACATCGCCGCACGCAAGCGGCGCGGCAGCGCTGGAGGCCGACCACACGCCTTCGACGCCGAGGCCTACAAGGACCGCAACGTCGTCGAGAGGTCCTTCAACAAGTCCAAACAGTGGCGTGGACTGGCCACCCGCTACGACAAGCTCGCCATCACCTACCGCGCCGCCGCCACGATCCTCGCGATCATCACCTGGCTGCGCACATAAGGGAGACACGGCCTACCTGCGCCGGACCGACGACGGCATCGAGGCCCCCATGTTCGACGCGTACGGCAACCCGTCCGGCGAGCAGCTCGACTGCATCGCCTGCGGCCAGACGTACGAGCGCCCCGACGTCACCGCCGACCCGGAGGGCCGCGGCGCCGTCTGCTCGCTGTGCCTGACCACCGATCGCACCGGTCTGCTCGTCCTGCCGGCCCAGCAGGCCGCGCCCCGACCCGCCGAGGCGCACTGACCGGCGGCCGGCGCCGGATCCCTCGCCCCCGCCGGCCGCCCCGCACCGCGGCTCCTCCCCACCCAGGGAGGAGCCGCGGTCGCGTGTCGCGCCGGCGGGGCGGCCGAATCGTGAGATGTCACGACGTACCGGCGGGCTTCGGTGGGCCGCAGCATGGATCGACATCTCACGATGTGACGGGCCGTACGGTGGCGGCATGCGCCTCATCGAGATGGACGTGACGACGACGACCCTGGAGCAGCGGGACCCGGCGCGGCTCCGCCCGGGGCGGCCGCTGCCCGACGGGGCACGGTTCGAACTCGCCGCCCACGCCACCCCCGAGTACTTGCGGTGGCTGTACGCGACCGTCGGCGGGCCGTGGCGCTGGTCCGACCGGCTCGCCTGGGACCGGCAGCGGTGGGCCGACGAGCTCTCCCGCCCCGGCTCGGAGGTGCACGTGCTCACGGTCGACGGCACCCCGGCGGGTTACGCCCAGCTCGCCGCGCTCCCCGACGCTTCCGACGCTTCCGACGCTTCCGACGCTTCCGACGCTTCCGACGAGAGTGCCGCCCCCACGGGGCCCGAGGCGCCCGGGGGGTCGTCGGCCCCCGGGACAACCGCCGGGACATCGGCCCCCAGGGCACCCGAATCCACGGCCAGGACACCCGAATCCCCTGCCAGGTCGTCGGACCCCGGCGCACCCGATGCACCCTCCGCGTCAGCAGGACCCGGCACGCCCGACGCCACCGCCGGCTCGACGGACAGCGGAGAGCGCAACGCCCCGGGACGCGGCACGGCCGTCGAAGTCCTCTACTTCGGGCTGGCGGAGTGGGCCATCGGGCGCGGGCTCGGCGGGGCCATGCTCACCGATGCGCTCCGGGCCGCCTGGTCGCTGGCCGACCGCCACGACCTCCCGGCCGTCACCCGGGTCTGGCTGCACACGTGTGACCTCGACGGCCCCCAGGCTCTCGCGAACTACACCGCGCGCGGCCTCGAGGTGATCGACGTGAGCACCAAGCCCGAGCGGGCACCGACGGCCCCCATCGGCGCCTGGGCCGCCTCGACGACCTTCGACCCGTTCGGCGTCGCCGGCGAGGACCCCGACTCCGGCGCCCCCCGCGTCACGGCCTGACCGCTCGCGCCCCTCAAGGCCCGCGACACGAGGGCAAGAACCATTCGGGCCGGGTCGACTCGGTGCTTGCTACAGCAATCGCAGGTCAGGGGCACGGGGGGTGCGCAACGACGGCATCGACCAGGCCCGAATGGTTCTTCCTCCGCGCCCCACACGGCCACGCCCCCACCAGGTCATCCTCCGCCGGCACCTCCAGCTCGGCGTCATGCCGCTGCCGAAGTCCGCGACGCCGGAGCGTCAACGCCAGAACCTCGACCTCGCCGGCTTCGAGCTCACGCGCCGACCCCCGCGCCCCACACGGCCACACCCCCACGCGCCGACCCCGCGCACCCGCACGACCAAGGCCCCGTGCGTCGGCCCGACATACGACGCCACCAAGAACCATCCCGGCCGGGTCGCCCCGGAAGATGTCAAGCAGTCTGAGACACGTCTCGTTACGCGGTCTGTATGAGGGCCTCCGGTGATGGCTGGTTGATCCAGGCCGCCTCGGGCAGCTTGGGCGCGACCGGGCGGCGATTACC
>NZ_JACYXE010000015.1 GCF_014857905.1 Agilicoccus flavus | reverse complement strand
TCGACGTCAGCGGTCTTCATCCAGTTCGTCAGGCACGACTCGCTGATGCCGAAATCGGCAGCGACCTGCTTCAGGTGGGCACCCGGTTCACGGTTCCTCGCGACACGCACGACGTCGTCGCCGAACTCTCGGGGGTAGGGCTTCGGCACGGTCTACATCCTTCCAGCGGCACCTCTCAGCACCACAGATCAGATGTCACCCGTTCGTGCAGCAGTCCCAGCCGGTAATCTCCTCAGCGCCTTCCAACACCGGTATCGGCGGATTGCGGCGCGGGCTGAACGTTCGATAGCGGTGGGTGTCGGGGCGCCAACTATTCGGCTCGTTCCATCCCATGACGGCTCATCATCCGATAAACTGGAGCCAGTTATCGAGCCGCAAAGAATGGGGGCCACCTTGTCGACGCCAACACAGACAGCGACGTTCTTCGAGCCCTCCACGAGTGCGCTCGAAGTGCAATTACGTACCACCCTTCTCGCGTGCCTGATCACGTCGGCCACCCCGACGACGCCCGAGGCGGTGATCCCCGGCACGGATGTGTTGGGGGTGGACGTCGACCGGCTGCGCGCCCTCCTCGGCCGCGAAGAGCGGCCCGCGCCCGGTGGGGCCACCGCCGGTCCGGCCGAGTCTCGGCAGGACTGCGACGAGCGCAGCGAGTCGGGCGGCGCCGGTCCCACGGTCGAGCCCCGATCGGACTCCGACAAGCGCGGCGAGCCGGACGGCCCGGGTCCCACGGTCGAGCCCCGATCGGACTCCGACGAGCGGGGCGGCTGCGGTCCTCGCGGGGACGCCGACGGGTGGTACGCCGAACTGCGCGAGCTGGACGCGACCTCGGCGCGGATCGAGTTGCGCCGCGCGGAGGTCCTGGGCCGGCTCATCGCGGCGCAGACCGCGACGGACCTCGCGGGCGAGCCCGAGGCGGGGCCGGCACGGCGGCGGGAGGTCGAGGCGCAGGCGAGGTCCGCGGTCGTGGATTCCGCGGTCGCGTCGTGCGGGGGTCGGCGGGGGCCGTGGCTGGGCCGAGCCGGCCTGGCCCAAGCGGCACCGACGGTGGCCGAGCCGCTGACCGCCTCGGTGGCCGCCGGGGAAGTCACCTTCGAGCAGGCGTGCACGGTCGTGGAAGAGGTCGACGCCCTGGAGGTGCCGACCGAGGTGCGGGCCGCCATCGCTGCCGCGGTCGCCGCGTACGCGGCCCGTCGCCGGAGTCGGACCGGCGCCCCGGCGGGGCAGCGGGAGTTCCGCGCCTGCCTGCGCCGGCAGACGATCCGGCATGCGAGCAGCCGCACCCGACGCTCGGCCGCCGCGGCCCGGCGGGCCGTGTGGATCCGCACCGAGGACGACGGCGCCGCCTCCCTCGGCATCCGCGGCGGCGACGCCCGCTGCGCCGGCGCCTACCGCCGCATCGACGCCATCGCCCGCGCCCTGCGCGGTGGCGGCGACCGGCGCACCCTCGACCAACTGCGCTCCGACATCGCCCTCGACCTGCTCCTGTTCGGCCGACCCACCCCCGACGCCCCCACCAGCACCGACCACCCCGACCACCCGGCCGCCGGCTGGCCGGTCGCCGTCGTCGACGTCGTCATCTCCGCCGCCGCCCTGCTCGGCGCGAACGACGAACCCGGCCTCGTCGAAGGCATCCCCGTCGCCGCCGAAACCATCCGCGCCCTCGCCCACGGCCGCGACTCCCGGTGGCGGCGCATCGTCACCGACCCCGCCACCGGCTACGCGATGAACGCCGTCGTCAACACCTACCGGGCGCCCGCCGACATGACCCGCGTCGCCCGCGCCCGCGACGGCCGCTGCCGCGCCCCCGGCTGCGACCGACCCGCCCACACCACCGACCTCGACCACGTGAACGAACGCCGACACGGCGGACCCACCTGCGCGAACAACCTCCAAAGCCTTTGCCGACGGCACCACTCCAAGAAGACCCGCCACCACTGGGCCGCCACCCTCACCCCCGACGGCACCGTCGCATGGCACCTCCCCGACGGACAGACGTACACGACCTACCCGTACGACTACACCGACATCGGCGTCGACGCCCCCGTCGACCCCGACTCCCAGGCGACCCCCGACCCCGCGCCACAGGTGCAGCACGACGCACCCGACGCGATCCCGGACCCGCTCGACGCCTGGCTTCGCGGCCGCGAGGCCCGGCTACGCGACGAGATCACCGTCCTCCAGGCCGCCCTCGCCGCTGAACGCACCGCCCACACCGCCTCCCGCCTGGCATCCGAGAACCACCGCCGCGCCCACCCACCGTTCTGAGCCCACCCGCCGTTCCGGCCGCCCGAGACGGTCTGCCGTCGACCCCTCCCGTCGAGGGGCGAGCCGAACGCCGGGGTAGGCCGGGTGGATGGGTCACGACCCTGTCGGTGGGGTGGCCTAGGTTGCCGAGCATGGACCCGGACTCCCGCCCCAGCACGCTGCGCGACGAGCACCGCGACGTCGCCGACCGCGTCATCACCGCCCTCGCCGGCCCCGGGGCGGCCCTGCGCCCCGACCAGGAACGCGCGGTGGCCGCGCTGACGCAGCCGGGGGCGCGCGTCCTCGTCGTGCAGGCGACGGGGTGGGGCAAGTCCGCGGTGTACTGGGCCGCCACGGCCATCCGCCGCAGCGAGGGCGCCGGACCCACGCTCGTCGTCTCGCCCCTCATCGCGCTCATGCGCGACCAGGTGGCGGCGGCGCAGAAGGCAGGGCTGCGGGCGGCCACCCTCAACTCGGGCAACCACGACGAGTGGACGGCGATCGAGGACGCCCTGCGGGCGGGGGAGGTCGACGTCCTGCTCGTCTCGCCCGAGCGGCTCGCCCATCCCGGGTTCGGCCGCCGGGTACTCGACGCTCTCGCCGACGGCATCGGGCTGCTCGTCATCGACGAGGCCCACGCCGTCTCCGACTGGGGCCACGACTTCCGGCCCGACTACCGGCGCGTGTCGGACGTCCTGCGTCGCCTCGATCCCGCGGCTCCCGTCCTGGCCACGACGGCGACGGCCAACGCGAGGGTGACCGCCGACGTCGCCGCCCAGCTCGGCGACGCCACGCTCGTCCTGCGCGGGCCGTTGGCCCGCTCGAGCCTCCAACTGCTCAGCATCGACGGCCTGCGCCCGCTCGAGCGGTTCGCCTGGGTCGTCGACCACCTGCCCACCCTCCCCGGGTCGGGGATCGTCTACGCCCTCACGGTCGACGACGCCCACCGGCTCGTCGACGCGATCCGGGCGGTCCACGGGCCGTCGGTCCCGGTGGCCGCCTACACCGGTCGCATCCCCATCGAGGAACGCCGCGACCTCGAGGACGCCCTGCGCGACAACCGGCTCAAGGCCCTCGTCGCCACCTCGGCGCTCGGCATGGGCTACGACAAGCCGGACCTCGGCTTCGTCGTGCACGTCGGAGCCCCACCCTCGCCCGTCTCCTACTACCAACAGGTGGGCCGCGCCGGCCGCGCCATCGACCACGCCCTCGTCGCCCTGTTGGGCTCCCGCGCCGACGACGGGGTCTGGGAGTACTTCGCGACGGCCACGCTGCCCGACCCGGCCCAGGTACAGCGGCTGCTGGCTGCGCTCGGCCCGGCGGGTCCGGACGCCGCGCCCGCCTCCGTCCCGGCGCTCGAGGCGTCCACCGGCATCCGCCGCGGCCGGGTGGAGCTGCTGCTCAAGCAGCTCGCCGTCGACGGGGCCGTCGACCGGGTGGCCGACGGGTGGGTGAGCACCGGGACGCCCTGGGAGTACGACGCCGCGCACTACGAGGGCATCGTCGCGACCCGCCGCCGCGAGGCCGACCTCATGCGCGAGTACGTCGCGGGCCGCCGCTGCCTCATGCGTCTGCTGCAAGAGGCCCTCGACGACCCCGACGCGCGGGACTGCGGCCGGTGCTCCGTGTGTCTGGACGGTCTGCCCGACGACGTGGCGGCCGCCCCCCGCGGCGAGACCGCCCGAGCGGTCGGGGCCACGCTGCGCTCGACGACCCGCGTGCTCGACCCGCGCAAGATGTGGCCCGGAGGCGAATTCGGCGCCCGCGGACGCATCCCGGCGGGCCTCGCCGTGGAGCCAGGGCGGGTCGTCGTCCACGCCGACGCCCCCGAGTGGGCCGAGGTCGCGCGGGTCTGCCTCGACCGCGACGGCGCGCCGCCGCCCGACCTGCTCGACGGGGCCGTCGACGTGCTCGTCCGCTGGAAGGGCGAGTGGTCGGCCCGGCCGTCGGTCGTCGTCGACCTCGCCTGCGGCGGCCTGCCGACGATGCTCGACGGCGTGACCGACCACCTCGCCGGGGTCGGGCGCCTCGAGCGCGGCCGGTGGCCGGTCGGCCGCCCACCCGAGATCTCGCGGGAGTCGGGCGGCGCGGCCGAGGCGGCCGCGTGGCGAGAGCGCCTCACGGTCCCGCCCGACCTCGCGGCGCTCGTCGCCGGGCGCGACGTCCTGCTCGTCGCCGACGCCACGTCGTCGGGGTGGCCGATCACCGTCGGCGGGGCAGCCCTGCGCGACGCCGGTGCCGGCCGGGTGCTGCCGCTCCTCGTCCACCGGCGTCCGTGAGGGCCGCTACCCGGGGCGCAGAGCGCGGGTGGGCCGGAAGGGCGGGTGCACGAGCGCGCCACCGGCGGAGCATCGACGATGTCCGGAAATCCGGGCTCCTGGACGAATGCCCAGGAGGGCAGTGGGTACAGGGCCCCCGACGCGATGACGACCCGCCCTGTTTGGCCCGTCGAGGCCTTGGGTAGGTCACCACACATCGCCGCCCGGCCTCACGAGGCCGGGGCAGCAGGTCCCCGGTCCGCCGGGGACGCGCTCGAAGCATCGGCTCGGGTGTCGCTCCGGCGCCCGGCACGTCAACCACCAAGGAGACACTGATGTTCGGAAACGACATGACGCAGGACGACCTCCGCCGCCTGTACGACGCCACGATCGTCGACCAGAACGGCGACAAGGTCGGTGGCGTCGGGCAGATCTACCTGGACGACCAGAACGACCGCCCCACCTGGGCCACGGCCAAGACGGGTCTGTTCGGCACGAAGGAGACGTTCGTCCCGCTCGCGGAGGCCACGATGGACGCCTCCGAGATTCGGGTGCCCTACACGAAGGACTTCATCAAGGACGCCCCGAACGTCGACGCCGAGCACCACATCTCGGAGCAGGAAGAGGACGAGCTCTACCGCTACTACAACGTCGGCCAGGCCGGTGCGGCCGGTGTCGGCGGTGTCGGCACGGACCGTGACCGTGCGGCCGACCCGGACCACGGCGCCGACCGCGGGGCCGACGTGGGCGCGGACCGTCCCCACCAGAACGTCGACCGCGACCGCTCCGCCGACCCGGACCACGGCGCCGACCACGGTGCCGACCTGGGCGCGGACCGTCCCCACCAGAACGTCGACCGCGACCGTGCGGCCGACCCCGACCACGGCGCCGACCACGGGGCCGACGCCGGGGCCGACGCCGGGGCCGACTCGATGGTGCGCCGCGAGGAGCAGCTCAACGTGGGCAAGGAGCGCGTCGAGACCGGTCGCACCCGTCTCCGCAAGCACGTCGTGACGGAGCAGCAGAACGTCACCGTGCCGGTCGAGCGCGAAGAGGTGCATGTCGTCCGCGAGCCCGTCCGCGAGGGCGAGAACGTCGGCCGCATCGGTGACGGTGAGGAAGAGGTCTCGGTGACGACGCACGCCGAGCGCCCCGTCGTCGAGAAGGAGACCGTCGCCAAGGAGCGCATCAGCCTCGACCGCGAGACGGTCACCGAGAAGGAGCAGGTCTCGGCCGAGGTTCGCAAGGAAGAGGTCGAGATCGAGCAGGACGGCGTGCGCGACCGCGACGACCGCCGCTGAGCGATCCCGCCACGCACACGCGAACGAGCCCCGGACCGATCGGTCCGGGGCTCGTCCCGTATAGCGGCGCGCGACGCCAGGTCCGGGCGCCGGATCACACCAGGCGACTCGCGCCGTCGGCGGGCGTCGCGTCGAAGGCGACCGGTGGGATGAAACCCCGCTGCGTGTAGGCGGCCTCGACCGCCTCGACGATTCGCTCAGCCGCGTCTGCGTCCACGAGGGCGATGATCGACCCTCCGAATCCACCGCCGGTCATCCGGGCCCCATGAGCACCGGCGGCGAGGGCCGCGTCGACGGCCACGTCGAGGTGCGGCACGGTCACCTCGTAGTCGTCGCGCAGGGACACGTGCGACGCGGTGAGCAGAGGCCCGACGTCGCGGGGATCATCGCCCGTGCGCATGGCGGCCGCGAGCTCGAGAACCCGGGCGTCCTCGGTGACGACGTGACGCACCCGGCGCCGCAGGACGTCCTCGTCGAGGCGCTGCAGCGCCGCATCGAGGTCGCCCGGCCCGACATCGCGCAGCGCGTCGACCCCCAGCACGGCCGCCGCGCGCTCGCAGTCGCGTCGCCGAGCGGCGTACTCGCCGTCGACGAGGGCGTGCGGGGCGCGGGTGTCGATGACGAGCAGCCGCAGGCCGTGCCGCGTGACGTCGAAGGGGACCGGTTCCATCGACAGGCTGCGGGTGTCCATGAACACGGCGTGCCCGGCCCGCCCGTGCATCGACGCGAGCTGGTCGAGGGCACCGCAGGGCATGCCGACGAAATCGTTCTCCGCGCGCTGGGCCGCCAGGGCGACCCCGGTCCGATCGAGTCCCAGCCCGTGCAGGTCCGACAGGGCGAGCGCGACGGAGCACTCGAGCGCGGCCGAGGACGAGAGGCTGGCGCCGAGGGGCACGTCGCTGTCGACGACGACGTCGACGTCGGGCACGTCGTGGCCGGCGGCGCGCAGGCTCCAGACGACGCCGGCGACGTAGGCCGCCCAGCCGGTCACGGCGCCGGGCTCAAGCTCCGCGGCGACGAATCGGACGGGTTCGTCGGGCCGCTGCGACGACGTGGCGGTCGACCGCCCGGCACGGGCGCGCCCGACGGCGGCGACGCACCGCTTATCGAGGGCGAGTGGCATGACGAAGCCCTCGTTGTAGTCGGTGTGTTCCCCGATGAGGTTGACGCGCCCGGGCGCGGCCCAGACCCCGTCGGGCTCGCGACCGTGCGACCGCTCGAACAGCTCGGCCGCGCCGCCGGTCACGACCGCTCCGCCGCGACCCCGGACCGCATGAAGTCCCACGCGTCCGTGACGATCTCGTCGATGCCGTACTCGGGGCTCCAGCCGAGTTCCGCGCGGGCGCGGGCGGACGAGGCGACGAGGGTGGTGGGGTCACCGGGCCGGCGCGGCTGCGCGTCGGCCGGGATGTCGTGGTCGGTCACGCTACGGCACGTGTCGAGCACCTCGCGGACCGAGTACCCCGTCCCGCTGCCGAGGTTAAAGACGCGGTGTCGCCCGGCCTCGGACGTGTCCAGTGCCAGCAGGTGGGCGCGGCCGAGGTCGACGACGTGCAGGTAGTCGCGTACCGCGGTCCCGTCCGGGGTGTCGTAGTCGTCGCCGAAGATGTTCATCCGCTCACGCTTGCCCGCGGGCACCATGAGCACGTTGGGGATGAGGTGCGTCTCGACGGCATGCCGCTCCCCGAACCGGCCGCGCGCCCCGCCCACGTTGAAGTAGCGCAGCGAGGTCGCTCCCAGCCCGTGCGCGCGGGCGTAACCGGTGAGCATGAGGTCGACCGCGTACTTGCTGTGACCGTAGGGGTTGATGGGGGCCGGCGTGACGTCCTCGGTGATGGGGGAGACGTCCGGCTCGCCGTAACAGGCCGCGGTGGAGGAGAAGACGAACCTCGGCACACCGGCCGCCCGGACCGCCTCGAGGAGGGCGAACGACCCGACGACGTTGTTCTCCCAGTACAGCTCGGGCGACTCGACGGACTCGCCCACGAGCGACTTGGCGGCGAAGTGGAGGACGCCGTCGGCGCCGTCCAGATGGTCGCCGATGTCGTGGATGCGGGCCCGGACGAACGTCGCCCCCGGTGGGACCGCATCCTCGTGGCCCGTCGACAGGTCGTCGACGACGGTGACGTCGTGGCCGGCGTCGAGCAGTTGGGACGTGACGACGGACCCGATGTACCCGGCCCCTCCGGTGACGACGAGCTTCATGCGGTGCCTCTCAGCGGTGGTCGTGGCGGAGCGCCCACTCTATCGCCGCGCCCGGCGCGGGGACGGGGTCCGCGCCCCAGGCGAACCCGAGATGCCGTGGCGCTCAGGGCCCCACACCGCCCACCGCTCAGTTCGCGGTCAGCGGTGTCGATGGGAGCGATCGAGACCCAGGAGGTTTGCATGGAGATCCGCCGCCGGTCACGGCCCGCCCTGTCCCGACGCGACCAGGGGGTGCTCGACCTCGAACGACGCTTCGGCCACGCCGCGGCGACCGCCGACATGAAGTTCGCCGAGGCGGAGCGCACGCTCGGGCTGACCCGGGCCGGGTACATGCTCGTGCTCACGGCCCTCGTCGAGGACCCGGCGGCGCAGGCGCACGACCCCGAGACGATCGCCAAGCTGCGGGCCGTCCGCTCCGCCGACGGGGACCCGGGAGCGATCCGGCGGTACTGACGGCCGAGGCCGCCCGGGGTGGACGGCTCGTTTTCGTCCCCCCGGCGCCCTCGTGCTACCGTTCCATGTCGTTGCGAGGAACCGGTTCGGGGCCCCGCGATCACCCTGTCCGGGTGGCGGAATGGCAGACGCGCTAGCTTGAGGTGCTAGTGCCCTTTATCGGGCGTGGGGGTTCAAGTCCCCCTCCGGACACCACACATCAGCCTCTTGAGGTCCGCAGGCGTCAGAGATCATCGAAGGCTCCGACCCACCGGGTTCGGGGCCTTCGTCGTGCCCGGGGCCGCCCGCTCGGCACACGCCCGCTCGTAGGCTGGCGACATGGCCGATCCCCAGACGCCCGATCCGACTCCCGCCCCCACGGCCGGAGACCGTCCTCGGACGACGGCCGGCGGCGCGCCCGACCCGCAGGACGAGGTCGCGCGGATCTGCTCCGAGCTGATCCGCATCGACACGAGCAACTACGGCGACGGGTCCGGGCCGGGGGAGCGGCCGGCCGCCGAGTACGTCATGGAACAGCTCACCGAGGTGGGGCTGGATCCCGAGTACGCCGAGTCGGGGCCGGGGAGGGCCAACGTCGTCCTCCGCACGTCCGGAGCGGATCCCGACCGGCCGGCGCTGTGCCTGCACGGCCACCTCGACGTCGTCCCCGCGAACGCGGCCGACTGGCGGGCCGACCCGTTCGGCGGTGAGCTGCGGGAGGACGGCTGCGTGTGGGGGCGCGGCGCGGTGGACATGAAGGACATGGACGCGATGATGTTGTCGGTCCTGCGCGACCTGGCCCGCACGGGGACGCGCCCGCCCCGCGACATCGTGTGGGCGTTCTTCGCCGACGAGGAGGCGGGCGGCGTCGACGGGGCCGGTTGGCTCGTCGACCACCGCCCCGATCTGTTCGAGGGGGTCACGCAGGCCGTCAGTGAGGTCGGTGGCTTCAGCGTCACCGTCCCGGGACCCGACGGGGCCGACCGGCGCGCGTACCTCCTGCAGACGGCCGAGAAGGGCATCGCGTGGCTCACCCTCACGGCCACGGGCACCGCCGGCCACGGCTCGGTCCCGACGCAGGACAACGCCGTCGTCCACCTCGCCCGCGCGGTGGCGGCGATCGCCGACCACCGGTGGCCGCGGCGCTACATCGCCTCGGTGCGGGGCCTGCTCGACGGTCTGCGCGACCTCACCGGCGTCGGCTACTCCGCCGACGACTGCACCGACCTCCTGGCGCTCATCCCGGGTGCCCGGGGCTTCGTCGAGGGGACCCTCGCCGACACGGCCAACCCGACGAGCCTGTCCGGCGGGTACAAGCACAACGTCGTCCCGCAGACCGCGACGGCCACCGTGGACTGCCGCTTCCTGCCGGGCCACTTCGACGAGCTCATGGCCACCGTGGCGGGACTGGTCGGGGAGCACGTCCGCGTCGACGTGCACCACCACGGCATCGACCTGCAGGCCCCGTTCTCCGGGGACCTGGTCGATGCGATGCACGCGGCGATCCGGGCGGAGGACCCCGAGGCGAGCCTTCTCCCGTACTGCCTGTCGGGCGGGACCGACAACAAGCACCTCGCCCGACTCGGGGTCACCGGCTACGGGTTCGCCCCGCTGCGGCTCCCGCCGGACCTGCCGTTCGCGCCCATGTTCCACGGCGTCGACGAGCGCGTCCCGGTGGAGTCGCTGCGGTTCGGCACGCGGGTGCTGTCCCGCCTCGTGCGCGACTGCTGAGAACCGGTACCGGGTTCCCCCGGGTTCCCCGGGTCGGCCCGTTCTCCGGTTCAGGCCGTCCGGCGCACGCGGATGATCTTGCGGCGCAGCCATACCCGGCGCCCCCCGCCGAGGTAGAGCCGCAGGCGGACCATCTCCCATTGCTCGCGTTCCGCCTGTTCGGCGAGGATCTGTCGGGCCTGTGAACGCGTCACGTCGCGGCCGAAGGTGAGGATGCGGTACTCGTAGTCGATCATCACGGCCATTGTCTCTCGCGCGTCCCGTGGCGCGGTGGGCGATCCGCCTCGCCAGGGGGTAGTTTCGACCCATGAGCGCTGACCCGCGGGCCGCCCTGGCCACCTTCGTCTCCGCCCTCGAGCGCCACCTCGAGGCCGCGTCGTCCCGGCGCGGCGAGAACGACCCGACCGTCGTCGCCGCCTACCAGGACGTCGCCGAGGCGTTCGACCGGTACGAGGACGCGCTCATGGACGCCTACGAGGAGGTCACCCCCCTCGAGATCTACAGCGACGACGAGGACGACGACTTCGACGAGGACGACGACGACGACGAGGACGACGACGACGACGGGGACGACGAGGACGGGCCCTACGTGGGCCTGGACGGCGACGACTTCGACGACGAGGCCTCGACGACCTGCCCGGCCGAGGGTGGCACGCAGGGGCGCTGACCTGCGCCGGCGTCGATCCGCCCGGCACGCTCAGCCTCCGTTCAGCGTCGCCGACCTAGACTGAGCCCAGAAGCAGACGCCACCTCGTGCGTGGCGTCTTTTCTGTGTCCGTTCTCCTGGTGTGTCCGTTTCCCGTCCGGCACGCCGTCCCGAGAGAGGAACCCCACCCGTGGAACTGTCCTACCTGGACGCCGTCATCCTCGGCATCGTCGAAGGCCTCACCGAGTATCTGCCCGTCTCGTCGACCGGCCACCTGACGATCGCCGAGCACCTGCTCGGCCTCCCGATCGACAACCCCACGGTCACCGGGTACACCGCGACGATCCAGATCGGCGCCATCCTCGCGACGCTGTTCTTCTTCTGGACGAAGATCCTCGGGCTGGCCAAGGCGTGGTTCGCGGGCCTGCGCGACGAGTCCGTGCGCGGCGACGAGTATCGCCTCGCGTGGGCGGTGGTCCTCGGCTCCCTGCCCGTCGGCATCGTCGGCTTCCTGCTGCGCGACCTCATCGAGGGCCCCCTGCGGTCCCTGTGGGTCGTCGCCTTCTCCCTCATCCTCTGGAGCGGCGTCATGTGGTACGCCGAGAAGCGCTACGAACGCACCGTGGCCGCCGGCGCGGAGCGGGCCGAGAACGACGTCACCATCAAGGACGGCCTCGTCATCGGCGCCGTGCAGTGCCTCGCGGCCGTGTTCCCCGGCGTCTCCCGCTCCGGGGCGACGATCTCCGCCGGCCTGCTCAGCGGCATCAACCGGGTCGCCGCCACCGAGCTGTCGTTCTTCCTCGCCATCCCCGCGCTCACCGCGGCGGGCCTGTTCGGGCTCAAGGACGTCGACCCCGCCATCATCCCGTTCGGTCCGATGATCGTCGGGATCGTCGTCTCCTTCATCGTCGCCTACGCCTCGATCGCGTGGCTGCTGCGCTTCGTCGCGACGAACTCGCTGCGCCCCTTCATCTACTACCGCGTCGTGCTGGGCCTCGTCCTCATCGGGCTGCTCGGCGGCGGGGTCATGTCCGCGACCTGATCGCGGCTCACAACCAGCCCACCCGCTTGAACTGGGCGAACAGGCCGGCGCAGGCGGTGAGCATGAGGCCGAGGGCGTAGAAGTAGCCGTAGTGCCACGTCAGCTCGGGCATCCAGTCGAAGTTCATCCCGTACACCCCGGCGATCATCGTGGGCACGGCCGCGATGGCCACCCACGCCGAGATCTTGCGCATGTCCTCGTTCTGGCGCACCGACACCTGTGAGAGGTGCGCGGCGAGGATGTCGGAGAGCAGGTGGTCGTAGGACTCGACGTGGTCGGCCACCTGGAGCAGGTGGTCGAGGACGTCGGCGAAGAAGGGACGAAGTCGCTTGTCGAAGGCGCGTCGGTGGTCCCCGGAGACGATGCGGCGCAACGGGACGACCAGCGGCAGGGACGCCCGCTTGAACTCGAGCACCTCGCGCTTGAGCTTGTAGATCTCGCTGCCCCGCACGTCGGTCGACCCCGCGAAGACGCGTTCCTCGATCTCCTCGAGGTCGCGACCCAGCTCGAGGTCGACCTCCACGTAGGTGTCGACGATGTGGTCGATCACCGCGTGCAGCACCGCCTGCGGCCCGAGGGCGGCGCGAGCGGGGTTGTGCTCGAGGCCGGCACGGATCCCCGCGAGCGGGTTGGCCTCGCCGGTGCGGACCGTCAGGACGAAGTGTGACCCGATGAAGATCTGCAGCTCCCCGGTCTCGACGTCGGAGGTCTCCTCGAGGTAGCGCAGGGTCTTGAGGTTGACGAAGATCGACTCCTCGTAGAAGTCGATCTTCGGCCGTTGCCGCCCCACCACGGCGTCCTCGACCGCGAGCGGGTGCAGGTGCAGCTGCTCGCGCATCGTCGCGAACTCGGCGTCCGTCGGGTCCTTGAGCCCGATCCACAGGTACCGGCTGCCCTCCGACGCCCCCGGCTCCGACAGGTGGGTCAGCTCGGCCCCGACGTCGCCGCAGGGTCGACGGACACCGTCGATGTACAGGGCCTGGTCCACGATCACGTCGTTCATGGGACCACGCCGGTGACCTCGCCGCCAAGCACGCGGCTCCTCGGGCCCACCCTGACCCTGCCGGAGGCACCGGGTCCGGGCGGCGACGCGGACCGTTCGTAGAGTGGGTGCGTGCCGACAGTCCTCGTCGTCCGCCACGGGCGGACCGCAGCCAACACGTCCGGGGTGCTCGCCGGGTGGACTCCGGGCGTGGGTCTGGACGACCACGGTCGGGCCCAGGTCGAGGCCCTCTCCGACCGGCTGGGCACCCTGCCGGTGCGGGCGGTGATGACGAGCCCCTTGCAGCGCTGCCGCGAGACCGCAGCCGCCCTCGCGCAGGCCTGGCCCGGCGTCCGGGTGGCCCAGGACGAGCGCCTCGGCGAGTGCCGGTACGGCGCGTGGACGGGGCGGGCGCTCACCGACCTCGCCGCCGAACCGATGTGGCGCGTCGTGCAGGACCAGCCCAGCGCCGCCAGGTTCCCCGACGGCGAGGACTTCCCCGGGGAGGGCATCGCCGACATGGCCGCCCGCGCGGTCGCGGCGATCCGCGAGACCGACGCCCTCGTCGAGGCCGAGCACGGGGCCGACGCCCTGTGGGTCGCGGTCTCCCACGGCGACGTCATCAAGGCGATCCTCGCCGACGCCGCCGGCACCCACCTGGACCAGTTCCAGCGGATCACCGTCTCGCCCGCGTCGCTGTCCGCCGTGCGCTACACGCCGCGCCGACCGTTCGTCCTCACGGTCAACGGCACGGGTCACGACCTGTCCGGGCTCGTCGCGCCGCCTCCCGTACCGGCGGACGGGACGCCGGACGGCGGCGCGCCCGCGGGATCGGGCGACGCCGCCGTCGGCGGGGGAGTGTGAGGACTCAGTACAGGCGGTGGTCGTTCGGGCCCTGCACCCGCAGCCACCGGTAGCCGTACCCCTCGAGGACGAGCTCGACGTCGCCCTTCTCGCCGACCTCGCACTTCTCGTCGGCGAAGACATCGACGAGCGTCGAGCCCGGCTCGGCCTGGTCGAGCCGGAAGCTGACGGTGGTCCCGTCGGGGCCGAAGTTGTGCGCCGCGATGACCGAGCTGCCGTCCCAGCGGCATTCGTGGACGAGCACGGAGGTGTCCGGCTGCTCGACGATGTCGACCTGGCCCCAACCGAGCTCGGGGTGCTGGCGGTAGCGGAAGATGAGCTGCCGCAGGAACGAGAGCATCGAGTCGGGGTCGCTGCGCTGGTCGGCCACGTTGACGTGCTCGGGCCCGTAGCCCCCGCTCGGCAGCGGGGAGATGAGCTTGCTCGCCGGCGCCTGCGAGAACCCGCCGTTCTCCTCCGACGTCCACTGCATCGGGGTCCGCACGGCCATCCGGCCCTCCTGCGCGAGGTCCTCGCCCATCCCGATCTCCTCGCCGTAGAAGATCGACGGCGTGCCCGGCAGCGTGAAGAGCAGGCTGTAGGCCATCCGGATGCGCCGCGGGTCGCCGTCGAGCATCGTCGGGACGCGCCGCTTGAGGCCGCGCCCGTAGACCTGCATCTCCTCCTCCGGCCCGAACGCCGCGAACACCTCCTGACGCTCCTTCTCCGTGAGCTTGTCGAGGGTCAGCTCGTCGTGGTTGCGCAGAAAGTTCGCCCACTGCGTCTGGCGGGCCAGCGGCAGCTTGCGGCGCTGCGCCAGGGACGTGACGATCGGGCGGCAGTCCTGCCGGGCCAACGCCAGGTACGTCGACTGCATCCCGATGAAGTCGAACTGCATCGTCAGGCCGTCGCCGCGGTCACCCCCGAAGAACGTGTGCTGGTCCTTGTAGGGGACGTTGACCTCGCCGAGGAGGATCGCGTCGCCGGTGCGCCGCGTGAGGAACGAGGTCACCTCGCGCAGGAACTGCTGAGGGTCGCCGAACGACTTCTTCTCCTCCGCCGAATAGCCGGTCGTCTCGAGGATGAACGGCACCGCGTCGACGCGGAACCCGTCGATGCCCATCTGGGTCCAGAAGCCGATGATCTTGAAGATCTCGTCCTGCACCTTGGGGTTGGCGATGTTGAGGTCCGGTTGGAACGTATAGAAGTTGTGCAGGTACCACTCGCCGGTCTTCTCGTCCTTCTCCCAGATGCTGTCCTCCTGGTCGGGGAAGACGACCTTGTCGGACGTGTCCGGCGGCTCGGTGTCGCGCCACACGTACCAGTCGCGGTACGGATTCTCCTTGCTCTTGCGGGCCTCCTTGAACCAGGGGTGCTCGTCCGAGGTGTGGTTGATGACGAGGTCGGCGATGACGCGGATGCCGCGGTCGTGGGCCGTGCGGATGACCTCGACCATGTCGCCGAGGGTGCCGAGGCGCGGGTCGACGTCGTAGTAGTCGGTGATGTCGTAGCCGTCGTCCTTGTCGGGGCTCGGGTAGAACGGCATGAGCCACAGGACCGTGACGCCGAGCTCGGCGAGGTAGTCGATCCGCTGGGCCAGACCCGGCAGGTCGCCGACGCCGTCGCCGTTGCTGTCGCAGTAGGTCTCGACGTCCAGGCTGTAGATGACGGCGTTCTTCCACCACAGGTCGCTCGTGTCGGTGATGCGCACGGGTCCTCCTCGCAGGTCGGGGCAGGCGCCGTCGGCGACGGCGCCGTCAGGCAGGACTACCCGCGTGGGGGGTCCGCGACACACGCGCGCCCACCCGCCGGGCCCGCGCCGGCCGCCGGGAGCGGGGCGACTATGGTCGATTCCATGGCCTTGATCGAGTTCGACCCGCCCGAGCGGTTCGTCACCGGGACGGTGGGTCCGCCCGGTCAGCGACAGTTCTTCCTCCAGGCCCGTGGCTCGGCCCGCACCGTGTCGGTGGGGCTCGAGAAGGCCCAGGTCCACATCCTCACCGAGCGCGTCGGCGAGCTGCTCGACGAGTTCGTTCCCGCGGCCGTGCCCGGGGCGGCCGACAACGACCCGCTCGCGACACCCGTCGAAGAGGACTTCCGCGTCGGGACCATGGGCCTGAGCTGGGACCCGCGGCGCGACCGGCTCGTGCTCGAGTGCCACGCCGCCGGCGACTCGTACGACTCCGCGGACGTCCTGGAGGAGGTCGAGGCGGGCGCCCCCGAGATCGCACCGGAGGACGACCCCACCCAGCTCGTGCTGCGCGTCGTCCTCGACGCCCCGTCCGCGCGCGAGTTCGTGCGACGCAGCGAGAGGGTCGTCGCGGCGGGCCGACCCCCGTGCCCGTTCTGCGCCGGCCCCCTCGAGTCCGAGGGCCACCTGTGCCCCCGCGCGAACGGCTACCGGCGCTGAGGCCCGGACCCGTCGACGACGTCCGGCGCCGCCTCGCCGCCGGGTCGCTCGACGTGCTCGGCCGGGTCCTCGACGCCTCCAACGCCGCCTTCCTCGCGCGGGTCGACGACCCGGCGGACGCGGCCGGCCCGACACCCGCCGAGGGCGGCGGGGCACCGCACGTCATCTACAAGCCCGTCGCGGGGGAGCGGCCGCTGTGGGACTTTCCCCACGGCCATCTCGCCTACCGCGAGGTGGCCACGTCGCTGGTCGCCGACGCGGGCGGGTGGTCGGTGGTCCCGCCGACCGTGTTGCGGCAGGGACCCGCCGGGCCCGGCTCGGCGCAGCTGTGGGTCACGCCCGTCCCGGGCGTCGACCCCGACGACGACGCCGAGGCCACCACGACCGGCGAGGATCACCGCGCCGATGACGCGTTCGACGACGGCGAGGGGGACGTCGACGACCGGGACGACCTCGACGACCTCGACGACGTGGAGGGCATCGAGGACGACGACCTCGACGCGCTGTACTCCGACGACGCCGACCCCGCCTACGTCCGCCTCTTCGCGCCCGACCGCCTGCCCAGCGGGTGGCTCCCGGTGCTCTCCGGCGAGCTCGGCGACGGGCGAGCGGTCGTCGTCGCGCACCGCGACGCCGCAGAGCTGCGCTCGCTGTCCGTCCTCGACGCGGTCCTCAACAACAGCGACCGCAAGGGATCGCACGTGCTCGTCGATGCCGGCGGACGGTTGTGGGGCATCGACCACGGGCTGACGTTCCACGTCGAGAACAAGCTCCGGACCGTCCTGTGGGGGTGGGCCGGGGAGCCGCTCCCCGACGCCGACCTGGAACGCCTCCAGCGCCTCGAGGCCCGGCTCGCCGGGTCGGAGGCGGATGCGCCCGGCGGGGAGCCCGGGGCCGGTCTTCCGGCGGCCGATTCGCTCGTCGAGGCCCTCGACGCCCTCCTGAGGGTCGACGAGGTCGAGGCGCTGCGTCACCGGATCGGTCGTCTGCTGCGTCGCCGCACCCACCCCCTGCCCAGCCGCGACTGGCCCGCCGTGCCCTGGCCCGCGCTCTGACGCCCCGTCCTCCCCGACCTCCCCGACCTCCCCGACCTCCCGGCCACGACGGACGACCCGGGCCGGGCGCACGGGGGCGCCGCCGGGGCACCGGTTAGGCTTTCGGCGTGAATTCCTGGCCGTCACCCCCCGTCCCCGCACTTCCCGGACGCGGAGGGTTCCCGGTCGTCCACGACAGCGCCTCCGGCGGTCCCCGCACGATCCGCCCCGAGGGCGACACCGCCCGCCTCTACGTCTGCGGCATCACGCCCTACGACGCGACGCACCTCGGGCACGCGGCCACCTACGTGACGTTCGACGTCCTCGGCCGCGTCCTGCGCGACGCGGGGGTCGACGTGGACTACGTCCAGAACGTCACGGACGTCGACGACCCGCTCCTCGAGCGGGCGCAGCGCGACGGCCTCGACTGGCGCGAGCTCGCCGCCCGCGAGATCCAGCTCTTCCGCGACGACATGAGCGCGTTGCGCGTCCTCGCCCCCCGGGCCTACGTCGGGGTCGTCGAGCGCATCGCGGGGATCGGCGCCGACGTCCGGCGGCTGCTCGACTCCGGCGCCGCCTACCTCGTGCCCAACGACGACGCCGTGCAGGCGGACTCCTCCGACGTCTACCTCGACGTGTCGGCGCGGCCGGACCTCGGCGGCGTCAGCGGCTGGACCCGTGAGCAGATGCTCGAGGTCTACGCCGACCGCGGCGGGGACCCGGATCGCCCCGGGAAGCGCGACGCCCTCGACCCGCTCCTGTGGCGGGCGGCGCGCCCCGGTGAGCCCTCCTGGGAGGTCGACGGGCTGCCGGCGGGCCGCCCGGGCTGGCACATCGAGTGCACCTACATCGCCGCCGGCGAGCTCGGCCCCGCGTTCGACGTCCAGGGCGGCGGCATCGACCTCGTCTTCCCGCACCACGAGATGAGCGCGGTCCAGGCCGACGCGCTCGACGGCGGTCCGTTCGCCCGCGCGTACGTCCACCAGGAGATGGTGGGGCTCGACGGGCACAAGATGAGCAAGTCCCGGGGCAACCTCGTGCTCGTCTCGAAGCTGCGGGCCGGCGGCGTCGACCCGGCCGCGATCCGCCTCGTCCTCCTCGGGCAGCACTACCGCACCCCGTGGGAGTGGACCGACGATCTCCTGCGCGTCGCCGAGAACCGGCTCGCGGCATGGCGAGAGGGCGTCGACCGGATCGACGAGGACGCGGCCCGGGCCCTGCTCGCCGCCCTGCGTGAGCGGCTCGCCGACGACCTCGACACCGCCGGCGCCCTCGCCGCCGTCGACGCCGCGGTCGCGGCCGCCCCGGGGGCCGGGGACGGCTCCGACGCCGCGTCCCGCACCTCCGGGTCGGGCCTGACCCGCGACGCCCTCGACGCTCTGCTGGGCGTCCGCCCCTGACCACGACCTGACCCCGACCCCCGACCGGTGCGGCGGCCCGCCGCCGGTGACGGTCGGCCGGCCCGCTCCCGCCGGGTCAGGGGTGGGCCGTCAGGAGCCCGCCGGTCGGTCCGTCTCGCCGGGGTCGTCGCGTCGGCGCAGGTAGCGCTCGAACTCGCGGGCGATGGCGTCGCCGCTCGCCTCCGGGTGGTCGGCGGTGTCCTGGGCCTCCTCGAGGGCCTGGACGTACTCGCTGACCTCCTCGTCGCTCGCCGCGAGCTCGTCGACCCCCCGCTCCCACGCCTTCGAGAGCTCCTCGAGCTCGCCCCGGTCGATGGTCGCCTCGAGCACGTCCTCGAGGCGGGACAGCAGGGCCAGGGTCGCCTTGGGCGACGGCGTACCGCCGGCGTAGTGGGGGACCGAGACCCAGCAGGACAGGGTCGGCAGGTCGTTCTGCGCGGCCGCGTCGGCGAGCACGCCGACGATGCCCGTCGGGCCCTCGTACGTCGGCTCCTCGAGCCCGAGGCGATGCGTGAGCCGGGCGTCCTCCGAGAACACGGACACCGGGCACGGCCGCGTGTGCGGCACGTCGGCGAGCAGCGCCCCGAGCGCGACGACGAGGACGGCGTCGATGTCAGTGATCGCCTCGAGCAGTTCGACGACGAAGCTGCGCCACCGCGTCGACGGCTCGATGCCCTGGACGAGGATGACGTCGCGGCCGCCCAGCGCCCGCGGGGCGTGCAGCAGGCGGGTCGTCGGCCACGACAGGCGCCGGCGTCCGTCCTCGTTCGCCACGCGCGGCCGGTTGACCTGGAAGTCGTAGTAGTCCTCGGGATCGATGGCGGCGACGGGCACCGCGTCCCACAGCTGGGCGAGGTGCTCGACGAGGGAGGAGGCCGCCTCCCCGGCGTCGTTCCAGCCCTCGAACGCGGCGATGACGACCGGGTCGACGAGGTCGGGGAGGTCGTCGAACTCGATCACCGCTGGGCCTGTCGTCGCCGGCGGCGCTGCGGGGGCGGGGGTGCCGCCGCCGGGCTCGCGTGTCGTGCAGTCATCCCCCCAGCGTACGAACCCCGTGCGCGGGCCCGGGGCGTGCACCCCCGTCCGAGGGGCTTCGCTAGCATCGCGGGGGTGACCAGCCGGAGCACGACAGCATGAGTGCCACCCCGTCCACCCCGTCCACCGAGGCCGTCGGCGGCGCGCCGCCCTCCGCCGCCGGTGGCGATCCGCACGAGCTGCCGGCCGCGGTCCTGTGGGACATGGACGGCACGCTCGTCGACACCGAGCCCTACTGGATCGAGCAGGAGCACCGGCTCGTCGAGCGGTTCGGGGGCACGTGGACCGAGGCGGACGCCCACTCGCTGGTCGGGAACCCCCTGCTCGTCTCGGCCGAGTACATCCGCGCACACACGCCGGTGACCCTCACCCCGTTGGAGATCGTCGATGAGCTGCAGAGCGGTGTCATCGCCGCGCTGAGCCGGCGCCTCCCGTGGCGGCCCGGAGCCCGCGAGCTCCTCGCCGAGCTCGGCGACCTGGGCGTCCCGTGCGCCCTCGTGACGATGTCGTGGCGGCCCATGGTCGACGCGCTCGTGGCCACGCTGCCGGACGGCGTGTTCGCCGCCATCGTCACCGGCGACGAGGTGACGCGGGGCAAGCCCGATCCCGAGCCCTACCTCACCGCGGCCGCCGCCCTCGGCGTCGACATCGGCGACTGCGTGGCCATCGAGGACTCGAGCACCGGGTCGGCGTCCGCGCTCGCCGCGGGCGCCCGCACCATCGTCGTCCCGCACGTCGTCGCCGTGCCGCCGGCCGACGGCCTGTTCCACCGGAAGACCCTGGAGGGGCTGCGCGCCCGCGACCTCCTCGCGGCGACCGCCCCCTCCGCACCGTGACCGATCCCGTCGCCGACGTCGACCGGCTCGTCGACGTCACCGAGGATCTGCGCCACCCCCGTCCGCGCCTGGTGGTCCGCCACCGCCGCCCGGACGGTTCGGTCGCCGACGTCGTCGGCCTCGACGTCGACTCCTGCCGGGGGCGCCCCGGCCCGGTCGGCCGGCACGGTTCACCGGCGGTGCGGGTCCTGCCCGACGACGGGCCGCTCGTCGTCGTCCCCGCCGACGCGATCGCCGCCACCCGCGTCGTCCCGCCGCGCGCGGTCCGGCCCGTCTCGTCGCCCGCCGCGATCGAACGGATCGCCGCCCGAGGCTGGCCCGGTGTGGAGCAGACCCGCCTCGGTGGCTGGCTCCTGCGCGCCGGCGGCGGCTGGACGGGCCGGGCGAACTCGGCCCTCACGGTCGGCGACCCGGGCGTCCCCCTCGAGGAGGCCCTGGACGCGGTGCGGGCGTTCTACCGCGACCGCGGCCTGACCGCCCGGCTGCACGTCCCGCTCGAGCTCGACGGGTCCGACCCGAGCGGCCTCGACCCCGACCTGCGCGGGCGGGGGTGGCGTCCGGTCGACGAGACCCTCGTGCTCGTCACCGACCTGCGCCGACTCGCCCTGCCCGAGGACGACGGGTCCGACGGCGGGTCGGACGATGGGTGCAGCGGCGGGTCGGCGACGCCCGGCGACGTGCCCCCGGGCCTGGAGGTCGGGTGGGCCGACGAGCCCGACAGTGCCTGGTTCTCGCTGACCCGCGGCGGGAGCGCCGCCGACGACCCCGCGGCCGCCGCGGTCCTGCGGGCCGTGCCGGCCCGGTACCTCACCCTGCGCCGCCCCCGCGGTGACGTCGCCGCCGTCGGGCGCGTCGTCGTCACCGACGACTGGTGCGGCATCGGGGGCATCGAGGTGGCGCCCTCCGCGCGGCGGGCGGGTCTCGGGCGGGTGGTCACGGGTCTGCTCCTGGGCCGCGCCCGCGCCGCCGGGGCCCGCTTCGCCTACCTGCAGACGCTCCGGGCGAACACCGCGGCCCTGGCGCTCTACGACGCAGCCGGGTTCACGCCCCACCACGCCTACCACTACCTCGCCGAGGGCCCCGATCCTGACCGACCGGTCACGTCTCCCCCGGTGAGCTGACCGGGCGGTCAAACTCGTCAGGGGCCGGGCGCCGCCTCTGGCCCCGGGTCGGGCGGTCGCGGCACGACGTGCGATCCCGTGCGGCGCGACGCCGGTTCGAGCTCCGTCGCGCCGTCGGGCAACGGTGGGGGAGTGCCGCCCCACGCGGGACAGACCGGCCGGAAGTGGCACCAGTCGCAGCGGCGCGACGGAGCCGGTCGCCAGTCCCCCGCCCGCACGCACCCCTCGATCGCCTGCCACAGGGCCGCGACCTTGCGCTCCGTGGCCCGCAGGTCGGTCTCGTCCGGGTCGAACGTGAGGACCTCGCCGCTGCCGAGGTAGACGAGCTGGAGCCGGGCGGGCACGACCCGGCGCATGCGCCACAGGACGAGGGCGTAGAAGCGGAGCTGGAACATCGCCGCCGCCTCGAACCCGGGCCGGGGCGCGCGGCCCGACTTGTAGTCGACGATGCGGATCCGCCCGTCGGGGGCCACGTCCACCCGGTCGACGTAGCCGTGCAGGCGCACGCCGTCGCCGGGCTCGACGACGTGGTCGGTGACGACGTGCAGCTCCCGGTCGGCGGGCTCCAGGCGGGTCGGGTCCTCGAGCACGAACCACCGGTCGACGAGGGCGAGGGCGTCGTCGAACCACGCCTGCAGCACCGCCGGGTCCGCCGCCGACACGAGGTCGGCCAGGTCGTCGGCCCGGGTCACCATCTCGCTCCAGACCTCGGGCATGAGCCGCTCCGCCGTGGCGCGCGTCCGGTCGGGGGCCGGGGCGTCGAAGATGCGCTCGAGCACGCCGTGCACGAGGGTGCCGCGCGCGGCGGCCTCGCTCGAGGGCTCGGGCAGCCGGTCGATCGCGCGGAACCGGAACAGCAGCGGGCAGGACATGAAGTCCTGCGCTCGCGTCGGTGACAGGGCGGCCCGCATCGCCCCAGGCTAGGAGACGGCCGAACCATCCCCTCGGATCGTCCACCGCGCGCTCTCGCCGCGGGCCCGGAGCACGCCGGGCGCCCGGTGGGCGGGCACGGGGTCGGCGCGGCGGCGGCCGTAGACTCGGCGATCATGGATCGCCCGCAGACCACGCAGACCGCCGACACCCTCGGTGCGCCCGGCGCCGACGCCCGGACGCCGGTGGGCGCGGACCGGATGCGCGGCCCGTTCCGCGTCGGCGACCGGGTGCAGCTCACCGACCCGAAGGGGCGGATGCACACCATCGTCCTCGAGGCGGGCAAGCAGTTCTTCACGCATCGCGGCAGCCTGCGCCACGACGACCTCATCTCGGCGCCCGACGGATCGACGGTGACGAACACCACCGGGGTCGAGTACCTCGCGCTGCGCCCGCTGCTCTCGGACTACGTCATGTCGATGCCGCGGGGCGCGGCGGTCGTCTACCCCAAGGACTCGGCGCAGATCGTCGCGATGGCCGACGTGTTCCCGGGAGCCGTCGTCGTCGAGGCCGGCGTCGGCTCCGGGGCGCTGTCCATGTCACTGCTGCGCGCCGTCGGCGACGCCGGATCGGTGCACTCGTTCGAGCGCCGCGCGGAGTTCGCCGACATCGCCCGGGCCAACGTCGAGGCGTTCTTCGGCGGGCCCCACCCCGCGTGGCGGGTCACGGTGGGCGACCTCGTCGAGTCCCTGCCCGACGAGGTCGGCGCGGGCACCGTCGACCGGGTCGTCCTCGACATGCTGGCGCCGTGGGAATGCCTCGACGTCGTCGCCGACGCGTTGGCGCCGGGCGGCGTCCTCATCTGCTACGTCGCCACCGCGACCCAGCTCTCGCGCGTCGCCGAGGCCATGCGCGACCACGGCGGGTTCACCGAGCCGAACGCCTGGGAGTCGATGGTGCGCGGCTGGCACCTCGAGGGTCTCGCCGTCCGCCCGGAGCACCGGATGCACGGACACACCGGCTTTCTCATCACGACGCGTCGGCTCGCGCCCGGGGTGACCCCGCCGCTGCGCAAGCGCCGCCCCGCCAAGGGCGCCTACGGAGTGGGCGGCGCGAGCAGCGGCGCCTCCGGAACCTCCGGTGCCTCCGGCGGTCTCGTCGATGCCGAGGAGGCGTGGACCCCGGACGACATGGGGGAGCGACACCTGTCCGACAAGAAGCTGCGCCGCCTGGCGCGGTCGGCGGCGGCCTCCACCGCGCGGGCCGACGACGACGGCACCGACCCCGGCAGCGCCGACGGTCGAGCCGGCGGCAGCGACGCCGGGGGGTCAGGACGTCCGCCCGCCGACCGCCTGCCCGAGGACAGCATGCCCGCCGACACCGCGCCGGACACCGCGCCCGACGACGCGCCGCAGGAGGCCCTGTGACCACCACCCCGCCCCCCGGTCCACCCGCCGGCTCGAGCGCCGGCCCGAGCGCCGCGCGGCTGCAGGCCGAGCTGCGGGCCGCGGCGCGCCGCAACGACGAGCTCGTCGGCGCCCTCAAGGGGGCGCGCGACCAGCTCGTCACGCTCCGCACCCAGGTCGAGGCGCTGTCGGCGCCGCCGTCCACGTTCGGCGTCCTCCTCACGCACACACCGGCCGAGGGCGAGTCCCCGGCCACCGCCGACGTCCTCTCCGGCGGCCGCCGGCTGCGAGTGCCGGTCAGCCCCGAGGTCGACCCCGCCACCCTGCTCCCGGGCCGCGAGGTGCGGTTGTCGGAGTCCCTCGCCGTCGTCGAGGCGGGCCGCTACGAGGACCTCGGTGACGTCGTCGTCGTCCACGAGGTGCTCACCGGCGACCGCGTCGTCGTCACGCTGCGCGGCGAGGACCAGCGCGTCGCCCGCGTGGCCGCGCCGCTGCGCACGGAGACGTTGCGGCAGGGCGACACGGTGCTGCTCGAGCCCCGCAGCGGCTTCGTGCACGAGGTCATCCCGCGCGCCGAGGTCGAGGACCTCGTGCTCGAGGAGGTGCCGGACATCGGCTACGAGGACATCGGCGGGCTCGCCGGACAGATCGAGGCCATCCGCGACTCGGTCGAGCTGCCCTACCTGCACCCCGAGCTCTTCCGCGAGCACCGGTTGCGGCCCCCGAAGGGGGTGCTGCTCTACGGCCCGCCCGGATGCGGCAAGACGCTCATCGCCAAGGCCGTCGCCGCGTCGCTCGCCCGGCAGAGCGCCCAGCTCGCCGGGCGGGAGGAGACGACGAGCTTCTTCCTCAACGTCAAGGGCCCGGAGCTGCTCAACAAGTACGTCGGCGAGACGGAGCGGCAGATCCGGCTCATCTTCTCCCGGGCCCGTGAGCACGCGAGTTCGGGCGCGCCCGTCGTCGTCTTCTTCGACGAGATGGACAGCCTGTTCCGCACCCGCGGGTCCGGTCTGTCGAGCGACGTCGAGACGACGATCGTCCCGCAGCTGCTCGCCGAGATCGACGGCGTGGAGCGGCTCGACAACGTCATCGTCATCGGGGCCAGCAACCGCGAGGACATGATCGACCCCGCGATCCTGCGCCCGGGCCGGCTCGACGCCAAGGTGAAGATCGACCGGCCCGACGCCCGGGCCGCGGCCGACATCTTCGCCAAGTACCTCACCGTCGACCTGCCGCTGTCGCAGGACGACCTCGACGCGGCCGGAGGGGACGCGCAGGTCGTCGTCGACCGGCTCATCGAGGCCACCGTCGAGCGGATGTACGACCGGGGACCCGAGAACCGGTTCCTCGAGCTGCGCTACGCCTCCGGCGCGGGCGAGATCCTCTTCTACGCCGACTTCGCCTCGGGAGCGATGATCCAGAACATCGTCGACCGGGCGAAGCGGGCCGCCATCAAGGACCTGCTCGCGGGCGGCGCGCGCGGGCTGACGCTCACGCACCTGCTCCAGGCGTGCACCGCGGAGTTCGCCGAGAACGAGGACCTGCCGAACACGAGCAACCCCGACGAGTGGTCGCGGGTCTCGGGGCGGCGCGGGGAACGCGTCGTCGAGCTGCGCCGCATCGCCGATCTCCCGGCCGACCCCGACGGCGGCGTCCACCACCATCACCGGGTGGAGGAGGTCGCGGTCCGCGGCGACGTGCTCTGAGGAGCCTCAGGCCGACGTCGACCTCGCGGCGCGTCGCGCGGACCACGCCGCGCCCACGACCCGTCGACCGAGCAGCAGGACGCCGGTGACCACGGTGGCCACGACGACGAACGAGGGGGCCGTCCCGGCCCCGGTGAGCGTGCGCACGGCCATGCCGCCGGCGACCGTGGCCACCCAGACGACGACGCCGTCGCGCACGCCGATCGGCGCCCGACGGCGCGCCCCGGCGACGACGAGCCAGCCGAGGGCGGCCCCGGCGAGGAACGGCCACGCCGTCTGCCACAGCCCGAGCAGCGCGCCTCCCTCGCCGTGGCTGCGCCGCCCGAGCGCGGCGAACAGCAGGAGGACGCCGGCGTCGAGCAGCGCCGCGAGCGCCGCCGACCGGGAAGGCCTCACGCGGGACCGGCGGAGTGGTGGCCGGCGAACGAGAGGCGGAGTTGCGGCGGGGCGTGGCGCGGGTCGACCCCGTCGAAGAGGCTGCTCACCGACTCCCCGATGTGGATGCGGGCGATCGCCTCGGCGAACAGCTTGGCCACCGACCGCACCCGCAGGGCGGGGAAGTCGGGCGGCGAGGGCACCGTGTCGGTGGTGACGACCTCGGTGACGAGCGGGTGCGACCCGAGACGCTCGACGGCGCGACCCGAGAACAGCCCGTGCGTGCAGGCGATCGCGGCGGACGGGCAGCCGGCCTCGCCGAGCTTGTCGAGGAGGCCGATCATCGAGCCGCCCGTCGCGATCTCGTCGTCGAGGACGATCGCCGGCTTGCCGTGGACGTCGCCCACGATGGAGTCGATCTCGACGCGGTCGTCGGCAAGGCGCTGCTTGTTGCCCGCGGCCACCGGCAGCCCGAGGAGCCGGGCGAACTGGGTGGCCGTCTTGGCGTTGCCGAGGTCCGGGGAGACGACGACGTGGTCGGTGAGGTCCCGGCCGCGGAAGTGGTCGGCGAGCACCCCGATCGCGGTGAGGTGGTCGACGGGCACCGAGAAGAAGCCGTGCACCTGGGGTGCGTGCAGGGCCATCGTCAGGACGCGGTCGACGCCGGCGGTGACGAGCATGTCGGCCACGAGCCGGCCACCGATCGAGATGCGGGAGGCGTCCTTCTTGTCGGACCGGGCGTAGGCGTAGTGCGGGATGACCGCGGTGATCTGGGCCGCGGACGCGCCGCGGGCGGCGTCGATCATCATGAGCAGCTCGACGAGGTGCTCCTGCGTCGGCGGCACGAGCGGCTGCACGATGTAGACGTCGCGCTGGCGGCAGTTGACGAGGAGCTGCGCCTGGAGGCAGTCGTTGCTGAACCGTTGGATGTCCACGGGGGACAACGGGACGTCGAGGTGGTCGCAGATCGCGCGCGCCAGCCCCTCGTGGGCGCTGCCGGAGAAGACGATCACGTCGCGCATGCAGACCACCTCGGGTCGTTCGGTACGGCCTGGTCGGCAGCCTACTCAGCGCGCCGCGGGTGCGCCGCCACCGACCCGCGCGCGAGCGACGGCCGGTAGGTTGACGCCCATGGAGCCGACCCGTCCGCCCGTGTCCGTCGCCCGCGTCATGGGGGTCGAGACCGAGTACGGGATCAGCGTGCCGGGCAAGCCGCACGCGAACCCGATGGTCGGCTCGGGGCGCGTCGTGCAGGCCTACGCCCGCACCGCCGGCGGCACCCGCGTGCGATGGGACTACGCCGGCGAGGCGCCGATGTCGGACGCGCGCGGCTTCGACCTCGACCGGGACCGGGCCCACCCGAGCCAGCTCACGGACGAGTGGGAGGACGACCCGATGGTCGCCAACGTCGTCCTGACGAACGGCGCGCGGCTCTACGTCGACCACGCCCACCCCGAGTACTCCTCGCCGGAGGTCGCCTCGCCGCGGGAGGCGATCGTGTGGGACCGCGCCGGCGAGATCGTCATGGCCCGGGCGGCCGCGGCGCTCGCGGAACAGGCGACGGACGAGGGCGGTGGCGAGGTCCCCGACCTGTACAAGAACAACACCGACGGCAAGGGCGCGAGCTACGGGACGCACGAGAACTACCTCGTCCCGCGCGAGACGCCGTTCGGCGACCTCGTGGCCGGCCTCCTGCCCTTCTTCGCGGTCCGGCAGATCCTCTGCGGGGCCGGTCGCGTCGGCATCGGGCCGGAGTCGCAGCTGGCCGGTTACCAGATCTCGTCGCGCGCGGACTTCATGGAGGCGGAGGTGGGGCTGGAGACAACGTTCCGGCGGCCCATCGTCAACACCCGCGACGAGCCGCATGCCGTCGCGAAACGCTACCGCCGCCTGCACGTCATCGTCGGCGACGCCAACCTGTGCGACGTCGCCGCGCTGCTCAAGACGGGGACGACGAGCCTCGTGCTCGCGGCGATCGAGCGGGGCCGGGCCCCGTCGCTCGCGCTCGCCGACCCGGTGCGCGCCATCCGCACGGTCTCGCACGACCCCACCCTGCGCGCTCGCGTCGACCTCGCGGACGGCCGGTCGATGACCGGCCTCGACGTCCTCGAGGCCTACCACGAGGCCGTCGCCGCGATGCTCGAGGAGGGCGGCGCGGGAGAGGGCGCGGGCGGTGCGGACGCCGACACGCGACAGGTCATGACGCTGTGGGCGCAGACGATGGCTGACCTGCGCCGCGACGTGGCGAGCTGCGCGGACCGCATCGACTGGGTCGCCAAGCTGGCCCTGGCTCAGCGCTACCGCGACCGTGACGACCTGGCCTGGGACGACGCTCGCCTCCGGGCCGTCGACATCCAGTTCAGCGACGTCCGCCCGGGCAAGGGCCTCGCCCGGACGCTCGAGGCCAAGGGGCGCCTGCGCCGCCTCGTCGCGGACGACGAGATCGCGCGCGCCGTCACCCACGCCCCGGAGAGCACCCGGGCGTGGTTCCGCGGCGAGTGCGTGCGCCGCTACGGCCCCGAGGTCGTCGCCGCCTCCTGGGAGTCGGTGGTCCTCGCCCCGGCCGGCACGAGCGCCCGCCAGTGGGTCGGCACGCCCGAGCCGCTGCGCGGGACCCGTTCCCTCGCCGGCGACCTGCTCGACGCCTGCCCCGACGCGGCGTCCCTCGTCGCCGCCCTCACCGCGGGCTGACGCCACCCGTCCCGGGACCGACGCCGGGACCGGCGCCGGGACCGACGCCGCGACCGCCGTCGCTAGGCTGGACGAGGCGGTCACGCGCCCGCCCCGCCCGCCTCGCCCGGTTCTGCGCCCGGGCCTCGACCACGTGATCAGGAGCACCCATGGCCGGACAGCGGCAGTTCGACGAGCACTCCCGACGCCCCGACGAGCCCGACGACGGACCCGAGCCCGCGGTCTCACCCCAGGCCCAGGCGCAGGCGGCCCGGGTGGACGCCGACATCGACGACGTCCTCGACGAGATCGACGCCGTGCTCGAGTCGAACGCGGAGGAGTTCGTCAGCGGGTTCGTCCAGAAGGGCGGTCAGTGACGCCCCGGTAGGGTCGCCCCCATGGACCGGCGGATCTTCGGCATCGAGACCGAGTACGGCGTGACGGCGACCCACGACGGGCGCCGGCGCCTGTCGCCCGACGAGGTGGCCCGCTACATGTTCCGCGGGATCGTCGCGTGGGGCCGCAGCTCGAACGTCTTCCTGCCCAACGGCGCCCGCCTCTACCTCGACGTCGGCAACCACCCCGAGTACGCGACCGCCGAGTGCGACCGGCTCCTCGACCTCGTGGCCCAGGACCGGGCCGGCCAGGCGATCATGAACACGCTCGTGGCCGAGGCGACGCAGCGGATGCGCGACGACGGGCTCGCCGGGTCGATCTACCTCTTCAAGAACAACGTCGACTCCGCCGGCAACTCCTACGGCTGCCACGAGAACTACCTCGTGTCCCGGGCGACGGACCTCGCCCGGCTGGGCGACCTGCTCGTGCCGTTCCTCATGAGCCGCCAGATCATCTGCGGGGCCGGGCATCTCGCGCCGCGCGAGGGCGGCGCCCGGTTCTGCCTCAGCCAGCGCGCGGACGTGATGTGGGAGGGCGCGTCCAGCGCGACGACCCGGTCGCGGCCCATGATCAACACCCGCGACGAACCCCACGCCGACGCCGAGCTGTACCGCCGGCTGCACGTCATCGTCGGCGACTCCAACATGAGCGAGACGACCACCTGGCTCAAGGTGGGCGCCACCGACCTCGTCCTGCGCCTCCTCGAGACGGGGGAGCCGATGCCCGACCTCGGGCTCGCCAACCCGCCGAAGGCGATCCGCGCCATCAGCCACGACCCGGCCGGCCGCGCCCGGGTGGGCCTGGTCGACGGCCGGGAGCTGACGGGCGTGCAGATCCAGCGCGAGTACCAGGAGCGGGCCGCTGCGCTCGTCGCGCGCACCGGGGCCGCCGCGGAGCACGACGAGGCGGTGCTCGAGCTGTGGGACCGTGCGCTGACCGCGGTCGAGACCGGCGACCTCACCCCGCTCGCCCGCGACGTCGACTGGGTCGTCAAGCAGCGCCTCCTCGACGGCTACGCGAGCAAGCACGGCCTGGGCCCCGACGACCCCCGCCTCGCGCAGCTCGACCTCACCTTCCACGACATCGACCCCGACCGGGGCGTGTTCGGGCTGTACGAGAAGCGGGGGCGGGTCTCGCGCGTCGTCGACGACGCCGCGGTCCGCGCCGCGGTCGAGGCCCCGCCGGCGACGACGCGCGCCGCGCTGCGCGGCGCCTTCGTGTCGGCCGCGCGGGCCGCCGGCCGCGACTACACCGTCGACTGGACCCACCTGCGCCTCAACGACGGCTCACCCCGCACCGTCCCGTGCAAGGACCCGTTCGCGGCGCAGGACGACCGCGTGGACCGGCTCCTCGCGCAGATCGCCGGCGACTGAGCCCACCTGCGCGTCAGGCGCGTCGGGCTCGTCGGTCCGCTTCGGCCCCGGCGACATCACGGTCGTGCGTCGATCGCGCATCGGTCCCGCGTCGGGTCGACGCCGCGGCCCTCTTCGCCGGCGGGCGTGGCTAGGTTCGGCTCGTCCCGTCCCCCGATCGCCCGGAGGTGGCAGCGTGAGCGCCCGGCGCCGTCGACTGCTCGCGGCCGGCATCCTCCCGGTCGTCTTCCTTCTGCCCGCGTGCGGCTCGTCCGTGGCGGGTGGTGTGGCCCCTGCGACGGTCGCCGCGTCGTCGGGGACCGCCCTCGACGGCGTCGGCGTGAGCGCGGGCGCGGCGGGCGCCGCGCCGGCCCTGACACTGCCGAGCACCCCGTTCACCGTGCCGCAAGCGGCCCGGCGCGTCGTGCGACCCGGCACCGGCGCGACGATCACCGACCAGCAGAAGCTCACCGTCGACTACCTGCTCGTCAACGGCCGCGACGGCAAGGCCCGCCAGACGATGTGGGGGCCGGACGCCGCGCGCATGTCCCTCGCGCAGGTGCCGCAGTTCTCCGCCCTGGCCGGGCAGAAGGTCGGGGCGCAGGTGCTCTTCGCGATCCCGGCCGCGCAGGCCGTGGGCCCCGCGGGCGAGGCCACGCTCGACATCCGCGCGAGCGACACGCTGCTCTACCTGCTGCAGGTCACCGACGCCGCGGCGCCCCTGACGCAGGCGACCGGCTCGCCGGTGGCGCCGAGGCCGGGACTGCCGACCGTGCGGATGGGGGCGACGCCGAAGGCCCCCGCCACGTTCACGATCCCGCGGACCGACCCGCCGACCGAGACGATCGCGCAACCGCTCGTCCTCGGCACCGGCCCCGAGGTCATGCCCGGCCAGACCGTGCGGGTCACGTACACCGGTGTCACCTGGCGCGACCCGGCCACGCCCTTCGACCACTCCGGCAAGACCCCGACCGGGTACGCCGAGTTCCCGGTCGGCAACGGGCGCCTCATCAAGGCGTGGGACGAGCACCTCGTCGGGCAGAGGGTGGGGACCCGGCTCCTGCTCGTCGTCCCCCCGAAGGACGGGTACGGCTCCGCCGGATCCGGCCAGGACATCCGCGGCACCGACACCCTCGTCTTCGTCCTCGACGTCCTCGACGCCGGCTGAGGCGTCCTGCGCGCCGCGACGGCGGGACGGGGGCGGCCGGGGCCGCGGGGGCGGCGGGTAGCGTGATCGGGGTCGGCCGGATCCGGTCGACCGCCGTCACGAGAGGAACACGCCGATGCCCTTCGACCCGAACACGACCAAGCCCGAGGTGGACTTCCCGGAGGGCGGCGCGCCCGACGAGCTCGTCGTCGAGGACATCACCGAGGGCGACGGCGCGACCGCGCAGGCCGGCTCGACCGTCACGGCCCACTACGTGGGGGTCGCCCTGTCGACGGGCGAGGAGTTCGACGCGTCCTGGAACCGCGGGGAGCCGCTGTCGTTCCCGCTCGGCGCCGGCCGCGTCATCGCGGGCTGGGACCAGGGCATCGCCGGGATGCAGGTCGGCGGCCGCCGCAAGCTCACGATCCCGCCGCACCTCGGCTACGGCGACCGCGGCGCCGGCGGCGTCATCAAGGGCGGCGAGACGCTCATCTTCGTCGTCGACCTCGTGGACGTGAACTGAGCCGCGGGCGAGGGCGGGTCCCGGGCGACACGCCGCGCGATCGCACATCCGTTCGACGCGGGTCGCCCTCCGGCCTAGCATGTCCGACGTGAGCGAGAGCGCATCGACGCCGACGGCGGCCGCCGCCAAGACCGAGCGGCTGCTCAACCTCGTCATCTGCCTGCTGTACACGCGTCGGCCCCTGCTCAAGGGGCAGATCCGCGAGGCGGTCGCGCAGTACGCGAACAGCTCGGACGAGGCGTTCGACCGGATGTTCGAGCGCGACAAGGACGAGCTGCGCGCGCTGGGTATCCCGCTGGTGACCCAGCACATCGACACGTTCTTCGACGACGAGCCCGGATACCGCATCGACCGGCGCGAGTACGCGCTCCCCGAGATCGAGTTCGCCCCGGACGAGGCGGCCGCGCTGGCGTTGGCCGCCCGGTCGTGGGAGCACGCGTCGCTGGCGGGCCCGGCGGCTCAGGCGCTGCGCAAGCTCGCCGCGTCGGGGGTGGAGGCCGACGACGCGTCCGTGCTCGGCGTCGAGCCGGGCATCCGCACGAGCGAGCCGGCCTTCGAGGCCGTCAAGGACGCGGTCGTCACCGCCCACCCGATCGCCTTCTCCTACCGCCGTTCCGGCGCCGAGCCCACGCTGCGCCACGTCCAGCCGTGGGGCTTCACGTCGTGGCGCGGTCGCTGGTACCTCACTGGCTTCGACACCGACCGCGGCGACGCCCGCGTGTTCCGCGTCTCGCGGATCGAGGGCCGGGTGCGCCGCACCGGCGCGCCCGGCAGCTACGTCATCCCCGCCGACCACGTGCCGCGCGCGGTCGTCGCCGGGCGGGTCGGAGGGGACGAGACGGCCACCCGGACCGCCCGGCTGCGGGTCCGGGCCGGGCACGGCCACGCACTGCGGCGGCGCGCCACCGACCGCGACTCGCTCCGCGAGGCGAGCGCCGAGGACCAGAGCTGGAGCGTGCTCGACCTCACGTTCTCCGACGCCCACCGGCTCGCGGAAGAGCTGTGCTGGTACGGACCCGACGTCGTCGTCGAGGAGCCCGCCGACGTCCGCGACCTCGTCGTGGCCCGCCTGGGCGCGGTCCTGCGCCCGAGCGATCGCCCGACCGATCCAGGGGCCACCCCCGGTTCTCCCGCCCCCGGGGAGGTGCCCGCGTGAGCCCCGAGTCCGCGACCGCGCGCGTCGCGCGCCTGCTGACCATGGTCCCCTGGCTGCTGCGCCATCAGGGGGTGCCCGTCGAGGAGGCCGCGGCCGAGTTCGGCCTCACCCCCGCGAAGTTCGAGGCCGACCTGTCGCTGCTGTTCCTGTGCGGTCTGCCGGGCGGCATGCCCGACGACCTCATCGAGGCGGACTGGGACTCCGGGCGTGTGTACCTCGGCAACGCCGACGCCATCGCCCGGCCCCTGCGGCTCGGGCTCGACGAGGCGCTCACCCTCATGGTCGGGCTGCGCGCGCTGCGGGCGACCCCCGAGCTCGCCGACACCGACGTCGTCGACCGGGCGCTCGCCAAGCTCGTCGAGGCCACCGGCACCCACGCGTCGGAGCTCGCCGACGAGGCCGGGCGGCGCATCCACGTCGAGGTCGGTGACGGCGCCGAGGCGGCGCACCTGTCGGCCCTGCGGGGGGCGTTGCGGGACCACCGCCGCGTCCACCTGCGCTACCACGTCTCCGACCGCGACGAGGCCACGGAGCGCGACGTCGACCCGATGCGGGTCCTCGCCCGCGAGGGCCACTGGTACCTCGAGGGGTGGTGCCACCGTGCCGACGCGGTCCGGCTGTTCCGGCTCGACCGGATCGAGGAGCTGGGCGTGCTCGACGTCGACGGCACGCCGCCGGCCGCGGCCCGTCCCCGGGACCTGGCCGACGGCGTCTTCAGCGCCGCCCCCGACGACCGGATCGTCGAGCTCGACCTCGACCCCGGCGCCCACTGGGTCGCCGACTACTACCCGCACGAGCGCGCCGAGATTCGACCCGACCGGACCATGCGTCTCGTCCTGCGGGTCGCCCGCACCGACTGGGTGCGCCGCCTCGTGTGGCGCACCGGGGGAGCGGCGCGCGTCGTCGCCCCGCCCGAGCTCGCCGAGCAGGTCCACGACGGTGCCCGCGCGGCCCTGGCCGCCTACGGCCCGCGCACGACCGGCGCACAGCCGGCTGCCGGGGACCCGCGCGTAGACTGATCGCGCCCGCCTCACCGCACGCACGCCCCGACGAAAGGCCCGACATGCCCAGCTGGCTCGGTGGCCCCGAGATCATCGTCCTCATCGTCGTCATCGCGATCGTCTTCGGCTGGAAGAAGCTCCCGGACGCGGCGCGCAGCCTCGGCCGGTCGATGCGCATCTTCAAGGCCGAGGTCGAGGAGATGAAGCACGACAAGCAGGACGGTCCGCCGAGCGCGGCGAGCCGCGAGACGGTCGACGGCGAGTCCGTGCGGCGCGAGACCCGCACCGAGACGGTCACCGAGACCTACGCCGAACCGGCGCGGGACGAGACGCACCACCAGGTCCACCACCGCGCCGACGCCGACCCGGGCGACCCGACGCGCCCCGCGGGACCGAGCGGGTCCGGCGCCACGTCCGCCCCGCGCGACTGACGCGCCGCCCCACCCCGCATGGCCCTCCGTCGCCCGCCCCTGCCGCGCCGAACCCGGCGCGACCCCGAGGGCCGGATGGCACTCGCCGACCACCTCCGGGAGCTGCGCACCCGGTTCCTCGTCTCCGTCGTCGCCATCGCGCTCGGCTGCATCCCGGGCTGGCTCCTCTACCCCTATCTGCTGACCAAGCTGTCGGAACCCATCACGGCCGCCGGAGGTCAGCTCAACTTCCAGGGCCTCATGACCGGGTTCTCGGTGCAGCTGCTCGTCGCCCTCATGGTCGGCATCATCGTCGCCTCCCCGGTGTGGGTGTACGAGGTCTGGGCGTTCATCGTCCCCGGGCTGACGAAGAAGGAGAAGTGGACGGCGCTCGCCTTCCTGTCGTCGGCGGTGCCTCTGTTCCTCGCCGGCTGCGGGATCGCCTACCTCATCCTCGACAAGGCCGTGGCGATCATGCTCAGCTTCGTCCCGGCCGAGCAGCTCAACATCATGCCCGCGGCCGACTATCTCGTCTTCGTCACGCGGTTCATCGTCGCGTTCGGCCTCGCGTTCCTGCTGCCCGTCCTCCTCGTGGCGCTCAACATGGTGGGCGTCCTCCCGGCGGCGCTCATGCTCCGCTGCTGGCGCATCGCGGTCATCGTCATCTTCGTCCTGTCGGCCCTCATCACCCCGACCCCCGACGCCGTGACGATGTTCTTCCTCGCCGTGCCGATGGTCGTCCTCTACTTCGCGGCCTGCGGGGTCGCGTTCGGCCTCGACCGGCGACGCGAGAAGCAGCGGCCCGAGTGGGCCGACCTCGCCGACGACGAGGCCGGCCCCCTCTGAGGCGTCCTGGCCTGACGTAGCCTGGCGGGTATGTCGAGCCCCGCGGAACGGTATGCCCGCTCGAAGCGGCAGGGGGCCGGACGCCACCCGCGGCTCGCGGAGTTCGAGACCCGGTTCGACTTCCCGCTCGACGACTTCCAGACCTGCGCGTGCGCGGCCCTCGAGGAGGGCCGGGGCGTCCTCGTCGCGGCCCCCACCGGGGCCGGGAAGACGATCGTCGGCGAGTTCGCCGTGCACCTCGCGCTCGCCGGGAAGAAGAAGGCGTTCTACACGACGCCGATCAAGGCGCTGAGCAACCAGAAGTACGCGGACCTCGTGCGGGCGTACGGCCCCGAGCGCATCGGTCTGCTCACGGGCGACAGCTCGATCAACTCCGAGGCGCCCGTCGTCGTCATGACCACCGAGGTCCTGCGCAACATGATGTACGCGGGCTCGGACACGCTGCGGGGGCTCGGATACGTCGTCATGGACGAGGTCCACTACCTCGCCGACCGCTTCCGCGGGCCCGTGTGGGAGGAGGTCATCATCCACCTCCCCGACGACGTGCAGGTCGCCTCGCTGTCCGCGACGGTGAGCAACGCGGAGGAGTTCGGCGCCTGGCTGGAGCAGGTGCGCGGGGCCACCGAGATCGTCGTCACCGAACACCGGCCCGTTCCCCTGTGGCAGCACATGCTCGTGGGATCGAAACTGTTCGACCTCTTCGTCGACGACGGGTCCGTCGACGAGTTCGGCCGGCCGCGCGGCGATCGGGAGGCGCTCGTCAACCCCGACCTCGTCGAGACGATCCAGGAACGTCGCGCGAGCACCCAGCGCCGCGGGCGGCTCGAGGACGCCGGGGCCCCGCGCGGGCGCCGCGGGCGACCGCGCGGCGGGCGCGGCGCCGGGCAGGATCAGGGCTCGCGCGGCGCGCGGCCGGGGCAGGCCCAGCGGCACGGTTCGTCGGGCCCGCACGGTCCGCACGGCTCCTCCGGTGGGCACGGGCCCGGCCCGCGCCCGGGGAACGCGGGCCGCGCCCAGGTCGTCGACCTCCTCGACCGCCACGGCCTGCTCCCGGCGATCACGTTCATCTTCAGTCGCGCCGGGTGCGAGGCCGCCGTGGGCCAGCTCCTCGCCGCCGGCCTCGTGCTCGTCGACGACGACGAAGCCGACGCGATCCGCGCCCTCGTCGAGACCCGGGTCGCCGGCATCGCCGCCGAAGACCTCGGCGTCCTCGGCTACTGGGACTTCCTCGAGGGACTGTGCCGCGGCTTCGGCGCCCACCACGCCGGGATGCTGCCCGTGTTCCGCGAGATCGTCGAGGAGCTGTTCACGGCGGGGCGCATCCGCGCGGTGTTCGCCACCGAGACCCTCGCCCTCGGCATCAACATGCCGGCCCGCACCGTCGTCCTCGAGAAGCTCGTCAAGTTCAACGGCGAGACCCACGCCGACATCACGCCGGCCGAGTACACGCAGCTCACCGGGCGCGCGGGGCGGCGGGGGATCGACGTCGAGGGGCACGCCGTCGTCCTGTGGCACCCCGGGCTGGACCCGCTCGCCGTCGGGGGTCTCGCCTCGACGCGCACGTACCCGCTGCGCAGCAGCTTCCGACCCACGTACAACATGGCCGTCAACCTCGTGGGGCGCGTGGGGCGCGAGCGGGCACGCGACGTCCTCGAGTCGTCGTTCGCCCAGTTCCAGGCGGACGCCTCCGTGGTGGGCATCGCCCGGCAGCTCAAGGACCACGAGGAGGCGATGGCGGGGTACGAGCAGGCCATGACGTGCCACCTCGGCGACTTCGCCGAGTACGCGCAGTTGCGGCACCGCATCACCACCCTGGAGAAGAACGCCGCCAAGGCCGAGTCGGCGGGCCGCCGGGCCGCGGCCGAGGCGAGCCTCGACCGCCTCACCCCCGGCGACGTCGTGTGGGTGCCCGAGGGGCGGCGCGCCGGGCGCGCCGTCGTCGTCGCGACGAGCCGCCGGGGCGGGGGTGGCGGCCGGGGCGCCGCCGTCGGCCCGCAGCCGGGCGTCGTCACCGAGGACGGGCGGATGCGCCGGCTCACCGGCGCCGACCTCGACGGGCCGGTCGACGTCGTGGGGCGCATCACCCTGCCCAAGCGTCTGTCGCTGCGCAACGCCAAGGATCGGCGGGACCTCGCCGCCACGATGCGGGCCAAGGTGCCCGACCGTCCGCCGGCGGCACCCCCGGGCACCGACGACGACGTCGCCCGGTCCCGGTCCGCCGAACGGGTCGAGGACCTACGCCGCGAGCTGCGCGCCCACCCGTGCCACCGCTGCCCCGACCGCGAGCAGCACGCCCGCTGGTCGGAGCGCTGGTGGCGCCTGGAGCGGGAGACGGCGGCCCTGCGCCGCAAGATGGAGGGCCGCACGAACACCGTCGCCCGCACCTTCGACCGCATCTGCGCCCTGCTCGACGAGCTCGGCTACCTCGGCGCGGGCGGCACGACCGTCACCGACGACGGCCGGCGCCTCGCCCGCCTGTACACCGAGCGCGACCTGCTCGCCGCGCAGTGCCTGCGCCACGGGGCCTGGGAGGGGCTCGACGGTCCCGGCCTCGCGGCCGTCGTCTCCTGCCTGATCTACGAGCCGCGACGGGAGGACGCCGACCCGAGCCCGCGGATGCCGGACGACGCGGTGGAGAGGGCGCACGAGCAGATGGTCCGGCTGTGGTCGGCGCTGGAGGACCTCGAGGGCGAGCGGAAGGTGAAGCTCACCGACTACCCCGACCCCGGCATGGCGTGGATGATCCACCGCTGGGCCTCCGGCGCCCGGCTCGAGACGGTCCTGCGCGACAGCGACCTGTCGGCGGGCGACTTCGTCCGCCGCTGCAAGCAGACCGTCGACCTGCTCGACCAGATCGGTTCCGTCGCCGGGACCCCCGGGCTGCGCCGCGCGGCCCGCGACGCCGTCGCCGGGGTCATGCGCGGGGTCGTGGCCGCCGACCGGCTCGACTGACCCCCACGCGGTCCCCGCCGTCGCCCGGGCGGCGCCGACGTCGGATGGGGGTCGATCAGCGCGGGGCGAGGCCGAGGGCGTCGACGACGCGGTCGAAGGACGCGGCCAGCCCGTACTGCACGGCGAGGCGCGACATGGCGCTCACGTCGGCGACCTGCGTGGGCGGGGCGACGTCGAGGTCGGGCAGCGGCGCGTCGGGCGCGACCCGCACGACCCGCGGTGCGGCGTCGAGGTAGGCCGCGGACGCCTCGAGCTTCGCCCGCCGCGCGCCCTTGATGGCGGGATCGCCGCCGTCGACCGCGGCCCGGAGCCCGGCGAGGTCGCCGTAGGTGGCGAGGAGCTGCGTCGCCGTCTTCGCCCCGATCCCGGGCACGCCGGGCAGGCCGTCGCTCGGGTCGCCGCGCAGCACCGCGAAGTCGACGTACGCCTCGCCTGTGGCCACGCCGTACGCCTCGCGCAGGTACGCCTGGTCGATGAGTTCCGCGTCGCGCACGCCGGTGCGCGCCGTGTAGAGCACGTGGATGTCCGCGGCGTCGTCGACGAGCTGGAACAGGTCGCGGTCGCCGGTGACGATGCGGACCGGACGCCTCCCGCGCTCACGGGCCGCGTAGCTGCCGATGACGTCGTCGGCCTCGTACCCGGGGCAGCCCACCCGGGCGATGCCGAGGGCGGCGAGCGCCTCGACGATGACGGGTACCTGGACGTCGAGGTCCGGGGGTGAGTCCTCGGCGACCGCACTGCCGTCGGCCAGGCGGTGGCTCTTGTAGGTGGGGATCGCCTCGACCCGGAAAGCGGGGCGCCAGTCGTCGTCCCAGCACGCGACGAGCCCCGACGGCCGGTGCGCGGCGCAGAGGGTGGCGATCATGTCGAGGAACCCGCGGACCGCGTTGTTCGGCGGCGCGTCGGGGGAGGAGCGTCGGTCGGGGACCCCGAAGAACACCCGGTAGTACAGCGAGGCCGCGTCGAGGAGCAGCAGGGGGCCGCTCATCGGCCGACCTGCGACGTCGTCCGGGTGAGGTCGCCGGTGCGGGCCGACAGGACCCGCACGAGGTCGGCGGGCGTGACCTCGACGTCGAACCCGCGCCGACCACCCGAGACGAGGATGCTCGCGTGGGCCTCCGCGCTCGCGTCGAGGGCCGTGGGCAGGCGCCGCTTCTGGCCGAACGGGCTGATCCCGCCGACGACGTACCCGCTCGACCGCTCCGCGACCGCCGGATCCGCCAGGGTGGCCTTCTTGGCCCCGAGCAATCTGGCGGCGGCCTTGGGGTCGACGCGATCGTTGACGGGCAGGATCGCGACCCCGAGCCCGGTGTCGTCGAGCGCGAGGACGAGGGTCTTGAAGACGCGCGCCGGGTCCACGTCCAGCTCGTCCGCCGCCTCGAGCCCGAACGAGGCGGCCCGGCTGTCGTGCGTGTAGGTGTGCTCGGTGAAGGGGATGCCCGCCGCCGTCAGTTCGCGTGTCGCGGGTGTCCCGCCGCTCGCCTGCTTGCGTTGCGCCATGACCCCAGTCTGCCAACCCCGGGCGCGGGCCCACCCGCCACCGGCGTGTCCCGTCGGGACGCGCGGTCGGCACCGATTCCGAACGAGCTCTTTACCATCGTGGGTGCAGGGCCTCTGGCCTGCCCGGATACCGCATACGCCCAGCTCAGGGCAAAATTGACAGGCGGTCGACGGGAAGTAGGTTGGTCCGAAGTCGTCGCTCGCGCCAACCAGGACGAGACCACGGGTGCCCACGAACGACCGACCCCTCCCGGTCGGATCGCCGCAGGGGCCGCCCCCGGTCGACACCCCGGTGGGGGCACGGCTCACAAGGCCCGCTCGCCTAGTAGAAAACAGCTCCATCCCACCCCCTGGTGTGACGTGGTGCTGGCCCCAACGGCGTGGCGGGCCTTGTCTTGTCTTCGGGTCCTCACCCCCTCGGCGGCCCCGCCCCCGGCCGTCGGCCGCCTCCCGCCCGCCCGGTCCGCGGGCGTCCTGGGGTGTCGCGTGTGCGAGCCCGTCGGCGTGCCGCCCGTGTCTGCCGCCCGCGCCGACGTGGTCCCGGGCCACCCCCGAGGTCCCCGTAGACTCGCCCGGTGATCGCCCGTCTCGCCTGCGCGCTCGCGGCCGGTCTCCTCGTCTGGGCCGCCATGCCGTCGCGTGACCTGTGGTTCCTCGCCCCCGTCGGCGTCGCGCTCCTCGCCCTCGCGTGCGTCGGGGTCCGCGTGCGCACGGGATTCCTGCTCGGTCTGGTCGCCGGGGAGGCGATGTTCCTCCCGACGCTGTCGTGGTCGGGGATCTACGTCGGCCCCCTCCCGTGGGCCGCGCTCGCCACCCTCGAGGCCCTCTACGTCGCCGCTCTGGGGGCCGTCCTCGCGCTGCTGCAGGGCGGGAACCGCGCGCTCGAGGGGACGTCCAGGCTCCGGCCCGTCGCCGGCGCCCTCGCGTGGGTCGTCGCCGAGTACGCCCGCAGCACGACGCCGTTCGGTGGGTTCCCGTGGGCGCGTCTGTCGTTCTCCCAGGCCGACGGCTCGCTCGCGCGGGTGGCCGTGCTCCTGGGCGCCCCGGGGGTCACCTTCGTCGTGGCGCTCGTCGGCGGCGCCCTCGCCGCGGCCCTGGCCGCGGGGTTGCCCCGCCTCGCCCGGCGCCGCGGCGAGGGTCCGGCGCCGCGCCGGCGCCCCGCCTCGCTCGCCGCGGCCTCCGCCGCCGCGAGCGCCGCGCTCCTGCTCGGCGCCGCCGCGTCGGTCCCCGCCCCGACCGTCACCGGGACGGCGGACGTCATGGCGATCCAGGGCGACGTGCCGCAGATGGGGCTCGACTTCAACGCCCAGCGGCGCGCGGTCCTCGACAACCACGCCCGCGTGACCGGGGAGGCGGCGGCGCAGGTCGCGGCCGGCACCTACCGCCGGCCCGATCTCGTGCTGTGGCCCGAGAACGCCTCGGACATCGACCCGCTGCGCAACGCCGACGCCGCCGCCGTCATCGCCTCGGCGGTCGCGACGGTGGGCGCGCCCACGGTCGTCGGCGCGGTGCTCGACGGGCCGGGCGACTTCGTGTCCAACGCGAGCCTGCTCTATGCCCCCGGCGGCGGCGTCACCCAGCGATACGTCAAGCGGCGACCCGCGCCGTTCGCCGAGTACATCCCGTACCGCTCGTTCTTCCGGAACTTCTCCGACAAGGTCGACCTCGTCGTGCGTGATTTCGCCGCCGGCGACACGGTCGGCGTCTTCGAGGTGCCGACCTCGTCCGGCGGCACCCTCGCGGCGTCGATCAACATCTGCTTCGAGGTGGCCTTCGACGACCTCGTCCGCGACGGGGTCGCCCACGGCGCGAACGTCATCACCGTCCAGACGAACAACGCGACGTTCGGGCTCACCGACGAGTCGGTCCAGCAGCTCGCGATCTCGCGGCTGCGGGCGATCGAGCACGGCCGGACCGTCGTCCACATCTCCAACGTCGGCGTGAGCGGGATCATCACCCCCGACGGCGTCGTCCACCAGCGGACCGCGCACTTCGCGCCGGCGATCATGTCGGGCACCGTGCCGATGTCGACCGACCTCACGCCCGCCACCCGGCTCGGGCCGTGGCCCGAGCGGGTCGCGGCGGTGCTCCTGAGCGCGCTGGTCGTGGCGGCCGGGGCCGGCCGCCGACGGGCGCGGGCTAGCCTGGGTCGCGATCCGCAGACCCCCCGAGGAGTTCGATGAGCCCGTCCGACCCGTCCGCCCCGGCGCCGGGACGCCCCGAGCTGGAGCGCGTCGTCGTGCTCGTGCCCACGTACAACGAGCGGGAGAACCTGCCAGGGGTGCTGGAGCGCCTGCGCGACGCCGTCCCGCAGGTCGACGTCTGCGTCGTCGACGACGGCTCACCCGACGGCACGGGGGACCTCGCCGACGAGTACGCCGCCCGGGACCCGCAGGTGCACGTCCTGCACCGCAGCGCCAAGGAGGGTCTCGGCGCCGCCTACCTCGCGGGGTTCCGCTGGGCCCTGCACGCCGGCTACGACGCGATCGTCGAGATGGACGCCGACGGGTCGCACCGCCCCGAGGACCTGCCGGCGCTGCTCGCCGCCGCGGCGGACGCCGACGTCGTCATCGGCTCGCGCTGGGTGCGCGGGGGAGAGGTGCTCGACTGGCCTCCGCACCGCCGCGCCCTGAGTGTCGGCGCCAACCTCTACGTGCGGGTGCTGCTGGGGATGCCGGTGCGCGACGCCACGGCCGGGTTCCGCGTGTACCGCGCCGGCGCCCTCGAGACCATGGGCCTGACCGACGTCGCCTCGCAGGGCTACTGCTTCCAGGTCGACCTCACGTGGCGGGCCGCCCAGGCGGGGCTGCGCATCGTCGAGGTGCCCATCGTCTTCGTCGAGCGCGAGCTGGGGGCGTCGAAGATGAGCGGCGACGTCGTCGCCGAGTCGCTCGTGCGCGTCGCGGGATGGAGCCTGTCCTACCGGGGTCGCCGGATCAGGGAGGCGGTGCGCCGTCGCCGCACCGGCCCCGCCCGGTCCTGAGGGCGCATCAGGCCTCTCGCGGGGACCCCTCAGGTCTCACCCCGCCCACCGACGCACGGCGGCCCCGCACCGATCGGGTGCGGGGCCGCCGTGGCGTGCAGCCGGCCTGGGGTCAGGCCGAGACCTTCTCGCCGCGGGAGGCGCGCAGGAGGGTCAGCCGCTCCTGCAGCAACTCCTCCAGCTCGGCCACGGAGCGGCGCTCGAGCAGCATGTCCCAGTGGGTACGCGCGGCCTTGACGGTCTTCTCCTCGGGCTCGGGCCCGTCCACCAGCTTCGCCTCCTGGCCGCAACGGCACTCCCAGATCGGGGGCACGTCGGCCTCGACGGAGAAGGGCAGCTCGGAGACGTGGCCGCTCGCGCACGTGTATCGCGTGATCCGGCGCTCCGACAGGACGACGTTCTCGTCCGTCTCCATGCTCAGCGCGCTCAGGTTGGTGCCGCGAAGCGAACGCTCGGCCATGGTGTTCCTCCCTCGTTCCTTGCTCGGCCCGGTCGGGCCATGTTCTTCGGCGTCAACGCCTGCGTCGGCGCCGGTGTTCCGGTGAGCGGGCGCTCACTCGGTCGGGTGCTGCGTGCTCGGCCCCTCGGCGGTTCCCCCGACGGGGTCCTGCCGAGCCCCACTGCCGTCGTGCTCGACTCGTCTACTGCGCGTACTCCCAGTGCCACGGCTCCGGCTTGCTCCCGTCGGCCTGCGCCCACGCGGGGTGGTAGAAGCCGAACAGGGGGGCGTGCTGGGTCATCCACAGGTGCGCCGGGGTACCGAAGCTTTCGATGCCCCCGCACAGGTCGGTGGCCAACCCGAGGCCGTGGTTGCTCGTGCCCGGCTTGGCGGCGAGCACCGGCTTGCGGGCCTTGACCGAAACCTGCGCGGCGTACGAGCGGTAGGTGTCGGTGATGCACAGCTCCTGGCCCGTGTCCTTCTTGTACGCCGTCGCCAGTGCGTTCAGTGCTCGCGCCGCCACCGGCCGCATCATGTGGCCGGGACGTCCCTCGATGGCGCACAGGGCCGCGCCGGGGAGGTGCCCGTTCGGGTACACGCCGGTGTTGCTGCTGCACAGCGGCTTGGTCACCATGTCCTTGAGGGCGGCGAGGTCGACCCCGCCGCCGGACCCCGACGTGATGCCGAGCTTGCCGAGGGCGGCGCTCTGGCCGCGGGCGACCTTCTGCAGGTCGAGCACGGCCGTCTGCTGCGCCGCGAGCGCCCCGTCGACCTGCTTCTGGGCGGCGACGGCCTTGGCGGTCGCCGCCTCGCGCTGGAGGCGGGCGGCGACGGCGGCCTTGGCGGTCACCTGCTGCGCTTTGGCGAGGGAGGTGTACCGGCGTTCGTCGGCGCGGCGGGCGTCGGCGAGGAACTGCACGAGGGCCGCGTTCTGCTCGTTGTCGGTCGTGTCGGAGGCGAGGTCGACGATGGCGGCGATGTCGCGCAGGGCCGTCGAGCCGTTGACGTACGCCTCGTACGCCATGCGGTCGACGTCGGTCCGCGCCCCCGCGGCCTGGCGGGACAGCGACCGCAGCAGGCGCAGCTGCGTCGCCTCGCGGGTGCGGGCCGTCGCCTCCGCGGCCTTGGCGGCCGTCACGGCCGACATCGCAGCGTTCGACCGGGCCGCGAGGGCGGCGAGCTTGCGGCTGGCGGCGGCCACCTGGGCGTTGCTCTTCTCGAGGTCGGCCTGCAACCGGGTCGCTTGGGCGACCTGCGCCTTGACCTGGGCGGGGGTCAGGGACGGCTTGTCGTCACCGCTGCCGCCGGCTGTCGAACCCGGCGCGTTCGGGTCGGCCGCGGGGCCGGCCGAGGGCGCAGGAGCGGGGGCGGCGGAGACCGCCGGAGCGGTCAGGCACAGGCCGGAAGCGACCATGGCGATCGTCGTGCCCACGCGCCATCGGTGCTGCAGTCGCACGTCGGGCCCCTTCTGCGAACGTGATGGAGTGTCGGTGAGTCGAGCAGGTCGGTCGGGGTGGGCGTGGTCGGTGCGGATGGACCTCGGTGCGTGGACGTGCGTGTCCCGTGCGGCTTCCCCCGCCGACGAGCAAGCGATCGTCCCCCCGACGAAGAACTTCTCGCATACCACGGTACAGATGACGAGGCCCCCCGGCCAATCGACACGGGGGTGGCGTGTCGGGTCGAACGTCCGACCCCCGCGGGCCGTCGGAGCCGAGTGGACCAGCGGCGACGGGGGATTCGGCAGCGGCCTCGGGTTTGTGGACCGGCTCCACGGGTAAGGACGCTGGGTACGTTCATCCACGTCACGAGGAGGACCACATGGGTATTGCGGACAAGGCGAAGAACGCCGCCGAGGAAGCCGCCGGCAAGGCCAAGGAGGCCACCGGGCGCGCCACGAACGACCGCAGCCTCGAGGCCGAGGGACAGGGCGACCAGAGCAAGGCCAACGTCAAGCAGGCCGGCGAGAACGTGAAGGACGCGTTCCGCAACTGACGCGACACCGGAACGGCCCGCCCCACTCGGGGCGGGCCGTTCCGTCGTCTCCGGGCGTCGGTCAACCCCGGGCGACCGTGTCCAGCCGGGCGAGCCCCGTGTCGAGGTCGCGGCCGAGGAGCTTGTCCATGCTGACGACACGGCCTGCCAGGGCCATCAGTCCACGCTGCTGACCGTGCATGGTCCAGGTCACGTCGGTGCCGCCGCCCTGGGGCACGAAGGTGAACTCGACCTCGCTGTGCGAGGCGAACGGTCGCACGAAGCGGAGGTCGAGGGTGATGCGGCCCGGTTCGATCGAGACGATCTGCATGCTGCCTTCGCCCGCCTTGCGGTTCCCCTTCCACGTGTGCCGCGCGCCGGGGCGCGCCTGCGGACCCGTGTAGTCGTGCCGCATCTGCGGGTCGAGGTCCTCCCACGGGGACCAGGCCGGCCAGGCGCGGAAGTCCGCGACGTGCGCCTGGACCGTCGGCGGTGGGGCGTCGACGTGTCGGCTCCGGCTGACGGTGTACGTGCGCATGGGACGACTCCTGGGCCGAAGGGACGGGCACCGCTGACCGCGGCGGGGTGCCCGCCTTTCAGCCTACGCACCGGGCGGTCAGGGGGGTCAGGAAGACCGGGAACCGGCGTGACCTACCCGCCGGGCCTGCGCCGGACCGAGACGTGGCTCGGGCTGTCGTTCGTGAAGGGCCGTCCGTCCCGGTCACCGATGCGGTGCTCGGGTTCGAGGCCGGCGTGCTCGGCCATGAGGTTGCACGTCCGGGGCGAACATGTGGGCCGCGTCCTCGTCGTACCGCCGGGCCGCGGCCTCGTCCCACACGTCGTCGCTCGTCATCGCGCGGGTCCGACACCACACGGCCGAACACGTGCCGGTTCAGGTCGGCGGCGGGAGCGTGCTCGCGTAGGCGACGCCCACGTCGATCCAGCGGTCGAGATCGTCGTCGGCCCCGAGTCCGTCCTCCGAGACGAGCAGCCAGCCCGTGAGCGGCGCGCCGCGCATCTCGAAGGGCTCGACGTGCGGCGCCCGGAGGTACTCGGCTCCGTCCTCGGGGTCGATGCGCACCATGAGGCCCCCGGACGTGGCGGCCACGCTCATGCGCCCGCCGACGAGGAACGCGAGGCCGCCGAACATGCGCTTCTCGGTGATGTCGGCGCGATCCGCGAGACGGTGCCGGATGCGCTGGGCGAGGCCCTCATCGAAGGTCATGACGACATTCTCGCCCCCGACGCCGCGGGCGTCACCCCACGAGTTTGTCGGGGGTGAACGGCAGATCGCGCACGCGCCGGCCGGTCGCGTCGTAGATCGCGTTCCCGATCGCCGCGGGCACGCCGACGATACCGACCTCCCCGATCCCCTTGGCGCCCGTGGGGGAGACGTAGGGGTCGAACTCCTCCACCCAGTCGGCGTCGAGGTCGAGGACGTCGGCGTGGGCGGCGATGTGGTACCCGGCGAGGTCGTGGTTGACGACGTGCCCGGTGCGGGGATCGCGATGCCCCGCCTCGTGCAGCGCCGCCGAGAGACCCATCGTCATGCCGCCGACGAACTGGCTGCGCGCGGTGCGCGGGTTGACGATGCGGCCGCACGCGAAGACGCCGAGCATCCGGCGCACGCGGACCTCACCGGTCACCTCGCTCACGGCGACCTCGGCGAAGTGTGCGCCGAAGGAGTGCCGGGCGAACTGGCGCGCCCCCGACGGCAGCCGGCCCTGGGCCCGGGCGGTCGCGCCGTCGGCCGGCAACGGCCCGTGCTTGCGCCGGAACGCCCGCGCCGCCGCGATGATCGAGTTGCCCCACGTGTACGTGCCCATGCTGCCGCCGGCGATCATCGCGACGGGCAGGCCCGTGCTGCCGATCCGGGCGTCGACGAGGTCGACCGGCACCTCCAGGGCGTCGGCCGCGATCTGGGGGAGGATCGTCCAGGCCCCGGTGCCCAGGTCGCTGGCCTGGAGCTCGACGACGTAGCGGCCGCCCGCGAACGTGATGCGCGCCCACGTCGAGAGGGCATGCGAGGCGGGGAAGCTCGCCGCGGCCACCCCCATCCCGAGCAGCCACTCGCCGTCGCGCCGCTCGCCCGGCCGCCCGGTCCGCACCTCCCACCCGAAGCGGTCCGCGCCCGTGTCGAGGCAGGCCAGGAGGTTGCGGGTGCTCCACGGCTTGCCGGTGTCGGGGTCGACGTCCGGTTCGTTGCGTCGCCGCAGCTCGATCGGGTCGAGCCCGGTGGCCACGGCCAGCTCGTCCATCGCCGTCTCGAGCGCGAACGCCCCGCTGAACTCGCCCGGGGCGCGCATGAACGTGCCCGGCGCGATGTCGAGGGGGACGACGCGCTGCTCGGTGCGCCGGTTCGGGGTCGCGTACATGACGCGCGTGATGCCGACGGCCTGCTCGACGAAGGTCGCGAGCTTGGCCGTGGGCGAGACCGACTCGTGCACGACCGCCGTGAGCCGTCCGTCGGCGTCGGCGGCGAGGCGCAGCCGCTGCGCGGTCGGGGGCCGGTACCCGACCGTGGCGAACATCTGCTGCCGGGTGAGCGCGAACTTCACGGGCCGCCCGGCGAGCAGCTTCGCCGCGAGCACGACGAGCATGACGTGCGCGTGCGGCATCCCCTTCCCGCCGAACGCCCCCCCGACGAAGGGGGAGTGGATCTTGATCTGGTTCGGGAGCAACCCGAGCATCGGCGCGAGGATGAGCTGGGTCGCGATCGGGCCCTGGTCGGCCTCGTAGATCGTCAGGCGGCGGGCGCGGGGGTCGAGACCGGGCCGCGGGTGCCACAGCGCCGTGATGGGGTGGGGCTCCATGGGACTGTGGAACTCCGTCGCCGTCGTGTAGGTCGCGTCGACGAGGTGGGCGGCCCCCGCCAGCCCCGCTTCGACATCGCCCTTCTCCTCCCGGGGGTTGCCGGCGGCGCCGCGCTTCGGCACGGTGGCGGCGGGATGGTCGGCGTGGAAGTCGACGTCGCCGCCCTCGTCGTCGTAGCGCACCCGCACGAGCGCCGCCGCCTCGCGGGCCGCTTCGGGGGTCTGCGCGACGACGGCCCCGATGTACTCGCCCCGGTGGCGCACCCGGTCGGACTGCAGGACGACGAGTTCACCCATGAGCTTCGTGCGCAGCCGCGGCGCGTTGCGATGGGTCAGGACGAGCAGCACCCCCGGGACGCGTTCGGCCTGCGTCGTGTCGATGTCGACGATGCGGCCGACGGCGATGGCCGAGGTGACGCCGAAGAGGTAGGCGGGGTTCTCGACCTCCTGTTCGTAGGCGTAGGGGGCCGTCCCCGTGACCTTCGCCGGGCCGTCGACCCGGGCCCGGTCCGAGCCGATGCCGCCGAACCCGCGCCCGGCGACGGTCCGCCTGGGAGCGGGTGCCCCCGTCGCCGGCGGCGCGTCCGGCACGGCCACGGGCGGTGCGTCGGGCCCGGGCGTCGGTGTCGAGGGCGGGGCGGGTGGGCTGATCGTCACGAACGCGCTCCTTCGTCGGCGAGGCCCGCGAGCACCGCGAGGGCCGTGTTGCGCAGGATGGGCACCTTGGCCGCGTTGTCGCGACCCGGCCGCGCGTGGGCGAGCTCGGCGTCGATGGCCGCCGCGAACGCGGCCGCGTCGGCGGGCCCTCCGACCAGCGCCTCCTCGGCCCGGCGGGCGCGGAAGGGTCGGTGGCAGACGCCGCCGAAGCCGAGCCTCGCGTCGCGCACCCGGCCGTCGACGACGTCGAGGGCGGCCGCGACCGACACGAGCGCGAACGCGTAGGACGCCCGCTCGCGCACCTTCCGGTAGGCCGACCGGGTCCCCGGCGCCAACGGCGGGAGGTCGACGTGCGTGATCAGCTCGCCGGGGACCAGGTGGGTGTCGGTCTCCGGGCCGTCCTCGGCCCGCCGGTACAGCTCCGTCATCGGGATCTCCCGGTCGCCGGCCGGGCCGGTCGTGCGCACGACCGCGTCGAGCGCGACGAGCGCGACGCACAGGTCGGACGGGTGCACGGCCATGCACCGCGGCGAGGTCTCGAAGATCGCGTTCCCCGCGGCGTACCCCTCCAGCGCGGAGCAGCCCGAGCCGGGATCGCGCTTGGTGCAGGGCATGGTCACGTCCTGGAAGTAGACGCACCGGGTGCGCTGCAGCAGGTTGCCGCCGGTCGTCGCCATGTTCCGCAACTGGCCGGAGGCGCCGGCGAGGAGGGCCTGCGCGACGACCGGGAAGCCGCGCCGCAGCGCCGGGTGGGCCGCGAGATCGCTGTTGCGCACCAGCGCCCCGACGCGCAGGCCGCCGCCCGGCAGCTCCTCGACCTCGTCGAGGCCGATGCGGGTGATGTCGACGAGCCGCTCGGCCGAGCGCACCCCCAGGCGCAGGTGGTCGACGAGGTTCGTCCCGCCGGCGAGGAAGACCGCGCCGTCGCCGGCCCGGTCGAGGGCGTCGGCGACGTCGGTCGCCCGCTCGTACACGAACGGCCTCACGAACGGGCCCTCGCGACGTCGCCGATCGCGGCGACGATGTTGACGTACGCCCCGCACCGGCACAGGTTGCCGCTCATGCGCTCGCGGATCTCGTCGTCGGTGAGCTCGACGGGGGAGTCGACGTCGCGCACGTCGGGGCTCACGTGGCTCGGCATCCCGGCGCGCGCCTCGGCGAGCATCCCCTCCGCCGAGCAGATCTGGCCGGGGGTGCAGTAGCCGCACTGGAGGGCGTCGCGCGCGACGAACGCCTCCTGGAGGTCGCCCAGACGATCCGGGGCCCCGAGACCGGCCGAGGTCGTCACCTCGGCGCCGTCGTAGGAGGCCGCGAGCGCGAGGCAGGACAGGATGCGTCGACCGTCCGCGAGCACGGTGCAGGCGCCGCACTGGCCGTGGTCGCAGCCCTTCTTGACCGAGGTGACGCCGAGGCGGTCCCGCAGCGCGTCGAGGACACTCACCCTCGGGTCGAGGTCCAGCTCGCGATCCACGCCGTCGACGCGCAGGCGGACCGGTACGGTCTCGACCCGTCCCGCAGCTCCGGGGTGGGCCGGCCGGGGTGGGAGCGGTGCTGCGGGCGTCGCCATGGGTGGCCTCTCGTCGTGCGGTCCGGACCTTCGTCTTCCCGACGCCACGCGGGCGCCCCTCTCGACGCTACGCGCGCCGGCCGCGGTCCGCCGGGTACTGCGGCCGGATGTCCCGCGCGACGGCCCGCTCGACCTCCGCCAGTCCCTCGGCCGAGACGAGGTCGAGCCGCCGGGCGAGCCGGGCGGCCTCGTCCCACGTGTCGACGGCGAACACCCCCTCGTCGGCCCAGGCGCGCCGCGTGTCCGCGTCGACGCCGACGACATCGTGGATGAAGACGGCGACGACGTGGTCGCCGTAGCGGCGGCGCGCGTCGAGCCCCACCTGCGGGTCGGCCTGGCCGCTGTCGCCGCAGAACACCATCCGACACTCGGGGAACAGGAGGCGGTCGCGGTGGAAGTTCTCCCGCTTCCGCTCGGCGATCGCCGCCCTCGTGTGCAGGTTGAGGAACGAGCCGCCCATGACGGTGTGCGGGGGCAGGCCGAGGTCGCCGAGGGCGTTGCGGGTGTACCGCTCGACGAGGCCGCGGGGGCCGGCGGGGCGGGCGGTGACGAAGGTGAGGTCGCCCGGTCGGCCGGGGTCGACCGTCGACCCCTCGTCGAGGGCGTGGAGGAACTCGACGATCCCCGGGTAGATCGTGCCGCGCAGGTACCGGTCGTCGTGGATCGCGCACTTCACGGTGTCGTCGATGTCGCACAGCACCCGCACGTCCCGGCTGGGACCGGTGGCGTCGGCCTGGGCGACGATGTGGTCGAGCAGCACCCCCCGGTGCGCGTCGTCGAGGCGGTCGAAGACGAGTTGCTCGAGGTCGTGCTGGTCGCCCTGACTGTTGAGCAGGTACTTGACCCGCTGGAACCGCTCGCCGGTCAGTCGCGTGAGCAGACCGACGACCACGTCCTGCTCGTCCTCGCTCACGCCGCCGTCGTGGACGTCGTGGACGAGGGCCGCGACGGCCTCGTCGCTGAGCAGCGCGACGTCGGGCAGGGCACGGGCGGTCGGTCGCGCGTGCACGACGAGAGCGCCCGGGCGGATCTGCACCTCCAGCGCCGTGACGTCCTCGATCACGTCGCCGTCGAGCTGGACGGCCACGGGGGAGGGGAGCTCGACGGCGACCCGGGAGGCAGTGCGACGCCGCAGCCCGGCCGGTGCCTCCTCCCGCGGGAACAGGCCGGAGGCGGCGATGCCGACCCAGTCACGGACCCCGGCCGGCGTCACCTCGAGCACGTGGAACCGGCCGTCGTCGGGGTGGGCGCCGGGGACGACCCGCAGTCCCGCCGGGAGTCGTCCGCAGTTCGCGACGAGCAGCGTCCAGGGCTGCCACTCGCGGGCGGGGCCCCCGTCCAGCGCGACGCGCATCGGCACCCCCGGCCGGGTGAGGTGGCGCAGGCCCGGGAGCACGTAGCCGAGCCAACCGAGGCGGGAGGCGTGGTGGCCCGGCACGTCCTGGAGGGTGAGGGCGTCGTGGCCGACGCCGAGGACGACGAGGAAGCTCGACTCGCGCAGTCCCGAGGACGTGGTCAGGGTGACCCGGCCGAGGTCCGCGTCTCGGGGCGCGCCGACGAGGGCGACGCGCACCGCCCGGTCGAGGTCGAGGGGCAGGCCGACGTTGCGGGCGTACAGGTTCGCCGTGCCGGTGGGCACGACGCCGAGGCGGGCCCCGGTGCCGGCCACCGCGCCCGCGACCTCCCGCACGGTGCCGTCGCCCCCGACCGCGACGACGATGTCGGCCCCGTCGGCGAGGGCCGCGCGGGCCTGGTCCGCCCCGGGGGAGTCGGGCGTCGTCTCGTGGACCCCGACCAGGCGCAGGCGCAGTCGCTCGCACGCGGCGCGGAGCACGGCCGCGGCGCGGTGTGCCCGCCGCGCGTGGCGGGGGTTGACGATCACGGCCACACGGGCGCCGGGGGCCGAACTCTGGGAGGTCATGCGTCCCGATTGTGCCGGGCACCTGGTGGAGGCGCCCGTCCGCCTCCCCGCCGGCACCCGGTCGGCCCGACGGGGCGGTGTCGACAGAATGGGGGCGATCGACCCGTCTCGCCCCTGGAGGACTCCCATGACCTACGACGTCGGCGCCTTCCGCGCGCGCTTCCCCTCGCTCGCGTCCGGCATCGCCCACTTCGACGGGCCCGGCGGCACGCAGACGCCCCGCGAGGTCGGGGAGGCGATCGCGGCCACGTTGACGGGTCCGCTGTCCAACCGCGGCACCTCGCTGGCCTCGGACTCCGCGGCCGAGGAGGCCGTCGCCCGGTTCCGGGCCGCGTACGCCGACCTCCTCGGGGTGTCGGCGGCGGGGATCGTCTACGGCCGCAGCGCGACCCAGCTGACGTACGACGTCTCGCGGGCCCTGTCGAAGACGTGGGGCCCGGGCGACGAGATCGTCGTGTCCCGGCTCGACCACGACTCCAACGTCCGCCCGTGGATCCAGGCGGCGGAGGCGGCCGGCGCGGTGGTGCGGTGGATCGACATCGACCCGGCCACGGGGGAGATCGCCTGGGAGAGCGTCGAGTCGGCGGTGTCCGACCGCACCCGACTCGTCGCCGTCACCGCGGCCTCCAACCTGCTCGGCACGAAGCCGGACGTCGCCCGCATCGCCGAGGCGGCCCACGCCCACGGCGCCCTCGTCCACGTCGACGGGGTCCACTACGCGGCGCACGCGAGCGTCGACCTGCGCGAGCTGGGTGCCGACCTGTTCGTCTGCTCGCCCTACAAGTTCCTCGGGCCGCACTGCGGCGTCCTGGCCGCCGACCCGGGGCTCCTCGAGACGATCCGGCCCGACAAGCTCCTGCCCTCGACCGACACGGTGCCCGAACGCTTCGAGCTCGGGACGCTGCCGTACGAGATCATGGCCGGCGCCGCGGCCGCCGTCGACGTCCTCGCCGACCTCGCCCCCGGCGGGGCCACCGAACGTCGTGCCCGGTTGCGGGCCTCGTTCCACGCGATCGACGCCCACGAGACGCGGCTGCAGCAGCGCATCGAGGAGACACTGGCCGGGCTCGGGGACGCCGTCGTGCTCCACTCCCGCGCCCGGCACCGCACGCCGACGCTGCTGTTCACCTTGCCGGGTCGCCGCACCGCGGACGCGACCCGGTTCCTCGCCGGCCGTAACGTCCTCGCCCCGGCCGGCTCGTTCTACGCGATCGAGCCGTTCCGCCGTCTCGCGCTCGACGACGACCACGCCCTGCGCGTCGGCCTCGCGCCCTACGTCGACGACACCGACGTCGACCGTCTGCTCGACGGTCTCGCCGCGTTCGTCGGCGGCTGAGTCGCCCTGCCCGACCCGATGAGACGGAGAACGAGGCGGAGAACAGGGGACACGGACGCGCGCCGGCTCAGACGCTGTGAGGCTCGCCCTCCGCGGCGGCCGCCTGGCGCCGCTCACCGGCACGCTTGCCCCGACGCGCGAGCACGATGGTGACCGCCGCGAGCGTCCCCGCGACGAGGATCGGCAGCACCTGATTGAGGTTGTAGGCCGCCTGGAACGACGTGGTCTCGGCCACCACGACCTTGACCAGAGCCTCCAGCACGTAGCCGGCCCCCCACAACCCGGTGATGAGCCGCATGAGGCCGCGGAACGACGGGTACTGCCACAGCTTGCCGAAGCGTGCCTCCCCTTCCGGGGTCCCTCGGCCGGCGAAGCGCTGCGCGAAGTAGAACATCAGCGGGCGGGGCACGACGGGCAGGAGCGTGACCAGGCACAGCAGCCCGAACGCCGCGGTGATCGCCGAGTCCTTGAGCAGCAGGAATGTCGGGCCCGTGTCGCCGACCACCGCGACGGCCGCGGACAGGACGTTGAGGCTCACCATGACGACCGCGAACGTGTCGAGGGTGCGGCGCAACACGGCGACGAGCACCGCCTCGAGGAGCGGGGGTGCGCTCGCCAGGAGGTAGGCGCTCACGTCCGACGCGCCCTGGCCCTTGGCGACGTTGAAGACGACGAGGGGCGCGACCATGCTGAGGGTGATGGTGAGGGCCAGGTTCGCCCAGCCCGGGACCCTGGGACGGGTCGGGCCGTCCGGAACCGAACCCGGGGTGCTCGAGTCGTTCGTCCGCCTGCTCACGACTGAAGCATGACACGCCTTGTGGGATGCGCGGTATAGACGTCATATATTCTCAGGGGCATGACGCAGGCGCCCGAGTCGGGATCGCGACGGTCCCAGGCCGCCTCGCGCATCGGTTTCGCGTTCGGCCTCCTCGGGGCGATCGCCGTGCCCGGCCCCCTCCTCGTCCCGCTCCTCGGGCACCTCGGAACCGGCGAGCCTGCCGCGCGGCAGATGATCTCCCGGCTCGTCGCCGCCGGAAACCTCGAGGTCGAACGCCACGGCCGCGTCGCCGTCTACGTCCTGGCCGGGCCGATGCTGCGCCGCTATCGAGCGATCGGCGAAGGGGTCGAGCCGCCGCCGTGGCGGGGTCGTTTCCACGTCGTCGTCCACGACATCCCCCAGACCCGTCGTCGCGCACGCGAGACCTTGCTCGCGGCCTCGGCGCGGGAGGGGTTCGGGCCATACCGACCCGGCCTGCTGCTCGGCTGCCAGGACCCGCGGCCGTGGGTCGAGCCGTTCTCCTCGGATGCCGCGCTCCGCATCGAGGTCGGGGAGTTGGCCGTCGATCGGGAGGCCGCGCACCGGATGGCGGACGTCGCCTGGGACTACCGCGGCCTTCGGGCCCGAGTGGGGCAGGCCGTCGACCGGCTCGTGCGCTCGGCCTCCGAGCGGTCGCAGGACGGTTGGGTAGAGGCGCGTCGCCTCGACGACGCCTTCGCCACGGCGACCCCCCTGTGGTCCGCCAGCGCGGCCATCCCCCGCGATCTGTTGCCCGAGGCCGTGGGTCTCGACCGGCTGGGGGAGCTCGTCGCCGCCATCGGCCGGCAGTCCGGGCCGGTCTTCGCGGCGACGGTCGAGGACTACGTCGCCGCCTCCCCCTACCGTGAGCTGCTCCGGCGCGACCCCGGCAGTGGGCCCCGCGACCTCATCGGCTCGTGAGGACGACGAGCTGCCGGGTGGCCCGGGTCATCGCGACGTAGGCGAGGACCGCGCGACGGCGGCGTTCGCGGCGGGAGGCGTCGGGGTCGCCGAGCCGGCGCCGGGCGGCGTCGAGGTACGGCAGGTCCGAGCGGGTCCAGGCCTGGGGCTGCGCGCGCTGCAGGGTGCGGATCTCCTCCCAGCTCAGGCCCGGGGCGCACAGCCGCAGGTAGGCGGGCACCGACCACAGGTCGCCGACGAGGTCGGTCGGCTCGATGGTCGGCCACGCCCGGTAGACGGCCGAGGTGAGCGCCTCGTCCTCGCGCAGCGACGCGTCCAGCCGCTCGGGCTCCACACCGCCCCCGAGCCGCTCGTGGACGATCCAGACGAGGTCGCCCCAGATCGTCTCCCGCGCCTCGTTGTGCGGCGTGCCGGGGGCCGGGGCGTCGAAGGCGGCCGCCCAGTCCAGCTCGCTCACGTGCACCTGACCCCAGTCGGTGTCGATGTCCATCGGCGGGGGGGTCTCCTCGTAGAACGCGACGGCCGTCTCGATGCCGCCGACGAGATCCGCCCGCGCCTTGAGGCGGGCCACGTCGGGATCGGCCTCCTCGGGTGCGGAGGCGCCCTCGGGCACGAGGTCGGCGACCGTGCACGTCCGGACCCCCTCCTCGCCGAGGCTCGGCAGGACGTCGGCGACGTACGCGAGGTAGGCGTCGTGGGGCCCGACGAACAGCACCCCGCCGCGGCGGTGCCCGAGGCGCGGGTCGGCGTAGAGCAGGTAGGCCGTGCGGTGCAGGGCCACGACGGTCTTGCCCGTGCCCGGCCCGCCGTCGACGACGAGCGCCCCGCGTGAGCCGGCGCGGATGATGGCGTCCTGATCCGCCTGGATCGTGCCGAGGACGTCGCGCATGCGGGTCGACCGGCTGCCGCCGAGGCTCGCGATGAAGGCGGACTGGTCGTCGAGGGCCGCGTGCCCCTCCAGGCCCTCGGGGGTGAACACCTCGTCCCAGTAGTCGGTGACCCGGCCGCGCGTCCAGCGGTACCGACGCCGGCTCGCCAGCCCCATGGGGTTGCCGTGCGTGGCCCCGAAGAACGGCTCGGCGGCGGGGGAGCGCCAGTCCAGGAGCAGGCGGCGGCCGTCCGCGTCGGTCAGGCCGAGGCGTCCGACGTACATCGGCCCGTCCGCGTCGGCGCCGTCCACACTGCCGCCGACCGCACCCTCGGCGGCCGGGTCGCCGGCACCCGCCGTGACCATCCGCCCGAGGCACAGGTCGACGCCGAACCGGCTCAGAGCCCGCAGACGCGCGCTGAGCCGATGGACCTCGAGATCCCGCTCGAGGGCCGTCTGCCCGTGGTCGGCCCGGGTCAGGCGCGTCGTCGTCAGGCGGGCGGACAGCTCGGCGACGCTCGCCTCCAGGCCGGCGGCGATGGCGGCGAAATGGTCCTCGTCGGTGCCGATGAGCGTCGGGTCGGCCTTCGCCGACAGAGGGTCGGCGAGGGCGAACACGCTGGTCTTCTCGGGGGTCACGGCACGGGCTCCGATCCGTCGATTCGTGCGTCGAGGAGCGAGTGTGCGTGCTGACCAGGGCCTTGCCGCAAGGCCCCCTCCCCGCTGTACGGTGGAACCAGGCCGGGGGCGGCGAGGGAACCGGGCGGCCAGCACGGCCGACGCGCCGACAACGGGCTGCGGAGCGCGGCCCAGCGGGTCATCCTGAGCTGCATGAGCGATCGCTTCGACACCCGCGCGGTGCACGCCGGCCGGGAGGACCTCACCGACCTCGGCGTGCACGCCGTCCCCCTCGACTTCTCGACGACCTACCCCTCCCGCGACAGCCGGGAGGAGGCGCAGCGGCTCGACCTTCTCGCCGGGTGGGGCCCTCGACGGCGGGCCACCCGTCTACGGTCGCGTGAGCAACCCGACGGTCGAGCGTTTCGAGCGGGCTCTGGCCGACCTCGAGGGATGTGAATCGGCGGTCGCCTTCGCCAGCGGCATGGCCTCGCTCTCGGCCGTGCTCCTGTCCCGCGTGGCCGCCGGGACGCCGCACGTCGTCGCCGTGCGACCCCTCTACGGCACCTCCGACCACCTCCTGGCCTCGGGGTTGCTCGGCACGGAGCTGACGTGGGCGCCGGCCGACGGGGTCGCCGACGCGATCACCGAGCGGACCGGCCTCGTCGTCGTCGAGACGCCCGCCAACCCGACGCTCGCCGAGGTCGACCTCCGGGCGGTCGCGGCGCAGTGCGGCGACGTGCCGCTGCTCGTCGACAACACGTTCGCGACGCCGGTGTTGCAGCGGCCCGCGTCGCTGGGCGCGTCCTTCGTGCTGCACAGCGCGACGAAGTTCATCGGGGGGCACGGCGACGTCCTCGGCGGCGTCGTCGCGTGCAGCGAGGAGCGGGCCCAGGCCCTGCGCCAGGTGCGCTTCGTCACCGGCGCGAACCTGCACCCGCTCGGCGCCTACCTGCTCCTGCGCGGGCTGCCGACCCTTCCGCTCCGGATGCGGGCGCAGTCGGCCACCGCGCACGTCCTCGCCGAGCGCCTCGCGGGGCACCCGGGTGTCGAGCGGGTGCACTATCCGGGCCTGGGCGGGCCGCGCCCGGCGGATCAGATGAGTGGCGGGGGAGCGTTGGTGTCGCTCGAGGTCGGCGGCGATCCGCACGCGGTCATCGCCGCGGTGCGGCTCATCACGCCCGCGGTGAGCCTCGGCAGCGTCGACACGCTCATCCAGTGCCCGGCGGCGATCAGCCACCACATCATGGACCCCGCCGACCGCGCCGGCGCCGGCATCAGCGACCGGCTGCTGCGGATCTCCGTCGGTCTCGAAGACGTCGAGGACCTCTGGGCCGACTTGCGCCAGGCCCTCGACGGCTCCTGACCCTGGCCACGCCACGCGGCTCGACGCGGATCGACAGGAGGACGTCGCCCGCGGCGGCGCATCGGTGATCGTCACGACCGAGCTCGGCGCCAGGAACAGGTCGGCCGTGCGGGCGGCGGCGTCACCGACCGCGACCGCCGGGTCATGCCGCGCCGGAGTATCGGTGCAGCTCGGAGTCACTTTATGGTGGTCGCATGACTGCGCCCCGACGTCCGGCGAACCTCGTAGCCGCGGCCTGCGTGCTACCTGTCACCGACGTGGACCGCTCGATCGAGCACTACCGGGCGCTCGGCTTCGAGGTCGCCAAGCTCACCGATGAGTACGCGATGGCGCAGCGCGGCGATGTCGCCCTGCACCTGTCGCTGATGCCCGAACTCGACCCGCTGAAGGGCGCCGGTTGCTGCTACCTCTACGTCGACGACGCGGACGGGCTCGCGCACGAGTGGGCCGAGGCAGGCGTGGGGCAGACTGTCGCTCCCGTCGACACCGACTACGGCCTGCGCGAGGGCGCGCACGTCGACCCCGACAACAACTTGCTGCGATTCGGGGCCGACGCCGCCGGCTGACGTCGCCGTCCAAGCCGTGTCGTACGTCGCCCCGACCTCCCCCGCCGAACCCCGCGGTCATGGGTTTGCCTCTCCCCTCGTCGCCGGCCTCGCAGTGCGGACCCGTGCAGCAGGAGGGCGACCGGCTGCGCGAGACCTCATTCGGGAGGGCGCCGTCATGGGTCGCTGCGAATGGTCGTTCCGCATTGACCGGCCACCGGGAGCCCCCTCGACGCCTCCTGACCTCGCCCACGCCACGCTGCCGGGGCGCGAACCGTCAGGAGGCCACCGCCGGCGTCGGCGCATCGGTGATCGTCACGACCGAGCTCGGCGCCAGAAGCAGGTCGGCCGTGCGGGCGGCGGCGTCACCGACCGCGACCGCCGGACCATCCGGGGGCCGGGCGTGGAAGGTGCCGGGGCCGTAGAACTGCCCGTAGCGCAGCACGACGCCGCCGGCGGCGAGAGTGGCCTCCTCCATGACGGCGACCGCCTCGGCCCCCTCGCCCGTCATCGGCCACGCGACGCTCTGCACGAGCAGGTGTCCGACCCCGTGAGCCCGAGCCGCGGCGAGCAGGCGGGGGATCGCCTCGCGCCGGATCCGGGCGTTCGCCGCGCGCCGCGCCGGCAGGTCGTCGGCCGAATCCGGCAGGTCGTCGGCCGAATCCGGCAGATCGCTCACCTGACAGACGAGCACCTCGGGGTCGGAGGCCCCGAGAACGTCCCCCACAGTCGCCTCGACGTAGACGTCGAGCACCCGGCCGTGCGCACCGAGGGCCCGGACGGCGTCGACGCCGGCGGGGGAGCGGGAGGTCCCGGTGACGGCGTGCCCGGCGGCCACGAGGCGGGGCACGAGCTCCCTGTCGATGACACCGGTGGCCCCGACGACGAGGATGCGCATGGACGGACCGTAGCCGAGGGATGCCTCGCGCCGGGAGGGCCCGGCCGTCACGATGGAGCCGAGGGTGCCACCGGATGAGGAGGACGCATGGGACGGCTGATCTACGGCGGTATCGGGTCGCTCGACGGCTTCATCGCCGACGTCGACGGCGACTTCTCCTGGAGCGCGCCGGACGAGCAGGTACACGCCTACCTCAACGACCGCGATCGTGAGGTCGCGGCCGAGCTGTACGGCCGGCGTCTCTACGAGGTGATGAAGGTGTGGGAGACCTACGGCACCGAGCCGGACGCGTCCTCGGTCGTCCGCGACTACGGGCGGCTCTGGCGCGACCGCGACAAGGTCGTCTACTCGACGACCCTGGCCGACGTCGACACCGCGCGCACCCGCCTGGAGCGGACCTTCGACCCGGTACAGGCGCGGCGCCTCGTCGACGAGGCCGGGGGAGACGTCACCATCGGCGGCCCCGACCTCGCCGCGCACGCCCTGCGGGCCGGGATCGTCGACGTGGTCGAGTACTACGCCAACCCCGTCGTCCTCGGCGCCGGCACCCCCTGGCTCCCCGCCGGCCTCCGTCTCGACCTGCGGCTCGTCGACGAGCACCGCTTCGACTGCGGCGTCGTGCACCTGGCCTACGAGGTCGTCAACCGACCAAGGCTGTCGGGTCGGCCGTCGACGTCCGCCGGCATGGGTCAGTGAGGTCGTAGCGCAGTATCGACGACACGGACCCTGCGGTACAAACGAGCGCGTCGGTGTCTGCGCAGGTCAGACGCCTGCTCGTTGCGGATGGACCTTCGGGTGCGACGTCGACACTGCGCTACGCCCGGTCGCACCTGCCCAGTTGATGCGGTCGGCAGTGGCGTGAGCACTCCGACAGACCTGCCGTCGCCGCCCCGCAGCGCCCACGCGGTGGGTGTCGGCCTCCGGGATCTGCCTGTCAGGCGCCTCACCTCACCAGGCGACGTCAGTGGCCGGAATTGCCTTCCGCAGCTATGCAGTCTTCCGGTAGAATCGCATCATGGCCTTTCATGGATATGTCGCGATGCAGGCCAGGGGAGTGGTCTCACTGCCGGCGGAGGTCCGGCGCCGGCTGCACCTGGATGAGCCGGGTGCCCAGATGGAGATCACCGAACGCGAGGACGGCGTGCTCGAGCTGCGTCCTTCTCTGCCGGTGCCCGCCGACCAGGTCTGGTTCTGGGAGGAGCGGTGGCAGAACCGGGAGCGAGAGGTGGACGAGTTCGTCGCGGCAGGTGAGGTGACCGTGCACGCCGACGGTGACGGCTTCCTCGATCACCTCACTTCACTGGAGCAACCGGATCGGTCGTGAAGTTCGAGACCACGCCGGCGTTCGAAAGCGACTACCGCAGGCTCAAGCGCGAGCATCAGGCGACGTTTCGTGCGGTGCTGAGGGAGAAGTTCATCCCGGCCTGCGACGAACTGTCGCGCGACCCCGGGGCGCCGTGGCCCAAGGCACTGCGCGTCAAAGCAGTCCGAGGCGCTCGGGGTGTCCTCGAGATGACGTGGTCCTTCTCGAGTCCCGATGGCCGGGCCACCTTCGAGCTGGTCACGGTCGATGACGAGCTGCGCTGCCGTTGGCGACGGATCGGCGACCACGACGTCTTCAAGCAACCATGACGAGCCCACCCGGCGCGGGGGAGCCGCTGACGTCAGGCGCAGGCCGGGGCGGGATCGTCGATGCCGGCCGGGACATGACCCCCGATTCGTCGCAGCGTCGAGGCGGAGGCACTCCTGCGGACCTCTTCGGGCAAGGCGACGCCGACGTTCGCCACCTGGCGGCCGCACAGTACCGTGGGTAGTACCATTAGGGAGTGCCGTCCATTCAGAAGATCGTCGCCTCCATGAGGGCCGATCCTCGCAACGTTCGGTACGACGACCTGGTCAAGGCCTGCGAGCACTACTTCGGCCCACCGCGCACGCGTGGTGGCTCGCACGCCGTGTTCAAGATGCCGTGGCCTGGCGACCCGCGTGTCAACATCCAGGATGATCATGGCAAGGCCAAGGCGTATCAGGTGCGCCAGGTGTTGCTCGCCATTGACAAGAAGGAGGCCGCAAGATGACTGAAACAGTCGTGGATGTGAGCCGGTATACCTATCGCGTCTCCTGGTCGCCCGAGGACGAAGAGTTTCTAGGGACGTGTATAGAGTTTCCGTCCCTATCTTGGCTGGCACCCGAGCAGGTCGACGCCCTCAACGGAATCCGAGAGGTCGTCTCAGAGGTGGTCGGCGACCTGCAAGAGACTGGCGAGACCGTGCCCTACCCGCTGTCGTTGCGCACCTATTCCGGGAAGTTCAACCTGCGGGTTGGGGAGCGCCTCCATCGCAAACTTGCCATGCAGGCGGCTGACGAGCACCTGAGCCTCAACCAATACGTCGTCCGGAGGCTCAGCGACGCACCTTGAGCCATCAAATATCGTTGGTTCGACACCCAGCCGCCGGCTTCACAAGACTTCCGGCACCGTCAGCGACCTCATGCGTGAACAGCGTCGGTGATCGTCTACGGCGACACCCGGGCCACCGCATCCCAACTGGTAGGCACGGGAGTTGCAGAGAAGGGAGTAGCCCTGCTGAGGAGGGGAGTGGCCCGTCGGCCCCCGCAGTCGCGAGGCGGATGAGTCCCCGGCTGCACAGCGGTCTAAGGTCGCGCGTGCGCCCGTCCAGGAAAGGCCGACCGTGACCGATCGTCCTGAAATCGTCTGTATCTGTGGCTCGGCGCGATTCATGGCCGAAATGCGGGCGGCGAACCGCGACTTGTCCTTCGCCGGCGTCATCGTCGTTGCCCCCAGCGAAGCGGACGAGTCACCTACCCCGGCGCAGAAGACAGTCCTGGACGCCCTGCACCTACGCAAGATCGACCTGGCCGACCGGGTCCTAATCGTCAACCCGGGCGGGTACGTCGGCGAGTCGACGCGCAGGGAGATCGACTACGCCCGAGCGAGCGGCAAGCCGATCACGTTCACCGATCCCATCTGAGGAAGGGCGCGCGGCGCTCACCTCGCATCGAGCCGGGAGTTCCCCGTTCTGTCGTACCGTGACCCTCGTGTTGCCCGCTGCCACGCCCCGGCTCCGATTTCGGGAGATGACCGAGGCAGACCTCCCCGACATCGCGACCTTGGAGCTCGGCGGCTCCCGCGGCCCCACAGGCTGGATCGAGTGGAATCGCAGCAACTACGCCGACCACGGATTTGGGCTATGGATCATCGAGACCCACTCGGGCGAGTTCGTCGGCGACTGCGGGCTGACCATGCAGGAGGTAGAGGGCGAGTGGCTTGTCGAGGCCGGCTGGCACGTGCGCTCCTCGCTCCGTCGTCAGGGATACGCCGCCGAGGCGGCTGCAGCGGTCGTCGAGGCTGCCCGCGGGGCGGGCATCGACCACCTAATCGCAATCATCCGGCCCGACAACGTCGCCTCCCAGGGAGTTGCAGCGAAGATTGGGCTAGCGCTCGAGCGTGAGGTTCACAAGAACGGAGGCCCGGCGCTGGTCTTCGGCGCCGACCTCACCCTCAATCAGACGTCCGCGCTCGAACGGGAGCCGCTTGTCGTGGGAGCCGGGAGCCACGACCAGTACGCGGTGCGAGAGGCAACCGAGGCTGACGCGGACCAGATGGCCGTGGTCGAAGCTCTGGCGCGACAGATTCTGGTGCAAGAGGGCGTAGACCTGAACGCGTTGACGGCTCCGCAAGGGTTCCAAGAGGCCACGTCATGGACGCTCGCCTTAGCCCTGATCCACCGGTGATGATTCGTCATCGGTGATTCCGGTGGATCGCGACGAGGCTCGCAGTGTGGGCGTGGGTGAGCTGCCGGCCGGTGCCGGCTCTTCCACTTCGGGGTCCTCGGGTTGTGCCGTGTGCGGCAGGGTGGTCAGGTCGTGACAGCGGTGGGCGGGCCGGTCGCGGCCGACCACAGTGACTCCCAGCCGGGTGCCCAGGGCCAGTGCGTGGGCAGGTGC
>NZ_JACYXE010000014.1 GCF_014857905.1 Agilicoccus flavus | reverse complement strand
TCGTTCTGAGCGGCGACGTCGCGCGAGCTTGCAACTGTGCCCGAGCGGGACGAGCAGCACCAGCGGCCGGGGACATCCGGGGGAAACGTCTGCCCTGCGGACGGGTCGGCCAACGCTGCGGGGACGGCACGCGAGCTCGCGAGTGCACCCCACGCGGCCACCAGCACCAGCGCCGACGACGTGAGCTTGCGACTGCGCCGGACCGCGTCCTTCGGTACGAGCGGTCATGGCGCGGGCGCGTGACGCTCGCTCCCCCGATCCCGCACCCGTGAGCGGACCGCCACGCCCGCGGCGCCCTTGCCCGGGCGGCGTCGCGGCTCCGCACCTACCGTGTGGACCATGACCGACCCCGGAGCACCCGACAACAACGTCACCGACGGCACCGACGACGGCACCGACCCCGACCACGAGCAGACGCCCGCCGCGGCCGGTGGGCTCGACGACGAGGCGCCCGAACAGGGTGAGGGCGAGACGAACTCCTACTGATCCAGGCCCAGCGCCGACCGGTGGCCCTCCGACCCGCTCGATCGAGAGCACCCGAACAGCCCCACGCGAGCGCCGCGCCGACGTTCAGCCCGCCGAGGCGGAACTCGCGCCCTGGTTCGCCTTGAGTCGCGCCTTCTTCTGACGGTTCCCGCACGTGTTCATGTCGCACCAGCGCCGGGTGCGACTCTGGCTCGTGTCGAGGAAGGCGGCCCTGCAGGTCTCCGACGCGCACAGGGCCAGCCTCCCGTCGCGCTCCCCCGCGATGACGTCGATCGCGTCGGCCGCGATCACGCCGAGGGCGTCCTCCACGCAGGACGTGGAGCCGAGCGTCCAGCACCGCTCACCCGCGGGGGTCAGGGCGGCGGCGGCCCGGCCCCGGGCGCTGCAGTCGTTGATGACCCGGACCGCCGCCGCCGGCAGGCCCTCCCCGAGGGCGGCTGCCGTCGCGGCCGCGTGAATCGATTCCCGGAGCTCCCGAGCGTCATCGAGCTGCGCGGGCGTGCAGTTGTCCACCGCGAGGCCGTGCGCCTCCAACCAGTCCATGAGGCGTTGCGGCGTGGGGATGCGCTCCACCGCAGCACCGTGACGCTCGGTCAGGGTGCCCGTGAAGCTGGTCGCCAGCACGTTGCCGGCGCGGAAATCGGGGAACACCGCGCGCATGGAACCATCTTAGCCGGTTGCCGGACCGGAGCGGAGCTGCTAGAACCGTCTCAGCAGGTTCAGAACTGTCTGAGCCGGTTCACCTCACCGAGGAGGGCTCATGCTCACCACCCGGCCACGCGATGGGCGACCGCCTCACCGGACCCCCCGACGATGCGCCGCCCTTCCCGGCAGCCGGGTTCCGCTCTTGGTCGCCGTGGCCGTACGCATCCCGCCGCGCGCGCCGGCCGAGGGCGACTGATGGTCGACGTCGGCGTCCTGCCGGCCTTCGTCGCGGTGATCCTGCTCTTCCTCCTGCCACCGGGGCCCGACATGGCGTACATGATCGCCACCGGCCTCGCGGGTGGTCGCCGAGCCGCGGTGAGAGGCGTCCTCGGCATCGGCACCGGCATGGCCGTCTACGCCGTCGCGGTCGCGGTGGGAGTGGGGAGCGTGACCCGATCGCACCCGCTGATCCTCGACGGGGTCAAGGTCTGCGGCGCGCTCTACCTCGCGAGGCTGGCGTACGTCACCGTCCGGGACGCGGGTCGCCGCGGCGGCGATTCGAGCCCCCCGCCCACCGCTCGGCCCTACGTCCGGGGCGTCGTGGTGAGTCTGGCCAACCCGAAGCTCATCCTGGTCTTCCTGGCGGTCCTGCCGCAGTTCGTCGGGGACGCCCGCAGCCTCGGAGCGCAACTGGCGATGCTGGGCGCCGTCAACGTGCTGATGGAGGTCACGCTCTACGGGGGCATCGGTGTCCTGGCGGGCACCTTTCACACCCGCTTCCGCGGCTCCAGGTCGGCCGGCGTCGTTCTCGACTACGCGGCGGCCGCCGTGTACGCGGTGCTGGCGGGGGTGGTCGCGGTGGACTCGCTGGCAGCGGTCCTGCCCTGAGCCGACCCCCGCCCGGCCCGGTCACGGCCCGCCGTGGTCGTCGGCGGCGCGGGAGCGGAACAGGGCGCGCACGAGGACCCGGAGCGCGAGCACCATCCCGAAGAAGAGCAGCACGTAGCCGAGGAAGGCGTAGAGGCCGATCGTCGGGGTGAGGCGCGGCCCGACGTCGTTGACGAGCAGGAGGACCGCGCCGAGCGTCGCCGCGGCCGCGAGCACCGCGATCACGGCCTGGTCGACGAGCCCGGCGACGAAGGACCGGTCGTCAGGATGGGCGAAGACCCGCACCGACACCCCGAGGCGGCCGGACTCCACCTGGTCGAGGACCTTGCTCAGCCGGCGCGGCAGGCGCTGCAGCATCGGCAGCGCCGCCGCGGCCTGACGCTCGAGCGCCGCGCGCACGTGGGCGGGGTCGAGGCGGTCTCGGGCCAGGTCCCGCGCCGCGGCGCGCGCGCCGTCGACGAGGTCGAAGGTCGGGTCGACGAGGTCGAGCGTCCCCTCGAGGGCCGCGAGCGAGCGGAAGGCGGCCGCGAGCTGTGGGGGCACGCGGAAGCCGTACCGCAGGACGAGCGACAGCAGGTCGGTGAACGGCCCGGCGGCGCCCACCCCACCCGTGCGGCCACGGAACCGCACGAGCAGGGTGCCGAGATCGCGCTCCAGCGCCCGTTCGTCGAGCTCGTCGGGGCGCCCGAGGAGGTCCACCAGCGCGTCGGCCGCCGCAAGCGTGTCCTCGGAGTCCACCGCGGCGAGCAGGAACGCCAGGGTCGAGCGGGACACGTCGTCGAGCCGGCCCACCGACCCGAAGTCGAGCATGACGATCGAGCCGTCGTCGCACAGCATGAGGTTGCCGGGGTGCAGGTCGGCGTGGAAGACACCGCTGCCGAGAAGCTGGTGGAGCGCCTGCGCGAGGACCGATTCGGCGAGCGCGCGGCGCTGGTCGGCCGGCAAGGCGGCGAGCTCGGCCCGAGCCCGGGTCAGGGGCACGCCGTCGACCTCCGCCATGACGAGGAGCCGCTCGCCGGACAGGTCGGGGTACGTCGCGGGCACGGAGATGGCCGACCCCGCGGGCAGGGCCGCCGCGACCGCGCGCACGTTGTCGGCCTCGATCCGGTAGTCGAGCTCCTCGCGCAGGGAGGCGGCGAACCCCGCGGCGAGGGAGTCGAGCCCGATCGACCGAGCCCACGTGGTGCGACGCACGAGCCGCGCCGCGAGCCGGTCGAGGATGTCCAGATCGGCGAGGATCTGCGCGCGGGCCCCCGGGCGCTGGAGCTTGACGACCACGCGGGTGCCGTCCACGAGCCGCGCCCGGTGCACCTGGCCGACCGACGCGGCGGCGAGCGGGGTGGGCTCGACGTGCTCGAACACCTGCTCCGGCGGACGGCCCAGTTCCGCCGCGAGGACCGGCTCGAGGGCCTCCCAGGGTTCGGCGGCGACGTCGGAGTGCAGCGCGGAGAACTCGGCGACGAACTCGGGGGCCAGGAGGTCGGCCCGGGTCGCGAGGTTCTGGCCCAGCTTGACGAACGTGACCCCCGCGTCCTCCAGGGCGCGCCGCAGGGCCCGCGCCGTGCGGGCCCGTTCGCCGCCCCGCATCGCGCCGCCCCCGCGCAGGTAGCGGCCGAGCCCGTGCCGGAGGGTGATGGCGAAGATCGCCGCGTACCGGGCGAGGCGACGGCGCCGCGCCCCCCAACCCCGCACCCACCGGCCGGGTGGGGGGAGGGTGCCGGTGGGGAGCACCATCTCGAGGGCGACGAGGGCGAGCAGCCCGAGGGCGAAGGTCCACGCGACCGTGAGGGCGAGGAGCAGGACCACCGCCGCCTGGTCGGGGACGTCGAGGCGGCCGGGGTCGGGGAAGCCGGTCCGGGTCGAGACCACCTGCAGGGTGAGGTCGCCCACCGACACGACCACGACACCGACGAGGATCGCCCGCACCCACCCGACGTCCACCCCCAGCACCCGCCGGGCCATGACGGCGAGGGCGACGATCGTCAGACCCGCGAACACCGCGGTGAGCAGGGCGACCGAGAACCCCTCCATGTCTGGCCTCTTCTCGTCGCCGGCGGTGCATCTCCCCTCCGAGTGTGCCGGGCTCCGACGCCGACGGCACTCCCCGACCAGAACGCCGGCTCGCGGCGCGGCGGACGACTCGGTGCGTGGCCAGGTTCCACGCCTGCGACACGACCCGTCCATAGAGAACGGACAGGTTCGCTGCCGAGAGTGGTCGCAGACCGCACACCGCACGGAGGAGCCCGCCCCATGTCACCCATCCGCCGCTCGACCCCCACCTACGAGGGCCGCGTGCTGCCCCGCCCCGACGAGGAGGTCGTGGACCAGGGACTCGCGTTCGACCTCGGCACCCTCAGCCGGCGGCGCCTGCTGCAGGGCCTCGGGCTGGGAGCCGGCGCGGCCGTCCTGGCCGCCTGTGGCGCGTCCGGGTCGACGGCGTCCGGGAGCACGTCGGCGGCGAGCGCCTCGGGTGCGTCGACCGGTGAGATCCCCGACGAGACCGCCGGGCCGTACCCGGGCGACGGCTCGAACGGGCCCGACGTCCTCGAGCAGAGCGGCGTCGTCCGCAGCGACATCCGCTCCTCGTTCGGCACCTCGACGACGACCGCGCAGGGCGTGCCGATGACGCTCACCCTCACCCTGACGAACCTGGCGACGAACGCCCCCTACGCCGGCGCGGCCGTCTACGTGTGGCACGCGAACCGCGACGGCGAGTACTCGATGTACTCCGAGGGCATCACCGACGAGAACTACCTGCGCGGCGTGCAAGTGGCCGACGCGCAGGGCCGCGTGAGCTTCACGAGCGTGTTCCCCGCCTGCTACGACGGCCGCTGGCCGCACATCCACTTCGAGGTCTACCCCGACCAGGCCTCGATCACGGACGCGACGAAGGCCGTGGCGACCTCGCAGGTCGCGATCCCCCAGGCCACCGCCGACGCGGTCTACGCGACGAGCGGGTACGAACAGTCGGTGACGAACCTGTCGAAGGTGAGCCTGAGCGGCGACAACGTCTTCGGGGACGACGGCGGCGCGTCACAGACGCCCACCGTCACCGGCGACGTCACCTCCGGTTACGCCCTCGCGCTCGCCGTCAAGGTCGACCCGAACACCCGGCCGACCGGCGGGAACGCCCCGGCCGGCGGCCAGCCCCCGAGCCGCTGACCCTCGCCTCTCGCGGCGGGCCGTGTCTTCGGTCGGTGCCGCGACCGGCACGATCACGCCGGTGACGCCGGTCGTGCCGCGCCCCATGGCGCGCGCGACCTTCGATCGGCACGATCGTGCCTGTACCTTCGCCCTGAGCGGGCGGGGCCCGTCAGGAGCAGGCGTCGATCCGGTACTCGTCGCCGTACACGGACCAGGTCAGCGGCAGGGCGAGGTCCAGGTTGCCGTCGGCCAGCCAGCGGCGCTGGGCCTGCTCGACGCGGGAGGTGTCGGCGTGGGCGGTCTCCGCCGACATGGCCGCGACGCGGGCGTCGAGGAACGCGGTGAGATAGCGGCGTTCATCCCCGCCCTCGCTCGGCGGCTCCGCCGCCTCGACCGCCCGCGCGCGGATGCCGCCGAGGTCTCCGGTCAACTCTCCCGGGCCGTGCATGATCATCGCGTCGACGTAGGCGAACTGACCGAGCGGTCCGAGACCGTCGGCGCGGGCGCGTCGCACGGCCGGGACGACGTACAGGGCGTCGGCGCGCTCCCGCTGGACCTCCCCGAACGCCGGGTCGGCCGCGGCCTCCCGCCACGCGGCGACGAACCCCGGACCCAGCCCGGCCCGCGACGGAGTGCCCGCCACCGCCTCGAGCGCGGGCACGTACCTCGCCAGCGCGGCGTCACCCCGGCGGCTCACGTAGGCCCGGACCACGTCGAGCATGTCGTGCGTCTTCGACGTGAACCCGACGATGCCGCCGGTGTATCCGCGGTTCTCGGCCGGGTCGCCCTCGACGTCGTACTCGATGTAGCCGTACCGGCTCTCCCACACGAGCGTGCTGTTCTCGGCGGACGCGACGATCATCCGCGCGACGTCCGCTCGGACCGGGTCGGTGAGGTCGTCGCCCGCCGGCTCGGCGACGCACCGTCGCGCCACGTGACCCGTCGAGCCCGTCGACCTCGACGGCGTCGACCCGGCCGGATCGTCGCCGTCGGCGGACCCGCACGCCGCGCCCCCACCGAGCACGAGGACCGCGGCGAGCCACATCCCGACCGCCCGCCTCACGGGCGGCTCGGGGCCACCGACGGGGAGCCGTCCCGGGCCGGGCGGGGCACGATGCGCGCGGCCTCCCGGCCCGCGCCGACCCCGCGGCGTGGCCGCCGGGCGGCGAGGTCCTCGACCCAGCCGAACGCCAGGACCGCGACGCCGATGACGAGCCACGAGGTGCCGAACGCGACGGCGTGCGAGACCGGGTCACCGCCGGTCCACTGCGGCGCCCACCGGTCGAGCCCGATCAGCGCGAGGGTGATCGACAGGTTGCCCCACAGGTAGATCGTCAGGGCGCGCCGGTTGACGGCGGCGACGAACCGGTCGAGCAGCCGCACCCGCCACATCCAGGACATGTCGACGTACAGGCGCAGGAGCAGCAGCACGAACCCGAACCCGTAGAACGCGTCGGCCACGGGGATGTCGGAGATGTTGACGAGCCCCTCCGGCGTCGGGAAGCGCTGCGCCCACGTGTATCCGAACGCGAGGCACGCCCCTGCGAGCGCGGCGACCTTCCACAGCGCGAGGCGGCGGATGGCCCCGTCGTGGTGGGCAAACCCGAGCATCCAGCAGGCGGCGAAGGTGGCCACGTCGAGCAGGATGTCACCCACGGGGCCACCCCCGGTCTCGAGGACCCCGTTGGCGAGGGCGAGCACGAGGAGCAGCGGGAGGGCGACCATCCGCACCGGCCACCGGCGGTAGAGCCAGAGCAGGGCCGGCGACAGGAGCACCAGCCACAGGTACGTCGCGATGTACCACAGCGGCAGGTACCAGCTCTGCCCGAGCTCGCTGCTCGGCGGCGTGACGTAGGGGACGACCCACGCGAGCGCGGTGTCCCAGCCCAGGGGCGTCGCGTCCTCCGACGACGTCCACCCGAGCAGCACCATGGCGGGCAGCGTCACGGCGATGAACGCCCAGTACGAGGGCAGCAGCCGCCGCAGGCGCCGCCGGACCACCGTGCCGGCGCGGTGCGGGCTGCGGTCGAGGGAGGCGGCGACGAGCGACCCGGCGAGGGCGAACATGACGCCCATCGACGGGAACAGCAGCGGCAGCCACGCCCAGCCGAAGAGGTGGTAGGCGACGACGCGGACCAGGGCCAGGACGCGCAGCGAGTCGATGTAGCGGTCACGGCCGCGCAGCGCGTGCTCCCGGCGGACGTCGATCCGGGACGGGGCCTCGGCGGTCGTCCCGTCGTGCGGCGTCGCCTCGGGGCTCGCCTCCCGCCGTACCGCGTCGTCGGTCGCGGGCCGCTCCGGCGCGATGGTGGGCGCCGGGCCCACGACGACGGGGCCGGCGACCGGGTCGGCGGCACCGCGGCCGAACATCGTGCCGCGGCCGGACGTCGTACCGCGTCGCGGCGCCCGGAGTCCGACGGGCCGGTGGACGGTGGCGCTCATGCCCGCACCTCGCTGTCGTGGTCGGAGACGGTGGAGTCGCTGGACGGAGCCGTGACGGCGGGTCCGGCGTCGCCCGATGGGAGTACATGCACGCCGGCCCGGGGCCGGGGCACGGCGGTGGACCCGCCGTCCTCCTGCACGGTCCCGGTGCGGTCGAGCTTCTGCCAGCCCATGCGTCCGCCGATGATCGCCAGGTGTACGGACGTGTAGAGCAGGTAGGCGCGCAGCGGTTCGTGGACGATCCGGTAGAGCGGCACGGAGAGCAGGTGCGACCACCGCTCGCCCATGAGCCGGACGGTCAGGGCCGCCAGCGCGACGTGCAGCGCGAGGAAGAGGGCGAAGTAGCCGAGCAGCAGGCCCGGCCCCTCCTGCCGCACCGACACGTAGGCCATGACGGCGACGAACGGCAGGAAGAACAGCGGCAGCACGAGCGAGAGCACGTAGTTCGGCAGCACGTACCAGCCGAGGAAGCCGGTGCGTCGGCCGAAGAGGAGCCGGCGGTGCTTGAACGTGGCCTGCAGGGTGCCGAACGTCCACCGGCTGCGCTGCTTGAGCAGGTCGTCGACGGTCTCGGGGGCCTCGGTGTAGGCGACGGCGTGGTCCTCCTGCGTGAGCCGCCACCCGAGACGGTGCATGCTCAACGCGAGGTCGCAGTCCTCGGCGAGGGTGTCGGTCGAGTAGCCGCCGGCCGCGAGGATGGCCTCGCGGCGCCACGCGGCGCACGCGCCGGGGACGATCGAGATCGCGCCAAGCTGGTCCTGCGCCGCCCGGTCGAGCCCGATCTGCGTCACGTACTCGAGGGCCTGCCAGCGCGTGAGCAGGTTGGTCCGGCGGTTGCCGACGCGGACGGTGCCGGCGACGGCGCCGAGCGGGGCCCGGCCGGGGTCGGCGCGGCGGGCCTCGTCGTCGGCGTCGAAGTGCCGCACGAGGTTGCCGATCGTGCTGGGCGTGAGGATCGTGTCGGCGTCGAGGGTGACGACGATGTCGCCGACCGCGCGGGCGATGCCGCGGTTGAGGGCGGCCGACTTTCCGGCGTTCTCCTGCACGACTAGCTGGACGCGCGGGTCGGCGAGGCCGAGACGGGCGACGATCTCGGCGGTCCGGTCGCGCGAGCCGTCGTCGACGACGACGACCTCGTCGACGGGATGCTCGGAGTCGAGGATCGAGCGGACCGTCCGCTCGATGACGACCTCCTCGTCGAACGCGGCGAGCACGACCGAGGTCCGCGAGCCCGTCCCGCTCGGCCACACGACCCGGTCGCGTCGGCGCCGACGGATCAGGGCGAGAACCGCGTGGACCAGGCCCGTGCCCACCGAGCACAGCAGCGCGAACGCGAAGAGGACGATCATGAGGGTGCGCGGCCACGTGTGCACAACCGTCGCCCACGCGAGGACGGCGCGGTCGGCCGGGGTCGGGGTGACGGGCGTGTTCGCCGCCGCGACGGCGGGGACGGCCTGCGGCATCGTCGTGAACGTGTACCCGCGGGCACGCGCCTCGACGACGAGGCGCTCGACGTAGGCCACGCTGCGCTCGCGGTTCGGACCGCCGGCGTCGTGCAGGAGCACCGTGATGTGGTCCTGGTCGAAGTCGGGCAGCGGGATGTCGAGGACCGACTCGGACGGCCGGGCGTCGTGCTCCCAGTCGAGGGTGTCGAAGTCGTAGGACGCGTGGACGTAGCCGAGCCGCTGCGCCCGCAGCAGTCCGTCGACGGTGTGCCGCTCGAGGTCGGGGTCCGCGGCCGTGTACGGCATCCGCCAGATCGCGGCGTCGCGGCCGGTGAGCGCGCGCAGCACGCGGGCGGCGCCGACGACCTCCTCCTGCTCGCGCCAGTCGGGCTGGTGCGCGACGTCGGGGTGGGTCATCGTGTGCCCACCGACGGCGTGTCCCTCGCGCGCCATGCGCGTGACGATCTCGGGGTGGCGCACCGCGGCGCGGCCGATGACGAAGAACGTGGCGGGCACGTGGTGGCGGGCGAGCACGTCGAGGAGCTTGGGCGTGACGACCGGGTCGGGCCCGTCGTCGAAGGTGAGCGAGATGGTCTTGCGCCCCGTGGCCGCGTACCCGTAGCGCTGGATCGCGTAGCGGTGCCCGGTGACGCCCGCCGCCGTGACGCCGGGCAGCAGCCCGAGGTCGGCGCCGGTGAACGGCTCGACGCCGCGGACGCCCGCGCCCTCCGGCCGGAGCTCGACGACCCGCTCCAGCGGTCCGGCGCCGACGATCGGGGCGTCCGGCCCCACGTCGCGGATCGTCACGGTCGGCCGGTCGGACACCGACGTGGCCGCCGACGACGAGAACGCGTACGGCACCGCGAGTCCGAGCGCCGCGATCGCACCGACGGCGAGTGTGGCGACCGTGGCGCGGAACGCGCGGCGCCGCCGACCCCGCGGGTCGGCGAAGACTTCGTGGATCCCTGACCCCGACATGACGAGACGTGCCCCCCTGGTCCGCTGATCCGGACGGGCGAGCGCGCGCGCTCACCCCGGCGCGTCGCCCCCCAGCGTCCGCGCCTGTCCGGCCGTCCCCGAAAGGGACATCGACGACGATACGGGCGTCCAGTACGGTCGTCCAGGGCGGTTGTCCACATCGTATCAGCCCAGCTCAGGGGCGGTGCGAGAGTGGTTGGTCGGCCGATGTGGGTCACGTCGTGAGTCGCGTCGAGGGCCTCGGGACGGCGGTGATGCAGCCGCGGCCGGGGGCCGGTTCCATCCTTCGATGGATGCTGCGGCGCGGTCGGTGTCCGTAGCGTCACGGCCATGAACGCGGCGACGTCCACGACCGATCAGACCCCCGCGTCCGGCGACATCCCACTGCTGAGCCGCCACCTCCGGGAGGCGACGGCCCGGGTGCACGAGGAGGCCGAGCACTCGACGTTCATGGCCGACCTGCTCGGCGGGCGTTCGGGACGCGAGGCGTTCGTCGCCCTGACGGAGCAGCTGTGGTTCGTCTACTCGGCACTCGAGGAGACCGTCGACGCCCGCGCCGATCATCCGCTCCTCGCGCCCCTGCACGACCCGCGGCTCCGGCGCCGGGGCGCGCTCGAGCGTGACCTGCGCAGCCTGCGCGGCGACGCGTGGCGGGCCGGTCTCGCGGCCCGATCCGCGACCGGGGAGTACGCCCGCCGGATCCGCGACTGCGCCGACGAACCCGCCCGGCTCGTCGCGCACCACTACACGCGCTACCTCGGGGATCTGTCGGGCGGGCAGGTGATCCCCCCGCTCCTCGCGCGGCACTACGGCCTCACCGACGGTGTCGACTTCTACCGCTTCGACGGGATCGAGAAGACCAAGCCGTACAAGGACGCCTACCGCGCCGCCCTCGACGCCCTTCCGCTCGACGCGACCGGTCGCGAGGTCGCCGCCGCGGAGGCGGTCGAGGCGTTCCGGCTCAACACGGCGATGTTCGAGGAGCTCGGCCGGGCTGCCTGACGACCGTCATCGGGCCTCGCCGACGCGGATCGCGTCGCCGACGTGGACCTCGTCGCCGACGTGGACCTCGCCCGCCCGCGCGACGCTCGCGTAGACGGCGACGCACCCCTCCCGCCGGGCGGCGAGCGGCTTGAGCCAGTCGCCCTCGGCCGGCACCCCGACCTGCTCGACGTCGACCATGCGGCACCGGGGGACGCGCTCGACCACGTGGAGCGTCGCCGAGCCGACGGCGAGGTCACGCCCGACCCAGGTCTCCTCCTCGAAGGGGGCGTCGGTGGTCACCACGAGGTTGGGCCGCAGGCGCCGCGCGTCGGCGTCGATGCCGAACTCCCGCGTACACCACGCGAGCGTCGCCGTCCCGATGATCGACACGGCCTCCTGGTCGAAGTGGGGCGTCTGCGCCTCGGCGAGCACGCGCACCGCGGCGCCCATGACCTTCGAGAGGTGGCCGTCGAGCGCGGGATCGCCGGCGTCCCACGAGCCCGCGACGTCGGCGGCGTCTTCGACGACGACACGCTCGCGCTCGACGCGGGCGACGAACCCGAAGACGGCGTCGCGCCGCCGGAACCGCCGCGAGGTCTTCCCCGAGGCGAGCCGGCCCTCGTCGTCGACGACCGCGAACCGGCGGTCACCGAGCAGGCCCCTGTCGTCGATCGCCGCCGACGCGACGCGTTCCCCGCCCATCGACTTCACCGGATACCGCCACACCTGCTCGACGCTCGCCATCGCCCGAGCGTAGGCGTGGCCCGGTGCCGGGTCAGGCGCGGCGCGCGAACGCCGGGTCCTGGACGGCGCGCAGGCTCGCGACGGAGGCGTCGAACTTCGCCTGCTCGTCCTCGTCGAGGTCGAGTTCGAACACCTCGCGGATGCCGCGGCGGCCGATGCTCGCCGGCACCCCGATGTAGAGGTCCCCGTGCCCGTACTCGCCCTGGAGCAACGCCGACACGGGCAGTGTCACCTTCTGGTTGGACATGACGGCGCGGGTGATCCGGGCGAGCGCCATCCCGATGCCGTAGCTCGTCGAGCCCTTGGCGCCGATGATCTCGTAGGCCGCGTCCCGGGTCCGGACGAAGATGTCGTCGATGTCGACGCGGATCTCGGGGCGGGCGGCGATGCGGCGGGCGAGGGAGCGGCCCGCCACCGACGCCGCGCTCCACACGGGCAGCTCGGAGTCGCCGTGCTCGCCGATGACCATGGCGTGGACGTTCGTCGTCGCCACCTCGAAGTACCGGGCGAGGTTGAAGCGGAGACGTGCGGTGTCGAGCGAGGTTCCCGAACCGATGACCTGCGCCGACGGCAGGCCCGAGAAACGCCACGTCGCGTACGTGAGGACGTCGACGGGGTTGGTCGCGACGAGGAAGATCCCGTCGAAACCCGTGGCCATGACGCGGCCGACGATGTCCTCGAAGACGGCGAGGTTGGTCTGCAGGAGGTCGAGGCGGGTCTGCCCGGGCTTCTGCGCCACGCCCGCGCAGACGACGACCATCGCCGCGTCGGCGCACTCGGCGTAGTCGCCGAAGCTGACGCTCACGGGGTTGGGCGCCCACGCCTCCCCGTGGTTGAGGTCGAGCACGTCGGCCCGCGACCGGGTCTCGTCGAGGTCGATGAGCACCAGCTCGTCACAGATGCCCTGGTTGACGACCGCGAAGGCGTACGCGACCCCCACCGCACCGGTCCCGATGAGCACGACCTTGTTCTCCACGACGTACTTCATGCCTCCACCCTAGGCAGGGTCACGAGACGGGCCGGATCGGCGTGACCGCGGGCGTCACAGCAGGCGCGGCTCGACCCGGGCCTCCTCGACCTCGCCGCCGGCGCCGCGGGTGACGACGTAGGCGGCCGCGCCGGGCGTCTCGGAGACGGTGTCCTGTCACGTCGTGCCGCGGTAGACGATGCCGACGCCGTCGTCGGTGCAGTGCACCTACGACGCCGTCGTCGGTGCAGTGCACCTCGTCGAACACCCCGTCGGCCACGAGGGAGTGCACGAGCGGTCGCCGCCGCTCCTCGGTGTCGTAGTGCACCCCGTTGGCGTAGGGCAGGCTCGTCGGCGGGCATGGCCCCGACGGTAGCGGCCGGGGGCGCCGGCCCGTCAGCCGCGGAGGGCCTTGATGAGCTCGTCCTTGGTCATGGTGGACCGGCCGTGCACGTCGAGCTCGGCGGCCCGTTCGCGCAGGTCGTCCACGGTCCAGTCCTCGTAGCTCGGGCTGTGCCCGCCCTTGGCGCCGACCTTCTCCCGCGAGGAGTTCGCCGCGGCGTTGGAGATCGCCGCGGCCTTGGCCTTGCTGTTCCCCTGCTCCCGCAGCGCCTCGTACATCTCGGGGTCCTTGATGCTCGAGCTGTCGCTCTCGCGCTTCTTCTCGGCCATGGATCAAGCCTGACCGATCCGGGGCGGCCCGTGCCAGTCGAGCCGACAGCCACCTCCGGGGGGTCACAATGTCGGGATGCTGCGCGCTTCACACCGCTCCCGCATCCTCGCCATCGTCCAGGCCGGCGGCGAGGGGTCCCGGATGGACGTGCTCACGCGGGAGCGCGCCAAGCCCGCCCTGCCGTTCGCCGGCGAGTACCAGCTCATCGACTTCGCCCTCTCCGCCCTGTCGCACGGCGGCGTCTCCGACGTGTGGCTCGGCGTCCAGTACCAGGCGACGAGCCTCGCGCGGCACGTCGCGGGCGGCCGCCCCTGGGACCTCGACCGCACGCAGGGCGGCCTGCAGTGGCTCATGCCCGAGCAAGGCGGTGGCCCGGCGGCGCTCACGGGGTTCTCGGCCGGCAACGCCGACGACCTCGCCGGGCGCGCCGACGACATCCGACGGGCCGGCGCGGACGCCGTCGTCGTGCTCAGCGCCGATTCGGTGTTCTCGCTCGACGTGCGCGAGCTCGTGGACGCCCACCTCGACTCGGGCGCCTCCTGCACCGTCGTCACCGTCGAGGGGACGGCGGAGCAGGCGGCGGCCAAGGCCGCCCTCACGGTCGAGGACGGGGTCGTGACGCGCGTGGAGTACAAGGCCGAGAACCCGTCGAGCACGACCATCGCCGCCGAGATCTTCGTCTACGACCCGGCGGAGCTCGTCGAGGCGCTCGAGGAGCTGCGGCGGCGGCACAACGAGACGGCGCAGGACGAGGAGCACACGGGGCTCGGCGACTTCGGGGAGACGTTGCTCCCGCACCTCGTCGAGGGCGGCCGGGTCCACGCCTTCCCGATGCAGGGGTACTGGCGCGACATGGGCACCCCGGTGGACTACCTCGTGGGCCACCGCGACCTGCTCGACGGGCGCGTCGACGCCCTGGACCACCCCGACCGGCCGTCGTCAGCCGGTTCCCGAAGCTGCCGCCCGCCCGCGTGCGCGCCGGGGCCCTCGTCGAGGACGCGCTGCTCACCGCGGGCTGCGACGTGCGCGGGACGGTCCGGCGCGCCGTCCTCGGACCCGGCGTGGTCGTCGAGGCGGGCGCGATCGTCGAGGACAGCGTCGTCTTCGCCCACACCCGCGTCGAGGCCGAGGCGCACGTGGCCACGAGCGTGATCGACGCGTCGTGCGTCGTCGGGGCGGGCGCGCGCGTCGGCCGGTCGGCCCGGGGCGGCGACCTCACCGAGAGCGAGCTGACGCTCGTGGGCCGCGACGCCCACGTCGCCCCCGGGGCGGACCTGCCGGCGGGCAGTCGGCTGGAACCCGGCACACGGGCCTGAGCGATCGGGGGGTCGCGCGGCCCCCGGCGCGCCCGGCGGCGCGGCGAGCGTGAGGCGCACGCGACCCGCCCAGGCAGGAGAGACACATGACCACCTTCACCCCCGGCACGTACCTCGTCACCGGCGCGAGCGGCGGAATCGGGGCGGCCACGGTGCGCCGCCTCGTCGCCCAGGAGGGCCTCGAGGTCTTCGCGAGCGGGCGCGACCGCGACAAGCTCGCCGCGCTGGCGGAAGAGACCGGCGCCACCCCGCTGCCGTTCGACCTCACGAAGGACGACGAGGTGGCCCAGGCGGTCGGCGCCCACACGTGGACCGGCATCGTCAACTGCGGCGGCGACGGCGGCGAGATCGCGACCCCGCAGGACACCGACATGGACGTCTTCGACCGGGTCATGGCCATCAACGCCCGGGGGACCATGCTCGTGACGAAGTTCGCCGCGCCCGGGATGATCGAGGCCGGCCGCGGGGCCATCGTCAACGTTTCGAGTCAGGCGTCGCTCGTCGCGCTGCACGGCCACATCTCGTACGGCTCGTCGAAGGCCGCCGTCGACAACATCACCCGGGTGTCGGCGCTGGAGCTCGGTCCGCACGGCATCCGCGTCAACGCGGTCAACCCCACCGTCGTCATGACGCCCATGTCGGCCTGGTACTGGGACCGCCCCGAGACCGGCGGGGAGCTCATCCGCAAGATGCCGCTCGGGCGGTACGCCACCGAGGACGAGATCGCCGGGCCCATCTGCTTCCTCCTCTCGGAGGACGCGTCGATGATCTCCGGCGTCACGCTGCCCATCGACGGCGGATTCAGCATGCAGTGAACGACGGCCCGACTCGACCGATCGGTCCACCCCGCCCGCCGGCGACCGGACCGATCGGTCAAGACGTGAGCGAGACCACCCGGACGAAGACGCACTCCTCGTCGCCCTCGTTGGCGTAGGAGTACCGCCGGTCGCTGTCGAGGCGGGCCGACTCGCCCGCGCCGACCTCCGCCCACTGCTCGTCGGCGTTCAGGGTGAGCGTCCCCGACAGGACGTGGAAGAGCTCCTGCGACCGGGCCGGGTCGGCGTGACCCTGATACCGGTCCCCGGGGGCGAGGCGCCAGCGCCACAGGTCGGCGGAGCGGTCCCGCGACGTCGACGCGAGCAGGTGCGCGGTGCTCCCGGCGTCGCTGCTCCACACGAGCACGTGCTCGTCGGGGCCGCGGACGGTGATCGGAGCCGCCGGCGCCGCGTCGTCGAGGAGTGCGGTGAACTCGGTGCCGAGCGCCCGGGCGAGGCGCGTGACGGTGACGAGGCTGGGGTTGGCCTGCCCGTGCTCGATCTGCGTGAGCAGCCGCCGACTCACGCCCGCGCGGTCGGCGAGCTGCTGGACGGTCAGGGCCTTCTCGGTGCGCAGCTCGCGCACCCGCTCCCCGATCCGCGCGAGGAAGCGCGCCGTGAGCGCGCCCTCGTCGGTGAGCTCGTCGGGCCGTTCGTCGCCGGCCATCAGACCGCGAAGAGCTGCCCGAGGTCCTTGAACGCCTTGAACTCGAGGGCGTTGCCGGAGGGGTCGAGGAAGAACATCGTCCACTGCTCGCCCGTCTCGCCCTCGAACCGCACGTAGGGCTCGATGACAAAGTCGGTGCCGGCGTCGGTCAGGCGGGCCGCGAGTTCCTGGAACCGCTCGACGGGCAGGACGAGCCCGAAGTGCGGGACGGGGACCTGGTGGCCGTCGACGGGGTTGGTGCCGGCGACAGCGTTGTGGTGGTCGTCGACCTGGTGGGTGACCACCTGGTGGCCTTCCATGTTCCAGTCGGTCCAGCGCACGTCGGAGCGGCCGCGGCCGAAGCCGAGGACGTCGCCGTAGAAGTGGCGGGCCGCCTCGATGTCGTGGACCGGGATGGCGAGGTGGAAGGGGGGAAGCGTCTGCTGGGTCATGATGAGCACCATACATCACATCAGTGCGCACTCTTATGCGCACGTGTCGCGGGGCGCTGAGCCCGGCCGCGCGGGATCATGGAACGCACGCGGCCCGTCGGCGCGCCCCCGCGGGCGAGCGGCCGGACCGCGGGAGTCCGACACCAGCGATCGAGACGAAGGAGTCCGACATGGCCGATCCGGTCCCCCAGCCGACCCAGAGCTGCGACTGCGACAAGTGCGGCGCCTCGTGCGAGTGCGCGAGCTGCACGTGCGCGGACTGCACCTGCGGCCGCTGTCAGCACGCGTAGGCACCGACCGCCGAGGCCGGCCTCGCACGTGGGGCCGGCCTCGGCCGTGTCCGGGACGGCCCCGGTCGGAGGGTCGGTCAGAAGACGACGACCGGCTTGAGGGTCGCGCCGGTGTGACTGTCCTCGAAGGCCTGGTCGAGCTGCCCGAACGGGTACGTCCGCACGAGCTTCTCGATGGGGAAGAGTCCACGGGCGTGCAGGTCGATGAGTCGGGGGATGAACAACGACGGGACCGAGTCCCCCTCGATGCACATGCTGATCGTCGCGCCCGACAGCATGATCGTGCCGATGTCGATGCTCGCCTCCGTCCCGATCGCCGAGGCGCCGACGAGCGCGCCGTGCCCGAGGCTGCCCAGGCAGTCGGTCATCTGCCGGAAGGCCGCCGTGCTGCCGGTGGTGTCGAGCGCGTAGTCCGCGCCCCCACCGGTGGCCTCACGGACCGCGGCGACGACCCCGGGGGCGCCGAGGGCGCTCCCGTCGACCGTATGCGTGGCGCCGAGCTCCGTGGCCCGCGTGAGGCGGTCGGCCACGAGGTCGACGGCGACGATCGTGCCCGCGTTGGCCACCACGGCGGCGAGCAGCGCGGCCATCCCGACGGCGCCGGCGCCGAAGACCACGAAGCTCGAGCCCTCCCGCACCTGGAGCCGGTTGAGGACGGCGCCGGCGCCGGTCTGCAGGCCGCAGCCGAGGGGGGCCAGCAGCTCGAGCGGAGCCTCCGGCGGCACGACGACGACGCTGCGGCGCGCGACGTTCGTCACCGCCGCGAACGACGACTGCCCGAAGAAGTGCGAGGAGATCGGCTCCGCGCCGCGCGTGAACGCCGTCGACCCGTCCGCGCGTCGCCCGCCGAAGTTCCGGGCGAAGAAGTCGAGGCAGTACGCCGGGCGCCCCGCCTGGCAGTTCCGGCACGAGCCGCAGCTCGCGAAGCTGAGCAGCACGTGGTCGCCGACGGCGACGTCGTCGACCCCCGGGCCGACGGCTTCGACGACCCCCGCGCCCTCGTGGCCGAGCACCGCCGGCAGCGGCGTCGGATACCACTGGTCGCGCACGATGGCGTCGGTGTGGCAGACGCCGCACGCGACCATCCGCACCTGCACCTCGCCGGGGCGTGGGTCGTCGACGTCGACCTCCGTGATCTCGAAGGGTCGTCCCGGTCCGGTGGCGATGGCCGCGGTGGTCTGCATCGGATCCTCCTGCGTTCGGTGATGCGCCGAACGTAGCCCGGCCGGGGGCGGGCTGCCACAGGTCGGGCTGCCACAGGTCGGATCGTGGAGCGGCCGCCGGGCGCGGCGACGATCCCGCCCCCTAGCGTGGGCGGATGCCCGGTGTCCTGCGACTCGTCTACCCGCACCAGCTCTTCGACGCCCACCTGCGCGCGGAGCCGGGCACCCGGTTCGTCCTCGTCGAGGACGACCTGCTCATGCGCAGGTTCGCCTGCCACGCCCACAAACTCGTCCTGCACCGGGCGTCGGCGCTGCGGTTCGCGAAGCGCCTGCGCGGCGCCGGCTTCGCCGTGGAGACGATCGAGTCGCGCGCGGCCGAGCCCACCGCCGCCCGACTCGCCGCGTTCGTCCGCGACGCCCGCCCCGACCGCGTCGAGGTCTACGACGTCGTCGACGACTGGCTCTCGCGCGACATCACCCGCGCGCTGTCCGACGGCGGGTACCGGCTGCGACGTGAGGACGTCCTCGAGTCGCCGGGGTTCCTCACGTCCCGCGCCGAGTTCACCGACTGGTTCGAGGCGCACCCGGCGCGGATGCAGCACTTCTACACGTGGCAGCGCCGGCGTCTCGACGTCCTGCTGGACGGCGATGCACCCGTGGGCGGCCGGTGGTCCTTCGACACCGAGAACCGCAAGAAGCTGCCGAAGGGGCACGTGCCGCCACCGGTCGACCTCCCCCGCGAGCACGGCGCCGACGTCTCGGCGGCGATCGCGTGGGTGGCCGCGGAGTTCCCCGACGCACCGGGCGACCCGGCGGCGTTCGCGTGGCCGACGACCTCGGCCGAGGCACGCGCCCACCTCACCGCCTTCCTGACCGACCGGTTCGAGCTGTTCGGGCCGTACGAGGACGCGATCAGCACGACGTCGCCGTTCGTCCACCACGGCCTGCTGTCACCGCTGCTCAACACGGGCCTGCTCACCCCGCGCGAGGTCCTCGACGCCGCGCTGGACGCGGCGGACGACGGGAACGTGCCGCTGCCGTCCCTCGAGGGGTTCGTGCGCCAGGTCATCGGATGGCGCGAGTACATGCGCGCCACGTACCACCTGCACGGGCGGGAGATGCGCACGTCGAACGCGCTGCACCACGCCCGGCCGCTCGCCGACGGCTGGTGGGACGCGAGCACCGGCCTCGACCCCGTCGACCTCGTGATCCGCCGCGTGCTCGACACCGGCTACGCCCACCACATCGAGCGACTCATGGTCCTCGGCAACGCAATGTGCCTGCTGCGCACCCACCCGAGCGCCGCGTACGAGTGGTTCATGGAGATGTTCGTCGACGCCTACGACTGGGTGATGGTGCCGAACGTCTACGCGATGAGCCAGTTCGCCGTGGGCGAGGCGATGACGACGAAGCCGTACGTCTCCGGCAGCAACTACCTGCGCACGATGTCCGACCTGCCGCCGGGAGAGTGGCGCGCCGACTGGGACGCCCTCTACTGGGCGTTCGTGCACGACCACCGCGACGTCTTCGAGGCCAACCACCGATCCCGCCGCATCCCCGCCCTGTGGGACGGGTTCGACGACGCGAAGCGGCGCGGCCATCTCGAGCGGGCCGCGGGGTGGCTGGGCTGATCGACCGGGGCTCAGCGGCCGATGACGTCGCGCCCCGACGGCGGTTCCCGCTCCGCCAGATCGTGGGCGACGTCGTCGGCGACGACGGCGATCTGGCGCAGACTCGTGATGAGCGAGCCGTACACGGGCCAGTGCATCGTCGGCAGGTCGGAGCGCGAGAGGCTCACGGCGAGCTCGTCGAGGGACATGGGGATCCCGTGGTGATCGCCGGCCGGGTCGAGCAGGCGGCGGCCGCACTCGTCGACGAGAGCGACCCAGCGTCGGCGGAACTCCTCGTCCCAACGACTCTCGGCGTAGGTGGCGTCGTCGAGGACCCGGACGAGGTGTCTCAGGTGGGACACCGCCTCGCGCAGGCGGTCGAGGGAATGTCGGGCGGCCCCGCCCGCGGCGCGGCGCCGGGCGCGGGGGTTCCAGCTGGCGCTGTCGCCGGCGAGCCGGACCTGGCCGCGCGCCCGGTCGAGCAGGCCGTCCATCTCCACCGTGCGGCGCACCCAGACCTGCGCCCGGTGGGTGTCCCACCGTCCGCCCAGTTCGCCGGCCATGCCCACGAGCAGGTGCCCGAGGGCGAGGCGCACCTGGTCGACGCCGTGCTGCGCCTGGCGATCCCGCAGCGGCGGCAGGAGGAGGACGTTGACGGCGAGACCGATGCCGGCGCCGACGACGACGTCGACGACCCGCGCGACGAGCAGCTGGGTGTCGTACTGGTCGTGCCCCGCCAGGACGAACAGCGCGGTCGTCGCCACCGCCACCCCCTCCCGCCGCAACGGCTTGGCCCGGGCCACCACGAGGCCGATGGCCATCGCGAGCCCCAGCGAGACGACGTCGACCCCGAGCGTCACGCCGAGGGCGAACGCGAGGACGACGCCCCCCAGGGTGGCGAGGGTCGTCTCGCCGGCACGCAGGGCCGACTCGCGGACCGTCGCGTGCACCGTCATGAGCGCCGTCCACGGCGCGAGGAACGGCTGGGCGGACCCGAGGACGCTCTCGGCGACCCACCAGGCGAGGACGGTGGCCACCACGGTCTTGGAGATCTGGGCGGCGTCGGTGACGAGCGTCGGGTGGCGGTCGACCCACGCGCCCCAGCGGGGAAGAACGGAGTGTTCGGACATCGAGGACACCGTGCCACGACGAGCCCGGCGGCGGGGCGGCGCCTCCCGCGCCTACGCTGCCCCCATGCCCGGTGCGCAACGGTGGCCCACCTGATGGCGTTGCACGCGCTCGAGCTGGTCCTCGACGCCGCCTCCGACGCGCTCGTCCGCGCGGACTGGCGGGCCCTGGCCGAGGCGGGACTGCCGTCCCAGGCTCGTCATCGAGGGGCGACGAACGCGCCGCACGTGACGCTCGCCTCGGCGGCTGTCATCGACGCCGGCGCCGAGGCGCATGCGACTGCGACGATCGGGCGTCTGCTGCCCGCGCGGATCGACCTCGCCGGGGTGGTTCTCCTGGGACGAGGGCCCTACGCGTTCGCGCGGCTCCTGGCCCCCGCACCGGATCTGCAGGACGCGGGGCGGGCCGTGCGGCGCCGCGTCGGGGACCCGCACTCGGCGGGGTGGACGGCCCACCTCACCCTCGCCCGGCGGCTGCCGACGGCGCAGGTCGGGAGCGCGCTCGCCGCCGTCGCCACGGGTCCGGCCGTCGCCCGGTCCGTCGTCGCCACCGGGTTGCGCCGCTGGGACCCCGACGCGGGGGCCGCGCGGATGCTCGCGGGGCACGGCCCCGAGCACCCGGGGTTGCCTCGCCCCTCCCGCGACGCGAACGATCACACCGGTTCGACGACATCCACCCCCGACGAGGAGCCGACATGCGCCGAGCCCTGAGCGTCACCGGACCGGTCGACGTCGAGACCGCCTGGGAGCGATACCTGTTCCCCCACCGCTGGCCGGACTGGGCGCCGCAGATCCGGTCGGTCGACGTCGAGCAGGAGCGCCTCCGGCCCGGCCTGACCGGCGTGGTCCACGGCCCGCCCGGTGTCGCCGTCCGCTTCCGGGTCGACGCCGTCGACCCCGCGATCCACACGTGGGCGTGGACGGTGACCGCCCTCGGCGTGAACGTCCGGATGCGCCACGACCTCACCGCCGGTGCCGACGGCACCGTCGCGGGGCTGACCGTCGACGGCCCCGCTCCGGTTGCGCTGGCCTACCCACCCCTCGCCGCCCTCGCCCTACGGCGCCTGCTTCGGGACTGAACGGGGATCGACGCGACCCGTCCAGCGGTTCGACGACGTCGCGGTCGCCCGGCACTGTGTGGGACCTGCTAGCTTCCTTCCATCATCGAAGGACACCCCGGACGCGGCCCCGCGCGCCGCGCGAGCCAGTCAGGCCCCCTCATGCCCACGTTCTCCGCGCCCGTGTCGCGGCGCAGTCTTCTGTTCGCCTCCGCCGCCGTGCCCGCGCTCGCTGCGATCGCCGGGTGCGGGCCCAACCGCCCCGGCGGTACCTCCGAGGGTGGCACCGCGCTGCGGGCGGTGTGGTGGGGCAACGCCCAGCGCACGACGTCCACCCAGCAGGCCCTCGCCGCGTTCGCGGCCGCGAACCCCGGGACGACCGTCGCGTCGGAGCCGACCGAGTGGGGCGGCTACTGGGACAAACTCGCCACCCAACTCGCTGCGCACGATGCCCCCGACCTCGTGCAGATGGACGAAAAGTACCTCCTCGAGTACGTCCAGCGCGGCGCCCTCGCCTCCCTCGAGGGCGCCGTCGACACAGCCTCGTTCGCCCCGGGCACGGCGGAGCTGGGCGAGGTGGACGGCACGCTGTACGCCGTCAACGCCGGCACTATCGCCCCGGTCGTCATGGTCGACCCGGGGCTGTTCGCCCGGGCGAAGCTCGCCCTCCCCGACGACACGACCTGGACCTGGGACGAGATGGCCGAGCTCGCCACCGAGCTCACCAAGAAGCTCCCCGACGGCACCTACGGACTCACCGACTTCAGCGGCCGCGACGCCGCTTTCCGCGTCTGGATCCGGCAGCAGGGCGCCGACACGTTCACGAACGGGAAGCTCGGCTTCGACGCGGGCATCGCGAGCAGCTTTTTCGCCCTAGCCAAGAAGCTGCAGACGGCCGAGGCGACACCGCCGGCCAGCCAGTCCGCCGAGGACGTCTCGGCCGCGGTCGCCGAGCGCCTGTTCTCCACGGGCCGGACCGCGATGGCGATCTACTCCTCCAACCAGATCACCGCTTTCGACGCCGCCACGAAGAAGGACCTCAGGTTGCTTCGGCTGCCGAGCGTCGACGGCACCCCGGCCGGCGCCAAGGTCGCCTACCAGGCGTCGATGTACTGGGTCATCACGGCGGAGTCGAAGGCGGCAGCGGCCGCCCGCCGACTCGTCGATTTCCTCGTCACCGACCAGCGCGCCAGCAAGCTCCTGCTCACCGAGCGGGGGGTACCCGCCGACACCACGGTGCTCGCCGCGATCCAAGGCAGCCTGTCCGCGTCGGACAAGAAGGCGATCGCCTACCTCGACGCGATCGAGCCGCACGTCGCCCCGACGCCCCCGCTGACCCCCAAGGGCGCGTCCTCGTTCGAGGACGTCCTCATCCGCCACGGCCAGGACGTCTTGTTCGGACGCGCCACCCCCGAGGCCGCGGGCGCCGCTTTCGTGGCCGACATGACCGCCGCCATCGGATGAGCAGGCCGGTCCGCCGTCGTCACCCGGACAACCGCATGGCCGCGGTGTTCCTCACGCCGTGGGTCCTCGGGCTCGTCCTCATCACAACGGTCCCGATGCTCGCGTCGTTGGCCTTGTCGTTCACGGACTACAGCCTCATCGCAGCGCCCCGATGGAGCGGACTCGACAACGCCCGGCGGATCATGGAGGACGCGCGACTGCACCACTCGCTGCTCGTCACCCTCGCCTACGTGGCCGTCTCCACGCCCCTGCAGCTCGCGCTGGCGTTGGCCGTCGCGCTCGTGCTCAACACCGGGATGCGCGGGCTCGCCCTCTACCGGTCGATCTTCTACCTGCCGTCGCTCATCGGGGCCTCCGTGGCCATCGCCATCCTGTGGCGGCAGATGTTCGGTGCGCGGGGACTCGTCAACGAGATCCTCGGCCGGATCGGGTTCACCGACCTGCCCGGCTGGGTGTCGGATCCTCGTTCGGCCCTGTGGACCATCGTGCTGCTGCACGTGTGGACCTTCGGGGCGCCCATGGTGATCTTCCTCGCCGGTCTGCGACAGATCCCGACCCAGTACTACGAGGCCGCGGCCGTCGACGGGGCCTCCCGCCGGGCCCGCTTCGTCCACATCACGCTGCCGCTGCTCACCCCGATCATCTTCTTCAACCTCGTACTACAGACCATCAACGCGTTCCAGTCCTTCACGCAGGCCTTCGTGGTCTCGGGCGGGACGGGTGGGCCCTCGGATTCCACCCTCTTCTTCACCCTCTACCTCTACCAACGCGGTTTCGGCGATTTCGACATGGGTTACGCCTCCGCCATGGGATGGGTGCTGCTGCTCATCGTCGCGGCGTTCACCTCCCTGAATTTCGCGCTGTCCCGACGGTGGGTCTTCTACGATGACTGACATCTCCCGCCCTCTCCGTGGCGCCGCCCGCGTTGCGCGTCACCTGGTACTCATCGCCGTCGCGATCGTCATGATCTATCCGCTGCTGTGGATGATCGCGTCGTCGCTACGCCCGTCCGACGACATCTTCGACCTTCCCGAATTGCTGCCCCCGGGCCGGGAGATCGGCAACTACGTACAGGGGTGGACGGCGCTGAGCCGGCCGTTCTCGACGTACCTGCTCAACTCGACGTTGCTGGTCGTCGGCTGCGTCGTCGGCAACCTCGTGTCCTGCTCTCTCACGGCCTACGCGTTCGCGCGGATGCGGTTCTGGGGCCGGCAGGTCTGCTTCGCGATCATGCTGGGAACGATCATGCTGCCCGTCCACGTCGTGATCGTGCCGCAGTACATCCTGTTCTCGCAGACCGGGTGGGTGAACACGATGGTGCCGCTCGTCCTGCCGAAGTTCCTCGCGACCGACGCCTTCTTCGTCTTTCTCATGGTGCAGTTCATCCGCGGAATCCCGCGGGAGTTGGACGAGGCGGCCCGCATCGACGGCTGCGGGCACGTCGGGATCTTCGTCCGTATCCTGCTGCCCCTCATGACACCGGCCCTCGCCACGACGGTGGTCTTCACGACCATCTGGATGTGGAACGACTTCTTCGCATCGCTGATCTATCTGACGAGTCCAGAGACCTTCACGGTCCCCCTGGCCCTGCGGGCGTTCCTCGACGCCGAGGGATCCTCGGAATGGGGGCCCATGTTCGCCATGTCCGTCCTCTCGCTCCTGCCGATGTTCGTGGTGTTCCTCGTCGGGCAGCGCTTCCTCGTGCGCGGCATCGCCACGACCGGGTTGCGGTGACCCGGCGGACGCTGCCTCAGCGCAACGGCACGAAGCGGTAGTAGCCGAGGCGTCGGACCTCGACGCCGCCGCCGCGGGTGACGCGGAGCATCCGGCCGGCGACGGGGATGACGAGCACTCCCGGGTCGGCGAGCTGGGCGACGAGCTCGTCGGGCAGCTCGCGGGCCATCGCGGACACAAGGATCCGGTCGAAGGGGGCCTGCGCGGGTCGGCCGAGGGCGCCGGCCTCCGCCGCCTCGACGCGGGCCCAGGGCACCCCGGCGGCGGCGACGTTGGCGCCCCCGAAGTCGACGAGCTCCGGCACGAGCTCCAGACCGAGCACGCTCCCCGACGGGCCCACGAGGTGCGCGAGGAGGACCGTCGTCCACCCGGAGCCGGCGCCGACATCGAGCGCGCTCGCGCCCTCCGGCACGTCGAGCAGGCGCAGCATCTCGGCCACCGTCGACGGCTGGCTGTTCGTCTGACCGTGCGACAAGGGGAGCGGCCGGTCCGCACCGGCCGACGGGCGCTGGTCCGGCGGCAGGAAGTTCTTCCGGGCCGCCCGACGCATCGCGTCCGCCACCCGATCGTCGACCGCGCCCATCGCGTCCTCCTCACCACGGCGTGGACCGGCGGCGCCGCCGTCGGACCGGGGGATGCGCGTCGACCGCGCCGAGCCGACGCCCGACGCACCGGCTCTCGATGCCCGTGTCCGCGTTCTCCCCCGAGTCTTCCGGGCCGGCGGCCGCCTCGCTCGCCGACCGAGGCTCATACCCGCTCGAGCAGGGCCTGCGCGTCGTAGGGCGCGTGGCAGTGACCGTCGTTGTCGAAGTAGGCGTAGACGTCGAGGCCGGCGTCGCGGTGCGCCCGGAACCGCCGGGCCCAGTCGTCGAGCTGCTCGGGCGAGTAGCCGCTGTCGTACAGCCCCTCGGGCCCGTGGAGCCGCGCGTAGACGAAGTCGCTGGTCACCGCGTCGAGGCGGACGAACCTGCCCCCGGTGTCGGCGATGACGGCCGCGATGTCGTGGCGGCGCAGGAGGTCGGCGGCGGCGGCGGTCTCGAACGAGGCGTGCCGCGGCTCCAGGGCGTGCCGCAGCGGCAGGTCGGCGGCCGGCTCGAGGAGCACCCGGTCGCCGGAGATCTTGTCGTCGTGCTCGGCGGCGAGCGCCGCGGCCTGCCCCGTTGTGCGGGGCAGCAGGTCGAAGAACGCGGCGAGCACGTCGGCGTCGAAGACGTGCCGCTCGGGGAGCTGCCACAGGAACGGCCCGGTGTGCGCACCCAGGGCGAGCACCCCGGAGGCGAAGAAGTTCGCGAGCGCGCCCCGGACGTCGCGCAGCCGCTTCATGTGCGTGACGTACCGGCTCCCCTTGACGGCGAAGACCGCATCGTCGCGCGCCGCGGCGGCCTGCTCCGCCCACGCCCGGTACGAGCTCGGCCGCTGCAGCGAGTAGAACGACCCGTTGAGCTCGACGGTGTCGAAGTGCTCGAGGTTGTAGGTGAGCTCGGCGCGCTGCGGGAGCCCCTTCGGGTAGAAGTCACCGCGCCAGTACGAGTAGGTCCAGCCCGACGTCCCCACCCTGATCCGCTCCACCCGGCGAGCCTACGGCCGGTGCCGACGCTCGATCCGCCGCGCCCGGGACCGGCGAGTGGACCCGCGGACGTCGCGGCGAAACGCGCACGGCCGGCCGGCCCGATCTCCCCGGCGCGGGGTGCGCGCGGGAGACCGGGCGGGCCGGCGGTGCGTCCCTCCCGTGCCGGCGCCTCCCCATCGACCACCGGCGGTGTCCTTGCTCGGATCCGCAGGACCTCCCCCGTCGTCCCCGTCATCCTCGTCGCCCTCGGCGTGCCCGGCCACCACCGCATCCCGCGCTGCGCCCGGCCCCCACCGGTCACACTCGCGTCAAGCCATGTCCTGCCTCGTGCGTCCCCCGTCGTGCATTCCCCTGCGCAGCCCCCCGGCCGCGTTCTTTCGTTCCCCTGATGCCGGCCCCCACCGGCGGTGGGCCGACCCGATCCCTATCAAGCCTGCCCGTTTCGGCCGATCCCCATCGGCCTGACACCCACTGTATCGACCGTCCAAGTCGGTGTTCAAGACGAGTGACCTGATCCGAGGGGCCTGTTGTCGACAACAGCTCGGAATCCGTTGCGCCGCAGCGACTCGAATCCGGCCCGTCCGGGCCGGGATCGCGCCCTGGTACCCCTGCCGCCGAGTCTGCGCGTGTCGCGGGGAGAATCGGGGCGGACGACGGCGAACGAGGAGGGGCGCACATGACGGGGGTGCTCGGCGTCATCGCGCCCATCTACGTGGCCGTCGCGGTGGGCTACGTGGCGGTGCGCACCGGCTTCCTCGGCAGGGCGGCGCTCCCGGTCCTTGGGGAGTTCGTCGTCAAGATCGCGCTGCCGGCCCTGCTGTTCGGAGCGCTCGCGACGCGGCACATCGCCGACGTCCTCGCGCCCACCTACCTGCTCACGTACGCGATCGGGTCAGTGGCGGCCATGGCCGTCGGGTTCTACGCCTCCCGAGCCGTGTCGCGGCGGGCCGGCCTGCCCTCCCGGGTCGTGCGCCTGCGCTCGGCGTACACCGCGATGGGGGCCGGCACCTCCAACAGCGGCTACGTGGGTTTCCCGGTCCTGCAGGGCGCGATGCCGCAGGTCGCGCCCACGGTGTTCGGGATGAACGTCCTCGTCGAGAACCTCCTGACGATCCCGCTCGGCATGGCCCTCGCCGAGCGGGCGGCCGGCGGCCACGCCTCCGTCGGCGCGCTCGTCCGCGGCACGGCGTGGCGCCTGGTCAAGACGCCGATGATCCTCGCCATCGCCGCGGGCGTCGCCACCTCACTGCTCGGCCTCGGGGTGCCGGCCGTGGCCGAGCGCACCGTGACGATGTTCGCGAACGCGACGACCGCGTTGGCCCTGTTCACCATCGGCGGGACGCTCGTCGGCCAGCAGGCCCGGGGGCGGCTGGCGGCGCTGAGCCCGCTCGTCGTCGGCAAACTCCTCGTCCACCCGGCACTGGTCGCCGCCCTCGCGTACGGCGTCACGGCGGTTGCGCCCCACGTCGGCCTGCCGCCTCTGGACCCGACCCTGCGCGCGGCCGCGATCGTCTCGGCCGCCGCGCCGACGATCTCGATCTTCCCGATCCTCGCCGCCCGCCACGGCGAGGCCGACACGATGAGCGCGGCCGCCTTCCTGTGCACCCTGTGCTCCGTAGTCAGCCTCACCGCGGTCCTCCTGCTCGTGCAGGCCTGAGCGGGGATCAGTCGGTCCGCAGGGCGAACCGGTCGCGCAGGTGCTTGCGCGCCGCGGCGTCGGTCGAGTTCTGCAGCGCGAGCAGCTCGGCGTAGATGCCGCCGGAGACGGCGAGCTCCGCGGGCGTGCCGATCTCGTCGACGCGGCCGTCGCGCAGGGTGACGATCCGGTCGACGGCGGCGATGGTCGACAGCCGGTGGGCGATGACGAGGCTCGTGCGGCCCGCCATGAGCTCGTCGAGGCCCGCCTGGACGAGCCGTTCCGACTTCGTGTCTAGAGCGCTCGTCGCCTCGTCGAGCACGAGGATCGGCGCGTCCTTGAGCAGGGCCCTCGCGACCGCGATGCGCTGCTTCTGACCGCCCGAGAGCTTGAGGCCACGCTCGCCGATGACGGCGTCGTAGCCGCCGGGCAGCCGCGCGATGAAGTCGGCCGCGTTGGCGCGCCGCGCCGCCTGCGCGATGTCGGCGTCGGTGGCGTCGGGCCGGCCGTAGGCGATGTTCTCGCGCACCGTGCCCGAGAACAGCGACGCATCCTGGAAAACGACGCCGATGTCGGAGCGCAGCTGCACCGCGCCCAGGCCCGCGATGTCGTGGCCGGCGACGTCGATCCGCCCGCCGCGCGGCGTGTACAGGCCGAGCAGGAGGTTGACCAGCGTCGTCTTGCCGCCGCCGCTCTCCGACACGAGCGCCACACGCTCGCCGGGGGCGACGTCGAAGCTCACGTCGTGGAGGACGTCGGTGTCGGTGTAGCCGAACCGGACGTGGTCGAAGCGGATCATCGGCGCGCCCGGCCGACGCTCGCGGCGCGCCGGGACGACGTCGGTGACCGGTCCGGTCCGGTCGAGCGGCTCGTCCATGACGCGCACGTAGTCGACGCTGCCCGTGAGGGCGCGCTGGCCCGAGTCGACGATGTAGCTGAGCATGCTCACCGGCTGCCGCGCCATCGTCATGAGCTGCACGAGGATGACCATGTCCCCGACGGAGAACTCCCCGCGCGCCGTGAGCACGAACACCATCGCCAGACCGGCGACGAAGATCACGTCGAGGATGGCGCCGCGCAGGACGTCCATGCGGTGCCAGTGCCGCGACTGGGCGCGGGTCGTGTCGATCGTCGCGTCGAATCGCGTCGAGAACCGGCGCAGCTCGGCGACCTCGCGGACGAAGGAGCGGACGACCCGCACCTGCCCGACGACCTCCGCGAACCGGCCGCTCGCCTCGTCGAGGTCGGCGTTCTTGCGGTGCTCGAGGACCTGCCAGCGGGCGCTCGTCAGGGTCGTCAGCCAGAAGTACAGCGGGAACATCACGGCGAGCAGCACCGTGAGCGGCCAGAAGTACCAGGCGCTGATGGCGAGGACCGCCACCGTCGTCACGAGCATGGGGAAGAACGAGTTGGAGAAGGACTTGACGAAGTCGGTGACCGACGTGATCGACCGGGACAGCCGGTTGATGATCGTGCCGGTCAGCTCGTCGTCGAAGTACCGCTGCGGCAGCGCGAGAAGGCGCTCGTAGTAGCGCTGGGACAGGCTGCTGCGCATGCGCGAACTCATGACGTCGCCGAGATACCCGCCCACGTTGCCGACGACCGTCGTCGCGACGGTCGCGAGGAGCAGCGCGGCGCCCAGCGCGAACCCCGTGCGGGTGAGGTCGTCGGCGGGCCCGCCGCGCGCGACGCCGACGACGACGTCGGTCGCGCGCCCGATGACGAACGGCACCGCGATCGTCGCCGCCGAGGTGACGAGCCCGCAGGCGACGATCCCGAGGTAGTACGGCCACAGATGGCGCGTGAAGTGGGCCATGCGGCGCAGCGGCCGCAGCGCCGACGGCGCCGTCTCCGCGGGAACCTGGGGCGCGCGGGCGCCGCGCGCCGCGTCGTCGTCGCGGGTGCGGGTGGGGCGGGGCCGCAGCAGGGTCACTCGTGTCGTCGCTCTCGTCGGGGTCGTGATCGGGGACGGGGTCGTCCGGGATGGCGCCGGGACGCCGCGACCGCGCCGCGGCAGGCCCACCACGTCAACGCCGCGCGCCTCCCGACCCTTCCATCGGCGCCGCACCGACCGTGCCCGTGTTCGGCGGGCTCCCTGATCGACGAACCATTTCGGCCGGGTCGACCGCTCTCCCGGAACGGGCGTCGACGCGAAGGTGCAGGTCAGAGAGTTGCCCCACCTGGGGAGGCGGGATCGACCCGGCCCGAATGGTTCTTCGAGGACGGCGTCGGACGTGCCGGCCGACGAGGTCCGACGTCGTCCGGTCAATAGCCGGTGCGGCCGTCGACGGTTTCGCGCAGCAGGTCCATGTGCCCGAGGTGGCGGGCGTACTCCTCGATGAGGTGCGTGAGGATCCAGCGCAGGTTGACCGGCCGACCCCGGCGCAGGCCACGCACGGGGCCGTCCAGGTCGGTCCAGGCCGCCACGAACTCGCGGGTGCGCGCGACCTCCGCCTCGTAGGCCGCGACGTCGGCCGCGGCGCCGCCGGGACGCGCGTCCTCGATGTCGCCGTCAGGGCTCTCGGGGGTGCAGTAGGGGTCGGACACCTCCTGGCCGAGAAGGACCTGCCGCAGCCAGTACGCCTCGACCTCGGTGAGGTGGCGGACCAGCCCGAGCAGGCTCAGCGTCGACGGCGGCACCGACCGTCGCGCGAGCTGCTCCGCGTCGAGACCCGCGATCTTGAGCAGCACGGTCTCGCGATAGAGGTCGAGCCAGTGCTCGAGCAGCTCGCGCTCGGCGCCGGTCATGGGTCCGTCGGTGCGGGTGTCCTCACGCTCGGCGACGACCGGCTCCGACGTGACCGAGCGCCTCAGGTCGTCGCCGGCTCCGAGCGACGCCGTCCACGCGTCGGCGAGCCCGTCAGGGTGGGGCAGGTACTCGGGCAGGTCACCGTGGCGGGTGAACCCGCACGCGCGGGCGACGCGCCACGACGCCTCGTTCCCGGCGTTCGCGAACCACGTGACCCGCCGCCCGCCGCCGTCGAACCACCATTCGCACACCAGCCGCACCGCCGCCGTCATCAGGCCGTGCCCGCGGGCGCGCGGGTGGAGGGCGTACCCGATCTCGGCACTGCCCTGGCCGCGCGGCCGGAGGTCGACCGTTCCGGCGAACCGGGGGCCTGCGGGGTCGGCGAGCCACTCGACGGCCCAGGAGCAGTGGCCGTCCGCGACCTGCGCAGGACAGGGATCCTGCGGGCCGCAGCGAGCGACACCGGCGTCCCAGCGGCCCCACCCGTCGGCGATCAGCCCGAGGAGCTCGCGTGCATTTTCGTGCGTGTACGGGCGCGGCGCCGTCGTCCAGCGCACGCTCTCGGGGTCGCCGCACTGTTCGACGATCGCGTCGGAGTCCTCCGACCGGTGGGCGCGCAACCGGACCACGCCGTCGGTGAGCACGGGCACGCACTGGGGGAACGTCACGGCGTCAGCGCTGCTCATCGTCCCAGCAGACCACGCCCGACCCCGGCGGCGACACCCGTTTCCGTCGGTCGGCGTCCCGAGTCGTGCGGCTGCCCGGCCGGTGCTGCGCCCTCGCCCGACCGGCCGCCTCGACGTCCGACGTCAGGCGCCCACGTACTGCGCGAGGTGGCGGCCGGTCAGGGTGGACGCGTCGGCCACGAGGTCGGCGGGGGTCCCCTCGAAGACGACGGTCCCGCCGTCGTGGCCCGCACCCGGGCCGAGGTCGATGATCCAGTCGGCGTGGGCCATGACGGCCTGATGGTGCTCGATGACGACGACGGACTTGCCTGCATCGACGAGGCGGTCGAGCAGCGCGAGGAGGTTGTCGACGTCCGCGAGATGCAGGCCGCTCGTCGGCTCGTCGAGGACGTAGACCCCGCCCTTCTCGCCCATGTGGGTCGCGAGCTTGAGCCGTTGCCGCTCGCCGCCGGACAGGGTGGTCAGGGGCTGGCCGATCGTCAGGTACCCGAGCCCGACGTCGACGAGCCGCGCGAGGATCGCGTGCGCCGCCGGGGTCCGGGCCTCGCCCGCACCGAAGAACTCCTCCGCCTGCGCGACCGACATGGCGAGCACCTCGCTGATGTCCCTCCCCCCGAGGGTGAACTCGAGGACCTCCGCGAGGAAGCCCTTGGAGTCGCACACCTCGCACGGGGACTGGACGGTCGCCATCATCCCGAGGTCGGTGACGATGACGCCGGCGCCCTTGCACGTCGGGCACGCCCCCTCCGAGTTGGCGCTGAACAGGGCCGGCTTCACGCCGTTCGCCTTCGCGAAGGCCTTGCGGATCGGGTCGAGCAGCCCGGTGTACGTCGCCGGGCTCGAGCGCCGCGTGCCGCGGATCGCGGCCTGGTCCACCTCGACGACGTCGTCCCGGCATGCGGCCGCGCCATGGACGAGGCTGCTCTTGCCCGAGCCCGCCACCCCCGTGACGACGCACAGCACCCCGAGGGGGACGTCGACGTCGACGTCGCGCAGGTTGTGCGTGTCCGCCCCGCGGATCTCCCAGCGCCCCGCGGGCTCTCGCACCGTCTCCTTGAGCCGGGCCCGGTCGTCGAGGTGTCGGCCGGTCAGGGTGCCGCTGGCGCGCAGGTCCTCGACGCTCCCCTCGAAGCAGATCGTGCCGCCCTCGCGGCCCGCGCCGGGTCCGAGGTCGACGACGTGGTCGGCGATGGCGATCGTCTCCGGCTTGTGTTCGACGACGAGCACCGTGTTCCCCTTGTCGCGCAGTCGGCGCAAGAGGTCGTTCATCCGCTCGATGTCGTGCGGGTGCAGCCCGACCGTCGGCTCGTCGAAGACGTACGTCACGTCCGTGAGCGACGAACCGAGGTGCCGGATCATCTTCGTGCGCTGGGCCTCCCCGCCCGAGAGCGTCCCGGCGGGGCGGTCGAGGGAGAGGTAGCCGAGGCCGATCTCGACGAAGCTGTCGAGCAGGTGCGACAGGCCCGCGAGCAGGGGACCGACCGACGGTTCGTCGAGGCCGCGCACCCACCGGGCGAGGTCGGTGATCTGCATCGCGCAGCAGTCGGCGATGCTCACGCCCGCGATCTTGCTGCTGCGCGCGCCCTCGGCGAGGCGGGTGCCGTCGCACTCGGGGCACGTGCCGAACACGACGACGCGGTCGACGAACGCGCGGACGTGCGGCTGCATCGCCTCGCGGTCCTTGCTGAGCATCGACTTCTGGATGCGCGGGATGACGCCCTCGTAGGTGAGGTTGATGCCCTCGACCTTGATCTTCGTCGGCTCCTTGTACAGAAGGTCCGCCATCTCCTTCTTCGTGTACTTCTCGAGCGGCTTGTCCATGTCGAAGCCGAAGCCGGCGAAGATGCGGCCGTACCAGCCGTCCATCGAATAGCCGGGCGCCATGAGCGCGCCGTCGGCCAGCGACTTCTCCCCGTCGAAGAGGGCGGTGAGGTCGAAGTCGGAGACCCGACCCATCCCCTCGCAGCGGGGGCACATGCCCCCGGTGACCGTGTACGTCTTCTTCTGCATCGCCCCCTTGTTCGGCCCCTTGTCGACGCGGATGGCGCCGGCCCCGCTCACCGACGGCACGTTGAACGCGAACGCCTGCGGCGAACCGATGTGCGGCTGCCCGATGCGGGAGAAGAGGATGCGGAGCATCGCGTTCGCGTCGGTCGCGGTGCCGACGGTCGAGCGCGCGTTCGCGCCCATCCGCTCCTGGTCGACGATGATCGCGGTCGTCAACCCGTCGAGGTGGTCGACGTCGGGACGCGCCAGGGACGGCATGAAGCCCTGCACGAACGCGCTGTACGTCTCGTTGATCATCCGCTGCGACTCGGCGGCGATCGTCGCGAAGACGAGTGAGCTCTTCCCCGAGCCGGACACCCCCGTGAAGACCGTGAGCCGGCGCTTGGGCAGGTCGACGCTGACGTCCTTGAGGTTGTTCTCCCGCGCACCCTGCACGTGGATGAGGTCGTGGCGGTCGGCGGTGTGCGCGGCGCTGGGCTGGGCCATGCTCGGGTCTCCTCGGATCGGGCGGTGGGTCCAGTGTCCGACACGCTCCGACCCGGCGCTGCCGGCTTGGGTCCCTAGGGTGGTCCGACCAGATGATCCCGACCGTCCCTGGAGGCGCCGTGCACCCCGACCTGTTCGAGTCCGAGCCCACCGCCGAGCTCCTCGCGAGCGGCGCCACGTGGGCGGAGGGGCCGGTGTGGATCCCCGAGTCCCGGACGCTGCGCTTCAGTGACATTCCGGGCGACCGCATCCTGAGCTGGTGCGAGCAGGAAGGGCTCACGGTCTACGCGGAGGGTGTGGAGTTCACGAACGGCCGCACCCTGGGCCTGCGGGGGGAGGTCGTCCAGTGCTCTCACGGGCGGCGACGCGTCGAGGTCGACCGGGGAGGGGACGTCACGGAGCTGGTCTCGACCTACCGGGGGGCGCGGTTCAACTCACCCAACGACGTGGTCGTCGCCTCGGACGGCGCGGTGTGGTTCACCGACCCCTCGTACGGCATCGAGAAGGAGGGCGAGGGGCACCCGGGCGAGCTCGAGTACGGCGGGCGCTGGGTGTTCCGGTTCGACCCGGCCACGGGCGAGGCCACCCCGGTCGTCACCGACCTCGAGCAGCCGAACGGCCTCGCCTTCTCCCCCGACGAGTCGATCCTCTACGTCTCCGACACCTCGACCGACCTCCCGAGCGGGGAGCCGAACCCCTCGGGCGGCCACCACATCCGCGCCTACGACGTGCGCGACGGGCGCAGGTGCATGCACGGTCGCACGGTCGTGACGATCCAGGACGGCGTCCCCGACGGCTTCCGCGTCGACGAGCACGGTCACCTGTGGTCCTCCGCCGGCGACGGCGTCCACGTGTTCACCCCGGACGGCCGCGAGATCGGCGTCGTGCCCACCCCGCGCAAGGTCGGCAACCTGTGCTTCGGCGGCGACGACGGCACCACCCTGTTCGTCCTTGCCTCGGACTCGCTGTACGCGGTGCGCACCCGCGTCCGCGACGCCGCCCAGGTCCTCCGCTCGCGCGGCTGAGCGGGCCGGAACGCGAGCACTTCCGGGGGCGGCGTGACGAACGCCGGTGGCGAATCGCGCCGTGTGAGTTCAGGCCTCTGCCCGGTTCCGTCGGCGGCCCGGCCGGACACGTGCTCCGGTACATGCCGACGATCGACGGCCGCAGACGGCAGCGGGTGTCGGCGCGATCGACGGTGTTCCCTGCCGGCGGGAGCGCGGAAGTGGGGGCACGTCTACGGGGCACCCACCGGACCGACGTGACGAAATGGGGACGACTGGATCGTCATCGAAGCAGCGGTCGCACGAGGCGGCCCGGAACGAAGGAGAACGACATGCGCTTCGCACTGCTGCTGCACAGCGACGAGCCGAGCGAGGGCGAGATCTCGCCGGACCTGATCCAGGAGATGCAGGAGGCGTTCGGCGCCTACGGCAGGGCACTGGAGTCGGCGGGCGTGCTCGTCGCGGCGGAGGTGCTCGCCCAGAGCCCGGAGACGACGACGGTCACGCTGCGGATGGGGAGTGCCCAGGTGCAGGACGGACCGTTCGCGTCGACGAAGGAGGCCCTCGCAGGGATCTTCGTCGTCGACGTTCCCGATCGGGATGCCGCCATCGGCTGGGCGGAGAAGTGTCCCGGCGCGCAGTACGGGTCGGTGGAGGTGCGGGCGGCCGCGACGTCGTTCGTCGACGGAGCCTGGACGCGGTGAGCGATTCCTCGGCCTCGGGGGCGGGTGGCGCGTGCAATCGCGGCGCCCGCCCCGGCGTCGTCGCCGCGCGGGCGGACGTCATCGCCCGCACGAGCTACGGGCGTCTCCTCGCTCTGCTCGCGGCGCGCACCTGCGACATCACGGCAGCCGAGGATGCGATCGCAGACGCCTTCGAGAGAGCGCTGCGGACGTGGCCGGAGCGCGGCATCCCGGCCAACCCCGACGCCTGGCTGCTCACGGTCGCACGACATCGGCTCCGGGACCACTGGCGGTCCGGGGAGGTGAGCCGCACCGTGTCCTTGGAGCCGCTGCGGCACGCCCCCGCCGTCCTGCACGAGACGGACCTGGATGCCCTCCCCGACCGGCGCCTCGAACTGATGCTCGTCTGCGGGCATCCGGCAATCGATCCCGCGATGCGGGCGCCGCTCATGCTCAACACGGTGCTGGGGTTCACCGCCGCCCAGATCGGGCATAGCTTCGCGATCCCCGCGACGACGATGGGCACCCGCCTGACCCGGGTCAAGCGGCGGATCAAGGTCGGTCGAATCCCGTTCGAGATCCCGGATCGATCCGTGCTCCCGGCCCGACTTCACGCGGTCCTCGAAGCCGTCTACGCCGCCTACGTCATCGACTGGTCGACGACGGGCCGGCAGGAGCGCGACCTCCCGCCACAGGCGATCGAACTGGCCGAGATCCTCGCCGGCCTCGTGCCCGACGACGCGGAGGCCCGCGGCCTGGCGGCGCTCGTCGAGCTGTCCGCGGCCCGGCGCCACGCCCGGACCGACGACGCCGGCCGGTTCGTGCCACTCGACGAGCAGGACCCGGCCCGGTGGGACGCCCGTCTCGTCGAGCGGGCCCATATGCACCTTCGGGCAGCACACGCGCAGCACACCCTGGGGCGCTTTCAGCTCGAAGCGGCCATCCAGGCGGTGCACTGCGCCCGCGCCACCGACCGGCCGAGTGATCTAGCGGCCCTGGCGCGACTGCACCTGACCATGCATCGGATCGCGCCGAGTCTGGGCAACTCGGTGGCGCTGGCCGCCGTGGTCGGTCAGGTCGAGGGCCCGGAAGCAGGCCTTCTTCTCCTCGACGAGCTCGGCGATGTCTTCGAAGCGGCGGCCGCCCGGTTCCAACCCGCGTGGGCGACGCGGGCGCACCTCCTCGCCCGATAGGCACGCTGGGCCGAGGCAGCCCTTGCTCTGGACCGGGCCATCGACCTCACCCACGACCCGGCGGAACGGACCTACCTGATGAGCCGACGGTCGCGCCTACCGTGAGCATCCCCACCTCGACGCGCCGAAGCCGCGAGACTCGCTCAGAGGGCACTCGGCACGTCTGCTCAGGGCGGCCGAGGTGGCCGACCGACGTCGGGTCGCCACCTGCGCGATCGACGCCGGCCCCGGCATCGCCGCCCCGGCCTGCTTCGCCGAAGTCTCCGGCCCCCTCGGGCCACGTGTCATGGCGGCGGTTCACGGGTAGCGGTGAAATGACCATTTCGCCCGTCGACACCGCCCTCGTCTGCTCCCACGAGACCACCGGGGGCGCGTCTCGACAAGACCTGAAGGGGAATGACATGCCCACCGACATCTCCGGAGCCAAGGTCGCCTTCCTGCTCACGAACGGCGTCGAGCAGCCCGAGCTCACCCAGCCGTGGCAGGCCGTGAAGGACGCGGGCGGCGAGCCCGTGCTCATCTCGCTCGAGAGCGGGAAGATCACCGCCATGAAGGGCGACTGGGACCACGCCGACAGCTTCGACGTGGACGCCACCGTCGCCGATGCGAAGCCCGACGACTACGCCGCCCTCGTGCTGCCCGGCGGCACCCTCAACGCCGACACCATGCGCGGGGAGAAGGACGTCCAGGCGTTCGTCACGGCGTTCTTCACCGCCGACAAGCCGGTCGCCGCGATCTGCCACGCCCCGTGGATCCTCATCGACGCCGGCGTCGCCTCGGGCCGGACGATGACGTCGTACACGTCCGTGGCCATCGACCTCAAGAACGCCGGGGCGACGTGGAAGGACGAGGAGGTCGTCGTCGACGGCAACCTCATCACCAGCCGCAACCCCGGCGACCTGCCCGCCTTCAACGAGGCCCTGCTGACCAAGGTCGCCTCGCGCTGAGGGCAGACGCACCTCCGCACGCCGCCGGCTCCGGGTCCGCCCGGGGTCGGCGGTGTGTCGTGTGCCCAGAGACCCGTCATCGCGACTCGTCCGGCTGGTCCTTCGTCAGGTGCAGCAGCGCGTTGTCGCCGGTGTCGATGAGCGCGTAGCGGTGGGCGCCCTCCCGGCCGTGGAGGACGAAGACGGACCGGCGCGCGTCGCGGTCCTCGAGCTCCCACCAGCCGGTGTCGGCGATGGACTTGTGCTCGTCGGTGTAGGTCGCGTGGTCCAGGCCGTGGTCGGGGACGGGCACCGCCAGCCGATGCTGGCCTGGCCGCGTGGGCATGCCCTTGGGCACCGCCCACGAGCGCAGCACGCCGCCCTCCTCGAGCCGAAGATCGAGGTGGCGTCGGGGCACCTCGTGGTCGTGCAGCACGAACACGGGTCGGTCACCGGTCATCCCGCCATTCCAGCACGTGGTCCGGCCTTCGGCGTCGTCCGGCCGGTGCCACCACGGCGACGTCGTCCGGACGCGACTGCGGCCCCGACGGAGAACCGTCGGGGCCGCAGCGAGGCGTTCACCCGTGGGTGACGCGAAGATCAGGTCAGTTGAGGACCGTGATGTTGGACGCCTGGAGGCCCTTCTGGCCCTGCGTCGTGTCGAACTCGACCTTGGCGCCCTCGTCGAGCGAACGGAAGCCGCTCGAGTTGATCGCGCTGAAGTGCGCGAAGACGTCGGCCGAGCCGTCGTCGGGGGCGATGAAGCCGAAGCCCTTGTCGGCGTTGAACCACTTGACGGTACCGGTAGCCATGAAAACCCTGCCTTCTGAGCGAAGAACACCCGACGTTCGGATGCTCGGGGATGCTGATGATGCTTGTCACACGTCGGCTCAAAAAGCAGGCCGCCCGGGTTCGGACGGCACAACCCATGCTTTCCAACAACCTCAACAACGCTGACCACTCTACGACACGAGCGGCTCGCCGCCCAGTCCGGGGCCGGCACAGTCCCCCACGACGGCCCGGTCCGGGCCGGTCGCGCCACGTCGTCGCAGGTCAGCCGCCTGGACGGTGACCCTCGGCCGGTCCACCACCTGGACGGGTCGGGTCCGCGGCCCGCCCGTACACTCGGGGGATACGCCGGAATCGGCCCACCGGCCGGCGACGACCGACGACACCGAGGGGGTCCGTCGATGAAGAAGTCCTCGAAGGTGACACTGGGCCTCACCGCCGGGGTCGCCGCGATCGGACTGGTCGGGATCGCCGTCGTCGACGGGGACGACGACGAGCCCACGCAGGCCGGGGTCTGCGTCGACCGCACGACGAACGCCCGGGTCGATGACGAGCAGTGCCAGGACGAGTCGCGTTCCTACAACCACGGCTGGTACTTCATCCCGTTCGGCATCATCGCCCCCCGGATCGGCGCGCCCGTCCGCGGCGGGTCGTTCAACGCCCCGGGCGGCACGACCTACGTCACCGGGGGCGTCCCCCGCGCCGGCGGGGCCATCAACCCCTCGAGCATCGACACGAGCAAGTCCACGACGGTCCGCGGCGGCTTCGGGAGCAAGGCCGGCGGGGGCGGGAGCTGATGCGGCGAGTCACCGCGGACCCACGCCCCGACTGGCGGGCGCGGGTGGAGTCCCAGGGGCTCGTCTTCCCGACCACCCGACTGCCCTCGGGGCGCGAGATCCCCTACTGGTACGAGGGCGCCTACTACGAGCTCACCCTCGCCGAAGTGGAGGAACTCGAAGAGACCACGGAGACGCTGCACGCGATGTGCGTCGAGGCGGCGCACCACCTGTGCGCCGGCGAGTTCGGCGACCTCGGCCTGCCGCCCGGCGCGCTGGAGGTCGCCCGTTGGAGCCTCGAGATCGACCCACCCAGCCTCCTCGGCCGCTTCGACCTGCGCTGGGACGGGAGCGGCCCGGCCAAGCTGCTCGAGTACAACGCCGACACCCCCACGGGTCTCCTCGAGGCGTCCATCGCCCAGTGGTACTGGCTGGCCGACACCCACCCCGACCTCGACCAGTGGAACTCGCTGCACGAACGCCTCGTCCTCGCGTGGCAGGGGCTGCGCACGCGGCTGCCCGACGCGCCGGTCTGGTTCGCCCACCACGAGGGCGAGCAGACGGGCGAGGAGCTGATGACGTGCACGTACCTGCGTGACACCTGCGAGCAGGCGGGCCTGCCGACGGGCTCGATCACCATGGGGGGGATCGGGTACGACCCGCGCCGGCGCTGCTTCGTCGCCGCCGGGGAGGAGCCGATGCGGACGTGCCTCAAGCTCTACCCGTGGGAGGCGATGTTCGCCGAGGACTTCGGGGCGCACGTCGAGTCCGTGCCCCGCGGGGTCCTGTCGACCACGTGGATCGAGCCGCCGTGGAAGGTCGTGCTGAGCAACAAGGCCCTGCTCGCGGCCCTGTGGGCGCTGCATCCGGGCCACCCCAACCTGCTGCCCGCCTACCTCGACTGGCCGCACGACCTCGACGCGTGGGTCGCCAAGCCGCTGCACGGCCGCGAGGGCGACAACATCCGCATCCACGCCCCCGCCGACGGCATCGAGCTCGAGCAGGGCGGCGACTACGGCGCCGAGGGCCACGTCTATCAGCAGTGGTGCCCTCTGCCGGAGTTCGACGGCAACAAGGCGGTCCTCGGCGCGTGGGTCGTCGACGGGAACGCCGCCGGTCTCGGCATCCGGGAGTCCGACGGCTGGGTGACGGACTATCACTCCCGCTTCGTGCCGCACCTCATCGCCGCAGCGGCCCCCGACGACGCCGAGCGCGCGGAGTGGCTCGACGACGCCCGCCGCGCCGACATCCAGGACACGGTGCACGGCGCCGTGCCCACGTCGGCCCCCCGCAGCGGGCGGCGTCCCGAATCGCTACCGCTCATCCCCGGCAGCGCCGGAACCGGTGACGTCCAGGACGTGCCGCCGCTGCAGGACCGCCCCCGAAAGGACACCCCGTGACCACCGCCCTGCTGTTCGGCGCCGCCTACAGCCTGCTCGGCATCGCCCTGCTCGTCGTCGGGTTCTACGTCATCGACGCGCTCACGCCGGGGCGGCTCGGTTCCCACCTGACCGAGACCGGCTCGATCAACGCCGGCCTCGTCGTCGCCGCGGAGTTCCTCGGGGTCGGGGCCATCGTCTTCACGACCATCTGGACGAACGCGGACGCCGGGTTCGGCCCGGCGCTCGGGTGGACGGCCGCGTTCGGCCTCCTCGGCATCGCCCTGCAGGCGGTGAGCTTCGTCATCCTCGACGCCGTGACCCCGGGCAGCCTGCGCGAGATCGCCGTGTCGCACGGGCTGCACCCCGCCGCGATCGTGGCCGCCGCCGCCCAACTGGCCGTGAGCGCGATCGTCGTCGCCTCGATCGCCTGACCGCCTCGGAGCGCGCGAGCGGTGACTCAGGCCGCGCCGAGCGCCTGCTCGAGGTCGACCCACAGGTCGTCGACGTCCTCGATGCCGACGGAGAGGCGGACGAGCGCGTCGGGGACGACGTCGGGTTCGCTGTCGTAGCGGCGGCGACGCTCGAGCTGGGACTCGACGCCGCCCAGGCTCGTGGAGTGGGTCCACAGCCGGGTCGACTCGCAGACCCGTTCCGCCGCCTCGGCCCCGCCGGCCACCTCGACGGCGAGCATCGCGCCCCGGCCCGGGTAGCGCACGCGCTCGATGGCGGGATGGGCCTCGAGCCGTGCGGCGAGGGTGGCGGCCGACGCGCCCGCCCGCTCGACGCGCAGCGCCAGGGTGCGCAGCCCTCGCAGCGCGAGCCACGTCTCGAACGGTCCGGCCACCGCGCCGTGCAGGTGTCGGTGGTGGTGGAGTCGCTCGTGCAGGTCGGCGCCCCGCGGGTCGTCCGGGGTGACGAGGACCCCGAGGAGCAGGTCGCTGTGGCCGGACAGGTACTTCGTCGCCGAGTGCAGGACGATGTCGGCGCCGTCGGCCAGGGGGCGGGCGAGGATCGGGGTCGCGAACGTGCTGTCGACCACGCTGGTCACCCCGGCCGCCCGGGCCGCGGCGAGCAGCCGCGGCAGGTCGCAGACCGTCATGAGGGGGTTGCTCGGCGACTCGAACCACGCGAGGTCGGCCCCGGGCAGCGCGCCCTCGACGGCGGCGGCGTCGGTGAGGTCCACCTCGCGCAGGACGATGCCGCCCGCCTCGGCCGCCTCGCGGAGCAGGGTGAGCACCCCCATGTACACGCTCGGCGGCGCGACGACGACCCCGCCGTGCGGCACCAGCGACAACACCGCCGCCGCCGCCGCCATCCCCGACGCGAAGGTGAGCGCCCGCCCGCCCTCGAGGTCGCCCACGGCCGCCTCGAACGGCTCCCACGTCGGGGTGCTGTCGCGCCCGTACACGTGGTCGCCGCCGTGGACGAAGGTCGAGGACAGGACGATCGGAGGGTTGACCGGCGCCCCCGGCTCGTGCGGCGGCCGCCCCAGGGCGACGCAGCGGGTGGCGGGGGTCAGGGGCCGGGGATCGGGCGACGTCATGGCCTCACTCTGCCCGGCGGCGGCGCCGGCGTGCAGCTCGGGCGCTCAGGACGCGTGGAGGACGGCCTCGCGCAGGACGGCCGCCACCTGCGGGCGATGCGTGAGCGGGGCGAGGTGGCTCGCGCGGGGGATGATCCGGCGCCGACCGTCGGGGGCCGCGGCCGCGTAGGCGCGCGCGTCGATGCCGAGCTGATCGAACTGCCCGGCGACCACCCACACCGGACAGGGCAACCCGGCCACGTCGTGGACCCCGGCCTGCGCGACGACGTCGGCCCAGGCCGCGGGCAGGACGGCGTACCCCGTGTCGCCGGGGAGGCTGTGCGGATCGGCGCCCAGCCGGGCGATGACGCCGTTGGCGAGGCGCGCCATCCGGGCCGGCCCGACGACCGGCAGCAGCCGCGCGAACCCGGTGTAGGTGCGGACGAGGAGGGGGTGGGCGGCCGGATCCGCCGACGCGCCGATGAGGACGAGGGCCGCGAACCGGTGCGGGTCGGCGGCCGCCACCCTCGCCGCCACGTACCCGCCGAGGCTGTGCCCGGCGAGGATCACGGGTCGCCCGTCGGCGATCTCGCGAATCGCCTCGTCGGTCGCCTCGGCGACGCCGTCGGCCGTCCACTCATGGCCGGCGCGGGTGCCGTGGCCGGGCAGGTCGACGCAGACGACGTCGGCCTCGGGGATCAGCTCGGCGTACCCGTCCCACTCGCTCGCGTCGAACCGGGTGCCGTGGAGCAGGACGAGCAGCGGGCGCGGCGACATCCCCTCACGGTAGGCGTCGGCGCGACGACGGGGGTCGTCCCCGCGCCGCGCCCCGGCTCGCGGGTGTAGGACGGAGGAGGCCACACCACGACGTGGTGGCCGCTCGCGGCCGGGGTGCCCGCTCCGGCGTGAGGAGGCCACGGATGGGAGACACCATGAAGTTCACCCGCAGCGGGGGCGGCAGCGGCCCCGGACCCGCGGAATCATTCACCGGCGCCGTGTTCGTCGACGCGATCCGCGGTCCCGACGAGCAGTCGGCCGTCGGCGCCGCCCACGTGCGCTTCACGCCCGGGGCGCGCACGGCCTGGCACACCCACCCCAAGGGCCAGACGCTGTACGTCACCGACGGCATCGGGTACGTGTGCCTCCGCGGCGGGCAGGTGCAGGAGATCCGCCCCGGCGACGTCGTGTACATCGAGCCGGGCGAGGAGCACTGGCACGGCGCCACCGCGGAGCGGTTCATGTCGCACGTCGCCATCCAGGAGGCCGACGCCGACGGCGAGGTCGTCACGTGGCTCGAGCACGTCACCGACGACGAGTACGTGGCCTGACGCACGTCACCCTCCCTGACCAATCGGCCAGGGAGGGGACGGGGCGGGCGCCGCGACGCGCCCGTCGGTCCGCCGGCGCGGGCGAGAGTGACGCGACGGACCGATCGGTCAGGCCGCCGCTCGGCGCGACCTGAGCGCGGCGACGAGGCCGGCCACGGCCGCGTCGAGGTCCGCGTCGACGATGCGGTCGTCCTCGAAGGCCGCGTGCGCCGAGGGGATGCCCACGTGGTCCGGCAGGACGTCCGCGCCGGCGACGCCGAGGACCCGCACCGCGCTCTCGCGGGCCCACTGCGCGCCGCGGGGCGACCCGGACGCCGCGAGGACGGCCGTCGGCAGCCCGGCGAGGGCGGCGGAACCCCGGGGGCGGGACGCCCAGTCGATGGCGTTGTGCACGACCGGTGCCATCGACCCGTTGTACTCGGGCGTGACGACGATCAGCGCGTCCGCGCGGGCCACGGCTGCGCGCAGCGCCTCGACGGCGTCGGGCAGCGCGCCGGGGACGTCGAGCTCCTCGGAGTAGAACGGCAGGGCCTCGAGGCCGTCGTAGAACTCGGCGGTGGCGTCGGCGGGGAGGTGGGCGGCCGCGGCCCGCGCGAGGCGACGGTTGGCCGAGTCGGCGCGCAGGCTGCCGACGAAGACGAGCACGTGCATGGGAACTCCAGACGGAGGTCGACGACGAGGGATACGTCCGTCGACAACCGTCTGACCTGCGCCGGGATTCCCTCGGAGCGCGTCGACGTTGCGCATGCGCTCGCCGGCGGGGCGATGCACCGGGCCCGCCGGTCGAGGCGAGATCGGTCCGAGGCGGTCGTCGTCACCTCGGCTTCGCGGCCCCTCGAACGAGGCGCGCGTCGAGCACCTGCGCCGCCGCGGCGCCGGCGCGGCACGTCGACATCGGCACCTGACCGAACGCGCTGCGCGGCAGCGGATCGCGGCCCAGGTCCGCGGTTCGGTCGGCGTCCCAGTCGACGTCGACGAACCACGACCCACCCGTCTCGACCACGGCGTCGACCGTCCCGACCGCGCACAGCTCCTGCCGCCGGGACAGGTAGGCCCAGATCGTGTCCCCGGCCTGCATCGTCCGGTAGCCCGTGCGGAGACACCACCGCCGGAGGGGCTGGGAACGCCCGATCGCGGCCCACACCGCGCCGGCGTCGCGACGGGTGCGCCAGTCGTGCGGCAGGTGCTCGGGATGGGCCGCCGGGTCGACCGGCAGGAGCCAGTGCACCGTCCCGCTCGCGGGTCCGCCGACGAGAACGGCGCCGGCAGGGAGAGCCTCGTCCATCGAGACACTGTGCCTCCGACCGGAACCGGGAGATGTCGCGGGGTGGCCCCGGTGGCGCGGAGGGTCGGCAAGACTCTCGGGCGTCCTAGGGTGTGCGGTGCGACTCTGGAGTTGTTCTCCCTCATCGTCGACGACTACGACGCGGCCGTCGGATTCTTCACCGACACGCTGGGCTTCGATCTGGTGGAGGATCGCCCCTCCACCACGACCGACGGCCGCTCGAAGCGCTGGGTCGTCGTCCGGCCCCCGGACGGGGGCCCCTGTCTGCTCCTCGCTCGCGCGGACGGTCCGCAGCAGGCCTCGGCCGTGGGTCGACAGTTCGCCGGCCGGGTCGGCCTGTTCCTCCGCGTCCGGGACGTCGACGACGTCCTGCGTCGGCTCGAACGGGCCGGATGCGAGCTCGTCCGACCGCCCCGCGTCGAGCCGTACGGCAGAGTCGCCGTCTTCGATGACCCGTGGGGGAATCTCTGGGACCTGCTCGGCGACGTGGCCTGATCCGTCGCTGTCCGCCGGGCGCCGGGATGTCCGAGGTCATGTCCGGGTCATGTCCGAGGAGACCGACGATCGGTGTCTTCCGACGACGGCGACGCGGCCGCCGCGCAGCGCCTCACCGCGCGGGCAGAACCTCGAGCTGCCGGATGTCGTCGGCGAGCGCGGGTAGCGTGGCGCGATGCCCGCCGACGCCACCGCTCGCGCCTACGCGGCGATCGCCCCGACGTACATCGAGGTGCTCGGCACCATCGACACCGTCGCCGCGCAGGACCGTCGCCTCATCGCGCGACACCTCGGCGGACTGGACGGCCCCGTGCTCGACGTCGGGTGCGGGCCGGGCCATCTCACGGCCCACCTGGCCGCCCTCGGCGTCGACGTGACCGGCGTCGACCCCGTCCCGGAGTTCGTCGCGCACGCCGTCGCCGCGCACGCGGGCGTCCCGTTCCGGGTCGGCGCGATCGACGACCTCGACGTCCCCGACGGATCACTGGCGGGCGTTCTCGCCTGGTACTCGCTCATCCACGTGACGCCGGGTGCGATCCCCGCCGCCCTCGCCGTCCTGAGGCGGGCCCTGCGCCCGGGTGGGGTGCTCGTCGTGGGCCTCTTCGACGGGGACCGGGTGGAGGAGTTCGCCCACCGCGTCCACCCCGCCTACCGCTGGCCGGTCCACCAGTTCGAGGCCCGGTTGCGCGCCGCCGACTTCACCCCGACCCACCGGTGGGCCCGCCCCGCCGAGGGCGAGCGCCGCCCGCACCTCGCCGTCGTCGCCCGGGCCGGTCCCGCCGCCATAGGGTCGCCTTCCTGACGTCGGAAACCAATAGATCGCGGGGCGTGCTTTGAGGGCTCACGACCGGACCTACCTGAGCCGGCCCGAACTCAAAGGTCGTCGGTTGTCGTCGCCGTCTCCAGGGAGTGCAGAGACACGTAACGCTGCCGCTGCGTGAAGGCCGAACCTCGTCCGCTGAGCCGATGCGGAATAGGGCCACGCAGCGAACGATGATCCGGGGACCGCGGTTGGGTGAGCAAGAAGACCTGATAACTGCCCTCGTTCCATCTGGATCCCCGTGACGCTCGGATGACCGCCGAGACCTTGCGGTCATTTCGGTCTGCGGACGCCGCCAGCAGGGCCGCATGCTGTTCGGTCCACGGCACGTTGTCCCGGCGGTGGACCACCCGCGGTACTTCGCCCTTCACCTCCCGGTCCGCGTAGAACGCGATGCGCTCGATCGGTCGGAACCATCGACCGGACTGGCAGACGTAGGCGAACTGCCTCTCGTACAGAGGCCACGCGTACCGAGCCGCGATCACCACGGTGTCCATGGCCGCAACCGGACGTTGACGGTAGATGTCGTCGGTCCGATCCAGGGATCGAAGCCAGGACGCGACCTCCGGGCCGAAGAGTGCGGCCAATGAATGAACGCGGGCGACCTCGAACGGGATGTCCAACCCGAGCACCGAATCGTGGTGGGCGAGCCGATTACGAAACTTGCGCACCCCCTCGGCCAGAACAGCGACCTGCTTTCGGGTGCCGTCACCGGCAGGAAAGGCGTGCCGAAGGGCGGATCGCCACAGCTCTTCGTACTTCGTCCCGAGCATCCCGACCCAGAATCCGAACGAGAGTCCGGCGATCAACTGAGGTCGTGAGTCACGCCCCTGGGGCCGCAGGCGGTTGCGAACCTCCGCGATCCGTCGGGAGGACTCCGGGTCGAGAGGAGGCTCACTGAGAAACCACGGAATCCCCCTATCGTGGTCGCGATAGTGGGCCGAGAGTTCCCGGTCGATGGCGTTACGCATGATGACTTCGACATGCGCTATCAACTCGAATGCTGCGGAGGACATGCGTGCGCTCCACTCGTAGAGACGCAAGGCAGCGTCGGCATCACCCTTCGCTGCGTGCAGGTACGTCGCGAACCTCGGCGGCGAAAGTGCTTGTCCGATGATCGAGGCCGTATAGCCGGGTACCATGACCCGATGCTATCCTGATGGACGAACGCCCCGGTGTCGCCTCTGCTCTGCACGCGCCCGGGGCTTTTTCTTTGCTCCGCCGGCGAACCCTCCCGCCACGCCTGACCTTCCGGTCAGGCGTGGCGTCCGGGTCAGCGGTTCGTCATCTTCTCCATGGCCTCGGGGTAGCGGTCGCCGACGACGGTGATCTCGTCGGCGGCCTTCGTCAGCTCTGCCAGCTCGCTCTCGGACAGCTCGACGTCGGCGGCGGCGATGTTCTCCTCGAGGCGGTGCAGCTTGCGCGTGCCGGGGATGGGCACGATCCAGGGCTGCTGCGCGAGCAACCACGCCAGGGCGATCTGGCCGGGGGTCGCACCCTTGCGCTCCGCGAAGTCGCGGACCATCTCGACGACGGCCATGTTCGCCGCGAGCGCCTCCTTCTCGAAGCGCGGCAGGTTGGCGCGGATGTCGCCCTCTCCGAAGGTCGTCGACGTGTCGACGGTGCCCGTGAGGAAGCCGCGCCCGAGGGGGCTGAAGGGCACGAACCCGATCCCCAGCTCGGCGCATACGGCGAGGGCCCCCTGCTCGGGGCGGCGCCAGAACAGGGAGTACTCGCTCTGCAGGGCGGTGACGGGCTGCACGGCGTGGGCGCGGCGGATCGTGTCCACCCCCGCCTCCGACAGGCCGAAGTGGCCGACCTTGCCCGCCTCGATGAGCTCCTTGACGGTGCCGGCGACGTCCTCGATCGGGACGTCGGGGTCGACGCGGTGCTGGTAGAGCAGGTCGATGTGGTCGACACCGAGGCGCTGCAGCGATCCGTCGACGGCCCGGCGGATCTGCTCGGGGCTGCTGTCGGGTCCGTGCATGACACCCGTGTTCTCGGGGTCGATGTCGAAGCCGAACTTCGTCGCGATGACGACCCGGTCGCGCACGGGCGCGAGACCCTTGCCCACCAGTTCCTCGTTGTCGTAGGGGCCGTAGACCTCGGCGGTGTCGAAGAAGGTGACGCCGCGGTCGACCGCCTCACGCAGGAACGTCACCATCTCGTCGCGGTCCGGGAGCTCCCCGAAGCTCTGGCTCATGCCCATGCAGCCGAGTCCGATGGCGGAGACCTCCAGGCCCTGGCCCAAGGTGCGTGTCTTCATTGGCGTGCTCCTCACGTCGATCGATCGGGTCGATGCCGACGTTAGCCGCCCCCGCGCGCCCCAGGCAGGCCCGGCCAGACCCCCCTTCGGCGCTCTCCCCGCGGGTGTCCGGCGCCGCCGCCCGAGGAGCACCCGCGGACTCAGCCGGTGAGGAGGTCGACGCGGCGGACGTCCACGCTCCCGCGGCCGTCGCGGCCGGTCAGCTCGACGCCGACGACGTCCGCGAGGCGGACCGCGGGGTCGGTGACCGGCACCCGGAGCGTGGTCGGCGTGTACATCCCCTCGTCGGTGGCGCCTGCCGCACCCCGCGGACCGCGGGGGTCGCCAGGCGGGCGCCGCCCGTGGGCGTGAGGCCCACCCGCAGGACCGGACCGATCGCCTCGACGACCCCCGCAGCGGGGTCGGGGCAGGGTCGGCGCGCGCGCTCGGGTCCATGGCCTCGTAGAAGCGGCAGGACTTCACCGTGCCGCCGCCGACGGCCCGGACGCCGCGACCTCCGGCCGCGCTGTCGTACACCGTCGCCGCGCGCGCGGAGCTCGTCGCGGCGAGCCAACGCGCGCGGCGGCCACCCAGGGCCGCCGGGAGCGGGGAGTCGGCCCGCACGGGTACGGCGCCGACGGGTGCGGCCGGGGTGGCCGGACCGCGGTAGGTCGTCCGCAGCCATGCGCTCGCCGCGTTCTGGAGGAACACCTGGTGCGCGCGGGCGTCGGGGCAGCGGACGTCGCACCCCTTGCGGTCGTCGAGTCCGGCGCGGGCAGCGTGCGGTTGACGTAGGAGTGGCCCAGGCCGGGGACCGTCGCGACGGCCAGCATCGACCGGCGGGCCGCGCCGAGATGCTTCGAGACCCACTGGGACGGCGTCGAGTTCACGTCACCGTCGGCGCCGCCGAGGGCGACGAGGTACGGCACGTCGGGCGGGGCCGGGTCCTCCGCCGTCGACGCGGGCCCGTAGGCGAACACGCTCACCACCGGACTGGTCCGCCGCCACGCCCGCACGGCGGGCCCGACGACGTAGGAGGAGCGCGAGTGCACGACGAGCGCGCTGCGGCTCGCGTCGACGCGCCCCGTGAGGTTCACCCCGAAGCCGCCGCGACCGCGACCGGCGGCGGCGACCCGGTCCCGCAGTCCGCCGACGATCTTCTGCCATCCGGCGATCTGGTCGTACGGCGTCGCGGTTTCCGGGGCGATCCACAGCGGCGAGAGGTCGGGGTTCAGCACGGCGTATCCCTGGCGGGCGAGGTCCACACCGAGGTAGGTCATGCCGCGGTCGAGGCGGAGCTCCCTGGTCCCCCTCGGGCAGGGGTAGGCGAGCACGTCGCCGGTGCACCCGGGCATCCGTAGGTGACTGACGACGACGAGCGGCGCCTTGCGCGCGCGGTCGGGGACGACGAGCAACCCCCCTCATCGGCGCCCGGAACCGCCCTCGGCGGGCGAGGTCGACGTCGCCGAAGTCGGCCTCGACGACCTGCACCCCCGGTAGGCGCCCCACCGTGGGCCTCGCCCTCCGACCGAGCGGCGAATGCGGACCGTCGCCCGCGACCGGCGCCGCCGTGGCCGCCCCGGCGACCGTCGACACGACGAGAACCACTCCGGCCGCGACGCGGCGCCCCAACCCACCCATGTCCCTGTCCCCCTGACGTCACGGCCCGGTTCGCCCTGACGCGAGGACCGACGGCCGTGTCCTCATGATCGGCAGGAAAGGGGGGCACGCACACCGACCCGGCCGATCCGTGAGGGAACTGTGAACCGCGCGGGCGGCGAGGGCCGGCGCCGGCGTGACCTCGGCGAGCGGGACGGGCCGACGGCGGGCCGCACGCTCACACCGTGGGGTACCCGGTCACCGGCCCTTCCGTGTTGGGCACCCAGCCGAGAGCCGGGGCGACGTGGCGCGCGACGTTCTCGAGGATGCGCAGGTTGGGCTCGACGCCGAGCTGGGAGGGGATCGTCAGCATGAGGGTGTCGGCGGCCTGCACCGCCGCGTCGGCGCGGAGTTCGGCGATGAGCGCGTCGGGTTCGCCCACGTACGTGCGGCCGAAGGTCGACGTGAACCCGTCGATGACGCCGATCTGGTCGCGACCCTCCCGGCCCATCTGCAGCCACATCGCGTCGCGTCCGTCGACGACGGGGAACACGCTGCGGCTCACCGAGACCCGCGGGACGCGGGCGTGCCCGGCGGCGGCGAAGGCCTCGCGGTAGCGATCGATCTGCTCACGCTGCAGGTCACCGAACGCCTCACCCGTGGCCTCGGTGATGAGCGTCGAGCTCATGAGGTTGACGCCGACCTGGCCGGCCCACGCGGCGGTGTCGCGGGTGCCCGCACCCCACCAGATCCGGTCGGTCAGACCCGGTGAGTGCGGCTCGACCCGCAGGCGCGTGCCCGGCCCGAACTGCGCCGGGTCCGCGTCGACCAGCCGCTCGCCGGCGACGGCGCGCAGGAACGTGTCGAACTTGTCGCGAGCGAGGTCGGCGCCGCGCGGGTCGGTCGAGCCGGTGTAGCCGAACGCCTCCCATCCCCGCAGGGCGGGCTCGGGTGAGCCGCGGCTCACGCCGAGCGCGACCCGGCCGCCCGAGAGGAGGTCGAGCGCGCCCGCCTCCTCCGCGAGGTACAGCGGGTTTTCGTAGCGCATGTCGATGACGCCGGTGCCGACCTCGATCCGGGACGTGCGGGCCGCCATCGCCGACAGCAACGGCATGGGCGAGGCGGCCTGCCGCGCGAAGTGGTGCACGCGGACGTACGCCCCGTTGACGCCGAGCTCGTCGGCGCCCTGGGCGATCTCGACGGCGTCGCGCAGCATGGCGCCCGCGTCGGGGTCACCCGGTCCGCGGCCCGTGCCGTAGTGCCCGAAGCTGAGGAATCCGAAGGCCTTCATGGGCGGGTCAACATATATGAAGCTTCAAGTATTTCCGGTGCTGTCGTCCGCCGGGGCCGGGGCTCAGTTGGAGCCGCCCATCGCCGCCGGGAGGATGACGGCCGTCAGGATGACGGTGTTCATCGTGGCCACGGCCTTGCGCACCGCGTCGCCGGCCTCGACCTCGGCGGTGACCTCCTTGATCCGGGCCTTGACCTCCTTCTTGCTCATGCCCGCGGTCTCCTCCTCCAACACCTTGGGCGCGACATCGAGCGCGGAGAGGATCGACAGCAGGGTCGCCTCGTGCGGGGTGACCTCGCGACCCTGCAGGGCGACACGCAGGCGCTCGCGCAGGTGACGCTCCGGGGCCGGGTCGACCGCCGGGCGGCGGTCGGGCACGAGGCCGAGCATGCGGCCCTCCTCGACGCGGACGACGCCCGCGCGCTCGAGGGACTCGGCGATCCGCTTCTCGGGCGCGACCTTGCCGTCGGTCACGAGAGAGGACAGCTTCTTGCCGTCCTTCTCGCGGACACGGGCGAGCGCCTCGTCGAGCAGCCGGTTGTCGGTCGGGGACGGGTCGACGACGGTCACGCGCGGGTCGTCGTCGTCGCTGAGATCGACCCGACCGGCGAGCACGAGATCGGTGATCGCGGCCGCCGCGTACCCGTAACCGGGGGACGTGAAGGCGCTCTCGGGCTTGCCGTCGTCGCGGGTCAGCAGCAGGAAGAGTTCCTCGCAGATCAACATTCATCTACGGTAGAGCAGGTCAGGGGCCTGTCGAGGGCCTGTGGTGCCCACCGGGGCGGGCCGACACTCTTGATCCCGTCCAGTTTGCCTCCTAGGCTCCCGACATGACGGCGGACCCGTTCCGGGATCGACTCCACCACGCAGGGCTGCGTGCCACCAAGCCGCGCCTGGCGGTGCTCGAGGCGCTGAGCGCGTCCCCGCACGCCGACGCCGCGGCCGTGCTGAGCGGGGTCCGGGACCGCGTCGGGCACGTCTCCCGGCAGGCCGTCTACGACTGCCTCGACGCCCTGACGGCGGCGGGTCTCGTCCGCCGCTTCCGGGCCACCGGGGCCGCCACCCGGTTCGAGCTGCGCACCGACGACCACGACCACCTCGCCTGCCGCTCGTGCGGCGCGCTGGTGGACGTCCCCGGCGTGCTGCACCGCCTCCCGCGCCCTACCCCGGCCGACCAGCACGGCTTCACGATCGACGAGGCCGAGGTCGTCTACTGGGGCACCTGCCCCGCCTGCTCGACCCCCTGATGTCCACCCGTCCCGACCGCCGAACCGACCCGACGCAGAGCATCCGACCAGAAAGGCACGGCATGTCCGTCAACGAGTCCCTCAACCAGTCCGCCGACGACGCCATCGACGAGAGCCGCATCACCGCCGAGGACACCCCCGCCGCCGACGGCGAGACCGGTGGCTGCCCGGTCCTGCACGGGTTGAAGCACCCGACCCAGGGCGACCCGAACCAGGAGTGGTGGCCCCACCGCCTCAACATCAAGATCCTCGCGAAGAACCCGCCGGCCCGGAACCCGCTCGGGGAGGAGTTCGACTACGCCACGGCCTTCGAGGCGCTGGACCTCGCCGCGGTGAAGGCCGACATCGCCGAGGTGCTCACCACGTCGAAGGACTGGTGGCCCGCCGACTTCGGCAGCTACGCCCCGCTCATGGTCCGGATGGCGTGGCACGCGGCGGGCACGTACCGCGTCACCGACGGGCGCGGCGGTGCCGGCACCGGCCAGCAGCGGTTCGCCCCCCTCGACAGCTGGCCCGACAACGTCAGCCTCGACAAGGCGCGGCGCCTGTTGTGGCCGGTGAAGAAGAAGTACGGCCAGAGCCTCTCGTGGGCCGACCTCATGGTCCTGACCGGCAACGTCGCGCTCGAGACGATGGGGCTGAAGACCTTCGGGTTCGCGGGCGGCCGCGAGGACGCCTGGGAGGCCGACGACGACGTCTACTGGGGCCCGGAGACGACGTGGCTCGGCGACGAGCGCTACTCCGGCGACCGCGACCTCGAGGCCCCCCTCGCCGCCGTGCAGATGGGTCTCATCTACGTCAACCCCGAGGGCCCGAACGGCGACCCCGACCCGATGCGGGCGGCGATCGACATCCGCGAAACCTTCGGCCGGATGGCGATGAACGACGAGGAGACGGTGGCGCTCATCGCCGGCGGCCACACGTTCGGCAAGACGCACGGCGCCGGGCCCGATTCGCACGTCGGCCCCGAGCCCGAGGCCGCCCCGATGGAGCAGATGGGCCTGGGCTGGAAGAGCTCCCACGCCAGCGGCTTCGGCGACGACACGATCACCAGCGGTCTCGAGGTGACGTGGACGTACCACCCGACCCGCTGGGACAACGAGTTCTTCCACATCCTCTTCGCGTACGAGTGGGAGCTCATGGAGTCCCCCGCCGGGGCCAAGCAGTGGCGCCCGAAGAACGGGGCCGGCTCCGACATGGTGCCGCTCGCGCACGACGCGTCGCAGCGCCGCGAGCCGCGCATGCTCACGACGGACCTCGCGCTCCGGGTCGACCCGCAGTACGAGGAGGTGTCGCGGCGCTTCGCCCAGGACCAGCAGGCGTTCTCCGACGCGTTCGCCCGCGCCTGGTTCAAGCTCACGCACCGCGACATGGGCCCCCGCGAGCTCTACCTCGGCCCGGAGGCACCGGCCGAGGTGCTGCTGTGGCAGGACCCGCTCCCGGCCGTGGACCACGAGCTCGTCGGCGACGCCGAGGTGGCCGACCTCAAGGCGCGGATCCTCGACTCCGGCCTGTCGGTGAGCCGGCTCGTGTCGACGGCATGGGCCTCGGCCTCGACGTTCCGCGGCAGCGACAAGCGGGGCGGCGCGAACGGCGCCCGCATCCGCCTCGAGCCGCAGAAGAACTGGGAGGTCAACGACCCGCAGCAGCTCGCGCAGGTGCTGTCCACGCTCGAGGGAATCAAGGACGCCTTCGACGCCGAGCACGACGGGGCGAGGATCTCGCTGGCCGACCTCATCGTCCTCGCGGGCGGGGTCGGCGTGGAGGAGGCGGCGAAGCGGGCCGGGCTGTCCGTCACCGTGCCGTTCACGCCCGGCCGGACCGACGCCTCGCAGGAGCAGACCGACGAGCTGTCGGCCGCGCACCTCGAGCCGCGCGCCGACGGGTTCCGCAACTACGACCGGACCGACAACCCGCTCCCGGCGGAGTACCAGCTCGTCGACCGGGCCAACCTGCTCGGCCTCACCGCGCCGGAGATGACGGTGCTCGTCGGGGGGCTGCGCGTGCTCGGCGCGAACGCGGGCGGGTCCGACGTCGGCGTCCTGACCGACCGGACGGAGACGCTGACGAACGACTTCTTCGTCAACCTCCTCGACATCGACACGGTGTGGAAGCCGGTCGACGACGGGTCGGACACGTTCACCGCGACCACCCCGGACGGGCGGACGTGGACGGGCACGCGCGCCGACCTCGTCTTCGGCGCCAACTCCGAGCTGCGCGCCGTGGCCGAGGTGTACGCCGCCGACGACGCGACGCAGAAGTTCGCCGACGACTTCGTCGCCGCCTGGCACAAGGTGATGGAGGCCGACCGCTTCGACCTGCACCGCTGATCCACGGGTGAGCAGCGCCCGGCGCGGGTGGACCGAGGTCCGCCCGCGCCGGGCGTTCGCGCTCGTCGCCGGGTAGCCGTCAGGCCAAGGGATCGGCCCATCGGATGCCGGGGAACCGCCCGAAGTCGCTGTCGTTGGAATGGATGGTTCCGCCGAACTCCATAGCGAGGGCAGCGAGTTGAGCGTCCGTCGTGAGGTTCGCCCCGGTGCCCAGGCCGGCCAGGAGCCCGAGGGCGATGCGGACATGTTCGCTGCCTGGGGCCAGGAATCGGGTCTGGGGCCGGTCGAGCCATTCGTGCACGTATTCGCTTGCGTGCGCCACCGACAAGGGGTTGGCGTGCACGCGCGCACTCGTGCCGAGCCGGACGAACCCGAAGACGGCCGGGGCTGTCAGTCCGAACTGCTCCGACCCGCTGAGCGCGTCCTCGAGCCACGACCTGGCCCGCTCGTGCTGCGCGTAGCCGTCGAAGACGGCGTACACGAGCAGGTTGACGTCGGGAATGATCACGAGGTGCCGCTGGAGAGAAGTCCGTCGTCGTCCATCTCGTCGGCCAGGCGGTTCAGCGCGGTGACGTCGACCCCGGGCCGGACGGCCGACCGGTGGGCGCGGATGCGGTAGGGCGGCAGGTCGGGCCTGACCTCGCTCAAACCCCGACGCAGCGTCTCGTTGAGTACCTGCTTGAACGGCTTGTTCTCCCGGTGCTCGATCTCGCGGATGAGGCGGGCGACGTCATCGTCCAGGGTCACGGTCGTGCGCATGACGCATCATAGCATCACCGACAGACGCATCTTGATGCGACGCGATCGGCTCGAGCTCGACCACTCCACTGCACCCCGGCCCCCGGGACGGTCGGGGGCGTCGGGGGCGGGACCCTCCTGGTCTCAGGCCTCCGGGATGTCGCGGCCGAAGGCCTCCATCGTGACCTCCTCCGGCTCCGGCCCGCCGCGGACTCCGGTGTCGAGGGCGTCGATGGCGGCGAGCTCGTCGTCGCTCAGCTCGAAGCCGGTGACGTCGAAGTTCTCGGCGATGCGAGACGGCGTGACCGACTTGGGGATGACCTGGCGGCCCCCCTGGAGGTGCCAGCGCAGCATGACCTGGGCCGGGGTGCGCCCGTGGGCCTGCGCGATCTCGGCGATGACCGGCTCCTCCAGGGTGCTGCCCTGCGACCCGTCCCGGTAGAAGGTGATGCCGCCGATCGGTGACCAGGCCTGGCTGACGATGTCGTGGGCGTCGTCGTAGGCGAGCAGCTCGGACTGGCGGAAGTAGGGGTGCACCTCGATCTGGTTGACCGCCGGGACGACGTCGGTCTCGGCGAGGAGCTTCTCGAGGTGGGCCGGCATGAAGTTCGAGACGCCGATCGCGCGCACCTTGCCGTCGGCGAGGAGCTTCTCCAGGGCCCGGTAGGCGCCGAGCGTGCGCTCGAACTCGCCGGGCAGCGCCTGGTGGAGGATGAACAGGTCGATCCGGTCGACGCCGAGCTTGCCGGCGGACTTGTCGAAGGCGTGCAGCGTCTCGTCGTACCCGTAGTCGCTGATCCAGACCTTGGTCTCGAGGAAGACGTCGTCGCGGTCGAGACCGGACTCGCGCACCGCCTGGCCGACCTCGCGCTCGTTGCCGTAGGCCGCCGCCGTGTCGATGTGCCGGTAGCCCACCTTCAACGCCTCCGCCACGGCCGCGGTCGTCTCGTCGGGCGCGGCCTGGAAGACGCCGAAGCCGAGCGCCGGCATCGTCACACCGTTGTTCAGGGTCAGAGTGGGGATCGTCATGGCCCTCACATTACGAGCGGTTCCGGCGATCGAGGAGGCCCTGTCGGTGCCCCCTTGCCCGCCCGGACGAGACCACCTGCGCCGCCGGAGGCGCCGCCCCGCGATCCCGACGGTGTGGCCTCCGGCCGGGTGCGCGCGGGAAGATCTCGTCATGAGCGTGCGCGTCGTCACGGCCGACCTGGCCGCCTGCTTCGATCTCGAGGCCGTCTTCGGCGACCGGGGAGGCGCCGCCGAGTGCCGGTGTCAGCGTCACCGCCTCGCCCGGGGTGAGTCGTTCGCGAACACCCCGGTCGAGGAACGCGCAGAGCGGCTGCGGGAGCAGACCGGATGCGGTGACGCGGGGGCGGCGGCGACGAGCGGCCTGGTCGCCTACCTCGGTGACGACCCGGTCGGCTGGTGCGCGGTGGCTCCCCGCGCCGACTACGCGGGCCTCGTGCGCAACGCGAACCAGACCGCGTGGCGCGGGCGGACGGAGGACCGCGGCGACCCCGGGATCTGGGCCGTCACGTGCGTGCTCACCCGGGCGGGGTGGCGGGGCCTTGGCATCGCGACCGCGCTCGTCGCGTCCACCGTCGACCACGCCCGCGAGCGCGGGGCCCGGGCGTTGGAGGCGTACCCGATCACCGTGGCGTCCGCGACGTGGGGCGAGGAGCATCCCGGCCCCCTCGCGATCTACCTCGCCGCCGGGTTCACCGAGGTCGCGCGGCCCTCGACGCGTCGGGCCGTGGTGCGCATCGAGATGTGAGGCGGTCCGACGCCCGGAGCGGGACGCGCCCGCGATCACCGTGCCGGCCCCGTCGAATCCGGTCCTGGGTCAGGGTGCCGCCGGTCGCCTCACCGACGCGGGTCGAGCAGTACCCGACGGCGCGAGCCCGCGTCGACGAGTTCGTGGGCGCGGGCGATGTCGGCGAGCGGGAGGGGATCGACGGCCGGAACGTGCAGCGCGCCCTCCCGCGCGGCCTGGGTGAGCTCGGCGGCGGCGGCCCGTTTCGCCTCGACGGGGACGTCGTCGCTGCCGACGAGTCGGAGCGTCAGGTTGGCGAACAGCATCGGCCAGAACGGGATCGACGGCTCGCCGTCGCGGGACGCGTAGGCGACGACGACCCCGCCCAAGGCCGTCACGGCGGCGTCGAGGCGGACGTTGTCCGACAGCGAGACCTCGACGACCCGGTCGACGCCCTCGGGGGCGATGCGGCGGATGGCGCCCGCGGGATCGTCGGTGTCGAGGGCGACCACGTGATCGACGATCTCCGCTGCCGCCGGGACGTCACCGCTGCTGCGGACGGTCCCCACGACGAGCGCCCCGGCCCGGCGGGCGAGCTGGGCGGCCAGGCGGCCCACCCCACCGAGCACGCCGTGCACGAGGACGACGGAATCGGCGAGCGGCCCGTCGGCGAAGACCGCCCGGTGGGCCGTGATCCCCGGGATGCCCAGGCACGCCCCCAGCTCGTCCGGGACCTCGTCGGGCAACGCCACCGCGAGGTCGTCCGGCACGACGACGTACTCCGCCGCGGTCCCGAACGCCCGATAGGACTGGGCGCCGTGGACCCACACGCGCCGGCCCACCCGGTCCGCATCGACGTCCGGCCCCACCGCGTCGATCACCCCGGCCGCGTCACTGTGCGGGACGACCCGCGGATACGGCATCGCGCCGTCCTGCCAACCGAGGCGCTTCTTCGTGTCCCCCGGGTTGACCCCGGGCAGGTGGACCCGGACGCGCACCTCGCCGTCGCCGGGCTCCGGGGTCGGCATCTCACCGACGGTCAGGACGCTCTCGGCGTCGCCGGTCCGCTCGTACCAGGCCGCGCGCATGGGCCCCACTCTGCCCGATCCGCGTCACGCCCCCGCCGGTCTCGCGAGGTGAAGATCGACCCGCGACGTCGTCGGTCCCGTCACGTCCGTCCATGTCGTCGGTACGGTTCTTCGGCACGGGCCACACGAGCCGCGGGTCGGCGTGCCCCCCGAAACAGACACGCCGGCCCGCGACGTTCAGACCCCCGTCCCGCCGGCCGCGGCCGGGGACGGGGCGTGGAGGGCCTCGACGAGGCGGTCGAGCTGCCGGCCGTCATCGGCCGGCCACTGAGATCGGCTCCGGGCCGCGGCGCGCCCGGCCGAGGAACAGCACCACGCGAGGCGCTCGTCCAGGCGCTGGAAGGTCAGGTCGTCGGCGGCCACGACGGCCGGCCAGTCCCACGCCGCGGCCTGCGCCGCGACGTCGGCCCCACCGGCGACGGGGTCGACGGCGACGGCCGGAACCCCGGCCTGCAGCGCGAGCACGAGCCCCTGGACGCCCATCGTCACGACCGCGTCGAGTCGGCCGAGTACGGCGTGGAGCTGGGCCGGCGTGGCCGCACGGCGCCAGTCGCCCGGATCGAGGCGCGGGTCGAGAGGTAGGCGGGCGACGTCGAGGCCCGTGAGCCATCGCTCGACGTCGGCCGCCACGTCGGGGTGGCGGGCATGCCCGCCGTCGCCCTCCCGCGCGGGGAGGACGACCCCGACGACCCAGGTGGCCTCGACGTCGGCGATCGCGGAGATGTCCCGGTGGGTCGCCTGGCCGGGTGCATCGCGGGCGATGACGGCGTCGAAGCCCGTGACGGCCGGATCGGCCGCGTCGACGACGCTGACGTCGACGGCGATCCGGCGGGCGGCGGCGAAGCGCTGATGGACCCGCTCGATCGGGCGCCCCCGCAACGGTCCACGCACCCAGACGAGGTGGCTGTAGCGGTCGGGATCGACGTCGTCGAGGGCCGGGCCCGACGGCGATCGCGCGGCCCGATCCCATCCGATGTCGCAGGGAAGACCCTCGTCGAGCAGACGGCCTCGGACGCTGCTCATGGCCAGGGCGTCGGCCGCGGTGGCGGTGCGCACATCGACGCCGGGCCAGCCGGTCACGAGCGCTCGCATTCCGCGCCCGCCAGGGTGAAAAGTGTTCACGCTGCGGACTCCTCACGACCATCGTCATGATGTGCCGGGGTCCTGGGCACGTCTGCAGATCCTCACACGGACCTCGTTCCCCCGCAATATGTCCGATCGGTCCGAAGCCGGACGCAGGACGCGGAACGCGCGTCAGGTGTAGCGGGCGACCACGTCGAGGGCGACGTCGCGCAGAGGCCGCCGCTCGTGCCGGGCCTGCCGGCGGAGGAGGTCGAAGGAACGCGACAGGTCGACGTCCGCGCGGACCGCGAGGATGCCCTTGGCCTGCTCGATGACGACCCGCGAGTCCAGGGCACTCTGGAGCTGCTCCGCGAGTTCCGCGCCCTCACGGATGCGTCGGCGGGTGAGGATGCCGAGGGCGGCCGCGCTCGCGAGGATCTCGGCGAGGAGGAGGTCCTCGTCGTCGAGGCGGCCGCCGTCCTCGAGGAACAGGTTGAGGGCACCGATCGTCCGGTCGCGCAGCCGGAGGGGGAGGGAGTGGACCTCCCGGATGCCCAACGCCGCCGCCGCGCGGGCGAGGCGCGGCCACCGCACGGTCTCCGCCGGGAGGTCCCGCGCGGACACGATCCGGCCGGCGCGGAAGGCGTCGAGGGACGGTCCCTCGTGCGACTGGAGCTCGAGGAGTTCGAGGCTGCGCGCCTCCTCGTTCGACGCGGCGAGGACCCGCAGCGAGCCGCCTGCGTCGACGAGCAGGATCCCGGCGGCGTGGGTGGGCGTGTGCTCCAGGCAGCCGTCGAACAGAGTGTGGGCGATGTCGAGGCTGTCCATCCCGTCGGCGAGACCGTCGGTCAGGTCCCGCAGCAGCGCGAGGAGGGCGTGGCGGGCCGAGAGCTCGGAGGGTTCCGACGGAGTCCCGCCGGGAGAAATCGCCATGCCGCCCTCCCGTGCGGTCGTCTGGAGCGGTCACCGTACACCGGGGCGAGAACCCCCGATGGCGCCGAGCCCTCGCCGCCGAGAAGGCGACCCCACCGGCCGGCCCGACCCCTACAGCAGCGGAGCGAGGACGGCGACGGTGTCCTGGACCAGGCGCTTCGGGAACGACCACCGCCGCACCGCGTCGGGGGCCACGCGCCGCGACACCGAGAGGTAGGAGTCCTGGCGTCGGCGGATCGACGCGGTGAGGTCGGGGTCGTCGACGAGCAGATTGTTCTCGAAGTTCAACTGGAGGCTGCGGCGGTCCATGTTCGCCGAGCCGACCAGGGCGATCCGGCCGTCGAGCGTCATCGACTTCGTGTGCAACAGCCCGAGGGGGTACTCGTAGACCTCGACACCCGCCCCGAGCAGGGCCGGGTACGTGCTGCTGCAGGACGCCCCCACGAGGGGAGAGTTGTTGCGCTCGGGGAAGACGATCGTCGTGCGGACGCCGCGTCGCGGGGCCGCGCACAGCGCCCGCAGCAGGGCCTCGTCGGGCACGGAGTACGGGGTCGTGATGACGAGTTCGCGCTGCGCGGCGAAGATCGTCGCGACGAACATGTCCGACATCGAGTTGCCCTGCGTCGTGGGTCCGGTGCCGAACATCTGGGCCACGACACCGTCGGGGAAGGCCTCGGGCTCGGGCTGCGCGGTCGGGAGGCCCTCGACGGACTCCCCGGTCTCGGCGATCCAGGCGGTGAGGAAGACGTACTGCTCCTGGCGGACCACGGGGCCCTCGCACCGCAGCCAGATGTCCACCCACGGCGCGAACTTCGCCGCGATCCGGAACTGCGGATCGGCGCAGTTCTGGCTGCCGCAGTAGGAGACGCGGTTGTCGATGACGACGATCTTGCGATGATTGCGCAGGTCGAGGCGGCCGACGGCGAAGTGGCCGAGGCGAGGGATGTCGTCGAGGGTGGCGAGGGTGTGCGCGCCGGCCTCCTGCAGCTGTCGCCACCGCGGCGAGCGCGTGAAGCCGCGGGACCCGAGCGCGTCCACCATGACCCGGCAGGTCACGCCCCGCCGCGCTGCCGCGCAGACCGCGTCGGCGACCTTGCCGCCGTTGTCGTCGTCGAGCCAGATGTAGAAGCTGATGTGCACGCTCTCGCGCGCCCGCTCGATGTCGGCCGCGAGGGCGTCGATCGACAGGTCCGAGTCCCGCATCGGGTCCGTGGCGGGGGCGTCCGGGTCGCCGAGCAGCCGGATGCGGTTGCCCCGACGGGGTCGAAGCCGTTGATCGTCCTGCCGAGGTCGAAGAGCTCGACGGCCGGCGCGCTCACCTCCGGCGACGGCCCGGCGGCCACGGGCGTGCGCATCCGCTGCACGACCGCGCGCAGGCTGCGCACACGGTTCCGGCCGATGCTCGTCTCCCCGAAGAGGGCGTAGGCGATGACGCCGAGCAGCGGCACCGACATGACGACCGCGACCCAGGCCGCCCGGGAGGCGGGGGATCGGTCGGGCCGCGTGATCGCGCGGCACACGACGAGCAGGTGGACGACGAACAGCAGACCGGAGAGCACGGCGCCGACCGGCTCCCGCTGCCAGGCGACGAAGGGACCCATCGCACCTCCCGTGGGACGCAGAGGCCCGGAGCCTAGCGCGCCGAGCCCGTGCCGAGGCGCCGGCGCCTCGGGCCGGGCGGCGACCGCGCGGCCCCGGCCTACACTGCGCCCGTGCACGATCGCCGCCGGGACTCGAGGGGGGTATCGGTGCTGCGGGCCCGCGCGCTGCGGCGCGTGGACTCCGCCCGGGCCCACTCGCCGCTGTTCGACCACGTCGTGCGCGCCGGGCTGCACTACGAGGCCCGGCAGGGCTCGACGCTGCCGTCACCTACTACGCGTTCCTGTCGTTCTTCCCCGTCCTCGCGCTGGGCTTCGCGGCCGTCGGGCGATCAGCGCCTACGCCCCGGAGGCGCAGCGCGCCCTCGAACAGGGCCTGCAGGACGTGCTGCCGGGGATGGTCGGCGAGGGGCCCGGCGAGCTCTCCCTGTCGACGCTGGCCGCCGCGGCCGGCCCGGTCGCCGGACTCGGTGGCCTCGGGGTCCTCTACTCCGGTCTGAGTTGGATCTCCAGCATGCGCTCGGCGCTGCAGTCGATGTTCGACACGCCGACCGCCGACCGTCCGGGCCTCGTCGCCGGGTACGCCCGCGACCTCGCCGCGCTCCTCGTCATCGGCGTGGTGCTCGTGCTCAGCGTCGTCGTCACGGGCCTCGTCACCGGCTTCTCGGAACGGATCGCCGGGCTGATCGGCCTCGGGGCGGGGCTCGCGTGGATGCTCACGGGACTGTCGGTGGCCCTGGGGCTGGTGGCGAACGCGCTGCTCTTCGTCGCGATGTTCCGCCTGCTCGCCGAGCCTCGGGTCGGAGCGGCGGCGGTGTGGTCCGGAGCGCTGCTCGGTGGCGCGGGGTTCGAGCTGCTCAAGCAGGCCTCGGCGTGGCTGCTCGCCTCGACGACCCGTCTGCCCGCCTTCCAGGCGTTCGGTATCGCGCTCATCCTGCTCGTCTGGATCTCCTACTTCTCACGCATCGTCATGTTCGCGGCCGCGTGGGCCCGGACCTGGGGGGCCGTGCCTCCCGGCGCGGGCGGGCCGACACCCGGACGGTGACCGGCGCGCCCGTTTGCCACACTCGTCCTACCGACCACGAGAGGACACCCCCGATGGCTCCGAGCGGCTCATCCGCGACGTCTCACCGTCCCCGCTCGACGGCCGGCGCGGCCGGTGTCGGCGCGCTCGTCCTCGCCGCCGGCGCAGCGGCGTCGGCGATCCGGCGCAATACGCGGCGCAACGCGGCGATCGTCGACAACGTCGCCCCGGAGCTGCGGCCCTGGGTCGCGGCACTGCCGCCGTCCTTCCTCACGGGCTACGACCCGGCGCCGCCGCGCCGCGACACCCGGGCGGAGCGGGTGCTCAGCGCCGCGATCCCCGTCGGCCTGGGTCGCCGGGAGACGCTGCCCGGGCGGGACGGCGACCCCGACGTGCCCGCCTACGTCTACGACCCGCCCGGGCGCACCCGGCGCAGTGGTGCGCTCCTGTGGATCCACGGGGGCGGCATGATTGGCGGCGCCCCCTGGATGGATCACGGTCTGTGCACGCGCATCGCCCGCGAACTCGGGGTGCTCGTCCTCTCCGTCGACTACCGCCTCGCGCCCGAGCACCCGTTCCCGGCCGGTCCGGAGGACTGCTACACCGCCCTGGCCTGGCTGCACGACCGAGCGGACGACCTCGGCCTCGACCGCGACCGGATCGCCGTCGGGGGCGCCTCCGCGGGCGGCGGCCTGGCCGCGATCGTCGCGCAGATGGCGCACGACCGCGGCCTGCCGGTGGCCTTCCAGGCCCTCGTCTACCCGATGCTCGACGACCGCACCGTGCTCACCGACCGCGGCGAGGACGTGGGGCGACTCGTGTGGACGCCGGAGAAGAACCGGGACGCGTGGCGCTGGTTCCACGGCCGGGACGCCACGCTCGAGGAGGGGCTCGCCTACGCGAGCGCCGCGCGGCGCCAGGACCTGCGCGGCCTGCCGCCCGCCTGGATCGGGGTGGGTTCGATCGACCTCTTCCACGCCGAGGACGTCGAGTATGCCCGGCGCCTGCAGGACGCGGGCGTCGACGTCGAGCTCCTCGTCGTCGAGGGCATGCCCCACGCCGCGGACGTCTTCGGATGGGTGCCGAGCATGCGCGACTTCCGCTCCGCCCTCGTCGCCGCGCTCGGCCGAGCCGTCGGCTCCGACGTGCGAACCGGCCTGAACCGGTGAGCTGTTCGATCGTCGACGCCGCCGTCGTCCCCGCCGGGCACGGACCGCACCCGGCGGCCGGCCCCTACGACAAGCGCCTCGGCGAGTACCTGGGGCTGACGGCGTTCGAGGCATACCAGGTGGAGCTGCCGGCACACGCCGAGACCGTCGAGCACGACCACCTCGACGACGACACGGAGGACATGTACGCCGTGCTCCGCGGCGGGTGGCTCGTCGTCGACGGGCAGGAGGTCCCGGTCCGGCCCGGGCAGTTTCTCGCGGTGTCGCAACCCTCGCGCCGACTCATGCGCGCCGGGGCCGACGACATGGACTTCATCGCGGTCTGCGCGTCGGCAGCTCGAACGGGATCCTGACGCCCCGTCCACTCCTCCGGGGCCGCAGGGTCTCGACGGTCGTGCCGATCCTTCTGACGCAAGCCGATGCGCATTGCGACCCGTCTCGCAGCCTTCGCCCACGACGACGCCCGACCCGGTCGCCGACCTGCGTTCCCTCCGCGAGGCCTACCCCGCGCGTCATTCGGCGAGGCGGCGCTGCTTCGGTCGTGGCGCCACCCCGGCTCCGCGTACGCTCGATTCATGCCCATGACCGTCGCCGACGCGTTGACCGCGTTGGATGCAGCGGTCGACGACGGGCGGATCGAGCAGGTCTGCCGGGCCCATGCCGTCGAGCTCCTCGTGCTCTTCGGCAGCGCCCTGCACAGCCCCGATCCGCGCGACGTCGACGTCGCGGTCGGCTTCGGCCACGGGACGGCGCGCGATCTGCTCGGCACCATCGATGCGCTCGCCGACCTCGTGCCGGGTGACCACCTCGACGTCATGGACCTGGATCGCGCCGGCCCGGTGGCTCGGGTCGAGGCCCTCGTCGGGTGCCGCATCCTCTACGAGGGCAGGGCCGGCGCGTTCACCGAGCGCGAGATGAGTGCGCTGGGTGAATACCTCGACACGGCCTACCTGCGCACCGCCCTGCTGCGAGATCTCGCTCGATGAGGCCGCCCGACGCCGGCGTCCTGTCGACCCGGCTCGCCGTGATGCACGACCTCTTGGTGTTCCTCGACGGACTGGGCCCGGTGGGCGGCGACGCGCTGCGCGAGGTCATCGCGCTCCGCTTGGCCGTCGAGCGTGCCCTCTGTCAATTGGTCGACCAGGCCGTCGACATCAACGCGCACCTCGCGGCCCGCGTCGTCGGGCGGGCGCCTCAGACGCAACGCGAATCCTTCGAGCTGGCGGTGCGCGCCGGCTACGTCTCGCCCGACCTGGCCCGAGCGCTCACACCCTCCATCGGCCTACGCAACGTGCTCGTCCATGACTATGTGTCCGCCGACCTCGATCTGGTCGCCGCGGCCGTGCCCCTCGCCCTGCGTGACTACCGCTCCTACGTCGCGGCGATCGCTCGTGGGTTGTCCGAAGCGCAGACCTAGCGCGGTGCCGACCCGGCTCGACCTGCACTGTGCGCCGGTGGTCCACGCATCAGGACCGGCGCAGGCGGTACCAGTGCACGGGGACGGCGGGGAACGGCATGCCGGTCGTGTCCACCGCCTCGACGTCGAGCACCCGCCACGCCGGCAGGGCATCCTCGATGTCGGTGCGGGTCATGCCCGCCGGGAGCGGGGCGGGGGCGCCCGGGGCGAAGACGAGCATGAGCATCGTGGCGTCGGCCGCCGCCACGGCCGTGATCCCGCGCCCGTAGGCGACGCGCTCCTGCGGCGTGAACCCGTGCATCGCGCCGACGTCGAGGACGAGGTCGAACGGCCCCTCGACCAGCGCGGGCAGATCGGTCGCGTCGCCGAGCACGAACTCGACGGCCTCGGACCCTTCACGCGCCCGGGCCTGCTCGATCGCCGACGCGACGTAGTCGACGCCGCACACCCGCCACCCCACGGCGGCGAGGGCGAGGGCGTGTTCACCTCGGCCGCACCCGACGTCGAGGGCGCGACCCGGGGGCGTCGGCCGTTCGTCGAGTTCGCGTACGAGCAGCCGGTCGAGCTGCGCGTGGCCGAGCCGCCCGGCGTCCTCCCAGGGCGTGAATCCCCCGCGGTAGGCCTCTTCGAAGAACTGCCTCATGGCGACACCAGATTTCAATATGTAGTTTGTATATCGAAAATACGCTAGCGTGCCCGGGTGGTCAAGAGGCGATACGACGGCGAATCGCGGCGGCGCGCCGCCCGCCGCACCCGTGGGGCGATCCTCGAGTCGGCCGCCTCCCTGTTCGTCTCGCCCGGCTACGCCGCGACGCGCCTGCCCGACCTCGCGCAGCGGGCCGGCGTCGCGGTGCCGACGATCCACGCCCACTTCGGGTCGAAGAAGGGGGTGCTCGCCGCGCTCCTCGACGTGACCGTCGCCGGTGACGACGAGCCCGTCCCCCTGGCCGAGCGGGACTTCGCGGCCGACATCTCGGCGATGACCGACGCGCGGGACATGCTGGCGCGGTACGCGGAGCACCTCGTGGGCGTGCACGAGCGGCTCGCCGACATCGAGCTCGCCCTGCGCGCCGCGGCGACCGCCGACGCCGACGCCGCCGCCATCCGGGCCAAGAACGACGCCGAGCGCCGCGCCGGCATGGGGATGTTCGCCGCCGCTCTGCGCGCCGGCGGCGACGTGCGCCCCGACATCTCCCACGACGAGCTCGTCGACGTGCTGTTCCTCGCCATGGACGTCGCCGGCTACGACTGGCTCGTGCGCCGGCGCGGCTGGAGCGCGCAGGCCTACCGACGCTGGTACGTCGAGAGTGTCGCGGGGGCCGTCCTTCGCCGCCCCGATGCGGCCGAGCCGCCGTCGATCTGACCCGTCCGCCGACGGCAGGGACACCGGACCTTCGGCAGACCACCTCGGCGGACGGCCGGCCTCCGTGGCGATCGTCGGGACACCGGATCGCGACACGACGCGGGATCGGCCTGCGCCGGACTGTCGTATCGGGCCGCCCCCGTTCGTGGTGAGGGTGGAAGGTGGTCACGAGGACCACCCCGACGAAGGAGAACCGACATGGCGCTCTATCTGCTGTCCGTCCACGGCCCCGCCAAGCGCGGCGAACTCGGCGGTTACGCCTCCACCGAGGAGATGGAGAAGGCGTTCGCGGCCACCGACGCCTTCAACGAGACGCTCAAGACCGACGGGTACTGGGTCTTCGCGGGTGGGCTGAAAGAGGCCTCGACCGCCACGGTCGTCGACGGCCAGGGCGAGTCCCCGGTGCTCACCGACGGCCCCTACCTGGAGACGAAGGAGGTCATCGGCGGCTTCTGGATCGTCGACGCCCCCGATCTCGACGTGGCGCTCGACCTCGCCGCGCGGGGATCCACGGCGTGCGGCGGCAAGGTCGAGGTCCGCCCCTTCGAGGGCGCGGCCTGAGTTGTGCCGCCGGAGATGCCGATGACGCGGGGTGAGAGCACGGCCGTCGAGCGGGTCTTCCGCGAGGAGTACGGCCGCCTCGTCGCCTCCCTCGTCCGCCGCTTCGGCGACATCGACCTCGCCGAGGAGGCAGCGAGCGAGGCGCTGGTCGTCGCGGTGGAGCGGTGGCCGAGGGACGGCGTGCCGCCCAACCCCGGCGCCTGGCTCACCACGACGGCCGCGCGTCGCGCGATCGACCGGATCCGCCGCGAGCAGCGACGCGACAGCAAGCATCAGGCGGCCCTCGTGACCTTCGACGACTCACCCCACGAGCCCACGGGCGCGGTCGAGGACGACCGGCTGCGCCTGCTCTTCACGTGCTGCCACCCGGCGTTGGCGCCGGATGCGCGAATCGCCCTGACCCTCAAGTTGCTCGGCGGGCTGACGGTGGCCGAGATCGCGCACGCGTTCCTCGTGTCCGAGACGACGATGGCGCGCCGGATCACGCGCGCGAAGACGAAGATCGCGGCGGCGCGGGTGCCCTACCGCGTGCCCGAGACGGCCGACCTGCCCGAGCGCCTCGGGGGGGTGCTCACCGTGCTCATTCTCGTCTTCAACGAGGGGTATCTCGCCACCGGGGAGGGCCACCCGGTGCGCGCCGAGCTCACCGGCGAGGCGATCCGGCTGACCCGGATCCTGCACCACCTGCTCCCCGACGAGCCGGAGGTGACCGGCCTGCTCGGACTCCTGCTCCTCATCGAGGCGCGGCGCGAGGCGCGGGTGCGGCACGAGCAACTCGTGCCGCTGGACCAGCAGGACCGCGCCGGCTGGGATCGCGCCCTGATCCGCGAGGGGCACGGCCTCGTCCGCGAGTGCCTCGCCATCGATCGGCCCGGCCGCTTCCAGATCCTCGCGGCGATCAACGCCGTGCACACGGATGCCCCGGCCGCGGAGGACACCGACTGGGGCCAGATCGTCGCGCTGTACGACCGGCTGACGCGCCTCGACCCGTCCCCGATCGTCGCATCAACCGAGCGGTCGCGGTCGCCGAACTCGACGGCCCGGAGGTCGCCCTCGCGATCGTGGATCGGCTCCCCCTGCCGGAGTACCACGCGTGGCACGCCACCCGCGCCGACCTGCTGCGCCGGCTCGGCCGCAGCGCCGAGGCGCGGGCCGCGTACGACGCCGCGATCGCCTCCACCGACAACCGCGCCGAGCGCGCCTACCTGAGCCGCCGGCGCGGCGAGCTCGTGTGAGGGCGGTCGCCGCCGCCGGCCCTCGCGCCCTTTCGAGTGTCGGGCCGCGCCACCGTGCGCGGACCAGACGTGCGGTCCACAGCGGCGCAGGCCGCCGCCACTCGACGTCGGGTTCAGGCTCGATGTCGTGCCGAAGCTGACGATTCGTGGCTCATCACAGATGAGGGTGTGACGGCTGGTGGCCGGGTCTAGGTAGGCGTCGAGGTCCCCTGATGATGGGAGTTCCTACGCTGCCCACCCACAAGACTTCGACATGTCTGACGCTACCTTCGCCTTCCCCGACCTCACCACGTTCTGCCGGCCCGACGAGCTCGGCCTCGAGGTCACTGGTCAACGCCTCGAGCCTGACCGTGCGGTGCTGGGCTGTCGAGTCCTCGATCCTGACCCTTGGTGTCGTCGATGCGGCTGCGAGGGCGCACTGCGTGACAGCGTCACCCGGGAGTTGGCGCACGAGCCGCTGGGTTGGCGGCCGACGACGCTGCTGGTCATGGTCCGCCGCTACCGGTGCACGGGGTGCGGGTACGTGTGGCGACAGGACATGTCTCGGGCGGCGGAGCCGCGGGCGAAGCTTGAACCGCCCCGGGATGTCGGGAGACTCCAGATCTTGGGAAGGTTGGAGTCATGTCGGGAAACACGTCCACGAGGTACCCGCCTGAGCTGAAGGCTCGGGCGGTGCGGATGTTCGAGGAGATCCGTGCCGATCCGGAAGATGTCAAGCAGTCTGAGACACGTCTCGTTACGCGGTCTGTATGAGGGCCTCCGGTGATGGCTGGTTGATCCAGGCCGCCTCGGGCAGCTTGGGCGCGACCGGGCGGCGATTACC
>NZ_JACYXE010000013.1 GCF_014857905.1 Agilicoccus flavus | reverse complement strand
CGACGACCGGCACGCCGCCGTGGACCTGACCTGGCAGGCCTACCAGCGCCTCATCGGCGCCTACCGCAACCCCGACCGCGCCCGCGGCGCGGCCACCCTGACCAGCCTCATCAAGACCCTAGCCACCGGCGTCCCCGCCGGTCTTGCGGAGCTCGCCAGACTCGGACGCACCTTGGCCAAGCGCGCCGACGACGTCCTGGCCTACTTCACCCGGCCCCGCACCTCGAACGGTCCGACCGAAGCGATCAACGGCCGTCTCGAGCACTTGCGCGGGACCGCCCTCGGGTTCCGCAACCTCACCAACTACATCGCCCGCAGCCTCCTCGAGACCGGCGGCTTCAGACCCCAACTACACCCTCAATTGGGATGAGCCCGTAGTCTGTTGCCGTGAGCGACGTGGCGACCGAAGCGGGGCTTCGGGCATGAGGGTTCGTCGGCTTTGGATCGAGAACCTCAGAGGGATACGGCAGCTGGACTGGGTGCTGCCGATTGAGCAGCGGCTCATCGCCCTCGTCGGCCCTGGGGACAGCGGCAAGTCGACCATCCTCGACGCCATCCACTACCTGCTCGGCGACCGCTGGAGCATTCCGTTCGCCGACACCGACTTCTTCGGGGTGAACGTCGACGATCCGATTGTGATCAAGGCGCTCCTCATCGACATCCCGGCATCGTTGCGGAAGGACACTGCCTTCGGGCTCTGGCTGAGCGGCGTCGATCAGGATGGGGAACCACAGCAGGATCCCGAGGATGAGTTCGAGCCCGCGCTGATCGTCCAGCTCACGGTAGATGCCAGCCTTGAGCCACGCTGGTCAGTCGTCCGCCTGGACGGCACTGAGCAGTTCCTCACCTCGTCGCAACGACGTGCCTTCTCAACCTTCAAGGTGGATGACCGGACGGACGCGCAGCTCCGTTGGAGCCGCAACTCGCCGCTCGGCCGCATGTCTTCGGAAGATGGTGGCGAGCGTGATGCGCTTGCGGCGGCGTCGCGCGCCGCGCGGGAGGCGCTCGTCGATCATGAGAACTCATCGCTTGCAGACCTCGCAGCCAGGGTCCAAGACCGCACTAATCAGATCGGCGGCGGCAGTTTTACCGATATCAAGCCGGGCCTCGACACCTCGCGGTCGGCTATGGGCGCGGCGCTCGCCCTGTATGAGGACGTCATCCCGCTCACCAGCTTTGGGCTAGGTAGCCGTCGCTTGACAAGCCTCGCAGTCCAGCAGCTCGCTGCCGGGGCTCGATCCGTCGCGGTGGTTGACGAGCTCGAATCCGGGCTGGAGCCGCATCGTGCCGTGCGCCTCCTGAACTATTTACTGTCCGACGACGGCTACTCGCAGGTGCTCGTCACCACCCACTCGCCGGTCATCGTCGAGCAGGCCCAAATCGAGAATCTGGCGACCGTGCAAAGCCAGGCTGGCATCGTCACGGTGACCTCGCTAGGTGACGCCAGCGAACCAATGCTCCGAGTCCGCCGCTCGCGGCCGTCGTCCTTGCTGGCACGCCGGGTTGTTGTCGCCGAGGGCAAGACCGAGCACGGCCTGCTGATCGAATGCATCGAGGCGTGGGACGCCAACCGTGCCTCGATGGGACTATCGACCTCAGCTGGCGAGGGGTTGGCCATTCAGGACGGTATGGGCGGTTCCGAGGTGGCCCCACGGGTCCAAGCGCTCGCGGACCTCGGGTTTGTGGTCGCTGGCTTCCTCGACAACGACGACCGGAGCATCGACGCGGCCGTTGGCGCAGCCGAGGCTGCAGGCGCCCCGATGATCCGGTGGGATCACGGCTGCAAGACCGAGACGCAGATTTGCTCGCAGCTCAGCGCCAAGGGCCTGACCGCCTTCATCAAGCTTGGTGTTCACCAGCGGAGTAGCGAAGACACCGTTCTCCAGGATCTCAACGCGGTCGATCCATCGAAGCCCGTCCCGTCGTTGGACGTAGAGGACTGGCTCATCTTGAACTTCACGCTCGAAGAGGCGAGGGACCGGATCGCTGCGGGTTCCGTGAACCGCAAGTGGTTCAAGGAGGTCGAGGGCGGCCGAGTCTTGGGCCGTTGGATCGTCAAGAACTACGAAAGCGCACAGCTCTCGGCAACCGTCGCGCACCTCGAAGAGGTCAGAGCGCTTGTGTACCCCGATGATGCAGAGTCGCCAGTTGAGGCGGGCGACGAACCAGATGATGCATGAGCCGCTCCGCGTCGCCGCAGAAGAGCTGATCGCTGCGGCGCCATGCTCACTCGAGATGCCCGCAGGTACGGGGAAGACCCACCTTCTGGCCGCAGCGGCGGCCGTCGCCGCTTCGGACGGCAAGCGTTCACTTGTCCTCACCCATACGAACGCAGGCGTCGACGCGATCCGTAAGCGCCTCCGGGCATTCGGAGTTCCAGAGTCGCAGTTCCGCGTCGACACGATCACGAGCTGGGCCTTCTCGCTGGTGCGCTCATACTCGTCGATTGCCGGTATGTCCGTGCCCGAGGTGCCGGACTGGACTCAGTCGGACGACTACCTGAAGGCGGCCACGACCGTTGCGGGATCTCGCGCGATCGTGGATGTGATGGCCGTCAGTTTCGATTACTTGTTCATCGACGAGTACCAGGACTGCACCCTTGTCCTGCACGAGTTCGTCATGGCGCTCGCGGCGGCGATTCCCAAGTCCGTAATCCTTGGGGACCGCCTGCAAGCGATCTTCACCTTCGTCGGTCCCATGGCGACGTGGGATGGTCACGTGCTGCCGGACTTCCCGGAGCATGTTCTCGCAGTCGAGCCGCACCGGTGGACTAATCACAACCGAGATCTGGGCCAGTGGCTTCTCGACATTCGCCCTGAGCTCGTCGACGGACGAGTCTTCGATTTCGCGGCGCATTCCGTGCCAGGACTGAGCTACGTTTCCGGCACCGGCCCGGATGTTCTCGCGGCCGTCGCGCACTCATTCCGGGATTTCGACGAATCTGTCGTCCTGCTGGACAAGTGGCCGACTGACGTCGCAACCCACGCCAGTCGCCTTGGTGGGAGCTTCTCCGTGATGGAGGACATCAGCGGGAACTTCATGCGGGCCCAACTGCAAGGCTTGCCCGCCGAGGGCGATAGCCAACTCGCCTGGTGGTTTGCGAACTTCGCCAAGGCGTGTGTCGTGGGTCTGTCGGGGATCGACGCGCCGGTCCTGAAACGGCTCGCGGACAGTCAGGGCGTTGCGCATTACACGAGGGCCGGCATTGAGCCCATCCTCGTAGCGCTCGACAAGCTTCGCGACTCGCCGACTTACGCGCAGTTGGCGCAGACCGCCACGGACGTACGGGGCGTCAAGGGCCTCCGCATATATCGCTGGGAGGCGTGGAATGACACCCTCGAGGCGATCGCCCTGACCGCCGAGAACGGCGATGCTGTGGGGGGCAACTTGGCGCGCGTGCGAGACCGTCTTCGCCGCACCGGTCGACGCAATGACAACCGCATCGCCTCGCGGACCTTGTTGGTCAAGGGGCTTGAGTACGACCACGTCATCATCGCTGACGTCAGCAAGATGCAGGACCCGTGTAACCTGTATGTCGCCCTATCCCGAGCGCGCAAAAGCGTGACGGTGTTCGGGAGTTCTTCACTGGTTCAGCTCCGGTCGGGCGCCTGAACGGGTGGCGCGTTCAGGCGCCCATCGGCACTAGGTCGCGGGCGTACGAACGAATCTCGTTCGGGCTGAGATCGAGGTCCATCGCGGCCGCCTTGAAACTGATTCGTGCGGTGCTCCCGTAGAGCACCTTTCGAAGGAGCTGAGAAGTTTCGGGGGCCACGCCGCCAGGCTCTTCCCGTCGGAACCCTCGCTCGGACAGCGTGATGCAGGTTGACCGGTACTGCCAGTCGCTCAGCAGGTGAAGTTCCTTGAGGCGGTGGGTCATGGCCATCGCTGAGACCTTCCAGTAACTGCGTGCCGTGAGGATCCGCTCCACGCTGGCGCCCGACAGCAGTTGCTGGCGAACCGCGCTGGTCGGCATCAGGAAGTTCGCGGCGAACTCGTTGGCCTGGGCCTCGCGTTCCTTCGACGAAGCGGTCTCCATCTCCGTGTCACTGTGAAGGACTAGATGGCCGAGCTCGTGGGCGAGATCGAACCGCTGCCGTTCAGCGGACTTGCTCGTGTTGAGGAAGACGTAAGGGGCGGCATCCCGGTAGAAGCAGAACGCGTCGATGTCCCCGTACTCGTGATTGAGGGATGCGACTCTCGCGCCCTTGGACTCGAGCAAGTGCAGCATGTTGGAGATCGGTCGATCGCCGAGCGCCCACTGGTTCCGCACCAGGTCGGCCGCGCGCGCCGGCCCGAGCTTGTCCAACGTCGGGATCGCCGGGGTGGGCAGCTTGAAGTGTTGCTCAAGCATCTCGAAGAATTCCAACGCCAAGGCGGCGTTGGCAAGCACCGCGTCTCGTCGCGTCGCGGAGGTCTTGCTGAGCTTTCGGAAGCTGGCTGCCTCGAGCGGGACGGCTTCGATGGCATCGCGTTCAAAAAAGGACCGACGCACCAACAGGGTCTCGGACAAACGGGCGAGGTTGTCGTCGCTTGGTGTGCGCTCTTCGTTCTCGTACTCCGTCAGGGTACGAAGCGAGATGCCGCTGAGGTCGGCCAGCTTCGTCCGGGTCAGTCCAAGACGAGCCCGAGCCAGCCGCAATCGTGATGGGGTGAACATGGCCAATGTCAGCGCGGCTCGACGGCAACGTCGAACTCATCGTCGCCAGGCTCGTCAAACACCGAGAGATCACCCTCGAGGTCCAAGAAGGGAACCGGGATGCGGTCGGCCCATTCGACGACGCTGCCCCCGTTTGTCATGGCGGCGGGACGCGAGAACTCGAGAAGGAGGCCGGGCTTGCCTACGGCGATGCGCTCGAAGAGCAAAAAATAGAAGGGCGCCTTCTCTGCTGTGCGTGCCAGTTCGGCGAGTTGGTCGTCCTCGGTCTCGAAGAGGGTTGGGACACTGAGACCGGCACCAAGACTGTTGCGTGTCGCGGTGCCCTTCCTCCGGGTACGCGGAGCACGCAAGTTTGCTCGGCCCACGTTGATGGCGGAGGAGACCGCGAACGAGAGGGCACCCTCAGGGTGGACCAGCCTCGGCTGCCTGTCGATTGACAGCGAGCGCCACCCGTCGGGTGCTAGCAGCTGTGCCAATGCCTCCATGCCGTCGTGGTAGATATCCGTGCCCGGCGAGGTCTCAAGAGCGAGAGCGCTACGGTTGGCGGCGCGAGTAGCGCCGGCGCGCAGGCCGTCGTGCATGATGGCGTTGGAGAGTCCGAAGGCCGCGAGACGCTGTTCGTGCTCAGGCTCGAACCCTGGAGCGGTAGTCAAGGTCATTCCGGCCTCCGGATCGCTTGGGTAACTGCGCGAAAGCCTACCGCATTCGTGGTGCAAAAACACGCAGTAGGGTGGGATGGGCGCATCTGGCGTCCAGGAGGGCGACCTGTGCCTGGGGGGAGGTCGAGGCTGTGCCCAGCGACCCTCAAGCCTCGCGGTCTCCGCAGGTCAGGGACTTTCGGGAACTACCCACCGATCGTCCCACGACGACGAAGAGCCCCGATCCTCATCCAGGATCGGGGCTCTCTGCATGTTCCGGCGGGGCACGTTCGGGCAGGACTCGTTCAGGCGGCTTGTCCCGGCCGGTCCGCGGCGCGCACGGTCTCGAGGATCGCGGCGGCCACGGCGTCGGGGTCGGTGTACTGCACCTGGGGGTCGCTGTCGATGGTGACCATCCGCATCGTCGGGCGGCTCTGGACGAGGTCGCTCATCGCCTCCCCGCCGGAGCCGTGCCGGCCCCGGGTGAGGACGACGATGCCCACCGGCATCTCGAGGTCGGCGAGCAGCTCGCGGCCCGGGTGGGCCGTGGGGGTGCCCGGGTCGTGGGTGAGCGCGCGCAGCGTGTCGGTCGTGGGGCGGAAGATCCAGGAGCCGTCGGCGTCGCTCCTGATGCCGCGGCGCATGAGGACTCGCGTCGCCTCGGCCTCGGCCGCGGCGCCCAGGAGGTCGGTGCTGCTGCGCCGGGCGTACTCCTCGACGAACGCGTCCGCCGACGCGGCGTCGGGGCCGGTGTGCCCGAGGCCGAAGCGATCCGCGATGAGGGCGCGCACCTCGTCGGTGCCGACCATCGCGACGGTCTCGCGCACCGCGGCCTGCGGCTCGACGGTGGGGCTGTCGAGGAGGACCAGCGCGCCGATCTTCTCGGGGTGGGTCGCGGCGACGGCGGCCGTGAACCCGCCCGAGACGTCGTGACCGACGAGGACCGGACGGTCGAGGCCGAGCGCGTCGATGACGGCGACGATGTCGTCGGGGATCTGGTCGATGTCGGTGGCCTCGGCGCTGCTCCGGCCGTGCCCGCGCAGGTCGAAGGACACGACGCGCGCGTCCTGGGTCAACCGGGCGGCGACGCCGTCCCAGACCGGCAAGGAGTGCGCCATCGAGTGGACGAGCAGGACGTCGGGCCCGCTGCCCCCGTGATCGACCACGACCAGCTCCCCGCCCGGTACCGCGACCCGCGATTCTCCGGTCCCCATGTTCCCCACCCCTCACGTGTCATCCGCTACGGATTCCATGATGGACCCGCGACCGCCCGTGGAGCACGACATTTCGCCACGAGCCGCGGCGCACGCGCCACGTCGGGAGCGGGTCGAGGCGGGCCAGGACGGCCGACCCCACCATGGCGCCCACTCCGAGCGCGAGCGCGACCAGCGCCATCCCGCGGTAGGTGACGATGTACCCCTCGTCGTGCCAGACGAGCGCGTTGAGCAGGTCGAGGGCGAGCGTGAACGCCCCAGCTGCCGCGAGCGTCGCCTCGTACAGGCCGAGCCGGCGGCGGGTGACGCCGCGCAGCGCCGGGCCGCCCGCGGACGGAGACTCCGCCGACGTGGAGGCCGTGGACGAACTCATGGGGTCCCCCTCGGGCGCAGGTGTCATGCCATGATCAGCCTCCCGGGCCGCCGGGTGGGCCCGCGCCACGCCCCCGGCGTCAGGCGCGTGCACGCGAGTCACGTTGAGCCGCACCTACTCTGACGATGATGGCCGATCGCAGCTCCGACCCGCCGACCCCCGCGCCGGGGCGGTCCCGCATCGCGTGGATCGACATGGCCCGAGGGGTCTCGGTCGTGGCCATCGTCACCCTGCACGCCTCGCTGTGGTTCCGCGCGCCGCTCATCGGCGAGGACGACTCGTGGGCCTCGGCGGCGTGGGACCTCGCCGACGACCGCCTCGGTACGGTGCGCCTCCCGCTGCTGCTGTTGTTGTCGGGCTGGCTCGCGTCGGGTCGCCTGCTCCGGCCGGAGGGCGGCCCCAAGACGCGGATCGCCGTGGCGACGAACGCGTGGCTGTACGCCGTCTGGCTCACCGTCTACCTGCTCGTCGCGCTCGTCGTGACGCCCTACGAGATCGTCGACCCGCCCGCGCACGCCGGTGAAGTGGTGGCGCGTTACCTGGTCCCGCTCATCACGCCGCTGTGGTTCGTCTGGGCGCTCGCGGTGTACAACGCCGTGTTCCGGGCCGCGCGCCGCGTTCCGCCGTCCGCCGTGCTCGGCGCGCTGTTCCTCACGGGGTGGTTCCTCGACCTCACCCACGGGAACGCCGCGGAGCCGATGTGGATGCGGGCGATCCGGCTCGCGATCTACTTCGCGGCGGGCGTCTTCGCCCGCGACACCCTCCGGCACGTCGTCGAGCGCCGCCACGCCGGCCCCGTCGCGTTCGGGATCGCCCTCGCGGCCGCCGTGGTCGATCGCGTCACCCCCGCGGTGCTGCACCACCCGCTGACCGTGCTCGCGTCGGTGGCGGTCGCGATCGCCGTGCTCGCGGCCCTGCGCGCCCTCGCCGGCCGGGACGGGGTGCGGGTACCCCTGCAGTGGATCGGCCGCCGCACCGTGGGCGTCTACGTTCTGCACCCGCCGCTCGTGGTCCTCCTCACCGCCGCGTGCCTGCCGGCGCGGGAGGAGCTGGCCCCGGTCTTCGGAACGCCCGCGGGGCGGGCGCTGCTCCCGCTGGTCGTCACGGCGATCGTCGTCGCGTCGGCGCTGGCGCTCCAGTCCCTGCTGCACCGCTGCGGACTCGCGCGGGTGGCACTCGACCTGCCCGGCCCCTGGCGGGCGCGGCTCGCGGGTGACCACCGGCGGCCCGGCGCCCCTGCGCGCAGACCCAGTCCCGCGGACCCTGCCCACGACGCGTAGGCGCCCACCTACGCTCGAACGGTGAGAGAACCGCGCCTGCTGCTGGGACCGATGCTGCGCTACGTCGACGCGCACGCCGCCACGGTGTGGGTCGAGACCGACCGCCCGTGCGTCGTCACCGTCGACGCCGACGGCCACGTCGCCCGCGAACGCACCTGGTCGGTGCACGGTCACCACTACGCGTTGTTGCAGCTCCGGGACCTGCCGGGCGCCGCGGTACTGCCGTACACGGTCCACCTCGACGACGCGCAGGCGTGGCCGGAGCCGGAGTCGCCGTTCCCGCCGAGCGTCATCCGCACGCTCGACGACCGGTCGACCCTGCGCCTGTCCTTCGGGTCGTGCCGACGGTCCGCGCCGTTCGACGCGGCGGGCCTGAAGGAGCACGGAGCGGATGCGCTCGCCGCCCTTGCCGAACGGATGCGCACCGAGCCGCACGAGCGTTGGCCCGACGCGCTCTTCCTCGGCGGGGACCAGATCTACGCCGACGAGCCCTCGCCGGCGCTCGTCGCCCGGCTGAAGCAGGCGCACGAGCCCGTCCCCGCGGAGCGGGCCGAGATCGCGGAGGAGGTGTGGAACTTCGAGGAGTACACGTGGCTCTACCACGAGGCGTGGTCGCCGGACCCGGTCCGCTGGCTTCTCTCGACCGTGCCGACCTGCATGCTCCTCGACGATCACGACCTGCGCGACGACTGGAACACCTCGCACGCCTGGCGCACCGAGATGGCGGCCAAGCCGTGGTGGCGCGACCGGGTCGTCGGCGCCTTCGGCTCGTACTGGGTCTACCAGCACCTCGGCAACCTCTCGCCGCAGGCGCTGGAACACGACGCGATGTTCGCCGCCGTGCGGGCCACCGGTGACGACGGCGCCCGGACCGCCGAGCTCGACGAGTTCGCCTGGCGGGCCGACGCCGAGCAGAACACGGCGCGCTGGAGCTTCGTACGCGACTTCTTCGACGGCGACGGGCTCGTGCGGTTCGTCGCGATGGACTGCCGCGCCTCGCGCCGCCTCGACGGGACGACGCGGTCGATGATCGACGACGTCGAGTGGGCGTGGATCGTCGAGCAGGCCACCAAGGTGCCCGTCGCCCACCTCGTCCTCGGATCGACGCTGCCGGTGATGATCCCGCGCGGCATCCACCACCTCGAGGGGTGGAACGAGGTGGTGGCGTCCGGCCGGTTCTCCCCCGCGATGGCCAAACTGGGTGAGCGGTTGCGCCGGTTCGTCGACCTCGAGCACTGGTCGGCATTTCGCGAGTCGTTCGAACGGCTCGTCGGCCTCTTCGCCGACGTGGCGTCCTCGCCCCGGCCCCCGAGCAGCGTGCTCGTCCTCTCCGGTGACGTGCACTGCTCGTACACGGCCGACGCGCGGGTCGTCGGCCTCGAGCACCCGGAGACCGCCATCCGCCAATTGACGATGTCGCCGTTCCGCAACTACCTCCCCGTCCCGGTCAAGCTCGTGAACAAGTTCTTCGAGAAGGCACCGTTGCGGGTCGGGCTGCGCTGGTTCTCTCGCGCGTTCGCGGTGCCCGACACCGGTCTCGACTGGGCTCTCGACTCCGGCCCGTGGTTCCAGAACGGGCTCATGACCGTCGTGTTCGACGGCCGGGAGGCCCGCCTCGAGGTCGACCGGGCCCTGCACGCGAACGGCCGGCAGTACCTCGAGCGCGCCGGCGAGCAGGTGCTGACCACGGCGCGGTGAGGCGCGTCCGGGGCGGTCGATCGACGCGTCTGAGCCGATCTGTCCCGGCCGCTAGAGAGTGGTATACGACTATCGCGATCACGTTTCCGGCCGGTGTGCCGTGGGCTCCACGATTCCCCGGACCCTGTCGGTGAGCGGTGTCACACTGGCCGCGCACGACCCACCACCCCGGTGGGCGGCGCGTCGTGAGGAGCGTTCCATGTCGATGCAGTTCAACCCGTACGTGAGCTTCCCGGGCACCGCCGCCGAGGCGATGGCCTACTACGCCGGCATCCTCGGTGGCACGCCGCAGGTCATGTCGTTCCGCGACACCGGTATGGAGGTCGACGGCGTCATGCACGCCGCCCTCGAGACGCCGGCCGGCTTCCACCTCTTCGCCGCGGATCACGTCGACGGGATGGGGATGGGCGACTTCACGCCGGGCAACAACGTGCAGCTCAGCCTGTCGGGAGACGAGGAGCCGGCGCTGCGCGGCTACTTCGAGGCCCTCGCCGCCGACGGCTCGGTCATCGTCCCCCTCGAGAAGCAGATGTGGGGGGACGTCTACGGCCAGGTCGTCGACCGCTACGGACTCACGTGGCACGTCAACATCGGGGTCGCCGGCGAGTAGGCCCGCCGGAGAGCACCGACGCCGCGGGTCAGCGGCAGGCGGGCAGACGCTCGAAGCGGTAGCCCTGCGCCGAGAGTCGGGCGAGGGTCGTGGCCAGGGCGGCCACCGTCTGGCGGCGCGGCCCGCCGCCGTCGTGCATGAGGACGACGCTGCCGGTCCGGGCACCGCCCACGGCCCGCCGGCCGATCGTCGACGCGCCGGGCCGGCGCCAGTCGTTCGTGTCCACGGTCCACAGCTGCACGCTCTTGCCCTCGCTGCGGGCCACGGCCCGGACGGTGCCGTTGACGAACCCGCCGGGCGGACGCAGGCACGTCGTCCGGCCGAGGACGGCATCGGTACGGCGCAGCTCCGAGCGGATCTTCGACGCGGGCAGGCGCGAGAGCCACGGGTGGCTGAACGTGTGGTTGCCGATCGCGTGGCCCGCGGAGCGGACCCGCGCGACGAGCGCCGGGTTGGCCCGGGCGGCGGAGCCGATCATGAAGAAGGTGGCCTTGGCGCGGTAGCGGCGCAGCAGGTCGAGGACCTGGGGCGTGTAGACGCGGTTGGGGCCGTCGTCGAACGTCAGGTAGACGACCCGCGAGGCGCGGCGTCCGGTCGGCGCCGCCGCCGGCGCGGCGGCCCGCGCCGCGAGGGACGTGGAGACGGCGGCGGGACGGTTCGACGCCGCGGCGCTCGCGGGCATCGCGGCGTCGGCCGGGACGGCGGCCGCCCCGACGACGAGGACGGCGGTCGCGGCGCCGAGGACGGCGGCGCCACGGGCGCGGGTCGAGCGGGTGCGGGTCGATGTCGCGGCGCCAGTCGTGGTCGTCGTGGTCGGCGTGGTCGTGTTCATGGTGGTCCCCCCCGGGTCCTGCGGCTCGAGCACGTCGAGCGGGTCGTGCGCGGCCCGATCGGGCCGACGACCTCAGGCTGGGCGACCGCTCTCCCACGACGCTCCCGCGCGCCTCACGTCCGCCTCACAGTCCGCCCGGCGGTGCGGATCCCGTGGCGGCGGGGCCCACCCCGGGGGGTGTGGCTCAGAACTGGTCGAGGAACGACAACACGCCGACCGCGAAGATGGCGATGGCCGACACGACGAGCAGCGCCGCGAATCCCGGCCCGTCCTTGACCCGGGGGTCGGTCTCGGCGCGCGAGAGGTACAGGGTGCTGACGGCGACGCCCATGAGGAAGAGGGCGTTGAGCACGCCGGCGAGGATGACGAGTACGAGCGGCGAGTTGACGGCCACGGCGAGCAGCCCCCACGTGACGGGCAGCACGATCATGATCACGCGCATCCACCGGTCGCGCGCGGCCCGGTCGGCCCAGTCGAAGGCACCGAAGACCGACAGGGTGTTGGCGACTTGTCTTCCGAGGCTGGGCACGTTCGCGATGATCGTCTTGAAGAGTGCGACCCCGGCGCCGACGAGGAAGACGACCGCCCCCCACTCCCCGACCGCCGTGTCGAAGATGCTCGAGATGACCGACATGACCTCGGTGCCCTTCGGCCGCAGCTCGGGCTGCGGGTGCAGGACGGCGGCGCCGAGGAGGTAGAAGGCGGCCGTCGAGATCGTGTAGACGACCCACGAGACCCACGCGTCCATCTTCATGACGCGGATCCAGCCGCGGGCCCGGCGCACCCAGTCGGCCGAGCCGTCGTTCGGGCCGGTCCACGCCGCGTAGCCCTTCTCGACGCACCAGTACGTGTAGGCGGTGATCTCGCCGGCGCCGACGCCGGTCATGCCGAACATCGACAGCGCCACACCCATCGCCCCCGCCGCGACCTGGAACCGCAGCCCGTCGCCGAGGTCGCCCAGCGTCCACGCGAAGTCGGTGAACTGCACGAGCACCACGGTGACGACGGCGAAGCCGGTGACGAGGACGACGAGCACGGTCGAGATGTTCTCGACGAGCTCGTAGCGGTTGGCGACGTGGATGCCGATCGCGACGAGCACGAGCACCGCCACCCAGGATCCGATCGACACCGCCGAGAACGGGTCGCCGCCGATGGGCAGGAGCATCGAGAACGCGAGTGCGCTCCCGCCGATCACGCCGGCCTGACCGACGAGGAACTGCAGGAACATGAAGAGCACGAGCCACGCCATCCACCCGCGGCGACCGACGCGCGGCGGGACGCGGTCGTAGCCGGTGATCGCCGGCTCACCGGTCGAGATCGACCACCGCGCCAGCTCGATCTGCACCCAGACCTTGACGAACGTCGAGACGAAGACGAGCCAGAAGAGCATGAACCCGACCTGCGCGCCCAACGTGGTCGCGGTGAGCAGTTCGCCGGAGCCGACGACCGCGGCGCTCGTGATCATGCCGGGCCCGAGGAACTTCAGGCCCGAGCGCAGGGTCCGGGGCGGCTCCCGCACGTCGGCGGGGTCGAGGACGTAGGGGTCCTGGGTGCGCGCGAGGGTCGTCTCGGCGGGGTCCGTCCGGCTCATCGTGGTCTCCATCGACGCGGGGGCGGGCGACGCGCGGCCGCGTCGGCACCGGCGGGGCCCACGAGGTGGGCTCGTCCGATCGTCCGGTCTACCACAGGCGCCGCGAGGCGTCGGCCGGCGCGATCGGGCGGTGGCACACTGAAACGCATGCCCACCTCGAGCGAGACCGACCCCGGCGACGGGGGCGAGCCGTCCGGCGCCGCGGCGCTTCTCGCCCGGGTCAAGGACTCGCGCCCGGTGCGGGCGTTCCAGCGGTACTCCGCGGCGCGGGGTGGGTTGCTCGCGGGCGGCATCGCCTACACGGCGCTGTTCTCCATCGTCGCCGCGCTGACGATCGCGTGGACGGTGTTCATGGCGACGCTCGGGGGCAACGAGACCCTGAGGGAGCAGGTGGTCGAGGCGGTGAACTCGGTCCTGCCGGGCATCCTGCAGGACTCCTCGGGTCAGGGCATGGTGGATCCCGACTCGCTCGTCCTCGACACGGCGTTGAACCCGGCCTCGATCGTCGCGGCGTTCGTGCTGCTCTGGAGCGCGACGGGCCTCATGACGAGCATCCGCTCCACCGTGCAGGCGATGTTCGGGATCGTCGCGCCCACCGAGAACGTCGCGCTGGCCAAGCTGCGGGACCTGCTCGGCTTCGTCGCGATGGCGGTCGGGATCGTCGCGTCGGCGTTGCTCGGCACCGCGGCGAGCTCGATGGGCGCGGTCGTCATGGACGCGCTCGGGCTCGGTGACAACGCCGTCGTCGGGTTCCTGTTGCGCGCCGCCGGCCTCCTCGTCGCCGCGGCGCTGTCGATGCTGACCTTCGCGTTCCTCTTCCGCGTGACCGCCGCCGTGCGTCCCCTCGCCCGCGACCTGTGGCTCGGCTCGGCCGTGGGCGGCGTCGCGGTGCAGGTCGTGCTGTTCGCGGGGACCGCGCTCGTGTCGTCCGTCGCCGACAACCCGTTGCTCGCGGCGTCGGCCTCCCTCGCGACCCTCCTGCTGTTCGTCAACCTGCTCTCGCGGGTGCTGCTCGTCGTCGCCGCCTTCACGGCCGACCCGCCCGCGCCGCAGCGACCGGAGTCGCCGCAGGAGGTCCACTTCCGCGAGACCCCGAACTTCGTGACCCGGTCGGCCCCCCACACCCTCGGGTGGGAGTACCAGGACGTCACCGGCGAGGTCGGTGTGGACGAACGGCTACGCCCCGGTTTTCGGCGCCCGCGACCGGGCGACCTCAACCCGATCCCCACGGACGTCCGGCCCGACGGGTTGCCCATCGACGACGACGAGATCGGGCCGGTCGCGCGGATGCGCCTGGCCCGCAAGGCGCGACGGTACGAGCGGGCCGCCGTGGAGACTCGCGCCCGGCTCGGCCAAAGGCCCCGGATCGACGCCGCGGAGACGGCATTCTGGAAGCGTCGCGGGGTCCGGGGGCGCCTCCGCCGACGCTGAGGCCGCCTCCGGTGATCGGTCCCGCAGGCTTTGCGGCCTGCCAGACGTCCGACCACTGTGGGTGTGGACGACCGACCCGCGACAGCGGGTCTCAGGTTCGGCGCGCTCGTGTCGAACAACACTGTGAACCGAAGGAGTTGACCTCATGACCGATCAACCGGGGAGCTCGCCCTCCCCGCCCGTGGCGCGCCCGGACACGCCCGCCGAAGCGCGCGACGACCGGCTCGTGACGTTCTTCCAGCCGTTCTACAACCTGTTGACCGGCCGGATGCAGGGCCTCGAGGCCCTCGCGCGTCGGCGGAGTGAGACCGACGGGTCGACCGAGTCACCGGCCGGCTTCTTCGCGGAGGCGCAGGCGTCCGGGCGGATGCGCGACATCGACCTGCGCATCCTCGACGACGCGCTCGCCCACGTCGCCCGCTGGTCGACGCAGCCCGAACACGCCGGGCTCATCCTGTCCGTCAACCTCTCGGGCGACCTCGTCGGTCACCCGAGCTTCGTCACCGACATGACGGCGGCGCTGCGCCGGCACGGCCTGCCGGAGGACCAGCTGCTCGTCGACATCACGACGGAGACGTTCCGCCGGGTCACCTCGGGCGATGCCGAGGCGCTGACCCGCCTGCGTCGGCTCCAGCAGCGGGGCGTCTCGTTCTGCCTGGACGGCTTCACCGCCGCCGACCTCGACATCCTGCCGGCCGCCCTCGACGTGCCGGTCGACATCATCAAGCTGCTCCCGCGCCAGCTGGCCGCCGGTGCCGACCAGCTCGCCGGGCTCGCGAAGGCTGTCCAGCAGGAGGGGTTGCCGGTCGTCGCCGCGGGCGTCGAGACGTCCGCGCAGCTCGCGCTCGTGCGCGAACTCGGCTTCGAGTGGGTCCAGGGATACCTGCTCGGCGAGCCCGTCGAGGGGGACAGAGCGCTCGACTACCCGGCCGAACTGGACCGGTGAGTCCGGCGACGCCGGCGGCGGCCACGACGGCCGAGGTCGGACCCCCCACCTGGGGTCGACCCTCCCGCCGGCGCGTCGTCCTCGCGACAGGTGGCTTCGCGGCCGTCGTCGTGGCGTACGCCTGGTTCGTCGCCGATCCCGTGTCCGCCGGCGCCTACGCCTTCCTCGTCGTGTCCGTCGCGAACGTCGTCGCGATCATGGCGGGACCGGTCGTGCACCGCGCGCGCCCCCGGCACGTGTGGAACGCGCAGAAGGCCGCGTGCGCCGTCCTGCCGCTCTCGTTCTTCTCGGGTCTGATCCCGGTGCGGATCGGCCCGTTGTCGATCCTCGACATCCTGTGCTTCTGTGCGTACCTGCTCCTCGCGCTGTGGTTGTCCCTCCTGTGGCGCCAGGTCGGCGGCGGCTCCGGGGCGGCCACGTTCCTCGACACGGCGGCACTGACCGTGGGCATGGCCCTCGCGCTGTGGATCCTCGTCCTCGGGCCGCTGGTCGGCGGCAGCCAGCTGCCCGCCGCCCTCGTGGGGGTGCTCTACCCGACGATCGACGTCCTGTTCCTCGTGCTGTGCGTCCACCTCGGGTTGCGCCTCGGGTTCTTCTCGCCCTCACTGATCTGGCTCATCGGTGGCCTGGGCTGCTTCTTCGCGCTCGACGTCTACACCGCGCTGTCGCACACGATGTCGGTGACCGTACAGAGCCCGGCCGTCATGGCCGGGTACCTCTTCGGGCTCTACGGCCTCGCCATGTCGTCCACGCATCCCTCGGTCGTCACGTCGACGCGCCGCGCCGCGGGTCGGCACCGGCGCGACGGGCGGCGCACCGTGCTCATCCTCGTGAGCATCACCCCGGCCGTCCTCGCCACCGCGATCCCCATCAGCGGGCCCGCCGACAGCATGGTGCGGACGGGGCTCGTCCTGCTCATCCTCGTCCTGCTCTTCGTGCGCCTGTCGAAGGCGATGACGGCTCTCGCCCGGGCCGAGGCCGCGAGCCACGAGCGGGCGACCCACGATCAGCTCACCGGGCTGCTCAACCGCGCCGCCCTCTTCGAGGCGCTGACGACCCGGCTCGGGGTGGACCGTGACCGCGACCGCGCGACCGCGCTGCTCTTCCTCGACTGCGACGACTTCAAGCACGTCAACGACACGTGGGGCCACCGCGCGGGTGACACCCTGCTCGTCGAGATCGCGACCCGGCTCCCCGGGGTGCTCGGACCCGCCGACGTCCTCGCCCGGCACGGGGGCGACGAGTTCGTCATCGTCAGCTCGGTGGGGCATCCCGACGAGGCCGAGGCGCTCGCCCAGCGGATCCGGAGGGCGTTCGACGAGCCCGTCCGACTGCTCGACGGGCGCGTCCACACCGTCACCCCGTCCATCGGCGTCGCCGTGGCCGGACCCGACGACGACGCGAGCGCGGAGGAGCTCATCGGGCGCGCCGACGTCGCCATGTACGAGGCGAAGGACCGCGGCCGGGCCCGGTACGTCGTCTTCGACGAGGAACTGGCGCGGCGCACGCGGCTGCGGGCGGCGATCGGATCCCGCCTGCGCGAGGCGATCGGCGAGGGGCGGGTCGGGCTGAAGCTGCAGCCGATCATGTCGGGGCCCGGCTACGGGACCCTCGTCGGCTGGGAGGCGCTCGCGCGGTGGGACGACCCGGTGCTCGGCGAGGTACCGCCCGAGCACTTCGTCCCCGTCGCCGAGCAGCTCGGCCTCATCTGTGATCTCGGTGAGGTCGTGCTCCGGGCCGCCTGCCGCGACCTGGCGAACCTGCGGCGGGAACTCGCCCGCGACGAGCTCGTCATGTCGATCAACGTGTCCCCCGCGCAGCTGCTGCAGCCCGACTTCGGGGGCGAGGTCCGCCGCGCCCTCGACGCGGCGGGGCTCCCGCCCGATTCGATCTGGCTGGAGGTGACCGAGACGCTGCTCGTCGACGAGGGCCCGGCCACGCGCGAGACCCTGGACGGGCTGCGGGCCGCCGGCGTGCGGATCGTCATCGACGACTTCGGCACCGGGTACGCCTCCCTCGCCACGCTGCTCCGGCTGCCCGTCGACTGCGTGAAGATCGACCGCTCCCTGGTCGCCCGGCTCGGCAGCGACGACGACGCGTTCCGGCAGCTCGGGGCCGTCCTGGACCTCGTGCGCAGCCTGGGGATCGAGGCGATCGTGGCCGAGGGCGTCGGGGATCCCGCCCAGGTGGACGCCCTCGTCGCCCTGGGATGCCCCATGGCGCAGGGGTGGCTCTTCGGCCGACCCTGCTCGGTGCGGGACGTGCCCGCCGCGGTCGGTGCCGCCACCGAGGTGGCCTCGTAGGCCGCTCGTCGCAGCTCCGAGCTCCACGTCGAGGCGGCGGGGCGCGGCCGGCGATGACACCATCGGGTGGTGCGAGTCCTCGTGGTCGACGCGGCGAACGTCGTCGGATCCGTGCCCGACGGCTGGTGGCGGGACCGCGCCGGGGCCGCCGGGCGGCTGGCCGACCGGCTCGCCGCGGCCCTGGCCGCAGGTCGTCTGCCCTTCGACGAGGTCGTGGTCGTCGTCGAGGGGCGGGCCCGGCCGGGGGTGCCGTCGGGCCGGGTCGGGTCCCTCGAGAGCGTCCACGCGCCCGCGTCGGGGGACGACGAGATCGTCGTCCGCTGCCGTGCGCACGCCGCCACCGGCGCCGCCGTGACTCTGGCCTCGGCGGACCGGGGTTTGCTGGCCCGCGTCGCCCCGCTGGGGGTCGAGACCCTCGGCCCCCGGACCCTGCGGGACCGGCTCGACTGATCAGCCCCGGGTGCCTCTCGGAGCGGGGGCGGGATCAGCCTTGGAAGGCGGCGCGGGCCTCGTCGGCGGCGCGCGAGATCCCCTTGCGTTCGGACAGGAACGAGCCGAGTGCGCCCACCGCCGGCAGGTTGCCGATCGCGCGGACGAGAAGGCCGCCCTTGCGGCGCCGGTCGAGGTCGGAGTGCAGGCGGCGGATGCGGTCGGCGACCCGCCACACGAGCGCCGCGCTGCGGCCGACGCGAGCGAGCGGACCCCGCTTGTCCTCGTCGGCGTCGCCGGGCACGGTGTCCTCGGGCTGCGCCTCGGGGTCGCCGAGGGCGCGGGTGACCGCCTCCGGGTCGAGGTCGCGGCCGAGGACGATCTTGCCCGCGACGGCGACGCGGCGGCCGAGGTCGGAGACCCCCATCTCGCGGGCGACGGCGTGCACGATGAGCACCTGCGCCGCCGAGGCGACGACGTCGTCGAGCGAGCTGAGCTTGCCGATCCGCCCGCCCAGACCCGGCACCGCGGCGAGGGCGGCGGCGGCCGTGCCGAAACGCCCGACCCACCAGTCGATCCGCTCGTCGGCCGGCGCCTGCGACCAGTTCGCGTGCGCCGGGTGGATCCGGCCGGCGACGACCCGACCGGCCCCGCGGGCGACCGTGCGCAGGCCACCGAGGACGAGGCCGAGCGGGCCGCGCCGTGTGCGCTCGGCCGCGTTCCGGGCCTCGTCGTCGGAGCGGGCCGCCGCGCCGGCGACCTGCTGTGCCCCCGGCTCGTCGTCGTCTACGAGGAGGTCACGCACGCGGTCGAACTCGCGGCCCGCGAACGCGAGGATGCGAACGGCGTCGCGGTCCTTCTCGCGGATGGTCGCGTCGGTCATGGGGTCCTCCTGGGTCGGGTCGATGCTGGACCATCCTGCCAAGCCGAGGGTCCGGCGGCACCCTCGCCCTACCCCCGCCTCCAGAGGTACGGCGTGGTCGTCGTCACGGGGACGAGGCCGGCCCGCGCGAGGATGGGGCGGGAGTACTCGGTGCAGTCGGACTGGATGTAGCGCCGGCCCCGCGTGAGCGCCGCCCGGGCCCGGGCGGCCGTGACGGCGCGGTAGAGGCCGCGCCCGCGGTGCTCCGGCAGGCAGCCGCCGCCCCAGATGCCGGCGAAGTCGCTGTCGGCGACGGGGTCGAGGCGCCCGCAACACACGATCCGCCACCCGTCCGCGCCCGCGTCCTCGTGCTCGGCGACCCACATCTCGAAGTCGTCCGGGTCGGCGAGCATCCGGGCCAGCAGCTCGGCGACGTAGGCGGCGGTGTCCTCCGGGTTGTCGCCGAAGACGAGCCGGTCGGTCTCGCACGCGGCGAGCAGGTCCGCCTCCGTCGTGATGCGGCGCACGCGGTACCCGGGCGGCAGGGGCACGTCGACCGCCAGGGCGCTCGCCTCGCCGACCATGACCGTCTCGACCGGGTCGGGGACGAAGCCGTGGGCCACGAGGCGGGCGGGCAGGTCGGTGGGCCGGTCGTGGCCGCGGGTCTTCCATTCCAGCTTCGTCAGCCCGGGCAGGCCGCGGGCGTGGGCGAGAACGTCCTCGATGAGGCCGTCGACGCGGGCGCCGTCGCCGTCGTATCCGCGCAGGTCACGGTAGGTGACGAAGCCCCGGCCGGTGCCGTAGGTCGCGAAGACGACCGGCCCGAACCGGGTGACCGAATCGGCGTTGGGCACCTCGGCGAGGTCGCGGAGCTGGTCGTCGTAGGCGCGCAGCAGCGCGGCGGAGTCGGTCACGATCGCCCAGTGTGGGCGCGCCCGCCGTGGGCGGTCCACCGCATTTCGTGCGGGTCGGCGGCGACCCGGCCGTCGGCGATCGCGTGGCCCGGTGGACGTGCCTCACCGGCTACCGGGAACGATCGGCCTCCCCGGGCTCCCGCTCGTCGCTCTCGGCGTCCTCGCCCTTCTCCCGGGCGACGTCCCGGCGGAGGGCCTCGACGATCTCCTCGTCCTCGATGTTCGACTCCTGCGCGACCTCGCCCACCTCGGCCTCGCCCGTGTCGCGGCCCCGTCGTGCGAGGAGGTCACGGAGCTGCAGGCGGCGGCCGGCCTCGCGGGCGATCGTCGCGCGCCGCCGCACCCACGCGACGACGAGGGCCACGGCCATGAACATGCCGATGTAGCCGATGGCGGGATAGACGGAGTTCATCAGCGCGTCGAACCCGACGAAACTCACGCCGTACCCCGCGAGACACGCAATCAGGAAGACGCGGCGGTAGCCGCCCGGGCGGTTTGCGGTGAGCCGTCGTCCGAGGGCGTAGAACATGCCGATGGCCGTGTTGTAGATCATCGCGAAGATGATGACGACCATGGCGTGCCCGAGCACGGGATGGATGCTCGCCATGAGCGCGAGCATGGGGATGTCGGCGCCGCCGACCTGCTCGACGTTGAGGTAGAGCGCGAGGGCCGACAGGAGCAGCAGCACGGTGTATAGCACGCCACCGGCGATGCCGCCGCGCCCGGCCTGGCGCAGGTTCGGGTAGTTGCCGCCGATGACCAGGCACATCGACACGCCGAGCAGCAGCGAGAGGCCCGCGTAGTTGAGGGCGGACAGCCACCACGGGCTCACCGGGGGGACCGTCTGCACCGCGGCCGCGTCCAGCGCCGACAGGTCGGGCGGGAGATGGAACATCGTGTAGGCGAAGGCGCCGACCACGGCGACGATCGCCAGCGGCGTCACCCCGGAGATGACGGCGGAGACCTTGTCGACGTCGAGCAGCCCCGTGGCCATGACGATGAGCGTCATGAGGCCGGCGCCCGCCCAGGCGGGAAACCCGTACTGCTGTTCCAACGTGGAGCCGGCGCCGGCGAACATGACGAACCCGATCGCGAACAGGGTGAGCGTCACCGACACGTCGAGGAAGCGTGAGACGACGGGGTGGGCCACGTGGCGGAACACCGTGAAGTGTTCCTGGGCCAGGAAGTAGCTGCCGAGCTGGATGATGACGGCGCCCGTGATCGCCATGAGCACGCCGGCGAGGACGACGCGCCGGCGGGGCGAGGAGGACCTTCCGACGTGCCCCGTTCGCGGAGCCGGTGTCCTCGACCTGCGTCGACCATAGACCCGGACCGATCGCCGGGCCGATCTCCCGCTCGAAGCCCGGCTCGATCCCCGCGCCGATCCCCGCCTCGCGGGGTACGGTCGGCGCGCGGCGGGTCCGAGCCCGCGATCCTCATTCCCGACAGGAGCTCGTCATGGCGCGTGCGGTCCCGTTCCTCACCTTCCAGACCCCGCGGGGGCAGAGCGCGGCGGAGGCGATGGCGTTCTACGTCGGCCTGTTCCCGGGCGGCGAGGTCGTCAGCGAGCGCCGCCGGCCGGAGGGTGGCCCCGGCGCCGGCAGCGTGGAGGTCGCCGAGTTCGTCCTCGCCGGACAGACGTTCCGGTGCAGCGACAGCTTCGTGGAGCACGAGTGGGACTTCACGCCCGCGATGTCCGTGTGGTTCGACTGCGACTCGACCGAGGACCTGCAGCGCCTCGTCACCGCGCTCGAGGAGGGCGGACGCGTGTTCATGCCCCTCGACGACTACGGCTTCGGGCCGTTCGGGTGGGTGCAGGACCGCTTCGGGGTCTCGTGGCAGCTCGCGGGACCGGCCGGACCGGCCTGAGCCGGTGACGCCCGGGCGCGACGACGGTGCCGGTGACGAGGGGCCGGAGCGGACCCCGGACGGCCGGTACATCGTCGTCGACGGGCGCCGCTGGCGCGCCTCCGATCCGGCGATCCCCGACGCCCTCCGGGCCGAACTCGTCGCCGAGCTCATGCGCGCCCGACGCTTCGTGCGCACCCGAGGTGATGAGGTGCGCCCGTTCGTCCACGACGCGAAGGTGGCCCTCGGGGAGCGCGGGCCGGAGTGGTGGGAGCCCACCGAGGCGGGCTGCCGCGACCGCCTGGCGGCGGCGATCCGGACCCTGCTGCGCCACCGCGAGTCGTCGACGATCTGCCCGAGCGACGCGGCCAGGATCGTCGGCGGCGAGGAGTGGCGCGACCTCATGCCGATCGCCCGCGAGGTCGCGGCGGACCTCGCGGGCGACGGCGTCGTTCGCGTCCTGAGCAAGGGCGAGGAGGTGGACCCCGCCGCGGCGCGCGGGCCGATCCGCCTGGCCGGGGGGCCGGCCCTCGAACGGTGAGGCGCTGCTCGGGGCCGGACCTGCTCGTGGTCGGGCTCAGGTGAGCGGGTTGACCTGGTCGATCCGCTTGCCGACGGCCTTGATCCCGGACGTGGCCCCGGAGACGAGCCCCTGGGTGAGGAGCGTCAGCCCGGCGCCGACGAGCCAGACGTCCTTGGCGACGCCGATGCCCTCGGGGCTGGGGCGGATGCCGTCGTCGAGCGTCATCGACGGGGTCTTGAGGTACATCCCGACCAGGCTCGCGCCGAAGCCGGTGAGCGCCGCTCCGGCGACGGTCGCGGGCACCATGGGCGCGAGCAGCGCGGTGCCCACGGCGATCTCGCTGTAGGCGAGCAGCTTCGCGAAGGACCGCGGCTGCATCTGCTCGAAGAGCGCGGGGTACGTCGACGCGGCGGCGCCGTGCAGGTACTGGGCCGTGCCCTCGTCGGCGCCGAGCTTGCCGATGCCAGAGTTGAGGATGTAAGCGCCGGTGGCGACGCGCAGGGGGGCGTGGGTCGGGTGCATGAGGTGTCCTCCGATGCCGGATGCGCTGGTAGTGGTTCCACGCTACCCAGGTCCGCCGCCGCATCGTCCATCGCCCGGCGGCCGGAGGCGACCGCGCCGGCCCGTCCCGGTCGCCCGGGGAACCGCGACACGGGTGAGCCCTGGGCCCGGACGTCGGCGGGCCCTGGACCAAAATGGGTCCATGCGACCAGCACAGCAGGCCATCGTCACCGAGTTCGGGGTGCGCCCCACGATCGACCCGGCGGAGGAGGTCGAACGCCGGGTGCAGTTCCTCGTCGACTACCTCGGGGCCACGGGGGCGGCCGGGTTCGTCCTCGGGCTCTCGGGCGGCCTCGACTCCACGCTGGCGGGGCGCCTCGCCCAGCTCGCCGTCGAGCGCATCCGCGACCAGGGCGGCTCGGCCGTCTTCGTCGCGGCCCGCCTCCCGTACAAGGTGCAGCACGACGAGGAGGACGCCGCGGCCGCGGTGGAGTTCGTCGCCGCGGACGAGAACATCACGTACAACGTCGCCCCCGGGGTCGACGGGTTCGAGACCGAGTACCGCAACGCCGTCGGCGGCGAGCTGACCGACTTCGCCAAGGGCAACACGAAGGCCCGCCTGCGGATGGTCGCGCAGTACGCCGTCGCGGGCGACCGCCGGCTGCTCGTCATCGGCACCGACCACGCCGCCGAGAGCGTCACCGGCTTCTTCACGAAGTTCGGCGACGGCGCCGCCGACGTCCTGCCCCTGTTCACCCTCGACAAGCGCCAGAACCGGCAGATCCTCGCGCACCTCGGTGCGCCCGAGCGGCTGTGGGCCAAGGTGCCGACCGCGGACCTGCTCGACGCGAACGCCGGCCGCGCCGACGAGGACGAGCTCGGCCTCACCTACGACCACATCGACGACTACCTCGAGGGGCGCGAGGTGCCCGACGACGTGGCCGAGAAGATCGAGACGGTGTGGTGGCGGACCCGGCACAAGCGCACGACGCCGGTGACCGTCGCCGACACGTGGTGGCGCGAGCAGCCCCCGGCGTAGCCGCGGCCCGCGTCAGTCGCGGGCGGCGCGCCAGCCGGCGGCCAGCGCCTGATCCTCGCTGCAGAACATCCGCTCGCCCTTGCCCTCGTCGATGCGGGTCTTGGCGTAGGACCGCCCGCCGGGCACGTGATAGATCTTCTCGCCGTCGCCGCTGATGTTGCCCTTGATGTCGCACCGCCCCGCGCTCGGCGACGGTGCGGTGGCCGAGGCCTGCTGGTCGGCGGATGCTTCGGTGGGCGCCGTGGCGCAGCCGCTGCTCCACACCCCGCGCCCGGCGGCGCGGGCCGACTCCTGCGCCCGGCGGTGCTCCGCCTGGCCGCGGTAGGCCGCGTCGTAGGTGTACTCCCGGCCGAACCCCTCGCCGATGAGCACCCGTGCGGCCGACCGGCCGTCGGCGAGGATCACGTGGCGCAGCAGGCGGCCGTACCGGTCCCGGTCGTCCTGGGTGGGGTCGGCGCTCAGGCGCACCGACCGGCTCTGCGCGAGCGACTGCATCCGGCTCGCGGCCTCTTGGGCGAAACACTCGTCGCCCGCGAGCTCGGGGGTGTCGATGCCGATGACGCGCACGCGCTCGGTGCGTCCGTCGACCCGCACCTTGATCGTGTCGCCGTCGACGACCCCGACCACCGGTACGAGGCCGCCCTCCGGCGCCTCCTCGGGGGTGTGGTCGGCCGTCGACGCCGCCGGGTCGGAGGCGCTGTCCGAGTCCTGCGCCGCCGCGCCCGTCACCACCACGTCGTCGGTGTCGACCGGATCCGGAACGGTGGTCGCGACGGGCGCCGCGGGGGTGACGCTCGGGGTCGGCGGGGCCTCCGGCTCGGCCGTGGGTGCCGACGCGGGTGTCGTCGGGGCGGTGTCGGCGGTGGGCGGGGGCGACCCCGAGCGTGCGGTCGCGAGCGCGGGCCACGCCCCGCCGGCGAACACGAGGCCGGCGGCGATGGCCGCGACCGCCCGGCCGCGGCGCGGGCGCCCCGTCGGGCCCGGCGTGCGCAGGCGCCGTACCCCCCAGCCGACGGCGACGATCGGCAACCACAGCGGCAGCAGGACGAGCGCGATCACCACCCCGATCGCGCCGCCGACGAGCTTTCCCACCGTTCCGCCTCCCTCGAACCTCCGGTGAGCACCCATCGGCAGCGCGACGCGCGGGCGGAGGCGAACGGCGCGAACAGGCCGCCGGAGGAGCGCGATTCCCGCCCCGGGCGACCGCCCGCGTGGCTAGGGTGCTCGGATCCGGCCGCGGCTCCGTCGGCCGACAAGGACGACGTCTTGGAGAGGTCCGATATGCGCACGGCACTGTTCGCGAGCACGTCCGTGGTCGCGCTCACCCTCGGGGTGCTGCCCGGCTCCCTTCCCGCGGCCGCCGAACGGGCGCCGGCCGCGACCCCCGCCTCGAGCTCGACGACGAACCCCACCCCGACCACCCCCGATGCCGCGGCGCCCGCGGCCCCTGGATCGGCCGAGTCGCCCTCGCACCGCCGCGCGCCGCGCGACATCGTCGACCTCTCGGCCGTCGCGCCGACGATTCTGCACGACATCCGCTACCGCACGTCGCACAACTTCGTCGGACGGCCCATCGACGGGTACGCGGAGCCGCGCTGCCTGCTGACCCGCGCGGCCGCGACGCGCCTCGCGCAGGTCCAACGCGACGTGCGGCGCCAGGGCTACACCCTCAAGGTCTACGACTGCTATCGCCCGCAGCGGGCGGTCGACCACTTCGTCCGCTGGGCGAAGCGACCGGGCGACGTGCGGATGAAGCGCGAGTTCTACCCCCGCGTCGACAAGAGCCGCCTGTTCGCCGACGGCTACATCGCCGAGAAGTCCGGGCACAGCCGCGCGAGCACGGTCGACCTCACCCTCGTCAAGCTCCCCGGCCACCGACAGCCGCGCTGGACGCCGCGCGCCGGGCTGCAGCCGTGCTACTGGCCGGCGCGGGCCCGGTTCCGGGACAACTCGATCGACATGGGCACCGGCTACGACTGCTTCGACACCCGCTCGCACACGGCCGACCCGCGCAGCACCCGCGCGCAGCGCGCGAACCGGGCCCTCCTCGTCGCGGCGATGCAGGGCCGCGGGTTCACCAACCTCGCCGAGGAGTGGTGGCACTACACCCTCGCGGCCGAACCCTACCCGAACACGTACTTCGACTTCCCCGTCGCGCGGAGGTCGCTGGGGCGGTGAAGCGTTCCGGTGAGCCGAGGTGGGGCGAGGCTGCGCGTCCCGGCGTTCCGCGAGCGCGATTACGTAATCTTCGCTCGTCTCGCGTCTGAGCTAGAGAAAGTGCGACACGGGTCGAGAGGGTGCGCGATCGCCCTCTCTGCCGTCCTATCGGACTCGGCCTAGAGAAAGGCAGACAGTCATCGACGGGTGACGGGGCTCATGCGGCGAGGCGCGTATCGAGAACGAGACTCATAAGCATGTGGAGTCACCGCATGACCCCTCGACTGCCGTCCCTCCGCTCGTCCGTGCCCGTCCTCGCCGGCGTCGGCGTCCTCCTCGCGGGGTGCGGTGCCCCGACCGCCCCCGGCTCCTCACCCACGGGCGCCTCGGCGCCGAGCTCGTCCGCCGCGCCGCGGGCCGGGAGCAACGTGCGGGAGGTCGCGTCCGTGTCACCCCGACTCGTCGTCTCCCACGACGGGGGACTCACCGCGCTCGACGCCGCCACCGGCAAAGTCGTTGCCGAGACGGCCCACCCGGGCTTCCTACGCCTGTCGAACGCCGGCGACGGGCGACACGTCATGGTGGCCGACGCCGGCGTCTTCCGGGTCTACGACGCCGGGATCCAGGCCGAGAAGCACGGCGACCACCACCACTACCGGGAGGCGACCCCCGGCCTCACCGACGTCACGTACGAGGCGCCGCACGCCGGCCACGTCGTCCCGCACGCCGGGCGGACCACGCTGTTCGCCGACGGGTCCGGGGACATCCAGGTCGTCGACTCCGACGAGATCGCGAGCCCCAGCGCCGCCGTGCGCCGGAGCAGGACCGACGCGCCGCACCACGGAGTGGCGTTCGAGCTGTCCGACGGCTCCATGGCCACGACGCAGGGCACGAAGGAGGGCAGCCGCACCGTCCAGGTGCGGAAGGGATCGAAGGTCGTCGCGCAGACGACCGACTGCATCGGCGTGCACGGCGAGGCCGCCGCCCGGCCGACCTCGACCGGTGACGTCGCCGTGTTCGGCTGCGAGGACGGCCCGGTCGTCTACCGCGACGGGGCGTTCCACAAGGTGCCGGTCGCCGACGCGTACGCGCGGACGGGCAACCTCGCCGGCTCCGAGCACTCGCCCGTCGTCCTCGGCGACTACAAGGTCGACGGGGCCGCCGCGAAGGCCGACCGGATCGAGCGGCCGACGCGGGTGTCGCTCATCGACACGCTCACGGGCCGGCTGGATCTCCTCGAGCTGGGGTCGTCCTACTGGTTCCGTTCTCTCGCGCGGGGGCCCCGCGGCGAGGCGCTCGTGCTCACCTACGACGGCAAGGTCAACGTCGTCGACCCCGCGTCGAGGAAGGTCACGGCACGCATCCCCGCCATCTCGGCCTGGCAGGAGAAGACGGACTGGCAGCAGCCCGGACCCGCGATCGAGGTGGCCGGCGGCTCGGCCTACGTGACCGACGCCGAGCAGAAGAAGGTCGCGGTCGTCGACCTCGCGACCAGGAAGGTCACGAAGACCTACGACCTGCCGCACACCCCGGTCGAGATCGCCGTCGTCACGGGTTCCCCCGAGTCCGTCGCCGAGGAGCACGCCGGGCACGGGCGCTGACGGGGGCGAGCAGGTCGGGGACGAGCGGAACGTCCTCGCCGGGCGAGGGGTCGTCGACCGGGCGCTGCCGCGCCCCTCGCCCGGATCGGCACCCCGATCGCGAACGGCCGAGGCCGAGGGGGCGCGGTCGGGTTCGCGGCGACGGGCTGCCCGGACCGTCGACCGCCCGGCGCCCCGGCGAGGATGGGCGAATGCCCCCGGACCTGCTCGGCCTCGCCGTCACGTGCGGCGCGCTCGTCGCCGCGACGATCGCGCAGCGGGTGGTCGGCATGGGGTTCGGGATCATCATGGCGCCGGTCGTCGCGATCGTGGCCGGGCCCCTCGCGGCGGTGCTCGTCGTCAACCTGTACGTCGTCGTCGCCTGCGGGCTCATGCTGCCGCGCGTGTGGCCGGACGTCGACTGGCGCCGGCTGCGGTGGCTCATCGGGCCGGCGGCCGCGGCGAGCGTGGCCGGCCTGTGGATCGCCCGCTCCGCCGACGTCGACGTGCTCCGGGTGGCGGTGGGCGTCGCGGCCCTGCTCGGCGTGGGGGTCTCGGTCGCGTTCGCCGGAGGAGAGCGCGTCATCGACGGCCCGGTGAGCCGGGTGGTCGCGGGGGCGACGATCGGGCTGATGAACGCGTCGGTGGCGCTCGGCGCGCCCCCGGTCGCCGTGTACAGCATCGTCAGCCGGTGGGAGCGCCGGTCGTTCGCCGCGACCATGCAGCCGTTCTGGGTCGCCCTCAGCCTCGTCACCCTGCTCGAGCGCCAGGTCCTCGCCCCCGGCGGGGCGCCGGACTGGCCGTGGTGGGGCTGGGGCGCGGCGGGCCTCGCCACCGTGGCGGGAGTCCTCGCCGCCGAACCCGTCGCCCGCCGCGTCAGCGCCCGCGCCGCCCGCCTCGGTGTCATCGGGCTGTCCCTCGCGAGCGGCCTCGCCGTGACCGCCGTGGGGGTGGCGGGGTTGACGGGGTGAGGGTATCGGCGACGGCGAACGTCGGCTTCTCGCGGGCCGGAGGCTTTCGGTCCCAACTTCCAATCTGGAAGCTACTGGAAGTTCGCTGGTACCAGCCAACTGCCAGATGATGCCAAGTGAGAAGTTGGTCCTCGTGACATGCGTGGTCCGATGCCCCCTCCCGGTCTCGACCACCTGGAGAACACGATCCCGGCCGCGCGCCGCGACGCGGCGCGGCACGCCGTCGGGGCGGGGGGCGCCACCCGTGCTTAGCTCCCGTGGGACACGTTCCGGTTCAAGACTCCTCCGGCGGGGATCAGCCACGACGAGTGGTGGTGGGTGGTCCGTTCCGCCCGTCGTGCGGCTGCACGGGAGACTCCTGGTCTGCTCGATCTGAGCGGGCGGCCGCTGAGCTTCAACCTGCCCGACCCCCTCCTGCGCGACCTCGAGCGGATCACCGCCGAGGCGAGCGGGAGCATCTCGATCAGCGAACAGGTCACGAACCCGGGCACCCGGGATCGCTACGTGGTCAGTTCGCTGATCGAGGAGTCGATTCGTTCGTCTCAACTCGAAGGCGCCGTGACGACGCGCCAGGTGGCCAAGGACATGATTCGGTCGGGGCGCCCCCCTCGAGACCGTAGCGAGCGCATGATTCTCAACAACTACCGCGCCATGACGCACATCGCGGACCTGCGCGAGGAGCGGCTCACCCCCGAGCTGGTGGCCGAACTTCATCGCATCGTCACCCAGGGCACCCTCGATCGGCCCGAGTCGGCCGGCCGCCTGCAGGCCGTCGACGCCGACCGCGTTCAGGTCTGGGCGGACTCCGGGGATCTCCTTCATCGGCCACCCCCGGTGGCCGAGCTCCCCGAGCGTCTCGAACGGCTGTGCGCCTTCGCCAACGCGGACGACGCTACGGGCTATGTGCCACCGGTGCTACGCGCCGTCGCGGTGCACTTCATGCTCGGCCACGACCACTACTTCGAGGACGGCAACGGCCGCACGGCGCGCGCGGCCTTCTACTGGTCGATGCTCAATCAGGGCTTCTGGCTGACGGAGTTCCTCTCCATCTCGGCCGTACTGAGGTTTTCTCACCAGCGGCCTCGAGTCATGGTGGCAATGACGAGGGCGGCGGCGACGATCGCGCCGATGCGGGCTGGGTCGAGGGTGATGTGGCGTAGGGCCCGGTACTTCTTCAGGATGGCGTTGGCGCGTTCGGCGGGGACGCGTAGCGCGCGTTGCAGCCGGTTGGTGGTGCGGTTACCGCGGTCGAGGTTGTGGCCCTTGATGGGGGTGTGGATGCCGATGCCGGCGCCGTGGTAGCCCTTGTCCGCCAGCGTGGGCAGGCCTTTCGCGGCGGCGGGATACAGCAGGGGGAAGGCGTGGGTGCGGGCAGTGGTGATGTCGTGGGTGGACCCTGGCTCGACCGGGCTGGTCCAGATCGGGAATCCGGTGTGGTCGGTGAGGACCTGGACGTTCCCGCCGTGCGCGTGGTGCTTGCCCGAGTACCAGATGTCGTACCCCTTCACAGCGCCGTTCCCGCTGGTCGAGCGGGCAAAGCACCGGTCGGTGCGGATGAGGGTGCCGTCCAGGCAGACGAACGGCGCGGCGGTGTCGAGCTGGTCGGCAAGGACGTCTTCCAAGGTGGGGGCGCGGTCGGCGACGACGTCGATGGCCTCGTGCAGGTACCGGTACGCCGTCGCTTGGGACAGGCCGTGGTCGGCGGCGAGGCGGTGAACAGGGGTGGCGTCGATCTGCCAGCGCAGGAACAACACGGCTTGCGTCCAGCACGTCGCGGCCCGCTGCCAGGGGCGCGCGTCGTGGACCGTGCGGTGATGCTGGAGCCACGCCGACACGCGGCGCACGACGACGAGGGAAACGGGCAGGGTGGCACGATAGGACAGCACGCGGGGCTCGGTTCGGGCGAGGGGACAGAGGTGAAACCGAGCCTGGTCACCGGGCCCCGCCTGCGCCTATCCGACACGCCGTCCCCGCAGGTCACAGCCCTGCCGCACCGTCGAACGCCAAGCCTGGTGAGAAATCCTCACTGAAGGGGGCGCCGGCCCGCTACGCGATGGCCTTCGTCCTCACCGAGCAGGACGAGGGGGATCTCACGCACTTCTTTCCTTCATCAGAGCGGGGTCATCCTTCGGGCCGTCGACCAACTGCGCAGCTACCTCGCGAACAAGGCGTCCGAGCTCCGTTCCGTGCGGGAGACCGCACGGAGAGCCGGAAACTTCAATCACCGGCAGCTCGACCTCATCGAACATGCGGTCAGAACTCCGGCCGCGCAATACACGGTCGAGTCCCACCGTCGCAGCCACGGCGTCGTCGTCGAGACCGCGCGGCAGGACCTCATCGGATTGGAGCAGTCCGGTCTCCTGTTGCGCAGCAGAGTCGCCCGCCGATTCGTCTGGTCGCCCGCGACGGACCTGGCCGATCGGCTCGGACGAGGGTGACGCGCGGCTCGTCCACGCACGCCGCACACCGGCGCCGACAACGTCGTCAACGGCTCGACCTTCGCCCACGCCCGTCTGCGCGCCGGCACGACGTACCGCCTCGTGCTGCACAACGACCCGGCGGCGATCAACATGACGTATTTCGCCGCGAACGCCCTGCACAAGGACGCCCGGTCGGGGCCGGTCAACGACGCCGACGTCGTGGCACTCAAGGCGCTCTACAAGCGGCCCTGACGACCGCTCCGGGGCAGCACCCGCCACGGTCACGCGCGGGCGTCGAGGGGTGGGTATCGGGCTCTTCCCAGTTGAGGGTGTAGTCGGCGGGGCGGTGGGCGAGGGAGCGGTCGGCGCGTCGGTGCCGGGATAGAGGTCGAGGCCTCCCGAGGATGGAAGTTCTCACGCTCACCATCCAGAAAGACCTCGACGTGCTTGACGCTACCTTTGCGGCCCCTGACCTGACGACGTTCTGCCGCCTCGACGAGCTCGGCCTTGTCGTCCTCGGCCAGCACCTTCAGCCGGACCGGGCGGTGCTCGCCTGCCGGGTTGTCGAGCCCGACAGGTGGTGCCGGGAGTGCGGTTGCGAGGGCCGGGCGCGGGACACCGTGTCCCGCCGGCTTGCGCACGAGCCGCTGGGCTGGCGCCCGACGACGCTGCTCATCACGATTCGCCGCTACAAGTGCACCGGCTGCGGACGCGTCTGGCGGCAGGACACCAGCCGCGCCGCCGAGCCGCGCGCGAAGCTGTCCCGGACCGCGCTGCGATGGGCACTGGTCGGGCTCGTCTGCCAGCACCTCACCGTCGCCCGCCTCGCCGAGGCCTTGGCGGTGTCCTGGACCACTGCCAACGACGCCGTCCTCGCCGAAGGCCAGCGCGTCCTGATCAAGGACCCCGACCGCTTCGACGGCGTCAAGGTCATCGGCGTCGCCTCGCCGGCGACGCCTTGGACCGCTGCCGGCGCCGCGTCCAGCAGGACCTGCACGGGCACCGCGGCCGCAAGGACGACCCTCTTTACCGCGCCCGCCGGACCCTGCACACCGGCCACGACCTCCTCACCGAGCGCCAACACCAGCGCCTGACGGCGCTGTTCGGAGTCGAGGACCACGCCCAGGTCGAGGCCACCTGGGGCATCTACCAACGCATGATCGGCGCCTACCGAGAGCCCGACCGCGCCAAGGGCCGGCAGCTCATGACGGCGCTGATCCAGTCGGTCAGCGACGGCGTCCCGGCCGCTCTCACCGAGCTCCGCACGCTGGGCCGGACCCTGAAGAAGCGGGCCGACGACGTGCTCGCCTACTTCGACCGACCCGGCACCAGCAACGGTCCGACGGAAGCAATGAACGGCCGCCTCGAGCACCTCCGCGGCTCCGCCCTCGGGTTCCGCAACCTCACCAACTACATCGCCCGATCACTCCTCGAAACCGGAGGCTTCAGACCCCAACTACACCCTCGTTTGCGATGAGCCAGATTCGGATAGTTGCCATCGAGTACGAGGCACATCGACACGCCCAGCATGAGAGACAGGTCGGCGTAGTTGAGCGCCGACAGCCACCACGGGCTGACCGGTGAACTCATCTGCGCCGCCGCCGCATCCACACCGACAGGTCGCCGCAGGCGGGCGGATCCTCGGTGTCCACCGTGTCATGGAGCCGGCGGCCAGGGTGGTCCCCACGAAGGCGCGACGTCGTCGGCGGGCGAGCGGGGAAACGACGCCCGGGCGAGACCTTCCCGATCGGGCAAGCGGCGTGCGCGAGGGGGTATGCCTGGGCTCGAGGTGGAGGCGAGGGGGCGGCGGGGGTTGGTCGGCGGGCGGGACCTTCATGCCGCTGCGGTGACGGCCGATCGCGCGGCTGCCCGGGCGATCCCGGATCCGACAAGAGTCGAGAGAGTTTTCGGCGATAGCCGTCTCGGCGCGACGTCAGCACGGGTCGCGGTGTCCGCGACCCTATGCCCCAGCAATGCCAGAGGGCCGACGGCGATGCCATCGGGTCGCCGGTACGCGCGGGGCCCGGAGTTGACGATGACAAGGTCGGCGATGTCGTCGCCGTCCTCGGTCACGACGGGCGTGAGGCCGCGTCCGGCACCAGGATCTGCGGTGGCGCGACCGTCCGGCACCATGGGAGGCATGTCCGCCCTCGCTCTCGCGCTCACCTACCGTCGCCTCGTGCGCGACAGCGGGACGCTGCGGCTGCTGCGGGCCGATCACGTCGCCGCGGCGGCAGCGCTGCTCTCGACCCACCTCGGGTCGCCGGGCGCCCGGCTGCCCGCCGACGACCTGCACGAGCTCGTCGACGCCGACCTCGAGGAGCTGCGCGACCACTTCGAGCTGGGCTCCAAGTCGGCGAAGGCGTACTGCGACGACTGGCGCTCGGCCGGGTTGCTCGTCCGGCGGCCGGCGCCGGAGTCGCGCGGGGAGACGTACGAGCTCTCGCCGGAGGCGATCGACGGCCTGCGGATCCTGCACGAGCTCGACGAACCCCGCTCGACGGTGACGGAGTCGCGGCTCGTCGGGCTCATGGCGGCGGTCCACCAGCTCGCCATCGACACCGACACCGACGTCACCCGCCGCGTCGAGGCCCTGCGCGCGGAGCGGGATCGGATCGACGCCGAGATCGCCCGCCTGAGCGGGGGCGACGTCGACGTGCTCGACGGGCGCCGCGCCCTCGAGCGGGTCACCGACGTGCTCCTCCAGGCCCGCGACCTGCCCGCCGACTTCGCCCGGGTCCGCGCCCGCTTCGAGGAGCTCAACCACGACCTGCGCGCGAGCATCGTCAACGCCGACGCCGCCCAGAGCGCCGTCCTCGACGACGTCTTCCGCGGCGTCGACCTCATCGAGTCCTCCGACGAGGGACGGACGTTCTCGGCGTTCTCGGCGCTCATCCGCGACCCGGAGCGCTCGGCGACGTTCGACGTCGACGTCACCGACATCCTCGACCGGGAGTTCGCCCGAGCCCTGCCGCCGGAGGCGCGCCGCACGCTGCGCACGCTCGTCCGCGAGCTGAAGAACGGCAGCCGCGAGGTGCACGGCGTGCTCACCGAGTTCGCCCGCGGGCTGCGCCGCTACGTGCACTCCCAGGAGTTCCAGCGCGACCGCGCGATGCGCCGGGCCCTCCAGGAGGCGCTCGCCGCCGCGATCCCCGCGAGCCGGCAGACCCGCCCCTACCGCGAGGTCGGCCTCGACCTCGAGCTGTCGGCGATGCGGCTGACGAGCGTCGGCGAGACGACCCCGCACGACCCGACCGAGTTCGACACCGGCTCCGCGCTGCTCGACGAGCCGCCCGGCACCGTCGACCTCGCCGCCCTGGCCGCCCTCGCCCGCGAGACCGAGATCGACTACCCCGAGCTCGTCCGCAACGTCAACGCGGTGATGGCGAGCACCCCCGCCGCGACCGTCGGCGACGTGCTCGGCACCCACCCGGCGACGCAGGGCGTCGCGAGCGTCGTCGGGCTGTTGTCGCTCGCGACCCGCCACGGCCAGGTGCGCGGCGAGGAGAGCGAGGAGCTGGGCTGGCAGGGTGTCGACGGCGGCGAGCGCCGGGCCCGGGTCGCGACCCACGTGTTCACCCAGGAGGTCGACGCGTGAACGACCCCGACGACCGGGAGACGACCGACGAGCAGGAGGGGGCGGCCGGGGCGGCTCTCTGGCCCGGCGACACCGGCACCCTGCACGACGTGTCCCGCCGGGCGCTGCTGCGCCTGCTCCAGGGTCCGTACGTCTCCGGTCGGGCGAATCCGCAGTTGTGGGCCGCGCTCGTCGCCGACGAGCAGGCGATCCGGTCGCGGCTGCACGACCTCTTCCTCGACCTCGTCGTCGACCGGGTCGACGAGTTCGCCTTCACCCGCAAGGTCCGCACGGCCGAGCTCGACGTCCCCCAGGCCCTGCGCAGTGAGCGGCTCACCTTCGTCGACACGGCGATGCTCCTCGTGCTGCGCCAGCTCCTGCTCTCGGCCGCCGGGGAGCCGCGGGTCATCGTCGGGCAGGAGGAAGTCTACGAGCGGCTCTCGGTCTACCGCGACGGCGACGAGAGCACCTACCTGCGCAATCTCAACGGCGCGTGGACCCGGATGAAGAACCGCTTCCGGGTCCTGCACGACGTCGGCGACGACCGCGTCGAGATCTCTCCGGTCGTCAAGTTCCTCGTCGACGAGGAGCAGGTCGGGGCGTTGACGAGGGTGTACACGGGTCTTGTCGGTGGTACGAGCGAGGATGGCGACGAGCAGCCCGGCAGCGACGAACCGGCCGACGATGGGGAGGTGCGGTGACCGACACCCTGTTCGACCTCGCAGGCGCGCCGGGCCCGACCGAGGATTCCGTCGAGACACCCACACGCGACGGTCAGTGGCGCCTCGCGGAGATTCAGGTCGCCAACTGGGGCACGTTCGACGGCGCGATCTACCGGATGCCGGTCGCGCGGGCCGGGCATCTCGTCACCGGCCCGTCGGGGTCGGGCAAGTCGTCGCTGCTCGACGCGATCGCCGCGGTGCTCACCCCCGACCGGTGGCTGCGCTTCAACGAGGCCGCCCAGGGCGCCGGGGCCCGGGTCGACCAGCGCAGCGTTGTCAGCTACGTGCGCGGCGCCTGGTCGCGGACCACCGACGAGCTCGAGGACCGGGTCGTCTCGGCCTATCTGCGCACCGGCGCGACGTGGAGCGGGATCGTGCTGCGCTACGAGAACGGCGTCGACCGGCCCGTGTCGCTGTGCCGGCTCTTCTTCGTCAAGGGCACGGGCACGACATCGGCCGACGTCAGCGACCTCTACCTCCTCGACCGGAGCGCGATCGACCTGCGCGACCTCGAGCCGTACGCCCGCACCGGGCTCGAGACCCGCAAGGTCAAGGCCGCCTGGCCCGACGCCGTCGTCACCTCCGGCGGCGCGCACGCCCGCTTCTACGCGCGGCTGCGCTCGCTCTTCGGCATCCCGCACGAGGGCGCGCTGCAGCTGCTGCACAAGACGCAGTCGGCGAAGAGCCTCGACAGCCTCGACCAGCTGTTCCGCGATTACATGCTCGAGCGCCCCAGCACGTTCGCGCTCGCGGAGTCGGCGGTCACCCAGTTCGGTGAGCTGCGCGACGCCCACGACCACGTCGTCCAACTGCGCAAGCAACGCGACCTGTTGCTCGAACTGCGGGCGGCCGCCGACGTGTTCGACCGCGCCACCGGGGTCGCCGCGGCGGCCGGCGCGCTGGCCGATGCCCTCGGCCCGTACCGCACGCGGCGCGGCCTCGAGCTCACCCGGGCCGAGATCCGCGGGGTCGTCGAGGACATCGCCGGCCGCGGCCTCGACGCCGAGCGGGCCGAGCAGACCGCGGCGCGCGCGGAGGAGGACCTCGACCGGGCGCAGCGGCGGGCCCGCGACCTCGGCGGAGCGGAGGCCGAACACCTGCAGCACCGGATCCGGTCGGCCCGCGACGCCCACGAGGCGGCGGGTCGACGGTGGGAGGAGCTGCGCCGCAACCTCACCCGTGCCGGGATCGCGCACGCGCCGACGACGTCGGCCCAGTTCGCCGAGCTCCTCGCGCAGATCGACGCCTCTCCGGAGGCCGGGGCGGCCGGACCGACCCACGAGCAGCTCGATCGGCAGGCCCAGGCTCGCCGCGAGGCGGAGCGGATCGAGGGCGAGATCACCTCGTTGCGCCGGAGCGGGTCGACGGTGCCCGACCGGCTCGTCTCGCTGCGCGCCGCGATCGCCGAGGCGACCAGGCTGCCCGCCACCGGGTTGCCGTTCGCGGCCGAGCTCATCGACGTGCGGCCGGAGTTCGCCGACTGGGCGGGCGCGATCGAGCGGGTGCTGCGGCCGTTCGCCCTCACCCTGCTCGTGCGCAGCGAGCACCTGCCTGCGGTGCGGCGCTGGGTCGACGCACACCGCATCCCGGTGCGGCTCGTCTACGAAGAGGTGCGGGCCGATGCGCCCGCGCCGCGCCCGGCCGGAAGTGAGATCTCGCTCGTCCACCGCGTGCGGGTCGCCGACGGGCCGTTCGCCTCCTGGGTGTCGGGGCAGCTCTCGGAGCGCTTCGACGTGGCGTGCGTCGAGCACCCCGACGACCTCGACGCACACGCGCGGGCCGTGACGATCCAGGGCCAGATCAAGGCGCGGCTGCGCTACGAGAAGGACGACCGGCAGCGCATCGACGACCGCGCCCACTGGGTGCTCGGCGACCGGGAGGGCAAGCTCGAGGCGCTCATCGCGCAGCTGCGGGACGCCACCGGAGAACTCGAGGCCGCCGGCCAGGTCGTCGAGCGTGCCACGCGGCTGCGCAGCGAGGCCGACTACCGGCGCGCCACGCTCGAGTCGATCCGCGGGCAGTCGTGGACCGACCTCGACCGCGACGCCGCGCAGGCCGAGGTCGAGCGCTTGGCGCACACGCTCGCGCAGCTCGCCGCCCACGACGGCGACCTCGGCACCGCGGTGCGCGAGGCCGAACAGGCCCGAGGTGCGCGCGACGCGGCGGCCCGGCTGCGCGAGGACGCCCGTCTCGCCCTGCGCCAGGCGCAGTCGCGGTGCGACGAGCTCACCGCCGAGGCGGAGTCGCTCGACGCCGAGATCGCGTCGGGGGCGGTGCCGGAGCTCGACGACGCCACGCGAACCAGCCTCGATCAGCGGTTCCGGGCCGTCCAGCGCCGCATCACCCGGACGAGCATCGCCGACGTCGCCCACGACGTCATGCGCCGCCTGCAGCGCGAGCGCGACACCGCTCTCGAGACGGCCCGCGAGTCCTCCGGTGCGGTGTCGACGCTGGCCACGCGGTTCAAGGAGCGCTGGCCGGCCTCGTCGGCCGACCTCGTGCCCGGCGTCGACGACCGGCACGCCTACCTCGAGATCCTCGACGGGATCGTCGCGCACGGGCTGCCCGAGCACGAGGCGACGTTCCTGCGGCTGCTGCGCGAGCGCTCGCGCGACATGATCGGCGAACTCGTCAGCGACATCCTCGCCGCACCGCGCGAGATCGAGGACCGCGTCGGGCCGGTCAACGCCTCCCTGCGGAGATCGCCGTTCGACGACGAGCGGTGGCTGCGGCTGCGGGTCAAGACGCGACGCAGCGAGACGGTCACGCGGTTCATCGGTGATCTGCGCTCGATCGCCGAGGGCGGCTGGGGCGAGGACGACCTCGACGCGGCGGAGCGCCGGTTCGTGACGTTGGCCGAGCTCATGCGCCGGTTCGCCTCGAGCGAGCACGTCGACCGGGTCTGGCGCACCCAGTGCCTCGACACCCGCCTGCACGTGACTTTCCTCGCCGAGGAGATCGACGAGCACGGCCGCGCCCACGCCACCTACGACTCAGGCGCCGCGATGTCGGGCGGTCAGCAGCAGAAGCTCGTCGTCTTCTGCCTGGCCGCGGCGCTGCGCTACCAGCTCGCCGACCCCGACGAGCCGCAGCCGCGCTACGGGACGATCGTGCTCGACGAGGCCTTCGACAAGGCGGACACCCGCTACACCCGCATGGCGCTCGACGTGTTCCGCGAGTTCGGCTTCCACCTCGTGCTCGCCACGCCGCAGAAGCTGCTGCAGACCATCGAGCCGTACGTGGGGGCCGCGACGTCGATCGAGAACCCGACCCGGCGGCGCTCGCAGATCGCGAACATCGCGTGGGAGGAGGCGGGGACGTGATCGACGTCGCGGCGGCTCGCGCCCTCGCGCGCCGGCGCCTGGAGGCCAGGTCGGCGGCGTGGGCGGCCGAAGTGCTGACCGGGGCGGCGGTCGGGCCCGCCGACGACGCGGGTGGATCGGCGGGGGCGGCGATGTCGATCTCCCTCAAGCCTCCGACGGAACGGCAGATGCTCGCCGACGAGGGCGTCGCGGAGGCGTGGGCGCGCGACTGGGCGGCGCTCGGCTCAACGTCACCCGACGACGGCATCGAGGTCGATTGGCAGACACGATCGTGGCGCAGCATCGGGCGTCAGCGGGTGCCGGTCCGACTCCGACTGCGCGACGCCGACGCGGTCGCACGATTCGCCGGCGGGACGAGCGCCGCGCAGTGGAGCCGACTGCGCGACCGGGCCTTGCGGCTGGCTGACCGGCTTGGCTCGCCCGACGCGCTGAGTGCGGTGGTTCGCCGTCACGCGCGCGACCTCACGGCCTACGAGGAGGAGCGGTTCGCACAGGTCACCGACGTGACGGCGTGGATCGTCGCGAACCCGGTGGCCGGGTTGCGGCCGCGCCAGGTGCCGGTCCGAGGGGTCGACTCGAAGTGGCTCGGCGCCCACCGCCGGCTCGTCACCGACCTCGTCGCGGCCGCCACCGGCTCGCCCGACCTCGGCCTGGTCGACGCAGATCGGCTCATCCGCCTGCGCGTCCTCGACGACGCCCTCGCCGTCGGTGGCCTGCGCGACCTCGCCTCGACCACGGCGCAGTTCGCGGGGCTGCCGATCGCGCCCGAGGTCGTCATCGTGCTGGAGAACCTCGAGTCCCTGCTCGCCCTGCCGCCGTGGCCGGGTGTGGTGGCGATCCACGGGTCGGGGTATGCCGTCGCGACCGTCGGTGCTCTGCCGTGGGTTCACGCCGCGCCCGTCCTCTACTGGGGTGACCTCGATTCCAACGGCTTCGCGATCCTGCGCCACCTGCGGCGCAGCCACCCCGACGTCACCTCGGTGCTCATGGATGAGCCGACCCTGCTGGCCCACCGCGACCTCTGGGTGCCCGAGCCGACCCCCGTGCGCGGCGACATCGACACGCTGACCGAGCCGGAGATCCGGGCCCTGCACGCCCTGCGCCGCGAGGGCGACGTGCGGCTCGAGCAGGAACGCATCCCGTGGGACCTGGCGCTGACGGCGTTGACCGATGCGGCGTGTGCTCACGGAACCTGTTGCTTGCCCCGGGCCCCGATGCTGACGTGACCTCTTGTACGTGTGGAGCTGGGACTCGAGCCTGGCGTACACGCCGGCCCGGCTCGGGCGACCTCGCGGTACATGCACCTCCAACTTGATGAGTCGTGACGTCACCCAAATGATCTCATCACGTTGACGCGAGGTACCGAACGTGATGAGGCGATCCCTCGGCCAAACGTTCTCATCAAGTTGCACGGCACGCGCCGGACGGGCTTGTCCGAAATCGGCGTCCCACTTTCATGTCTAAGTGAGCATTAGATTGGTGGGTATGGACTCACTTTCGAGCCCGTTCGCGGTCTCTCACGAGGACCGGGACTGGGACGAGGATCCCGTCCCCGGGATGACGCGCGCGGAGCGGAGCTTCCTCGGCCGCCCCTGCCGAGCGACCGTCCCCGCGCGGATCGCAAGCGTCACCATCGACCTCGGCTCGCGTCTGGCCGCGGATGCGGACGAGGCGACCATCGCCCTCGCGCGTTTCGATGCCGGGATGGGTGGCGAGCTCGCACCGTTCTCGTCCGTGTTGCTGCGCAGTGAGGCCGCGTCGTCGTCGCAGATCGAGAACCTCAGCGCATCCGCGCGCGCCATTACGGAAGCCGAGGTCGTCGCGGGGCGAGGGAACGCGGCGGTGATCGTGGGGAACACGACCGCAATGCGCGCCGCGATCGCGTTGTCCGATCGGATCGACGCCGCGGCGATCCTGCAGATGCACGACGCCCTGCTCCGTGGGAGCTCACCCCGGATCGCCGGTCGATGGCGCAGCGAGGCGGTGTGGATCGGCGGCCGCGGGTCGACGCCGCATTCGGCCGATTTCGTCGCGCCGCACCACACCCGCGTTCCGGCAGCGATCGACGATCTGTGCGACTTCCTGACGCGCGACGACCTACCCGTCCTCGTGCAGGCGGCGATCGGCCACGCGCAGTTCGAGACGATCCATCCCTTCCCCGACGGCAACGGCCGCACGGGTCGGGCGCTCGTGCAGGCGCTCCTGAGGAACAAGGGGCTGACCAGGCTGGTGACCGTCCCGGTCTCCAGCGGACTCCTCGCCGCGCAGGGTGAGTACTACGCGGCGCTGGACGCCTATCGCGACGGGACATCGAGCCGATCGTCGAGTCGTTCGCGTCGGCGTCCCGCGTCGCCGTCGACCTCGGGCAGCTCCTCGTGGCGGACCTGCGCGAGATCCGGGAGGAGTTCACGCAGCGGCTGGCCGGCCTGCGCTCCGACTCCGCGGCTCGCCGCCTGGCCGACGGCCTGTTCGCCCACCCCGTCGTCGACGCACGTCTCGCGGAGGACGTCACCGCGAGCACCAACGTGCATCGGCATATCGACGTCCTCGTCAAGGCGGGCATTATTTCGTCGGGCGACAAGACTTCAAGAGCCGCGGCATGATCTGGCGCTCCCCCGACATCTTGCGAGCCCTGGACGATCACGCCGCCCGCGTCCCCCGGCGAGGACGGTGACGCGCGTCGGGTCGACCGTCGGCCCGGTCGCGAGCGCCCCTGCGACAACCGCAGGGTCCCCACCGGCGCCGGGCCGGCGTCCCACGTCGGTCCGCCTCGCCGCCGGCCCGACGGATGGGTAGCGTGGCCCCGTCCAAAGCTCGAACGATCGCAGCCGGTCGGGACACTCACTCGGTCATCCCGACGCATGGAGGACGACCATGACCAGCGCCCCACTCCGCACCCGCACGGACCTCCTCGAGACGTTCCGCACGGTGCGCAGCCTCACTGATCGCCTCACCCGCGACCTGTCCCCCGAGGACCAGACCCCCCAGTCGATGACGGAGGCGAGCCCGGTCAAGTGGCATCGCGCCCACACGACGTGGTTCTTCGAGGAGTTCGTGCTCGGTGCCGATCCCGCCTACCGGCCCCGTCATCCGGCGTTCCGGTTCCTCTTCAACAGCTACTACGAGGCCGTCGGGGCCCGGCACCCGCGCCCGGACCGTGGCCTCGTCACCCGTCCGGGAGTCGCCGAGGTCGCCGCCTACCGCCACGACGTCGAGGAGCAGGTCGACGCCGCCCTCGAGGCGGGCCGCCTCGACGACGACCGGCTCGCGCTCGTCGAGCTCGGCTGCCACCACGAGCAGCAGCACCAGGAGTTGCTGCTCATGGACCTCAAGCACCTCCTGTCGCGCAACATCGTGCAGCCCGTGTACGTCGAGCGGGCCCCCGAGCAGCACCCGGACCCGAAGCCCGTCACGTGGACCCACGTGCCCGGCGGCGTCACCGAGATCGGGCACGACGGAACCGGCTTCGCCTACGACAACGAGGGCCCGCGGCACCGCGTGTGGCTCGAGGACGTCGAGGTGGCCTCGCGGCAGGTGACCAACGGCGAGTGGATGGAGTTCATCGCCGACGGCGGTTACACCCGTCCCGAGCTGTGGCTCTCCGACGGCTGGGGAGCCCTGCAGGGCAGCGACCGGCGGGCGCCCGGCTACTGGCAGCAGGAGGACGACGGCGCGTGGACGACGTTCACCCTGTCCGGTCGCCGCCCGGTCGTCGCCGCCGAACCCGTCTGTCACGTCTCGTTCTTCGAGGCCGACGCGTTCGCCCGCTGGGCCGGCTGCCGGCTCCCCACCGAGCAGGAGTGGGAGGCGTGGGCGACGAGCCGGCCGCACGTCGACGGGCCGCTGCTCGACCCCGACCGCTGCCACCCGGTGCCGGCGTCCGACGTCACGCTCGGCGGCGTCTGGGAGTGGACCTCCAGCGCCTACCTGCCCTACCCCGGGTTCGCGCCCGTCGAGGGCGCCGTCGGCGAGTACAACGGCAAGTTCATGAACGACCAGCACGTCCTGCGGGGCGCGAGCGCGATCACCCCGCCGGGGCACCAGCGCACGACGTACCGCAACTTCTACCCGGCGTCGGCGACGTGGCCGTTCGCGGGACTGCGCCTCGCCCGGTGACCTCCGGCGCGTCCGCCGCGGAACACCGGCGCCCCCGCGCGCTTCCGTAGAACCATTCGGGCCGGGTCGACCGCCCCAAGGCGGAGCCCATCACGGCAAATGCGCTGGTCGGCGGGTTACTGTCAGCAGACCGGCGCGATCGACCCGGCCCAAATGGTTTCCTTTGCCCGCGCCAACCGGCCGACGGACGCGCGGGCTCTCGCCCGTCGGCAACGCCCGTTGGGCCTACACCTGGGAGAACTGAGGCGGGCCACGCGGCGCACCCGTCGATCAGGGCAGCGGGTCAGGAGCCTGGGGTCGGGCCGTCGGGCCGTCGGGGCTCGCGGGCAGCGTGCGGCGGACCGGCACCGTGACCGCCGGGCCGACGAGCAGCACGTCGGGCGGAGGGCCGGCGTAGCCGGGGACCGCGGTGAGCTCGAAGCTCTCGTCGGCGACGTCGAGGACGAGGTCGCCGTTCACGCCGGCGACCGTCAGGCCGACGGCGACCGGCTCACCCCGGAGTCCGCTGAGGAGGAGGGCCCCGCCGGCGGGGGCGGGCGCGGGGATGCCGTCGACGGTGACGGCCGTGAGCCGTCCACTCGGCAGGGCGAGTCGCATGCCGGGCGCCGCGCGCGACGATGCGACCCGCAGGGAGAGGTGTCGCCCCGCGGCGTCCGTCCGGTCGGCGATGACGTTCACCGTCGGCGCCGGGAAGGCGGCGGGGTCGACGCGGGCGGTGCGGTCGTGCGTGCTGCGCCCCCACGGGGTGCGCCCGGAGGTGTCCCACCTCGCGGTCGCGGTCGCCGGGTCGATGGTCACCGTCGCGCGCTCCTGTCGCGGGGCGCCGGATGAGGTGTCGAGGGCCATCGCCGCCCAGGTCGCGCCGGCGGGGACGGCGATCGCGATCGCGAGAACCCCCGCGCCCGCGCCGATCGCGCGCAGACGACGGCGGCGCGGGTCGCAGGCGCCCTCGACCTCGTCCGTCTCGTGCGCGCCGCGCGTCGTCCGTCGTGAGCCGAACGCCAGGATCGGAGCGACGACGAGCAGGAGCAGGAATCCGGCGGTCGCGCCGATGAGGGGCGCCACCGTGCCGACGCCGGTGTCGGACAGTCCCGAGAGTTGCCCCCCGGCCATCCAGGCGGCGGGGACCAGCGCGACGGTGATCACCGGGAGCCCGGCACCGCGGCGGAGGACGGCGGCCGCGACGAGCCCGAGCGACGCCGCGAGCACGGGCACGACCACCCACGTGACCACGGCCGGCAGCAGGAGCGCGCCCGTCAGGGTCAGCCCGGTGACGAGCAGCAGGCCCCCGTGCGCCAGGGCCGGCAGGCCCGGTCGGCGCCGCGACGCGAGCACGACGACGACGAAGACCGCGAGGGCCGCGAGCAGTTCGGCGACGAGGAACGGCCGGGGGCGGGCGGGTTCCCCGATGAGCACCGAGGCGAGGCCGGGCTCGACGAGTCGAGCGATCTCCCAGCACGCGGTGGCCGCGAGGCCCGCCCCCGCGACGACGAGCGCGGCCAGGAGCAGCCCGGCGAGGGTGCCTCGGATCGTGAGCCGCCCGCGGACGCGCTGCGACCACGTCGCCACGAGGGTGAGGACGAGGGCGAGGCCGGCGAGCGGCGCGACCGACCACGAGGGGAAGGCGACCACCCCCCACGGGAGGGTCGTCGCCAGGCCGTCACGCTTCCGGTCGAGGCCGGCGAGGTCCGTGTGCAGGAGGTCGGGGGTCAGGGCGAGGGTCGAGTCACCCATCTGCTGCAGCGAGCCCGGATCGAGGTGGGCGAGGTCGTCCGCGGGCGTGTGATAGCTCCAGCCGTCGCCGACGGTCGCCGTGTCGAGACCCGACCAGCCCGCCTCCCGGAAGATGGAGAAGTCCGTGTTGTTGGGGGCGAACCCGAACATCACCTCGGTCGCCGACTCCACCTCGGGCCGCGGCGTCCGCCGAAGCAGGGCCGTCAGGTCGCCGGACGTGCGGACCGTCACCGGTCGGCCCGCGGCGCCGCGGGCCTCGTGATTGACGACGACGACGGGGGCGCGCAGCGGCCCGCCGTGGTCGCGGACGAACGCCTGGGCCCCGGTCAGACCCGCCTCCTCGCCGTCGGTGAACAGGACGGCGACGTCGTTGCCCCCGGGCGGCTCGGCCGCGACGATCCGCGCGACCTCCAGGGCGGTCGCGATGCCGATCCCGTCGTCGCCGGCCCCCGGCGAGCCGGGGACCGTGTCGTAGTGCGCCGCCAGGACCACCGTGCCCGCCCGGCCGGTCCCGCGGCGGGTCGCGAGGATCGAGTCGACGCGGGCCGCGGCCGTGACCGGCAGCGTCTTCCCGGGCAGGTGCGCGTATCCGATCCCGGGGACGACCCGCGTTTCCAGGCCCAACCCGCGCAGCTGTGCGACGAGGTGATCGCGGGCTCTGGCGTGGGCCGGTGTGCCGGGGACCCGGGGGCTGCCGGCGATCGGTTCAAGCGCGGCTCGGGCGCGCGCCGAGCTGAACCGGTCGGCCGGTGCGTCGAGCGCGGCGGGCTCGGGCGTGAGTCGCGACGCGACACCGATCACCGCCGCCAGGGCGAGGATCATCAGGGCGAGGAGCGTGGCGGCCCAAGCTCTCATGCCGCCAGTGTCCCGCGCCCGAAGGGCGACGTCTCGTGAGTTCCAGGATCGGGCCGTTACCGGCCCACGCGGTCGCAGCCGGTGGCGGACAGGCCCGGGGTCGATCGGCCACGTCGAGTTCACCGTTCAGCGCGTCTTCGAACGCGTGCGGCGCGGGGGTCATGCGGTTCCGGAGCAGAAGATCCGCGAGCGCTACGGCCGGTTGTGGGGACACATCGGTGCGGCGATCCGGGTGGCGGACACGGTCGACGTGCTCGACAACAGCAGCGCGCGCACCCCGTTCCGGCCGTGCGCCACCTACGTTCACGGCGCGATCGTCGGTCCGACGGCCTGGCCGCGGTGGGCCCCCGACGCCCTCCGAGACGCGTAGATCGGGGCGCCGAGCGTGGTCTTCCGGTGGTCTCGCGGGTGCACCACTCACCGCGTGGCACCACCCGCTCGTCGGGAACAGTGGCGTCGACCGTCGCGGTCACCATTCGCACGGCCTCGGTGACCGCCTCCGCAGGCGCAGGGTGGAGCCGTCCCGGCGCCTCGCCGGTCCATGTCGCCGCCCGACGCGCCGTGGCCCGGCCACGGTCTAAGGCGCCACGGGGCCCGTCTGAGGGTCGCGACGGATGCGCCTGTGCCGGACCCGTTCGTACCGTCGAGACGTGGGAGATCCTCCCGACGTGACGCTCTCGAAGGACGCACCATGCGCACCGAACCATCGCCTCGTCCGTGGGCCGAATGCCGCATCGGCGGCGCGGCTGCCCGGCCGGTCGCGGAGACCAGTCGCGAGATAGCCGATGCCCGGGTGCCGGCCCGGCCGCCGAGCGCCATGACGACGCGGAAGCGTTGTCCCAGCCCGGAACGGCCGAGGGGGTGACAATACACTTGTTTTTTGCAAGTATGGACGCATGAGCCTCTTCATCACCTGCCCGGTCGAGAGCGTCGAGCGCGCGACCACCTTCTACACCGCCCTCGGCTGGACCCTCAACGCCGAGATGTCCGACCACAATGTGGCCTGCTTCGCGATCGCACCCGAGCAGTACGTCATGCTCGGCAGCCGCGAGATGTACGCGAGCGTCGGCGGCGTCGACGAGGTGGTCGGCGGACCCGACACGCCCTCCAAGGTCACCGTCTCGTTCGATGTCGGCAGCCGGGAGGCGGTCGACGGCCTCGTCGAGCGCGCCGGTACCGCCGGCGGGCGGATCGGTGACACCGACGACTACCCCTTCATGTACCAGCGCCAGTTCGACGACCCCGACGGCTATCACTACTCGCCGTTCTGGATGAAGCCGGACGTCGAACCGACCGCGTGAGCGACCTCACCGCCGCCCTCGAGGTCGTCGGAGCACGGTGGGCCCTGCTCATCGTGGAGCAGCTCCTCGAGGGGCCGCAGCGCTACGGCGACCTGCAGCGCGCCCTCGGAACACCGACGAACATGCTCGCGACCCGCCTGCGCGAACTCGAGGCCGCCGGCGTCCTCGTCCGGCTGCCCCTGCGGCACAACACCCGGGCCTACGCGCTCACCGATCGCGGGCTCGCCCTGCGCGAGGCGATCGACGCGCTCGGGCGCTGGGGTGCCGAGCAGCGAGAGGGCGATTCTGGCCGGTGAGGCGCCTACATTCGCGCCGCGTGCAGGGCGAGGGCCAGGGCGGTGCGGTCGCGGGCGCCCAGCTTGCGCAGGAGCGCGGACACGTGGTTCTTCACCGTCCCCTCCGCGAGGACGAGCTCCGCGGCGATCTCCGCGTTCGTCGCGCCGCGGGCCACGTGAGCGGCGACGAGGCGTTCCGCGGGGGTGAGCCCGGCCAGGGGATCGGGCTCCCGGTCGGGCTCCCGGACGGGCTCGGAGGTGGGCCCGGCGCTCGCGGAGGAGCCGGCGGGGGCGCCGGCCGCCATCGCGATCCGGGCGACCCGCGGGTCCACGACGAGCCCGCCGGCCGCGGCGGCCCGGATCGCCTCGCCCAGCGCCTCGGGGGAGGAGTCCTTGAGCAGGAACCCCGCCGCCCCGGCGGTCAGGGCGGCGCGCACGAGCGCCTCGTCGTCGAACGTCGTGAGGACGACGACGGGCACCTCGGGGTGGTCCCGGCGGCACGCGCCGACGAACTCGACGCCGTCCATCACCGGCATCCGCGCATCGCACAGCACGACGTCGGGCGAGGCGTGCGCGACGACGGCGAGCCCCTCGCGTCCGTCGGCCGCCTCGCCCACGACGGTCACGTCGGGCACCGTCTCGAGCACGAGGCGCAGTCCGCGCCGCAACAGCTGCTGGTCGTCGACGACCACGACGGAGGTCATGCCCTGACCCCACGCGCGGACGCGACGCCCTCCGGCCGGGCGACGTCGGGCGCCGGCGCGCCCGCGTCGCCGTGGTGGACCGGGGCAGCCGCAGAGGCCGTCGCGCCGGTCTCGGCCGGCGTCGCGCCCGCGTCGCGGTGGTGGACCGGGGCGGCCGCAGAGGCCGTCGCGCCGGTCTCGGCCGGCGTCGCGCCGGCGTCGCCGTGATGGACCGGGGCAGCCGTCGCGCTGGCCTCTGCCGGCGGCAGCGGCACCCGGATCGACAGCGCGGTGCCGCGCCCCTCGGCCGTCTCGACCGACGCCCCGCCGTCGAGCGCCTCGGCCCGCTCCCGCAGCGAACGCAGGCCGAACCCCTCGGCGAGCCCCCCGGCCGGGCCGCCGATGCCGTTGTCGGACAACGTGAGTCGCAGCTCGTCGGGCGCGAGGTCCACGGCGATGACGACCCTCGACGCCGCCGCGTGCCGCAGCGCGTTCGTCAGACCCTCCTGCACCGCACGGTGGCACAGCAGCGACACCGGGGCGGGCAACTCGCGGGGCGCACCGCTCACCTCGACCCGCACGTCGAGACCGGTCCCGCGGAAGGACTCCGCGATGGCGTCGAAGGCGGCGACGTCGGTGAGGTCGCCGACGTCGACCGGGTGCAGCGCCCGCACCCACAGGCGCATCTCGCGCATCGCCTCGGCCGTCGTCTCGCGGGCGGCGCGCACCTCGGCCCAGGCCCGGCCGGGATCGCGCTCGCGCATCCGCTCGGCGAAGTCGAGCGACATCGTCACCACCGTCAGCCGGTGCCCCAGCCCGTCGTGCAGCTCCCGCGCCGACCGGGCGCGCTCCTGGGCGAGGACGAGGTCGCGCTCGGTGGCCGCGGCGGCCCGCAGCCGGTCGTTCGCGGCGTGCAGCCGGGCGTTGGTCTCGTCGAGCCGCGCCGTCGCCGCCTCGTGCGCCGCTCGTGCCACCTCGACCTCGCGCACCAGGCTCGCGTAGGCGATCCCGAAGCCGAACATGAGGACCAGCCCCAGGCACTGGGCCACGATCGAGATCGCGGGCACGTCGTGGGCGAGGAGCATGACGGCCGCGAGGCCGAGGATCGTGACGGTGATGAAGGCGGCCCCGGCGAGCAGGCCGAGGTCGAGGACGGCGACGAGGATCGCGACGAGGACGAGGGGCAACAGCAGCGGGCCGTCGCTGAGCAGGATGCCGAGCAGCACCGCGCCGAGCAGGAGGAGCACGGGCGCCCGCCCCTGGGCCCGGCGCCGCCACACCCAGGCGCCGATCGCGACGGCGAGGGCCACGAAGATGAGCCACCCCCGCAGCGGCGCCCCGAAACCCGTCGCCATCCACTGCGCGTCGTACAGCCCGATGACGCACGAGAGACCGAAGAGCGTGTCGAGGACGCGGGCCACGCGCGGGCTGCTCATCCGCCCACTCTAGGAACGGGGCGACCGCCGCGACCCATGACCACGGTCATGGCCTCGCCCCGACCCGTGACTCTCGTCAGGCCCGACGGTGCGTGCGCTCGTGACGTCCGGTCGATGCGCCGGGCGCGGCAGCGCTCCTAGCGTCGTCGCCATGCCGACGACCCACCCCGCCGCGCCCGATCAGAGCGTCGCGAGTCCCCGCCTGCCCGAACCGATCCGCATCCTCCTCGCGCCCGTCATCCTGCTCGCCGCGATCTTCGCCCCGTACGTGCTCACGTTGACCCCGCCGGTCCAGCAGGCGGTGGCCGGGATGCCGGAGGTGGGGCAGCTGGCCATCGCCCTCGTGCTCTTCGCTGGGACGACGCTCGTAGCGGTCGGCCTGCTCGCCCTCGTCGCCCGATACGTCGATCGGGTGCGGCTGCGTGACTACGGCTGGCGCTGGGACGCGCGCAGCCTGCCGGCCCTGCTGCTCGGCATCGGCGTGAGCCTCGCGTGCGTGGTCCCGGCCCTCGCGGTCCTCGCGGCGATGGGCCTGCTCGGGGCGCCGGAGGACCGCGGGGACGCCGCGCTGTGGATCGTCGTGACGATGGCGCTGGGCCAGGCCTTCCTCCTGCAGGGCATCCCCGAGGAGCTCATCTTCCGCGGCTACCTGCTCACCACGCTGCGCGACCGCGGACCCGTCGCCGCCGTGTGGATCTCGGCGGTCCTCTTCGGCGCCCTGCACCTCGTCTCCCAGGGCGGCCAGCAGGGCGTGCTCGGGCACCTCGCCTACCTCGCGTGGCCGTTCGGCTTCGGCCTCGCCGCCGGCGCGTTGTGCCTGGCCACCCGGTCGGTGTGGGCGGCCGTCGGCATCCACGGCGGCTCGCACGTCGCGACGCTCATCACCGACCTGCTCGGGTGGGGCAGCGGGCCGGTCGCCTGGGTGACGATCGGGGTGATCTACACGCTCGTCGGCGTCCTCGTGCTGCGGCGCTACCAGGCGCGCCGTCCCGCTTGATCGGGCGCGGACGCGGTGGGCCGGACGCGGTGGGGTCGGACACGGTGGGTCGGACACGGTGGGTCGGTGGAGGGGCCGACCCAGCGCCCCGGCGAAAACCCGCTCAGCTATACCGTTCCGGCTCGCCTGTGCCGCCACAACGGCATAGGCGAGCGGGGTCGGCATAGGCCACGATGCGGCGGGCTCGAGGGTGTCGCGCCCCGCCCGCGTCGTTGCCCCCGCGATGCCGTGTGAGGCGGCACGATCGTGACCATGGCGTCGACACCACGCACGATCACGTTCGACTGCGCGGAGCCGGCGAGGCTCGCCGCGTTCTGGAGCGAGGTCGTCGGACGCGAGGTCGACGTGCGGCCGGACGTACCGAGCGCGCCGGACGTCGCCTCCATCGGACTGTGGCAGGAGGAGTCGACGGGGCAGCTCGGCCTGCTCTTCCTCCGGGTGCCCGAGGGCAAGACCACAAAGAACCGGATGCACCTCGACCTCGGGTGCGAGGACCGGGCCGCCGAGGTGGCGCGCCTCGTCGCGCTCGGGGCGACGCACGTCGCGGACCATGCGGACTTCGGCATCGGGTGGAGCGTCCTGACCGATCCCGAGGGCAACGAGTTCTGCCTCGCCGACCCCCACCCCTGATCCGCCCCCGGCACGACCGCCCCTACTCGTGGAAACAGGGGCCCGGCGCGAGGAGCCTGTCGGCTTCGCTGGTGCCGACGACGACGAGACCGAGGAGGCCGCGACGCTCGTGCGACGCAACGCTCGTGCGACGCAACGGCGTCGCCTGGCCCGGCGCGCCCTCGGCGTGTGATGTGGGTCGCTCGTGTCCTCGACACTGGTCCCACCCCTGAGTTGAGGAGACGGACATGGACTCACTGACCTGGATCATCCTCGCGGTGGTCGTCGTGCTCGTGCTGGTCGGGCTGCTCGTGTCCCGGTCACGCTCGAAGCGGGAGGCCACGCATCGAGCCGACGCGGAGAAGCTGCGGAACGAGGCCGCCGAGCACGACCGCGAGCTGCGCGAACGCGAGGCCGACGCCGCGGAGGCCGACGCGCAGGCGCGCCGCGCCCGGGCCGAGGCGGACGAGCGGTCCGCGAAGGCCGAGCGCCTCGAGGTCGAGGCCGAGCGGCGCGGCGAGCGCCGCAGCGAGGTGCAGGCGGTCCGGGACGAGCAGTTGCGTCGCGCCGACGCCCTCGATCCCGACGTGCGCACCGACGAGGAGGGCTACCGCCTCGACGCGAACGGCGCCCGCATCCGGGACGACGGTGCGCTCACCGACCCCTATCGGGGCCGCGGGGAGACGCGCTACACCAGCGACGGCGACGCCCTGCCCGACGACGACTCGGTGGGCGACGACCGCCGCCGCGACGACGTCCGCCGCCGCGATGAGGACTCCCTGCGCGAGGACCTGCGCGACGACCACGATCACCGCACGGACGGCCTGGGGCACGGGGACCGCCGCGACGACCGGTTCGACGACCAGGGGCTTCGCCACGACGAGCGTCGACTCGATGAGGACGACCTTCGGGGCGATCGCCGCGACGGCCGGTTCGACGACGAGGGGCTCCGCGACGAGCGCCGGCGCGACGAGGACGACCTCCGGGACGGTCGCCGTGACGACCGTTTCGACGACGAGGAGTTCCGGGGGGAGCGCCGACACGACGAGGGCCGCTTCGACGAGGGCGACCTGCGCGGCGATCGACGCGACCACGACGGACTCGAGCGCGAGGAGCGCCTCCGCCCGGAGGACCACCGCGTCGACCCGACGACGGCCGACGAACGCGGTCACCGCCGCCGGGACCCGCTCGACCCCGACAACGAGCAGCGCTGACCGCCCCGACGCCCGTGCCGCCCGGCGCGGGCGTCGCGCGCGTCACGAGATGTGCTCCACCAGCGCGGCGCGGAAGCCGTCGGCTGCCGCAGCCGGATGGGCCTCGGCGGTGAACCTCAGAACTCACCGCTCCTCGGCGATCACCCCCGGTAGGTCGCCGAATCGGGCAGCGGTGTCACCGCTGAGCAGCACCCGGGTGGTCTCGGCGGCATGGGCCGCGATGATCAGGTCGTGGGCGCCGCGGGGCCGGCCTGTTCGACGGGTGTGGGCGATGAGGCGCGCGTGGTGCGCCGCCGTCCCCTGGGTGTAGTCGAGAACCTCCACGTTCTCCTCGATGGCGGCCAACGCCCGGGCGCGTTCGGCCGCGCGATCGACGGTGTCGGCGAGCTCGATCCCCGTCCGGTACGCGGCCACGGTGAGCGATGCGATGGCCAGGTCGTCATCGTCGAGGGACGCCTGATCGACAAGGCCCCTCTCGTAGGCGATGAGCATGGCGGTATCGAGGATCAGGCGTCGCGCCACGGGTCAGGCACCTCCTGTGACACGGCAGCGACCGCGCTCTCGACGTCGGCGGCGAACTGCTCGTCAGGAGCAGCGATGCCGGCCAGGGCGACCCGGAGGTCACGGCCCGCGCGTCTGCGCGCCGGCCGGATCTCGGCGATCGGCCGCTTGCCTCGGGTCACGACGACGGACTCGCCCGCCTCGATCGCGTCGAGCAGGTCGGAGAACTGCCGGGACGCTTCGGTTGCGCTGATCGTTCTCATGGTCACAGCTTATCTGAAAATCAGATTGTTGCAGACTCTGGTCGATACGCGCGCTGTGGTCGCGCGTCGACGCGTCTCGCGCGTCAGGAGATGTGCTCCACCAGTGCGGCGCGGAAGGCGTCGGGCTGCTCTACATGAGGGGAGTGGCCGACGCCGGTGAGGACGACCTCGCGGTAGGCCCCGCCGGCCGCGGCGTACCGGTCGAGGACCTCGCGGGTCTGCGTCACCATCGGCTGGGGCGGCGCCACGGCCTCGCCGGGCCAGCCGGGGATGACGCCGAGCTGGCCGAGGCGGTTGAGGTCGAGGCTCGAGGCGTCGGAGATGATCGCGTCGAGGTCGCCGCGGATCCACAGGATCGGCGGCTTGTCCGCCGCCCCGACGATGCCGGTGAGGTCGCAGTGCACCGGAGCCATCGTGTTGAGCACGCCGCGGCCACCGGCGGCGAAGCCCGGCCAGCTCTCGGAGCCGACGGCATCGCCCGGGTAGTTGTCGGGCCCGACGACGGTCGAGACCATCGAGGCCACCCAGAGGTCCTCGTGCTCGTCGGCGAACCCCGGCGCGACGTAGACGCCCCGGAAGACGTTGCGCGGGCTGCTGCCCGCCTCCTCCGAGGTGTCGCCCTCGCCGAGGCGCCGCACGAAATCGGGGTTCGCGCCGCCACCGCCGGTGCCCGCCCCGTCGTCGGTCAGCCGGCGCCCGCCCGCGCCCGTGCCGCCGAAGCCGTACGGCGAGACCGGGGCGACGAGGGTGAGGGAGGCGACGAGGTCGGGCCGGTCGAGGAGCACCTGCTCGACGACGCCGCCGCCCATGCTCCACCCCACGAGGTGTGCCCGGGGCACCTCGAGCGCGTCGAGCGTGGCGGCGACGTCGTCGGCGAAGTCGCGCAGCCCCCGCGTCGCGTCGACCGGCGCGGTGTCGGACCCGCCGAAGCCTCGCAGGTCGATCGCGTAGGAGCGCACCGACAGGGCGAGCATCGTCGGCTGCCAGAAGAGGCTCGACGAGCAGTTGCCGTGGACGAACACGACGGGCGTCCCGCCGCCCGCGTCGGCTCGTTCCAGCACGTTGACCGACAACCGTCCCGTCGGCACGGTGCGCTGCGTGATCCCCGTCATCAGGTCGTGTCCCATCGCTGCCCTCTCCTCGGTTCGTGACCCGAGTAGACCACCGACCACCGACAGCCAGGAGGTGGGCGCGGCGGCGGGGCGTGGCCCGGGCACGGATGGGCGGCCTGCGAGCGGTTCCCCGGCGATCGCGGAGCCCGCCGAGCGCCTCCGTCTCGCAACCGAACCCGGGGCGAGCGCTCCGGCACGCCGGGTTCCACGGGCGATGCGCTCAGCCCCGGCCGGACTCCACCGCGCGGGCCAGGGAGGCGAGGGAGCGATCGAGGTGCGCCGTGTCGACGGCGGGCATGCCGCCGATCGCCGCGGCAATCTCGGGCGGGGTCGCGGCCCAGTCGTGAGTGAGGCGCACTCGGGTCCCCCCGTCCACCGGTTCCAGGTCGTACCGCCAGAACCAGCCCCCACTCTGCAGGACACCCTCGGGCGAGTACTGCGACGGCTCCCAGGCGATGGCCCGACCCGGGTCCAGCACCGTGACGCGGTTCTGCATCTCGTAGCGGCCGCCGGCGTTGACGTGGAACATCTCGATGCCGAAGACCTGGTCCACCTCGGTGATCGGCGACGGCGACTCCTCCAGGCTGCCCCGCACCCAGTCGGTCGGTTCGGTGAGGTGGTGCCGGGAGGGGTCCGTGAGCAGGGCGAAGATCACCGCGGGTGGCGCGGCCATGGTCCGCTCGGCGACGAGCTGCGTGGCGCTCGCGGGTGCGTTCTCGGTGGTCGTCACGAGGGGTTCCTTCCGTACAGTGCGGCGACGTCGGGGGAATCGAGCCATTTCTCGTAGGTCTCGGATTGCGGCCATCCGGCCGGCACGTCCTGCCACCGCTCCTGGCGGCCATAGGGCAGCAGGTCGATGAGGGGGAAGGTGTGGGAGAGCTGTTCGGTGCCCCGTCCCGAGGTGTGCCAGGTGCGATACACGGCGTCACCGTCACGCAGGAACACGTTGACGGCGAAGCCACCGTTCGGCGGCGCGTCCATGTCGGCGCCGAAGGAACTGTTCGCGGTGGAATACCACTCCATCTGGTTCCCCACCTTCTCGCGGTAGGCCAGGGCCTGCGCGATCGGGCCCTGGGTGACGACGACGAACCGGGCGTCATAGCCGCGCAGGAAGTCCAGGCGGGTGAACTGGCTGGTGAAGCCGGTGCAGCCGCCGCACTGCCACTCGGAGTCCGGGAACCACATGTGGTGGTAGGTGATCAACTGCGACCGGCCGTCGAACAGATCGACCAGGCGGACGGGGCCGTCCTTCGAGTCCAAGGTGTAGTCGTTCAGGGCCACCATCGGCAGGCGGCGGCGCTGGGCCGCGATCGCGTCGAGCTCTCGGGTGGCGGCCTTCTCGCGGACCCGGAGCTGGTCGAGCTCGCGCCTCCAGGTCTCGGCATCGACGACGGGTGGGAGGACGGTCTGCTGCACGGTCATGATGCTCCCAGGGGATGGGATAGGGTGAATGTGAACATAAATAACATCCGTGTGAATACTGTGAACTTGGCTGAGGGGCGGTGTCAAGGGTGGCGGGGAAATCGGGGCCGTACCATCACGGCGACCTGCGCGCGGCACTCGTGGCGCAGGGTCTGGAGATCGCCCGCAGCGAGGGGCCGTCCGCCCTGTCCCTGCGGGAGGTGACGCGTCGGGCCGGGGTGTCTCCGGCGGCCGCCTACCGCCACTTCCGCGACCGTGCCGCGCTCATGAGTGCGCTCGGCCGCGAGATCCAGGAACTCATGGCGAAGAGGATGCGCGCGCGGAGCGATGCGCCGACGGGCGGCGCTGTCGCCTCGGCCGACGGCACGCAGCATGGCCCGGTCGAGGCCGCGGAGCGGGCCCAGGCGGCGCTGCGGCGGCTGCGCGGGGTGGGCCTGGGGTACATCGAGTTCGCCGTCGACGAGCCGGGCTGGTTCGAGCTCGCCTTCTTCGGCGAGTCGGCCCGCCCCGACGAGGCCTCGCCCGCCGACAGGCCCGTCGCGACCGCCGGGCCGGCGGGTCAGGCGCGGCTCGAGGAGGTCCCGCCGTTCGCGGAGCTCCTGGCGGCGCTCGAGGACTGCGTCACCTCCGGCGCCCTCTCCGCCCGGCGCCGAGCCGGTGCCGAGTTCTCCTGCTGGTCGGCCGTGCACGGATGCGCGGAGCTCATGGTGCACGGCCCACTGCGCGGCGCCGATCCCCGGGTGGTGCGCGCGGTGGCCGAGCGCGTCGTCGACGACATCATCTCGGGGATCCGCGGCTGACGAGCTCTGCGCGGCGTCGGGAGGCAGGCCCGGGTTCCGTCGCGCCCCCGATTCGTCCAGTCCCGTGATCCTCCACGTCCACTTTTAACCATGGTTATGGTTCCGGTCGTCCGATGGTGGGCGTCAACCAAAGTGGTTGGTAGCGCGACGTGGGCGGCAGATCGCCGGGAGGTGGATTCGGGAGCAAGGCCGCGAGACGGACTGGTTGTCTCTCGCGCGTCGCCCGGCTCCTCGACAGTGTCGGCGTCGAGCAGACCAGGCGGACCGCGTCGCCGCCCATACCCCACCCCGACGACACAAGTTCCCCTGGCCGTTCACCATCCTGCGTCTGATCCGATCCCCTTCCCCCCAGGAGCGTCGAGGAGGATGATCGAGGGGGAACCCAGCAGGATGAGCGGGCGAAGGAGCCGGCCATGAGCGCAGTCGTCGAGATCACGACCGAGGGCATCCCGCCCGAGGACCTCAGTGGGGCGCGGATCATGCTCGGGGACACCGAGCTCGGGCGCTTCGACGGGCAGCCGACGGTCCGCTTCGAGGTCTCGCCCGGGCGGCACGTGCTCATCATCAGGGACGGCTTCGGGCTGACGGCCGCGATGCGATTCCGCGTGGTGCGCGGTCAGCTCGTGCGCCTCTGCCTCGCCCTGCACGAGCCGGAGAACTGGGGGCTCGTCTTCGGCGGCTACCACGTGCTCCAGCGGGCGGGTACCGAGCGGATCTCGTCGTAGGTCACGGCCGGCGCGGGGTAGGGGCAGGTCGGATCTCGGCGAGAGTCACTCCGAGTCGAGCCGCCTGACCCTTGGGCGTCCCGCCGCGATTCCTGCGCGAGGTCATGGGCCGTCTGCATGGCCGTCCAGGCGCGGGCGGTGCCGGCACCGGCCTCCTCCAGTCGGATGGCGAGGTTGGGGCTGATCCGAGCGTGGCCGCGCAGGACGCGGCTGAGCGTCACCCGCGAAACGCCGAGACGGGCAGCGGCCTCGGCCACGCCCGGGTCGTTCACGATGTCCTCCCGGAGCAGTTCACCGGGATGGACCGGGGGTGTTCATCACCTCGGCGCTTCTCCCTTCAGTGGTAGTCCGGGTCGTCGACACGTATCGCCTGCCGATACGCCAGGCCAGGCGTCGGCTCCGCATCTGCCGACGGTCGTCGGCCTCAGGAGGGGATCACCATCTCGGCGCGTCAGGAACGCGAGCCCACGAACGCGTGGACGAGCTGGGATGTCGAAGCGGTGCCAGACCACCCCTTGAAGACCCACCCTCACCTCCTCGCTCGCGCCGGCAGGTGATGTCCTTACCCGGACCCGGTTTCCGACGATGGGTAGGCACCCCGGTTCCAGGGCGACGGTGGACCGGTCCGGTAGGTCGGAAGACAACAGAGGGGACGCGCCATGGGGCACCACGATGAGTTCTCGGACCTGGCGGCCAGGACGGAGCGGGCCGCAACGGGTCTTTCCGGGGCGCTGGCGAACGAGTCGGAACTAGGGGAAGAGCACGGGACGGCCCGCGACCGGATCCGGGGCTGCCTGCTCGCGGGGGCGGTGGGCGACGCTCTCGGCGGCGGCATCGAGTTCGACTCCTGGTCCCGCATCCGCGCGACGTTCGGCGAGGCGGGGCTGCAGTCGTACACGCCGGCGTACGGCCGCGTCGGCGCCATCACCGACGACACGCAGATGACGCTGTTCACCGCCGAGGGCCTCATCCGGGCGCGCAACCGGATGGAGGCCGAGGGGACCTGCAGCCCGCGCCACGAGGTGCACCAGGCCTACCTGCGGTGGCTCGCCACGCAGAACGGCCACAGAGATCCGGCGCACGACGGCTGGCTCATCGCGGTTCCCGAGCTGTGGAACACGCGCGCCCCGGGCAACACCTGCCTGTCGGCGCTTCAGTCCGGACAGGTCGGGAGCATGGACGAGCCGATCAACGACTCGAAGGGGTGCGGCGGCGTGATGCGAGCCGCGCCGGCGGGCTTCCTCGCCGAGGCAGCCGATCGGTTCCGGCTCGGGTGCGACGTCGCCGCCATCACGCACGGTCACGCCGACGGCTACCTGCCGGCGGGGGCTCTGGCGGTCGTGGTCGGGGCTCTCGTCGACGGCGCCGAGCTGTCGACGGCCCTCGACGATGCCGAGGAATGCCTGCGGCAGGCCCGATCCCACGACGCCACCCTCGCCGCGCTCCGCGCCGGTAGGACCCTGGGCGCGGCGGGTCTCCCCGCGCCGGAACAGCTGGAGGGCCTCGGTGGGGGATGGGTCGGCGAGGAAGCCCTCGCCATCGCCGTCGCCTGCGCCGTCGGAGGCATCGACCGGCCGGCGGAGGCGATGCTCGCCGCCGTCAATCACTCCGGCGACAGCGACTCGACCGGGTCCATCGCCGGGAACATCCTCGGTGCGACCCACGGGGTGGAGTGGCTGCCGACGCCGTGGCTCGACGAGCTCGAACTGCGCGACGTCATCGACGCCGTGGCGGTGGATTGTCATCGGTCGTTCCACGGTGTCGGTAACCCGGACGCGCGAGACCTCTCGGACTGGTGGGAGCGCTACCCGGGCCGGTAGTTCTCGAGGTCTCCGGCGTCATGTGCCACCGGAGGGGCCTCATGTCTCTCCGGGCTGTCGCCGACTCGGGTGCAGGGGTCGCAGGTGACCAGCTCCTCGCTCGTCTCGGCGCCACGTCAGCCGTGCGGATCGCATTACACGGAGCCCGCCCGTGCAGCCCGGCGCCCGGGGCGCCGGTCCGACCGCGACGAGCCAGTTCGGGCGTCCGAGAGGACGAGCGACTCCGGCGTTGCGTGTTCCAGCGCAGCATCCAGGGCGGTACGGATGCGGGCTCCCTCCTCGCTGCCGGTGGTCGACAGGCGGAGGGGCAGGGGGAGGCCGGCGGTGTGAAAGATGCTGTCCTTGACGCGGTCTCGTTCCAGCTGCTCGGGCTTGTTCTCATGGAAGGCCCACCCGTCGACCTCGATGGCCAGGACCGGTCTCAGACTCACCGATCGGTACACGAGGAAGTCGACCGACGAGGTGGTGCGGAGGAAACGCTGCTGCTCGGTGGTGAACGCGGCTGTCTCGGTAAACAGGTGCGCGAGTCGGTATTGCGGGGCCACGGCCAGGCCGCGATACCGATCGTGCTCGTCGGTCGTGTGCAGAACATCCTCGATCAGCGTCCGCGCGAGGTCCTCAGAAGGATACCGCGACTCGCGTCGGACGCGCGCTGCGAAAGGGGCCAGTCGCTGCGAATAGTCGCGGTACAGGAGGTCGAAGATCGAGACGACGTCGCTCTCTCGCACGGCGTCGGGGTCGTGGTAGGTGATGTAGTCGATGAGGTCCGCGAGATTGCGACTCTTCGGGTGGCGCCGATGATGCGCGACGAGCACGAATGTGGAGATGGCACGTGAGACGGCCACGTTGATGAGGCGGGCGTCGTCGGCGTATCTCAAAGCATGTCGACCCCTCCAGGAGTCGTCCACCACGCTGGACATGACGACGACGTCGCACTCGCGCCCCTGAAATTTGTGCACGGTGTCAGACTGCGCTCGTGGAGCGGGAGTGGAGGGGCGGACGGAGACGTCGAGCAAGCCGTTCTTGATGTCATCCTCGACCCCGAGTTCGCCGATTTCTTGAACGGTGCCCGCCAGTTTGTCGGCTTGCAGACGATAGGGGGTGATGTATCCCACCTGTCGGCCGACGAGCCCCATGTCGGGGATGACATCCTTGCGGATGACGTCGATCTCGCGTTCGTTCGAGATTCCTCGCCCACCGCTGAGGGCACGCATGTGGTTGCCGTCCGGGGTGGTCCAGACGCGCATCGACGTCGTGCCCGGCTGCGCATGGGTGAAGCTGATGAGTTCGCCTCCGTAGAAGGAACGGTTGCAGTAACCGATGATCTCGGGGGCGCAGCGGTAGTGCTCGATCAACATCGTGCTGGGCAAGGCCTCGCCGTAGAGGGCGTGAAGTGAGGAGAGGAGACTCTGCCGGCCGTGGTCGTAGGCCGGGTGCGGCGGTTCGACGCCGTGGGGAATGCGGCCGGGGATGTGGGGAAGCTGTCGGGTGTCGCCGACGACGACGACCCGCTTGGCGCAGGCCATGGCGACGGCGGCGATCAAGAGACTGACTTGCGAGGCCTCGTCGATGATGAGGAGGTCCACGAGGTGCCCGGTCGGCAGATTCCGCGCCAGCGAGTGGCACGTACTGAGGATCACCGGGTAGTCGGTGAGGAAGTCACGCTCTGATTGCCAGGCCATGTCGGCGTAGACCTTGCGAGTGCCCTGGTTGTAGCGGTCGCGGAGCGCCCGATCCAACCGCGTCATAGACGCCTCGGTGTGATCGACGACGAGCTGCTCGAGGTCGGCGAGCTCCAAAAGGGCGTGAAGTGCCGCCAGTTCATCCTCCAGCTCGTGGATGCGGCGACGGTAATACGTCTCCTGAAGTCGGAGGACCACATCGATGTCGCCGGGGTCGATTGCACCTGTCCTGCCGTAAGTGAAATATCGGCGCACACGCGTCAGCAGTCCTGGTGTCGAGGTGTCGAGGCTTGTCTCGGCCAAATAGCCGAGGATCTTCCCGGACGCCTTGTTGAGCAGCGGCAGGGCGTCGAGCGGTGGGATCTCGCGATCCTCGACGTGCCTGACGAAGTGGCGGTGCTCCACCCGGTAGGCGGCCAGCTCGGATTCGAGCCGGGCCCGGTCCCGGTCGGCCTGCTGTGCCCGCCTCAGACGCTCGGTGACACGCGCCACCGCCTCAGCGGGCGCGGGGTCACCCGGCGGCGGTCGTCTCATCGCGGCCTCCACTGCGGCGATGCGGTCGACCTGACCCGCGAGGAAGGCGGTTCGGTTGTCTCGGTTGCCGAGAGCTGCCGCGATGTACCCGATGCCCACCTTGTCCAGCTTCTCGCGGACGTTGTCGACGGCGGCATTCGTCGAGGAGACGACCGCGACGTTCAGCTCACCGGCTGCCACGGCGCTGGCGACGATGTTGAGGATCGTCTGCGTCTTGCCGGTCCCGGGAGGCCCCTCGATCACCGAGATCTGGTGGGAGAGCGCCATCTCGGTGGCGTCCCGCTGACTGATGTTGGAGCTGAAGGGGTGGAGGGCGGGGGTGGGTTCTGCGAGTCGGTCGAGAGAGATGCCGTGGAGGTAGGCGGCTAGAGCGCTCTCTGGGTGGACGAAGGAGAGAGCACTGACCTCACCTCGAGTGGGGTCGCCGGGGGGCAGCGAACGGGCGAGGGCGCGCCAGTAGTCGAGGATCGCCGAGGCGTCCCCGGGAGCAGCCGCTGTCTGCAGGAACTGCACTTCGTGGGAGGGGAGCAGGTCGTGCTCGATGACACCACGATCGTTGCGCCTCGTCACACGGGTGTGGTCTCCGAACCGCGTCATCGAAATGGCGCCGGGACAGATCTGACCTCGGACAGCGAGGCGCTCTCCGGCGGACACAGCCTCTGGTTCACCGGTTCGCACATCGACGTTGGCCCCGTTGTACGTGTAGGTCTTGCCGCCGCCGAAGGTCACCCGCAATCTGCCGTCCACCCACTCGCACTCCCGGACCTCGGTGGTCTTGTCCCTGAACCGAGTGGTCTTCGCATCCCGCAGAAGGATGAGGTGTTGCTGCGCGTCCACGCTGAACCCCTTGATGCTGAGCGGTTCTCGACGAACGTCATCGTGCCGGACGAGACGGCAGGAGAGGACTCGGAGCGGCAGGCGACCTGGAGCGACATCGGCGGACCGCAGCCCGCACCAGCTCGCGGGCGCCGGCAACGCGATCGTTACCCCGACGGGCCGGCGTATCGCCGAGACGCGGGCATCGAGCGCGGCGAGGTGCGTTGCTGCTCGGTGGTAACGCCGATCCCCGTACCTCGATCTCACCGGCGGGGAACTACTGATGAACGGGGAGAGCCGATGCCTGAGTGCAGCGCTCACGAAGCACCTGAGAACGGCGCGGCAACGCCGGACGACGAGAGTGTCGTGCGTCGCGAAGTACACCGGATTCGCGGGTTCGTTCAGGGCTTGGCGATGGAGGACCTACGCCAAGGTACGTGGTTCGTGAAGGTCCTGGCCTTTGCCCTCGACGACTACGTGACGCAGGTGGACGCCTCCTACTTCAGGGGAAAGTATCCGGACCTTCCGCCGGATGCCATCGTGCAGGCCCGAATTCGCATGGCGGCGAACTACGCCGCGATCGAAGGGGGCATGAGCGCGCTCGCCTACAACGGTGCCTTCGCAGCAACCCTGGGTAGCGGTGGCGGAGCTTCGCCCCTCACCCTCCCCGTCGGCGGGGCGGCGTTCGTCGTGGACACCTCGTATACGTCGTACCTACAGCTGCGGATGGCCTACGACATCTCGGTCCTCTATGGAATCCCGCTCGACCATCGAGACCCCGAGGACCTGTGGAGGCTTGTCAGGATCGCCGTGGGGATCAAGGTCGGCGAGGTCGGCACCGGCGCGGCTCTCAAGGGGGTGCCGGTGGTCGTCCGGCCTGCCCTCAGGAGGATCTTCAGCGGTTCGACACTGGCTGCCGCCAAGGGCCTCCCTGTCGTCGGCAAGCACCTGCTGCAACGCAACATCGTCAAGATCGGCCTGCCCGTTGTCGGTGTCCCCCTCACCGTGGCGGTGAACCGCTGGACGACCTCGGTGATCGGCCATCAGGCGGCGAGGGCGTTCCGGACCGAGGCGCGGATCTTGGAGGCCGCCTCGCGTCTCGTGGCGAGCACCCCGCATCACGAGGAGCTCGCGTGGACCATGTGGCTGGTGATGCACGCCGACGCCGACGTGACCGAGAACCAACGCCTGCTCCTTCACCACCTCACGCGCCAGGCAGCGGCAGCCGGAGGGACCGCCGCGATCTTCGACGAATTGCGGGTGGTCATCGAGGTCGACGAAGCGACTGTGCTTGCGAGGCTCGACGCCATCGAGGGGGATCGCTCGGCCATCTACACCGCAGCCGTACTCGCTGCGGCCGTCGACGGCAAGACCCATGTGCCGGAGCTACAGCGTCTCGAACGCATTGCAGGCCACTGCGGTAGTGACTTCGATGGCAACGTGGTGAAGGCGAAAGCTCGCGAATGGCGCTGAGGCGCCCAGCGTCTGAGAGCTGTTCTCGTCGTTCGTGTCGACCGCCTGGTCGTAGCCCGGCTTGCCATTGACGGTGCCCGCGTCCACCCACGGGTCTCGAACCCGCCGTGAAGCCGGCGGACCAGCGGACCGACGACGTTCGCGTGGTCGACCTCACGACGGTCACGGCCGGGCTCACCCGCGACGGCAGCACGACGGCCCGACGTTCGCCGGAAAGGCTGTTCGGGACGGTGTCGGTCGACAACCACACACGTCGGACCGTTGTGGAGAGTTTCATCGGTGTGATTGATCCACACGGAGCGTTTCGAGAGCCGCCCGGGCCGCGTCAGTGCCGCAGGTTCGCGAACGGCAGCAGCCCGTACCGCTGCACGAACGCGTGGAGCAGGGCGGACTCCTCCGCCGCAGCGTCCACGCCGGCCACGGAAGGTCTCCACGCGACGAGTAGCTCGGCGGAGTCCGCGAGTTGCCAGACGAACCGCCCGCCCCAGTGTCCGGCCTTCTTGCCGGTGCCGTGGCGGCGGTACTCCTCCAGCCGGCGGCGCAGGCCCCGCTTGGGGGTGGCGGCGCTCGCCTTCCCGATGTAGACGACTCGGGCCGAGTCGACCCAGTTGCCGCGGAGGCGCTCGACGGCGACGCTCGGGTCCTTTCCCTTGAACCGCCCGGCCGGGCTCGACGGGAGGAATTCCGGCGCGCCGCCCGTCTCCCGGAGGACGACGTAGACGCCGGCTTCGTCGTGGACGTCGGCTTTCGGCAGGCGGGCGAAGGGCACGAACCCGGTGAACCCCACCTGTTCCAGACCGCGCCGGGTCCAGTTCTCGGGGCAGCCGCCGGTCAGGCGGGGCTCGTGTCCGCCTTGACGCGTTCGCGCGGGCGCTCCGTCCGGGGCAGTTCTCCTCATTGGTTCACCCCGCACGGCGAGACCCACCGGACGTCGCCGGGACGAGGAACCCCATCAGTCGATCCTCGTCGCCCGGCAGCGCGAACCGTTCCGCGGCCGCCGCGTGCTCGACGATGTCGGCAAGATAGTCCGGCACCTCCTCCACGCCCGGGTCCTCGACGGTGTCGACGGCGTGGAGGACGACGAAGCGCGCCGGCGTGCCGTCGTCCTTGAGCCGGAGGACGCGCCCGAGTCGCTGGATCATCTGGCGACGGCTCCGGCTCGCGGCGACGACGATGCCGAGGTCGCAGTCGGGCACGTCGACGCCCTCGTCGAGCAGCCGCGGCGCCGACACGCTCGTGACGAGGCCGTCGCGCAGCAGCTCGAGGCGTTCCTCGCGCTCGGACTCGTCGAGCCGGCCGTGCACCGCGACGCTCAAGCACCCCTCCTCCTGGAGCGCGGCGGCGGCGCCGCGGGCCGAGGCCGTCGTCTGCGTGAACACGATCGTCCCGCGGGAGGCGGCCACGGCCGGCGCGAGCCGGCGCAGCGCGTCCACCTTGCCGGCCGCGCCCGCGAGGACCTCGCGTCGCCGCGTCAGCCCGGTGAGGAAGACGCCGGCGGAGGTGCGCGCGGCGTGCCCGGGTCGGCCGAGGACGCTCTGGGCGTACCGCATGATGTCGACGAAGTCGGCCCCGGCCGGTGCGTCATCCGCGGCCCGCAGCCTCCAGAGCGCCCGGGTCAGGGCGTGGGTCGCGGCGTCGTACTCGGTCCGCTCCTCGGTGGTGAGGTCGATGCCCACGTGAGCGACCCGGAACGGGGCGATGATGCCGTCGGCGAGCGCGCGGCCGTAGCCGAGCGTGAAGCGCACCTCGCGGAAGTACCCGCGCAGGACGTCGTCCCCGTCGTCGCCCCGCTCGTACGTCGCCGTCAACCCGAGTCGCGCGGCGAAGCCCGGCCGCAGCGCCCGGGAGAACGTGGGGGCGCCGTAGCGGTGCACCTCGTCGGCCACGAGCAGCGCGGGTTCGGAGCGCCAGAGCGGGTCGGTGGCCGCGAGCGTGTGAACCGTGTCGATGAGGACGTGCCAGCCGGGCCGGCGGGCGGCGTCCGTCGAGACGATCACCCCGGGGAACATGTCGCGCACCTGACGTTCCCACTGCCGGACCAGCGCGAGCGTGGGCGTCATGATGACGACGCGCTGACCCCGTTGCAGCGCGTCGACCATCGCCCCCAGCCCCAGGCGCGTCTTGCCCGCGCCGGTCACGGCCTCCACGACCCCGACGCGGCCGGCGGCGTACCAGGCCTCGAGCGCGTCGGACTGCCAGGCGTACAGCGACGGGAAGTCGAGGGAGGGCACGTCGCTCAGGGGCGGTGGGTCCAGCCGCCAGGTGACGTCAGCCGGGGGCGTGATGCGCCACCCACCCGGCTCGTCGACCACGGTGGGAGCGCCCTCGACCGACGCGTCGGGCTCGCTCGCCTCGTCCGCGAGCAGCGCCTCCAGAGCGACAAGTCGGGACCTGACGTCAGCGAGTGACTCGGCCAGCCCGTCGGCCGCGTCTACGAGGGCGCGCAGCTCGACGACCGCGAGCGCGCGGGCGCGAGGGTCCAGCGACATCGGCATGCCCTCCTCGCGTCGGCTCGACCGGGCCCTCCGGCGTCGGGCCCTCCGTCCCAGTCGGCCGTTTCACCTCAGGGCGAAGGTGACGGAGCCGTCTTTCGCTCGGGTCCGGTGTCGTTCTGCCGACGAGACATCCAGGACCTGGGAGGGAGTGAGCCGTCGTGGCCACGGAGGGACGCAGGACGTGGGCCGACACGGCGCTCGCGGAGCTGATGCGGGAGCTGACGCCGCTCGTGGCACAGACGGCACCCGGCCCAGAGGGCTGGCCGCAGGAGTACCGGCGACGTGATGGCGCCACCGACGTCGGGTCCTACCGACTCGACGATCCCGCCTTTGCGCTGCGCGTCGTCATCGAGAACCCGAGCCGCTTCGGCAGCCCCAATCCGCAGGCGCTCTCGAACGCGGCGCGGCACACCCTCCACCACGCCCGCATGCTCCCGGTCGGCGACGCGGCGACGACCCGCGAGTTCCTGGGCCGCGCCGGCGACCTCCTCGACCTGCTCGGGAGGCCGGAGGCGGTGGAGCGCTGCGCGCGCCTGGCCGAGCAGCAGCCCGAGGCGGCCCCCGAGGGCGACGGGCCCGCCGACGCGGCGATGCCGGCGGTGATGCGGCGCTGGAAGGGCCGGCTGCTGGACCTCTCGCGGGCCAATCCGCTGCTCGCGGTCTCCCGGCACGGCGTGCCCCTGCTCGTCGACGAGTCGACGCTGCCCGACATCGAGGACGTCGTCGCCGACGGCGTGCCCATCGTCGTCCGTGGCTCGGAGGACCTCGACGAGCTCGAGCTGCCCGAGTGGGCGCGCCACGCCACCGACCTCGACAGCGCGACCGTCCTGCGGCTGCTCTCCGACGAGGGGATCGTCTTCGCCCGCGAGGAGACCCGCGCGTTGAGCACCGATCTGCCGAAGCTGCGCCGGCGCGCGCACGTGGCCCGGGAGGAGTCGGGCGCCAGCCCGCTCTACCTGACCCTCGGCGGCCTGCAGATCATGGACGACATCGCGCCCCTGTTCCTCCTGCCGGTGACCCTGTCGGGCGGCCGGCGCGGACCGTGGTCGGTGCAGCTCGAACCGCAGGCGGACCTGCGGTTCAACGAGTGCCTCGTCGAGTGGCTGCGGCGCACGTGCGACTTCGAGCCCGAGGTGCTGCGCCGCCCGCCGACGGACCACTCGGGCATCGACATGCCACGCGTGTTCGTCGGGCTGCGGGCCGCGATGGCGGCGCGTCGGCTGCCCTTCGAGGTGGTCGTCGACGCGCGGCTGGCGCTGCTGGAGTTCTCGACGATGGAGATGTGGCGCGACCTCGACGACCACTGGGAGGCGTTGAGCGAGAACAGCGTCGTCGCCCACCTGGTCGCCGCCACCGACGCCCCCTACCGCGATGCCGTGCCCGAGCCGGTCTCTTCCGACGCCGACGAGTGCGCGCTCACCCTGCCGCTACCGGCGGACGGTTCGCAGATGAAGGCGGTGCGCTGGGCGGGGGCCGGTCGCAGTTTTGTGCTGCAGGGCCCGCCCGGGACCGGCAAGTCTCAGACGATCGCCAACATCGTCGCCGACGCCGTCGCGAACGGTCGGCGCGTCCTGTTCGTCGCGGAGAAGGAGGCCGCGGTCGACGTCGTCGCACGGCGCCTGCGCGCGGTGGGTCTGGCGCAGCGGTGCCTCGACCTGCGCAGTAAGGACCAGACGACGCGCGGGGTGCGCACGCACCTGACGAAGGCGCTGGCTCGCACGGGCGCCCCGAGCGCACAGATGCAGGAGCGCCGGGCGCGGCATCGCGAGCTCGTCGGTCTGCTCTCGGGGCATCCGAGGGCGCTGCGCGAGCACCCCGACGTCGTCGCCTCCCTCGACGGGGACCTGCGGCGTCGGCAGGTCGAGGCGTACCGGAACGTCACCCGGGAGCTGCGCCAGGACGTGCGCGCGGCGGCGCCTCACGGGCCGGACGTGTCGACCCGCGGGCACGAGTGGCGCGCCGAGGACGAGATGTCGGCGTTGCGCCGCGAACTGCGCATCGCCCGGGTCGAAGGCATCCGCGACCTCGTCGAGGCGCACACCGACGCGATCCTCGCCCTCACCCCCTGCCTGCTCATGAGCCCGGCGACGGTCGCCCGATACCTGCCGGCGCGGCCGGGGCTGTTCGACCTCGTCGTCTTCGACGAGGCGTCGCAGATCAAGGTGCCGGACGCGATCGGCGCGATGGGTCGCGCGCGGGGCGTCGTCATCGTCGGCGACCCGCAGCAGATGCCGCCGTCGGACCTCTTCGCCGCGGAGGTCGGCCACGATGCCGAGGACGACGCCGAGCAGGAGTCGATCCTCCGGGAGGCCGTGCGCATCGGTTTGCCGATCCTGCCGCTGACCTGGCACTATCGCAGCCGCTCCGAGGGGCTCGTCGCCTTCTCCAACGGCCGCTACTACGAGGGCGCGCTCGCCAGCTTCCCGACGCCGCCCGGCTCGCGGCGCGACTCCGGCGTGGAGTTCCGCCGGGTCAACGGCCGCTACGAGGCGGGCCGGAGCAAGCGGCGCCGCAACCTCATCGAGGCCAACGCGGTCGTCGACGAGGTGCACCGCCTGGTCGCCGAGAACCCCGACATGTCGCTCGGGGTGGTGACGTTCAACGACGCCCAGCGGGACGACATCCTCGACAAGCTCGAGGCCGACACGGCCCCGGCGCCGGTCCGAGCCGCGCTCCGCCGCGACGTCGAGCCGCTGTTCGTCAAGAACCTCGAGCACGTCCAGGGTGACGAGCGCGACCACATCCTCTTCTCGCTCACGTACGCGTGTGGGGAGGACGGTCGGCTGCCGATGAACTTCGGCCGCCTCACGCGGGCCGGCGGGGAGCGACGCCTCAACGTCGCAATCACGCGGGCGCGGGTGCGCAACACCCTGTTCTGCTCGTTCGACCCGAGCGACATCGACCGGTCGAGCCGAGTCTCCCTCGGCCCGTCCCACCTGCGCGACTACCTGCTGGCCGCGCAGCAGGCGAGCGCCCTCCCGGGCCCGAACTCGAGACCCGAGAGCGAGGACCTGTGCGTCGGCCTCGTCGATCAGCTCCGCGACGCGGGTCTCGAGGTGGTCGCGGACGTGGGCCTGTCGAACTTCCGGGTCGACCACGCCGTGCGCGCACCCGGTCGGCCGTGGATCGCGGTCCAGCTCGACCACCGGGAGTGGGCGCAGCGGGCCGCCGTCGCCGACCGCGACGACATCCCCTACTCGGTCCTCCAGGAACACATGGGGTGGGCGGACGTGCACCAGCTCTACCGGTGCGAGTGGGAGCGGGATCCGCTCGGCGTCGTCGGGCGGATCCGGGTACTCGCCGAGATGGCGGGTGAGCCGTTCTCGGCCGTGGGGACCACGGCGTCGTCGGGCGGCGCGGCGGTCCCGCAGGCGCCGATCGCCGCGGTGGCGGACGCGCAAGCGGCCGTTGTCCGACCCCTGGCCGGACTCGGGACCTACGGGGTCAGCCCGTTCATCCCCGCGGGGGACGACGTGCGCCGAGACCGCGCCGTGCTCGGCCGCCTGCCCGAACCGGAAGCGGTCGCCGAGGTGGGCGAGGAGTGGCGGGACGTCGTCGCGGCCGAGGGGCCGATCCTGCTGGACCGCGCCGCGTACGTCGTCGCCCACCGGTTCGGATGGCGACGCCTCCACGAGGGACGGCGTGAGGCGCTCTACGACAGCATCCCCGCCGACGTGCGCCGGACGACCGTCGACGGATTCACCTATCTCTGGCCGGCGCACCTGGACCCGGCGGCCTACCGCGGGATCCGCGGCGGCCCCCGCGCCGACCGGAAGATCCACGAGATCGCCCCGGAGGAGCGGGCGAACGCCATCCGGCTCGTGCTGGCCGAGAGCGGCGGCCGATGCGACGCGGACGACCTCGTGCGCGGCGTCAAGGAGGTGTTCGGGTTCGGGAAGCTCGGGCCTGTCCTACGGGCCGGGATCGAGGCTGTGCTCGACGGGATGGTGGACCGCGGCACGTTCCAGCGTGCGCGCAACGAGGTCACCTCGCCGGCGCCTCCGGCGGACCCCAGGGCTGTTGCTGTTCACTGAGGGATGACAACGCCGGTCAGCGGGGCCGGCCGAGGAGAGTGAGATTCGTATGCCGGTCGAGATGGGACTGTGGCGAATCGACGGGGGCACCCCGCGGCGGCTGGCGGCGCGTGTCCTGCCGTCGGAGGCAGACCTGGAGAATTTTCTTGCCCAGGACCCGTCGTTGCTGGGTGAGCGGCTGCTGGTCATCGGACAGCAGGTCCGTACCCCGCACGGAAAGTACATCGACCTGCTGGCCATCGACTCAGAGGGGAGGCTGCACGTCCTCGAGCTCAAGCGCGACAAGACTCCCCGAGAAGTTGTGGCACAGATCCTAGATTACGGCTCCTGGGTCACGGACCTGGATCGCGATTCGATCCTGGCTATCGCCAACGAGCATCTGACTCTGCCCTTCGAGACTGCGTTCGAGGAAGTTTTCGAGTCGTCGCCTCCCGATGAACTCAACGTGGAGCTCAGATTGACGGTGGTTGCCACAGATCTCGATGGGAGTTCCGAGCGTATCGTTGCATATCTGCGCAACTTCGGTGTCCCGATTAATGCGGTCTTCTTCTCCTTCTTGGAAGACAACGAGCGGCGGTACCTGGCCCGGTCCTGGCTCGTAACGGCCGAGGAGGGGTCGACGGGGTCGTCATCGCAGTCTCGCAAGAAGGGCAAGCGCGCCGAATGGAATGGGAAGGACTGGTACGTTTCTTTCGGCGATCACGAGGGAGGACGCGCGTGGGTAGACGGCCGGCGTTTTGGTTTCGTGTCGGCCGGCGGTGGTCGCTGGTACTCACGCACGCTACGTGAACTGCCGGTCGGTGCGCGTGTGTGGGTGTGCATTCCTGGCAGCGGCTATGTGGCAGTCGGTGAAACTCTGGAGCGGGCCCGGCCCTTTCGGGAGGCAAGGGTCCGTATCGACGGAGCCTGGGCGCCTCTTGCGGAGCAAGAACTCCGCGGCAACTACCGGAAGAATGACGACGGCGACGACACCATTGAGTACGCGGTGCCGGTGCGTTGGCACGAAGCCGTACCTGTTGGCCAGGCATACTGGGAGAAGGGCTTCTTCGCCAACCAGAACAGTGCCTGCAAACTGCGGCAGGAGTTCACTCTCGATAGATTGTCGCAGCATTTTCGCGTGAATGAGGATTGAGCTGCTGACGGTCGTAGAAATCCGAGAGGCGCCATCGGCTAGCCCTTCGCATGCCTGGGAAGCTGCTAATCCCAGCAAGCGTGACCCTTGCCCATTAACGTCACCGCCTGATCTTCCTCAACGTGCACGCACGTGGCGTACAGTAGACCGCGCTGGCGCGCTCCGAGTGTAGTCGCCCATCGGTGACTGTTGTCTCGGCCAGCCTTTGACAGCTAAAGCCAGCCCTCACATCTGGAATTGTGGTCAATGAGATGCTCGGCATGTGGGCGATCCGCTGGCTCCCGGGGAATCATGGCGAGTTCCCGGCCGTCGAGACCTGCGTACTCCGTTGAGGCGAGGTCAGGTGAGCACCGCACTCGGTAGCCGTTATTTAGGACGACCGTCAACAGTCTGAGGTCGAAAAGCGTGTGGATGTCAGCGCGAAGGAGTAGCCCATTGTCGGAACGGTTAGTGTGCACGCCGGAGTGCGGCACGATGTGGGCGGCTTCCAGCAACGACGGCAGGGCGAAGCCTGTGACGGCACAACGCTCGTCGTAGGCTCTAAGGAGACTCCGTCGGAAAGCGGGTTGGCCTTGCCGCAGGCGGATGGCGACCATCACCCGTTCGCGGCTGTCCTTGCTGGCGTCGACAGCGGCCGCGACCTCTTGCTCTACTGACGCCGCGAGGTTCTCGACGTCCTCCGTGAAGAGCACGTCGTGCCCTTCGACGCGTAGGCGCAGCCAGCGTGCCCCGTCCTCGTTCGTGATGCGACGGACGGCCTCCTGATTCCCCGCATCGAGAGCCAAGCGGGGGAGTGACTCGGCGCGGGTCGTGGGAACCACCACCTCGTTCGACAGGAGCTCAAAGGAGAATCGCCACCGATAGTCACGAGGGTCGGCAGGACTCCAGGGACGTTGGCCATCGGTGATGGGCTCCTGACCGCTCGTCGCGCGCACCATGCCGAGCGCCTGGCCGCGTGGGCCGCTGCCGATGAAGAAGACGAGATCACCGGCCCGGAGAGCAGGACGTCCTGGTTCCTCGTGTCGACGGTTCTGGGTATCCCAGAAGCCGACTCGCTGCGCCACGCCCCAATGCTCTGGGAGTACGTTCGACACGGTGGCGGCCCAACTGGTCATGACATGCCTGCCCGTTGCTTGTCACGGGGGAGGCGTGTCCGAAGAAGCCTGTCGTTCCGTCGGTGTTCGGTTGAGGGATGCCGGGGGTCCGGCGCCTACGCGCGCATCAGCGAGCGGAGGAAGTCTCTGGTCTGCGGGTCGGTGGAGTAGAGGCGCACGCTGCGCATCCCGCGGGTGAGCAGCACCTTGTAGACGTTGCGGATGAGCCGGTCGACCTGGCGATCGTCGACGGCCGTGCGGCTGCGGAAGTCGGGATCGCGGTTGGCGCTGCGCACCACGACCCAGCGGCCGTCGCGCCACACGAAGTCGGGCCCGATGATGACGCCGGCGTGGTCGTACTCGAAGCCCTGAGCTGTGTAGATGCAGCCGACCTGCCCGAAGCCGGCCGGGTCGGTGGCCCACAGCGCCGAGGGCGGGGCGCCGCCGACGGCGCGGTCACCACGCAGGTTCCACGGCCGCGCCCACCCGTCGATCTCGACGTCCGGGACGAGGGTGCCATCGGGGCGCGGGTCGCTCCACGGCCAGCAGTACCCCGCGGCCATCCGGGCGGTGAACCCGTCGGCGTTGAGGCGGGCGAGTCCGACCTCCAGCTCGCCGGGCGAGTCGACGACGGAGACGTCGAAGCCGCGGTCGCCCTCCCAGGGGACCGGCCCACCCGGGGCGAGCCCAACCAGGCGCAGGACCCAGTCGACGTAGAGCCGGCTCCCGCCGCAGCGGAACTGTTGGTCGAGCCCGATCCGCTCGACTCGCATGCCGGCGGCCTCGGCGTGCGCGGCGACGTCCTCGGCCGTGCCGCGCTCGCCCGGCCGCACCACCTGATGCTCGTCGAGCAGGAAGACCGGCACCCGCGCGGCCGAGAGCAACTCATCGACCTGCGGCCGGCCGGCGGCGCGCAGCTCCTTGCGCGTATACCGGTTGACGGAGGTCTCGCGCAGTCGGTGGGCCTCGTCGAGGATGAGGCAGTCGAGGCCATTCGGTTCGGCGGCCATGAACGAGTTGAAGTAGCCGAACAGCTTCTGCACGCGCGGTGATCGCCTGCCGGCGACCTTACGCAGCGTCTGCGTGAAGGAGCGGGAGCCGGTGGCGTGCATGACCGTCCGCCCCTCGCGGGCGAGCTGCCCCATGAGCGAGAGCGCGATGACGGACTTTCCGCTCCCCGGACCGCCCGTGACGATGACCGCGGTCTTCTGGTTGGCGTGCCGGGCCCGCTCGACGGCATGAAGGACGTGTTCGTACGCGGCCCGCTGCTCGTCGAGGAGCACGAACTGCTCACGCTGCTGCACCTCGTCGGCCGCGACCTCGAGAAGCTTGCGGGAGGGCGCGGTGGCGCTGCGCACCAGGAGGTCGGCCGCGTCCGCGCCGGCGACGTCGGTGGAGAGGTGCTGTCGGAGGTAGTCGACGAAGTCACTGCGCCGCTGCCCGGTGAACACCCGGCCCAGCTCGGTCGGCGGGCGCACGAGAAGGTCCTCGACGCCCAGGTCGGTCGCGTTGTGCAGGTAGGCCGCGCCCACCAGGCTGTGCGGCTCCGCGGCGAGGGCCGACGTGAAGTCGGCCAGGTGCTCGCAGTACCCCTCCACCTGCAGGGCCGGATGCAGTACGCCGCGGTCGCCGTACTGGTCGATCCTGACGAGGGTGTCGCTGTCTTCGAAGCTGCTCGCCTCGCTCCACTGCTTGAGCTCGAGCACGACGTATGACGGCACACCGGTGCGGGGGTGGGTGCCGGCGAGGACGACGTCGGCCCGCTTGCTCGTGAGCGGCAACTGGTACTCGACCAGCAGCTCTACCCCGCCCAGACCGGCACCGATGAGGTCCGCCCGCAGCTGCGGGATGCTGCGCGACCACGATCGCTGCTCACCGGGCGAGGGGCGGGCACCCGTCTGCATCGACATCTGCTCGGCCAACCGCTCGGCAAGGTTGTGCTCCAGGGCGGACAAGCCCTGCGCGGACGAGCGAAGCAGATACACGGACGGAACCCCAGGCAGCACGAAGTAGCTCGTGCGGGTGGGGGCGTGTCCGTAGTGGAAGCCCGTCGGGCCGCAATGACGTTGTCAGAGTAGTCGCGAGGGGTGCCGCAGTTGTCAGCGGGACGTTGGAGTGACGCGCGTGCGGTGCCCCGCTCAGGACAGCCGCTGGCAGGGCAGACGACACGCCGACGTGTCGATGCCGTCGACGCAACTCCCGTATGTGTCGAATTTTGGCCTGTTCTTCGACACATCGCGAGAACGTGACTCCGGCGAGGACATGTGGAGCACCCGGACCACTCGGTATCAAGACCTCGCCGCTCTGCAGCCCTCGGTGGCAGTCGAGACGCCGACCGTCCTGAAGGCAACGGTGGCGGCATCCCGGGGCTCTTATGGTGATCGGCCGATCAGGGGCGAAGCGGGCGCCCCTGGGCGTCGGTGACCTTGCGCAGGACGATGAGGATGAAGTCGACGAGGCCCCAGATGCCCAGTGTGGCCCAGTTCAGGAACAGCTTGGCCACGCCAAGTCCCGTGTGGCCCAGGTAGAAGCGGTCGATGCCGATGCCGCCCAGGAAGAACGAGAGGAGAACGGCCGTCAGGTACGACTTGTCCGAGAAGATGCCGGGGCGCTGGTGGCAGGAACCCACGCCTGGCCGGCGTAGCTCACGGCGTCGGTGGGAGACAGTTCCTGAGTGCGGGCCAGCTCCCTGACGTGCTCGACGGGGTACGGGCCGTGTTCGGCACCCCCGATGTTGACTCGGTACGTGTTCGACGGGGTTGTCGGATACGGCTGGACGTCCTGGATGGGGCTAGTCATGGCAAGCTCTCTTGATCGGGCAGTGCGTTGGGCGGGCACCAGCTCATCGGCAACCGCCGGGCGATCCTGAGCGAACGTTCACATTCCGCTACTCACGGTCGCTCACAAGGGGAACAGCGCCAGCGCTTCCTGCGCCAGGCGCTCCGTCCGTGCTGCGATCTGGGCTCGAGACCAGGTCTCTTGAGTGGCCACGTCGGCGTTGAGCGACAGGCCGTTTCGGAAGCCGATCTGGTGACCTTTGTCGTCGACCCGATCCCGTTTCTGCGCGAACGACTTGGTACCCAAGTGACTGTTGTACCCGCTGATCGTCAGGTTTCCCAGCGCATGCACGAGTTCTTGCTGTAGTTCTCGAGCAGGCTCGGCGCCTCCGAGGTTGTGCGTCCATGCCTCCGGCAAGGGGTCGACCTGCGGAAGGATGTGTTCGATCGTCCACACGTAGTGCTTATTCTCCAGACGCCAGAGGTCGACCCGTGTCTCCTTGGTCATTCCTGCCTCGGCCAGCGAGGCGAGGATGAAGCGGGTCACGTCCGTGTTTTCGAGGTACACGGGGCCACGCAGCCGGGCTGCGAAGTCCGTGTCTGATGAGCTTGCGGCCCGCAAGACCTGACGCACGTACAGCTCTACGTGATCCGCCGGCAACTCGTGTGTCGCACCGGCCAGATCCATGAACAGGCGTGGCAGTCCGTGAGGCTTATTCAAGATGCGGTTGCGTAATTGTATAACGCGATGGTTGCGGTAATTGCGTTGGCGAATGTGGCGTAGGGTCGGCGGTAGTCGGTGTGCACGGCGTTCCAGTTCTTGAAGTG
>NZ_JACYXE010000012.1 GCF_014857905.1 Agilicoccus flavus | reverse complement strand
CGGACGCCCTGGTCGACCTGAACCTGGCGCACCCACTTGCGGACGGTCTCCGCCGTGCTCACCCCGAGCAGCTCGGCGACCTTCGTCATCGCCTGCCAATCCGTGGCGTGATCGGCACGGACCTCCTCGAACATCCGCACCGCCCGAGCCTTCAGCTCAGGCGGGTACCTCGTGGACGCGTTTCCCGACATGACTCCAACCTTCCCAAGATCTGGAGTCTCCCGACATCCCGGGGCGGTTCAGAACTCCCATTCGGGCAGCCCTTGGAGAGGATCGGGCACCGGCCTTAGTATTGGCACCACAACGCCTCCTGTCTCCCTAGCTCGGATCAGGTCGTGCTACTCGAGGGCGTCCCGTTGCAGCGGGGCGCCCTCGCTTTATGTACCAGCCTCCTCACGGTAGCCCACCAGCACCGTCGAGTGAAGAGGCGAATTATGCAGACCTACAAGGCGTTCGTCCAGGTGACACGCCGAGTCCCGCGTAAACAATGAATCGGCCGATTTGTACAAAGTATGGCCCATCTCGACAACCGGTCAGAAGTTCGTCGCCATGTTCGTGAACCGGCTGTAGTGCCCCTGGAAGGCGACGGTGATGGTGGCGGTGGGGCCGTTGCGGTGCTTGGCGACGATGATGTCGGCCTCGCCCTCGCGGGGGGAGTCGGGCTCGTACACGGACTCGCGGTGCAGCAGCATGACCATGTCGGCGTCCTGCTCGATGGAGTTGTGCACGGCGATGCCGTCGGCGATGAAGTTGTGGGTGCCGAGCACGGTGGCGTCGAAGACGTCCTCGGTGCCGTCGTAGGCGATGTCGAGGATCGGGTCCCACTCCACGTCGTTGACGGCGGTGAGGTCGAGGTCGGCGCGGTCGAGCACGGCGGAGACCTGGCGCAGCGAGCCCGAGTCGCACGGGTCGGCGACGACGCCGGCCACCTCCTGCCACAGCGGCAGCGGCTCCTCCACGATGTCGCCGGAGACGGCCGGCCCCATGCGCGCGGCGGACTCGGCCTCCCCGGCGTCGCGGGCCGCGGCGTCCGCGCCCCCGTCGCCGGCCGAGACGACGCGCACGATCTGCAGCAGCCGCTCGGCCTCTCCGGCGGCGGGCCCGTCGATGCCGATCTCCTGCAGGAAGCGGCGCTGGCTGTCGAGGTCGACGACGTCGAGCACCCAGTCGTCACCGCCGCCGTCGATGTGCGAGCTGATGCCGAACCGCAGCAGCAGCAACGCGGTCCGGTCGAGGCTCGCGCGGTCGGCGGCGAAGCAGAAGATCTCGCCGCCCGGGCGCGCGTCGGAGAGCAGCACACCCCCGGCGCGGGTGAACAGCTCCCGCAGGAACAGGGCGATCTGCCGCTTCGGCACGGAGAACAGGTCGGCGGGGATCCCCGCCTCGGGCAGCATCGCGACGAGCCCCGCGGCGGTGCGCACGTCCTCGTCGGACCACGACTCGTCGTGGGCGCTGGGCGCGGGCACGTGGCGTGGCACGGCGATCCGGTCGCCGGCCCGCAGGTCGCCGAGCGCGGCCCAGCCGCCGTACGTGAGGAACGGGTGGTTGTCCGTGGCCCGCACGACCTTGCCCGACGCCGTCGTCAGCCGGTACACGTCCCGCGTCCCGGTGCGGAACACGTGGGTGAGGTGCCGCGGGACGTAGCGCAGCGAGTCGTCGAGCGCCCACACGGGCACGTCGCGGGCGCCGGTCTCGAAGAGCTCGCCCATGGTCACCTCGGCGCCGGTGTCGGCGCGGACGATCCGCGTGCACGCCGGCAGGCACCCCGACTCGCGCAGGTCGCTGACCTGGGGACGCTTGTCGGTCCGCTGCTCGGGACCACGGTTGAGCTGCGACAGCGCGATGACGGGCACCTCGATCTCCTTCGCGAGCAGCTTGAGCGCGCGGGAGAACTCCGAGACCTCCTGCTGGCGCGACTCGACGCGCTTGCCCGAGCTCATGAGCTGCAGGTAGTCGATGATGACGAGCTTGAGGTTGTGCCGCTGCTTGAGCCGCCGACACTTGGCCCGGATCTCCATGAGCGACATGTTCGGGCTGTCGTCGATGAACAGCGGGGCCTCGGACACCTCGCCCATCGTCCGCGCGAGCTTGGCCCAGTCGTCGTCGCGCATCGTGCCCTTGCGCATGTGCTGCAACTGAATCGACGCCTCCGCCGACAACAGACGCATGGTGATCTCGTTGCGGCTCATCTCGAGGGAGAACACGACGGTGGCCTGATCGTTCTTGATCGCCGCTGCCCGCGCGATGTCCAGCGCCAACGTCGAGTTGTGCGTCGGGATCATCGACCGCCCCGCCAGGTAGAGGTGGTCGGGCGCGGCGACCTGGATGCAACGGACCGGCACGGACTCGACCGCCTCGACGGCGGTGATGAAGCGGGAGTTGCGTCGCTGGAACGTGCGCGAGCGCAGCTCCTTGTGCACGATCTTCTTGCGCTCGAGACGGAAGACGTCCTCGTCGCTGCTGAACGTCAGGGTAAAGGCGGTCGACGACGTAGGCGTCCGGCCCGGCACCCGCTTGCGACCCACCGAGCAGCGGTAGCCCAGCCCCACGATGAGTTCGCGGATGTCCTCGGCCAGGCGGGGGCTCGTGGTCGTGACCTGGGGGCAGCCGACGTTGGAGACCGTGCCATCGGTGTCGAGCAGGCCCGCGAGCAACGCGCGACGCTGCGTCTCGGACGCACGCTGATAGGTGGCCGGGATGTGCTTGTTGCCGAGGACTCCGACGGTTCGAAGGATGGCCTGGACCGATCCCCGTCGGGCCGTGCACGCGCGGCACCTGCGGCCACCCGCGTAGGGCAGCCCGCAGTCCGGGCACGACGGCCGCACGTAGCGTTCGCCGATGCCCTTGGATCGACCACCACAACTGCGTCCGCACGTCTTGACGCCGACCGAGCGGGGCACGAACGCCGTCCCGCAGACGACGCACTCCCGGGACTCGGCCTCGGCCTTGGGCAGCCGGATGCCGTATCGCAGGGGCGCCCCCAGCTTGTCGACGACGTAGCCCTCGAGCTCGATCTGGGCGACGATCTCGACGTCGGCGACGGTGATCGACGCCGAGGCGGAGGAGCCGTCGCCCAGCCAGGCGCCGAGGGTATACGGCCCCACCGGCAGATCGGCCTCCGCGAACTGCAGGGCCTCGCCCAACGGCACGCTGTGGTTGAGTCGCCGGTCGGCCGTGTCGCATCGCAGGGTGGCGGCGATCTCCGCGGTCGTGCGAACGGCGCCGAAGGTCTGCTGGCTGATGCATCGGTTGCGCTTGTCGCGCGCCGCCTGGAAAGACTTGCGGCTGGCCCGCGTCTCCGTGAACCACTGATGCTCCTCGTCGGCGACGATCGTCGCGCCGTCCGAGAACTGCAGCTCGTAGCAGGGGCGCCCGGTCATCACGTCGGTCGCAGCCACGACGGCCGTCGGTCGACCGTCGGCCCCGAGCACCTCGTCGCCGATCTGGACCTCCCCCATCGTCGTCCAGCCCGTCGGCGTCGGCAGCTCGGTGTCGAGCGCGAGCGCCTTGCCCATCGCCGGTCGAGCCGCGATGACGATCATCTGCCCCGGATGCAATCCGTTGGTCAGATCGTCCAGATCGGTGAAGCCGGTGGGCACCCCGACCATCTCGCCGCTGGAGCCGGAGGCGTGCTCGATCTCGTCGGCCGTGGCCTCGAGCAGCTCCCCGAGGAGGTGGTAGTCCTCGCCGCCGCGCTTGTCGGCGACCTGGTACACCTCGGCCTGGGCGGCGTTGACGATCTCCTCGACGTCGCCGCCGCCGGTCCCGTACCCCATCTGCACGATGCGGGTGCCGGCGTCGACGAGGCGGCGCAGCACGGCCCGCTCGGCGACGATCTGCGCGTAGTAGCCGGCGTTCGCCGCGGTCGGCACGGCCGAGATGAGCTGGTGCAGGTACGCCTGCCCGCCGATGCGGCCCAGCTCGCCGCGCTTGGTCAGCTCGTCGGCGACGGTGATGGCGTCGGCCGGCTCGCCGCGCCCGTACAGGTCGAGGACGGCGTCGAAGATCGTCTCGTGCGCGGGCCGATAGAAGTCGACCCCCCGCGTGCTCTCGATGCAGTCCGCGATGGCGTCCTTGCTGAGCAGCATGGACCCCAGCACGCTCTGCTCGGCGTGCACGTCCTGCGGCGGGACGCGGTCCTCCGGACCCTCCCCACGAGGCGCCGGCTCGACCTCCCCGGACCGTTCCAGCCTTGCGAGCGACACGACTCTCGACCTCCATCCCGACACGACCCGAACGGGCCGGCGAACCGGCCTCTCGACACCTTCACAGACAGGACTGACAAGGCCCCCCGGCCGCCTCCGTCACCGCCCGATCGCATCAGGCGAGAGGCCCCACGCTAGGGCGCGGATCCGGCCTGACCAAGCGGGCCTGTGGACGGTCTTGTGGACGGGATGTGTACAAGCGGGGGACAACCCTCCACACGCTGTGGACCCGCCTGGGGACGACGAAGAAGTTTCCGTCGGACCAACCTTCTGAGCTGCGGTGATGTCCCCGGTCGCCTGTGGTCGGAAGAAGAATCTCGGACGATCGAGCGACCCGTCGGACGCCGCGAGAGGGCCGACTCTTGACCCGTCGATGACCTCCACGACTCACACCTGTGGACAACCTGTTGACGGCGGGCCCTGGACATCCGACCAACGCCGCAAGACGGACACCAGTCCTCCGTCGGACCCCGTCGAGGGTCAAGAGCGGGTCAAGAAGGTCAAGGACCGAGTTACGTTGCGTGCGAACGTCTCCGCCCCTCCTCGACGCGCCGCGGGACGACCGTCCGGCGCCACCCGGCATCGCCTAGGGTCGCCTGCAAGCCCTCGAGGGAGCCGCCCGCCGACCCGGCCCGGCGTCCCCTTCGAGCCGACGTTCCCGCCCCACCCCTCCTCCCGCACGAGCGACGACACGATGACCCCGCCCCGGACCCGACCGCCCGCCGCCCCGAACCCCGACGCGCCGACCCCCGACGCCTCACACTCCGACGCCTCGACCCCCGGCACCGACCCCGCCCCGGCGTCCGCCCCCGTCTCCCAGAGCCGCGAGATCCTGCGCCTGGCCGTGCCGGCGTTCCTCGCCCTCGTCGCCGAGCCCCTGTTCCTGCTCGCCGACTCCGCCATCGTCGGGCACCTCGGCACGGCCCCGCTGGCGGGGCTCGGCGCCGCTGCGGCGGCCCTCGCCACCGCGGCCAACCTCTTCGTGTTCCTCGCCTACGGCACGACGGCGCTCGTCGCGCGACGCCTGGGCGCGGGCCAGCTCCGGGAGGCGATCGCGAGCGGCCTCGACGGACTCTGGCTCGCCCTCGGCCTGGGTCTCGCCACGGCGGCCGGCCTCGCGGCCGCCGCCGGCCCGATCATCGGGGCGTTCGGCCTGTCCGGCCCGGCCGCCGCGGCCGGCGTCACCTACCTGCGCATCTCCGCGATCGGCGTCCCCGCCATGCTCGTCGTCCTCGCGATGACCGGCGTGCTGCGCGGCCTCCAGGACACGCGCACCCCCCTCATCGCGGCGACCCTCGGGTTCGGCGCGAACATCGTGCTCAACGTCGCGCTGGTCTACGGCGCCGGCCTCGGCATCGCCGGTTCCGCGTGGGGCACCGTGATCGCGCAGAGCGGCATGGCGCTCGGCCTCGTCGCCGTCGTCCTCCCCCGCGCCCGCGCCCTCGGCGCCGCCGGCCGCCCCCACCCGGAACGCATCCTCGAGGCCGCCCGCACGGGCATCCCCCTCTTCGTCCGGACCGTCGCACTGCGCGCGGCGATCCTCCTGACGACGTGGGTGGCCGCCCGCACGGGCGACGCCGGCCTCGCCGCCGTGCAGGTCGCGGTCACCGTCTGGACGTTCCTCGCGTTCGCCCTCGACGCCCTCGCCATCGCGGGGCAGGCCCTCACCGGTCGCGGGCTCGGGGCGGGTGACGTCCGCGGCGTCCGTTCCTCCACCCACCTCATGGTCCAGTGGGGCATCGCCGCCGGCACGCTCCTCGGCGCGGCCGTCGCCCTGCTCGCGCCGTGGCTGCCGGCGCTGTTCACCACCGACCCCGCCGTGTACGCGGCCCTCACGGCCGGCCTGCTCGTCGTCGGCCTCGCCACCCCGATCTCCGGGTACGTCTTCGTCCTCGACGGCGTCCTCATCGGCGCCGGCGACACCCGGTGGCTCGCGGGCGCACAGACCGTGATCCTCGTCCTCTACGCCCCCGTCGCGCTCCTCGTCGCCGCGACGACCGGCCCCCTCATCGAGGCCGGCGGGGTCCCGCTGGCCGTCGCCGTCGTCTGGGTGGCGTTCACCGTCTTCATGGTCCTGCGGGCGGTCGCCCTGCGCCTGCGCGTCCACACCGACGGGTGGCTCGTCACCGGGGCGCGTGCGACGCGCCGGGCCTGAATCCGCCCGGCGGATCGGCCCGGCGGCCACGATTCGGTAGTGTCGCGCGGGCCGTCCAGCCCCGGGTCAGCCGGATCCGGGACGAGCCGACGAAAGAGGTCCCCGTGCCCGGATCCGACGACGCACCGCCGCAGACGCCGACCCCGCCGGACCGGTCCGGCGCTGCTCCCCAGGCACCGGTGGCGCCCTCCCGCCACGGACAGCGCACCCGCCGCCTGCTCGTGGAGGCCGCGCAGGCCGGCACCTGGCCGCACGGCGTCCACCCGGCCCTCGTACCCGGCGTCTCCGTCGACGACCAGCGGATGCGCTACGACACCGACAAGGTGGTCCTCGGCGTCGTCACCGCCGTCATCCTCGCCTTCGTCGTGTGGGGCGTCCTCGCCACCGACTCGATGAGCGCCGCGTCCGCCGCCGCCCTGGAGTGGGTGACGACGTACTTCGGCTGGCTCTTCGGCGTCCTCGCCGCGGTCGTCCTCGCGTACATGCTCGTCCTCGGGTTCAGCCGGTACGGGGCGATCCCCCTCGGCCTCGACGGGGAGAAGCCCGAGTACAGCCGCTTCTCGTGGGTCGCGATGCTGTTCGCCGCCGGCATGGGCGTCGGCCTGCTCTTCTTCGGCCCGTACGAGCCGATGCAGTACTACCTCGAGCCGCCGCCCGGCACCGTCGACGCCCAGACGCGAGAGGCGATGCACCGCGCCCTCGTCCAGACGATCTTCCATTGGGGCCCGCAGGCCTGGGCGATGTACGCCCTCGTCGGGGCGGCGGTCGCCTACGGCGCGTTCCGGCGCGGCCGCAGCATCCTCATGAGCTCAATCTTCGCGCCGCTGCTCGGGAAGCGGATCGAGGGCCCCGCGGGCAAGGCCATCGACATCTTCGCCATCATCGCGACCCTCTTCGGCACCGCCGCGGCCCTCGGGATCGGCGCCCTGCAGATCGGGCGCGGCATCCAGATCGTCGCCGGCCTCGGCGAGGTGGGCAACACGCTGCTCATCGGGCTCGTCGTCGTGCTCACCGTCGCGTTCATCGCGTCCGCGGTCAGCGGCGTCTCCCGCGGCATCCGCTACCTGTCGAACATCAACATGGTGCTCGCGTTGATCGTCGCGCTGTTCATCTTCGTCGTCGGCCCGACGCTCTTCCTCGTCGACCTCATCCCGTCGATCGTCGCGAACTACCTCCGCGAGACGCTCGGGATGATCGCCTACTCGGCGAGCTACGGCGAGAAGGAGGCCGCGTTCCTCGCCGCCTGGACGACCTTCTACTGGGCCTGGTGGGTCTCGTGGTCGCCGTTCGTCGGCATCTTCATCGCGAAGATCTCCCGCGGCCGCACGCTGCGCGAGTTCGTCGTCGTGACGATCCTCGTCCCCTCGCTCGTCTGCCTCGTGTCGTTCTGCATCTACGGCGGGACGTCGATGTGGATGCAGGAGCAGGGCCGCGCCGACATCGCCTCCGCGCCGAACGCGCAGGACTCCCTGTTCATCCTCCTCGACGCGCTCCCGCTGAGCACGCTCACGCCGATCATCATCGTCTTCCTGCTCACGGTCTTCTTCGTGACGAGCGCCGACTCGGCCTCGGTCGTCATGGGCAGCCTCGCCCAGCGTGGGCGGTCCGAGCCCTCGAGCGGGGTCGTCATCACCCTCGGCCTGTTCCTGTCGGCCATCGCCGTCGTCATGCTGCTCGCCGGCGGCCAGTCGGCTCTCGAGGGCATGCAGAACCTCGTCACGGTCTCGGCCCTGCCGTTCGCCGTCGCCATGCTCGTCATGATGTTCGCGTTCGTGGCCGACCTGAGAACCGACCCGATGATGATCCGCCGGGAGTACGCGCGGACGGCGCTCGCCAACGCGGTCCGCGAGGGCACCCGCGCCCACGGCGACGACTTCGCGCTCGACGTCGTATCCGCGCCGGACGGCCAGGGCGCCGGCGCCGACTTCGACTCCCGCGACGACAAGGTCACCGGGTGGTACCAGCGGCGCGACGAGCAGGGCCGCGAGATCGACTACGACTACGAGACCGGCCAGTACCTCGACACCGGGGACGCGGACGAGACGCACGCGACCCCGTCCGGTCGGGAGGTGCCGGCGCGGCAGGGGCACCGCGACGAGAACACCGCGGACGAGAACACCGCGGACCGGTAGAGGGGGCCGGGCGGGTCGCGTGACGTCGGCGCACCCGCCCGGCCCCGACTCGCCCTAGGGTCGGGCCATGGGTGAGCAGTTGAACGTGTTCGGGGAGCCGTTGGTCGAGTGCGGACTCGACCCCGTCACCGGGTTCTTCCGGGAGGGGTTGTGCGAGACGAGCCCGGAGGACCTCGGCAGCCACACGGTCTGCACGGTCGTGACCGAGGAGTTCCTCGCCCACGAGCTCGCGACCGGCAACGACCTCGTCACGCCGCGGCCGCAGTTCGGCTTCCCCGGTCTGACCCCCGGTGACCGCTGGTGCGTCGTCGCCGCGCGGTGGGCCCACGCCTACGAGCACGGGGTGGCCGCACCCGTCGTCCTCGCGGCCACGCACGAGCGCGCGGCCGACATCGTCGGCCTCGACCGCCTCCGCGAGTACGCGGTCGACGTGCCTGACGACCCGGGCTCGCTGTGCTGAAGAACCATTCCGGCCGGGTCGATCCGAGTGCTCCGAGGGCCGCAGCCTCCTGACCTGCGCCTTCTCGAATTCGCGTTCGTGAGGAGGGCGACGACCCGGCCCGAATGGTTCTTCGTTCCGCGACCCCGGCCGCCGGCCGGGCGGTTGGGCCCCCGACGGGCGTCCCGCCGCCCGCCCGGCCGGGGTGCACCGGCCGGGCGGCGGAAGTCCGCGCACGCCTCAGAGCGGGCGGCACACTCCATCGGCGACGGCGGCGGCGCGGGCCGCCTCGGCCACGGCCGGGGCGACGCGGTGGTCGAACGCCGTCGGGATGATGTATTGCGGGTGGAGGTCGTCGCCGACGACATCGGCGATGGCGTGCGCCGCCGCGAGTTTCATGTTCTCGGTGATCCGGCGGGCACGGGCGTCGAACGCCCCGCGGAAGATGCCGGGGAACGCGAGCACGTTGTTGATCTGGTTGGGGAAGTCGCTGCGACCCGTCGCGATGACCGCCGCGATGTCCTGGATGAGCTCGGGCCGAATCTCGGGGTTGGGGTTGGCCATCGCGAAGACGATGGGGTCCGCCGCCATGCTGCGCACGTCGTCGACGGTGAGCAGGTTCGGACCGGCGAGCCCGACGAACACGTCCGCGCCGCCGATGACGTCGGAGATCGCGCCCGCCACCTTGTCGTGGTTGGTGTTCTGCGCGAACCACTGCTTGGAGGAGTTGAGGTCGTCGCGCCCGGTGTGCACGGCGCCCTTGCGGTCGACCCCGACGATGTGCCGCACCCCGGCCCCCATGAGCATCTTCGTCACGGCGACGCCGGCCGCGCCCACGCCCGCGACGACGACCCGGACGTCCTCGTGCCGCTTGCCCACGAGCTTGAGCGCATTCTGCAGCGCGGCGACGGTGACGATGGCCGTGCCGTGCTGATCGTCGTGGAACACGGGGATGTCGAGCGCCTCGACGAGCCGCTCCTCCACCTCGAACGCCCCCGGCGCCGCGATGTCCTCGAGGTTGATCCCGCCGAAAGTCGGGGCGAGCCGCGTGACGAGGTCGACGATCTGGTCGGGGCTGTCCACGTCCACGCAGATGGGGAACGCGTCGACGCCGGCGAAGTGCTTGAAGAGCTGCGCCTTGCCCTCCATGACGGGCATGGCGGCGCACGGGCCGATGTCCCCCAGGCCGAGCACGGCGCTGCCGTCGGAGACGATCGCGACGGTGTTCTTGCGGATCGTGTACTCGTGCGAGAGCTCGGGGTCCTCGGCGATGGCGAGGCACACGCGGGCGACGCCCGGGGTGTAGGCCATGGCCAGGTCGTCCATGTTCGTCAGCTCGGCCGTGGCGGCCGTCTCGAGCTTCCCGCCCTCATGGATGCGGAACGTCCGGTCCTCCCACTCGAGGACGTCGACGTCATCCAGCGCGTCGATCGCGGCGCGGACCCGTTCCTGGTGGGCCTCGTCCGCGCAGTAGACCGTGAGGTCCTCCTCGAACTGCGCGGTCGTGACGACGAACCCCTCCAGGGAGCTGATGTTGCCCCCGGCCTCACCGATCGCCGCCGCGAGGTGCCCGAGCGTGCCGGGCCGGTCGGCGAGGCGCACCCGCATCCGCACCGAATAGGCGGGTGTGTTGGTCGTGGGGTTGATGTCACTCATGACGGACTCCTGTGTCGCGTGAGGGTGGCCGGAGGGGGCACCGCGAGGCTATCGGGGCGCGCCCGCACATGACTTTCGCGGAAAAGGTTGACCGTTCAAGCTTTGTGAGCGTACGCTTAGTCATGTCGTCGAGACCGGGCTTCCCGATCACGATGCAGATGTTGTGATCCCGCCGGGTTCCCCTGCCCGGCGGAAACGTTGCGAGGGGCCCCCAAGACCCTCGCAACAGCACCACCGGATCGGTTCCCCAAAGCCCGGTCCATCGCAGATCGCGCCGCGAGCCCGTCCCCCGTTCGGGCTCGCGGCGCGATCCGTTTTCCGGCCGGCTCCGCTCCCGCCCCGGGCAGCGTCGAGAGGCCGATCCCGCGGATGGCCCACCGCCCCGACACCCGGTCCGACACCCCTGCGCGCCCCGGCCTCTCCCGTCCGACGCGCACCCCTCCGAGGCCGCCGACCCGCCGATCCCCTCCACGAGCGCGCACTTTGCCCAAACACGCCCCCGCCTGTCGGAAGGGTTCAGGGCATAAGCCCCGGTGCCGATCGGTTCACTGGACGTGAGGGCATCGCCCTCCACGCGACGCCGGGCAACCGCCCGGGCGTCAGAACATCCGCCCCGACCTCGGGGCGCACGACGGCCGTGCGGAGCGCGCCGTCGGCCCGTTTCGCGCGGCGGAACGGAGCATTCATGACGGACTTCACTCGTCCCACCACCGATGTCGACCTGTACCTGGGCGACCTCGTCACCTTCGACGCGGTGGTCTTCGCGGCCATCGCCCTCGTGCTGCTGGTTACGGGTCTCGTCAGCGGCATCGCCGGCGTCACCCTGTTCGCCGGGCTCACCGCCCTCGTCTCCGTGGGCCTGATGGTCGCGCACAGCGCGCGTGCCATGGTGACCCCGACGACGCAGGTCTGAGCACCACCGCTGCACGTCGGGGTCGGTCACACAGTGGTGACCGACCCCGCTTTCATGTCCGGGCCCGGCACCTCGCCCGCCCCGGACCCGCGCGCATCCGCGGGCTGAGATGTCACGCGTCACCGCCTCCGCTCGCCCGCCCCCGGTCAGAAGCGCCATCTCACGATGTGGTTCCCGGGCGGCGCCGCCCCGCCGTTCCGGCCGAGCATGTCCGCATGAGCGCACCCGCCTACTTCGCCATGGACTCCTGCCGCGTCGAGGATCTCGTCGCGCTCGTCGAGGAGGGTCTGGCCGCCACGCGCGCGGACGACTATCCCCACGCCGAGGGCCTCGTCGAGGGCGTGCTCACCTACGACGCCACCCGCCTTCGCGCGGTCGCCGACACCGACGCCGTCCGCGCCGAGCTGGCCCGGGCCCTCTCCGACGGCCCCGGCATCGTCGTCCTCGCCGGCGCGTTCGACGCCGCGACGATCGACGAGACGACCGCCGCGTTCCAGGAGCTCATCGCCGCGCAGCGCGCCGCCGGTCACGAGGTCGGCGACCACTTCGCGAAGCCCGGCGCGAACGACCGCGTCTGGAACGCGCTCGAGAAGCTCGCGGTCGCCCGGCCCGAGACCTTCGTGCGCTACTACGCCAACGACATGCTCGCGCTCGCCGCCACGGCCTGGCTCGGGCCCGACTACCAGGTGACGAGCCAGGTCAACGTCGTCAACCCCGGCGGGACCCGCCAGGACGTGCATCGCGACTACCACCTCGGGTTCCTGTCGGCGGATCGGGCCGCGCGGTTCCCCACGCACGTGCACGGGCTCTCGCCCGCCCTCACGCTGCAGGGCGCGGTCGCCCACGTCGACATGCCCGTCGAGTCCGGCCCGACCCTCTACCTGCCGCACAGCCACCGGTACGCCCCGGGCTACCTCGCCTGGTGGCTGGAGCCGTTCAAGGCCCACTTCGACCGGCACCACGTGCAGCTGCCGCTGCGCAAGGGCGACGCCGTGTTCTTCAACCCCGCGCTGTTCCACGCGGCCGGCACGAACCACTCGGCCGACATCCTCCGCATGGCCAACCTGCTGCAGGTGAGCTCGGCCTTCGGGCGCGCCATGGAGACCGTGGACCGGCGCCGGGTCGTCGAGGCGATCTACCCGGCGCTCCTGGCGGCGCGCACCGCCGGTGACCTCGACGAGGCCGCCGCCCACCGCGTCGTCGCCGCGAGCGCCGAGGGGTACCCGTTCCCGACGAACCTCGACCTCGACCCGCCCGTCGGGGGTCGCGCGCCGGCCTCCCAGGCCGATCACGTCCGCGCCGCCCTCGCCTCCGCGGCGAGCCCGCCGGACCTCGCGACCACCCTGGCGGCCTACGAGGCCCGGCGGGTCTGACGGGTCGTGCTCAGACGAACTGCCCCTGGCTGAAGGACTCCTCGAGCTCCTCGAGGGAGCGGCCGCTCGTGTTCGGCAGCATCTTCCACAGGAAGACGATGGCCACGAGGCCGACGACGAAGAAGATGCCGAACATGCCCTGCAGCCCCGCCACGCCGACGACGACCGGGAAGGCGAAGGTCAGGGCCGCGTTGACGAGCCACATGCACAGGATGGACAGGCCCATGCCGATCCCGCGCAACCGGAGCGGGAAGAGCTCGGACAGGGCCACCCAGACCGGGGCGTTGAGGCAGCACTGCATGAAGAAGACGAACGTCACGCACAGCACGAGGATGACGTAGGCGCGGGTCGTGCCGGCCGGCATGACGGTGGCGACCACGGTGATGAGGCCGTGGATCGTGGTCGTCGCGACGAAGCCGAAGATGATGAGCTTGCGGCGGGCGACCCGGTCGATGACGACGAAGAGGCAGATCGCCGTGCCCACGACGGCGAGGACGCCGTTGGCCACGTTCGCGATGATGGCCGCGCGGGCGGTGAAGCCGGCCTCGGTGAGCAGCTGCGTGCCGTAGTACATGATCGAGTTGATGCCCGTCACCTGCTGGGCGGCGGCCAGGCCGCAGCCGATGACGATGAGCCGCCGGACCCAGTCCACCCCGAGGTCGGACAGGCCACCCGTCTGGGACTCGGCCTCCTCGTCGGCGAGATGCTCGACCTCGGCCATCTCGGCGCGAGCGCGGTCCTCCGTGCGGACCTGCATGAGCACGCCGAGGGCGTCTTCCTGGCGGCCCTTCGAGATGAGCCAGCGGGGCGACTCCGGCATCCGCAGCATGCCGAGGAAGAGGAAGACCGCGGGGATCGCGCAGACGGCGAGCATGTATCGCCACACACCCTCGTGCTGGCCCCACAGGCTCGCGATGATCGCGTTGATGACGAAGGCGAGCATCTGGCCGAGGACGATGGCCAGTTCGTTGCGGCCGCTCAGGGTGCCGCGGCGCTCCGTCGGGGCGAGCTCGGCGAGGTACACGGGCACGGTCGCCGACGCGGCGCCGACGGCGAGGCCGAGGACGAAGCGGGACGGCAGCATGACCCCGAGCCCCGGAGCGAAGACGCAGCCCAGCGTGCCGACGAAGAAGACGACCGCGATGATCGTCAGGGTCTGCTTGCGGCCGAGTCGGTCGTTGAGGATGCCGGACGCGAGCGCCCCGACCGCGGCCCCGATGAGCAGGGTCGCGGTGACCAGGCCCTCGGTCACCGTCGTCAGGCCGAGATCGGCCTTCATGGGTTCGAGGGCGCCGTTGATGACGCCCGTGTCGTAGCCGAAGAGCAGGCCGCCGAAGGTGGCGACGACGGCGATGAGGTCGAGGCGGCGTTGGTGGGGGCCCGGCTGTAGGGGCGGCAGCTCGACCCCGCGGGGGGTGTCCTGGGATGCGGTGTGGGTCATGGGAACGTCCTTCACGAGGCGCCCGGGTGGGCGGCGACGACGGTGTCTGTGCCGGGTGACCGGCCGGGTCCGCGGCGATGAGGCGCCTGGAACCGGCGACGGCGAGAGGTGGACGGCGCGGACCGCCCCGGGTCAGTGGGCGGTCAGCTTGACCGCGAGGACCGGCACGTCGGCCTCGAGGATGAGGCGCTGGCTGAGGCTGCCGAGCAGGAGCTTCCCGACGGGGCTGCGGCGGGCCACCCCGATGACGAGGCGGTCGACGTCCGGGTGGGCGGACAACGCGTGCAGCACGGTGTCGGCCGGGTCGCGGTCGGTCCGCCCCTTGCGGCCCACGAGCTCGCAGGCCATGCCCTCGGGGACGTCGGCGAGGTCGATCTCGCCCAGGGTGAGGTTGACGACGACGAGGCCGGTGCCGCGCTCACCCGCCTCGGCGATGGCGGCCTCGAGGGCGCGCACGCCCTCTTCGCTGTCGGGGACGGCGACCATGACGGTCATGGCGGGACTCCTTCGGGTGGGGTGCCCCGGGTCGAACGGGCCGGCGTCCGCGACGGACGGGCGGCGGCCGAGAACCCCGGGGCACCGCCGGGGTCCGCGGACACCCAAGCGACCTGGCGGGCGCCATGTCAAGGCTTTGTTCATATGTCAGATCATTTGCCGAGCCGCTGGCCGCCCGCCGGCCGATTTGTCAGGACATTTGGTTGACGTCACGTGGGGCGGCCGGAAGACTGAGGTTTCCGCTCCCCTCCGGAAGGACGAAGCTCGCATGAGCCGCAACGACATCGGTCTCGCCGTCATCGGGGCCGGCATGGCCGGACGCGCCCACCTCGCGGGGTACCGCAACGCCCCCGCGGTCTTCGACCCGCCGCTGCCCCCGGTGCGGCTCGTCGCCGTCTCGGACCTCGACGAGGCCCTCGCGGCCGACGGCGCCCGCCGGTACGGATACGAGCGGGCCGAGTCCGACTGGCGCCGGATCGTCGAGGCGGACGACATCGACGTCGTCTCGGTCGTCGTCGCCAACCACCTCCACCGCGAGATGGTCGAGGCGCTCCTCGCCGCCGGCAAGCACGTCCTGTGCGAGAAGCCGCTCGCGCCGAGCGTGGCGGACGCCGAGGCGATGGTCGCGGCGGCCGACGCCCACCCCGACCTCGTCGCGACGACGGGCTTCGTCTACCGCCGCCAGCCGGCGATCGCCGCGATCCGGGACCGCATCGGCGCCGAGCTGGGGGACGTCGTCCACTTCTCGGGGCAGTACTGGTGCGACTACGGCGTCGACGCGTCCGGGCCCATGAGCTGGCGATACCGCGGCGGCCCCGGTTCGGGCGCCCTCGCCGACATCGGCAGTCACCTCACCGACACGGCCGAGTTCCTCTGCGGCCCGATCGAGTCGGTGTCGGGGGCCGTGTTCTCGACGTCGATCACCGAGCGGTTCCTGCCCGCCGGGCACGTCGTCGGGCACGGCGCGGCCGCGCTCTCCGAGACGGCCGAGCCCGTCGAGAACGAGGACGTCGCGACGTTCACCGCCCGATTCGCGAGCGGCGCGGCCGCCACGCTGTCGGTGTCCCGGGCGACGTTCGGGCACGCGAACCAGCTCAAGTTCCAGGTCTCGGGAACCCGGGGCGCGGCCTCCTTCGACATGGAGCGGCCGGGCGAGTTCGGGTACGTCGACGGGTCGTCCCCGGCCGGCACGGGCGGCTACCGACAGGTGATCGTCGGCCCCCACCACCCCTACGTCACGCGCGGCATGGCGATGGACTTCCCGAGCGTCAACTTCGGCAGCAACGACCTGTTCGTGTTCCAGGCCCGCGCGATGCTCGAGCAGGTCGCCGGCCTCGACACGCTGCCCCCCGTCGCGCCGATGCGCGACGGACTGCGCAACCTGCGCATCCTCGCCGCCGTCACCGAGTCGGCCGCCGCCGGCGGCGCCGCGATCCGCATCGACGACTGAACGGCGGTGGCCGGGAGCTCCCACCCACGGGCACCCGGCCGGCGCCGCCGCAGACCCGACCCCCGAGCCCGAAAGAGGCCCCCATGACATCCACCCCCCTGCGGGTCGCGCTGATCGGCGCCGGCCGCATCGGGACGAACCACGCCCGGATCCTCGCCGAGCGGCTGCCCGGAGTGCGCCTCACCGCGGTCGCCGACCCGGTGCCGGGCGCCGCGGAGCGCCTCGCGGGCCCGTTCGGGGCCCGGGCCGTCACCGACGTCCACGACGTGTTCGCCGACCCGGACGTCGACGCCGTCGCCATCACGAGCTCGTCCGTCGCGCACGCCGACCTGTCCGTCGCGGCCGCGGAGGCCGGCAAGGCGATCTTCTGCGAGAAGCCGATGGCGATGACCCTGGCCGAGGCCGACCGGGTCGTCGAGGCGGTCGAGCGGGCCGGCGTGCCGCTGCAGGTCGGCTTCAACCGGCGGTTCGCCGCCGACTTCGTCGCCGCGCACGACATCGTCGCCTCCGGCGGGATCGGCACGCCGCACCTGCTGCGCTCGTGCACCCGCGACCCCGGCCTCGCCGACCCCGGCCGGGTCCCGGCCTGGACGATCTTCACGCAGACCCTCATCCACGACTTCGACCTGCTCAACTGGATGAACCCCGGCGCGCGGGCGGTCGAGGTGACCGCCGTGGCGGACGCCCTCGTCGCGCCCGACTTCAAGCACGGCGGGCTGATCGACACCGCCGTCGTCACCATCCGGTACGACAACGGCGCCATCGCCACCGCCGACGCGAGCTTCTCCGCCGCGTACGGCTACGACGTGCGCGGCGAGGTGTTCGGCTCGGCCGGCATGGTGACGATCGGCGACCCGCAACAGCTCACCGTGCGCCACTACGCGTCCCCCGGCCTGACCGCGCCGACGATGCGCGCCGACACCGAGCTCCTCGACGCGGCCTACGTGGCGGAGTTCGCCGCGTTCCGGGACGCCGTCCGCGACGGCACCCCGCCCGCCGTCGGCCCGCGGGACGCCCGGGAGGCGCTGCGGATCGCCCTGGGCTGCATCGAATCGGTCGAGGCGGGCGGCACCGTCCGCCTCGCGTCCTGACCGCGAACCCGCGGCACCCCCCGCGACGGATCCGCGACACCCCCTCGACGAAAGGCCCCTCATGACCGACGCGCCCCGACCCGGCCCGTTCACCCTCGCCGTCTGCGCCGAGCTCGTCTTCACCGACCTGCCCCTGGTCGATCGGCTGCGCCGCCTGCACGAACTCGGGTTCGCCGCCGAGATCTGGAGCTGGGCCGACAAGGACCTCGACGACCTCGAGCGGGTGCGCGCCGACGGCGTGGTCATCGAGTCGATGACCGGGTACCTGCGCGGGACCCTCGCCGACCCGGACGGGGCGGCGGAGCTGCTCGCGACGGCCGAGGAGTCCGCGCGGGTCGCCACGCGGCTCGGCGTGCCCCGCCTCAACGTGCACGGCACCGGGCTCGACCCGAACGGCCTCCCCGTCGTCCCGCTGCCGCCCGGCACCGAGGCGACCGGGGCCATGTGGGCGCGCGCGGCCCTCACCCTCGACGCGCTGGCCCGGGTCGGCGAGCGGCACGGCGTCGTCTTCGAGCTCGAGAACCTCAACCGGGCCGTCGACCACCCGGGCACGCCGTTCGCCACCGCCGCCGACTGCCTTGCGCTCGTCTCGACGGTCGACTCGCCGCACCTGCGGCTCAACCTCGACCTGTACCACGCGCAGATCGACGAGGGGAACGTCGTCGAGCTCTGCCGCCGGGCCCTGCCCTACGTCGGCGAGGTCCAGGTGGCCGACGTCCCCGGCCGCTGCGAGCCGGGCACCGGCGAGATCCACTACCCCGCCGTCGCGAGCGCGCTCGCGGCCGCGGGTTACACCGGCACCGTCGCGATGGAGGCCCACGCCGCCGGCGACTCCCTCGCCGCCGTCGAGGCGTTCCGCGTCGCGTTCACGCCGGCGGGCTGAGCGTCGGCGGCGATCGGGCCGTCGGCGCGGCCTGTGTCGCGGCGATCGGGCCGCGTACCGATCCCGCCGCGCGGGCCCTGGCCGTACGGCCCACCCGTGTCGCCACGTCGGCGTGGGTGAGCACGGCCGAGGTGGACGAGCGAGAGCCCCGGACCGCTGCGGCGGTCCGGGGCTCTCGTGTGCCGGTGGGTCAGCTCCGGGGGGTACCGACGCCCTCCCGGCCGTCCTCCCCCACGCGGGGCAGGACGCCGGACGGCGCGTCGATACCACCGGTCACGGTGTGCGGTTCGACGACCTTGCCGGGGTCGGCGGCCCGCAGCTCGTGACTGAGGTCGGCGAGCTCCTTGCCGCCCGCCATCTCCGCCGTCAGCTCGTCGAGGCTGATCTCGTCGCGGTGGGCGTCGAGGACGACGCGGCCCAGCTTGAGGATGACGAAGTGGTTGCCCACGAGGTAGGCGTGGTGCGGGTTGTGCGTGATGAAGACGACGCCGAGGCCGGCGTCGCGCGCCTTGACGATGTACTTGAGCACGACGCCCGACTGCTTGACGCCGAGCGCGGCGGTCGGCTCGTCGAGGATGATGACCTTCGCGCCGAAGTAGATCGCGCGGGCGATGGCGATGCACTGCTTCTGCCCGCCGGAGAGCGCGCCGATGGGCCGGTCGAGGTCGGGGATGACGATCCCCATCTTCGTCAGCTCCTCGCCGCACACCTTCTTCATCTGCGGGACGTCGAGGGTGCCGAGGAACCCCTTCTTGATCTCGTTGCCGAGGAAGAAGTTGCGCCACACGCTCATGAGCGGGGCGAGCGCGAGGTCCTGGTAGACCGTCGCGATCCCGCTGGCCAGCGACTCGCGGGGGGACGAGAAGTGCCGAAGCTCCCCGTTGACGAACATCTCGCCGGCGTTGTAATCGTGCAGCCCGGCCATGATCTTGATGAGCGTCGACTTGCCGGCGCCGTTGTCGCCGAGGACGCACGTCACCTCGCCCTGCCGGACGTTGAGCGTGACGCCCCGCAACGCCGAGACGTTGCCGTAGTTCTTGCCGCACTCGCGCATCTCGAGGATGCTCGTCGTCGCGCCGCCGACATGGGTCGGGGCCGTTTCGGTCCGGGGGCTCATCGCGCGTCCGCCTTCTTCTTTACGTACAGGTTGACGATGCAGGCGAGCAGGAGCATGACGCCGAGGAAGCTGAAGAACCAGTCGGGGTTCCAGCCCGCGTAGTTGATGCCGAGCTGGGTCATGCCGAAGACGAGGGCCCCGATCGCCGCGCCGACGACCGAGCCGTACCCGCCGGTGAGCAGGCACCCGCCGACGACGGCCGCGATGATGAAGATGAACTCCTTGCCGACACCCTCGCCGGACTGCACGACGGAGAACTCGAAGAGCAGGTGCATCCCGAGCATCCACGCGCAGAACCCGACGAACATGAACAGGCCGATCTTCACGGCCCGGACCGGGACGCCCACGGCGCGGGCGGCGGCGTCGTCGCCGCCCACCGCAAGGATCCAGTTACCCACGCGCGTCCGCAGCAGCACGTACGCCGCGACGACCGTGAGGACGATCCAGAAGAGGACGAGCATCTTGATGCTGACCGGCCCGATCTTGAAGGTCGTCGCGAACACGGCCTGTGCCGAGTCCCACCCGTCCATGTCGGCGATCGACGTGGTGGCGACGTTCTCGGTGACGTTGCGGGTGATGCCGAGGTTGGCGCCGCGCAGGACGAAGAACGTCCCGAGGGTGACGAGGAAGCTCGGCAGGCCGGTCGTCACGAGCAGCCACCCGTTGAACGCCCCGATCGCCAGCGACACGAGCAGCGCGACGAGCACGCCGACCCAGACATTGAGCCCGAAGTTCCAGGCGACGAGCGCGGCCGTGAGGCCGGACGTCGTCGCTGCCACCCCGGTCGACAGGTCGAACTCGCCGCCGATCATGAGCAGCGAGACGCCGACGGCCATGATGCCGATGAGGGCCGATCCGTAGAGGACGGTGCCGACGTTGCCGAGGTTGCGGAACGGCGGAGCCACGACGAGGAAGAGAACGAGGACGACGACCGCTCCGATGAGCGCGCCGATCTCGGGGCGCGCCATGAGAAGGGTGAGCGCGGACCGGCTACGCACCCGGTCGTCGCCCGCGGGGGCGGCCGAGGGCGGCGGCGAGGGCGGCGGCGAGGGCGGCGGAGACGTGGACGGGGAGGCGGTGCCGGCTCCGGAGGCTGCGGTGCTCACCGGGTCACCGCTTCCCGTTGTTGGCGAACTGCTCGACCTTCGCCACGTTCGAGGAGTCCACGAACGCGGGCCCGGTCAGCACGGGCTGCCCGCCGCCGATCTCGTTGCCGTTCGTCTTGTTCAGCCACAGGGAGTCGACCGCGAGGTAACCCTGCAGGTAGGGCTGCTGGTCGACGGCCCACACGACCTGGCCGCCCTTGATCGCGCCGACGACGTCCTTGTTCATGTCGAAGCTGACGAGCTTGGCGGAGCTGCCGGACTCCTGGATGGACTTGACCGCCGTCATGGTGAACGGCGCGCCGAGCATGATGACGTGCGACAGGGACGTGTCCTGCTGCAGCTTGGACGTCACCTTCGACTGGACGTCGCCCATGTCGGTGCCGTTGACGTAGAGCTTCTCGGTGGCGGGGAAGCCGGCCTTGACGCCGTCGCAGCGGGCCTCGAGACCGACGTGGCCCTGCTCCTGGATGACGCACAGCGCCTTGGTGGCCTTCTCGGCGGCGAGCTTCTTGCCCGCCTCCTCGCCGGCGATCTTCTCGTCCTGGCCGAAGTAGGACAGCACGCCCATCTGCTTCCACGCGTCGCTGCCGGCGTTGAGGGCGACGACGGGGATGCCCGCCTTGGTCGCGGCCTCGACGTTGGCCGACATGGCGTCGGGCTTGGCGAGCGTGACGGCGATCCCGTCGACCTTCTTGTCGACGGCCTGCTTGACGAGGTTCGCCTGGTTGGCGCCGTCGGGGTCGGAGGTGTATTCGAGCTTGACGCCGTCGTTCTTCGCCGCGTCCTCGGCTCCCTTGCGGACGAGGTCCCAGAAGGTGTCGCCGGCGGCGGCGTGGGTGATGAAGGCGACGGTCATGGTCGGGGCCTTGGCCTGCTCGCCGGACGCGGCGCTCTGGCTCTCCTGCTTCCCCCCGGAGGAGGAGCAGGCCGAGAGGCCGAGCACCGCGGTGAGGCCGACGGCCACGGTCATCGAGAGGCGGCGGGGTGTCGTCATGGTGGTGGGGCCTTTCACGGGGCCGGCTCGTCGTCGGGCCGGGTGAGGGGGTGACGCGCGGTCAGACCGACGCGTCGTGGGGGGTGGCGGGCACAGCGGGGACGTCGGGGATCTCGGACATGGACACCACGCGGCCCTCCCGGCGGGAGAGCTCGCACGCCTCGGCGGTGCGGAAGGCCTGGAGGGCGTCGGCGACGGTACAGGGCGAGGGCACGGCGCGGGACGCGACGTCGGCGAAGGCGGTCAGCTCGGCCCGGTAGGCCGGCAGGAACCGTTCCATGAACGACCACTTCTGGGGCCCGGCGGGCCAGCTCACGCCGTCCTCGGCGGACCGCAGGGCGAGGCTGTCGTCGTACCCGACGCCGATGGTGCCGTCGCTCCCGCACACCTCCATCCGCACGTCGTGACCGCCGCCGTTGTAGCGGGTGGAACCGACGAGCACCATCGTCCCGTCGTCGAGGGTGAGGACGGCCGCGCCCGTGTCGACGTCGCCCGCCTCGGTGAAGAAGTCGGCACCCTTGTTCGCGCCCGTCGCGTAGACGGTCGCGACCTCCCGGCCCGTGACGAACCGGAGGATGTCGAAGTCGTGGACGTTGCAGTCGCGGAAGATGCCCCCGGACGTGGGGATGTAGCTCGCGTGCGGCGGCGACTGGTCACTCGTGTTGGCGCGGATCGTGTGGACGAACCCGAGCTCGCCCGAGCGCACCGCCTCCTGTGCGCGCCGGTAGCCCGCGTCGAACCGGCGCTGGAAGCCGATGTGGATCGGCACGTCGGTGGCGTTCTCGAGCTCGACGAGATCGATCGACTCCTGCAGGGTCCCGGCGACCGGCTTCTCGCAGAACGTCGGGACGCCCGCGGCCACGCCCGCCCGCAGCAGCGGCGCGTGCGCGGGGGTCGCCGTCGCGATGACGAACCCGTCGATCCCGGAGTCGAGCAGGGCCTCCACGGACTCGACGTGCGCCACCCCGAGCTCTCCCGCGACCCGCTGAGCCGCACCCGGCATCGCGTCCGCGAGGACGACCTCGTCGACGAAGTCGAGGTCCCTCAGCGTGGCGGCGTGGAACGCCCCGATCCGACCGACTCCGGCCACTCCGATGCGCATGGGCACCGATCCTCTCCAGGCATGGCCCGGCGGCGGGGTACGAGGCGGATGCCGCGCGGCGCCGGGCGGGGTGGGCCCCAGCCTGCCCCGTGCCCCACGAGCTGTCAACACTTTGTCCTGACATTAGAACGTCACAGGTCGGTCACGGGCGCGGGCGTCACGACCCGGACGGTCGCCGGACCAACTCCCGCAGCGTGGGCTCCGCCTCGTGGTGCCCGGGCAGGGTCGCGAGGAGCCCGGCCACGGTGTCGGCGAGCAGCTCCGGTTGCGTGTAGCCGACGAACGAGCCGCCGGACGTGCTCAGGGCGGCCCAGCCGGGGCGGCGGGCGGCGAGCTCGCTCATCTCGCCGAAGCCGTCGCCGTAGTCGCCCTGGAGCGGCTGGACGACCCAGACCGGGGGCACCGATCGTTCGAGGAGCTCCCGGCCGGGGACGAGCGGGAAGTCGGGGTCGAAGGTCGTCATGCGCTGGATCGTCCGCGGCGTCGGCCGGCGCACCCACCCTCCGGAGGCGTCGCGCAGGATCGAGCGGTCCAGCGAGCGCGGGGTGCCGCCGGGGTGGGGGACGGCGAGCCAGTCCTCGTCGAGCCGGTGGGAGTGTCGAGCACGAACGCCTCGAGGGAGGCCCGATCGGGCCCCGCGGCCCCGAACCGGAAGCGACGGGTCAGCTCGTCGATCATCTCGGGGGACGAGAAGAGCTCCATACGCCGAGATAGTTCGCCTGCGGGGAGATGACGGGGCTGTCGACGACGCACAGCGCTCCCCACAGCAGCGGGTAGGCGGCGGTCACCGCCGCGGCGATACCGCCGCCGTACTGGTGGCCGAGGATGACGGGGCACCGCAGGTCGAGGTCGATGACGAGCCGCTCGAAGTCGGCGACGAGCTGGTCCGGGGAGTCGAGCTCGCACGTGCTCTGGCCGTGGCCGCGCAGGTCGACGGCGAGGACGCGGGCGTGGGGGTGAGCAGCGGCGCCAGGCGGCGCCACATGTCGCTGCACAGGCCCGCGCTGTGGACGAGCACGAGGGTCCGGCCGCGGCCGCCGTTAGTCGGTGACGGCGAGGTCACCGCCCTCGACGGCCACCCGTCGCTCCACGGTCATCGGCTCCACCGCCTCGGCCCGGCACGTCCCCGTTCACGGCGGGCGCCGTGAACGGTCGTGACGTGCGTCAGGCTAGTGGGCGCGACAGGCCCACGGCCGGGCCGCAGGTCCTGAAACTGCACGCTCCGCCCCCGGAACGACGCGACACGCGGCCCGGTCGCCACGCGACCGGCCGGGGGAGGCGTCCGACGCGGCCCACCATGACGACCGAGGCAGCGGGGTCGCTCTGCGCTGGATCGAAGAACCATTCGGGCCGGGTCGATCCGTCCGGCCCGGGAGCGGCAACACCTGACCTGGGCCTTCGTCCGGACGTCACCCTCGGATGCGGCGTCGACCCGGCCCGAATGGTTCTTCGACGCGCGAGCCCCACCGGCCGTCCTCCACCGGGGCGCGCCCGGCGGTGAGGCTCAGGCGTACGACGCGGGCTTGGCGATCATCTCCACGGGCACGACGCCGTCGTCGGTGAGCGCCTTCACGCCGGCATCGCACACGCAGGCGGCGGCGTAGCCGTCCCAGCTCGTCGAGCCGGTGTGGCGGCCCTGCGCGACCGCCGTGATCCACTCCTGCACCTCGGTGACGAAGGCGGCGCCGAAGCGCTCGTTGTGGTCCATCGTCAGCACGTGGTGGCGCCCGATCGTGCCGGTGCGCTCGACGAGGTGCTGATCCCCGAGGCGGATCGTGCCGGTCTCGGCGACGGCCTCGCACTGGATGTCGTAGCTGTGCTGGTTGTTGACGAAGATCTCGTCGTCGATCCAGACCCCGGACTCGGTGGTCATGACGAGGATGAGCGGGTCCTGCAGGTGCTCGAACCGCTTGGTCGTCTTCTTCGGCTTGTCGACGCGCGCCGAGACGATCTCCTCGCCGAGCAGCCACCGCATCGTGTCGATCTCGTGGATGGCCGTGTCGTTGATCGCCATGTCCCACGTGTAGTGCGCGGGCACGGTGGGGTTCCGGTGCCGGTTGTGCACGATGAGCGTCTCGCCGACCTCGCCGGAGTCGAGCATCGCCTTCATCTGGCGGTAGGAGGCGTCGAAGCGTCGCATGAAGCCGACGGTGACGAGGCGGCGCCCCGCCTTCTCCTCGGCCGCCATGATCCGCAGGCACTCGGCGGACGTGGGCGCGAGCGGCTTCTCGCAGAACACGGGCTTGCCGGCCTCGATCGCGGCCACGACGTCGGGCTCGTGCACCGGCCCGTAGCTGCAGATCATCACGGCGTCGACGTCGTCGGAGGCGATGAGCTCGGCCGAGCTCGCGAACGCCCGCCCGCCGATCGCCTCCGCGACCCGCGCGGCGTTGTCGGCGTCGACGTCGCTGACGCCGACGACCCGGCCGCCCGCGATGACGGTGTGGATGCGTTCGATGTGGGCCCGGCCCATGCCGCCGGGGCCGATCATGCCGATGCGCACGGTCATGTGTCTGTCCTCACGTGGATGCGATCAGAGGGTGTCGTCGCGCTGGTCGTCGTGTGTGCTCGACGCGAGGTCACGCCAGCCCGAGGCCGAGGCTCGCGAGGTACTCGCGCGTGGCCTTGGCGATGGGCAGGGGGGCGCCGGGGTCGCAGGGGTACATGTCCTGCTCCATGACCACGTACAGCTCCTTGTCGAGGTCGGCGAGCGCCTCGATGAGCCCCGGCATCTTCGGCTCACCCTCGGGCGGGGCGACCGAACAGCCCTTGGCGACGGCCCAGGCGAAGGCCCAGTCGTCGTCGTGCGCCTGGCGGACGAGGTCGGCGTCCATGGCCTTGATGTGCACGTAGTCGATGCGCTCGGGGTAGCGGCGGATCATGTCGATGGGATCGCCCTGGCCGTAGACGATGTGCCCTGTGTCGAGGCAGAACCCGACGTACTCGGGGTCGGTGGCCTCGAAGATGCGGTCGATCTCCTCGGGCGTCTCGATGTGGGAGTCGCCGTGGGGGTGCAGGACCATCTTCAGGCCGTAGTCCTCCCTCATCATCCGGCCCAGCCGGGTCGCGTTCTCGACGTAGAGCTTCCACGCCTCCGGCGAGAGGACGCGGTCGTCGGTGAAGTCGCCCGAGTGCTCGTCGCGGTACATGGGCGGGAGGTGGACGACGTACTCGGCGCCCACGGCGGCGTGCGTCTCACCGATGGCGCGGAACGTCCTCTCGGTGTCGGCCCAGGCCTCCGCCTTGTGCAGGATCCCCCAGCCGGTGCCGGCGACGACGCGGAACCCACGGGCGTCCATCTCGGCCTTCAGGCGCGCGGGGTCGGTCGGGAAGTAGCCGAACGGGCCGGTCTCCATGACGGAGAAGCCGGCCTCCGCCATCTCGTCCAGCGCTGTCTCCCACGGGATCTGCTTCGGGTCCTGCGGGAACCACACGCCCCACTGGTCGGGGCAGACCCCGACGGTCAGCTTGCTGTACCGCGGGTCGGGGTTGACGGATTTGTCCTGCGCCATCGTCGGTCCCTTCGTGACGTCGTCGTCGGCCCGGTTCGCGACCGTGTCGGGCGAGCGCGAGCCCAGGCTATCTTGTCCTAATGTCCTGTCAATAGGTCTTCGGGGTGCGGCCCGATCAAGCGCGCGCGTGCAGCGGGAGGCGGGGGTCGACCTGCTCGTGCTCCCAGGTCTGCCGGACCCAGCCGTGGGCGGGGTCGTCGCAGATGAGCCACACGCGCTCCTGCCCGGGGCCCGCCATGACGTTGAGGTAGTACATGTCGTAGCCGGGCGGCGCCATCGCCGGGCCGTGCCAGCCGTGCGGCACGAGCACGACGTCGCCGGTGCGCACCTGCGCCTTGACGTCGATGGGGCGCTCGTCGGTGCCGTAGACGCACTGGTAGCCCATGGCGTCGGCCTCCTCCGGGGCCCCGGCGACGGTGCGCATCTCGAAGTAGTAGATCTCCTCGAGCTCGGACTCGACGCCGTCGCGCTGCTCGTCGTGCTTGTGCGGCGGGTAGGAGCTCCAGTTCCCGGCGGGCGTGATGACCTCGCAGGCGATGATCGAGCTCGCGTCCATCGTCCCGGGGGTGCCGAAGTTCTGCACCTGCCGCGAGCACTGCCCGGCCCCGCGCAGCTCCGTCGGGACGTCGGCGGCGCGAACGACCGAGAACGGGACGTCGGCCTTCGCGGTCGCGAAGCACAAGGCGACCTTGCCGTCGCCGGCCGCGCTCACGGTCAGCGTCGAGCGACGAGGCACGTACGCGCAGTCGGCGGGCCCGGCGAACACGCTCTCGCGGCCGGCCAGGATCTCCTCCCGCTCCCCGCAGGCCACGCGGAACGACCCGCCCGACAGGGGCAGGACGACGTACTCGCAGTCCCCGGTGTCGATCGTCCGCTCGTCGCCGGCGGCGAGCTCTACGACGAGCAGGCCGGTGTGCGCCCAGCCCTCCCGGCCCGGGCGGATCGCCACGTCGTAGTCGGCCTCGCGGGCCTCGCCGAGGGGCAGGAACCAGGTGTCGCTCATCGTCGACCTTTCGTCGGGATCGGGGGTCGTGGTGGGCCGGGGCCGGGGTCACCCGGCGCGGTCGTCGCCTCAGTCGTCGGAGGGGCGGCCGTGGACGAGCCCCGCCGCGACGTCGACGGCGGCGGCGACGTCCCCGTCGGGCGGGTAGAGCAGGGCGCGGCCGACGACGAGGCCGACGGCGCTCGGGCACGCGAGCGCGTGCCCCCAGGTCGCGTACGTCTCCTCGGGGTCACCGGTCGGGTCACCGCCGAGCATGAGCACGGGCATCGTCGTCGCCGCGAGCACCCGCTCCATGTCGGCGACGACCGGCAGCTTGAGCCACGTGTAGGCGCTCGTCGCGCCGAGCCCGGCGGCGACGTGCATCGAGGCGATGACCGAGTCGGGGTCGAGGAGGTTGCAGACGCGCCCGCTCTCTCGCACCGACCAGAACGGCTCCACCATGGCCATGACCTTGGCCTCGGCGAGCTCGGTGACCGCCTCCGCGCTCGCCTGCAGGGTCGCGGCCGTGCCGTCGTCGTCCAGGCAGATCCGCGTGAGCATCTTCCCGCCGTCGAGGCCGTGCGTCGCGATGTCGCGGGCCCGGTAGGCGGTGAACCGGTCGTCGAGCTCGAAGCTCGCGCCCTGCAGCCCGCCGCGGTTCATGGAGCCGATGACGACCTTGTCGTCGAGCAGCCCCGCGAGGAGCAGGTCCTCGAGGATGTCCGGGGTGCCGAGCACGCCGTCGACGCCCGGCCGGGACAGGGCGCTCGCGAGGCGCGCGAGCACGTCCGGGCGGGACGCCATCGCGCGCGCGTCGCCGCGGACGCCGAGCGCGCCGCGTGCCATGTGGTCGGCGGCGACGACGAGCATCCGCCCGTCGTCGGCGAGCAGTGGGCGGCGCCGGCGCGCCGCCCACGCCCGCGCGACCGCCTCCGGGTCGGTGCGGCGCAGGTGCGTGACGCGCTCGAGGTCGAGGACGTCGCGGCCGGGGGGTTCCACGAGGGGGGTGCTCATGCGTTCGTCTCCTGACCGGCGGCGGCCACCTTGGCGTCGAGCTCGTCGCGCGTGGGCATGGCCGAGCTGCACTCGAGGCGGGACGCGACGATGGCCCCGGCCGCGTTCGCGAGGGTGACCGTCTCCTCCAGGGACAGGCCGGCGAGGAGGCCGTGGCAGAACGCCCCGCCGAAGGCGTCGCCGGCGCCGAGGCCGTTGACGACGTCGACGAGGATCGGCGGGATCGTGTGCGACCCTTCGCGCGTCGCCGCGAGGACGCCCTTCGGTCCCTGCTTGACGATGGCGATCTCCACGCCGCGGTCGAGGAGGGCCGCGGCGGCGCGGGCGGGCTCGGTCTCGCCGACGGCGACCTCGCACTCCTCCTTGTTGCCGATGGCGACGGTCGCGTGGTCGAGGGCGATCTCGGCGGCCGCGCGGGCCTCCTGCGCCGACGGCCAGAACATCGGGCGGTAGTCGAGGTCGATGATGGTGTGCTCCCGGCGACCCCGGACCTCCCAGGCCCGCACGTGGGCGTCCCGGCTCGGCTGGTCCGACATGCCGGTGAGGGTTGCCCAGAAGATCCCCGCGTCCCGCACGGCCTCGACGGGGATCTCGTCGGCCTCGATGCACAGGTCGGGGGCCTTCGGGTTCCGGTAGAAGTACAGGGGGAAGTCGTCGGGCGGGAAGATCTCGCAGAAGGTGACGGGGGTCGGCAGGTCGGCGACGGGGGTGACCCAGGTGTCGTCCACGCCGAACCCGCGCAGGCTCGCGTGGATGAACCGGCCGAACGGGTCGTCGCCGGTGCGGGAGATCACCGCGGTTCGCCGCCCCAGCCGGGCCGCGGCCACGGCGACGTTGGTCGCGCTGCCCCCGAGGAACTTGCCGAACGTCTCGACGTCCTCGAGCCCCACCCCGATCTGGTGGGGGTAGACGTCGACTCCGATGCGACCGATGGTGATGAGGTCGTGGGCGGTCGGGACGGACATGAGGGGGTCCTTCTCGTCGTGGACGGGGACGGGGCGTCGCTCGCGACGCCGGAGTTCGGTCGCTCGCGCCGAGGTCCGATCGTGTCGCATCTCGGCCGCCGGCGGGCCGGGAGCGGCACCTCAACCCTGGCCCGATCCCACCGCGCTGTCCACACTTTGTTAGGACATTCGGACGTCACGACGTGTATACGGTCGGGCGTCTACCCTGAGGTGATGGTGGCGCAACTCGAGGTGACGATCGACCGCAACAGCCCGGTGCCGCTCTATCACCAGCTCTCGGAGCAGATGACGGCCGCGATCTCCGACGGCCGGCTGCGCCCGGGTGACCCGTTCGAGAACGAGCTGTCGCTCGCGGAGCGTCTCGGGCTGTCGCGGCCCACGGTCCGGCGCGCGATCTCCGAGCTCGTCGTCCAGGGTCTGCTCGTGCGCCGCCGCGGCATCGGCACGACGGTGGCGAACAGCGTGGTGCACCGCCGCGACGAGCTGACGAGCCTCCACGACGATCTCGCGCGGGCGGGGCGCTCGCCCCGGACCGAGGTGCTCACCCTCGATGCGAACTGCGTGGACGAGCCGGCCGCCGGCGCCCTGCAGGTGCCGCCCGAGACGCCGCTCGTGTTCGTGGAGCGGCTGCGCTTCGCCGGCGACGAGCCGCTGGCGATCCTCGCCAACTGGCTGCCGCCGCAGTTCGCCGACCTCACCCGGGCCGACCTCGAGTCCGACGGCCTCTACAACCTGCTCCACCAGCGCAGCGTGCGCCCGGTCGTCGCGCACCAGACCATCGGCGCCCGCAGCGCCACCGGCCGCGAGCGCCGCCTTCTCGGGATGGGCACGTCCCAGCCGCTGCTGACGATGTCCCGCCACGCCTACGACGCCGACGGCCGGCCCGTCGAGTTCGGGGACCACTGCTACCGGGCGGACCTGTACGCCTTCGACATCACCGTGCACGAGCGGTGAGGTGGGGCGAGCTTGCGAGCACCGCCGAACGCGACAGAAAGAACCGAGCGGTGAGGTGGGGCGAGCTTGCGAGCACCGCCGAACGCGACAAAGAGAACCGAGCGGTGAATCCGTGAGTTCGGACGCGCGTCAGCCCCGGGCGGCGGCGACGCGGCGGGTCATCTCCTCGAGCTGGTAGCGGCTGACCTGCGGGGCGTTCTCGTCCTCGGCGAAGACGCTGCTCACCATGACGGTGTCGGGGCGGTCGTAGAAGCCGATCTCGGCGAGACCGCCGAAGAAGTCGTCCCAGTCGACGTCGCCGTCCCCGATCTTGAGGTGCTGGTGGACGCGGGCGGTGGTGGTGGGCGGGTTGGCGATGTAGCGCAGGCCGTGGCTGCGGTGGTGGTCCATCGTGTCGGCGACGTGCACGAGGCGGAGCTTGTCGCCGGCGGCGCGCATGATCTCGCGCATGTTGCCGCCCATGTGGAAGGTGTGGCAGGCGACGTAGACCATCCCGACGTGGTCGGAGTCGAGGCCGCGGATGACGCGCAGGGCCTCGAGGCCGTCCTCGACGAAGTCGTCGGGGTGGGGGTCGATGCGGACGTCGAGGCCTTCGCGTTCGATGATCGGCAGCAGCTCCTCCATCGACCGGTAGAAGGCGGCCTCGCTGTCCTCGGCGCGCTCGGGGCGGCCGGAGAACTCGGTGTTGATGACCTGGCAGCCGAGGTCGACGGTGATCTGGATGATCCGCTTCCAGTTGCGGACGGCGGCCTCGCGCTGGGGCTCGTCGGGCCAGCTCCACCGCTGGACGGGCAGCACGGAGGCGATGCCGACGCCGGCGTCGTCGCAGGCCTTGCGCAGGTCGCGGATCAGGGCGGCGTCGGCGCGGGGGTGCCGGAAGAACGGGATGAGGTCCCGGTGCGGGGTGAGCTGGATCCATTCGTAACCGGCGTCGGCGACGATGCGCGGGAACTCGAGCAGCCCGGCGTCGTGGTGGAAGGGGGTCGGGTCGAGGGCGATCTTCATACCGGCGCTCCTGGCGGTGAGGGGGTCGGAAACGGGGAGGCGGGTCAGAGTCGACCGGCCGCGGCCTGCAGGGTCCGGGCGGCGCGGGTGAGTCCGTCGATCTGGGAGAACTCGGCGTCCTCGTGCTCGATGTTGACGACCATGTCGGGGTCGACGTCGCGCAGGGCGCGGAGCACGTCGACCCAGTAGTCCTCGTCGTGGCCGACGCCGACGGCGACGAACCGCCACGCGGGGTCCTGCGGCCACGCGTTGCACCAGGAGTCGTAGCCGGTGGGCACGCGGTTCGGGTCGTCGGCGGGCACGCGGGTGAACTCGTTGTCGAGGACGCCCTTGGTCTTGACGCCGTCGAACAGCTCGACGTCCTTGGCGGCGGCGAAGAACACGAGCGGGCCGAGGGCCTCGATGCACGCGACGACGTCCATCTGCTGCCACATGAGGTGGGAGGTGTCCATCTCGACGCCGACGTTCGTGGCGCCGGTCGCCTCGACGAGCCGGCGGATGGTCGGCACGTTGAAGACGAGGTTCTGGGGGTGCAGTTCGATGGCGACCTTGACGCCGTTCTCGCGCGCGAGGGCGTCGATCTCGCGCCAGAAGGGGACGGCGACCGACCACTGGTAGTCGAGGACGTCCATGTACGTGTTGTCCCAGCAGTTGACGACCCAGCTGGGGTAGGCCGCGCCGGGGTCGGAGCCGGGGCAGCCCGACATCGTCACGACCCGGTCGATGCCGAGCAGGCCCGCGAGCCGGATCGTGCGCCGCAGGTCGTCGGCGTGCTTGGGTCCGGTGCCGGGGCGCGGCGACAGCGGGTTGCCGTTGCAGTTGAGTCCGGTGAGCTCGAGGCCGCGCGAGGAGAACTCGGCGAGGTAGGCGTCCCGGGCGGCCTGGGACGCGAGCAGCGCGTCGACCGGGCAGTGCGGCGCCGGGATGAAGCCGCCCGAATTGACCTCCACCGAGGTGAGCCCCAGGCCCGCGAGGACGTCGAGGGCCTCCCCGAGCGGCAGGTCGTGCAGGCAGGCCGTGTACGCACCGAGCTTCATCGCTGTGTCACCCTTCGCGGTGGGGGTACGCCTCGTCGCGAGGCCGTGGGGCGCCGCGGATCTCCCGCGGATCTCCCTGCGGGTCGGCGCCGTCGACAGTCTCTCGGAGCGCACCCCACCCGTCAAGAGTTTGATAGGACATAAGCACAAGGAGGGGTGGGATGGACGTCGCCGACCTCATGCGCGTCGTGGACCTCGTGGGCGTCTTCGCGAACGCCGTCCTCGGCGGGGTCGAGGCGCGGGCGGCCCGGCTCGACGCCGTCGGCTTCGCGACGCTCGCCATCCTCTCCGGACTCGGCGGGGGCATGATCCGCGACACCCTGCTGCAGCACGGGACCCCGGTGGCCCTCACCGACTCGGCGTACGTGACGACGGCCCTCGTCGGGGCCGCTGTCGCGTACGTCATCGACGTCAAGGGCCGGGCCTGGGACGCCGTCTTCCCTTTCGTCGACGCGTTCGCCCTCGGCTGCTGGGCGGCGGCGGGCGCGCAGAAGACGCTCGGGGTGGGCCTCGGTCCGCTGCCGGCCGTGCTCCTCGGCACCATCACGGCGGTCGGTGGGGGCTTCGTGCGCGACATGATCCTGCTGCGGGTCCCCGCGGTGCTCGGCGGGAACACCCTGTTCGCGACGTGCGCGCTCGCCGCCAGCGGGGTCACGGTCGTCGGGTACACGGTCGGCTACCCGAACGCCGGTCTCGTCGCGGCGCTGTTCGTGGGGGCCGGCCTGTGCCTGCTCGCCCGGTGGCGCGGGTGGGTCCTGCCGCCCGGGACGGATTGGGCGCGGCTGCGCCGGGTCCGGGCGCGGCACGCCGAGCAGGTCCGGCGGCTGCGCCGGGCCACCCTGCGCCGGCGCCGCCGCGAGGCACGCCGGGCCCGCCGCGAGGGCCAGGGGCCCGACACTCCCGCGGACGGCCCCGACCACAACCCGCGCTGACCGCGCCCACCCTCCAGGCCGGCCGGGACCCTCAGGCCGCGGGCTCGGGCGGCGGCTCCGGCAACGGCTCCGACGGCGGCTCGGTGACGCCGACGAGGTTCGAACACGCTCGGGGCGCCTGCCCCGGCCCTGCGGTCGGGCCCGGCCGACGCGCCGGGGTCAGGCCGCCGACCACCCGCCGTCGGAGGGCAGGATCGCGCCGTTGACGTTGATCCCGTCGTCGCTGAGCAGGAACGTGATCGACGCGGCCAGGTGCGCGGAGTCGGCGATGCTCGGCATGATCGCGCGGGCCGGCCGGAGGCGCTCCTCGCCGTAGGCGGACGTCGTGCCCTGCATCGGGATCCCGGTCGCGACCCCGCCCGGCGCGACCGCGTTGACGCGGATCCCCTCCCGCGCGTACATGAACGCCGCGCTGCGGGTGATTCCGATGACCGCGTGCTTGGAGGCCGTGTAGGCCACTCCCGACGCCGATCCGCGCAGGCCGGCCTCGGAGGTGACGTTGACGATCGAGCCCCGCCCCGCGGGCAGCATCAGACCGAGCACGCCCCGGGACAACCGGACGAGCGCGTCCACGTTGACCGCGAAGACGCGCGCCCACATCTCGTCGCTCACCTCGTGCAGCGGGCTGAAGTCGTCGTTGATGCCGGCGACGTTCGCGAGGCCGTCGACGCGTTCGCCCGCCGCGGCGAGCACGTTCTGTACGGCCTCCGCCCGCGTGAGGTCGGCGGCGACGGTGACGACCCGATTGCCGAGGTCCTCGGACAGGGCGGCGAGCTTCTCGGCCGAGATGTCGACGGCGACGACGCGGCCACCCTCGGCGGCCACCCGGCGCGCCACCGCGCGGCCGATCCCCGACGCGGCGCCCGTGACGACGATCGTGCGCCCGTCGAACCGGCCCGGAGTGATCCGCTCCCGCCACGTCGCCTCGTCGGGCTCGGGGATGATCCCGCTGTTGACGGCTCGCACCATGTCGTCGACGACGCTCTGCGGCAGGGCGCCCCCGCTGAGCTCGACGAGCTGCTGCAACGGCATCGACAGGGCCGGGCCGAGCGCGCTCTCGTTGGTGCCCGAGCCCGCGAGGAACTCGCGCAGGGCCGGGCCCCCCGCGGGGTGGGCCAGCCACGTGGAGATGGACTGTTGGGCGGTGAGGGGGGTCGCGTCGGTCATCGGGGCTCCCTGGTCGGTCGACGGGCGGCCCGAGCCGGTCCGGTTCGGGCGGCGGACGCGCGCGGCGTCCCGGACCAGCATGAGGCCGCGCCGGTGCGCGCGTGGGTCACCCCAGCGCCAGGTAGAGCCCCGACGCGAGCGCGACGAGCAGGATCGTCCACTCGAACGCGACCCGGGGGATGCGGCCGATGAGGAGCCGACCGAACCAGGCCCCCGCCACCACGGCCGGGACGAGGGACAGGATGAGCCCGAACCGCGTCGGCCGGACCAGCCCGAGTCCGACGCTCACGGGCAGTTTCATGAGGTTGACGGAGAAGAAGAACCAGGCGAACGTCCCGACGAACCGCGTCACCGGCAGGCGCGACCGCAACAGGTACAGCGACATGACGGGGCCGCCGGCGTTGGCCACCATCGTCGTGAATCCCGCGAGGGAGCCGAAGAACGCGCCGCCGGCCCGGGCCCGGGCCGGCGCGGGGGCGGGCGGGCTCGCCGCGCCGGACGGCTCGGCCGCGGCGCCGGCCCCGTGATCCGACCGGCGCGCCCGCAGCCCGTCGCGGGCGCGCCGGACGATCTCGATGACGCACATCGCGACGACGATGGACCCGATGACCGGGCCCATCCGGTCCGCCGGCACCCGGGCGAGGAAGACGCCCCCGGAGGCGATGCCCACGATCACGGGCACGACGAGCCGACCGAGCAGGGCCCAGTTCGCCTCCCGGCGGTACGTCCACACGGCGATGAGGTCGCCGACCATGAGGAGCACGAGAAGCACGCCCGTCGACTCGCGGGTCGGCAGCAGCAGGGCGAAGAGGGCCACCGCGACGGTCGCGGCGCCGCCGATCGCCGTCTTGCTGAACCCGGCGATCGCCGCGCCGAGCGCGAGGACGAGCCAGTCGGTCGGCCCCACCCCGAGGTCGAGGCTCACCGCCACGACCCCGCCTCGCGCGACGGCCTCACGCGAGGGTGACGCGTGACTGCCGGCACAGCCAGGCCGATCCCGACCGGACGAGGTCCTGCTCGACGCGCAGCGGCCAGGCCTGCCCGCTGCCGTCGTCGGTGACCCCGGTGACGATGCGGCCGACGAGCCGCGCCGTGTCGCCCTCGACCTCGACGTCCACCCCGTGTTCGACGACACGGTGGTAGACGAACTCGCGCGCCCGGATGCCCGCCGTCCACGCCTCGAGCGGCTGCACGTGGCCGGTCATGTGCACGAGGGTCGCGTCGGGGGTGAACAGGGCCGCCAGCGCCTCGGTGTCGGCGGCGTCCATCGCGCGCAACTGATCCGCCCAGTTCGCGAGCACGCCGGCCTCGCCCGCCCCGCGATCCGTCATGCGTCCTCCCCCGTCGCGCCGGCGGCGTCCGCCTCGTCGTCGGATCGGTAGGCGCCGATCCGCCCGGCCCGCATCCCGGCGATGACGCCGCCGTCGATGAGCAGGTCGGAGCCGCTGAAGTAGCGGCCGTTCGGGCCGAGCAGGAGGGCCGCGATCTCCGCGACCTCGGTCGGGGTGCCCATCCGCCCGGCCGCGCAGTTCTCGAGCATGTCCCGGTCGCCGGCGGCGTCGGGGCTGCTCAGCTCGTGCTGCGCGAGCGGCGTGCTGATGATGCCGGGGCTGAGGGAGTTCAGCCGGGCCCCGCGATCGCCCCAGAGCACGGACTGGGCCTGGACCCGGAGGTTGTTGCCGAGCTTGGCGAGGACGTAGGCGGCGCCGGAGTCCTCCAGCGCCGCGACGACCGGCAGGTCGACGAGCGCGTCGCTGGGGTCGTGGGCCAGGGACCGGGCCACGTCGTCGGGCAGCGGCCCGCTCATGTGGGCCGCCTGGCTGGAGATGACGAGGCCGGCGCCACCGTCGGCGATGATCGCGCCGAACTCCTCGAGCACGAAGGCGGTGCCCGCGAGGTCGACGGCGGCGATCGTCGCCGGGTCGGCCATGTTCGGCGAGACCCCCGCGGTGTGGACGACGACCTCGACGTCGCCGAGCTCGGCGGCGGCCCGGGCGAGATCGCGCACCGAGTCGTGGTCCGAGGTGTCGACGACGCGCGTCGCGACGTCGTAGCCCTCGTCGCTCAGCCGACCCTGCACCGCGGCGAGGGTGTCCGGGTCGATGTCCGCGAACAGCAGGGTGCGTCCCTGCCCGACCCGGCGGGCGATCATCACGCCCATCGACCCGGCCCCGGTGACGACGACGACCTTGGTGGCACTCATGGCTGCACTCTTCCCTCGGAGACGGACGAACACGGCGACGCTACCGACGGGTACCCCGGGCCGGGAGACTCTGCGAGGGCCCCCCACCCCGAGGCGCGCTCACAGGTAGGGGCGCTGGGCCGCCTTCTCCTCCTCGTACTCCTTGCTCGCCTGCCGCGTGCTGTCGAGGTCGCTGACGGCCGAGACCGGGACGTCCCACCAGGCCGAGCCGGGCGGGTTCGGCCCGTAGAGGTCGGTCTCGATGTAGAGCACGGTCGGGCGGTCGCTCGCGGCGGCCACCGCGTAGTTCTCGCGGAACGCCGCGATGCCGTCGCAGCGGAGCACGTCGGCCCCCCAGCTCGCGGCGTTCGCGGCGAGGTCGAAGGGCACCTCCTCGCCGTCGAGGCGACCCGTCGCCGCGTTGCGCATCCGGTACCGGGTGCCGAAGCGCTGACTGCCGCGGGACTCGCTCAGCGCGCCGATCGAGGCGTACCCGTGGTTCTGCAGGAGCACGACGATGACCTTGAGGTTCTCCGCGACGATCGTCGCGAGCTCCATCGGCAGCATCTGGTAGGTGCCGTCGCCGACGATCGCGACGACCTGCCCCTCCTCGCCCTTGGCCATGCGCACACCCATCGCGGCCGGGATCTCGTAACCCATGCACGAGAAGGCGTACTCGAGGTGGTACTGCTCGGGGGTGCGCGCCCGCCACAGGCACTGCAGGTCGCCGGGCATGGAGCCGGCCGCGTTGATGACGACGTCCCGCTCGCCCATGAGCTCGTTGAGGGCGCCGAACACCTCCGTCTGGGCCGGCAGGGGGGTGTGGTCGCGGCCGTAGCACTCGTCGACGACCCGCTGCCACTCGGCGTCGAGCTCCTGGGCCCGCTCGGTGTAGCCCGCCTCGACCTCGTACCCGCCGAGCGCGGCGCCGAGCGCCTCGAGGCCCTCGCGGGCGTCGGCGACGACCATGGTCGCCGCGTGCTTGGCGGCGTCGAAGGCGAGCACGTTGACGTTGACGAACCGCACGTCGGGGTTCGCGAAGATCGTGTGGCTCGCCGTCGTGAAGTCGCTGTACCGCGTGCCGACACCGATGACGAGGTCGGCCTCCCGGGCCAGGGTGTTCGCGGCGGTGTTTCCCGTGGAACCGACGCCGCCGACGGCGCACTCGTGGTCCCAGTTGATCGCCCCCTTGCCGGCCTGGGTGTCGGCGACGGGGATCCCCGTCGCCGAGGCGAAGGCCCGCAGCGCCTCCGAGGCCTCGGAGTAGATCACGCCGCCGCCGGCGACGAGCAGCGGGCGCTTCGCCGAGCGGATCGCCTCGACGGCGCGCTGCAACGCGGCCGGCTCGGGCACCGGCCGGGCCACGTGCCAGACCCGCTTGCGGAAGAACTCGACCGGCCAGTCGTAGGCCTCCGCCTGCACGTCCTGCGGCAGGCAGATCGTCACCGCGCCGGTCTCGGCCGGGTCGGCGAGCACCCGCATCGCCGCGAGCGCGCTGGGGATCAGCTGCTCGGGCCGGTTGATCCGGTCCCAGAACCGCGACACCGGCTTGAAGGCGTCGTTGACGGAGATGTCGAGGCAGCGGGGGTCCTCGAGCTGCTGGAGCACGGGGTCGGGGTGGCGCGTCGCGAAGATGTCGCTCGGGAGCACGAGCACCGGAAGCCGGTTCGTCGTCGCGAGCGCCGCGCCCGTGATCATGTTCGTCGACCCCGGGCCGATCGACGCGGTGACGGCGAGGGCCTGCAGCCGGTTCGTCGTCTTCGCGAACGCCGCCGCCGCGTTGACCGCGCCCTGCTCGTTGCGCGCCATGTAGTACGGCAGCTCGCCGTCGGCGGGGTCGGTGACCGGGCGCTGCGTCACGCTGTGACCGCCGCCGGCCTCCTCCGCCTGGACCTGCGCCTGGAGGAGGGCCTGCCCCACCCCGGCGACGTTGCCGTGGCCGAAGATGCCGAACATCCCCGGGATCAGGCGTTGTTCACGCCCGTCCCGCTCGGAGTACTGGGCGGCGAGGAAGCGCACGAGCGCCTGGGCCACGGTGAGTCGGACGGTGGAGGACTGCTGCGACGTCATCGTCGATCCTTCCGCGAGGGGATCCGCGATCGGAGTGGTCGGGGTGGTCTGGGTCGTCGGACCGGTGCGCCGGTCAGGGGGCCGGGACGAGGACGTCGCGCACGAGGGCGTCGAGCTGGGCGTCGGCCTCGAGGAACTGGCGCAGCGTCTTGCGCGTCGCGCCGAAGTCGTCGAACTCCTCCGGGGTCATGCCGTCGACGTCGTAGGCCTTGCGGAACTCCGGCATCTGCTCGTACATGACCTCGATCATCGTCGGGTCGACGGGGATGTCCATGCGTGGCTCCGGGACGATGCCGCTGTTCTCGAACCGCTGCTGCCAGGCGAACGGCGGGGAGAGCACGACGTCGCCGCCCACGAACTCCGTCCACTGCAGCGCGTTGCGGTAGGCGGCCGACAGCATCCGCGCCCGCAGGCCGCGCGCCCGAAACTCGGCGTAGGCCTTCTTGAACGCGGCGACGCCGGCCCACTCGAGGTAGCCGGGGTCGAAGCAGAGCTTGTCCTTGGCGTAGTTGTCCTTCATCCAGTCGTCGAGCCGCCCGCACATGAGGGTGACGACCGGACCCATCCGGGCCACGTCGTCGGCCTTGCCGTCGGCCTCGCGGCGGCGCAGGCCCCGTTCGATGGCCTCGCCGGCGGCGACCGCCTGGGCCACGGTGAAGGAGACCGTGACGTTGATCGAGACACCCCGGTAGGTGGCCTCCTCGATCGCGACGAGCCCGACCGACGTGGCGGGGATCTTGACGATGATGTTGTCGGCGAGGGCCGCGAAGCGCTCCGCCTGGGCGACGAGGGCGTCGGCGTCCCGGTGCAGCCGCGGGTCGGTCTGCATCGACAGGCGGCCGTTGACCCCGGCGTAGGTCTCGAAGGCGGGGGTGAGGAGGCGGGCCGCGTCGACGGAGACCTCCTCGACGACCTGCCAGCCGATCTCGGACTCCCCGGCGCGGGGGTTCTCGGCGGCGATCTCGCGGATGCGCGCCGTCCAGCGCGGGAGGTCGGCCTTGATGCAGGCCAGCGCGATGACCGGGTTGCACGTCGCCCCGACGGCCCCGAACCCGATGGACGTCTCGAGCTCCTTCGGGTCGGCCGAGTCGTTCCACAGCACGGTCGGCGTCGTCTCGGTCATCGTGCGCAGCGGGCTGGTGGTGACGGTGGCGGTCATGGATTCCTCCGCGGATGGGGTGAGGCCGGGCGGCCACGGCGAGGGGTGAGCCGACGAGAGGTCGGCCGGACCCATCTCAGCACCCACCGGATCATGCTGTCAATCATTTGTCCTTACAAATGCCTCGGCCTCGGGCCCGACCCCGGACGCGACGCGAGGCCCACCCCCCGTAGGGGACGGGCCTCGACGGTCCTGCGGGTCGTCAGTCGGCGACGACGTCCAGCTTGATCGTCGCCTTGACCTCCGGGTGGAGGGCGACGGTCGCCTCGTGGCCCCCGGTCGCCTTGACCGGCGACGGGAACTCGATGCGACGCTTGTCGATCGTCAGGCCCTCGCCGGCCGCGGCGGCGGCGACGTCGGCCTGGGTGACGGCGCCGAAGAGGCGGCCGTTCGCACCGGCGTGCGCCGGGATGCGCAGGGTGCGGGCCTCGAGCTGGCCCTTGAGACCCTTGGCCTCTTCGAGCGACTTGACGGCGCGGGTCTCGCGACCCTTCTGCATCGCCTCGACCTGCTTCTGCCCGCCCTTGGTCCACGGGGTCGCGAGACCACGCGGGAGCAGGAAGTTGCGGCCGTAGCCGTCCTTGACCTCGACGATGTCACCGGCCGAACCGAGACCGGACACCTCGTGCGTGAGGATGAGCTTCATTCCGTTCCTCCGATCCGAGCTCAGCGAGCCGAGCTCGAGTAGGGCAGGAGCGCCATCTCGCGGGCGTTCTTCACGGCCTTCGCGATGAGTCGCTGCTCCTGCACGCTCACGCCGGTGACACGACGCGCGCGGATCTTCCCGCGGTCGGAGATGAACTTCCGCAGCAGGGCGGTGTCCTTGTAGTCGATCTTGTCGATCTTCGCGGCCTTGAGCGGGTTGGCCTTCTTCTTGGGCTTACGCACTACGGGCTTGGCCATCGTGGTGCTCTCCCTTCCTGGTGAGAGCCCGGAGTTCCGGCTCCGGGATGGGTGGTGCTGGAACGGGGCGCTGAGCCCCGGGATGGGTCGGCCGGTCGCGGGGACCGGTCGCCCGGATGATCACGTGGATCGCTACCGATCCGAGCCGATCAGAACGGGGGCTCGTCGTAGGACGGGGCGTTGCCCCATCCGCCGCCACCCGAGTTGCCACCCGAGTTGCCCCCGGCGGCCGCACCGCCGGAGGACGGGCCGGTGGCCCAGGGGTCGGACTGCTGTCCGCCGCCCTGCTGCTGGCCGCCGCCGTATCCGCCGCCCTGCTGGCCGCCGCCGGAGAACCCGCCGCCGCCCCCGCCGGAGAAGCCGCCGCCCCCGCCGCGCTGGGTCTTGGTGACCTTGGCCGTCGCGTACCGCATCGAGGGGCCGACCTCGTCGACCTGCATCTCCATGACGGTGCGCTTCTGACCGGACTCCTTGTCGTCCCACGAACGGGAGACGAGGCGGCCGGTGACGATGACCCGGGACCCCTTGGTCAGCGACTCGGCGACGTTCTCGGCCGCCTCACGCCACACCGAGCACCGCATGAACAGCGTCTCGGCGTCCTTCCACTCGTTCGACTGGCGGTCGAACGTGCGGGGCGTCGACGCGACCGTGAAGCTGGCGACCGCCGCACCCGAGGGGGTGAAGCGCAGCTCCGGGTCGGCCGTCAGGTTGCCGATGACGGTGATGGGGGTTTCGCCGGCCATGAGGGGACCTCTCTGTCTGGGTGGCTCGGGTCCGGACGAACCGGACTCTAGTGATCAGGAGTGCTGATCCGATGTGATCAGGCGGCGTCGGGGCGGAGCAGCTTGGTCCGCAGGATCTGCTCCGACAGCCCGAGCTGACGGTCCAGCTCCTTCGCCGTGGCGGACTCCGCGGTGAAGCTGACGACGACGTAGACGCCCTCGGAACGCTTCTTGATCTCGTAGGCCAGGCGCCGACGGCCCCAGACGTCCACGTTGTCGACGGTGCCGCTGTCCTTCGTGATGACGGACAGGAACCTCTCGAGCGACGAGGCGACCTGACGGTCGTCGACCTCGGGGTCGACGATGATCATGATTTCGTACTGACGCATGCTGAGAACCCACCTCCTCTGGTCTGTGCGGTCACGGTCTCTCCGTGACAGGAGGGTCTGCTGCGTCTCCCACGCGCGCACCGGGACGGTCGGCGCGCCCATCGAAGGCGTGCCGCGGTGAGTCCGGGCGCGGAAAGCGCTCGAGATCGACCGTCGACGCGTGGGGGAACGTCACCCAGAGTACCGGCCGCCCACGGGTGATTCCGAATCGTCGTCCCCAACCGCGGCGGGCCTCGGCGCCGCCGGGGAGCGCGCGCGACCGGCTGTGGACCGACGGCGGCCCGAGCGGCCCTCAGCGCCCGGCGACGAGCACGAGGTCGTCGCGGCGGCCGCCCGCCACCCCCGCGCCGTCGTCGGGGTCCTCGGCGATGGCGACGCTCTGCTGTGGGGCCGGGTCGGCCGGGTCGGCCGTGACCGTGGGCGCGGGGCGACGCCGGGCCCGCCCGACGACGTCGAGCGCCACCCAGGCGATCGCGGCCAGACGGATGAGGAGGAAGGCGGCGTACCACGCGGCGGGCAGCGCGCGGTTCGGCTCGGAGCCGCCCGCGATGTAGAGCCAGACGGCGACGAAGTAGGCCACCTCGGCCGACACCCAGATCAGATAGGGCCGCAGGCGCACCCCCGCGAGCGCCACGAGCGGCACCAGCCACATCGAGGCCTGCACCGGGACCGACTTCGCGGTGAGGAACAGGACGGCGAGGACGACGACGGCGACCTCGGCGATCGCGGGGCGACGCCGCGGCAGCAGGGTGAACATGGTCCCCGCGGCCAGGGCGAGCACCCACCCCGCGACCGCGAGGACGGTCGCGGTCGCCGGCGGAACGGGCCGGCCCGCGAGGGTGGCGAGGTACCAGATCGACCCGTAGTCGATCCCGCGCCCGAGCCACGCCAGGTAGGGCGCGACGGCCCCACCCGCGCTCAGCTGCACGGACAGCAGGAGGCCGGCCGCGACGACGAGGGCGGCCCCGGCCGTGCGGCACCACGCCCGCAGCACCCCTGCCCGCAGGGCGACGAGTCCGACCGCGAGCAGCACGAGCACGGCGTAGCCGCGCGAGACGGCGGCGAGGCCGAGCAGGACGCCGGCGAGGCCGGGCCGTTCGGCCGACCACGCCCACAGCCCGGCCGACACGAGCAGGACGGCGAACAGCTCGGGCGACACGAGGGCCACGGTGACCAGCAGCGGGCAGGCCCCCACGTAGAGGGCCCGCTGCGGGTGCCGCCGGGTGGTCGTCGCGGTGCACACGACGATCCCGATCGCGCAGGCGGCCGCCGCGACCGCCCAGGCCGCCGTGAAGGCCTGTTGCGACGTCGGGGTGCGGGGCACGAACCACGCGAGGACCCAGAGCATGAGGCCGGTGCCGACCGGTTGGTCGATGCCCCCGCCGCCGGCGGCGTACGGCAGCGCGTGGGAGGCGAGCGGGGTGCCCGCCCAGAGCCGAGGCAGATCGGAGAAACAGGCGTGCCAGAAGACGTCGGACCCGCCCCAGCCGTGCTCGAAGCAGTAGCGCTTCTGGAGCAGGCCGGCCGCCACGAGGCCGGCCGCGAGGAGGGCGGCGAGAGCCGTGACCCCCCGCCACGGCGGGACGAGGAACGCGCCCCGCCGGGGCACGTGCCAACCCACCCGGCCGTCGTGCGCGTAGCGGCCGGCGGGTCGGCCGGTCACGAGCGTCTCGACCCCGTGTGCCCGCCGCTGCCCACCCATGCGCCCAGGTTACGGCGAGGGCGTCGGCACCCCGACCCGCCGCTCCGGCGCCTGGGCCGCGGGGCGGTCGGGTGCGGCCCCCTGGGCGCCCCCTTCGTTCTGCTCGGCGCCCTGCTCGGCGCCCCCGTTCGCATCACTGTTCGCGTCGCCCGAATCGCCGGAGTCGCGGGACCGGCCCGACTCACCGGCCCTCGCCCGGCCGTTCGTCTGCGACGGGGTGGCATCCTGCTCGCCCCCGGTGTCGGACTCGCTCGGCGCCGGCTCGACCCTGTCGGTGGGCGACCATGTCGGCCCCGACGTCGTCGGCGTCGGCTCCTCGCTCGGGGTCTGCGAGGACTCCTCGGTCCGCGACGGCTCCGGCTCCTGCGTCGGTTCGGGCGCCCAGTCCTGCACGTCGCCGTCGCCGATGCCCGCCCGCTCCGGGAAGTCCTCCTCCGGCACGCCGTCGAGGGCGGCCCGCATGAAGCTCGTCCAGATCGCCACGGGGTAGGAGCCACCGGTCACCTCGCTGAGGCCGGCGATGCCGCGCATCGGCTCCGATCCGCCGTCCGACGTCGGCAGGTACATCCCCACCGCGGTCGCGAGCTGCGGGGTCACACCGTCGAACCACACGGCGCGGTTCTCGTCGGTGGTGCCCGTCTTGCCGGCCGCGGGCCGGCCCACGGCCCGGGCCGCGGTCGCGGTGCCCTCCTGGACCACGTCCTCCATCGCGACGAGGGTGTCGGCCGCGACCTCCGGGCTCACGGCGTCGGCGAGGACCGGCTGCTGCGCGTACGGCTCGAGCCAGCCGCCCACGGCGGTCACCTTGGAGATGAGGTACGGCTCGGCCCGCTTCCCCTTCGCGGCCAGCGTCGCGTACGCGTTGGCCATGTCGATGACGCGCGGCGAGGCCGTGCCGAAGACGTTGGCCGGGTTGTCGGACAGGCCGGGCGTCGTCGACGGGACCCCGAGCGCGATCGCCGCGTCGCGGGTGGCGGCCGGGCCGACATCGATGTTGAGCTGCGCGAACGCCGTGTTCGACGACTTGGCGAGCGCCGTGGCCACGTCGAGGTTGCCGTAGTCGTGGTTGCCGAAGTTCGACACCTTGCCGTCGGCGTTGCCGCCGCCCTTGAACTCGTCGAAGTACCGCGGGCTCGAGCCGTCGAGGCGGGTGCGCAGCGACACGTTCTTCTGGAGGGCCGCGACCGTCGTGAAGACCTTGAAGGTCGACCCGCCCTGGAGCTGGGCCTGGGTGGCCGAGCTGTACGGCTGCTTCGCGTAGTTCGCCCCGCCGTAGAGGGCGCGGATCGCGCCGTCGCCCGGGACGATCGAGGCGAGGCCCACCCGGATGCCGTCGGCCTTCCCACCCGTGGGGCGCTCCTTCTCGACGGCGTTGATCGCCGCCTGCTGCGCCGCCCTCGAGATCGTCGTCGTCACGCGCAGCCCACCGCGGTCGAGGTCCTCCTCCGAGAGCCCGAGGCGAGAGGTGAGCTCCGACTTCACGTAGGCCATGAGGTAGCCGTTCGGACCCGACGCCGTCTGGCGCTGCTTGGGTTCGACGACCGTCGGGAAGGTGATCCCCTTGCGCTCGGCGGCGGAGAGCCAGCCCTGGGAGACCATGCCGTCGAGCACGTAGTCGACGCGGTCCTGCGCGTTCTTCTTCTGGCTGGCGCCGAGCGACGGGTCGTAGAGGGAGGGCGCGCGGATGACGCTCGCGAGGAGGGCGCCCTCGCCCACCGTGAGCTTGCCGACCTCCTTGCCGAAGTACGCGCGGGAGGCGGCCTGGATGCCGTAGGCGCCGCGGCCGTAGTAGATGGTGTTGAAGTAGTTCTCGAGGATCTCGTCCTTGGACTGCTCCTGCTCGATCTTGATCGAGATGACGAGCTCGCGGGCCTTGCGGCCGAGCGTCTGGTCCTGCGAGAGGAAGTAGTTCTTCACGTACTGCTGGGTGATCGTCGACCCGCCCTGACGCGAACCGCCGCTCACCGCGGACCACACGGCCCGGGCGATGCCGGTCGGCGAGAAGCCCGGGTTGTCGTAGAAGTCACGGTCCTCCGCCGCGAGCATCGCGTGCTGGGCGTCCTTGGGGATGCTGCGCAGCGTCACCGACTCGCGGTTGACCGTGCTGAACCGCCCGATCTCGTTCTTGCCGTCGGCGTAGTAGACGATCGACGTCTGCGACTGGGCCAGCTCGTTCGGCTTCGGCACGGAGATGAGCGCGTACGCCGTGAGGAACCCGCCGATGCCGATGACGGCGAGGACGAGCATCGTGACCAGGACGATGCGCAGGGCCCGACGGGGCCGACGGCGACGCGGCGGGGCGGTGACGACGCTCTGACTCACACACACTTCTTCCGTCGTAGGCCGGCGCGGGTCGCGCGTCGGCCGCGGCTGTGTCCCGGCGGTGGGGCCCGGGTGGTCGCCCCGTCGACAACGGGGCAGGCGAAGGTCCAGTATGCCCCGCGACCTGGGAGGGAGCCGGGGATCACGTGTGCGCCGCGTGCGAGCGGGGCGCGCGTGGGGCACGAATCGCCCGCGGATCCGGTCCGACCATGGACAGGAACTGAACACGCGTTTAGCATATTGAACATGAGTTCAGTAGACCTCACCGCCCGGGCGCGCATCCGCGATGCCGCCCTCGCCGCGTTCGCCGAGCTGGGCTTCGCCAGGGCGACGATGCGCGTCATCGCCGATCGCGCCGGGGTCTCGCCCGCCCTCGTCGTCCACCACTTCGGGAGCAAGGACGGGCTGCGGGCGGCCTGCGACGACCACCTCATGACGTTCATCCGCACCGAGAAGTCGCAGGTGTTCACGACCGGGTCGCTGCCCCAGCTCTCGGCCTACCTCGAGGCACACCCCCAGGCGCGGCCGCTCTACGCCTACCTCCTGCTCGTCGTCACCGAGGGCGGCCCGCGGGCGGCCGAGATGTTCGACCGGATGGTCGACGACGTGGAGGGCCTGCTCGCCGTCGGTGAGGCGGCCGGCACGATCCGGCCGACCGACGACCCCCGGGCCCGGGCCGCGCTGCAGGCCGGCATCGGCCTCGGTCTCCTGCTGCTCGACCGCCACGTCGCCCGTCACCTCGGCGGCACGTCCCTCTTCGAGCAGGGCCCGGCCGACCGATACGCCGACCACATGCTCCAGCTCTACACGCACGGCCTCATCACCGGCCCCCTCGCCGACGAGGCCGACCGCCAGCACGTCTCCCGTCACCCCGGCACGTCCACCCCTTCGAAGGGGGAGCAGTGAGCACCATGACGAGCCCGCGCCCCGGCCACCCGGCCGACGCGGCGACGAGCACCGATCTCGCGATCGACATCCAGGATCTGCACAAGCGGTTCGGGGCCACCCGGGCCCTCGACGGCCTCACCCTGGCCGTCCCCACCGGCCAGGTGCACGGGCTGCTCGGGCCCAACGGCGCCGGCAAGTCCACGACCATCCGGGTGCTGCTCGGGCTGCTCAAGGCCGACTCCGGGCGCATCCGCCTGCTCGGCGGCGACCCGTGGGCCCAGGCGCCGGAGCTGCACCGCCGGCTCGCCTACGTGCCCGGCGACGTGAGCCTGTGGCCCAACCTCACCGGCGGGGAGGCGATCGACCTCCTCGGCCGGGCCCGCGGCGGCCTCGACCGCGCCCGCCGCGACGAGCTCCTCGACCGGTTCGAGCTCGACCCGCGCAAGAAGGGCCGCTCGTACTCCAAGGGCAACCGGCAGAAGGTCGCGCTCGTCGCGGCGCTGGCCTCGGACGTCGAGCTGCTCGTGCTCGACGAACCGACGAGCGGGCTCGACCCGCTCATGGAGCGCGTCTTCACCGACTACATCCGCGCCGAACGCACCTCGGGCCGGACCGTGCTGCTCAGCAGCCACATCCTCTCGGAGGTCGAGACGCTGTGCGACCACGTGAGCATCATCCGGGCCGGCCGGGTCGTCGAGTCCGGCACCCTGACCCAACTGCGGCACCTCACCCGCACCCAGGTCACCGTCGACCTCGCCGTCCCCGTGCCCGCGCAGCTCACGACGCTGCCCGGCGTGCACGACGCGCAGGTCGAGGGCCACCGGCTCACCTGCCAGGTCGACGACACGGCGCTCAGCGCGGTCCTCGCCCGGTTCGCCGAGATCGGGATCCGCTCGCTGGTCAGCACCCCGCCGACGCTCGAGGAGCTCTTCCTGCGCCACTACGAGCCGGAAGAGGCGGCGTCATGACGACGACGGCCCGCGAGGGCCACGACGGCGGCGGCGCCCACGAGGCGCGCGGCCCCCGGACGCCCCGGAGCCTGCGCACCGGCCCGGGCATCCGCTCCGCCGACGGCACCCACCACACCCACCGAGCGCCGCGCGCGGCGTCGACGACCACGGGGGCGACGCAACACGCCCGGCTCGCCGCGCGGACGAGCCGGTGGTTCTGGCTCGTCTGGATCCTCGCACTCGCCTCGCTCATGCCGGCGACGCTGTCGGCCTACCGCACCACCGTCCCCGAGGGGCCTCAGGGCGAGGCCATGGCCGCGGCCCTCGGCGTCAACACGACGATGCGGGCCATGCTCGGCCCGCCCTACGACCTGCTCGACCCGGGCGGGTTCGCCATGTGGCGGGTCGGCACCTTCGTCGCCGCCGCCGCCGCGATGATGGCCGCCCTCGGCGTGCTGCGCGCCACCCGCGCCGACGAGGAGGTCGGCCGCACCGAGCTGCTGCGGGCCGGCCCGATCGGGCGGCACGCGCCCCTCGCCGGGGCCCTGCTCGTCGCGTTCGGGGCCTGCGCCCTGCTCGGCGCGATCATCGCGGTCTCGCTCGCGGCACTGGCCCCACCCGTGGGCAGCGCCCTGGCCGCCGGGCTCGGCATCGCGCTGACCGGCGCGGTCTGGGCCGCGGTCGGCGCGGTCGCGGCGCAGCTCTCGGAGTCGACCCGCACGTGCCGGGGCGTCGCCCTCGGCAGCCTCGCGGCGGCCTACCTGCTGCGCGCGCTCGCCGACGGCGTCCCGGACTCCTCGGCGCTGAGCGCCCTGCAGTGGGTCTCGCCGGTCGAGTGGGCCGCCCTGGCGCGCCCCTACGCCGACGAACGCTGGTGGGTCCTCGCCCTCCCCGCGCTGCTCACCGCCGCACTCGTCGCCCTCGCGTTCAGGCTCGAGAGCGTGCGCGACCACGGCTCCGGCCTGCGCGCCGCCCGCCCCGGACCCGCCCACGGCTCCGCCCGGCTCGCGTCGGCGGGCGGGCTCGTCGCCCGGCTCACCCGCGGCAGCGTCATCGCCTGGAGCGTCGGACTGGTGACGTTCTCCGTCGTCATCGGGTCGCTCGCCGGCACGATCGACACCATGCTCGGCGACAATCCGCAGCTGTCGGCGATGTTCCGCCGCATGGGGTCGGGGGCGCCGGAGCTCGAGGAGGCCTTCGTCGTCGCGATGCTCGAGATCGTCGCGGTCCTCGCCGCGATCTTCGCGCTCTCGCTCCTGCTCCGCCTGCGCGGCGAGGAGGAGGCCGGCCGCACCGAGCTCATGCTCTCGACCGCGACCTCCCGCACCCGGTACGCGCTCGCGCACCTCGTGCCGGCCCTCATGCTGCCCACGGTGCTGCTGCTCGCCTGCGGCGCGCTCGTCAGCCTGCCCTCGGTGCTCGCCGGCGGCGACGCCGGCACGATCGCGACCTGCGCCGGATCGGCCCTCGTGCTGTCCCCAGGGGTATGGGTCGTCGTCGGGTTCGCGATGCTCGTCCTCGGTCTACGACCGCGCCTGCTCTGGCTGCCGTGGGCGCTCGTCGCCTGGACGCTGTTCGTGGCGTGGGTCGGCGGCCTCCTCCGGCTCCCCGACGCGCTCATGAAGGCGACCCCCTTCGCCCAGCTGCCGCACGTCCCGGCCGAGGCCTTCGCGTGGGGTCCCGTTCTCCTGCTCACCGCGCTCGCCGCCCTCCTCCTCGGCGCCGGCCTCGCCGGGTTCCGGCGTCGCGACATCGGCTGAGTGGCCGACCGCCGCCCCCGCCTCGAGGCGCGCGCGCAGGTCGCGCTGGCGGCGCTGGCGGCGCACCTCCCGGATCCCGATGAGCACGGCGACGAGCAACGGGAACCAGATCTTGCCCGAGTCGACGAGCGCGAGAACCCAGTCGGGGGCCGCGACCTGCGGCAGGCGGATGTCGACGTGCGACCACGGGATGTCGGGTAGGTCGATCGAGGGCAGGTCGACGTCGGGGACGCGGGGCTCGAGCCAGGCCTTGATCGGCCGCGTCAGCCAGCCGATGCCGACGAGGGCGGCGACGAGCGCCAGTCCGCTGCCGGCGACGTGCCGCACGGCGTACAGGACGGGATGTCGGCGGCCCCAGTCCTGCCGGCGGGCGGCCGTCGTTCCCGGCGGGGCCTCGAAGTCGAGGTCGACGTCGCCGTCGCGCACCGTCGCCCGACGCACCGCCCCGAGCGAGGTGAGCCGCACGCTCACCGTCCGGTCGTCGTCGAGTGCGACCGTCACCCGATCGGACGACTCCTTCTTGTCGTGCACCGGCTCGCCGTCGCAGCGCAGGCGAACCCGGTGACCCGAGAGGGCCGAGGGGTCGACCTCGAGCTCGTAGTCGTGGCCGAGCAGGTGGACGGTCCAGGGGCGCGATGCGGTGGGCACCCGCCCAGCCTGGGCGCCCGACGCCCGGCGAGACAACCGCCCTCGGTCGAGCGTCGCAGGCGACGAAAGGCGGACCCGCCCCCGGCGCGACCCGCCTGGCCTCGGAGTCAGGCCTGCGCCTCCGGCTGCTGCGCCCACCACGCGAGCAGTTCCTCACGCGCGGCGTCCGGCCCGATCGGTCCGCGGTCCAGGCGCACCGCGAGGAGATGCTTGTACGCGCGCCCGAGCACCGGGCCGGGCGGGATGCCCAGCACCTCGCCGATCCGATTCCCGTCGAGCTCGGGGCGGACCGCCTGGAGCTCCTCGGCCTCGGCGAGGCGCTCGATGCGCTCCTCGAGCGAGTCGTAGGCGCGGGAGAGGCGCTGCGCCTTGCGGACGTTGCGCGTCGTGCAGTCGGCCCGGGTGAGCCGGTGCAGGCGCGGCAGCAGGTCGCCGGCGTCGGTGACGTACCGGCGCACGGCCGAGTCGGTCCACTCGCCGTCGCCGTAGCCGTGGAAGCGCAGGTGCAGCTCGACGAGCCGCGTGACGGCCTTGATCGTGTCCTTGTCGAAGCGCAGGGCCCGCAGCCGGGCGCGGGTCAGCTTCGCGCCGACCACCTCGTGGTGGTGGAAGCTCACGCCCCCGCCGGGCTCGAAGCGCCGCGTCGCCGGCTTGCCGATGTCGTGCAGCAGGGCCGCGAGCCGCAGGACGAGGTCGGGCCCGGGCACCGACTCGGGCGGCCCGTCGGGCGGTCCCTCGAGGTCGATGGCCTGGTCGAGGACGGTGAGCGAGTGCTCGTAGACGTCCTTGTGGCGATGGTGCTCGTCGATGGCGAGCTTCATGCCGGGCAGCTCGGGGAGCATGAGGTCGGCGAGGCCGGCGTCGACGAGCACGCCGAGGCCGTCGCGCGGGTCCGGGGCGAGGAGCAGCTTGCACAGCTCGACGCGGATGCGCTCGGCCGAGACGATCTCGAGGGTCGGGGCCGCCGCGCGCAGGGCGACGTCGACGTCGGGGTGGAGGGTGAGCCCGAGCTGGGCGACGAACCGCGCCGCCCGCATCATCCGCAGGGGGTCGTCGGCGAACGACACGGCGGCGGGACCGGGGGTGCGGAGCATCCGCTCGCGCAGGTCGGCCAGGCCGCCGTAGGGGTCGACGAGCTCGAGGTCGGGCAGGCGCATCGCCATGGCGTTGACCGTGAAGTCGCGGCGCCGCAGGTCCTCGACCAGGTCGTCGCCGAACGCGACGACGGGCTTGCGGGTGCGGCCGTCGTAGGCGTCGGCCCGGTAGGTCGTGATCTCGACGACGGTCGGCCCGCGGCGCATCCCGATCGTGCCGAACTCGCGGCCCATGTCCCAGTGCGCGTCGGCCCAGCCGGCGACGATCCGCTCGGTCTCCTCCGGGCGGGCCGACGTCGTCAGGTCGAGGTCCTCGCTGACGCGGCCCAGGAACGCGTCCCGGACGGGGCCGCCGACGAGGGCGAGCTCGTGCCCGGCGGCCGCGAACCGCGACCCCAGCTCGGTGAGCACGGGCAGCACCGGGGCGAGCCGATCGACGGCCGCCTGCGGGCGGTCGTCGAGCACGGGCGGAGACGGACGACGGGGGGCGGACACGGTGTTCAAGCCTACTGGGGCACTCCCGCACCCGCCGCCGGGGACGGTGAGGCTCGCGCGGCCTCCGGCCCGGTCCCGGCGGCCCTCGTTACAGTGGCCGGATGACCTCGACGACTCCGCGCGGCCGGCCCCTCCGGCGCCTGCCGTCGGTCCTCGAGAGGTCGGCCGGGGGGATCGTCGTCGACGTCCAGGCGGGGGCCGCGCACATCGCCGTCATCGCCCGTCGCAACCGGGCCGGCCGGGTCGAGTGGTGCCTGCCGAAGGGGCATCAGGAGAACGACGAGACGCTCGTCGAGACCGCGGAGCGCGAGGTCGAGGAAGAGACGGGCATCCAGGGACGCGTCCTCACCCCGCTCGGGACCATCGACTACTGGTTCTCGACGCACGACCGGCGCATCCACAAGATCGTCCACCACTACCTCCTCGAGGCCACGGGCGGCTACCTGACGATCGAGAAGGACCCCGACCACGAGGCCATCGACGTCGCGTGGTTCGCCCTCGACCGGGTCCACGAGCGGCTCACCTTCCCCAACGAGCGGCGCATCGCCCAGATGGCGTGGGACCGGCTCGCCGGCGACGCATGATCTCGCGAGGCCGGTGGGCCGCCCGCCGGGGCGCCGCCGCGGCCGCCGTCGCCGGGCTCGCGCTGCTGCCCACCGTCCCCGCACCGGACGCGGCCGCGGCGACCGGACCGGCGACGTCCGGCGACGTGGTCGCGCGCGCGCCCGGGTCGCCGGTCGTGGCGGCCGGCGGGGCCGGCGGACTCCCGAGCGACCGGGCCTCCTCGGCGCCGGCGGGGGCAGCGGCGGCGGCGCAGACCCGGCCCGACGTGCAGGTGACGTCCGTGAGCCCCGCCGTCGCGACGCCCACCACGCCCGTGCGCGTCACCGTCGAGGTCGTCAACCCCACGACCAGGGCGCTCACCCCCCGGCGGGTCACCGTCCGCGTCGGCTCGCCCGGCGCCCTGCGCTCGCGCACCCAGGTGCGCGAGTTCGCGGCCGGCTCGGGTCGGCCGGGCGACCCCGTCGCGGCGACCGTCCCGCTGCGCGGCACCCTGGCCCCGGGCTCGCGCACGCCCGTCGTCGTCACGCTCCCCGCCGGGCTCGTGCGCACGAACCGTGCCTTCGGCGTCCTGCCCGTGACCGTCGAGGTGCCCGGCGTCCGGGCGGCCGACACGATGCGCGAGGCGACCTTCCTGCCGTACCAGGTGCGCAAGGAGTACCAGCCGCTCTCGATCGCGTTCGCGGTCCCGCTGACCCTCGACCCCGACCCGCAGCTCGTCGTCGCCACCGGGGACGACCGCACGCAGGCGTGGACGCGGGCCGTCGGTCCCGCTTCCCGCCTCGACCGACTCGCCGCCGCCACCGCCGGTCTGCCCATCGCCTGGGCCGTCGACCCGAGCGTCGTCGGCGCCGCCGAGGCGCCCGCCGACCCGGCCGCCCCCGCTTCCGCCGGCAGCGAGGCGGGCGGCGACCCGACCGCAGCGAACCCGACCGCAGCGGCGCCCACCCCGTCGACCTCCCCCTCCGAGCCGGCCGCTGCACCCACGGGCGCGGCGGCGCAGGAGGCGGCGGCCGCCGACGAGCCCGTCTCGGCCGCCCAGGCGCGGTACGCGGCCCGGCTGCGAGCACTCGCCGGCGGCCGCGACGTGTGGGCCCTGCCCCCCGGTGACCCCGACCTCGTCGCCCTCGCCCAGTCCTCGACGGGGCTCGACATCCTCACGCGCTGGGCGTCCGGCTCGACGGACCTGTCGCAGACCCTCGGGCTCCTCGGGGTGCCCCGGATCGCCTGGCCCGTCGGCGGGCCCCTCGACGGCGACGACCTCGGGCCGGTGAGCAGGGCGTTCGGGACGAGCGGGCCGGCCGCCGTCCTGTCCCCGTCGAGCGGGGTCGACGGCGATCCGGCCGTCACCGGCACCGCCACCCGGCACACGGCGCAGGGCCACGCGCTGCTCGCCTACGACGATGCCCTCAGCCGGATCCTCGCTCGCGTCGGCGGCTCCCCGAGCGCCCTCGCCGCCGCCGCCGGTGGCGACGACGGCGACGGTGCCCCGACGGCCGGCGAGGACGCCCAGCGTTTCCTCGCCGAGACCGTCACCCTGCTCGCCGAGTCACCGGGCCGCCGCCGCGCCGCCCTCGTGGCCGGTCCGCGTGACCTCGACCCGGCCCCCGGGTCGCTGCCCACCCTCCTGTCGGCCGTGGCCGCCGCCCCCTGGCTCGAGGTGCGCAACACCGCCGAGCTCGTCACGTCGGCCCGCGAACCGTCGTCCCCCCAGGTGAACGACCTCCGCGCGACGGTCGACCCCCTCTCGCCCGGACCGTCGCCCGTCGGGACCGACGACCTCACCCGCATCGCCGCGGCCGCCCGCGAGATCACCGGCCTCGCCGAGGTCCTGCCGGCGCCCGGGAGCCGCTCCGGCGCCACGGCCGACGTGCTCCTACCCGACGTCGCGACGCTGCGCGGCCTCCTGTCGAGCCGGTGGCGCGGCGCCGGCCCCGAGTTCACGACCGCGGAGCGCACGGTCGACGAGCGGCTCTCCACCCTGACGAGCGGGGTCAGCGTGGTGCCGAGCACGATCAACTTCTTCGCCGACCGCGGGATCCTGCAGGTGACCGTCGTCAACGACCTCGACGTCGAGGTCCACGACGTCCACCTCGTCGTCGCCCCGCAGGGCCGCCCCCCGCGGCTGCGCGTCACCGCCCCCACCGGGCCGCTGCGGATCAGCCCCCGCAGCCGCACCACGGTCCGCCTCCGCGTCGAGGCCGTGGCCGCCGGGGTGGTCCCGATCGCGACGCACGTCGAGACTCCGTCGGGCACTAGGCTCGGCACCGATGCCCCCGTCCGCGTGCGGGTGCAGCCCACGAACGGGTGGCTCATGCTCGCGCTCGGAGGGCTCGTCGGCGTCGTGTTCGTCGCCGGGATCTACCGTGCGCTGCGGGCCGGCTCGCCCCGGGTCTCGTCCGAGGACCTCAAGGAGATCGACCTCGAATGACCACGACCACCGGACGACTCGCACGACACGGCGCGGTGATGGCCGCCGGCAGCTTCGTCTCCCGGCTCCTCGGTGTCGTGCGTCAGTCGATGATCATGATGGTCTTCGGCCGGTCCCTCGCCGGTGACGCGTGGGCCGTGGCCAACACGCTGCCGAACACGATCTACCTGCTCCTCGCGGGCGGCGTCCTCAACGCGGTCCTGGTTCCCCAGATCACGAAGGCGAGCCGCGACCCTGACGGGGGCCGCGAGTTCGTCGACCGGTTGCTCACCCTCGCGCTCCTCGGCATCGGCGTCGTCACCCTCGTCTGCGTCCCCGCCGCCCCGCTGCTCGTGCGGCTCTTCTCGAGCAACTCCTGGGGCGCGAGCCAGTTCGGCCTGTCGGTGCTCTTCGCGTACATCGCGCTGCCGGCGATCTTCTTCTACGGCCTGTACACGATCCTCGGTCAGGTGCTCAACGCCCAGGAGCGGTTCGGCTGGTACATGTGGGCGCCGGTCCTGTGCAACGTCGTCTGGATCGTCGGCCTCGGCGTCTTCCTCGCCCGACACGGCTCCGGCGTCGGAGACCCGGGCGCCTACACGACCCAGATGGTGTGGCTGCTCTCCGGCTCTCTCACGCTCGGGGTCGCCGTGCAGGCCCTCGTCCTGCTCGTGCCGCTGTACCGATCCGGGTTCCGCTATCGCCCGCGGTGGGGCTTCCGCGGGGTGGGTCTGGCCAGCGCGAGCCGGGTGGCCGGCTGGACCTTCGCGGCGCTCGTCGTCTCGCAGGTCGGGCTCGTCGTCCAGTCGAAGGTGCTCACCTCCGTCGTCCGGGGCGACACCGGCAAGCTGCCCTACGACTCGGCGTTCCTCCTCTTCATGACGCCGCACGGGCTCATCACCGTCTCCCTGGTCACGGCGCTGTTCACCTCGATGAGCCGGGCCGCCGCGGCCGGCGACGACGACGCCGTGCGCGGCGGCGTGCGGCAGGGACTCACGCTCACCGGCATCGCCACCGTCCCGATCGCCATCGGCACCCTCGTCCTCGGGACGTGTCTGTCGGCCGTCATCTTCCTCGGCAACACCCGGCAGACGACGGACGCCATCGGGTACCTCGCGATGGCGATGATGGTCGGCCTGCCGGCCTTCGCCGTCTACTACGTCACGCAGCGCGCGTTCTTCGCCTACGAGGACGCGAAGACGCCGTTCTGGCTCCAGATCGTCAACACCGGCGTCGCCGTCGCCGCCGCTCTCGGCAGCCTCGCCCTTCCCTCGGAGTACCGGGCCCTGGGCGTCGCCGGCGGGCAGGCCCTGAGCAACGTCGTCGCGGCGGCGATCGCCCTGGTCCTCCTGCGCCGGCGCCTCGGCCGTCTCGGCCTGTTCACCACGGTCCGCACCTACGTCCGCGTGACGCTCGCCTCGCTCCCGGCCGCCGCCCTCGCCTACGGGATCTTCGTCGGAGCCCAGCTCGTGCTGCCGGGCACCCTCGCGCTGGCCGTCGCGCTCGTCCTCGGCGGGGTCGTCTTCGTCGGCCTGTTCATCGTCGTCGCACGGCGGATGCGCGTGCGGGAGCTCGACGAGGTTCTCGATCCCGTCCTGCGACGCCTGCGAGGCGCGAACCGCTCCGGCGCGCGATCCGCATAAACTGGGCGAGGTCGTGGGTGCAGGAACGTGCCCGGGGGGTCGCCGATAGGCCGTGAGGACGGGAGTTCTGGTGCAAGGGGTAGGGGCCGGACGACTGATCTCGAACCGTTATGCCCTCGCGGAACGCCGCGCGTGGCGCGGCGACGTCGAGGTCTGGCGGGCCACCGACAACACGCTTGGGCGCGAGGTGTCGGTGACGGTGTTCCCGACGTCGCACCCGCAGGCCCAGGTGGTGCTCGACGCGGCCCGCCGCAGCGCGGCGATCAACGACCACCGCCTCATCCGCGTCCTCGACGTGGGCACGCGTGGCGACGTCAGCTGGCTCGTCGAGGAGTCGCTCTCGGAGTCGACGAGCCTCGCCGACCTCATCTCGCGGGGCCCGTTGCCGGCCGAGGAGGCGCGCCGCATCGCCGGCGAGGTCGCGGGAGCGCTCGACGTGGCCGCCCGGCGCGGCCTGCACCACCTGCACGTGACGCCCCACTCGGTGCGGCGCACCGACGGCGGGCTCGTCAAGATCGCCGGCCTCGCGACGGCCGCCGCCTTCGAGGGCGGCGCTGAGCCCGACGCGGCCACCGCCGCCCGGCTCGACACGGCGGCCACGGTGGCCCTCATGTACGCCGTCATGACCACCCGCTGGCCGGGCCGCGAGCCCGTGCCGGGAGTGGCGCCGGCGCCGCGCATCGTCGGCGGGGTCGCCGCGCCGTCGGAGATCGCGACGAACGTGCCGCCCGACCTCGACGCCCTCGCCCGCGTCACCCTCAACCACGACGGTGGACCCCGCACCCCCGCCGAGCTGACCGACCGCATCGCGCCCTGGTCGTCCACCCGCGTCGACCACGTCGCACCCCGCGCCGGGGCCACCGACCGGCCGGTCGTCACCGAGCGCACCCGGCAGCTCGCCGCCGCGCCGAGCGGGGCGGGGCGGGCCGCGGCCGCCCCCCTCGCCCGGGTCGCCGACAAGCACCGGGAGCACCGCGCCGCCCGGGCCGCGCAGACTCGGGCGCGGCTCGAGGAGCGCCGCAACGACCCCGGTTTCCTCAACCTGCCCGAGGCCCTCGAGCGGCAGCGGCACGACCCGCTGCCGGCGCCGGCCCCGCTCATCGCGGCCGAGCCGGCCGTGGAGGGTCGCTACGCCAAGCTCGTCATCGCCATCGTCGCCGCGATCATCGTGCTCGCGATGGCGTTCGCGATCCCGACGATCAAGGGGGCGTTCACCGCTCCGGCTCGGTCCGGCTCACCGAGCCCGACGGCGACCCCCGGGTCCCGGACCGCCGCACCGTCGTCGAGCGCGACCCGGTCCGCCGCCCGGGCGGCCGCGGCCCCGGTGAAGATCGCGTCCGCGACCGGCTTCGACCCCGAGGGCAACGGGTCCGAGAACAACGGGCGGGCCGCCCGCGTCATCGACGGAAAGACCGACACGAGGTGGACGTCCGAGGGCTACAAGCAGCCCTTCGGCGACGGCGGCAAGAAGGGGATCGGCGTCCTGCTGACGCTCCCCGCCGGCAGCACCGTGCGCAAGGTCGACCTCGATCTCGGCGACGTCGAGCAGACGGTGTCGGTGTACGCGGGCGACGCGCGCCGGATCACCGCCGACGGCCTCGTCGGGACGGCGGCCGACGCCTCGGGCAAGGTCGCCGTCACCGCGAAGGCCCCGATCCAGGGCGCCCGGTACGTCATCGTCTGGGTGACGAAGACCGCGGAGCAGGAGAACCGGTACCGCGCCAATCTCGTCGAGGCCGCCGTCTCCTGATGCCCGACCCCTTCGCCGGCCGCACCGACGAGGATCTCCTGGCCGATCACGTCGGCGGAGATCCCGAGGCGTTCGGTGAGCTGTTCCGGCGTCACCGAGACCGCATGTGGGCCGTGGCCCTGCGGACGACGGGGGATCCGGAGCTGGCGGCCGACGCCGTCCAGGACGCGTTCGTCTCCGCGTTCCGGCGCGCCCACACCTTCTCGGGCCGGTCCGCGGTGACGACCTGGCTCCACCGCATTGTGGTCAACGCCTGCCTCGACCGCATCCGTCGGCGTCGACCCACGAGCGAACTCCCCGACGACCACGCCGCGGTCCTCGCCGAGCCCCGCGACCGCCCCGCGTCCGTGGAGGCCCGCCTCGACGTGCAGGAGGCTCTCGCGACCCTGCCGGAGGCCCAGCGACTCGCTCTCGTCCTCGTCGACATGCACGGGTACCCCGTGGCCGAGGCGGCCCAAATCCTCGGGGTCGCCGAGGGCACGGTGAAATCGCGCTGCTCCCGGGGACGGGCCGCCCTGGCCCCGCTCCTCGTGGGACACGGCACCGCCGACCCGTAACGGAGCCCTGGAGCCCACCGGGCGATGACCCGCCCTTTGCTGCGGTGTCGACGGCGCTGGTCAGACGCCCCTGGAGGGGTCAGGGCGTCGCCGGGCCCTGATGATTCACGTGGAACCGGGGCCGCGCCCCGGGCGTCCTACCCCCGGTGACCCACGCGGTCGCCGCCCAACCGTCCGAGGCCGACCGAGACCGGCAGAAGAGGTGTGAGTCCGTTGAGTCATTCCCCACACCGCGATGACGACGCCGTGCGCGCCCTGCTCGCCGATCTCCGGGATCCCGGGCCCATGCCGCCCGACCTCGTGGCCCGGATCGCCGCCCGGCTGGACCAAGAGCGCCACGCCACCGGGGGTGCCACCGTCCATGCCCTGCCGGTCGTCGATCGCACCCCGCCCTCGCGCCGCTTCGTGCTCGGCCTGGCCGGAGCGTCGGCTGCCGCCGCCGTCGCCGGCATCGTCGGGGTCAACGCCCTCCAGTCGGCCGGGCCTCCCGAGGTCGTCGCCGCCCTGACGAGCCCACTCGTCTCCCGCTCCGCCCCGGCGCCCGCCGTCGAGATCTCCGGCACGGCGTACACCGCCGCCGGCCTGGCCGGTCAGGCGGCCGCCCTGCACCGCCGCCCCCACCAGGCCCCGGCACCGCTCACCGCCGGCGCCGTCGGGATCGGCCCCCTGGCGAGCCCCGCCGGGGTGTCGAGCTGCCTCGCCGACCTCGACCTCGGTCGCGTGAGCGAGGTGACGATCGACATCGCCACGTACGAGAAGCAGCCCGCCACGGTCATCGTCACACGCAGCGGCGAGCGCCTCCAGGCGCGCGTCGTCACCCGCTCCTGCGGCGGCGGCGACTCCCGCGTCCTCGCGGGGCCCGTCGAGGTTCGCTGAGGTCGTCCGTCGGAACCGTGGCCGCCGTCCTCGCTGCGACCACACCGGCCTCGGATACCGCTCGTACGTACGAAACTTAGCGTATCGCCTGCATGTTGACCATGCATCGTTCGATAACGGGGCGGCGGGGACGTCCGTGCAGCACGCGGCGGGAATCACGTTCTTCCGGCAGGCGTTGGGCAGGGTGAACGCGGCACAGCGCCGCATCTGCATCTCGACGAAGGGACATCTCGTGGCGGACGACATCCGTGAGCTCATCATCATCGGATCGGGTCCGGCCGGGTACACGGCGGCCGTGTACGCCGCGCGAGCCAACCTCGCCCCGGTCGTTCTCACCGGGTCGGTCACGGCCGGCGGGGCGCTCATGAACACGACCGAGGTCGAGAACTTCCCCGGCTTCCGCGACGGGATCATGGGCCCCGACCTCATGGACAACATGCGCGCCCAGGCGGAGCGCTTCGGCGCGGAGCTCATCGCCGACGACGTCACCGAGGTCGACCTCGCCGGGCCGGTCAAGACCGTGGTCGACGGATCCGGACGCACCTATCGCGCCCACGCCGTGGTGCTCGCGATGGGCTCCGCCTACCGCGAGCTGGGCGTGCCGGGCGAGAAGGAGTTCAGCGGCCGCGGCGTCTCCTGGTGCGCCACGTGCGACGGGTTCTTCTTCCGCGGCCAGGACATCGCCGTCGTCGGCGGGGGTGACTCCGCCGTCGAGGAGGCGACCTTCCTCACCAAGTTCGCGCGATCGGTGACGATCGTCCACCGCCGGGACGCCCTCCGGGCGAGCAAGATCATGGCCGAGCGCGCCCTGGGGAACGACAAGATCCGTTTCGCGTGGAACAGCACGGTGTCCGAGGTGCACGGCGAAGGCAAGGTGACCGGGGTGACCCTCACCGACACCGTCACCGGCGAGAGCCGCCCCCTCGACGTCACCGGCGTCTTCGTCGCCATCGGCCACGACCCGCGCAACGAGCTCGTCCGAGGCGTCGTCGACCTCGACGCCGAGGGTTACGTCCTCACCCAGCACGGCTCGACGCGGACCAACCTCCCGGGCGTCTTCGCCTGCGGTGACCTCGTCGACCACACGTACCGGCAGGCCATCACCGCCGCGGGGTCCGGCTGCGCGGCCGCGCTGGACGCCGAGCGCTACCTCGCCGCCCGCGACGAGGCCGGCGAGCCGGAGCCGGCCGAGGCGCTCATCGCCGTCCACTGAGACCCACCTCAACCACCTTCCCACCGAAAGGAACCGCTCTCATGGCATCACTTCCCGAGACCACCGACGCGACGTTCGCTGCGGACGTCCTCTCCAGCGACCAGCCCGTCCTCGTCGACTTCTGGGCCCCCTGGTGCGGCCCCTGCAAGGCCGTCGGCCCGATCCTCGAAGAGCTGTCCGCCTCGTCGACGTCCCTGAAGTTCGTCAAGCTCAACATCGACGAGAACCCGGCGACGGCCGCCAAGTACGGCATCACGAGCATTCCGACGATGAACGTCTACTCCGGCGGCGAGGTCGTCAAGTCGATCATGGGCGCCCAGCCCAAGCCGCGCCTCACGCGTGAGCTCGAGGACTTCCTCGGTTGATCTCACCCCGCACGACGAAGGCCCCCGCTACGGCGGGGGCCTTCGTCGTCGGGCAGTCGGTCTCGGCCATTGCCGCGTGAGTCGTAGGTCTTCGCGACTGCAGCCGGGGACGCGATGTGTTTCCCGTGAAACAGCAGCCGACCGGGGGTCGAGACCTGTGTGGCCTCCCGTGGCCATCAGCTCGCGGTCGAGGATGCGCCCTCGTCCGCGATGGTCGCGAGGATCCGGTTGAGATCGTCCACGGACGCGAACTCGACGGTCATCTTCCCCTTGCTCCGTCCCATGGCGATGCTCACCCGGGTGTCGAGGCGATCGGCCAGACGGGCCGCCAGGTCGTCGAGTTCCGGGACGCGCGTCGGTCCGCTCCGGCGCCGACGCGTCGGGGCCGACTCGTCACCCCCGAGAGCCACGATCTCCTCGACGCTGCGCACCGAGAGTCCCTCGGCGACGATCCGCTGTGCGAGCCGCTCCATGGCGGCGGCGTCGGGCAGGCCCAGCAGGGCACGGGCGTGCCCGGCCGACAGCACGCCGGCGGCCACCCGCCGGGCGACGAGGGGTGGAAGCCGCAGCAGCCGGATGATGTTCGTGATCTGCGGGCGGGATCGACCGATCCGACTCGCCAACTCCTCGTGGGTGCACCCGAAGTCCTCCAGCAGCTGCTGGTAGGCGGCCGCCTCCTCGAGCGGGTTGAGTTGGCTGCGATGGAGATTCTCCAGCAACGCGTCGCGCAGCATGTCGTCGTCACCGGTGCGCCGCACGATGGCGGGGATCGTCGCCTGGCCGGCGGCCCGGGACGCGCGCCACCGGCGCTCGCCCATGACGATCTCGTAGCGCGCACCCTCGGTGCCGTCGGCCAACCCGGCGGCGGACCCGGCGCCGTCCTCGCCGAGCGGGCGCACGACGATGGGCTGCAGCACTCCGATCTCGCGGATGCTGTGCACGAGTTCCGCCAGTTCGTCCTCGTCGAACACGGTCCGCGGTTGGCGGGCGTTCGGCATGACGGCATCGAGGGGCAGGTCGGCGAACGTCGCTCCCGGGACGTCGGCCAGGCCGGTCTGGACGCGCTCCGCGACGGACCCGTCGTCCGTCGACGTGGACCCGTCGAGGTCCGGAACCGGGGCCGCCGGCGCGGTTCGATCGGCGTCCGGTCCACCCAGCGGGGGGCGCTCCCGGAAGAAGATGTCCGTGGGATGGGCGGTCAGGCCCGCTCGCCCGGGTTCGGTGGGGATGAGGGCGCCCAGCCCTCGGCCCAGCCCTCGACGCTTCTCCGCCACGTGCAGTCCTCTCGTCGTACAGGCGTTCCGACGGTCGAGCCTAGCCGCCGGTGCGACATCGCTCCGACAGGACGCCCCGGGCCACCGTCCCTGCCTCGTTTCCCGTGAAACGTGACGTCCGGTGGACGACACCGAATCGGAGCTGCGACATGAGAGGTCGCGCCTCGCGTCGGAGCGGTCAGGCGCGCGAGGCCAGCTCCCGCGCCGCGTCCAGGTAGGACAACGCCCCGGAGCTCACCGGGTCGTACGTGAGCACGGTCTGGCCGTGGCTCGGCGCCTCCGAGATGCGCACCGAGCGCGGCACCGTGGCCTTGAGGACCTGGTCCGGGAAGTGCTCCCGCACCTCGCTCGCCACCTGGGACGAGAGGCGGGTGCGGGCGTCGTACATGGTCAGCAGGATCGTCGAGACGTGCAGGCTCGGGTTGAGGTGGCGCTGGATCATCTCGATGTTGCGCAGCAGCATCGACAACCCTTCCAGCGCGTAGTACTCGCACTGGATGGGGATGAGAACCTCGCTGCCCGCGACGAACGCGTTGATCGTCAGCAGGCCGAGGCTCGGCGGGCAGTCCACGAGGACGTAGTCGGGCGCGGCGGTCCCGGTGGCGACGCAGTGGTCGAGATACGCCCGGATGGCCCGCTGCAGGCGCGTCTCCCGCGCGACAAACGACACGAGCTCGATCTCTGCTCCCGCGAGCTCGATCGTCGCCGGCACACACGACAGGCCCTCGATGTCGGGGCACGCCTGGATCACCTCGGCCAACGGCGTGTCCTCCACGAGGACGTCGTACACGCTCGGCACGTCGGAGTGGTGTTCGATGCCCAGGGCGGTGCTGGCGTTCCCCTGCGGATCGGTGTCGATGACGAGCACTGAGAGGCCGCCCTGGGCCAGACCGGCCGCGAGGTTCACGGCCGTCGTCGTCTTCCCGACGCCGCCCTTCTGGTTGGCGATGGTGATGACGCGGGTACGTTCCGGCCGAGCCATCGTCTCCGTGGGTCGCAAGCGCGTCACGGAGGACGGCGCCGAAGGCGCCGCGGAACCGACGGGCTCGGTGTCGGCCGCGGTGGCGGCGTCTCCGCCGGCGTCCGGCTCGTCGGTGAGCGGAGGAGACCGCTCGCCCTCCGGTGCGGCCGGCTCCGGCGTCACGAGGCGGTCACCCGTCTCCGACGCGAGCGTCGCGACCGCGGCCTCCGTCTCCTCGCGCACCCCGGTGTCGTCGGCGCGGGCCGCGCCGACCTCAGCGCTGACCGACTCGGCGGCATCGGAACGCGTGGGCGCCACGGCCTCCGTCGGTGAGTCCGTTTCACGTGGAACACGCCCGTCCGCCGGCGCCCCACCGGCATCCTCCGCATCGGGCCAACCGAGCCGGTTCGTCGCCGGCCGCGGCGGGTGGGGTTCCGGCCAGCCAAGTGCGGATCCCGGTGTCGTCCGGTTCTTCACGATGATGGTGACTCCTCGTCGTTCGATCTCCGGGACCACCGTAGTCGCCGCGAGGGGTCCGGCCCTCACCGCCGCCGCGACGGACCCGAACGGCGCGGTCGGCGCTTCGGTGAGCCGCCCCGGGGCGGGCTCGGTGGAGTCCGGCCCAACCGGACGTGGACGACGCGCGTCGGGGGGTCCAGGGTCCCGACGCCGTACTCCCTGACCTCGGCACCGACGGCCCCCAGGCGCTCCAACTCCGGCCTCGCCTCGTCGAGCTCCGTCGCGGCGGACGCCCCCTTCAGAGCGAGAAGTTCGCCCCCGGGCACGAGCAGGGGGAGGCACCACCGCGCGAGCTCCTCGAGCCGCGCCACCGCTCGGGCCGTCACGACCTCGACCTCCAGCTCGCCGGCGAAGGCCTCCGCCCTGCCGCGGTGGATGGTCACGTTCGTCAGGCCCAGCTCACCCACGGTCGCCTCGAGCCACCGGGTGCGCCGGAGCAGCGGCTCGACGAGATGCATGTCGAGGTCGGGACGGGCGATGGCCCACACGAGCCCCGGCAGGCCGGCCCCGGAACCGACATCGGCCACTCGGACGCCGGTCGGGACGGCCTCCGCCGCGACAGCGCAGTTGAGCAGGTGACGCTCCCAGAGCCGGGGCACCTCGCGCGGGCCGACCAGGCCGTGATCCACTCCGGTGGACGCGAGGATGGCGGCGTAGTTCTCGGCGACCCCCCCCTCGTATCCGAACATCTGTTCGATGACGGCGCTGAGGTCCGGCGGGACGGCGGCCGATCCGGAGTCGCTCACCCGGGTCAGGAGGGGAGGACGACGACGTGCCGGCGCGGTTCGACGCCCTCGGACTCCGACGTCAGTCCGGCGGCGAGGACCTCGTCGTGGACGACCTTGCGCTCGAACGCCGACATCGGCTCCAGCGACAGCGACTCACCCGTCTCGCGCACCGTGGCGACGGCCTCCTTGGCCTGCGTGACGAGGGTCTCGCGGCGCTGGGCGCGGTGACCGGCGACGTCGAGCATGAGGCGGCTCCGCTCGCCCGTGTCGGCCTGGACCGCCATCCGGGTAAGTTCCTGGAGCGCCTCGAGCACCTCGCCGTCGGCCCCGACGAGCCGACGGGGGACGCGGCCCTCGTCGGAGTCCACGATGGCCACGGCGGCCCGGTCCCCGTCGATGTCGACGTCGATGTCCCCGTCGAGGTCCGCGATGTCGAGCAGGCGCTCGAGGAAGTCGGCGGCCACCTCGCCCTCGCGCTCCAGCTGCGCGGTGCGGTCGCGCCGGGTGGGCGCGCTCTCGTCGCCCTCGGGCGCGGAGGCCACGGTCGAGGCGGACTCGTGGATGTCGTTCATGCGCGATCCTTCGTTCGGGGGGAGGCCGACACCTCCCGGGAGCTCGTCGTCACGTCGATCCGGGCCGAAAGCGCCCGGGATCACCGCTTCCGTTTCTTGGCCCGGCGCGGCTGCTGCCGCTGCCCGCTCGCCCGGGTGTCGGCCGCCCCGGGCGGGCCGTCGGGGATACGCCCGGTGTCGCGGCCCTCGACCGCACGGGAGGCGAGGCTGGAACTGCCGTGCGTGTCGGTGTTCTCCTCCTCCGAGGAGGAGTGCAGGCCGGGCAGGGAGAACTTCGTGTGCGCCTTGCCGCTGCGGCGGCGACGCTCCTCCATGGCCTTCTCGGCGGGCGACCCGGGGGCCGGCATCCGTCGGATGACGTAGAACTGCTGCCCCATCGACCACAAGTTCGTGATGAACCAGTAGATGAGGACACCGATCGGGAAGTTGACGCCGGACACGGCGAAGATGATCGGGAACAGGTACAGCATGATCTTCTGCTGCTGCGCGAAGGGCCCTTCGAGGGCGGCCGCCGGCATGTTTCGCCGCATGAGCTGGTGCTGGGTCATGAACGTCGTGGCCGACATGAGGATGATGAGCACCACGGTGACGGCCTTGGCCGACCACGAACCGGAGTAGAGGAACGTGGAGCTCAACGTCGCGCCGAACAGCTGCGAGCTCTCCGCCTGCTGCGCGAGGGTCTGCCCGAGGGGGCCCGCGGAGGGACGCTGCCCGTTGGCCACCCGGCCGAGGTTGTTGAGCACCGAGAAGAGGGCGAAGAAGAACGGCGACTGGATGAGGATCGGCATGCACGAGCTGAACGGGTTGGTGCCCGTCCGCTTGTACAGGTCCATCGTCTCCTGGCTCATCGCCTGCCGGGACTCCGGATCGGTCTTGCCCTTGTACTTCTTCTGGATCTTCTGCATCTCCGGCTGGATGAGCTGCATCCTCCGGGACGACTGGATCTGCTTGACGAAGAGCGGGATGAGCAGGATCCGGAGCACGACGACGAGACCGGCGATCGACGCCGCCCAGGTCCACCCCGAGGTCGGCGACATCCCGATCGTCTCGAACGCCGAGTGGAAGGCCACGAGGACCCACTCGACGAACCACTCCAGTGGCCACAGGAGTTGTTCCCAGAACGACCGCTCGGCCATGTGATTCCTTCATCTCGTGCAGGTCGGTGACCCGTCGTCGGCCCGGCTCCGCCGGCACCCGTGTCGAATACGTACTGGCGGCCTAGGGCCGCGTCCCACTCGCGCCGTCGCGCGGCGCCGCGTCGCTCTCGGGCGATCGTCCACCATCATCATGGCGCACCGGGGCTCCGCCCGGTCCACGGCGTGGAACGTGGTCGACCCCGCCGGGGTTCCACGGATGGCACCGCGCGAGGCGCGCGATGGTCAGCCACGTCCCCCACAGCGGCCCGAAACGGCGCAGCGCCGTCAGCGAGTACGCCGAACAGCTCGGGTAGAAGCGGCACGACGGGGGCAGGATCGGCGAGATGAAGAGCTGGTAGATGCGGACGAGGAACTCGAGCGGCCAGGCCACCCAGCGCCACGGCCCGGTGAGCTCGTCCTCGCCGGTGCGGCGCCCGGGGGCGGCGCTCATCGTCCGTCCCCGGCCGCGCGAGGGCGGTCGCCGCCCCGGCGCCGCGTGACCTTCGTGAGCAGCGCGGAGGCCTCGGTCGCGAGCTCGTCGAACTGCGCCCGGGCCGCGGCGGGCCGGGCCCGCACGACGAGGAGCGCACCCGACGGGACGGCGTCGACGTGGCGGGTCATGAGCGCGCGGAGGCGACGCTTGGTCCGGTTCCGGACGACGGCGTTGCCGACGGCCTTGGACACGACGAAACCGACGCGGGCCGGGTGGTCCGCGTCGGTGGTCTTCAGGTGCACGACCATGAGCCGGCCGGCCGCCCGCGGCCCGCGCGAGGCCGCCCGGAACTCGGACGACTCACGCAGACGATGCCGCGACGGCAGCACGGCGTCGATGCCGGCTCAGGCCGACAGCTTCTCGCGGCCCTTGCGGCGACGACCCGCGAGGATGGCGCGGCCGGCGCGGGTCGACATCCGCAGACGGAAGCCGTGCACGCGCGCGCGACGACGGTTGTTGGGCTGGAAGGTGCGCTTGCTCACGATGAACTCCGTTACCGCACGGACCACCAGCCCGCGCAAGACTTGTGCTGAACGACGCCGCCCGACGGCTCCCGCGACACCTGGTCCGAACGGCGTCCCGCGACGGCACGGAGACGAACTCCGGGCGAACGGGACGATCGAGCGACTGGGCCACCCGGTTCCGGGCAGGCGAGTGCGGCCGTCGAAGAGGCCAAGGGTTCACGGTACGGCAGCACGCGAGAGCGGGTCAAACCTTCGGACCGCCTCCGGGTCGTCGAGCCTGCCACACCCCCGGCCCGGGGGCGGGGACCCGCGCCGGGGGTATCCGATGGGGTCGACCGCGAGGTCCGATCCTCGATCGGGCGGCGAAACGCGTCCCGACGCGTGGCCCGGCCCGGGCCGTGGGGCGGTCCCGGACCGGCGCCGTGGCGACGTCGCCCGTGGACCCGTCGGGCTGGGACATACGTCCGGACGCACCCGTGGCGGGTCGCAACGACCGGGCCCGACGCACTCTTGCCGAGGCGCGATTCGGTTGCTAGCGTTCGTCGAGGCAACGTCCCTGGGGGACAACGAATCCGGGCCGTCGGGGGACGGCGGCGCCAGGTCGGACGTGCCGATGAAGCGCAGGTCGACCCGTCGTGGGTCGTCGCGGACGCGTACGGTTCGATCGGCGACCGGGATCGCCGATCCCGCCGACCCTTCGCCTATCCACATCCTGTTCACAAACCTGTGGAAAACGCCGTCCGGTTCGTCGTGCGGACCCGACCACGATCCGGGAGCCGCGTACAGTGACGCAGGTGCAGGACGACTTGACCGCGATCTGGAAGACGACGCTCCAGCGGCTGAACGAGGCAGGGATCACCGCCTCGCAGCGGGCGTTCGTCGGTCAGGCGACACTCATCGGGATCCACGAGGGCACCGCCATCATCGGCGTTCCCGACGAGTTCACGCGCGACATCGTCGAGACCAGGGTGCGGTCCGCCCTCGTCGACGTCCTCTCCGAGCACGCGGGCACCGACGTCCGGCTCGCGGTGACCGTCGACCCGTCGATCCGTCCGGCCGCGGCCGAGCAGCCCGTACTCGACGGGTATCCCGACGCCGAGGGCGGTGGCTTCGGAGCACCGGCCGCGCCCCTTCCCGGCCACGACCCCGAGTCCGCCCGCGGATCCGGGCCGGCCGACCCCGACCGGTCGCGACCCACCCGGCGCGACGACGGTCCCACCGACGCCGGGCTCGCGTTCAGCGATCGCCGAGCGGCCCGCAACGCGGTCCCGCCCCGGGAGAGCGAGCCCGCCCACCTCAATCCGAAGTACACCTTCGACACGTTCGTCATCGGTGCGAGCAACCGGTTCGCCCACGCGGCGGCCGTCGCGGTCGCCGAGGCGCCGGCCAAGGCGTACAACCCCCTGTTCATCTACGGGGAGTCGGGGCTCGGCAAGACGCACCTGCTGCACGCCATCGGCGCCTACGCCCGCAACCTGTACCCCAACGTGCGCGTGAAGTACGTGAACTCCGAGGAGTTCACCAACGACTTCATCAACAGCATCCGCGACGACAAGGCGGCCGGCTTCCAGCGTCGATACCGCGAGGTCGACGTCCTGCTCATCGACGACATCCAGTTCCTGTCGGGGAAGATGCAGACGCAGGAGGAGTTCTTCCACACCTTCAACACGCTGCACAACGCGAACAAGCAGGTCGTCATCACCTCGGACGTCCCCCCGAAGCAGCTGTCGGGCTTCGAGGAGCGCATGCGCAGCCGGTTCGAGTGGGGGCTTCTCACCGACGTCCAGCCGCCCGACCTCGAGACGCGCATCGCGATCCTCTCCAAGAAGGCCGTTCAGGAGCGCCTGAGCATCCCCGACGACGTCCTCGAGTTCATCGCGAGCCGTATCTCGACGAACATCCGCGAGCTCGAGGGCGCTCTCATCCGGGTCACGGCGTTCGCGAGCCTCAACCGCCAGGGCGTCGACCTCGGCCTCGCCGAGATCGTCCTCAAGGACCTCATGCCCGACACCCAGGCGAGCGCGATCTCGGCGGCCACGATCATGGGGCAGACCGCCGCCTACTTCGGCCTCACCATCGAGGACCTCTGCGGCTCGTCCCGGTCCCGGATGCTCGTCAACGCCCGCCAGATCGCGATGTACCTGTGCCGGGAGCTGACGGACCTGTCGCTGCCCAAGATCGGCCAGCACTTCGGCGGCCGCGACCACACGACGGTCATGCACGCGAACCGGAAGATCCGCGACCTCATGAGCGAGCGGCGTTCCGTGTACAACCAGGTGACGGAGTTGACGACCCGCATCCGGTCCCAGCACCAGAACGCCTGAGCTCGCTCGATCCGCAGCCGCGCCGGTCGTCTCCCCACCCGGCCGATGGGTTTCGCGCGCGGTCCCTGACGCCCAACACCGCCTGCCCGGCGACGCGGCACGCACTCCAGCCGGTGTCCCGTCCCGTCCGGACGGTCGCCCACCCTCCGCCCGGCCCGTCACCCGCGACGCCACGCCCCGCGATGACCCCGCCCCGGGACGCCACACCCCGCATCCACAGCCCGTCGGCGCGGCGGCGGCGCGGGTCCGGGCCTGTCGCAACGGATCCGCCCGCGTCTTGAGGGCTCGTCCAGGACGTCTGTCCACACTCTTCTCCACACCGGTGGAGAACTCGGTCGAGCGTCTCGGCGTGTTGTCCACAGCACCCCGCTGACGTGCGGCGATCCCTCCACAGCTGGGGACAACCCTGTGGACGACCGCGTGTTGGGGGGGGGCCTGTGGACGACTCGGTGCAGGACCGGTGGACGACCGGGAGGTGACCTGGGGACGAACGGTGGGCGACGCGGGAGGACGTGTGGGCGACGATCGGCCGTCCACACGGGCACCCCGCCCGTCCACATCGGCCGTCCGGACCCCGTCCACACCCTGGACGATCCCCTGACCTGCGCGGACGGCACTCGTCCACACCGTCCACACCCCCTATGACCATGACGAGACCTCACATCACGTCATGGCGCACCGAGTACGACTGGGACGAGGGACGGACCTGTTCCGGGAGGCTCATCGACCGCGATCGAGCCGACCTGAGGGCATCGAGGACTCACGTCACGCGAACGCCTCGGGACTCGCGCCCCGCGAACCCCCGCCGCCGACGTCCACACCGTCTCGGCGGGCCTCGCACGACACCCGCCCGACGTCGGCGCCACGCACAGGCGAGCCGCGACGATTGGTGCGCCCCGACCGGCCCGCTAGAGTCGGGCCTTGCACGTTCCGTCCGGTCGCGCCCGCCCGCCACAGCGCTCGCCGCGCGTGGGCCGGCGTGTGCCGGTCGCGGGGTGCGACGACGTCGGTCGAGAAGGAGCGGGTGGATCGTGAAGTTCCGAGTGGAGCGCGACATGCTGGCGGAAGCCGTCACATGGACCGCGCGCGGTCTGCCCACGCGCCCCCCGGTCCCCGTGCTCGCGGGTGTCCTCATCGAAGCGGCGCAGGACGGCACGGTCACGCTGTCGGCGTTCGACTACGAGGTGAGCTCGCGCATCGAGGTCGCGGCCGACGTCGCCGAGCCCGGCACGGTCCTCGTCCTCGGCAAGCTCATCGCCGACATCTCGCGTCAGCTCCCGAACAAGCCGGTCGAGTTCGCCACCGACGGGAACCGCGTCTCCATCACCTGCGGGTCGAGCCGGTTCGCGCTGCTGCAGATGCCGACCGACGAGTACCCGACCCTGCCGACGAGCCCGGAGGCGACCGGCACGGTGGCCGGGGACGTCTTCACCCAGGCTGTCGCGCAGGTGAGCGTCGCCGCCGACCGCACCGGCACCCTGCCGATCCTCACGGCCGTGCGCGTCGAGGTGTCCGGCGACAAGATGACCCTCCTCGCCACCGACCGCTATCGGCTCGCCACCCGCGAGATCACGTGGAACCCGCACAGCTCCGACGTCGACACCGTCGTCCTGGTCTCGGCGCGCACGCTCTCCGACACGGCCAAGTCCCTCGGCGCCGCGGCCCCCATCTCGCTCGGCCTCGGTTCGGCCGCCGGCGGGAACGGCCTCATCGGCATCGAGGCCGGTCGGCGCCGCACGACGACGCGTCTGCTCGACGGCGACTACCCCAAGGTGTCCTCGATCTTCCCGGCCTCGTCCGACTCCGAGGCGGTGCTCTCGACGGCGGCGCTCATCGAGGCCGTCAAGCGCGTCTCGCTCGTCGCCGAGCTGCACCACCCGGTCCGGCTGCGACTCTCCGACGGTCAGATCGGCATCGACGCGGGCGCGGGCGACGACGCGCAGGCGAGCGAGGCCGTGGAGTGCACGTTCACCGGCCCCGACATCGAGATCGCGTTCAACCCGCACTACCTCCTCGACGGCCTGCAGGCCGTCGGGACGCCCTACTCGCGCCTGTCGTTCACGCAGAGCAACCGCCCGGCGGTCCTCAGCGGCCAGGCCGAGGCGGACAGCGAGGCCGACTCCTCCTACCGCTACGTCCTCATGCCCGTCCGCTTCGGCGGCTGAACCGCCCTCGGCGGCCCGCATCCCACTCCGGAAAGGCACTCCCATGCAGCTCGGACTCATCGGCCTCGGCAAGATGGGCAAGAACATGCGCGACCGCCTGCGCGACGCCGGGCTCGAGGTCGTCGGGTACGACCGCAACCCCGACGTCAGCGACGTCGCCTCGCTCGAGGAGCTCGTCGCGCGACTCGACGCCCCGCGCATCGTGTGGATCATGGTCCCGCACGGCGAGCCCACCCGGCAGACGGTGCAGGACCTCAAGGGCCTGCTCTCCGAGGACGACCTCGTCATCGACGGGGGCAATTCGTACTACAAGGACGACGAGGCCAACGCGGTGTCCCTGGCCGAGAAGGGCATCCACTACGTCGACTGCGGCGTCAGCGGCGGCATCTGGGGCCGCGAGAACGGCTACGGGCTCATGGCCGGCGGTTCGGACGAGGACATCGAGCGCGCCATGCCGATCTTCGACGCGCTGCGCCCCGAGGGCCCGCGCGACGAGGGCTTCGCCCACTCCGGCAAGGTCGGCGCCGGCCACTACGCGAAGATGGTGCACAACGGCATCGAGTACGGCCTCATGCACGCCTACGCCGAGGGCTGGGAGCTGCTCGAGGCGAAGAAGGACCTCATCACCGACGTGCACGGCTCGTTCAAGGCCTGGACGCGCGGCACCGTCGTCCGCTCCTGGCTGCTCGACCTCATGGTCAAGGCGCTCGAGGAGACCCCCCACCTGGAGGGGATCAGCGAGTTCACGACCGACTCCGGCGAGGGACGCTGGACCCTCATGGAGGGCATCGACAACGCCGTGCCGATGCCGGTCCTCGCGGCGTCGCTGTTCGCCCGGTTCTCGTCGCGCCAGGAGAACTCGCCGTCGATGCAGGCCGTCGCGGCCCTGCGCGGTCAGTTCGGCGGCCACGCCGTCCAGATGCTCGACGACCTCGCCGACGTCAACGCGGCCGCGAGGCCGAAGGGCGGCGCGTCGCACGACACGGACGCCGCCCCCGAGCACGAGCGGTCCGCGGCCGACGCCGGGCCGAGCTCCGGTTCGGGCTCGACGGGCACGGCCGGCGGCGGCCCCACCTCGGGCTCCGGCAGCACCCACTGACGGTCGGCCGGTCGGGCCTCCTGCCCGACCGGCCGCCGACGAACCACGGACCGTGCCCCGGGCGCCTCGCGGCGGTCGGGGCACGGTCCTCTCGATCCCCTCGTCGATCCCCGTTGCGATTCCCTTCTGCGACTCCCTGCGACGATTCCCTTCGGCATTATCCCTTCCAGGGGGGCCTCGGCCCCGAAGCCAGGAGTGACGCGTGTACCTGCGACACCTGAGCATCGGTGACTTCCGCAGCTACGCGCGCGCCGAGCTGGCCCTGACGCCGGGGGTGACGACCCTCGTCGGCCGCAACGGCGAGGGCAAGACGAATCTCGCGGAGGCGATGGGCTACCTGGCCACGCTCGGCTCGCACCGCGTGAGCCAGGACGCGCCGCTGGTCCGGTTCGGGGCCGAGCGGGCGATCGTGCGGGGGCTCGTCGATCGCGGTGGCCGCGAGACGCTCGTGGAGCTCGAGATCGTTCCCGGTCGGGCCAACCGGGCGCGCCTCAACCGCAGCCCCGCCACGCGGCCGCGCGAGGTGCTCGGCACGCTGCGCACCGTGCTGTTCGCCCCGGAGGACCTCTCGCTCGTCAAGGGCGACCCGGCCGAGCGCCGCCGGTTCCTCGACGACCTGCTCGTCGCCCGGCAGCCGCGGTGGGCGGCGGTCCGATCCGACTACGACAAGATCGTCCGGCAGCGGAACGCGCTGCTGAAGTCGGCCGCCCCCACGCTCGGTCCCCGTCGACGGCGGCGCTCGAGCCGCCCCGCCACGGGACCCGAGTCCGAGGAGGTGGCCGCGGCCCTGCGGACCCTCGACGTCTGGAACGACCAGCTCGCGGCGGCCGGCGCCCAGCTCCTCTACGCCCGGCTGCGGCTGCTGCGGGACCTGCGCCCCCTGCTCGCGCGCGCCTACGACGCCGTGAGCGACTCCTCCGCCGACGCCCGGGCCACGTACCGCGCCTCCCTGCACGAGGAGGTGGCCGACGCGATCGCCGACGGTCAGGTGCCCACCGCCGAGGAGCTGCGCGACGCGCTGCTCGCGACCCTCGCCGAGCAGCGCGCCGCCGAGATCGAGCGGGGGGTCTCGCTCGCCGGTCCGCACCGCGACGACCTCGTGCTCACCCTCGGGGAGTTGCCGGCGAAAGGGTACGCCTCCCACGGGGAGTCGTGGTCGTTCGCGCTCGCGCTGCGGCTCGGCGCGTTCTGGCTCCTGCGGCACGACCTCGGCGACGATCCGGTCCTCGTGCTCGACGACGTCTTCGCCGAGCTCGACGCCGGCCGGCGGCGCCGGCTCGCCGGCCTCATCGCCGACTGCGAGCAGGTCGTCATCACCGCGGCGGTGCCGGAGGACGTGCCGGCGGAGCTCGCCGGCACCCGGTTCACCGTGGCGAAGGGGCACGTCGAGCCCGCCGAGGCACCCGCCCCGGGCCTCGGTTCGGAGCGTCGACCCGACCATGAGCCCCAGCGTGATCCTCGCTCCGAGCCCGAGCCCGACGCGCCGCCGGAGCCCGAGTCACCACCCGAGCCCGCCGACGGCGTGGGGACGCCGGAGGCCGGACCGTGACCGGCCCGGGGGCGGGCGGCAGCCCCGGAGGGCCGGCCGGACCCGAGGGCGCCTCGGGTGACGCGATCCCGGGCCCGGTGGGAGGCGCAGACGGCCCGCGCATCTCCGGCCCCTCGGCGGACCCGGCCGGCCAGGACGGGCCGGACCCCGCCGGTCCCGACCTCGCGGCGGCGGCGGCGCTGGCCCGGGCGCGCGCGGCGGCGCGGGACGCGGGGCTGCGCCCGGGCTCGCGGCCGGTGCGGCGCCGGCGCCGCGGTCCCGACGCGACGTACAGCGGTCAGCGGGCGGGCGGCCGGGATCCCCAGCTGCTCGGCGAACAATTGGAGTCGCTGCTCGTGGACCGGGGGTGGCGGGTGGACGTGTCCGTCGGGTCGGTCATGGGCCGCTGGCCGGCCATCGTCGGGCCGGAGGTCGCCGCGCACGCCGCACCGGTCTCGTTCGAGGACGGCGTGCTCGTCGTGCGCGCCGACTCCACCGCCTGGGCGACGCAACTGCGGTACATGAGCTCGACCCTGCTCGGCAGCCTCGAGAAGGAGGCGGGGCCGGGCGTCGTCGTCGCGCTGCGGATCGTCGGACCGAGCGCGCCGTCGTGGAGCCGCGGGCCGCGCCGGGCGAGTGGCCCGGGCCCGCGGGACACGTACGGCTGACGCGCAGAACCACTCTCACGGCCGCTGGCGCCGTGATCCCCCGGTTGTGTACAGGGTGTCGTCCCTGGGGTCCGATCTCGCCACATCGGCGTTTCCGGGCCCTGAGGCGGGGGTGCCTCCCCCGGCAGCGTAGAATGGGAGGTCGTTCCACCCTCGCGTCGCTGCGTCCGCCGACGGCGCACCGATCGCACCCATCACCGCCGAGGAGCACCGTGTCCGACACGCCACCCGAGCAGAACCCCGGCGACGCGACGCAGGACGGCGAGCCGGTGGTCCCGCTCGACGGGGCGATCCCGGCGCCTCCGGCGGCGGCTCCCGAGTACGACGCCAGCGCGATCACCGTGCTCGAGGGTCTCGAGGCCGTCCGCAAGCGTCCCGGCATGTACATCGGCTCCACCGGCGAGCGGGGCCTGCACCACCTGGTGTGGGAGATCGTCGACAACGCGGTGGACGAGGCCCTGGCGGGCTACGCCGACCGCGTCGACGTCACCCTGCTCGCGGACGGTGGCGTCCGCGTGCGCGACAACGGCCGCGGCATCCCCACCGACGTCCACGCGGGCGAGGGGGTCTCGGCGGTCGAGCTCGTCCTCACCCAACTGCACGCCGGCGGGAAGTTCGGCGGCGGGGGTTACAAGGTCTCCGGTGGGCTGCACGGCGTCGGCTCCTCCGTCGTCAACGCCCTCTCGACCCGACTCCTCGCCGAGGTCCACCAGAAGGGCCACGTCTTCCGCATGAGCTTCACCGCGGGCGTCCCCGACGCCCCGCTGGAGAAGATGGAGCCCAGCGACGCGACGGGCACGATCGTCACGTTCTGGCCGAGCCCCGAGATCTTCGAGAGCGTCGACTTCGACTACGAGACGATCCGCCTGCGCTTCCAGCAGTACGCGTTCCTCAACAAGGGCCTGACGATCACGCTCACCGACGAGCGGCAGGAGGCCGTCGCCGCCGCCCAGGACCAGCTCGACGAGGACGCCGACCGCGGCGACACCCCGGCCTCGGGCACGGCAGGCGAGGTCGGCGACGACGCCCGCGCCGGGGCGGCCGAGACCGACGCGGCCGGCCGCGCCACCGCCCGCACCGTCACCTACCGCTACGACCGCGGGCTCGTCGACTACGTGGCCCACCTCAACGCGAGCAAGCGCAGCGAGAAGGTGCACGACGAGATCATCGACTTCGAGCTCGAGGACGAGGCCCGCGCGCTCTCCCTCGAGATCGCGATGCAGTGGACCTCGTCGTACTCCGAGTCGGTCCACACCTACGCGAACACGATCAACACGCACGAGGGCGGCACGCACGAGGAGGGCTTCCGGTCCGCGCTGACCAACCTGCTCAACCGGTTCGCGCGCAACCAGAACCTCCTCAAGGACAAGGACGACAACCTCACCGGCGAGGACATCCGCGAGGGCCTCACGGCGGTCATCTCGGTCAAGCTCGGTGAGCCGCAGTTCGAGGGGCAGACGAAGACGAAGCTGGGCAACTCCGAGGTCCGCGGGTTCGTCCAGGGCGCGATGACCGATCGGCTCGGCGACTGGCTCGAGCGGCACCCGGCCCAGGGCAAGGACATCGTCCGCAAGGCGATCCAGGCGAGCGCGGCGCGGCTCGCGGCCCGCAAGGCGCGCGAGGCGACCCGGCGCAAGGGCCTGCTCGAGTCCGGCGGTCTGCCGGGCAAGCTCAAGGACTGCCAGAGCAAGGACCCGTCGATCTCCGAGGTGTTCATCGTCGAGGGCGACTCGGCGGGCGGGTCGGCGACCCAGGGCCGCAACCCGATGACGCAGGCGATCCTGCCCATCCGCGGGAAGATCCTCAACGTCGAGAAGGCGCGCATCGACAAGGTGCTCGCGAACCTCGAGGTCCAGGCCCTCATCTCCGGGTTCGGCACGGGCATCGGGGAGGACTTCGACATCGCCAAGGCGCGCTACCACAAGATCGTGCTCATGGCCGACGCCGACGTCGACGGCATGCACATCCGGACCCTGCTCCTGACGCTGCTGTTCCGGTTCATGCGCCCCCTCATCGAGGCCGGCTACGTCTACCTCGCGCAGCCGCCGCTGTACCGGATCAAGTGGACGAACGCGGCCCACGAGTTCGCCTACTCCGACCGCGAGCGCGACGAGATGGTCAAGGCCGGTCAGTCGCGCGGCTGGCGCCTGCCGAAGGACAACAACGGCGCGATCCAGCGGTACAAGGGCCTCGGCGAGATGAACCCCGACGAGCTGCGCGTGACGACGATGGACCCCGACACGCGCACGCTGCTGCAGGTCACCCTCGACGACGCGGCGGCGGCCGACGAGATCTTCTCGGTGCTCATGGGCGAGGACGTCGAGTCCCGGCGCTCGTTCATCCAGCGCAACGCCCGCGACGTCCGCTTCCTCGACGCCTGAGCGCGCCCCCACCTCCTTCCCGCCCGCCTGAGCTGAGGATCACTTCGTGACCGACGACACCACCCTCCCGCCCGAGACCGACCGCGTCGAACCGGTCGACCTCAACGCGGAGATGCAGCGCAGCTACATCGAGTACGCGATGAGCGTCATCGTCAGCCGCGCGCTGCCCGACGTGCGCGACGGCCTCAAGCCGGTGCACCGCCGGATCGTCTACGCCATGTACGACGGCGGCTACCGGCCGGACCGCAGCTACAGCAAGTGCGCCCGCGTCGTCGGCGACGTCATGGGTCACTACCATCCGCACGGCGACACGGCGATCTACGACGCGATGGTGCGGCTCGTGCAGCCGTGGTCGATGCGGTACCCGCTCATCGACGGGCAGGGCAACTTCGGCTCGCCGGGCGACGACGGCGCGGCCGCCCCCCGGTACACCGAGTGCCGGATGGCGCCGCTCGCCATGGAGATGGTGCGCGACATCCACGAGGAGACCGTCGACTTCGTCCCCAACTACGACGGGCGCACCCTGCAGCCCGACGTCCTCCCGAGCCGCTTCCCCAACCTGCTCGTCAACGGCTCGGCCGGCATCGCCGTCGGCATGGCCACGCAGATCCCGCCGCACAACCTGCGCGAGGTCTCGGACGGCGCGCTGTGGCTGCTGCGCAACATGGAGGCCTCGAAGGAGGAGCAGCTCGAGGCGCTCATGGGGATCATCAAGGGCCCCGACTTCCCCACGGGCGCGCTCATCATGGGCCGCAGCGGGATCGAGTCGGCCTACCGTACGGGGCGCGGCTCGATCATCATGCGGGCCGTCGTCGAGGTCGAGGAGATCCAGGGCCGCACGTGCCTCGTCGTCTCCGAGCTGCCCTACCAGGTCAACCCCGACGCGCTCGCGAAGAAGATGGCCGAGCTCGTCAAGGAGGGCAAGCTCGGCGGCATCGCCGACATCCAGGACCTCACGTCGGGTCGAACCGGTCAGCGGCTGGTCATCGTGCTCAAGCGCGACGCCGTCGCCAAGGTCGTGCTCAACAACCTGTACAAGCACACCCAGCTCCAGACGACGTTCGGGGCGAACATGCTCGCCCTCGTCGACGGCGTGCCGCGCACGCTGCCGCTCGACGCGTTCATCCGGCACTGGGTGACGCACCAGATCGAGGTCATCGTCCGGCGCACGCAGTACCGGCTGCGCAAGGCCGAGGAGGCCATCCACATCCTCCGGGGCCTGCTCAAGGCCCTCGACGCGCTCGACGAGGTCATCGCGCTCATCCGGCGCTCGCCGACCGTGGAGGAGGCGCGCGACGGCCTCATCGAGCTGCTCGACATCGACGAGATCCAGGCGCGCGCGATCCTCGACATGCAGCTGCGCCGGCTCGCGGCCCTCGAGCGGCAGAAGATCATCGACGAGCACGACGCCCTCGAGGCGCGGATCATCGACTACAAGGACATCCTCGGCAGCCCCGAGCGGCAGCGGACCATCGTCGCCGACGAGCTCACCGAGATCGTCGACCGCTACGGCGACGACCGCCGCAGCCAGATCATGCCGTTCGACGGCGACATGTCCATGGAGGACCTCATCCCCCAGGAGAACGTCGTCGTCACCATCACGCGTGGGGGCTACTCCAAGCGGACCAAGGTCGAGGAGTACCGCAGCCAGCGCCGCGGCGGGAAGGGGGTGCGCGGCGCCGCCCTGCGCGGCGACGACATCGTCGAGCACTTCTTCGTCACGACGACCCATCACTGGCTGCTCTTCTTCACCAACCTCGGCCGCGTCTACCGCGCCAAGGCCTACGAGCTGCCCGAGGGCGGCCGCGACGGCCGCGGCCAGCACGTCGCCAACCTCATGGCGTTCCAGCCGGGCGAGCAGATCGCCCAAGTGCTCGCGCTGCCCGACTACCAGGTGGCGCCGTACCTCGTGACGGCCACCCGCAACGGCCTCGTCAAGAAGACCCGTCTGGCCGAGTACGACTCCCCGCGCACCGGCGGCCTCATCGCCGTCAACCTGCGCGACGGGGACGAGCTCGTCGGCGTGCGGGTCTGCTCGGGCGCCGACGACCTGCTGCTCGTCTCCCGGAAGGGCCAGTCGGTGCGCTTCCACGCCTCCGACGACGTGCTGCGGCCCATGGGTCGCGCGACCTCGGGCGTCACGGGCATGAAGTTCCGTGGCGGCGACGACCTGCTGGCTCTCGGTCTCGTCAAGGACGGGTCCGACCCCGACGTTTTCGTCGTCTTCGAGAACGGCCTGGCCAAGCGCACCCCCGCCTCCGACTACCCCGTGAAGGGCCGCGCCGGGCTCGGCGTCCGCGTCGCGGCGATCTCCGACCGAGGCGGCGACCTCGTGGGCGCGCTCGTCGTCGGCGGCGGCGACGAGGTCATGGTCGTCATGGAGAAGGGCAAGATCGTCCGCTCGCGCGTCGACGAGGTCCGCAGCACCGGGCGCAACACGATGGGCGTGCAGTTCGCGAAGCCCGACAAGGGCGACGCGATCGTGGCCGTGGCCCGCAACGCCGAGGCGGTCACCGAGGAGGAGATCGACGAGGCCGAGGAGGTCGTCCAGGCCGAGGCGCCGCGGGCGGCGGCCGACTCCGGGGCGGCGGCCGATGACGGATCCGAGCAGGTCGGTGGGTTACCGTCGACGAAGATGACGCCGGAGTCCGTCGACGCCGACGAGCCGCCCGCGGACGAGCAGTGAGGTCCGGGGCGGTCCTGCGGCGGATCCGCATCCGGCGGCGAGTGACCGGAGCAGCAGCGAGTCTCGGAGGTCTCGAGTGAGCACGACGAGTGGCAGGCCGGCCGGTACCCCGTCGGGGCGTTCCGGCGCCCCGCGCACGGGGACCGCACCCGCGCCCCGGCCGGCGAGCCAGAACCCTCCCCGCCCCGGCACGGCGGCCCGGCCCGCCGGGTCGGCCGCCGCCGGTGCCGCCCGCCCGACGCGCCGGACGAGCCCGACCGCGGCCGTCGGCGACACCGAGCCCCGCAAGGTCAAGCTCACCGTGTCGCGGGTGGACCCGTTCTCGGTCATGAAGATCGCGTTCATGCTCTCGGTGGCCATCGGCGTCGCGGGTGTCGTCGTCGTCGCCGCCCTGTGGCTCATGCTCAGCAGCATGGGCGTGTTCTCGGCCATCAACGACTCGATGAACGAGCTCCAGGCGGGCCGCGCGCCGGACCAGCGCATCAGCGTCATCGAGTTCCTCGGGTTCGGTCGCGTCCTGTCGCTGTCGGTCGTCCTCGGGGTGCTCGACGTCATCCTCATGACCGCGATCGCCACCGTCACGGCGCTCATCTACAACATCTGTTCGGCCCTGGTCGGGGGCATGCACGTCACGCTCACCGACGACTGAAGCCGGCTCGATCCGAGGGCCGCGAGGTCGGCCGAGGGGTCCCGCCGGCGGGGCCGGAACCGTTTTGGTTCTCGCCGCGCGGCTGGGGTAACGTTGGTGGTCGCGACGCCCCTGGCGAGCGGCAAGCGGGCCTATAGCTCAGACGGTTAGAGCGCTTCCCTGATAAGGAAGAGGCCACAGGTTCAAGTCCTGTTAGGCCCACCGGTACGACGAAGGCGGCACCCTCTGCGGGTGCCGCCTTCGTCGTGTCCCGGCCCCCCAGCTGGGCTCGTGCCGTGTCGTCGGCCCCGCGCTGTGGGGCTCGGGGACCGTCGCCGGGTATCGTGGGGTGTCGTCGTACACCGGAACCGGGAGGCTCGGATGAAGCGCATCGCCGTCGTGGCCGTCGCGGCCGCTGGCGCCCTCGTGGCCCGCCGCCGCCTCAAGGCGCAGCAGGCCGAGCAGGAGCTGTGGGCGGAGCTCACCGACTCGCCCGCCTCTCCGGACGACGCGCGGGCCTGACCCGCAGGGGGCCATGGCGCAATTGGTAGCGCACCTGCTTTGCAAGCAGGGGGTTAGGGGTTCGAGTCCCCTTGGCTCCACCCAAAGTGTCTTACGGGAACACGCGACATGCGTATGTTCGTCGCGTTTGTGTTCCGCCTCCTTGCTTTCGTCGTCGCTATGTTCGTGGGCTTCGCGGATGATGGTGGCGAACGGCTCGGCCAGTCTCGGGCGTAGTTGTTCGTCGTCGGTGATGTCGAGGCGGGTGTAGAAGGCTTGGTTCGCCAGCCGCCGGTCGGTATCGCCGGATCGGGCATAGGCGTGGTGCACGTCGGTGAGCAGCCGCAGCGAGTCGTGCAGGAACGCGCGCCCGCCGGTGTGGTGCTCATCGTGCTCCGCGAGTTTCTGGTTCACGTCCGCGAGGCCCGCCCGGATGCGGTCTTGGTGCCGTTTCAGGGTGGGGAGGTCGATGGCGTCGGCGAAGTGCGCGGCCAGCAGCTTGTCACTCTCCGCTTCGAGCTTGGCGCGGTTGGCCATGAGGTCGGCTATCTCTTGGTCGCGGCCCGCCATGCGCTTGTCGAACGCCGCATCGACCTTCGCGGCGAGGTCGCGGTAGGTCTGGTCGTTGATCGTGATCGAGGCGTAGGAGTCCGCGACAAGCCGTTCCGCGACCGCGACCGGCACCGCCCGCCGGGTGCAGCCGGTCTTCTTGGAGGCCCGGCCGGAGCAGACGAAGTAGGCATAGGTGACCCCGCGCGGGTTGGTGGCGAAGTCCAGCAGCATCCTCGACCCGCAGGTGCCGCAATGCAGCAGCCCTTTGAGGTGGTGGGCGTGCTGAACATGCCGGGTCATCTTCGCCGTCCGCGCCCGCAGCAGCGACTGCACCGTGTCGAATAACGCCGGTTCCACGATGGGCTCGTGCGCGCCGGGATACAGGGCTCCTTTGTAGCGGATCACCCCGGCGTAGTACGGGTTCGTGAGCAGTTTGTAGAGCGTGTTCTTCCCCAGCGGTTTGGACGGGCGCTTCGGCGTCGGCACCGTCACAAGACCCCGCGCGGTGAGGTCGCGGAGCAGCCCGGCCACGGAGGTCTCGCCTTCGGCGTACCGCTCGAACGCCCAGGTGATGAGCGGGGCGCGTTCGGGATCGACCTCGACGGTGCGTGTCTCGCGGCCCGCGTCGTCGGTGCGGCGCACGTTGAGATAGCCGATGGGCGCGCGCATCGGAGTGCCGCCCTGGGCGACCTTCTGCGTCAGCCCCTTGGTGACCTCAGTAGCGAGGTTCCGGGAGTAGAACTCCGCGATGCTCGACATGATGCCGTGGACGAGCATCCCGGAAGGGGTCTGGTCGATGGACTCGGTGGCGGAGACGAGGGTGACCCCGGCGCTGATGAGGGCTTCGTGAATCTTCACGTCGTCAGCGCGGTTGCGGGCGAGCCGGTCGAGCTTATGCACGATGCAGAACTGCACACGCGACGCGGCGATGAACGCGAGCATGTCTTGCAGGCCGTCACGGTCGGCCGACCGTGCGGACTCTCCGGCGTCGATGAACTCGCGCACGATCCGCGCGCCGAGTTCGTCGGCCTTGCGCTGGTTCGCCTCGCGCTGCGCGGGGATCGAGAATCCTTCGTCGGTGCCGCCGCGCTCGGCCTGCTCCCGCGTCGAGACACGCAGATACGACACGGCCAGCAGCACGGGCATGTCTTCGGCGTGGTCGCTGGTCACGCCTGCCGGAATGAGGGTGGGAGCAGTGATCGTGCTCATGCTGTGCTCCTTCGTTGGTGCAGTGGCTCGGGTTCCATTGTGTCTCGCGTGTCTGCGCTGCCGCCGTGCAAATCGGCGGCCAGCTCGTCCGGCAGCGGGAGGTCGTAGGGGTCGGGCTCCCCGGCGCGGTGGGCGTCGTAGCGGGCCTGGGTGATGTTAAGCACCCACTCCACCAGCCGCCGCATGTCCGGCTCCACCCGCCGGGTGACCCGGAGGCGTAGCCGCCCCGGATCATCCCGAGCGCCTGCCCCGAGCGCACCCCTGCCCTGCGCCGCACGTCGCGGTCGCTCAATGTCGGTGGGTCGGGGCGGGTCACTCATCTCTATCTCACGCTGTGGCAGATACGCCAGTACCACGTTACTACAGATATGGCGTAGCGGCCATTGCATGAGATTCTGCTAGGCTTGGGAACATGGTCGAGGACTTGGAGAGCGCCCCGCTGCTGACGGCAGCGGACTTGCCCGCGGGCTGGCAGATGCCAGACCCCACCCCCATCGACCCCGAACACGACAGCGCCGAGATCGACACGGCGCTCAGGTACGAGCAGTGGGTCGATCCCGCGCCTGGGCTGGATCGGAAGCTGAACTCCAGCCACAACAACAACGACTCCGGGCGCTGGTTCCTGATCCAGCACGTCGAGTCGTCCACCCGTGTGCTGCTGCGCCTACAGCGCCAGTACGTCATGGGCGAGGAACCCAAGGGCGAGGTGCGAATCACCGGGATCGTCTACCTGCCCGAGTGGGCGGGTGACCCGGTGGCGAGTCCGATGCTGCGCAACCTGCCCACGTCGAGGATCGAGGCGGCGATCAACCGCCGCCAGTTCGCCGTCACCGGCGCCAGCCGCTTCACCGGCGGCACCATGACGATGCCCTCTGGCCGCACCCTCCGCTCGGCGGACGTGATGAAGCCGCTGGGCAACCCGAAGCGCACCCCCGACTTCTACGAGGTCGTCGCCCTGCAACACACCCGCCTCGTGGACGACGGCGAACCGAACCCGACCGCGCGCATGGCCGAGCTCAGCCGCGTGCCGCTCTCCACTGCACAGGGCTGGGTTGCCCGTGCCCGCCGCAAAGGACTGCTCCCGCCCGGACGCCGAGGCCGCGCCGGGTAAGGGTTCGCATGACGAGCTGGGCGATTGAGGACGCGGGCGTGGTGCGCCTGCCAGACGGTCGTCTGATCCGTGGCACGGGCGCGCGTCGGCCTCGCGGTCAGGCCCCGCCCCCGGAGTTCGCCGTCTACCTCTTGGGCCGCGACCCTCGCGTGGCCGACTGGCCCTACTGCTGGGTCAGGTGGCCGGACTTCCGCCTGCCTGGCTCCACCGAGGACGCCGTGGCCGCACTCAGAGAAGCGCACGCGCGGGCCGTGTCCGAGCGGGTCGAGATTGCCTGCGGCGGCGGGGTCGGCAGAACCGGAACCGCTCTCGCGGTGCTCGCCGTATTGAGCGGCGTTCCGGCGGCCGCTGCCGTGGAATGGGTGCGAGCGAACTACCACCCCCGCGCCGTCGAGACTCGCCGCCAGCGAGCCTGGATCGCCACCGCCGCATCCTCTCTCACCTGACGCAGAACCGCCACCCTCCCGCGCCGCCTGCTCACCAAGCCCGTACGCCTCCGCGCCTGCCGCCTGAGCACATCCTGAGTCCTCCCGCTGTCCTCTTGACCTCTCAATCCTGAATGTACGTATACTAACTGCGTTAGTTGCCAGTACGCCAGATAGCGAGAGGGGGTAGCAGAATGCATGGGGGCGTGGTTCCGTTCCGGGGCACCGGGGCCGATGCGCTGCGCTATGTCGAGGCCGACCGTGCTCGTGCTGACGACTACTACCTCGGCGCGGAAACCTCGGTGGCGCAGTTCGCGGCGCTCGACAGCTCAGGCGCGGTTACCGACAGGCTCGGCCTTGATCCTGTGGGGTATGCGGGGTGGGTGGACTGGGTTGATCCGTTGACCGGGGAGCGGATGGGCAGACCCCGACGGGCGGGAGTGGATCGGCAGGGATCGCCGCGGTTCATGGAGATGGTCATCAACGGGCCGAAGTCGCTGTCGATCGCCGCCGCGCTTCACCCCGAAGTCTCGGCGGCGCTGGACGCGGCGCAGCAGGACGCGCTGGCCGAGATTCGGCGGTGGGTTGCCCGGCACTCGGTGACCCGTGTCGGGCCGCTCGGTGCGCAGGAGCACGTTCCCATCGAGCGGTTGCAGGTCGTCGGGATCACGCACCGCACGTCTCGTGCGGGTGATCCGCACCGGCACATTCACATGCAGATCGGCACCAGAGTGTGGGCGGCGGGGAAGTGGCGAGGACTGGACACCACCGCTCTGTTCCGGCAGCAGGGCGCGATCCGTGCCCTCGGCACCGCAGTGATCGCGGCAAGCCCGGAACTCGCTGCCGTGCTCGACCGACACGGCCTCACCCTCGACCCCGCCACCGGCGAGGTCGCGGAGTTGCAGCCGTACAACGCGGTCATGTCGAAGCGGGGTGAGCAGGTGGGCCGCAACCTCGACCGCCTCGAAGCCGAATGGCGGGCCACGCATCCCGGTGAGACGATGGGGTCGGTCGTGACCTCTCGCCTGATCGCCAAAGCATGGGCATACGAGCGGCCTGCGAAGAAGCCCACCACGCTCCGTGAGGAACAGGCGTGGCTGACGGAGTTGGTCGAGGCCGGATACGACCCCGCGAGCCTGCAACGGCCCGCAACCCCGGTGCCGGTCAGCCTCGATGACCTCAGCGTGCAGGAAGTCGCCTCCCGCGCCCTCGACCGCTGCGCCGCAGGTGCGTCGGTATGGACGACACACACTGTGACCGAGCACGCCACAACGATCATGACCGAGTACGGAGTACGCGCCAACGGAGATGAGATCCGCGACTTCGTGCAGGCTGCGACGGTGCTGGCGTTGGAGGACTGCTTCACGATCCTCCCGCCCGACACACCACGCCCAGAGCATGTCGCTCACTGGACGAGCGTGCGCGTCATACAGGCCGAGACAGAGCTGCGCGACCTGATCGCCGCCCGTGTACCCGAGCAGAAGCCGGAGCACCCGGACGTGCGCCGGCTGGCGCAAGCGCAGAACCTCGACCCCGGCCAGACCGAAGCCGCCGCAGCGGTCGCCTCAACCGACCCGTTGGTGATCGTGGAGGGCGCGGCGGGCAGCGGGAAGACGACCATGCTTGCCACCGCGATCCAGGCGAGTGAGGCGCACGGGCGAGCGGTGCGGGTGGTGGCTCCGACGAAGAAGGCCGCCGAGATCGCGCACCAGGAACTCGGCGTGCCCGCTGAATCGGTCGCGTCACTGGTGTACGCGCGCGGGTGGCGGTGGAACCGCGACGGCGTATGGACACGACTCGTCGTGGGTGACGCCGACCCCATCACCGGCGCAACCTATACCGGCCCGCCGAGCGAGGCGCGGTTGCGCAAGGGCGAACGGATTGTGGTGGACGAGGCGGGGATGCTCGACCAGGACACCGCCCTGGCCCTGCTCGCCGTCGCCGCAGAAGCGGGCGCGACGCTCGCGCTCGTGGGTGACCGGGCGCAACTCCCCGCCGTCGGACGGGGCGGAGTACTCGACATGGTTGCGCAGATTCGGGGCCGCACGTTCGATATGGCCGAGGTACACCGCTTCGCCGATCCCGAATATGCCGAGCTGTCGGTGCGGTTGCGCGACCGCGACGATCCCGGCGCGATCTTCGACCAACTCGCAGCTCTGGGCCTGATCCGCTTGCACGACGATACCGAGAGCCTGCGCGACCACATCGCCAATCATCACAGCGGCGGGGAGGCGGTCACGGTCGCCACCAACGACGTGGCCGCACGCATGAACGCGCGCATCCGCGATCAGCGCGTGCAAGCGGGAACCGTGGATGACGAGACGACCGCGACCGGGAGCGACGGACTTTCCATCGGTCAGGGTGATCTGATCCAGACTCGCAAGAACGACGCGGCCCTGGGGGTGGCGAATCGTCAGCAGTGGATCGTGCAACACGTCACCGAGGACGGCACCGTGTGGGCGGTTGAGGCAGACAGCGACCGCAAGCGCGACCACACCGTGCGCCTGCCCGCCGGGTACGTCACCGAGTACGCGCACTTGGCCTACGCCTCGACCGCCTACGGTGTGCAAGGCATTACCGCCACCAGAGCCGACACGATCCTCACAGGCGCCATGAGCGGCGCAGCCGTCTACGTCGGCATGACCCGAGGCAAAGATCAGAACCAGTTGCACATCATCGCCCAGAACACAGCCGACGCCCGAGCGCAGTTCATCTACGCTGTAGAACGTGACCGGGCAGACCGTGGGCTGGCCGACGCCACCCGACAGGCGGCAGAGGCGGTGCGGGGTCTGGTCGACGACGGCCCCGCCAAGCGCGTGAACACCGAGATAGCCGCACTCACCGCAAAGGCCGAGCGAGCCGAGGCGCGGGCTGCGCTCTGGCAGCAGGCCGCTGACGCCCTCACCGAGCTATACGCCCAGCAACGTGACGACCTCGACCACGCAGGCCAAGCCCGCGACACCGCAGCCCAGCAGCTCGAACGGGTGCGGGCCGAGGTCGCCGCACCGCTCACCGAGCACGCATCGGCGGCACTGGCCGAGTGGGGCGACGCCGACGTCGAACTGCGTACCGCCCGCGACCGGCTGGGTACGGTCGGCAGGTTCGGCAAGCGTCGCGCGACCGCCGAGCACAACACCGCGCAGACCCTCGCCCGCGACGCTGAGCAGCGGCTGACGAGCGCGTGGGGCGAGCCGCCCCGCTGGAACGAGACTCGGGCCGCGTGGCTCGAGCGCGTCACGCGCCCTCGTATCGACGGCGATCCCCGCGTGATCGACCCGACCGAGCAGCACGATGCCGCAGCCAGGACGGTGCGCAAGGCGCTCGAACCCGACCCGTGGCCGCGCCTGCGCATCTACGCCCGCATCTTCGGCACCGAGGCCGTGGCGAAGCACCGGGCCGCCTACCTGGATGCCCGCCCCCACGCCAACGCCGAGAACGCGGCCCGCATCGCGAAGCAGGCCCGCGCCGAAATCGACACGCTACAGGCGCTCACCCCCGTCGAGGCAGTCGAGCGCATCGAGCAGACCCGCGCGACCGAGCAAGCGCAGCGCGACGCCGCCGACCGTGCCCTGAAAAAGCGGCAACGACAGCTCGATTCCTCCCACACGCCCGACCGCGGTCCCAGTGATGGCGGGCCGTCTCTGGGCTGGTGACCATCCTCCCCGACTTATGACCACGTAGTAGCCTCCAAGAGGAGGCGGTGAATACAAGCGGGTCGTAAAGGCTAATCCTTGATCCACCGATCTGCTTGATGTCCGGGGGCTCACTCGAATTTGAGCTCGGACACGATGAGCGGGCAGGAGGTAGTGTCCCGGTCTCTCACCGGTCTCTTCCACACTGAGCTTCCCGG
>NZ_JACYXE010000011.1 GCF_014857905.1 Agilicoccus flavus | reverse complement strand
TCGTTCTGAGCGGCGACGTCGCGCGAGCTTGCAACTGTGCCCGAGCGGGACGAGCAGCACCAGCGGCCGGGGACATCCGGGGGAAACGTCTGCCCTGCGGACGGGTCGGCCAACGCTGCGGCGACGGCACGCGAGCTCGCGAGTGCACCCGAACGCGACCACCAGCACCCGCACCGACAGCCCGCCCGCTCGCCAGTACACCCGAACGCGACCACCAGCACCCGCACCGACAGCCCGCCCGCTCGCCAGTACACCGGAGCGCGAGTGCACCGGAGCGCGAGTGCACCGGAGCGCGACCAGCAGCATCTGCGGCGACGGCACACGAACTCGCGAGTACACCGGAGCCGGAGAGCGACCGCCCATACCAGCGGCAAAGGTGACGGTGCGCCGGTGCAGTCGGACGCGGCCACCATCACGAGCGAGACACAGTCGTCCGCGCGTGGTTCGAGGAGCTGCGGCCGCAGCCTGCACCTGGGCGCCGGGACGTCGGGACGTCGGGACGTCTCGCCGGCCCGCGGCGGCCGAATCCATCGGGCCCGGCGCAGCGGCCTCGCGTCAGGCGGTGGGCGGGAGGCGGTCGTCGCCGGGGGCGCGACCCGGGCCGCTGGCGTCGTCGATGTCGACGTCGACCTCCTCGCGTCGCACCTCGCCGGAGAAGGTCTCCTCCTCGACGACGGTGCGTCGCTCGAGCCGCACGCGCTCGACCGGCACCCACTCGAGCGTGACGACCGGGCGCTGCTCGTAGAGGACGATCTCGGCCGCGTCGTCGGTGCCGTCGACGCCGGCGCGTCCGTCGCCGCGCCCCGTGCGGTGCCCGTCGCCGCGCCCGGCCTCGTGCCCGCCGCCGTGAACGCCCGCCTGCGCGCCGTCGTCCACGCCGCCCGCGGTGGCCTCCATCGGGAGGGGCATGCCCGCGGCGTCGGGGGTGAAGCCCGTCATCGCGGCGGCACGCGAGTACTCGGCCTGGGCGGCCGCGGCCGGGTCGTCTGCTCCGCGGGTGCGAGCCGAGCCCACCCCACGCTCCCGGTCGGCCTCGCGTCCCGAGGCCGGACCGGCCCCCCGCGGGTCGGCGTCGTCCTCGAGGATGTCGACCTCCTCGCGCTGCACGACGACGGTCAGCGTGCGCTCCTCCTCGACGATGCGCTTGCGGAGGCGGACGCGACCCGCCTCCTCGCGCACCGTGCGGACGTTCAGGCGCTCCTCGCGCAGGAGCATCGAGTCGTCGGATCCGGCGGACCGGCGGTCGTCTCGCTCGTCCCGGTCGTCGCCGAAGCCCGGTCGGGGCGTGCCCGCGGTGGTGTCCATGGTGTGTCCTCTCGAGGTGGGCCTATTGCGGTTGCCACTACCCGGACACTCCCACCCCGAACCTCACGACCCGGCTCGGGCCTCGAGCGCGACATCATGGGCCCATGCCCGACACCTTCCCGGACGAGACCGCCCTGCCCGACGGCTGGCTCATGCGCGAGCCGGACGAACGCGACCTGGCCGTGCTGGCCGAGCTCCGCGCCGACGTGCACCGGGCCGCCACCGGCTCGGCGTCCCCGGACGTGGCCACGGTCGTCTCCGAGGTGACGCTCGCCGGCTCGTGGACGCGGCGCCAGGTCGTGGCCGTCGACCCGGCGGAGGTGGTGCGCGCGTGGGCAGCCGTCCACGACCGGGCCGCCGGCCGCACCCTCGTGCACGTCACGGTCGAACCCGGTCTCGACGTCGAGGACGCCGTGGCGTCCGCGCTCTTCGCGTGGGTCGAGCGGGTGTCGCTCGTCGTGCCGCGCCGGCGCCGACTCCCCGGGACGCAGATCGACACGGGCGCGTTCGCCGCCGACGCGCGGCAGCAGCGGTGGCTGGCGGCGGCCGGCTACCGCCACACGCGCACCTGGCTGCAGATGAGTCGACCCGTCACCGGCGACGAGCACCACCCCGGGGTGCTGACGCCTCCCCGGCCCGGGGTCCGGGTCCGCCGGGTGCGGCGCCGGACGAACGGCCTCCCGCTGGCGCGCGACGTCCAGGCGATCCACCAGGTCCTCGAGGAGTCGTTCGCCGACCACTTCAACTCCTACCGCGAGAGCTTCCCCGAGTTCGTCCACCGCCTCCAGGAGGATCCCGGGCACGCCTGGGACCAGTGGTGGCTCGCCGTCATCGACGTCGACGGCCGCGAGGTGGCGGGCGGCGCCCTCGTCGGGTCCGTCCTCGCGCCCGACGCCGACGGGGTCGCCGGCAGCTACGTCGACTACATCGGGGTGGATCGGGTCGCCCGCGGGCGCGGCGTCGCCAAGGCCCTGCTGAACACGGCGATCTCCGACGCCGCCGAGCGCGGACGCAACCGGATCGGCCTCGAGGTCGACGACGACTCACCCACCGGGGCCGACGGCCTGTACCGCTCGCTCGGCTGGGAGACGTCGTACGTCACGCAGTCGTGGCACCGGGACGTCACCCTCTGACGTCCCCTTCTGCGCGCATCACCCCTCTGAGCGCACCACCCCTCTGGGCGCGGCGGCCCGCGCCGCGCGATCGCACGGTCGGGTCCGCGCCCTCGCGCCGACGCACCCCGGGCAAGGAGCCGCTGACCGGTCGGACGGACCGCCCGGCGGGCCCGCCGCGACGACGCGCCCCGCCCGGCGCGCCCCGGTGGCCGCCGCTGGGGATACTGGGAATCCACAGGGCATCGCACCGGACGCCCCCCGACCCGGAACGAGGACGGACATGAGCGAGAAGAGCCGACACGAGCGCGGCCCCGACCACGACAGCCCGGCCGGCGACTCCGCCGAGGGCGCACCGCGGCTCGAGTCGACGGGCGGAGCGGGCGAACGCGACAGCGAGATCTTCGTCAACCAGGCCTTCATCGACCGTCACGGCGTCGAGGCGGCCCGCAACTTCCAGGCGTCCGTCGAGCGCGTGTCCCTCGCGGGCCACGGCACCGACGTCGAGGCCGTCCACGAGCACCTCGGGCGCCTCATGGGCGAGTCCGGCATCGAGATCCCCCCGGTCGAACTGGAGAAGATCGCCGACCGCATCGCCCGGTCCGCCCACACGCACGTCTCGAACGAGGATCTGCACGAGGACGAGCGCGCCGACCAGCGCCTCCTCGACGGCGAGGGCTGAACCGCCGACCTGTCGCGCGCAGCACGAGGACGCCGACCCACCCGCGAGGGGGGGTCGGCGTCCGGGCGTTCAGGGGCGGTCGGGAGTGCGGGTCAGCTCTTCCGGCGGGAGCGGACCGCGTCGAGGACCCCCGCCACCGCCCCGGCCGCGGCGGCCGCGCCGAGGACGACGCCACCGACCGCCACACCGCCGGGGCCAGGCGACGGCTCGGCGTGGCGCATGGCCGCGCGCACGGCGTCGTCGAACCCCGTGAGCCCGCCCTCCGGCAGCCCGGTGTACCCGTCGAGGTCGGTCTCGCTGCGGACGACCTCGTGGATGAGGCTGCCGACGAGCGGCTTGGCCACCCCCGCCGAGACCGGCGTGACGAACCCGACCCAGTGGCTCGCGAGACCCGGCGTGAGCACCGGCAGGGTGACGACGATCCGCGGCCGCCGGCCCGTCACCTTGGCGAACCGCTGCATCATGTCGGCGTACGTGAGCACCTCGGGGCCGCCGATGTCGAACGTGCGGTCGACCTCCGGCGGGAGCTCGGCCGCGCCGACGAGGTAGAAGACGGCGTCGTCGACGGCGATGGGCTGGATCCGGTTGCGCAGCCAGCGCGGCGCCACCATGGCCGGCAACCGCTCGGTGAGGTAGCGCAGCATGTCGAACGAGGCCGACCCGTCGCCGAGGATGACGGCCGCCTGCAGGCAGGCCGCGGGGACGGGTCCGGCGAGGAACACCTCCCCGACCTCCTTGCGGGAGGCGAGGTGCTCGGACAGCTCCTCGTCGCGCGGGTGCAGCCCGCCGAGGTAGACGATGCGGCCGACCCCGGCCCGCGCCGCGGCGTCGGTGAACTGCTGCGCGAGGCGGCGGTCGCGCGCGCGGAAGTCGCCCTCGCCGTCCATGGAGTGCAGCAGGTAGTAGGCGACGTCGACGCCGTCCAGCGCGCGGTCGAGGTCGGCGTCCTTCGTCGCGTCGCCCTCCACGACCTCGACGCGGTCGGCCCACGGGGCGTCCGCGAGCTTGCCCGCCGAGCGGGTCAGGGCGCGGACGGTGTAGCCGCGCTTGAGCAGGGGCTCGACGAGCTGGGCGCCGATGTAACCGGTGACGCCGGTGAGCAGGACGGTGGAGGACATGTCACCTCACGAGGTCGAGAAGGGGAGGGAGGACGGCGAGCATCGCCGCCGACCAGGTCACGTGGAGGATGATCGGCCCGAGCACGCCCCCGGTGACCCGCCGCTGCAGCGCAGCGAGCAGGCCGAGGACGACGGCCGCGACGACGAGCAGCGGCACCCCCGTGCCGACGGTGGTGAGGGCGTACACGACGGTCGTCACCGCCACCGCGTGGCGCCGCCCGACGGCCGCGAACAGGGCCCCGCGGAAGAACAGCTCCTCGGCCACCCCGTTGACGAGGGTGATGACGGTGACCACGGCGAACGACCCGACGCGGGCGTGATCGAGCAGCTCGTCGACGGAGTCGGCGAGGAAGGGGATGCGGCCCACGACGAGCGCCCCCGCGATGAAGACGGCGATGACGAGCGCCGCGAGCGCGAGCGACTGGACGAAGGGGCGGGCCACCTCGGCGTCACCCGCCGTCGTCGCTGCGTCCGCCGAGGTCGCCGCGTCCGCCGGGGTCGCTGCGTCCGCCGGGGTCGCCGTGCGCCTCTCCACCTCGCCCGACTCGCCCACCCGGCCCGATCGGGTCCACGCGTGCCCGAGGTGCAGGGGCCCGGAGGCGAAGGCGCCGATCGTCCACACGGCGGCGAGAACGATGGTCCAGGTGTAGAACCGCGGGTCGCCGGGCGGGATGCGCAGCGAGTAGGAGAGGATCACCGAGCCCACGATGAGCGTGACGACGGCGACGACGCGCCGGCGGCGCACGGCCGCGTCGGACTGCAGATGGTCGCGCGGGACGGGGTCGACGAGCGCCGCGGTGAAGAAGGCGCGCAGTTCCGCCACCGGTGACCTCACGACATCCCCTCCCGACTCGGACCGGGCACGACCCTACGCTCTTTCGATGTTCGAAGCACTCGGATGGGCATCCGACGAGCTCAGCCCGGGGTGGGTTCGCCGAACGGCCACCCCACGCGCATCGGACCGGTCCCGCCCGGTTCGGCGAGGAACTCGACGCCGAAGGCGAGCGCGTACGCGTCCTCCGGGATCGCGAGGAATCCCTCGATGTCGGTCTTCTGGCTGCGGTGGCAGGCGAGCGCGGCGCGCTTGGCGTCGACGACGGAGGAGACGTCGACCGCCCAGTGGATCTCGTCCTCCGGCAGGCCCATCGGGTTGCCGTCGTCCATCGGGCCGTCGGGGTCGAAGTCCCCCATGACACCCTCGAGGCCGGCCTCCTTCGCGGCGGCGGCGCTGCGGCGCAACGCGTCCCGGTTCATCGTCGACTCGAGGAGCCGGGGCCGACGCGCGGCGAGTTCCGCGGCGCGGTGGGCCACGCGGTGGACCTTGACGTGGTCGGGGTGGCCGTACCCGCCGTGCCAGTCGTAGCCCACGAGGACATCCGCGTCCTCCTCGTCGAGGATCGCCGCGAGCCTCCCGGCGGCCTCGTCGAGGTCGGCGGCGTGGAAGCACGTCTCGTCGGCGTTCTGATCCCAGCCGGTCATGCCGGAGTCGGCGTAGTCGAGCCAGGCGACGCGGGCGGCCCCCGTGACCGTGGCCGACTCCTGCGCCTCACCCCGCCGCCGCGCCACGAGGGTCTCGCCGGGGACCAGGTCGTCGGGCACCTCGCCGTGGTCGCCGTTCGTGGCGTACACGACGACGACCCGGTGCCCCGCGCGCGAGGCGAGGGTCATCTGGCCGGAGGTCTGCGAGGCCTCGTCGTCGGGGTGGGCGTGGAGATAGACGATGGTCGACACAGCCACCATCGTGTCACCGACACCGACACCGCCACCGTCACCGTCACCGTCACCGCCGCCCCGCCGCGGGGCTCAGGGCACCTGGAAGTCGGCGTCGGGGGCGTCGGTGATGAGCATGTGCCCCGGCGCGTGGGTGATCGCGAACGGCGGCCGGGAGGCCATGACCGCGGCCTGCGGCGTGACCCCGCAGGCCCAGAACACGGGGATCTCCCCGTCGCGCACGGTCACCGGGTCGCCGAAGTCGGGCCGGTCCAGGTCGGTGATCCCGAGGGCCGCCGGGTCCCCGACGTGCACCGGCGCCCCGTGGACGGCCGGGTACCGCGACGTGATGCGGACCGCGTCGGCCACCCGGTCGGCGGGGATCGGCCGCATCGACACGACGAGCGGGCCGCGCAGGCTCCCGGCCGGGCGGCAGGCCCGCGACGTGGCGTACATCGGGACGTTGCAGCCCTGCTCGACGTGCCGCAGCGGCACCCCCGCCGCCCGCATCGGGTGCTCGAACGTGAAGGAGCAGCCGATCAGGAAGCTCACGAGGTCGTCGCGCCAGTACTCCCGCGCGTCGGGCACCTCGGCCACGAGCTCGCCGTCGACGAAGACCCGGTAGAGGGGGATGTCGGTGCGCACGTCGCCCGCGAGCATCGGCCCGGACACCTCGCCGGCGTCGAGGACGTCGAGGACCGGGCACGGCTTGGGGTTGCGCTGGGCGAAGAGGAGGAACGCGTAGGCGAGGTCGCGGGGCAGCGACACGAGGTTGGCCTGCGCGTAGCCGGCCGCCCACCCGGACGTCGGGGTGACGAGGCCGTCGCGGAACAGGGCCCGCGCCTGGGCAGGGGTCCTGGAGGAGGGCTCGTCGGGCATCGTCGGCTCCTGCCTGCGAGGTCGGGCCTCCAGGTTCGCAGACACCCCGGGGCCCCGGGCCGTTGCGGGGCCCTACGCCCGGGCCGGGTCGGCCGGGGCGACGGCGCCGGAATCGGCGGTGGCGTCGTCGGCGGTGACGTCGACGGCAGCGTCCTCGTGCGACTCCTGCGCGCGGGCACCGACGAGCTCGGCCACGAGCATCGCCGAGAGGATGAGGCCGCCGCCGACCAGGAGCCGGCCGGTGAGCGTCTCGCCGCCCCAGAGCAGGGCGAAGGTCGCGGCGAACACCGGCTCGAGGGTCATGACGATGGCGGCCCGGGTCGCGGGCATCCGGGCCTGCGCCCACGCCTGGGCCCACATCGCCAGGGCGCCGGCGAACAGCGCCATCCACACCACCGCGAGCCAGGCGCCGGAGTCGGCGGGCAGCTCCACCCGCCCGTCGGCGACGCCGCCGACCCCGCAGGTCAGGGCGACCCCGAGCATCATGACGACGGCCATGCCGTTCGCCCGCGCGGGCTCGACGTACCTGCTCATCCCGACGATCTGCAGCGCGTACGCGACGGCGGAGGCGAGGGTGAGCAGCTCGCCCGGCCCGAGGCCGCCGATGCCCGCGCCGCCGCCGAAGCACAGCACCGCGAGCCCCAGCACCGACAGCCCCACGGCCGCCCACGTCGCTCCCGGCAGCCGCTCGCGCCACAGCACGAGCGCGATGAGGGGGGTGAGCACGACGCACAGCCCGGTGAGGAAGCCCGAGGTCGAGGCCTCCGTGTGGGCGAGGCCGTACGTCTGGAGGATCTGCGCGAGGCCGTACACGACGCCGATGAGGAGCGCCGCCACGACGTCCGCCCGCCGAAGTCCGCGCAGGTGCCGGCCGAAGACGCCGAGCATCGCCACGGCGGCGATCGCGAACCGTACCGCGGACAGGTCGTCCGGCGGCAGCGTGCCCACGAGGTCGTGGATGAGGAAGAACGACGAGCCCCACACGGCGGTGACGAGCACGAGCGCGAGGGTGGCCAGGCCGCCCTCGCCGACGAGGCGGCCGGCGCGGCGCGGCGCACCGCTGCTCGTGCCCGCCCCCGCCGTCGTGTCCGTCGCGTGTGTCGTCTGCATGTCCACGACGGTACGGACCCGAGGTCAGATCAGTCGAGCGAGGGTTATCGGGCAAGGCTTAGGCTTCCTCAACATGATGCTCAGCAGCCTGCAGCTCGAGGCCCTGGCGGCGGTGTGCGACGCCGGCTCGTTCGAGCAGGCCGCGGCCCGGCTGCGGGTGACGCCCTCGGCGCTGAGCCAGCGCATCTCGGGGCTGGAGCGGCACCTCGGCCGGGCGCTCGTGCGCCGGAGCCGGCCCGTCACGCCCACCACCGACGGCGATACGGTGCTGCGTCTCGCGCGGCAGACGACGCTGCTCCAGGCCGAGTGCCTCGACGCGCTCGCCCGGTCCGACGGGGCGGGGGCGCCGGGGTTGATCCGGGTGTCGGTCGCCGTCAACGCCGACACGCTCGGCACGTGGTTCTCGGAGGTCGTCGCCGACGTGGCCGCCGAGGGCGCCCTCCTGCTCGACCTGCGCGTCGAGGACGAGACCCGCACGGCCGACCTGCTGCGGGCGGGCGACGTCATGGCCGCCGTGAGCGTCGACCCCCACCCCATCCAGGGGTGTTCGGCGACCCCGCTCGGGGTCATGCCGTACGTGCCCGTCATCTCACCCGATCTGCTCGCTCGCCTCGGGCTGGGCTCGGCCCGCGCCGACGACCTCCCCTCGATCCCCATGCTCCGGTTCGGCCCCGACGACGACCTGCAGTACGAGCTCCTGCGCCGCGCCGGGCACCCGGACGCCGACCCGCCCGCCCATCACGTGCCCTCGAACGCCGATTTCCTCGCGTCCGCGCTCTGCGGTCTCGGGTGGGGTGCGATCCCGCTGCCGCAGGTGCGCCGGCCGCTCGCCGACGGCTCCCTCGTGCGGATCGCGGGGGCCGACGACATCGACGTGCCGCTGTTCTGGCACCGCTGGCGCATCGACTCCCCCACGCTCGCCCGCCTGACGACCCTCGTCACGGAGGCGGCCCGGGTCCACCTGCGCCCCCCACCGCCCGAGTGAGCGGCCGCTGGAGCCAGGCAGCCCCGCGGGCGCTCAGGCGCGCACGAGGCGCACGCGCTGCCCCGGCCGGGCCTGCGCGGCGAGGTCGGTGTCCGCGTCGAGGACGACCCCGGCCACGGGGTAGCCCCCGGTCACGGGGTGATCGGCGAGGAAGAGGACGGGCTCTCCGCCCGGGGGCACCTGGATCGAGCCGCGGACGACGCCCTCGCTGGGCAGCTCGTCGCGCTCCCGCTCGGCGACGCGGCGCAGCGTCCGCCCCTCGAGCCGGAGACCGACGCGGTCGCTGCGGCCCGAGACGGTCCACTCCGTCCACAGTTCGCCCGGGTCGGCGAGCCAGTCGAGGCGCGGGCCCGGCGCCACCCGCAGGACGACGTCGTCGGGCGGGGCGGGCACCGGCGCGACGTCGAGGTACGGGAAGTCGGTGGGAGCGGCACCGATCGGCAGGACGTCCCCCTCGGCCAGCGGGGGCGGGCCGACGCCCGAGAGCAGGTCGGTGGCGCGCGAGCCGAGGACGGGGTCCACGGCGAACCCGCCGCGGACGCTGACGTAGGTGCGCAGCCCGCGTTCGGGCACCCCGACGGCGAGCACCGACCCCGCCGGGACCCGCACGGGGGCGGCGTACCCGACGGGCGCACCGTCCACCGTGACGACCGCCGGCGCGCCGGTGACGGCGACGAGCACGTCGGCGCCGACCTCCGCCTCGAAGCCGCCGAACGTCACCTCGATGCTCGCGGCGGTCTCGTCGTTGCGCAGCAGCCGCTGGCCGAGGCGGTGCGCACGGCGGTCGGCGGCGCCGGACCGGCCGACGCCGAGGTGCGCCAGGCCCGGGCGGCCGAGGTCCTGCACGAGGGCGCGGGGGCCGGTGGCGCGCACCGTCCACCCGGCGGCGCTCACGACGTCACCTCGACGAAGCGGACGAGCGCGCCGGGCGCGAGCAGCGCCGGTGGGTCGCGGTCGACGTCCCACATGACGGCGTCCGTGCGGCCGATCAGCTGCCATCCGCCCGGCGAGGCGCGCGGGTACACGGCGCTGAACTCGCCCGCGAGGCCGACCGCGCCGGCCGGGACCTTGGTGCGGGGCTCGTCGCGGCGCGGCAGCGAGGGCAGGGTGGGGCCGTCCCCGGGCGGATCTCCGTGCTCGTGTGGCATGAGGTAGAAAAAGCCGGGCGCGAAGCCGCCGAACGCCGCGCGCCACGTCGTGCCCGTGTGCGCGGCGACGACCTGCGCCGGTTCGAGCCCGGCGAGCCGCGCGACGTCCTCGAGGTCGTCGCCGTCGTAGCGGACCTCGATCCGGACGGGCTCGCCGGCGTCGTGGCCCGGTCCGGACCGCTCCGGGTCGCTCGCCGCGCCGGGTTCGGGGCCGGCGGCGAGGGCGCGCACGGACGCTGCGAGGGCCGACAGGTCGGCGCCCGCGTCGGCCGAGAGCATGAGGGTGCGGGCGGCGGGGACCACGTCCACGACGTCGACGAGACCGGGGTCGCCCGCCTCGCGCCGGGCCCGCACGAGGGCGTCGAGGGCGAGCACGCGGTCGAGGTCGCCGGGTTCCGCGAGGATCCCGACGTCCCCCAGCCGGTGGACGCGCATCAGGCGAACGCCCGGATCTGCACGCCGGCACCGAGGAGTCGCTCGCGCACGGCCCGCGCCATCTCGACCGCACCCGGGGAGTCGCCGTGCGTGCAGATCGAGTGCGCCCCGATGCGCAGCTGCGAGCCGTCGACCGCCTCGAGCGTCCCGTCGCGCACGAGCCGGACCATGCGGTCGGCCACCTGCACGGGGTCGTGCAGCACCGCGCCGGGCTCGCGCCGCGGGGCGAGCGTGCCGTCGGGCAGGTACCCGCGGTCGGCGAACGCCTCGACGACCGTGGGCAGGCCCGCCTTCTCGGCGAGCTGCAGGGACAGCGCCCCCGGCAGACCCATGAGCACGAGGGAGTCGTCGTACTCGCGGATCGCCTCGACGACGGCCGCGGCCTGCTTCTCGTGGTGGACGATCGTGTTGTAGAGGGCGCCGTGGGGCTTGACGTAGCGCACCGACGTGCGCGCGGCCCGGGCCATCGCGTCGAGCGCCCCGATCTGGTAGAGCACGTCGGCGACGAGCTCGGTGGGGTCGACGTCGATGAAGCGTCGCCCGAACCCCGGCAGGTCGCGGTAGGCGACGTGCGCACCCACCGTGACCCCCCGGCGGGCGGCCTCGGCGCACGTCCGGCGCGCGACGCTCGGGTCACCCGCATGGAAGCCGCACGCGACGTTCGCGCTGCTCACGACGTCGAGCATCGCCTCGTCGTCGCCCATGGTCCACGAGCCGAAGGCCTCGCCGAGGTCGGAGTTGAGGTCAATGCACATCATGGCCCCACCCTGCCTCCAGGCGTGCGTGCCGACAACCCGTGCGCCGCCTCAGCTCCACAGCTTCGACAGGCCCGACAGCGACAACCACCCGAGGTACAGCGTGAGCAGCCACGCGGCGACGCCGGCGACCTTGAGCCACGTCGGGTAGACGTACCCGCGCAGCAGGGCGGGCCGGAAGAGGATCGCCGCGATGATCGCCGTGAACCCGAGCGGCAGGACGACCCCGTTGAACGCGCCCGCGAAGACGAGCAGGGTCGTCGGCGCCTTGCCGAGGACGAGGTAGAGCACGGTGCACACGACGATGAACCCGACCGTGAGCAGGTTGCGCGTCCGCGCCGGGGTGCGGGTCGACGTGAGGAACGAGACCGACGTGTACGACGCCCCGATGACCGACGTGATCGCCGCCGCCCAGAGGATGATCCCGAACACGCGCAGGCCGACCTGTCCCGCGGCGGCCTGGAACGCGCTCGCGGCCTGGTTGGTCGGGTCGAGCTTCGCGCCCGTCGCGACGACGCCGAGGATCGCGAGGAAGAGCAGGATCCGCATGATCCCGGTGACGACGACCGCGACGACCGAGCTGCGCGCGACGTCGCGGGCGTGGTCCGGCCCGGTCATCTTCGCGTCGAGCATGCGGTGCGCGCCGGCGTAGGTGATGTACCCGCCGACGGTGCCGCCGATGAGCGTCGTGATCGCGAGCGCGTCGATGCGCTCGGGGAGGACGACGTTGGTCAGCGCCCGCCCGACGGGCGGGTTCGTCGTGAACGCGACGAACGCCGTGAGCACGATCATGAGGAAGCCGAGGACGACGACGATCCGGTCGAGGGCCGCACCCGCCCGCTTGACGAGGAAGATCGCGACGGCGATGACCGCCGAGATCAGCCCGCCGATCCTCGGGTCGAGGCCGGCGAGCGCGTCGAGCCCGAGGCCCGTCCCCGCGATGTTGCCGATGTTGAAGACGAGGCCGCCGAGGACCACGAGCGCCGCCAGCACCCAGCCCGCACCGGGGATCGTCGCGTTGGCGATCTCCTGCGCGCGCATCCCCGAGACCCCGATGACGCGCCACACGTTCATCTGCACGGCGATGTCGACGAGGATCGACACGACGATGGCGAACGCGAACGCGACGCCGAGCTGGACGGTGAACGTCGTCGTCTGGGTGATGAAGCCCGGCCCGATCGCGCTCGTCGCCATGAGGAAGATCGCGCCGAGGAGGATCTCCCGCGTCTTCAGCGGGGCGGGCGCCGCCGACTCCGCGGCCCCGACGTCACCTCGATCGGGACGCTCGGGATCGCGTGGGCGATCGGATCCGTCGGGTCCGTCGGGGGAGGGGCCGGCCTCGCGCATCGGGATCGCCTTTCGAGAGCTCGGGCGTGCTGGTGGCCCAAGGCTACCGCCGGGGCGACCCACGCGCGGCGGACCCGCGTGCCCCGGCGACGGACCTGCGCGAGGATGGCGGGCATGGAGGTCATCGTCACGAGCCGGCCGCAGGAACTGGGGCGACTCGGGGCCGACGCGGTCGCCGCGGCCCTGCGGGTGCGGGAGCGACCGGCGATCGGGGTGGCCACGGGCTCCAGCCCGCAGCCTGTGTACGCCGAGCTGGGGCGGCGGGTGGCCGCGGGCGAGCTGAGCTTCGCGGCCGCGAACGTGTTCATGCTCGACGAGTACGTGGGCCTGCCCCCCGGCGACCCGCGGCGCTACCGCAGCGAGATCGACCGGGACGTCGTCGCGCGCCTCGACGTCGACCCCGCGCGGGTGCACGGGCCCGACGGCTCGGCCGCCGACCTGCCCGCCGAGTGCGCGGCCTACGAGCGCGCCATCGCCGACGCCGGCGGCATCGACGTCCAGCTCCTCGGCATCGGCAGCGACGGCCACATCGCCTTCAACGAGCCCGGGTCGAGCCTCGCCTCCCGCACCCGCATCAAGACGCTCACGGCGCAGACGCGCGCCGACAACGCCCGGTTCTTCGACGACGACCCCGAGGCCGTCCCGCGCCACTGCCTCACCCAGGGCGTCGGCACGATCATGGAGGCCCGCCACCTCGTGCTCGTCGCCACGGGCCGCGGCAAGGCCGAGGCCGTCCACCACCTCGTCGAGGGCGCGATCTCGGCCCTCTGGCCCGCGACGATCCTCCAGATGCACCCCCACGTCACCGTCCTGCTCGACGACGCCGCCGCCTCCCGCCTCCAGCTCGGCTCCTACGTCCGCGAGGCCTGGGCCGCCAAGCCGGCGTGGCAGGGGCTCTGACCCGCGGGGTCGCTCGCGCCCACGCGTCCGGTGTGGTCAGAAGAGCACGTGGGCCAGGGGGATGGTGAGCACCAGGCTGAGCACCACGCGGACGAACCACAGCCCGATCAGTCGGGGGATGGACACGGGGATCTGGGTGCCGACCAGGCTGGGCACCATCGCGGAGAAGAAGATGATCTGCGAGACGCAGACGACCGCGACCACGTACTTGACCGCCGGCGCCGAACCGGCGACGAGCGCCGCCGGCAGGAACATCTCTGCGACCCCGAGCGCTGCCGCTTTGGCGACGAGCATCGGCTCGGGGATCTGCAGCAGCGCCGTGACCGGGTAGAACAGGTAGGCCATGACGTCGAACAGCGGGGTGTACTCGGCGAGGACGAGCCCGAGCAACCCGATCGACAGGATCGAGGGCAGGATGGCCATCGCCATGACGATCCCGTCCTTGAAGGTCGACGCGATGGTGCGGGCCACCCCCGGGTCGGCGGCCACCGTCGCCCGGGCGGCCCGCCAGGCCGCGGCGATTCGGCTGCCCTGGACATCTTCCTCGGGCTGCGGGGTCACGTCCGGGGCGTACTCGTCCGGTTCGCCCGACAGGGGCCAGATGCGCACGGTGATCGCCGTGACCACGAACGTGATGAGCAGCGTCGACCAGAAGTACAGGGTCCAGTGCCCCATGAGGTCGAGGGCGTCGGCGACCACGATCATGAACGTCGCGGACACGGTCGAGAAGCCGGTGGCGATGACCATGGCCTCGCGCCGCGTGTACTTGCCCTCGAGGTAGACCCGGTTGGTGATGAGCAGCGCCAGCGAGTAGGAGCCGACGAAGCTGGCCACCGCGTCGATCGCGGAGCGGCCAGGGGTGCGGAAGACCGGCTTCATGAACGGCCGCACGATCACGCCGATGAACTCCATGAGCCCGTACCCGACGAGCAGGGCGAGGAACACCGCGCCGATCGGCACGAGCAGCCCGACGGGGATCACGAGGGCGTTGAGCAGGAACGGGCCCATCTCCTTCGCGAACAACCAGTCCGGGCCGATGCCGAACACGAGCATGACCCCGACGACGAGACCGACCAGGCGCGCGAACGAGAAGACGATGTCCGTCGCGGTGCGCCGCCAGCGTCCGGTGACGAAGGGATGGGCGGCACCGGCGGCGATCAGCGCGAGGGCGTACCAGGGCAGGACGCCGGGCACAGCCGCGCGCACCCCGGAGACGATGTGGTCGAGTGGGATGGTGTCACGGCCTGCGATCGTGACCGGGACGAAGAACATGACGATGCCGATCGCCGACAGCACGAAGAACTTCCACATCCGGGCGGGGGGTGGGCTCGCGGCACTGGTCTGGCTGTTCACGGGTCACTCCTTGCATCTGAAGGGGGCGAGGGGGTCGTGGGCAGGCTGTGGTGGGTCGTTCAAGGCGGTTTCGTGCGCGGAGCGGTCGGGGCCGCGACCCGCTCGGGGCCGTCCGGGGGTGGGCGCGCCCGGTCGAGCGGCGCCGACGACGTGGACTTCTCCATTGCACCGGTCTCCCGGGTACCGCACAATGCCCCGAGGCGGACGAGGCGTCCCAGATCCGGGATATCCGAGGCGAGCGGGCCATGCCCTCCCGGTCTACGCGGGTCGCCGGTCCAGACGGGCGCCGATCGCGGCCACTGTCCGGCGTACGCGCTCGAGAATCTGCGCGACCTCGGCCTGGGGAGTCTGCGTCGGGTACGTCACGGCGACGGCCGCGAGCGGGTGCCCCACGCGGTCGACGACCGCGACGGCCACCGAGTCCAGGCCCGCCGTGACCAGTTGCGACTCCGTGGCGAAACCCGCCGCGCGCACGTAGGCCAGGCGGCGGCGCAGCTGACTCACCGTGGTCGGCCCGTCGGTGCCGCGGTCGGCCAACACGTTCTTGGCGGGATAGAGCGCGCTGATCTGGGCCGAGCTGAGGTGCGCCAGCATCGCGTGGCCGCTGGCTGTCAGCTCGGCGGGCAGCCGCACCCCGACGTCCGTGACGAGCCAGGGGCGGCCCTTGACGCGTTCCTCGATGACGTAGAGCACGTCGTTGCCCTGCAGCATGCTGAAGTGGGCGTTGTGCCCTACCCGGTCTGCGAGCTCGCTCAGCAACGGGCCGGCCACGCGCTGCAGCGGCGCCTGCCGCTGATAGGCCCAGGCCAGCTCGCGGGCCGCGGGGCCCAGGGCGTACCCGGCTCCCGGCACGTGCACGACGTAGCCGGAATCGGTCATCGTGGTCAGGATCCGGTACGTCGTGCTCCGCGGCACCCCGACGGCCCGGCCGAGCGCCGCCGCCGACTGCGGCCCGGCACCCGCGGCGAGCGCGCCGAGGATGCCCAGGGCGTGGGCGACGGCCGGGCTGGTGTCCATCCGCCGATCCTCACTCATGCGGAGCCCTCAGACCTCGCGGACGCCAGCGCGCCAGACGCCCCAGGTCAGCGGCATGCCGGGCCGGTAGGCCAGGTGCGTCGCGGACGGCGCGTCGAGGACATGCAGGTCGGCGCGGGCCCCGACGCGCAAGGTTCCGACCGGGGGGCGGGCGTCGCCCGTGCTCGCACCCCCGTCCGCGACCGTGTGAACGTCGCGGCGCAGCGCGCGGGCGCCGCCGTAGGTGGCGGCGAGCACGGCCTCCGGCACGGTCATCCGCTGCTGCAACACGGCGGTGGCGACGCAGAAGTTCATCGACGTCGTATAGCTCGTCCCGGGGTTGCAGTTCGAGGCGATGGCCACCGTGGCACCCGCGTCGAGCAGCGCGCGGGCGGGCGCGAGCGGCGCTCGGGTCGACAGGTCGCACGCCGGCAGGATCGTCGCGACCGTCTGCGACACCGCCAGCGCTTCGACGTCGGAGTCGGTCACGAAGTTGACGTGGTCGACGCTGGCCGCGCCGACCTCGACCGCGAGCGCGACGCCGCCGCTGTGCCCGAGCTGGTTGCCGTGCACCCGAAGCCCCAGCCCGGCGTCGCGGCACGCGGTGAGCACCCGACGCGACTGCTCGGGGGTGAACGCGCCCTCCTCGCAGAACACGTCCGCCCAACGCACGTGCGGAGCCACCGCCGCGAGCATCGGGCCGCACACGAGGTCGACGTACGCCTCCGCCTCTCTCGGCTCCCCGTCGGGTCCGGCGGGCACGAGATGCGCGCCCAGGTAGGTCGCCTCGTCGACGAGGCCCGCCGCGATGCGCGCGGCGCGTTGCTCCTGCGGCACCGAAAGCCCGTAGCCGGTCTTGGTCTCGAGGTATGTCGTGCCGCCGGCCACCGCGTCCCGCACCCGGTCGGCGACGAGCGCGCTCAATTCCGCATCGCTCGCCTCGCGCGTCGCCGCGGTCGTGACGCCGATGCCGCCGGCCGCGTACGCCTCACCCGCCATCCGGGCCGCGAACTCGGCGGCCCGGTCGCCGGCGAACACCAGGTGGGAGTGGCTGTCGACCCAGCCAGGCAGCACGGCCCGCCCGCCCACGTCGGTGTGCCGGTCCGCCTCCGGCGCGGCATCGGCCGAGCCGAGCCAGGCGACGACCCCGTCGGCGAGCACAAGGGCGCCGTCGAGGACGAAGGGCTCGGGCGCGTCCGGGTCGGCGACCCACAATTCCCCGATGCCGGTCACGAGTTCGCTGCCCATCAGCCCTCCCGCATCGGGATGCGCACGCCGCGCTCGCGGGCGACCTCGACCGCCCGGTCGTAGCCGGCGTCGGCGTGTCGGATAACGCCCATGCCCGGGTCGTTGGTCAGCAGTCGCGTCAGCTTCTTGGCGGCCAGTTCGGTGCCGTCCGCGACGCCGACCTGACCGGCGTGGATCGACCGGCCGATCCCCACTCCTCCGCCGTGGTGGATCGAGACCCACGTCGCGCCCGAGCTCGTCGCGATGAGTGCGTTGAGCAGAGGCCAGTCGGCGATGGCGTCGGACCCGTCGGCCATGGCCTCGGTCTCCCGGTAGGGCGAGGCGACGGACCCGGAGTCGAGGTGGTCGCGGCCGATGACGATGGGCGCCGTGACCTTTCCACGTGCCACGAGGTCGTTGAAGAGCAACCCGGCCTGGTGGCGTTCGCCGTAGCCGAGCCAGCAGATGCGGGCGGGGAGGCCCTCGAACTCCACGTACTCCCCTGCCGCGTCGATCCAGCGGTGCAGGTGCTCGTTGTCGGGGAAGAGCTCCTTGATGGCCTGGTCCGTCACGGCGATGTCCTGCGGGTCGCCGGAGAGCGCGACCCAGCGGAACGGGCCGAGCCCCTCGCAGAAGAGCGGGCGGATGTAGGCGGGCACGAACCCGGGGAAGTCGAACGCGCGGGTGTAGCCGGCGTGCCGGGCCTCGTCGCGGATCGAGTTGCCGTAGTCGAACACCTCGGCGCCCTCGTCGCCGAACTCGACCATGGCCTGCACCTGGGCGGCCATCGACTCGCGGGCCTTCTTCGTGAAGCCCTCGGGGTCGGCCTGGGCCTCACGCTCCCACTCGTCCATCGCGTACTCGACCGGTAGGTAGGAGAGCGGGTCGTGCGCGCTGGTCTGGTCGGTGACGATGTCGACGACGAGTTCACCGGCGCGTCGGCGGCGCAGGATCTCGGGGAAGACGTCGGCGGCGTTGCCCACCAGTCCCACGGACAGGGGGCGGCGTTCACTCTTGGCGGCGAGCACCGAGGCCAGCGCGGCGTCGAGGTCGGTCTGCACCTCGTCCAGATAGCGCTTGACGCGGCGGCGCTCCAGCCGGGCCTTGTCGACGTCGACGATGAGAACGGCGCCGCCGTTGAGGGTGACGGCCAGCGGCTGCGCGCCGCCCATGCCGCCGCAGCCGCCCGTGAGGGTCAGGGTGCCGGCCAGCGTGGGCTCGCTCGCCCGGCCCTCGCGGTGCAGCTTGGCGGCGACCGCGTGAAAAGTCTCGTAGGTGCCCTGCAGGATGCCCTGGGTGGCGATGTAGATCCAGGAGCCGGCGGTCATCTGGCCGTACATCATCAGGCCCTCGGCCTCGAGCTTCCGGAACTCCGGCCACGTCGCCCAGTCGCCGACGAGATTGGAGTTGGCGATGAGAACCCTCGGCGCCCAGACGTTCGTGCGGAACACGCCGACGGGTTTGCCCGACTGCACGAGCAGGGTCTCGTCGTCGTCCATGCCGCGCAGGGTGCGCACGATCGCGTCGAACGCCTCCCAGGATCGGGCGGCGCGGCCGGTGCCACCGTAGACGACGAGGTCGTCGGGGCGCTCGGCCACCTCAGGGTCGAGGTTGTTCATGAGCATCCGCAGCGGTGCCTCGGTCTGCCACGACGTGGCGGTCAGGTCGGTGCCGCGGGGGGCGCGGACTTCACGGGCTCCGGGGAGGGCCATCGTCGCTCCTTGGGTCGGTCAGTGAACTGTTCCGCCATCCATGACACCGGGCCGCGGGGCGCGCGGCCAGGGGCTCGGAGACAGTTGCCGTCCCATATGCGGGACGCGGGTGGCGGACGTCGTCCCGCGTCGACCACCGCGCCGGGTCACGATGGAATGGAGCGATCCAGAGGAGGAGCCATGCCGAGAACCCCCGTCGACCATTCGATCTGGACGGGCCGCAACGACGGAGACGACCCGGGACACGTCCGCTGGCACCAGCGGATACGGATGGGCGGCGCCGGTGCCCGTGACGAGCCGGGCGACGTTGCCCTGCTGGGGTTCGCCTCCGACGAGGGCGTGCGTCGCAATGCCGGTCGGCCCGGCGCCGCCGTCGCTCCGGACGAGCTACGTCGGGCTCTCGCCCCGCTGCCCGTGCACACCGACCACGTCGTCGTCGACCTCGGCACGGTCGGTCTGCCCGGCGGCGGTGAGGACGTGCTCACCGACGGGCAGCGCGAATTCGGCGCGGTGGTGGCCGGCGCGCTCGACGCCCACCGTCTCGTCGTCGCTCTCGGAGGCGGTCACGAGACGGCCTACGCAAGCTACCTGGGCTGGTCGGCGTCCGCGCGCTGCGCCGACGCCCGGGTCGGGGTGCTCAACCTCGACGCCCACTTCGACCTACGTGAGGCCGACCGGCCGACCTCCGGCACGCCGTTCCTGCAGATGGCCCGCGCCGAGGCGGCCGCAGGCCGCACCCTGCGCTACGGCGTGGTCGGTATCAGCGAGGCCGCCAACACGCGCACGCTCTTCGACACCGCGGACACGCTCGGGGTGCGGTACCTGCTGGACCGGAACTGCCAGCCGCGCCACCTGGACCGGATCACCGCATTCGTCGACGCCTTCGTCGCCGGCGTCGACGCGGTCCATCTCTCGATCGACCTCGACGTGCTGCCCGCCGCACAAGCACCCGGGGTGAGCGCGCCCGCCGCTGTCGGGGTGCCGGTCGAGGTGATCCTCGAGGTGTGCCGGCGGGTGGCGCTCAGCGGGCGGCTCGCGCTCGTCGACATCGTCGAGCTGTGCCCGCCGCGGGATATCGACGGCCGCACCGCGCGCACGGCCGCCCGGCTCGTCCACGAGATGGTGGGCTGCCTACCGCAGCGCTCACCGCAGGGCTGAGCGCGCGCACCCCCGAGGGGCCCGGTGCGGGAGTGCGCCGGCCCTGTTCGCGAGTCACCGCAATGGCTCCCCCATCGCCTGCTCGGCCACCTGCACGACCGCACCGGAGGCGACCAGCCGCACCGCGGTCTCGATCTCGGGGGCCAGCCAGCGGTCCGGACCCGGGCCTTCCCAGCCCGCGCCGCGCAGGGCACCGACGACAGCTCCCGTCGCGGGCGAGGGCTGCAGAGGCGCGCGCAGCTCGATGCCGCGCGCGGCGGTGAGCACCTCGATGGCGAGCACCCTGGTCAGCCCGTCGAGCGAGCGACGCAGCTTGCGGGCCGCCGACCACCCCATCGACACGTGGTCCTCCTGCATGGCGCTGCTGGGGATCGAGTCGACGCTGGCAGGCGCGGCGAGGCGCTTGAGCTCGGAGACGATCGCGGCCTGGCTGTACTGGGCGATCATGTGCCCGCTGTCCACGCCGGGGTCATCCGCAAGGAACGGCGGCAGTCCGTTGTTGCGGGCCTTGTCGAGGAACCGGTCGGTGCGCCGCTCGCTCATGCTCGCGACGTCGGCGGCGACGATCGCGAGGAAGTCGAGCACGTACGCGACCGGGGCGCCATGGAAGTTGCCGTTGCTCTCCACCCGCCCGTCGTCGGTGATCACCGGGTTGTCGACGACCGAGGCGAGCTCGGCGTCGGCCACCTGCGCGGCGTGCGCGGCAGTGTCGCGGGCCCCACCTGCCACCTGCGGAGCGCACCGCAGCGAGTAGGCGTCCTGCACCCGGGTGCAGGCCTGCGGATCCCGGTGGGAGTCGCGGATCCCGCTGCCGCGCAGCAGCGCCCTCAGGTTGGCGGCGGAGTCGGCTTGGCCGGCTTGGGGTCGCAGGGCCTGCAGGTCGGCGGCGAACACGTCATCGCTGCCGAGCAGGCCCTCGACGCTCATCGCCGCGGCGATATCGGCGGCGCGCAGCAGCGCGCGGAGGTCGGTGACGGCCAGGCAGAGCATCCCCAGCATCCCGTCGGTCCCGTTGATGAGGGCCAGGCCCTCCTTCTCGGCCGGCACCACCGGCTCGATCCCCGCGGCCGCGAGTGCCTGAGCAGCGGGCATCTCGCGACCCTCCCGGTCGCGCACCACGCCCTCGCCCATCACCGCCAGCGCGCAATGGGCCAATGGTGCGAGGTCGCCCGAGCAGCCGAGCGAGCCGTACTCGTGTACGACAGGGGTGATGCCCGCCTCGAGGAGCGCTACGTAGGCGGCCGCGGTTTCGCGGTGCACCCCGGTGTGGCCGGTGGCCAGGGTCTGCAGGCGGAGCAGCATGAGCGCCCGCACGACCTCGGTCTCCACCGGCGCCCCGGTGCCGGCGGCGTGGCTGCGGATGAGCGAGCTCTGAAGGCGGGTGCGGAGATCAGTGGGGATATGCCGCGTGGCCAGCGCGCCGAACCCGGTCGAGATCCCGTAGTGCGCGACCTGGTCGCCGGCCAGCGCGTCGACGATGGCCCGGCCGCGGTCGACGGCGGCCCACGCCGCGTCGGCGATGCGAACGCCGGCGCCGTGTCTGGCGACGGCGACCACCTCGTCAATGCCCAGCGGGCGCGTGCCCACCTCGACGGTCTGCGATTGCGCTGCTGTCGTCATACCCTTAGTGCAGCGCGCGCCGGGGCGCAGGTTCGACCCCGTGGCGCAGCGTTCGTCCCACATCTGGGACATGTGTGGGCTCGCCGCGGCGCCGACGCTCAGCCCATGATCGGGGTGGCCAGGGACTCCAGCCCACAGCCCGTGCATCCCCTCGCCGCCCTCCACGATCGTCCAGGGGAGGATGGGCTCGATGACGACGCTGGTGGGAGTGGACGCGGGGGGCACCTCGACCAGGGCCGTGGCCTGCGACGAGCACGGCGAGGTCCTCGGACGCGGGCGGGCCGCCGGCGCGAACGTGCGCTCGGCCGTCGGGAATCCGGCGACGAACGTCGCCTCCGCCCTGCGGGACTGCCTGGCGGGGTCCGCAGCGGGGCCGCCCGATGCCCTCTGCGTCGGGATCGCGGGTACCGAGGCGCGCCGCGCGGAGGTCGAGGCGCTCGTGCGCCGCGCCGCTCGCGCGGCCGGGATCGGCGCCGCCCCGATCGTCGTCCCCGACCTGCAGATCGCCTACCGCAGCGCGGCCCGCCGTCCCAAGGGCCGCCTGCTGCTCGCCGGGACCGGGGCCGTCGCGGTCCCCTTCGCGGGCTGGGAGCCGATCGCCAGGCGCGACGGGCTCGGCTGGCTCCTCGGCGACGCCGGGTCGGGGGTGTGGATCGGTCGGCGGGTGCTGCGCGCCGTGGCGGCCGACCTCGACGGGGGTCGTCCGACTGCGCTCACCACACCCGTCCTCGACCTGCTCGACATCCCCGCCGTCGCCTCGCGACCCGCCGACGGCCAGGATCTTGTCCGCGCGACGGACGGCGTGCCGCCCGCCGCCTGGGGCCGGTTCGCACCCGTCGCCCTCGCCCGGGCCGGAGACGACGAGGTCGCCGCCGACATCGTCGCCGAGGCCGCCCGCGCCCTGCTGCGCACCGTCGGCGAGCTGGCCGGCGGGACCGCGGACGCCGGCCCGGTCGTGCTCGCCGGCGGCCTGCTGTCGGCGGGGCCGCTGCGCGAAGCCGTCGCCGCGGGCGTAGAGGTCGCCGGTTTCGCCGCCCATCCCGTCGCCGGGGCCTGCGTCGCCGCCGCCGACTCCCTGGACCTCGACCTGCGCCCGCCGCGGCTCTGAGGGCCAGGCCGCCCAGGTCGCGGCAGCGGCCCCGATCGGTGACCTCACCACGCGACGGTCGGCGCGGCACACTGTCCCCATGAAGGTGACGCGGGGGCAGGTGCTCGCCTACCGGTGGCTGGTCCAGGGGCTCGACGCCGATCCGGGATCCGTGCCCGTCCTCGACACGCCGGTGCTCGACCTCGGGGTGCAGGACGGGCCGGGGTCGTCCGGGGCGTTGTCGCTGGTCGTGCGGGGAGTCGACGTCAGACAGGCGCGGGCGGCGTTCGCCGGGTTCGACGAGGCCACCGCGCTCGTGTGGTCCCTGCGCGGGGCGCCGCACCTCTACCGGCGGGCCGAACTCCCGGACGTCGCCACCGCCCTCGCCCCGTTCTCCGAGAAGGACGCGGCGAAACGGATCATGGCGGCGGGGCGGACGTTCGCGGCCGCCGGGGTGCCGGTGCGGGAGGCGCTGGGCCGGCTCGGGCGCGCCCAGCGCGAGGCGGTGGGCCGGCCCGCCGCGAAGGGGACCGTGTCGGCGGCGATCACGCCCGAACTCGACGACGCCTACCTCGCCGACTGCCGCCCCTGCGGGGCCCGTCACCCCCACGAGATGGCGTTCCGGCTCGCCCCGCTGCACGCGGGCCTGGAGATCGAGCCGGGCACGAGCCCGCCCGTGCTCCGCCGGATCCCGGGCTGGCCGAAGGGCCGCGTCGGCCCGGCCGAGGACCCCGGCGCGGCGCCGGCGCACCTGCAGGTCGTGCGGGCCTACCTGCACCTGCTCGGGCCTGCGACCGCGAAGGACGTCGCGACCTTCCTCGACGCGCCCGTGACCGACCTGAAGAACGCGTGGCCGGACGACGTCGTCGGGGTCGACCGCGACGGCACCGCCGCCTGGATCCTCGACGCCGACGCCGGCGCCCTCGATGCCGCAGACCCGGATCTCGACCCCGACCGCCTGCGCTTCCTCGGCCCCATGGACCTGTTCACCGCCGCCAAGGACCGCGAGCTGCTGCTCCCGCAGAAGGAACGCGGCAAGGAGCTGTGGCCGGTCCTCGGACGCCCCGGCGCTCTCGCGTGCGGCGGCGAGCTACTCGGGACGTGGCGGCCCACCGCGGCCAAGGGGCGCCTCGCGCTGCGCCTGACCTGGTGGGAGCGCCCCGACCCCGCCCTCCTCGACGCCGCCCGCGCGCAGGGAGAGGTCGTGGCCGCCGCGCGCGGCCTGGAGTTCGCCGGGCTCGCCTGACAGAGGTCCGCCCCACGACGACCCCTTCTCCTGCGCGGTGCCGGCGAGCACGACGCGGCAAGAACCATTCGGGCCGGGTCGACCGGGGGCTTGCGGGAGCAACCGCAGGTCACAGGGCCGGACGCCGCGAACGGTCCCATCGACCCGGCCCGAATGGTTCTTCGTTCGCCGGAACCGGGCCCGACCGGCCTGTACGGACGAGACGTTGCCGCCGATGTGCCAGCCGTTGAGGTCTGCCGGCCAGTCCGTCATCGGCAGCGGCAGCGTGCCGCCCCGGCGATGGCTCGCAGCGCCCCCTGCCCCGAATGGATGACCGGACGGTCAGGCGACGTCGGGTGGGGGCGGGGCGTCGAGGTCGACGGGGTCGCCCACGCGGATCGTGCCGGACGACAGGAGCCGGAACACCGTCCCGGCGCGGGCGTGCAGGGCACGCGCGGCGCCGGGGCCGATCTCGTCGTCGAGGATCCGGCAGGGGGCGGCGACACGCACGACCTCGAGCTCCACCCCGCCGATGCGCATCCGCTCACCGGGCCGGGTGGGGATGTCGCCGCCCGACAGGGTGACGTTGCGCCGCGTCGAACCCGGGGCGATCGGGGCGCCGAGTCGCTCGGCCGCCTCCTCGAGCTGGGGCGCCGACTGCACCGTCACGTGCCGGTGCTTGCTGCCGTGGTACCGGTCACCGACGAGCCCCCGCCCGGCTTCGGCCTCGACGGCGGGGACGGATCGCGTCGGCAGCCTCCGCCCCTTGGCGACGTGGATGGCGGTGACGACGACATCGCTCATCTCACCAGCCTAGGCACGCCACCGGGCTTGGCGTTGCAGCCGTCGGTCGAGCCGTGATCACGCCCGAGGGATCGACCGGCCACGACGACTTGATCCCTCCGAGGGAGCGCGTACACCGGTGCCGGTGCGGGGCGGCCACGGGTGGACCCGCACCGCGCGGCGAGGTCGACCAGCAGGTCGGCCATGGCGGCGGCATCGGGGCGTTCGTCGTGCAGAGTGTCCGACGCGCGGCAGGACCGCGAGCCGGGGGCCGACCGCCGCCGGTGACGCAACCGCACCCGATAGCCGGGGGTGAAGCGCCCAGGGTCCGGGTGCCTTGCGTCTGCCGGGCCGCGGGCCGGGCGGCGGGCGGACGCGGTGGCCGGGGACGGTTGACGCCGGCGCGGCAGGGCGGGCGGCGGTGGTCGCAGACTGCGTGGTGACGGCGGCGGGGCCCGCCCCCTCTCTGCGGGCCCCGCCACCGGTTCGTGGGCCCCGGCTCAGGAGGCGAGCCCGAGGCGACGGTGCGGACGGCGGGCGGCCACCACCTCCTCGTAGACGCCCTCGAAGGCGCGCAGCGTCGCGGCGAGGCCGTGCCCCTCCGCGATGAGGCGACCGGCCGCCGCGTAGGCGTCGCGCCGACGGGTGTCGTCGACCAGCGTGGTCAGGTGCGCGCCGAGCTCCGCGACGTCGCCGGGCCGGTACAGCTCGCCGTTCACGCCGGGCCGGACGAGGTGCGGGAGCGCCATCGCGTCGGCGGCGACGACGGCGGTGCCCGCGCACATCGCCTCGAGCGTCGCGAGGCTCTGCAGCTCGGCCGTGCTGGGCATGCAGAACACGTCGGCATCGGCGTAGGCGTGCAACAGCTCGACGTCGCCGACGTGCCCGCGGAAGTCGAAACGGTCGGGGCGCCCGGAGGCGGCGGCGCGGGCCGCCCAGGCGCGGCGCATGGTCCCGTCGCCGACGACGTCGAGCCGCACGTCGAGCCGATCCGGAAGCCCGACGACGGCGTCGACGAGCTCCCCGATCCGCTTCTCCTTCTCGAGCCGGCCCACGAACAGCAGGCGCACCGGCCCGTCGGGACGGCGGTGGCGACGCAGCGAGCCGAAGCGGGCCGCGTCGATGCCGCACGAGATGGGCCGGGCCCGGTGCAGGCCCGCGCGCTCGGCGAGCAGGTCGCAGGCGCGCTGGGTGGGGGCGGTGACGACATCGGCGGCGTCGAGCACTCGCGCGAGGTCGCGGTAGGCCGCCGCCCACATCGGTTCCTGCCAGCGCGCCGGGATCGGCACCTGCGCGGCGATGTTCTCGGGCATGACGTGGTTCGTCGCGACACTGGCCACACCCGCCGCCGCGGCGCGGCGCAGGAGCCGCCGCCCGACGAGCACGTGCCCCTGCACGTGAACGACGTCGGGGGCGACGTCGGCGACGGCCGCCGCCACGACGGCGTCGGCCCGAACCGGGTCGACGACGCGCAGCGGGTGCCGCCGCGACCAGCGCAGCGAGGCGACGCGATGCTCGGTGACGTCGCCGGCGACGACGCGGGAGCGGCGGTCGGTGCTCGGGGCGACGACGTGGACGTCGTGCCCGCGCTCGGCGAGGCCGTCGGCCAGGCGCGCCGTGAACACCGCCGCCCCGTTGACGTCGGGGGTGAAGGTGTCGGTGCCGATCAGGATCCTCATGCCATCGACCTCTCGGAGGGACCGCGGCGCGGTCGGGGGGACGGGACGAACGTGAGCGGGGACGACGGGTCGGAGGCCGGGTGATGGTCGGAGGCCGGGCGATCGTCGGAGCCCAGACGATCGTCGCAGCCCAGGCGATCGTCGGAGCGTAGGCGATCGTCGCAGCCCAGGCGATCGTCGGAGCCCAGGCGATCGTCGTCGAGACCGAGGCGAGGGTCGAACTCGGGTCGAGGATCGGCTGCGACGTCACGCCCGGCGGCGCGGCGGACGGGCAGGGGCGTGCCGCCGGCGACCGCGCGCGCCATCCGGTGGGTGAGCGGGCCCGAACCGCCCCCGACCGGCTCGGCGATCCGGCCGTCGTGGGCCGCACGGTCGCGGGCCCCGCCGTCGCGGGTCGGAGATGGGGCGCCGGTGTCGTCGGCGGGGGTCGGGTCGCCGGGCCGCGAGAGCAGCGCGATGCCGAGGACGGCGAGGGCGCCCGCCCCGGCGAGGCCGATGCGGTCGTCGAGGCCGAGGCGGGCCCCCTCCCCCAGCGCGAGCATCCCGACGGCGACGGCCGCAAAGGGGTCGACGACGGTGAGGGTGCCCATGACCGTCTCGGGGCGGCCGACGAGGTACGCCTGCTGGACGCACCACGCGCCGACCGCGTACCCGGCGGCGGCGGCACCGCCGAGGGTCCCCAGGAGGGCCGGGTCGGCGAGGCCGTCGGTCTCGACGAGCACGGCGATGCACCGCACGAGGGCGGTCGCGACCCCGAACGCGACGCCCGCCGCGGCCGCGAGGGCGGGGCCGCGCCACCGCTGCGGACCACGGACGCCGAGCAGGGCCAGACCGACGACGAGCGGGGCAGCCGCGCCGAGCACAGCGGGCATCGTCGCGAGGTCGAGCAGCACGGGCGACGCCGCGGACGGCGCGGCCACGGCGACGAACACGACCGTCGCGGCGACCGTGAGCCACGCGGCCCGGTACCGCCCGGCCACCCGTTCGCGCGACGCGGCGTGCCGCGCCCCGAGGAACACCGTCAGCGGCACGGCAAGGACGCCCACGGGCTGGACGAGGCTGATCGGGGCGGTGGCCACGGCCGCGACGTGGAGCGCCACGCCCACCCCGAGCAGGGCGACGCCGGCGAGCCAGACACGGTCGTGCACGAGGCGCGCGAACATCCCGGCCCCGAGGGTCCGCCCGCCGGCGGCGGTCCGCCCCACGCCGGCGTGCTGCAACACGGACGACCACGCGAGGGCGCATGCGCCGAGAGCGGCGAGCGCGACGGCGACCAGTGCGCTCATCGGGCACCCGCGCGGGCGGGGCGGGTTCGGGCCGACCTCTGCGAGCTCATGCGACCACGCTCCCGCGAGACCCACCGCGGCGGAACAGCCCCCGGTAGGACCCGCCCGGCCGGGAGGATGAGACCCGTCTACGACCGAGGTCGCACGTGACACGCGGGCCCCGGGCACCGACGCGATGCGTCCTGGCAACCGGGCCCGCGACGCCCCGCGAGCTCGGCGAGAGACCGAGAGGCGACGAGGCCCTCCGGCCCGGGCCCGTCGTCACGGCCTGTGGACGCGCGCCGTCGTCGTCACGCCGTCTCGACACCCGCGCCGAGGCCGGCCCACGAACCCGGCGCCGAGGAGGCCGGGGCCCGTCGCGTCGAGGGGGCGTTCAGCCGCGGTCCGTACGCTGGCCGTCGTCGTCCGCCGCGGTCCGCCCGCTGTTCCCGCCGTCCGAGGAGTCCGTCCGTGTCGCCGCTTCGCCTGTTCCGTTCCGTCGCGATCGCGGAGGCGGTGACGTGGTTCCTGCTGCTGACCGGCATGTTCCTCAAGTACGTCACCCAGACGACGGATCTCGGGGTGCGCGTGTTCGGCATGGTGCACGGGGTCGTCTTCATCGCGTACTGCCTGACCACGATCGTCGTCGCGATCGACGGGCGCTGGAGCGCCGGCCGCACGCTCCTCGGGCTGGCCGCGGCGATCCCCCCGTTTGCGACCATCCCCTTCGACCGGTGGGCCGAGCGTCGCGGAGCCCTCGCCGCGACGTGGCGCCTGCGCTCGCGGGAGGCGGCACGCGGTGGCCTCGAGCGGGTCGTCGCCGCCGGCCTGGCGCGTCCCGGCGCGGCGCTGCTCACCGGCGTCGTCGCCGTCCTCGCCCTCACGGGGGTCGCGCTCCTCGTCGGCCCGCCCGCCGCGAACCACTGACGGGTGTAGGCGGGTCGAGGACGCCGAGCTGCGTCCGGGCGACGAAGGCGCGGTCCTGGGCGGGCCCGCAGCCGTTCGACCGCAGCAACGGCGACGTCGACCCCACCCGGTCGTCACGCCCCGCGAACGGCGGCCGCGCGCTCGTCCGGTCCGGGGGCCGCAGTGCCGAGGGTGATCGCGGCGGTCGGCCGACACTCCCCCGAGTCGCCGCGCGGCGTCGCCCGCGAGACCGTCAACGGGGCAACGTGACCGGTCGTCGCGCCGACGACGAGCCCGGCTGCGGCCGGGGCGCGAGTCGTGCGACCGTCGGGCGCGCGCAGCTTCTGGGCCCCTGACGGTCTCGGGCGGGCGTGCCCCGTCGTCGACAGCGGCCCGCGTGGCGGTCCGACCCGACCGGCGTCGGGCTCACGACCTCTGCGCCAGGGTGGTGACGCGGCGCGGTCAGCGCCGGGTGGCGCCCCGGTCCGCGCAGGCCGCGCGCAGCTCGGCGTCGACGGCCTCGACCGGGTCGCCGAGGGCGGTGATCTCGTCGCGCAGCCGGGCGGCGCCCCGGGCGAAGCGGTCCGAGCCGACGACCCGGCCCACCCCGCGGGCGATCCGCCGAGGCGACGGTCGACCCGTGCGCAGGTCGAGGCCGACCCCCGCCCACGCGACCCGCGCCGCGACCTCCGGCTTGTCCTCGCCCTCCCCCGCGACGACGAGCGGCACCCCGTGCGCGAGAGCCCGCTGCACGCCGCCGAACCCGCCGTTGGTGACGACGACGTCGGTGTGCGGCAGCAGGGCGTCGTACGGCACGAACTCGGCCACCCGCACGTTCGCCGGCAACCCGCCCGGCAGGTGCGCGAGCAGGTCCCCCACCGGCCGACGCCCGGTCGAGACGACGACGAGGGCGTCGGCGCCCGCCAGGCCGCGGACGGCGGGCACGAGCAACTTCGTCGGGTCGCGGGTGTCGAGGGTGCCCTGGGTGACGTGGACGACGCGCCGCGCGCTCGTCACCTCCGGCCACCAGTCCGGCAGCTCCACCGTCGGCTCGTCGTACCGCAGCGGCCCGACGAAGCGGACGAGGTCGGGCCGGTCGCGGCGCGGGTACTCCAGCCCCGCCGGGGCGAGGTGGAACGCGCGGTCGGTGGCGAGGAGCTGGTCGAAGTAGTTGGCGGTCCCGGGCGCGACACCGAAGGGCGCGAGCGCCGCGTCCATCGCCTCCTGGACCGGGCGGAGGGGCCCGTGCCGCAGCAGCCAATCGATCTGCCGGTTCCGCATCCGCGTGAAGGCCGAGTCGCCGGGCTGCAGGCCGGACCCGAAGTGGGCGCAGTCGACGCTGCGCACCGACAGCGGCGTCGCCGACACGGCCATGACGGGGACCCGCTGCGCCCGCGGCCGGCGGGCCAGCGGCAGCACCCCGAGGAACGAGCCGTCCGCGAGCACGGCGTCGACCGGCTCGTCGGCGAGCTCCGCGTCGAGGGCCGCGTGCTGCTCCCCGAGGGTCTCCACGAACAAGCCGATGATGTCGCGGCGCGCGGCGGCCAGGCGGGTGCGCGCGGGGCGCCGCGCGCGGTCGTGGCGGGCGGCGAGGAACGCCCCCAGGTCCCGGTCGTCGTAGTCGATCTCCGCCGGGAGCGGGCGGAAGGTGAGCCCGCAGTCGCGCACCACCTGGGCGTACCGCGCGCCGGTGAGGACGGTGACGTCGTGGCCGCGCCGCGCGAGGCCGGCCCCGAGCGTCACCGTCGGGAGCACGTGGCCGAACAGCGGCGGGGTCGGGGCGAGGAGGCGCATCACCACGCATCATTCCCGGTCGGCCGGTGCGGTGCTTCGGCGGGCGAGCGGAACCGGTGCCAGGAAGGCGAAGGCCACGGCCGCGAGCGCGAGGATCGGCACCCCGGCCGCGAGAATGGGCAGGAAGGCGCGCGAGTAGTCGTCGGCCGCCGGCCGACCGGTCCCGACGAGAACGGCGACCCGCGACGCGAACACCGTTCCCACGAGGGCGGTCCCGATCGTCACCCCCACCTCGCGGGCGAACCCGTAGGCCGCGGTGGCGGTCCCGACCTGGTCCGCGGGGGCGTCGGCCTGCACGGCGAGCAGCAGGACGTCCCAGGTCACGCCGATGCCGAGGCCGACGAGCGCGAGCCCCGCCGCGACGCGCGGCATCCCGGCATCGGGCGGCGCGGTCGACAGGACGAGCAGGCCCGCCGCGGCGAATCCCGCGCCCAGCAGGGGCAGCCTCCGGTACCGCCCGGTCACCCGGACGACGCCCGCGGCGGCGAGCGTGCCCACCCCGAGGCCGCCCATGAGGACGAGCATCCACCGCCCGGCCGCGGACGGCGACAGCCCGAGCGCGTACTGCAGGTAGGCGGGCACGTACGCGACGACCCCGAAGAAGACGACGGCGAGCACGAGCCCGCCGCCCATCGCCAGGCGCACGTTCCGCCGGCGCCACCACGCCCGGGGTGCGCCCGGTGCGCCACGCGCGTCGTCCGTGCTCGCCCGGGCCGGCGCGCCGGGCGCCAGCACGGCGAGCACGACGGCCAGCCCCGCGAGCGCGATCGGGACGTTCAGCCAGAACGCCCAGCGCCACCCGGGCCCCTCGGCCAGCCACCCGCCGAGGGGTGGCCCCGCGACGGAGGACATCGCGAACACGGCGCCGACGGCCGCGAGGTAGGGCGCCCGCGAGCGCTCGGGCACGACGTCCGCGACGCACGCCTGCACGAGCACGAGGAGGCCGCCCCCGCCGAGGCCCTGCACGAACCGCGTCGCGACGAGCGCGGCCACGGTCGGGGCGAGCGCCGCGCCGATCGAGCCGGCGAGGAAGACCGCCAGCGCCCCCACGAGCGCGCGGCGTCGGCCGAAGCGATCGCCGATCCGGCCGTGGACCGGCATCGCGAGCGTCGCCGCGAGCACGTACGACGTGGCCACCCAGGCGAGGGCCTGACCCGCCGCGTCCCCGGCGAGGTCGTCGACGATCGTGGGCAGCGCGGTCGCGACGATGCTCTGGTCGAGGGCCGCCGCGAGCAGCGCGAGGCCGAGACCGGCCGCGAGCGCGATCCCGCGCAGACGGCTCATCGGTCCCGGCCTCGTGGCACGCGTGGCGTCGCTTGCGGCGCCGACCTCAGAGGTCGACGACCTCGTTGTCACCCTCGATACGGCTGCCCGTCGCCTTGGCCTTGACGAAGTTCGCGACCTGGGTGACGGCCCCGCCGGGGGTGTCCCAGTACTCCGCGGTGTCCGCGACGACGTGGATGAGGATGTTGTTCGGGTTCTCGGGCCCGCCCTGCATCCACGCGTCGGTGAACGAGTCCCAGTACTCGCGGAGGCGGTCGACGTCGTCGACGACCTCCGCCGTGCCGGCCACCGACACCCAGGTGCCCTTGCCCGAGTAGGCGACGTTGACCTTCGGGTTGACGCGCAGGTCCGCGACCTTCGCGGAGTTGCGCTCGGCGATGAACCACACGTCGCCGCCGAAGTCGACGTCCTGCGTGGCCATCGGCTGCGCGACGAGCCGGCCCGTGCCGTCGACGTGCGTGAGCATCGCGACCTTCTGGCCCTTGATGAGCTCGGTGACCTTCGCGGCCCCGTCCTTGTCCGTCATGCGTCACTCCTGACGTGATCGGCCCGCGTGGCCGGGCGCCCGTCGCCGGGGCACGCCGGCCGGCCCGGGCCGGTGGCTGAGGCGCACGCGGGAAGCGTGCGACGACGATCCTTCGACCGTCGTAGGAAGACCTACCCGGTACCCCGCGCCCTCATGCCGGGATCGCGCACATCGGGGCCGCCCCCGTCGAGCGGGGTCGACGAGCAGGGCCGTCGCATGCTCGGGCCGGTCGGGGCGGGGGACGCCGGCCGGTGAGAACCGCTCAGTCCCGCGGCGGTTCGGGCAACGACCCGGCGCTCGCCACGCGGGCGGCCTCGGTGAGGTCGGCCATGACGCGGGCGGCGATGTCGAGCTCCTCGGCGGTGTACCCGGTCAGGGTCTCCTGCTGGGCGTCGAGGAGCGGGCGGAACATCGTGCGGCTCGTGCGGCGGGCCAACGGCGTCAGGTCGACGACGACGCGCCGTCCGTCGGTCTCGTGCCGGTCGCGACGGAGGTGGTGCGCCCGCTCGAGGCGGTCGAGCATGGCGGAGATCGCGGCGGCCGACAGGTGGGCGCGCCGGGCCAGCTCCCCGGGCGTGACGGTCTCACCGGCGCGCTCCGCGGCGGTGAGGGAGCCGATGGCGGCCACGTCGGAGCGGTGCAGGCCGAGGCGGCGCGCGACGGCGTCGACGTAATTCTGCGTCTCGACCGACAGGGCGCGGACGCGCTCGATGACGGGATGACCCACCGCGGCCGAGGTCTTGCTCGGGGTCCCCATTTGCCAACCTTGTCGTTCGATGGTCGAATGATGCCGACTGCGCCGGGCGGCCGCAGTCCTTCGTCGATGGTGACACCGTCGCCCTCGATCGGGGAAGGAATCACGGGTGGCGACGACAGTGCTGTGGCTCCGTCGAGACCTCCGCTTGCACGATCATCCCGCACTTCACGCCGCCCACGAAGCCGCCACCGGCGGGGACGTCCTTCCCCTCTTCGTTCTCGACCCCACGCTGCTCGCGAGCGCGGGCCGCGCCCGGCTCGCCTCGCTGCGCTGGGCCCTCGTCCAGGCGCACGAGGAGTACGACGGCTCGCTCGTCGTGCGCAGCGGCGATCCGGCCACCGTCGTGCCCCGGGTCGTGCAAGAGGCCGGGGCGAGCAGCGTGCACGTCAGCGGCGAGTCGACCCCCTACGGCCGGCTCCGCGGGCGCCGCGTCCATGATGCCCTGGGCGACGTGCCCATGCACGCCGCCGGCACCCCGTACGCCGTCTCCCCCGGTCAGGTCCGCACGACGAGCGGCTCACCGTATCAGGTGTTCACCCCGTTCTCCCGGGCGTGGCGCGACCACGGCTGGCCTGCCCCGGAGAGCGCTCCGGCAGGCCTGCGCTTCTGCCGCCGCGTCGACTCCGAGGGCCTGGACGCGCTGCCGGAGATCGACGACGCGCCCGGGCAGGACGTGCCGGCGCTCACCCGGTGGCGCGAGTTCCTCGACGAGGACCTCGCCACGTACGGCTCCGAGCGCGACCGGGCCGACCTCGACGTCACGTCCCGCATGTCGGAGCACCTCAAGTACGGCACGATCCACCCGCGCACGATGCTCGCCGACATCGCCGCCCACGAGGCCGGCGCGAGCACGTCGGCCCAGAAGTTCGTCACCGAGCTCGCGTGGCGCGAATTCTACGCCGACGTCGTCTGGCACCACCCGAGGTCGGCGTGGCACGACTACCGCGACACCCTCGCCCAGCTGCGCTACGACGACCCGGAGACCGACGGCGCGGCCCGCGAGGCGCTCGAGGCGTGGTGCACGGGCACGACGGGCTACCCCTTCGTCGACGCCGGGATGCGCCAGCTCCTCACCCGGGGCTGGGTGCACAACCGGGTGCGGATGGTCGTCGCGTCCTTCCTCACCAAGGACCTGCACATCTGGTGGCCGCACGGCGCGCGCCACTTCCTCGACCACCTGCGCGACGGCGATCTCGCCTCGAACAACCACGGCTGGCAATGGGTCGCCGGCACCGGCACCGACGCCTCGCCGTACTTCCGCGTGTTCAACCCCGTGACGCAGGGGCACAAGTTCGACCCGGACGGCGACTACGTCCGCACCTACGTCCCCGAGCTGGCGCACGTCCGCGGGAAGGCGGTCCACGAGCCCTGGACCGCGGACGGCGCCTACGATCACGGGTATCCCCGACCCATCGTCGATCACGCCGAGGAGCGTCGCGAGACGCTCGCCCGGTACGAGGCCGCCACGGCATGACCGCACCCGCCCCCCGCCCCGACATCGCCCGGACCGACCCGCAGCCCACCGCGGACACCGACATCACCGGCGCCACCCACCTCGCCGGCACCACGGCAGTTTCCGGCACCGACGACGACGTCGTCCTCCTCGACGAGGACGGCACCGCCATCGGGCGCGCACCGCGCCTGGCCGTGCACGGCTCCGACACCCCCTTGCACCTCGCGTTCTCGATCCACCTCTTCGACGACGAGGGGCGGGTGCTCATCACGCGCCGCGCCCTGAGCAAGAAGACGTGGCCGGGCGTGTGGACGAACTCCTGCTGCGGGCACCCCCGCCCGAACGAGGACCCGGTCGTCGCGGTCCGTCGGCGGGTGCGTGAGGAGCTGGGGCTCGACGTGCAGGACGTGACCCCGGTCGTCCCCGACTTCCGCTACCGGGCGGTGGACGCGAGCGGCGTCGTCGAGAACGAGGTGTGCCCGGTCTACGTGGGCACCGCGCGCGGCCCGGTGCGGGCCGACCCGGCCGAGGTCGTCGAGCACTCCTGGATCCCCTGGGCCGACTACGCCCGGGCCGTCGCCGCGACGCCGGCCGTGTTCAGCCCGTGGTCCGTCCTGCAGGTGCCGCACGTCGACGCCCGCCTCGTGGCCACCCCCCTCGGCGCCCGCCTGCGCGCCGTCCACCCCAACGAGGTGCCGCGATGAGCCCGACGCACCGGACCGGGCCCGCCCGGGGCGACCGATCCGGCCGAGGGCGCCCGGTCGTCGTCGTGGGCGCCGGCCTCGCCGGCCTGTCCGCCGCCTGCCACCTGCGCGCCCAGGGCCGCGAGGTCGTCGTCGTCGAGCGCGAGGACGGCCCCGGCGGCCGGAACGGCGTCCTCGTCCGAGACGGGTTCACCTTCGACACCGGCCCGACCGTGCTGACCATGGTCGACCTCATCGACGAGGCGATGCGGGCCGTCGGCACCCGCGTGCACGACGAGCTCGACCTCACGCTGCTCGACCCCGCCTACCGCGGCCGGTTCGCGGACGGATCGACCCTGCACGTCCGGCACGGCCACGAGGCGATGCGCGCCGAGATCGCGGCCCAGAGCGGCAGCCTCGACGCCGCCGCCTTCGACGAGTTCGTCGTCTGGCTGCGCAAGCTGTACATCGCCGAGATGCCGCACTTCATCGACGCGAACTTCGACTCCCCGATCGACCTGCTGCGCAGTCCGCGGGCGGCGGCGGAGCTCCTGCGGCTCGGGGGCTTCGGCCGGCTGGGGCCCGCCATCGCGCGGCGGTTCCGCGACGAACGGCTGCACCGCCTCTTCTCGTTCCAGGCCATGTACGCCGGATTGGCGCCGAACGACGCGCTCGCGATCTACGCGGTCATCACGTACATGGACTCCATCGAGGGGGTCTGGTTCCCGGCAGGCGGCATGCGCGCCGTGCCGGCCGCGATGGCGGCCGCGGCCGAACGGGCCGGGGTCGAGTTCCGCTACGGGCAGGGCGTGTCGCGGCTGACGACCGCCGCGTCGGGCGAGGTCACCGGCGTCGAGCTCGAGGGCGGGGAGCGGATCGAGGCCGCCTCGGTCGTCCTCACCCCCGACCTGCCCGTGGCCTACGAACGGCTGCTGCCCGACCTCACCCCGCCGCGCGGCGTCGCGGGCGTCCGCGGCGGCGACTACTCGCCGTCGGCCGTCGTCTGGCACCTCGGGGTCCGCGGCGAGCTGCCGCCGCAGGCGGCCCACCACAACATCCACTTCGGAGCGGAGTGGGAGGGCGCCTTCGACGACCTGCTGAAGCGGGGCACGCTCATGAGCGACCCGTCGCGGCTCGTCACCGCGCACTCGCTGCACGACACGGAGGCGGCGCCCGACGGGTGCTCGACGCTGTACGTGCTCGAGCCGGTGCCGAACCTCGCCGTCGGCCGCATCGACTGGGCCGCGGAGGAGCCGCGGATGAAGGAGCGGCTCTTGGGGTTCCTCGACGCCGAGGGCTACCCGACCGACGTCGTCACCGACGAGTTCGTCGGGCCCGTGCAGTGGGAGGCGCAGGGCATGGCGGCAGGCACGCCGTTCGCCCTCGCGCACACGTTCGCGCAGACGGGCCCGTTCCGGCCGCCCAACGTCGAGAAGCGGCGGCCCGGCGTGTTCTTCGCGGGCTCGGGCACCGTGCCGGGCGTCGGCGTCCCGATGGTGCTGATCTCCGGAAAGCTGGCCGCCGCGCGGGTCGCGGCGTACGACGCGTGAGGAGCGTGCGATGAGTCTGCGGGTTCTCCCCGGGACGCGACCGGGCCGCGCCGAGGCGACGCCGACGAGTTCCCTCCAGGGCGCCGCCGGCGAGCGGGTGGCCTCCGAGCGGCTGCGCGTGGGGTACGAGCGGTGCGCGGACATCACCCGGGCCCACGGCACGACGTACTGGTGGGGCACGCAGCTCCTCGCGCCGGCGCAGCGCCGGGACGTCTACGCCGTGTACGCGCTGTGCCGCCTCGCCGACGACATCGTCGACGAACCCGAGAAGGTCGGTCTGCTCGACGGGACGCACGTGTTGACGCCGGGGTCGGACGGGGACGCGATCGCCGCCCGCGACGCGGCCCACGACGACGGACCCGGCCTCGACGGCTACGACCTCGACCCGCGGCTGCTCGCGTCGGTGCGCGGCGTCGGTCCGAAGCAGCGGCTCGAGGCGTTCGAGGCGTGGTTCCGCGACTCCCTGGCCGCGGGCCCGGGGCGCGTGGACGACCCGATCATGGCGGCGATCGTCGACACGATCACGCGCCGCGACATCCCCCTCGACTGCTTCGACCGGTTCTTCGGCGCGATGCGCCTCGACCTCACGCGCGACTCATGGGCGAGCTGGGCCGAGCTGCGCGACGGTTACATGGAGGGGTCGGCGGCCGTCATCGGCGAGATGATGCTGCCGGTCCTCGAGCCGGCCGACCGCGAGGCGGCCCGCGGCCCGGCGCGGGCCCTCGGGCTCGCGTTCCAGCTGACGAACTTCCTCCGCGACGTGGGCGAGGACCTCGATCGCGGCCGGGTCTACCTGCCCGCCGACGAGCTCGCCGCGTACGGCGCCGACCCGTGGTCGCGGGAGGTGACCCCGGCGTGGCGCGCGTTCCTCGCGGCGCAGATCGCCCGCAACCGGGAGCTGTACGAACAGGCGCGCCCGGGCATCGACCTCCTGCCGGGTGCGTCCGGGCGATGCGTCGCCGTCGCGCACCGGATGTACTCCGAGATCCTCACCCGCATCGAGCGGGCCGACTACGACGTCTTCTCGCAGCGGCAGCGGGTCTCGCGGGCCGACAAGGCCATCGTTGTCGCCGACGTGCTCGCCCGCGGGGCGGGGACGGCCCCGGCGTTCGACCCCGACGTGCGAGAGGAGCGCGGCGGGTCCCGCCTCGCGCGGGTGCTCGCCCGCCCCGACATCCCGATCAAGCGGATGCCGCAGCCCGACGAGGCGCACCTGCGCACGACGTGGCGGCAGGCGAGCGTGCCGCGGATCGCGAAGGCCCTGCGCCGCGCCCAGCAGCGCGACCCGGGCGGGTGGCACGTCGTCGGCGCGTCGACCGACGTGGGGGCGACGTCGGTCGTGCGCACCGTTCTCGGGCGCGAGGTCGTGCTCTGGCGGGGAGCCGACGGGCGCTTCGTGGCCGGGCCCGGCGAGTGCCCGCACATGGGCGCGAGCCTGCACGGGTGCACCGTCGTCGGTTCGAGCCTGTTGTGCCGGTGGCACGGGCTCGCCCTGAACGCCGACGGGGACCGGCTGTGGTCCCCCTACCCGGCGCTCGACGACGGGGTGCTGCTGTGGGTGCGGCTGCCCACCCCGGGCGAGGAGCCCGCCGACGCGCCCACCCTCACCGCTCGCCCGCCGGCCGCGGCGTCGATCGCGTCGGTGATCGCCGTCCCCGGGCGCTGCGAGCCGGCCGACATCATCGCCAACCGCCTCGACCCGTGGCACGGCGCGTGGTTCCACCCGTACGCGTTCAGCCACCTCGTCGTCGACGAGGAGGCGAGTACCGACGACCGGCTCGTCACCGACGTGACCTTCCGCCTCGACAAGACGTGGGGCGTGCCGGTGACGGCGGAGTTCACGTGCCCGGACGCCCGCACGATCGCGATGCACATCACGAAGGGCGAGGGCGCCGGCAGCGTCGTCGAGACCCACGCGACGCCGTTCGGGGTGGACTGCGACGGGCGGCCGCTGACGATGATGGTCGAGGCGACGGTGGCCCACTCCCCCCGGCCCGGTTTCGCCCTCGCACGGCGGCTCGCGCCGATCGTCCGGCCCCTCATGGAACGCACCCAGCGACAGCTGTGGGTCGACGACCTCGAGTACGCCGAGCGCCGGCACCTCGTGCGTGCGCGCCGGATCGAGCGGCGCGCCGAGCGCACGGAACGGCCCGACCGCCTCGGCGACGAGGGCGGCGGGCCGTGGTGAGCCCTCGGGCGAGGGTCTGCATCGCCGGCGCCGGCCTGGCCGGAGCGACCCTCGCCTGCGCGCTCGACGAGCGCTGGGACGTCACGCTCGTCGACCCCTCCGCCGGACCCGGCGACACGAGCGGGTACCGCATCCACCTGACGACTCCCGCGGTGGACGTGCTGTCCGCGACGCTGCCCCCGCGGCTGTGGCGGGAGCTCCGCGGGGCCGGCGAGGACGAGCGTGCCCTGCGGACGTTCGCGGTCCTCGACGCGCGGCTGCGGGCGCGGATCGTCCTGCCCGTCGACGACGGGCCCGCGCTGCTCGTCGCGCGGCCGAGGCTGCGGGAGGTCCTCGCGCAGGAGGCGGGAGCGGTGCGGTGGGGCACCCGGGTGACCGCCTGGGCCGCCGACGGCGACGGCGTGACCGTGTCGTTCTCCGACGGGCGCAGCGACCGGTTCGACCTGCTCGTGGCCGCCGACGGGACGGGCTCGAGCGTGGCGCGGCCGCTGCGGGGCGGTGCGACGTGCCGCCCCGTGGACGTCGTCGCCATCGCGGGCACGGCGGGCGTCGACGTCGACGCCGTCGCCGGCTGGGGCGGCCCTCGCGCCGCGTCGCCGCTGCTCACGGGGCCGGCGTTCGCGCTGGGTCCCGACGGCCTCGGCGCGTTCCTCACCCTCGACCGCAGCCGGCCCGATCGCCCGGAACTGCTGTGGAGCATCGCGGCCGCCCCGCGCCATTTCGGCGCCGACCTGCGCGGGGCCACCGGCGCCGAGCTGCGCACCGAGGCCGTGCGCCGGCTGCGGGGGTGGGCCGCCCCGTTGCGCGACCTCGTCGCGGCCTCCGACCCGGACGGGGTGGCGAGCTTCCCGTTCTGGGCGCCGAGCGAGGACTGGGTGCGCTCGGCCGGTCGGGTCGCGGTGCTCGGGGACGCGGTGCACCCGATGCCCGCGACGGGCGGCGTGGGCGGTAGCACGGCCATCCGAGACGCCGGCGGCCTCGCCCGGGCCCTGCGGGAGACGGAGTCGCTGCCCGAGGCCGTGCCCGAGGCGGTCGAGCGCGCGTACGCCGAGATGCTCGGCTACGCGCCCGCCGCCGTCGCGGAGTCGTTGGCTCCGTTGACGTGGCAGCGCCGCCTGCGGGGCCGGGTCCCCACCGCCGCGACCCTGGGGGCCGTGTCGCTCGCCGGCCGGGCCGCGGCGCTGCTGCGCCGATCGTAGGAACGGGTCAGCGGACAGGATCCGTCCGCTGGGCCGGGCACAGTAAGCGCGTCCACCGCCGATCCGCCCCGGAGGTTCCCGTGCCCGACTTCACCGGCTCCCGTCTCGATCACCTCAACATCGTCGTCTCCGATATGGAACGCGCGCTCGCGTTCTACGCACCCGCCCTGGAGTCAATCGGCATCGTCAGCCTCATGGACGTCCCGCCCGGCGCGACCGGTCCCGACGGCCCGTGGATGCACGGCTTCGGGTGGGAGCACAAGCCGTTCTTCTGGCTCGTGCAGGGCCGCCCGTCCGACCCGCCCCCGCATGTCGCGTTCACCGTGCCCACGCGGGACGACGTCCGCGCCTTCCACGAGGCGGCGCTCGCCGCCGGAGCCACGTCGCGCGACGCCCCCGCCGTGCGCGCCGAGTACCACCCCACCTACTACGGCGCGTTCGTGAACGACCCCGACGGCGTCAACGTGGAGGCCGTCTGCCACGCGCCCGAGTGATGCCGTCGCCCCTCGACAGGTCACGACGACCTCGGCCCGCGCAGCCCTCAGCGAGGCTCAGCGTCGCCGGCCCCGGCCGGGCAGGCGGCGCAAGAGCCCGCGCATGGGCACGCTCCAGCGGTCGTGCCCCGCGGCGCCCCACCCGCCCAGCAGCTCGTTGGCGGCCTCGAGGCCGGTGGTCGCGGCGCGTTCCATGAGCGCGACCGGCAGGTCGGTGCGCACGGCGTCGCCGGCGAGGACGAGCCGCGGGTCGGGGGTGCGCACCCCCGGCCGCTCCGCCCACGGCGACGTGCCGACGAGGCCGCAGTCGTCGAGGACGAGCAGCTCCTCGTGCCGGGTCTGCGCCTGCGCGGTCTCGGGGTAGACGGCGGCGAGCTCGTCCCGCAGGGTGGCGGCCACCCAGGCGTGGTCGGCCACGCGGGGGTCGCGGTCCGGGTCGAGGGCGTAGCCGTGCAGTTCGACGACCGACCCGCCGTGCGTGTCGGACCAGCGCGCGGCGCCGGCCTCGAAGCGCTCGAGGACGGTGACGTTGTCGAGCAGCTCGTAGCCCGCGGTCCCGAGGAATGCCTCGCGGCGCGGGTCGACAGGGCGATCGAGCCACAGCCGGCTCACCGCGAACGGGGGGGCGTTGCGGCCGGCGAGGACGCGGTCCCGCCACGCCGCGTCGAGCCCGGCGCCCTCCCCCACGAGGCGGCGGGTCGTCCGGGGGTCGGTGGCGAGGACGACGCCGTCGACCTCCATCCGCTCGCCCGAGACGTGCACGGCGGCGCGTTCCCCGGTCAGGTCGACGTGGTCGACGCCCGACCACGTGCGCGTCCGGACCCCGAGCCCGGCGAGATACCCGCCCAGCGGACCCCACAGGGCGGTGTCGTAGTCGTCGTCGGGCACGTCGAAGAGGAGGCCCTCGGCCGAGCCGGTGAAGTACGTGTGGAACATCGCGACGAGCTCGCCACCGGAGAACTCGCTCGGGTGCGCGAAGAACGAGCGGGCGAACACCTCGAGCGCGAGGTGGCGGGCGTCCTGCGGGAACCGGAGCCGGTCGAGCACGTCCTGCGCGCTGACCCCGTCGTAGGCGGGGTAGGAGGCGGGGTAGTCGACGTCGACGAGGTCGAGGGCCGCCCGGAGGTCCACGCGCGCGAGCGCCCGCAGCGGGAAGGTCGGGCTCTGCCGGACGAACCCGATCAGGCTCCACGGCGGCGTGCGGGGGATGGCGGCGAACGAGTCGCGGACCCCATCGGCGCGCACGAGCGGGTAGTCGGGCACCGGTCGCAGCCGCGACAGTTCCGGGTCGGCCCGCCGCAGCAGGGCGCGCAGATTGTAGTACTGCCGAAAGAAGGCGTGGAAGCCACGGCTCATCGTCCGTGGCGCGGACGATGAGCCGTCGCCCTGACCGACCGGCCAGGCGGCCACGCGCCCGCCGAGCTGCGGCAACGCCTCGAGGAGAGTGACGCGCACCCCGCGCTCGGCGAGCCCGGCGGCCGCGGCCAGACCCGCGATGCCGCCGCCGACGACGGCCACGTGACGGTCCTGCTCCACGCGCCGGGCGCCCGGGGCGCCGGGGTGGCGGACGGCGCGGGGGTCGCGGCCGGGGAACCGGGCGCCGGGCTCGGCGGCGCTCACGGTCGACGGCCGCTGACGGTGTGCAGGATGCCCCGCTGCCAGCCGCCGACGGTGCTCACGCGGACGTCGACGAGGCCCGCGCGGCGGAAGCGGTCGGCCAGGACCGCGGTGGAGTCGAAGTCGAGCACGCTGCGCCACAGGTAGCGGTACAGGCGCGGGTGGCCCCGCACGATGACCGACAGGGGCACGACGACGAGCCAGCACACGAGGCTCCAGACGCCGATCGCGAGCGGCCGCCCGGCCACCGAGTACTCCTGGGTGACGAACCGTCCGCCGGGGCGCAGGGCCGAGGCGACCGCGGTGACGACGTCGTCGCGCTGGTGATCGGGCACGTTGCGCAGGAGGTAGGCGGCGAAGACGCCGTCGACCGCGCCGATCCCCCGGTCCGCGAGCACCGCGTCGAAGCGCTGGGCCGCGGAGTGGATGAACTCGACGCCGTCGGGCCAGGGCTTGCGGCGGGCCTGGGCGAGCATCCCGGAGGAGGCGTCCACGCCGACGACCCGGGCGCCGGGCGCGGCGAGGGTGAGTGCGATCGTCGAGGCCCCCGACCCGCAGCCGAGGTCGACGAGGCTGGACGCGCCCCCGGCGTCGGCGGCCAGAGGGTCGACGAGGTCGCGGGCGCCGGCCCGCAGGTGGTGGTGGTAGCCGGGGTTGAGGGCGACGAGGAGGTCGTACCTCGGCGCCGCCTCGTCGAATCCGGTCTCGAGGTCGAGCTGCTCGGCCACGTGTGGGTCCTTTCGTCCGGCCGGTCGACGGCGACGCCTCCGGCGTCGGCCACCGTGACCGTGAGAGTGGCACCACCTTGTCAGATCACGACGCGCCGGCCACCCCGGGGGTGCGCACCGCATGCGGCGGCCGATCGTCTCGTCCGCGAAGCGCCCGGCCGAGGGGCCGGGCAGCGGGACTGTCGCAGAAACGGTGTAACCGGCCCGAGTGCTCCTGCAGGAGCTGAAGGGTCGTTCCATGACCGAGACACTGGTGGGCGTGGACCCAATGAGGAACAGCAGAACGCCGCGGCGGGGGTGCCGACGCAGCCGGCGTCCCTGGGAGCGGATCGTGAGCTGTCGAAGGACGAGCTTGCGGTGATCACCGGCCTGGTCCGTCAGGCCCAGGACTCCGTGGTGGCGCTGACGGGCCCGAACGGTCTGCTCAAAGCACTGACGAAGTCCGTGATCGAGGCCGCCCTCGATGAGGAGATGTCGACCCATCTGGGGTATGACAAGCACGCCGTCGCAGGGCGTGGCAGCGGCAACCCCCGCAACGGAACGCGGACGAAGACCTGAATCGCCCCGGGTCTGATGGAGGCTCTGAATCCTGGGAAGGATGATGAGAGTCATGGCGGCACCGAGGAAGTACAGCGTTGAGCTCCAGCAGCGGGCGACGCGGATGGCGATGGACGCCCGGAAGGACCCGGAGTCCGCGCGTGGGGCGATCAAGGGGTCGCCGACCAGCTTGGGGTGCATCCCGAAGCGCTGCGGACCTGGGTCCGGCAGGCCGAGATCGACGGCGGTGTTCGACCGGGCACCACGACCGATGACGCGCAACGGCTGGCCGAGCTTGAGCGTGAAGTCCGTGAACTGCGCCGGGCCAACGAGATTCTGAAGACGTCCGCAGCTTTTTTCGCGGCCGCGGAGCTCGACCGCAAGATCAGGTAGAGGTGCCCACCGCGGTGGCCGTCGACTACGTCGACCAGTACCGCGAGGCGTTCGGGGTCGAGCCGATCTGCGGCGTCTTGAAGGACGCAGGCGTGCAGATCGCCCCGAGCACCTACTACGCCGCCCAGAAGCGGCCGCCTTCGGCACGAGCGGTCCGTGACGCTGAGCTGATCACCGACATTCGGACCGCGCACAAGGCCAACCTCGGCGTCTACGGAGCCCGGAAGATCCACGCTGAGCTGGGCCGTGAGGGCGTCACCGTTGCCCGCTGCACCGTCGAGCGGCTGATGAAGGCCGACGGCCTGCGCGGTATCCCGCGGGAGAAGACCCGCAAGACCACCATCGGCGACGGTGCCCAGACCGAGCGGCCCGAAGACCTCGTCGACCGGAAGTTCATCGCGACCGCGCCGAACCAGCTGTGGGTGGCCGATCTGACCTACGTACGCACCCACTCGGGCTGGACGTACGTCGCGTTCGTCCTGGACGTGTTCAGCCGGATGATCGTCGGCTGGCAGGTGTCCACGCCGCTACGCACCGACCTCGCACTCGACGCCCTCGACATGGGGCTGTGGGCCCGGCAGCGCGCCGGCCAGGACGTCAACAGCCTGATCCACCACAGCGACAGAGGCGTCCAGTATCGAGCCATCCGATACACCGAACGGCTCGCCGAGGCCGAGGCCGTCGCATCCGTCGGGTCGAAGGGCGATAGCTACGACACTGCCATGGCCGAGGCGCTCAACTCGCTGTTCAAGTTCGAGTGCATCCGCAACGCGATCATGCGGCCCGTCGGCGGCTGGAAGAACGTCGGCGACGTCGAGATCGCCGTCGCCGAGTACGTCGACTGGTTCAACCACCGACGACTTCACGGCGAGGTCGGACTCGTCCCACCAGCCGAGCTCGAGGCCAACTACTGGGCATCTCAGTCGGCGAAGCACTACCGTCAGAACCCGGTCCTCACCGAGGCCGGATCCACCTAACCCAGCCTCCACGAAACCCGGGGCGATTCAGTCGGCCAGAAGTGCGTCCGTGCTACGAGGTGATGGCACGCCAGCGCCGTTCGAGAGGGCCGCAGTCGTACCGGGCGAACCCGCTCGGCAGGACTCCACTCTCAGCTCGACGCGGGCTCCGACGGCGGGTCGTAGTCGGTGGCATCAGGCGCTGGGTTGTCGATGGGGATGGTGGTCGGCGTGTACCCCGGCGGATACGTCTCGTACGGCGAGTCCGGCCTCTGACCGTTCTGGAAGCACGCCGCACCGCCCCCCTTGGCGCGCGCCGGGTACTCATCGGGCATGCACGGCTTTTCGTCGATGACTTGGCACGCGGAGAGCGATCCGGCGACGGGCACGAGGATCGTCAGGGCCGAGACCAGGACCACTAGCGCTCGCTTCGGCATGGTCCAGCATAGACAGTCACCAGGGGCCGATCACCGGAGCACGGAGGATCGGCGGGTCGGGCGGATCGGGCAGGGGTGGCGGCGAATGCTGATCTCCCGCCCCGGGCCGCCCACCCGCCCGCACCCACACACAGCGCCCAGCGCCTCCACCGCCCTCGGCCGGGTGGGGGCACTCACCGCCACGGTCGGGTGACCGGCGAGCCCGACCGACGCGCCTGCGCCAACGCTCGGCCCGCCGGTCATCGGGGTGCCGCGACGCCGACCATGCGCCGCGCTGCGGCCGACATTCCCACGTTCGGCAGGTGTCGATCCCGGCGGGACACGCCGGGGCTCAGGTGAGTCCGTTTCGGGCCAACCGAGGTTCCATGGATTTCGGGCGCCGTCCCGGCGCCGCGACGAGAGGGGTCCGTCCATGCCACGCCTCACCCGAGCCGCCCTGCCGGCCGCCGCCCTGGTCGCCGCGCTCGCTCTCGCGGCGGGGCCGGCCGCCCCGTCCGTCGCGGCGCCGGCGGCAGGCGTCGCCCCGCACTCGGCCGTCACGCCGGCCACGACCGTACCGGCTTCGACCACCCGTGCCTCGACGACCACCTCCTCGACGGCACGCCGTGCCGCGGCCTCGGCGGCGGACCGGTGTGCCCGCATCGCCGCGGGCCGCGTCAAGGGTCTGACCACTCGCCCGGCCGCCGTGACGTTCGCGCTGGCCACCGCGCCCCGCCGGTCGACCGCCACGGTGACGCGGTGCGTGCGGCGGGCGAACGGGACGTACGCGCGGGCGTGGTCGGTGCCCGGCCGCGTGGGGCGCGCCGGGTTCGCCCCCGTCGGCGCCAAGCGGGAGGGCGACGGCCGCTCACCCACGGGCGCCTTCCGTCTCGGCGTCGCCTTCGGGGCGGCCGACCCGGGCAGCCGCCTCGGCTACCTCACACTGGGGCGCACCTCGTGCTGGGGCTCGACCGTCGGCGCGCGCACGTACAACCGCTACTTCCGCGGACGCTGCGGCGCCGCGGACGAATCGATGTACTCCTACGTGCGCGGCGCCTACGCGCAGGGGATGCTCATCCGCTACAACACCGACCCGATCCGGCAGGGCCGAGGGTCGGCGATCTTCCTCCACGCGAGCACCGGCGGCCCGACCGCCGGCTGCGTCTCGGTGCCCCGCTCGTACGTCACGTCGACGATCCGGGCGAGCCGCCCGGGCGACGTCGTCGTCATGGGCGTCGCCTCCGAACGCCTGCGCTGACCACCGCCGTCCGGCGTCTCGACCGGGCGCGTCGCGCCCCGAACGGGACTCGCGGCCCCGAGGGGCGACACGGGGAGGTCTTCGTCACCGACGCACGCCCTCCTCGCCCGCCCCCTCGCGGTCGGTCCCGGCCAGATCGGGTGCGGCCCACACCCGGTCGGTCGCCCCCCCACGGCGAGAGGCCCGAGGCGTCCGCGCGGCGCCTCCATCGGGGTCGGGGACGCCCCCTCGACGGTGAGCCGTCAACGCGACGCCCTCACCGGGTCGGGGGCGCCCCCACGACGAGGCGGCAGAGCCGGCGCCCGGAGTCGGTGAGCGGCGCGCCGGGTTCGGGCCCGGAGACGCCCCCGCAGTAGGCGAGCGGGGCCCGCAGCGAGGAGAGGACGCGTTCGGTCGTCTCCACCGAGAGCGGATCCTCGGCGTCAGTGTGCCCGGCCGAGGTGAGGATGCGGTGCGGCAGGAGCGCCGACCGGCTCCGGCCGGCCGCGACGTGCAGCGCCCCCACGAGGGCGGCGTCGCCGGCGAGGGTGGCCGGGCGCAACGGGCGGGTCGCGAGGTGGCGCCAGAGCAGATCGGGGCGGGTCAGGCCGTGCCGGCCGGCGACGGTCGTGACGATGCGGCCGCGATGACGCCGCAACAACCCGGCGGCGAACGCGAGCGCGACGAGCCGTTCGGGCCCCCCGCCCGGCGGGTGGGGACGCCCGCCCCGCCGCGCCTCGACGGCCCGCGCGAGCTCGCGGTCCGGATCGGACGTGGCGGGGGCGAACCCGTCGTTCACCGCGCGGACGACGTCGATCCAGTCGGCGAGGCGATCCGCGACGTCGCCCGGCACGTCGGCCTCCCCGGGTGTGCGCTGGGCGCCCGCGTCGTGCGCGAGGACGTCGAGGGCGGCGCGGCCGTCGTCGGTGCACCGCCACCACAGATCGCGGAGCCGGTCGCAGACGTCGGCGCGCATCGGCACGGGCGTCTGCGGTACCGACACGACGTGGCGGAGCACCTCGTCGACACCGGCCAGGTCGAAGGCGTCGGGGTCGTGGGAACGCGGCCATCCCACCCCCGGCGGGGCCGCCGTGGCGGAGCGGCGCCCGGGCCACCCGTGCCGCCACACGGCGACGACCTCGTTGTAGTCCTCGATCCCCTCGGAGTCGCCCGGCGGGCACGCGCGGGCCCCCGCGACGCAGCGGGCACGGCGCGTCGGGTCGGCGGGCAGGACGGCGTCGAGCCGCAGCTCGTGCCACCACTCGTCGCCGAAGTCGTCGACGACGGCGAGCCGGATGCGATCGCCGACGCGCCCGAGCACCTCGTCGAGGCGCACGCCGCTCTCGTCGAGGCCGGCGCGCTGCCACGTGCCGTAGGCGGGCGAGTACGTCAGTTCCGTCCGTTCCGCCGGCCCGCGCACCGCGTCACGCACCCGACCCTCGACGCGGAAGAAGTGCAGGAGGAAACCGCTCCAGCCCATGGCCGTGCGGGTGGCCTCGAAGACGGGGCCGAGCGTGAGGTCGTGGGCGACGTCGAGGGTGCGCCAGATCTCGGGGTCGGACCCCATCAGCGCGACGTGGAGCCGGTACGTGGCGGCCTCGGCCCGTCGGTCGAAGGGCACGGGCACCGGCTCGCGGGGGGCCGGTGCCGGCCCGCCGGCGGTGGAGGCCTGCGCCGGCGTCGTCGGATCCGGTTCCGATGCCCCGGCCCGGTGGTCCTCCGAGCGCGCCGCGGCCCGCTCATCTCGATGCGCGTCGAGCTCGTGCACGGCGCCCCCGCGTCCCCCGCGTGCCGCCCGGCGACGCTCCCCGGCGCCGACGGGTGTCGCGACGCCGGCCGATGCGCCGCGCCGCCGCCCGCTCGGGAACGCGATGACGCGCGCGCCACCCACCCGTTCCTCCCGTTCGTCCCCCACGCCGGAAAACTACCCGCTACCCGCCGGTCACCTGCACGGTCGTCCACCGGGGAACCGAACCGGCGCCCGCCACAACACCGGTGGATGTCCACATGCCGGACTGCCCCGGCCCGGGTGGGCACGGGGCCGCCGCCGAGCGGGCCGGAGGGGTCAGTGGACCGCGATGGGCTCCCGCGTCTCGGAGACCGCGGGCGTGCGCATGAACGGGGCGAGCGCGACGACGATCACGGTGAGGAGCGCGCCCACGGCGAAGCCCCACTGCACGCCCACGGCGAGCGCGGGGACGGTCGCCTGACCCGCGGCCTCGAGCGACGCGGCGCGCGAGGACATGACGGTGATGACGAGGGCCGTCCCGGCACCGGCGGCCACCTGCTGCAGCGTGCCGAGCAGCGCCGAGCCGTGGCCGTACAGGTGCGACGGCAGGCTCGCGAGGCCGCTGGTGAAGACGGGCGTGAAGATGAACGCCAGGCCCACGCTCGCGACGACGTGCAGCGCGAGGAACGCCCACCAGGGCGCCCCGATCGTCGCCGCGGTCATCCCCCACAGGGCGGCGCACAGGACCAGCGCCCCGGGGAGCACGAGTCGACGCGCGCCGAGCCGGTCGTAGAGACGGCCCACGCGCGGGCCGAGGAAGCCCATGAGCAGCGCACCCGGCATGAGCACGAGGCCGGCCTGCAGCGTGCTCTCGCCGCGCACGCCCTGCAGGTACATGGGCAGCAGGATCATGACTCCCATGAGCGCCATGAACGCGACCGCCATGAGGGAGACGGCGACGACGTACCCGCGGTCGCGCAGCACGCGCAGGTCGAGCAGCGGGTCGCCGCCGATCCGCACGAGGCGCAGCTGACGCAGGACGAACAGGGCGACCCCCACGACGCCGATCCCGAACACGAGCAGCGGCGAGGGGCCGTGGCCGGCGCCCTCACCGAACAGGGAGAGGCCGTAGACGAGTCCGCCGAAGCCGACGGCGGTGAGCACGACCGAGATCGCGTCGAGCCGCTCCACCCGGCCGCGCTCGCTCAGGGTGAGCAGGCGCAGGCCGACGATCGCGATACCCGCCGCGATCGGCAGGACGATCCCGAACAGCCAGCGCCACGAGGCGAACTGCAGGATGACGCCCGACAGCGCCGGGCCGAGGGCCGGCGCGACCGAGATCGCCAGCGACACGTTGCCCATCATGCGGCCGCGCTCGCTCGGCGGGACGAGGGTGAGGACGGTCGACATGAGCAGCGGCATCATGATCGCCGTGCCGCTCGCCTGGACGACGCGGGCCGCGAGCAGGAACGGGAAGGTCGGCGCGAGCGCCGCGAACAGGGTTCCCGCGCAGAACAGACCCATGGCGAGGGCGAACGCGCGGCGCACGCCGAGGCGCTCGAGCAGCCAGCCGGTCGTCGGGATGACGACGGCCATCGTCAGCATGAAGCCGGTGGACAGCCACTGCGCGGCCCGGGCGTCGATGTCGAGCACCGTGATGAGCACGGGGATCGCGTTCGTCATGATCGTCTCGTTGAGGATGACGACGAACGCCGCGGCGGTGAGCACGCGGATGGTCGTACGGTCGCGGGCGGTCATGGCACGGGGCTCGGTCATGGTGCTCCTGGTTCCGGCCGGGTCCCGGCCTGCGCGGACGCCGCGGGCGTCCGGTGGTGTCGTCGTCGTCGCGGAGAAGGTCGCTCCCGGTCCGGGACGGCTCGAATCCGCCGACAAGGCTCTCCACCATTCTCGTCGGCCGGTGCGCCGCGCGGCGGCAGCGCGTTGCGCACAGTCGATGAACACACGGGGGGGCTCGCTTGCTTCCCGGGTCGGCCGGGCCCGGATCGGGGTCAGCCGGCCGGGTCGGTGCACGGAGGGACGGCAGCGCGGCCCAGCAGAGCGCGTCACCCGGCCGCGTCTCTCGCATCCGCGCAGGTCAGCAGGTCGGGCCACCGCCAGGCCCACCCCCGGCATCGTCGCAACTGCGTCACCTCCCCATCACCCCGGCCTCCGGCCGCTCGCCCGGGCCTCCTTTAGGGGCCTGAGGTCTCGGCGTTGACGGCCTGGCGACCGAGGCCGACGGTGACCTGGAAGATCCGCTCCCCCCTGCCGCCGACGGGCGTCGGCGGCGCCGCGACGACACACTGGTGGACGACCCAGGAGGAGGCGCGATGACGTCGACACGCGAGACCCCCGAGACGGCCCCGGACGGGTCGGTGCCCGCCATCGAGGACAACGGCCTGCCCGACCCGGAGCGGTGGGAGCAGGTCGCGACCCGCGAGGCCCGCCCCGACGACCGTCCCCTGCTCCTCGTGCACGGCAACTGCCAGGCCGAGTCGTTGCGCGTCCTGTGCCAGGGCGCGCTCGGTGACCAGGTGCGCTCCGTCCGCGTGCCGCCCGTGTTCGAGCTGACGGCCGAGCAGGTCGACACCTTCCACGCCCTCGTGGCGCGCACGTCGTTCCTCGTCACGCAGCCGATCGTCGACGACTACCGGGACCTACCCCTCGGCACCGCGCAGATCGAGGCGCTGCTGCCCGGTTCGGCCCACGTGGCGCGGGTGCCGGTCCTGCGTTGGTCCGCGCTCATGCCGACGCACGCGATCGTGCGCGCAGCGGGGGTCGGCGACCCGCCCGGGGTGCCCTACCACGACCTGCGCGTCCTGGCCGCGGCCGCGCGCGGTGAGCGCGAGGCCGACCTGTCCGAGCCGAGCCGGTCGGCGGTGCGCGAGGTGCATCGCATCACCCGGGAGCAACTCGCCGTCCGCCAGGAGCATCACGGCACGGTCGACGCCCTTCCGCTCTTCGAGGACGCGCAGGGCGAGGGCGCCTGGACGATCAACCACCCCGGCAACCCCGTCCTCATCGGGGTGGCCCGGCTCGCACTCGAGCGCCTCGGGGTGCCGGCGGCGGTGACCGACCCGGGCCGGGTGCTCCTGGCGACGACGACCGCCCCGCTGGCCGCCTCCACCCTCGACGCGCTCGACTACGCGGGCACCCCGCGTGAGGACTGGACCCACGAGGGCCGCACGCACTCCGCGGCGGAGATCGCCGCGACCCAACTCGCCTGGTACGGCGAGCACCCCCAGGTGGTCGAGGCGGGGCTGCGCCGCCACCGCGACACGCTCGACGTCCTCGGGCTGGCCGTCTGACCCGTCGGTTGCCACGAGACGCCGGATCCACGGGATCTTCAGGGCGATCGCGGGGCCGGCCGACAGGGCTCGACAGCGGGGACCGGTGGGGAGGCGCTCGGCCACCCGCCGGTGGATCAGGCGTCGCCGTCCGGGGGGTCGGGCCCGAAGAGCGTGCCGAGGCGGGCGTCCGCCACCCGGAGGGCGCGGCGCCCCACCCACGCCCGGAGTGACGCCCACGGCCGCACGGGTCAGGCCACGCCACCGGGGGCGCCCGGCCCGAAGAGCGCGTCGAGGCGGGCGTCGAGGAGCGCGAACGCCCGCTCGGGGGTGATCGCGCCGACGAGGACGCGGCCGACGAGCCCGTCGGCGAGGGCGGCCAGCGCCTCGGCCTCGGCGTCGGCGTCGACGTCGTTCGCGGTCAGCTCCCCGGCCGCCCGGGCGTCGGCGAGGGCCACGCGCAGCCAGTCCCGGCCACCGGCCACCTCGCCCGCCACGACGCGCGCCAGCTCCGGCCACACCGCCGCCTTCGCGACGAACGCGAACCACACCGACGCCCCGAGCCGCGACCCGTCGTCGCAGGGGATGCCGACGGTGAGGACGCGTCGCACGGCCGCCCGCACCCCCTCGGACGCGGCGCGATCGCCTCGCCCGGCCCCCGCGACATCCCGCCGCCGGCCGGCATCCGCGTCGGCACCGGGCAGGGGCTCGATTCCCCGTTCACCGGGATCCTGTCGGCCGACATGCCCGTCCGCGCCGAGTCCGTGCCCGGTGCGCCCGCGGGCGGCGAGCTCGGCGGCACGAGCCATCTCGCGGGCGGCCTCGAGGACCATCTCGTCCTTGGTGGCGAAGTAGTGCTGGACCCGCCCCGCGGAGATCCCCGCCTCCGCCGCGACCGTGCGCAGGCTGACGGCGTCGAGGCCGTTGCGGGCCACGACGGCCCAGACGGCGTGGCTGATCTCGCTCCGGCGCTGCGCGTGGTCGACCTGGCGTGGCACGGCGCTCCCCTCGTCCTGGGCGGCCGCACCGCCCTCCGCGTCACTCCATGTTGCCATTCGACCGCAGAGCGGCGAACGGAGGCGAGCTCGCGAGCCGCAGTGAGCGCGGCCCGACGACATTGCATTTCCCGGCGGAGGCGTTTACGGTTCGATCGTATTGCAACGCAGGGAGGAACAATGACCCGAACACCGCGACGACGCCCGCCCACGCACTCGAGGCCCGCCGGCGCGGCCGTTGCGCCGTCGCCACCCCGGGCCGGCGCGGTCGCCGCGGCGCGGCACCCTCTGCGTCGCCGCCCACGCCTCGCGCTCGTCGCCGCCCTGGCCGGCGCGTTGGCGCTCTGGCTCGCCGCCACTCACGTGACGGCGGCGCCGGTCGGGCACTTCCGGTCGGCCCAGGGCCGCGACCGGTACCTGGCGGCCTACGACCGCGCCCTGGCCCGGCTCCCCGATCCGGCCGAGATCCGCGACGTGCGCACCGCCTACGGCGTCGTCCGCCTGTACCGGTACGCCGGCGCGCGTCCCGGCGGCGTCCCCCTGCTCCTGTTGCCGGGCAGCGCGTCGGGGTCGCCGGTCTGGGGGGACGACGTGCCGTCGTTCCTGGCGGACCGCGACGTGTGGACCCTCGATCTGCTCGGCGAGCCGGGCCGGTCGATCCAGGACCGGCCGATCCGCGACGCCGCCGACCAGGCCGCGTGGCTCGACGAGGCCATCGCCGCCGTCGCACCGCGCGTGCACCTCGTGGGCATGTCGTTCGGAGGATGGACCGCGGCGAACCTCACGACCCGTCGCCCGGCCCGCGTGGCGAGCCTCACCCTGCTCGAGCCCGTCCTCGTCTTCGCGGACCTCCGGCTCGAGGTGATCGCGCGGTCGATCCCCGCGTCGGTGCCGTGGCTGCCCAAGGCGTGGCGCGACGACTTCGCCTCGTGGACGGCGGGCGGCGCCCCGTTACAGGACGACCCCGTCGCGCAGATGATCGAGGCCGGCATGCAGGGATACCAGATCGCGACGCCCCCGCCGGCGCGGCTCGACGAGGCGGCCCTCGCCGCGATCCGCGTGCCGGCCCTCGTCGTCCTCGGCGGGCGCTCACCGATGCACGATGCGCAGGAGGCGTCGGCCACGGCCCGGCGCGTCCTGCCCGCGGCCCGCGTCGTCGTCCTTCCCGACGGCACGCACGCCGTCAACGGCGAGTACTCCGAGGCGATCGCGGCCGCCGTCCGCGACCTCACCGCCGCCGACGCCACCCGGTGAGCGTCGGCGCAGCCGGGGCGGCTACGTCGCTGCGGCCGGGTCGTGGGCGGCGACGACGTCGAACCCCGCCTCGACCCAGTCGAGCATCGCGCGCTCGCGGGCGATCATCCCGTCGTAGGCGTAGACGCGGAACGCGACGACGCGCCCCCAGCTCTCCTCCGGCAGGCGGGACAGGCGCGCCGCGAGGACGGGGTGGGTCAGGTCGAGCAGTGAGGCCCGCGTCGCCTCGAGCACGGCGAGCTGCTCGGCGTGGAAGGCGCGCAGCTCGCGCAGCTGCGCCCGGGCCGCCTCCGGGGCGGCGCGGTCGAGGTAGGCCGCGCGCAGGTAGGCGGGGTCGCGGATCGGCGCCGGGCGGTGCGGCGCCTCGATCCACTCCGCGAAGGCCTCGGTCCCGGCGGGGGTCACGTCGTAGCGGGTCTTCGTCCCGCTGGCCCCCCACGGCACGGGCGTGCCCCGCAGGAGGCCGTCGGCCTCCATCCGGCGCAGCTCCGGGTAGATCTGGCTGTCGGGGGCGTGCCAGACGTGGCCGACGGACGCGCCGAACCGCTTCGAGACCTCGTATCCCGTCATCGGCGCCCCCGTGAGCAGGGCGATGAGGGCGTACCGCAGGCTCATCGGCGCCTCCTTCGTGGGTCTTGTCGGGTCTTGTCGGATCAGGGCGGGCGTCGCTAGTCTGACGGAGGACGAAATACCTATCTCCATAGATAGTGGCGACGCCGGCAGGCGACCCGCCGCGTCCAGGCATCCGGCGACGAAGGAGTCCCCCATGACGATGACCGCACCGCGCCCGGCACAGGCGAGCGCCCCGGCGCCCGCTCCCGGCCCGCGCACGACCGCGAAGATCTTCGGTTACCCGCTCAACGCCTGGTACGTGGCGGCCTGGGACCACGAGGTCACCTCGCGGGGCATCCTCGCCCGCCGCGTCTGCGACCGGCCGCTCGCGCTCTACCGCACGGGCGACGGCCGGATCGCCGCCCTCGCCGACGCGTGCTGGCACCGCCTCGCGCCGCTGAGCAAGGGCCGGCTCGTCGGCGACGAGGAGATCCAGTGCCCGTACCACGGCATGCGCTACAACGCGGCCGGGCGATGCACGCACATGCCGGCGCAGCAGACCCTCAACCCGAGCGCGACCGTCCCGGCCTACCCGGCCGTCGAGCGGTACCGCTACGTCTGGGTGTGGCTCGGCGACCCCGACCTCGCCGACCCCGCGACGATCCCCGACATGCACCAGATGAGCAGCCCCGAGTGGGCCGGCGACGGCCGGACGATCGACGCCGGGTGCAACTACCAGCTCATCATCGACAACCTCATGGACCTGACCCACGAGGAGTTCGTCCACTCCAGCTCCATCGGGCAGGAGGAGCTGAGCGAGGCGAGCTTCGAGACGATCCACGACGAGCGCACCGTCACCGTCACGCGGTGGATGCGCGACATCGACCCGCCGCCGTTCTGGCTGAAGAACATGCGCGACAAGTTCCCCGGCTTCTCGGGCAAGGTCGACCGCTGGCAGATCATCCACTTCGAGGCGCCGTCGACGATCTGCATCGACGTGGGCGTCGCCAAGGCCGGCACCGGCGCCCCGGAAGGCGACCGCAGCCAGGGTGTCAACGGGTACGTCATGAACACGATGACCCCGGAGACCGACCGCACGAGCCACTACTTCTGGGCGTTCATGCGCAACTACCGGCTCGATTCCCAGCTCATCACGACCCAGCTCCGCGAGGGTGTGCACGGCGTCTTCGGCGAGGACGAGGAGATGCTCATCGCCCAGCAGGAGGCGATCGACGCCAACCCGGGGCACGAGTTCTACAGCCTCAACATCGACATGGGCGGCATGTGGGCCCGGCGCATCCTCGAGCGGATGATGGCGGCCGAGGGGCGCGCCTGACATGGCGGCGGACCACACCCCGCGCTGGCAGGACGTCACCGTCGTCGACACCCGCGACGTCGCCGACCGCATCCGCCGGGTCGTGCTGCGGTACGACGCGCCGCAACCGGCGCGGGCCGGCGCGCACGTCGACGTCGAGATCCCGTCGGGCGAGGGGGTGCTCACCCGCTCCTACTCCGTGGTCGACGCCTCCGACGACGGGCGGGAGCTCGCCCTGTCGGTGCACCTGTCCGCGACGAGCCGGGGCGGGTCGGCCGCGATGCACGCGCTCGCGCCGGGGGCGGTCCTGCGGGCGACCCAGCCGCTGCAGAACTTCCCGCTCGGCGTCGGCGCGGCGCGGTACGTGCTGCTCGCGGGCGGCATCGGCATCACCGCGGTGGCGGGGATGGCACGCACCCTGGCCGCTCGGCGGGCCGACTACGAGCTCGTCTACGTCGGCCGGACCCGTCCGGCGATGGCCTACCTCGACGCCCTCGCGCTCGCGCACGGCGACCGGCTGAGCGCGCACGTCGACGACGAGGGCACCGGCCTCGACGTCGACGCCCTGCTCGACTCGATCGCCGCCGACCCGCGGGCCGCGGCGACCGAGCTGTACCTGTGCGGGCCGATCCGCCTCATGGACGCGGTGCGTCGCGGCTGGGAGAACCGTGGCCTGCCGGCGACGAACCTGCGCTTCGAGACGTTCGGCAACTCGGGGGCCTGGGCCCCGCAGGACTTCATCGTGCGCATCCCGCGCCTGGGGGTGCAGACCCGCGTCGACGCGAACTCGACGATGCTCGAGGCCCTCGAGGCCGCCGGCGTCGAGATGATGTTCGACTGCCGCAAGGGCGAGTGCGGCCTGTGCCAGGTAGCGGTGCTCGACCTCGACGGCCGCCTCGACCACCGGGACGTCTTCCTCTCCGCCGACGAGAAGGCGCAGGACTCCCGCCTGTGCGCCTGCGTCTCCCGCGCCGTCGCCGCCGACACCCCGCGGATCGGCGACGTCGACGCCCCGCCGACCCCACCCTCCGAGCCCGCCGTGGTGACGATCGAGGTGACGTGAGCCCGCGGCTCTCCGAGTGGGCGACCGGGCAGAGCCTCACCCTCGGTTGCGCCGGGGCCACGCGGCACACGACATCGTCGAACTCATCGAGTGACGTGTGAGCGCGATCGCCGAGCGTCCTGGCCGCGCGTCGAGATCGCGAGGCTCCCGGGCCGACCGGTGACCTTCCCGGTGGGCGCGCCGTCCCGGGCCGGCACGGGGAGGCCGGCGTATGTAGGCCGCTGCCGGATGACCCCACTCAGGGGACGACGGGGCGGGCGCGGCGGTCGATGCGGTCGTTGACGAACGGGGCCGGGCGGTGCGCGACGAAGGCCGCCTCCCCGAGGCCGGTGCGCTCGGCCGCCCGCCGGAGCACGCGGGGCTGGGCGGCCTTGCCCCAGCGGCCCGTGTCGAGGCGGTGCTGCACGGCCCCGAGCGCGGCGATGTTCTCGGCGACCGTGAACGTGCAGTGGCCCGTGCGCTCGACGTACGCCTCGCGCAGCAGCGCACCGGCGCCGGCGGCGCGCACCTTGTTCCGGTAGTTCGCGACGTACTCCACGGGGGCGGCCGGGTCGGCGAGGGTGTGCATCGTCAGCACCGGGATGCGCAGGGCGCCCGTGGGGTGCGAGGTGCGCGCCAGCCAGGCCACCGCCTGCGGGTCGGCGGTGACGCGGGCGTCGCGGGTGATGGTGGCGAGGTCGCCGCGCAGGTCGAGGCCCGCCTCGCGGTACAGCGACGCCACGTCGTCGCGCCGGGCACTGCGGGCGAACATCGCGGCGCAGTCGACGCCCGCGTTCCAACTGCTGTCTCCGCCCGCGACGTTCTGGATGTCGACCCGCCGGGTCATGACGAGCGTGAGCGTCCCCACGAGGTAGTCGTACTCGGCGCGCTCGATCGTCGCCGGGTCGGTGGGCGGCTTCGCCGAGACGTCGGTCGACCACGTCGGCATGTTCATGAGGGCGGCGGCGAGCGAGATCCGGGCCCGCCCCTGCGGGCTGGTCTGCGCCCGCTTCACGGCGGCGACGAGACGGTCGGCGTTCGCCGCGGCCTCCTGTGTGGAGGAGAATTTGGTCAGCCGGACGTCCTCACCGGGGAGCAGCAGCGACGCCACCGCCTGGGCGCCGTCGAGCTGGTAGTTGTTGAGGTTGAGCCCCCCGCCGAGCAGGCCGCACGTCGAGACCGCGGCGTCGACCCCCGACCCGGGCCGCTCCGCGATGAGGCTGCTCACGAGCCCGCCCATGGACCGGCCCAGGGCGATGGTGCGTCGCGGCGCGCCGACCTCGTCCCGGAACGCGGCCAAGGTGCCGAGCTGGTCCTCGACCGCGGTCCCCAACGCCCACCCGAGCCGGGCGTAGGACGACTGCGCGACCGCGTAGCCGCGGTCCTGCATGGCCTGCGAGGTCGGCGTGAAGTTCACGTCCCGCACCGGGTTGTCCGGGCCGCCGCGGTACCCGTGGCTGAACAGGACGAGGTCGCCGTTCCAGTCCGCGGGGACGTCGATCGCCCACGCCGCGCCGTTCGCGAGCCGGCCCTGAAGGTGGCGCGGCTCCCCGGCGGCGGCGGCACGCACATCGCCGCCACCCCCCGTCGCGGCGTGGGCAGGCAGCGCGGCGGTCGCCGCGACGAGGGCGGTGACGGCGGCGCCGATGACGGCGGTGCGGAGCGCGGGGGCCATGGGGTCTCCTCGACGGTGAGGCGGAGTGGATCGGGGCGGGGGTGATGACAGGAATCCTTATCCTGGCCGCCGCCCCGACCCGTGTAAACGCCGCCCGGACTGCGGGAAGCCCTTGTGCGCCAGGCCCCCTCACAGTAGTTTCAGGAATCCTGCGATCCGCGGGACGGGCCGACGAAGGAGACCGGCATGGAACGTCGCACCGCACTCACCGGTGGCCTCGCCGCCGTCGCCGCCCTCGGGACCGTCGCCACCGGCGCGGGACGCGCAGGCGCCGCGCGCCCGGCCTCCGGAGCCACCGACGCCGCGCGGCGGCACCCGCCCGCGCCGACGCCGGCCGAGTTCGACGCCCTCGTCCGCACCCACCCCGCCGCGGCCCCGGCGGTGGAGTTCGCGTTCGCGGCTGTCGTCGACGTCGCCGAGGCGGAGTCGATGGGGGTCGGCCCTCTCGGAGAACGTCGGATCGTGCCGATCCTCGGCGGCCGCTTCGCGGGGCCGCGCATCGCCGGCACCGTCGTCCCGGGCGGCGCCGACCGCCAGCTCGTCCGCGCCGACGGCGTGCGCCTCCTGTCCGCGCAGTACGAACTGCGCACCGACGACGGCGCCTACATCTCGGTGCTGAACAACGTGCTCATCCACGGCGACGGCCCGGATCGCTACGCCCGCTCGACCATCGAGATGACCGCCCCCACCGGCCCGCACGACTGGATCAACCGGCGCCGCTTCGTCGGCACGCTCACCTCGCTGCGTCCCGACCGCGCGGCGGTGCTCATCCGGTTCTACGCCCTCGTCTGACGCGGATCGGGCCTCAGCGGGCCAGCAGCGCCCGCGCGATCACCACGCGCTGGATCTGGTTCGTGCCCTCGTAGATCTGCGTGATCTTGGCGTCGCGCATGAGGCGCTCGACGGGGAAGTCCCGGGTGTAGCCGGCACCGCCGAGGATCTGCACGGCGTCGGTCGTCACGGCCATCGCCGTGTCGGAGGCGAAGCACTTGGCCGCCGCTCCGGCCAGGCTCATGTCGGGGCCGGCGGACTCGGCCTCCTCCGCCGCCGCGTAGGCGAGCAACCGCGCCGCGCGGATCTTGACCTCCATGTCGGCGAGCATGAACTGCACGCCCTGGAAGTCGGCGATCGGGCGGCCGAACTGGCGCCGCTCCTTGGCGTAGGCCACGGCGTGGTCGAGCGCGGCCTGCGCGACGCCGACGGCCTGGCCGGCGACGACGGCGCGGGTGCGGTCGAGGGTGCCCAGCGCGAGCTTGAGCCCCTGACCCGGCTCCCCGATGATTCGGTCGGCGGGGATCGTCACGTCCTCGAGGTAGACCTCCGCGGTCGGCGATCCCTTGAGCCCCATCTTCTTCTCCGGCGCGCCGAAGGACAGCCCGGCGTCACCGGATTCGACGACGAACGCCGAGATGCCGCGCCCGCCCGCGTCGGGGTCGGTCACCGCGAAGACGACGTAGAGGTCGGCGCGGCCGGCGTTGGTGACCCATCGCTTCGTGCCCTTGAGCCGCCAGCCCTCGTCGCACCGGGTCGCCCGCGTCGTCATCGCCGCGACGTCGCTGCCGGCCTCGGGCTCGGACAACGCGAAGGCCCCGAGGGCCTGCCCGCTCGCGATGCGCGGCAGGTAGCGCCGCGCGAGCTCGGGCGAGGCGGCGAGCAGCAACGGCCAGGCGAACAGCTCGTTGCCGCCGCTGACCTGCTGGGTCGTCATGCAGGCGCGGGCCACCTCCTCGGCGACGACGACGGAGGCGAGCAGGTCGCCGCCCTGGCCGCCGTAGGTCTCCGGGATGCCGATGGCGTGCAGCCCGACCGCGGTGAGCGCCGCAAGCGAGGCCTCGGGGAACTCGCCCAGCTCGTCGACCTGGGCGGCGCGCGGCGCGAGCCGGCCCGCGGCGACCTCGCGAGCGAGCCCGCGCAGCGCCTCGTGGTCCTCGTCGAGCCGGAAGAGGCTCATGACCCGTTCCCGCTCCCCAGGCCGAGCACGCGGGCGGCGTTGCCCTTGACGATCCCGGGCACGCGGTCCTCCGTGATGCCGAGGGTCGCGAAGTCGGCCATCCACCGCTCGGGGGTGATGAGCGGGTAGTCGGAGCCGAAGAGCACCTTGTCGCGCAGCCGGCCGCCGGCGGCCCGGACGAGCTCCGGCGGGAAGTACTTCGGCGACCAGCCCGACAGGTCGATGAACACGTTGGCCTTGTGCGTGGCCATCGAAATCGCCTGCGCCTGCCACGGCACCGAGGGGTGGGCGAGGATGACGGTCAGCCCGGGATGGTCGGCGGCGACGTCGTCGAGCAGCAGCGGGTCGGAGTAGCGCAGCTTGATGCCGCGCCCGCCGGGCAGGCCCGCGCCGATGCCGTTCTGGCCGGTGTGGAACAGCGCCGGCACCCCGAGCTCCTCGATCGCCGCCCACAGCGGCTCGAAGCGCTCCTCGTTCGGCGCGAACGCCTGCACGCTCGGGTGGAACTTGAAGCCGCGGACGCCGTACTCGGTGACGAGCGAGCGCGCCTGCTCGATCGCCGCCCGGCCGCGCCACGGGTCGACCGAGCCGAACGGGATGAGCACGTCGGCGTGGTCGGCGCAACGGGTGGCGATGTCCTCGCTCGAGATCGGGTCGCGGCCCATGCTCGTGCGCGCGTCGATGGTGAAGACGACGGCGGCCATCCGCGCGTCGCGGTAGCGCTGGGCGAGGAACTCCACGGTCGGCGTGCGGTTGTCGCTCGAGGCGAAGTAGGCGGCCGAGGCGGCCATGAGCTCGTCGTCGAGGGACAGGTGCCCGTGCTCGTCGGTCTCGACGTGGACGTGCACGTCGATGGCGTCGATCGCGTCGAGGTCGACGGCGGGCTCGTAGCGGGTCATGACGGCTCCTTCGAGGTGGAGGGTCCGGTCGAGGGTCCGGCGTCGGACGGGGTCGTGCCGTACGCGGCCCGCAGGGGGCCCTTGACGAGCTTGCCGGAGGCGTTGTGCGGCAGCTCGGCGAGGACGATCACGGAGGCGGGGATCTTGTACCGGGCGATGCGCCCGTCGAGGTGGGCCAGCAGCTCGGCCTCGCTGAGCGAGGCGCCCTCGCGGACGGAGACGATCGCGCGCCCCACCTCGCCCCAGCGCACGTCGGGCACCCCGATGACGGCCGCCTCGGCGACGGCGGGGTGGGTGTGGATGGCCGCCTCGACCTCGGCGGGATAGATGTTCTCGCCGCCGCTGATGATCATGTCCTTGACCCGGTCGACGATGGTGAGGAACCCGTCGTCGTCGAGGCGCGCGAGGTCGCCGGTGCGCAGCCAGCCCGGCTCGACGAACGCCGCCGCCGTCGCCGACTCGTTCTGCCAGTACCCGGGCGACACGTTGGGTCCCTGGCCGAGCACCTCGCCGGGCTCGCCGACGCCGACGTCCTCGAGCAGCGGCGAGACGACCCGCACGTCGGCGAAGAAGCACGGCGTCCCGGCCGAGCCCACCTTGGCGACGCCCTCGGCCTTGCGCAGCATCGTCAGCCCGGGCGAGGCCTCGGTGAGACCGTACCCCTGGACGATCATCTGCCCCCGGTCGAGCCACGCGCGCAGCAGGCTCTCGGGGATCGGAGCGCCCCCGCTCATCGTCACGTTGATCGACGAGAGGTCCGCCTCCGCCCAGCCGGGCGCCTGCATGAGCGAGAGGTACATCGACGTCACCCCGAACAGGAAGGTCACGCGCTCGGACTCGATGAGCTCGAGGGCCCGCGCGGGGTTCCACTTCTCCTCGACGAGGGAGCGCCCGCCCTTGAGGAACGTCGGGAAGAAGAGCTGGTTGAGGGCCGCGGTGTGGAACAGCGGCGCGGTGACGAGGGCGACCTCCGCGCTGGTCAGGTCGAGGTCGACGAGCAGGTTGTACACGTTCCAGTGGATGTTGCCGTGCGTGAGCAGCACGCCCTTGGGGCGCCCGCTCGTGCCGGAGGTGTACTGGATCATGAACACGTCGTCGAGGCCGGCCGGCTCGTCGACGGGCTCCGTCGAACCCGCCGCGTACAGCTCCGCCAGGCGCGGCGCGGGCCCGTCGTCGTGCACCGCGACGAGGTCGAGGCCGAGGTCGGCCACGTCGGCGGAGGCGACGACCGAGGCGAACGGCGCGTCCCAGACGAGGATGCGGGGGCCGGCGTCGCGCAGGATGAACGCCGTCTCCGGCGGCGCGAGGCGCGTGTTGAGGGGCACGGTGATCGCGCCGAGCTTGGCGACCGCGAACATCACCGCGACGAAGTGGACCGAGTTGAGCCCGAGGTAGGCGACCCGGTCGCCGGGCCCGACGCCGCGGTCGCGCAGCGCGTGGGCCAGCCGCGTGGCCCGCTCCTCCACCTCGCGGAAGGTCCAGTCCTGCCCGTGCTGGGTCAGGGCCACCGCGTCGGGCGTCATCCGGGCGCGGCGCGTCGGCCACGACCCCAGTCCCATGTCGTGCATGTCGTGCTCCCTGTCGAGGTCGGCCGGACGAGGCGGTCAGCGGGGCTGCTCGGGGGTCGCGTCCTCCCGGACGCCGGCCGTCAACCCGGCGCGGTCCTTGAGGGCGAGCAGCTCGGCGAGGGCGGCGTCGCGCCGCGCGAGCAGGTCGGCCTCGTCGACGCCGGCGAACTCGGCGTCGACGGAGGCGACGAGGTCCGCGGTGAGCTGCGGGGTCAGCCGGGGGTCGCCGAGGTCGTCCCACCACTTCTCCGTGGGCGGACCGAGGTGCTCGAGGATGTGCGCGAACCCGCCCGGCCCGCCGGAGAGGTGCTGGGTGGCGAACGGCCCGAGCAGGGCCCACCGCAGACCGGGTCCGGCGGCGATCGCCGTGTCGAGGTCGGCGGCGCTCACCGCGCCCTCGCCCACGAGGTGGTACGCCTCGCGCCACAGCGCCGCCTGGAGGCGGTTGGCGACGTGGCCGGGCAGCTCGCGGTGCAGGTGGATCGGCCGCTTCCCGAGGTGGGTGAACGTCGCCATCGCGGCCGCGATCGCCTCCGCCGAGGTGGCCGCTCCGCCGACGATCTCGACGAGCGGCATGAGGTGCGGCGGGTTGAACGGGTGCGCGACGAGCATCCGCTCGGGGTGGTGCGCGCACGCGTCCTGGAACGAGCTGGGCAGCAGTCCCGACGTGCTGCTCGCGAGGAGGACGTCGGGGCGCGCCGCCGCGTCGAGGACGGCGAAGAGCTCGCGCTTGACGTCGAGGCGCTCGGGGCCGGCCTCGAGCACGAGGTCGGCGGCGGCCGCGGCCTCGCCCGCGTCGGCGGTGAACCGGAACCGGTCCGCGGGCGGGGCCACCCCGGTCTGGGCCCGCACCGTCGCGGTGAGGCGCTCCGCGGCCCCCTCCCCGGGGTCGGCGGCGACGACGTCGTGGCCGCGGCCGAGCGCGAGGCTCACCCAGCTCGCGCCGAGGGCCCCGGTGCCGACCACGGCGATCGTCGCGAGGTCGGCCGGTTCGACGAATCCGGTGCTCATCGCGCCTCCCGTGCCGGACCGGCCGCACCGGCCGACCGGGTCCGCGCGAGGTCGACGACCGCGTCGAGGCTCGTGGGCACGGCGAGCGCGTCGGGGCTGGCGACCTGCTCGATCGGCGTGCCCTGCAGGATCCGCTTGACCGGTAGCTCGAGCTTCTTGCCGGTGAGGTTGCGCGGGATGACCGGCAGCTCGGCGATCTCGTCGGGGATGTGGCGGGGCGACAGCGACGTGCGCAGGGCGGTCCCGATCGCGCGGCGCAGGTCGTCGTCGAGCGCGCGCCCCGGCTCGGTCGCGACGAAGCACAGCAGTTCGCCGTTGCCGCCTGCCGGGTCCTCGAGGTGGACGACGAGGGAGTCGGCCACGCCGGGGATCTCCTCGACGACGCGGTAGAACTCGGCCGTGCCGAGGCGCACCCCGCCGCGGTTGAGGGTCGCGTCGGAGCGGCCGGCCACGTGACAGCTCCCGTTCGGCGCGAAGACGATCCAGTCGCCGTGCCGCCACACGCCCGGGAAGTGGTCGAAGTACGCCGCGCGGTACCGGGATCCGTCGGTGTCGCCCCAGAACCCCACCGGCATCGACGGCATCGGCGAGGTGATGACGAGCTCGCCCAGCTCACCGACCACCTCGCGGCCCTCGGAGTCGACGGCGTGGACGTCGGCGCCGAGGCAGCGGGCCGAGATCTCGCCGGCCCACACGGGCACGAGGGGGTTGTTCTGCACGAGGCCCGAGCACACGTCGGTGCCGCCGGAGCCGACGTTGAGCTGCACGCGCGGGCCGAGCTGCTCCGCGACCCACGCGTACCCCTCGGGCGGCAGCGGCGAGCCGGCCGACCCGACGATGCGGATGCGCAGGTCGCGCCCGTGCAGGTCGACGCCCTCCTTGCGGCACGCCATGATCCAGCCCGGGCTCGCGCCCATGATCGTCGCGCCCGTCGCCTCGGCCAGATCCCACTGCCGGGCCACGTCGGGGTACAGGGGGTTGCCGTCGATCATGACGATCGAGGCGCGCACGAGCAGCGAGGAGACGAGGGCGTTCCACATCATCCAGGCGGTCGTGCTGAACCAGAGCATCCGGTCGCCGGGGCGCATGTCCCAGGACAGGGCGTGGTTCTTCAGGTGCTCGAGCAGGATGCCGCCGTGGCCGTGGACGATCGCCTTCGGCTGCCCGGTCGTGCCCGAGGAGAAGAGGACGACGAGCGGGTGGTCGAAGGGCACGGCCTCGACGGGCGGCGCCGCCTGCGGGTCGGCCGCCGCGAGCAGGTCGGGCCAGGACAGGGCGTCCTCGACGGCGAAGTCCCCGTAGGCGAGGTCGACGACGTGACGCACGCCGGGCAGCCCGGCCCGGACCGCGGCCACCTCGGCGCCGCGGTCGACGTCCTTGGCGCCGTAGCGGTAGCCGCCGACGACGAACAGCACGGTCGGCTCGATCTGGGCGAAGCGGTCGATGACGCTGCGGGGCCCGAACTCGGTAGCGCAGCTCGCCCACGTCGCGCCGAGGCTCGCCGTCGCGAGGAACGCGACGAGTGCCTCGGGCACGTTCGGCACGTACCCGGCGACCCGGTCGCCGCGGCGCACGCCGAGGTCGGCCAGCACGCGGCGGGCGCGCGCCACCTGCTCGCGCAGCTCGCCCCACGTGAGGTCGACGTCGGCGCGGGTCTGCGAGCGGCCGAGCACGGCGAGCTCGTCGGCGTCGGACCCGCCCTCGAGGTCGCCGAGGGCGTGCTCGGCGTAGTTGAGCGTGGCGCCGGGGAACCACGTGGCGCCGGGCATGCGCCGGTCGGTCAGCACGGCCTCGTGCGGGGCGTGGGCGCGGACGCCGAAGAACTCCCAGACCGCCGACCAGAACCCCTCGAGGTCGGTGACCGACCACTCCCACAGCTCGTCGTGCGTGCTCATCCGACGCCCGCGGTGCTCGGCGACCCAGCGCAGGAAGGCCCCGACCTGCGACGTCTCGAGCACGTCGGCGGGCGGCGTCCACACGACGTCGCCGCGCTGCACGGCGGTGCCCCCGCGCTCAGTCATCGGTCGCCTTCTTCGCGCGGCCGGCGAGGAAGTCGGCCATGCGACCCTTCGCGTCGTCGGTGCCCTGGGCGATGGCGGCCATGAGCGACTCGACGAACAGGCCCTCGCTCGGGCCCAGCTCGGCGATGCGCGGGAGGGCCTGCAGGACGGCGAAGTTCGTCTGGACGGCGTTGCCGGCGATCTTCTGCGCCAGGCCGAGCGCCGTCTCCAGACCGGCGCCGTCGGCGACGACGTACTGGCTGAACCCGACGGCGTGGCCCTCCGCGGCGTCGTAGCGGCGACCGGTGAGCATCATGTCGGCCATCCTCGCGACCCCGACGAGCCGCGGCACCCGCACCGAGCCGCCGCCGCCGACGAACAGCCCGCGCTGCCCCTCGGGCAGCGCGTAGAACGTCGACGCCTCCGCGACCCGGATGTGCGTGGCCGTCGCGAGCTCGAGGCCGCCGCCGACGACGGCCCCCTTGAGCACGGAGACGACCGGCACCGAGCCCTTCTCGAGCCGGTCGAAGACGCGGTGCCACATGCGCGAGTGCGCGATGCCGGCCATCGTGTCGCGCTCGGCCATCTCGGCGAGGTCGAGCCCGGCGCAGAAGTGGTCGCCCGCGGCGTCGAGGACGATCGCGCGGACGTCGGTCGGCAGCTCGTCGAGGAACCGCTCGAGGCCGAGGATGCTCGCGTCGCCGAGCGCGTTCCGCTTCTCCGGCCGATCGAGGGTGAGGATCGCGACGGCCCCCCGGCGGGTGGCGCGTAGCGAGGGCGGCAGGTCGATCCCGAGCCCTTCGGCGGTCGTCGTCATTCGACACCTCTCACGTCGCGTCATCGAGAACGGCGGGCCGGTCGGTCGGGACGGTCGCACGTCGCCCGCCCCGGGCCGACCACCCGCATGTCAGGAATCCTGATACTGGCGCATCGGGGCCGCGCCGCGCAAGGGTCCGCCCCGCCGACCGGGGCCTCACCCGCCGCCCCACGGTCCCGACCGCGGCGGTCGATCGGGCGGGCCGATCGGGCGCGACGACGTCGCGGACGTGGCGCTTTGCTTGAATGGACCGGTGACCCCGAGCGACTCCGACGCCCCACCTGCGCGGCTGCTGTACGTCGTCAAGCAGCTCGAGCTCATCAGCCGGGGCCGCCTCGACGACGTCCTGCGCCCCACCGGGGTGACGACGCTGCAGTACACGGCCCTCACCGTGCTCTCCCGGTCGCCGCGGATGAGCAGTGCCGACCTCGCGCGCCTCTCGTTCGTGCGGGCCCAGTCGACGGCCGACCTCGTGTCGAACCTCGCGAGGCAGGGCCTCATCTCCCGGACCCCCGATCCGGCGAACCGCCGCCGGCTCCTCATCGACCTCACCGACGCCGGCCGCGACCTGCTCGCGACGTACGACCCGCTCGTCGCCGACCTGGAGGCGGAGATGCTCGCCGACTTCACCGCCGACGAGCGCGACGTCTTCCGCGACCTGCTCCGTCGCGCCCGCCACGCCCTCGCGCTGTCGCAGTAGCCGCGACGGACCCTTGCCACGGACCGGTGGGTCTGTCACCCTGCTGTCCTCAGTGTCAGGAATCCTGTCAAAGTCGTCCGGAGGTCCACGTGCCCAGTTCCGCCCCCACCCACGAGGATCCGCGCGCGATCCTCGCCGCCGGAAAGATGGGCGGGCGCCAGATCCTCGCGGTCGCGTTGTGCACGATCCTCAACGCGCTCGACGGCTTCGACGTCCTCTCGATCAGCTTCGCTTCCCCCGGCATCGCCGCGGAGTGGGGCATCGGGCGCGGCGCGCTCGGCATCGTCCTGTCGATGGAGCTGATCGGCATGGCCGTCGGCTCCGTCGTGCTCGGCAACGTGGCCGACCGGATCGGTCGCCGCAAGACGATCCTCGGCGCCCTCGTCGTCATGGGCGTCGGCATGTTCCTCGCCACGCTGTCCACGGACCTGACGACCCTGTCGATCTACCGCCTCTTCACCGGCCTCGGCATCGGCGGCATGCTCGCCGCGACGAACGCCGTCGTGGCCGAGTTCTCGAACGCGCGGCTCAAGAGCATGTCGGTGGCGATCATGGCGGCCGGGTACCCGGTCGGCGCGATCGTCGGCGGGTCGATCGCCTCGGCGCTGCTCGCCTCGACGGGCGACTGGCGGTCGGTGTTCTACTTCGGCATCGTCGCCTCCGCCCTCATGCTGCCGGTCGTCTGGTTCCTCCTGCCGGAGTCGGTCGGCTACCTCGTGCAGGCCCGCCCGCACGGCGCCCTCGAGAAGATCAACGACACGATGCGCAAGCTCGGCCACCGCACGGTGCCGAACCTGCCCCCGGCCTCCGCGGACGAGCCGAAGACGTCGGTCAAGCAGCTCTTCAGCGGGCGCCTCGCGCGGATCACGATCCTGCTGACGCTCGCCTACTTCGCGCACATCATGACGTTCTACTTCATCCTCAAGTGGGTGCCGAAGATCGTCGTCGACATGGGCTACGCCCCGTCGGCCGCGGGCGGCGTGCTCGTCTGGGCCAACGTCGGCGGGCTCATCGGCTCGGTCGTGCTGAGCCTGCTCAGCCTGCGGATCCCCACGCGGACCCTCGTGCTCGGCTCGATGGTCCTCTCGACGGTCGCGGTCATCATCTTCGGCACCGGCGCCGACGGCCTGACGATGCTCAGCCTCATGTCGGCCCTCGCCGGGTTCTTCACGAACGCGGGCGTCGTCGGGCTCTACGCGCTCATCGCCCACGGGTTCCCCTCCGCCGTCCGCGCGGGCGGCACCGGGTTCGTCATCGGCGTCGGCCGCGGCGGCGCCGCCCTCGGCCCGGTCGTCGCGGGCTTCCTCTTCGAGGCCGGCCTCGGCCTCCTCGGGGTCGCGATCGCGATGGGCCTCGGCTCGCTCATCGGCGCCATCTGCCTCCTCGGCCTCAAGCAGTCCGACGAGGCGGCGCTCTGAGCCGCCGGTCGCCGTGCACCCGGCCCCGGATCCGCCGCGCGGACCGGGGCCGGCGTGCGTCGTCTTGGCACGACGCGGGCCGCGCCGCACAGTGGTCACCATGAGGTCCGCATGAGCACGCTCCCACCCCTGCAGACGTCCACGGACCGGCGCCACCGGCGCTGGGCGGTCGTCATCGGCGTCGTCTCCTTCGTCACCCTCATCGGCGCCGCCGGGTTCCGGTCGGTCCCGGGCGTGCTCATGCAGCCGCTGCACGAGGAGTTCGGCTGGAGCCACGGCACGATCGGGGCCGCCGTCTCGGTCAACCTCGTCCTCTTCGGCCTCATGTCGCCGTTCGCGGCGGCCCTCATGGACCGGTTCGGGGTGCGGCGGGTCGTGTCGATCGCGCTGACGCTGGTGGCGGCCGGCACCGGGCTGACGATCTTCATGCGCGAGCCGTGGCAGCTCATGGCGCTCTGGGGCGCCGTCGTCGGCATCGGCACGGGGTCGATGTCGATGACGTTCGTCGCGACGATGAGCAGCCGCTGGTACGTGCGGCGCCGCGGCCTCGTGTCGGGCATCCTCACCGCCGGCAACGCGACCGGCCAGCTCGTCTTCCTCCCCCTCATCGCCGCGCTCGCCGGGCACCACGGGTGGCGGACGGCGTCGCTCGTCGTCGCGGCGGTGTCGCTGCTGACCGTGCCCGTCGTCCTCCTCCTGCTGCGCGACCACCCCCACGACCTGGGCCTGCACGCCTACGGCGCGACCGCCGACGACCCGGGGCCGGCCCGCGCGCGCGGCGGCGGCTCGAGCGCCGGCCGCGCCCTCGCCGCGCTCGCCGGCGCCGCCCGGACGCGGACGTTCTGGCTGCTCGCGGGCGGGTTCGCGATCTGCGGCGCGACGACGAACGGGCTCATCGGCACCCACTTCGTGCCCGCCGCTCACGACCACGGCATGCCCGCGACGACCGCGGCCGGCCTCCTCGCCGTCGTCGGCATCTTCGACGTCCTCGGGACGATCGCGTCGGGCTGGCTCACCGACCGGTTCGACCCCCGCCTGCTGCTCGGGCTGTACTACGCCGGCCGCGGGGTGGCGCTCGTCCTGCTGCCGCACCTTCTCGCGCCCGGGGTCGAGCCGAGCATGTGGGCGTTCATCCTCGTCTACGGCCTCGACTGGGTGGCGACCGTGCCCCCGACCGTCGCCATCTGCCGGGGGCGGTTCGGCCTCGCCGGACCCATCGTCTTCGGCTGGGTGTTCGCGTCGCACCAGCTCGGCGCGGCGGCGGCCTCGTGGGGCGCGGGCTTCGTCCGCGACGTCTTCTCGTCCTACGACCTCGCCTGGTACGGCGGTGCCGCCCTGTGCGCGGTCGGCGCGGGCCTGTCGCTGGCCATCGCGCCGACGCGCCGGCTGCGCGAGGAGGCCGAGCGCGAGCGCGTGCCCGCCTGATCTCCTGACCCGACCGACCCGAGCCGACGACCCGGCCGTCCGCCCGACCCCCGCCCCGGCGTCGGTCGTCGGCTAGCGTCGAGGGGTGTCAAGCATCGCGGGGCCCAGCGCCCCGCCGGTGCGCCGCCCGCCGTTCGCGCGGGGGCCGGTGCTCGGGGCGGCGGCCGCGCAGGCCGCGCTCCTCACCGCCCTGAGCGCGGGGTACGGCTACCACCGCGACGAGCTGTACTTCCGGATGCTGCCGCCCGCCTGGGGGTACGTCGACCAACCGCCCCTGGCGCCGTTCCTCGTGCGCACGTTCACGCTGCTCGCCGACGAGACCTGGGCGATCCGCCTCCCCGCCACGCTGTGCGCCGCGCTGTCCGTGATCGTCGTCGCGGCGATCACCCGGGAGGCCGGGGGCGGACGCGCGGCCCAGTCGCTCGCGGCGTGGGGGTACGGGTTCGCGGTCATGCCGCTGTCGTTCGGGCACGTCGCGGTGACGCCGGCGTTCGACCTGCCGCTGTGGCCGGCGATCGTCCTGTGCGCGATGCGGGCGCTCCTGCGGCGCGAGCCGCGCTGGTGGCTCGCGGTGGGCGCCCTCCTCGGGCTCGCGACGTGGCTCAAGCTCCTCGTCGCGCTCCTCGCGGTCTCGCTGCTCGCGGGTCTGCTCCTGATCGGACCCCGCCGCCCGCTGCGCTCGCCGTGGCTGTGGGCGGGGGCGCTGCTCGCCGCCGCGATCGCCGCCCCGAACGCCGTCTACCAGTGGGCGAACGGCTGGCCGCAGCTCGCCGTCGGCGCCGGCCTCGCCGAGGGGAACGCCGGTCACGTGCGCCTCCTCATGTGGCCCTTCCTCCTCGTCCTGCTCGGGCCGCCGCTCGTCATCGTCTGGTGGGCCGGCCTGCGCGAGCTGCTGCGCCGCCCGGCGTGGCGGCCGATCCGCGGGATCGCCGTCGCCCTCCCGATCCTCCTGGGCCTCGTGTTCGCGATGGGGTCGCAGCTCTACTACCCGCTCGGGCTGCTCGCGGCCGTCTACGCGATCGGGTGCGTGCCGGTCGCGGAACGCCGGGGCACGCTGCCCGGGGTGGCCCTCGACGGGCCGGTCCGCGCGTGGGTGGCGGGGTGGGTCGGGGTCAACGCGCTCGCCGCCGCGCTCGTGGGCCTACCCGTGCTGCCCGAGGCGTGGCAGCGGGTCGTGCCCGTCGCGGCGATCAACCCCGTGGCCCGCGAGAGCATCGGCTGGCCGGCGTACGTGGGGCAGATCGCCGCCGTCCACGACACCCTGCCGCCGGAGGACCGCGCCCGCGCAGTCGTGCTCACCGCGAACTACGGGGAGGCGGGGGCCGTCGACCGGTACGGGCCCGCCCTCGGGCTCCCGCGCGCGTACAGCGGCCACAACGGCCTCGGCGAGCTCGGCCCGCCTCCGGCGGAGCGGACCGTCGCCGTCGTCGTCGGCGACGTCCGCCGCGACGTGTTCGCCCGCTGCGAACCGGCCGGCACGCTCGCCCACCCGGTGCCGGGCGGGGAGGAGAACGGCGCCCCGCTCGCGGTCTGCCGGGACCCGCGCGGGGGCTGGGCCGCGGCCTGGCCGCCCCTGCGGCACCTCGGCTGAGGGCGGCCGCTCCACCCGAGGTGGGTGACGTCACACCCATTGACGCCCGGGGAGAGCGGCCTTGACGCGCCGAGACTTTCGCGGTGGGACGGCCGTACAGGACGCGCGTCTCGAACACCCGTTGTTGACGATCGACCAAGACGCTCTTCCAGAAGACTCAGGTCCGCCCCTGGCGAGCCGTAAGGGGAGGCGACGGACACACGGTCCGACGCGGACGGGGGACGTCCGATGGCAGTTGGGGAGAGTCACATGAGGAACATCACGAGGATCCGCACCACCAGTCCGGCGACGCTGATCCGGGTTCTGGTCGTCGTCCTCGCCATGCTGGCCGTGAGCGCGATGACGTTGCAGCGGTCGCAGAGCGCGTTCTCGGGGACGACGACGTACGGGGATTCCGGCAGCGTGGGGGCTGCCCGAGTCTCGCTCGGGTCGAAGGCGGACCGGCCGCTCGACGTCTCCGACCTCGTGCCGGGCGACACGATCGTCCGCTGCGTCGACGTCACGTACGACGGCACCGCCACGGCCGACCAGCTCGACTCGCTCCGCCTCTACGGCGCGGACCCCTCGGGCGGCGCCCTCGGCCAGTACCTCGGCCTCGTCGTCGAGGCCGGCGCCGACGGTACGACGTGCGCGAGCACGGGGACGTGGTCGACGGCGATGTCGGGCAAGCTGAACGCCGTCCTCGGTGCGCAGTCGACGTACGGCACGGCGGCGAACACGGGCTGGACCCCGGCCGCGGCGGGCGCCAAGCGCCCCTTCCGTTTCACGGTCACTCTCGATTCGTCGACGCCGAACGAGGCGCAGGGCACGGCGGCGAAGCCGATGTTCACGTGGGAGATCCGCACCCGACCCGGTACGAGCCGGTGAGCGCGTCCGCGGCGGACGGCACGAGGACGCGGCCGGCGGCGGGCGACCTCGTCCGCTTCGTGCTCGGCTTGCTCGCCTCCGCCGCGCTCGTCGCGGGCACCGGTCTGGCCCTGCTCGCCGCCCTCCCGCAGATCACGCCAGGCTGGCGGACCACGGTCGTCGCCTCAGGGTCGATGGCCCCGGCGCTCGCCGTCGGCGACGCGGTCGCCGTCGAGGCGTGGCCGACCGAACGCGGAATGCTGGGGCCGCCGTCGGTCGTGCTGGTCGATCGGCCGGGACTCTTGCCGCTGCTGCACCGCGTGGTCGACGACGACGGCCGGACCTACCGCACGAAGGGCGACGCGAACGAGAGCGTCGACGGTGAGCGCGTCGCCCCCGCGCAGGTGCTGGGCGTGGGGCGGCTCGTGGTCCCTGGAGCCGGGTGGATCGCGCTCCGGGTCGCCGAGCGCGACGCCGGAGCGGTGGCCGCCGCCGCAGCCGGACTCGCGGCGCTCGTCGCGCTGGCCCGGTACGGCTGGCTCGATCGGTACGACCCGTGGCTGGCCGCGCGCCGGCGCGCCGCGCAGGCGGCGGTAAAGCCCACGACTCCCGAGCCGTCGGCGCCTGCGGGACCCGCGCCCTCGGAGCCGGGGGGGCGCGTCTCGTCACCGGAGCCGGTGAGTGCCGAGCGCCCCGAGCCGGTGTCGCCGGCGGGGCGAGGCGTTCTGCTCGCTCCAGCAGTGGCGGTCCTCGCCGCCCTCCTCGTCGTCGCCCTCGTCGGGGGTGCCGGCACGTCGGCGTCCGCCCTGTCGGCCCGGACGAGCTCTGCGCGCACCCTCGGGGCCACCACCGTGCTCCCGGCCGGTGCGCTCACGGCGCGGTGCACGACGACGCCGGCCGTCGTCGACGCGGTGACCGCGGGACCCACGACGGCCGCGCCGGCCCTGCCCGACGACGTACGCGTCGGCGACCACCTCATCCTGTCGCGCGGTGGGATACGGCCGTGGAATGCGACCACCTCGGCGCACGAGGACCCACCGGTTCCGGCCGGCTGGACGCAGCTCGGGATCGCCACCGGCGGGGCCGAACGCTTCCACGCCGTGTACCGGCGGGCGGCCGTTGCGGGCGACGCGGGCACCCTCATGCCGCACGAACCCGACTATGCCGACGTGCTCCTTGTCGCGCGCGGGGGTGTCGTCTCCGACAGCAGCCTCGCAGGCCGGGTCGTGGAGGGGCCGACGGCCCCCGGACCGGCGATCGCCCCGTCGGTCGACGGCAAGGTCGGCGGCCTGCTCCTCACCTTCTGGGGCATCGAGCGCAACGACACCACGTACTCGACGCCGACCGGCATGACGGAGGTCGCGAAGACGGCGTTCCGACACGCGATCTCCATGGCCGCCCACGAGCAGAAGGTCACGGCCGACGGCCCGACGGGGGCGAGGTCGACGACGATGACCGACGGGGCGACCGGGGTGCCGGTCACCGGGCGGCACTCGGGCCTGTCGCTGTTCATCCGCAGCACGCCCTACGCGACCCTCACGTGGACCCCCTCTGCCGCCGACCGGGTGACGGGCTACACCATCCTGCGTGACGGGGCGGCCGTGTCCACGGTGACCGGTCGGACGACGACCACCTGGCGCGACCCCGCCCCCCTCGGTGCCGGCGAGGCGACGTACACCGTCGTCGCACGAGCGGGGAGCTGGTCGTCGCCAGCCGAGCGCGTGACGACCTCCGGCGCCGCCTGCTGACCGGACGACGCCGCGGGCGCAGGCCCGGCCCGAGGGCCGGGCCTGCGCCCACGACACGTCCCGCCCGCGCGCCGGCGCGCACACTGGCGAGGTGAGCCCGTCGATGCACCGCTGGGTGCTGCACGTCGACCTCGACCAGTTCGTCGCCGCCGTGGAGGTGCTGCGCCGCCCCGAGCTCGCCGGGCGCCCCGTCATCGTGGGCGGGCGCGGCGACCCGACGCAGCGGGCCGTCGTCTCGACCGCGTCGTACGAGGCCCGCGCGTTCGGGGTCCGCTCCGGGATGCCCCTGCGGATCGCGGCCCGCACGTGCCCCGAGGCCGTACTGCTGCCCGTCGACGGCGCCGCCTACACCGCGGCCTCGGAGCGCGTCATGGCGACGCTGGCCGAGCACGCGCCCGTGCAGGTGCTCGGGTGGGACGAGGCGTTCGTCGGCGTCGAGCCCACCGACGCCGACAGCGCCCGGGCGTTCGCCCGCCGCCTCCAGGTCGCGGTCCTGGCCGCCACCGACCTGCACTGCTCCATCGGCGTCGGCGACAGCACGGTGCGCGCCAAGAACGCCACCGGCTTCGGCAAGCCGCGCGGCGTCTTCACGCTCACCGCCGACACGTGGCTCGAGGTCATGGGCCACCGCCCCACCCGCGACCTGTGGGGCGTCGGACCCCGCGTCAGCGCGCGCCTCGCCGCCCTCGGGATCGACACGGTGGCCGAGCTCGCGGCGACCGACCTGCCCACCCTCCAGGGCGAGTTCGGACCCAAGACCGGCGCCTGGTACCTCGCCCTCGGGCGCGGTGTCGGGCCCGACGTCGTCGACCCCACCCCGTGGGTGCCCCGCGCGCATTCCCGCGAGACGACCTTCCAGGAGGACCTCGTCGACCGCGCGGCGGTCCTCGACGCCGTCGAGACCCTCGCCCGGGCCGTGGCCGCCGACAACGCGGCCGAGGGTCGGCCCAGCTTCCGGCTCTTCCTCAAGATCCGGTACGCCCCCTTTTTCACCGTGACCCGCAGCCGCACCCTGCCCGCGCCGCTCGCGAGCCCCGACGACCTCGCCGCCGTGGCCCGCGCCCTCGCCGACGACCGCATCGAGCCCGACCGGCCGATCCGTCTGCTCGGCGTCCGCGCCGAGATGACCCCACCCGACCCGCCCGGTTGCACACCGTGACCGCCAGGGGGTTGCCAGGGCCAGGCAGAATGGACGGGCACCCGAGGCGCAGCGCCCCGCTCACCTCACGGCAAGGAGCGTTCCCCTGAACGACGACCACGACGACGTGACGCCCGGCAGCGGTCACGGCCCCCCGTCGCACCAGCCCGACGCGCCCGGTCCCACGTCGGGGCGGGCGGGCGCCCCCGAGGGGGAGGCCGCGCACGCCGGCGCGCACGACGGAGGGTTCGCGCCCGCCCGGATCGCCGGCCGCGCCAAGACGCGCCTCTCGTCGATGACACAGCAGGCCCGCGCGCGCCTCCAGGACCACGAGCGGCACGAGCGCTGGGACCCGGCGGAGGGTCAGGACGGCGTCCTGCCCGTCCTCGACCTGCGCGCCGAGGACCCGACGGGCCGTTCCGTGCCGGGCGGCATCAAGGAAGCCGCGGCCTGGTGCTGGCGGCTGCTGCTCATCGCGGCCACGGTCTACCTCGCAGTGCGCGTCCTCGCCTCGGTGCCGATCGTCACCGTCCCGTTCGTCGTCGCGCTCCTGCTCACCGCCGTGCTCGGGCCCGTGCAGAAGTGGCTGCACCGCTCGGTGCACATCCCGCACTCGCTCGCCGCGTTCGTCGCGCTCCTCGTGGGCGTGGCGGTCATCGGGGTCATCGGCACCTTCGTCGGCGCGCAGATCTCGGCGAACGCGCCGCGGATGGCGACCCGGTTCATCCAGTTCATCGACACGGCGAGCCACTGGCTGCGCAACGGGCCTCTGCAGGTCAGCGACGAGCAGGTGAAGACGTACGGCGACGAGATCACCGCCGCCATCAGCCGCAACCAGGAGTCGCTGGTCACCGGCGCGCTGTCCACGCTCTCGGCGCTCTCGCACGCGATCGCGGGGGCCCTGCTCCTGCTGCTGTCGACGTTCTTCCTGCTCCGCGACGGCAACGTCATCTGGGGGTGGATCCTCTCGCTGCTGCCGGCACGATCGCGGGCCCGCCTCGACCAGGTCGGCCGCTACGGCTGGCACACCCTCGGCGGCTACATGCGCGGCCAGACGATCATCGCGGCGCTGCACGCGAGCACGATCTTCGTCGTCCTCTTCCTGCTCGACGTGCCGATGGCGGTCGCCCTCTCGGTGCTCATCTTCGTCGGCTCGTACGTCCCGCTGCTCGGCATGACGGTGACCGGCGCCTTCTGCATCGTCGTCAGCCTCATCGAGCACGGCCCGGGCGCCGCCCTCGTCGTCGGCATCACGATCGTCGTGCTCGTCCAGCTCGAGGCGCACCTGCTGCAGCCGCTCATCATGGCCCGCAACGTCGAGGTGCACCCGCTGGGCGTCGCGATCTCCGTGCTCGCCGGCACCGCCATCGGCGGGATCGCGGGCGCCCTCTTCGCGGTGCCGCTCGTCGCCTTCCTCAACGCGACCGTCCGGGCGGCCCACATGCCGCTCGGCGCGCCGGCCACCGTCCCCGGGCCGTCTGCCGGCGTCGACCCGCACGCCCAGGGGACCCCGGCGACGGCCGACGCGTCCGAGACGCGTGCCGCGGAGCCGGGGCGGGAGTCGGCGCGGACCGCGCCCCGACGCGGCGGGGCGAGCGCGATCCCCGGGTCCTGATCGGCGGCGACCGCGCACCCGCCTCGGACGCCGGCCCGCGCCACCCCCCGAACCTACGACCGCGCCGCGCGACCCGAGGACCGGGTGGCGCGGCGCGCGTCGTGGTGGGCAGGACCGCGGTGATGGGCGGCGGGCCGCCGGGCCACCCCGGGTAGGGGCGGGCGGCGGGCCCAGTCCGACGCCCCCGATCGGGAACGTCGTCCGTGTGATCACCAGTGAAGAGCACGACCGTCGGAGTGCGCAATCACCATCCGCGACGTTGGTCGGAATGACCACGCAGAGTGGTCCGAGGAGGCGAGGATGGTCACGACGACCGCCTCCGGTGAAAGGACGGGCCATGCCCGATCGTGATCTGCGCCTCGATGCCATCGACCGCACCCTGCTCCTCGCCCTCGACGACGACCCCCGCGCCACCGTCCTTCTCCTGGCGCAGAAGACGGGGCTCGCGCGCGGCACGGTCCAGTCGCGGCTCGAGCGTTACCGCGCGAACGGGATGCTCCGCCTCGCCAGCACCCGCATCCCCCCGGCGCTGCTCGGCCGGGGTCTCGCCGCCAGCGTCGCCGCCGAGCTCGACCAGCACCTGCTCGACGAGGCCATCGCCGGGGTGCGGCGCATCCCCGAGGTGCTCGAGTGCTTCGCGCCGGCCGGCATGACCGACCTCCTGTGCCGCGTCGTCGCCCGCGACCCCGAGGACCTCTACCGCGTGAGCGAGGAGATCCGCCTCTGCCCCGGCATCCTGCGCACGTCGACGTCGATGTTCCTGCGCGAGGTCATCCCCTATCGGATCGACGCCCTGCTCCGCGCCGACGCGTGAGGCCCCGGCGGACTCAGCCTCCGCCCCGCGCGTCGAGACGGGCGACGAGCCGCCGCCCCGCGGTCTCGCGGAACGACGCCTCGACGAGCTCGGCGACCTCGCGCCAGGTCTCGTCGACACCGACAGCGCCCAGGTCCAGCCCCACCCAGCCGCTCGGGCCGAGGTAGGCGGGGACATAGCACCGGGGGTCCTCGAGGAGCGCGAGCCGCTCGGCGGGATCCGGCCTGACCACGACGGAACGGTCGTGACGCTCGTACTCCCCGCCCACCTTGATCGACCCGCCGTAATAGGCGAACACCTTCGCGGTGAAGAACGCCGGATGCCCGTGGCTGATCTTCTCGGCCGCCCCGGGCAGGGCGAGCGCGATGTCGCGCAGGCGGCCCAGCACGGGGTCGGCGTCGTCGAACATGATCGGGTGGGCCACGCCGTCAGGGTAGGGCGCCCGACGCGAGCCCACGAGCGCGTTCACCGCGGCTCGCGCTCACCTCCGTTCACCGCTATGAGCTGTCCGTCGCGTTCACTCCGGCTCGCACGCTCACCTCCGTTCACCGCTCAAAGCTCTCTGTCGCGTTCACTCCGGCTCGCACGCTCACCTCCGTTCACCGCTCAGAGTGATCGCTCTGAGTGATCACCCATGAGTGATCCGGTACCGGACGAACGCCGGCACCGCCAGGGCCGCGATCAGCGTGCCGACGACGACGAGGACGCCGCCACCGGCCGAGGCGGCGGCGGTCCCGACCGCGACGGCCGCGGCCCCGTGTGCGACGTCCGCGATCCGCGGGCCGCCCGCGACGACGACGATGAACACGCCTTGCAACCGGCCGCGGACCGCGTCCGTGGCCGCCGTCTGCAGCATGCTCACGCGGAACGCGGCGGAGGCCATGTCGGCGGCGCCGCCGAGCATGAGCATCGCGGCCGCGACGACGAGCCACGCCGTCATCGCCCCGCTCCCCGCCCCCGCGGCGAACCCGACCGCCACACCGAAGCCGATCATGGCGACGCCCCACACGACGATGGACGCGATGACCGCAAGCCCCTGCCGCTGCACCCGCGACACCCACCCCGAGAAGACGCCGCCGAGGACGGCGCCCGCCGGGATGGCGGCGAAGAGGACCGCGAAGGCGAGGCCGCCCTCGGGCGGACCCGCGAAGCTCTCGTGCGCGATCTGCGGGAACAGGGCCCGCGGCATCCCGAAGACCATGGCGATGATGTCGACGAGGAAGCTCATGAGCAGCACGGGGTGGCCGCGCAGGTAGGCGAGCCCGTCGACCACGGACCGCAGCCCCGGCGACGACGTGGCCCCCTCGACGGGCAGCGACGGGAGGGCGAGCACGGCCCACAGTGTCGCGAGCAGCGTGATCGTGTCGACGAGGTAGAGCCACGACAGGCCGAGGACGGGGATGAGCGCGCCCGCGACGAGCGGCCCGGCGATGCCGCCCGCCTGCATGACCGTCATGTTGAGCGAGTTGCCGGCGGGGAGCTGATCGGCGGGCAGGAGCTTCGGCAGGATCGCGCTGCGCACCGGCTGGTTGACGGCGAAGAACGCCTGCTGCACGGCGAACAGCCCGAGCAGGAGCCACACGTTGCGCAGGTCGAGCGCGGCCTGCACCCAGAACAGCGCGCTCGTGACGATGAGCCCGACCGTCGTCGCGACGAGGATGAGCCGCCGGTCCATCGCGTCGGCGAGCGATCCGCCCCACAGCCCGAACACGACGAGCGGCACGAGCCCGAACACGCCCGTCAGCCCCACGTACGCCGACGAACCGGTGTCCGCGTAGATCTGCGCCGGGACGGCGACGATCGTCAGCTGCGCCCCGATGACGGTGACGATGTTCGCGATCCACAGCCGCCGGAAGTGCGGCTCCGACAGCGGGCGCGTGTCGGCGACGTGGCGCCGCAGATCCACGGGCGGGGGCCGCGGGTCAGGCGCCGAGCCGCTGACCGGGCTCGACCCGGTCGCACAGCGCGTAGCTCGCGCCCGCGCTCAGCGCGGCGACGGACAGCACCGCCGGCCACGCCCCGATCTTCTTCGCCAGCGGGTGCGACGCCCCGAAGCCGAGCAGGTACGTCGCGCCGAGCGCGCCCGCGACGCCGGGGCCGCTCTTCGCGAGCCACGTGCGCCCGGCCCACAGCCCGGCGGCGGCGAGGACGACGCCCCCGAGCGGGCGGATCCCGGTCTCCCGGGCGGTGACGTACCCACCGACGAGGCCCACGACGACGAGGGGGGCGGTCTGGACGGTTTCGGCGCTGCGGATCGACATGACGTCGATGGTAGAAGGGCGCTTCCGACCCGCCGTCGGCGCGGCCCGCGGCATGCACCCGTGACGGATGTCAGGGGGCTGACGTGACACGCGGCCCAGGCGCGCTCACCTGGGCGTTCGTAACGTCGTGGATATGACCTCCACCAGCGCTCCCGCCGCCTCCACCATCCCCGGCATCACGGCCATCGCCACCGACGCCCTCGAGACAGCCGCGTCGGTCGACACCGGGCGCTCGTCCCATCACATCGACCGCGCGCCGGCCCCGCTGCCCGCGTCGCTGCGCGGTGGCCTACTCCTCATGGGAATCTTCACGCTCGGGTGGATGATGAACGCGGCGGCCGCGCCGCACGCGCTCCTGTCGGCGTTCGGCGGTCTCGGTCTCCTTGCCGGGGCCGCGCTCCTGCTCGGCGCCGCGTTCGTCGCGGTCCGCGAGCGTCGCATCGCCTCCGCGCTCGCGACCTCGCCGCCCGCCGCGCCGACCCCCGGCCCGGCGGGCGGCCCGACGACGACCGATCGCCGCCCCTCGATCGGACGGACGTTCGCGCTCGCCGGCGCCCTGGAGGTGGCCGGCATCGTCGCGGTGGTCGTCGCCTTCGGGCGGACCCGCCCCGAGTTCGTCATGCCGGCGGTCGCGCTCGTCGTCGCCCTGCACTTCTTCGTCTTCTACCGCGCCGACGGCGCCCGCCTGCACCTCGTCATGACGGCGATCGGCGTCGTCGTCGCGCTCGCGGGGCTGGCGCTCGCCGCCGCCGGCACCGACCCGGCCCTCGTGCGCGGGATCGTGGGCCTGGGCATGGGCGGCGTCACCCTCGGCTACGGCGCGGTGTTCGCGCTCGCCCTCGCCCGGCTCGCCCGCCGCTGACGCGGGGCACTACCGCAGGTCGGGGTGTGCGGCGAGGCCACGCCCGCCGCCGCGCATCATGTGGGCGTGGTTGGCCCGTAACGCCGGCCCCACGACGGGCGCGAGGCGCCGCAGGAGCGGCGTCGTCAGCTCCACCTCCTGCCGGTAGTCCACGACCGTCCCGGGCCCACCGGCCTGCACCTCGAACTCGGCGAACCCGTCGAGGTCGCCCTCCAGGCCCACGCGCAGCCGGCCGGCCGGGGCGCGCTCGACCTGCCGGACCAGGACGAGGCGCAGCGAGTACGGCAAGGCGCTGCGGATCGTCACCGCCACCCGCTCGGGGTCGGCCCCCGGGTGCACGGCGCGCACCTGGGGCCACCACGTCGGGTAGCCGCCGACGTCGGCGAGGACGTCGAACACCGCCGCCGGCGGCGCCGCCACGGCCCACGTGTGCCGGAACACGAACCGCGCGCTCATGCGGGCCCGCCGGCGTCGGTCGCCCGGCCCGCGACGAGGTCCTCGAGCACTCGGGCCACGCCGTCCTCGTCGTTGCCGCCGCAGCGGGCGTCGGCCGCGGCCACCGCCTCCGGATGGGCGTTCGCGACGGCGAAGGAGCGGCCGGCCCACGCCAGCATGGGGATGTCGTTGGGCATGTCCCCGAAGGCCCACACCTCCCCCGGCTCGACCCCGAGCTCGGTGCACCACCGCGCGAGGGTGGCGGCCTTGGTCACGCCGGGCGGGCCGATCTCGGCGAGCCCGATCGCGCCGGAGAACGCGACGATCCCGCGGTCGCCGACGACGCGGGTCACCCGGTCGAGGAACCGCGCGTCGGAGACCTCCGGGCACCGGGCGAGGAGCTTGCCGACGTCGGGCCCCACCTGCGCGATCGGGGCGCGGACGGTGTCGGCGGGAGGCGGGTGGACCTCGGCGTACCCCGGCTCGACGTGGAAGCCGTCGGCCCGCTCGGCGGCGAACCCGACGCCCGGCAGCGCGGCCCGCAGGTCGCGCGCCAGGGCCGCGACCGCGCCCGGCGCGAACCCGTCGACGTGGGTGACCCGCCGCGCCGCGACGTCGTAGCGGAACGCGCCGTTCGCGCAGATCGCGACGCCGTGGCCGCCGACGACGTCGGCGAGGGCGTCGAGCCAGCGCGGCGGGCGCGCCGTGACGAAGACGGTGACGATCCCCGCCTCCCACGCGGCCTCGAGGGCCGCGCGCGTCCGGGGCGTGACCGCGCCGGCGGGGTCGAGGAGGGTGCCGTCGAGATCTGTCGCGACCACCCGCGGGACGTGCGAGTTCGGCGTCGTCACCCGGCCTCCTCTCTGCGCGGGAACCGTTGCGCGAACGTGGCGTCCGGTCGGGCCCGGCCGCGGCCCCTCCGGGCGTAGCCTGCCGCGATGACCGTACGAACGGGGCGCTCCCACTCCATCACACGGACCAAGGACGTCGACACCGTCATCCACCAGAACGACGAGGGCCACGGCCCCCGCCTCACGAAACGGCTCTCCGCCACGGACCTCATGGGGTTCGGCATCGGCATCGTCATCGGCACCGGGATCTTCACCCTCACCGGCGTGGAGGCCAAGAACCACGCCGGGCCGGCGATCGTCGTGTCGTTCCTGCTCGCCGGGCTCGTGGCGATGCTCGCGGCACTCTGCTACGCCGAGCTCGCGGCCGCGGTCCCCACCGCCGGCAGCTCCTACACGTACGCCTACACGACGATCGGCGAGATCTTCGCCTGGATCATCGCCTGGGACCTCGTGCTCGAGTTCGCGCTCGGCGCCGCCGTCGTCGCCCGCGGCTGGTCGGGCTATCTCCAGGAGGCGTTCGGGCTGCCCACCCAGTTCTTCGGGGAGGAGGCCCCGGTCAACGTCGGGGCCGTCGCCATCGCCGCCGTCCTCGGTGTCGTCGCCGCCGTCGGCATCCGGGAGTCGAAGTGGGTGACGAACGTGCTCGTCGTCATCAAGGTGAGCATCTGCCTCTTCGTCATCGCCGTCGGCGCGTTCTTCGTCAAGGCCGCCAACCTCGCCCCCTTCGTCCCGCCCTCGCAGCCCATCGCGGCCGAGAACACGCCGAGCACGCTGGCGCAGCCGCTGTGGCAGTTCCTCACGGGCGTCGACCCGGCCGCGTTCGGCATCAGCGGCGTCCTCGTCGCGGCGGGCGTCGTCTTCTTCGCCTACAGCGGGTTCGAGGCGGTCGCCAACCTCGGCGAGGAGACGAAGAACCCGGGCAAGGACATGCCGCGCGGCCTCATCGGCACCCTCGTCGTCTGCACCGTGCTGTACGTCGGCGTCTGCATCGTCCTCACCGGCATGGTCAAGTACACCGCCCTCTCGGAGGGCGCCCCCATCTCCGACGCGTTCGCGCAGGTCGGGCTGGGCTGGGCGTCGATCCTCATCGGCATCGCCGCCATCGCCGGGCTGAGCTCGGTCATCCTCGTCGACATCGTCGCGATGGGGCGGATCGGGTTCGCGCTGTGCCGGGACGGGCTGCTGCCGGAGTCGATCGGGCGCATCAGCCCCCGCTTCCACACGCCCCTGCGCATCACCATCGGCACGACCGCCGTGGTCTGCGTCCTCGCCGCCTTCGTCCCGCTCGCCACGCTGGCCGAGATGGTGAGCATCGGCACGCTGTTCGCGTTCGTCGTCGTGTCCGTCGCCGTCATCGTCCTGCGCCGGACCAAGCCGAAGATGAAGCGGCCCTTCCGCACCCCGTCGGTGCCGCTACTGCCCATCGTCTCGACCGCGGCCTGCCTCGCGCTCATGGCGAGCCTCGCCGTGGACACGTGGCTGCGCTTCCTCGTCTGGCTCGTCCTCGGCCTGGCGGTGTACTTCTTCTACGGGCGCAAGCACTCCCGCCTGTCGCCCGACTCGCCGCGGCACGCGGAGGAGGAGACGGCCGGCGCGGGAGCGACGGGTTCGCTGTCGTGACCCTCGCCGGGTGACGCCGGCGGGGTCCGCGTGAGTTTTCACGACAACTGCACTGCCAATGGACCCGGCCCGCGCACCCCGACCCTCTGACCTGCATCGACGCGAACGGGCTCACCATTGCCAGTGCAGTTCGCGTGAAAACTCCCCCGCCCCGGGCCCGGCCCCCTCCCACGACGGGGCCGGGCGCGGCCGTGTCCGGGGCGCGGGCCCGCCCGGCCGGCGGGTGGGACGATGGGCCGGTGGAGCCCAGCGACCTGCGGATCTGCGCCGACGAGCTGTACGCCGCGCCGGCGTCGGAGTTCGTGGCGACCCGGACCGCGCTCGCCCGCCGTGCCCGGGAGGGCGGCCACAAGGACCTCGCCGCGGCGGTCGGTAAGCTGGCGAAGCCCAGCGTGTCCGCCGCGCTCGTCAACGGCCTCGTGCGCGAGCATCCCGACCTGGTCGGAGAGCTCGCCGACCTCGGCGACGCGATGCGCACGGCGCAGGCCAACCTCGAGGCGGCGTCGTTGGCGCAGCTCCGGCCCCGCCGGGACGAGCTGTTCGCCCGCATGCTCGACGCGGCCGCCCAGGCGGCGCGGGCCGGCGGTCGGGCCGCGTCGGCGGCGACGCTCGACGAGGTCCGCGCCACGCTCGTCGCCTCCCTCGCCGACGCCGCAGCCCAGGACGCGGTCGCGTCCGGCCACCTCACCCGCGCCATCGCCTACGCCGGGTTCGGCGAGGTCGACCTCGCCGAGGCCGTGGCCATCGAGCCCGTCGAGGCCGTCGAGCGAGGCGCCGCGGACGCGGATCCGGACGAGGGTTGTCGGGGTGAGGACCGCGGCCCGCTGCGCCGGCGCGGGATCCGGGCCGTCGGCGACGACGAGACGGCCCCCGTTCCCGACGAGGCCGACTCCGAGGCCCTCGACGCCGCGGCGCGGCGGAACGCCGATCGCGACGCCGCCGACCGCCGCCGGATCGACGCGGCCCAGCAGGCGCTCACCGACGCCGACCGCGGCTCGTCGCAGGCCCAGCTCGCCGTCGCCGAGGCCGAGCGCGACGCGGACCGGCAGCGCACGCGGGTCGACGAGCTCGCCGCGCTCCTCGACCGGGCCCGGGCGGAGGCCGACGAGGCGCAGTCGCGGCTGGACGAGGCCCGCGCGGCCGCGCAGGCCGCCCAGGCCGAGGTGGATTCCGCCCGCCGCGCCCTCGAGGCCCTCGAGGCCCTCGGACGTTGAGCGCGCCGGTCAGCTGCGGTCGCGCACGAGGCCGAGGCGCCGCGCCGCCGCCACCGCCTGCGTGCGCGAGGTGACGTCGAGCTTCGTGAACACCCGCACGAGGTGCGACTTCACGGTGGCCTCGGTGAGGAACAGCCGCGTCGCGATGTCGGCGTTCGACAGCCCATCGGAGACGAGACCGACGACCTCCGTCTCGCGGGGGGTCAGCGTCACCTGCGGACGCTGCATCCGGCCGAGCAGTCGGGCGGCCACCGCGGGGGCGAGCGCGCTCTCGCCGGCCGCGGCCGCGCGCACGGCCGCCACGAGCACCTCCGGCGGCGCGTCCTTGAGGAGGTACCCGCTGGCCCCGGCCTCGACGGCGCCGAGGATGTCGGCGTCGGTGTCGTAGTTCGTGAGGACGAGCACGGCGGGGGCGGCGGGTTCCGCCCGGATGCGGCGCGTCGCCTCCGCCCCGGTCGGGCCCGCTCCGAACTGCAGGTCCATGAGGACGACGTCGGGCGCGAGGTCGGCGGCGGCGGTCACGGCTTCCTCCGCGCTCGACGCCTGCCCGACCACCGCGAGGTCGGCCTCGCCCGCGAGCAGCGCGACGAGCCCCGCGCGGACGACGGGGTGGTCGTCCGCGACGACGATCCGGATCACGGCGCCTCTTTCGTGACGGCGGGCGGGCGGGCCGGGGTGAGCGCCGTCGTCGTCTCCGCGGGGCCCGGGCGGCGCCGACGATCGGGAGCGCCGGGCTCGGGCGCCTGCCCGAGCACCGACCGGACCACGTCGACCCGCAGTTCGCAGCCCTGCCCGGGGGCGGAGGTGACCGTCAGCGTGCCGCCGAGCCCCTCGGCACGCTCGCGGATCGCCCGCAACCCGAACGACTCGCGGGCCGAGGAGCCGGGGGCCGGGGCGGGGTCGAGGGGGTCGAAGCCGCGGCCGTCGTCGGTGACGACGAGCGACAGCCGGTCGGGGCCGCGGCGGACGATCACGGACGCCTCCCGGGCGTCGGCGTGCCGTACGACGTTGCTCATCGCCCCCTGCGCGATCCGCAGCAGCGCCGCGCTCACCTCCATCGTCTCCTCCAGCGGGTCGGGCACGTCGATCGTCACCGCGAGGCCCGCGGGCCGCCACTGGGTCCGCGCCAGCCGATCGAGGGCCCCCGCGAGCCCCCGCTCCCCGGCGAGGTCGGGCGGGGCGAGCTCGCGGATGAGGCCGCGGGTGTCGAGCAGGCTCGCGGCGGCCGTCTCGCGGGCGAGGCGCACGTGCTCGACGCCGGGGCGGGCCGGGTCGGCCCGCTCGGCGGCGTGGAGGAGGAGTTGGATGCTCGACAGGGACTGCGCGACCGTGTCGTGGATGTCGCGCGCGAGCCGCGACCGCTCGGCGAGCACCGCCTGCTCCCGCTCGGCGGCGACGAGCGCGTCCCGGGTCGAGGTGAGTTCGGCAAGAAGTCGTTCGCGCTCGGCGGACTCCACCGCGAGCGCCCGGTAGCCGAGCCCGACGAGGACGGCCACGCTCGCTCCGACGACCGGGCCGACGACGCCGCCGGTGCTCCATCCGGACCGCAGGCCGATCGCCGCGACGGCGACCGCCGTCAGCGCGGCGACGAGCACCGGCCCGCCCGCGCCGGGGAGCAGGTGCAACACGAGGAAGAACAGCGGGAAGACGAGGTAGACCCCGTCGGCCTGAGCGAGCGTGAGGACCACCCAGCCGAGCACGAGCCCCGCGAGCCAGAGGGCAGCGGCGCGGCGCCGACGGCGCGGGTCGGGAAGAGCGGCGACCCGCCCGCCCTGGGCGTAGAGCCCGGCGAAGGCGAGCGCGAGGGCTCCCACGGCGAGCCCGCGGTCGCCGTCCTGCAGCGCGGCGCGGACGACGAGCGCCAGCAGGCCCACGAGCAGCGCGTGCAGCCCCCACCGCAGGGCGGTGAAGACGGGGGTGAGCGGGGAGTGGGCCACGATTCCCCACGGTAGGCGGCCGGGCCCGCCGACGGGATCCATCGAAGGACGCAACGCCGGTTGCGTCGGAGGTGCCGCGAGGTTCACTCCCCGGCACGACGCGGCGACCGGGGTGTCCGCAGGATCGTGGACGGTGTCGGCGCGGACCTCGCAAGACGGTGGACGGGGGTCGAGCCCGGCCCATTCTCGTGTGAACCGGGCACCGTGGCGGGCTCACAGGGAGCCGGCCGGCCTCGGCGAATGCCCGGGGGTCACCGGCCGCGCGGCGTGGGCCGACGCGTCGCCCGACGCGCGGGTCCGCGGGGGAATCGGGGCTCCCGCGGACCCGTCGGGCGCGCGGGTCGGACGGCCCTCGCACCGACCTCCCGAGGCGTCGACACCCCTTCGACGCCCGCCGAAAGACCGTTCCACGAAAGGATCATCATGTTCGTCGCCTGGCGCGACCTGCGCTTCGCCCGAGGGCGGTTCGCCCTCGTGGCAGCCGTCGTCGCCCTCGTCACCCTGCTCGTCGGGTTCCTGTCGGGCCTGTCGGGCGGGCTCGCGGCCCAGAACGTCTCCGCGGTACTCGCGCTGCCCGCGGACCGCGTCGTGCTGGCACCGCCGACCGGCGGGGGCGCCGCGACGTTCGGCGAGTCGGTGCTCACACCGGCCCAGACCCGCGTCTGGCGGGACGCCGCCGGCGTCACCGCCCTGCACCCGCTCGGGCTGACCCAGGGCCGCGCGACCCACGGCGACGTCTCGAGTGCCGTCGCCGTCCTCGCCACCGACCCCGGTGTCGACCCCGACGGGCCGGCCCGGGACGGGCGGGTCACCCTGTCCGAGGACGCCGCGACGGCGTTGGGCGCCACCGCCGGCGCGACCGTGCGGATCGCCGGCCGCGACCTCCGCGTCGACGCCGTCACCGGACCGTCCTGGTACAGCCACACCCCGGTCGTGCGCGCCACGCTCGCCGACTGGCGCGCCCTCGCCCCCACCCCCGACGCCGTGACAGGTCTGCTCGTGCGCGGCGACACCGCCGCCGACGCCGCCGACGCCGCCGCCGGCACAGCGTCCGCCTCGCCGCTGGGCAGCCTGCGCTTCCTGCCCACGTTCCGCTCCGAGATCGGCTCACTCGCGCTCATCGTCGCGCTCCTCTTCGGGGTGTCCGCGCTCGTCGTCGGCGCGTTCTTCACCGTGTGGACGATGCAGCGGCGCGGCGACGTCGCCGTCCTCGCGGCCCTCGGGGCGTCCCGTCGGGCGCTCGTGCGCGACGCCCTCGGCCAGGCGTGCGTCGTCCTGCTCGGCGGGGTCGGCCTCGGTCTGCTCGTCGTCGTCGCCGCGGGCGCGGCCGCGGGCACCGCGTTGCCGTTCGTCCTCTCCCCCGCGACGACCCTCCTGCCGGGCGCGCTCCTCGTGCTGCTCGGCCTGGGCGGCGCGGCCGCCGCCGTCCGCACCGTCACCACCGTCGACCCCCTCACCGCCCTCGGGAGCCACCGATGATCACCCTGCACGACCTCGTCCTCACCTACCCCGACGGCGACCGACGCCTCACGGCCGTCGACCACGTGTCGCTGTCCGTCGAGCCCGGCGTCGTCGTCGGCGTCACCGGGCCGAGCGGGTCCGGCAAGTCGAGCCTGCTCGCGCTGGCCGCCACCCTCGTCCGGCCCGACTCCGGGCGCGTCGTCGTGGGCGGCGTCGACGCCACCGCTCTGTCGGCCGACGACGCGGCCGCCCTGCGCCGCGAGCGCATCGGCATCGTCTTCCAGCAGGCCAACCTCCTGCCGTCCCTGACCGCGCGCGAGCAGCTCCAGGTCATGGCCGAACTGGCCGGGCCCGCCTCCCGCTCGGCCCGGGCGGCGGCCCCCACGCGGGCGGACGAGCTGCTCGGCGCCGTGGGACTGGCCGACCTGCGGCACCGGCGCCCGCACGAACTGTCGGGCGGGCAGCGGCAACGCGTGGGCGTCGCGCGGGCGCTGATGAACGACCCGAGCGCCCTGCTCGTCGACGAGCCGACCAGCGCCCTCGACTCGGAGCGTGGCGCGGAGGTCGTCGACCTCGTCGTGCGCCTGACCCGCGAGCTGCGGACAGCGACGATCCTCGTCACGCACGACCTCCAGCACCTCCCCCGTCTCGACCGCGTCGTGCGACTCGTGGACGGGCGGGTGACCGCCGCGGACGCCCCTGCCCACGCGGTTCCCGTCAGCACCTAGCCTGGCGGGATGGTCCGGGTCCTCGTCGTCGCCGATGAGGTGGAGCAGTCCTTCTACGGGCGCCGGCTCGAGCGGATCCGGCCCGACGTCGTGCTCGGGGCGGGCGACCTGAGCTGGGGGTACCTCGAGTTCATTGCCTCCAGCGTCGACGCCCCGTTCCTCTTCGTGCCCGGCAACCACGACCCGCAGGTCCCGGCGGCGCAGCGGTCGTGGCGGGACTGGCTCTCCTCCGACGGTCGCCCGACCGCCGACCCTCGCCCCCACGGCGCCCGCAACGTCGACCTCGACGTCGTCGAGGCGGCCGGTCTGCGGATCGCCGGCCTCGGCGGCTGCGTGCGGTATCGCCCCGGCCCGAACCAGTACAGCCAGCGCGAGTACGCCGCGCGCGGCCGCAGGCTCGTCCGCCGCGCACGCCAGGTGGCGCGGAAGGCCCCGGGAGGCATCGACATCCTGCTCACGCACGCCCCGCCGAAGGGCTGCGGCGACGGCGACGACCGTCCCCACGAGGGCATCGAGGCGCTGCACGACGTCGCCGGCGCCCTGTCCCCCCGCCTGCTCCTGCACGGGCACATCCACCCGTACGGGCAGGCCATGCCCGACCGGACCCTCGGGACGACGACCGTCCGCAATGTCATCCCCTACCGGGTCATCGACGTCTGAGCGCGATCAGGTCCCCGGATCCGGCCTCGCGAGGCTCCTGCTCGAGCGTCACCCGGGACGAAGAACCGCACGGACGACATCGAGGGGCCGTCGCCGCCACCCCCGAGGCGGTGACCTGCGCAGATGGATCGGGGCCTCCGCCCCATGTCGTCCGAACGGTTCTTCGATCGCCGGCTGCCGTCAGGGTCGATCGAAGCGGGCGGGCGCGATGACGCGCCCCGGGCGTTCGGCCCGCTTCGTCGGGGGCACGTCCTGCCCGGCCCGTCTCGCGCAACGGGCTCGGCCGGCCCGGAGTCCCGCCGACCTACCCTGGAAGGCAAGGACGACGACCGACGACGCCCGAGCGCACCCGCGACGAACGAGGACGACGACACCGACGACCGCACGAGAAGGACGCGACATGCCCACCGACACCGGGTCACCCCGCGCCGACGCCGAGGCCGACTTCCTGCGGGCCCGGCGCAAGCAGCGCCTCGCCACGCTGGGCGGTCGACTGCGCGGGCGCGATCGCGAGACGCTCGCCCTCGACGAGGTCATCGCCGCCGTCGGCACGCGCGGCGAGCGCTCGCTGGGCCTGCAGATGATCCCGCTCGAGAAGATCGTCGGCAGCGTGGACCGGGCCCGCGACTTCGACCCCGACTTCCTGCCCACCTCGGGCCGCAGCCGCAGCCGATGGGAGCGCCTCGCGGAGGGCGTGCGGCGCGGGGCCGACCTGCCGCCGATCGACGTCTACCAGGTGGGCGAGCGCTACTTCGTCCGCGACGGCCACCACCGCGTGTCGGTGAAACGGGCGCTCGGCGACACCCTCATCGAGGCCGACGTCACGAAGATCCTCACGAAGATCGACCCCGGCGACGTCGTCGACCGCGCCGACCTGCGGGCCCGCGAGCTGCGCCGCATCTTCCTCGAACGCATCCCGCTCGACCGGCTCGCCCAGCGCGAGGTCGAGTGCACCGACCCGTGGACCTACCCCGCCCTGGCGGAGATGGTCGAGGCGTGGGCCGCCCGCCTCATGTTCCGCGACCGCGCCGCGCTCTCGGCCGCGGAGGCCTCGACCCGCTGGTACGCGGAGGAGTTCACGCCCGTCACCGAGATGATCCTCGGCGCCGACCTCGCCGTGCCGGGCGAGACGCCCGCCGACGCCTACCTGCGGATCGCCCACGACCGCTACTCCCTCGTCCGCGCGCACATCTGGACCGACGAGGTGTTCGACCAGCTCAAGGAGGTCCACCGCGCGCGGCCCTCGACCACGCCGATCGAGCGCCCCCGGGCCTGAGCCCGGCGCCCAGCCCCGCGGCCGCGCACGGCCCTGTCCGCCCAGCGACCACCGACCGACGCCGAACGGCCCGGCACCGCCACCCCTGAGGGGACGGTGCCGGGCCGTTCGCGTGGGCGACGAGGGGGCCGGAGGGTCAGCGACCCGTGCCGGCGTTCGCGGCGCTCTGGGAGTCGCCGCCGACGAGGTTGCGGCCCGACTCGGCGTCGAAGATGTGCAGCTTGTCGGTGTTGTACCAGAGCTCGACGTTGTCACCCTGCCGAATCCGCGCGGTGGGGTCGAGGCGCGCCGTCATGGCCGTGCCGTCGGTGTGCAGGTCGTTGCCCGTGTCCTTCGCGAGATCGTCCAACTCGGCGGAGCTCGCCACGTCGCCCCGGAGGGTGAAGTAGGCGTACAGATCCGAGCCCATCGACTCGACGACGTCGATCGGGGCGCTGAACCGCCCGCCGGGCTTGTCGCCGTTGATCCGGGCGTCCTCGAAGTCCTCCGGACGGACGCCGAGGATGACGTCACGAGAGCCGTTGCCGCGCTCGAGGGCCTGCCGGATGCGGTCGGGCAGGCGGGCCTCGCCGAGGGCGCTGACGATGCCGTCGCCCTCGAGGCGCCCCGGGACGAAGTTCATCGACGGGCTGCCGATGAACCCGGCCACGAACAGGTTCGCAGGGTGGTCGTACAGGTGCTGCGGCGAGCCGATCTGCTGGACGATGCCGCCCCGCATGACGACGACGCGGTCGCCGAGCGTCATGGCCTCGGTCTGGTCGTGCGTCACGTACAGGGTCGTCGTGCCCAGCGTCTTCTGGATCCGGGACACCTGCGTGCGCATCTGCACCCGCAGCTTCGCGTCGAGGTTGGACAGCGGCTCGTCCATGAGGAACGCCTTCGGCTGACGCACGATGGCACGGCCCATGGCGACCCGCTGACGCTGCCCACCCGAGAGGTTGCTCGGCTTGCGGTCGAGGTGCTGGGTGAGCTCCAGCATCTCTGCGGCCTCGTGCACCTTCTTCTGGATCGTCGACTTGTCGACCTTGGCGAGCTTGAGCGGGAAGCCCATGTTCTCGCCGACGGTCATGTGCGGGTACAGCGCGTAGGACTGGAACACCATCGCGATGTCGCGGTCCTTGGGCGCCTTGTCGTTGACGACCTGCCCGTCGATGCGCAGTTCGCCCTGCGTGATGTCCTCGAGCCCGGCGACCATGTTCAGGGTCGTCGACTTACCGCAACCGGACGGGCCCACCAGGATGATGAACTCGCCGTCGGCGATCTCGAGGTTGAAGTTGTCCACGGCCAAGGCACCGTCGGGGTAGCGCTTGACCACGTTGTCGAGAACGATCTCGGCCATTGTGTGCTCCTAAATCCAGTGGTGGTGGGCTCAGCCCTTGACGGCGCCGGACGTGAGGCCGGCCACGATGCGCCGCTGGAAGAGCAGCACGAAGATGACGATGGGGATGGTGATGACGACCGCGGCCGCCGCGATGGGGCCGGTCGGCTTCTCGAACGTCGTCGCACCCTGGAAGTACGACATCGCCGCGGGCACGGTCCGGGCCGCCGACGTCGACGTGAGCGACAGGGCGAAGAGGAAGTCGTTCCAGCAGGAGATGAAGACGAGGATCGCCGTCGTGAACACGCCGGGCATCGCGAGCGGAGCGATGACCTGACGGAACGCCTGGAACGGGGTGGCACCGTCCATCTTGGCCGCCTTCTCAAGCTCCCACGGGATCTCGCGGAAGAACGCCGACAGGGTGTAGATGGCCAGCGGCATCGCGAACGTGATGTACGGGATGATGAGGCCGAGCCACGTGTCGAAGATGCCGACCGCCGTCTCGATCCGGAACAGCGGCGTGACGAGGGCGATCTGGGGGAACATCGACACCATCAGCGACATGCCGACGATGATCTTCTTGCCCGGGAACTGCAGCCGCGCCACGGCGTAGGCCGCGAACGTGCCGAGCAGGAGCGCGATGAACGTCGCGATGAGACAGATGCCGATCGAGTTGATGAGCGCCCGCGTGAAGTCGTTGTTCGCGAAGATCTGCTGGTACGACTCGAAGGTGATCGACCGCGGGAAGTAGTTGCCGTCGTTGAGGGTCGCGGAGTCCTTGAGTGACAACGAGATGATCCAGAAGACGGGGATGAAGGCGTACAGCAGGACGATGAGGTCGATGACCAACCACATCAACTTGGACTTGCCGGTCTCGTTCTGCATGTCTTACCGCCTTCCACCCTCGTCGGACCCCGGCGCCGCAGCCCCGAACAGCTTGGTGAACACGACCGCGATGATCGCGATGGTGATGAAGATCAGCACCGACATCGTCGAGCCGATCCCGAGGTTGAGCCCTCGGATGAGGTTGTTGTACGCCACCATCGACACCGACGACGTCTCGTTGGCCCCGGACGTGAGCACGAAGATGTTGTCGAAGACGCGGAAGGCGTCGAGGGTTCGGAAGAGAACCGCGACGAGGATCGACGGCATGACGAGCGGGACGGTGATCATCCAGAACCGCTGCCAGGCCGACCCGCCGTCCATCGCGGCGGCCTTGTGCAGATCCTCGGGGACGAGGGCCAGGCCGGCCATGAGGAGCAGGGCCATGAACGGCACCGTCTTCCACACCTCGGCGAGAATGATGATCGCGATCGACGACCACCGATCCGTCAACGGGGCCGAACTGCCGGCGAGCCAGCCCAGGTCCTGCGACCAGGCGAATCGCCAGGAGAACGCTGCGACCACCGTGACGATGGCATAGGGCACGAGCGCGGACGTCCGGACGAGGCCGCGCCCGATGATCGTGCGGTGCATGACGATCGCGAGGAGCATGCCGAGAACCAGCTCGAGGATCACGCTGACGACGGTGATGAAGGCCGTCACCCCGAAGGCGGTCCACCAGATGGGGCTGCTCAGCACGGTGACGTAGTTCGACAGGCCGACGAACTCGTTCTGGTCCGGCGTACGCAGGTCGGCCCGGAACAGGCTCAGCCAGAACGCGTAGGCGATCGGGTAGGCCATGACGGCGACCATGACGAGGGCCGCCGGCGCGCAGAGCATCATGCCGAGCTTGGCCTCGGCTTTCTTGCCCTCGCTGGCCCGCTTGCGAGCGATGGCGACCGCTTCTTCGTCGGCGTCGTGCCCGCCGCCGGCGGGCCTGCTCAGATCCGCTTGGGTGCTCACGGCAGGATCCCCTTTCCGTCGATGGCCTGCTGGATCTTCTCCTGCAGCTCCTGCGCGTCGGCCTGCGGGTTGATCGACCCGGGCGGGGACAGCGTGGAGGAGATGATGGTCGAGATGTTCTGGTAGAGCGGGGTCACGGGACGCGGAGATGCGTTCTGCAACTCCTTGAGCATCTCGTCGGCCATGGGGTACACCTTCTGCATCTCCGGCGTCTTGTAGAGCGCCTCGAGCACGGCCGGCTCACCCGACGCGGTCGAATGCATGAGCTGGTGCTTCTCGTCTCGCATGCACATGGCAGCCTCGTAGGCCTCCTGCGGATGCTTGCTGTACTGACTGATCGCGAAGTTCATGCCACCCAGGGTGACCTTGGGCTCTTCACCCGCCTTGATGGTCGGCATCGGCGCAAAGCCCAGGTCCTTCTGCACTTCCGGGCTGGCCTCACCCATGGCCGCATACACGTACGGCCAGTTGACCGAGAAGGCCGACTGCCCGTTCTGCAGCTCGGCGAAGATCTCGGGCTCCTGGTTGTTCGACAGCGACGCGCTCGTGACGCCCGACGAAGCGACCTTCTTCATCATGGCCAGGGCCTCGACCGTCTTATCGCCGACCGTGGCCTGAGTCGAGTCCTCGTTGACGACGGTCGCGCCGTACATGTTGAGGAAGTTGTTGATGTTGACGACGTAGCCCTCGTACTGACCACCGGTGATGCCGATCTGGTAGGTCTTCTGACCGTCGGCCTTGAGCTTCTGCGCCATCTGGATCATCTCGTCCCACGTCTTCGGTGGCGTGGGGACGAGCGACTTGCGGTACCACAGAAGCTGCACGTTGGTGTGCTTCGGGATCGCGTACATCTTGTCCTGCCACATCGCCGTCTCGACGGCGGGCTTCAGGACACCGGCGGTCGCCGCCTGGGTCTGCTGCTGATCGAGCTCTCGGATCCACTTCGCCTCGGCGAACTCGGCGGTCCACGTGACGTCCATGCCGAGGAGGTCCATTCCGGCGTCCTTCGCCGCGAGGCGGCGTACGAGCTGCTCTCGCTGCCCGTCGGCGTCGCTCGGCGTGAGGTTGCCGACGATCGTGTACTTGCCGCCGGCCGCCGCGTTGCACTCGGCGATGATCTTCTCGAAGCCGGACTGACTCGCCCCTCCGTAGAGGTTGATCACTGTTCCCTCGGGGCCGGACGCGCAGGCGGACAGGCCGCCGACGAGCGCCGCCGAGACGGCGCAGGCCACCCCCCAACGCGCGCGGCGCCGCCTTCGGGTCGAACGGTCGTGTGATGCGGCCGCCGTCTCTCTTGCTGCCATCGGCCCTCCTTTGGGCTGGGTGGTCCGTCACGCGTGCACTCCGAGGTCCCGTGCGGAGTACGGCCGGAGCCGTTCGGGTGCACGCCTCGTCGGCACATCCTGCCCCATGGCCGCGCAAAACTGGACGCACTCCCCGCATCGATTGGGTCTCAGCTGGGAACGGGTCGCAATCACACGGATCCGGGCTTCGTACGGGCCGCGCATGAGGGTCGACCCGATCGGGAAAGGAGAGGGCATGCCGACGACGTCAGAAAAGACCCCCGGGGACACGGACGAGAGGGCGCACAACGCACCCGACAAGGGGGCGTTCGAGCGCGACACCCGTTACATCACCGACCGCATCACGGCCGACGCCGCCCCGGGTGACCCGACCGGGCCGCGCGTGGGCGAGATGACGTGGCCCGTCGAGGCCGGCCGGTACCGCCTCGTGGCCGCCCGGGCGTGTCCGTGGGCGCACCGCACCGTCATCGTCCGGCGCCTCCTCGGCCTCGAGGACGCGATCTCGCTCGGCCTCGCGGCCCCCACCCACGACGTGCGCTCGTGGAACTTCGGCCTCGACCCCGGCGGCACCGACCCCGTCCTGGGCATCGAGCGGCTGCAGCAGGCGTACTTCGCCCGCGTGCCCGACTACCCGCGCGGCATCACCGTCCCCGCGATCGTCGACGTGCCCACGGGCCAGGTCGTCACCAACGACTTCGCGCAGATCACCCTCGACCTCGGCAGCGAGTGGCGCGAGTTCCACCGCGACGGCGCCCCCGACCTCTACCCCGAGGCGCTGCGCGCGGAGATCGACGCCGTGAACCGCGAGGTCTACACCGAGATCAACAACGGGGTCTACCGGTGCGGCTTCGCCGGGGACCAGGAGTCGTACGACGCGGCGTACGAGCGGCTGTGGGCCGCCCTGGACCGGCTCGAGGAGCGGCTCACCGACCGCCGCTACCTCGTCGGCGACACGATCACCGAGGCCGACGTGCGCCTGTACCCGACCCTCGTCCGGTTCGACCCCGTCTACCACGGCCACTTCAAGTGCAACCGGAGCAAGCTCTCCGAGATGCCGGCCCTGTGGGGGTACCTCAGGGACCTGTACCAGACCCCCGGGTTCGGCGACACGACCGACGTCTCGCAGATCAAGGAGCACTACTACGTCGTGCACCACGAGCTGAACCCGCGCGGGATCGTCCCCGACGGCCCCGACCTGGCGGGCCTGAAGACCCCCCACGGCCGCGAGCGTCTCGGGGGTCGACCCTTCGGCGACGGCACCCCGCCCGGGCCGGTCCCCGCCGGCGAACGCGTCACCGGCTGACACTTCCCGGCCTCGGGGCGCCACCCGCCCGGCCGCAGCCGTGGGCCCACCGACCGTGGATGCACCGCCGAGAAGACACCGAGCAGAGCAGCACCGAAGGGACGACTCGTGACAGCCCATCCCACCCTGGTCCAGACCGTGCTCGACGCCCGCGACCCGCGCGAGCTCGCCGAGTTCTATCGCGAACTGCTGGGGATGACCTACCGCCCCGGCGACGAGCCCGAGCACGGCGAGAAGGACTGGCTCGTCCTGCGCTCGGAGCACGGCCCGCAGCTCGCGTTCCAGCGCGACGAGGACCTACGCGCCACGACGTGGCCGGAGGGTGACGTGCCGCAGCAATTCCACCTCGACGCCGCGGTGCCGGACGTCGAGGCCCTCGAGCGCCAGCGCGACCGCGCCCTGGCCCTCGGCGCCCGCCTCCTGCTCGACCGCAGCGACGACCCGGAGGAGCCGGTGTACGTCGTCGCCGACCCCGCCGGCCACCCCTTGTGCCTCTTCGTGCCCTGACGCGTCCCGGCCCCGGGGGCCCGGCGTCGTCGACCTCGTCGGCGGCGGTCACGCGCACGCGCGCCCCGCGGTCGGATCGACCGCGGGGCGCGTTGTGGTGCGGGGGTGTCAGCGGGTGGCGTCCCCGTCCGGGTCGTCCCGCTCGTCCGCCCGCGGGTCGACCCGGTCCTGCGGGCCGTCGCCGCCCCCGCGCGGCTCGTCGGACGCGCCGCGCTCGGCGGGGGCACCGTCGGCGAGCAGCCGATAGAGCGATCGCCGGGTCTCGACGAGCAGCTCGGTCGCCGCGCGGACGAGCTCCGGGTCGCCGGTCTGCGTCACGGCCTGGTTCGCGGTGGCCACCTGGGCGAAGGCGCCCCACAGCTCCTTGACCGGGGCGCGGCGGCCGTCGTCGGCGGTGTCCTGCTCCTCGAACTCCCACGGCTTCGGGCCGGTCGCGGCCTCGACCTCCGCGCGGCCGGCGTCGGTGAGGCGGAACGCCTTGCGACCGCCCTCCTCGACCGGCTCGACGAGCCCCTCGTCCTCGAGCTGCGCGAGGGCCGGGTAGATGGCGCCGGGGCTCGGCTTCCAGGCCCCGCCGGTGCGCTCGTCGAGCGCCTGGATGATCTGATAGCCGTTCATCGGCCCCTCCGCGATGAGGTGGAGCGCCGCCAGGCGCACCTCGCCGCGCCGGGCCCGTCCACCGCGCCGGCCCCGGCCCGGGCCCCCACCGAACGGCCCACCCGGACCGAAGGGACCCTCGGGTCCGAACGGTCCACCGGGACCGAAGGGGCCGTTCGGACCGAACACCCCGTTCGGGCCGAACGGGCCGTCGAAGCCGCGCCCTCCGTGGCCACCCGGCCCACCTCGACCGCCGTGACCCCGGTGGCCCTCACGGCCCTCACGACCGTCCGCCGGGTCTGTCTCGTCGGCCCACCGGCCCCGACCGCGCCCGTGCTCCCGGCCGCGCTCGTGGGCCGTGCCGCGCCCGGCCTCACCCTTGGGACCGCACCCGCGGCCCGCGCCGCGCCCCCCGGTCCGGTCGAAGACCTGGTCGAGGACCTCCTCGATGGCCCGCTCGACCCCTCGGCCGCGCCCCGGTCCGGGCCCGCCGTCGCGAGGTCCGCGGTCCCAGCCACTCATGTCTGCTGCGTACGTCATGTCGTTCTCCTGACTCTGGGACGCCGGGTCCGCCGGCGCCTCCGTGGTGAGGCCGGGAGATCGGCCCCCTCGCTGCCACTCCAGCATCGTCGACTATCGACGACATGTCAACGATATATCTAGATGTTCTCGCATGCTTGACGTCCGACGTCACGGCGCCGAGGCTTCCGGCATGACGCGTGAGCCCCTCCCCGACGCCCTCGACCGCGTGCGCACCGCCCTCGCCGCCCACGGACTGTGCGACCGCCTCGTCGAGTTGCCGGGCGACGTCCCCACCGCCGCCGATGCGGCGCGCGAGCTGGGCTGCGACGTGGGCGCCATCGCCAACAGCCTCGTCTTCCGGGCCGGTGACGAGCCCGTCCTCGTCATTGCGAGCGGCGCGCACCGGGTCGACGTCCGCGCGGCGGCGGCTCACCTCGGCGTCCGGAAGCTCTCGCGAGCCGACCCCGACTTCGTCCTTGCGGCGACCGGTCAGGTCGTCGGGGGCTGCGCGCCCGTCGGCCATCCCGCGCCGATCCGCACCCTCGTCGACGCCGACCTCGCCGCCCATGCGAAGGTCTGGGCCGGCGGCGGCGTCAAGCACGCGATGTTCCACACGACCCACGACGAGCTGCTCGCCCTCACCGGCGGGCCCAGCGTCGAGGTGGGCGCCTGAGGGTGCGTCGTGCCCCGCGCCGGGCGGTGCCGGGCGCAGGGCTGCGGCGGGTCGCGACGGCGCCGAACACGGCGGCCTCGACCCCTTGTCCGCGCCGCTTCACCGGCCCTAAGCTGAACGGGTCTGGTGCGCATAGTGAATCGAGTTGCGTGATGAGCAACGCTCTGCCGACGACCGCCACGCGTCGTCTCCTCGAAGGTGCCCGCTACGAGGTGCTGCCCACGGCGACCATCGCCGACAAGATCTACGCCGCGGTGCCGAAGGACATCACGCTCACGGTCACCGCCTCGCCGGCGAAGGGACTGAGCGGGACCCTCGACCTCGCCGAGCAGCTCGCGCGCGAGGGATACGACGTCGTGCCCCACCTCGCGGCCCGGATGATCTCGGGGCCCGACGAGCTGCGCGACATCGTCGCGCGGGTGAGCGAGGTGGGCATCCGCAAGGTGTTCGTGCCGGCGGGCGACGCCCCCGAGCCCGCGGGCGAGTTCCACGCCTCCATCGACCTGCTCGAGGCGCTCACGGCGATGGGCCGGCCCTTCGAGCACGTGGGGATCACCGGCTACCCCGAGTCGCACCCGACGATCGACGACGACGTCACCATCCAGGCGATGTGGGAGAAGCGGCGCCACGCCACCCACGTCGTCTCGAACATGACGTTCGACGCCGAGGCAGTCGCCCTGTGGATCGAGCGCATGCGCCGACGCGGCATGAACCTGCCCGTCCTCGTGGGCGTGCCCGGCCCCGTCGAGCCGACGAAGCTGCTCGGCATGGCGACGAAGATCGGCGTCGGCGAATCGATCCGCTTCCTCAAGAAGCAGCGCAAGGTCTTCGCCCGCATCGCGACGCCCGGCTTCACGACCGACAAGTTCGTGGCCCGCGTGGCGGCCCTCTCGGCCAACGACTCCCTGGCCGTCGCCGGGCTGCACCTCTACACCTTCAACCAGGTCGACGTCGTCGAGTCCTGGCGGCGCCGTACGCTGGACGAGCTCTCCACCCTGACGACCTGAGGACTCCCCCGTGACCGACGCCCGCCCCAACCGCTTCGCCACCCTTCTCGACGGCCGCCCGCCCGTCTTCGACGGGGGCTACGGCTGGCTCCTGCAGGAGCGCGGGCTCCCGGCGGGCGACTGCGCGGAGGGCTGGAACCTCGACCGGCCCGACGAGATCGGCGCGCTGCACGAGGAGTACGCGGCCGCCGGCGCGACCGTCCTGACGACGAACACCTTCGGCGGCACCGCCCCCCGCCTGGCGATGCACGGCCTCGAGGACCGCGTCGAGGAGGCCAACCGCGCCGGGGCGCAGATCGCCCGACGGGTGGCCGACGCGCACGGCATCCTCGTCGCCGGCGACATCGGCCCGAGCGGCGAGCTGCTCGAGCCGATGGGCACGCTCACCCCGCAGGGCGCCCAGGACCTGTTCGAGGCCCAGCTGCGCGGCCTCGTCGCCGGCGGGATCGACCTCGTGCTCATCGAGACCATGAGCGACCTCGACGAGACCTGCGCCGCGATCCGCGCCGCCCAGACGGTGGCCCCCGAGCTGCCCGTCGTCGCGACGATGAGCTTCGACACGAACCTCCGCACGATGATGGGCGTCACCCCCGCGGCCGCGGCCACCCGCCTCGCCGCGGCCGGCGCCGACGTCGTGGGCGCCAACTGCGGCCGCGGCCCCGACGAGATGTCGACCATCGCCGACCAGCTCCTCGCCGCGCGCCCCGAGGGGGTCCTCGTGCTCACCCAGTCCAACGCGGGCCTGCCCGAGCTCGAGGGCGCCGACTTCGTCTACACCGTCGGCCCCGACGAGCTCGCCGCCCACGCCGCCGACCTGCACGGACGCGGCGTCGACGTCGTCGGCGCCTGCTGCGGCTCCTCCCCGGCCCACATCGCCGCGATCGCGAAGGCGACCGCCGCCTGACGGACGGTCTCGTCCCCACCCCCCGGGTCGGGCCCGCATCGTGAGATGTCACGTCGTACCGCCCCCGCTCGAGGAGTGGCGGTCCCTCGTGTCATCTCACGATGCGGCGGCGGGGGGTCGGGGGTCGTCGGGGTCCAGGAGGTCTGCCATGGCCTCGTCCAGGCGGCTCGTGCCCGTGACCACGACCTGCAGGGGCAGGCCCATGCGGTCGGCGGCGCGCTGCGCGGCCTCGCGGCGGGCGGGCGTCGGTTCCTGGGCGAGCCAGACGACGCGCGTGTAGTGCCCGAAGTAGTCGTCGCGCAGCTCCGGGTAGCGGTCCAGGCCCAGCTCGCGCACCACCGTGCGCTCGAAGGACTCCACGAGGAAGTCCGTGAAGACGTACGTGCCGGGCTCCGCCTCGAAGGTCGCCTCCATCTGCGGCGCCCCCGCGAGGAGGTCGTAGCAGTGCAGGCCCGCGAGGCGGCGCACGCCGCGGCGCTCGCACAGCTCGTCGATCGCCCCGTACGTGCCGCAGTCGGCGTACCCGATCGCGAACCGGTCGTAGCGCCCGGCGAGCTCGTCGAGGAGGTGCTCGGCCTCCCCGGCGATCCGCTCGGGGTGGTTGTGCAGCAGCGGCGGCAGCGGGTGGACGTCGATGGGCCATCCGTGACGCGCCGCCGCCTGCGCCGCCGGTCTCGCGATCGCCCCGCAGGCGACGAGGGCGATCCGCCCCGGCCGCGCCGCGGGGCTCGGCACGGGGCCCGACGCCGGGCTCGGCACGGGAAACGGCACGAGGGTCGGCTCAGACGGGGAAGGCGAGGAGGTCGACGAACCGGTCGTTGAAGTCGGCCCGGTCGGAAAGCTCGACATAACTCACCTCCCGGAGCAACGCCTCAGCGCCCGCGCGCTCGCGCGAACTCAGCAGCACCATCTTCGCGCCCTCGCCGGCGACGTTGCCGGCCGAGACGATCCGCAGGACCGGCAGCTTCGGCACGAGGCCGATGCGCACGGCGGCCGCCGGCGAGAGGTAACTGCCGAACGACCCCGCGAGCAGCACCTGCTGGATGTCGCCCGGCTCCACGCCCAGCTCCTCCAGGAGCAGCGTCCAGCCCGTCGAGATCGCGGCCTTCGCGAACTGCAGCTCGCGCACGTCGCGCTGGGAGAGGTAGACGCACTCGGCCACGTCGGTGTCGGGGGTCGGCCGGTGGAGCACGAACACGCGCTCCTTCTCGATGGCCGTGAGCCGGTCGGCGAGACCGGGCAGCGTCTCCGCGGCGGTCTCGTCGGGGATGAACCGGCCGCTCGGGTCGAGCAGACCGACCCGGGCGAGCTCGGCGACCGCGTCGACGAGGCCCGAGCCGCACAGCCCGCGGGGCGTCGTGTCGCCGATGACGCCGAGCACCACCGCCTCGTCGCCGTCGGTGGCGGTCGGGTCGATCCGCACGGTCTCGATCGCGCCGTCGGCCGCCCGCATGCCGCACCGGATCGCGCCGCCCTCGAACGCGGGCCCGGCGGGCGCGGCCGTCGAGACGACGCGATCGCCGTCGGAGGCGACGATCTCGCAGTTCGTGCCCACGTCGATGAAGAGGCGCACCCGCTTGTCGCGGTCCATCCCCGACGCGAGCATGCCCGCGACGATGTCGCCGCCGACGTACGCGCCGAGCGACGGGAACACATAGGCACGCGCGCCGGCGTGCAGCGACAGCCCGAGTTCGGCGGTGGGCAGCACGGGCCAGTCGGCGGTCGACTGGACGAACGGGGCGACGCCGAGGGGCTCGGGGTCGACCCCGAGCACGAGGGCCGTCATCGTCGCGTTGCCGGCGAGGGCCACCTCGTAGACCTCACCCGGGGCGACCTCGCCCTGCTCGCACACCTCGGCGGCCAGCTCCGCGAGCGTCGCCTGCGCGGCCTCGCGGAGGCGGCCGGCGGCCTCGGGGTCCATCATCGTCGCGCTGATGCGGGTGATGACGTCGCCGCCGAACGGCTGCTGCCGGTTGAGCATCGAGGCCACCGCGACCGGGGTCCCGGTGCCCAGGTCGAGCAGGGTCGCGACGACCGTCGTCGTCCCGAGGTCGAACGCGATGCCGAAGCGGCGCTCCGTGGTGTCGCCGGGTTCGACGTCGACGAGGGTCTCGTCGACGACCACCGCGGTGACCTTGAAGTCGGACTGCCGCAGGACGGTCGCGAGTCGGCGCACCGCATGCAGGTCGGCGACGAGCTCGAGGTCCTCGATGGCGTCGAGGACCCGCACGAGGTCCGTGCGCTGGTCACCCAGGCTCGGCTCCTCCAGCTCGAGGTAGCGCTTCTGCACCCCCGGCCGCAGGATGACCTGCCGACCGACCCCGACCGTGGACGCCTTCGGGCGCGTGACCAGCGGGGGCACGTCGATCGCGAGGTCCATGCTCGTGCGCACGAGGCACGCGAGGCGCCACCCGTCGGCCAGCTCGGCCTCCGAGAACGTGCGCGCGTCGTGCCGGGTGATGGGGGCGCCGCCCTCGGTGATGCGGATCTTGCACTTGCGGCACGTGCCGTGGCCGCCGCACGTGGAGTCGATCGCGATGCCGTTCCAGCTCGCCGCGTCGAAGACGCTGACTCCCGTGGGCACCCGGACGTCCCGGTTCGAGGGGGCGAACGCGAGCTTGACCCGCCCGCCGACGTCGGGCGGGCCCTGCGCCGGGAGGGTCGCCATCAGACCCTCTCGGTGCAGGGTGGACATCTCGGGCGGGAGGTCGCCGGGCTCGCGCCCGTCGCCCGTGGGGCCGGTGGTTCCGTCGGTCACGTGGTGGACCCCGCGGCCGCGGCCGCCGCCTGCCTGGCCCGGTGCGCCGCGATCCAGTTCATGCCCCACTCGTCGTTGCCGAGCAGGAGGTCCGCCGCGCGGACGGCCTCGACGATCTGCGGCGTGCGCGCGTCCATGATGGCGCTCGTCATGCCGACCGTCATGGCCATCGGCAGCCACGTCGCGTTGATGGCGTGGCGACCGGGCATCCCGAACGACACGTTCGACGCGCCGCACGTCATGTTCAGACCCCACCGCTGCGAGATCGCGAGCATCGTGTCGAGCGCGGTGCGCCCGACCGTGGGGTCGGCGCCGATCGGCATCGCGAGCGGGTCGATGACGATGTCCTCGATGGCGATGCCGTACTCCTGCGTCGCGACGCGGACGATCTTCTCGGTGAGGACGACGCGCTTGTCGGCCTCCATCGGGATCTCGTCGGCGTCGTTGGGCAGCGCGATGATCGCGGCGTCGTACTTCTTGACGAGGGGGAGCACCTGCTCCATCCGCTCGTCCTCGGCGGTGATCGAGTTGACGAGCGCGCGCCCCTCGTACGCCTCCAGACCCGCCTCGAGCGCCTCGACGACGGAGGAGTCGATGCAGATCGGCAGGTCGGTGAGCGACTGGGCGAGCTTGATCGCCTTGACGAGCAGCTCGGGCTCGTCAGTCAACGGGACGCCCATGTTGATGTCGAGCACGTCGGCGCCGCCCTCGACCTGCGCCTTGACGTCCCGCTCGATGGCCGAGAGGTCGCCGTCACGCAGCTGCTGCTGGAAGATCCTGCGCCCGGTGGGGTTGATGCGCTCGCCGATGACGACGAACGGCTTGTCCGCCCCCATGACGACCTCCTTGGAGGGCGACCGGAGAACGGTGTGCAGGGGTTCGCGGGGCTCGGACATCAGGCGTTCACCGTGGCCCGGCGCTCGGCGAGGAGGGCCTTGGCGCGCTTGACCGTGGCCGAGGCGTCGGCCGCGTAGCCGTCGGCGCCGACGACGTCGGCGTACTCCTGGGTGACGGGCGCGCCGCCGACCATGACGATGACCTGGTCGCGGATCCCGGCCTTCTCGAGGGCGTTGAGGTTGGCCTTGAACATCGGCATCGTCGTCGTGAGGAACGCCGAGAAGCCGACGATGTCGGGCTGGTGCTCGTTGATCGCGGCGACGAACTTCTCGGGCGCGACCTGGACGCCGAGGTCGATGACCTCGAAGCCGGCCCCCTCCAACATGATGTTGACGAGGTTCTTGCCGATGTCGTGGACGTCGCCCTTGACCGTGCCCATGAGGAAGGTCCCGATCGTCTGGACGCCGGTGTCGGCGAGCAGCGGGCGGAGCACCTCCATCGAGCCCGCCATCGCCTTGCCGGCGATGAGCATCTCGGGGACGAAGTAGTCGCCGCGCTCGAAGCGGGCGCCCACCTCCTCGAGCGCGGGGATGAGCGCCTCGAAGAGGAGCGTTCCGGGCTCCATCTTCATCTCGAGCGCCTGGTTGGTCAGGCTGAGGACGGCCGGGCCGTTGCCCGCGAGCGTTTCGTCGTACAGACCCTTGAGGATCTCGTCGGGAGTCATGCAGCACCTTCTTCGGGGAGACGGCCGAGCCGTGACGTGAGGATCGCCGCCTGGCGGGCGACGAGTCGGCCGACCTCGGGGACGCGGTCGGCGAGGCGGGTGGACGGGCCGGACAGCCCGAGGGCCGCCACGACGGAGCCGTGGCGGAGGACGGGCGCGGCGACCCCGGTGAGGCCGACCTCGAGCTCGTCGACCGTCGAGGCGTACCCGTCCGCCCGGATGGCGGAGCACTGGGCGCGCAGGCGGCCCACGGTGGGCAGGGTGTGGGGCGTGCGTCGTTCGAGGGGGCCGTCGCCGAGCGGGATCACCGCGTGGGCGTAGAGCACCTTGCCGAGCGCCGACGTGTGGGCGGGGAGGTCGACCCCCACCCAGTCGCGGCTGCCGAGGAAGTAGGCCGAGTCGACCTGGGCGATCTGCACGACCGCTCGGCCGAGGGCGACACCGAGGTTGATCGTCTCCCCGGTCAGGCGGCCGAGCTGCGCCATCACCGGTTCGGCCGCGCGCGCGAGCTGCGCCTGGGTGTCGGCGCCGGCCGCGTACTGCTCGAAGAGCCCACCCGGCTCCCACGCGCCGTCGGCGTCGCGGCGGAGCAGGTGGTTGCGTTCGAGGGCCGCGAGCAGGCGGGACGTCGTCGAGCGGGCGTACCCGGTCTCGGCGCACAGCTCGGTGAAGGTGGGCGGCGTGCCGGCCCGCACCACCCGCGCCAGCAGATCGGCCGCACGGTCGATCGACTGGGTGCCGTGGGCGGTCACTCGCGTCCTCCGATGCCTCGCGGTCGGCCCTCCCGACCCCGCGCCGCCGACCGAGCGGCGGACGGGCCCTGGACGCGCGGTCCCGGGGGTGGAAAGGTGACCTCATCATGTGGAACTGTAGTTCCACGTGATGAGGCTATGAGCCGGATCACACCTTCGTCAATGACTCGCCGCCGCCCACGTTGCGCACCCGTCGACCTCTCGCACGGGCCACGAGGCGCCCGAGCTCCTCCGTCAGGTTTAGGAGTCGCATGTTCGTCAACCGGATGCCCCGCTACGAGATCCTGTCGGAGCAGGCGCTCGCCACCCTCGACCAGGGGTGGCGCCGCCTCGTCAGCGAGATCGGCGTCGAGTTCATGTCCGAGCGCGCGCTCGACCTCTTTCGCGAGGCGGGCCAGCGCGTCGAGGACAACACCGTCTTCCTCGACTCCGAGTTCGTGCTCGAGCAGGTGAAGAAGGCCCCGCGCGAGTTCGACGTCCAGGCCCGCAACCCCGCCAACACCGTCCACATCGGCGGCGACTCGATGGCGTTCGGCGCCGTCTACGGGCCGCCGTTCGTCCGCGAGGGCGCGGTGCGCCGCGACGGCTCGTTCGACGACTACCGCAACTTCCTGCGGCTCGCGCAGAGCTTTTCGGTGCTCGACTCCGCCGGTGGCGTCATCTGCGAGCCGAACGACACCCCGCTCGACAGCCGGCACCTCGACATGAACCTCGCGCTCATGACGCTGACCGACAAGATCTACATGGGCAACGTCGTCTCCGGCGAGAACGCCCGCGACACCATCGCGATGGGCGAGATCCTCTTCGGCGGCCGGGAGGCCATCGAGACGACGCCGGTCTCGATCTCGCTCATCAACTGCAACTCGCCCCTGCGCTGGGACGACCGCATGCTCGACGCCCTCTTCGAGTACTGCGCGGCGGCGCAGCCCGTCGTACTCACGCCGTTCATCCTCATGGGCGCGATGTCGCCGGTGACGATCCCCGCGGCGCTCACCCAGCAGATGGCAGAGGCGCTGTCGGGGATCGCGCTCGCGCAGCTCATCCGCCCCGGCTGCCCGGTCATCTTCGGGTCGTTCCTGTCCAACATCGACATGCAGAGCGGGTCGCCCACGTTCGGCACGCCCGAGTCGGGCATCGGCCTGCTGTGCACGGGCCAGATCGCGCGCCACTTCGGTCTCCCGTTCCGCGCGGGCGGCGGGCTCACGTCGTCGCAGGTCGCGGACGCACAGGCCGGTTACGAGTCGTTGATGACGCTCATGCCGACGTTCCTCGCGGGCACAAACTGGGTCATGCACACGGCCGGCTGGCTGGAGGGCGGCCTGGTGTCGTCGTTCGAGAAGTTCGTCGTCGACGCCCAGATCGTCGAGATGCTCCAGCACGAGTTCACGCCGCTCGAGATCGACGAGGGCTCAATGGCGTTCGACGCCCACGCCGAGGTCGGCCACGGCGGCCACTTCCTCGGCGCGATGCACACGATGGAGCGCTTCCGCACGTGCTTCTACCGTCCCTTCCTGTCGAGCTCCGAGAACTACGAGCGCTGGATGCGCGGCGGCGCCCTCGACTCGAGCGCCCGCGCGAGCAACATCTGGAAGAAGAAGCTCGAGGAGTACGAGCAGCCGCCGCTCGACGACGCCGTCCGCGCGCAGCTGGAGGAGTACGTGGTCCGGCGCCGGGCGGAACTGGGCGACTGACGCCCGCGGCGGGCGCGCCCCGCACCGGGCGCCCCCGAGCCACATCGTGAGATGGCACGTTCGCCCGTCCCTCGGTCGCCGACGACGGCACAACGTGCCATCTCACCAGGTGTCCCCGCGAGGGTCGGTCGGCGGCGAGGACGTCCCGGCCGTCAGCCCGAGTGCGCGGCGACGGCGGCGAGGATGCCGTCGCCGTAGCGCTCGAGCTTGGCGGCGCCGACGCCGCTGATGCCGCCGAGGTCCGCGGTGGTGGTGGGGGAGGCGAGGGCGACGGCGCGCAGGGTCGCGTCGTGGAAGACGACGTAGGCGGGCACGCCGGCCTCCTTGGCGGTGGCCGCCCGCCACGCGCGGAGCCGTTCGAACAGGTCGGCCGCGGGCGCGGGGAGTTCGGCGGCGGGGGCCTTCGCGGCGCGCCCGCCGCGCCCCCCGGCCCGGGCCGCGCGGGGCGCCTCCCGCCGCAGCCGGACCGTTCGTTCCCCGCGCAGCACCTCACCGCTGGTCTCCGTGAGGCACAGGGTGCCGTACTCGCCCTGCACGGTGAGCAGGCCGGTGGCGAGGAGTTGCCGGATCACGCCCCGCCATTCGGTCTCGGACAGGTCGGTGCCGATGCCGAAGGTGCTCACGTCGGTGTGCCCGAGCCGCGTGACGCGCTGGGAGGCGTTGCCGCGCAGGATGTCGATGTGGTGGCCGGCGCCGTAGCGCTGCCCGCGCCGTTCGAGGCGGACGAGGGTGGACAGCAGCTTCTGCGCGGGGACCGTCCCGTCCCACGACTCCGGAGGGTCGAGGCACGTGTCGCAGTTGCCGCAGGCGCCCGTGCCGGGCTGGCCGAAGTAGGCGAGGAGCTGCTCGCGGCGGCAGGTCACGGTCTCGCAGAGGGCGAGGAGCGCGTCGAGGTGCTGGGCCGCACGGCGGCGGTGGGCGGCGTCGCCGTCGGAGGACTCGATCATGCGCCGCTGCTGGACGACGTCGGCGAGGCCGTAGGCGAGCCACGCGGTGGACGGTTGCCCGTCGCGGCCGGCGCGGCCGGTCTCCTGGTAGTAGCCCTCGATGGACTTGGGCAGGTCGAGGTGGGCGACGAAACGAACGTCGGGCTTGTCGATGCCCATGCCGAAGGCGATGGTCGCGACCATGACGAGCCCGTCCTCGCGCAGGAACCGCGCCTGGTTCCGCGCGCGCACCTCGCGGTCGAGGCCCGCGTGGTACGGCAGCGCCGGGATGCCCTGGTCGGTGAGGTACGCGGCGGTCTGCTCGACGCTCGCCCGGCTCAGGCAGTAGACGATCCCGGCGTCGCCGGCGTGCTCGCCGCGCAGGAACGCGAGGAGCTGGGCGCGCGGGTTGTCCTTGGCGACGATCCGGTACGTGATGTTGGGCCGGTCGAAGTCGGCGACGACGTGCAGGGCCTCGTTCAGCTGCAGGCGGTCCGCGATCTCCGTGCGGGTCTCGGCGGTCGCCGTGGCCGTCAGCGCGACGCGCGGCACCCCCGGCCACCGCTCCGACAGCACGGACAGGGCGAGGTAGTCGGGCCGGAAGTCGTGGCCCCACTGCGAGACGCAGTGCGCCTCGTCGATGGCGAAGAGGGCGATCGTCCCCCCGTCGAGGAGGCGGGCGGTGTCGGGCACCTTCAGCCGCTCGGGGGCCAGGTAGAGCAGGTCGAGCTCGCCCGAGAGGTAGGCCGCCTCGGTCTCGCGGCGTTGCGCCGGGCTCTGGGTGGAGTTGAGGAACCCCGCGCGTACGCCGAGGGCCTCGAGCGCGTCGACCTGGTCGGCCATGAGCGCGATGAGCGGTGAGACGACGACGCCCGTGCCCTCCCGCACGAGCGAGGGCACCTGGTAGCACAGCGACTTGCCGCCGCCGGTGGGCATGAGCACGAGCGCGTCGCCGCCGCCGACGAGGGTGTCGACGATGCGCGCCTGGTCCCCGCGGAAGTGCTCGTACCCCCACACCCGGCGCAGCACGTCGAGGGCGGACGACGACGCGCCGTCCTCGGCCGGGCCGAGCACGACGTCCGCTCCGGCCTCCCGCTCGACCGACCCACTGCGTCCGTTCCCGTCCTGACGTGCCACGCACAGCAGGCTATCGGCGCGCGCCGACCCGCCGTGGTCGCGCCCCGGCATCTCAGGACGAGACGGCGCCGGCCCCACGGACGCCTAACGTGGGGGTAGGCGCGGCCGCTCTCCCCCTGTCCGCGCCCCGGCGGCCGCGTGCGGAGGTGGAACGTGTACCAGCAGCGACCCGTGCGGTGGCGGGTGTTCCTCGTCCCCGCGCTGCTCACGGCCGTCGCCTACGTCGACCCGGGCAACTTCGGGACCAACCTCGAGGCCGGCTCGACCCACGGCTACGGCCTCCTGTGGGTCGTGCTGCTCGCGTCCGTGGCCGCCGCGGTCATCCAGTACCTCGCGGCCCTGCTGGGCCTCGCGACCGGTGGCACCCTGGCCAAGCTCGGCGCGGAGGGCCGGTCCCCGATCGCGCGGCACCTGTCGCTCGTGCAGGCGGAACTCGTCGTCGTCATGACCGATCTCGCCGAGCTCATCGGTGGCGCCCTCGGGCTGTACCTCCTGTTCGGGGTGCCGTTGCCGGTGGGCGCGTGCATCGTCGGCGCCCTGAGCATCGCGATCCTCGCGGTGGGGCGCAGAGCGGGTGCCGCGTGGATCTGGGTGACGTTGGGGTTGTTGGCGATCGTCGCCGTGGCCGTCGTGACCGTGACCGCGAGCAGGGGGGTCCGCCCCGGGGTCGCGGACGGACTGCTCCCGGGCGCCCTCGACGCCCCGGGTCTGCTCCTCGTCACGGCCGTCGTCGGCGCGACGGTCATGCCGCACGCGCTCCACTTCCACTCCGCCGTGAGCGCGGACGCGGGCGGGCGCGTGGCGGCGGTCTCGGGGGGCCGGCTGCGGGGGCGCGACCCGCGCCGCCGACTCGGGTGGGCCGTCGTCGGCGCGATGGTCGTGGCCGGGAGCGTGAACAGCGCCCTGGTCCTGCTCGGGGCGAACCTTCCGGACGGGGTGCCGGCGGGCATCGAGTCGGCCCACGCGGCGCTCGCCGCGCACGCCGGACCCGTGATCGCGACGCTGCTCGGCATCGGGCTCCTCGCCTCCGGGCTGGCGTCGACGGTGGTCGGGGTGTTCACCGGCCAGGTCGTCATGGAGGGGTACCTGCACCGCCCGGTCGGCCTGTGGATCCGTCGGCTCGTCGCCGTCGTCCCGCCGCTGGTCCTCCTGGCGCTCGGCGTGGACCCGACGGCGGCCCTCGTCGCGAGTCAGGCGGTGCTCGCGCTCGCCCTGCCCGTCACACTCGTGCCGCTCCTGCGCCTCGCCCTGTCGGCGAGGGTGATGGGGCCGCTGCGACCCCGGCTCCCGCTGCGGGCCGCGGCCGTCACGCTGACCGCGCTCATCGTGACGATGGACGTCGCGCTCGTCGGGCTCGTCGTCACGGGCCGGCTGTGACGCGCCGGCCGGCGCCTCGACACCGACCGGGACCCGCTGCCCACCGAGGGCGATCTCGAGCCTGATCCGGCGGCCGCCCGACGACGCCCCTCAGCTGAAGACGACGGTCCGGTCGGAGTCGAGGATGACGCGGGACTCGCAGTGCCACTTCACGGCGCGGGACAGGACCCGGGTCTCGCACTCCTCGCCGGCGCGGACTAGGTCGGCGGCGGCCATGCGGTGGTCGACGCGGGTGACGTCCTGCTCGATGATCGGGCCCTCGTCGAGGTCGGCCGTGACGTAGTGCGCGGTCGCGCCGACGAGCTTGACCCCGCGGTCGAACGCCTGGTGGTAGGGCTTCGCGCCCTTGAAGCTCGGCAGGAACGAGTGGTGGATGTTGATGATCCGCCCGGAGAAGTCGCGGCACATCGCGTCGGAGAGCACCTGCATGTACCGGGCGAGGACGACGAGGTGGACGTCGAGGTCGGCGACGACCTGACGCAGGCGCTCCTCGGCCTCCGCCTTGGTGGCCGGCGTGACGGGGATGTGGTGGAACGGGATGTCGTAGAGACGCGCGAGATGCTCGAGGTCGGGGTGGTTCGACACGATCGCCGCAATGTCCATGTTGAGCTGCCCGTTCTTCCACCGGAAGAGCAGGTCGTTGAGGCAGTGCCCGAACTTGCTGACCATGATGACGGTGCGGAACGGCGCGGTGGCCGAGAAGAGCTCCCAGTGCATCTCGAGACGGTCCCCGATGGGGGCCATGCGCTCCATCCACGTGTCGACGGGCTCGGGCGAGCCCGTCTCGACGAACCGGATCCGCATGAAGAACCGGTCGGTGCGGCGGTCGTCGAACTGCTGACTCTCGAGGATGTTCGCGCCGTGCTCGGCGAGCATCGCCGTCACCGCCGCGACGATGCCGGGGCCGTCGGGGCAGCGAAGGATGAGCACGTACTCCTGCGGCGCGGTGCTGGTGGACAGGGGGGCCGGGCCGGCCGGGGGGATCGTCATCGGGGTCTCCCGTCAGGGATGGGCGCCCAGTCGGTGCGACATGAGCAACACCATGCGAGATACGCAACACTCGCAGCGTACTCGTCTCCCTCACCGTTGGGAATGCGTCGTATCGTTGCGTGATGCGGAACAACGCCGAGGCCACGGTCCAGTCCGTCGACCGGGCCGTGACGATCCTCGAACTCCTCGCGCGGGACGGCACCCTCGGGGTGACGGCCCTGTCGCGCGAGCTCGACGTCCACAAGAGCACGGCGAGCCGGCTCGTGTCGGCCCTGGAGCAGCGCGGTCTCGTCGAGCAGGTCGAGGAGCGGGGCGGGTACCGGCTCGGCCCCGGCATCGTCCGGTTGGCCGGTGCGACCGACGCCCGCCTCGACCTCGTCACGGCGGCCCGGCCCGTGTGCCGGCGCCTCGCGGCCGAGACGGGCGAGACCGTCAACCTGGCGACACTGTCGGCCGGCGCCGCGCTCTACGTCGACCAGGCGGGCGCCGGGCACAACCTGTCGGGCTACAACTGGGTCGGGCAGCGCATCCCCCTGCACGCGACGTCGAACGGCAAGATCCTGCTGTCCGAGCTGGACGAGCCCGACCTCGCGGCCCTCGTCGAGGAGCTCGTGGGGTACACGCCCGCCACCGTGACCGACCGCGCCACCCTCGGAAAGGAGCTCGCCGCCGCCCGCCGCGACGGCTGGGCCCTCGCCGTCGACGAGCTCGACATCGGCCTCACCGCGCTCGCGGCCCCGGTGCGCGACATCCACGGCCACATCGCCGCGTCCCTCAGCGTCTCGGGCCCGACGTTCCGATTCGGGCCGGAGCGGCGGAACGAGATCGTCCCCCTCCTGCGCGCCGCCGCCGACGACGTGTCGGCCCGGCTCGGCTGGCGCGGCGCGGACTGACCCAGGGCCGACGGACCGCCGTCGCGAACGTCGGCCACTCCCGTCCGGCCCGTCCCGATTCGGTCACGAGTCGGTCCGGGGGCTTGCCAATCACCCCGTGGGCGGGCCAGGGTGACGCCCATCACAGGTGCGCGATGTGATGAGCGTTACGCGATACGCAACGATGCGAGACCCGACCGCGTGCGACGCCCCCGCACCGACCCACTCTCTCCACCAGGAGGCCGAATGGCCAGCACCGAATCCGCGGACGTGGCGGAACGCCACGACCCGGCGCTCGAACCGACTCGTAAAGCACCCATCGACCCCGTCGTCTTCGGCGTCGCCGCCGTCGTCTCGGTCGCCGTCCTCATCTACGGGGCCGTCGCGGCCGAGTCGTTCAACAAGACCGGCACCGCCGCGCTCACGTGGATCACGACGAACTTCAGCTGGCTCTTCGTGCTGGCCAGCGCCTTCTTCGTCCTCTTCTCGGCCGTCCTGGCCTGCACGCGCTACGGCAACATCAAGCTCGGCCTCGACGACTCCAAGCCGGAGTTCTCGACCTTCTCGTGGGTCTCGATGATGTTCGCCACCGGCATGGGCATCGGCCTCATGTTCTGGGGCGTCGCCGAGCCGCTGACCCACCTCAACACCCCGCCGATGGGCATGACCCAGCCGGCGACCGAGGCCGCCGCGCACTCGGCCATGGAGTACACGTTCTTCCACTGGGGCTTCCACCCCTGGGCCATGTACGCCGTCATCGGCCTGACGATCGCCTACTTCGCCTACCGCAAGGGCAACGGCAACCTCATCAGCGGCACCCTCGTGCCGCTCATCGGCCGACGGGCGTCCAGGGGCCCGGCCGGCAAGACGATCGACACGGTCGCCCTGCTGGCGACCCTCTTCGGCTCCGCGACCTCCCTCGGCCTCGGCGCGCTGCAGATCACGGGCGGCCTCGCCCACGTCTTCGGCATCGACACCGGCGGCAACACCACGCTCGCGGTCCTCGTCATCGCGGTGCTCACCGTCTGCTTCGTCCTCTCGGCCGTCAGCGGCATCGAGCGCGGCATCCAGTGGCTCTCCAACGCCAACGCGATCGCGGCAGCGGTGCTCGTGCTCTTCCTCTTCGTCGTCGGCCCGACCGTGTTCATCCTCGGCCTGTTCACGGAGTCGCTGGGCGGCTACCTCACCCACCTGCCGGCGATGAGCTTCCGCATCGGCTCGCTCGGCGGCGCCGACTGGCTGTCGGCGTGGACGATCTTCTACTGGGCCTGGTGGATCAGCTGGACCCCCTTCGTCGGCATGTTCATCGCCCGCATCTCGAAGGGCCGCACGATCCGGCAGTTCGTCGTCTTCGTCATCGTCATCCCGAGCCTCGTGAGCTTTGTGTGGTTCTCGATCCTCGGTGGCGCGGCCTTCGACCTCCAGCTCAACAAGGGCGTCGACATGGCCGGCCGGCTCGAGGAAGGGGTCGAGGCGGCGCTGTTCAACACGCTCTCCGACTTCCCGCTCGCGACGGTCACGGTCGCGCTCGCGATCTTCCTCGTCGCGATCTTCTTCATCACCGGCGCCGACTCGGCCTCGATCGTCATGGGGATGCTCAGCCAGAACGGCGAGGAGGAGCCCAAGCGCTGGCTCATCGTCTTCTGGGGTGTCGCGACCGGCGCCGTCGCCGCGGTGCTGCTGCTCTCGGGCGGCGACAAGCCGTCGGCCGGGCTGTCGGCCCTGCAGACGGGCGTCATCATCATCGCGACGCCCTTCCTGCTCATCCTCATCGCGATGTGCGTCTCGCTGTGGAAGTCGCTGCGCCGCGAGCCGTTCAACTCGACCCTCCAGCCGACGCTGCGCCGCCACATGGCGCAGCACATCGAGGAGGTCGTGGAACAGGCCAACACCGGCTCGATCCCCATCGCCTCGGAGCACCGCGACTTCGGCGGCCGTGGCCTGCCCGGGCTGCCGCACCGCCGGCGCCGGGGCACCGAACGGCCCGAGGACGACCAGTAGGCCCGACCCGATGCCTCGGGGCCCGATCCGCCGTCCCGGCGGGTCGGGCCCCGTCGTCGTTCCCCGGTCCGCACCACTGCGCCACCCCTCGGACGGGGCGTTGACACGAGCGGTCGTGCGGAGCAAGCTAGGCGGCGTCAGTTGCGTATAGCGCTACTCGTTGCGCCTGGCGCACCAGAAAGGACTTGGTCATGGCCTCCGTCCCGGAGAAGGCCCGCTGCGTCATCATCGGCGCCGGCATCGTCGGTAACTCCCTCGCCTACCACCTCGCCGAGCTCGGCTGGACGGACATCGTCCAGCTCGACAAGGGCCCGCTGCCCAACCCGGGCGGCTCGACCGGCCACGCGAGCAACTTCATCTTCCCCGTCGACCACTCCCGCGAGATGACCGACATCACGCTCGAGTCGATGCGCCAGTACAAGGAGCTCGGGGTGTTCACCGAGTCCGGTGGCTTCGAGGTCGCGCGCACCGAGGAGCGGATGGAGGAGCTGCGCCGCCGCATGTCGTCGGCCAAGGCGTGGGGCATCGAGGCCGAGCTCGTCGACCCCGACTTCGTCGTCGAGAAGGTGCCCTTCCTCGACAAGGACGTCATCGTCGGCGCCTTCTGGACGCCCAGCGTCGGTGTCGTGGACTCCCTGCGCGCCGGCACGATCATGCGCGAGCGCGCCCAGGAGAAGGGCGCCCTCACGGTCGTCTCGAACGTCGAGGTCACCGACCTCGAGGTGGTCGACGGGCGCATCGCCGCCGTCGTCACCGACGCGGGACGCATCGAGGCCGAGACCGTCGTCGTCTGCTGCGGCGTGTGGAGCCCGAAGATCGCCCGCATGGCCGGCGCCCGCATCCCGCTCACGCCCGCCGTGCACCAGATGATCTCCGCCGGCCCGTACGAGGTCCTCGCCGACCGGCCGGGCGAGATCAGCTTCCCGATCGTCCGCGACATGGACACCCTCTGCTACGAGCGGCAGCACGGCTCCGACATGGAGGTCGGCTCCTACGCGCACCGCCCGATCCTGCACGACCCGGAGGAGATCCCCTCCAACGAGCAGGCCAAGCTCTCCCCCACCGAGATGCCGTTCACCGAGGAGGACTTCGAGCTCCAGCTCGAGCAGGCCCTCGAGCTCATGCCGGAGCTGCTCGGCGACGAACGCGGCACGGTCCGCTACGCGATCAACGGCCTGCTCTCGCAGACGGCCGACGGGTTCCCGATCCTCGGCGAGACCCCTGAGGTCAAGGGCCTGTGGTCGGCCGCGGCCATCTGGATCAAGGAGGGCCCGGGGACCGCCAAGCTCGTCGCGGAGTGGATGACGCACGGCAACCCGAGCATCGACATCTCCCACTCCGACATCTGCCGGTTCTACCCCCACCAGCGCACCCGCGACCACGTCCGGGCCCGCACGAGCGAGGCGTTCAACAAGACGTACGGCATCGTGCACCCGGGTGAGCAGTCCGAGTCGGTGCGCGGCGTCCGCCTCGCCCCGATGCACGCGTCGCAGCGCGACCTCGGCGCCGTCTTCTACGAGGCCGCCGGCTGGGAGCGCCCGCACTGGTACGCCTCGAACGAGAACCTCCTCGAGAAGTTCTCCGACGACCAGCTCATGCGGCGCGAGCACGAGTGGGACGCCCGCTGGTGGAGCCCGATCATCAACGCCGAGCACCTGCAGATGCGTGAGGCCGGCGCCGTCATCGACCTGTCCGCTTTCGCGATCTTCGACATCGTCGGCCCGAAGGCCCTCGAGGCGGTCCAGCAGATCTGCGTCGCGCAGATGGACGTCAAGGTCGGCCGCGTCGTCTACACCCCGGTGCTCGACTCCCGCGGCGGGTTCCGCTCCGACCTCACGGTCATGCGCCTGGCCCACGACCAGTTCCGGGTCGTCACCGGCGGCGCGCACGGCATGGTCGACAAGAAGTGGTTCGCCGACCACCTGCCGCAGGGCGCGGCCCTCGTCGACGTCACCTCGGCCTACACGACCATCGGCCTGTGGGGCCCGAAGGCCCGCACGGTCCTCGAGTCGCTGACCCGCGCCGACGTCTCGCCGCAGGGCTTCCCGTTCGGCACCTGCCGCGAGATCGAGGTCGGCGACCTCGGCGTCCTCGCCTCGCGCATCTCCTACGTCGGCGAGTACGGCTGGGAGCTGTACGTGCCGATGGAGGCGGGCGCGGCCCTGTGGGAGCGCCTGCTGAAGGCCGGCAAGGAGCACGGCGTCATCCCCGCCGGCATCGGCGTGTACGCGACGACGGGCCGCATCGAGAAGGCCTACCGCGCCTTCGGGGCCGAGCTCGACGCCGAGCGCACCCTGTCGGAGACGGGCATGCGTCGCAAGAAGTACAAGGACGCCGACTTCATCGGCAAGGACGCGATCCTCGCTCAGGAGGGCGAGGAGCCGAAGGCCGTCCTGTGCTCTCTCACCGTCGACGACCACACGTCCGCCTCGGGCGTGAAGCGGTACATGCTCGGCGGCGAGCCGCTGTTCACGCGCGACGGCACGCAGCTCACCGACGGGCACGGCCACCACCCGTACGTGACGTCCGCGGGCTCCGCCCCGAGCCTGGGCAAGCACATGCTCATGGCGTTCCTGCCGCCGGAGCAGGCCCGCGTCGGCACCGAGCTGGCCGTCTCCTTCATGGAGGAGCTCTACCCGGTGACCGTCGTGTCCGCCGACGCGACCGCGCCGTTCGACCCCGACAACGACCGCATCAAGGGAAAGTGAGGGGCCCGACATGACGGACGTTCTCGTCTGCGTGAAGCGCGTCCCCGACGCGTCGGGTGAGGTCGTGCTCACCCCCGACGGCTCCCGCGTCGACGGGCGGTACGCCGGCTACACGATGAGCGCCCACGAGGAGTGCGCGGTCGAGATCGGCGTGAAGGTCGCCGAGGCGACCGGGGGCGCCGTCACCGTCCTCACCCTCGGCGACGAGGACAGCGTCGAGCAGCTCCGCGCGGCGTTGTCCGTCGGGGCGGCCGAGGCGGTCCGGGTCGACGCCGACGCCGACGCCTACGGGCCGGCCGACGTCGCCCGCGAGATCGCGGCCGTCGTCACCACCCGCGCCGGGGCCGGGAAGGACTACGACCTCGTGCTCCTCGGCAACGACGCCGCCGACACGGGCGACTTCCAGGTCGGCATCCGGCTCGCGTACGCCCTCGACCGGCCCGTCGTCACCGGCGTGCAGCGCCTCGAGGTGTCCGAGGGCACCGCGACGATGCAGGTCGACAACCCGGAGGGCACCGAGATCTACGAGGTCGCCCTGCCCGCCGTGGCCACCGTCCTCGAGGGCGGGGTGTCGCCCCGGTACCCGTCGATCACGGGCAAGATCAAGGCGAAGAAGGCGCCGCTGGAGACGGTCGAGCCGTCCGCGGCCCCGGCGGGCAGCGGCCGCCAGGCCCTGCGGGTGCCTCCGCCGCCGCCCACCCAGGTCGAGATCCTCGGCGAGGGTCCGGCCGCCGCCCCGCGCCTCGTCGAGGTGCTGACCCAGTTGGGAGCCGGCCGATGAGCGCCGTCGTCGTCCTGATCGAGATCGAGCACGACGGGGACGCCTCGCGGGTGTCGCTCGTCTCGCGCGAGGCCCTTACGTTCGCGCGGGGACTGGGCGACCCGGTCTACGCGTTGGTGCTCGGCCCGACCTCGCCCGGGGTCGTGGAGGACTGCCGCGAGCAGGGCGTCGCCGCGATCTTCGAGTGCCCCGACGAGGAGCTGTCCGCGTACAGCGGGGCGGCGTGGGCCGTCGCGCTCGGCGCGGTGGTCGACGCGGCCGGTGACGTGGCCGCGGTCGTCGCTGGCGGCACGGCCCACGGCAACGAGGTACTCGCACACCTCGCGGCCCGTCGCGACCTGCCCATGGCCGCGAACGTCGTGGGCCTCGTCGGCTCGGAGCCCTTCGAGGTGGAGCGTCAGGTCGTCGGCGGGTCGGCGATCGAGCGGACCCTCCTCGCCGGGGGCACGCCCGTCGTCTCGGTGGCCGGTCACGCGGTCGACCCGGAGCCGGCGCCGACCCCGGGCGGGGCGGCCGTGCTGCCGTTCAGCGCCCCGATCGAGGAGAAGGACCTGCGCGCGCGCGTCGTGCGGTCCCAGACCCGCGACGGCGGCGACACGTCGGGGCTGACGAGCGCCCGGATCATCGTCGGCGCCGGCCGCGGGGCCGGCGGCCCCGACGGTTTCGAGAGCGTCGACGCCCTCGCCGCCCGCCTCGGCGGCGCGGTCGGGGTCTCACGCGTCGTGACCAGCCTCGGCTGGCGGCCGCACCACGAGCAGGTGGGGCAGACCGGCAGCCGGGTCTCGCCCGACGTGTACATCGCCTGCGGGATCAGCGGCTCGATCCAGCACTGGGCGGGCATGAGCTCGAGCAAGACGATCATCGCGGTCAACACCGACGCCGAGGCGCCCATGGTGACCAAGGCGAACTACGCGGTCGTCGGCGACATGCACGAGGTGCTCCCCGCCGTCCTGGAGCAACTCGGCCCCCGCTGACTGCGCACCCGACATCCCGTGCACCCGGCCGCTCCGGTCGGTTGCACGGGATGTCGCTGTCATGGGGCGGTGGTCCAGGATGGGGCAGGCTTCCGCATCGTGGACTATGCCGATCCGGCTCGCCTATGCCGCCGGGTCGGCATAGGCGAACCCGGGCGGCATAGGTGAGCGCGCCGCACTCCCTTGGGTTACCGTCGAGTAACTCGGCGGCGTCCGCCGCCGACCGACCCGAGGAGTCCCCGTGCCCACTGCCCGCTCGCTGCCCTCGTGGAAGTCGCTCGTGCGGGACGCGCGGGTCCTGCGCCACGGGATGAACGCGTGGCCTCCTTTTCTCTTCGCCGGGATCCGCGTCACGAGCGTGTCGCCCGACTTCCGCCGCGCCCGCGTGGAGCTGCGGTACCGGCCCCTGACCCGCAACTACGTGGGGACGCAGTTGGGGGGTCGATCTTCGCGATGACCGATCCGTTCTGGATGATCCTCGTCCTGCACGGTCTCGGGCCCGACTACGTCGTGTGGGACAAGGCGGCGGAGATCGAGTTCGTCGCGCCCGGCCGGTCGACCCTGCACTGCGACTTCGAGGTCACCGACGCGCTGCTCGACGAGCTGCGCGAGGCCGCCGCCGACGGCTCGAAGGTGCTGCGCTGGTGCGAGACCGAGGTGCGCGCCGCCGACGGCACCCTCGTCGCCCGCGTGCGCAAGCAGCTCTACGTGCGGCGCAAGCGCGACCGGGGCTGAGCCCACGTCCGCGGCCGTCGGACTCGGGGCCGCCCGACCCGGGCCGCGATCGGGACAGCGACGACGTCTTCGGTCAGGCGAAGGCCCACGCGGTGGCCGCCCACGCCTTGTCCACCGGCGAGCCCGGTGGGAAGCGGCCGTCGAGCTCGAGGACGGCCAGGCCGTGGGTCGCCGCCCACAGCGCCTGCGCCCGGATCGGGTCACCGGTGACGAGCCAGAACGGTCGACCCGCCCACTCCTCGAGGCCGTCGGGCAGCACCTCGCGCCGCAGGGGGCCCGAGGTGGCCAGGCGGTACATCGCCCCGTTGGCGAGCGCGTGCCGCCGGTACGTCCCGAGGAGCGCCCGCACCCGGGCGGCCCGGTCCGCCGCGTCGGAGCTGTCGAGTACGCCGGCGTCGGCCACGCACCCGTGGAGGGCGGCGCCCATCTCGCGCAGACCGTCGGCGACGAGAGCGGCCTGCAGCTCCTCCTTGCCGGCGATGTGCTTGTACAGCGACGGCGCGCGGATGCCGAGGCGGTCGGCCACGGTACGCATGCTGATCGCCTCCCACCCGTGCTCCTCGAGCAGCACGCGCGCGGCCGCGACGATCTGCTGCACGCGGGCCGTGGCGGGGGGCCCTTGCGGCGGTTCGTCGCGGCTCGCGCGAGCGGCACTATCGGTCACGGCGCCGACGCTACCCGGGCCTCGACGCGCTCCTTGAGCGCGGCGTTGACGGCGTCGACGTCGTCCTGCAGGTCGAGAGTCGCCCCGGCGAACGGGACGAGCGCACCGACGAACGTCTCCTCCTGAGTGAACTCGACGCTCCCGTCACCGAGATCGCGGATGACGAAGGAGTGCTCACCGTCGGCGAGGCCGGGCACCCACAGACGACCGATCCAGCGCAGCTCGCGACCGGGGTCGGCGGCGAGGACGACGGGGTCGAACGTCATCGTCCCGTCCCCGCTGCGGACCTCGTTGTGCAGCCGACCCCCGACGACGAGGTCGCCCTCGCTGAGGATGATCGACGGGTTCCACTCCGGGTAGGCCGCGCGGTCGGCGAGGACGGACCACACCTGGGCGGGCGCGGCCCGGATCCGGGTCGTCGTCGTGATGACGTGCGGGTGGGTGGCGGTCCACGCGTAGGCCGCGAGGCCGGTGAGCGGCACGAGGGCCAGCAGACCGAGGAGCACCGCGACGAGGGTGGACGGGCCGTGGGTGAGAGTCGGGACGAGTCGCATGGAGGAACCTCCGGGTAACGCCGTCAGCTTGCGAACAGAGCCAGGCTAACACTGTTAGCTCGTGGTGTCGACGAGGCGCGGAAAGTCCCGGGCGCGACGGTCGCCACCGGCGTGCCACAGTCGCGCTCTCCACATGGGGCGGCCCTGCCCACGACGTCGCCACCGCCTGGCACGCGAGCGGCTCGTATCGCGATCGGCCCACCGTCGACAGGCTCGTCGCGCGGGTCCTCCGGTCGCCCGACGGCCCGTAGGTCTCTCACGGGCCCTCGGGGCGTGGGCCGCGAATGGACGCTCGCTCGCCAGGGTCGATAGCGTGCTGAACGACCAGCCGTCGTCCCGTCCAGGAGGCCACCCCCATGCCCGAGCTCTTCATCGACGGGAGCTGGGTCGCCCCGGCCGCCGGCGGCACCCGCACCATCACCTGCCCGGCCGACGGCAGCGAGGTCGCGGTCGTCTCGGAGGCGGGCGCGGACGACGCGGTCGCGGCGGTGCGCGCGGCCCGGCGGGCCTTCGACTCCGGTGAGTGGCCGAACACGCCCTCCCCCGAGCGCGGGGCGCTCCTGGGCCGGCTCGCCGACAAGCTCGAGGCCGAGAAGGAGCAGGTCGCGCGCCTGGAGGCCCTCGACACGGGCAAACGGATGGTCGAGGCGCGCATCGACATGGACGACATCATCGCCGTCTTCCGTCACTTCGCCCGGCTCGCGAACGCCGACGCGGGCCGCGTCGTCGACACCGGGATGCCCGACGTGCGCAGCCGCGTCGTCCACGAGCCCGTCGGGGTCTGCGCGCTCATCACGCCGTGGAACTACCCGCTGCTGCAGACGAGCTGGAAGGTCGCGCCGGCGCTCGCCGCGGGAAACACGTTCGTGCTCAAGCCGAGCGAGCTCACCCCGTCGACGTCGATCTGGCTCGCGCGGGCGCTCGACGAGCTGGGCCTGCCGGCCGGCGTGGCCAACCTCGTCCTCGGCCCGGGCGCGACGGTCGGCGCCGCGATGACCGAGGCCCCCGAGGTCGACCTCGTCTCGTTCACCGGCGGCCTCGAGACGGGCAAGCGGATCATGGCGGCCGCGGCCCCGACGGTGAAGCGCGTCGCGCTCGAGCTCGGCGGCAAGAACCCGAACGTCGTGTTCGCCGACGCCGACCGGTCTGCCGCCATCGACAACGCCCTCACCGCGGTCTTCCTCGACTCCGGCCAGGTCTGCTCCGGCGGCGCGCGCCTCGTCGTCGAGGAGTCGATCCACGACGAGGTCGTCGCCGAGCTCGTCCGCCGCGCGGAGCTCATCCGCCTCGGCGGGCCCTTCGACGAGGAGGCCGAGACCGGCCCCCTCATCAGCGAGGCGCACCGCGAGAAGGTGCAGCGCTACGTCGACGAGGCCGTGGCCGACGGCGCCCGGCTGCTCACCGGCGGGGCGATCCCGACCGGCGGCGACCTCGCGCGGGGCTGGTTCTACCCGCCGACGATCCTCGACGGCTGCACCGGCGAGATGCGGTGCGTGCACGACGAGTCGTTCGGCCCGGTGCTCACCGTCGAGACGTTCTCGGGCGCGACGCCCGACGAGGCGGAGGACGCGGCGGTCGCCATCGCGAACGACACGATCTACGGCCTGGCCGGCGCGGTGTGGACCCAGCACGCGGGCCGCGCCGAGCGCGTCGCCGGCCGCCTGCGCCACGGCACGATCTGGATCAACGACTACCACCCGTACGTGCCCGGCGCCGAGTGGGGCGGCTACAAGCAGTCCGGCATCGGCCGCGAGCTCGGCCTCGCCGGCCTCGAGGAGTACCGCGAGACCAAGCACATCTGGCACAACACGCGCCCCGCGCCCGCCGGGTGGTTCGCGGACCGGTGACCGACCCGCGCGGCACCTCGGGCGGGCCGCCCGCCCTCACCTGGCGCCCCGCCCGACGCTCCGACCTCCCGCACCTGCTCGCCTGGACCCCCGACGAGGCGGCGCTCGCCACGTGGGCGGGGCCCACGTTGGCCTGGCCGCTCCGCCTCACCGCGCTGGAGGCGATGCTCGCCGAGGGCGAGGCGTTGGGTCGGACATCGTGGGTCGCGCTCACGCCCGGCGCCCGGGGTGTGGTCGTCGGGCACGCCGGTCTCGCCGTCGTCGACGACGGCGCGACCGTCCGCGTGGGCCGGATCCTGCTCGACCCCGCGCGTCGGGGGAGCGGGCTGGGGCACGCGCTCGTCGACGGGATCGTCGGACGGGCTTCCGCCCGGCCCGGTGTCGAACGCCTCACCCTCGGCGTCGTCGAGGGCAACGCGGCCGCCCGCCGCCACTACGACCGGCTCGGCTTCACCCCCACCGGCACGGTGCTGACCTGGCCGGTGGGCGGCGTCACGTGGCGCAGCGTCGAGATGGCCCGCCCCGCGCTCCTCGACCCGCCGACCGCCTCGACCCGCTGATCGGCCCTCAGCCCGGGACGGGGAGGACGACCAGGCGTCGCGGCGCCACCGGCGCGCCGGCGATCCCACCCCCGACCCCGGCGGGCACCGGCGGCGTGAGGGAGCCGAGCACGGCCGGCCGGCTCGCCCCCGTCACCGGCCCGCCCGGCGCGCACGCCACCCCCGGGAGGCCGTGCCACGACAACCACCCGAGCAGCCCCATGAGGTAACCCTCCTTGGCCTGCGCCGGGAGGCCGAGGGCGTCGCTGGTCACGGGGTCCACGCCGGTGGCCCGGGCGATCCTCCGCAGCAGGTCGGGATTGGCGACCCCGCCGCCGGAGACGACGAGCCGGTCGACCGGGCCGTGCGCCGCGACGACGTCGGCCACGCTGCGCGCCGTGAACTCCGCGAGCGTCGCGAACAGGTCCGGGCCGGTCGGCACACCGACCTCGCCGGCGAGGCGTTCGGCCACGTACCCGGCGTGGAAGTGCTCCCGTCCGGTGCTCTTCGGCAGCGGACGCGCCAGGTAGGGGTCGGCGAGCAGGCGCGCCAGCGCGGCCTCGTCGACGCGGCCCGCCGCGGAGAGGGCGCCGTCGTCGTCGCGGTCGCGCCCGAGCTGCGCCGCGGCCGCGTCGAGAAGGCAGTTCGCGGGGCCGGTGTCTCCGGTGACGAGGCCGCCGGGCGTCCCGACGATGGTCACGTTGGCGATGCCACCGAGGTTGAGGGCCGCGGTCGGCGCGTCGGCGAGCCACAGCGCGTCGAGCGTGCTCGCGAGCGGCGCGCCCTGGCCGCCGGCGGCGATGTCCGCCGACCGGAGCCGGTCGAGGACGGGCAGGCCGGTGGCCGCGTGGACGAAGGCCGCGTCGCCGACCTGCAGCGTGCCGACGACGACGCCGTCCTCCACGAGGTGGTGCAGGGTCTGGCCGTGACACGACGAGGTCGGCGGGCCCGAGGGCGTCGAGGGCGCGCCGGGCGGCCGCGCCGAACGCCCGGCCGGCCTGCGCGTGCAGCCGACACCATCGCTCGGTGCCCGTCTGCGCGGGTGGCAGCGCGGCGAGCAGGTCGCGGCGCAGGTCGGGCGGCCACGGCGTCGAGACCAGGCCGAGCGGGGTGAGCTCGAGGGTGTCGCCGGCGGCCGTGAACTCGCCCAGCGCGGCGTCGATCCCGTCGAGCGACGTGCCCGACATGAGGCCGAGGACCCTCACGTCGTCGCCCCGGTCAGGGCGGCGGCCACGGCCTCCGCGTTGGCGCGGCCGTTGCCGAGAGCGAGCACGAGGCGGGCCGCGGCCGGGGCGCTGTCGGCGGTACCGGTGTGCACGACGACGGCGTCGGGGCGGGCGGCCGTGAACGCGTCGAGCAGCTCCCGCTCGGCGGGCTCGCCGAGCGCGCGGCGGGTGAGGAACACGACCTCCGCCGCTCCGCGGACCCGCGCGATCACCTCCGACGCGGGCGAATCGGGCCGCAGCACCTCGACGGGTGCGCCCGCCGCGGAGAGGGCCACGGCGAAGGCGGCGCCGTGCCGGCCCGCCGCGTACGACGCCTCCCCTCGCACGTCGACGAGCAGGGGCGCCCCGCGGAGGCGGACGTCGCCCGCGACCCCCAGCGCCCGCCGCGCCGCCGCCCGGCCGAGCGTCCGCAACGCCTCGAGCGACGCGCGAGACCCCGACGGGAGGAGCACGCCGCCGGTCCCGCGGCGCTCCCGTTCGGCGCCGGAGCCGGCCCGGGCCTTCTCCGGGCCGCGCCGCACGAGGCGGGCGACGCGGGCGGCGGAGGCCTCGAGCTCCCCCGCGTCGAGGCGGCCGGTGGCGAGCGCGGCCTCGATCGCCGCGGTCGCCTCGTCGTACGCGGCCCGGGGATCGCGCTGGTGGGGGGCGTCGAGGCACAACAGGTCGGCCCCGGCCTCCAGGGCCCGCACGCACGTCTCGCCGAGGCCGGCCTCGCCGGTGACCGCGCGCATGCCGAGGGCGTCGGTGACGATCGCACCCGCGAACCCCGCCTCCCGCAGGCGCCGCGTGGCCCACCGCGACAGGCTGGCCGGCTCCGGCCCGGCCTCGGGCACGACGACGTGGGCGGTCATCACGGCGTCGACGTCCCCCGCGAGGGCGTCGAAGGGGGCGACGTCGCGGGCGAGCACGGTGGCCAGGGGCGCGCCGAGCACCGGCAGGTCCACGTGGGAGTCCACCCGCGTGTCGCCGTGCCCGGGGAAGTGCTTGGCGCACGAGGCGATCCCCGCCGCCGCGAGGCCGGCGGCGAAGGCGGAGCCGTGCCGCGCGACGAGGCCGGGGTCGGCGCCGAACGCGCGCACCCCGATGACGGGATTGCGCGGCTCGGAGGCGACGTCGAGGCACGGCGCGAGGTCGAGGTCGACCCCGGCCGCGGCGAGCACCGCGCCGAGGGCCGCGCCGCACGCGCGCGTGAGGTCCGGGTCGTCCACCGCGCCCAGCGCGGCCGCCCCGGGCAGGGAGGATCCCGTGGCCGCCTCGAGCCGGGAGACGTCGCCGCCCTCCTCGTCCACGGCGACGACGAGGCCGGGGCCGTCGGGGCGCCGGGCCCGCAGCGCGTCGACGAGGGCGCGGGTGGAGGCGACGTCGGGCGTGTTCTCGGCGAAGAGGACGACGCCGCCGAGGCCGTCCGCGATCGCGTCGGCCAGCCAGGGCGGCACGCCCGCCGACCCCGGGAACCCGGCGAGGAGGACCCGGGCCGCGAGCCGCCCGCTCATCCCTTGACCGCGCCCGCCGCGAGGCCCGAGACGAGGTTGCGCTGCACGAGGAGGAAGAACACGACGACGGGCACGGTGATGAGCGTCGAGGCCGCCATGATCGGACCCCAGTCGGCGGTGTGCTCGCCGAAGAACTTCTGCAGCCCGACCGCGACCGTGTACTTGTCGTCGTCCTGGAGGAACGTCAGCGCGAAGATGAACTCGTTCCACGCCGTGATGAAACTGAAGACGCTCGTCGCGACGAGGCCGGGGGCCACGAGCGGGAGGAGCACCCGCAGGAACATCTGCCCCCAGCCGCACCCGTCGACGTACGCGGCCTCCTCGACCTCCACGGGCACGGCGGCCACGAACCCGCGCAGCTGCCACACCGCGAACGGCAGGCTGAACGCGAGGTAGACGACGGCCAGGCCGAGCAGGCTGTTGAGCATGTGCAGGGTGCGGGCCTGCAGGAACAAGGGAATGACGAGCGCCTCGAGCGGCACCATCTGCGCGACGAGGATCATGACGAGGATCTGGCGCCGCAGCGGGAACCGGAACCGCGCGACCGCCACGGCCGCGAGGAGGGCGACCGCCGAGGAGATGAGCACCGTGACGACGGCGACGAGCGCGGAGTTGAGCAGAAAGGCGCCGAACCCGCCGTCGCCGAGGACGAACGAGAAGTGCCGCGGCGTCAGCCCCGACGGCAGCAGCGACCCGCCCCGGGTGGACGCCCGCGGGTCGAGGGCGGTCGAGACCATCCAGTAGGCGGGGAACAGCGCGAAGCCGAGGAGGGCGACGAGCGTGGCGACCTGCCAGGGGCGCAGCGACGTGCGGTCGGCCCGCAGGGGGGCGGCGCCGTCCCGCGACTCCTCCGGCGCGACCGGCGCGATCACCGGGGCGGGCGTGGTGCTCACAGGTCCTCCTCGACGAACAGGGTGCGCAGGTAGACGACGGTGATGCCGAGCAGCAGGAGGGTGAGCAGCACGGCGATGGCCGCGCCGAGCCCGTACCGGCCCTGGGCGAAGCTCTGGATGTAGCTCCACACGCCCAGGTTGAACACCTCGCGGTTCGTGCCCGACCCGCCCGGCATGAGGAAGATCTGGGCGAACACCTTGAAGTCCCAGATCGTCGACAGGATTGTGACGACGGCGAAGATCGGCTTGAGCACGGGAACGGTGACGCTCCAGAACCGCCGCCACGCCCCCGCCCCGTCGATGACCGCCGCCTCGTACAGCTCCGTCGGCACCGTGAGCAGGCCGGCCAGCACCGTCACCGCGACGAACGGGAACCCGTGGTGGACGACGTTGAGCGCGGCGATGCCGAAGAAGCTCCACCGCTCGAGGAACCAGTTGACGCTGCCCGTCTCGATGACGCCGAGCCCGCCGAGGGCGTGCGTGACGAGGCCGTCGGCGGCGTCGAAGAGGAACACCCACACGTAGGTGCCGGTGATGGCCGGCACCGCCCACGCCACCATGACCGCGCTCGAGGCGAGGTAGCGCCACGCGACGGGCAGCGTCGCGAGGAACAGCGCGACGAGCGTCCCGAGCGCGACCGTCCCGACGACGGTGACCACGGCGAAGCCGATCGTGTTGGGCAGCACGATCGTCCACAGGTAGGGCTGGGTGAGGACGGAGACGTAGTTGTCGAACCCGACGAAGTTCGTCGTGCCCCGGTTGAGCTCTCGCAGGCCGTAGTTCTGCAACGACAGCCACACCACCCGGCCGAGCGGCCACGCGAGGAGCACCGCCATGAGCGCGAGCGTCGGCGCGAGCAGCAGCCACGGCCGGAGCGTGCGCATCCGGTGGGACCCCATGCGGTCAGTTTCCCGCGAAGGCGGCGTCCATGTCCTTCGCGGCCTGGTCGGTGGCGGTCTTCGCGTCGGCCTTGCTCGAGAGGACGGACTGCATCATCGTCGGGATCACCTTCTTGCCCTGCACCTTGCCCCACTGCGGCGTGACGGGGACGGTGCGGCCGCCCTGGGTCATCTGCGTCGCGAACACCTTCTGCGCGTCGCTCGCGGACGCGAGCTGCGCGTCGAGCGCCGACTTCTGCCCGGAGAAGTAGTTCGACTCCTCGCCCCACTTCTTCGCGAGGTCGCCCGTCGTCATGAGCTGCACGAACTGCCAGGCGAGATCCTTGTCCTTCGCCGTCTCGAACACCGACAGGTGCGACCCGCCGACGGCCGAGGGCGCCATGCCGCTCTTGCCCGGCATGACGAAGGCGCCCGTCTTCTTCGCCACCTCCGGGGCGTCCTGCGCGAGCGTCGCGGGTGTCCACGACCCGGCGACCACCATGCCCACGTCGCCCTTGGCGTACGCGGTGAGCGCGTCCTTCTCCGTCCACGTGGCCGCCGCGGGCGTGCTCGAGCCGTGCTCGAGCGCGAGGTCGGTGAGGAAGGTGATGCCCTCGACGGCCTTGGGGTCGGCCAGCCCGCTCTTCCACCGGCCGCCCGACTGCGTCGCGAGCTCGCCCCCGCCGCCCCAGACGAACGGGGTGGCCGTGAACTCGCTGCTGCCGGGCACGGGGAACGGCGTGACCTTCGGCTGGGTCTTCTTGATCTTCTCGACGGCGGTCGTGAGCTCGGCCCACGTCTTCGGCGGAGTGGTGATGCCGGCCTTCGCGAACACGTCCTTGTTGTAGAGCATCGAGCGCACGCCCGCGTACCAGGGCATCCCGTACAGGCGGCCGTCGTAGGTGCCGGCCTCCTTGAGGCTGCCGACGAGGTCCGAGTCGAGCCCGGCGGCGCTCACCTTGTCGCCGAGGTCGGCGATCGCACCCGCTTCCGCGAACTCGGGCGTCCACGTCGCGCCCACCTCCGCGACGTCGGGCGTGGTGCCGCCGGCGATCGCGGTCGTGAACTTGTCCTTGGCCCCGGACCAGGGGACCATCTGCACGTCGAGGTCGGCCCCCGTCTTCGCCTTGAAGGTCGACGTCACCGTCTCGAAGTACGCGCTCGCGTCTGGGTTGGTGCCCTCCATGATCCATACGGTGAGCTTCTTGCCGCCCCCGTCCGTGGAGCCCCCGGAGCCCCCCGACCCGCCCGCGTCCCCGCAGGACGCCAGCGACACCACGAGGATCCCCGCCGCCATGCCCGCCATCGACTTCCGCATGAGCACTCCTCCGCCGTCTCGCCCCGCCGCGTCGTCGTCGACCGGCGCCGCTCGGGCACCGACGGGCAGAACTTAATTACATGTCATTCGGTTCTGACGAAACTTATCACCGATGTGGGGGTGGGGAAAGGGACCTTTCGCCCCGGTCGGGGCGCCGGGGTGGCAGGTCCTCGCGCGGCGTCGGCCCCCTCCGATAGCGTCCCCGTTCAAGGACGGTGCGGTCCCGGCCCCACCCGACGGCGGCGCCCACCCCGGGCGGCGTCTTCCTCGACAAGGAGTGCCATGAGCGAGTCCACACGCTACGACTACGTCATCGTCGGAGGGGGGTCGGCAGGCTCGGCCCTCGCCAACCGCCTCAGCGCCGACGAGTCCACGTCGGTCCTTCTCCTCGAGGCCGGCCGCAGCGACTTCCGCATCGACCCGTTCATCCACATGCCCGCGGCGCTGCCGTTCCCCATCGGCTCCCGGTTCTACGACTGGAAGTACGAGTCGGAGCCCGAGCCGTTCATGGGTGGGCGGCGCGTCTACCACGCCCGCGGCAAGGTCCTCGGCGGGTCGAGCTCCATCAACGGCATGATCTTCCAGCGCGGCAACCCCCTCGACTACGAGCGGTGGGCCGCCGACCAGGGCATGTCCGAGTGGGACTACGCGCACTGCCTGCCCTACTTCAAGCGCATGGAGACGTGCCTCGCCGGCGCCGACGCGTGGCGCGGCGGGTCCGGTCCCCTCAAGCTCGAGCGCGGCCCGGCCACGAGCCCGCTGTTCGGCGCGTTCTTCGAGGCCGTCCAGCAGGCCGGCTACCCCCTCACGGACGACGTCAACGGGTACCGCCAGGAGGGCTTCGCGCCGTTCGACCGCAACGTGTACCGCGGCCGCCGCCTGTCCGCCGCCCGCGCCTACCTGCACCCGGTCATGAGCCGCAAGAACCTCAAGGTCGAGACCCTCGCCCAGGTCACCGGCCTGCGCACCCAGGGCACGCGCGTCACCGGCGTCGACTACGTCCGGTTCGGCAAGCAGCAGCACACGGTCAGCGCCGGTGAGGTCATCCTCTGCGGCGGCGCGTTCAACTCCCCGCAGCTGCTGCAGCTCTCGGGGATCGGCGCGGCCGACGACCTGCGGGCCCTCGGCATCGACGTCGTCGCCGACCTGCCCGGCGTCGGGGCCAACCTCCAGGACCACCTCGAGGTGTACATCCAGCACGCGTGCACCCAGCCGGTGTCGATCGCGCCGTACCTCGCGCACAAGTACAAGCCGATGATCGGCGCCCAGTGGCTCTTCGGCCGCACGGGCGTGGGATCGAGCAACCACTTCGAGGGCGGCGGGTTCATCCGCAGCAACGACGAGGTGCCCTACCCGAACGAGATGTTCCACTTCCTGCCCATCGCCATCCGCTACGACGGCAGCAAGCCGGCGAGCGAGCACGGCTACCAGGTGCACATCGGCCCGATGTACTCCGACTGCCGCGGCACGGTGAAGCTCAAGAGCCGCGACCCGCTCGCCCACCCGGCCGTGCAGTTCAACTACCTGTCCACCGAGAACGACCGGCGCGAGTGGATCGAGATGATCCGCGCCGCCCGCAACATCCTCGAGCAGCCGGCGTTCGCGGCGTTCAGCGGCGGCGAGATCTCTCCCGGGTCGGCCGTCGAGACCGACCAGGAGATCCTCGACTGGGTCGCGAAGGACGCCGAGACGGCGCTGCACCCGTCGTGCACGGCGAAGATGGGCACCGACGAGACCTCCGTCGTCGACCCGGCCTCGATGAAGGTCCACGGCGTCGAGGGCCTGCGCGTCGTCGACGCGTCCGTGTTCCCGTACGTGACCAACGGCAACATCTACGCGCCCGTGATGATGGTCGCCGAGAAGGCGGCCGACCTCATCGCCGGCAACACCCCGCTGCCGCCCCTCACCGAGGTGCCGTTCTACCGGCACGGCGCCGGGATGCCGCTGTTCCCGCCCGGCGACCCGCGCAACGACGCGTGGGACGCCCTCGCCGACCCGCCGAGCGCCGCCGGCGCCACGCTCTCGCCCGCGCGGCTGCGCGCCCGGGACGCCGGGCTCGACCGGGACGTGACCGCGTGAGCGCGACCGCCGCACCCGACGGGCCCGGCACGCCACCGGCGGACCGCATCCAGGACCGGAAGCGGGGCCGGAACCCGGTCAACCTCGTCGTCTTCCTCGGCTCGCTCGCCGGGATCCTCGTCGTGGCGGGGTGGGCGATGGTGGCTCCGAAGCAAGCCGAGAACGTTCTCGGACTTGCCGTCGGGTGGACGGCGGGGTGGTTCGGGTGGTTCTACATCCTCCTGGCCACGTGTGTCGTCATCTTCGTCATCGGTCTCGGGTTCTCGCGCTACGGCAAGGTCAAGCTCGGGCCGGACCACAGCACGCCGCAGTACACGACGTTCTCGTGGGCGGCGATGCTCTTCGCGGCCGGCATCGGCACCGACCTCATGTTCTTCTCGGTGGCCGAGCCCGTCGCGCAGTTCCTCACCCCGCCGCGGGTGCAGGCCCAGTCGCTGCAGGCCGCCGACGAGGCGCCCGTCTGGACGCTGTTCCACTACGGCATCAGCGGGTGGGCCATGTACTCGCTCATGGGGATGGCCCTCGCGTACTTCGCCTACCGGCGCCACCAGCCGCTCGCGGTCCGGTCGGCGCTCGTGCCGGTCTTCGGGGCCAAGCGCCTCGACGGGCCGCTGGGGTACGTCGTCGACATCGCCGCGATCCTCGGCACGATCTTCGGCGTCGCGACGTCGCTCGGCATCGGCGTCGTGTCGCTGTCGGTGGGCCTCGACATGCTCTTCGGTTTCCCCGAGGACCAGGCGATCACCGTTCAGATCGCGCTCGTCGTCATCGCCGTCGTCATGGCGGCCGTGTCGGCGACGACGGGTGTCGACAAGGGCATCCGGTTCCTGTCGCAGCTCAACGTGCTGCTCGCCATCGGCATCGCCCTGTGGGTGCTGCTCACGGGCAACACGCAGTTCCTGCTCAACGCGCTCGTGCAGAACATCGGCGACTTCGTGCGCCTGTTCCCCCAGATGACGGCGTCGACGTTCGCGTACGACCAGCCCACCGACTGGATGGCCGCGTGGACCCTGTTCTTCTGGGCGTGGTGGATCGCGTGGGCGAGCTTCGTCGGGCTGTTCCTCGCCCGGATCAGCCAGGGCCGCACGATCCGGCAGTTCGTCGCGGGCACGATGATCCTGCCGTTCAGCTACATCGTCATGTGGGTGTCGATCTTCGGGAACTCCGCCATCGAACGGATCCGGAACGGGGACACCGCGTTCGGCGAGCTCAAGCCGGAGGAGGGGTTCTACACCCTGCTCCAGCAGTACCCGGGCGCCGGGCTGCTCATCGGGCTGGCGACCTTCGTGGGCCTCCTGTTCTACGTGACGTCCGCCGACTCCGGTGCGCTCGTCATGGCCAACCTCTCGTCCCGCCTCGCGTCACCGGAGGACGACGGCAAGCCGTGGCTGCGCATCGTCTGGGCCGCCGCGACGGGCCTGCTCACCGTGGCGATGCTCCTCGTCGGCGGGATCACCGCTCTGCAGAACGCGACGGTCATCATGGGGTTGCCGTTCGCGTTCGTCATGGCGCTCGTCATGTTCGGGCTGTGGCGGGCGCTGCGCACCGAGGAGTACCGGGTGCAGAGCTCGCACCACCGCATCCCGGCGGCGACGCTGGGGGCGGACGGCGACCGCCACCTCGCCCGCACGTGGCGCAGTCGCCTGCAGCGTCAGGTGCAGGCGGTGTCGACGGCCGACGCGCAGCGCCACCTCAACGGCGTGGTCGCGCCGGCCCTCGTGGAGGTCGCGACCGAGCTGCAGTCCATGGGGGTGCCCGCCGAGGTGTCCCACCTCGACGGCGGGCTGCCCGCCTGGGCCGAGCTGCGCAGCGCCCCCGAGAAGGGCTCACCGTTCGTCTACCGCGTCGAGATCGACCAGATCCCCGTGCCCGCCTTCGGCGGCCGCATGGTCCGACAGGGCGACTCCACCTCGCGCCTCGAGGTGCACACGGACGCCGGCGGCCAGGGCTACGACGTCATGGGGTACACGCAGGCGCAGATCATCCACGACGTGCTCGACCAGCACGAGCGCCACCTCGCGTTCCTGCGGCTGGAGACGCCGCTGTAGAACGGCGCCACGCACGTCGATCGCGGCCGCGGTCGCGGGACCCGAGAGGGCATCCCGCGGCCGCGGCCGTCGTCGTGCCGCCCCGACGCCCGGCGGCGGGCCGCCGCGTCTCCGGAGCCGCCATCGACACGTCGCATCTGAGCGTCGTTCTCCTCGACGAGCTTCCGGCCCGACGACGCGGCCGGCCGCTCGGTCGCGTACGACCTCGGTCTGATGCGAGGGCACCAGGTCGGTCCCACGGTTCGACGCCCGCCGCGGCGCCTCACTCGTAGACAGGAGGTCGTCAGGTTGCACGTCCCCGAGCGGAAAGGACGGTCGGACCATGCCGACCAGGACCTCCACCACGCCCGACATCGCACCCCCGCCGGGCGTCGACCCTGCGACGGCGCCCGCGACGCGCAACGCGCCGTGGCGCTCCCGCCTCGTCGCGGCCGGGTGGATGGGCCACTGGCTCCTGCGCATCGGACTGGCGGGGATCATCGCGGTCTACGGCTGGAGCAAGGTGTTCCTCCTGCAGATGGGCCGGGCCGACGTCGGCGACGCGCTCGTGCAGTTCGGCGAGATGAGCCCGATGGGCCTGCTGTGGCGCCTCATGGGATTCTCGCCGCTCGTCCAGTGCCTCGCGGGCCTGGCCGAGGTGCTCGCCGCGGTGCTGCTCGTGTGGCGGAGGACGGCGGGCCTCGGCGCGCTCATCGGCGCCGCCGACATGGGTGTCGTCTTCGTCCTCAACCTCGCCTATGACGTGCCCGTCAAACAGTTGTCCCTCGCACTGACGGTCGGCTGCCTGCTCGTCCTGGCGCCGTACGCGACGCGCTTCGCCCGCGCCCTGCTCGGCAGCGGTCCGGTGCCCGCCGGGCCGTCGGCGGAGGCGGTGCCGTTCCCGCGGGTCCGCCGGTTCACCCGGTTCGCCGGACCCCTCGCGGGCCTGGCCCTCGTCGCCCTGGCGGGAGCCGGGGTGGTGGGCACCGTGACCACCCCGGTGCCGATGGGGCACGGCGTCCCCGGCGTGTACCGCGTCACGCAGGACGCGGCCCGGCCGTCCGCGCAACTGAGCCGCGACGCCCGGTGGTCGCAGGTGTCCTTCGCGCGGGACGGCTTCCAGGGTCGGGCCACCGTGAGCATCCGCCTCGCCGACGGCCGCCTCTACCTGGGCGGCTACCGGATCCCGAAGCCCGGGACCATCGAGATCACCCGCGGCGCGCCGCTCCACCGCGACGAGCCGTCGTCCGCGAAGGGCGCGACGGCCCAGACCCTCACCCTGTCCTTCACGCGCGCCGGCGACGGGCTGCACCTCGTCGGCGCCGGCCAGGACGTCGTGCTCACCCCCGACCCCGAGGCCACCTTCCTGCACGACCGCGGCGTCTCCTGGGACCCCCGCCCGCCGCTCAACCGGTGAGGAACGTGAGGTTCGGCCCTCACCGCTAAGCCGCTCACCCATGCCGCGAGGACGGCATGGGTGAGCGCGAACGGCATGATCCAGCAGACGAGACGCGTCTTGGGGTGCGCGAGACGCGGAGCCGCCGGTCAGACGATCCGCGTCTCCGGAGACACGGTCTTGCCGGGGTCGCGCTCGACGATGCCGCCGAGGGCGTCGTCGATGGTCGCGAGGACGTCGGCGTCGAGGCGCACGCCGGCGGCCTTGACGTTGTCGGTGACCTGCTCCGGGCGGGAGGCGCCGATGATCGCGGAGGCGACGTTGTCGTTGGCGAGGACCCACGCGATGGCGAGCTGCGCCATGCTCAGGCCGAGGTCCTTCGCGACCGGCTCGAGCTTCGCCACGGCGGTGAGGGTCTCGTCGTTCATGAACCGCTTGATCATGTCGGCGCCCCCCTTCTCGTCGGTGGCGCGGCTGCCCTCCGGGGGCTGCTGACCCGGCTTGTACTTGCCGGTGAGGATGCCCTGCGCCACCGGCGACCAGACGATCTGGGAGATGCCGAGCTCCTCGCTCGCCGGCACGACCTTCTCCTCGATGACCCGCCACAGCATCGAGTACTGCGGCTGGTTGGAGATGAGCTGGATCCCGAGGTCGGTCGCGAGGGCGTGCCCGGCGCGCAGCTGGTCGGCGTCCCACTCGCTCACGCCGATGTAGAGGGCCTTGCCGGCGCGGACCACGTCGGCGAACGCCTGCATCGTCTCCTCGAGCGGCGTCTCGTGGTCGTAGCGGTGCGCCTGGTAGAGGTCGACGTAGTCGGTGCGCAGCCGCGTCAGGGACGCGTCGATCGACTCGCGGATGTGCTTGCGGGACAGGCCGGTGTCGTTGTGCCCCTTGGGGCCGGTCGGGAAGTAGACCTTCGTGAAGATCTCGAGCGACTCCCGCCGCTCGCTCGCGAGCGCCCCGCCGAGGACGGTCTCCGCGGCGGTGTTCGCGTAGACGTCGGCGGTGTCGAAGGTGCTCACGCCGGCGTCGAGGGCGGCGCGCACGCAGCGCACCGCCTGCTCGTTCTCCACCTGGGAGCCGTGCGTGAGCCAGTTGCCGTAGGTGATCTCGGAGATCTTGAGCCCGCTGTTGCCGAGGTATCGGAAGTCCATGTCCGCGACGCTACGCCGGGGGCCGGCGACGCTCACCCGGAGGGAGGTCAGGGCATGACGCTCAGGCCCGCCAGCACGCGACGCCCCAGATCGGCGTCGCCCTCGACCCGCACCTCGACGTCCTGCGGGGCCCGGCGGCCGGCCGCGAGGGCGAGCCAGTCGGCGGCGGCGAGCCGGAGGGTGAGCGTGGGATCGTCGGGCGCCTGATCGACGAGACGGGCCCGCCCGTCGTCGCCGACGAGGACGACGTGGCGGCCGCCGGGTTCACCGACGGCGTCGAGGACGAGCGACGACCCGGCCGCGGCCCGCGCCCGCTTGGCGAGGACGAACGGGAGCGAGGTCGCCATCATCGCCGCGGTGTGCCGCGCGGCGGGGGTGTCGAGCGAGCCGGGGCGGCCGACGGCGCGGCGGACGTCCTGCTCGTGGGTCCACACGTCGACGACGCGGTTGCGCAGCAGCGTGACCCAGGTCCAGCCGAGGCGGGCGCCGAACCCGTCGGACGTCCCGGACGGGTCGTCGATCGGGTGCTGGACGAGGTGCCCGTAGCGCGCGTCGGCCGCCTCGACGAACTCGCCGACGAGCTGGGCGGGCGGGCGCCCGGCCCGGGCCAGGACCCCCGCCTCGATGTAGCGGCCGAACTCCCCGTGCACGTGCGGCGCGTCGCCGACCTCGACCTGCACCTGCGGGTGCCCGGCGAGGACGGACTCGAAATGGGCGAGGTGGGCCACGACGTCGCGGACCCGCCAGCCGGGCAGGTCGGTGGGCCGGTCCCAGTCGTCCGGATCGAGGGACCGCAGGAACGCGGACGTGTGCTCGACCGCCTCCCGCCACAGCTCGATGAGGGTGCGGGGGTCGGCCTCGACCGTGTCGCTCGCCATCGCTGCACCCTAGCGGCGGGGGGCCGGTCGGCGCCCGGAGAAGCGCCCGCGCGACCGCGTCGGGGTGGGTGCGCCCGCGACCCTGTCGGTGGGCGGTCCTACCGTTGGTCTCGTGAGCGAGCACCCCACCATCGGTACCGTCGGCGAACTGCGCGCGTCGGGGCACGTCGAGAAGGACCTGCGCACCGAGCTGCGCGACAACCTGTTGGCCAAGCTCGGCGCGCACGAGGACCCGTGGCCGGGCCTGCACGGCCTGCAGGACACGGTCATCCCGCAGGTGGAACGGGCGATCCTGGCGGGCCACGACATCGTGCTCCTCGGCGAGCGGGGCCAGGGCAAGACGCGCCTGCTGCGCACCCTCGTCGGCCTGCTCGACGAGTGGACCCCCGTCATCGAGGGGTCCGAGCTCGGGGAGCACCCCTACCGGCCGATCACGCACGCGTCGCAGCGCCGCGCGGCCGAGCTCGGCGACGCGCTGCCCGTCGCGTGGCGCCACCGCGACGAGCGCTACGCCGAGAAGCTCGCCACCCCCGACACGAGCGTGGGCGACCTCATCGGCGACGTCGACCCCGTCAAGGTCGCGGAGGGCCGCAGCCTCGGCGACCCCGAGACGATCCACTTCGGGCTCGTCCCCCGCAGCCACCGCGGCATCGTCGCCGTCAACGAGCTGCCCGACCTCGCCGAGCGCATCCAGGTCGCCATGCTCAACGTCATGGAGGAGCGCGACGTCCAGATCCGCGGGTACGTCCTGCGGCTCCCGCTCGACGTGTTCGTCGTCGCGTCCGCCAACCCCGAGGACTACACGAACCGCGGGCGCATCATCACGCCGCTCAAGGATCGCTTCGGCGCCGAGATCCGCACCCACTACCCGCTGGAGCTGGCCGACGAGGTCGCGGTCGTGCGCCAGGAGGCGCACCTCGTGGCCGAGGTGCCCGACGTCATCGTCGAGATCCTCGCGCGGTTCACCCGCGAGCTGCGCGACTCGCCGGCCGTCGACCAGCGCTCGGGCGTCTCGGCGCGGTTCGCCATCGCCGGCGCCGAGACCATGGCGGCGGCCGCGCTGCACCGGGCGACCCGGCGGGGCGAGCCGCGCGCCCTGGCGCGGGTCGTCGACCTCGTCACCGCGGTCGACGTGCTCGGCGGCAAGGTCGAGTTCGAGACCGGACAGGAGGGGCGCGAGGACGAGATCCTCACCCACCTGCTGCGCACGGCCACGGCCGGCGCCATCCGCGCCCGCCTCGCGGGCCTCGACCTGTCGCCGCTCGTCGACGCCATCGAGGCGGGCGCCTCGGTGACGACGGGCGAGCAGGTCAGCGCCCAGGAGGTGCTCGACGGGCTGCCCGACCTGCCCGGGTCCACGCTGTACGACGACCTCGCCGCCCGGCTCGGCGCGACCGACGACGCCGGCCGCGCCGGGGCCGCCGAACTGGCCCTCGAGGGGCTCTTCCTCGCGCGCCGCATCAGCAAGGACACCGATGGCCGGGAGACGATCTATGGCTGAGTCGACGCGCGCCCGGCGGCGGGCGTGAGCACCCGACGCGGCCGCGGCCGCTCCCGCTACGGCCGGTACACCGGCGGCGACCCGCTCGCCCCGCCGGTCGACCTCGGCGAGGCGCTCGCCGCGATCGGCGAGGACGTCATGGCCGGCACGTCCCCGCAGCGCGCGATGCAGGAGTTCCTGCGCCGCGGCGGCAACGAGCTGCGCGGCCTCGACGACCTGGCGGGTCAGGTGGCGCAGCGCCGGCGGGACCTGCTCGCCCGGCACAGCCTCGGCGGCACCCTGGACGAGGTGCGCGAGCTCCTCGACCAGGCGGTGCTCGCCGAACGCAAGCAGCTCGCCCGCGACCTCGACGACGACGCCCGTTTCGCCGAGATGCGCATCGTGAACCTGCCCTCCTCCACCGCGGCCGCCGTCAGCGAGCTCGGCGACTACCCGTGGCGCAGCAGCGAGGCGCGCGAGTCGTACGAGCAGATCAAGGACCTGCTCGGGCGGGAGGCGCTCGACCAGCGGTTCGCCGGCATGAAGCAGGCCCTCGAGGGCGCGACCGAGCAGGACCGCGCCCGCGTCGGCGAGATGATGACCGACCTCAACGAGCTGCTCGAGAAGCGCCGGCTCGGCGAGGACACCCCCGAGGACTTCGCCGAGTTCATGGACAAGCACGGCGACTCCGTCCCCGGCGATCCGCAGGACCTCGACGAGCTGCTCGACGCCCTGGCCGAGCGGGCCGCGGCGGCCCGCCGGATGCTCAACTCGATGACCCCCGAGCAGCGGGCCGAGCTCGCGGAGCTGTCGCAGCAGGCGTTCGGGTCGCCCGAGCTGGCGCAGGCGCTCGACCGCCTCGACGACAACCTCCAGGCGCTGCGCCCGGGCCAGGACTGGGGCGGGTCGGAGTCGTTCGAGGGGGAGCAGGGTCTCGGCCTGGGCGACGGCACCGGCGTCCTGCAGGACCTCGCTCAGCTCGACGAGCTCTCCGACCAGCTCTCGCAGCAGTACTCGGGCGCGCAGATGGACGACGTCGACCTCGACGCGCTCGCCCGGCAGCTCGGGGACCAGGCCGCCGTCGACGCCCGCACCCTCGCCGAGCTCGAGCGAGCCCTGCGCGAGTCGGGCTACCTGGACCGGGGGGCCGACGGCGCGCTCCGGCTCTCGCCCGCCGCCATGCGACAGCTCGGGAAGTCACTGCTGCGCGACATCGCCGAGCGGCTGTCGGGCCGCACGGGCCAGCGCGACCTGCGCCGCGCCGGCGCCGCCGGGGAGCTCGACGGCTCCACGCGGCCGTGGGAGTTCGGCGACACCGAGCCGTGGAACGTGACCCGCACCGTGACCAACGCCGTCCAGCGGGTCGCGGCCGAGGGCGGCGACGCCCGGTCGGGGCTGCGCCTGAGCATGGAGGACGTCGAGGTCGACCGGACCGAGGCCCGCACGCAGGCGGCGGTGGCCCTGCTCGTCGACACGTCCTTCTCCATGGCGATGGAGGGCCGCTGGGTTGCGATGAAGCGCACCGCCCTCGCCCTGCACCAGCTCGTGACCAGCCGCTTCCGCGGCGACGACCTCCAGCTCATCGCCTTCGGCCGGCACGCCCGCACGACCCGGATCGAGGAGCTCACCGCGCTCGAGGCGCAGTACGAGCAGGGCACGAACCTCCACCACGCCCTGCAGCTCGCACACCGCTTCTTCCGCAAGCACCCGAACGCACAGCCCGTGCTGCTCGTCGTCACCGACGGTGAGCCGACCGCGCACCTCGATCGCTCGGGCGGCGCCGAGTTCGCCTACCCCCCGCACCCGGTCACCCTCGCGCTCACCGTCCGGGCCCTCGACGACGTCGGCCGCCTCGGCGCGCAGACGACGATCTTCCGCCTCGGCGACGACTACGGGCTCGCCCGGCTCGTCGACCAGCTCGCCCGCCGCGTCGACGGTCGGGTCGTCGCCCCCGACCTCGACGACCTCGGGGCCGCCGTCGTCGGCTCCTACCTCGACGCCCGCGACTCCGGCGCCGCCGGGCGCGGCCTGCGCGATCCCGGCGGCGGTCGGGCCGACTGAGAGCGCCGGGCGCGCTCAGCCGATCGGAGCCGTGAGCAGGCCGGTCACGGCGTCGACGAGGGCGCTCTCGACGGCCGCCCAGTCGGCGGGTCGGCCGGTCCGCGCCGCGGTGGCCTCGCGTTCCGCGCACGTGTGGACGACGACGAGGCGCATCATCTGCAGGCGGAGCTCGACGACCTCGGGGGGCAGGACCGGGGCCTGTGCCCACATCGCGACGAACGCCTCGGCGTGGGCCGCCGTCGAGCCGCGCCACAACAGGTCGGGGCCGTACACCGGGTCGGCGCTGACCTGCGCCGCGAACCGGGCGGCCCAGCTCGGCTGCCCTAGGGTCGCGAGGTGGCCGACGTAGGGCGCGACGAGGCTCGCGACGTGGTCCCGCGGCCGCACCGACCCGCGGCAGTCCGCCACCATCGCGGCCGTCCGGGCGAGGACCGGCTCCGCCAGGCGCTCACAGATCGCCGCCACGAGGTCGGCCTTCGTGCCCACGTGGTACGCGACCGCCGAGTTGTTCGCCTGCCCGGCGGCCTGCGCCACCTGCCGGTTGGAGACCAGCGACAGGCCACCCTCGGCGTACAGGCGCATCGCGGTGTCGAGCAGCAACGTCCGGGTGTCCCGGACGGCCGCGACGCTCACCACCGCACCGGGACCTCTTCCAACCCGCCGACGAGCAACCCCTCGCGGCGGCGCAGCTCCCCCTCGGACACGGCGAGATCGAGGGTCGGGAGCCGCCCGAGCAGCACCTCCAGCGCCGTCTGCAGCTCGACCCGCGCGAGCGTCTGCCCCAGGCAGGAGTGCGCCCCCACCCCGAACGTCAGGTGCGGGTTCGGGTGACGGGACAGGTCCATGTCGCCCGCCTTCTCGAACACCGCCTCGTCGCGGTTCGCCGCCGCCATCGCCGACCACACCGTGCTCCCGGCGGGGATCGTCGACCCGGCCACCTCGATGTCCTCGTCGACGTGGCGCGACATCGCGAAGCCGAGGTTGGCGTCGAAGCGCAGGCACTCCTCGACGGCGGTGCGCACGAGCGATCGGTCCGCGAGCAGCGCCTCCCAACGCTCCCGATCCGCGAGGAGCATCGCGACCATCTTGCCGATCATGTTGGCCGTCGTCTCGTGCCCGGCCACGAGAAGGGCGATGCCCGTCATGACGAGCTCCTCCTCGGTCAGCCGGGTCGAGTCCTCGTCGGAGATGGCGGTGAGCTCCGAGAGCAGGTCCTCGCCCGGCTCCGCCCGCTTGCCCTGGACGAGGGAGAGCATGTAGGTGTACAGCTCGATCCCCGCCTCGAGCGACTCCTCCTGGGTGTAGGTCGTGAGGTTGAGCAGGCGGTCCGACCAGGCCGAGAAGCGGTCCCGGTCCTGCGCGGGCACTCCGAGCAGGTCACAGATGACGAAGACCGGCAGCGGGAAACCGAACGCCTCGCGCAGATCGGCCGGGGCGCCCGAGGCGACCATCTCGTCGAGGAGGCCGTTCGCGAGCCGCTCCATCGCGGGTTGCATGGCGCGCACGCGGCGGACGGTGAACGTGCGCCCGAGCAGGCGCCGCCACCGGACGTGGCCCTCGCCGGCCATCATCGAGTCGAGGCCGACCATGCCGCCCCCGTCGCCCGTGCCCGGGCCGGAGGTGTCGCCGAGACCGCCGGGTTCGCCGGTGAGAGAGCCTCGCTGGAAGCGGGGGTCGGCGAGCATCGCCTTGACGTCGGCGTGCCGGGTCAGAAGCACGCCGTCGACGCCGTTGGCGGCCCGGACCTGCGCGACCGGGCACTCGCGGCGCAGCCGGTCCCACTCCCGCGGCGGCGCCAGCGCGGTGGGGTGCTCGAAGGGGTAGGCGAGGCGCTCGTCGTGGGCGGGGCAGGCGTCGGGGGTCGTCGTCATGGGTCCTCCTCGGGTGCGGCGTCGTCCTCTCGACCGTACGCTGTCGTTAAGTCACGTGCCTGACGTGGCGGAGGAGGAATCCCCTTGATGCGCATCGAGATCCACGAGGACACCTGCATCGGCGCCGGTCAGTGCGTCATGTCCGCTCCCGAGGTCTTCGACCAGCGGGAGGACGACGGCGTCGCCGTCCTGCGCGCGGGCGACCCCGGCTCCGAGCAGGAGGCGGCGGTGCGCGACGCCGCCGCGATGTGTCCGTCGGGGGCCATCAGCGTGCGCGAGGACTGATCGGTCCCCTCTGCGCGCCCGGCTGCCAGGATGGGGGCATGACCTTCCCCGCGTCGCTCCCGTCTCCTCGCACCCCCGACCCCCGCCAGGCGCCGCCGCTGCGCTGGGGCATCCTCGGGACCGGCTGGATCGCGCAGCAGTTCACGACGGCCTTGCAGCAGAATACGACGCAGCGCGTCACCGCCGTCGGGTCGCGCTCTCAGGAGGGGGCCGACCGGTTCGGCGAGCGGTTCGGCGTCGAGGGCCGCCACGCCTCCTACGCCGACCTCGTCGCGGACCCGGAGGTCGACGTGATCTACGTCGCCACGCCGCACAACCACCATCACCGCGACGCGCTGCTCGCGCTGCGCGCGGGCAAGCACGTGCTCGTCGAGAAGCCGATGACCGTCGACGCGGACCAGGCCCGCGAGATCGCCCGGGAGGCGGACGAGCGCGGCCTCTTCGCGATGGAGGCACTCTGGACGCTGTTCCTGCCGAAGTTCGACGTCATCCGCCAGTTGATCGAGTCGGGGGTGTTCGGCCGGATCCGGACCGTCCTCGCCGACCACGGCCAGCACTTCGACGCCGACCACCGCATCATGGACCCCGCCCTCGCGGGCGGGCCGATGCTCGACCTCATGACCTACCCGGCGTCGTTCGCGAAGTGGGTGATCGGCGACCCCGTCGACGTCGTGGCACGCACGACGTGGGCTCCCTCGGGGGTGACGGGTCAGACGGCGATCACGTACACGACGGCCGACGAGGCGCAGGCCCTCCTGCACAGCAGCGTGCTGTCCCGGACCCCGACGACCGGCGCGATCTGCGGGGACGCGGCCCTGCTCGAGATTGACGGCGACTTCTACGTGCCCGGCGGCTTCACCCTCACCGACCACGAGGGACATCGCCTGCGCTACGACGAGGAGGAGGTCGCCCACACCGGCGGCCTGCACTTCCAGGCGTGCGAGATGGCGCGCCGCATCGCGGCCGGTGAGACGTCGTCGCCGCTGCGCACCCTCGACGCGACGATCGCGACGCTCGCGATCATGGACGCCGCCCGCGCCCAGATCGGCGAGACGTTCGCGGAGCCCTCGGCGTGAGCACGTTCGCCGACGCCGTCACGAGGGGTCCGATCCAGCTCGACGGAGGCCTGGCGACCCGGCTGGAGGCCCGGGGGCACGACCTGTCCGACTCGCTGTGGTCGGCGCGGCTGCTCCTGTCGGACCCCGACGAGGTGCGCGCCGCCCACGCCGACTTCTTCGCGGCCGGGGCGCAGGTCGCGACGACCGCGTCGTACCAGGTGAGCGCGTCCGGCTTCGCCCGGGCCGGCCTCGAGCCGGCCGACGCGACGACCGCCCTGCGCCGCAGCATCACCCTGGCCCGGGAGGCCGCGGCGGGCGAGTCGGATCGTTGGGTCGCGGCGTCGGTCGGGCCCTACGGGGCCACGCTCGCCGACGGCTCGGAGTACCGGGGCGACGACGGCCTCACGACCGCGCAGTTGCGGGCCTGGCACCGGCCCCGGCTCGAGGCGCTCGCCGACGCGGGGCCAGACGTCCTCGCCGTCGAGACGATGCCGCGACTCGCCGAGGTCGAGGCGGTGCTGGAGGAGACGAGCGACCTCGGCCTGCCGGTCTGGGTGTCCGTGACCACCGCGGGCGGACGCACCCGCCGCGGGGAGCCGTTCGCCGACGTCGTCGCGCTCGCGGAGTCGGCGCCCCACGTCGTCGCCGTCGGCGCCAACTGCTGCGACCCCGACGATATCGCGCACCTGGCCGCCGCGCGGGGCCGGCTGCCGCTCGTGTTCTACCCGAACAGCGGCGAGACGTGGGACGCCGCCGCGCGGGGGTGGACGGGCACGCCGACCCTCGACGCCGAGGCCGCCCGCTCCTGGGCGGGCTCCGGCGCCGCCCTCGTGGGCGGCTGCTGCCGGGTCGGGGTCGACCTCGTCGCGGCCCTGCGCGCGGGCCTCGACGCCCGCTGACACCCCGCACCGGCCCGCCGCCACGGTGACGCCACGGTGACGCCACCGGAGTCTCCGGGATCGAAGAACCGTGCCGACGACATCGAGGCCGGACGCACCGGATCGGCGGCCCGCTGACCTGCGTCGATGCGGTCTCGACCCGGAAGGCGGGCCATCGATGTCGTCGGGACGGTTCTTCGATCCGCGAGCCCGCCGCACCCGGGCCGGCGAGGCCTGCGTCAGGTGCGCGCGACCGGGCCGTCCGCGGTGAGCCAGCCGCGGTACATGGCGCTCGAGTTCCAGGCGACCACGACGTTCCCGGCGGGGTCGACGGTGATGACGCCGCCGTCGGCGCCGCGCGCGCCGAGGTGCTCGTCGAGCACCTGCGTGCACGCGTCGGCGAGATCGGCACCGGCGTAGCGCATCCGAGCGTGCAGGTCGTGGGCGAGGACACCGCGGACGAAGAACTCGCCCGTGCCCGTCCCGGAGACGGCGACGGTCGCGTCGTCGGCGAAGGTGCCCGCCCCCACGAGCGGGGTGTCGCCGACCCGGCCGGGCAACTGGCCGGTGATGCCGCCCGTCGACGTCGCCGCCGCGACCCGGCCACGCGCGTCCCGCGCCACGGCGCCCACCGTGCCGTGCGTGCCGTGGGCCCGTTCCTCCAGCAGCCGGGCCAGGGCGCGGCGCTGGCGCTCGACGACGAACCGCTCCTGGTCCGCCGCCTCGCAGCCCCACGCCGCGAGCTGCGCGGCGCTCGGGTCGACGATGAGCACGTGGGGGGTCTGCGCGAGCACGGCGCGCGCCGCGCGGACGGGGTTCGCCGCGCCGGTGGCCGCCGCCACGGCGCCCGCAGCCCGGTCGCCCCGCATCACGGCGGCGTCGAGCTCGGCCACCCCCTCGGTCGTCAGCGCGGCGCCGCGCCCGGCGTTGAAGAACGCGCAGTCCTCGAGCACGACGACGGCGGCCACCACGGCGTCCTGCGCCGAGGCCCCGGCTGCGAGCTCCCGCTCCCCCGCGCGGAGGGCGTCGGTCAACGCGGCCTCGCGCTCGGCGCGTTCGTCGGCGGTCAGCGGCCGGGGGCGCGGCCCCGCCCCCGCGTGGACCGCGACCGCGAACCCGCCCCAGGCGGGCACGCTCACGAGCTCGACGGGCGGCACATCTGCGGGGGTGGGCGAGTCCGCGACGGGGTCGTGGGGTCCGGGCGGCGGGGTGGCGTCGGTCATCCCCTCATCATCGGCCCGGCCGGAGCCGCCGCCCCGATCGACGTCGCGAGGACCTCGCCCCGCCCGTACGCGAGACTGACCCGATGCAGTGCGACTACTTCGACGCGGGGGCGTGCCGTTCGTGCACCCTCATGGGCGATCCGTACGCCGCCCAGCTCGCGGCCAACGACGCACGGGTGCGCGAGATCGTCGGCGATCGGCCGGGCCTGGCGTGGTCGCCGCCGTTCGCGTCGCCGGAGTCGGCGTTCCGGGCCAAGGCGAAGATGGTCGTCGCGGGGACGACCGAGGCGCCCACCCTCGGCATCCTCGCCCCCGACGGGACGGGCGTCGACCTGCGCGCCTGCGGCATCATCGGCCCCCACGCGTCGGCGGCGCTGCCGACCCTCGCCGCGTTCGTCGCCGACGTCGGGCTACGGCCCTACGACGTGCCGCGCCGCACCGGGGAGCTCAAGGCGATCCACGTGACCGAGTCGCCCGACGGCGAGCTCATGGTCCGCTTCGTGCTGCGCTCGGAGGGCCAGGTCGGCCGGATCCGCCGGGGGTTGCCCGCGTTGACCGAGGCGCTGCCGAACCTGCGGGTCGTCACCGTCAACCTGCTGCCCGAGCACAAGGCGGCGGTCGAGGGCGACGTCGAGATCCCCCTGACCGAGCACACGACCCTCCCGCTGCGGCTGCCGCACGTCACCCTGCACGCCGGTCCGGGGGCCTTCGTGCAGACGAACACGGCCGTCGCCGCCGGGCTCTACGCCCAGGCCCGGGCGTGGATCGACGAGGCCGACCCCGCCCACGTACTCGACCTTTACTGCGGCATCGGCGGATTCGCGCTGCACGCCGCCGCACCCGGGCGGGCGGTCACGGGCGTCGAGGTCTCCCCCGAGGCGGTCTCGAGCGCCCGACGCAGCGCCGCCGAGGCGGCGATCCCCGCCCGGTTCGAGGTCGGCGACGCGACGACCTACGCGCCCCCGGGCGCGCCCGACCTCGTCGTCGTCAATCCGCCCCGGCGCGGCCTCGGCCCGAGGCTGTCGGCGTGGCTGGAGGCCGCGGACGCCCCCACCGTCGTGTACTCGAGCTGCAACCCGGTGACGCTCGCCCGCGACCTCGACGCGATGCCGTCGCTGCGCCCCGTGCGGGCCCGCCTGTTCGACATGTTCCCCCAGACCGACCACGCCGAGGTCCTCGTGCTCCTGCGGCGCGGGCCCGCCCCCTCGACCCAGGAGCACCCATGACCCTCGACCCCGACCTCGCCGCCCTGGCCGACGAGTCGTTCGTCTCGCTCGTCACCTTCCGCCGCAGCGGCGAGCCGGTCGCCACGCCGGTGTGGATCACCCGCGAGGGCGACGCCCTCGCCGTCATCACGCCGGAGGGGACGGGCAAGCTCAACGTCTCCGCAACGACCCGCGCGTGACGCTGACGCCGTGCGACCGGCGGGGCCGGATCCGGCCGGGCGCCCCCACGGTGGGGGGCGTCGCGACCGTCGCCGACGACCCCGCCGCGGTCGCGCGCGTGGGGTCGGCCGTCGCCGCGGCCTACGGGTGGGAGTTCCGGATCTTCATGGCGATCGAGACGGTCGTCGCCCGGGGCCGGCGCCGGCGGGTGGCGCTGCTCATCCGCAGCGCCTGAGCCTCACGACGCGAGCCCCGCCTTGACGGCGGCGGCGACGCGGCCTCCGTCGGCGCGCCCGGCGACCTCCGCCTGGGCCGCCTTCATGACCTGCCCCATCTGGGGCATTCCCGTGGCGCCGGTCGCGGCGATCGCCCGGGCGACGATGGCCTCGAGCTCGGCGTCGTCGAGCTGTGCGGGCAGGTACTCCTCCAGCACGGCGAGCTCGGCGGTCTCGCGCTCGGCGAGCTCGGGGCGGCCGGCGTCGGTGTACGCCGTCGCCGACTCCTTGCGCTTCTTCGCCTCCTTGGCGAGCACCTTGGAGACCTCGTCGTCGGACAGCACGACGGCCTGCTTGCCGGCGACCTCGGCGTTCATCACCGCGGCGAGCGCCATGCGCAGCGTGGCCGAGCGGACCTGGTCGCGCGCGCGGATCGCCTCGGTGAGGTCGTGCTGCAGGGTCGCCTTGAGGTTCGTGTCGGTCATACGGTCATCCTCACACCCCGGCGGTCGGCGGGTCGACGCCATTCCGCGCGCCGGGGCGCCGCCCGGACGGTGCCGTGACGGTGCCGTGACGGGCGCCCCGGCGGACAGGGGCTTGCGGGGGTGCGAGACGATATCGAGGATGGCCTCAGCCACCCCGCCAGCTCGACGAAGGTGAGTTCATGACTTCCGCGCCGCCCGCGCACCAGCCGGACCTCGACTCCCTCGTCGGCCGTCTCGACCTGGACACGAAGGTCCGACTGCTCACCGGAGCGTCCATGTTCACGCTGCACGGCGAGCCGTCGATCGGCCTGGCCGAGATGGCCTTCTCCGACGGGCCGACCGGCGTGCGCGGGTTGAAGTTCTCCGGCGGCGGGGCGGCCGCCCTGCTCCCGAACGCGACCCTGCTCGCCGCGCACTGGAGCGAGGACGTCGCCCGGGAGGTCGGGCGCATCCTCGCGGCGGAGGCGATGCGCCGGCACATCCACGTCGTGCTCGGCCCGACGATCAACCTGCACCGCACGCCGCTGGGCGGCCGGCTCTTCGAGGCGTACTCGGAGGACCCGCTGCTGACCGGTCGGTTGGCGGCCGCGTACGTCGAGGGGCTGCAGGGCGAAGGCGTCGGCGCGTGCCTCAAGCACCTCGTGGGGAACGAGTCCGAGACCGAACGCAACTTCGTCGACTCGGTCATCGACGAGGCCACGCTGCGCGAGGTGTACCTCCTGCCGTTCGAGATCGCGCTCGGTGAGCGCGGTGCCTGGACCGTGATGGCGGCGTACAACGACGTCAACGGCGCCCCGTCGACGGAGAACGGGTGGGTGCAGAACGACGTCCTCCGCGGGGAGTGGGGCTTCGACGGGCTCGTCATGAGCGACTGGTTCGCGGCCAGGACGACGGCGCCCACCGCCAACGGCGGGCTGGACCTCGTCATGCCCGGCCCCGAGGGGCCGTGGGGCGAGCGGCTCGTCGCGGCGGTCCGCGCCGGCGAGGTCGAGGAGTCGGTCGTCGACGACCACGTCCGGCGACTGCTGCTGCTCGCCGACCGGGTCGGTGCGCTCGGCGATCGGGCCGGCATCGACCGCTCCGACCAGCTTGCGCCGGACGCCCCGCAGCGGCGGGAGGCGTTGCGGCGCCTCGCCGCCGGCGGCATGACGGTGCTCCGCAACGACGGCGTCCTCCCCCTGCCCGCCGACGCGCCCGTGACGCTCGTGGGGCGGCACGCGTCCGAGACCGTGTGCATGGGTGGCGGCTCCGCGCACGTCGAACCGCCGCACGAGGTGAGCGTCGTCGAGGGGCTGCGGTCCCGGGTCGCCGACCTCGTCGTGGCCGACGGGGTCGACGTCCGGGCGCGCCCCGTACCGGCGCCGGCGGGCGTCCTCGACGATCCGCACACGGGCGAGCCGGGCATGCACGTGCGGCTCGAGGACGCCGACGGGGAGGAGATCTTCGCCGGTCATCTCGACGGCACCGAGTACGTCGTCGGCTTCGACGAGGAGCTCCCCCGGCCGGCGGCCCGGATCGTCCTCACCGCCCGGGTGCGGTTGTCGGGGCGCCTGCGGATCGGCGTCATCGGGACCGGCGCGTGGACCGTCCGGGCGGGTGGCCCCCTGCACGACGTCGTCCTGCGGGTGGACGGCGACGACCCCGGCGAGGCCCTGCTCAACCCGCCGTCGTGGACCGAGGACGTGGAGGCGGGCACCGACGTGCTGCTCGAGGCGAGCGCGTGGCTCACGCCGCCCAACTACGCCCCGCGCGAGGGTGACGCCCCCGAGGGCACCGACTTCCTGCTCGACGCCGGGAACGGACTCAAGGCGCTCGTCGCCTCCCCGAGCCCACGTTTGGTGGACGACATCGTCGCGGAGGCGGCCGAGGCGGCGCGCGACCGCACCGCTGTCGTCGTCGTCGGCCTGACGCCCGAGCAGGAGGCCGAGGGGTCCGACAAGTCGACCCTCGCGCTCCCGGGTGAGCAGGGGCGGCTGGTCCGCGAGGTGGCCGCGGCCGCGGCGCGGACGGTGGTCGTCGTCAACGCGGCGACCCCGGTGCTCATGCCGTGGCGCGACGAGGTCGACGCGATCGTCGTCGCCGGGCTGCCCGGCCAGGAGGGCGGCGACGCGGTGGCGGCCGCCCTCACCGGCGAGATCGAGCCGGCCGGGCGCCTGGTGACGAGCTTCCCCGCCGCCGACGGCGCCTCCCCCGCCTGGGACGTCGAGCCCACCGACGGCCGCCTCGTCTACGCCGAGGGCCCGTTCGTCGGCTACCGCGGCTACGCCGCCGGCCGCGCCGACCCGCCGGCGTTCTGGTTCGGGGAGGGGTTGGGGTACGGCTCCTGGGAGTACGGCGAGGCTGAGCTCGCAGAGGGCCATGGCGAGGCTGAGCTCGCAGAGGGTGATCGCGAGGCAAAGCTCGCAGGGAGCGACGGCGAGGCGGAGCTCGCGGAGGGTCGTGGCGAGAGTGACGCCGGCGTCGCGGGTCCGCGGGTCCGGGTGCCGGTGACGAACTCCTCCGAGCGTGACTCGCGCGAGGTCGTGCAGGTCTACTGGGAGCCGAGCGAGGCCGACCAGCCGACGCGGCTCGTGGGCTGGGCGGACGCGGTCGTGCCGGCCGGCGACACGGCGACGGTCGAGGTCACGTGCGACCCGCGGATGTGGCGGCGCTGGGACGTCCGGGCCGGCGCCTGGACGACGCTCGGGGGCGGCACGTTGCTCGTCGCCCGCGGCCTCGGCGACGTCCGAGCCCGGTTACCGATGCACTGAGGGCACTCAGACGCCGACCACCGACACCAGGCCGTCGAGGCCCATGAAGTCGTCCAGGTTGCGCGTGTACAGCGTGGCGTCATACGCGTGCGCGGTCGCCGCGATGAGCAGATCCATCGTGCGTCGACGGGGCTGACGTCCGGCGGCGACCACGGCCGACGCGAGCCGGCCGTAGCTGGCCGCGACGGAGTCGTCGATCGGAAGCGCGTCGAAGCGGCGCTGGATGACGCTCAACCTTCGTAGTCGCTCGCCGCGGATTCCCTCGTCCTGCGCCGCCAACACCCCGAAGTGCAACTCCGCGAGGCTCGCGCTACTGATCGCCACGAGGCCGGCTGCGGGTGTCATTGCGGGGCCGACGAGAACGCTGGTGTCGAGGATCGCTCTGTCGACCGGCCGGTCGGTCATCTCTCGCTCCACGGGTCCCGGAGCCCGTCGTCGACCAGGTCGCGGTCCCTTTCCCACTCGGGGTCGGCCGGTCCACGGAAGAGTTCGTCGAGGTCGGACCACTCACGCCACTGGGCGGGGCGCGTCGGGACGAGTCGGGCGCTCGCACGTCCCGCGACCGTGATGACGAAGCGTTCGCCCTTTTCGACCCGACGTATGAGTTCGGACGCGTCTTGACGCAGTTCACGAAGTCCGACGCTGGTGTCCATCGCTCCACCATAGCGCCCCCATGTGACACAAGTGCTACTCACGCTGAGCGCCTCCGGCGTCGGTGCGTCGTGCTCAGTCGGCGACCTTGACGACCAGCTTGCCGAAGTTCTTCCCGACGAGCAGGCCGCGGAAGGCGTCGCGGACGTTCTCGAACCCGTCGACGACGTCCTCGGTGTACTGCACGGTGCCGTGGGCGACCCAGGCCGTCATGTCGCGCACGAAGTCGTCCATGACGGTGTCGACGAACTCGGTCTGGATGAACCCCCGCAGGGTGAGGCTGCTCGTGAGGATCGCGCCGAGGAGGAGGCCGCTGCGGTCGGGGCCCTCCGGCAACGACGTCGAGTTGTACCCCGACACGAGGCCGCAGACGGGGATGCGGCCGTAGGTGTTCATCCGGGGCAGGACGGCCTCGAAGACCTTGCCGCCGACGTTCTCGAAGTAGACGTCGATGCCGTCGGGGGTGGCGGCGGCGAGCCGGTCGGCGAAGTCGTCGGCGCGGTGGTCGATCGCCTCGTCGAAGCCGAGCTCGCGCAGGTGGGCGACTTTCTTCTCGCCGCCGGCGATGCCGACGGTCCGGGCGCCCCACGCCTTCGCGATCTGCCCGACCGCGGAGCCGACGGGCCCGGTGGCGGCGGCGACCGCCACGGTCTCGCCCGGCTCGGGCCGCCCGATCTCGCGCAGCCCGGCGTAGGCGGTGAAGCCGGGCATGCCGAGGACGCCGAGCGCCGTCGAGACGGGGGCGGCGTCCGGGTCGAGCCGGCGGAGGTACGAGACGGCCTCGAGCGAGTACGTCTGCCACCCGCCGTAGCCGAGGACGATGTCGCCGGCCGCGAACTCCCCGCCCGGGCAGTCGATCACGCGCGACACCGTGCCGCCGACCATGGGGTCGCCGACGGCGACCGGCTCGGCGTAGGACTTCGCGTCGCTCATGCGGCCGCGCATGTACGGGTCGAGCGACAGGTACAGGGTCTGTAGGAGCGCCTGCCCCGGCTCGGGGTCGGACAGGGTCGCCTGCTCCTCGACGAGGTCGTCGTCGGTGGGCTCCCCGTGGGGGCGCTGGGCGAGCACGATGCGGGTGGTCGTCGTCATCCCTCCACTGTGCCGCCCGGGCCGAGCCGGCCGACGGCCGGGGGCCGGTGCGCGGGCGGCGACACCCGGCCGGGGGCAGGTCTTGCCCAAACACGGGGATGAACGGCCGGCGTGCGTCGCTTTACCATGGTGACAGCGAATCGAATCGGTTCGACGACAGCAGATCGCCCTACGGGGCGCACGACGGCCGTGCAGGAGGGGCCGTCGTCTCTCCTGGCACGCCAGAACAGGAGAGCACCATGCTGAACATCTACGTGGCGGGCAACCCCACCGGTCTTCGCGGCGCCGTGGACGGCGCCTTCACCCCGATGACGGTCGGCCTCGCCGTCCTGTCCCTCGTGCTGCTCGCCGTGGCGGCTTCCGCCGGCGTGGCCACCGTCGCCGTCCTCGCCGGGATCCTCGCGTTCCTGGCGGTCGGCTCCTTCGTCGCCTCGGCCGCCCGTATCGCCGTAACGGAGGGCCCGGCGACGACCGAGTGAGCCTGGCGTGCAACTCGGCCGGGCCCTCCCGGGAAATCGAAGGCAGCCTCCGCTCAACGGTCCACGGCCACCCTCCGGCGGTTAGGGTCTGACGGCAGAGGGTCGGTGCAGACGCCGGGCCCGGCGCCCTGGCCATCCTCCACTCGTTCCGGAGATCGTCCGAATCTGTGACCGCACACTGTCCTTGGCCGGGCAGTGTCCGAGTCCTCCCGCGCCGCCGGAAGCGTGCGTACCTCATCACAACGCCGTCATGAGAGAGACTCACGAAGGGCAGGCCGTCATGACCCATTCGACAAGCGCGCAGGAGAATACGCTTCCACCGCTCACTCCTGGACCCCACCTCAAGCGCATCGGCCTCGTCTCGGTCGTCGCCTGCTTCGGGGGACTCCTCTTCGGTTACGACACCGGCGTCAGCAACGGCGCCGAGCGGCCCATGCAACTGGAGCTGGGACTGACCGATCTCGCACTCGGCGTCGTCATCAGCTCCCTGATCTTCGCGGCCGCCGTCGGCGCACTCATCGGCGGAAAACTGTCGGACATCATCGGCCGCCGAACGACGATCATCATCTTGTCGGTCCTGTTCTTCTGCGGAACCCTGCTCGTGGTCTTCTCCCCCAACTACGGCGTCCTCGTCGCCGGCCGCGTCTGCCTGGGGTTGGCCGTGGGGGGCGCCTCGACCGTGGTGCCCGTCTATCTCGCCGAGCTCGCCCCCTTCGAGATTCGCGGGTCGATCACCGGCCGTAACGAACTGGCCATCGTCACCGGCCAGCTCCTGGCCTTCACCATCAACGCCATCGTGGGCAACGTGTTCGGCCACGTCGACGGTGTGTGGCGGATCATGTTCGCCATGTGCGCGATCCCCGCGGTCGCCCTCTTCGTCGGAATGCTCCGGATGCCCGAGTCCCCCCGCTGGCTCGTGGAGAAGGGCCGCCACGAGGACGCCCTCGCCGTGCTCAAGACCGTTCGCTCGCCCGAGCGGGCCGCCGCCGAGGTGGCCCAGGTCGAGCACGTCGCCGAGGAGGAGCAGGAGGAGAAGCAGGTCGGGGTGCGCGCGATCCTCGCCAACAAGTGGCTCGTGCGGATCCTGCTCGTCGGGATCGGGGTCGCGATGGCGCAGCAGCTCACCGGGATCAACTCGATCATGTACTACGGCCAGCGGGTGCTCATCGAGGCCGGCTTCACCGAGGGCGCCGCTCTCATCGCCAACATCGCGGCGGGCGTCTTCTCGGTCATCGGTGGCATCATCGCGCTGTACAACATGGACCGCCTCGACCGGCGCAAGACGTTCGCCATCGGGCTGTCGCTGACGACGACGTGCCACGTGCTCATCGGCTTCGCGTCGATGCTGCTGCCCGTCGGAAACCCGCTGCGGCCCTACGTCCTGCTCTTCCTCGTCGTCGCCTTCGTGTTCTCGATGCAGTCGTTCCTCAACGTCGCGGTCTGGGTGTGGTTGGCCGAGGTCTTCCCGCTCTTCATGCGCGGTCTGGGCATCGGTATCGCCGTCTTCTTCGGCTGGTCCACGAACGCCGTCCTCGCCCTCTTCTTCCCCACCCTCGTCGATTCCATCGGCATCACCGGGGTGTTCTTCCTCTTCGCCGCGGTCGGTGCGGCGGCCCTCTTCTTCGTCATCACCCAGGTACCCGAGACCCGGGGGATCGGCCTGGAGGACCTCGAGGACGACGTCACCTCCGGGCGCTGCTACGACTTCCGCACGGCGAAGCAGTCCGTCCCGTCCTGACCGCCCGCGTCGGGACACCGTCCGACGGCCGGCCCGTCCGGGCTCGGGCCGGCCGCGGACGTAGGCGCGTCACCGTCCGACCATCTCGTTTCCCCCAACGTGTCAGTGGTGTGAGACAGACTGCCGCTCATGGCTACCCGTGGATCGCTGCCCGAGGCTCACGCGTTGCGGGAGTACGTCCGCGCCCACGGGTCGGCGTTCCTCGCCGACCCGAACGTCACCTCCGTCGGGGTGGGACACAAGATGGTCGCCGGCCGCGTCACCGACGAGGTCTGCCTGCAGTTCACGGTCCGCGTCAAAGTCCCCGCGGAGCGGCTGTCGGCGCTGCCGACGTCGTTGCTGCCCGAACAGGTCGAGGTGGGCGAGCACGCGGTGGCGACCGACGTCGTCGAGCGGACCTTCGCTCCCGCGTACGCGGTCGTCCCCGAGGCGGACTCCGACGCGCGCAAGGTCCGCGCCGACCCCGTCGTCCCGGGCATCAGCGTCGCCCACCCGACCGTCTCGGCCGGCACGATCGGGCTCGTCGTCCACGACCGCGAGGACGGCACCCCGTACGTGCTGAGCAACTGGCACGTCCTGCAGGGCGACCAGGGCCGCATCGGCGACGAGGTCCTCCAGCCCGGGCCCCACGACGACAACCGCGTCGGCCGGAACCGGCTCGGCGTCCTCGTCCGCTCCCATCTGGGGGCGGCCGGGGACTGCGCCATCGCGACGGTCGAGGGCCGCGGGCTCGACCCCGAGATCCTCGAGTTGGGGGTCGCACCGGACGAGATCGGCGACCCCGAGCTCGGCGACAAGGTCGTCAAGAGCGGCCGCACCACCGGGGTGACCTACGGCGTCGTCACGCGCGTCGACGTGCTGAGCAAGCTCGACTACGGGGCCGCCGGGCAGCGCGAGATCGGCGGCTTCGAGATCGGCCCCGACGCGGGTCACCCCGCCACGGCCGGCGAGATCAGCGCGGGCGGCGACTCCGGGTCCGCGTGGGTGTTCCGGGCGCGCAACGGCCGCACGTCGACCGTGTTCGCCGGCCTGCACTTCGGCGGGGAGACGCCGGGCGACTCGGGCGAACACGCGCTCGCGTGCCTGCCGCGGTCGGTGTTCGACCGCCTCGGGGTCACCCTCGACGCGGGCGCCGCGGCCCGGGCGGCACAGGGGGCCGCGCAGGCCAGGGCCGACGCGGCCGCCGCCGCCGGATACGACCCGGGCTTCCTCGCGCACGAGATCCCCCTGCCCACGCTGGAGCGGGCCGCCGAGAGCGACGCCGTCGAGGTCGACGGCTCGACGGTCGTCCCGTACACGCACTTCTCGCTGACGATGAGCGCGAGCCGGCGCTTCGCCCGGTGGGTGGCGTGGACCGTCGACGGCGCGGCCCTGCTCAAGCTGCCGCGCGCCCGCGAGAAGTTCCGCCGCGACCCGCGCGTGCCCACCGACGCGCAGGTCGGGGACGAGCTGTACGCGGGCAACCGCATCGACCGCGGCCACCTCGCCCGGCGCGCCGACCTCACGTGGGGCGCACCCGCCGAGGCCCAGCGCGCCAACGCCGACTCGTTCTTCTTCACGAACATCGCCCCGCAGGTGGACGACTTCAACCAGTCGCGCCGCGAGGGCGTGTGGGGCCGACTCGAGGACGCCGTGTACGAGCAGGTGGAGGTGGCCGATCTGCGCATCAGCGTCCTCGGCGGCCCGGTCTTCGGTGCCGACGACCCGGTCTACCGCGGCGTGGCTCTGCCGCGGGAGTACTGGAAGGTCATCGCATACGTCGAGGGAGAGGAGCTGCGCGCCCGCGCCTTCCTGCTCACCCAGCGTCTCGACCGGCTCGAGAGCATCGACCTCGACGAGTTCCGGACCTACCAGGTCTCGCTCACGGACCTGAGCGACCGCACCGGCATCCTCTTCCCCGACGCGCTCGGCACCGGCCTGCCGGAGGACGTGCGCGAGTCGGTCCCGGAGCCGCTCACCGACGTCGGCGACATCCGCTGGTAGGGCCGCCGTCGCGGTGGGGGCGAGCGGGCGAGCATCGCGATGAGCAGACGACGCCGGGGTGCAGACGACCTCGGCGAGCGGGCGAGCGGGCGAGCGGGCGAGCGGGCGAGCGGGCGAGCGGGCGAGCGGGCGAGCGGGCGAGCGGGGCAGCACACCTGGCTCAGACGTGCTACGTCAAGTCTCCGACCTCAGCCGAACCTCCACGACGCCACCACAACCCGCAATTGTGATGCAGATCACACATGGGGCAGGTACTGAGACCCCCTCTCCCGCAGGCGAATCCGGCCCGGCCAAGTCATGGCGAATCCCGTTGCGGCAGTTACTGATCCACCTGTGGACAAGCGGTTTGTCGGATGCGTGTTCGATAGAATGGGGCATGACGTCGACCACCTTTCCCGAGTCGCCGGCCGTGCCGGCCGGGGATGGGTTGCGGGCGCAGATCGACGCGATTCTCGGGATTTCCGGGGGTTTGTCCTCGGTAGCGAATGCGGAGCTGGCGGGGCTCGCGGCGTCGGCCGCTGAGCTGGTGGCCACAGCGTCGGCGGTGCAGGCGGCGATCGTGTTGGAGGCGTCGACGCGCGGGGTGATCGCGGAGTCCGATCACCCCCGGACGCGGGCCTGGGTGGAGCAGTCGTGCCGTGACGCGGGGGTGCCGGTCGCGAAGGCCCAGGCTCGGAACCTGCACGAGGTCGCGCAGACGTGCGTCGGGTACGACGTCGAGGCGTTGCGGGCCGCGGTGACGCAGGGGCGGGTCGGCATCGACCTGGCCGGGGGTGGTGGCGAAGTCGTTCCGCCGGTTGAAGCGGGACATCGAGTACCCGAACTGGGACGCGCTGCTGCAGATCCTCATCGACCACGCGGCCGAGGGCGCGCCCGTGAAGGACTTCGCGGCGATCGAGGACCTGCTCATCGGGCAGTACGGGATCCCGGGCCGGCTCGACGACCAGCACGAGCGCCTCCGGGACCGGCGAGAACTATCCGGGTTCCACCGCGACCGCAACGGGATGCTGGTCGCGACGTTGCGGCTCGACCCCGCCTCGGAAGCCGTCTTCACGGCGGCGATCAACGCCCTGTCCGCGCCGATCACCGACGAACACGGCAACCTCGACCCCCGCTCGACCGGCGCCCGCCGCGCGGACGCGCTGCTCGACATGGTCGCCGCGGCGACGGAGGCCGATCGGGATGTGCCGGGGTCGGGGACGAAGGCGAAGGTCGTCGTGACGATCTCCCTGGAGACCCTCATGTCCGGGCTCG
>NZ_JACYXE010000010.1 GCF_014857905.1 Agilicoccus flavus | reverse complement strand
AGACACACCCGAAAATCCTGGCTGAAACAATGCAACCCATCACAGGCTGCGAATTGACTTCAACCAACAAACAATTGGCATCGATTTTTGGCACGCTGTTGAGTTCTCAAACATCGGACGCTCTCGAAAGATCCGGAAGCTTTTCGCTTCGTTCTCTTCCCGGCTGACTTCTTCAGCTTATCTCTTCCTCTTCGTGCCGGTCAAATTCGCTCTTTCCGATGTGATTCGGAAGGAGAGGCTTCGACCTGCGCTTCGGAAGCGACTCGCAGAAACTTATTGCGCTGTCCTCGAAGAGTCAAATCCGCCGACTCGCGGGCACGCTCGTAGAGCGAGATCCTCGTCGGTGGGTGTGCTCCCGGAACCGGGCAACCTGGACATCATAAGCACGTCGTCGGTGACGGGTCAACTCCGGGCCGGGCGGTCGGCGCGTGTGCGACCGCACCACTGCCGGCGACCGGGAGCTCGGGCCCGGAAAAGCCCTGGTCAACCCGGTCAGCCCTGGTCGGGCCCCGGTCGGCCCCACGGTCAGACGGGGTACACCCCGTGGCGCCGCCGGGAGAACTCCCGTTCCCGGCGGGTGGCGAACCGGAGGCGACGCGCGATGTCGTCGCGGAGTTCGTCGGCCTCGACGACGGAGTCGATGACGAGGTCGGCGGCCAACCGCTCGAGGTCGACGTCCGTCTCGTACTCCGCCCGCCGCGCCGCGACGAACGCCTCACGCTCGTCCGGGTCCTCGATCCCCGCGATCCGGTTCGCGTACACCGCGTTGACCGCGGCCTCGGGGCCCATCACCGCGATGCGGGCCGTCGGCAGCGCGATCGTCGCCTCCGGCCCGAACCCCGGACCGCCCATCGCGTACAGGCCGGCGCCGTACGCCTTGCGGACGACGACGCAGAGCTGGGGCACCGTGGCCTCGGACACGGCGGCGACCATCTTGGCGCCGTGCCGGATGATCCCGCCCCGCTCGACCTCCGAGCCGATCATGAAGCCCGGCACGTCGGCGAGGTACACGAGCGGGATCGAGAACGCGTCGCAGAGCCAGATGAAGCGGGTGGCCTTGTCGGCCGAGTCGGTGAACAGCACCCCGCCCTTGACCATCGAGTTGTTAGCGACGATGCCGATCGTGCGCCCCTCCAGGCGCCCGAACCCCACGACGAGCTCGGCCGCGAACAGCGGCTTGATCTCGAAGAACGACTCGTCGTCGACGAGCCCGTCGATGACCTCGTGGACGTCGAACGGGCGGCTCTCCACCTCCGGCACGGTCGTGCGGGTCAGCGGCGCCGACGGCTCCTCCGCCTCGTAGACCGGAGGGTCGAGCCGCCAGTTCTCGGGCAGGTAGGAGAAGTACAGGCGCGCGAGGTCGATGGCCTCCTCGTCGTCGGCCACGAGAAGGTCGCCCACCCCGGAGACCGTGCAGTGCATCCGCGCCCCGCCCATCTCCTCGAGGCTGACCCGCTCCCCCACGACCATCTCGGCCATGCGGGGGCTGCCGAGGTACATCGACGCGTTGCCGTCGACCATGATGACGACGTCGGTGAAGCTGGGGATGTAGGCGCCGCCCGCCGCCGAGGGGCCGAAGAGGCAGCAGATCTGCGGGACCCGCCCCGAGAGGGCGACCTGGTTGTGGAAGATCCGCCCCGCCCCCCGGCGCCCCGGGAACATCTCGACCTGGTCGGTGATGCGCGCCCCGGCCGAGTCGACGAACCAGAAGACCGGGAGTTCCTCGCGCAGCGCGGCCTCCGTCGCCCGGATGATCTTCTCGACCGTGCGCGCCCCCCAGGAGCCGGCCTTCACCGAGGGGTCGTTGGCGATGACGATCGCCGGACGCCCGTCGACGGTCCCCCGACCCGTGACCACCCCGTCCGCGGGCAGGCCCGGCGCCATCGCGTTGGCGTACCGCCCGTCCTCGACGAAGCTACCCGGGTCGAAGAGGCGATCGATCCGGTCGCGGACGTACAGCTTGTTCTGCGAGTCGAGCTTGGCGCGCGCCTTCTCGGACAGCGTCCCCGACGCCTCGTGGGCGGCGGCGAGCCGGGCCCGGACGTCGGCGACGCGCGGGTCGCCGCCCCGCTCCGGCGGCGTCGGTGCCGCGAACGACCCGTCCGTGGGGCCGTCCGGCGGCGTGGGCAGGACCGTCCTCGCCGCGGCCGTGCCGGTCGTGGTGGTCCTGGTGGTCGTCGGGGTCGTCTCGGCGCCTGCGCCGAGGGAGGTGTCGGTGGCGTCCGTGGTCTCGGTGGTCTCGGTGGTGTCGGTGGTCTCGCTCATGTGTGGTCCTCGTCGTCTCGGGCGGGCGTCAGCTCGGCAGGCCGAGGCCGCGACCGATGAGCATCCGCTGGACCTCCGACGTGCCCTCGCCGACCTCGAGGATCTTCGCGTCCCGGTAGAACCGGGCGATCGGGTACTCCTCCATGAACCCGTTGCCCCCGAACACCTGCGCGGCCGTGCGCGTCGCCGACACGGCGGCCTCCGTGGCGTACAGCTTGGCCATGGCGGCGGCGTTCTTGACCTCGGCGGACGTGCGCCGGCCGGCCTCCAGCTCGTCCTTGAGCCACGCCGCCTTGTAGGTGAGCAGGCGGGCGGCCTCGACGGACACGGCCAGGTCGGCGATCGGGAACGAGACGCCCTGGTTGACGCCGATCGGACGCCCGAAGGCGATGCGCGTCTTCGCGTACTCGGTGGACTGCTCGAGCATCGCCTGCGCCATGCCCACCGCGAGCGCCGCGATGGCGATGCGACCGTCGTCGAGGGTGGCGAGGAACTGGCGGAACCCGTGCCCGCGCGCCCCGAGCAGGTTCTCCTCCGGGACGCGGCAGTTCTCGAACGTGAGCCCGTGGGTGTCGCTGATGTGCCAGCCGAGCTTGCGGTAGGGGGGCTCCACGGTGAACCCGGGGGTTCCGGCGGGGATCATGATGGCGCTGATCTCGGGACGCCCGTCCTCGCGCTGCCCCGTGCGGGCCGTCACCGTGACCACCGACGTGATGTCGGTGCCGGAGTTCGTGATGAACGCCTTGGCGCCGTCGACGACCCACTGGTCGCCCTCCAGGCGCGCCCGGGTCTTCGTGGCCCCCGCGTCGGAACCCGCCTCCGGTTCCGTGAGACCGAAGCCGGCCAGCGCGCGCCCGGCGACGAGGTCGGGCAGGAAGCGCTCCTTCTGGGCGTGGTCGCCGAAGGTGAGGATCGGGTTGATGCCGAGGCCGACGCCCGCCGACAGGGTGATGCCGATCGACTGGTCGACCCGGCCCAGCTCCTCGATCGCGAGGCACAGGTAGGTGAACGCGCCCTCTTCGCGGGTGCCGCCGTACTCCTCCGGGACGACGATGCCGAAGAGGCCCATCTCGCCCATCTTGGGCACGAGCTCACTCGGGAAGTAGGAGTCGCGGTCCCACTGCGCGACGTGCGGGGCCACCTCCTGCTCGGCGAAGTCGCGGACCGCCTGGCGGAAGTCCTCGTGGTCGCTCGACAGTTCGAACATCGGCTGCTCCTTCGGCACGGGTGTCCGACCGGCCGCGGTCGCGGCGGTCGGCGCCGACGCGATGGCGACCGCGATCCGATCGGGACCGAGGGCCGGACGCGCCGTCGACGTCCCCGCCAACGTAGATCAGATCGGCGCCGGATGCGGCCCGGGCCCGACTGGCGGGCATGGACGTCTCGGGGGGCAATCCCTCCCGGGTCGCGGCGCAGCGGGACTCGATTCGACTCGGGCACAGTAGGTTTGCGACGCGACGCACCCGAATCGACGGGACCCTGTCGGTGCCCGGTGTTAGCTTCCGGTCATCGGCAGCGCAGGTCGCGCCGACGTCGACCCCGGCGTGGGCGCGCCCGGCGGTCCCCGTCGCGGACCGCCGCCCACGACACGACCGCCGGGAGGGGCCATGACCACACGTCCGGCCCGGCGTGGCCCGCGTCGACGCCGGCGCCCGGCCGCCGGATGGGCGGGCCCCGCTCCGACGGACGGCGGTGAGCCCGCGTGATCCGCTACCTCACGGCTCGGGTGGCCTCGTACGCGCTCATGGTGTTCGTCGCGACCTCCCTGTCGTACGTCGCGGCCGTGTCGTTCCTCGACCCGCGGCCCCGGCTCCTGCTGCGCACCCCGCGCCCCACGCCGGAGGCGGTCACGGCCCAGCTCACGGCCAACGGCCTCGATCCCGACGCCGGCGTGCTCGAGCGGTACGCGCGCTGGCTCGCCGGGGTCGTCTTCCGCTTCGACTGGGGGCTCGGTCCGGACGGTACCCGCGTGAACGACGAGTTCTTCGCCCGCGCTCTGGTCTCGGGGCGGCTCGTCCTCCTCGCGACGCTCGCCTCGATCGTCGTCGGCGTCGCCCTGGGGGTGTACGCGGCCTCCCGGCAGTACAGCTGGGGCGACCGGGTCGTCACCGGGGCGAGCTACCTGGTCAGCACGATCCCCGCCGTCGTGCTGTGCCTCGGCGTGCAGCTGGCGGGGATCGCGGTCAACGAGCGCGCCGGCCGCAGGCTCGTCCATGTCAGCGGCGCCTCGTCACCCACGCCGCCGGCGGGCGCGTGGGGCGGGCTCGTCGACGTCGCACAGCACCTCGCCCTCCCGACGATCGCCCTGACGCTCCTCGGCCACGCCGGCTATCAGCTCCTCCAGCGCTCTCTGCTCCTCGACACGATCGGGGCCGATCACGTGCGCGCCGCCCGCGCCCGGGGCCTCACGCGGGGGCAGGCGGTGCGGCGGCACGCGGTGCGGACCTCGTTCATCCCCGTGGCGCAGGGCATCGCGTTCGCCATCCCGGCGATCTTCACGGGCACGTTCGTCGTCGAACAGGTCTTCGCGTGGCAGGGGCTCGGCGTGTACACCCTGAGCGCGATCACGGCGACGCAGGACGTCAACGCGGTCGTCGCCGGGGTCGCCTTCGGCGGCGTGACGTTCGCCGTGGGGGCGATCCTCGCCGACCTCTCGGTCGCTCTCGTCGACCCCCGGGTGCGGGTGCACTGACGTGACGGAGCACAGCGTGCAGCACGGACCGGGCCGCCGGCACGAACAGCACGGACCGGGCGAACGGGGCGGGCGCGGCCGGCAGGGCGGCGAGGGGCCGACGACGGGGCCCGGACCGGTGCGCACGCCGTCGCTCCCGGGTGCCACGGGCGGTGTCGGCGGCGGTCTCGCGACGCCGGGGGCGGCCGCCGGGGCCGGGTTCGCGCGGATCACGACGCCGGTCCGGGCGCCGGTGGGCACCCCGAGGATGCGGCTCGTCACCCGGCGCCTCGCGCGCAACCCGGGCGCGGTGCTCGGCGGGGTGATGCTGGCCGCGGTCGTGCTCTTCGCTCTCGCGGGCAACGCCGGAAACCCGTACGCCTACGACCAGCAGGACCTGCTCAACCTCGGGTCGCCGCCCGGGACCGCCGGTCACCGCCTCGGTACGGACGCCGGCGGGTTCGACCTGTGGGCGATGCTCGTCCGGGGCACCGGGCGATCCCTGCTCGTCGCGCTCGTCGTCGGCCTCGTCACGCCGCTGCTCGCCGCCGTCTACGGGACGGCCATCGCCGTCCGGGGCGGCACGGTGGAGCGGGTCGGGGTGTGGGTGCTCGACATGATGCTCGTGCTGCCGTCGTTCCTCGTCGTCGCCGTGCTCATGGGCTCGACCGGCGGAGGCGCGCTCCACCTGGCCCTCGCCCTCACGGCGTTCGGCTGGGCCGGGCTCGCCCGCGTCGTCCGTGCGAGCGCCGCCTCGCTGCGCGAGCGCGACTACGTCCGCGCGGCCCGGTACCTCGGGGTGAGCGACCGGGAGATCGTCCTGCGCCACATCGTCCCCAACCTCGGCTCCTACCTCGTCGTCACGGTGGTGCTCACGACGTTCGGCGCGATCGTCGCGGAGACCACGCTGTCGTTCCTCGGGGTCGGCGTGCGACCGCCCGACGTCTCCCTCGGTCGGCTCATCGGCGACTCCGCCTCGCAGCTGGCCGCCTATCCGTGGCTCTTCTGGGGCCCGACGATCACCCTGCAGTGGCTGACGATCGCCCTCGCCCTCGTCGGCGACGGGGTGCGCGACACCCTCGACCCCACCTCCGGCTCGGGGGGTCGGGCGTGAGCCCCGGCCCGGTCGCCGGGAGCCGGACACCGGAGCGCGGCGCGGCGCCCGCCGGGGAACCGATCCTGTCGGTCCGCGACCTGCGCGTGCGCCTGGGCTCCGAGGCCGGTCCCGTCCACGCGGTGCGCGGCATCGACCTCGACGTGCACGCCGGGCGGACGCTCGCGCTCGTGGGCGAGTCGGGGGCCGGCAAGTCGGTCACCGCCCTCGCCCTCATGGGGCTGCTGCCCGACCGGGCGAACGTCGAGGGGTCCGTGCGGCTCGGGGGCACGCAGCTGCTCGGCCTGCCCGACCGGGCCATGTCCGCGTACCGGGGCCGCGACCTCGCGATGATCTTCCAGGACCCGTCGAGCTCCCTGACGCCGGTGCTCACCGTCGGCGATCAGATCGTCGAGGCCGTGCGCGCCCACCAGGACGTGTCCCGGCCGGCGGCGCGGCGCCGCGCGGTGGAGCTGGCCGACCTCGTGGGTCTCCCGAACCCGCGGACCGTGCTCGACGCCTACCCGCACGAGCTCTCGGGGGGCATGCGGCAACGGGTCGTCATCGCCGCCGCGATCGCGAACGAGCCCCGGGTCCTCGTCGCCGACGAGCCCACGACCGCGCTGGACGTGACGGTCCAGGCCCAGGTCCTTGACGTCCTGCGCTTCGCGCAGCACGAGACGGGCGCCGGGCTCCTGCTGCTCACGCACGACCTCGGGATCGTCGCCGGTCTCGCCGACGACGTGGCCGTCCTGTACGCGGGGCGCGTCGTCGAGCGCGCCGGGGTCGACGAGACCTTCGCCGGGCCCCGCATGCCGTACACGCTCGGGCTGCTCGGCGCCCTCCCGCGGCTCGAGCGCGCGCCGGGGCCGCCGATCACCGGTGTCGACGGCTCGCCGCCCACGCTGCTCGCCGAGCCGACCGGCTGCCCGTTCCTGCCGCGGTGTCCCCTCGCCGTCCCCGCGTGCGCGGACGGCGAACCCGCCCTGGTCCCGGTGCCGGCGGGAGGTGGGGGCGGGCCGTCCCCGACCGATCGACACGGCGCGCGGGTCGGGTGGTCCGGGCCGGGGGACTCCGGGCACGTCGCGGCGTGCCGTCGCGCGGGCGACCTGGGCCCCGGGGTCGACCCCCGAGACGTCTTCCCGGCACCGGTTCCCGCGACGCCGGCGCTGCGGGCGATCCCGCGGGAGGAGCGCCCGCCCGTGCTCGAGGTACGCGACCTCCGGGCCTCGTTCCCCCTCGGCGGGCGTGCCCCCTTCCGGCGACGCCGGGGCTCGGTGCGCGTCGTGGACGGCGTCGACCTCGACCTCGTCGCGGGTGAGTGCCTCGCTCTCGTGGGCGAGTCGGGGTGCGGGAAGACGACGACGCTGCGCCGGATCATGGACCTCGCCTGCGGGATGAGCACGGGGACGGACGTCGACGCGTCACGCGGCACGTCGGGAGGCGGGGCCAACGGTGAGTCCGGCGACGTCCGGGTGCTGGGCACACCGGTGTCGGGCCCGCCCGCGCGACGGCGGGCGCGGGCGGTTCGCGCGTCGGGCCGGCACGTGCAGCTCGTGTTCCAGGACTCGAGCGACGCGCTCGACCCGAGGCTGACCGTGTTCGAGGCGGTCGCCGAGGGTGCGCGCGCCGCCGGGACGCCCGCCGGGGACGTCGCCGCGCGCGTCGGCGAGCTCCTCGGCCTCGTCGACCTCGACCCGGTCCACGCGGACCGCTTCCCCGCCCAGCTCTCCGGCGGACAGCGCCAGCGCGTGGGCCTCGCCCGCGCGCTCGCGGTCGCCCCGAGCGTCCTCCTTCTCGACGAGCCCGTCTCGGCCCTCGACGTGTCGGTGCGGGCCGGCGTCCTCGACCTGCTCGGTGCCCTGCGGGCCGAGCTCGGTCTCGCCTACGTCCTCGTCGCGCACGACCTCGCCGTGGTCGCCCACGTCGCCGACCGGGTGGCCGTCATGTACCTCGGCCGCATCGTCGAGATCGGCGCCGTCGAGCAGGTCTTCGCCCGGCCCCGCCACCCGTACACGCGGGCGCTGCTGTCGGCCGTCCCGATCCCGGACCCGCCGCGGGAGCGTCGACGCGAACGCATCGCGCTCGCCGGCGACCCGCCCTCGCCCCTCGACCGCCCGGCGGGGTGCGTGTTCGCCTCCCGCTGCCCCGTCCTGCCCGGGCTCGACGCACCGGAGGCACACCGGTGCCGGACCCGGCAGCCCCCGCTGGTCGACGCGGACTCCCGTGCCGACCACCGGCACGCCTGCTTCTTCCCGGACGCTCCCCTGCTCGACCGGTCGACCCCCCGCGACACCGCGGCAACGTCCGGCCCGCACCTCGGCACCCGCCCGCGCCCCGCCTCCGATGCCCCCGTAGCCCCAGGGTCGCCCCTCGAAAGGACCCCCCGATGAGCGCACGTCCCCTCACCCTGGTCACGGCGGTCGCCCTCGCCGCCGCCGCGGGCCTCGCCGGATGCAGTTCCGGCGGTGGGGAACCGGGCGGCGGCGCCGCCACCCCGGCGACCCAGGACGCCGACGGGGCGAGCCGGCTCGCCGCGAACCACCCCGCCGATCGGTCGACGCTCGAGCAGGGCGGCACGCTGCGGCTGCCGATGACGGACTGGCCGGCGAACTTCAACGCCTGGCACATCGGCGGGAACGTCTCGTCCTACCGCGACGTCGTCGCGGCGACCGACCCCGTGCTCTACGACTACGCGCCGGACGGCACGATCTCGCCGCGGACCGACTTCCTCCTCGCCCTGCCGACGGTGCGGACCGAGGGCGGCCGGCAGGTCGTGACGTACCGGCTCAACCCGAAGGCGCGCTGGAACGACGGCACCCCGATCGACCACACCGCGTTCGCCGCGACGTGGAAGGCGAACGCCGCCCCGACGGGCAGAGGCCCGTACCAGAACGTCGCCACCGCGGGCTACGAGGACATCGCGGCGGTCTCGCGGGGGGCGACCGCGCACGAGGTCGTCGTCACGTTCGCCCGTCCGTTCCACCCGGTCACCGAGGTGTTCGGCAGCCTGCTCCACCCGAAGGTCGCCGCCTCCCCCGAGACGTTCAACGCGGGCCTGCGGACCGACGTCCACGCGGAGTGGCGCTCAGGGCCGTTCACGGTCGAGCGGGTGGACCCGACGAACAAGAGCCTGGTGCTCGTGCGCAACCCGTCCTGGTGGGGCGCGCGGCCGCTGCTCGACCGCGTGGTCTTCACCCAGATGGACGACTCGGCCACGATCCCGGCGTTCCGTAACGGCGAGATCGACGCGACCGGCGTGTCGACCAAGGCCCGCTACGCCCAGATCCAGGGCGCCCCCGGCCTCGACCTGCGCCGCAGCCAGCGGACGACGACGAACGTGCTCGTCCTCAACGCCAAGGCCGAGGGACTCACCGACGTGCGCGTGCGCAAGGCCCTGTGGCAGGCCGTCGACCGCGAGGAGTGGAAGCGGGTCCGGTACGCGGGGCTGAACTGGAGCGAGAAACCCGCGAATTCGGCCCTGTACTACTCCTTCCAGCCGGAGGCCCGCGACAACGTGCCGGTGAGCTTCTCGGTGCCGGAGGCGAGGAGGACGCTGGAGGCCGCCGGCTACACGGCGGGTGCCGACGGCGTCTACGCCAAGGCCGGGCGCCCCCTGTCCGTGACGTACACGAGCTTCGGGGACGACCCGATCCAGACCGCCCTCGCGCAGCTCCTGCGCACCCAGGTCCGCAAGGCGGGGATCGACCTGCGCCTCGACATCCGCCCCAAGGCCGCCTTCGGCGAGACCATCGCGAAGCGGGAGTACGGCATCGTCGCGATGGGATGGTCGTCCGGCTCACCGAGCCCGCTCGTCGCCGTCTGCCAGCTGTACTGCTCGGATTCCCCGTCGAACGCGTCGGGCGCCGGGACCCCGGACCTCGACACGACACTGCGCGGCCTCGGTGCGATCGCCGACCCGGCGCAGCAGGCCGCCGCGATCAACGCGGCGGAGAAGGCCTGGATGGCCCAGACCTACGGCCAGCTCCCGATCTCGAACGGGCCCGTCATCACGGCCACGCGGGCCGGTCTCGCGAACTGGGGGCCCGCGATGTTCGCGTCGCTGACCCCGCGGTGGGAGAACGTCGGTTGGACCCCGGGCAGCGCCCACGGCTGAGCCGCGGGTTCACCATCCGGGCAAGGGCGGAAGGGGGCCGGGCGGCGAGGGCACGTCGGGCAGGGCCGGCGCCGACGGGGCGGCCGGGACACTCGGGAACGGCGGCGGCGGGGCGGGCGTCGGCACCGTGGGGATCGCGGTGGACGGAGCAGGCACGGGCGGCTCCGGGGTGGTCGGGGTGGTCGGCCCGTCGGTCGCCGTCGCGCGGCCCGGATCGGTCGCGCCGGCGTCCGGCGACGCGCCCGGGGCCGCTCCGGTCCCGGTCGGGGTGGCCGGGGTCTCGGTGGGGTCCTGGGTACCCCCACCGGGGGGAGGTTCGGTGGCAGGGGTGCTCGCCCCGGTCGCCGGGTGCGTCGGGGTCGCCGTGACGGTCACGACGCCCGACGGACGGTTCCCGGGCAGCCCCGGGCCGCCGGGGCCGAGCAGCAGCCATCCGCCCGCGAGCGCCAGCGCGAGCGCCGCGGCCCCGCCCACCCACGCGAGCTGCCGCGCCGGCGAGATCGGCGCGGGCGGCCTCGAGGCGCCGGGAGTCCCCGGCGCCCCCGCCCCCGCCCGACGCCCGAAGCGCCTCCACCCACGAGGTGGCGTCGGTGCCGCCCGGGGCGTCGTCGCCGTCCGGGGCTCCCGTGTCGTCGATCGCTGCGGTGACGTCGGTGGCATCGCCGGCTCTGATGCGTGCGGTGTCCGCGCCCGGCGCGGCGTGCCGGCTTCGCCCGATTCGTCGGACATGCGTGGTCTCCCCTCCCCGCTCCCCGTCCCAGGGTCGCACGCTCCGACCCGTGCTCCGACACGGCGGACCGGCCGGCGAGGCGCTTGCCTGCACCCGGCATCTGGTCTACACACGAGTGAGGACAGGCGGTTTCGAGGAGGTGGGGCGGGTGACGCGGCGCACGTGGAGTCCGATCGTCGTCTTCCTCGGCGTGCTCGCGCTCATCTTCCTCGTGCTCGCCCCGATCCGAGCGGCGACGCGGGCCGACGACTCCTCACCCTCACCCCGGACGACGATCACCGACGGCGCCACTCCGGCCCCCAGCGCCTCGCCTCGCCGCACGACCCCCGCGACCCCCCGGCCGCGCGGCTCGGGCCGGTCCGCCCGCCCGAGCACCGAACCGAGGAGCATGTGGGACGCGCTCGACGAGGCCGCGGAACGCAAGCGACGCTCCGACGCGCAACTCGACGAGGACTCCACCGACCGCACCGGCACCCGCTGGACGCCGTTCTCCGGGCGGCAGACGGCGACGACGCGCCGGAGCCCGGCGAGGACCTCCTCGCCGCGCACCTCGCGCACCGCCCTCCCGCGCACCGCGCGCGAATCGGAGGCCTCCGCGGCACGCGCCCGGCGCAGCGAGCGGACCGCCCCCTGGACCCCCTCGCCGCGCTCCTCCAGCCGGTCGACGTCGTCGACCCGGTCGTGGGCCACGCCCCAGCCCGGCGCCCCCGACCGCCTCGCCGACTCCGTGGCCGAGTTGTTCGACGTCCTCGGCTCGGACCCCGGCCGCCGCTGACGCCCAGCGCCCCGTCAGGCGCGCTCGGGCCGTCCAGCGCTCAGGCCGTGCGAGTCGCCGGTGTCCCCTGCCGCGCTCACTCCGGCCCGCACGCTCACCTACGCTCGCCGCCCGATGCCCCCCCGTCGCGCTCACTCCAGCCCGCACGCTCACCTACGCTCGCCGCCCGATGCCCCCCCGTCGCGCTCACTCCAGCCCGCACGCCCACCTACGCTCGCCGCCCGATGCCCCCCGTCGCGCTCACTCCGGCTCGCACGCTCACCTACGTTCGCCGCTCGTACCGGCACTCCCCGGCGACCCACGTCTGCAGCACCCGGGTGGACCGCACCGACTCGGGCGCCTCGCCGAACGGGTCGCGGTCGAGGACGACGACGTCGGCGAGCCGGCCCGGCGCGATCGCCCCGACGCGCCCCTCCCCCATCGGGTCGGCGGGCGAGGTCGTGTACGCGTGCAACGCCTGCCGCATCGTCAGACGCTCGTGCGGCTGCCACCCCCCGGCCGGGGTGCCGTCGGCGCGGGTCCGAAGGACGGCGGCACCGAGGCCCTCGAACGGGTCGGCGGTCTCGACGGGGGCGTCGGAGCCGAAGGTCAGGGCGATCCCGGCCGCCCGCACCGAGTTCCACGCGTACGACAGCAGGCCGCGGCCCGCCAGGAGCGACTCGACGAGGTCGATGTCGCTCGGGGCGTGCGCGGGCTGCATCGAGGCGACGACACCGAGCGCCGCCATCCGCGGCAGGTCGGCCGGGTCGACGTGCTGCACGTGCTCGATCCGGTGCCGCAGTCGACGCCACCACGTCTCGCGGCTGCGCTCGAACGCGTCGAGCACGTCGGAGATCGCGCGGTCGCCGATGGCGTGCGCCGCCACCGCGATCCCGTTCGAACAGGCCAGACCGACGAGACGGTCGAGCTCCGCCGGCGGCGTCACGCACATGCCCGCGTTGCCGGGTTCACCGTCGAACTCGTGGCTCATGTGGCAGGTGTGCGAGCCGAGCGCGCCGTCGGTGAAGATCTTCACAGCGCCGGTCCGGAACCAGTCGTCACCGTCCCCGGTGCGGCGGCCCTCGGCGACCGCCGACTCGAGGGCCGCCGCCGGGATCGACTTGCGGACCCGCAGGCGCAGCTCCCCGGCCCGGTGCAGGTCGAGATACGCCTCGCGGACGTCCTCGCCGTCGAAGCACGTGACGCTCGTCAGCCCGAGCGACAGCAGGTGCTCCTGACCGCGACGCAGCAGCTCGCGCAGGTCGCCGCCGGCGTCGGACCCCTCGATGGCCTCGACCGGGTGCCGGGCCGCCTCGAGGAGGAGGCCCGTCGCGCGTCCGGCGTCGTCGCGGACGATCTGCCCGCCGGGCGGGTCCGGTGTCGCCGCGTCGATGCCGAGACGCGCGAGGGCCGCCGAGTTGACCCACATCGAGTGGCAGTCACCGCTGATGAGCGCGACCGAGCGCTCGGGGCATACGGCGTCGAGCACGTCGCGGTGTGGGACGTCGCCCGCGGCCCACAGGTTGGCGTCCCACAGCCCACCGAACGCCCACCGCGTGCTCGGCCACCCCGCGACGTGGTCGGCGAGGCGCCGCGCGCACTCCGCCGACGACGTCGCGGTGCGCAGATCCACGGACACCAGGCCCCGCGAGAGCAACCCCGAATGCAGATGCGCGTCGGCGATGCCGGGGATGACGGCCGCGCCCTCGAGGTCGACGACCTCGGCGCCCGTCCCGACGGCCCGGCGAACCTGCGCCTCCGAGCCCACCGCGAGGATCTGCCCGGCCCGCACCGCAAACGCCTCGGCGGGCCGCTCGGCGGCTCCGGTGTGGATGCGTCCGTGGCGGAAGACGCGGATGGTCACGGTGGCTCCTGGGGCGACGGGGGACAGCAGACGAACAGGGACCGACGTGGGCGAACGAGGCCGGGCCCGGGATCACGACGAGGGACGGACCGGCAGGTGCGTCGGTCCCGGCAGGGTACCCAGCGCGACCCGGCCGGATCATGTCGGCCGGGGACGGTGGGACGTGCGCGGCCGGCCCGTCCGACGAGGTCGGCTCCGGTCGACGCGGTCCGCCCTGTGGGACTGGTCGTCGCGGGTCGGCCGGGCCGACCGGGGCGGCCAGGTCGGGGCGGTCGATCCCCCGGCCGGCCGCTCCGGGCCCGTGCCGGCGCCGACAACGACAGTGACCCGGTTCTCGACGCGGTCGGCCCGGTCGGCCCGATCAAGGCGGTCCGCGCCGGTCGGCCCGATCAAGGCGGTCCGCGCCGGTCGACCCGATCAAGGCGGTCCGCGCCGGTCGACCCGGTCGGGCCGGTCGGCCCGGTCAAGGCGGTCCGCGCCGGTCGGCCCGATCGGGGCGCTCGATCCCCCGGCCGGCCGCTCCGGGCCTGTCCCGGGCCCGTGCCGGCGCCGACAACGACGGTGGCCCGGTTCCCGACTCGGTCAGCGACGCGGGGACATGAACCGGCGCAATGCCGCGGACGGACGCCGCAGGGCCCGGCGACGGCGGGGCACGGGGCGCCCGGTCGGGCCCGGCGCGGGCGTGCCGCCGTCGAGACCGTCGAGCAGGGCGACGTGCTCGGGCGAGAGGCGCAGATCGAGGGACGCCACCTGGTCGAGGAGCTGGCGCGGCCTCGTCGCCGTGCTCACGACCGCATCGCCGTGGAGCCACTGCCACGCGAGGACCACCTGAGCGGGCGACGCGCCCATCGCCAACGCCACGCGGTGCACGGTGGGCTCGTGCAGCAGGACGGCGCCGGTGGCGAGGGGCCGCAAGGCCGCGGTGGCGATGCCGTGCTGGGCGTGGAAGCCCCGCAGGTCGCGCCGGGCCCGGTACGGGTGCAACTCGATCTGGTTGACCGCGGGCGCCTCGCCCGTGGAGTCCATGAGCAGGGCGAGATCGACGGCCTCGGCGCCCGCGGTGCCCACGACGCGGATGCGTCCCTCGTCGCGGAGCGCGAGCAGCTCCCGCCAGGCGTCCACCCACGCGTGGACCTGGCGCGGGTCGGGCGCCGGCGAGGGATCGAAGTCGAGGTCGCCGACGTCGGCCTGCGACGGACCACCGCGCGGCGCGGCGGCGGCGGCGGCGGCGGCGCCGAAGGGTGCTCCCGGCAGGAGCGCGAGGTCGACCACGGGGTGGCGCAGCCGGCGACCCGCCTCGAGGAAGGCCTCGCGCGGACCCGGGCCGGCCGGACCGGCGGTGACGGTCACGGTGACGAAGGCCGACCCCTCGTCGGTGCGGGAGGCGGCCAGGGCGCCGGCGACGACGTCCTCGGCTCCCGCGGCCACGTCGAGACCGAGGCCGAGCCCGACGGCCCGCGCCACCACCGCCTCGGGCGACCCCGCCCTCCAGCGCAGCGAGTGAGGGGTGCGGGGAGGCACCCGCAGCCCCAGCGCGGGCATCGGCACGCAATGGCCGCCCGCGGGCAGCATGAGTGCCTCGACCCGGGACATGGTCACAACCGTATAACGCCCGCGCCGGACCCACAGGGAGCTCGGCGGACACCGCGGCGCCCTGGGTCGGCCCGACCCCGCTCGAGATCGTCGACGACGTCTTCCGCTGGAGCGAGGTCCGGTGGGGCCCCGCCGCGCTGACCGTCGGTCGTCCCCCGACGACGGGCTCCGCTACGGAGACGCCGAGTCGGTCCCGCAGCGCGTCGCGGACGCTCCCCCTCGGGTCGGGTAGGAGGACGCTCCCCCTCGAATCGGGTGGATCGTGCCGCGCAGGATCCGGGGCTGCCCCGGCGCGACCACGCCGACGGCACCCGCGGTCAGGCCGTGACGGCGCCCTCGGGCGATGGGAGTCCCGCGTGACGTGCGGCAGTCGGTGAGATCCGCCACGGGGCGAGTTTTCACGACAACTGCACGGGCAATGGCCCCGACCCGAAAAGCCCACGCCTCTGACCAGCGATGATGCGAACGGCGGTGCGAATGGCAGTGCAGTTGTCGTGAAAACTCCCTGATTCCGCTGCCGCCGGGCCGACGGCGAGGCCGGGCCCGTCGCGCAGGGCCGGACGGGCGCGCGTGGGCGGAGTCGGCGCCGGGACGGAGTCGGCGCCGGGACGGCGGGGCGGGCGGGCGGGGCAGACCGCCCGCCCGCGCCGCTGCGGGCGGCGCTGCGGGCCCCGGCAGGGACGGGCCGGACCGAGCTCGACGCGCGGCCGTGGGGCGCGTCGCGGACGGGACCGGCGCGCACGCCCGCCCCGGACCGGCCCGCCCCTGCCCGGAGTCGGGGCCATCGTCGGGCCGCACGTGCGAACCGACGCTAGGCTTCCGGCCCATGGCCCCCATCTCATCAGTGCTGATCGCCAACCGCGGGGAGATCGCCGTGCGCATCGCGCGCGCGTGCAAGGACTCCGGCCTCACTTCCGTCGCCGTGTACGCCGACCCCGACCGGGACGCGCTGCACGTGAAGGTGGCCGACGAGGCCTACGCCCTCGGTGGGTCGACCCCCGGTGAGAGCTACCTCGTCGTGGACAAGCTGCTCGACGTCGCGCGGCGCAGCGGCGCCGACGCCGTCCACCCCGGGTACGGCTTCCTCGCCGAGAACGCCGAGTTCGCGCGCGCCGTCATCGACGCCGGCCTGACGTGGATCGGCCCCGGGCCGGAGGCGATCGACTCCCTCGGCGACAAGGTCAAGGCGCGCCACATCGCCACCCGCGCCGACGCGCCGCTCGTCCCCGGCACGAAGGACCCGGTGTCGGGCGCCGACGAGGTCGTGGACTTCGCCCGCGAGCACGGACTGCCCGTCGCCATCAAGGCGGCCTACGGCGGCGGCGGTCGCGGACTCAAGGTGGCCCGCACGATGGAGGAGATCCCCGAGCTGTACGACTCGGCGGTCCGCGAGGCCGTCGGCGCGTTCGGCCGGGGCGAGTGCTTCGTCGAGCGCTACCTCGACCAGCCGCGGCACGTCGAGACCCAGTGCCTCGCCGACACCCACGGCAACGTCGTCGTCGTGTCCACCCGCGACTGCTCGCTGCAGCGCCGGCACCAGAAGCTCGTCGAGGAGGCACCCGCGCCCTTCCTCACCGCCGAGCAGGAGGACGAGCTGATCCGCGCCAGCCGCGCGATCCTCGCCGAGGCGAACTACGTCGGCGCCGGGACGTGCGAGTACCTCGTCGCCGCCGACGGGACCATCAGCTTCCTCGAGGTCAACACGCGCCTGCAGGTCGAGCACCCCGTCACCGAGGAGGTCACGGGGATCGACCTCGTCCGCGAGCAGTTCCGCATCGCGAACGGCGAGGAGCTGGGTTACACCCAGGAGGAGCTGCGCGCGGGCACCCGCGGGCACAGCTTCGAGTTCCGCATCAACGGCGAGGACCCGGGGCGCGGCTTTCTGCCGGCCCCCGGAACGGTCCTCACGTTCCGCCCGCCGTCGGGCCCCGGCGTGCGCCTCGACTCGGGGGTGGAGGCCGGTGACGTCGTCTCGGGTGCGTTCGACTCGATGCTCGCCAAGCTCGTCGTCACCGGCGCGACCCGCGCCCAGGCGCTCGAGCGGTCTCGCCGCGCGCTCGCCGAGATCGTCGTCGAGGGCATGCCGACCGCCCTGACGTTCCACCGGGCGGTCGTCGACGACCCGGCGTTCGCGCCCGCGGGGGACGCCCCCTTCACGGTGCACACGCGCTGGATCGAGACGGAGTTCGACAACACCATCGAGCCCTACGCCGGCCCCACCGCCGAGGGCTGCGAGGTCGACGAGCGCTCCCGCGTCGTCGTCGAGGTGGGCGGGAAGCGGCTCGAGGTGACCCTGCCGGGCGACCTCCGGGTCGGCGGCGCCGGCGGGGGCGGGTCCCGCCGCAAGGCGCCCCGGCGATCCTCGGCGCGCGCCGGCGGCGGGGCCGCGGCCGGCGGCGACGCCCTCACCGCGCCCATGCAGGGCACGATCGTCAAGCTCGCGGTCGAGGACGGCGCGACCGTGGCCGCCGGCGACCTCGTCGTCGTCCTCGAGGCCATGAAGATGGAGCAGCCGATCACCGCCCACAAGGCCGGCGTCGTCTCGGGGCTGACCGCCGCGGTGGGCGAGACGGTGGCGAGCGGCACCGTGCTCGCGACCATCACCGACGCCGACTGACCCGGCCCGGACACGACGAGAGCGGGGCGCCACCGTGAGGGTGGCGCCCCGCTCTCGTGGGTCGCTCAGGCGCGTCGGCCGAGCCGACCGGGCCGCGTCGAGGCCGGGCTCAGAGCCGCTCGTCCCGGATGGGGCCGGGGCGGTCGACCGGCTCGGGCGGGGTGACCGGGTCGGTGTGCACCGTGTCGGGGCGCTGGGTGGGGCGGCTCGCCTCGTCGCGGAACGCGTCGCGGGACCGGGTGGGCACCCCGATCGCGCTCTCGAGGCCGCCGCGCCCCTGGCGGAGCTTGCCGGCGTACTTGTTGCCGGTCCTGCTGTTGATCGTGCCCTCCACCCGGTCGAGACCGGAGCGCACCTTGTCGGGGTTGTCGGCGACGGCTCGGCGCACCTTGCCGATGAGGCGGTTGAAATCGACCATGTCGGTTCTCCTGTGGGTTGCGCGGGATCCTGGCGGATCCCCGGTGTCCGATCCCCGGCCCGGCGGGCGGGGTCCATCCGTCCCGAGGCTCCCGGAGGAGCCCGGGAGTCACCGGTCATGTTCCTGTCCTGCCCCTGGACGCCCCCGTCGAAACGGGTGGGCCGTGCTCAGCCCGCGACGTGGAGGCGGCGGGCCGCCTCGGCCACGGAGCCCGACAGCGACGGGTACACGGTGATCGTCGAGGCCACCTGGTCGACGGTGAGGCGGTGGTGCACGGCCAGGGCGATCGGGAAGATGATCTCGGAGGCCCGGGGGGCGACGACGACGCCCCCGAGCACCGTGTTGCCGCCCTTGGCGGCGAAGAGCTTGACGAACCCTTCCGTCAGGCCCTCCATCTTGGCCCGGGCGTTCGTGGCCAGCGACATCCGCAACGAGCGGACGTCGTTGCGCGCGTCGGCCTCCTCCTGCGTGAGCCCGACGGTGGCGATCTCGGGGTCGGTGAAGATGTTCGCCGCGATGCCCTCGACGTCGAGCGGGGTGACCCCGTCGCCGAGCGCGTGCGCCATGGCGATGCGGCCCTGCATGGCCGCCACCGACGCGAGGGGGAGGACGCCGGTGCAGTCGCCCGCCGCGTAGACGCCGCGCACGGACGTGCGCGAGACGCGGTCGACGACGATGTGCCCGCTCTCGGTCGTCTCGACGCCGACGTCCGCCAGACCGAGGTCGGTCGTCAGCGGAACGGAGCCGACAGCGAGCAGCGCGTGGGTGCCGGTGACCTGCCGGCCGTCGGTGAGCCGCACGAGGACGCCGTCCTGCGTTCGCTCGACGGACTCGGCGCGCGAGCGGTTGAGGACCTCCATGCCCCGCTCGCGGAACACGCGCTCGACGACCTCCGCGGCGTCGGGGTCCTCGCCGGGCAGCACCCGGTCGCGCGAGGACACGAGGACGACCTCGGTGCCGAGGTGCAGGTAGGCCTGCGCGAGCTCGGCACCGGTGACCCCGGAGCCGATGACGACGAGGCGGCGCGGGACGTCGCGCAGCGCCCAGATCTGCTGCCACGTGAGGATGCGGTCGCCGTCGGGGACGGCGCTGGACAGCACGCGCGGCGAGGCGCCCGTCGCGACCAGGATCGTGTCGGCGTCGAACTCCTGCCGCGACCCGTCGGCGAGCTCCGCCTCGACCCGGGTCGGCGACGCGAGCCGGCCGCGCCCGACGACGACGCTCACGCCCGCCGCCTCGAGGCCGGCGCGGATGTCGTCCGACTGCGCCCGCGCGAGGTGGAGGATGCGGTCGTTGACCTCGCCGAGGTCGGCGCCCATGAGCTCGATGTCGGGGTCGTCGGCGAGCTCGGGCGCGACGTGGGTCTCGTAGTGGACACCCATGCTCGCGGCGCTGTCGACGAGCCGGCCGAGGTAGCCGCCGGCGGCGACGAGCGCCTTGCTCGGGACGCAGTCGGTGAGCACGGCCGCGCCCCCGATCCCCCCGGACTCGACGATCGTCACCTCGGCCCCGACCCCGGCCGCCACGAGGGCCGCCTCGTAGCCACCCGGGCCGCCCCCGATCACCACCACCTGCTCGCGTCGCTCAGTCACGACCCCATCATCGCAAGCCGGGCGCCGGCCTCGCCCACCGTGGTCGCGGCCCGCGCGACGCCGCCCGCGGTTCCACAGGCGGCCGGCGCCTCCCGGGACCCCGGCCACCGGTGGGTCATGATGGACGGGCAGGAGCGCGAAGACCGACACCGGTCCGGGAGGGCCGCGACCGCACGGGAGGGACCACGTGTCCGACGACGACCGCCCCCAGAACCGACGGGACGACGCACCGGATCGACGGTGGCCGGGGGCGTACCCCCCGCCGGGCGGATCCGCCTCGCTGCCGCCGGAGCCCTCCCCACCGCCGCGCGGGCCGATGTACCCCGGTGGCGACACGTGGTCGGAGGTCCGGCCCGGCATCGTCCCGCTGCGTCCCCTCGGGGTGGGCGACATCCTCGGCGGCTCCTTCGCGACGATGCGCTACAACCCGAGGACGATGCTGGGGGTCAGCTTCGCCTTCTTCCTCGTCGTCGGCGTCCTCGCCGCGATTCCGGGCGTGATCTCGGGCGAGATGTTCCGTCAGGCGAACCCCTGGACCACGAGCGCGGCGGACGTCCCGATCAACGTGTTCCAGATCGTCACGGGCCTGCTGTCGGGGCTGCTCACCGGGTTCCTCATGATCCCGGTCGCCGCGGCGGTCCAGGGGAGGCGTCCCGGCCCGGGCGCGACGTGGACGCGACTGCGCCCCCGCATCCCGGCCCTCATCGGCCTCCTCCTCCTCGAGTTGCTCGGCGCGGCCCTCCTCACGCTCCCGTTCATCGGCATCGGTCTCGCCCTCGGCGCCGGGGCGCTGTCGAGCGACCCGGGGGGAGAGAGCGTGTTCGCGCTCGTCCTGCTGGTCGTGGGGCTGTTCGTGGGCTTCTTCGTCGCGCTCGCCGTGCTCTGGACGTTCCTCGCGTTCTCCGCCCCGGCGATCGTGCTCGAGGGGATCGGACCGGTGGCGGGGATCAAGCGGTCGTTCCGGCTCGTGCGGGGCGCGTTCTGGCGCACCCTCGGCGTGCTGCTGCTCGCGAGCATCGTCACCGGGATCGTGTCGGTGGCGCTCGTCGTCCCCGTCAGCCTGCTCACCGCGGTCGTGGGGTTCGGGCTGGGCGAGGCCACCGCGGCGGCCGCCGCGGTCCTCCTGGTCGTCGGTCTGCTGACCGTCGCGGTCCAGGCCGTCGCCCAGCCGTTCGGGGCCGGCGTCACCGCCCTGCTCTACCTCGACCGCCGCCTGCGCACCGAAGGCGCCTTCCCCGGCGAGCCGACTCTGACGCAGGAGTCACCTCAGGACCGCCCCCGCCGGTGACTCCGCCCCTGCTCCCCGCGGCCGCCTGGCCACCCGCCCCCGACGAGGCCCGTCGGCAACTGCGGGACGAGCTGGCGCGGCCGGAGTACGTGACGACGTGGTGGAGCCGGGTGCGCCGCTGGTTCGCCGACCTGATGTCGGTCGGCACGGGCGAGGGCGATCTCACCGGGGCCCTCGCCGTGGGCGGGGTCCTGCTGCTGGCCCTCGTGGCGCTCGTCGCCTGGCGGAGCGTGCGGGCGCGGCGGGCCGCACGAGCCGCCGCGGCCGCCCCGCCGGGGGTCGATCTGCAGCCGGGCACGACCGCGGCGCAGTACCGCCGCCGGGCGGAGGAGCACCTGCGCGGCGGGCGGCCGCACGACGCGGTCCTCGACGCCTACCGGGCGCTCACCGCCCGGGGGGCCGAGCTCGGCGTCGCGACCCCGGCACCCAACCGCACGGCGGGGGCCGTGGCGCGAGAGGTGGCCGGGCACCGCCCCGACCTCGCCGACGACCTGCGCGCGGCCGCGGCCCGCTTCGACGCAGTGCGCTACGGCGACGCCCCCGCCGAGCCCGTCGACGCCCTCGCGATCCTCGGTGTGGAACAGCGACTCGGGCCGGGAGTCGAACGCCCTCGCGTCGACGCCGGGATCGGTGCGACCGCCACCCCCACGGACCGCGGCGTCCCCGCGCCCCGGGACGCACCATGAGCGCGCCGACCGGCTCCCCCGGCACGAGCGCCGGCCCCGCCGGAGGTCGCCCCGAGCGCACCCCGGCCCGATCGTCGTCACGGAGTGGACCGCGCCGCGGGTGGGGCCGGCGGGTGGCGATCGCCGCCCTCGTCCTCCTCGGCGGCGGGGTGGTGGCGCTCGGCTCGGCGCCGGAGGAACGTATCCCGCTCGACCCCACCGGCGCCTACCCCGAGGGCGCTCGGGCGCTCGCCCAGGTCCTCGACCGCTCGTACGGAGTGCGCGTCGAGCCGGTGCGCGGCGCGGCCGCCCTCCGCGCCGCGCGGGTCGACTCCGGCACGACGCTCCTCGTCACCCACGCGGGCTCGCTGTCGGCCGCCGCCGCCGACGGCGTGACCCGTTCGGCCCGCGGCGCCCGCCGCCTCGTGCTGCTCGACCCCGCCGAGGAGACGCTGACCCACCTGGGGGTGCCGGTCGCCCCCGCGGACGGCCCGGTGCTCGCCCCGACCCTGCGGGGCGGGTGCTCGAGCACCGACGTCGACCCGGGCGACACGATCGACCTCGTCGGCGAGCCGCTCTACCGGGCCACCGGGGCCGGCGACGTGTGCCTGCGACCCGACGTCGAGGCCGATTCGGCCGACTCGGAGACCCCGACCGACGACGCCGACGGCACCTCCGACGGTGGGGCGTACGTCCGCGTCGCGGCCCGCGGCACCCGACCCGAGACCGTCGTGCTCGGGCTGTCACCCGCCCTGTCGAACGAGGCCATCGGCGACGACGACGCCTCCGCCGCAGTGGCCCTGCGGACCCTGCGGCACGGCGACCGGGTGCTCTGGTACCTCCCGTCGCCGGACGACGGCGCCCCCCTGCCGACCGGGACGGCCGTCGTGCCCGCCTGGTTCGGTCCCGGCGTCGCGCTGACCGGGGTGGCGTTGCTCACCCTCTGCCTGTGGCGCGGGCGACGCTTCGGTCCGCTCGTCGTCGAGCCCCTGCCCGCGGTGGTGCCGGCCGTCGAGACGGTCCACGCCCGCGCTCGCCTCTACGCCCGCAGCGGCGACGCCCGCCACGCGCTCGACCTGCTCCGGCGCGGCACGAGCGAGCGGATCGCCCGCCGGCTCGGCCTGCCGCCCGAGGAGGACCCGGCGATCGTCGCGCGCCACGCGGCGGAACGCACCGGCCTGCCCCCCGACGACGTCCGCGACACCTTGACCGGCGTCGACGTGACTCCCGCGCAACTGCCCGCCCGCGCCGCGCGTCTGCGCCGGCTCGAACGAGAGGTCGACCGCCCATGAGCCACCCGTCCGACGAGCCACGCCCCCCGACGGCGCCGCGGCACCCGCTCGAGAGAGCCGAGGTGGCCGACTCCCGGACACTCGCCGAGAACCAGGGCCACTCGCGGGCTGCGGCCCCCGACCCGGTCGACGACGACGCGCTCCGGGCGGCCGTCAACGCGGTCCGCGACGAGGTGGCCAAGGCGGTCGTGGGCCAGGGTCCAGCGGTCAGCGGTGTGCTCGTCGCCCTGCTCGCGCGCGGCCACGTGCTCTTCGAAGGGGTGCCCGGCGTCGCGAAGACGCTTCTCGTCCGGTCGCTCGCCGCCGCCCTCGACATCGAGACGCGGCGGGTGCAGTTCACACCCGACCTCATGCCGGGCGACATCACGGGCTCGCTCGTCTATGACGGCTCGGACTTCACGTTCCGACCCGGCCCGGTCTTCACGCAGCTCCTCCTCGCCGACGAGATCAACCGCACGCCGCCGAAGACGCAGGCGGCGCTGCTCGAGGCCATGGCCGAGCGTCAGGTCACCGTCGACGGCACGGCGCACCCGCTTCCCGAGCCGTTCCTCGTCGCCGCGACCCAGAACCCGGTGGAGTACGAGGGCACCTATCCCCTGCCCGAGGCGCAGCTCGACCGCTTCCTGCTCAAGGTGTCGGTGGCTCTACCCGGTCGGGACGACGAGGTGGAGGTCGTGCGCCGGCACGCGGCGGGCTTCGACCCCGCCGACCTCGGCGCCGCCGGGCTGCGCGCCGTCTGCGGGCCGACGGAACTGCTGACCGCGGCGGACCGGGTCCGTCGCGTCGGCGTCGGGTCGGACGTGGCCGGGTACATCGTGGACCTCGTCCGGGCCACCCGAACGCTGCCCGCCGTCGAGCTCGGGGTGAGCCCCCGCGGCGCGACCGCGCTGCTGGCGACCAGCCGGGCGTGGGCCTGGCTCTGCGGGCGCGAATTCGTCACCCCCGACGACGTCCAGGCCCTCGCGCACGCCACCCTCGCCCACCGGCTCACCCTGCGCCCCGAGGCCGAGCTCGACGGACTCGACGCCGACGCCGTCCTCGACGTCGCCCTGCGCTCGGTGGCCGTCCCGCGATGAGCCGGCCGGTGACCACCCGATGACGGACGCGACTCCCCGGAGGCCGCGATGGCCCTGACCGGCAGGGCCGTCCTGCTCGTCCTGTGCGGGTTTGTCGCCCTCGCCCTCGCCCCGTCGGGCGCGACGGTGCGGTGGTGGGTGCTCGCCGTCGCCGCGCTGGTCACGCTCGACCTGCTCCTGGCCCCCCGCACGGCGACCCTGGCGATCGCCCGCGGGACCACACCCCCGCTGCGGCGCTTCGACGACGGCGCGTCGCCGCTGGAGGTCACCAACACCGGCCGCCGACGCGTCCGGGCCGTGCTGCGCGACGCCTGGGTGCCCTCGGCCGGGGCGCACGAGACCCGGCACCGGCTGGACCTGGCGCCCGGCGCGACCGAGGCCGTGGCGACGCGGCTGCGCCCGACCCGCCGGGGCGACCGGCCCGCCGACCGCGTCACCGTGCGCACGGCCGGCCCGCTCGGACTCGCCTGGCGGCAGCGGTCGACGCCGATCGGCGGCAGCGTCCGCGTCCTGCCCGAGTTCGCGTCCCGGCGCCACCTGCCGGACCTCATGTCGCGGCTGCGGGACATCGAGGGCCGCGCCGTCGTCCGCGTCCGCGGCCGCGGCAGCGAGTTCGACTCCCTGCGCGACTACGTCGAGGGCGACGACGTCCGCAGCATCGACTGGCGCGCCACCGCGCGCCGACGCGACACGGTCGTGCGCACGTGGCGTCCCGAACGCGACCGCCGCGTCGTCATCGTCCTCGACACGTCGCGCACCAGCGCCGCCCGGGTGGGCGACGCGCCGCGTCTCGACACCGGCATCGAGGCGACGCTTCTCCTCGCGGCGGTCGCGGCGGGGGCGGGCGACGCCATCGACGTCGTCGCCGGGGACCAGGTCGTGCGCGCCCGCGTCACCGACGCCCGCCGCGGCCAGGTGCTGCCCCGCTGCAGCGAGGCCGTCGCGCCCCTGCAGCCCGCGCTCGTGGAGGCGAACTGGCCGGCCCTCGTCGCGGCCGCGACGGGTGGCGCCCGCCCGCGCTCCCTCGTCGTCCTCGTCACCGCCCTCGACCCGGTCACCGTGCAGGAGGGGCTGCTGCCGGTGCTGCCCGCCCTGCTGCGCCGGCACGCCGTCGTCCTCGCCTCGACGCGAGATCCCGAGCTCGAGCGCCTGGCGCGCGGGGTGGGCACCGGGCAGGACGGCGGCCGCGCCGACGACGCCTACCTGGCGGCCGCCGCGCAGCACGACCTCGACGAGCGGGAGCGCACGGCGCACGTCCTGCGCCGGCTCGGGGTGGACGTCGTCGACGCCGAACCCGAGGACGCCCCACGGGTACTCGCCGAGCACTACCTGCAGCTCAAGGACCTGGGGCGACTCTGAGTCCGGCGCTCGCGACCGGCCGGCCGGCACCGGCGCGTCACGCGGACGCGGGGGCCAGCGCCTCCTGGTCCTGGGCGTCGCCGGTCACGCCGCGGCGGGCGGCGGCCCGGCCGAGCCCGAAGACGTAGGCGAGGAAGGCGAGTTCCACGGCGACCCCGATGCCGATGCGCCCCCACGTGGGCAGGGGCGACGGCGTGACGAACGCCTCGACGATCCCGCTGACGAGCAGGACCCCGACGAGTCCGACGGCAATGCCGACGCTCGTGCGCCCCTCCTGGGCGACGGCGACGGTACGCGGCCTCGCACCGGGACTCACCCACGACGCGAACCAGCGCAACCCGACGCCGGCCGCGACGAAGACCGCGGTCAGCTCGAGGAGCCCGTGCGGGAGGATGAGGCCGAAGAAGAGCTCGCCCCGGCCGTGGCGCACCATGATCGACCCCGTCAGGGCGAGGTTGAGGACGTTCTGCCACAGCAGGTACAGCACGGGCGCACCGAGCACGCCGAACGCAATGCACAGGGCGGCCACCCACGCGTTGTTCGTCCAGACCCGGAACGCGAAGCTCGACGCGGCGTGCTCGCTGTAGTACCGCTCGAAGTCGACCTCGACGAGCCGGCGCACGGTCTCGGGGTCGGAGACGGCCGCCTCGAACTCGGGGTGCGCGACGAACCAGGCGCCCATCGCGACCGCGACGGCCAGGCTGACGAGCATCGTCGGCACCCACCAGCGCGCGCTGCGGTACAACGCGGCCGGAAAGGTGGCGCCGAAGAACCGGCCGACCCCCGCGGGGGCGACGCGACGCGGCGCGAGCCCGCGGCGACGCACGCGCATGAGCAGCGCCGACAGGTAGCCGACGGTGTCGGGATCGGGGTCCTCCGTGCGGATCCGTGAGAGGTCGGTGGCGCTGCGGCGGTAGAGGTCGAGCATCTCGTCGACGTCGGCCCCGGTGCGCCGCGGGCTCCGCTCCAGCTCCTCGAGCCGACCCCAGCGGCCGCGGCGCCGGTCGACGTACGCGTCGTGATCCACCCGACCACGGTACCCAGGCCGCGCCGGACGCACGGAGCGACCGGCCCGTCTACCCTGGCCGATGAGGGGGCGGTCCACGCTGGTGGCCCCGTCGCCGCGGGGACACGACCGCGCCGCCGGGTGACGACCACCGGGTGGAGCCGACCGGGGCGGGCGGGCCCGTCGGCCCGAGTGGCGAGGAAGGTGGTGGTCGGCGTGGTGACGGACGCGCGACGCGACGAGCTCGTCACCGGCGAGGCCGTCGCGGTCGAGCTGCCGGGGGCCGGACTGGGCCTGCGGGTGCTCTCGGGCCTCGTCGACGTCGTGCTCGCGGTCGTCGTGCTCGTCGTCGCCGTCCTGCTCTTCGGCGACGTCGTCTCCGGCCTCGACGAGGCGCTCGGCGCGGGGGTCGGGCTCGTGGCGACCGTCGGCGTCCTCGTCCTGCTGCCGGCGGTCACCGAGCACCTGACCGGCGGACGGACCCTCGGCAAGCGGATCACGGGTCTGCGCACGGTCCGCGCCGACGGCGGGCCCGCCGACCTCCGCCGCTACCTGACCCGCCACCTCATCGGGTTCGTCGAGGTGTGGCTGCTCGCCGGCGGGCCCGCCCTCGTGTCCGCCCTCGCGACGGCCCGCACCCAACGCCTCGGCGACCTCGCGGCCGGGACGGTCGTCACCCGCGACCGGCGCGCCCTGCGGGCGCCGGAGCCGATCGTCATGCCGCCCGCACTCGCGTCGTGGGCCGCGCACGCTCAGATCGGCGCCCTGCCGCCCGACCTCGTCGCGCGCACCCGCCGCCTCCTCCGGCACGGCGCCCAGCTCGACCCGGACCTGCGGGCGCGGCTCGCGGGCGAGCTGGCCGCGCAGCTGAGCGACCACGTGGCGCCGCCGCCCCCGGCGGGCGCCCGCGACGACGACGTGTGCCGGGCCGTCCTCGCCCGGCGTCTCGACCTCGACGGCGCCCGGCTCGACGCGCAGGACCGTCTCCGGGCGCGCCTCTTCGAGCAGCGGCCCCGCGGCTGACCCCTCGGTCGATCCGCGGCCGCCGGACGCGTGGCCGTCGGCGACGGCTCAGCCGAGTTCGCGCTCGGCCTCCCGGACCGCGAGCGACGCGAACGGCAGGGCCGCGAGCACCTTCGCGCCGACGAGCACGGCGCGCTCGTCGACGACGAGGTCACCCCGGTGCAGGTCGTAGGTCGGCCCGCCGGGCGCCCGGGTCCCCAGCCGGGCGTAGGCGCCGCCCCGATCGAGGAGCATCCACGCGAAGTCCTCGCCCCCGAGGGACTGCTGGGCGGCCTGCACGGCCGCGCCGCCGAGGGCCTCGCTGACGGCGATGCGCATCGCGTCGGCGCCGTCGGGGGAATTGACCACCGGCGGGACGCCACGCGTGTAGTCGACGTGGGCCGTGACGCCGAAGGGCGCGACGATCTGCTCGACGAGCTCGACGACGAGCGGTCTGGCCCGCTCCCACGCGACGACGTCGAGGATGCGCAGCGTGCCGGACACGCAGCCCTCGTCGGGGATGACGTTGGGGGCCGAGCCGCCGGAGATGCTCCCCCACACGAGGGCGGCCCCCGCGCGCGGGTCGAGGCGTCGCGAGATGGCACCCGGCAACGCCGTGGCCAGGTGTCCGAGGGCGTACACGAGATCGGCCGTGAGGTGTGGCCGCGACGTGTGGCCGCCCGGGCCGGTCAACCGCACGGTGACTTGATCGCTCGCCGCGGTGATCGGGCCGCGCTTGAGGCCGACGTACCCGACGTCGCGGCCCGGGTCGCAGTGCAGGGCGAAGACGGCGTCGAGGTCGTCGAGCAGGCCCGCCTCGACGAGCCGCGTCGCCCCGCCCGGCATCGTCTCCTCGGCCGGCTGGAAGATGATGCGCACGCCGAGCCCGCGCGCGTCGAGCTCGTCACGGCGGGCGTGGAGCGCCAGCGTCGCCCCGTAGAGGGCGGCGGTGTGGACGTCGTGCCCGCACGCGTGGCTGACGCCCTCGGTGCGGGACCGGAACGGCAGGCCCGTCTTCTCGAGCAGGGGCAGTGCGTCGATGTCGGCGCGCAGGCCCACCCGGTAGGTCGGATCGGTCGGTCCGAGGTCGAGGACGAGACCGGTGGGCACCAGGGGGCGAGGGGAGAGTCCGGCGATCTCGAGCCGTTCGCGGATCCGCCCGGTGGTCCGCGTCTCCTGCCAGGACAGCTCCGGGTCACGGTGGATGTCGCGCCGGAGGCGGACCATGTCGTCCTCGACGGTGAGCACATGTGCCAGGACCGCGGCCGGAATGCGTTCGATGCTCACAAAAAACGCAGTCTACGCCGGGGCCGACCACCCCACGGTGGCGCACAGGGGCCGCCGGGCGCGCGGGGACGACCGCCGACCGGGCTCGGACCCGGTGCAGAGGGAGGTGAGTGGCGGCAGGGCCGGTCAGGTGAGATCGGCGCGGCCGCCGGACTTCAGCGAGTCGACGATCGACTTGACCTGCTGGGCGCGCCGCCGGGTCGTGACGAGCAGGGCGTCGGGGGTGTCGACGACGACGACGTCGTCCATGCCGAGCACGGCGACGAGCCGGTCGGACGAGGAGACGACGACTCCCGAGGACTCGCTGACGAGCACCGAGCTCGTGTCGCCGAGGATGCGCACCTCGCCCGACTCGGTGTCGGTCGGCAGCAGCCCGGCGAGCGAGTCGAAGTCGCCCACGTCGTCCCACGGGAAGTCGGCGAGGACCACGGCGACCTTCCCGTCGGCCGAGGCGGGCTCGGCCACGGCGTGGTCGATGGCGATCTTCCGCAGGCCGTCCCACAGCTCCTCGAGCCGTTCGGGCTCCGCGGCGATGGCGCGCAGGCCCGCGGCGAGCTCCGGCTGGTACACGGCCAGCAGGTCGAGCAGCACCCGCGCCTTGACGACGAACATGCCCGCGTTCCAGCGGTATCCCCCGTTGTCGACGTACTGCTGGGCGGTGCGGGCGTCGGGCTTCTCGACGAAGGAGACGACCCGTCGGGCCCGGGGCGCGCCGTCGACGCCGATGGGACCGCCCGCGTGGATGTAGCCGAAACCGGTGGAGGCGAAGGTCGGCCGGATGCCGATCGTGACGACGAGCCCGGTGCGGGCCACGGCCACGGCCTCCCGGACGATGCTGCGGAACTCCTCCTCCCGGCCGACGACGTGGTCGGCGGCGAAGGAGCCGATGACGGCCTCCGGGTCCCGGCGCTCGATGAGGGCCGCGGCGAGCCCGATGGCGGCCATCGAGTCCCGCGGCGAGGGCTCGGCCACGAGTCCGTCGGGGGCGAGGTCGGGCAGCTGCTCGCGGACCGCGTCCTGGTGGGCCACGCCGGTGACGACGACGAGGCGGCCGTCCGACAGCGGCTCGAGGCGGTCGGCCGTGGCTTGCAGGAGGGAGCGGCCCCGGCTCGTGAGGTCGTGGAGGAACTTCGGCGACCCGGCGCGGGACAGCGGCCAGAGCCTCGTCCCGGCACCCCCAGCGGGGATGACGGACCAGAAATCGTCGATGCGACCGGGGGCGACCATACCCACCACGCTAACCGAGGCGAGTGATCCCGTGGTTCGCGCGCGGCCGGGCGGGGCGTCCGGATACCTGACGTGCCAGTCGAGTTCGCCGATCGGGCCGGAACACTGAGCGGCACTGGGTGGCCACCGGACGGCACCGGGGCCGGCGCCCGCCGCGCCCGTCACGTGCCCCTCGCCCGGGGTTCACCGGCACGTCACCCGCGTGGCCCACCTGTCACCCGGGCTTCATCCGTCCCACCCGCGGGCGTCGACGTCGATCCACCGGGGGCGGCGACGCTGGCGGCGTGCGGATCGCGATCGTCACCGAGTCGTTCCTCCCCTCGCTCAACGGGGTCACCACGAGCGTCTGCCGAGTCCTCGACCACCTGGCCCGGCTCGGCCACGAGGCGCTCGTCATCGCCCCCGGCCCCGCCCCGAGCAGCTATCGCGGCTTCCCGGTGGCCGCTGTGAGCAGTGTGCCGGTCCGGCAGTTCCACGTCGGGCTGCCCACCACGCAGATCGCGGCGTTGCTCGCCGACTTCGGCCCCGATGTCGTCCACGTCGCCTCCCCGTTCTTCCTCGGGGCAGGCGGCCTCGTCGCCGCGCGCGACCTCGGCGTCCCCACCGTCGCGATCTACCAGACCGACATGGCCGGGTACGTCGTGCAGCACGGTGGACGAGCCGGGCGGCCGGCCGCGCGGGCCACGTGGCGCTACCTGCGGTGGGTGCACACGCTCGCCGACCTGACCCTCGCGCCCTCCAACGCCGCGGCCGACGACCTGCGTCGGCACGGCATCGAGCGGATCGACCGCTGGGAGCGCGGCGTGGACACCGACCTGTTCCATCCGCGATGGGCCGACGACGCCGGCTGCCGCGCCTTGCGCCGCACCCTCGCCCCGCGCGGCGAGACGATCATCGGGTACGTCGGTCGCCTGGCCCCCGAGAAGGAGCTCGACCGGCTCGCCCCGCTGCTCGACCTGCCGCACACGCGCCTCGTGCTCACCGGCGACGGACCCGACCGGCAGCGCCTGGCCGCGGACCTGCCCGGTGCGGTGTTCCTCGGCCGCCGCGAGGGCGACGACCTCGCCCGCGCCTACGCCGCCGCCGACGTGTTCGTCCACACGGGCACGCGGGAGACGTTCGGCCAGACGCTCCAGGAGGCCGCCGCGACCGGGCTGCCCGTGATCGCCCCGCGTCGCGGCGGGCCCGTCGACCTCGTCGACGAGGGCGTCACGGGCCTGCTCTTCGACCCCGACGACCCGCACGACCTGCGGCGCCGCGTCGCGTCGTTGACCACCGACGACGAGGCGTGGGAGCGCCGTGCGTTGATGGGCGAGGCCGGCCTGCGCCGGGTCGCCCGGCGCTCGTGGGCGTCCCTCGTCGACCGTCTCCTCGACCACTACGCCTCCGTCGCCACCCCCGCGGCCCTGGCGCCCTGACGTCCCGACGTCCTCACCGCCGCGACGTCCCGACCGCCGCGGCACCCGACGTCCATGCCTTCTCGACATCCCGACGTCCCACGACACCTGGGGCTCACCCGGATCGCCCCGGCGGACGTCTACCCTGACCGGGGACGGTGCGACGGGCGAATCCCCGTCGGGAGCAGGGACGTCGCTTCGGCGAACCGCGGCCGGACGACGACGCCGAAAGGGGCAGGTGCGTGTCACGACGTGACGAGGGGCTCACCAGCCGACGCCGCGCGACCCGGGTGGTCGCCGCGCTGGGCGGTCTCGCCCTCACCGCCGGGGCCCTCGCCCCGACCGGGCCCGCGTCCGCCGCGACCAGCGACGATCCCCCGCCGGTGCCGAAGGAGGCCCAGGAGGCGAAGGACGACGGCCGGCCCGTCGGGGGCGACGCCCTCGGCCGAGGGGGCCTGGTCTACACCGGCGGCTCGGGAGTGCCCGCGCCCCCGGCCTACCCGGCCGGCGGCTACGTGCTCGCCGACGTCGACACCGGCGACGTCCTGGTCGCGAAGAGCCCGCACGCCCAGGCCCTGCCCGCGTCGACGATGAAGACCCTCACGGCCCTCGCCGTCGTCCCGCGCGTGCCTGCCGAGACCGTGTTCACGGCGCAGCCGGAGGACGCGAACGTCGACGGCACGCAGGTGGGCATCGACCCGGGGGTCCGGTACACGACGGGTCAGTGCACGTTGGCGCTGCTCATGTCGTCGGCCAACGACTGCGCGGTCGCGCTCGCCCGCGTCAACGGTGGTCTGGCCAAGACGACGAACGAGATGAACACGCTGGCCCGCTCGCTCGGCGCCCTCGACACCACGGCCCGCAACACGAGCGGGCTCGACGCCGCGGCGCAGGTGACGAGCGCCTACGACCTCGCGCTCATCGGCCGCGCCGCGGTGAGGGACCCCGACGTCGCCCCTTACCTCACGGTCAAGACCGCGAAGTTCCCCGGCGGGCGCACCAAGCAGGGCCAGAAGCGCACCGTCTACGAGATCACGAGCCACAACCGCCTGCTGTGGAACTACGCGGGCACCCTCGGGGTGAAGAACGGGTACACGGTCCGGGCCCGGCACACCAACATCGCCGTCGTCCGCCGCGGCCGGAAGTCGTACGTCTTCGCCTTCCTCAACGGCGCCTCCAACGGGTGGCGCGAGAACGCGAAGATGTTCGACTGGGCGTTCGCGCACGGGCCGAAGGTCGCGCCCGTCGGGCGCCTCGTCGACCCGGCGACGTCGCAGGACGACGAGCAGGGAGCCGGCGGGAGCGACTCCCCCGTCGCCGCGGCGGGTCAACGGGCCGGCGCGGTGTCGCAGCAGGCCGCGCAACGGCTCGGGGTGGACCCCCGCCTGCTGGCCGGTGGAGTCGCCGCCCTCGTGCTGCTCGGCGGGGCCGCGGCTCTGCGGGCGCGAGCCCGCCGCCGCTGATCGATCGGAGCGGCGAACGCAGGCGAGCTTGCGAGCCGCAGTGAGCGCGACAGCAAGCATTAGCGGCGAACGCAGGCGAGCTTGCGAGCCGCAGCGAGCGCGGCAGACAGCACCCCCACTCGTCCGGGCCGGTTCAGCAGGCTCGGTGCGGCTCAGGCGTCGAAGGCGGCCGGGTCGGCGGGGTCCTGCTCGGTCGGGCGGGCGTCGCCGGTGAGCTCGAACCCCCAGAGCCGCTCCCACTCCCCCTCGCCCTCGCGGGCGTAGAGGACGAGCTCGTGGACGACGAAGGCGGTGTCGACGCGCGCGAGCTCGGCCTGCGCGCGGTCGAGCGCGGCGTCGTCGAGATGGTGGGCCACGGTCACGTGCGGGTGGTAGGCGAAGTCGAGGGGCCGGTCGAGCGGGCCGCTGCGCACCCCCGCCGCGAGCGCGGCACACTCCTGGGCGCCCTCGGCGACGCACACGAAGACGACGGGTGAGACCGGGCGGAACGTGCCGGTGCCGCGCAGGACGACGTCGAACGGGGCGGTGCCCGCGGCCACCAGAGCGAGGTGCTCGAGGACGAGCGGCAGGCCCCCGTCCTCGATCGGGCCGGGCGGCAGCAACGTGATGTGCGTGGGGATGACGTCGGCCTGCACGTCGCCGAACGACCGGCGGGCGCGCCGCAGCATCGTGCCGTACGGCTCCGGGACGGCGATGGCGATGCCGATGGTCGTGCCCGTCACCGCCGGCCCTCCGGCGGCAATGCGGTCCGGCCGACCGGGCCGACCCGGCTCCGGCGTGCCGGCCGGGACGCCTCCGTGGTGCGCATCACGCCAGACATTGTGACAGGCGCGGGAGCTGCCCGAGCCTGACCGCCCGCCGCGGGGTCGACGGTCGCCGCCGGGCCCCTCACGCCCAGCGCCACTGCAATCCGTAGATGCCCGGCCCGAAGTCCTCGAGCAGCAGCGTGACCGTCGACGTCCTCAGCGCGGCCGGCACGAGCGTCTCGCGGCCCCCGACCTGCGTGATGATCTCGACGGCGATGGGCAGGTCCTCCGGGGTGAAGGCGACCTCGGTGAAGAACAGTCGCGTGCGTTGATCGGTGGACCGGAAGTAGCCGTCCTCCCACCGCTTCGTGCCCTCGGTGCGCAGCTCGAGCTCGACGACGATCGACTCGCCCCGGTTCAGGGGGCGCGGCAGGACGACCTCGGCCGCGAGCGTGGCCGTGGCCGCGTCGTCGATGACCCGGCCGAGGCGGGCGTTGCTGAGCGGGACGAGCTCGAGTCGGGCCTCCGGCTCGTCGTTGTGGTAGACGACCGGGAACCGGTCGAACCCGTCGCGCGTGGCCCGGAGCACGTCCCGCATGATCCGCGGGCCGAGGGTCCGGTCGGGGCGGATCCGCAGCCGGTCCTGCAGGCCGACCCGTAGGTAACCGTCGTTGCGCTTGAGACCGAGCTGCTCGCACAGCGAGCGGAAGTAGGCGTCGAGGTCGTCCTGCGGCCCCTCGCGGACCTCGTCGAGCGCGGCCGCGCGGGACCGGGTGCGTTCCACGAGCCGGTCCTTGAGGGCGCCGCGGGGCAGGTCCAGGACGCGTTCGAGCTCGGCGAGCGCGGCGAGCGACGCGCCGCGGACGGGCCGGCTGCGGCCGGTCTGCCAGTGGCTCAACGTGGCGATCGACACGTGGTGGCCGCGCTGCGCGAGATGGTGCCGCAACCGGTCCAGGGTAAGCCCGCGCTCCTCGACGGCGCAGCGCAGCGCCGCGTCGAAGCTCTCGGGGGCCGACCGGCCGAGCCGGTCCCGGTTGGGCAGCGGCTGCTCGTCGGGCCCGGCGGCCGCCTGGATCGCCCCGGTCACCACGTCCACCGCAACCCGTGCCGCCCGGGCGGCGCCTCCAGGACGACGACGGTGAGGGGGGCGGCGACGCGCACGGGCGCGATGTGCTCCCGGCCGTCCACCACGCTGATCGCCTCGGCCGTCGTCGGCGGGGCGGCGGGGTCGTAGGCGACCTCGACGACGTACTCGCGCACCAGCTCGTCGAGCAGGCGCGTGTACCCCGTCCACGGCCGGTCGCCCGCGCTCGTCACCTCGTACTCGAACAGGGCGGACTCGCCGACCTGGAGGGGGTGGTCCAGGACCATCTCCGCCGCGAGACCACCGCTGGCGGGCATGGGGACCGCGCGCCCCACCCGGCAGTTGACGACGCCCCGCACGTGCGCCCCCGCGTGCCACCCCTGGCGCCCGGTCCACACCGGGACGGCGGCCACCCGGTCGGCGACGGCCGTCACGACGCAGCGCACCCGGTGCACCCGGTGTCGTCCGGCGGCGTCGAGCTCGATGCGGTCGTGGATGCTGCGGCGGCGCACGACCGGGTGTTCGCCGGCGCCGAGGAGGCGCATCGCCTCCTCCGCCAGCGGTCCCGGGTGGGTGTTGGTCCAGTCGGAGGCGCGGGGGGTCGGCGGACGGACCCGCGAGACGAGGTGACCACGCGGGATCCCCAGGACCTCCTCGAGCGGGCCGAGGGCCGCGAGGGAGGCGGCCCGGTGGGGCCGGCTCCGGCCGCTCTGCCAGTAGCTCAGGGACGCGATGGACACGCGGACGTCGTGCGCCATGAGCCGGGTCCGGACCTCGTCCAGGCTCAGCCCGCTCGCGGCGATCGCCGCCCGCAGCGCGGTCGCGAAGTCGTCGTCGTCCATCGACGCCAGGCTACTGGCCCGTAGGCCGACCATGGCCCGAGCGGCGCGCCCACCCGGGTCGGCCCGTCAGCCGATCGCGACGTCGTAGTCGACCGCGATCGCCGCGTGATCGCTCCACCGCAGGTCGTACGCGCTCGCCCGGCCCACGGTGAAATACGTGGCGCGTGGTGCGAGGCCGGGGCCGGCGAGGTGGTAGTCGATGCGCCAGCCGGCGTCGTTGTCGAAGGCCTTGCCGCGCCACGACCACCACGTGTACGGGCAGTGCGGCCCCGGTCCGGGGCCGGCGAGGGCCCGTGCGACGTCGACGACGCCGCCCGCGAACCAGCGATCGAGGTAGGCCCGTTCCACCGGCAGGAACCCCGGCTTGCGCACGTTGCCCTTCGCGTTCTTGAGGTCGTGCTCGGTGTGGGCGACGTTGACGTCGCCCACGACGACGAACCGGTCGGAGGGGGCGCGGTCGAACCACGCCGACACGGCCTCGAGGAACGCGAGTTTGCCCGCCAGGAGCGGGCCGTCGGGGCCGCCCTTGGGCATGTACGCCGAGACGACCGTCACCGGGTCGCCGTCGGCGGCGGCCAGATCGATCTCGACCCACCGCCCGCTGTCGGCGAACGCCGCGAACGGCTCCCGGTGCGCGGGCGGGAGCACCTGCGCGGGCACGTCCAGGGTGAAGGCACGCCGGGTCGGCGGCGTGCGCGTGAGCAGCGCCACCCCCGCGCGCCCCAGGGTGGCCGCCTCGGCGTGGGTCACGGCCCAGTCCTCGAAAGGGGTCCCCCGCAGTTGCTCGGCCAGTTGGGCGCCGGTGGCCCGGACCTCCTGGAGGGCGACGACGTCGGCGTCGGCCGCCGCGAGCGCGTCCAGCCCGCCCCGCCGGGCCGCCGCGCGGATGCCGTTGACGTTCGCGGAGACGAGTCGCATGCCCTCATTCTCGGGCGGCGCGGCCGGGGCCAGGGTCCGGGGGGCGCCGTCCGGGGGCGCCGTCCGAGGGCGGGGCTCGATCGGCGCCCGCCGCCGGGTCAGCTCATGTCGGAGTCGAGGACGATCGACGACGGCTCGAGGTCGGGCTCCTCCACCCGCGCCGGCAGCTCCGAGCGGAACCGGCCGACGAGGGGTACGACGTCGGCGATGGACTCGCAGATGCGGGTGGGCTGGTAGGGGAACCGGTCGACGCGGTCCCGGGTCGTCGACCCCGTGAGGACGAGGATGGTGCGCAGGCCCGCCTCGAGTCCGCTGATGACGTCGGTGTCCATGCGGTCGCCGATCATCACCGTCGACTCCGAGTGCGCGTCGATCCGGTTGAGCGCCGTGCGCATCATGAGCGGGTTCGGCTTGCCGACGTAGTACGGCTCGACGTTCGTCGCGCGGGTGATGAGCGCCGCCACCGAGCCGGTCGCCGGCAGCGACCCCTCCGGCGAGGGGCCCGACGCGTCGGGGTTCGTCGCGATGAAGCGGGCGCCCTTCTCGATGAGCCGGATGGCACGGGTGATGCTCTCGAAGGAGTAGGTGCGGGTCTCGCCGAGCACGACGTAGTCGGGGTCGCGTTCGGTGAGGATGTAGCCGACGTCGTGCAGCGCCGTCGTCAGCCCCGCCTCGCCGATGACGTAGGCGCTGCCCTCCGGCCGCTGCTCGGACAGGAAGCTGGCCGTGGCGAGGGCGCTGGTCCAGATGGCCGACTCGGGGATCGAGATGCCGCTCGCCTGGAGCCTGGCCCGCAGGTCTCGGGCCGTGTAGATCGAGTTGTTCGTGAGGACCTGGAAGCGGCAGTCGCTCGCGACGAGCGCGGCGATGAACTCGCTCGCGCCGGGGATCTCGTGTTCCTCGCGGACGAGGACGCCGTCCATGTCGGTGAGCCAGCAGTCGACGGGCTTGATCTCGCTCATGTCCCCAGTATCCCGGAGCGGGGTCGCCCGGGGTGTCCCCTGCCACACGAGATCGAACGACGGGTCGGTGAACGGCGAGAGACGACGAGGGCCGGTCACCGCGTGTCGCGGTGACCGGCCCTCGTCGACCGGTGACGGATCCTCGTGCTCAGGCGAACATCCCGTCGATGATGCGGTTGAGCGTCGGGCTCGGGCGCATCGCGGCCGCGGCCTTGGCCGCGTCGGGCCGGTAGTACCCGCCGAGGTCGACCGGGGAGCCCTGGGCGCCGATGAGCTCGGCCTCGATGGTCTGCTCGTTGTCGGCGAGCTCCTGGGCGACCCGGGTGAACCGCTCCTTGAGCTCGGCGTCGCGGTCCTGCGCCGCGAGCGCCTGGGCCCAGTAGAGCGCGAGGTAGAAGTGGCTGCCGCGGTTGTCGATCTGCCCGAGGCGGCGGGCCGGGGACTTGTTCTCCTCGAGGAAGCGGGCGATGGCCTCGTCGAGGGTGTCGGCGAGGACCTGCGCCTTCTCGTTGCCCACGCGGTTCGCGAGGTACTCGAGCGAGGCGCCCAGCGCCGAGAACTCGCCGAGGCTGTCCCAGCGCAGGTAGTTCTCCTTGACGAACTGCTGCACGTGCTTCGGCGCCGAGCCACCGGCGCCGGTCTCGAACAGGCCACCGCCGTTGAGCAGCGGGACGATCGAGAGCATCTTCGCGCTCGTGCCGAGCTCGAGGATCGGGAAGAGGTCGGTGAGGTAGTCGCGCAGCACGTTGCCGGTGACCGAGATCGTGTCCTCGCCGCGGCGGATGCGCTCCAGGCAGTAGCGCATGGCCTCGACCGGGGCCTTGATCTCGATGGTGAGACCGTCCGTGTCGAGGTCGGCCAGCGCCGCCTTCACCTTGCGGATGACGTTGTGGTCGTGGCCGCGGTCCTCGTCGAGGAAGAAGCACGCCGGGGCGCCGGTGGCGCGGGCGCGGTCGACGGCGAGCTTGACCCAGTCCTGGATGGCGACGTCCTTGACGCGCGACATGCGCCAGATGTCGCCCGGGCCGACCTCGTGCTGCGTGACGACGACGCCCTTGGCGTCGACGACGCGGACGCTGCCCTCCTCGGTCATGACGAAGGTCGTGGGGTGCGAGCCGTACTCCTCGGCCTTCTGCGCCATGAGGCCGACGTTGGGAACGCTGCCCATCGTGGCCGGGTCGAGCGCGCCGTGGGCCTTGCAGTCCTCGATGACCGCCTCGTACATCGGGCCATAGCTGCGGTCCGGCACGAGCGCGAGGGTCTCCTGTTGGTTGCCGTCGGCGTTCCACATCTGCCCGGAGTCGCGGACGACGACGGGGAGCGAGGCGTCGATGATGATGTCGCTCGGGACGTGCAGGTTGGTGATGCCCTTGTCGGAGTCGACCATCGCGAGCGACGGGCGCTGCCCGTACTCGCCCTCGATGTCGGCCTCGATCTCCCGGCGCTGGTCCTCGGGCAGGCTCTTGATCTGCTCGAGCAGGGCGCCGAGCCCCACGTTCGGGTTGACGCCGAGGGCGGCGAACGCCTGGCCGTGCTTGGCGAAGACGTCCGAGAAGAAGGTCGAGACCGCGTGGCCGAACATGACCGGGTCGGAGACCTTCATCATCGTCGCCTTGAGGTGCAACGACAGGAGCAGGTCCTCGGCGCGCGCGAGCTCCATCTGCTCGGCGTAGAACGTGCGCAGGGCGCGGGCGCTCATGAACGTCGTGCTGACGATCTCGCCGTCCGTCGTGGGGACCTTCTCGGCGAGGACGGTGGTCTCGCCGTCGGTGGAGACGAACTCGATGCGCAGGTCGATGCCCCGGTGGACGATGACCGACTTCTCGTTGCCGTAGAAGTCGTTGCCGCTCATCGAGGCCACGCGGGCCTTGTTGTCGGGCGTCCACGCGCCGAGACGGTGCGGGTGCTTCTTGGCGAAGTTCTTCACCGACAACGGGGCGCGGCGGTCGGAGTTACCCTCGCGCAGCACGGGGTTGACGGCCGAACCGAGGACGTTCGCGTAGCGCGCCCGGATCTCCTTCTCGGCGTCGTCACGCGGCTCGTCGGGGTAGTCGGGCAGGTCGACGCCCTGGGCCTGCAGCTCCTTGATCGCGGCCTTGAGCTGCGGCACGGAGGCGCTGATGTTCGGCAGTTTGATGATGTTCGCGTCGGCCTGCTTGGCCAGCTCACCGAGCTCGGCCAGGTGGTCGGACACCGCGTCGTCGCCGGAGGTGCGGTCGGGGAACTGGGCGAGGATGCGGCCGGCGAGCGAGATGTCGCTCGTCTCGACCTCGATGCCGGTGCCGTGGGTGAAGGCGCGGACGATGGGGAGCAAAGAGTAGCTCGCCAGCGCGGGCGCCTCGTCGATCTGGGTCCAGACGATCTTCTCGGTCACGTCGCGGGCTCCTTCGTCGGGCGGTGTGGGAGGACTTGCGTGACCCACCGGGCGCGTCCGTGGACGCGCCGCGACGGGCGCCGGCCTGTCCGGAGGTCCGGCCGGGGCCGGGTCCGGTGCGGTCGTCGCGACCCAATTTACCTCGACATCGAAATAACCCCGGGGCGCTCGTGTCGAGCCTATCGACCTCCGACCGCCGATGACCGGGCCGGAGGCCACCCGACCGGCGTTCCTGAGTGGCCGGAGGCGTCCGGAGCCGATCCGGCAACGGAGCGGCGCCGGACCGGGCCCCGCCCCTCTTGCGCGAGACCGGGCGGGCAGGCTTGGGCGACAGTGCGTTTCCTGCGCAGTGCGATGGCCGGCGCCCCCCCACCCCACCGTGGAGACGCACGCCGACCGACCGCGGTCGGCGCGTCACGGAACACGAGGAACGCACGATGAGCACCCCGGCCCTGCCCCACCGCCTCGGAGCCGAGGCCCTCGGGACCTTCTGGCTCGTCTTCGGCGGATGCGCCAGCGCCGTCTTCGCCGCCCATGTCGCGCACGCGAAGGACCCCGTGAACATGGGGATCGGCTACGTCGGCGTGGCCCTGGCCGTCGGCCTGACCGTGCTGACGATGGCCTACGCCGTCGGGCACGTCTCCGGCGGCCACGTCAACCCCGCGGTGACGATCGGGTGCGCCGTCGCCCGCCGCTTCGCCTGGAAGGACGTGCCGGCCTACGTCATCACCCAGGTCGTCTCCGGCCTCGTCGCCGGCGCGCTGCTGTGGTTCATCGCCTCCGGCAAGCAGTGCTTCGACGCGACCGGGAACCTGGCCGCGAACGGCTACGGCACCGCCTCGCCCGACGGCTACTCGCTCCTCGCCTGCCTCGTCGCCGAGACGGTGCTCACGGCCTTCTTCCTCGACGTCATCCTCGGCTCCACCGACGGCCGCGCCCCGGTCGCCTTCGCGCCCATCGCGATCGGCCTCGCGCTGACGCTCATCCACCTCATCTCCATCCCGATCACGACCACCTCCGTCAACCCGGCCCGCTCGACCGCGGTGGCGTTCTTCTCCGGCGGGCAGGCCCCCGGCCAGCTCTGGCTGTTCTGGGTCGCCCCCATCCTCGGCGCGGCCATCGCCGGCGCCACCTACGCCGCCCTGACCGGCGAGCACCGCGAGGCGCCGATCACCGGCGAGAACTGACCGCACCCGCGCGTGCGGCACGACGACGGGCCGGCCGTCCCCATCTCGGGGAGGCCGGCCCGTCGGCGTTCCCGCGTCGGTGGGCCCGGCCCCCTCCGGCCCCGGTGCTCGGCGCTCCCTCGCGCTCCGTGTGACGTCGTGTGTCCGTGTGACGTCGTGTGACTGCGCGGTGCGCCGGGGCGTGGCACACCGCGCACGCCGCCGGCCATGCGCGAGGATGGGGAGCATGGCCGGAAACGCGTACCCGCACATCGTCTTCGCCAAGGACGCCGACGCCCTCCCCAAGGAGCGGCTCGGCGAGCTCGTCACGCACGCGATCGGAGGGGTGGCCACACCGGGGTCGATCAACGTCGTCGTCGACGTCGACGGCTACGCCCTGACGTTCTGGTACGACGACGACGCCGAGGGTCTCGCGGAGCGCTACGCCGACTTCCTGCCGGAGTCCGCGCGCCGTCGCCGCCTCGCGGCGTGCACGACGATGATCGACGCCTCCGGCGACGCCGACCCCGACCGCGCGCACGCGGCCGCCCTCGACCGGGTGTGGGACGCGCTCGCCGCCACCGAGTGCGTGTGGGTGTTCTCCGAGGCGGCCAAGCGGTTCGTCGGCCTCGACTACGGCGACGGGACGGCGGCGGTCCCCGCGCCATCGGAGGTCCCCGTCCCTCTCGACAACGAGCCCGACCCCGACCTCGTCGAAGTGCCCGAGTCGGGCGCCTACTCCCCCGCCCCGGTGTGGGAGCCGACCCCGGCCCGCCCCTCGACCCCCGAGCCGGCCGCCCCCGAGCCCGCGCCCGCCGCCGAACCGGTCGAGCCCGCCGCGTCCACCCTCGGCCCGGACCGGCCCGACGAGGCCGTCCGACCCGAGCGCGAGCCGGACGGCGAGCCGCTGTCGGCGCCGATGTTCATTCCCGAGCCGGTGGCCGCGCCCGAGACCGTGACCACGTACGCGCCGCCGCGCCCCGAGCCCGAGATCCGCGAGGCCGATGTCACGCGCGAGGAGTCGCCGGCCGCCGCGCCGGCGGCCCGGGCGCAGGACGTGCCGGCCCCGGACACCACGGTTCCGGCCGACGCTCCGGCCGACGCCGAGACGCCCTCGGGGACGCCCGTGCCCTCCGAACCGCCGGCCGTGCCCGTCGACGACTACCGGCACTCCTCGTCCGAGGACTCGACCGGGTCCACAGAGTCCCCTGAGTCCACCGACCAGGAGGCGCCCAAGGAGGGCGGATTCCTGCGTCGGCTCTTCGGCCGCCGGAAGTAGAGCCGTGGCAGGCCCGGCGAGCCGCGTGTCGCGCGCGGCTCGCCGCGGGCCTGCGTTCGCGCTCGGCCCGCGACGACGCTTTGGTAGCGTCGATGAACACACCGTCTCCCTCGCAGCGAAGGGTCTACACATCGTGAGCAACGCCCCCGTCAAGGTCGCCGTCACCGGCGCGGCCGGCCAGATCGGCTACAGCCTCCTCTTCCGCATCGCGAGCGGTGCCCTGCTCGGGCCGGACACCCCCGTCCAGCTGCAGCTCCTCGAGATCACCCCGGCGCTCAAGGCGCTCGAGGGCGTCGTCATGGAACTCGACGACTGCGCGTTCGACACGCTCGCCGGGGTCGAGATCGGTGACGACCCGAACCGCATCTTCGACGGCGTCAACCTCGCGCTCCTCGTCGGTGCGCGCCCGCGCACCAAGGGCATGGAGCGGGGCGACCTCCTCGAGGCCAACGGGGCGATCTTCACCGGTCAGGGCAAGGCCCTCAACGACCACGCCGCCGACGACGTCCGCATCGGCGTGACGGGCAACCCGGCGAACACGAACGCGCTCATCGCGATGAGCAATGCGCCCGACATCCCCCGGGAGCGGTTCTCGGCGCTCACGCGGCTCGACCACAACCGCGCCATCAGCCAGCTCGCCGCCAAGCTCGGCGCTCCCGTCTCCGACGTCTCGAAGATGACGATCTGGGGCAACCACTCGGCGACCCAGTACCCCGACCTCTTCCACGCGGAGGTCGCGGGGAAGAACGCGGCCGAGGCCGTCGGCGACCAGGCCTGGATCGAGAACGACTTCATCCCGACCGTCGCCAAGCGCGGCGCGGCCATCATCGAGGCGCGCGGCGCGTCGTCCGCCGCCTCCGCCGCGTCGGCGACGATCGACGCGGCCCGCGACTGGCTGCGCGGCACGCCGGAGGGCGACTGGGTCTCGATGGCGGTCGTGTCCGACGGCTCCTACGGCGTGCAGGAGGGCATCATCAGCTCGTTCCCCGTCACGACGAAGAACGGGGACTGGGAGATCGTCCAGGGCCTCGAGATCGACGACTTCAGCCGCGGCAAGATCGACGCCACCGTCGCCGAGCTCGTCGACGAGCGGGACGCCGTCACCAAGCTGGGTCTCATCTGAGCTCAGGCACCCGATCACGTGCCGACGGGGCCGTCCACCGATCCGGTGGGCGGCCCCGTCGGGCGTCGTGAGACGGCCGGGCCGTGCGTCGTCAGGACCGCACCGCCCGGGACCACATCGACAACAGGACGGCGCCGAAGACGGCGTTGACGGCGAGCAGCAGCCGCGGTTCGAGGTCGTGGGTGACGATGAGCGTCGCGCCCGCGACGTCGACCGCGGCGGCCGTGTAGAAGAGCACGTCGAGCCCGCGGCTGCGCACGTGCAGCCCGCCGGCCCGCTCCTCGGAGAGCCCGACGCGCAGCGCGAGGGCGACGACGAAGGCGGCCGCCATGAGCAGCCCCCCGAGCAGGAGCCGGTCGGACACGCCGGCGACGACGAGACCGGCGAGGAGCAGGGCCCCGCTGAACCACCAGGCGCGCAGGCGCACGGCGGGGCGGCTCACGGGTTGGCGAACCGCTCGGCGATCGACACGACGTTCGACAGGAGCATGGCGCGGGTCATCGGCCCGACGCCGCCGGGGTTCGGGGCCACCCACCCGGCCACCTCGGCGACGTCCGGCGCGACGTCGCCCGCGATGGCGCCGTCGACCCGCGACACGCCCACGTCGAGGACCGCGGCGCCCGGCCGGATCATGTCGGCCGTCACGAGGTTCGGCACCCCCGCCGCCGCGACGACGATGTCGGCCCGCCGCGTCTCGGCGGCGAGGTCGGCCGTGCGGGTGTGGCACAGGGTGACCGTCGCGTCGATGCCCCGGCCCGCCATGAGCAGGCCCAGCGACCGGCCGACCGTGAGGCCGCGGCCGATGACGACGACGTGCGCCCCGGAGAGCGGGACGTCGTGGCGGCGCAGGAGCTCGACGATGCCGACGGGCGTGCAGGGGCGGGGGGCCTCCCGGCCCAGAGCGAGGCATCCGAGGTTGTAAGGGTGCAGGCCGTCGACGTCCTTGGCGGGGGCGACGCGCGACAGGAGCGCGAACTCGTCGAGCCCGGTGGGCTGCTGGACGATGAACCCCGTGCAGTCGGGGTCGTTGTTGAGGGCGTCGACGACGGCCTCGACCTCGGCCTGGGTCGCGTCGGCGGGCAGGTCGTGGCGGAAGCCGCGGATCCCGATCCGGGCGCAGTCGCGGTGCTTGGCGCCGACGTACCAGGCGCTGCCCGGGTCGTCGCCGACGAGGATGGTCCCGAGCCCCGGGACGACGCCCTGTTCGGCGAGGACCGCGACCCGCGCGGCCAGTTCGTCGAAGATCGTCGCCGCCGTGGCCTTGCCGTCGAGTACGCGTGCCGCCATGCGCCAGATCATGGCACACCGGCCGACCGCCGCGGCGGCGCGCCGCGGGCCCTCTACCCTGGAGACCATGACCTCGTCACGACGACGTCGCGGCGGTGCAGGGGGGAACGATCCGGTGGTCGGCGCGCGGGGGCGCGCCGCGGGGGACGCCGGCGTACTGCACCGCGGCGGCGCGCATCCCGACCTCGCCCCGATCGCCTCGAACCGCCCCGTCCGCGCGCGCCGAGCGACGATGGCGATCGCCGGCGCCCTCGCGGTCGTTTCGGGCCTGACCGGCTGCTCCCTGCTCGCGCCCGCCCCCGCTCCGGCGACGGTCACCGTGCCGGCGGCACCGGCCCCGACGGGCTCGATGACCGACCCGTCCGCCGATCCGTCCGGCGCGACCACGGGCCCGACGAGTGCGGCGAGCACCCCTCCTCCCACCGGGACCGCGGCGCCGAGCAACGTGTCGACCCTCCCGGGCGGCAACGGGACGGCGATGCGGCTCGTCCTGCCGACGTCGGCCCTGCCGGCCGGGTGGGCGGACGCGGAGCCGCGCGAGACCGGCGGATACCGCATGACCGTCTGCGGGGTCGACCTCGAGCCCGCCTCCCCGCTCGACGCCGCGCAGCGCCGCTGGCAACGCGCGGCGTCCGGGCCGTTCCTCGAACAGCACGTGCGGGTGTACTCGGGGCACACCGCCCGCGACGTCGTGGCCCGCCTCCGCGCCGCCCTGCCGGCGTGCTCGAGCTACCGGCAGGGGGCGCAGACGTTCACGGTGCGCCCGATCACGGCGACCGGAGCCGGGCGCAGCGTCGCCGCGTGGCGGCAGAGCGCGGTCCTGCCGCTGCCGACCGCGACCCCGACCGCCACGGGGAGCGCGACCACCCCCGCGACCCCGGCACCCCCGACGGCCACCGGGTCGGCGACGTCAGCCGCCCCCACCGCGACCCTCGTGCAGGACGTCGCCGTGCTCAAGGTGGGCAGCTCCGTGGTCCTGGTGTCCTCCTACGCCGTCGACACGACGCCGCAGCCCGACGTCCTGGCCGCCGCCGTGCGCGGCGCGGCCCGCGCCGGGCGCTGAGGCCCGGCGCGGGCCGGAGTGGATCGCCGGCGGTGGCTCGACCGGGGCCGGCCGGGACGCCGGCGTCAGCCGGAGTAGCGGTACCCCGTCGGCTCGCCCTCGCCGAGATCGACGATCGCGGCGACCGGGCCGCCGCCGTCGGGCCCCTGGTGGGCGGCCGACACGGAGACGAACACCGCGGGGTCGCCCGTGACCGAGGCGGTGACGCCACCGACGCAGCTCTTGATCTGCCGGTGCCAGTGCACGTCGGAGTCGTCGAGCATCGCGTTGCGGCGGCCGCGGACCTGGCCGTCCTGACTCACCTCGCACTTGAGGAAGAGGTTGACGAGGCGCCCGGCGAGGTCGTCGCGCTGCGGCCGCTCCGGCAGCTCGAGGCCGGCGTCGGCGATCGCCTCCCAGAGACCGTCGGTGTCGAGGGCGTCCTTCATGACCGAGTGCCCGATGCGGTAGCGGCCGCCGATGCCGCGGGTGTTGCCGACGACGACGACCTGCGCCCGGTCGAGCTCGACGCCCGAGGAGCACGAGGCCACCGCGGAGTAGAGGTCGCGGTTGTGCATGACGTCCGCGTCGGTCGGCATCTCGATCTCGCCGAGGGCGACGGCGATGCCGAGCCCCGTCGTGCCGTTCGAGAGGTCCATCGACTCGTGCGTGTGCTCGGTCCAGACCTGCTGCCCGCGGGACTTCGCGTCGCGGATCGTGTGGATCGTCAGCAGCGGGGTCTTCGTCTGGACGTAGTGGACGTCCTTCGGATCGGTGATGCCCGCCTCGGCCATCGCGGCCGTCACCGCGTCAGCGACCTTGCGGATCATGCCGGTGTAGCCGATCTCCTCGGGCAGGATCGGCTCGCTCATCGCGAACCCGACGGTGAGGCGCAGGTCGTCGCTCGGCTCCGCCTTCGCGGGGTCGAGGGTCGCGAAGATCGTCGCGTGCGGGCTGATGACGCCGTCGGTTCCGCCGGACCACACGATGGGGATCCGCATGACCCGGTCGGCGTCGGCGCCGGCGGCGACGAGGGCCTCGCGGAAGGCGCGGTCCGCGATGATCCGCGTGTAGTCGTTGACGCCGCCGTTGCCCTCGGTCTTGCCGATGATGGCGACGACGCGGTCGGCCTCCAGGACGCCGTCGTCGATGAGCGCCGTCAGCTCCGAGGCGTCGGCGACGGAGTGGATCGGGACCTTGCGGACCTCGATGGGATCGGGCATGTGTTCCTCCTGGTCTGCGGTGGTGCGGTCGGTTCTCGGGGCGGGTCGGCGGGTGGTCTCACGGTGACGCCTACCCGGGTTCGGGGCCGCGGCCGGAGCGCTCGTCGGGCTCGTCGGGCTCGACGACGGTGCCGGCGCCGCCCTGCACGGCGGGGACGATCCTCTCGAGGGAGGTGATGACGCTGCGCCCGCCCGCCCGGGCGAAACGCAGCGCCGCCTCGACCTTGGGGCCCATCGAACCGGAGGCGAAGTGGCCCGCCCGCGCGAGGCTCTCGAGCTCGGCGACCCGGATGCGCCCCAGCGGGCGCGGGTCGGGCGTCCCGTACCCGACGATCGCGTTCTCGACGTCGGTCGCGACGAGCAGGACGTCGGCGCCGACGGTGCGGGCGAGCAGCGCCGCGGTGAGGTCCTTGTCGATGACCGCCTCGACGCCCCGGGCCCGGCCGTCCTCGTCGAGTACGACGGGGATGCCGCCGCCGCCCGCGGCGACGACGAGGTACCCGGCGGCGAGCAGGGTGACGACCGTGTGGGCGTCGAGGATCTCGCGCGGTTCGGGCGAGGCCACGACGCGTCGCCACCCGCGCTCGCCGCGGTCCTGCCAGACCTGGCCGTGCGCGACGAGGGGCCGGGCGTCCTGCGCCGACAGGTGGCGCCCGACGGGCTTGGTCGGACGGGAGAAACCGGGATCGTCGCCGTCCACTCGGGTGCGGGTGACGACGGCGGCGACGGGGCGGCTCAGGCCGCGGTCGCGCAGGGCCGCCTCGAGCGCACCGACCATGGTGAACCCGATCGTCCCCTGCGTCTGTGCGCCGCACCAGTCGAGGGGCACGGGCGGCACGGTCGCCGCCGCCATCTCGTTCTTGACGAGGAGATTGCCGACCTGAGGCCCGTTGCCGTGGGTGAGGACGACGTCGTGGCCGACCGCGACGAGGTCGGCCACCGCCTCCATCGCCACGCCGATGGCGCGCTGTTGATCCTCCGGGCGGGCCCGGCCGTCCGGGGCGGTCATGGCGTTCCCGCCGAGAGCCACGAGCACGCGCACGTCCGGCCTCCCTCCGCCGACATCCGGGGCGGCCGGGGATCGCCGGTGTCGGTCGCGCGACGGCGCGGACCGGCCACGTCGACCCCGGGCCTTCTCCGCCGACCCTAGCCAGCCGCACCCTCGCGCCGACGTGTCAGATCGTGCCGACGAACGCCCGCCGCCTTGTCGTGTTCTGACGACACGGTCGAGGCCGAGCGCATCACGAGTCGGCACGATCGGCCGGCGACTACTCCTTGTCGAGCCAGGCGCGGATGGCGTCGCCGTGCTGGTCGAGCGAGGGCGGGGCCGTGTGCCGCTCGCGGCCCCCGGCGTGGGCGTTGTCGTCGAAGCGGATGGCCGGCCCGGGCAGCTCGATGGTCCCGAGGACGTCGTGCTCGACGTCGATGAGCAGGCCCTGGCTGCGGGTCTGGTCCCACGTGTACACGTCGTCGAGGGTGCGCACCTTGCCGCTGGGGATGCCCGCGTCCGCCAGCTTCGCGAGCAGGTCCTCCGCCGCGTACTCAGCGAACACGGCGTTGACCGCGGCGATCGTCTTCTCCCGGTTGGCGACGCGCTGGCTGTTCGTCGCCATCCCGTCGGCGGCGACGTCGAGCCCGAACGTCGAGCAGAACGTGGCCCACTGCTTCTCGCTGCCGACGGCGATCTGCACCATCCCGTCGCGGGCCTCGAACAGCCCGTACGGGGCGATGGACGGGTGGTGGTTGCCCTGGGCGTGCCCGACCTTGCCGGCGACCGTGTACCCGGTGCCGTGGAACGCGTGGACCCCGACGACGGAGGCGAGCAGACTCGTGCGGACGACGCGGCCGCGGCCCGTGCGCTCGCGCTCGTGCAGCGCCGAGACGATGCCGAAGGCGGCGTTCATCCCGGCGAGAAGGTCGCCGATCGGCACGCCGACGCGTGTCGGGTGCTCGGGGTCGGGCCCGGTCAGGCTCATGAGACCCGCCTCGCCCTGCGCGATCTGGTCGTAGCCGGCGCGCCCGCCCTCGGGGCCGTCGTGACCGAAGCCGCTGATGGCGGCGACGACGAGGCGCGGGTTGAGCTCGTGCAGGCGCTCCTCGGAGAAGCCGAGCCGGGACAGCACACCGGGGCGGAAGTTCTCGATGAGGACGTCGGCGCGCTCGACGAGCCGTTCCAGCGTGCGCTTGCCGTCCTCCGACTTCAGATCCAGCGCGATCGACTCCTTGTTGCGGTTGCAGCACAGGAAGTAGGTCGACACGTCGCCGTCGGGCCCCACGAACGGCGGCCCCCAGCCGCGCGTGTCGTCGCCGGTGCCCGGCGTCTCGACCTTGATGACGCGGGCGCCCATGTCGCCCAGCATCATGCCCGCCTGCGGGCCGGCGAGAGCACGGGAGAGGTCGATGACGACGATGTCCTGCAGGGGCGCGGTCATGGTGCGTCCTTTCGCGAAGAGGGTGACCCCCACCCTCTCAGATCGACCCACGCCATCCGCCGCGTGAGACGGCAGGACCGACCGCTCGTCACGGACCGGGCACGGCACTTCTCGACGTCTCACGGTCCGGACCGCGGCGGCGGGGCCGCGAGCGCTAGCCTCGGCCCATGGCATCGCCGTCGACCGGCGACGACGCAGGAGCCCGGACGTGGAGGTTCGAGATGCGTGTCGTCGTCCTGGGAGCCGGAGCCGTGGGGTGCTACTTCGGAGGCATGCTGGCGCGCGGCGGCCACGAGGTCGTCCTCGTCGGACGGGGCGTGCACGTCGACGCCGTGAACGCGCGGGGTCTGCGCATCGAGACCGCGGCCTTCGACGAGGTCGTGCCCGTGGCCGCGTCCACCGACCCCGCCGCGGCGGCGGGCGCCGACGTCGTCCTCGTGTGCGTGAAGTCGTCCGACTCCCACGAGGCCGCGAACGCCCTCGCGCCGCACCTGCCCCGCCCCGACGCCGGTCCCGGCACCGATCGGCCCGAGGGCGGACCGATCGTGCTCAGCCTGCAGAACGGTCTCGACAACGCCGACCGGATCGCGGCGGTGCTGGGGCGGCCCGTCCTCCCGGCTGTGGTCTACGTGGCGACCGAGATGGCCGGGCCGGGGCACGTGCGCCACCACGGCCGCGGCGAGCTCGTCGTCGAGACCGGCGTGGCGGCGACCCGTCTCCGCGAGGAGTTCGCGCCCGCCGGGATACCGCTCCACCTCGTCCCCGACGTGCGCGTCGCGCTCTGGGCCAAGCTGGCCGCCAACTGCGGCTGGAACGCCCTGTCCGCCGTCACCGACCGCCCGTACGGCTGGCTCGCCGAGGTCGACGGGATGCCGGAGGTCGTCGCCGACGCGGTCGCCGAGTGCCGGGCCGTGGCCGCCGCCGACGGCGTCGAGGTGCCCGGCAGCCTGTTCGAGGACGTCGCGTCGCTCGCGCACAGCATGGCCGGCCAGCGCTCCTCCACCGCACAGGATCTCGCCCGCCGGCGCCCGAGCGAGATCGACCACCTCAACGGGTACGTCGCGCGGCGCGGCGCGGAGCTGGGGGTGCCGACGCCGGTCAACCGCGCGCTCCTCGCGCTGGTGAAGGCGTTCGAGCGGCGCGGCGGGGAGCCGTCGTCGTGAGCCACCTCCTGCTCACGACGACGCCCTTCGCCGGACACCAGCCCCCGCTGCTGGGCCTGGCCCGCGAGCTCGTCCGCGACGGCCATCGCGTGACGTACTACACCGGGGCGCGGTTCCGCGACCGCGCCGAGGCCGTGGGCGCGACGTGGCTGCCGTGGCGCGAGGCCGGCGACTTCGACGACACCGACCTCGCCGCGACGTTCCCCACGATGCGGACCGACGCGAGCCTCGCGGCGATGTTCGGCAGCTTCGAGCAGGTCTTCTTCGGGACCGGGCCCGGCCAGCTGCGCGACCTGCTCCGCCTCCACGAGTTCGATCCGGTCGACGTCGTGGTCAGCGAGGTGACCTGCGTCGGCGGCGGGTTCCTGCACGAGGCGGCCGGCGTGCCGTGGGCGTCGTTCTCGCTGTCCCCGCTGCCCCTGACGAGCCGGCACCTCCCGCCGAGCGGGCTGCCCGTGCGCCCGGGCGCCGGCCCCGTCGGTCGCGCCCGCGACGCCGCCCTCCGCGCTCTCGTCGGGGCCACGGTGGGCCGCCGGTTCCGGGAGCTCATCAACGCCGCGCGCGCCCGGGCCGGGCTCGCGCCCACGACGCAGCTCGGGTTCGACTCCTTGTGTTCGACGGCCCTGCTGTTGGGTCAGGGCGTGCCGAGCCTGGAGTACGACCGCCCCGACCTGCCCGCCCACGTGCACCTCGTCGGCGACGCCGCCGCCGGCACCCGCGCGGCCTCCGCGGAGCCCGCCTGGCTGCGCCACCTCGACCCCGGCCGGCCGATCGTGCACGTCACCCAGGGCACGCTGGGGACGGCGGGGTTCGACCTCCCGCGGGCGGCCGTCGCGGCCCTCGCGGGGACGCCGGCCCAGGTCGTCGTCTCGGGCGACCCCGCGCTCGTACCGGCCGCCCCGAACGTCCTCGCCCCCGGCTGGGTGCCGCACGACCTCCTGCTGCCGCGCACCGCCGTCATGATCACGAACGGCGGCTACGGCGCGGTGCTCGCGGCGCTCGCCCACGGCGTGCCGCTCGTGCTCACCCCGGGCGCGCAGGACAAGCCCGAGGTCGCCCGCCGCGTCGCCTGGTCGGGCGCCGGCCTCGACGTCGGCGGCCGCCCCTCGCCGGCCCGGCTGCGGCGCGCGGTCGAGGCGTGCCTCGGCGACTCGACCCAGCGCCGCCGGGCCCACGAGCTGGCGGCCGAGCTGCACCTCGCGGGCGGCGCCCGCCGCGCCGCCGACCTCGTCGCCGAGCTGAGGTGAGTGCCACCGGACGCCGGGCCGAGCGAGGGAGTGTCACCGGCGACTCGCCACGTCCAGCTTCTGCAGTGCCTCGATCACCGCGGTGCTGCTCCAACGCCGACGCTCGTCACTCAGTGGGCGAGCGGCGAGGGTCAGGTGTTCCCGATCCCGGGAGGTGAACTCCGCATCCTCGATGTCGCGTTGCTTCAGCAGGGGCAGCAACACGACGAGATCATCCAGATGCCGCTCCGGGCAGTCTCCCTGGTGCGACAGCGCCGCGGCCTTCGCGACGATGCTGCCCACGAGGCTCGGCCGGCGGATCACCCCACCTGTCCCGGACGGGAGCATCAGAGTGATGGACTCCGAGCGTCGGTCCGGGCGTCGGCGGGAAGCTGGGTACCGAACGCGATCGTGGCCCTCCACAACGCCTCTTGCCGGGCGGAGAGAATCGGGGCGCGGACCGTGATCACCGGGAGCCCTTCACCGCGTCGTCGACTCTGCGTCCACGCCCACCGAGCGACCGAGGCTCGCCACCCTCAGCAGGCGGCTCGCGTCGGCCGACTCGCGCGCGCCGTCGTGCTCGACCAGATCGAAGACGACGTCGCCCACCGACCAGTCGTCACTGCAGTGCACCCACACGTCCAGCGCCGCCGCCGCACGGGGCGCGCATGTCGCCCGCTCGACGGCGCGCACACCCTCGCCCCCCGTCACATGGATCTCGATCTCCCCTGCGGGTTCCAGCCGGGACAGCGGGTGGCTGACGCCGGACAGGCGCACCCCCGCCAGGTCGATGAGCGGAACTTCGGCCGGGACCGACACACGACGACGCCCCTGAGTCACCCGACGATGCCGCGTCCAGGCCCGCACCAGCCTCACCGGATCCGACTCGACCCCCAGCCGCTCCAGGTGAGCGGAAGCCCGGCCCCGATCGCGGGAGCTCGCGTCGCCCCACGCGGCCGACGGCTCCTCGCCCAGGCCGAGGGCGATCGCGTCGGCGAGCAAGCGCGCGCCCCGCATCGCAAGGGGCCGAACGGGTCGTGGTTCCTGCTCCGCACGTGCGACGACCGACATGCGCGACACCTGCCACGCACCGTCCGCCCCCGGGCGGCCCTCGAGGGCGCCCTCGGCGAGGAGTGCCCGTACCCGCCGACCGGACACGCCCAACCACTCCGCCGCCTCCGCCGCGCTCAACCACGCCGGAGGCGCGTGAACCTGGCCCAGACCGAACACGGCCCCCACCTCCCGGCGTCCACTAGGGTTCCAGGTTAGCAGCGGAAGGTCGGCCGGGCCTACAACCAGTCGCAGGCCGGGGCGCTCTCGCCGTCGGGGTGCAGGCGCGCGTAGCCGGGGCCGCGATCGAAGAACGGCTCGTCGCCGCTGCGGGCGGCCCGCAGCTCCGCGCGCAGCGCCTCCGAGGCGTCGTGGTCGACGACGGGCTGCCCGCCCTCGCTCGTCGCGACGACGCCGTAGTCGGCGCGGGCCCCGGCGAGGCTGACCTTGCCCCAGCGCAGGTCGCGCTCGACCTCCGTCAGGGGGCGCTCGAGCGGGTCGCCCCAGCCGCCGCCGCCGGTCGTGCGGATGCGGATGACCTCACCGGCGGTCACGGGCTCGGCGTCGGCGAGGGCGTCGATCTCACGCTCGTTCGGTCCGCCCGGGTCGATCGTCACCTGGAACGGCCGGCCCGCCTTGCCGCCCTTGACGCCCCAGCACGCGAGGATCGACCGGTCGGCGATCGACATGAAGTGCGCGTCCTTGAGCATCCGGATGTGCTTCTCGTAGCCGAGGCCGCCGCGGTAGCGGCCCGGGCCGCCGGAGTCGACGGCCAGCCCGAGGCGCTCGACGAGGAACGGGAACCGCGACTCGGTGAACTCGGTCGGCAGGTTGCGGCTGTCGGGCACGACGTGGATCGTGTCCTCGCCGTCGGCGTAGTACCGGCCGCCGGCGCCGCCGCCGAGCACCTCGCGCATGAGGTAGTCGCGGCCGTCGCGGTCGTGGCCGTAGACCCCGGTGTAGCGGATCGTCTCCTGGTCGGCGGGCATCCGGCCGTCGACGGCCTTCGCGACGACCCCGGCGAGCACGCCGAGCAGCCGGAGGATGACGAAGGTCCGGGCGTTCGTCGGGGCCGGGAAGATCGGCGTGAGCAGCGTCCCCTTCTCGGGGAACCGCATCTCGATGAGCGGCACGACGCCCTCGTTGACGTCGAGCTCGGCCATCCGCTCCGGGGTGTCGGCGAGGTTGCGCAGGATCGGCGCGAGCCACTTCTTGAGGAAGTTGCCGTCGGCGTAGTCGCCGCAGTGGTTGATCGGGCCCTTGGCCTGCGGGGCGGTACCGGTGAAGTCGATGACGAGCTTCGGCCCGTCGTCCGGGCCGCCGGTCGAGGTCTTCGTCAGGGTGATCCGCTGCGTGTGCAGCCTCGGCTCGTCGACGCCGTCGTGCTCGGCGTAGTCCTCCCAGACGTACTCGCCGTCGGGGATCTTCGACAGGATCTCGCGGCGGTAGGTCTCGGTCGTCCGGTCGAGGATCGCCTGGAACGCGGCCTCGACGGTGTCGCGGCCGTAGCGCGCGAAGAGCTCGGTGAGCCGGCGGGCGCCCATGAGGCAGGCGGAGCACTCGGCGTCGAGGTCGGCGGCGAGCGAGTCGGGCATCCGGGAGTTGCGCGTCATGATCCGCAGCGCCGCCTGGTTGGGCACGCCGGCGTCCCACAGCTTGATCGGGGGGACCATGAGCCCCTCCTCGAACACGCTCGTCGCGCCCGAGGGCATCGAGCCGGGGCAGCCGCCGCCGATGTCGTCGTGGTGGCCGAACGCCTGGACGAAGCAGACGACCTCGCCCTCGTGGAAGACCGGCACCGTGACGCACAGGTCGGGCAGGTGGCCGATGCCGCCCTCGGACTCGTAGACGTCGTTGTGGAAGAAGACGTCGCCCTCGCGCATGGTCTCGAGGGGGAAGTCGCGGGCCACCGGGTGCACGAGCGCGCTGTAGCTGCGGCCGGTGAGCTTGCGCAGCTGCCGGTCGTGGATGCCGGCGCGGAAGTCGTGGGCGTCGCGGATCATCGGCGAGCGTGACGTCCGGGCGATGGCCGTCTCGACCTCCATCTCGACGGAGGCGAGGGTGCCCTCGACGATCTCGACGACGATCGGGTCGGCCGGCGTGGTCGACGGGTTCGCGGGGGCCTGCGCGGTCATCGGGCCTCCTCCTTGGTCATGACGAGGTTGGCGTACGCGTCGACGCGCACGACGAATCCGGGGTGGATCGGGACGGTGGAGCCGAACTCCTCGATGATCGCCGGGCCGACCACGACGTCGCCGTCCCCGAGGTCGGGGCGGGCGTAGATCGGGGTGTCGACCGGGCCGGTGTCGGCGTCGAAGCAGACGGGCCGGGTGCCGGTGCGGGCGCGTTCCACGCCGCCCTCCCCGGCGGCGATCGTCGGCAGCTCGGGGCGCGTGATCGGGCCGATCCCGGTCACCCTCAGGTTGACCCACTCGACCGGCTGCGTCGCCTGGCCGCGGAAGTCGTAGCCGTACAGCGCGCGGTGCGCGTCGTGGAAGGCGTCCGCGACGTCGGCGGCCGACTCCGTCCCCAGCGGGCCGTCCGGCACGGGCACGCGCACCTCGAAGGCCTGGCCGACGTACCGCAGGTCGGCCGAGCGCTGGGAGGTGTGCCGGTCGCGGGAGAAGCCCTCGACATCGAGCGCCCGGGCGGCCTGTGCCTCGAGGTCGTCGAAGGCGTCCTGGACCGCGGCGAGGTCGAGGGTGTCGGCCTTGCTCACCATCGTCTGCACGTAGTCGTTCTTCACGTCGACGGTGAGCAGCCCGAACGCGGAGACGTTGCCCGGGTCGAGGGGCACGACGACGCCGGCGAGGCCGAGGATGTCGACGAGACGGCACGCGAGCAGGGAGCCGGAGCCGCCGAACGTCGCGAGCATGAAGTCGCGGACGTCGAGGCCGCGCTTGACCGAGATCTGCCGCAGGGCGTTGGCCTGGTTCCACGCGCTGATCTCGAGGATGCCCGTGGCGCAACGGGTCTCGTCGAGGCCGAGCCGCCCGGCGAGCTCGGCGATGCCGGCGCGGGCCGCCTCGACGTCGAGGGGGATCTCGCCGCCGAGCAGGTGCGCCGGGATGCGGCCGAGGACGAGGTGGGCGTCGGTGATCGTCGGCTCGGTGCCGCCCTTGCCGTAGCAGAGCGGGCCCGGGTCGGCGCCGGCCGAGCGGGGGCCGACCTTGAGCGATCCCTCCGGCGAGATCCACGCGATCGAGCCGCCGCCCGCGCCGACGGTGACGACGTCGATCATGGGGATCTTGCTCGGGTAGACCCCGACACTGCCCTCCGTCGTCAGGGTCGGTTCCCCGCCGAGCACGACGGACACGTCGGTCGAGGTGCCGCCTCCGTCGCAGGTGAGGACCTTGTCGAAGCCGGCGAGCCCGCTGACGAGTGCGGCGCCCAGGGCGCCGGCCGCCGGGCCGGACAGGACCGTCGTGATCGGCTGGTTGACGACCTCCTGGGCCGAGAGCACGCCCCCGTTGCTCTTCATGATGTAGAAGCCGGTGCCGGGGGCGAGCTCCTCGAGGCGCTCGGAGATGTTCGCGACGTACTGCCCGACCTTGGGCTTGACGGCGGCGTCGACGAGCGTCGTCATCGACCGCTCGTACTCGCGGTACTCGCGCAGCACCTCGCTGCTCAGCGAGACGATCGCGGCGGGGTGCTCCTGCAGGAGGATCTCGCGCATCCGGCGCTCGTGGGCGGGGTTGGCGTAGGCGTGCAGGAAGTTGACGCCGAGGGTGGTGATCCCCGCCTGGCGGAAGAACCGGGCCGCGGCGCGGGCGTCGTCCTCGTCGAACGGGCGGACCTCGTGACCCTCGAAGTCCATCCGGCCGCGGACGGTCCGCACGAGGTCGGGCGGCACGATGCGGTCGGGCTTGACCCAGAAGTAGGAGTTGCCGTAGCCGTCGGGCACGGCCTGCCGAGCGATCTCGAGGATGAATTCGTAACCCTCGGTCGTGATGAAGCCGAGCCGGTCGACCTTGCCCTCGAGCAGCTGGTTCGTCGCGACGGTCGTGCCGTGGCAGACGGCGCTCACGTCCTGCCCGCTCGCGCCGAGCAGGCGTAGCACCTTGTGCACGCCGTCGATGAACCCGTCGGCCGGGTTGCTCGGCGTGGAGGGCGTCTTCGTCGTCGTCAGGGTGCCGGCGTCCTCGTCGAAGGCGACGACGTCGGTGAACGTGCCGCCCGTGTCGATGCCGATGCGGATGCGTCGCGCCGGGGCCTGCGGGCCGCCGGTCTGGCCGTCTGTCATCTCGTCCTCGCCGTTCGGGGAAGGGGTCGAGTCCGATTCAACCCCGGCCCCGGCGGCGATCCGTCGGCAACCTTCGCCGAAAGCACCGGCGGACCGTCGGCAGGTGGCGGGCTCTCCCACCCGAACCCGCCGAAGGCGCGGCAGAGATCCGCTCAGCGGCGGGTGCCTCGGGCGGCGACCCAGCCGAGCGTGACGCCCGCGAGGGTGCACGCCGCGCCCGTGCCCACGCCGGCGAGGACGACCCAGAACGGCACCTGACCGGGCGTGGCGGGGGTCGGCGCGGCGGCGGGGCGCGGCGTGGTGGGTGCCACGGGGACCTCCTCCGCCGGCGCCTCCTCCGGCGTCGAGGACGCGGGCGCCTCCGACGCCCCGACCGACGCGACAGCGGTCTCGCCCGCGGCGGTCGACTCCGGCGCAGCTCCGCCCCGGGCGATGTCCCGGTCGATGGCGGCGAAGAACTGCGCGGCGACGCGGCGGGCCACCCCGGCGAGCATCCGCTGCCCGACTCCCCCGACGGCGCCGCCGACGATCGCGTCGGCGTCGAAGGCGATGTCGGTCCCGCCGTCGCCGGCCTCGGCGAGCCGCACCGCGACCTTCGCGCCGATCGTGCCGGCCGCGCCCGCCCCGTCGGCCGCGAGGACGAACGACTCGTGCTCGACCTGCTCGGTGAGCGCCACCTTCCCCTCGTAGGTGCCCTTGATCGAGGCCACGCCCATGCTGACGACGAGGTCGTAGGCGTCGTCGCCGGTCCGCCGCAGGCTCTTGACGCCCGGGATCGTGCGCTCCAGCACGCCGGGATCGTGGAACGCGTCCCAGGCGACGGCGACGGGGGCGTCCATGTGGCACGTGCCGGTGATGTTCATCGCTGTCCTTCCGGGACGTCGGGGGCGGCGTCGGAGGTGGCCGAGGCATCCGCCCCACCCCCATCGCGGGCGCCGTGGCGCAGCGACGGGAGGTCGCCGGCGGCGTGGGCGCGGCGCAGCTCCCACAGGTCGTAGGGGCTGATGGGCATGGCGTGGATCGGGAAGCCCTCGGCGTCCTCGATCGCGCTCGCGATCGCGGCGCTCGCGGGGATGGTGCCGGCCTCGCCCGCGCCCTTGATCCCGAGGGGGTTGAGGGGGCTCGGCGTCTCGAGGTGGTCGGTCTCGATGTGGGGCACCTCGGAGGCGAACGGCATGAGGAAGTCCATGAACGAGGCGTTGAGGAGCTGCCCCGACGGGTCGTAGACGAGCTTCTCGTACAGCGCTCCCCCGACGCCCTGGGCGACGCCGCCGTGCACCTGGCCCTCGACGATCGTCGGGTTGATCATGTTGCCGCAGTCGTGGACGACGCAGTAGCGCAGGATGCGGATGTCGGCCGTGTCCGGGTCGGTCTCGACGATCACGGCGTGCATCCCGTTCGCGAACGTCGCGCGCGGCGGCGAGTAGAAGTCCTTGCCCTCCAGGCCGGGCTCCTCGCCGCGGGCCACGGGCGGCGCGTCGGGGTCGGTCGTCGGGCTGCCGAACTGGGTGGCCGCCTTCGCGCTCTCGTCGAAGGCGTACCGCAGGGGGTTGCTCAGCACGGCGACCGTCGCGAGCGGGATCGAGGACCCCGGTCCCCCGCCGCTGCCCCGGACCGAGACGACCCCGTCGACGATCTCGAGGTCGCGGGGGTCGACCTCGAGCACGTCGCCCGCGATGCGCAGGGCCTTCTCGCGGGCCCGCCGGGCGGCGAGCGCGATGGCGTTGCCGCTCATCACGGCGGCGCGGGAGGCGAAGGTGCCGACCGAGTAGCCCATGCGGCGCGTGTCGCCCGTCGTCACGTGCACGTCCTCGACGCGCACGCCGAGCTCGTCGGCGACGATCTGCGCGAAGACGGTCTCGTGCCCCTGACCCTGCGTGGTCAGGCCCGTCGCGACGTTGACGCGCCCCGACGTCTCGATCTGGACGTGACCGCCCTCGTACGGACCGACGCCGGTCCCCTCGACGTAGCAGCCGATCCCGAGCCCGACGCGGCGGCCCTGCGCCCGGGCCTGCTCGCGGTAGGCCTCGAACTCGTCCCAGCCGACGAGCGCCTTGAGCTTGGCGAGGCTCGCCGGGAAGTCGCCCGAGTCGTAGACCGTGGGCCGGCCGTCCTGGAAGAGCAGGCCGACGTCGTAGGGCATCTCGTCGGGGGTGATGAAGTTGCGCTCCCGCACGAGGGTGCGGTCGAGCCCGAGGGCGTCGGCGATCGCGTCGACCGTCCGCTCCATGACGAAGACGCCCTGCGGCCGGCCGGCGCCGCGGTAGGGCGTGACGATGACGGTGTTCGTGTACAGCGACACGTACTCCACGCGGTAGTTGCGCAGCTTGTACGGCCCGACGAGCTGCACGGCGCTGTTCATGGGCACGATGACGCCGTAGGGCAGGTACGCCCCGTGATCGTGCCAGAGCGTGACGTCGAGGCCGAGGATGCGCCCCTCGTCGTCGAAACCGACCGTGGCCCGCTGGAGCTGGCCGCGCTCGTGGGCGGAGGAGACGAAGTGCTCGCGCCGGTCCTCGACCCACTTGACCTTGCGGCCCAGGCGGATCGCGGCCGCGCTGACGCAGACCTCCTCCGGCCACGGGTGGTTGATCTTCACGCCGAACCCGCCGCCGACGTCGGGGACGACGACGTCGACCCGGGCGAGCGGAAGGTCGAGCTTCGCGGCGAGCGCGGCGCGCACCCCCGAGGCCGTCTGCGTGGAGCTGTGCACGGTGAGGTGGCCGGCGTCGGTGTCCCAGGACGCGAGGACGCCCTTGCCCTCCATCGGCATGCAGGCGCTGCGCTGGAAGTCGAGGTCGAGCGTCAGCCGGTGCGGGGCCGACTCGAGCGCGGCGACCGCGTCGCCCACCTCCTGGACGAGCTGGGCGCCGACGTTGCCGGGCGCGTCGGGGTGGACGAGGTCGGCGCCGTCGCGCGCGGCGGCGACGCCGACGACCGCGGGGAGGAACTCGTAGTCGACGCGGATGGCCGCGCAGGCGTCCTCGGCGACGTACCGGTCGGTGGCGACGACCATGGCGACCGGCTCGCCGACGTGGTTGACCTCGTCCCTCGCGAGGGCGTACCCGGTGACGCCGGAGACGATGCTCGGGTGCGGGATGAGCAGCGGCAGAGGGTCGCCCGCGCGGCCGGGCAGGTCCTCGTGGGTCCACACGGCGACGACACCCGCGACGTCGAGCGCCCCCGAGACGTCGATGTCGACGATCCGGGCGTGGGCGTGGGGGCTGCGCACGAACGCGGCCTCCAGCGCCCCCGCGCCGAGGTCGTCGAGGTAGTGCCCGCCGCCGGTGACGAGGCGGGGGTCCTCGCGGCGCGCCACGGGGGCTCCGAACATCTTCGTCGTCATCGCGCCTCCCCGGTCGCCTCGGGCGGGGCCGGCCGCCGCGCCGCCGACGGGTCCGTGTCCGTGTCCCGGTCCGCAGCGCCGGGGGCGTCGGGATCGGCCGCGCCGACGACGTCGCCCGGGCCGGCGCCCGACGCCTGCTCCCCCGCCCGCGCGGTGGTGCCCGAGCGGTGCGGGACGACCTCGTCCACCACCTCGTCGCCGCCCGGCGGGTCGGCCGCGGCCGGTTCGGCCGTCCCGCGGCGCAGCTCGGCGGCGCGGCAGACGGCCTTGACGATGTTCTGGTACCCCGTGCACCGGCACAGGTTGCCCGAGATCGCCTCCCGCGCCTCCTCCGGCGTCGGGTCCGGGTGCTCCTCCAGGTACGCGGTGATCGTCGTGAGGAACCCGGGCGTGCAGAAGCCGCACTGGAGGCCGTGGCAGTCGATGAACGCCTGCTGCACCGGGCCGAGGGCCTCGAGCGTGCCGAGCCCTTCGACGGTGGTGACCTCGTGGCCCTGCGCGCTCGCGGCGAACATGAGGCAGGCCGGGACGGGGCGGCCGTCGAGCAGGACCGTGCAGGCCCCGCACACGCCGTGCTCGCAGCCCACGTGCGTGCCCGTCAGCCCGAGGTCGTGGCGCAGCGCGTCCGAGAGCAGCCGCCGGCCCGGGACGTCGATCCGGTGCTGGGTCCCGTTGACGCGCAGCGTGACGTCCAGCGTCGCCTCCGGGACGGGGTCGCCGAGGTCGGTGTCGGTCATGCCGCTCCTTCCGGGGCTTGGGCTTGGGCTTGGGCTTGGGCGACACCGTCGCCCACCCGCGCGAGGGCGGCGAGGACGACGCGGCGCGTGAGCACGACCGCCAGGTGGCGGCGGTACTCGGCGTCGGCGTGGATGTCGGTCTCGGGTTGCACGTGCCCCGCGACGAGCTCGCCGATCGCGCGGGCCGCCTCCTCGGGCAGCTCGGGCGGTCCCCCGTGGACGGTCACCCCGCGCAGGGCGGGCGTGAGGTCGAGGATGTCGGGCAGGTCGGTGACCGACACGAACGAGGCGCGGCCGCCGGTGACGGCGCCGCCGGCGACCCACAGGCGGACCGCGACGCCGGCGAGGGCGTAGTCGCCGCTGCGGCGGGCGAACTCGTCGTAGGCGTCGACGGTGCCGGCGGGCGGGAGGTCGAAGTGGGCCCGGACGGCGATCTCGTCGGGGCGGAGGCTCGACTCCAGCGGCGCGACGACGAGGTCCGCGGCCTCGATGGTCCGCTCCCCGGTCGCGGACCGGACGTCGACCCGGCCTCCGGTGAGCGCGAGGATCGCGGGCATCTCGCCGTTCGGGTCGGCGTGCACGAGCGACCCGACGGTGGTGCCCCGGTTGCGGATGGCGGGGTGGGCCACGTGGTGGAGGGTCTCGCGCAGGAGCGGGAGCGCCCGGGCGGTCGCCTCGTCGCGTTCGAGGTCGGCGTGGGTGACGAGGGCGCCGACGACGACCGAGCGGTCGGTCACGGTGACGTCGTGCAGGCCGGGGTCGGTCAGCGCCCCGAGGTCGACGAGGTGCTCGGTCTGGGCGAGGCGCATGTTGAGGGCCGGCACGAGGCTCTGCCCGCCGGCGAGCACCTTCGCGTCGTCGAGGCGACGGAGGAGCTCGACGGCCTCGGCGAGCGTGGCGGGGGCGTGGTACTCGAAGGGAGCCGGCTTCACCCGCATCATCCTTTCCTGCGCGCCCGCGGACGGGGTTGGTGCACACCTGACGGGAGCGGACGGACCCCTTCGTCATCTGCTGACGAAGGGGGCCCGCCGCGCTCACCGCTGCTCGTCGGGGTAGATCTCGTCGTGGTAGGTCCCGTCGCGGCGGGCCTGCCCCCGGGGCGTGTCGTCGCGGTGGACGTCGTCACGGTGGACGTCGTCGCGCCGGACCTGGTCCGGGTCTCCTTCTCGGCCGACCTCGGGCACTGCCTCGTGGCGACCCCGGCCCCGCACGCCGTGGTCCCGCTCGAGCCCGAGCCGGTCGAGGTCGTGGCTGCCGGAGGCGTCGACGACGAGCCCGGCCCCGTCGGCGCGGCGGCGCAGGTCGGCGGGGGCGAGGGCTCGCGCGAGGTGGTAGGCGAGAACGGTCACCAGGGTGCCGAACGCGATGCCCGAGAGCGCGAACGTGGGCGTGACCTGCAACGACGTGTCACCGATGGCGATGATGATGCCCGCGGCGACCGGCACGAGGTTGAGCGGGTTCGCGAAGTCGACCCGGTTCTCCTTCCAGATCTTCGCGCCGAGCAGGCCGATCATGCCGTAGAGCACGACGGTGATGCCGCCGAGCACACCGCCCGGGGTCGCCGACACGACGGCCCCGAACTTCGGGGAGAGCCCGAAGAGGATCGCGGTGAGGGCGGCGACGTAGTACGCGGCAGTGGAGTAGACACGCGTGCTCGCCATGACGCCGATGTTCTCGGCGTACGTCGTCGTCGGCGACCCGCCGACGCTCGTGGCGATGACGGTGCCGACGCCGTCGGCGAACAGCGCCCGGCCCATGTCCCCGTCGAGGTCCGTCTTCGTCATCTCGGCGACCGCCTTGACGTGACCGACGTTCTCGGCGACGAGGGCGATGACGGCCGGCAGGACGAGGAGCACGAAGCCGACGTTGAACGCCGGGAGGTGCCACCCCACGACGTTCGCGGCGGCGTCGGTGGCCGGCGGGAAGCCGAACCACGGCGCGGCCTGCACCCCGCTCCAGTCGACGCGCCAGTGGGTGTCGACCTTGTCGAGCGTCGCGTTGTACGCGGTGATCTGGCCGAAGACGCGGTCGAAGACCCACGAGAGGACGTAGCCGAGCAGGAGCCCGAGGAAGATCGAGACCCGGCCGAGGAAGCCGCGCAACCCGACGCTCATCGCGATGACGGCGATCATGACGATGAGGCCGATCCACTGGTCCTGCGGCCAGTAGACGTTCGCGACGACGGGCGCGAGGTTGAACCCGATGAGCATGACGACGGCGCCGGTGACGACGGGCGGCAGCACCTTGGTGAGCACGGCGGCGCCGGCGATGTGGATGAACACGCCGACGGCCGCGAGCACGAGCCCGGAGACGAGGATGGCGCCCGTGACGTGCGCCGGGGTGCCGCCCTGGGCCTTGATCGCGACGACCCCGCCGACGAAGGCCGCCGACGTGCCGAGGTAGCTGGGGATCCGGTTGCGCACGATGAGCAGGAAGCAGATCGTGGCGATGCCGCTCATCATGATCGCGAGCTGCGGGTTGAGCCCCATGATGAGCGGGAACACGAACGTCGCCCCGAACATCGCGACGACGTGCTGCATGCCGAGACCGACCGTGCGGCCCCAGCTCAGGCGCTCGTACGGGGCGACGACGTCGTCGGGGCCGAGGGTCTTGCCGTCCCCCTTGAGGGTCCATCCGATGGCCACGTCGGCCTCCTGAGCCTCGTGCGAGGGCGTCCACCGGGCGGGGGCCGCCGCGCGTCCGCCCCGTTCGGGGACGCCGCGTTGGTGGAACGGTAGGGCCTGCCCCGCGCCCACTTGATCAGCACATGCCGACGAGCCCGGATCGTTGCGGTTGGCACATTCGCGCAGGCGTGCCGGCGTCGGCGGTGGCGCCGTGTCGCGGTACCGCGATGACGCGGTGAGACCGTGAGGCCGTGGCCCGGCACGACGACCGGCCCGCCGGCCGCCACCCTCGGGTCGTGACCGGCTCAGAGCCCGCGCATGTGAATGACCTGCAGCGCGAGCGCCAGCGTGAGGCGGAGGTGGGGGTCGGTCGTGAAGGGGCCGACCATGCGCTCGAGCTTGCCGATGCGGTAGCGCAGCGTGTTGTAGTGGAAGTGCAGCTCCCGGGCCGTCTCCGCGACGTTGAGGTTGTTCGCGAGCAGCACCTCGAGGGTGTGCCGCAGGTCGACGATCTCCGGCTGGTCGTCGGCGGCGAGGTCGCCGAGGGTCTCGGCGACGTAGCCGCGCAGCTCGGCGGAGTCGGGCACGAGCGAGAGCAGCCGGAACACCCCGAGTCCGTCGAAGTGCGTGACCGCCTGCGGCCCGGACACGCGTCGGCCGACCGCCACGGCCTTGCGGGCCTGGTCGTAGGCGGTCGGCAGCTCGCCCACGGCGGCGATGTCGCGGGACACGCCCACCGAGAAGGCGCGTCGCCCGCCCCCGCCGAGGCCCCGCACGGCGCGGACGAGGTCGTCGACGAGACCCATGACGGCGTCCCGGCCCGACCCGCCGCCCGTCGGCGCGCAGCCGAGCACGGCGACGACGTCGTGGCCGAGGCCGACGACGGCGGCGCCCGGGTCGCGGGCGGCGACGCACTGCGTCCACGCCTGCCCGAACCGCTGCTGCGCGGCGCGCTCACCGGCGGGGTCGACGTCCTCGGCCCCGTCCTCGAGGCGGGCGACGACGACGGCCAGCGGGCGGTTGAGGTCCCAGCCGAGGGAGCGCGCGTGCTCCACGACGCGGGCGTCGGGACCGGCCCGGCCTGCGAGGGCGTCGCGCAGGAAGTCGGCCTGGTACTTGCTCTCGACCGCGGTGACCGCCTGCGCCTTGGTGAGCACGAGCGCGGCCACGGCGGCGGACCGCTCGACGAGGTGGGCCTCCTCCGCGCCGAGCACCGCGTCGGCCACGACGACGAGCCGGCCGTGGTCGTGGCGGCCGCCCGCGACGCGGGCCACGACGATCGACCCGCCGCCCGGCAGGGGCCGACAGCCGACGGGTTGGGACTCGACGAGGAAGCGACCCGAACGGTCGAAGGCGTGCAGGTCGGTGAGACGGGCGACGATGGCGTCGGCGGACTCGCCGCCGCCGGGGCCCCGGCTCGGCGCGCCGTGCTGCTCGGCCGCGGCGATGACCCGACCGTCGATGCTCGTGACGAGGGCCGTCCCGCCGAGGTCGTCGGCCAGGCCGGCGCACACCCGGCCCAGGTCGCCGCCGCCGACGACGAGGTCGACGAGCGAGCTGAGCATGGCCTCGCTGCGGGCGAGCATCTCGGCGCGGCGGTGCAGGACGGTGGCGAGGACGCCGTTGATGACGTCGTCGAACCCCACACCGTCGGGCAGGAGCACGACCGGCAGACCGCACGCGTCGGCCTCGGCGAGCATCTGCGGCGGCAGTTCGTCGAGGTAGCGGCCGAGCTTGACCCCGATCGCCGCCAGACCCCGGCCGTCGAGCTCCCGCACGAGGCCCACGAGCGCCTCGGGCTCCTGCCGCAGCGGATAGCCGGTCGTGAGCATGAGCTCGCCGGCCCGCACCCACGGCAGGATGTCCGGGACCTCCATGACGTTGAGCCGACTGACCCGCCGCCCCGACCCCGTCGACCCGGCGACGACGCGGGCCCCGGCGAGCACGTCGAGGCGGAGGACCTCCGCGACGGTCAGGCCGGGCGGGAGGTCGACGTCGGGACGGGACAGGGCGGCGCTTGGCAACGTCTGACCTGTCGGCCCGGCTGCGTTGGCAACTTCGACCATGCAGGGCAGTCTAGGGCGGGCATAGCGTCGCGCTGTGGTGATCACCGCTTCCCCCACCGCCACCGGTCCGGCCCCTCGCGGCCCGGCCCGCGACGGTCGCATCGGGCCCGCCGGCCACGCGGGCCCCACCTCCGTCTCGGCCCCGCCCGCCCCGATCGGCGCACCACCGGTGACGCCCGTCGCGGTCTCCTCCCTCGTCATCGACATCCTCGCGGCGCCGACGATGCGGAACGCCCGGGTGCTCGGCGCGGTGCCCCGGTGCCTGTACCTCCTCGTGCCCGCCGCCACCGACGGTGCCACCGACGGCGCCGGCCGTCGCGGGGCCCGCGACGTCGTCGTCCCGGTCGTCACCGGCGACGGCCTCGCGCTCCCCCACGCGGTCCGGTTGCCCACCGCCGCTGGTCGTCACGGCGGACACGGCGGACGCCTCGACCACGGCGGTGACCGGCGCCACGGCGGGTGGGGGGTGGTCGCCGGGGACACGGTGCGGGTGGGCGACGGACGCATCGACCTGCCCGACACGACTCTGCTCGCGGCGCGCACGTGGCGGCCCGCCCGAGTCGTGCGCGTCGACGACGAGCGCGACGGGACACACCGAGCGTCCGACGGAGCCGAGCTCGTCGTCGGGGCGGCCGCGGGCGACGCGCGCTCGCTGCTCGCGCGCCCCGACCGTCCGGCTGCGCTCGTCGCGGCCGCCCGACGTCTCGCCCGGTGCGTGTTCGCCGGGCCCGACCCCGCGGGCGTGGACGAGCTCGAGGCGGCCCTGCTCCCGCTCGTCGGGTGGGGACCCGGCTCGACGCCGAGCGGGGACGACGTCGTCGCCGCCACCGCTCTGGTGGCGTGGGCGCTCGGCGTCCCCGCGAGCGGCGACGTCGCGGGTCCGGGAACGCCTGCCCCCCTCGCGTCGGCGTGGGCGCGGCTCGCGGACCGCACGAGCACCCTGTCGGCGTCCCTCGTCCAGGCCGCCCTCGCCGGCTACGCGGTCCCCGAGCTCGTCACGCTCGTCGACGCGCTCGTCGCGCGCCCACCGGCGCCGGATCGGCACGTCGCCGGACTCGTCGCCCGCGTCGCGGCGTTCGGGCACACCTCCGGCGGCGACCTCCTGCTCGGCCTCGCCCAGTCGCTCGCGGCGGTCTCCCGCCGTGCCCCCGGAGCGGCCGACTCCCCGCACGACGACCTCCACGTCACCGACGAAAGGACCGCGCGATGACCGACCACGTCGAGGTACGGCGGGGCAGCTACGCCGACTCCGTCAGCCTCATGCAGGTCACCCAACGGGTGCGCGACGCGGGCGGCGTCCGGGCGGCTGTCGTCGCCATGGCCACCCCGCTCAACGTCGAGGTGCTCGCCGACCTCGGGTTCGAGCCCGGTGACGCCGGGCCGAACGACCTCGTCGTCGCGATCCGCGGCGAGGACGCCGAGGGGATCGCGGCGGGGATCGCCGCTCTCGAGGCGGGACTGGCCGCGCTGGCGCGGGCGTCGGCGGGGGCCGGGGGCTTCGGGCCCGCCGAGCCGGCGCGCACGACGGCGTCGGCCTTCCGGCGCGACCCGGACGCGACCCTCGGGTTCGTGTCGGTGCCGGGCCCGGGCGCGTTCGCCGAGGCGAGCGACGCGATCGCCGCCGGTCGCAGCGTCATGGTGTTCTCCGACAACGTGGACCTCGAGGCCGAGATCGCGCTCAAGGCGGCCGCCGCGGAAGCCGGCGTCCTCGTCATGGGCCCGGACTGCGGCACGGCCCTCGTCGGCGGGGTCGCCCTGGGGTTCGCCAACCGGGTGCGCGCCGGCTCGATCGGGCTGGTCGCCGCCTCGGGCACGGGCGCCCAGCAGGTCATGTGCCTGCTCGACGCGGCGGGCGCGGGCGTGAGCCATTGCCTCGGGCTCGGCGGGCGCGACCTCGGGGCCCGGGTGCGCGGCGCCTCGGCCCGGACGGCGCTCGCGGCCCTCGCGGCGGACCCGGCCACCGACCGCGTCGTCGTCGTGTCCAAGCCCGCCGACCCGCAGGTCGTCGCGGAGGTCGAGGCCCTGGCGGACGGGCTCGGCGTCCCCGTCCACTGGATCACGCTCGGCCCGGGCCGCCCCGACCTCACCGCCGGGGTCGAGGAGGTCCTGACCGCCGCCGGCCTCGGCGTGCCGACGTGGCCCACGTGGTCGCCGTCCACCGCCTCCGCCGCCGCCCCCGACGCGGCGCCCTCCGACGCGCCCCCCGGCCCGGCCCAGCCGGCCGACCCGCGGGGCGCGGCCGACGCATCCGAAGCCGCCGACGACCCGATCGGCGCGACGGCCCATCCGCTGGGTGCGGCCGACACGTCCGCAGCCCCCTTCGACCCGGCGAGCCCCGCCGACCCGGCGAGCCCAGCCGACGGACCGTACCTGCGTGGCCTCTACTGCGGCGGCACGCTCGCCGACGAGGCGATGCTCATCGCGGCCGAGACGCTCGGGCCCATCCGCTCGAACATCCCGCTCGCCGACGAGCAGCGCCTCTCGGGCCGGGCGGCCTCCATCGGGCACGTCGTCGTCGACTTCGGGGACGACGAGCTCACGGCGGGCAGGCCGCATCCGATGATCGATCCGGGCCTGCGGCTCGAGCGCATCGCCGCCGAGGCCGCCGACCCCACCTGCGGCGTGCTCCTGCTCGACCTCGTCCTCGGGTACGGCGCACACCCCGACCCCGCGCCCGCCCTCGCCGCCGCGATCACCGACGCCCGCGCCGTCGCCGCGGACCAGGGGCGCGACCTGCCCGTCGTCGTCGCCCTCGTCGGCGCCGCCGACGACCCCCAGGGCCTGGAGGCGACCGGGCGCGCCCTCGCCGACGTGGGCGCCCACGTCTTCGCCTCGAACGCGCACGCCACGCGCCACGCGCTGCGCCTGCTCACCCGGAAGGACGGCTGACATGACCGACTCCCACGGCCGCGGCACCGACGCTCCCCTGGCCGACCTCCTGCGCACCGACCCCCGCGTCGTCACCGCCGGCGCCGACCTGCTCGGCCAGGCGCTGCGCGACCAGGCCGTGCCCGTCACCGAGGTCGACTGGCGGCCCCCGCTCCTCGGCGAGGACGGCGAGGACCGCCTCGGCGAGGACCGAGCGGGGCGCACGTACCGCGCGCTGCGGACCGTGCTCGGCGACGCGCGCCGGACCGTGGCGAACGCCCGCGCGCTGGAGCGCATGTGCGCCGCCGGCTCCGAGCTCGTCGCGATCCGCCCGGCCTCCGAGGTCCTCGGCCTGGAGAAGGGGCAGTTCCTGCACGCCGGCCCGCCGCTGGAGTGGGAGCGCGCGTCGGGGCCGATGCGGGGCGCGCTGATCGGGGCCACGGTGTTCGAGGGCATCGCCGACACCCCGGAGGAGGCCGAGCGGCTGCTCGCGTCCGGGTCGTTGGAGTTCGAGCCGTGCCACCACCGCGACGCCGTCGGGCCGATGGCGGGCGTCGTGTCGCCCTCGATGTGGATGTTCGAGCTGCGCGACCCCGTGCACGGGAACACGTCGTACTGCTCGCTCAACGAGGGGCTCGGCAAGGTGCTGCGGTACGGCGCCTACGGGCCGGAGGTGCAGACGCGCCTGCGGTGGATGGCCGACGTCCTCGGGCCGGTGCTCTCGCGGGCCGTGGCGGCGCACGGGAGCGTCGACGTCGCCGCGATCGTCGCGCAGATGGTGCAGATGGGCGACGAGGGGCACAACCGCAACCGCAGCGCGACGCTCATGTGGCTGCGCGACCTGCTGCCCGACCTGGTCTCGCTCGGGGTCGACGGAACCGATCTCGCGGACGTCGTCCGCTTCGTCGGCGCCAACGACCACTTCGCCCTCAACCTCGTCATGCCGACGTGCAAGCTGGCGATGCTCGCCGCCGCCGACATCGAGGGGTCGTCGATGGTGACGGTCATGGCGCGCAACGGCACCGACTTCGGCATCCAGACGGCGGGGACGGGCCGCGAGTGGTTCACGGGTCCGGCGAACCGGCCGGAGGGGCTCTTCCTCGGCGACTTCGGGCCCGACGACGCCAACCCCGACATCGGTGACTCCGCCATCACCGAGACCGCGGGCATCGGCGGGTTCGTCATGGCCGCGGCGCCCGCGATCGTCCGGCTCGTGGGCGGCGACGTCGACTTCGCCCTCGCCGCGACCCGCCGCATGTACGAGATCACGCTCGGCGAGCACCCGCGGATCCAGGTGCCCATCCTCGAGTTCCGGGGTGCGCCGGCCGGGATCGACGTCACGCAGGTCGTGCGCACCGGCATCCTGCCGCAGATCAACACAGGCATGGCCGGCGCCGTCGCCGGGACGGGGCAGGTGGGCGCGGGCCTCGTCACCCCTCCGGAGCGCTGCTTCACCGCGGCCCTCGACGCCCTCGCGTCCCGGGCGACGCCCGGGGCGGAGGTCGGCGCCGTCCGGGCCTGACCGGCGTCGCACCCCGTGCCGTCCGGAGCGCCCTGTCCTGCGCGGGCGGGCACACTGGGAGCCATGTCGGAACGCGGACCCATCGCCGTGGGGGTGCTCCTCGCCGCCGGGGCAGGTCGGCGGATGGGCTCACCCAAGGGCCTCCTGCGTCACCCCGACGGCACGCCGTGGGTGGCACGGGCCCTCGACGTGTTGATCGACGGTGGCTGCGACCGGGCCGTGCTCGTCGTCGGTGCCGCCGGCGACGACGTGACGGCCCTGGCCCGCCGGGCCCACCACCGCGACCGCGTCGACGTGGTCGAGGCGCCCGACTGGGCCGACGGCATGGGCGCCTCCCTGCGTGCGGGTCTCGCCGCCGCGGCCGGCCTCCCGCCGGGCGCACCGCACCTGGCAGGACGCAGTGGGACGCGAACCGCTACCCGGGGCGCGGGGATCGGTCCCGGACTCGTCGAAGGCACGGGGACCGATGGCGCCCCCGGGATTGCGCTCGTGCACCTCGTGGACCTGCCCGACGTCGGCGCCGACTGCGTGGCCCGAGTCCTCGCGGCCGCGTCCGACGAGACCGCCCTCGCCCGGGCCTGGTTCGCCGGGCGCCCCGGGCACCCGGTCGCCCTCGGCCGTCGGCACTGGGGCGAGGCGAGGTCCGCCGCCCGCGGCGACCGTGGGGCCCGCGACTTCCTCTCCGCCGCAGACGTGCTCGCCGTCGACTGCACGGACCTCGCCGGCGGCGGCGACGTCGACCTCCCCTCGCCGCCCGGCTGAGCAACCATGCACGCGGGCAGACCGACCGGCCGTGCCGCAGATCGAAGAACCGTACCGACGACATCGACAGCTCCGCGTTCAGCATCGCCGCAGGTCACCGGCCTGACGCTCTCACGGTGGCCGCGCCGATGTCGTCGGTACGGTTCTTCAGCCCCGGGGACATGCGCCCGCAGGGTCCCTGCCTGCTCTCACTCCTCGAACTCGAGCTCGGGGGGCGGCGTCCGGAAGCCCCTCGTCAGCACGGTCAACCACACGACGCCGAGGACGGTCCACACGCCACCGAGCACGAGAGCGTGGACGTCGAGATGGCTGAACAGCCAGGCCACGACCGCCGATCCGATCAGGGCGCGACGACCCAGCCGAGGACCGTTCCCCGGGCAGGAGTGCCGCGGTCGCGCCACCACTGGGCGACGACACTGACGTTGACGAACGCGAACGCCGTGAAGGCACCGAAGTTGATGAACGACGTGGAGGCGCTGGCCGTGAGGAACAACGCGAGCGTTCCGACGGCCCCGGTGATGAGCAGGTTGACGACGGGAGTGCCCCACCTCGGGTGCAACCGTCCGAAGACGGCCTTGGGCAGGACGCCGTCGCGTCCCATCGCGTACATGAGCCGGGCGCCGGCCGCCTGGATGGGGACGCCCGCCGTGAACTTGGCGAGGATGACCATGGTGAGGAACACCGCGGCGAACAGGTCGCCACGGATGAGGCGTGCGATGTCCAGGGCCGCCGCGTCCGGGTCGTCGAAGACACCGCCCGGGTGGACGAGCTGGACGACGAACGCGACGGCCACGAAGACGAGGCCGGCGCAGAGTGCGGTGAGGACGATGGCCCTCGGGATGGTGCGCCGGGCGTCGCGCGCTTCCTCCGCGAAGGTCGACACCGCGTCGAAGCCGATGAACGAGTAGGCCGTCAGGGCGGCGCCGGCCGACACCGCCGCGACCGTCGTCGTCGGGTTCCAGAACGGCTCGATGGTGACCCCGCTCCCGTCCGGAGAGAGCACCCGGCGCAGGTACAGGACGACGAACAGGCCGAGCACGAGGAACTGGGCCGAGATGAGGACCACGTTGACCCGGGCCGCCATCGTGATGCCACGGACGTTCAGCCCCGTCGTCAGCACGATGAACAGGGCCACGAAGACCCACGCGGGCACCTCGGGGAACTGAGCCGTGAGGTAGGCGGAGCCGTACAGCCACACCACCATCGGCAGGAACAGGTAGTCGAGCAGGACGGCCCAGCCCACGAGGAAGCCGACCCGTGAGTCGATCGCCCGTCGGGCGTAGGCGTACGCCGACCCCGCCACCGGGTAGCGACCCGCCATCTTCGCGTAGCTCAGCGCCGAGAAGAGCATGGCGACCGTGGCCACCGCGTACGCCGCCGCCAGCGTGCCGCTGCTGGCCTCCGAGAACGCGCCGAAGGTGGTGAGGACGATGAACGGTGTCGTGTGTACGCCAGCCCGAGGAGGACGATCGGCCACAGGGTGAGCCGACCGGTCGGCGACGCCGACGACGAGGCGGTGGCGGATCCGTCCGCCGGGCGGGTCACGACGACCTCCGGCCGCCCGAAACGGACGGGTCCTCGCCCCGCAGCGACGCCGGTGTCCACGTCGCGGGGTCGATCCGCCCTCCGCAGACGGGCAGGTCGACGACCGGGTCCCCCGGTCCCAGCTGATGCCAGATCCGGTTGAGCGCGCACGTGCCGAACTCCCGGACCGTGCGGACCGCCCCGAGGTCGAGGGCGTCCGTGAGCACGGCCGGGTTCTCGCTGGGGGCCATGAACCGGACCACGCCCTCGGGGTCCACGAGCAGGGAACGCCCCACCCCGGACGGGGCGGCCGCGTTGAGGCTGAGGACGAACACCTGGTTGGTGATGGCCGCGGCCCGGGCGAGGACGATCTCCTGCTCGCGGTCTCGCGTCGAGGTCTGGGTGGGGATGACGATGAGCTCCGCCCCCGACCAGGCGAGTTGCCGGGCGATCTCGGGGAACCACAGGTCGTAACAGATGGCGAAGCCCACCCGCCCGAATCCCGCCAGCTCGACGACCGGCAGGTCGACGCCCATCTCGAACGGCTCGAACGGGCGCCACGGGAAGATCTTCCGATAGACGCAGGTCAGCTCCCCGTCCGGGCCGACGAGGACGGTCGTGTTGTGGACGCCCCCGCCGGGTGCGGACTCGGGAACCGTACCCGGCACGAGCCACACCCCGAGATCCCGCGCGACCTCCCGCACGGCGGTCAGCCGGGCAGGACCGCCTCGTCGAGCAGGCCGCGCAGGGCCCGCGGACCGTCGAGCGGCTCCGCCAGCCGGTCGAACTCGGCGGCACGCGCCGCGGGGGTCCCGTTCACCCGGGTCAGGTGGTACTCGGGGAGCACGACCAGCCGCGTGCGGGGGAAGTCCTCCAACAGCTCCGACAGGTCGGCCTGCAGCCCGTCGACCGCCCCCTCGGGCGGACGGGCCGCCGCCTGCCAGGCCAGAAGGCCGATCACCGAACCCATGCGTACTCCCCGGATGTCGACGGTCCGCGGTGCCCGGCCGATGCGCTCCGGGCCGCGGGCAGGATGCGCCGACCCTACCCACGGCCTCGACGGGATGCGCGAGCGCCGCTGTCTCCGGCGTAGACCGGGCGAGTCACCGTCCTGGTGCGCACCTCGGCGGGTCCGCTCATGCCTGCGGTCGCGCTCACTCCGACTCGCACACTCGCCTACGTTCGCCGCTCAATGCGCGAAGTGCCGGGTTCCCGTGAAGTACAGCGTCACGCCGGCGGCGCGGGCGGCCTCGATGACCTCGTCGTCGCGCACCGAACCGCCCGGTGCGACGACCGCGCGCACGCCCGCGTCGAGGAGGATCTGCAGGCCGTCGGCGAAGGGGAAGAAGGCGTCGGAGGCCGCCACCGCGCCCCGCGCCCGCTCCTGGCCGGCCCGCGAGACCGCGAGGCGGCACGAGTCGACGCGGTTGACCTGGCCCATGCCGATGCCGACGGAGGCGCGGTCCTTCGCGAGCAGGATCGCGTTCGACTTCACCGCGCGGACCGCCTTCCACGCGAAGCCGAGGTCGTTGAGCGTCGCGTCGTCCGGGGACGGGCCGGCGACGAGGGTCCAGTACAGGGGCGCGTCGCCGTGGCCGGCGGTCGGCTTGTCGTCCTCGCCCGGCTCGAGCACGGCGTCGACGAGGTCGCGCTGCTGCATGAGGAGGCCGCCGCTGATCGAGCGGGTCTCGACGCCACCCCGCGGCGGCGCCGGGCACTCCAGGAGGCGGATGCTCTTCTTGGCCGTGAGGATCTCGACGGCCCCCGGCGCGAACGACGGCGCGATGACGACCTCGGTGAAGATGTCCTTGACCGTCTCCGCCATCGCCGCGTCGACCTCGCGGTTCGTCGCGATGATGCCGCCGAAGGCGCTGACCGGGTCGCAGGCGTGGGCGCGGGCGTGCACCGCCGCGATGCCCTCGTCGGCGCTACCGACGGCGATGCCGCACGGGTTGGCGTGCTTGACGATCGCGACCGTGGGCACGTCGCCGTGGTCGTAGGCGGCGCGCACCGCGGCGTCCCCGTCGACGTAGTTGTTGTAGCTCATCGCCTTGCCGTGAAGCTGACGCGCCTGCGCCAACCCCGGCCCCCCGAAACGGGCCTCGTACAGGGCCGCGCGCTGGTGCGGGTTCTCGCCGTAGCGCAGCACGTCGAGGCGGGAGTAGGAGCCGCCGATCCAGGCGGGAAACCCGGTGCCCTCGCTCGTGTCGGCGTACCCGCCCGACATCCACGAGGCGACGGCGATGTCGTAGGCCGCGGTGTGTGCGAACGCCTGCGCGGCGAGCCGCTTGCGGACCTCGAGCGAGAACCCGCCACCCGCGACGGCCTCCAGGGCCGCGGCGTACTGGTCGGGCGAGGTGAGCACCGCGACGCTCGGGTGGTTCTTCGCGGCCGCCCGCACCATCGAGGGCCCGCCGATGTCGATCTGCTCGACGCACTCGTCGGGGCTCGCGCCCGAGGCGACGGTGTCGGCGAACGGGTAGAGGTTGACGACGACGAGCTCGAACGCCGCGATGCCGAGGTCGGCGAGCTGGGCCACGTGGTCGGGCTTGCGCGTGTCGGCGAGGATCCCGGCGTGCACCTTCGGGTGCAGCGTCTTCACGCGCCCCTCGAGGCACTCGGGGAAGCCGGTGAGGTCTTCGACTCGGGTGACGGGGAGGCCGAGCGCGGCGATCGCCTTCGCGGACCCGCCGGTGGAGACGAGTTCGACGCCGGCGTCGTGCAGGCCGTGCACCAACTCGTCGAGGCCGGTCTTGTCGTACACGGAGACGAGCGCACGCCGCACGGGGCGACGGCCCTCGCTCTGCTCGGGTGCGGCGGTTACGGGCTGGTCGGACATGACTCTCCTGAGGGTCGGTCTCGCTGCCGGTCGAGCACCCAGGCGGGCGATGCTCACAACGTCGTCACTCCCCGGTGGTGGCCCACCCGCGCCAGTCGTGTGCCGCCACCCTATCGGGGCGGGCGAGCCGAGGTCGGGCCACCGCCCGACGGCGGTCGGCGCCCGGGCCGGTGCCGGTCGCTCACGGAACGGTCCCGGTCGCCGCCCTGACGGCCGCCGCCCCCGCCGGCCCTCGTCACGTGGGCCGGCGTCACGTGGGCCGACATCCGTCCGTCACGGAACCGTGCCGCGCGCCGGGCGCAACCCGAGATCACCGGACCGGGCGACCCGCGATCGGGCCCCCGCGCCCGCCGGAGCCTCCCGGCCGTCGTCAGTCCGTACCCGGGCCCCGCACCCGGCGGCCCTCGACGGTGACGCCGCCGCGGGCGAGGCGGCCGACGACGTCGACGAGCATGGCCCGCTCGGCGGTCTTGATGCGCTCGTGCAGCGACTCCCGCGTGTCGTCGTCCTGCACCCGGACGGCCCGCTGGTCGAGGATGGGCCCGGTGTCGACGCCGGCGTCGACCACGTGACACGTGCAGCCGGTCACGCGGACGCCGTGATCGAGGGCGTCCCGGACCGCGTGGGCGCCAGGGAAGCTCGGCAGCAGCGCGGGGTGGGTGTTGATCACGCGGCTCTCGAACCTGGCGAGGAACTGCGGCCCGAGGATCTTCATGAACCCCGCGGAGACGACGAGGTCGGGCGCGTGGGCGGCGACGGCCCGCGTGAGGGCGGCGTCCCACGCGGCACGGTCCGGGTGGTCGCTCACGCGTTCGACGAACGTCGGCACCCCGGCCCGCTCCCCCCGGGCGAGCCCCTCGATCCCGGCTCGGTCCGCCCCCACCGCGACGACGCGCGCCCCGTACCCGGGCTGCGCGCACGCGTCGAGCAGCGCCTGCAGGTTGGTGCCGCTGCCCGACACGAGCACGACGAGGGAGGCGGGGCTGGTGCGCGGCGAGTCCACGCACGTCACCCTAAGCGCCGCCGGCGGCGCCGCGGCCGACGGTAGCGTCGCGTCCATGACGCGCAAGATCATCCTCGACTGCGACCCCGGCCACGACGACGCCGTCGCCCTCCTCCTCGCCCACGCGAACCCCGAGATCGAGCTGCTGGCGGTCACGACGGTCGGCGGGAACCAGACCCTCGACAAGGTCACCCGGAACGCGCTCGGGGTCCTCACCCTCCTGGGCGCCACCGACGTCCCGGTCTCGGCGGGGTGCACCCGGCCGCTCCTGCGCGAGGTCGTCGTCGCCGCCGACATCCACGGCGAGTCAGGACTGGATGGCGTCGACCTGCCCGACCCCGGCTCCCCCGGCCACGTCGCCCTCGACGGGCGACACGCGGTCGACGCCATCATCGAGACGGTCATGGCGCACGAGCCCGGCGAGGTGACCCTCGTCCCGACCGGCCCGCTGACGAACATCGCCCTCGCACTGCGCAAGGAACCCCGGATCGTCGAGCGGGTCCGCGAGGTCGTCCTCATGGGTGGCGGGTACCACGCGGGCAACGCGAGCCCGGTCGCCGAGTTCAACGTCATCGTCGACCCCGAGGCCGCCTCCATCGTCATCGGCGCCGGCTGGCCGGTCGTCATGGTCGGGCTGGACCTCACCCACCAGGCGCTCGCGACGGCCGACGTCGCGGAGCGCGTCGCCGCGATCGACTCGGCCCCCGCCCGGTTCGTCGGCCAGCTCATCGAGGCGTTCGGTCGCGCCTACCTTGAGGTCGCCGGGTTCGACGCGCCTCCGGTACACGACCCGTGCACGCTGGCCTACCTCATCGACCCCTCCCTGGTCCGCGTGCGCCGGGCCCCGATCACGGTCGAACTGCGCGGCGAGTTCACGACCGGCATGACCGTCGTCGACCTGCGCGGCGACGAGCCGCAGGAGTGCCCGACGGCCGTGGCGACGACGCTGGACGTGGACGGGTTCTGGGACCTCGTCATCGACGCCGTGGAACGGGTCGGGCGCTCCTGAGCGCGCGGGTCGGGGCCCGCGAGGCCGCGAGATCGCCGGCCCGCGCGTACGCCGACCGGACGAACCGTTCGGGCCGGGTCGATCGGGCTGCACCGAAGGCTACGGCGCCCTCCACAGCGCATGTGTGCCGAGGAGCACGCCGGCGTGGCGGCCGACCGGTCCGAGTGGTTCTGAGTGCCCGCGCGCATGGGCCCGGAACCTGATGCGGCGCCAGGGGACCAGGACCTCTGCGCGGCCCCGCCCTACCCTTGACGTATGAGCGTCGTGACCGAGCAGAGTGCAGCACTCCGTGCTGCCCTGCTCGCGCGTCGCGACCTGGTCGAGGAGGTTCTGGGCCGCTACCGCGCCACCCACCCCCGGCTGTTCGGGTCCGTGGCCCGCGGGGAGGCCACAGAGCACAGTGACATCGACCTGCTCGTGGACCTCGAGCCCGGTGGCGGGAACGAGCTTCTCCGCGTGGCCGGGATCGCCGAGGAACTCGGCAACGCCCTGGGCACCAGGGTCGACGTGGTCGCCGCCGGCTTGCTCCGCCCAGACGTCTCCCTGACCGCTCTGCAGGACGCTGTACCGCTATGACCCGCTCGGAGCAGGAACGGTTCGCCGACATCCTGGCCGCGATCGATCGGCTCACCGATGTCGTAGACCACCTGAACCAGGGCCCCGACAGCTAGGACGCGCACGCACTCTCGTGCGGCGCGATCTGTGCGACCGTGGTCCACACCATTCGGACCCGCGTCGATCAGTCGCGGCGGCGGCGCAGCCGCAGGCCGGAGAGGGCCCAGGCCACGAACCCGCCGAGGGCGAGTTCACCGAGCAGCGCCGGCCCGACGAGCCAGGCGACCGGGCCGACGTGCGCGAGCCGCGCCGACCCGAGCGACCCGCCCGCGGCGACGACGAGCCCGGTCAGGAGAAGAGCGCACAGGCCGACCGCCGCCGCGGCGAGGCGCAGCCGGTCGCGACCCGAGCGGGGGCGGTCCGGACCGCGCAGGGCCAGCCAGGCGACGACGAACCCGACGAGGACGGGTGCCGCGACCGCGGCGAGCGTCCACTCGGGCAGGGGCCCCGGGTCGGGCAGGGCTCCGAGCACGGGAACGAGCGGCATCGGGCCCGGCTGGGCCTGGGTCCACGTGATCGACGACCCCTCGCCGAGACCGAACCCGGGGCCGGCCGCGAACGAGACGGCCCACATCGCCAGCGTCGGCAGATAGCAGAGCTGGCCGAGGGTGAGGACCACGCCACCGACCCAGCCGGCGCCGACGTCGCCGTACAACCCGACGACGCGCGTCAGGTTCGCCGCGACGAGCACGAGGACACCGATCGCCCCGAAGCCGACGAGCAGCGCGGCGCCCCGGGCGGCGGGGGCGATCGCGCGGCGCAGCCACCACGGCACGTACTCGCGCCACGCCCACCGGGCGCGGGGGGCGAGGTCGGTTCCGCGGGTGCGGAACTCCCGCACCGCCTGCCACGCGAACACGGCGGCGGCCCAGAGCGCGGCGAGCAGCGGCGCGCTCCACCACGTGGGGGCCAGCCCCGGGAAGCGCCCGATCAGCGCGACGACGAACGCGAGCGCCGCGTACGCGCCGACGAAGCAGGCGCCCGCGACACCGACGTCGCGGCGCAGGCCGCCGAGCAGCGCGGGGCCGGCGTCGCGGTCGGCGACCCCGGCGAGGATGCGCTGCGCCCCCCACCGCAGCGTGAGCAGCGGGACGGCGAGCAGCAGCCAGGGCGTGAGCGTCACCGCGCCCGCGTTGGTGTGCAGGCCGACCCCGTGCGCCATGAGCCACAGGTCGCCACCGACCTCGAGCGACTGCCCCGCCGACACGGTCGACGCGGTGCTGGCGAGCCAGGCGACGAAGAACGGCAGGACCACGAGGACGAGCGAGCTGGCCCCCGCGCCCAGCGCCGACAAGGCCCCCGCCAGCGGCAGCGGGGCCTTGTCGAGCAGCCCGGGTTCGGGCGGGTCCGTCGGGCGGGGGGTCGATCGAGAGGTCACCGGAGTCCGTTCACGCACAGGCATCAGGGCCCCATCGTCCCCGCCCGCGGCGCCGGACCCAAACGGGCGCGCCGACACCCGGTCCGTCGTGGGAACCGCACCCGGCACCCGGTTGCGGACTGCGCCGGGCGGCGAGCCGCACGGAGACCGTCGACACCGGGAGCCTCGAGCGGACCTCGCCCTCGTCCGGTCCCCGCGGGTCCCGCGCCGGCCCCCCGTCGCGCTGGGGGGCGCGACCGACGCCCCACGATCCACAACCGGTGCCGGCCGGGAGCGCCACCGCCGCTCCTGCACACCCGGACCCCGAGAGGCGGCCCGCGACGGACCGCCGGGCCGAGGCTGGTCGAGGGCGCCGAGGGGCGTCCGGGGCGGAGGGGTCGTGGACGGGGGGACGTGGGCGGGCGCGCTGCTCGCCGGGGCGGCGGGCACGGCGGTGGGGTACCGGGTCGCGGGGCCGATCGGCGCCGGGGCCCACCTGCTCGCGGGCGAGTCGAGGCGGCGCCGGGCCCCGGGGCCGGTGATCGCGGCGGCGACGGCGCTCGCCTGGGCCGCCGTCGCGGTGCGGAGCGACCGGCCGTGGCTCTCGGACGTCGCGGACTCCCCACCGGCCCGCCTCGTCCTCCTCGCCGGGCTGCTCACCCTCACCGCGCTCCTCGTGGCCCTCGCCGCCGTCGACGTCGAGACGCACCGGTTGCCCCGGGCGCTCACCCGGCCCGCGCTGGCCGGCGCCGCCGCGTGGGTGGGGCTCCTGCTCGCGACGGGAGGGCTCGGCGTGGGTGACGCCCTGCGTTGCGCGGGGGGTGGTCTTGCCTTGCGCGTGACGTATCGACTGTGGCGGGCCTTGTCCCCCGGCGGGACCGCGGTCGGGCTCGGGGACGTCGAGCTCGCGGGCGTCCTCGGGCTCGTCCTCGGCGTGCGCGGCTGGGGGGCGGTGGCCACGGGCGCCTACCTCGGCGTCCTCCTCGCCGGGGGCGTCGCCGGGTTCCTCCTGCTGACGCGGCGGGTCGGCCGCCACGACGCGCTGCCCCACGGCCCGTTCATGATCGCGGGGTTCGGTCTCGCCCTGCTCGGCCCCGGATAACCCGTCCCGAGCGGCCCCGGACGACGACGGCCGCCTCCCGAGATCCGGGAGACGGCCGCCAGGAGCGGGCGAGGTCAGTGCTCGTCGACCATCGTCGTGTAGTCGAACGGGTCGTCGCCGCGCAGGACGGCCCCGACGCGCTCGCGGTCGATGGACCGCGTCCACGTGCCGACGAGCACGGTGGCCACGGCGTTGCCGGTGAAGTTCGTCAGGGCGCGGGCCTCAGACATGAAGCGGTCGATGCCGACGATGACGCCGACGCCGTCGACCAGCTCCGGCCGGTGCGACTGGAGGCCGCCGGCCAGCGTGGCGAGACCGGCGCCCGTGACGCCCGCCGCACCCTTGCTCGCGACGATCATGAAGACGAGCAGGCCGATCTGCTCGCCCATCGACATCGGCATGTGCATCGCGTCGGCGATGAAGATCGACGCCATCGTCAGGTAGATCGCGGTGCCGTCGAGGTTGAACGAGTACCCGGTCGGGACGACGATGCCGACGGTCGAGCGGTTGATCCCGAGGTGCTCCATCTTCGCGATGAGGTTCGGCAGGGCCGACTCCGAGCTCGACGTCGCGACGATGAGCAGGTACTCGCGGGCGAGGTACTTCAGCAGGGTGAAGATGTTGACCCGGGTGAAGAACCAGAGGACCGAGCCGAGGACGACGACGATGAACAGGATGCACGTCACGTAGAAGGCGAGCATGAGCTTGAGGATCTCGCCGACGGCGGCGGCCCCCGAGTCGCCGACGACCCCGGCGATCGCGCCGAAGGCGCCGATGGGCGCGACCCACAGGATCATCGTCAGGACGCGGAACACGAGCTTCTGGAGCTGGCCGATGAGGGCGACGACCGGCTCCCCCGCCCGGCCCATCTGCTGGAGCGCGAAGCCGACGAGCAGGGCGACGAAGAGGGTCTGCAGCACCGACCCGGACGTCAGGGCGCTGACGAGGGTGTCGGGGATGAGGTCGAGCCCGCCCGCGTGCGACGCGTTGTCGACGTACTTGTCGGCTTTGCCCGGCGTGATGACGATGCCGTCACCCGGCTTGACGAGGTTGCCGACGACGAGGCCGATGGCCAGGGCGAACGTCGACATGGTGATGAAGTAGGCGAGGGCGATACCGCCCGCCTTGCCGACCGTCGCGGCCGCCCTGATGGAGCCGATGCCGAGCACGATCGTGCAGAAGATGACCGGGCTGATCATCATCTTGATGAGATCGACGAACATCGTCCCGAGCGGCTTGAGCGCCTTGCCCGTCTCCGGCGACACGAGGCCGACGATGACGCCGAGGACGACGGCGACGACGACGCCGATGTAGAGCCAGTGGCTCCGGTCCTTGTGCGGCCGGCCGGTCTGAGGTCCGGCCGGTGAGGGCGCGGTCTGGTCGGTGCTGCTGCTCATGGGTCGGGGCTCCTCGACGCTGCGGGTGCGGACTGTCTGCCGCGGGCACACCCTACGAGCCAGGGTGGTTCTCTCCCGGTTGGGACACAGTCACGATTCGGCCAACGTTCAGGGAGTCGGTCGGCCCGGGGCTTGTCGATGACCGCCCCCGGGCGGACGACGGCGGGGCCGGCCTCGAGGAGAGGCCGGCCCCGTCGGGGTGGATCGCGTGCGGATCAGAGGGAGGTCATGATCTCCGCCATGAGGGCGGCGGTCTCGGACGGCGTCTTGCCGACCTTGACGCCGGCGGCCTCGAGGGCCTCCTTCTTCGCGGCGGCGGTGCCCGAGGAGCCGGAGACGATCGCGCCGGCGTGGCCCATCGTCTTGCCCTCGGGGGCCGTGAAGCCCGCGACGTAGCCGACGACCGGCTTGGTCACGTTCTCCTTGATGTAGGCGGCGGCCCGCTCCTCGGCGTCGCCGCCGATCTCGCCGATCATCACCATCGCGACGGTCTCGGGGTCGGCCTCGAACGCCTCGAGGCAGTCGATGTGCGTCGTGCCGATGACCGGGTCCCCGCCGATGCCGACGGCCGTCGAGAAGCCGAAGTCCCGCAGCTCGTACATCATCTGGTAGGTCAGGGTGCCCGACTTGCTGACGAGGCCGATCTTCCCGCCCTCGGCGATGTCGGCCGGGATGATGCCCGCGTTGCTCTGCCCGGGGCTGATGAGGCCGGGGCAGTTCGGGCCGATGATGCGCGTGCCGCCCTTGGCCTTCGCGTAGTTGTAGAACTCCGCGGTGTCCTTGACGGCGATGCCCTCGGTGATGACGACGACGAGCGGCATGCCCGCGTCGACGGCCTCGACGACGGCGTCCTTCGCGAACTTCGGCGGGACGAAGACGACGGAGACGTCGGCGCCCGTCTCGCGCATCGCGTCGGCGACGGTGCCGAAGACCGGCACGTCGGTGCCGTCGACGTCGACGCTCTGGCCCGCCTTGCGCGGGTTGACGCCGCCCACGATGTTCGTGCCCGAGGCGAGCATGCGCTTCGTGTGCTTCATGCCCTCCGAGCCCGTCATGCCCTGGACGACGACCTTGCTGTCCTTCGTGAGGAAGATGGCCATTGGTTTCTCGACTCCCTTACTTCGCGGCGAGCTCGGCGGCCCGGCGGGCCGCGCCGTCCATGGTCGGTTCGATGGTGACGAGCGGGTGGTTGCGGTCGGCGAGGATGCGACGACCCTCCTCGACGTTGTTGCCGTCCAGGCGGACGACGAGCGGCTTGGTGGCCGCGTCGCCCAGCTTGTCGAGCGCGCCGACGATGCCGTTGGCGACGGCGTCGCACGCGGTGATCCCGCCGAAGACGTTGACGAAGACGGACTTGACCTGCTCGTCGCCGAGGATGACGTCGAGGCCGTTGGCCATGACCTCGGCGGAGGCACCGCCGCCGATGTCGAGGAAGTTGGCGGGCTTGCTCGCCCCGCCCGTGTGGTCCTGCCCGGCGTACGCGACGACGTCGAGGGTGCTCATGACGAGGCCCGCGCCGTTGCCGATGATGCCGACGTTGCCGTCGAGCTTGACGTAGTTCAGGCCCAGCTCCTTGGCCTTGGCCTCGAGCGGGTCCTCGGCCTTGGCGTCGACGAGCCCGGCGTGGTCGGGCTGCCGGAAGTCGGCGTTGTCGTCGAGGGTGACCTTGCCGTCGAGGGCGACGATCTCGCCGTCCTCGGTCTTGACCAGCGGGTTGACCTCGACGAGCGTCGCGTCCTCCTCGCGGTACACGTCCCACAGCTTCTGCAGCACCGGCACGATCTTGGCGCCGGTCTCGGCGTCGAAGCCCGCGGCGTCGACGATCTCCTTGCCCTTGGCCTCGTCGATGCCCATCTGCGGGTCGACCGCGACACGGGCGAGGGCCTCGGGGCGCTCGACGGCGAGCTGCTCGATCTCCATCCCGCCCTCCTTGCTGCACATCGCGAGGTAGTTGCGGTTCGCGCGGTCGAGCAGCAGCGAGAAGTAGTACTCCTCGGCGATCTTCGCCCCCTGGGCGATCATCACGACGTTGACGGTGTGGCCCTTGATGTCCATCCCGAGGATCTGCTCGGCGTGCTGCCGGGCCTCGTCCGCGGTCTTGGCGACCTTCACGCCGCCGGCCTTGCCGCGACCGCCCGTCTTGACCTGCGCCTTGACGACGGTGACACCGCCGCTGCGCGCGCCGACCCGCTCGGCGGCCGCGGCGGCCTGCTCGACCGTCTCGGCGACCTCGCCCGCGAGCACGGGGACGCCGTGCTTCTCGAACATGTCGCGCGCCTGGTATTCGAAAAGATCCATGACAGATTCCTCGTCTTCGGTGGAATGTCCGCGGCGATCCTATCGTCGCCGCCCCCGACCTGCGGTGCCGCCCGTCCGTGCACCGCCTCGACTCGGTCAGGTCGGACGTCCGCCTCACTGCGGTAGGCTCGGCCCATCCCGCAGCGTGTCGATGTCGCCATGCCCGTGCGCCTTTCGCCCGCTGCCGACGACGCGAGGTGGACGACGACGTGGGTGGACAGGACGTGGGTGGACAGCAGGGGCGGCACCGCCGGCCGATCACATCCCGCCGGCGGGGACGCCTCGCCGCCATGGGCGGCACGCTCGCTCTCGCGGCCGCTCTCGGCTGGCCCGCCGTCGGATCCGCAGACGCCGGGCAGGACGTCCCCGCAGCGTCGACCGTGACGGCCTCGGCCGCCGGCCACAGCCCGCTCGCCTCCGCCCAGCCCGCACCGACGCCCTCCCCCTCCCCCTCCGCGTCGGCGGGCGCCGCACGGCCTCGCGCCGCCGCGGCCCGACCCGGCCTCGCCCCCGCGAAACCGCAGGTGAGCCGCGCCGCCGAGTCGGCCCGAGCGGCGACCACCGCCCGGCCCCGCACGCTCGCCCCGCGGGCGCGGGCGGCCCGCACCCCCGTCGCCGCCTCCCGCTCCCGCGCGCAGACCCCGGCCGCCGCGCTCGCCGCGCGGCAGGCGCGGTTCCGGGCCGCCGTCGCCGGCTCGGCCGGCACGACGCGAGCCGCCTCGACCATGCTCCCCTTCCTGCGGACCTTCGCCTGGACCACCCCCGTCGCCGGCACGCATCTGACCAGCACCTTCGGGCAACGATGGGGGCGCCTCCACGCCGGCCTCGACTTCGCCGGCCCCGTCGGCACGCCGCTGCGCTCGGTGTGCTCGGGCCACGTGACGTTCGCCGGCCAGGCGGGGGGCTACGGCAACAAGGTCGAGGTCCTGTGCTGGGACGGCACGCTCGCGCGCTACGGCCACATGGACCGCATCGCCACCCGCGCCGGCCGCACCGTGCGGGCCGGCGGGCTCGTGGGCACCCTCGGCAACTCGGGCCACTCCACGGGCCCGCACCTGCACCTGGAGATCCGCCCCGGCGGCGGCGAGCCCATCGACCCGCACCCCTGGCTCGCGGCCCGCGGGATCCTGCCGCTCTGACGGCCTCCGCGATCTCGCGACCGGGTCTCGCCCTCGACCGGCAACCGTGGAAGCCTGACGGCATGACCGACATCGCTCCGGTGGTCCTCGACGCCACGTTCGCCGCACCGCCGGACGCGGTCTTCGACGCCTTCACGCGGGCCGAACACCTCACCCGCTGGTTCGCGGCGCGCGCCCGGATCGACGCGACACCCGGGGGCACCTGGCGTTACGAGTGGCCCGACGACCTGGCCGCCGAGGGACGCGTCCTCGACGCGGACCGACCGAACCGACTCGTCTGGACGTGGGAGGCCTCGATCAGCGGCCCCGTGCAGATGGACTCGGACGTCACGATCACCTACACGTTCGAGCCCGACGGCGACGGGACGCGCCTGCACCTCGAGGAGGTCGGCCACGACACGGCCGAGATCCGCGACGCCAACGCGTCGGGCAACGAACAGATGCTCGCGACGCTGCGCGCCTACCTCGAGGACGGGACGACCGTGGACTGGGCCGCTCCCCCGAGCTGACACTCGGCCGGCGGTCGGTGGGACGTCCGCGCGCTCACCCTGCCGTCGCGCTGACCTTGATCGTCACAGCTTCGTCAGTGGGGCGTACCGCAGCAGCAGCCGCTTCACCTGGTCGCCGCCGAAGTCGACGTGCGCCATCGTCTTGTCGCCCTCGCCCTCCACGCGCACGACGTTGCCCATCCCGAAGCTGTCGTGCGTGACGCGGTCGCCCTCCTTGAGGGCGATGACGGGGCGGTTCCCCGGTGAGCGCACCCCCGGCCGCGCCGCCAGGGTCGCGACCGCCGGCGCCGACGATCGGGAGGAGCTGGGCCCGGCGTAGTCGTTGAGGGTGCGCTCCCAGTCGAGCAGCTCCTCGGGGATCTCGTCGAGGAACCGCGACGGCGGGTTGTACTGCGGCTGACCCCACGCCGAGCGGACCACGGCCCGGGACAGGTGGAGGCGCTCGCGGGCCCGGGTGATACCGACGTAGGCGAGGCGCCGCTCCTCCTCGAGCTCGCCGGAGTCGCCGAGCGCGCGCAGATGCGGGAACGTGCCGTCCTCCATCCCGAGGAGGAACACGACGGGGAACTCCAGCCCCTTCGCCGTGTGCAGCGTCATCAGCGTGACGACGCCGTCGTCGCGAGCGGGTGTGCCGTCGGCGACGGCCTCGTCGGGAATCTCGTCCGCGTCCGCGACGAGCGAGACCCGCTCGAGGAACTCGTCGAGCACCGCGCCGGGGTCGGCGTCGGGCGCCACCCCGTCGACGAGGCGCGACTCGTCGAACTCCCGCCCCACGGCGACGAGCTCGGCGAGGTTGTCGAGGCGGGTCTCGTCCTGCGGGTCGCGGCTGCCGCGCAGCTCGTCGACATACCCCGTCTGCTCGAGGATCGCCTCGAGGAGCCCGGCCACCCCCGACCCGCCCTCGTGGACGGTCCGCAGGGCCTCGAGCAGGCTCGTGAACGACTGGATCGCCTTGACCGACCGCGTCGCGATGCCGGGCGCGTCGCCCGGGGTGGCGAGCGCCTGGACGAAGCTGATCCGGTCGCGCTCGGCGAGGGTCGCGATGCACGCCTCCGCGCGGTCGCCGATGCCGCGCTTGGGCACGTTGAGGATGCGACGCAGGTTGACCGTGTCCGTCGGGTTGGCGATGACGCGCAGGTAGGCGAGGGCGTCCTTGACCTCGCGGCGCTCGTAGAAGCGGGTGCCGCCGACGACCTTGTACGGCAGGCCGATCCGGACGAGCACCTCCTCCATGGCGCGCGACATCGCGTTGGTGCGGTAGAAGACGGCGACGTCGCCGGGGCGCACCCCGTGGGCGTCGGTGAGCTCGTCGATCTTCCGGCCGACGAACGCCGCCTCGTCGTACTCGTTGTCGGCGACGTAGCCGACGATCTTGGCGCCGTCGCCGCTGTCGGTCCACAGCCGCTTGGGGCGGCGGGAGGTGTTGCGGGCGATGACGCCGTTGGCGGCGGCGAGGATCGTCTGCGTCGAGCGGTAGTTCTGCTCGAGCAGGATCGTGCTCGCGTCCGGGTAGTCCTGCTCGAACTCGACGATGTTGCGGATCGTCGCGCCCCGGAAGGCGTAGATGGACTGGTCGGCGTCGCCGACGACGCACAGCTCCGCGGGCGCGACCTCGGGTTGGCCCTCGATGTGGATGCCGTCGCCGACGAGCTCCCGGATGAGCACGTACTGCGCGTGGTTCGTGTCCTGGTACTCGTCCACGAGGACGTGCCGGAACCGGCGCCGGTAGTGCTCGGCGACGTCCGGGAAGGCCTGGAGGATGTTGACCGTCGTCATGATGATGTCGTCGAAGTCGAGCGCGTTCGCCTGCCGCAGCCGCTGCTGGTACATCGTGTACGCCTGCGCGAGCACCTGGTCCGCGGGCGTCCCCGGGGAGTCGGGGTCCTCGCTGTGGGCGCGAGTCGAGAACGTCTCGTGGTCGACGAGTTCGTTCTTGAGGTTGCTCACCTGCGTCGAGAACGACCGCGGCGGGTAGCGCTTCGGGTCGAGGTCGAGGTCGCGCAGGACCATCGCCATGAGCCGCTGGCTGTCGGCCGCGTCGTAGATCGAGAAGCTGCTGCGCAGGCCCACTTTGTCGGCCTCGCGACGCAGGATGCGCACGCACGCGCTGTGGAACGTGCTCACCCACATCGACCGGGCCCGCGGCCCGACGAGCGCCTCGACCCGCTCGCGCATCTCACCGGCCGCCTTGTTCGTGAAGGTGATGGCGAGGATCTGGCCGGGCTGCACGTGCCGGTGGTCGAGCAGGTAGGCGATGCGGTGCGTGAGCACCCGCGTCTTGCCCGACCCGGCCCCCGCGACGATGAGCAGCGGCCCGCCGGCGTGCACGACCGCCTCCCGCTGCTGCGGGTTGAGCCCGGCGAGCATCTCGTCGACGTCACGCCCGGGCCGGGCGGCGGGCGGCACGCTCGGGGCCGTGCCGTTGCGCGCCCACGTGGGCACGCCGGAGTCGTCCACCTCCCCGCTCGCTTGGGCGGGGGTGGGACCGGGCAGGGGAAGGTCGTCGAAGAGGCTCATCTCGGCCCCGATTCTAGGCGCGTGACGCACGCGATTCTCCCCACCCGGAACCGATCGATGCCACCCGTCACGTGTCTGTCGTGAAGCCACGTCTGGAGGGGTCGTTGAGGCACAGGCCCGCAGGGAGCGGTCATCGCATGTCGCCACACGTGTCGGAGAACGGCAGCGCGCGCCGTCCTCGGCGCCGGCGCCGAACGCCTTGGTACGTGAGGGGATCTCGTCGCGCACCTGACGGCACTCGCCGACAAGACGCCCTTTTTCGTTTACGATATCCGCATGCGCGAGGACGAAGTCACCGAGGACCAGATCCAGCAGTGGGCCGACGAGGCCGAGGCCGGCTACGACGTAGACGCCCTCAAACGCCGCGGCCGCGGTCGACCCGGTCGAGGCGCCGAGCCCATGCAGGTCGTCGCGGTGCGACTGACCGCCCAGGAGATCGCCGCCCTGGACTCGTTCGCCGAGCGGGAGCACCTCACTCGATCCGAAGCCATCCGCCGAGCCCTGGCCGGCTTCGCGGCGTGAACGCCCACCCCAGCGCCCTCAAGCACGGGGTGACCCCAGAAGATGCCGCCCACGCTGCTCACTGGGCCCAATGGGTCGAACCCCTCGAGGACGACGACTGGCCCCACCGCGAGCTGCGCCTCGGGTTCGACACCCACGCCCGTTTCCTCGAGACCATCGTCCTCGTCTTCGAGAGCGGCAACGAGCTCGTCATCCACGCCATGCCCGCACGCAAGCACTACCTCGACCTCCTGCCCTGACCAGAACGACCCGATACGCGCTGATCTGCCGCAGATGGCCTGTGCCGCCCCGAGGCGGCCGCACGGGCCGTTGTGGAGCCCCCACAAACTGCTCGACATACGTGCTCGAAATCGTGTGCCTCCGCCATCGCGTACTCATCGGTGAGCGTGGCGACCTCGAAGCCGAGCGCCCGGTAGTGCTCGATCGAGCGGTCCACGTCGGTGACGGGCAGCACAGAGGCCGCGGCTACGACGTTCGCCGGGCGTCGGAACGCAGTCATGCGGCCACCATGAGGTGGCCGGAACGGAGTCAGATCCCAGGCCGGCCATCACGAGGAGTTGCAGCCGATTCAGAGCACCTCTCTCCGACGCCGGGAGGTGCGCTCGACGATCACCAGGAGAACGGTGGCGACGATCGCGGCGAGGGCGGGGAGCAGGAGCCACCACATCCACGGGGCGAGGGTCGCTCCCGCGTCGGGGCGGGAGCCCGGGTCGCGCGTCGCGTCGTAGGGGACCCGGACCCCGCGCACGAGCAGGCGGTGGCGGTTCGTGCCGTACGGGGTGCACGTGAGCAGGGTCAGGTGGTCCTCCCCGGCGACGGGGCGCAACCGCTCGGAGGACGGCGGCGGCGAGCCGGGCCACGGCAGGGGCGACGGCGCGATCGGGCCGGCCGCGCCGGGGCGGCCGACGGCCGACCGCGGGCAGCGCGACACCACTCATCGCTCCCCTTCCGGCCGGACCCCACGTGCGGAACGAACGTCAGCGCCACGTCGAGGACCTCATCGGCCCGCGACGCGCCCGGATGAGGGCCCCGTCCAGGGGAATTGGGCCCGCGACAGTGCCGCGGCGCCCGCCGGCTCACTCCGGGCGGGGCACGTACCGGATCCGTCGCCGGGCCGACTCGCCCGCCCCGGACTCCCCGCCGGTCGGCGACGGGTCGGCGATGTCGGGGGCATCGGTCGGGTCCGCGTCTCCCCCGCGGCGGCGGCCCCGGCGCAGGCGCACGCGCTCGACGAGGTCGTAGAGCACCGGCACGAGGACGAGCGTGAGCAGCGTGGAGCTGACGAGCCCGCCGATGACGACGATCGCGAGCGGCTTGCTGATGAACACCCCGCCCCCGGTGAGTCCGATCGACATGGGGACGAGCGCGCAGATCGTCGCGAGCGCCGTCATGAGGATGGGCCGCAGGCGCAGCCGGGCGCCGTCGACGATGGCCGCGTCGATCCCGACGCCGCGTTCGCGGTACTGGTTGACGAGGTCGATGAGGACGATCGCGTTCGTCACGACGATCCCGATGAGCATGAGCAGGCCGATCATCGCGGGCAGCCCGAGCGGGGTGTCCGTGAGCAGCAGCAGGGCGATGGCGCCCGTCGCCGCGAAGGGGATCGACACGAGCAGGATGAGCGGCTGCACGAGCGAGCGGAACGTCGCGACCATGACGAGGAAGACGATCGCGATCGCGACGAGCATCGCGAGCCCGAGCTGACGGAACGCCTCCTGCTGGTCCTGGGACACACCGCCGACGCTCGCGCTCACCCCGGCCGGCAGGCGCGTCGCGTCGAGCGCGCTCTGCAGCTGCTGGGTCGTGGCCCCGAGGTCGCCGCCGCTGGGGGTCGCCGTCACCGTCACCGACCGCACGCCGTCGACGCGCGTCACCGTCGCGGGCGTGCCGACCTGGCGGATGGTCGCCACCTGGGCGAGGGTGCGCGGCGTCGCCTCGGCCTCCTGGGCCGCCTGCGCGTCGTCGGCGAGGGCCCGGGCCTCCGCGGCCTTCGCGTCGGACTCGGCGAGCTGGTCCTGCGCCGAGGTGATCTGCTCGTCGAGCTCGCGCACCTGGTCCCGGGCCGCCTCGGCCTGCTTCTCGAGCTGGGCGACCTGCTGGGCCAGCGCGGCCCGGGGGTCGGTCGGGACCGGGGGCACCGGGTTCGTCGCCGCCCGGCGCAGGGCCTGCAGCTGGTCCTCGAGCGCGTCGGCCTGCTCGGCCGCCTGCTCCCGGCCGTCGCGCAGCTTCTCGATCTGGTCGCGGGCCTGCTGCTTCGCCTCCGCGGCCTGCTCGTCCTGCGCGGCCTGTTGCCGGTCGGCCACGCGTTCGCCGGCCGCCTTGCGCGCGTTCGCCGTCATCGTCTGCGTGACGGGCAGCTGCAGGGCCCGCAGCTGGGCGAGCGTCGTCACCGGCTCCTGGGAACGCACGAGGATGTCCTGCGTCTCGTCCTCGACCCGGACCTGGCCGGCCTTCGCGCCGGAGATCGCGGCGCGGACGGCGGCGCCGATGTCGGCCTGCGACATCCCGTACCGCGCGGCCCGCGTCGGGTCGATGTCGACCTGGAGGACCTGCCCCTCCTGGGAGAGGTCGGAGCGGACCTGACCGAGACCGCTCACCCCCTGCATCGCGGCGACGACCCGGTCGGTGCCCGTGCGCAGCGACGCGAGGTCGTTGCCGGAGACGTTGACGGTGACGTCCTGATTGCCGGCGCCGCCGCCACCCGCGGAGACGGTCACCTCGCCGACGCCGGACAGCTTCTCGACCGCCGCCTGCAGGCGCGTCGTCGCCGCCGGCCCGTCGGTGCCCTCGGCGAGCATGACCGACATCGACGCCGTGTTGCCGCCGGAGGCGAATCCGAGGGCGGCCGCCTGGGCGCCGCCCGACCCGATCGTGGCCTGCACGGTCCGCACCGCCGGGTCGGCCCGCAGCGCGGCCTCGACCTTCTTGGCGGCGGCGTCGGTGGCCGCCAGGCTCGAGCCCGGCGGGAGCTCCTGGGACACCCGGAGCGAGTTCTGGCCCGCGTCGCCGAGGAAGTCGGTCTTGAGCCGCGGCACCAGCGCGAACGTGCCAAGCAGCAGGAGCATCGCGAACACCAACGTCAGCGCCCGATGCCCGAGCGACCAGCGCAGCACCGGGAGGTAGGCCCGCTGCAGCCCGTTCTGGGCCTCGGCGTGCTCGGCGTCGAGGCCCGCGGCCTCTTCGGATCCCGGGACGACCGGCGCGTACGCGTGGTGCCGGGCCCGCAGGTCGTCGACGGCGGTGTCGATCCGCTCCGGCGAGGCGCCCTTGCGCTCGAGCTTCGCGACGAGCTTGTCCCGCTGCGCCTCGAACCGGGCGGTCGCCTTCTCGCGCTGCGCCTCCTGGCGGGCGCGGGCCGCCTCGGCCTTCGCCTCGGCGCGCTCGGCGCGGCGCCGGGCGCGGGGTCCGGTGGCGCGGGCCCGGCGCGAGCGGGGCCGCATGAACCACCACGCGAGGACCGGCACGATCGTCAGGGCGACGAGGAGCGAGGCGAGCAGGGCGATCGTCACCGTGAGGGCGAACGGGCGGAAGAGCTCCCCCACCTCGCCGCCGACGAGACCCAGCGGCAGGAACACCGCGACGGTCGTGATCGTCGAGGCCGTGACCGCGCCCGCGACCTCCCGGACCGCCCCGACGATCGCCTCCGGGCCGCGCTCCCCCCGCCCGAGGTGCCGTTTGATGTTCTCGATGACGACGATCGAGTCGTCGACGACCCGGCCGATCGCCACGGTGAGCGCCCCGAGCGTGAAGATGTTGAGCGTCTGGTCGCTCTGCCACAGGCCGATCATCGCGATGAGCAGCGACAACGGGATCGAGATGGCCGCGATGAGGGTCGAGGAGAACGACAGCAGGAACACGAAGATGACGACGACCGCGAAGGCGAGACCCAGCAGGCCCTCGGTCGACAGGTCGTGGATCGACTGCTCGATGAAGGGCGCCTGGTCGAAGACGGTGTCGAAGCGCACGTCGCCGCCGAGCTGGGTCGCGAGCCCGGGCAGCGCCTCGCGCACCTCGCGGGCGACGGCGACGGTGTTGCCGTCGGACTCCTTGACGACCGCGAGACCCAGCGACGGCCGCCCGTTCGTGCGGGAGATCGAGGTCAACGGTTCCGGGGCCAGCTTCACGTCGGCGACCTGCGACAACGCCACCTGCCCGTCGGTCCCGGTCAGGCGCAGGTTCGCGACGTCCTCCACGCCGGACAGTGCGCGCCCGACCTGCACGTTGACGTCCTTGCCGCCCGCCTGGAGCTGCCCGCCCGGCACGGCGGCGCCGGCCGCCTGGAGCACCTGCTGGAGCTGGGCGGTCTGCACGCCGTACCGGGTGACGTCCTGCGGCCGGAACGTGACGACGACCTCGTTGGCCCGCGCACCGGACACGCTGACCGACGTCACGCCGTCCAGGCCCGACAGGGCCGGGACCGCGACGTCCTCGAGCTTCGTCGACAGGGCGGCGGAGTCCTGGTCGCTCGAGACCGACAGCGCGACGATGGGCACGTCGTCGAAGCTCGCGAGGCCCGTCTGCGGGTCGACCCCGTCGGGCAGCTGCCCACCGAGGCGCCCGAGCGCCGACTCGACGTCGGCGCGGATCGCCTCGTCGTCGGCCCCGAAGTCCCACTGCAGGCTCACCTGCGACACGCCGGCCATCGACGTCGAGGTCACCTTGGTGACCCCGGCGACGCCCTTGACCGCGTCCTCGAGCGGCTCGGTGACCTCGCGCTCGACGACCTCTGGCGAGGCCCCCGGGTACGACGCGACGACGTTGGTTCCCGGCAGGTCGAGCGAGGGGAACAGCTCCTGCTTCAGCGACGTCGTCGCGAACAGGCCCACCCCCACGACGAGCAGCGTGAGCAGGGCGACGACCGCCCGGTTGGCGAGGCTGAGACGCGTGAGGAGAGTCAAGGGGATCCGTCCCGTCGAGATCGGTGCGGGATCGGCGTGCCCGCTCGGGCCCGTCACGGCCCGAGACGATTGTGTCAAAGGGGTCCGACAGCCCGCCTCGGCCGTCGGTCGGGGTGAGTCCCCCCGTGGGGGGAGTGGGCGATCAGACCCTGGACGCCGCCGCCAACGGCCCGTCCGTCTCGTGAGATGTCGTTCCTCCCCGCCGAGCGCGGGCCCCGGGCGGGAGAACGTGTCGTCTCACGATGTGGCTCGAGGGTCGGCGCGATCAGCCCAGGTGGCCGAGGATCCGCTCGATGCGGACGGCGAGGACGACGCGCTGCGGGTTCTCACGCGGCGTGCGGTACCGCAGGGCGTACCGGCGCTCGGCCTCGGCGACGTCGTCGCGGTCGGTCAGGACGCTCGCCGTCCCCTCGACGGTCGCCCACCGGCGCCCGTCGACCTGGCAGACCGCGACCCGCCCGTCGCCGCGGGCGTGCGCGGCCTTCCGACTCGTGCCGGAGGTGATGACCCGGAGCAGGCCCGCGTCGGGGTCCAGCGTCGCGCCGACCGGGACGACGTGGGGCGATCCGTCCGCGCGCAGGGTCGTCAGCGTGCACAGGTGGCGCTCGGACCAGAACCGCGCGAGCTCCGGATCGTGCACGTCGATGCCGTGGTCGGTGATGCGTCGTCGTCCGGTCACTCTCGCTGCCGCCTCGCTCGTCGTCGGTCCGGTGCCCCATCCTGCCCGCCCGCGGCTGCGCCCGCCCCGGCGCCCCGGCCGGCCGCCAGCGACCGACGCGACCCACCGGCGAAAAAAGCGTTGCCTCCGGGGCGCGGGGTTTCCTACCGTGGAGGGACACGGGAGAGGAGGTGGTCCGAACGTGATTGCACATCGGACGCGTGAGGTGACTGCGCGATAGCGCAGCCGTACCGATCGGCCGCATCAGCGGCCGAGGACGGCGCGTGACATCGAATTCCACGCTGTCACCGCGAGGTCCGCGGGAGCGCACGGCTCGTCCACCGTGCCGGGGTCGCCGGGAACGGCCACCCCACCCGCGGGCCTCTTCCGTGCCCGGGCACGCTCGGTCCTGACGTGCCCTTTCGTGCCCGTCCATGCCCTCTCATGCCCATGCATGCCGCCCGGGCAAGGACCTGGTCGCCCGCGTCCGCGACGCGGCCGGCGCTCAGTCCTGCGTGCAGCCGCAGGAGTTGCGGTGGCGGTACTCGGTGGGGGTGCGCAGGATCTGCGCCGGGGTGTCGGTGTCGCCCTCGATCCGGCGGATGAGCAGGTCGATCGCGGTGGAGCCCATCGACTCGACGTCCTGGGCGACGACGGTCAGGCGCGGCTCGAAGGCGTCGGCCCAGTCGAAGTCGTCGAAGCAGACGAGGGCGACGTCGGCCGGCACCCGCAACCCGGCGCTGCGCACCGCCCGCATGGCGCCGATCGTCATCGCGTTGTTGAGGGAGATCAGCGCGCTCGGGCGGGACCCGGGATCGGCGAGCAGCGTCGACGTGGCGGCGTAGCCGCCCTCGGCGGTCGAGTCCCCGTCCAGCACCCGCAGCCGGGCGCCCTCGACGCCCCGCGACGCGTCCTGCACCCCCTCCAGCCGCTCCCTCGTCGACTGCAGTCCGGCCAGGCCCGCGAGCACGCCGACGTCGCGGTGCCCGAGGTCGAACAGGTGCGCAGCCAGTCCGCGGGCCGACCGCACGTTCTCGGGGGCGACCTGATCGCAGTCGAAGCTCGGCACCTGCCGGTCGATGAGGACGAGCGGGGTCCCCTGGCGCAGGGCGCGGTCCAGCGCCTGGTGCTCGTCGCCGGGAGCCGGGGCCACCGCGAGACCGTCGACCTGCCAGTCGAGCAGCGCGTCGATGACCGCGTTCTCGACGGCCTGGTCGTCGTGGGCGTCACGGACGACGACGCCGTAGCCCCGGCTCGTCGCGCGGCGTTCCATCGCGTGGCACAGCGCCACGAAGTAGGGGTTGCTCAGGGTGGGCACGGCCAGGCCGAGCAGCCGGGTCCGCGAGTGGACCAGCGCGGAGGCGAGCGCGTTGCGGCGGAATCCCGTCTCCTCGATGGCGGCCAGCACCCGCCGGCGGGTCTCGGCCCGGACCGGTCGGGTGTCGTTGACGACGTGCGACACCGTCGTCACGGAGACTCCGGCGGCCCGCGCCACGTCCGACATCCTGGCCATGCGTGTCCTCCTCGAGGCTGGGCGCCCCGCGCTCGGGCCGCTCGCAAACGCTTGCGTAAGCGTTTGCGGTGCTTCTAGTATGACGCAACGCCGGGCGACGACGCCCGGCTCGATGCCCCAGGAGGCACCATGTCATCCGCCGCTGCTTCTTCTCGGTCCCCTCGCTCCCCCCGCTCCCCCCGTTCCCGCGGACGTGTCGCCTCGCGGGCCTGCGCCGTCGCCGTCGCGGGAGCCCTGACCGTCGGCGTGACCGCCTGTTCCCAGACCAAGGCCGGTTCGCAGAGCGCGCCCGCCGGCACCCAGGGCGCCGGCGCGGTCAAGGTCGGCCTCGTCACCAAGACCGACACCAACCCCTACTTCGTCAAGCTGCGCGACTCCGCCAAGGAGGAGGCGACCAAGCAGGGCGCCGAGCTCATCGCCCTCGCCGGCAAATTCGACGGCGACAACGAGGGCCAGGTGGCCGCGATCGAGAACCTCGTGCAGCAGGGCGTCAAGGGCATCCTCATCACCCCCAACAACTCCACCGGCATCCTCGGCGCGCTGAAGAAGGCCAAGGACCGCGGGGTGCTCGTCATCGCGCTCGACACCGAGACCGACCCCAAGGAGGCCGTCGACGCGACGTACGCGACGAACAACGTCACCGCGGGCGAGCTCCAGGGCAAGTACGTCAAAGCGGCTCTCGGCTCGACGCCGCCGAAGGTGCTCATGATCGACGGCACGGCCGGCGGCACCGTCGACGAGCAGCGGCACCGCGGGTTCCTCCAGGGCATGGGCCTGGCGGAGGGCGACCCGGCGATCCTCGGCAAGGAGAACGCGAACGGCGACCAGAACAAGGCGCAGACGGCCATGGAGAACCTCCTGCAGCGCGCCTCCGGCGTCAACGCCGTCTACACCCTCAACGAGCCCTCGGCCCGCGGCGCGTTCGCGGCCCTCAAGGCGAAGAACCTCACCGGCAAGGTCAAGCTCGCCTCGATCGACGGCGGCTGCCAGGGCGTGCAGGACGTCAAGGACGGCAAGTACCTCGCCACGGTCATGCAGTTCCCCAAGAAGATGGCCGCGCAGGGCGTCGCCGCGGTGGCCACGTTCGCCAAGGACGGCACCAAGCCCACCGGATTCCAGGACACCGGCGCCCAGCTCATCAGCGACACGCCCGTGCCCGGGCTCGACATCAAGGACACCGCCTGGGGTCTGCAGAACTGCTGGGGCTGATCGATGACCACCGCCCCCACCCGCCCGCGGGGCGCGTCGACGACGCGCACCGCCGGCGGGGTGGCCGAACGCCTGCTGCGGAACCCCACGCTGGGTCCGCTGGCCGCCCTCGTGCTCGCGATCGTCGTCTTCTCGGTGACGACCGACACCTTTCTCACCCTCGACAACGTCTCGCTCGTCGTCCAGCAGTCGCTCATCGTCGCGACGTTGGCGCTCGGGCAGACCCTCATCATCCTCACGGCCGGCATCGACCTGGCCAACGCGTCGATCATGGTGCTCGGCACCCTGGTCTTCGCGAAGATGGCGCAGCAGGGCACGTCGCCCCTGCTCGCGATGCTCATCGGCGCCGTCGTGTGCACCGGGCTGGGCGCGGTCTCCGGGGCGCTGGTCACCCGGCTCAAACTGCCGCCCTTCATCGTCACCCTCGGTATGCTGACGATCGTCACGGCGCTGGGCCGGCTCTACTCCGAGGGCAACTCGTGGCCGGTCACGAGCGACCTGCTCGGCTTCCTCGGGAGCGGGTCGTACCTGTTCGGCTACTTCTACGTGACCCCGGGCATGCTCCTCATGGTCGTCATGTTCGTGCTGACCTGGTACGCGCTCGCGCACACGGCCTGGGGCAAGCACGTCTACGCGGTCGGGAACGACCCCGAGGCGGCGCGGCTCACCGGGATCCACGTCGACCGCACCGTGTTCAGCGTGTACGTCGTGGCGGGGATCATCTACGCGATCGCCGCGTGGCAGGCGCTCGGCCGCATCCCCAACGCCGACCCGAACGCGTTCCAGACCGGCAACCTCGACAGCATCACCGCCGTCGTCATCGGCGGCACGAGCCTGTTCGGCGGACGGGGCGGCGTCTGGGGCACCGTCGTCGGCGCGTTCATCGTCGCGGTGCTGCGCAGCGGCCTCACGCAGGCGGGCATCGACAGCCTCTACCAGGACGTCGCGACGGGCATCCTCGTCATCGCGGCCGTCACCCTCGACCAGTGGGCGAGAAGGAGGTCGCTGTGAACACGGCAGGCGACGACAGGGCGACCCCGACCCTCCAGGCCCGGGGACTCGTCAAGCGGTACGGGCGGGTCACGGCCATCGACGGGGCCGACTTCGAGATCCTCCCCGGCGAGATCATGGCCGTCATCGGCGACAACGGCGCCGGGAAGTCCACGCTCATCAAGGCGCTGTCGGGCGCGGTCGTGCCCGACGCGGGCGAGATCCTGCTCGACGGGTCCCCCGTCGCGTTCACCTCCCCGCTCGACGCGCGCCGCGCGGGCATCGAGACGGTGTACCAGACGCTCGCGGTCGCGTCGGCCATGGACATCGCCTCGAACCTCTTCCTCGGCCGGGAGATGCGCCGGCCGGGCGTGCTCGGCTCGGTGTTCCGGATGCTCGACCACAAGGCCATGCGGGCGGCCGCGCAGGAACAGCTCGACTCCCTCGGCGTGGCCACGGTGCAGAACATCGGTCAGATCGTCGAGACGCTCTCCGGAGGTCAGCGGCAGGCCGTGGCGGTGTCCCGGGCGGCGATGTTCGGCCGGAAGGTCGTCATCATGGACGAGCCGACGGCGGCGCTCGGCGTCAAGGAGTCGGGGCAGGTGCTCGACCTCATCCGTCGGATCCGCGACCGCGGGCTGCCCGTCATCCTCATCAGCCACAACATGCCGCACGTGTTCGAGGTCGCCGACCGCATCCACGTGCACCGCATGGGCCGGCGGGCCGCGCTCGTGCGGCCGGCGGATCACACGATGAGCGAGGTGGTCGCCCTCATGACCGGCGCGTTGCGCTTCGACGAGGAGGGCCGGCTCGTGGACGCCGCCGGCCACCGCGCCGAGGTCGACGACCAGGGCCACACCATCACCGAGGCGCGATGACCGTCGGCGTCTTCGTCGGCCTGGCCACCCTCGACGTCGTGCAGCACGTCGAGGAGTTGCCGGGGCCGAACGAGAAGGTGACGGCGCGCTGGCAGGGGGTCGCCGCCGGCGGTCCCGCGCTCAACGCGGCCGTCACCTTCGCCGCCCTCGGCGGGGTGGCCCGGCTCGTCACCCGGGTGGGGACGGGGCCGGTGGCCGACCTCGTGCGCGCCGACCTCGCGGCCTGCGGCGTCGAGCTCGTCGACGTCGACCCGGGCCACTCCCCCTCGGTGTCGTCCGTCACCGTGCACGTCGGCACCGGGGACCGGCAGATCGTCTCGACGGACGGCGGGAGCGCGGCCGAGCTGAGCGCCGTGACGGCGGCGATGACCGGCGCGTTCGCGGACGCCGACGTCGTCGAGGTCGACGGCCACCACCCCGACCTGGCCGCGCTCTGCCTCCCCCTCGCCGGGCAGCTCCCGCGGGTGCTCGACGCGGGCCGGTGGAAACCCCAGATGGCCTGGCTCGTCCCCGCCTGCACCGACGTCGTGTGCTCCGCCGACTTCGTCGTCCCGCGCGGCGACCCGACGGGCGACGACGGCACGAGAGACGACGGCAGGGGCGACGACCGCACGGGCGACGACGTGCTCGAGGAGGTCCTGGCGCTCGGGCCGGTGGACGGCAGCGGCGTGCGGCTCGCGGCCGTCAGCGCCGGGGCCGGGCCGCTGCGGTGGCGCACCCGCGACGACGCCGGCGAGGTCACCGTCGACGCCGTCGACGTCGTCGACACCCTCGGCGCCGGGGACGTGCTGCACGGTGCGTACGCCTACGCGCGCGCCGCCCGGCCCACCGCCGGGCCCGCCGACCGGCTGCGCTTCGCCGCCGACGTCGCGTCGCGGTCCTGCCGGGAACGCGGAACCCGCTCGTGGCTGCGCGGACTGCGCGGCGCTACCCTCGCTGGACCCACCCCCACCCCGAAGCCCACTCCCGAGCCCCGACGCCCCGTCGTCCCCGGGCCGCACGCAGGAGAGAGTCGATGACGACGCCCACCCGAATGACGACGACCATGCAGCAGCTCGTCGACCGCGCCGAGGCGCTCGCCTCCTCCGGGCGGCGCCGCCTCATCGGCATCGTCGGGGCGCCCGGCGCGGGCAAGTCCACCCTGAGCGCCGCCCTGGTCTCGGCCCTCGGCGCCGACCGGGTCGTCGTCGTCCCGATGGACGGCTTCCACCTGTCCAACGCCGAGCTCGAGCGGCAGGGTCTGCGCCGCGTCAAGGGGGCCGTGACCACGTTCGACGACGGCGGGTACGCCGCTCTGCTGCGGCGGCTGCGCGACCAGCAGCCCGGCGAGGTCGTGTACGCGCCGTACTTCGACCGCTCGCTCGAGGAGTCGATCGGCAGCGCCGTGCGGGTCGAGGCCGACGTCCCGCTCGTCATCACGGAGGGCAACTACCTCCTCGCCGACACCGGCGCGTGGCCGAGTGCCCGGGCCGCCCTGGACGAGACGTGGTACCTGCGCACCGACGACGAGCTGCGCCTGGCCTGGCTCATCGCCCGGCACGTCGAGTTCGGCAAGACGCCGGACGAGGCCGAGGAGTGGGTCATGCGCTCCGACGAGGTCAACGCGCGCTTCATCGCGACGACGGCCCACCGGGCCGACCTCGTCGTCGACATCGGGGTCGGCTGACGGGGCGACCGTCCACGGCGGCGGACGCGACGCGGGCCCGGCGGATCGCTCCGCCGGGCCCGCGTGACGTGCGGGGGATCAGGCGAACAGCCGCAGCGCCGTCGTCAGCGTCATGAACACGCCGTAGGCCAGCAGCGCGAGCACGAGCGCCCACGACAGGACGACCCGGCTCAGGCCGCCACCCGCCCGCGTGCCGCGCTCGTCCTCGCCGGCGAGGACGGCCTCGGGCGCGCCGGGCGTGTGCGTGCCCTGCTCGTGGAACCGTTCCGCCACGGGGCGGATGAGCAGCGCGGCGAGGAAGCCGACGAGCAGGACGCCGACCATGGTCAGCAGCGCCGGTCGGTAGGCGTCGGCGGTGAGGGTGCCGGGCTTGCCCTGGGCGTCGAGGAACGCGTTGACGATGAGCGGTCCGGCGACCCCCGCGGCCGACCAGGCGGTCAACAGGCGGCCGTGGATCGCCCCGACCTGGTAGGTGCCGAACAGGTCGCGCAGGAACGCGGGCGCCGTGGCGAATCCGCCGCCGTAGAACGAGATGATGACCGAGGCGAGCAGCACGAAGATCGCCGTCGCGCCCTGCCCGACGAGGGCGAGCGCGGCGTACAGGACCATGCCGACGCCGAGGTAGACGAGGTAGATCGGCTTGCGCCCGACCTTGTCGGACGCCGTGCTCCAGGCGAACCGCCCGGCCATGTTGAACAGCGACAACACACCGACGAAGCCGCCGGCCGCCGCGACGGTCACCGTCGACGCGCCGCCGGGGCCGCGGAAGAAGTCCTGGATCATCGGGCTCGCCTGCTCGAGGATGCCGATGCCGGCGGTGACGTTGCAGAACAGGGCGACCCACAGCAGCCAGAACTGCGGCGTGCGGATGGCGTTCGCCGCCGACACGTGCCGGTCGGTGACCATCGGCTTGGCCTTCGCCATGGACGGGTCCCACCCGTCCGGCGCCCACCCGGCGGCGGGCACGCGCACGTTCGAGACGCCCACCATCATGACGAGCAGGTAGATGACGGCGAGGCAGACGAAGAGCATCGTCAGGGCGTGCCCGTTCGCGACGCTGCTCGAGTCGCCCGGGCGGTAGGACGGGTCGAAGAACGCCATGATCTGGCGCGACATCGGGCTGGCGACCATCGCGCCGCCGCCGAAGCCCATGATCGCCATGCCGGTCGCGAGTCCCGGGCGGTCGGGGAACCACTTGATGAGGGTCGACACCGGCGAGATGTAGCCGATGCCCAGGCCGATGCCGCCGACGACCCCGTACCCGAGGTAGAGCAGCCACAGCTGCTTCGTCGCGATGCCGAGGGCGCCGATGAGGAAGCCGGCGACCCAGCAGCAGGCCGCGACGAACATCGCCTTGCGCGGTCCGTTGCGGTCGACCCACGTCCCCATCACGGCCGCCGAGAGGCCGAGCATGACGATGGCGATCGAGAAGACGACCCCGACCGCGGTCTGCGACGTCTCGAAGTGGCGCACGAGGGACGTCTTGTAGACGCTCGTCGCGTACGCCTGACCGATGCACAGGTGCACCGCGAGCGCCGCCGGCGGGATGAGCCACCGGTTGTATCCGGGTGGCGCGATGGTGTGACGGCGGTCGAGGAAGTGCAAGGGGCCGGTGCTGCGGGCGGTCTGCTCGCTCATGGAGTCTCCGATATCGGACAGGGATCGACGGCCGTCATTGTGACCGATCGGACAGCCCGGACCGCGCACGGCCCTCGACGCCGGGCGGGACGGTGCGCCGAACGGGCGCCGACCGACGTCCGGCGGTCGCGAACGGGGGTCAGGCCCCGAGCGCGCCGGCCGGCCGCTCGCCCCCGGCGGGGGCGGGGGCCGGGGCGGGCAGGGCGTGCCGGTGGGCGACGAGCGCCCGCTCGTACTCCTGCACGGTCAGGCGGACGACGTTGCTCCAGTCGAGCTCGGTGGGGGCCACCGTGACGTTGTGCAGGTGCATCCGGTCGCGCAGGTCGTGGTCGGCGACGAGCCGCCCGATGGCCCGCGCCATGGCCTGGTCGTCCCGCGCGAGGAAGCCGTTGACCCCGTCGTGGACGAACTCCCCCGCCCCGTTCGTCGAGAGGCCGACGACCGGCAACCCCGTGCAGCGGGCCTCGAGGGCGGCGATGCCGAACGACTCGAGCTTGGCGGGCGAGACGTACAGGTGCGACGACGCGTACCGCTCGAGGAGCGTCTCGCGGCTGACCCGCCCCCCGAGCCGCACCCACGACTCCATCGCGTGCCGCCGCAGGTAGGCCTGGATCCGGCCGCGCAGGCGGCCGTCACCGAGGATCGTCACGCGGAACGGGGTGTCGGGGACGAGGGCGCGGACCTGGCGCAGGACGTCGAGCATGGGCAGGGGCCGCTTGCGTTCGACGAGACGCATCGCCGTGACGATCTCGACCCGGCCGCCGGGGCCGAGCGGCGGTACCGGTGCCCCCGCGGTGGGCCCCCACCAGCGCTCGACGTCGATGCCGTTGGGCAGGACCCGCACCTGGCCGCGGCCCCCGACGAGCCGTTGGACCGGCCGCGCCGCCACCGACGACACGGCGTTCATCGACACGCCGTCGCGGACCCAGCGCGGGACGGCGCCGGTCAGCCCGATGAGGGGGCCGGCCATCGCGAGCATGCAGTGCCACGTCATCGTCGCGGGCAGGCCCATCTCGCGGGCCACGTTCGTCGCCGCCACCGTGAAGGGGCTGACGACGCCCATGTGTACGTGCGCGACGTCGAACCCTCCGTCGCCGAGGCGCCGGCGCAGGACCGACTCGGCGACGGGGTTGACGGGGAACCCGAACGGCTCCCGGATCCCGAGGCGGTGGACGGGCACGCCGTCGACGACCTCGACCCGGCCGCGGCGGGCGCCGTCGGCCCCGACGGTGGCGGTGAACACCTCGACCCGGTGCCCGGCCGCGGCGAGCTGGTGGGCGAGGTCGCGCACCTGGACCTCGATCCCGCCGAGCCGGGGCAGGTAGCAGTCGGACACGAGGGCGATCTTCACCCCCACACCCTGACACAGCCGGGGCCGGCGGCCACCGCCGCTGCCGCCGCATCCGGCCGAGGGCGGGCCGGTGGCGGCGCGGCGCGCGGGCGGCGCGTCGAGGGCGTTCCCAGCCGCATCGGCCACACTGGGTCCGTGACCAGGACGATCGTGGCCCTCAACGCCCACCCCGACGACGAGGCCCTCCTCATGTCGGGGACGTTGGCCCGGGCCGCCGCCGCGGGTCACCGGGTCGTGCTCCTCGTGGCCACCGACGGGGATCTCGGCCTCACCGACGCCCGGCACCGCGCGGACGGCGACCTCGGGCACCGCCGGCTGGCCGAGCTGGCGGCGTCGGCGGAGGCGATCGGCGCGGCCCGGGTCGAGCACCTCGGGTACGCCGACAGCGGCATGGGTCCGGAGCTGTTCGAGGACCCGCCCGGTCGACGCCGGCTCGTCACCGTGCCCGTCGCCGAGGTGGCCGAGCAGGTCGCGCAGATCCTCCGCGAGGAGGCGGCGGACCTGCTCATCGGGTACGACGCGGCCGGCGGCTACGGGCACCGCGACCACGTGCGGGTCCACGAGATCGCCCGGAAGGCGGGCCGGCTCACCGGGGTGCGGCTCCTCGAGGCGACCGCTCCCCGCGACCTCCTCGCCGCGGGGGTCCGGCTGCTCGCCCGGCTGCGTCGCTTCCCCGCCGGATTCGACCCCGGCGTCTTCGAGCGGGCGTTCACCCCGCGAGCGCAGATCACCCACCGCATCGACGTGCGCCGCTCGGCCGCCGCCAAGCGCGCGAGCATGGCCGCGCACGCGTCGCAGGCCGCGGCCGACGACGGCGCCGACCGCACCCTCGCCGCCTTCCTCCGGGTGCCGCGGCCCCTGTACGACGTCGTCTTCGGTCGTGAGTGGTTCGTCGACGCGTCCCGGCCGGGTGCCCGGCCGGTGCGCCGGGACCTGTTCGAGGACGCCCCGTGACCCGCGCCGCCGAGGCGCCGGAGCCGCCCGGACGGGCAGAATCGGCCGCACCGACCGCGTCGCCCACGCCGCCGATGCAGCCGGCGCCGCGCCGCGGGGCGACCGTGCCCACGTCGCGGGTGCCGCTCAGCGCCGGGGAGCGGATCCGGCGGGGCGCGCAGGTCGTGGTCGGCTTCGCCCTGGCGGGGGCGCTCATGTACTGGGCCCTGCCGTGGATCACGAATACGTCGTGGCCCCAGGTGATCTCGATCATCGACGACGTCGGGTGGGAGACCTTCGCTCTCCTGCTGGGCCTCATGTTCCTCGGCCTGTACTGCTACACGTTCACGCTCAAGGGCTCGCTGCCGGGCCTCACGCACGGCCAGGCGCTCATGGCCAACCTCGCCGGCTCGGGGGTGAGCAACGTCCTGCCCGGTGGCGGCGCGTTCGGTGCCGCTCTCACGTACGCGATGTTCCGGTCGTGGCGGTTCAGCCACCGCAGCATCTCGACGTCGATCATCGTCACGACCGTGTGGAACCTGCTCGCGCGGGTGCTCCTGCCCGTGGCCGCGGCGGCCGTCCTCCTGCCGGAGCGCAGCGTCATCCCCGACGCCATCATCGACGGGGCCCTCGCCGGGGGCGTCGGGGGCGCGGTCATCGCCGGGCTCCTCGTCGCCGTCATCGCCTCGCGGCGCGCGGCGCACGGCGTCGGGCGCCTCGTCGACCGGCTGTTCGGACCGCTGGTGCGCCGCGTGCGCGCTGGGCGCCGTGGCGCCGTGAGCGATGGGGCCGGGGCGGCCGATGGGGCCGGGGCGGCCGATGGGGCCGACGAGGCCGGCGGGCCCGCCGACGCGCGGCTCGGGGCCGACAACGGCCAGCGGGTCGAGGCGCTCGCGCTGGACCTGCGCGAGAAGATCATCGAGGTCGTGTCGCGCCGCTGGGCGTTCCTCACGTTCGGGCTCGCCGGGTTCATGGGGGTGTACTTCCTGCTCTTCCTCGGGTGCGCGCGCGCCGTCGGGCTGGATCTCGGCTGGCCGCACGTGTTCGCCGCCTACGCGGTCGGTCGGCTGCTCACGGCCGTCGCCGTCACCCCCGGCGGCATCGGGGTCTCGGAGGCCGGGGCCGCCGCGGTGCTCGTCGCCCTCGGGGCGCCCGGCGACGTCACGGCCGCCACCGTCACCCTCTTCGCGCTCTTCAGCTTCCTGCTCGAGATCCCGTTCGGGGCCGTGGCGGGCGTGCTGTGGATGGCGACGCGCGACCTCTACCGGCGCAGGCCGGCGCCCCCGGGCGCGGCGCCGGTCAGCGACGGAGCAGCCGCTCCCGCAGCCCTCGACGCCGAACGGCCGTGAGGCGCGCCACCTGACGCTTCCGGGCCTGGTCGGCGAACGTGTCGTCGAGCTCCTCGGGCTCGAAGCCCCGGCTCACCACGCGATCGACCGCGGCCTTGATGAGGGCGTCGGCGAAGGCGGGGTTCGCGGGCAGGGCCGGGCCGTGCAGGTAGGTCCCGTAGACGTGGCCCTTCACGGCCCCCTCGGTGCCGTCGTCGCCATTGTTGCCGAACCCGGCCACGACCTGGCCGAACGGCTCCTGATCCGGGCCGAGCACGGTGGAGCCGGAGTGGTTCTCGTAGCCGACGACGTCCCCGAACGGGGTCTGCAGGGCGACCGGGCCGACCATCCGCTTCGTGTTCCCGCGGGTGGTCACGTCGAGGATGCCGAGGCCGGGCAGGCGGCGGCCGTCGACGGTCGTGAAGTCGTGGCCGAAGAGCTGGTACATGCCGCAGATCATGAGCATCGGGACACCGTCGCGCGCGAGGGCGGCGAGCAGGGGCCCGTTGTCCTCGAGGTCGGCCTCGACGCGCGCCTGCCCCGAGTCCTGCCCGCCGCCGCCGACGACGAGGTGGGCGCCCGCGGGTAGCTTCTGCCCGGGGTGGTGGTCGACGAGGTCGACGCCGTACCCGTGGCGGCGCAACCGCGTCGCGAGGACGTGCGTGTTGCCCAGATCGCCGTAGATGCTCATCTCGCGCGGGTAGAGGTGCACGAGCGTGATCCGGGCCTTCGGCTTCTGCGGGTCCTGCAGTCTCATGCGGGCGCGTCCTCTCCGAATTCGGGCAGCGTGTAGCGGTCGGCGAGGATCCGGCGCAGCGTCATCATCGCCGTGTACGTGCAGAACACGCGCAGCGGCCGATCGGGGTGGTCGGCGAGCAGACGGTCGAGCGCCACGGCCAGGTCGGGTTCGACCCCGCCGACCTCGACGTCGTCGTAGCGCAGCCGCAGGGCCATGTCGTAGGCGCGGATGCCGCTGGTCAGGGCCACGCCGTTCTCACGCAGCGACGCGAACGACACGTCGTAGAGCCACGACACGTCGCGCCCGTCTGCGTCGCGGTCGTTGATCGCAACCATCGTCGTCACCGGTGTCGCGCCGTACGTACCGAGGGCGACGGTGAACCCGGCCGGGTTCTTGACGAGGACGAGCTCGAGGGGCCGGCCGCCGGCGTCGACGACCTCGCCGCGCCCGAACGGCGGGGCGACCTCCCGCAGCGCCGCGCCGGCGACCGCCGGGTCGAACGCCTCGCCCAGGAGCAGCCGGGCCGTGGACACCGCGGCGGTCGCGTTGATCATCGCGGCGAGGCCCCGCTGGCGCAGGACGATGGGCCCGCTCGCCGACCCGTCGCCGAGGACGAGCTCGAACTCCCGCTCGTCCCGAGGGCGCAGGAGGACGTCCTGCGCCCCGAGGCCGGGGGTGGGCGCCTCGTCCTCGAAGCGGACGTCGGCCTCCTGCAGCTCCGCGAGCCGCTCGAGCACGCTCTCGTCGAGGCCGAAGTAGCGGGCCGGCGGCACGTCGGGGTCGTCGGCGATGCGGGCGACGAACGGGTCGTCGCGGTTGAGGACCACGCCCTGGGTCGTGGCCGCGGCGAGCGAGTGCAGGAGGCGGGCCGTGTGGTCGATCTCGGCGAACCGGTCGAGCTGGTCGCGGGCCACGTTGAGCAGGAGCGCGTGGGTGGGCGCGACCTTCTTGACGAAGTGCAGTGCGTGCGCCTCGTCGAGCTCGAGGACGGCGAGGTCGGCGTGCATCCGCCCCTGCCGGTCGAGCGCCGGCAGCATCGCGGAGATGACGCCGCGGGTGAAGTTGCTGCCCGTGGGGTTGGTGAAGACCTCCCGCCCGTGGGCCCGCAGCAGGGCGACGAGCATCTTCGTCGTCGTCGTCTTCCCGTTGGTGCCGGTGACGACGACGACCTGCGGGACGCCGGCGAGCGCGTGCGTGAGGATGTCCGGGTCGACCCGCTCGGCGACGAGTCCCGGCAGGGCCGAACCGCCCCCGCGTCGGCGGGCCGCGCTCCGCGCGATCCGCCCGGCTGCCACGGCCAATCCTGTTCTCGCCACGGACGCCACCCTATGCCGTCCCCCTCCCCCGGGGTCGTGCGGCAGCGGCGGCTCAGCCGGCCCGGGGTGCGTCCCGGGAGTCGGCGCCGACCGCGACGAGGGCGCACAGCAGCGCGCTGGAGAGCCCGAGGACGGTGAGCATGACGCCGCCGACGAGCACGTTCGTCGTCTCGCCGTGGGCGACCAGGCCCCCGGCCACGAGGAGCGCGCCGACGACGGCGGCGCCCACGAGCCCGCACGCGAGGTGCAGCCAGAACCGGCGCGCCGGGCGGACGCGCCCCACGTGCACGGCCCCCGCCACGAGGAGGGCGAGCCCCGCCCACAGGCCGCAGACGCCGAACGCCGCGACGACGTCGCTCGGTCGGTGCCAGCGCTCGACGACGACCGCGGCGCCCGTGAAGGTGCCCACGGCGCTCGCGAGGAACACCGCCGGCGCCCGCAGGGGCCGCGGCAGGACGAGGATCGCCGCGAGCGAGAGGGACACGAGGACCGTCGTGTGTCCGCTGGGGAGGCTGTTGTCGGACCCGATGCCGTAGAAGGGCCGCGGGATCCCGGCCTTGAGCACCTGGGTGGTCACGTTCGCGCCGGCGACGAGCAGTCCGGCCGCGGCCGCCCGGCGCACCCGTCCCTGCACGAGCGCGAGGACGACGGCGGCGATCATGCCGACGGCCACGAAGGGAACGCTGACGAGATCGAGCCAGTCCATGACGGCGGCGCGCGTCTCGTCGGGCAGCGCGATCGACCAGCGCGACCGCTCGTCGGCCCGCTGGCCGAGGTGGGTCCAGACCACCCCGACGACCGCGACGACCACGCAGGCCGCCCCCAGGCCGACGAGGGTCGGCGCGAGCGCGCCGACCCGGCGCACCTCGCTCCGTCCGGCCTGTCGTCCGCCCTCGCGTGCGGCCCGGTCGGCGTCGCCGACGGAGTCGCCGGGTCCGTTCCGGCGCGACGGAGGCCTCTCCCCCGGAATCGCGTCGCGTGTCATCGTCATCCCACCACCCTGCCCCAGTCGTCCGTCGGACCCCTGGACGTCTCCTGGACGCCCACGGGGTGAGCGAGGCACGGGTCCGCCCCCACCCCCACCTCACCCCTCGCGCCCCGCGGCACCGCGACCGGCACCTGCCGGCCACTGCCCGGTGGCGGCCCGGGGGCCGCTCACCGACAGCTCGACGGCGGCTCGGCCGGCGACGAGGGGAACGACCAGCGTACCGGGGCGGGGAGCGGCCACCGGGCGGCAAACCCTGCCCCGGCCGGGCGGCGAGCCCGCGCCGAACCCACGTCCGGGGTGTCGACGGTCCGACGACAGCGTCGGTGTCGCCGCGGCGTCCGTCCACGTCGAGGGCGGCAGATCGCGTCTCCCGGGCGCCGGCGGTGCCGGCGTGGGGCCGGCAGTGCCGGCGTGGGGTCGGTGCGTCACGGCGAGGGGTCGGCGCGCCGCGGCGTGGGGTCGCACGCACCGCGCCGGCACGACGCGCCGCTGGGCGCCCCGCCCGCGATGGTGGTCGGGACGACCGCCGCGCGTCGCGGCGTGGGGTCGGCACGTCGCGGCGCCACCGGCCCTCGCCTCAGGGACGAGCCGGCGTTCTCCGACGCCGCCGGTCCGCACGCGGGGTCGGTGTGGACGCGGTGCCAGCGCGGCCCGTCCACGCCCGGCCGTCCCGCGGGCCGACTCCGGCGGCGGTCCTCGGGGACGTGGCTGCCCGCGCCCGGGTCGTCGCGGGGTGAGCGAGGGCGGCGGATACGCTGGTCGGGCCGGCGCGCCGCCGCCGACACCCGCACCCCCGTCAGCCACGCCCGACCGAACGAGGCCCCGATGTCCACCCCGCCGCGCCCCTGCCGGGTCGCCGTCGTCGGGGCCGGCCTCACGGGCCTCCTGGCCGCCCGCCGCCTGCATCTCGCCGGGGTCGACGTGCTCGTCCTCGAGGCCGGCGACCGCGTCGGCGGTCAGATCCGGACCGTGCCCTTCGCGGGGCGCCGCGTCGACGTCGGGGCCGAGGCCCTCCACCTGCTCGCGCCCGCTGCCCGCGCCCTCCTCGACGAACTCGGTGTCATGGGTGACGTCGTCGGTTCGGTGCCCGGCGCGAGCCTCGTCTGGACGTCGGGGCGCCTACGCCGCCTCCCGGCGGGCGTGGGCCCGGCCGGCCCGACGCGCCTGTGGCCCGTCCTGCGCAGCGGATTCCTCTCCCCCGCCGGTCTGCTCCGCGCGGGGCTCGAGCCGCTGCGCGCCCGCACCTCCCGCCGGCTGCGCGCTGGCCACGACACGTCCGTGGGCGCGTTCACGACGTCCCGGTTCGGCCCCCAGGTGACGGCGCGGCTCGTCGACCCGCTGCTCGGGGGGCTGCACTCCGGCGACGTCGGACGCCTCAGCCTGCGCGCCTGCGTGCCCACTCTCGTGTCCGCCGCGTCCTCGGGGCGCTCCCTCGTGCTGCGCCGCGCGCCCGCGACGACCCGGCCCGTGGCCCCCGCGACGGAGCGACCCTCGGGTGGGCCGGGGACACCGGCCGCCGCCGGCACCCCGCCGGGCCCCCCGGTGACGTTCGCGACGTTCCGGACCGGCCTCAGCACCCTCCTGGACCGCATCGCCGCCGACCTGCCCTCCCCTGTGCGCACCGGCACCCGCGTCGACGCCCTCGACCGGGACGGCGACGGCTACGTGCTCACCACGTCACCCGCCGATGGACGCGCCGACCGCCGGCCCGGGCCCCGAGCGCGAGAACGCGTCGACGGCGTCGTCCTCGCCGTCCCCGCGCACGTCGCCGCCCGGCTGCTCGACGGGCCGGCTCCGGGCGCCGCGGCACCGCTGCGCCGGACGCGCTACGCGAGCACCGCGGCCGTCGTGGTCGCGTTCCGGCGGCGGGACGTCGCGGGCGCGGCCGCCCTGGCCGGCACCGGCATCCTCGTGCCGAGCGAGGCCGGCGGCCTGCTCAAGGCGGCCACCCACCTGTCGACCAAGTGGCCCCACCTCGCCGCGCCCTCACCCGTCGGCACAGCGGCGGGCGACGGCACGACGGGGGACGGCGCGGACGGCGGAGCGCGCGGCGACGCGGCGCACGACGACGACCTCTACCTGGTGCGCCTGTCGGCGGGCCGGGCCGGCGCCGACGTCGTGGCGGGTCTGTCCGACCCCGACCTCGTCAGCGGGCTGCTCGCCGACTTCGCCCGGCTGACCGGCATCGACGCGGCCCCGGTCGACACCCTCGTGCAGCGCTGGGACCCGGGCCTGCCGCAGCTCACCGTCGGCCACCTCGACCGGATGGCCGCCGCTCGCGCCGCACTCGCCGCCGACCTGCCGGGGGTGGCGCTCGCGGGCGCCTCGTACGACGGCATCGGCCTCGCCTCGTGCATCACGTCGGCCGACCGTGCCGCCGCCGACCTGCTGCGCCCTCCCGCCTGAGGTCGCCGTAGCTCTCGCCCGCGATTGCTCCGGCACGGCGATCCCCGCGACCACCGTGGGTTCGTGGAGCGCCCCCGAGCGCCGGGCCTGCACCTCTGACCTGCACCTCTGTGCACGCGCCGCGCAGCGCGTTCGACGGCTCGACGACGCCGCGCGGCCGCCCGCGGGCCCCCACGGCGCCGGGTCGATGCCGAGCCGGCACCGACCCCGCGTCGACGCGGCCTGCGGCCTGGGCCCTTTCAGACCGCGGGCACGTGGAAGTACGTCGTGTGCGAGGCGATGCGGCCGTTGCCGTCGATGGTGAAGAACGCGGCGAACCCGACCGAGCGGCGCCCGCCCTCGCGCAGCTCGCCCTCCCACTGCCCGTGGGCGGCGACCTCGTTGCCGTCGACGAGCATGGACCGGACGACGTGCCGCCCGGGTGCGAGCTTGCGATCGCTCGCGTAGTAACGGCGCAGCGCCTCCAGGCCGACGATCCGGTCGTACCCCGGCCGCCGGTAGAGGACGTCGCCGCTGAACGCCGCGAGCACGGCGTCGATGTCGTCGGCGTCGAGCGCGTCGTAGTAGCCCTGCACCACCCGGCGCGGGTCGACCCGCCCTCGCGTGTCGTTCGTGGTCATCGACGCCTCCCGTTCTCGATCGGTCCAGCGTACGGCCCGCCCCCGTCGACACGGCCCCCCTCGACGCACCTCGACCGGGCCGGGGCGGCCACCACCTGGTGCCGTGTATGGATGTCCGCATAATTGCCCGATGAGCGCAAAATGCGCATTCGCCGCCTGGTGGCCGGTGGACGTCGCCCCGGCGGGTGGACGACGTGGGCACGTTCGTCGGAGCGGTGCGGTGAAGCGCGGGCTTGACGCAGGCACAGCTGGCCGAGCGCGCGGGTGTGGGGCGTCGCTTCGTCAACGAGCTGGAGACCGGGCACTCCACCTTGTTCGTCGATCGCCTCGCCGCCGTACTGCGCGAACTCGGCATCCGGGTCGTGCTCGAGACCGGGCCGACCGAGGGGGCGGCACACGGCGTGGTCCGCGTGAGCGGCCACGCCGAAGGTGAGACGCACTCCCCGGTCAAGGACCTGGGATGGTGAGCGTCCCGCCCGCGCTCGACGTCCACCTGTACGGCATCCACGCGGCGGTCGTGACCCGCGGGCACCATGCGCGAATCCCTGGCCGCGTGCATGGGGAGTGGACCCACGGTGCGGCGAGGCACTGGGGCGACGGGAGACGCGTCGTCTCGTACGGTCTCCCCGTCCATGGCGACGCGCGGGGTGTCGACGCGCGCGTCACCGCCTTCATCGACGGACTTCTTCCTGAGGGCGACCTTCGCACCCGCCGCGCTCTGAACCTCGGCCTCGATCCCGACGACACCTACGCCCTGCTCCACCGGTGCGGCGTCGACACCGCCGGGGCCATCACGGTGACCGCGCCCGGAGAACCTCCGGACGCACCGGCATCCGCGCCGGGCGACGTGCTCGACGACACCGAGTTCGCCCGGCGGCTCACCGAAGCGGGCATGGGCCGATACACGGGCCGACTCACCTCCATCTCGCTGGCGGGCCTGGTCCCCAAGATCGGCGTGGTCCGCGATCCGGGCGGCGCGTGGCGGCGCTGCCCTCGTGGCGACACGCTGCGGACGTCCTGCGGGCCGGGGGCGGGATGCTGTCGCCGCTGGCCCGGCTGGTGACGTTCTCTCGTTCCTCGTCGGCAACACCGACCATCACGCCAAGAACACGTCGTTCCTCCGGTACGAGAACGGCGAGGTGCGACTGGCGCCCGCCTATGACATCGGCGCTCACCTGCACCACCGGGGTCCCCACCGGTTCGCTCTCGACATCGCCGGGCGCCGCGACGTCGAGGACGTCACCGTCCTGCACGTCGTCGACGAGATCGTGTCCTGGAACGTCGATCGCGATCGGGCCGTGGCTGCTGTCGTCGATGTCGCCGCCGATCTGCGAGCCGCTCTGGGGGACGTGGACCGCAGCAGGCATCCCGGGGTGTCGAGAACCGCCTGGACGCTGCTCGACTCCAGATCGGACGACGCCGAGCGGCTGCTCGCCGGCCTGTCCGCGCCCGGCCACTGATCGACCTTCTCCGCCACCCTCCGATATCACCGAAGTTCACAGCGCCGTCCCTCCCGCCCCCGACCCACCCCGTGTCGTCCCTACGGTTCGTCGTCCTCGAGCCACGTCGCGCGACCGGGCGCGCGGGTCGGACTGCGCGTGACTCACGAGCCGCCCGGGCCGCGGATCATGTCGACGAGGCGCCCCGCGGCGGTCTCGACGTCTCGCGGCGTCGGCGCCGCGACGTAGCTGAGCCGGACGAAGGGGCGTTCGTCGTTGCCGGGGGCGTAGTAGTTGCGGCCGGGCGTCACGGCGACCCCCGCTGCCGCGGCGTCCCGCGCGACGTCCGTCCCGGCGCGCCCCCCCGGCAGCGCGACCCACAGGTGGTAGCCGCCACGGGGACGGTGGGGCAGCACGTCCTCGCCGAGCGCGTCGACGAGGGCGGCGCTCGCGGCGTGGCAGCGATCGCGCAGCTCACGCTGCAGCGCGGTGACCGACCGCCGCCATCCCGGGGCGGTCACGACCTCGAGGGCCGTGTGCTGCAGCACCGCCGGGACGAGGAGCGTGTCGACGGTGAGCGCGGCCCGGAGCCGGCCGAGGACCGGCCCCCGCGCGGCGAGCGCCGCCACCCGAAGGTTGGGCGACGAGATCTTCGTCAGGGACCGGATGTGCACCACGGTGCCGTCGGGGTCGTCGTCGACGAGGGGCGGTGGCGGGCTCCACGCGCCCGGGTGGGTGAGGTGCCGGGCGAAGTCGTCCTCGACGAGGAACGCGCGGTGCCGGCGAGCGACGTCGCGCACCTCGCGCCGGCGCTCGGCGTCCATGGCCGTCCCGGTCGGATTCTGGTGCAGCGGCTGGACGACGACGACCCGGGCGCGCGAGCGGGTGAGCGCCTCGTCGAGGTGATCGGGGATGATCCCGCGGGCGTCCAGCGGGGTCGGGACCGCGCGCAGGCTCGCCGCCGCGGCGGCGGCGATGGTGCCGGGGTAGGTCGGGGCCTCGACGACCACCGCGTCGCCCGGGCCGGTGAGGGCGCGCAGCGCGGTGGCCAGCGCGCTCTGCCCTCCGGGCGCGACGAGCACGTCGTGCCGGTCGAGGCCGCCGCCGATGTCCTGGGCGAACCAGTCCCGCAGGGCGGGAACGCCCGCGGCGGGCGGTCGCTCCCACGCCTCGGGCCGCCGCGAGACCCGGGTGAGCGCGCTCGCGAGGAGACCGGCCGGTTGGAGGGTGGGGTGCAGGTAGCCGCCGTTGAGGTCGATCGTGTCGGGGGCGGTCGCCGTCAGGGTGTCGGCGAGCGCCGAGCCGGCGAACCGCCGGGCGAGCGTCGGCCGCTCGGCGAGCCCCTCGGTCAGCTCGAGCGCGGCCTCCTGCCAGGCGGTGTCGCCGCCGGTGCGCGGGCGCGTCCGCGCGGCCCGGAACGTCCCGGCCCCGGGGCGGGTCTCGAGGAGTCCCGCGAGCGCGAGGCGGTTGAGCGCCTGCGCGATCGTCGTCGCACTCGCACCGAAGCGACGGACGAGCTCCCGTTGGGAGGGCAGTCGGGTCCCCGGCGCCAAGGGCCCGACCTCGGCGGCCAGACGACCGGCGATGACGTCGGCCGAACTGCTACTGTCTTTCATGACGGCAAATAGTAGCGATATCGTCGCCTCGCGGGTGGCACCATCGGCGGCGCGGGGTAGCGCCCTCGCCGCCTCGGGGGTCCTCGCCTTCTCCTTCAGCTTCCCCGCAACGGTCTGGGCGCTGGACGGGTTCGGCCCCTGGAGCGCGACCGGCGTCCGAGGCGTGCTCGCCGCCCTCCTCGCCGCCGCGGCTCTCCTGCTCAGGCGGGGTCCGCTGCCCCGGCGGGACGACTGGCCGGCGCTCGCCGTCGTCGCCGTGGGCTGCGCGATCGGCTTCCCGCTCCTGACCACCCTCGCGCTGCAGACGTCCACCACGGCGCACTCGGCGGTCGTCATCGGCGCCCTGCCCATGGCCACCGCCGGCATCTCCGCGTGGCGGACCGGCCGCCGCCACTCGCCGCTCTTCTGGGGCGCGGCCGGGCTCGGCGCCTCCACCGTGCTCGGATTCACGCTGTCGCAGAACCACGGCGTGCCCACCGCCGCCGACCTCTTCCTCTTCGGCGCGCTCCTGCTCTGCGCGGCGGGCTACGCCGAGGGCGGGGGCCTGTCCGCCCACATGCCCGGGTGGCGCGTCATCGCCTGGGGCGTCCTGCTCGCCGCCCCCGCCAACCTCGCGCTGAGCACGTGGGCCCTCGGCGTCGAGCCCGTCCACCCGACCCCCACCGCGGTCGGCGGGATGCTCTACATCGGGTGCGTCTCCCAGTTCCTCGGCTTCGTCGTCTGGTACCGGGGCATGGGCCTCATCGGCGTCGGGCGCGCCAGCCAGCTCCAGCTCGCCCAACCGCTGCTCACCCTCACGTGGGCCGTCCTGCTCATGGGCGAACACCTCCCGCCGGAGGTGCCGCTCACCGCGATCGTCGTCCTGTCGTGCATCGTCGTCACCCAGCGCGCGAGGACGTGAGCCGACCGCGCTCGAGCGTGTGCGCACGGCCCTCCCGCGCGGGTGGAGCCGGCGACCGATCCTCAGACGGCGGGCGCGTCGAAGAACGTCGAGCGGGTGCGGATGCGCCCCGCGTCGTCGAAGCCGAAGAAATCGGCGAACCCCACGCGGGTGTCCGACCCGTCGCGCAGCCGGCCCGTGAACACGCCGCGCGTCGCCGCCGACATGCCCTGCACGACCACCTCGTCCAGCTCGTGAGCGCCGGAGCTGATGACCCGTACGCCGCCGTAGAACTCGCGCAGGCCCGCCGACCCGACGATCGGCTCGTACCCCGGGCGGCGGTACACCGCGTCCTCGGAGAAGCACGCGAGCACCGCGTCGACGTCACCCGAGTCGACGGCGGTGTAGTAGCCGCGCGCCCGCGCCGCCAGCTCGTCGACCCCGAACGGCGGGAGCTGGGTGGTGCCCTCTGCCTCGGCGCCGGCCCCTGCCTCGTCGGGCGTGAGCAAGCGCCCCGCACCCGCCCGCGACGACGCCATCTCGTGGTTCAGGTTGCCCTCGACGTCACTCATGTCACTCCCACTCCAACTCCTGGTCGCAGGAGCGACCCGCTCACAACCCACCTCGACCGGCACGTCACCTGCCGTACCCGCGGGTCACTCCCACTCGAACCCACTGTCGCAGGAGCGACCCGCTCACACCTCACCTCGGCGAGCGACGTCACCTGCCGTACCCGCGGGTCACTCCCACTCGAACCCACTGTCGCAGGAGCGACCCGCTCACACCCCACCACGGCGGGCACGTCACCTGCCGTACCCGCGGGTCACTCCCACTCGAACCCACTGTCGCAGGAGCGACCCGCTCACACCCCACCACGGCGGGCACGTCACCTGCCGAACCCGCGGGTCACTCCCACTCGATCGTGCCGGGCGGCTTGGACGTCACGTCCAGCACCACCCGGTTCACCTCGGCCACCTCGTTGGTGATGCGGGTCGAGATCTGGCCGAGCACGTCGTAGGGCACGCGGGACCAGTCGGCCGTCATCGCGTCCTCGCTGCTCACGGGCCGCAGGACGACGGGGTGACCGTACGAGCGGCCGTCGCCCTGCACGCCGACCGACCGCACGTCGGCGAGGAGGACGACCGGGCACTGCCAGATGTCGCGGTCGAGGCCGGCCTCGGTCAGCTCGGCGCGTGCGATGGCGTCGGCCCGGCGCAGCGTCTCGAGCCGCGACGCGGTCACCTCGCCGATGATCCGGATGCCCAATCCCGGGCCGGGGAACGGTTGGCGCCACACGATGCCCTCGGGCACCCCCAGCTCGAGCCCGACCTGGCGCACCTCGTCCTTGAACAGGTCGCGCAGCGGCTCGATGAGCGTGAACTGCAGGTCGTCGGGCAGCCCGCCCACGTTGTGGTGGCTCTTGATGTTCGCGGCGCCGGTCCCGCCGCCGGACTCGACGACGTCGGGGTAGAGGGTCCCCTGCACGAGGAACTCGACCGGGTGCCCGTCGGCGTCGGCCGAGCCGACGATGTCGCGGGCGGCCTGCTCGAAGCAGCGGATGAACTCGCGCCCGATGATGTTGCGCTTCTGCTCCGGGTCGGTGACCCCGGCGAGCGCGGACAGGAACTGCTCGGCCGCGTCGACGACGACGAGGTCGACGCCCGTGGCGGCGACGAAGTCCTGCTCGACCTGCTCGGCCTCACCCTCGCGCAGCAGCCCGTGGTCGATGAACACGCAGGTCAGCTGGTCCCCCACGGCCTTCTGGACGAGGGCCGCGGCCACCGAGGAGTCGACGCCGCCCGACAGCCCGCAGACGACGCGGGCGTCACCCACGGCGGCGCGGATCCGCTCGACCTGCTCGGCGACGATGCTCTCGGGGTTCCACGTCGCCTCCAGGCGAGCGCCACGCCGCAGGAAGTTCTCGAGGACCCGCTGGCCGAACGTCGAGTGCATGACCTCGGGGTGCCACTGCACGCCGTAGAGGCGACGGTCGTCGTCCTCGAACGCCGCGACCGGCGCCCCGGGCGTCGACGCGGTGACCCGCATGCCGTCGGGTGCCTCGGTCACGCTGTCGCCGTGCGACATCCACACCGACTGGGCGTCGGGCTGGCCGTTGAACAGCGTGGACTCGCGGTCGGAGACCGACGCCTTCGTCGCCCCGTACTCGCCCAGACCCGTGCGCGAGACGGTGCCGCCGAGCGCCTGCACCATGGCCTGGAAGCCGTAGCACATGCCGAACACAGGGACGCCGGCCGCGAGGATCTCGGGGTCGAGCGGGGGCGCGCCCTCGGCGTACACCGACGAGGGCCCGCCGGAGAGGATGATCGCGCCCGGCTCGCGGGCCAGGAGGTCGGCGACGCTGCTCGTGTGCGGGACGACCTCGCTGAACACCCCGGCCTCGCGGACCCGCCGGGCGATGAGCTGCGCGTACTGGGCGCCATAGTCGACGACGAGGACGGGCGAGTCGTGCGGGTCGGGCTGGGGCGCGCTCGGGTCGGTCACGGCCAGGAGTCTACCGGCGCGTCGAATCCTGGACCTGTGCGTCCCGGCCCCCGGCCACCTGCGGGAGCAGGCCCCGGCTCACGCGGTGCTCCACCCAGAACGACAGGAACGGGACACACCCGGCGAGCATGACGCCGACCATCTTCGGCAGCGACCACCGGGCCGTGAACCCGAGGTTGGCCACGGCGGCGAGGTAGACGATGTAGAGGAACCCGTGCGGCTGCGGCCACCAGTGCAGCGGATTGTCCGTGCCCTTCATCCCGAAGCCGTAGCCGAGCACCATCTCGACGACGAGCACGAGCAGGCCGATGCCGACGATGAACGCCATGACCCGGAAGAAGGTGAGGGAGGAGCGGAGCTTGTCGCGGTCGAGCGCGGGGGTCGTCATGTGTCGGTCCTGGTGGTCGTCGGGTCGGGTGTCGTCGTGGCGGCCGGGGCCGCAGTGGTCCTGGCGGTCGGTACCGCAGTGGTCGTGGCGGCCGGGGCCGGGGTGGTCGAGGCGGCCGGGGCCGAAGTGGTCCTGGCGGCCGAGGCCGGGGTGGTCGAGGCTGCGCTCGGGGCGTCGTCGCCGCCGTCCGCGGCCGGTGCGCCCTCGCGGTCCTGCGCGGCGGCGAGCAGGGTGCGGTGGTGGTCGTCGGCGACCATCCGCGACCACATGTAGAGGACGAACGCGGCGAAGACCCACCACTGCGCCGCGTAGGCGAGGTTGCGCCACGACAGCTCGGTCTCGGCGAGGTCGGGCGGCGGCACGCGGGTGAGTCCGCCGCCGGTGGGGACGGCCGCCCCGTCGGCGGTCTCGGCCCCGGCGAAGACGAGCGCGTTGTAGACGGAGGCGTCCCACTCGTTGACGAGGTTCGCGAGGTCCACGGACTGGATCTGCCCGGGCGGCAGCGCGACGGGTTCGTTGGGCGCCGACTCGGGCGGGGACAGCGTGCCGGTCACACCCACCCGGCCGGCCGGCGGCGCCGCGGCGGACGCGGCGTCGCCGACGAAACCCCGCAGGACGGGCAGGCGGGCGCCGGTCCCCTCGACGACGAGCGGCGTGACCACCCAGAAGCCCTGGCGGTCGCCCTGGCGGCGGTGCGCGACGAGCACCTGCTGGTCGGCGTCGTAGCGGCCTCTCGCGGACACGGACCGCCCGACGGCGTCACCTGCCATGACGGCGTGCGGTCCGACGATCGCCGCGATGTCGGCGGTCGGCATGGCCCGGATGCGGGCCACCTGTTCGGCGCGCCCGGCGTCCCGCGCCGCGTTGAGCTGCCAGAGGCCGAGTTCGACGAAGGCGACGACGATGACGATCGCGAGCCCGAGCAGCCCCAGCCACCGGGGTCGAAGAGCCGTCCGCCACATGCCGCCAGGCTAGGTCATGGGGCTGGGCGCCCCCTGGGCCGTCCTGGCGTCCGGGGCCCCCGGAACCGGCGCCGGGCGGAGCCCCTGTGGGTACCGACCTCAAGCCCTCCCGAGGCGGCCCATGACGCGCAGGGCACCGGTGGCGACGCGGGCGAAGGTCTGCGGGGCGACGCCGTCCGGCACCCCCAGCCCGGCGAGGCGCTGCACGGCGATGGTCTGCGGCTCGGTGAACCTCAGCAGCCCCTCGACACCCTGGCGCCGGCCCAGCCCGGACGCCTTCATCCCGCCCATGGGCGCGGCGGCGCTCGCGAACGAGGCCGCGTACCCCTCGTCGACGTCGACCGAGCCGGCGCGCAGCAGGGAGGCGATGGCGACCCCGCGGGCGTGGTCCCGGGTCCACACCGAGGCGTGCAGGCCGAAGTCCGTGTCGTTGGCCGCGGCGATCGCCTCGGCGTCGCTGCGCACCCGGGAGACGGCGACGACGGGCCCGAAGACCTCCTCGCGGTGCAGCCGGGCCGACGGGCCGACGTCGCTGAGGACGGTCGGGGCGTAGAACCAGGGCCCGACGTCGGGGCGGGCGGTGCCGCCGGTGAGCACGCGCGCCCCCGCGGCCACGGCGTCGTCCACGTAGGCGGAGACGCGATCGAGCTGCGCCTTCGACACGAGCGAGCCCATGTCGGCGTCCCAGTGCAGGCCCGCCCCCAGGCGCAGGCCCTCGACCGCGGGCACGAACGCCGCCAGGAACTCGTCGGCGATCGTCTCGTGCAGCAGGAGCCGCTCGACGGACACGCACAACTGGCCGGCCGAGGAGAAGCACGCCCGCAGGGCGCCCTCGACGGCGCGCGGCACGTCGGCGTCGGCGGCCACGTACATCGGGTTCTTGCCGCCCAGCTCGAGGCTCGCCCCGACGAGCCGCTCGGCGGCCCGCACCGCGACGGTCCGTCCGGTGGCCGTGGACCCGGTGAAGCAGACGTGATCGGCGGCGTCGAGCACGGCCGCGCCGACGTCGGGGCCGTCGCCGAGCACGACCTGGAGGACCCGCGGCGGCAGACCGGCACGATGCAGGAGGTCGACGGCGGCGAGGGCCGTAAGCGGGGTCTGCGGGTCGGGCCGCAGGACCACGGCGTTGCCGGCGACGAGAGCGGGCAGGGCGTCGGTGATGCCCATCGACAGCGGGTAGTTCCACGGGGAGACGATCCCGACGACGCCCTTGGGGTGGTTGACCTGTGTGACCTGGGTCAGCCCGGGGACGAACCCGACGAGGCGACGCGACCGCAGCGTCCGCTCCGACGTGCGCGCGTAGTAGCGGGCGACCGAGGCGACGTGCACGACCTCCTCGAGCGCGTTCAGGCGCGTCTTGCCCGTCTCGAGCTGCACGAGGTCGAGCAGGTCCTCGAGGTGATCGAGGACGAGGTCGTGGAAGCGCAGGAGGATCGCGGCGCGGGAGGAGACCGGGAGCTGCGCCCACGAGCGTTGCACGTCGCGCGCCCCGTCGTAGGCGACGGCGACGTCCTCGGCGGTGCTGCGCGGGAGCCGCGCGAGCTCGCGCCCGGTCGCCGGCGCGTACGTCACCGCCGTCTCGCCGCGAGGAGAGGCGACGACGGCCTGCGCCACGTGCTCGACCCACGCGGCGTCGAGGGCGCCGTTACCGGCCGACCCGACGCCGGCTGATAGGGCGTGGCCGGCAGAATCGCCGGCGGCGCGTCCTCGCGTCGGGCTGGTCGAGGTCATGCCCTCCAGGATAGGCCGGGCTCCGGGCGAGGCCGGGGACCTGGGCGGACCTCGGCGGACCCGGCCCGGGCTCAGCTGCTCACGTACGGCGAGACGACGACCTCGACGCGCTGGAACTCCTTGAGGTCGGAGTAGCCGGTCGTCGCCATCGAACGCTTGAGGGCGCCCACGAGGTTCGTCGTGCCGTCCGCGCCGCGGCCGGGGCCGTGCAGGATCTCGGCCAGCGGGGCGAGGGAGCCGACCCCGACCCGCTCGCCGCGCGGCAGCTCGCCGTGGTGCGCCTCGGGGCCCCAGTGGAAACCGCGGCCCGGCGCCTCGTGCGCGCGGGCGAAGGCCGCGCCGACCATGACCGCGTCGGACCCGCACGCGATGGCCTTGACGACGTCCCCGGAGCGGCCGACGCCGCCGTCGGCGATGACGTGGACGTACCGGCCGCCGGACTCGTCGAGGTAGTCGCGGCGGGCGGCCGCGACGTCGGCGATGGCCGTCGCCATGGGCGCGTGGATGCCGAGCGACTGCCGCGTCGTGTGGGCGGCTCCCCCACCGAACCCGACGAGCACGCCGGCCGCGCCCGTCCGCATGAGGTGCAGGGCGGCCGTGTAGGAGGCGGCGCCGCCGACGACGACGGGCACGTCGAGCTCGTAGATGAAGCGCTTGAGGTTGAGGGGCTCGGCGTGGCTGCTCACGTGCTCGGCCGACACGGTCGTGCCCCTGATGACGAACAGGTCGACGCCGGCGTCGACGACGGTCTTCCAGTGCTCCCGCGTGCGCTGGGGCGAGAGCGCGCCCGCGACCGTGACGCCCGCGCGGCGGATCTGCGTCAGCCGCTCCGAGATGAGCTCGGGCTTGATGGGCTCGGCGTAGATCTGCTGCATGCGGCGCGTCGCCGAGGCCGGGTCGAGCGCGGCGATCTCGGCCAGCAGCGGCTCCGGTTCGGCGTACCGGGTCCAGAGCCCCTCGAGGTCGAGCACCCCGAGTCCGCCGAGCTTGCCGAACTCGACCGCCGTCGCCGGCGACACGACCGAGTCCATCGGCGCGGCGATGAACGGGATGTCGAAGTGGTAGGCGTCGATCTGCCAGCTCGTCGAGACCTCCTCCGGGTCGCGCGTGCGCCGACTCGGCACCACCGCGATGTCGTCGAAGGAGTACGCGCGGCGACCCCGTTTGCCCCGGCCGATCTCGATCTCAGTCACGCCCGCCAGGCTATGCGATGCACCGGCCGCGACGCGCGCCCCGCCGCCCGTGCCGGAGGTCCGGCGTGACCGGCCGAGCACGTCCCCGAGGCCTGAGAGCATCGGGGTACGCGTTCCTCCTGCGCCCTCTCCGTGGACGCTCGCGGCCGCCTGAACATCCACGAGATCATCGAGTCCGATCGCTTCGCGCTGCGGCAGCACGTCCGGCGGGTCGCCGAGGCACAGGCCTGGTCAGGAGGACCACCATGACGAGCATGACCGACCTGCCCACCCTCGACGCCCTCGACCAGCGCATCCTCGGCAGCCTGCTCGAGAAGCAGATCACCGTGCCGGGCAGCTACCCGCTGACGCTCAACGCGCTGCGCGGCGCGTGCAACCAGTCGAGCAGCCGCGAGCCGGTCAGCGACTACGACGACGCGACGCTCGAGCAGCGGGTCCGCGACCTCAAGGGACGTGGGCTCGTCCGGGTCATCTGGGCCGGCAAGGGATCCCGCACCCTCAAGCATCACGAGCTGCTCACCGAGGTGCTCGGGCTCGAGGCCGACGAACGCGCCCTGGTCACGGTGCTGCTCCTGCGCGGGCCGCAGTCGGCGGGCGAGCTGAAGACGCGCACCGAGCGGCTGCACCCGTTCGCCGACCGGGCGGACGTCGAGGCGTGCCTCGCGCGGATGTCGCGCCGGGCCGAGCCGCTCGTCGCTCGACTCGAACGCCGCGCCGGACAGCACGACCCGCGGTGGGCGCACCTGCTCGGGCCGGTCGAGTCCGCGGCCGCGTCGCCGGGCACGGCCTCGCACGCCGCGGTCGCCGTCGACCTCGAGGTCGTGCTGCGCGACGGGGGCGAGGCCCGCGACGCGCGGGTGCGCGCCGCCTACGACGAGGTCGCCGCCGAGTACGCCGGGCGGGTCTCCGACGAGCTGACGCACAAGCCGTTCGACCGGTGGCTCCTGGCGCGGGTCGGCGAGTCCGCCGCCGGCGGGCCGGTGCTCGACGTCGGATGCGGGCCCGGGCACGTCACCGCCGCGCTCGCCGCGGCCGGTGCGCAGGCCCACGGCCTCGACCTCTCCCCGCGGATGGTCGAGCTCGCGACCGCCGCCCATCCGCAGGCGTCGTTCGAGGTCGGCGACCTGCGGCGCATCCTGCGCCCGGCGACCGCCGACGGGTGGGCCGCGATCGTCGCCTGGTACTCCCTCGTGCACTTCGCGCCGTCCGAGCTGCCGGAGGCGATCGCCGGTCTCGCGCGGACCCTGCGCCCCGGCGGCGTGCTCGCCCTCGCGACGCACGTCGGCGGCGAGGTGCGCCACCACGACGACTGGTGGGGCCACGAGGTCGACCTCGACGTCGCGCTCCACGACCCGGCTCGTGTGCTCGCCGCGGTCGAGGCCGCCGGGCTGCGGGTCGAGGAGCGCTACGTGCGCGGCCCGCTGGCCGACGTCGAGGTCGAGACCGACCGCCTCTACGTCCTCGCCCGCCGCCCCTGAGGAGGCGCCCGCTCGGTCGGCCGCGTCGCGACGGCCGCCCCCCGAGCGCTCAGCCGCGCACGTAGAGCGCGGTGAGCTCGCCGTCGATCTCGCGCACCCGCACGGGGGTGCCGAACACGTCGGTCAGGGTCGCGTCGGTGATGGTCGCGCCCACGGTGTCGTGCGCGACGACCTGGCCGTCGCGGAGGGCGACGATGCGGTCGCTGTACGCGGCGGCGAAGTTGAGGTCGTGGACGACCATGACGAAGGTCTTGCCGAGCTCGTCGGCGGCGCGGCGGATCCGCTTCATCATCTGCACGGCGTGGAACATGTCGAGGTTGTTGAGCGGCTCGTCGAGGAGCACGTGGGACGTGTCCTGGGCGAGCACCATCGCGACGAACGCGCGCTGCCGCTGCCCGCCCGAGAGCTGGTCGAGGAACCGGTCGGCGAGCGGCTCGAGCTCGAGGAACGACAGGGCCGCGTCGATGTGCTCACGGTCGGCGGGCCCCAGCCGTCCCCGGGAGTGCGGGAACCGGCCGAAGGCGACGAGCTCGCGCACCCGCAGGCGGGCCGTGACGTGGTTCTCCTGCCGCAGGATCGAGACCGTCCGGGCCAACTCGGCGCCGCGGGTCGTCGCGACGTCGAGGCCGCCGATGCACACCCGGCCGGTCGTCGGCTCGAGCAGGCGGCCCATGATCGTCAGGAGCGTCGACTTGCCGGCCCCGTTCGGGCCGACGAGCGACGTGATCCCCCCGGAGGGGATCGAGCCCGTCACGGGCCCGAGCACGCACGTCGTGCCGTAGGTCTTGGAGACGTTCTCGAACTCGATCACAGCGACCGCCGTTTCAGCAGGAGGGCGAGGAACAACAGGCCGCCGACGAACTCGATGACGACGGTGAGGAAGCCGGCGGCGTAGAAGACGTGCTGCAGGACGAACTGCCCGCCCGCGAGGAAGACGACCCCGATCGCGAACGCCATGGGGATGACGTACGCGTGCCGGTACGTGCCCGTGAGCTGGTAGGCGAGGGTCGCGACAAGGAACCCGAAGAACGTCATCGGGCCGACGAGCGCCGTCGAGAAGCTCACGAGGAGCGCGACGAGCACGAGCACGCCCGTCAGCTCGCGCCGGTGGTCCACGCCGACGCAGATCGAGGTCTCGCGCCCGAGGAGCAGGGCGTCGAGGACGTGCCGGCGCCACCACACGACCACCCCGGCGAGCAGGCACACCCCGAACGCCAGGGGCAGGAACGCGGGGTCGACGTCGGTCATCCGCCCGAACAGCTCGACCGAGAGCAGGTCGTAGTCGGTGGGGCGCAGGAGCCGCTCGAGGAACGTCGAGAGGCTGTCGAAGGCCATCCCGAGGACGACGCCGACGAGCAGGAGCACGAAGAGGTTGCCGAAGCGGCCCGAGAAGAGCCACCGGTAGAGGCCGGTCGCGGCGAGCACCATCGCCGCGGTCTGCGCGAGGCGCATCGGGACGCCGGCGAGCTGCGTGAGGATCATGCCGCCGAAGAACCACACGAGCAGCGTCTGCATGAGCACGAACATCGAGTCGAAGCCCATGATCGACGGCGTGAGGATGCGGTTGTCCGTGACCGTGTGGAACAGGACGGTCGCGACCGCCTGCGTGAACGCGGCGACGACCATCGCCGCCGCCGTGGGCGCGCGCAGCTCCACGGCGAAGAGGAACGAGCCGCGGGTGAACAGCGTGAGGTAGGCGGCGAGCGCGAGCAGGGCCAGCCCGAACGCGATCGCCACGCGGGCGCCCGGCGCGAGTCGCGGCCGGGTGGCGTCCGCCGGAGCGGCGGTGCGCGCGGGAGCGAGCGTCGCGCTCACGCGCTCATCACCCGCCGCTGCCGCAGGACGAGACCGATGAAGACGGTGGCCCCGACGACCCCGAGCACGACCGAGGCGGGGATCTCCATCGGCGCGACGATCGTGCGCCCGACGAGGTCGCACGCGAGCAGGAACGCGGCCCCGGTGAGCGCGACCCACGGCAGGTTGGCCCGGATGTCGTCGCCGAGGATCATCGAGACGAGGTTCGGCACGATCAGGCCGAGGAACGGGATGAACCCGACGACGACCGCGGTGATCCCCGTCGACAGCGCGACGAGCGCGGTGCCGAGGACGACGGTGCGGTCGTAGTCGAGCCCGACGTTGGTCGCGACGTCGCGGCCCAGGCCCGCGACGGTGAACCGGTCGGCCGCGATCCACGTGAGCACGGTGACGACGAGCACGGCCCACAGCGGCTCGTAGAAGCCCTCGACGATGCTCGAGAAGCCGCCGCTGCGCCACGCCGACATCGCCTGGAGCAGGTCGAACTGCCCGGCGAGGAACGTCGTCACCGACCCGACGACCGCGCCGAGCATGATCCCGACGAGCGGCACGACGATGGAGGTCGTCACGGCGATCCGCCGCAGCGCGGCGAGGAAGACCATCGTGCCGAGAAAGGCGGCGCTCGCGGCGGCGACCATCCGCAGCATCGGCGGCGCCGCCGGGAACGCGATGAGCATGAGCAGGATGCCGAGCCCGGCCCACTGGCTCGTGCCGGCCGTCGTCGGCTCGACGAACTTGTTCTGCGTGATCATCTGCATGATGACGCCCGAGACGCTCATCGCCGTCGCGGCGAGCACGAGCGCGAGCGTCCGCGGGATGCGCGAGATGGTGAACATGAACCACGCGCCCGGGTCGGTGAAGAGGTTGGCGAGCGTGATGTCGTACCCGCCGACGAGCAGCGAGGCGACGACGAGCGCGAGGACGCCCACGATCAGGACGCCGCCGACGACGCGGCGAGTTCTTCTGTCGCGCTCACTGCGGCTCGCGAGCTCGCCTCCGTTCGCCGCTCGCCGGCCGGCCCCGACGGGCCGGCGGGCGGTGGCCACGGCGGCGGTCGGGGCCGGCGCGGCCGCCGGCGGGGTCTCCCCCGAAGACCCCGCCGGCCCGGACGGCTCCTCGCCGCCCGGCGTCGGCCGGCGCGTGGCGGCGGAGCTCACGCGGCCTGGCCGACGGTCTTCGCGAGGGCCCGGTAGGCGTCGGTGTAGGCCTGGATGCCCTCGGTCGTGTAGAAGGTCGGGTCGAGGTACACGATCGCCTTGTTCTTCATGAAGGTCGTGTTCGCCCAGGCCTTCTGGGCGGCGATCGTCGCGGAGGCGGGCGCGCTCGCGGTGCCCGTCGAGGTGGCCGCGTCGCGGTCCATGACGACCATGACGTCGGGGTTCGCCTGCGCGACCGTCTCGGGGGCGAGGCCGGAATCCTGGTGGACCGCCTCGGACCCGCCCTGGGCCTTGCCGAACACGTCGGTCATGTCGAGCGGCTGGAGCAGCGGGGCGATGCGCCCGGCGCCGTTGTCGATCTTGCCGCCGTTGTGGTTGGCGAGGAAGACCGACTTGGTCCCGCCCGCCTTCTTGGCCTCCGCGGCCGCGGCGTCGAGGTCGGCGTTGAGCTTCGTCGCGACGTCGGTCTTGCCGAAGATCCTGCCCAGCTCGGTCGTCTGCGCCTTGAGGGCGGTGAGGTAGCCCTCCTTCTCGACGCTCGGCGCGAGGTCGACGACGGGCGCCACCTTGGCGAGTTGGTCGGTGTACTTGACGAACCGCTTGCCGCCGACGATGAGGTCGGGCTGCGCCTGGTCGACGACCTCGATCTTGGGCTCGCGGTGCGTGCCGACGTCGAGGATGTCCGCGTCCTTCTTCCACGCCTGCGCCTGGGCCGGCAGCAGCTGCTTGGGCACGGCGACGGGCGTGACGCCCATGGCCTGCAGCGTCTGGAACGACGTGTTGTCGAGGGCGACGACGCGCTTGGGGTTCGCCGGCACCTCGACGGTGCCGTTGTTGGCCTTGACGCTGACCTTCGCCCCGGACGCCTGGGTGCCCCCGCTCGCCTGCCCGGCGGGCGACGTGGCCGACGGAGCGCCGCAGCCGGCGGCCGCGGCCAGAGCCCCGACGGTGAGCAGGGACAGGGCAGCACGATCCAGGCGCATGGGGACTCCAGGGCAGGCGGGAAGCAGGTCCTCGGCCCCCGAGGGCGACCGATGTAGGCGAGCCTAACCATAGTCACGGGGTCGCGGGCAAGCCGTCCAGCGCTGCAGCAGCCGGAGTTTTCACGCCAACTGCACTGCCGTTCGCACCGGCGTTCACATCGCCGCAGGTCAGCGGAGTGCGCCTTTCCGCTAGGGGCCATTGGCAGTGCAGTTGTCGCGAAAACCCCCGCCCCGGCGGCTCGGCCTCGTCGGGTTCCCGCTCCCGATCATCAGCTCCTGCGCAGACGCCTGCCCGGGACGTGTCACCGCTCGAGCCCGGCACGCCGAACGCCCCGCCGGTCCGGTCGGATCGGCGGGGCGTTCGAGGGCGTCGGGCGTCCGACGGGCGGGCGGGCCCGTCAGGCGCCGGTCAGCACCTTGTCGGCGATGAGATCGCCGATCGGCATGGCACTCGTGGCGGCCGGGGAGGGCGCGTTGCACACGTGCAGCATGCGGTCCGTGGAGTAGAAGAGGAAGTCCTCGACCATCGTCCCGTCCTTGCGGACGGCCTGGGCGCGGATCCCCGCCTCCTCCGGCGTGAGGTCCTTCGTCGTCAGCAGCGGGCAGTACTTGCGGACGAGGTCGAGGTAACCCGGCTTGTACACCGAGTTCCACTGCTCGACCGCACCCGTCTTGAGCTGCGCCTTCGCGATCTTCCAGAACCCCGGGAAGGTGACGAAGTCCTTGATGTCCCGGGCGTTCGTCGACCACTTGGGGTACCCCTCGCGGGCGAACCCCATGACGGCGTTCGGGCCGACGGTGACCCCGCCGTCCATCATCAGCGTCAGGTGCACGCCGAGGAAGGGCAGCTCCGGGTCGGGCACGGGGTAGATGAGCGTCGAGACGACGTCGTTCCGGCTCGGCGGGAGCCGGTAGTACTCCCCGCGGAACGGCACCATCTGGAAGTCGACGTCGAGACCCGCCAGGGTCGCGAGCCGGTCGGCCTGGATGCCGCCGCAGACGACGAGCTTCCGGGCGTACATGCGCTCGCGGCCCGAGGCGTCCGAGGACCCCTCCGGCGCGGCCGTGGGGGCCGCGTGCCGCCCGGAACCGCCGGCCGACTCGACGTCGATCCGCACCTCTGAGAGCGACTCCGTGATGTCGGTGACCTTGGTCGACAGCCGGATCGTCCCGCCGGCGTGCTCGATGACCTCGGCCATCTTCCGACACACCTGCGTGTAGTCGACGATCCCGGTGCTCGTCAGCCAGATCGCACCGACGCCCGTGATGTTCGGCTCGCGCCGACGCAGCTCGGCGCCGTCGATCTTCTCGACGTCGAGCTCGTTGACCAGGGCCCGCTCGTGCAGGGCGTTCATCCGCTCCAGCTCGACGTCGTCGGTCGCGACGATGAGCTTGCCGGTGTTGCGGTAGGGGATGCCGTGCTCGTCGCAGAACTCGCGCGTGCGGACGGCCCCCTCCTTGCACAGCTTGGCCTTGTGCGAGCCGGGCTTGTAGTAGATGCCCGCGTGGATGACGCCGCTGTTGTGGCCCGTCTGGTGCCGCGCGACGCCGTCCTCCTTCTCGACGACGACGAGGCTGGCGCCGGGCCGCTCCCGCAGGAGCGACATGGCCGTCGCGAGGCCGACGATACCGCCGCCGATGACGGCGAAGTCGTAGACCTTCTGCGCCGGGTCGGCCACGGCGGCCGGCTCGGCCGTGTCGGCTGTGTCGGCGACGTCCTGCGTGTGCTCGACCGGGCTTTCCTGCCGGTCGGGCACGCGGCGCGCCTCATCGGCGTTCATCACGACGGGGTCGATGGGCTCGGTCATCGGGCCCCCTCGACCGCGGGCTGCGGGAACGCGGCGTCCTGCTCGGCGCGCAGCTCGTCGGCGAGCCGCCCCGAGGGCACCGTGACGTCGGCGTACGAGATGGCCTCGTCCTTGGCGACGTCACGCGTCAGCACGCACCCCTCGGCCAGGCCGACGGGCAGCAGACGCTCGGCCGCCGCGATCGGCGCCTTCTCGCACTCGCCGTAGTACGTGTACCCGCCGAGGGCGTCGAGCGTCTCACCGGCCTTGAGGTCCGTCTTCGCGACCGTGATGACCTCGACCTTCGGCGCCTGCCTCAGCGGCTTGATCGTCGCGTCGCCGAGCAGGACGGCGCGGGCGATCGTGTTCGGCACCTCGAAGTGGCACAGGTGGTAGGGCGTGTAGAAGCTGTACAGCGGCCCCTCCCCCAGCTTGTAGAGGTTGAGGTAGTGACGCTGCTTTGGGTCGTCGTGCGTCGCGAGGACGTAGACGCCGGGGCCCGGCTTGGAGCCGACGACGTAGTCGACCGCGCCGCCGAGCTCCTTGAGCTCATCGATGTCGTACATGCCGGTCAGCTCGTCGACGTGCCCGCGGTGGTCGCGCTGCAGGCAGCCGCGCCGGTGCACGGACAGGCCGGCCGCGTTGGCGACGAGGGCCTGCTCGACGGACACCTTCGTGCCGTCGGCGAAGCTCGTCACCATGTGCGGGTCCTGCCCCCACTGCTTGGCGAACCCCTCCTGCGTCGTCGGGTTGCGGTAGGGGTCCTGCAGACCCTTGACGTTGCCCGCGACGAGCGGCGTGAGGCCGAGGCCGCGGACGAACCGGATGAGGTTCATCTGCACGCCCGGCTGGTCGCCGTCGCAGCCGGTGTAGACGAGGCCGGCGTCCTCGAACCTGCTGTTGAGGATCGGGCCGATCGTCGCGTCGACCTCGGCGTTCATGAGCACGAGGTGCTTGGCGCCCGCGAGAGTGTCGAGCGCGAGGCGGGCCCCGAACTCGACCGAGCCGGTGCAGTCGACGACGACGTCGACGCTGCTCGCGCCGGTCATCGCGGCGTGGTCGGCCGTGACGGCGTGGCGGCCCTGCGCGACGACGCGGTCCACGTCGGCGGCGGTGTCGACGACCTCGATGTCGGCCGAGGCGATGCCGGCGTTCTCGAGGGCCGCGACACCCTTGGCGGCGGTCCGGGCGTACACGACGGCGACGTTCTGACCGGCGACGGTGTTCGTGATGTGGTTGATGAGGCCCTTGGCCATGAACCCGGGGCCGGCGATGCCGACCTGGATCGGCGTGCCGTCGGCCTGCCGGGCGGCCAGCAGGGTGTCGGTGACGATCATCGGATCTTCTTCCCGTCCCAGTCGGGCCAGTTCTGGTCCTTCTCGGACACGACGGTGACCTCGCCCGGCCACTCCAGCCCGAAGGCCGGGTCGTCGTAGCGCTGACCGCGCTCGGCGCCGGGCGTGTACATGCCGCTGACCTGGTACATGACCTCGGTGTCGTCGGTCTTCGTCAGGTAGCCGTGGCCGCAGTACGGCGGGATCCACAGCGCGCGGCGGTTGTCGGCGCTCAGCTCGACCATGACGTTCTGCCCGAACGTGGGGCTGTCCTCGCGCAGGTCGAGGCAGCAGTCGACGATCGTGCCGCGCACGCACCGCACGAGCTTGCCCTCGGCCGCGGGCTCGATCTGGCGGTGCATGCCGCGCATCGTGCCCTTCTTCGCGTTCCAGCTCATGTTGGCCTGGGCGACGTTCGTCTCGATGCCGTGCTGCGCGAACTCCTCGACGCAGAACGTGCGGGCGAAGCCGCCCCGCTCGTCCTCGAACGCCTTGAGGTCGATGATCCAGCAGCCGTCGACGGCGGTCTCGGTGAAGATCACGCGGACACCTTCTTCCAGAAGAGCTGCTTGTCGACCTGGCCGGTGTCGACGAGCCATTCGATCTGCTTGAGGCGCGTGTGCCCGCGGCCGTAGAACGTCTCGGCGTCGAGCTGGATCGCCTCGAAGACCTCGTGGAGCTGCTTGGCGCCCTTGGCGAGATCCCAGTCGCACGAGAAGCCGAGGACGTTCTCGATCTTGTCGAACTTCACCTTGTAGGAGCGGTTGTCCTGGCCGGGCTCGCCGAAGCTCAGCTCGCAGCCGGGGAACTCCGCGGCGACCGTCTCGGCGATCTGACGCACGGTGTAGTTGTTGTCGTAGCTGCCGACGTTGAAGACCTCGCCGGAGACCTTCTCGACCGGCGCGTCGAGGACCATGCGGATCGACTTGCAGATGTCGAGCGCGTGGACCATCGGGCGCCACGGGGTGCCGTCGGAGGTCATCGCGATCTTCTTCTCGACCCAGGCCAGGCCCGAGAGGTTGTTGAGCACGATGTCGAAGCGCTGCCGCGGGCTCGCGCCGAAGGCGGTCGCGTTGCGCATCGCCGTCGGGTGGAAGTTCTCGTCCTTCATCTTCCACAGGTCCTGCTCGGTGAGGTACTTGCACTCGCCGTAGGCCGTCTGCGGGTTGACCGGGCTGCTCTCGTCGACGTCGCCTTCGGCGACGCCGTAGACCGAGCACGAGCTCATGTAGACGAAGCGCTTCACGCCCGCCTTCTTGGCGGTCTCGGCGACGTGCACCGAGCCCTTGTGGTTGATGTCGAACGTGATCGGGCCGACGAGGTCGCCGACCGGGTCGTTGGACAGCTCGGCCATGGCCACGACGGCGTCGACGCCCTCGAAGTCCTCGACCGTGAGGTCGCGCATGTCCTTGTCGAGCGTGAACGGCGTCGACTCGAGGCCGTTGTAGAGCCAGCCGTTCTTGTAGAAGCCGGTGTCGACCGCGACGACCTCGTGGCCGTCGGCGATGAGCAGCGGCGCGAGCAGACAGCCGAGGTAGCCCTCGGTACCGGTGACGAGAATCTTCATGGTCAGTTCCACACCTTCCAGGGCGCCTTGCCCTCGCTCCACAGGGTTTCCAGCAGGTTCTTGTCGCGCAGCGTGTCCATCGGCTGCCAGAAACCTGCGTGCTTGTACGCGTTGAGCTGGCCGGCGTGCGCGAGGTTGCGCAGCGGGTCCTGCTCGAAGACGGTGTCGTCACCGTCGATGTAGTCGATGACGCTCGGCTCGAGGACGAAGTAGCCGGCGTTGATCCAGGCGCCGTCGCCCTGCGGCTTCTCCTGGAAGGACTCGATCTTCGTCTCGTTCGCCCCGAGCACGAGGGCGCCGAACCGGCCCGCCGGCTGCACGGCCATCATCGTGGCCTGCAGGCCCTCGGCCCGGTGGAAGGCGATCTCGGCGGAGATGTCGGCGTCGGTGACGCCGTCGCCGTAGGTGAAGCAGAACGTCTCGTCGCCGACGTGCTCGCGCACCCGCTTGAGGCGGCCCCCGGTCATCGAGTCGGCGCCGGTGTCGACGAGCGTGACCCGCCAGTCCTCGGAGTCGCGACGGTGCACCTCCATCTCGTTCTTCCCGAGATCGAAGGTGACGTCGGAACGGCGCATCGCGTAATTCGCGAAGTAGTCCTTGATCACCTCGCCCTTGTATCCGCAGCACACGACGAAGTCGTTGACGCCGTGCGCGGCGTACGTCTTCATGATGTGCCACATGATCGGGTGACCCCCGACCTCGACCATCGGCTTCGGACGCAGCGAGGTCTCCTCACTCAGCCGCGTGCCGAGTCCTCCGGCCAGAATGACTGCCTTCATGTGTGCCCCTCCCCAGGCATCGGCATGCGGGATGCATGCGCGTCGGTGCGTAGCGTCGTGGTGACCCGAGCGAGCTTGGGCCGGCTCGGGATCCGCTGCGCACATCCGTTGCAGTTCGTCGGCGGAGGGCGCGCGCGAGGCGCCCCACCGCCGTCTCGTGTCGTGCATCGACGTCGCCTCGTCGGCGACGCGATGCCGGTGCGAACCGTTCGTGCGGCGATGCCCCCGTGGCCGCCGACCGACCCGCTTCTCGCGCAGCCGGGCGGCGGACCACCCCGCAATCACGAGATCATGAGCCGATCCGACAACACGTCGCACCAGACATCTACGAGAAAACTATACAACCGTCCTGGACGCCACTTCGGTCCCAGCGCATACAACAGCACCCCGACCGGCGACATATCGGTCGCCTCGGCGGGTCACACCCCGTGATCGGGCCGTGATCGGCGGCCGGCCGGATCAACGCCCGGCGTAGTTCGGCGCCTCGACCGTCATCTGGATGTCGTGCGGGTGGCTCTCCTTGAGGCCGGCGGCGGTGATACGCACGAATCGACCGTTGTCGCGCAGCTCGTCGACCGTGCGCCCCCCGACGTAGAACATCGACTGCCGCAGGCCGCCGACGAGCTGGTAGGCGACCGCCGCGAGCGGCCCGCGGTAGGGCACCTGGCCCTCGATGCCCTCGGGGACGACCTTGTCGTCGTCGCCGACGTCGCCCTGGAAGTAGCGGTCCTTGCTGTACGACGTGCCCCGCCCCCGCGACTGCATCGCGCCGAGCGACCCCATCCCCCGGTAGGACTTGAACTGCTTGCCGTTGATGAAGACGAGCTGGCCGGGGCTCTCCTCGCACCCGGCGAGCAACGAGCCGAGCATGACCGTGTCGGCACCCGCCACGAGGGCCTTGGCGATGTCGCCCGAGAACTGCAGGCCGCCGTCGCCGATGACGGGCACGCCCGCCGGCCGGGCGGCGAGCGACGCCTCGTGGATGGCGGTCACCTGCGGCACCCCGACGCCCGCGACCACGCGGGTCGTGCAGATCGACCCCGGTCCGACGCCCACCTTGATGCCGTCGGCGCCCGCGTCGACGAGCGCCTGGGCCCCGGCGCGGGTCGCGACGTTCCCGCCGACGACGTCGACGCGGGCCGCGGCCGGGTCGGCCTTGAGCCGGCGGATCATGTCGGTGACCCCGCGCGCGTGGCCGTTGGCCGTGTCGACGACGAGGAGGTCGACGCCCGCGTCGACGAGGGCCATGGCCCGCTCGAAGGAGTCGCCCCAAAAACCCACGGCGGCGCCCACCCGCAGCCGCCCCGCGTCGTCCTTCGTGGCGTTCGGGTACTTCTCGCTCTTCGTGAAGTCCTTGACGGTGAACAGGCCCTGGAGGCGGCCGGAGTCGTCGACGAGCGGCAGCTTCTCGATCTTGTGCCGGGCGAGCAGCGCGAGGGCGTCGTCCTTGGCCACGCCCACCGGCGCCGTGACGAGGGGCATCGGCGTCATGACCTCGGCCACCCGGCGTTCCGGGTCGGACTCGAAACGCAGGTCGCGGTTGGTGATGATGCCGACGAGCCGGTCGCCGTCCACGACCGGCAGGCCCGAGATGCGGAACTGGCCGCACACCTCGTCGACCTCGCGCAGCGTCGCGTCGGGGCGGGTCGTCACCGGGTCGGTGATCATGCCGTTCTCGGAGCGCTTGACCCGGTCCACCTGGCCGGCCTGGTCGGCGATCGACAGGTTGCGGTGGAGGATGCCGAGCCCCCCCTGGCGGGCCATCGCGACGGCCATGGGCGCCTCGGTGACGGTGTCCATCGCGGCCGACACGAGCGGGATCCGGACCGTGACGTTGCGGCTCACCCGCGTGGAGGTGTCCGCCTCGCTGGGGATGACGTCGGTCTCCCCCGGCAGGAGCAGGACGTCGTCGAACGTCAGCCCGAACGGCGCGAAGGGATCGTGCTCACGGGGGGCCTGCTCACCGGGGGTCACCATGGACCGATTCTAGGTGTCGGCCCCCACTGCGCCCCGGTCCCCCCTGCCGCGGCCCGCCGGTCGGCGACAGGCCCACCGATCCGGCCCCCGGGAAGACCCGGGAAGACCCGGGAAGACCCGGGAAGACCCGTGAAGTCCCGGGAAGACCGGCCGAGGCCGCCATGAGCAGCAGCCACGTCCGCCCGCCTCCGGCCAGACCTGCCCGCCTCCGACGGCGGACGGGAGTGGACCAGGTGTGGGCGCCTACTCCTCGACGTCGGCGGTGGCCGGCACCCGCTGGGTGCGCGCGTCGTCGACCCGGGCCGCATCGCCGCCCGACGACGCACCCGGCGTCGCGGACCCGCGGCTGGGGGTCGCGTCGTCGGTGGCCGTACCGGTCGCCGAACCCGAATCGCCGGTCGCCGAACCCGTCGACCCCGAGCCCGTCGACCCCGAGCCCGACGGGGTCGGCGACCCCGACCCCGTGTCGCCCGAGCTGCCGGACGCGCTCGGCGTGGCGGCCGAGCTCGGGGCCGACGACGGCGCGGTCGACGGCTTGGCGGGCTTCGACGGGCTCTTCGGCTCCTCGGGCGTGCGCGACGGCGTGCCCGACCCGCCGGTGGTCGCCGAGGACGAGTCCGATCCGTTCGGGGCGGACGTCTGCGGCGCGGTCGGGGCCGGCACGCTCGCGGACCCGCGGCCGGGCTCGGGGGCCGCGGGCGGGAGGTTCGGGGGCCGGGTCGGGTCGGTCGTCGTCGACGGGGCCGGCGGCGCCGTCGGGCTCGACGTGACGGGCGCGGCCTGGGCCTGGGCGGCGGCGACGACGGCTCGCAGCTCGGCGACCTTGGCGGCGACCCCGGGGTCGGCGGCCGCGGCCGGCGGCACGATGGCGAGCAGCTCCTCCGCGGCGCGGAAATCCTTCGCATCGACCCGCTCGCGCACGAGACGGTCGACGGTGCTCGCCCAGGCCTGGGACTGGGCGTCGGTCGTGGCGTCGGCGCCGGGCACGAGGGCCGGGCGCGCGGCCGCGACGAGGCGGCCGACGAGCGGGACGTCCTGACCGGAGACGGCGGCGGCGACCCCGCCTCCGGACATGACGAAGACGGCGGCGCCGGCGAGCGCGACGGCCCGCGAGGCGCGGATCCGCACGGCGTGCACGGGGGTCGCGCCCCGCGTACCGGCAGCGGGGGTGACGTCCGGCGCAAGGGCCCCGTCGGTGGCCTGCGCTGCGGCGGACGCCGTGCGCCGCACACCGAGCGGGATCGAGGCGAGGTCGGCGTCGGCCGCGGCGTCGCGGTCGATCGCCGCGGTCCACGACGCGAGCAGCGCCTCGACGCCGTCCGCGCGCGGCTCCGGGTGAGCCCCGGCGGCACCGGCTCGGACCGGGTCGACGGCACCGGCGATCGACCCGCGGCGACCGAGCCGGTCGAGCAGCTCGTCGTCGGCGCGGATACGGTCGAACCCCAGCGTGTCGGGCCGGTTCACAGCTCCCCCTCGTTCCTCTGCCTGTACAGCGTGCGCAGCCGGGCCAACGCCCGGTGCTGGGCCACTCGGACCGCCCCCGCGGTCATCCCGAGCGACTGTGCGGTCTCCTCGGCGCTCAACCCCACGGCCACCCGCAAGGTCAGCAACTCCCGTTGATGGGCCGGCAGCTCCTGCATGAGACTCCAGGCCTCGTCCGCGTCGGACCCGCTGACGGCGAGCTCCTCCGGCCCGGCGGCGAGGTCGGCGCCCTCGGGCACCTCGTCGGTCGGGACCGGGTGGCGGAAGACCAACCGCTGCACGTCCGCCACCTTGCGCGCACAGATCGAGTAGACGTACGCCTCGAAAGGCACACCCCGCTCGTCGTAACGCGACAGCGACGTCAGCACGGCGATGCAGACCTCCTGAGCGGCGTCCTCGGCCGCCCCGGCCGCCTGGGGAAATGCCCCCAGCCGGGCCCGCGCGTACCGGTAGGCGCGCTCACGCACACCGAACATCAACGACTCGAGCGCGTTCGCGTCCCCGCCGATCGCCGCCGTGGCGTACGTCGCCAGGGACTCGGGCGCGTTCGATCCTGACATCGCGTCGCCGTCGCGTTCCGTTACAGATGGGTCACGATCTTCTCTGCGGGCCTGGGCCCACCCGCCTACCGCCATCGATCTCCCCCAACTCACTCGTGCCCCGCCCCGGGCGGCGCCTGTCGTCCTCGTCGGCCCGCCGGCGCCCTCATCGACCTCGACACCGGATCCGATATCGAATCGAGGCCGCCCGACTTCGTGCCCGGGTCACCGGGCGCGATCCCCCTCGCGAACCGCCCGATATCCGACGAAGGGGACGGGTTTGGCGCCGCAGGCCCCGGGTACCAGGCTGAATAACGGCCTGATGCGCCTCCGCCTCCTCGAGACGTCGGCGCTCTGACGTTCGAGCGTGCCGCATCGACGCGGCATCGGCAACCCGGAGGCGCCGGACGGCGTCATCGGACCTGAGCCAGCAGTCCTGGAGGGCAGATACGTGGCCGAGATCTCTCGTCTCCCCGGTCCGAGGGCCGACCTGTGGGAGTGGCAGGTGGAGGGTCTGTGCCGCGACGTCGGCCCCGAGACCTTCTTCCACCCCGAGGGCGAGCGCGGCGGCGCCCGGCGACGCCGCGACGAGGCCGCCCGCGCCCTGTGCCTCGAGTGCCCCGTCATCCGGGAATGCCGCGCCCACGCCCTCGCGGTCCGTGAACCCTACGGCGTGTGGGGCGGCATGACCGAGGACGAGCGCGAGGCGCACTACCAGCGCGAACGCCCTGTCCGCGCCGCGAGCTGAACCGCGCACGTTCCGGCCGACTCGACGCGGCACCGGACATACAGACGCGCCGAGGGCGCCGACCCCCGAGGGGGCCGGCGCCCTTTCGCACGCGTCGGCTGAGCCTTCCGTCGCGCTCACTCCGGCTCGCAAGCTCACCTACGTTCGCCGCTCAGAGCCTTCCGTCGCGTTCACTCCGGCTCGCAAGCTCACCTACGTTCGCCGCTCAGGCGAGTGGCCGCCGTGGACTAGTGCGAGTGGCCGTGGTGGCCGTGCTCCGGCTCCGCCGGCTCCTTCTTCTCGACGACGAGCGTGTCGGTGGTCAGCACCATCGACGCGATCGAGGCCGCGTTGCGCAGCGCCGACCGGGTCACCTTGACCGGGTCGATGATGCCCTTGGCCATGAGGTCGCCGTACTCGCCGGTCGCGGCGTCGAGGCCCTCGCCGAGCGGACGCTCGCGAACCTTGGCGACCGCGACGTAGCCCTCGATGCCGGCGTTCTCGGCGATCCACCGCAGCGGCTCGACGCTCGCCTTGGCGACGAGCTTCGCACCCGTCGCCTCGTCGCCGGTCAGCCCGAGGCCCTCGACGGCCGAGGCCGCGTGGACGAGAGCGGTGCCGCCACCGGCGACGATGCCCTCCTCGATGGCCGCGCGGGTCGCCGAGATGGCGTCCTCGATGCGGTGCTTCTTCTCCTTGAGCTCCACCTCGGTGTGCGCGCCGACCTTGATGACGCAGACGCCTCCGGCCAGCTTGGCGAGGCGCTCCTGGAGCTTCTCGCGGTCCCAGTCGGAGTCGGTGCGCTCGATCTCGGACTTGATCTGCGCGACGCGGGCGGCGACCTCGCTGCCCTCGCCGGCGCCGTCGACGATCGTCGTGTCGTCCTTGGTGACGACGATGCGGCGGGCCGAGCCCAGCATGTCCTCGCCGACCTGGTCGAGCTTGAGGCCGACCTCCTCGGAGACGACCGTGGCACCGGTGAGCACCGCGATGTCCTGGAGCATGGCCTTGCGGCGGTCGCCGAAGCCGGGCGCCTTGACCGCGATGACCTTGAGGATCTCGCGCATGCGGTTGACGACGAGCGTGCTCAGCGCCTCGCCGTCGACGTCCTCGGCGATGACGAGCAGCGGCTTCTTGCTCTGCGCCACTTTCTCGAGCAGCGGGAGGATGTCGGCGACCGTCGAGATCTTGCCCGCGTTGACGAGCACCGAGGCGTCCTCGAGGACGCCCTCCATGCGCTCGGGGTCGGTGACGAAGTACGGGGACAGGTAGCCCTTGTCGAACTGCATGCCCTCGGTGAACTCGAGCTCCGTCGTGGAGGTCTGGCTCTCCTCGACGGTGATGACGCCGTCCTTGCCGACCTTGTCGAACGCCTCGGCGATGAGCCCGCCGATCTCGGTGTCCTGGGCGGACAGCGCGGCGACCTGGGCGATCTCGTCCTTGCCGTCGACCTCGCGGGCCGTGGACAGCAGCCGGTCGCTGATGGCCTCGACGGCGGCGTCCATGCCGCGCTTGAGCCCGGCCGGTCCGGCGCCCGCGGCGACGTTGCGCAGGCCCTCCTTGACCATGGCCTGCGCGAGGACCGTGGCGGTCGTCGTCCCGTCGCCGGCGATGTCGTTGGTCTTGGTCGCGACCTCCTTCGCGAGCTGCGCGCCGAGGTTCTCGTAGGAGTCCTCGAGCTCGATCTCGCGGGCGATGGTCACGCCGTCGTTGGTGATGGTGGGGGCGCCCCACGCCTTGTCGATGACGACGTTGCGGCCCTTGGGGCCGAGCGTCACCTTGACGGCGTTGGCGAGCGCGTCGACGCCGCGCTCGAGGGACTTGCGGGCGGAGTCGTCGAACTCCAGGGTCTTCGCCATGGGTGTGTCTCTCCTTGAGGCGGGAAGGATCTGGACGGGTGCGGGCGGGGCGGACGCGGACGACCCCGGGCGCGCCGCGAGAGGGCGCGCACCGGGGTCGTCAGGGCCGTGAGGACCGTGGGCGCCGTGAGCGTCGTGTCACTGCTGGGTCGGCGCGGCCCCGGTGGGACGCCCGGAGGCGTACCGGCGTGGGCTCAGCGCTCGACGACGGCGAGCACGTCGCGCGCCGAGAGGATGAGGAACTCCTCGCCGGCGTACTTGACCTCGGTGCCGCCGTACTTGCTGTAGATGACCTTGTCGCCGACCTTGACGTCGAGCGGGACGCGGTTGCCGTTGTCGTCGATCCGACCCGGACCGGTCGCGAGGACCTCGCCCTCCTGGGGCTTCTCCTTCGCGGTGTCCGGGATGACGAGGCCGGACGCAGTGGTCTGCTCGGCCTCGCTGGACTTGACGACGATCCGGTCCTCGAGGGGCTTGATGGAAACCGACACGTTTCGCCCTTTCTTCGGCACGCCGTGCGGCGTGGGCGGAGATGGAAGTTTGCGGTTCCGGACGACCGAGGCCGACCGCCGTCGCGGGGGTCGACCGGCCCGGGGCTTCCGGAGGGTCCACTTGGCACTTAACCGTGCCGAGTGCTAATCCCGAATCTACGACCCGCTTAGCACTCGGTCAACTCGAGTGCCAGCGTCGGCGGCACCCGCCGAGGTGCGCAGGCGGCGACGCGGGCGAGATACAGCGCAGGTGCGGCGGCGAGGCAGACTGCTGCCCATGGACTTGGCCCGCGTGGAGGCGCTCACGGCCCCCGGGGGGCGTGCGCTGCTCGACTCCCTGCCCCCGTACGACGAGTCGGCGGCGCTGTCGCTCGGCGTGGCCCTGCGCGAGGCCGGCTACGCCCCCGGACTCGTGGCCGACGCCCTCACCCAGTCGCGCCTGCGGGCGCGCGCCGCCGAGAAGTTCGGGGACTTCGCGGCGGGCATGCTCTTCACGCCCGACGGGCTGGAGCAGGCCACCCGGCTCGACGTGGCCGCCCATCACGCCGCCCGGTTCCGGGACGCCGGGATCGGGCTCGTGCACGACCTCGGGTGCGGCATCGGCGCCGACGCCCTGGCGTGCGCGGCGCTCGACCTGCGGGTGCGGGCCTGCGACGCCGACGCCGCGACCGCGGCGATCGCGGACGTCAACCTGCGCCACTTCGAGGGGGCCCGGGCCCGGCCGGGCCGCGCCGAGGACGTGAGCGCGGCCGACCTGGCGGGCGGTGGCGCCTGGCTGGACCCGGCCCGGCGGACCCCGGGCCGCACCGACGCGCGGGGCCACACCCGGCGCCGCTCCGACCTCGACTCCCTCTCGCCCTCGTGGGAGACCGTCTGCGCCGTCGCGGAGGCCGCCGCGGCGACGGGCGCCAAGCTCGCGGCGTCGTTCCCCCACTCCGCCCTGCCGGCCGGGACCGAGGCGCAGTGGGTCTCACGGCGGGGCGAGGTGCTCGAGCTGGCCCTGTGGTGGGGGCCGCTCGCCACCCGCCCGGGGCGCGGGGCCCTCCTCCTGCACCCCGACCGGCCGCCCGTCGCGCTCGGGGAGTCGGACGCCCCGGGCGACGCACCGGTGGCGACCGGGCCGCCCGCGCAAGGCGCCTACCTCTTCGACCCCGACAAGGCCGTCCTGCGGGCCGGGCTCCTCGCGGCGGTGACCGCCGCCGTCGACGGCGCCCAGGTCGCGCCGGGCGCGGGATACGTCGTCGCCGAGGGGCGCGCGGACACCCCGGCCGCCCGGCGGTACGTCGTCACCGACGTCCTCCCCCTGCACGTCAAGACGCTACGGTCCTACCTGCGCGCCCGCGGCGTCGGGCGCCTGACGATCAAGAAGCGGGGCCCCGAGATCGACGCCGACCGCCTCCGCTCCGACCTGCGGCTGACCGGCCGCGGCGCCGAGCTCACCGTCGTCGTCACCCGCGCGCCGCAGGCCACGCACGTCCTCGTCGTCGAGCCGGACTGAGACTCCCCCACCTCGACTCCCCCGGTTCCGGCGAACCGAGCCGCGGCGTCGGCGGGCCCTCCCCGCGTCAGCCCGCGAGCACGGCGTGGGCGCGCGCGAGTCGCTCCTCCCACCAACGCTGCCGGTCCGCCCCGGCCGCCAGCCGCGCCGGCGCCGCCGCGTCGACCTCGTCCGGGCGCACCGCCCCCGACACGGGCAGGAACCCGCCCCGCGGGACGAGTCGCGTCGTCGTCACGTCGTCGGCGAGCAGCTCGACGGTGCCGAGGCCGCAGTCGAAGGGAAGGTCGGGCAGCGCGGCGGCGAGCGCGACGCCGGCGCGCATGCCGACGCTCGTGTCGAGCGCGCTCGAGACGACGGCCGGCAGCCCTACCGCGGCCACGACGTCGAGGGCGGCGCGGACCCCGCGCAGCGGCGCGACCTTGACGACGACGACGTCGGCCGCGTCGAGGGCCTTCACCCGCAGGGGGTCCCGCGCCCGGCGGATCGACTCGTCCGCGGCCACCCGCACGTCGAGGGCGGCGCGGGCCAGCGCCACCCGCAGCCGGGCGAGGTCCTCGACGGCGGCGCACGGCTGCTCGACGTACTCGAGGTCGTAGGGCGCGAGCGCGGCCACGGCGGCCCGGGCGTCCGCCAGGCTCCACGCCCCGTTCGCGTCGACGCGCACCCGCCCCGCGGGGCCGAGGTGGCTGCGTGCGGCGGCGACGCGGTCGACGTCGTCGCGCAACGTCTGCCCCGCCTGCGCCACCTTGACCTTGACGGTCCGGCACCCGTCGTAGCGAGAGAGCACGTCGTCCACCTGCTCGGGCCCGACCGCCGGCAGGGTCGCGTTGACGGGCACGGTGTCCCGCCGGGGCGCCGGCCACCCCACCCAGCCGGCCTCGACCGCCGCGGCCAGCCAGGCGCTCGCCTCTGCGTCGTCGTACTCGACGAAGGGCGCGAACTCCGCCCACCCGACGGGCCCCCGCAGCAGGAGCGCCTCCCGGTGCGTCACGCCCCGGAAGCGCGTCCGCAGCGGGACGATCACGGCGTACGCGTGCTCGAGGAGCTCGGCGACGTCGGGGAGCGGCGGCACAGACTCGGAGGTCATGCCCCATCCTCACCCACCGGCGCGGACCTGCTCGGCGGAGTCCGTCCGGCAGGGCTTCCCGGCAGGGCTTCTCGGCAGGCCGGTCAGGACCAGGTCGACTGGAGCGCGGTGATCCCGATGAGGCTGACGAGATCGGGCAGGCTCACGTCGCGCGGCATCGGGCTGAGGGGGCGCGCGAAGCCGCAGAGGATGGGCCCGATGACGTCGGCACCGGTCGCCCGGTGGACGGTCGTGAAGACCTCCTGCGCGTGCCGGCGCCCGGGGAAGACGTAGACGCTCGCCCCGCCGGCGTCGTCTCCGTCGCCCCCCGCCGTGCGGGAGGAGGCGACGCCGAAGTCGTGCACACCGACGACGTGCAGGTCGGGCCGACGATCGCGCACGATCTCCATGGCCCGCTCCGAGCGGGCGACGAGCTCGGCGCGGTCGTGGGCGAACCGCGACGGTGAGACGAAGACGACGCGCGGCGCCAGCCCGACCGAGCGCGAGTTCTCCGCGGCGCGGATCGCGATCACGGCGAGATCCTGCGCCGACGGGTCGTCGTTGAGGGCGATGTCGGCCCACAGGCTCGCGTCGTCGCGCGACATGAGGGCCGTGACGGTGGAGGCGATGTCCGTGCGCCCGCCGACGATCTCGTCGGCGAGGGCGAGGGTCGCGAGGTCGTCGAGGTCCCCGCCGACGACGCCGTCCACCTCGCCGGTCGCGGCGAGGGCGTACGCGCAGACGAGAGGGTCGCGCAGCGCCTCCCTGGCCGCCGCCTCGTCGCAGCCCCGGGCCGCCATGACGTGGTCGAGCAGCCCCTGACCGGGATGGGCGGGGTCGACGATGCGCAGGCCGGGCGGGATGTCGAAGCCGAGGTCGCGGGCGGTCGCCCCGACGGCGGCCGGGTCGGCGACGAGGTGGCAGCGGACGCCACCGAAGTCGGCGTACGCCGAGGCCGCCGCGAGGGCGACCGGGTCGCTCCCGGCGGCCAGGGCGATGTCGTGGTGCCCGACGCCGAGGAGGCGGACGGCGTCGGCGCGGGCCCGGGCGGCGGTGAGGCGCGGCACGCGACCGCCCGCGGCCAGCTCGCGGACCCAGTCGGCGTCGAGGGCCTCGGCGGTCGCGACCATGACGCCGCGGGCACGGTCTTCGTCGTCGGACGGGATCCGGGAGTCGAGGGCCAGGACGGCCTGGACGATCGGGAACGTGCGCTCGCTCGAGAGGAGGAGCGGCAGACCCGCCTGCAGGGCGGGGCGGGCGAGCTCGAGCACGCTCGACGCGGGTGAGGTCCCCACGGTGAGGAGGAGCCCGGCGAGCCGGGTGCCTCCGGTCTCGGCGAGCGCGGCGGCCATGAGGACCTCGGCCCGGTCGCCGGGCACGACGATCAGGGCGCCCTCGTCGAAGAGCTCGATGAATCCGGGGGCGCTCTGGGCCGCGACGACGATGCTGCCGACCCGGCGGGCCTGGTCGCCTTCGTTGAGCACCTCCAGGCCGAGCTCCCGGACGAGGTCGGCGACGCGGGGCCGCGCGGTGCGGTCCTGGTCGGCGAGGCAGGCGACGGCGCGCAGGCCGTGCGCGGCGAGGGCCGACGTGTACTCCTTGCACGTCGCGGACTCCGGGGTGAAGCGGTCGACGACGACCCCGACGACGCGGTCGCCGTCGCGGCCGGTCAGGGGGCGCGCGAGCGCGGCCACCTGCTCGCCGAGCACCTCGGTCGACAGGTCTCGGGCGGAGGCGACGAGGAGGACGTCGGCGTCGAGCGCCGCCGCGATCTCGCGGTTGACCTGGTCGGTGAGGAACGTCGCCGTCCCCGGGCGCAGGCCCTCGAAGACGACGATCTCGTGCGCCTCCACCTCCTCGGCCGACATCGCGACGATCTCGGCGCCGAGCGTCTCCACGTCCCCGACGGCGAGGAGCGAGCGCGAGCGGGCGGCCGACATCGGCTGCGGCGGGCGCAGGTTCGTCACCATCCGGAAGACCTCCGCCGACGGGTCCTCCCCGCGGACGGTGGGCTGGGCCAGCGGCTTGACGTACGAGACGCCGGTGCCCTGCTCGGACAGGGCGTGGACGAGACCGAGGCAGACGGCCGTCGAGTCGGCGTCGGGTCCGCAGGGGACGACGAGGATGCGGCGGGCCATGGGACTTCCTCACGGGACGGCGATGTTCCGTTCCTATCGGCCGGATCGCGCGCTCCGGCACCGTTTTCCGCCGGCGAGACCGCGCTCGGATCACCCGCGGCGGCAGCGGGACCCGGCCGCCGGGCCGCGTGCTCGGCCGCCCGGGCGATCGGGCCTCGCTCGAGCGGGGTCAGGCGGAACGGCCGGGCGTTCCGGGTAGCGGCCCGAAGCCCGTCTCGGCCCGCCCGGCGAGGGCCACCCGGACGCGGGCGGCGAACTCGTCGGGCAGGTCCGGGAGGTCGTCGGCCGGGAAGAAGCGGGCCTCGAGCGACTCGTCGTCGCCGACCGCCGGCTCCCCGGAGACCCAGCGGCACGCGAAGGTGTGGTCCAGGTACGTGGCGCGGTCGCCGTTGTCGTAGGTGACGGGCTCGGTGACGCTCACCCACGCGAGCCGCTCCGCGACGGCGACGACGCACGCCTCCTCGAGCGTCTCGCGCTCGGCGGTGACGTGCGGGTGCTCGCCGGGATCGACGATCCCGCTCACGGGGGCCCAGCGACCGCTGTCCGCGCGGCGGACGAGGAGCACGTGCGGGCGGCCGTCGACCTCGCGCAGCACCACGGCCGTGGCGCCGGTGAGCCACAGGGGCGCGGTGCCGACGTGGCGGCGCAGCTCGGTGATGAAGTCCGGGATCGGCATGGGTACCTCCTGCGCCCGAGCGTAGGGGTCGCCCGGCTCCCCCGGTTAGGGTCCCTACCGTGAGCAGCCTCCCCGACGTCAGCGCGACCTTCGACCCGCAGGCCTGGTCGGAGGTGCCCGGTCTCGACCTCACCGACCTCACCTACCACCGCGCCACGCTGCCCGGCCCGGTGCCGGGGCGCACGCTCGGCGCCGTGCGGATCGCCTTCGACCGGCCCGAGGTGCTCAACGCGTTCCGGCCGCACACCGTCGACGAGCTGTACCGCGCGCTCGACCACGCCCGCCGCACGCCCGACGTCGGCGTCGTCCTGCTCACCGGCAACGGCCCCGGCCCGGAGGGCACCGGCGCGGCCGGCACATGGTCGTTCTGCTCGGGCGGCGACCAGCGCATCCGGGGGCGCTCGGGGTACCAGTACGCCTCGGAGCAGGCCACCGAGTCGGGCGACGAGAGCAGCGACAGCGTCGACCGGGCGCGCGTCGCGGCCGAGGGCGGCCGGCTGCACATCCTCGAGGTGCAGCGCCTCATCCGGACGATGCCCAAGGTCGTCGTCGCCGTCGTGCCCGGCTGGGCGGCCGGCGGGGGGCACTCGCTGCACGTCGTGGCCGACCTCACCATCGCCTCGCGCGAGCACGCCCGGTTCAAGCAGACGGACGCCGACGTCGGCTCCTTCGACGCCGGCTACGGCTCGGCCTACCTCGCCCGGATGGTGGGCCAGAAGTTCGCCCGCGAGATCTTCTTCCTCGGCCGGACGTACTCGGCGCAGGACATGCACCGGATGGGCGCCGTCAACCTCGTGGCCGACCACGACCGGCTCGAGGAGACCGCCCTCGAGGTGGCCCACGAGATCCTCGGCAAGAGCCCCCAGGCGCAGCGCATGCTCAAGTTCGCCTTCAACCTCGTCGACGACGGGCTCATGGGCCAGCAGGTCTTCGCCGGCGAGGCCACGCGTCTCGCCTACATGACCGACGAGGCCGTCGAGGGCCGCGACCAGTTCCTCGAGAAGCGCGACCCCGACTGGTCCCCCTTCCCCTGGTACTTCTGATCGCGTCGCCGTCGGGCGGTCGGCGCATCCCAGGGAGCGCCTGCCCGTGGGCATGTGGGAAAGAGGGATGCTGGGTTAGGATCACGGTATGCCTCAGATCGTGCAGACCGATGACCGCGGCCGTGTCGTCCTGTCGGGACGGCGATCTCAGAGCTTCCTCATGAGCGAGCGTCCCGACGGGACCATCGTGCTCGAGCCTGGATCCTTCGTCACGGATGCCCAGCGCGAGTACGACACCGACCCCGCACTTCGGGCGATGCTGTCCAAGGCCGCCGCATCCGCGACCGTCCGCCGCGCGCGCCGAGCAGGCCCGACGACGTGACCGAGGGGTCATACTCCGCTGTCGCCTCCGGGCAACTCGACCGGATCGAGGCCGGGGACAGCCGACTCGCCGACGACATCTACGAGGTCATCGAGGAGATCTTCGCGGTTCCCGGCCAGGCCCGGGCCTTTTCGCAGGTGATCCAGACCCAGGAAGGTCCGCGCTTTCGGACCGTGGTTCCCTCGCGCCGTCCGATGAGCGTCTTCTGGTCGATGTCCGCCGAGGACGAGCCACGCATCGAGGCGGTGTTCCCCTACTCACGCTGACGTCCGGTGGCCTGGCGGGCCCGACCGCGAACTCCCTGACCGCACGGACCCCCGGCCCGGTCGGCTCCGAGCGTTCCGCCGTCCTCGCGTCGGCGGATCCTGCGCGCGTACGATCGACGAAACGGAAGAGCGGCTGCGTCGGGCAGTGAGGTCCGACCGAAGGTCATGCGGGTCACGGCGCATCCACTCTCGCGTTGTCAGGGTCTCGACACCCGTCGACGGCGGACGACAGGAGGGACGCTCATGGGTGCGGTCGGTTCCGACGCGGCCGGCGCGGGCGCGCCCGCCGGGTCCACCCGCCACGCCCCGCCGGGCGCTCGGGCTGCGCGGCCGTCCGCGGCCGAGACGTCCATGGCCTCCGCGGGCACGACCCCCGACGCGGCCCTGACCGGCGCGGCCGACCTCGCCCGCCCGACCGGCCCCGCCGGGTCGGCGACCTCTGATCCCCGCACCACGCCCGCCCCGGCGCGCTACGACTGGGTCGACCTCGCCCGCGGGTTCGCGGTCGTCGCCGTCGTGCTCTTCCACGTGAGCATCGGCCAGTACTACGGGATGGAGCACGCCGACGCGAAGCTCGTCGCGTGGTGGGACCGCATCAACCAGATCATCACCGTCGTCCGGATGCCGCTGCTGTTCACGGTGTCGGGCATGCTCGCCGCGGGCAAGATCCGCCGCGGGTTCCGCGGCGGCAAGGCGCTCGAGGCGTCGGTGACGAACGCCTACCTCTTCCTCGTCTGGATGACGATCTACGGCGCGCTGCTCGCGGCGGCGGCGCTGACCGGGCGCGAGGGTGTCCCGTTCCAGGTCACGTCGGTGCCGGCGTTCCTCGTGCAGTACTGGGCGCCGAACACCCCGCTCTGGTACGTCTACGCGCTCGCCGTGTACCTGCTCGTGTTCACCGCGCTGCGCAGCGTCCACCCGCTGGCGGTGCTCACGCTGCTCGTCGTGCTGCACCTCGCGACGACGCAGACGTACACCCTCGAGAGCCCGCTGTGGACGCGCGGCCTGCTCTACGCCATCTACTTCGGCCTCGGCGTGTACGGCGGGCGCCTCATCCGGGCCGTGGCCGCGAATCCCGCGCTGGGGGCGCTGTTCACGGGCCTGGCCTACCTGCTCTACCAGCACCTCGGCATGACGAAGCTCATGTCGGCGAAGGTGCCCGAGATGCCCGACGCGCTCGTCGTCACCGCGCTGTACGTGTGCGCGGGCCTCGGCGTGTTCTCCCTCGCCGCGCTGGTGTGCCGCGCGGCGCCCTATCGGGCGATCGGCCGCTACGTCGGGTCGCACACCCTCGCGATCTACGTGCTGCACATCCCGGCCATCACGGTCCTCTCGTTCGCGCTGGAGGGGCCGCTGTTCTGGCTGGCGGACCTCGTGCGCACGAACGAGACCGTCGACGTCGCCTACCCGTTCATCGGCGCGGCCATCGTCGTCACCGGCTGTCTCGCCGTCGAGGCGTTCATGCTCCGCTGCGGCCTGCGCTGGGCGTTCGCCCTCCCGACGGGGATCAGGCTGCTCGTCGAACAGGTCCGGCTCGCCCTCGCGCAGGAACGCCCGCTCCGCCGCGCGGCCTGACGCCGGGCATTCCACGGCGGGCATTCCACGGCCCGCGGCGGAGTGCCGTCAGCCCGAGCGGTCCACCTTGTACGACGCGGCCTGCGCGAGCGGCTTGATCGTCATCTTGTCGATGTTCACGTGGTGCGGCAGGCACGCCACCCAGGCGACGCACTCGGCGATGTCCTCCGCGGTCAGCGGTTCGGCCACCCCGGCGTAGACGGCGTCGGCCTTGGCCCGGTCGCCGCCGAAGCGGACGAGGCTGAACTCGTCGGTGCGCACCATGCCCGGGGCGAGGTCGCACACACGGACGGGGCGGCCGTTGAGCTCAAGCCGCAAGGCGTCGGACGCGAACGACTCCGCGGCCTTGACGCCGCAGTACCCGGCGCCCTTCTCGTAGGCGGCCTGGCCGGCGATGGAGGAGATCGTGACGATCGTGCCGGGCCCGTTGCCGAGCGCGGGCAGGAGCGCCTTCGTCACGGCGACCGTGCCGAGCACGTTGATCTCGTACATGCGCCGCCACGCGTCGAGGTCGGCCTCCTCGACCGTCTCCATCCCGAACGCGCCGCCGGCGTTGTTGACGAGCAGCGCGACGTCGTCGCCGGCCGCCGCCGCGAGCGCGGCGACGTCGTCGGGGTTCGTGACGTCGCAGGTCACCGCCCGCCCGCCGACGCGCTCCGCGAGCTCGGTGATGCGGTCCGTGCGCCGCGCGGCGAGCACGACCTCGAACCCGTCGTCGGAGAGCCGCTGCGCGCACGCCGCGCCGATGCCGCTGCTCGCGCCCGTGACGACGGCCACGCCGCGCCATCCCCCGCCGCGCTCGGAGGCCGTCCCGTTCGTCGTCTGCTCCGTCGTCATGCCGCCATTCTGTCGCGCGCGGCGCGGACCCGACAGCCCGGTCGGCGCCCCGCGCCGTGCGGCGCCCGCCCCGGCCGTGTCCACCGTGCCGCGGCGGCGGGTGAGCCGGCCCCCGGTAGCGTGGCGGGATGCGTGCGGTGGCGGCCCTCGGGATCGGAGCGGGTCCCGCGGTGCTCGACGCCCTGCCCGCGATCGAGGCAGCGCTCGGCGGGGAGGGCCCGCTGCTCGTGCCCCACGCCGACGGCGCCCCGGCCCCGGACCTGCCGCCCGACACCGCGCTCGACGCGGCGATCGCGCTCGGCACGTCGGGGTCGACGGGGGCGCCCAAGCTGGCAGCGCTGTCGGCCGAGGCGCTGTCGGCGTCCGCGACGGCCACCCACGCCGCGCTCGGCGGCCCCGGGCGGTGGTTGCTCGCGCTGCCGGCCCACCACGTCGCCGGCCTGCAGGTGATGCTGCGCAGCGCCGCGGCGGGCGTCACCCCGGCCGTCGTCGACGCCGGCCGGTTCGACGCGGCCGCCTTCGTCCGGGCCGCCGCGGCGATACCGCCGGGCGGGCGCCGGTACACCTCGCTCGTCCCGACCCAGCTCCGCCGCGTCCTCGCCGACCCGGCCGCCACGGACGCCCTGGCCGGCTTCGACGCCGTCCTCGTCGGGGGCGCGGCCACGGCCCCCGACCTCGCGGCGGCCGCTCGCGCCGCGGGCGTGAACGTCGTCACCACCTACGGGATGAGCGAGACCGCCGGCGGGTGCGTCTACGACGGCATGCCGCTGGCCGGGGTGGGCGTCCGCATCGGCGACGGCGGACGGATCGCCCTACGCGGCCCCACCCTCGCAGTGGGTTACCTGTCCCGGCCCGCGGCCGTCGCCCGCGGTGGCGAGACGACCGCCGACGCCGGGGGCTTCGTCGACGACGCCGACGGTCTGCGGTGGTTCGTCACGGACGACGTCGGGCGCGTGGAGCCCGACGGGCGGCTCGTCGTCGAGGGCCGCGCCGACGACGTCGTCGTCACCGGCGGCCTCAAGGTGTCCCCCGCGGTCGTCGAGGCGGCGCTGCGGGCCGTGCTCCCGGCCGGGAGCGACGTCGTGGTCCTCGGGGTGCCCGACGCCGAGTGGGGCCAGGCGGTCGGCGCCGCCCTCGTGCCGGGCGACGGGGACACCGCCGGACTCGCGGCGACCTGGCCCGCACGCCGGGCGCGGATGGGGTGCGCCCCCGAGGCGATGCCCCGCCGCGTCGTCGTCCTCGACGCGCTGCCCACGACCGGCATCGGCAAGCCGGACCGGGCGGCACTCGCGGACCTGCTCGCCTCCGCCGACGACCGGCGCTGACGCGGTCGGGCCCGACCGACACCGCGACGCCCCGCCCCACCGGCGCACGACGAGCCCGGCGGGGGACTAGTCTGGAAAAAACTCTCGATCATCGAAGGACATCCCTGACCTGCGCGCTCGCCGCACCCCGCGACGCCGCCATTCGCCCTGGCTCAGAAGCGGTCCGAACCCCGGCGAGCGCCCGTTGTGGGATCTCGCGGCGCGTGCTTGAGTTACCCCATGACCGACCGGGACATCTGGGACAGCATTCGGCACGCCCGCGACCGGGCCAAGCAGGCCGAGGAGCGCGAGCTGCAGCGGGTGCAGGACGCCGAGAACGACGAGCAGCAGCGCAGCGCGGGCGTGCGGGTCGCCGCCCGCCAGGCGGTGCGCGAGGCCCTCGACGACATCCTTAGCGACGCCTGATCCATCCCTCGTGCGCGGCTCGCACCACGCGAGCGCGCGAATCCGTCGGCGGCCCGGACCGGGACGCCCCACGAAAGGAACCACCGTGATCGAGACCCTGAGCAAGGCCGGCCTCAAGTCGGAGTACTGCTACGCCGCCGGTTTCGCCTCCATCGTCGCGAGCTACGGCTCGTGGTTCGCGAGCCGCAAGAAGACCGGCGACTCCAAGGCGCAGTCCGACCGCTGGGGCATCTTCGTCGGCCACTGGGCGCCGTCCTTCTTCGCCCTGGGTAACGCCCTGCAGATCGCCGAGAAGAACTGACGCCGCACCATCACACGTCCCGAGGACCGGATCCGTCACGATGGATCCGGTCCTCGGGGCGTGGCGGAGCGGGGCCGCCGTCGCCGACGCATCGGGCCCCGCCCGACCTCGCGCCGCAGGGCCGGCCCGCCCGATCCAGCCGTCATGGAGGATGTCGATGAACCTGCCGGAACCGCGCGGGCCGCTCAGCGCCGCCGTCATCGCCTCGCTGCGTGGCGGGACCCCACCCGAGGCCGTCGCGGTCGACGAGCAGGTGCCCGTCCTGTCCGACGAGGACGCGCAGCTCGCGTTGTGGGTTCTCTTCGAGCTGCACTTTCGGGGCTTCGACGACGTCGCGGGCGACCGCGAGTGGGACCCGGCGCTCCTGCGCCTGCGCGGCAACCTCGAGGCCCGCATGGAGGCCGAGCTGCGGGAGGCGACCCGCCCCGCGCTCCACGCCGCCCCCGACAGCGGGGACCTCGCGGAGGACCTGTTCGCCCTCGTCGCGGCCGACCACGGCCCGTCGCTGGCGTCGTACCTGCACCGGCACGCCACCCGGGAGCAGGTGCTCGAGTTCCTCGCCCAGCGCAGCGTGTACGCCCTCAAGGAGTCCGACGCGCACTCGTTCGTGCTCGGACGCCTCGACGGCCCGGTCAAGGCAGCGCTCGCCGAGATTCAATACGACGAGTACGGCGGCGGCCGCCCCGAGCGCCTGCACTCCACCCTGTACGCAGACGCCCTGCGGGCTGCCGGGCTGGACGACACGTACGGCGCGTACCTGCCGCAGGCCCACGTCGAGACGCTGGCGGCCAACAACGCGCAGGCCGTCTTCGGCCTGCGACGGAGGCTGCGGGGCGCGGCGATGGGACTCATGGCCGCCTTCGAGGCGACGAGCTCGCTGCCGTGCCGGCGAATCGCGGCCGGGATCGAGCGGGTGGGCCTGCCCGCCGCCACCGCCGCCTACTTCCACGAGCACGTCGAGGCCGACGCCGTGCACGAACAGGTGGCCGTGCGGGACGTGTGCGCCGGCCTCGTCGCCCGCGAGCCGCGCCTGCGGGCCGACGTCCTGTTCGGCGTCGCCGCGTCGCTGCATCTCGACGCGCTCGTCGGGGGCCGGATGCTGGCCCGCTGGGGCGCCGCCCCGCAGGTCGCCGACGGGCGGCGCAGCGCGTGAGCGGCGGGAGACCGGAGGTGAGCGTGCGCCTGTGCCCCGGCGGCCCGCTCCTCGTCCGCGGGGCCGACGTCGTCCGCGACGAGGCGGGCGTCGCCCACGCGGTCACGCGCCCGGTCGTCGCCGTCTGCGCCTGCGGGAAGACCGGCCGCCCGCCGTGGTGCGACGGCACCCACAAGGTCGTGCGGCGTGGCTGAGCCCGCGCGCCGCACCGCGGCCTTCGGCGGCCTGCAGATCGCCTACGACGACCGCGTGCTCGAACCGTGTCCGTGGACCGCCGCGCAGTCGGCGTGGGCCGCGGAGCTCGCCGAGCAGGCCCCCGAGGGGGACGTGCTCGAGCTGTGCACGGGGGCGGGGCAGATCGGCCTGCTCGCCGCCGCCGGCTCGTCGCGGCGCCTCGTCGCGGTCGACGCCGACCCGACGGCCGCCTCGTACGCGCGGGTCAACGCCCGGGCGGCGGGCCTGGCGGACCGGGTCGAGGTGCGCCTGACGCGGCTGGAGGACGCGCTCGGCCCCGACGAGCGCTTCCCCGTCGTCATCGCCGACCCGCCGTGGGTGACCCGGCGGCGCACCGGCGCGTTCCCGGCCGACCCCCTGAGCGCCATCGACGGGGGCGACGACGGGCTCGACGTCGCGCGCGCCTGCCTCGAGGTGATCGAGCGCCACCTCGCCCCGGGCGGCGCGGCCGTGCTCCAGGTGGGGAGCGCCGAGCAGGCGGCCGTCCTGCGGGAGTGGGTGCGCGGGCGCGGCGTGCTCACCCTGGGCGAGACCCGCGTCCACGACCGGGGCGTGCTCGCCCGCCTCGACCACGCGGCCCGCTGAGGCGACACCGCCTCGGGGCGCGGCCTCGCCGGCGGGCACAGGCCGCGGCGATCGGCGCGATCAGACGCGGCCGCGCAGCAGGAGGCGGTCGTAGACGACCGGTTCGACGAACCGGTCGAACAGGTAGGTCGCCCGGCGGGGCCGGGTGAGGTCCACGAACGGCACCGAGCCCGCGGTCCGCCCGTCGCGGGTGTGCTCGGCGAGGACCAGCCGCCGGCTGTCGACGGCAATGGGAATGACGGTGTACCCGTCGTAGCGCGACGTCGGCTCGCCCCCCGCCACCGCGGCGGTGATGTTCGCCGCGGCGACGGCCACCTGCCGGCGCAGCGCCCCGCCGGAGGGCCGGGTGCGCACGGTGGCGGCGTCGCCCAGCCCCCAGACGTCGCGGTGGCGCATGTGCCGCAGGGTCAGCGGGTCGACGTCGACGAGGCCCGGGGTGCCCTCGGCCGCGAGGCCGGCGTCGGCGACGAACTCCGGCGCCCGGCTGCGCGGGGTGACGTACGCGAGGGCCACGTCGGTCGGCCCGAGTGACCGCGGGCCGTCCACGCGGACCGCCCGGGTGGGGGCGTCGACCGACGCGATCCCCGACCGGTCGTGGACCGTGATCCGGTCGGCCGCCAGGAGAGGCCGCAGGCGGGAGTCGATCGGCTCCAGCCCGAGCACGCCGGCGTAGGGGGTGACGAGATGGACGTCGATCGCGGCGCGCACGCCGGAGCGGCGCCACGCGTCGCAGGCGAGGAACATGGCCTTGAGCACGGTCCCCGAGCAGGAGGCCGGTTCGGGCGGGACGGAGAAGACGACTCTGCCGGAGGTGACGTCGGCCAGCGCGCGAGCGGCGCGGTCGACGTTCTCGGGCACGTGCGCGGAGACCGCCCACCCGGCGTCGAAGCCCTCCCGCAGGCCCGGCGTCGCCTCCCACGCGGGCGTCAGCCCGGGGCACAGGACCAGCGTCGCGTACCCCAGCTCGCGGCCGGACCCGAGCCGCACAGTCCGCGCCACCGGGTCGATCGCCACCACGTGGTCGGCGACGAGGTCGACCCCACCCGGCGTGACGCGGGACGTGGGCCGCTCGTAGCGGCGCATGCGGGCCCCGGCCGCGGCCGCGTAGTTGAGCATCGGGCGGTACCGGTGCGTCGCGCGGGGCTCGACGAGCGCGATGCTCGCGTGCCCGTCGCGGCGCAGGCGCGCGGCGAGGGAGACCCCGGCGTTGCCCGCGCCGACGACGACGACCCCGTACTCCTCGCTCATCCCCGGTCCGACCCCCGGCCCGGGAGGACCTGCTCGACCACGCCCCGCACGGCGTCCGACGCCTTGGCCAGGAGCGGCTGGTCGTCGCCGCCGGAGGCCCACGACGGGTCCTGGGGCATGGGGCCCATCGGGTCGGCGCTCTCGGGGTCCTCCGGGACCTCCGTCCGCGGGTCGGCCAGGGAACGGCGGATCGCCTCGTCGAGGCCCATGAGGTGGTACCCCGTCGGCAGGAGGTCGGCGCGGAAGTCCTCCTCCGCGCACACCATGTCGTGGTGCAGGCTCTCCACCAGCGCCTGGACGGTGGAGCTGGGCACATCGGTGAGGGCTCCGACGAGCGTGCCCACGAGGTCGGTGGGCAGGAACGGAACCTCGACCTGCGGGCGCTCCAGCCCGGTGATGTCGGTGTACCGGTCGAGGAGGTCGCCGTACGGCATCCGCTCGGGGCCGCCGATGTCGTAGCTGCGCGTGCTCACCGGCGCGGTGAGGGCCCCGAGGAGCGCCTCGATCGCGTCGACGACGGCGATGGGCTGGACGTCGGAGTTCATCCACGTCGGCACCGTCTGCACCGGCATCCGCTCGCTGACCTGGCGGATGATCTCGAACGACGTCGACCCGCTGCCCATGAGGACGGCGGCGCGCAGCGTGAGGGTGGTCGCCGGCGTCGCCGCGAGGATCTGTTCGACCTCGTGACGCGACGTGATGTGCGCGCTGAGCTCGTCGGGGTCCGCGGGCGGCACGATCCCGGACAGGTAGACGACGCGGGACGTGCCGTGCGCCTCGACGGCCCGCGCGACGTTCGTGGCGGCCCGGCGGTCCTTCTCGGCGAAGTCGTCTCCGCCGCCCATGCCGTGGACGAGGTAGTAGACCGCGTCCATGCCGGCCAGGGCCGCGTCGACGTCCGCGGCGTCCGCGATGTCCATTCGCACCGTCTCGACCCGGTCGGACCACCAGGGGGCCGGCTTGTCGGGGTTCGTCGTCGTCGTCCGCACCTCGTGACCCGACTCGAGCAGCCTGGGCACCAACCGTCCCCCGACGTACCCCGTGGCTCCCGTGACCAAGACCTTCACGACGTGCTTCCCTTCCTCACCGGTGACCGGACCGATCGGCCAGCAGGTCGACGGTACGCCTCTCTCGCCCGAAAGTCTTTCGATCGTCGAAAAAATTCGCTGCGGCGCGGCGGCCGTGGACGACCCGTCGCCCTCCTCGTGACCCCAGGCTGCAGGGCAGCCCCCGCGTGGGAGAATGAAGGGGTCCCACGCCCCGTGGGGCCCGCCGCTCCTGCCGACGGCCCCGGCGCCCGCTCGCCGGGTGGACGAGGTGGCCGCGGCGATCCGATCGAAGGAGCCGACATGCTGCGCGTCGTGGGCGCCCTCGCCCTCCTGGCCTTCACGGTCTACACGCTCGTCGACTGCGTGCAGACGCCCGACGACGCCGTGAAGGGGCTGCCGAAGATCGTCTGGGTCTTCGTCATCCTCCTGTTCCCGCTCGCCGGCGGGGCCGCGTGGTTCCTCGTCGGTCGGCCCACCCGCCCCCGCCTCATCTCGGGGCCGCAGGACCGACCCGGTCCGCGGCGCCCGCGCGGCCCCGACGACGACCCCGACTTCCTCAAGGGCCTGTGACGCGCCGCGGGACCGCCCCGGTCCCCACGCGTCCGACCCGTTCGACTGCCGAAAGCTGACATCCCCGTGGCCACCCTCTCCCAGTGGATCGGCGGCGCCCGCCCCCGCACCCTGCCCACCGCGTTCGCGCCGGTGTTCATCGGCACCGCCGCGGCCTACGCCGCCGGGTCCGCCGACCTGCTCGCCGCGTTCCTCGCCCTCGGCGTCGCCCTGGCCCTGCAGGTGGCCGTCAACTACGCCAACGACTACTCCGACGGCGTCCGCGGAACCGACGACGTCGGCCGGCGCGTCGGACCGGTGCGGCTCGTCGGGCAGCGACTCGCCGCCCCGGGCCAGGTCAAGCGGGCCGCGTCCGCGGCGTTCGGCGTCGCCGCGGTCCTCGGCCTGGGCCTGACGTGGCGGTCCGGGGCTTGGTACATGCTCGCGGTGGGGGCCGCGTGCATCCTCGCCGCCTGGTACTACACCGGTGGCGACCACCCCTACGGCTACCTCGGCCTCGGCGAGGTCTTCGTCTTCGTGTTCTTCGGACTCGTCGCCACCCTCGGCACGATCCTCACGCAGGCCCACACGACCACGCTCACGGCCTGGGCGGGCGCGGTCGGGGTCGGGGCGCTGTCGTGCGCGGTCCTCGTCGCGAACAACCTGCGCGACATCCCCGGCGACACGCTCGCCGGCAAGCGCACCCTCGCGGTCCGCCTCGGCGACGGCCGGACGCGCACCCTGTACGTCGTCCTCGTGGCGCTCGCGTTCGGCTGCGCGCTGCTCGCCGCGGCCGACTCCCCCGGCGCCGTGGCCGCCCTGGCGGCCGGCGCGCTCGCCCTCGCCCCACTGCGCCGGGTGCGCTCCGGCGCGACCGGGGCCGACCTCGTGCCCGTGCTGGCCGGCACCGGGATGCTCGTCCTCGGCTACGGGATCCTGTTCTCGCTCGGGGTGGCCCTGCTGCCCTGAGGCGGGCCTTGGAACGGTCCCTGAAACGGGCCTGAGACGGGCCCTGACGCTGCCCCCGAGGGCCTCCCCTCGGATCCGGCTCAGCCGTCCTGCGGGTCCCGGGAGCGTCGCTCGATCTCGACGTCCTCGGCCTCGTCGTCGGAGAGCACCTCGGCGTCGCGGCGCTTCTGCGCCTCGCTCGTCTTGCGCTGGGTGCGTGCCTCGACGCGGTCGTACACCTCGCGGCTCATCTGCTCCCGCATCCCCGAGAGCAGCCACATCGACAGCACGAGCGAGAGCGTCGCCGCCACGAGGAGCAGCAGGATCGGGTCGCGCAGCCCGACGAGCCACAGGACGAACAGGCAGGCGAAGAAGACGAACAGGCGGGCGAGGGTGTAGCGGACGGACGCGCGCATCACGGGGCCGACACCCCCGAGTACGAGTGCATGCCGGGGAAGAAGTAGTTGACGATCGTGAAGTTGACGATGATCGCGAGGTAGCCGACGACGGCGATGATGTTCGCGGTCCGCAGGCTCCACCCGCTCGTCGCGCGGGCGTGGAGGTAGGCGGCGTAGATCGTCCAGATGACGAACGTCCAGACCTCCTTGGGGTCCCAGCTCCAGTAGGTGCCCCACGCCTTCTGGCCCCAGATCGCGCCGGCGATGAGCGTGAACGTCCACAGCGGGAAGCCGAGGATGTTGAGGGAGTAGGCGGTCCGGTCGAGACTGGTCGAGTCGGGCAGCCCGGCGAGGAACCGGGGGCGGCCCCGCTGCCCACGCGCGATCGCCTGTTCGCGGCGGGCCTGGGCGAGCTGGAGCAGCAGGACGATGAACCCGAGCGTGAAGATCGCGGTCGCGAGGATGGCGACCGGCACGTGGATGACGAGCCACGCGTCCTGCAGCGACGGGACCAGCTCGCTCGCGGCGGTGTACCAGCTGCGGATCGCGATCCCGAGGACGAGCAGCACCGGGGTGACGACGAAGACGCCGAGCCACTTCAGGGGGCGGCGCTGGGCGAGGGCGAGATAGAGGGCGAGGACGACGAAGGAGCCGGCGACCGCGAACTCGAACATGTTGCTCACGGGCGCGCGGCGCACGGACAGCCCGCGCAGCACCATCGAGACGAGCAGGAGCATCGTCGCGAGCCACGACAGCGACATCGCCCAGGCCCCGACGCGGGCGCCGGGCGACCCGGGTCCGGGCTGCGGGCCGCCGACCGCGGACGAACCGGCCGTCGCGCCCGTCGTGCCCGTGGCGTCTCCGGCGTCTCCGGCCTCGACGCCATGGGTCGCCTCGCCCGCACGGGCGGACGCGCCGGCCCCCACGAGCTCGCGCGTGCGGTCCTGCGGCGGCGCGGAGCGCGCGCTCGTCACCTTCGCGGTGTGCAACGCGAACGCGATCATCGCGAACGCGAGCACACCCATCGCGGTGTAGAGCACCGTGTTCGAGAGGGACGCGAGTCCTTGGGGATCCATGTCGTTCCTGCCTTGTCGTTCGCCGGGGGTCACCTCGGCGGCCGGGTGGGCGTGTCCTCGCGGGCCGAACGGTCCGCACGCCTGCGCTCCAGCCTAGGCCCTGGGCGGGCCGCTCCCCTCGGGGCTCCGGTCGGGGCTCCCGTCGCCCGCCCGCTCGGGTCCGTCCGCGGCGCCGACCCCGGGCAACCGGGCGGCGAGGGCGTCGACGGCGCCCTGGAGGGTGGCGTCCTCCCCGCGGGCGAGGCCGGCGACCTCGACGACCCGGCGGCCGTCGGGCCCCGGCTCGCCGACCCGGACGAACAGGCGCCGGCGCCGGATGAGCAGCGACGCGACGAGGCCGAGGAGCGCCACGAGGGCCGAGGTGAGCGCGAGCGGCTTGGCGGGGTCGTACCGCGTGGACACGCCCGCCCACCGGTCGATGCCCTCGAGCGTCACGGTGCCGCGCCCGCCGGGCAGTGCGACCGTCTGGCCGGGGCGGAGCTCGAGCCGGGCGGCCTTGCCGTCCGCGCCGGTCAGGGCCGTCAACCCCGAGGTGTCGAGCGTGTAGACCGACTCGGCCCCGCCGGCGAAGAGCTCCCCGACGTACGGGTTGAGGATGAGGACCGGGTCGCGCAGGTCGGGGAACACCGACTCCGGCCCGTTCGGGCCCTGCGCGGCGGTCGGCAGCAGGACACCTGTGAACCCGAGCTGCTCGGGGCGCGCGCCGGGGACCTTGACCGCGCCGGCGGAGGTGTAGACCCCGTCCTGCGGGAGGAACGGGGTGGCCTGCTCGTAGAGCACGGCGCCGGCGGCGTCGCGCACCGTCAGGCGGGGGGCGTACCCGTTGCCGAGCAGATAGACCGAGGCGTCGCCGAAGGTGAGCGGGCCGTTGACCCGCAGGTCGCGCTGCTCCGGCGCGGCGCCGGGGTAGGGCGTCACCGTCGTGTCCGCCCGGAAGTCGCGGGCCGCGCCGAACTGCGCCCCCTGGTCGGACTCCTCGAAGCGGACGTCGAGCCGGTCGAGGTGCACGGTGAACGGCACGAGGTCGTCCGCGTCGACCCAGGGGCCCGGCGCGAACGTGTCGTACCCCGACACCGTGTTCGTGAACGACTGGCCCACCGGCACGATCCGGTCGGCCTTCCACCCCACAAGGTATCCCCAGGCCAGGGCGACGATGACGACCAGGATCCCGGCGTGGAAGAGGAGGTTCCCCGTCTCGCGGAGGTAGCCGGTCTCGCCCGCGACGCTCCGGTCGCGGGGGGAGGCGGTATTCGCAGCGGCTGCGCCGGTGTCGGCGGGGGTGCCGGCGGGGTCGGCGGGGGTGCCGGCGGGGTCGGCCCGCACCCGGTACCGGGACCGCCGCAGGGCCGCGCGGGCCGCGGCGAGGACGTCGTCGGGGTCGGCGTCGGTCTCGACCCGGGTGTAGGCGGGCAGCCGCCGCAGCCGGGACGGCGCGGCCGGCGGCGCGGAGCGGAGCGCCCGCAGGTGCAGGCGCGTGCGCGGGACGACGCAGCCGATGACCGACACGACGAGCAGCAGGTAGATCGCTGAGAACCACACCGAGCTGTAGACGGAGAAGAAGCCCAGCCGGGCGAGCCACGGCCCGAGGGTGGGGTTGTCGCGCAGGTAGTTCGAGACGGCGACGGGGTCGATGCCGCGCTGCGGGAAGATCGAGCCGGGGACGGCGGCGACCGCGACGAGCAGCAGCAGGAGCAGGGCCGTGCGCATGCTCGTGAGGTTGCGCCACGCCCACCGCGCCCAGCCGCGGGCGCCGAGGCCGACGGGCCGGGAGCCCGGGCCGTCGGTGACGGGGGCGGCGGCGTCGGTGGGGTCGGGGGCCGCGGGGGCGAACCCGCCGTCGCGGTCGTCGGTCACGTCACAGCACCGTTTCGAAGGAGGAGATGAGGTCGTTCTGGAGGCGGACGACGACGTCGCCCCACCAGCCGGTCACGAGCAGGACCCCGACAGCCAGCAGCAGGCCCCCGCCGATCCCCTGCACGAGGCGGTGGTGCCGGCGCAGCCACCCCGACGCGCGCACGGCCCGCCCCCAGCCGGCGGCGAGCAGCAGGAACGGCACCCCGAGACCGAGGGAGTAGGCGACGCCGAGCGCGATCCCGCGCGCGACGAGACCGGAGTCGCCGGCCAGGTTCGTCGCGAGGGCCATGATCGCCGCGAACGTCGGCCCCATGCACGGAGACCACCCGATGCCGAAGACGACACCGAGCAGCGGTGCGCCGCCGAGCCCGGCCGCGGGCCGCCACGCCGGCTGCCACGTGCGCGCCGATCGCGCCCCGCCGACGCCGAGGAAGAGCAGCCCCATCGCGATGACGACGACCCCGCCGAGGCGCATGAGCAGGTCCCGGTGCGCGGCGAGCGCGCCGCCCGCGATCGCGGCGACGAGGATGCCGGTGACGAACACCGCGCTGAACCCGAGGACGAACAGGGCCGCCCCCAGCAGGACCCGCGGTCGGCGCCGCGCGTCGAGGGCCTGCCCGCCGAGGCCCGTCACGTAGCCGAGGAAGCCCGGCACGAGCGGCAGCACGCACGGCGACGCGAAGGAGACCGCGCCCGCGAGCACGGCGACGCCGAGCGCGAGGACGAGGTTCCCGTCGGTGACGACCGACCCCATCAGGCCTTCTCGGCGGCGACGTCGTCGACGAGGTTCTTCAGGGTCGTCGGCGAGGTGATCGCCCCGTTGATGCGGGCGGCGATGCGGCCCTGCCGGTCGAGGACGAGGGTGGAGGGCGGGTTGCTCACCTTGCCCTGCAGCCACACGCCGGCGGCCCGGTTCGGGTCGGACAGCGAGGGGTACGGCAGGCCCTGTCGTTGGGCGGCGGCCGCGCCGGTGGCCGGGCTCTCGCCGAAGTCGATCCCGAGGAAGACGACGTCGGGGTGGGCGGCGGTGAGCTCGGTGGCGGCGCGCACGAGGTGCGGCGCCTCGGCCTCGCACGGCCCGCACCACGACGCCCACAGGTTGACGACGACGACCTTGCCCGCGCCCTGCCTCGTCCGGGACCAGGCGCTCCCGTCGAGCAACTCGCCGCTCAGCTCCACCGGCGCCCCGCGCCGGTCGGTGCCGATCTGCTCGATGGCGCCGTCGCCGATCTGGATGTTGCGTTCGCCGTTGTCGCGGGCCCGCTGGCCGAGGGCGTCGTCGCCGGCGCACGCGGACAGCCCGCCGACGAGCGCCAGGGCGAGGAACGTCGACACGAGCGGCACCGCCGCGTGCCGTCGACCGCCGCGCGCCCTCACGCGCCCGGGGTGCTCGCCGCTCCGGGGAGGAGGTCGGCGGCGGGTTCGGAGTAGGCGATGGAGACGAGGTCGTCGCCTGCGTACGTCAGCGTCGTCACCGACGCGAGGTTGCAGTGCCGGTGGCGGGGGTCGTGCCACAGGTGGCGCCCCTCGAGGGAACGGCGCAGCGTCTCGATGGGGAGCTGGTGGGAGACGAGGACGACCTCGCCGCCGCCGTACAGGCGGTGCGCGGCGCGCCTCGCGTCGGCGACGGCCTCCCGCATGCGCCGCGCGATCTGCGCGTACGGCTCGCCCCAGGAGGGGCGGAACGGGTTGCGGACGAGCCACCAGTTGCCCGGGTTCCGCAGCGACCCCTGGCCCTCGCCGAAGCGGCGACCCTCGAACCGGTTGCCGGCCTCGATGATCCGGTCGTCGGTGTGGAGGCCGACCCCGTGCGCGGCGGCGACCGGCGCCGCCGTCTCCTGCGCCCGGTCGAGGCTGGAGGCGGTCACGAGACGCACGTCGCGGTCCGCGAGGTGCTCGGCGACCCGGTCGGCCATCTCGCGGCCCCGCTCCGAGAGGTGGTAGTCGGCGAGGCGGCCGTAGAGGATGCGGTCGGGGTTGTGCACCTCGCCGTGCCGGACGACGTGGACGACGTCGTGCGGGACGCCCCGGCCGGCGCCGGTCCGGTCGCCGCGCCCCTGCTCGCCGTGGTCCTGCTCGCCGTGGGCCTGCTCGCCGTGGGCCTGATCGCCGTCGAGGACGGGTCCGGTCGTGCTCATCCGGGCATCCTGTCACGGAAGGCTGAGGCCTCCCTGGCCGCCGCGGGCAGGGCCGCGAGCACGTGGTCGACGGCCTCGTCGTCGTGCGCCGCGGAGACGAACCATGCCTCGAAGGCGCTCGGCGGCAGGTGCACGCCCTGGTCGAGCATGGAGTGGAAGAACGCGCCGAACGCGCCGGTGTCCTGGGCGCGGGCGTCGTCGTAGTTCGCAACGGGCTCGTCGCGGAAGAACACGCTGAACATGCTGCCCGCCCACTGGATCGTGTGCGGGACGCCCTGGGCGGCGAGGGCGGCGTGGGCGCCGTCGGCGATCGCGTGGGACACGACGTCGAGCCGGTCGTAGACGGCGGGCGTGCAGCCTCGCAGCGTGGCGATGCCGGCCGCGGTCGCGACAGGGTTCCCCGACAGCGTGCCCGCCTGGTAGACGGGGCCGAGCGGCGCGAGCTGGGCCATGAGGTCGGCGCGGCCCCCGAACGCGGCGGCCGGGAACCCGCCGCCCATGACCTTGCCGAAGGTGAACAGGTCGGGCGCCCCGCCCTCGGGCTCGCCCTCGAGGCCGTACCAGCCGGCGGCGCTGCAGCGGAAACCCGTCATCACCTCGTCGGAGACGAGCAGGGCGCCGTGCGCCGACGTGACCCGGCGCAACGCGGAGGTGAAGCCCAGCGCGGGCGGCACGACGCCCATGTTGCCGGGGCTCGCCTCGGTGATGACGCACGCGATGTCGTCGCCGTGCTCGGCGAACGCGGCCTCGAGCGCGGCGACGTCGTTGTACGGGAGCACGATCGTCTCCCCCGCCGAGCTGCGCGGGACGCCCGCGGAGTCGGGCAGGCCGAACGTGGCGACCCCGCTGCCGGCGTGCGCGAGGAGCGCGTCGACGTGCCCGTGGTAGCACCCGGCGAACTTGACGACCTTCGACCGGCCGGTCGCGCCGCGGGCGAGCCGGACCGCGCTCATCGTCGCCTCCGTGCCGGAGTTGACGAGGCGCACCTGCTCGACGGGGGCCACGCGGGCGACGATCTCCTCGGCGAGGACGACCTCGTTCTCGCTCGGCGTGCCGAAGCTGAAGCCCCGCGTCGCCGCGTCCTGCACGGCCGCGAGCACGTCGGGGTGGGTGTGCCCGAGGATCATCGGGCCCCACGAGCAGACGAGGTCGACGTACCGCCGGCCGTCCACGTCGGTGAGCCACGGGCCCTGCGCGCTGCGCATGAACCGCGGCGTCCCGCCCACGGCCCGGAAGGCGCGCACCGGGGAGTTCACGCCGCCGGGCGTGACGGCCAGCGCGCGGTCGAGCAGGGCGGCGGAGGAGGGGACGTCACTCATGCGACCCATCATCGCAGCCACCGCTCCCCTCCTCGGGGGCACCGTCGTGCGGCCCCCACTCAGCGCAGGCGCGCCGCGACCTCGAGGGCGTAGTACGTGAGGATCGAGCCGGCGCCGGCGCGGCGGATCGACGTGAGCGACTCGAGGATCGCTCGGTCGCGGTCGATCCACCCGTTCGCGGCGGCGGCCTCGATCTGCGCGTACTCGCCCGAGACCTGGTAAGCGCTCACGGGCACGTCCACGCGCTCGGCCACGGCGCGCAGCACGTCGAGGTAGGGCAGGGCCGGCTTCACCATGACGATGTCGGCGCCCTGCTCGACGTCGAGCGCGACCTCGCGCAGCGACTCGCGGACGTTGGCGGGGTCCTGCTGGTACGTCGCGCGGTCCCCGACGAGCGTCGAGGCGACGGCCTCGCGGAAGGGGCCGTAGAAGGCGGAGGCGTACTTCGCCGCGTAGGCGAGGATGACGACGTCCTCGTGCCCGGCGGCGTCGAGGGCGTCGCGCACGACGCCGACCTGACCGTCCATCATCCCGGACGGGCCGACGACGTGCGCCCCCGCTCGGGCCTGCGCGACCGCCATCGAGGCGTACCGCTGCAGCGTCGCGTCGTTGTCGACGACGAGCCGCCGGCCGCCGTCGGGGGCGGTCACCTCGGTGAGGACGCCGCAGTGGCCGTGGTCGGTGAACTCGTCGAGGCACAGGTCGGCCATGACGAGCGTGTCGTCGCCGACGACCTCGCGCACGGCCCGGAGGGCCACGTTGAGGACGCCGTTCGGGTCGTCGCCGCCGCTGCCGGTGGCGTCCCGCGTCGTCGGCACGCCGAAGAGCATGATGCCGCCGAGCCCGGCGTCGACGACCTCGCGGGCGACGCCGCGCAGCGACTCGAGGGAGTGCTGGACGACGCCCGGCATGGAGGCGATGGGCACCGGGGTGTCCGCGCCCTCCTTGACGAAGGCGGGGAGGATGAGCTGCCCCGGGTCCAACCGCGTCTCGGCGGCGAGGCGGCGCATCGCGGCGCTCTGCCGCAGCCGCCGCGGCCGGTGCCGCAGCCCGGCCGTCGACGACTCGGCGTCGCTCATCGGGCCTTCCGGCGCCCGGTGGTGCGGCGGTCGCTGGGGCGGACGACGTCCTCGCCCGCGGCCATGGCCTCCGCGCGCAGCCCGCGGCCGTACGCGGCGAGCGCGTCGACGAGCGCCTCGGACGACGCCTCCTCGGCGAGGACCGCGACCGACAGGCCGTGCTCCTGCGCCGTCTTGGCGGTAGCCGGGCCGATGCACGCGACGACGGTCGACGGGTGCGGCTTGCCGGCGATGCCGACGAGGTTGCGCACCGTCGAGGACGACGTGAACAGGACCGCGTCGTAGGCGCCGGACTTGATCGCCTCCCGCACGGGGGCGGGCGGCGGCGCGGCGCGCACCGTGCGGTACGCGGTGACGTCGTCGACCTCCCAGCCCATCCCCTGCAGGCCCGCGACGAGGGTGTCGGTCGCGATGTCGGCCCGCGGCAGGAAGACCCCGTTGATCGGGTCGAGGACGTCGTCGTAGGGCGGCCATTCGTCGAGCAGTCCCTGCGCCGAGCTCTCGCCGCTGGGCACGAGGTCGGGCTCGAGGCCCCAGTCGCGCAGGGCGTCGGCGGTGACCCCGCCCACCGCGGCGATCTTCAGGCCGGCGAAGGCGCGGACGTCGAGTCCGATCTCGGCGAGCTTCTCCTTGACCGCCTTGACCGCGTTGACGGACGTGAAGCCCACCCACTCGTAGCGGCCGGTGACGAGTCCCTTGATCGCCCGCTGCATCTGCTGCGGGGTGCGGGGCGGCTCGACGCTGATGGTCGGCACGACCTCGCCGCGGGCGCCGTACATCGTGAGCCGCGACAGCGTCGTCTCGGACTGGTCCTTCGTCCGTGGAAGGAGCACGCGCCACCCGAACAGCGGCCGGGTCTCGAACCACGACAGCTCGTCGCGCTGGTCGACGCCGCGGCCGACGACCGCGACCGACGGCTCGCCGGCCCGCCCGGCCTCGAGGGCGTCGATGGCCTCGGCGAGGCTCGAGGTGTACGTGTGCTGCTTCGTCGTCGTGCCGTGCTCGGTGAGCGCGACCGGGGTCGACGCGTCGCGACCCGCCTTGAGCACCCGGGCGAGGGCGTCGGCGAGCTGCTCGGGCTCGCCGTGGACGACGACCGTGACGGACTCCGATGCGGCCGCGCCGAAATCGGCCTTGGCCGGGTTGCCCGCGTACGTGAGGACGGTCGGCGAGGCGTCGGTGCTCAGCGGCACGCCGGCGTAGGCCGAGGCGGCCTGCGCGCTGTCGACACCCGGCACGACCTCGACCTCGATGCCGGCCTTGTGGCAGGCCGACAGCTCGGTGGTCAGGGTGCCGGAGCGGCCGACGTCTCCCGTGGTGACGCGCACGACGAGCCCGCGGTTCGGGGCGGTCCGCTTGGCGACCGCCTTGGCCGTGGACACGACGAGACGAGCGCGCGCGGCGCGGGTCAGGGCGGTGCCGCGGTCGGCGTGACACGCCTCGACGACCTCGACCTCCGGGATCGAGTGGGCGGCGAGGACCTCGGCGGTGCCGGGGTCGACGACGAGCACGTCGGCCGCGGCGATGAGCTCGGCCCCTCGCATGGTCATGAGACCCGGGTCTCCGGGGCCGGTGCCGACGAAGGCGACTCGGGGCAGCTCCGTGGACGGGGCGCGGTGATCGTGGCCGGTACTCACGGCGGTCACTCCTGCTCGTTCGTGGTGTCGGTGGCGGCCGGCGGGGCCGCCTCGGGAGGGGCGAGATCGGGGGCCGGGGCGTCGCGCAGCCGCATGGTCGCCGGGATGCGGTCCGCGCCCGCGGCGAGCAGACGGGCCGCCACGTCGCGGCCCAGGTGCGTGGCCGCGGCGAGCGCGTCCGCGCCCGAACCGGTCTGCAGGCGTGGTGTCGACTCCTCCGCATCCTGCACAACGTCCGGAGGCAGCCCGATGATTCCGCGACGACGCAACGAGATCGACGCGTCGTCGGATCCGGCGAAGGCGTCGAGGACGAGGAGGTGCTCCGCGGGGTCCGCCGGGTCGTGCGGGCCGGGCCGGTCGGGCGGCGCGTCGCGCAGGCGCGGCGGGGCCGAGACCTCCGCGCCCAGGCCCTCGGCCTCCTCGCGCGTGACGACGCGGGCGAGCGCCCCGACGGGCGCCGTGCACCCGGCCTCGAGGGCCGCGAGCAGGGCGCGCTCGGCGGTGACGGTCAGGCGGGTGATCGCGTCCTCGAGCGGGGCGGTGGCGGCGAGCGTCGGCGCGTCGTCGCTGCGGCACTCGACGGCCAGGGCGCCCTGGCCGGGCGCCGGCAGCATGACCTCGGGGGGCAGGACGGCGGCGCCGGACTCCTCGAGCAGCCCGAGGCGCGTCAGCCCCGCGGCGGCGAGGACGACCGCGTCGAGCTCGGCGCCGACCTTGGCCAGGCGGGTGCCGACGTTGCCGCGCAGGGGCCGCACCCGCAGGTCCGGGCGGGCCGCGGCGAGCTGGGCGGAGCGTCGCGGGGACCCGGTCCCGACGACGGCTCCGGCCGGCAGGTCGGCGATCCCGCCCCCGCCGTCGGCGACGAGGGCGTCGGCCGGGGTCTCGCGCGGGGGCACGGCCGCCACGACGAGGCCCGGCTCGGGCGTGACGGGCAGGTCCTTGAGGGAGTGCACGGCGACGTCGATGCGCCCCTGCGTCAGCGCGGTCCGGATGGCGGCGGCGAACACGCCGGTGCCGCCGATCTGGGTGAGCGGCGACCGGTCGACGTCCCCCTCGGTGACGATCTCGACGATCTCGACCTCGTGGCCGAGGGCGCGCAACCGGTCGGCCACCCACGTCGACTGGGTGACGGCGAGGTCGCTGCGGCGGGTTCCGAGGCGGAGGCGACTCACGTCGTCCCTCCCCGGTTCGGGGGCGTGCTCACCGCGGCGACGTCGCGGCTGTCGAGGTCGAACAACTCGCGCAGCACCTGGGCGTAGTCGCCGGTCTGGTCGCGGCCGGCCAGCTCCTTGACCCGCACCGTGGGCGTGTGCAGGAGCTTGTCGACGATCCGGCGCACGGCGCGCGACACCTCCTCACGCGAGGCGGGGTCGAGCTCGGGGAGCCGGCGGTCGAGGCGGTCGAGCTCGTCCCCGACGACGGCCGCGGCCCGCGAGCGCAGCGCGGCGACGGTGGGCGCCACCTGCTGGGCGCGCGCCGTGACGAGGAAGGCGGCGACCTCGGCGGTGACGAGATCGCGGACGGCGGCGACGGCGGACCCGCCGTCCCGGGTGGACAGTCGCGCCCCGATCGCCTCGAGGTCGATGACGTGGGCGCCGGGCAGTGCGGCGACGGGCGGGTCGACGTCGCGCGGGAGTGCGAGGTCGACGTAGACCTGCGGCCCGCGCACGCCCTCCGCCCGCCGCGCGGCCAGGCCCGCCCCGGCGAGATCCGTGGAGACGACGTGCCCGACCGCCCCCGTGCACGTGACGACGACGTCCGCGTCGGCGAGGGCCGCGGGCAGGTCGTCCCATTCGCGGACGCCGGCGTCCAGGGACGCCGCGAGGCGTTCGGCCTTGCCGCGGGTGCGGTTGACGATGTCGAGGTGGGCCGGGCCGCGGCGCGCGACGGTCGTCGCCGCGAGCGCGCTCATCGACCCCGCCCCGAGGACGAGGACGCGCGCGTCGGACAGTCCGCCGAGGACCTCGGCGGCGACGTCGAGCCCCTCACCGACGAGCGAGGCCCCGGCCCGGTCCAGCCCGGTCTCGGAGTGCGCGCGCTTGCCGACCCGCAGCGCCTGCTGGAAGAGGAGGTTGAGGGACGTGCCGACGGTGCCGACGCCGCGCGCCCGGTCGAGCGCGGTGCGCAGCTGACCGAGGATCTGCGGCTCCCCCACCGCCATCGACTCCAGCCCGCAGGCGACCGAGAACGTGTGCGCGATGGCGCGGTCCTCGTAGTGGACGTAGAGGTGGTCGCGCAGGCCGGCCACGTCGACGCCCACGGCCTCGCGCAGGGCCGCGACGACCTCGTCGATGGCGCCGTGGAAGGTCGCGGCCTCGGCGTAGACCTCGAGCCGGTTGCACGTCCCGACGACGACGGCCTCACGCACGTGGTCCCCGCACACGAGGGCCCGGCCGACCGCGTCGGCCTGGGCCGGGGTCAGCACGACGCTCTCGAGCACGTCGAGCGGGGCCGTGCGGTGGGACAGACCGATGACGACGAGGCTCATGATGCCGTTCCTTCCAGCGGTGAGGGCTCCGGGTCCGGCGTCGCGCCGGCCGGGGCCGGCGACACCTGCGTCGCGGTCCGGGCCCGGGGGGCGCCCTGCGCGTCGAGGCCCGACGCGCGATCCACGCCACCGGGCGTCAACGCCTCGTGGGCGGCCGGCATGCCGGCCGCTCCGGCGGGCGCCGAGCCGTTCTCGGCGTGGAACGCAAGGATCTGCAGCTCGTGGGCCACGTCGAGGCGGCGGACGTGGACGTGCGCCGGAACGGCGAGGGTGCCCGGTGCCAGCGTGAGCATCGAGGTCACGCCGGCGGCCACGAGGGCGTCGGCCGCCGACTGCGCGCCCGCGGCGGACGTGGCGACGACGCCGAGGACCCGGTCGAGGCCGGAGACGATCTCGGTCAGCCGGGCGACGTCCTCGATGACGAGTCCGCCGGCGCGGCGCCCGACGACGGCCGGATCGCGGTCGAGCACGGCCACGACCTCGAAGCCGGCCCCGCTCAACCCGGAGTGGTCGGCGAGGGCGCGGCCGAGGCGCCCGGCCCCGACGAGGACGACGGGCCAGCCGTGGGAGACCCCCAACCGGGCGCCGATCTCGCGGGCGAGGGTGCGGGCGTCGTAGCCGACCCCCCGCACGCCGTGCGCGCCGAGATAGCTGAGATCCTTGCGGAGCTGGGCGGGACCGACACCGGCCGCGGCCGCGAGCTCCACGGACGATACGGTGGCGAGGTCGTCACCGCCGAGCGCGGCGAGGGCCCGCAGGTACTCCGGAATCCTGGCGACCGTGGCGTCGGGGATGTCCCGACGGGCTGTGGTCTCGGCAGGCAACGGAGGTCACCGGCTCCTCGCATCGAACGGAGTGGTCAAGACGGCGCGGGACGAGACGTCCGGCGGGCATGACCCCGGCGGGCGGGCCGGTCCGGCGGTGGTCCGTCCCCGGGGGGGCCGTTCCGGTGCGCCGTCGACTCACTCTAGGACCGCCGCAGGGTTGCCACCAAACGCTCGCCGCCCGCCCGGGCCCGGGCGCGCCCCCGTGGGGGCGCCGAGGGCGTCAGGCGTGCGCCGGGGTGGGGGCGGAGGCGAGCGCGGCCCGCAGCCGGCTCGCGCTGACGCGCCAGTAGTCGTGCTGCTCGCCGTCGACGAGAGTGATGGGCAGTTGCTCCCACCACAGCGGGTCGGGGTCGCGCAGGTCGAGGATCGAGACCTCTTCCCACGTGACGTCGAGGTCTTCGGCGACGCCGCGGATCACCTCGCGCGCCATCTTGCACAGGTGACATCCGGGTCGACCGACGAGCGTGATCCTGGCGGCGGACGACCGGTCCGCCCCGCCCGACGTGGTGTCTGACGTGTTGTCCATGCCGACCACTGTATGACGCTCGTTCAACACCACGGGGCCGGAGTTCCCCGCGAGGACGGCGCCGCCCGCCTCGAGCCCACCTCAGGTGAACGGGTGACCGCGTTCGGAGAGCAGCCGGTGCAGCCGGGTCTGGATGTGCTCGCGCACGCGGTCGGTGAGGTCGAACACGACGAGGGGGTCGTCCGCGTCGTCGGGGCCGAGGCCGGTCGTGTCCAGCGGCTCGCCGAAGTCGATGATCCACCGCGTCGGGAGGGGCACGAGACCGAGGAGCCCCAGGTGCGGGAACGTCGGAGTGAGCGGGAAGTACGGCAGGCCGAGCGCCTGCGCGACCGGGGCGAGGTCGGCGATCATCGGGTAGGACTCCTCCGCGCCCACGATGGAACAGGGCACGACGGGCGACCCGGTCCGCAGCGCGGCCGCCACGAACCCGCCGCGGCCGAAGCGTTGCAGCCGGTAGCGCTCGCTGAACGGCTTGCCGACGCCCTTGAACCCCTCGGGCCAGACCCCGACGAGCTCCCCCGCCTCGAGGAGGCGGTGGGCGTCGCCGCGCGAGGCGAGGGTCGTGCCGGCGCGGCGCGCCACCTGCCCGAGGAACGGGGTCGCGAAGACGAGGTCGGCCCCGAGCAGGCGCAGGAACCGGTGGTCGGGGGTGTGCTCGTGGACGGCGACCTGCGTCATCACCGAGTCGATCGCGATGGTGCCGGAGTGGTTGGCGACGACGAGCGCGCCCCCGTCGCGGGGCAGGTTCTCCGCGCCGTGGACCTGGGTGCGGAACCACCGCCGGTAGAGCGGGCGCAGGATCGGCAGGTAGACGTGCTCGGTGAAGTCGGGGTCGAACCCGAACTCATCCACCGCGCTCTCGCCGGTGACCGCCCGGCGTGCGTAGGCGAGCGTCGAGGCCACCTCGGCCTCGATCTGCGTCTCGGGGACGCCCGCCTCGCGCGCCGACCAGCGCAGGACGGCCACGAGCAGGCCCACGAGCCGGGCGACCTGGGCGCGCGCGTCGTCGGCGTGGTCGCGTCCGTCGTCGCGCCCCGTCGGGTCGTGGCTCACGGGCGGGGTCCGGCCTCGGCGCCGTCGTGACCGCGCACGGCGTGCGCCCCGGTGCCGACGAGCGCCGGGTCGAGGCGGGCGGCGAGTCCGTCGGCGGCGGCCGCCGCGGCCGCGAGGGTCGCGTGCGCGGGCGACGCCGGGGCGGCGGCGCCGAGGTCGGCCAGGGCCTCGCGCGTCGTGTGGAGGGGGTGGAAGCCCAGGTCGTGCCGCATCCGGGTCGTGTCGAGGGCCCGGCCCCACATGAGGTGGTCGATGGCCTCGTCGGGCATCTCCCACAGGTGGACCCGCCGGGCGAGCCCGGACAGGAGGCGCCCGGTCGACACGACGACGGGCACGGGGGTGCCGCCGGCGAGCCGCACGGCGCGCCGCAGCCCGACGACTCCCGGCGCCGCGACGTTGATCGTGCCCGTGACGTCGGACGTCGTGGCCGCGACGAGCGCGCCCACGGCGTCGTCGGCGTGGAGGACCTGCAGCCGCGCGTCGAAGCCGAGCGGCACGGGCGCGAACGACGACCGCAGGTAATCGGTCATGGCGCTGCTCACGTGGGGGCCGACGACGTGGGCCGGGCGCAGGACGCACGCCGCGAGGCCGGGGCGCCGGCGGGCCGCCGACCGCAGGTAGCCCTCGACGTCGAGGGCGTCGCGCGCGTACCCGCCGCGGCGTCCGCCCCGGGCCTCGTCGTCCTCGGTGAAGTGGGAAGGGTCCTTGGCCGACGATCCGTAGACCGAGGCGGTGGACTTGAGGACGACGCGCCGCACGCCCGCGCGGGCCTGGGCCGCGGCGAGGAGCTGCATCGTGCCGATGACGTTGTGCTCCTTGGTCGCGGTGCGCTCCCGGGACGTGCGGGGCTCGGTGAGGCTGAGGTGCAGGACGACGTCGACGTCGGCCCGCGCGAGGATGCGTCCGAGGAGCGGGTTGCGCAGGTCCGAGCGGACGAACTCGGCCCCGCCGAGGGGGTGCCGGGGCTCGACGCCGTCGAGCCCGATGACCCGGTCGACCCCGGAGGCATCGCACAGCTCGCGGGCGACGCGGGCACCCAGGTACCGGGACGCGCCCGTGACGAGCACCGTGGACATCGCAGGCACCCTTTCGGCAGTGGTCGTCCCCGATCCTAGCGTCGGCCCCGATCGCCCCCGCCGGGCCGGGACGCCCGCCGGGCCCGGCGCGCCAGGCTCGTGGGGGCTCGTCAGGGCTCGTCAGGGCTCATCGGGTCGGGCCGGGGCGGGCCGGGGCACGGAAAAGGCCACCCGCTCCCGAAGGAGGAGTGACCGTCCGTGTCGGGCCGCGCCCGCCGACCCGCGGGCACCTGCCCGCGAGGGGGTTACTTCTTGTTGCGGCGCTGGTGACGCGTCTTGCGGAGCAGCTTGCGGTGCTTCTTCTTGGCCATCCGCTTGCGGCGCTTCTTGATGACGGAGCCCATGTGAGTCCTTCGGTCGGCGGTGATGAGGTGATGGTGTAGGTCCGGGACCGTCTGCCGGACCTCGTCCGGTTTCGGGTTTCGGTCAACCCTACTCCCGTCCCGGCGGGCGCCCCAAACGGCGGTGGCGGAGCCCTGGGGACGCCACGCGCGGGTCAGTCGAACCAGATGTCGAGCCCGTGATAGGGGAAGACGCCCTCCCGCGTGGCCATGACGGCCCGGTCGAGGGAGGTGTCGGGGTCGTAGCCGCCGTCCCACGGGCGCCACCAGATGCGCCCCCGCTCCGAGGTGCCGTCGCCCATCGTCGGGGGGGCGTCGACCCCGAGCCGGGTCGAGACGTCCTCGAGCCAGTCGGCCGGGACGGGGGTCTCCGGGTCGATGGGCCGCCCGGCCGCGACGGCCACGAGGTGGGTCCAGGCCCGGGGCACGACGCCGACGACGTCGTAGCCGCCGCCGCCGAGGGCGACCCAGCGCCCCTCGCACACCTCGTCCGCGAGATCCGCCAGCGTCGTCATGACGAGTCGCTGGGCGTCGACGGAGATCGACAGGTGGGCGAGGGGGTCGTTCGCGTGCGAGTCGGCGCCGTGCTGGGTGATGAGCACCTGAGGCGCGAACGCGCGCAGCACCGGCGGCGCCACCGCGTGGAACGCCCGCAGCCACATCGCGTCGTTCGTGCCCGGGGGCAGCGCGACGTTGACGGCGCTGCCGAGGGCGTCGGGGCCGCCGAGGTCGCCGGGGAAGCCGGTCCCGGGGAAGAGCACCGTGCCGGTCTCGTGCAGCGAGATCGTCAGGACGCGGGGGTCGTTCCAGAAGGCGCGCTCGACCCCGTCACCGTGGTGGGCGTCGACGTCGACGTAGGCGACGCGCTCGGCCCCGTGCTCCAGCAGCCAGTGGATGGCGACGGCGGCGTCGTTGTAGACGCAGAACCCGGAGGCCCGTTCGCGCATCGCGTGGTGCATCCCGCCGGTGAAGTTGACCCCGCGGCGGGCCGCTCCGGTCCACACCCGCTCGGCCACGGCCCGGGTGCCCTCCGCGATCCGCGCCGCGGCGTCGTGCATCCCGACGAACGCGGGGTCGTCCTCGGTGCCCAGCCCGAAGGCGGAGTCGGCCGACGACGGGTCGATCGAGGCCGCCTTGACGGCCGCGACGTAGTCGGCGTCGTGGACGGTGAGCAGCACCTCGTCGTCCGGCACCTGGGGCGCGACCAGGTCGAGGGAGTCGAAGAGGTCGAAGCTGCGGCACAACCGCGCGGTGAGATCGAGCCGCACCGGGCTCATCGGATGACCGACGCCGAAGTCGTAGGCGGTGAACTGCTCGTCCCAGACGACGGCGACCGGTGGATTCATGCGACGACCCTACCGACGCGGCGCCGCACGCGGGGCCTCCGTGGACCGTCGCCGCCGAGCACCGTGCGCCGGCGCGGTCCGGTCGGTCAGCGGTCGAGCGCGGTCAGCGGCTGAGTGCGGTCAGCGGTTGAGCGCGAGCACCATGGCGAGTTCCTGGTCGCCGTCCTCGTCGGTGCGCACGCGCATGGGGCGGCGGTACTCGGTGGGGCGGAACCCGTAGCTGCTCGCGAAGGCGACGGCGCGGCCGTTGTCGGTGCCGACCCAGTAGACGAGCTGACGATGCCCGTGACCGGTGGCCTGGGCCGCGCCCGCCTGCACGAGGGCGGCGGCGGCGCCGGCGCCGCGCATGTCGGGGGCCACCCAGAGACCGAAGATCTCGGCGGCGTCGTCGAACAGGTCGTCCTCGCCGCGGACCGACACGATGCCGATCGCCTTGCCGTCGGCCTCGGCGACGAGACGGGCCGAGCGACGCATGCGGGCCTGCCACTGCTCGTCGTCGAAGGCGGCCTCGGTGGCGTGGTCGGCGACGAAGGCCTCGGGAGACTCCTGGAGCGCCCGCAGCCGGACCTCCTTGTACTGTTCCCATTCGTTCTCGGCGAGCACCCGCACACTGATGTCGGTCATCCGTGTCACCTTTCGTCCACACTGGATCGAACACGAGGGATCGGCACGGGGCGAGGGGACCCAGGCCGTAACGGTTTCAAGCCTATCAGCGGGCCCCCGAGCGCCGGCCGGGCCGTCGGGCGCAGGCCGGGCGGCCGGCGACGCGGGCGGTCCCTCAGCCGCCCAGCTCCACGGACTTGTCCCGCGCGGCCTCGATCCCGCCGAGGATCGTGGACCGCAGCCCGCCCCGGTCGAACTCGCGCAGGGCGGCCGCGGTCGTCCCCCCTGGACTCGTCACGCGCTCGCGCAGGAGCCCGGGCGGGGTGTCGCCGTCGCGGAGCATCGCCGCCGCCCCGACGAGCGTCTGCACCGCGAGCTGGGTCGCGACCGGCCGGGGCAGGCCGACGAGCACGCCGCCGTCGATCATGGCCTCGGCCAGGGCGAAGACGTAGGCCGGCCCCGACCCGCTCAGCGCGGTCACGGCGTCCTGCTGCTTCTCGGGAACCACGACGACCTGGCCGCAGGTCTCCAGCAGGGCGCGCGCGAGGCCGAGGTGGTCCTCACCGCAGCTCGTCCCCGGGGACAGAGCCGACATCCCCTCCCCGACGAGGGCGGGCGTGTTGGGCATGACGCGCACGACCGGCACCCCCGACGGCAGGTGCTCCTCGAGGGCCGCCACGCGGATGCCGGCCGCGAGGCTGACGACGAGGGTGTCGGCGCCGATCGCGTCGGTCACCTCGTCCAGCAGGCCGGCCACGTCGGCGCCCTTGACCGCGACGACGACGACGTCGGCGCCGCGCACGGCCTCGGCGTTGCCGGCCACGGTGACGCCGCGCTCGTGCCAGCGGGCGGCCGCGTCCTCGTCGAGGGTCGTCACGCGGGCGTGGGCCGGGTCGGCGCCGGCCCGCAGGATCGAGTCGAGCACGGCCGACCCCATGACCCCCGCCCCGAGCAGGGCGATGGTCAGGTCGCCCAGGCGCGGGCCGGAGGTGGGGTCGGAGGCGTCGCCCTCGTCGCGGGGCTGGGCGGTGGGGTTCGCGGACACGAAGGGCTCCTGGCGTGTGGGGTGGACGATCGGTGGCGGGTGTCTCAGCGGGCCGTCGCGGCGCGCACGAGCGAGACGACGGGATTGGTCTCCTCGGCGATGCGGGACATGAGATAGGGGTACCAGTCCTCGCCGAAGGGGACGTAGACGCGCATCCGGTCCCCGCGGTCGGCGACCGTGGTCTGGGTGACCGGCGCGACGCCGTACCGCAGCCCGTACTCGATCTCCCGCCCGGCCCGCTCCGCCTCGGGCAGATGCGCGACGAGGCTCTCGGCGATGCGCAGGAGGCGGAGGTCGTGCGTGGCGACGACGACGTCCGCTCCCCCGTGGAGCAGGATCTTCAGGCAGCGCACGTAGGCGAGGTCGACGTCGTGGGGCCGCGTGATCGCACCGGGGCCGTGGGCCGTGCCCTTGCCCAGCCGCACCCGAGCGCCGTCCGCCGCGAGCGCACGGCAGTCGTCGGCGCTGCGGTCCAGCCCGGCCTGCAGCGCGATGCCGGTGTCGGGGAACTCGCCCCGCAGCTCGCGCCACGCGCCGAGCGTGACGTCGATCGGCAGCGTGTTCTCGGTCTCGACGGTCAGGCGGGTCCCCACCTCCGCCGCCGTCTGCGCGACGAGGCGGGCGTGCTCGAGCGCCGCCGGTGCCCCGCCCGGGCGCAGGCCCGCGCCAAGGGCCCGCATCCGCACGCTCACCTCGGTGCGGGCGCCCTCGCTGTACCCCGCCTGCCCGAGGCGGCGCAGGAGTTTGCGCAGCCGTTTGCGCCGGTCCTTGGCCTGGGTCGCGTCGAGCGGGTCGGCGGCCAGATGGGTCAGGGAGACGAGCCGCCCGCGCACGAGCAGCTCCCCGGTCACATCGAGCGCCGAGCTGATCGACTCGCCGGCGACGTACCGGCGCACGACGTCGTGCCCGACCGACTTGCCCTCGATGAGACGCCGCAGGCGCGCGTCGTGCGCCATCCGCATGAGCACGTCCTGCGTGGTCGACCAGACCTCCCGCACGCCGGGCTCCCCTCGTGTCAGATCCGCTCCGGCGCGGCCGACGCCGGGCCCGGACGTCGTCAGGCTAACGGTCCGGCGCCGTCGTCGCCGGGTCGGCCCGCCTCGAGGTGGGTGCGGGCGAACTCCAGGGAGCCGGCGAGGTCGGCGTCGCGGTTCGCGCCCCCGCCGCGGCGGGTGCTCACCTCGACGGCCACGACGCCCGTGAACCCCGACGCGCCCAGGCGGGTGAGGAACTCCCCGCACGGCTGGGTGCCGCGTCCGGGCACGAGGTGTTCGTCCGTGAAGGACCCCGACCCGTCCGCGAGGTGCACGTGCGCGAGGCGGTCGCCGAGGGCGGCCTGCATCGCGAGGACGTCGCTGCGCGCGGTGGCGGCGTGGCTGAGGTCGAGGGTGACGTGGCGGTAGGCCTGCGGGACCGGGTCCCACGTGGGCAGGTACGCCTTGACCTCCCGGCCGCCGGCGCGCCACGGGAACATGTTCTCGACGGCGAGCACGATGTCGCGCTCTCGCTCCATCCGTGCCACGCCCTCGACGAACCCGGCCGCGTACTGGCGCTGCCACCGGAACGGCGGGTGGAGCACGATCGACTCGCAGCCGATCTCCTTCGCGAGGTCGACCGTGCGGTCGAGCTTCACCCACGGGTCGGTCGTGCCGTAGGCCCGTTGCGTGACGAGCAGGGTCGGTGCGTGCAGCGACAGGATCGGGACGCCGTACGTGCGCTCGAACTCACGGAGCCGGGCGACGTCCTGGGTGACGGGGTCCGCGAGGACCATGACCTCGACGCCGTCGTAGCCGAGCCGGGCCGCGGTCTCGAACGCGGCCTCGACCTTGAGCGGGTACACGGACGACGTGGACAAGGTCACGCGCGGACGGGCCGCGTCGGGGGTCGTCATTTCCACGAGCGTAGCCGCAGAGGGTGCGCACCGGCGCGACCGCCACCGGGGACCGGACCCGCCCCGGGTGGGCGGGCCGGCGTCGGCCGGCGCGGCCCGTCGCGGACCGGCACGGACGCCGCTCAGTCGCCGGCGCCCAGATGGTCGAGGGTCTGCAGGATGACGCCCTCGCGCAGCGCCCAGGGGCAGACGACGAGCTCCTCGATGCCGACGAGGTCCATGACCGCCTCGACGACGAGCCCGCCGGCGAGGATCTGGTGGGCGCGGTGCGCGGACACCCCGGGCAGGCGGGCGCGGGCCGACGCCGACAACGGCGCCACCTTCTCGACGATGTCCTTGAGCGACGCCCGCGTCAGTGTCCGGCGGACGTACGGGCCGTCGCCGCTCGGGGCCGCTCCCCCGAGCCGGGCGAGCGAGCGGATCGTCTTCGACGTCCCGACGAACAGGTCAGGCTCCCCCACGCGCGTCAGGTCCCGCAGGACCCGGGCGATGTCGGCGCGGACGGCCTTGCGGACGGCCTTGACGTCGGCGGGATCGGGCGGGTCGGCGCGCAGGCGTTCCCGGGTGAGGCGGCCGGCGCCGAGCGGGAGGGACAGCGCGACGTCGGGGTCCTCGTCGAGACCGGAGGCCAGCTCGAGCGAGCCGCCCCCGATGTCGACGAGGAGCAGCCGCCCCGCCGACCAGCCGAACCAGCGGCGCGCCGCGAGGAACGTCAGCCGCGACTCGTCCTCCCCCGGCAGGACCGTGAGGTCGACGCCGGTGGCGTCCCGCACGGCCGCGAGCACCTCGGCGCCGTTCGGCGCCTCGCGGATGGCGCTCGTCGCGAAGCCCATGAGGGTCTCGATGCCGAGGTCCTCGGCCACGTCGAGACACTCGCCGACGAACCGCACCAGCATCCGCTCGCCGTCGCGGCCGATCGTGCCGTCGTCGAGGGTGTGGGACGAGAGCTGGAGGTCGATCTTGTGCTTCGTCGCCGGGATCGGCTGGGCGCCGCGGTGGGCGTCGACGGCGAGCAGGTGGACGGTGTTCGACCCGACGTCGACGACCCCGATGCGCATGGTTCGCGATGCTACCCACCGGCACGACGTCGGCGGGCGAGCCCCCGGGGCTCCGGGCATGGTCGCTCTGGGCCCTCGACCGGCACGTGTCGCCTCCCGCCGGCCGTACAGTGACGCGCGTGAGCGACGCCAGCACGCCGGACGGGCCGGGGACCGAGACGACCGGCGACGCGGGGCGGACGTGGGTCGAGTTCGACGACCCGGCGGATGCGGCCCAGCGGTTCCGGTGCGACCTCACCTGGCTGACCTCGACCTACCGCTGCATCTTCGGCTGCGGCTGCCCCGGGATCGACGCCGACCGGCCCGACGACGGCTGCTGCACGCTGGGGGCGCACTTCACGGACGAGGACGACGTCACGCGCGTGGCCGCGGTGGTCGACGACCTCGGCGACGACGAATGGCAGTACCGCAGCTGGTCCGGTGAGTCCGGGGGTTGGAGCGAGCCGGAGGGCGACGAGGTCAAGACCCGGGTCGTCGACGGGGCCTGCGTCTTCCTCAACCGCCCCGGCTTCCCCGCGGGGGCGGGGTGCGCCCTCCACCAGGCGGCGGTGGTGCGCGGAGTCGAGCCGCTGACCGCCAAGCCCGACGTCTGCTGGCAGCTCCCGCTGCGCCGCACCTACCGGACCGTGACGGAGAACGACGGCACGAGCTACCTCGAGACGTCGATCGGCGAGTACCGCCGCCGTGACTGGGGGCCGGGCGGGCACGACTTCGACTGGTACTGCACGTCGTCCCCGCTCGCCCACGCCGGCGGCGTGGACGTCACCGACGGGGCCGCCGGCGGCGGCCGCAGCGGGAGCGAGCCGCTGTTCCGCTCGAGCGAGGCCGAACTGCGCGAACTCATGGGCGACCAGGGGTACGCGGAGCTGGCGGCGCGCTGCGAGGTGCACCTCGCCGCCGTGGCCGCGTTGGTCTCGTCGGCCGGGCCGATCGGGCCGGCCGGGCTCGCCGTGGCGCCCGGCGGGCGGGCGCTGCTGCCGCTGCTCGTCCACCCCGCGACGCTCGCGGCCCGCGGGGCGTCGGCGTCCTGACGCCGCCGCGCATCGACCGAGCCCGGCCTCGGCGAGTCGACCGGCCTCGGTCGCGTGCCGGGCCTCAGTGGTCGGAGCGCTGCGTGCCGGGGGTGTCCTCGTCCCAGGCGGCCCGCTCGCGGCCCTCTTCGCGCATGGCCTCGGGCTCGGTGGGCAGGTCGCCGACGGTGTCGCCGCCCGAGGCGTCACGCTCGGCCGAGAGAAGGTCGTCGGGCGACGGCGCGGCGCCGGCGTCACCGGCGGCCGGGCGCGGGGCGGGCCCGGAGTGGTCGTCCTGCGACAGGTGGGACTGAGGGTCGACATCGCTCATGGCGTCAACCTACGTGCCGCGGCCGGACGGCGTGCGAGCGGGCGCGTGATCCCCGCCCGGTCGTCGCGCACGCCTCGAGGACTCGAGCCCGCACGCGACCCCGAGGGGTTCCTCATCGGCTCTCCCCCGGGGAACCGAGACGGCCCCGCGCCCGGCCGCACTCACTCGCCGTCGCGGCCGCCGGGGTAGCGGGGCCGCGGGGCGGAGCGGACCTCGCCCGGCAGCCCCCACTCGTCACGGCCGAGCCGGGCGAGGGGCGCGAGCGCCTCGTAGCGGGGGTGGGCGGCGTGCGGGTCGTCGAACGGCTCGAGCGTGTCGGCGTCCACGGCGACGTGCACGACCTTGCCGAAGACGACGGTCGAGTCGCCCAGCTCGAGCGTCGAGTGCAGGGTGCACTCGATCGCGACGGGGGACTCGCGGACCCGCGGCACCCCGACGAGTCGGGCGTCTTCCCGCGTGAGACCGAGGTGGTCGAACTCGCTGACGTGCGGCGGCTGGTCCGACCCGGTGCCGTTGACCGCGTCGAACGCCCGCTCCGGCGTCAGGTGGACGACGAACTCGCGGGTCTCGCGCACGTTGCGCAGCGTGTCCTTCGCCCCCACCGACGTGAACTGCACGATCGGCGGCCGGGCGCACGACACGGAGTAGAAGGAGTGCGGAGCGAGGTTGTCGACCCCGTCGGCACTGCGGGTCGACACCCACGCGATGGGGCGGGGCACGACCACCGCGGTGAGCAGGCGGTAGATCTGCCCGGGGCGCATGGCCGGCAGGTCGTACTCGTGTCGTGTCATGGAGCCCATCCTGCCCCGCCGGGCCGGCGCCCCGCCCGGGGGCGGGGGCGGTGCCGGGGGTGGACCGCCGACGCCGGCCCGGGGGCCCGAGCCGGTCATTGCCCGTCACTGCCGGCCGCTGCCATCCCCCGCCGTCCCCGACCTTGTCGGTACCGACGCCTACCGTGTCGGAGCATGGCCACCCGAACCGCCGCGCGCACCTCCTCCCGTGCCTCCGGCCGCCCCGCCTACCGTTGCTCCGAGTGCGGCTGGAGCACCGTCAAGTGGGTGGGTCGGTGCGGGGAGTGCCAGGCCTGGGGCACGGTCGTCGAGGCCGGGGCACCCACCGCCGCGCCCCGCACGGCCGCCTCGAGCGTGTCGACGCCGGCGCTGCCCATCGCCCAGGTCGACGCGCAGAGCGCCCAGGCCCGCACCACGGGGGTGGAGGAGCTCGACCGGGTGCTCGGCGGCGGGCTCGTCGACGGCGCCGTCGTCCTCTTCGCCGGCGAGCCGGGCATCGGCAAGTCGACGCTCCTGCTCGACGTGGCCGCCCGCACCGCCCGCTCTGGGCGCCGGGTGCTGTACGTCAGCGCCGAGGAGTCTGCGGCGCAGGTCCGGCTGCGGGCCGAGCGCATCGGTGCCCTGTCCGACGACCTGCTGCTCGCCGCCGAGACCGACCTCGGCACGGTCCTCGGGCACGTCGAGGCCGGCGCCCCCGACCTGCTGGTCGTCGACTCGGTCCAGACCGTCGCGAGCGCCGAGATCGACGGCGGCGCCGGCAACGTCACGCAGGTGCGGGAGGTGGCGGGCACCCTCATCCGCGCGGCCAAGGCCCGGAACATGTCCACACTGCTCGTCGGGCACGTGACGAAGGACGGCTCGATCGCCGGCCCGCGGGTGCTCGAACACCTCGTCGACGTCGTCGTCGGCTTCGAGGGCGACCGGCACTCCCGGCTCCGGCTCGTGCGCGCGATCAAGAACCGGTACGGCCCCACCGACGAGATCGGGTGCTTCGACCTCACCGACACCGGGATCAGCGGTCTCGCCGACCCGAGCGTCCTGTTCCTCTCGAGCCGCGACAGCGCCGTGCCGGGCACGGCGGTGACCGTCACGCTCGAGGGGCGCCGGCCGCTCGTCGCCGAGGTCCAGGCCCTCGTCTCCCCCACGGGGGCGCCGTCGCCGCGGCGCACGACCTCCGGCGTCGACTCGGCCCGCACGGCGATGCTCCTCGCCGTCCTCGACCGGCACGCCCGCGTGCCGACCCGGCAGGCCGACTGCTACGCCTCCACGGTGGGCGGGGTGCGCCTGTCGGAGCCGGCGGCCGACCTGTCGGTGGCGCTCGCGATCGCGGGATCCGCCCTCGACACCGCGCTGCCGCTGGGGACCATCGCCGTCGGCGAGGTGGGGCTGGCGGGTGAGATCCGGCCGGTCACAGGCCTGCCGCGGCGGCTGGCCGAGGCCGAGCGCCTCGGCTTCCGCACGGCGATCGTCCCGGCCTCCCCGGAGCGGGCCCGCTCCGGGGCCCGCGGCCCCGGGCGCCCGGGCGGGTTGCGCGTCGAGGCCGTCGGCGAGGGCCTGCGGGTCGTCGAGGTGGCGGACATCCGGGCGGCGGTGGCGCACCTCTCGCACCGGCGCTGACACGAGCGGCGAACGGAGGCGAGCTCGCGAGCCGCAGTGAGCGCGACAGAGAACGCCGAGCGGCGAACGGAGGCGAGCTCGCGAGCCGCAGTGAGCGCGACAGAGAACGCCGAGCGGCGAACGGAGGCGAGCTCGCGAGCCGCAGTGAGCGCGACAGGTGAGACGACCCCCGTGGCCCTGGCGGTCGTCGGCCTTGTCGTCATGGTGCCCGGCGGGGCGTGACAGCCCCGCGCCACCGGCCGGTCCCCGTAGGCGCCGGACGTGCGCGGGAGTTCACGGCCGGTTCGGCAACGAACCGGTGACGGCGCGACCTCGCTCCCCGCGAGGTGAGTGCGCGCGCCTACGATGGCCGAGGGCGCGCCCGCCCGAGGGGACGGCGAAGGAGTGATCGTGGAGCGCAGCGACGAGGACCTGCTCCGGGCGACGGTCGCCGCCGTCGCGCCGGGCACGGAGCTGCGCGACGGCATCGAGCGGATCATCCGCGGGCGGACCGGGGCGCTCGTCGTCCTCGGCGACGACGACGTGGTCCGCGAGATCTCGACCGGCGGTTTCCCCCTCGACATCGAGTTCTCGGCGACGCGCCTGCGGGAGCTCGCGAAGATGGACGGCGCCGTCGTCCTCGACCGGGAGGGCACGCGCATCGTGCGGGCCGCGACCCAGCTCCTGCCCGACGCGAGCATCGAGACGAGCGAGTCCGGCACCCGGCACCGCACCGCCGAGCGCGTGTCGAAGCAGACGGGGTTCCCGGTCGTCTCGGTGAGCCAGTCGATGTCGATCGCCGCCGTGTACGTCGGCTCGCAGCGTCACGTCCTGGAGAACTCCGCGATCATCCTCAGCAAGGCCAACCAGGCGCTGGCCACGCTGGAGCGGTACAAGAACCGCCTCGACGAGGTGACGGGCACGCTGTCGGCCCTCGAGATCGAGGACCTCGTCACGATCCGCGACGTCACCGCCGTCCTGCAGCGGCTCGAGATGGTGCGCCGCATCCGCGCCGAGGTGTCGGGCTACGTCATCGAGCTCGGCACCGACGGCCGGTTGCTGTCGCTGCAGCTCGAGGAGCTCGTGGCCGGGATCGACCGGGAGCAGGACCACGTCATCCGCGACTACCTGCCCGCCGACACGGCCCGCAGCGCCGTCGACGTGCTCGACGCGATGAGCAACCTGTCGGCCCTCGACCTGCTCGACCTCGCGGCGGGCGCCGCCGCCCTCGGCCACTCGACCCTCACCGAGAACCTCGACGACTCCGTGTCGCCGCGCGGGTACCGCCTCCTGTCGAAGATCCCCCGCCTGCCCGGCGTCATCGTCGACCGCCTCGTCGGGCACTTCGGCGGGCTGCAGCGGCTGCTCGGGGCGAGCTTCGAGGAGCTGCAGGCGGTCGACGGGGTCGGCGAGGGCCGCGCCCGCGCCGTACGGGAGGGCCTGTCGCGCCTGGCCGAGTCGAGCATCCTCGAACGCTACGTGTGAGCCCCACGCGTTCCCGGGCGTCTGCCGCCCACGCCACCGGCGTCCCCGCCCCGGGCGGCCTCGCCGTCGACCCCGTCGTGGCCGAGGAGCTCGTGACCCGCGTCAACGCGTGGTTTGCCCGCGCCGGGCGCGACCTGCCGTGGCGGTCGCCCGAGGCCTCGCCGTGGGGCGTCTTCGTCTCGGAGGTGATGAGTCAGCAGACGCCGTTGTCGCGGGTCGAGCCCGCCTGGCGCCGCTGGATGGAGCGCTGGCCGACGCCGGCGGCCCTCGCCGCCGACGCGCCCGGTGAGGCGGTGCGGGCCTGGGACCGCCTCGGCTACCCGCGCCGCGCGCTGCGGTTGCACGAGGCGGCAACGGCGATGGTCGAGCGGCACGGCGGCGACGTGCCCGACTCCTACGACGAGCTGCTCGCCCTGCCGGGCGTCGGCCCGTACACGGCGGCCGCGGTCACCGTGTTCGCCCACCGGCAGCGGGCGGTCGTCGTCGACACGAACGTGCGGCGCGTGCAGGCCAGGGCGGTGACCGGCCTCGCGCTCCCGGCCCCGGCGCTGACCCGCGCCGAGAGCGAGCTGGCCGGCGACCTCGTGCCGTCCGACGACCAGGCCGCCCTCACGTGGAACGTCGCCGTCATGGAGCTCGGGGCGCTCGTGTGCACGGCCCGCTCGCCGCGCTGTGGCGCCTGCCCGGTCCTCGACCTGTGCGCCTGGCAGCTCGCCGGCGCCCCCGCCTACGACGGGCCCATCCGGCGCGGGCAGGCGTGGGCCGGCACCGACCGGCAGGTGCGTGGCGCCCTCCTCGCCGTCCTGCGGGCCGCCCCCGCCGACGTCGGCGCCGCCGACCTGCGGGCCGCGTGGCCGGACGACGACGCCACGCGCGAGCGCTGCCTCGCCGGCCTGATCGAGGACGGCCTCGTCGACGCCCTCGGCGGCGGCCGGTACGGCCTCCCCGCCTGACCCGACCACGCCCGGTAGGGTCCTGCGACTGTGCGCCAGGGCACCGTCGACGTCTTCGGCTCCGAGGGGGCCGGCCTGCGCCAACGACTGTCCTTCGACGCCGAGCACCTCACCGCCGCGCAGCTCCTCGCTGCAGTGTCCGCGCGCGTCACCGTGCGCGACCTGTCGATCGAGGAGCCCGACATCGACGACGTCGTGCGCCGGGTCTACCGGGCCCGGCGCGCCTGACGGCCATCTCTCCCGGACGGCAGGCACCGTCACCGGCCGCCGGCTCCGCCCGGGCGCGCGAAGAGGGGCCGGACGCGCTCGCGTCCGGCCCCTCTCGTGGTCCCGCGGGTCAGCCCTGAGCCGCCTCGCCGCCGGGCGGCGGGCCCTGCTCGGCGCCGGCCGCGCCACCGGCTCCGCCGGCGATGTGGTCGGGTCCACCGTGGTCGCTGCCCGCGACGTGCGCCGGCATCTCCTCGCGGTGGTCCGGCTCCTTGCGGGTGCCGTGGAACGTGAACACCGCGTCGGCGCCCTCGCCCTCGACGTCGACGCCGACGATCTCGCCGGCCCCGATCTCGCCGTAGAGGATCTTCTCGGAGAGCACGTCCTCGATGTCGCGCTGGATCGCGCGGCGCAGCGGACGGGCGCCGAGCACCGGGTCGTACCCGCGCTTGGCGAGGAGCTTCTTCGCCTCCCCGGAGAGCTCGATGCCCATGTCCTTGTCCTTGAGGCGGGTGTCGAGCTTGGCGACCATGAGGTCGACGATCTCGACGATCTCGCTCTCGCTGAGCTGCGGGAAGACGATCGTGTCGTCCACGCGGTTGAGGAACTCGGGGCGGAAGTGCTGCTTGAGCTCGTCGTTGACCTTGTTCTTCATGCGGTCGTAGCTCGAGTTCACGTCGCTGTCCGACGCGAAGCCCAGGCCGACGGCCTTGGAGATGTCCCGTGTGCCGAGGTTGGTCGTCATGATGATGACGGTGTTCTTGAAGTCGACGACCCGACCCTGCGCGTCGGTGAGACGCCCGTCCTCGAGGATCTGCAGGAGGCTGTTGAAGATGTCGGCGTGCGCCTTCTCGACCTCGTCGAACAGCACGACCGAGAACGGCTTGCGCCGCACCTTCTCGGTGAGCTGACCGCCCTCCTCGTACCCGACGTAGCCGGGAGGAGAACCGAACAGCCGCGAGACGGTGTGCTTCTCGGCGAACTCGGACATGTCGAGGGTGATGAGGCTGTCCTCGTCGCCGAAGAGGAACTCCGCGAGCGTCTTGGCCAGCTCGGTCTTACCGACACCCGTGGGGCCGGCGAAGATGAACGAGCCACCGGGACGACGCGGGTCCTTCAGGCCGGCGCGGGTGCGGCGGATGGCCTGGGACAGCGCCTTGATGGCGTCGTCCATGCCGACGATCCGCTTGTGCAGCTCGGCCTCCATGTTGAGCAGGCGCGAACTCTCCTCCTCGGTGAGCTTGAAGACGGGGATGCCCGTCGACGCGGCGAGCACCTCGGCGATGAGCTCCTCGTCGACCTCGGCGACGACGTCCATGTCGCCCGACTTCCATTCCTTCTCGCGCGTGTTCTTCGCCTCGATGAGCTTCTTCTCGTCGTCGCGCAGCTTCGCGGCCTTCTCGAAGTCCTGCCCGTCGATGGCCGCCTCCTTCTCGCGGCGCACGTGGGCGATCTTGTCGTCGAACTCGCGCAGGTCCGGCGGCGCCGTCATCCGGCGGATGCGCAGGCGCGCCCCCGCCTCGTCGATGAGGTCGATCGCCTTGTCCGGGAGGAAGCGGTCGTTGATGTACCGGTCGGCCATGTTGGCCGCCGCGACGAGCGCGCCGTCCGTGATCGAGACGCGGTGGTGCGCCTCGTAACGGTCGCGCAGCCCCTTGAGGATCTCGATGGCGTGGCTCAGCGTCGGCTCGGCCACCTGGATCGGCTGGAAGCGGCGCTCGAGCGCCGGGTCCTTCTCGATGTGCTTGCGGTACTCGTCGAGCGTCGTCGCGCCGATCGTCTGCAGCTCGCCGCGGGCGAGCATCGGCTTGAGGATGCTCGCGGCGTCGATCGCGCCCTCGGCGGCACCCGCCCCGACGAGGGTGTGGATCTCGTCGATGAACAGGATGATGTCGCCGCGGGTCTTGATCTCCTTGAGGACCTTCTTGAGGCGCTCCTCGAAGTCACCGCGGTAGCGCGACCCGGCGACGAGCGCGCCGAGGTCGAGCGTGTAGATGTGCTTGTCCTTGAGGGTCTCGGGAACCTCGCCCTTGACGATGTCCTGGGCGAGCCCCTCGACGACAGCGGTCTTGCCGACGCCCGGCTCCCCGATGAGGATCGGGTTGTTCTTGGTGCGGCGGGACAGCACCTGCATGACCCGCTCGATCTCCTTGCCGCGCCCGATGACCGGGTCGACCTTGCCCTCGCGGGCGGCCTGCGTGAGGTTGCGGCCGAACTGGTCGAGCACGAGCGACCCCGCCGGGGTCCCCTCGGTGCTGCTCGACGCGCCGACGCCGGCCCCCGCGGGCTCCTTGCCCTGGTAGCCCGACAGCAGCTGGATGACCTGCTGACGCACCTTGTTGAGGTCCGCGCCGAGCTTGACGAGCACCTGGGCGGCGACGCCCTCGCCCTCGCGGATGAGCCCGAGCAGGATGTGCTCGGTGCCGATGTAGTTGTGCCCGAGCTGCAGCGCCTCGCGGAGGCTGAGCTCCAGGACCTTCTTGGCCCGGGGCGTGAAGGGGATGTGGCCGCTGGGGGCCTGCTGGCCCTGGCCGATGATCTGCTGGACCTGCTCGCGGACCGCGTCGAGGGAGATCCCCAGGCTCTCCAGGGCCTTCGCGGCCACGCCCTCACCCTCGTGGATGAGGCCGAGCAGGATGTGTTCGGTACCGATGTAGTTGTGGTTGAGCAGGCGCGCCTCTTCCTGCGCCAGGACGACCACCCGTCGGGCCCGATCGGTGAATCTCTCGAACATGAACTCGCTCCCTCGCTATCGAGACACCTCGATGCTAGCTGTGCCGCGCCGCACACGACCCAATCGTCCAGGTGCGCCGCCTGTGGAGCACAACGCGGCCCACCGGCGACATGTTCCGCCTCTTGAGTCCCGATCGCTCAGGTTTCGCCCTGAGCGGACACGACCGCCCCGGGTCGCGGGCGGCCGGCCCCCGCTCCGCCCCGACATGCCCCGCCGCACCCCGGCGCCGGGGAATCAGCCGGCCTTGGCCTCGGGCGCCTCGTCGGCCTTGGTGGCCGTCTTCGCCGTCGTCTTCTTCGCCGTCGTCTTCTTCGCCGTCGTCTTCTTCGCGGCGGGCTTCTTGGCCGTCGTCGAGGACGTCGACGTCTTCGAGGTCGTCTTCTTCGGTGCGGCGCTCTTGGCGGTGGTCTTCTTCGCGGCCGTCTGCTTCGAGGCGGTCTTCGTGGCGGGCTCGTCGTCGGCCTCGGACCCGCCCGACTCACCCCGGGCGGCCTTGGCGCGCTCGACCGACTTCTGCAGCGCGGCCAGCAGGTCGACGACCTGGCCCTCGTCCTCGTCCTCCTTCTCGGCCACGACGACCTCGCCGCCGGTGAGCTTGGCCTCCACGAGCGACTCGACGGCGCTGCGGAAGTCGTCCTCGTAGTCGTCGGGGTCGAAGTCGCCGGCCATGGACTCGATGAGCATGTGCGCCATCGACCGCTCGGACTCCTTGGGCTCGGGCACGTCCTCGAGCACGGGGAAGTCGGCGGCGCGCACCTCGTCGGGCCACAGCATGGTCTGGCAGACGATGACGTCGTCGCGCACGCGGAGCACGGCGATCGAGGTGCGCGAGCGCAGCGACAGCGTGACGACGGCCATGCGGTCGGTGTCGCGCAGCGCCTCCCGCAGGAGCGCGTAGGGCTTGACGGCGGCCGCGTCGGGCTCGAGGTAGTAGCTCTTCTCGAGCAGGAGCGGGTCGATCTGATCGGCCGGGACGAACTTCTCGACCGCGATCTCCTTGCTGCTGCTCGTCGGCGCCTGGGCGAAGTCCTCGTCGGTGAGGATGACGGTCCGACCGTCGCCGGAGTCGTACCCCTTGGCGATGTCGGCGTACTTGACCTCCTCGCCGTCGGCCTCGGCAACCCGCTTGTAGCGGATGCGGGAGCCGTCGCTCGCCCGCACCTGGTGGAACTTCACGTCGCGGTTCTCGGTGGCGCTCACCAGCCGCACGGGCACCGTGACGAGGCCGAACGACACCGCGCCCTTCCAGATCGCGCGCATGGCGTCCACCTCTTCCCTCGTCGAATGCCCCGGCGGTGTTCCGTCCCGCGCGAGAGGTCCAGAATCCCCCATGGCCCGGTCGGGGGCCAGCCCGTGGGGGGGGTCCCGACCCGGTGGCCGGTCGTCACACGCGCCTCCCGCCGCCCTCCCACGGCCGACGGGCCGAGCGGCCGGTGGGTGACAATCGGGGCATGCGCCCCATGCTCGCGACCCCGGCGACCGTCGTGCCCGCCGGAGACGCCTGGGTCCACGAGGTCAAATGGGACGGCATGCGGATCGTCGCCCACGCGGTCGACGGGCGCGTGCGCCTGAGCACGCGCGACGGGCGCGACGCGACGGCCCGCTTCCCCGAGCTCGCCGACCTCGGCGCCGGCCTCGACGAGGTGGTGCTCGACGGCGAGGTCGTCGACCTCGCCGACGGCCTCCCGTCGTTCCACCGGCTCATCACGCGTATCCACGCGACGCCGGCCCTCGCGCAGCGCCTCGCCCGGAGCGCGCCGGTCACGTACATGGCCTTCGACGTCGTCCGCCTCGGCGGGCGGGATCTCTGCGACGTGCCGCTGTCCGCGCGGCGGGAGCTCCTGGAGGCCATCGGGGCGCCCGGCACGCGCGCCCGGCTCTCGCCGACGTACACCGACGGCGCCTCGCTGCGCGACGCGACGCGGGAGCAGGGCCTCGAGGGGATCGTCTCCAAGCGTCTGGACAGCCGCTACGAGCCGGGCCGGCGCTCACCGGACTGGCTCAAGCTCGCGCACCGGCCCACCCGGTCGGTCGTCGTCGGCGGGTGGCGGCCCGAGACGGGCGGTGGCCGACGCGTCGGCGCGCTCCTCGTCGGCGTCCCGGCGGCCGGCGGCTCGCTCGCGTTCGTCGGGCGCGTGGGCAGCGGCCTGTCCGACGCCGCCGAGCGGGACCTGCGGGCGCGGTTGAGCGACCTCGGGGCCGACGCCGACCCGTTCGACCCGGCCGTCCCCGGAGTCGACGCGCGAGGCGCCCGCTGGGTGCGCCCCGAGGTGGTCGTCGACGTCCGCTCCCTCGGAGGGATCTCCGATCCCGGCGCCGACGGCGCACCGGCCGGGGCCGGGCCGCGACTGCGCCAACCGGTCTACGTCGGGCTGCGGGCCGACCTCAGACCGGACGACCTGCGCGCCGATGCCGGCCCGGGCGGCCCGGCGGAGCCGGGAGAGCCCGGAGAGCCCGGAGAGCTCGGAGAGCTCGCGGAGTCCGGCGATGCCTGACCCCTCGGGTGCGACGCGGGTGTCCGTCGGCGACCGCACCCTGTCGGTGTCGAACCTCGACAAGGTGCTCTACCCCGAGACGGGCACGACGAAGGCCGAGGTCGTGCACTACCTCACGCAGGTCGCACCCGTCCTGCTGCCGCAACTGCGCGACCGCGTCGTCACGCGGGTGCGGTGGCCGCACGGCACGGGCGGTCCGTCGTTCTTCGAGAAGAACGTCCCCGCCGGGGCCCCCGCCTGGGTGCGCCGGGTCACATTGCCGGCGCCGGGCTCGGGCCGGGGCTCCGCGACGACGATCACGTACCCGTTCGTCGACGACGTGGCCGGGCTCGTGTGGCTGGCCAACCTCGCCGCCCTCGAACTGCACACCCACCAGTGGCGTGTGCTCGACGGCGCCCCGGTGGCCCCCGACCGCCTCGTCGTGGACCTCGACCCCGGCTCCCCCGCCGGGCTCGCCGAGTGCGCCCGGGTCGCCCTCCTCGTGCGCGACACGCTCGCGGACGTCGCGCCGGGCCCCTGCGTCCCGGTGACGAGCGGGAGCAAGGGGATGCAGCTCTACGCGCGGTCGCCGGACCCCGCCGACCCCGACGCGACCCGCACGTTCGCCGAGGCCCTGGCCCAGGCCCTGGCGAGCGGGCATCCCGACCTCGTCGTGGCCCGGATGACGAAGAACCTGCGGGGCGGGAAGGTCTTCCTCGACTGGAGCCAGAACACCCGCGCCAAGACGACGATCTGCCCCTACTCGCTGCGGGGCAAGCACGAGGCGCCCTACGTGGCCGCTCCCCGCACGTGGGACGAGGTCGAGGCCGCGGCCGCCGGGCGCACCCCGCTGCGCCAGCTCTCCCCGGCCGAGGTCGTCGACCGCCTCGTGGACGGCGACCCCATGGCCGCGCTGGACGACCCCGACGCGTGAGGCCCGGGTGATCCGGGGCGCGCACACACGCCGGGACGCCGCGATCGACTCGATCGCGGCGTCCCGGCGTACCTGCGCCCTGGGGGCGGTGGATCAGGAATTGGCCTTGTCGTAGGCGTCCTGGAGCTCACCGGAGACGCGGCCCCGGTCGCTGACCTTGAATCCGTTGGCCCGGCCCCACTCGCGGATCTCGTTGAGGTCGCCGCGGCGGGTGGACCCGGTGGCGCCGCCTCGACGCCCGGTGACCTTGCGCCCACCGGAGCGACGGGCGTGACCCGTCCACGCGCTGAGGCTGTCGCGAAGCTTGCGCGCGTTGTCGTCGGAAAGGTCGATCTCGTAGTTGACGCCGTCGAGGGCGAAGGACACGGTCTCGTCGGCGACACCGCCGTCGAGGTCGTCCACAAGCAGAACTTGAACCTTCTGAGCCATGAATTTTCTCCGTCACTGAGGAAACTGTGCCGGAGCTGTATCGCTTATCCGGCCGGTCCACCGTCAGCCTAGTGATAAATGGACGTGAAGAAAAGTCACCCACACCACCCGAACGACGCGTTTCTCGACCGCTCTCACTGATCGCCCGATTGGGACTCATTCATCCCTGCACCCCGCGCAGGTGGGGGCCTGGAGAACGCACAGGTCGAGGCGCCGAGAAACTCCGGCGAGTGCCGGATGTGCCCGGGACTCAGGGACATTCTCCGGTGGCGTCGATCGCGGCCGGACAGGCCGGCGGGATTCAGCCGTCGTGACGCGTGCGCGCGTCGGGCAGCCGATCCGCGGGGGGCTCGTGCGGCGCGGTCCCGCCCGCGGCGTCGCCGTGTTGCGCCTCCCAGCGGGATTGCGCAAGTCGCTCTTTGCGGTCGCCCTCGACGATCGCCTTGATGACGAGGTAGAAGAGGAAGCCGACACCGACCGGCGGGGCCAGCGCCATGAGGTAGGGCCACACGTCGTTCATCGCTCTTCCCTGTTCTTCTCGTGCCGGGTGTCCGCGCGCGTCGGGTCTGGCGTGGCGGAGCGGAACCGATCGGTCGGGCGAACGGGGCGCGTCGACCGGGGCGAATATCTCCGGGATGCGACCGGAGAAGCATCGCGAGCCACCGCAAACCCTCGATAAGGACATATCGGCATCGGCTCGTCCCCGTGGATTCTACGCGCGTCGCAGAGCGCGCGAGTACCCCCGCGGACGCGCTCACCGCACCCATTCGGGGCCGCGCCACCCCGGCGTGCCGGGGTCAGGCCGACGGGCGCCCCGAACCGAGCAACCCGAGCAGGCGGTTGGCCTGCGCCTCGTCGATGCGTCCGTCCGAGAAGGCGCGCGAGGCAGCGGCTCGCGTCATCGCGAGATGCACGGCGCTCGACTCCGGCGCGAGGTCGTCGAGCTCACGCAGGTCGGCCCGCAGGCCGTCCTCGTCGTCGAGGGCGTCGAGGTGGGCACCGGGTCCCGAGCGGCGCAGGGACTCCTCCAGCGCGGTGAGCATGAGTGGGCCGAGCACCCGACGCCCGCCCGGCACGTGGGCCGCCTCCATCACCTCGGCCGCCTGCTCGACGAGCACCGGCAGCAGCGAGGCCGCGTGCGCCACGGCCGCGGCGTACGTCGCCCGGTCCCGCTCGTGGACCCAGACCGGCTCCGCGCCCATCTCGATGACGAGGGCCTCGCCGATGGGGCGCAGCACGTCGGAGGTCGTCACGACGATCGAGGACTCGGGGAGGCGCTCGAGGTCGACGAGGGTGCCCGTGAACCGCATCGCCGGATGCCAGGCGATCGGGAGCACGTGCGAGGCGAGCGCCGGCTCGAACACCTCGATGCCGTACCGGGCCCCGGTGTGGGCGACGATCTGCCCCGCGCGCCAGACCCCGCGCTTCGACAACCCCGACACGAGGCCGGGCAGCTCGCGGGACGGGACGGCGAGGAGCACGAGATCCGCGGCCTCGACGGTGTCCTCGACGGGCGTGATGGGGACCCCGGGCAGCAGGTCGAGGGCCCGTCGGCGACTCTCGTCGCTCAGCCCCGACACCGCGACGACCTGATGGCCGACGGCGTCGAGGGCGGCCCCCAGCACCGCGCCCACACGCCCCGCGCCGATCACCCCTACGCGCAGACGCGCATGGGATCGCTCGATCCAACCTGCGCGTTCCATGACCACTCCCCTACCCGCCCCGACGGTGCGGGACACCCCCTGCGGAGGGCCCGGACCGAATCGGGCCGGCCCGCACGGCGGGTGCGGGGCCCGTCAACGGCCCCGTTCCGGCTCTCCGGGCCGCAGCGGGCCGACCGTCTCGCTCGGGTCGCCCTCCGGTGGATCGATGCGGCACACGCGCTGCACCCACAGGCCGGCCGCCACGAGCGCCGCCCCGCCGAGCACGGTCACGACCCCCGAGACGAGGTCGGCGCGGGCCGAGGCGGCCGCGAGATCCGGCAGGGTGCGGGCGCACACGACCGCGTAGGCGCCGACGACGAGGGCGCCGGTCAGGGCGCTCGCCTGGGACAGGAGCAGGACACGGTAGGCGGCGATCGGGTGCACCGGGCGCGGCGCCGTCCCGCGCCGGGTCGCGCGGATCCGGCGGCCGGCGACGACGAGGGCGGCGGCGAACGCGCCGAGGAGCAGGCCGGCGGCCCACGACGGTGGCGGCGTGCTGCCCTGGGCCCGGGCCCACAGGGTGAGACCGGCGTGCGTCAGCGCGGCCGCGACGAGCGCCACCGTGAGCAGGGTGCGGGCCCGCAGGCCCCCGCGCTCATCCATGAGTCTCGTGGGTGTCATGGGTCCCATGGGTCCCTCGGACCAGGCCGGCCCGCACGCCCGGCCACGCGGGGCCGGGGCGCACGCCGACGGCGGCGGGGTCGCGCCCCACGACCTCGGAGGCGAGGTCGGCGACGGCCGCCGCGGAGCCGTCGGGGCGCCGCAGGCGGGCCCACGGGTCGACGACGGACCACGGGATCAGCACGAACGCCCGCTCGTGCGCCCGCGGGTGCGGCAAGGTCAGCGCGGGGTCGGCGGAGGTCAGGTGGCCGGGCCCGCCGGGGTCGCCCACCGCGATCAGGTCGAGGTCGAGGGTGCGCGGCCCCCACCGCACGTCGCGACGCCGGCCGGCGTCGGCCTCGATCCGGTGCAGGCGGGCGAGCAGGGTGCGCGGGTGCAGCCGGGTCCGCCCCACGAGCACGGCGTTGAGGTAGACGCCCTGGTCGGGCCCGCCGACGGGGTCGGTCTGGAACAGGGGCGACACCCCGGTGACCCGCACGCCGTCGAGCGCCTCCACCCGGCCCACCGCCTCCGCGAGCACGGCCGCGGCGTCCCCGAGGTTGGCCCCGAGCGCGACCACGACGGGGCGGTCGGCCTCCCGGACGACGCGGACCGCGACGTCCCCGAACGGCACCCCCACGGGCGCCTCCGGCTTGTGGACGCACACCTGCGCCGCCTCGACGAGCGGGGCGGCGAGGGCGGCGTCGGCGATCCGGGCCGCGAGGGTCTCGATGAGGTCGACGGAGTCGCCCTCGACGATGCGCACGACGTCGGCGGCCACGTCCGCGTAGCTGACCGTGTCGGCGAGGTCGTCGCTCGCACCGGCCGCCGCGAGGTCGACCCACAGGTCGACGTCGACGACGAAGGGCGCCGGAGTCGTCTTCTCGTGCGGCAGCACCCCGTGCCGGCCGCGCGCGGTCACGCCGCGGATCTCGATCCGGTCGCCGCTCACGCGGAGCCCCCCGCCGCCGCCGCGCCCGCCCCGGCGTGCGACACCGCGCGGACCACGCGCAGCGCCGCCACGGTCGACGGCACGTCGTGCACCCGGACGCACCACACCCCGGCCTGCGCGCACACGACGCTCGTCGCGGCGGTGGCGGCGTCCCGCGCGTCGGGCGGAGCGGGCGCACCGTCGGGACCGGCCAGAAGCCGCCCGAGGAAGGTCTTGCGGGAGGTGCCGAGCAGGAGGGGCAGGCCGAGCTCGCTCAGCCGGTCGAGCCCGGCGAGCAGGCTCCAGTTGTGCTCGGCCGTCTTGCCGAACCCGAGACCGGGGTCGAGGACGATCCGCTCGCGGGCGACGCCGGCGGCGACGAGCTCCTCGACCCGCTCACCGAGCTCGCGGCGGACGTCGGCGACGACGTCGTCGTACACGGCGCGCGACTGCATGTCGGCGCTGTGCCCGCGCCAGTGCATCGCGACGTAGTCGACCCCCGCGTCGGCGACGAACCCCGCCATGTCCGGGTCGGCGAGACCGCCGCTGACGTCGTTGACGAGGACCGCCCCGCGCTCGACGCAGGCGCGGGCCACGCAGGTGCGCATCGTGTCGACGCTGACCCGCAGGCCGGCCTGGACGAGCCGGTCGACGACGGGGACGACGCGGCGGGTCTCCTCGGCCACGTCGGGGCGCGCGGCGCCGGGCCGGGTCGACTCGCCGCCGACGTCGACGAGATCGGCGCCCTGGCGCGCGAGCTCGAGTCCGTGCGCGACCGCCGCGTCCTCGTCGAACCACCGCCCGCCGTCACTGAAGGAGTCGGGGGTGACGTTGACGATGCCCATGACGAGGGTCATCCGCGACGCCCTCGCAGGACGAGCGACATGGCCTCGGCGCGCGTCGCCGGGTCCCGGAGCTGCCCGCGGACCGTCGACGTCGTCGTGCGGGCGCCCGGCTTGCGGACGCCGCGCATCGACATGCACAGGTGCTCGCACTCGACGACGACGATGACGCCGCGGGGGCGCAGGTGCTCGACGAGGGCGTCGGCGATCTCGCTCGTCAGCCGCTCCTGCACCTGCGGCCGGCGGGCGAACACGTCGACGAGGCGGGCCAGCTTGCTCAGCCCGGTGATCCGGCCGTTGCGCGCGGGGATGTAGCCCACGTGCGCCACGCCGTGGAACGGCACGAGGTGGTGCTCGCACGTGGAGTAGACCTCGATGTCGCTGACGAGCACGAGCTCGTCGTGGTCCATCTCGAACGTCGTGGTCAGCACGTCCTCCGGGCGCTGGCGCAACCCGGCGAACAGCTCGGTGTACGCGCGGGCCACCCGGGCCGGGGTCTCCCGCAGCCCGTCACGGTCGGGGTCCTCGCCGACGGCGAACAGCAGCTCGCGGACGGCCGCCTGGGCGCGGGGGACGTCCACCGGACCCGGCCGGGGCGCCGACTCCTCGGGCTCCGACCGGGTATCCGATGCGGGTCCCTGACCCTCCGGACCCCGGTCCGGGTCCGCGTCAGGACTCGACACGACCGTCCCCGGGCACCTCGACGATCTCCTGCAGCGGGTGCTCGTCGTCGTCGGCGAACGGGTCCTGGCCCTCGTTCAGCGCCCGACGCTCGGCCGGCGTGAGGACCGGGCCGCGGTCGCTGACGTTGCGGCCGTCGCTGCTCAGCCACACGGGGCGGCGAGGCCGCTTGACGACGTCGGCGAAGATCTCGACCAGTGCTTGGGCGCCGAGGGTCTCCTTCTCGAGGAGCTCGAGGACGAGCCGGTCGAGGACGTCGCGGTTGTCGTTGAGGGCGTGCCACGCCTCGTCGTGGGCGGCCTCGATGAAGCGGCGCACCTCCTCGTCGACGACCGCCGCGAGACCCTCGGAGTAGTCGCGCCCGTGGCCCATGTCGCGGCCCATGAACGGCTCCCCGGAGTCGGCGCCGAGCTTGACCGCGCCGACGCGCTCGCTCATGCCGAACTGGGTGACCATCTTGCGGGCCAGCCCCGTCGCCTTCTCGATGTCGTTGGCGGCGCCCGAGGTGGGGTCGTGGAAGATCATCTCCTCGGCCACCCGCCCGCCGAGCGCGTAGGCGAGCTGGTCGAGCATCTCGTTGCGCGTCGTCGAGTACTTGTCGTCGGCCGGCAGGACCATCGTGTAGCCGAGAGCGCGGCCGCGGGGCAGGATCGTGATCTTGCTGACCGGGTCGGTGTGGTTCATCGCCGCGGCGACGAGGGCGTGGCCGCCCTCATGGTAGGCGGTGATCTTTTTCTCCTTGGCGCTCATGATGCGCGTGCGCTTCTGCGGGCCGGCGACGACGCGGTCGATGGCCTCGTCGAGCGCGCGGTCGTCGATGAGCTGCGCGTTGCTGCGGGCCGTGAGCAGCGCGGCCTCGTTGAGGACGTTGGCGAGGTCGGCGCCGGTGAAGCCGGGGGTGCGTCGGGCGACCGAGAGCAGGTCGACGCCGTCGGCGAGCGGCTTGCCGCGGCCGTGCACCTCGAGGATGCGGTGGCGGCCGATCATGTCGGGGGCCTCGACGGCGATCTGGCGGTCGAAACGGCCGGGGCGCAGCAGGGCCGGGTCGAGGATGTCGGGGCGGTTCGTCGCCGCGATGAGGATGACGTTCGTCTTGGGGTCGAACCCGTCCATCTCGACGAGGAGCTGGTTGAGCGTCTGCTCGCGCTCGTCGTGCCCGCCGCCCATGCCGGCGCCGCGGTGGCGACCCACGGCATCGATCTCGTCGACGAAGACGATCGCGGGGCTGTTCTGCTTCGCCTGCTCGAACAGGTCGCGCACGCGGGACGCGCCGACGCCGACGAACATCTCGACGAAGTCGGAACCCGAGATGGAGTAGAAGGGGACGCCCGCCTCGCCGGCCACCGCCCGCGCGAGCAGCGTCTTACCCGTCCCGGGCGGGCCGTACAGCAGGACGCCCTTGGGGATCTTCGCGCCGACCTCGAGGAACTTGGTCGGCTCGGAGAGGAACTCGCGGATCTCGGTGAGCTCCTCGACCGCCTCGTCGGCGCCGGCGACGTCCGAGAAGTTGACCTTGGGCATGTCCTTCGTGGCGAGCTTCGCCTTGGACTTGCCGAACTGCATGACCTTGCCGCCGCCACCCTGGGACTGGCTGAGGATGAACCAGAAGATGCCGATGAACAGCAGCAGCGGGAGCAGGTTGAGGACGAGCGCGCCGAGCCAGCTCGACTGCGGCGGCTGGTCGTCGTACACCGCCTGCGGGTTCTTGGCCGAGACGGCCTGCACGAGGGAGGAGCCGCGCTCGGGGACGTAGAGCGCGTACACCTTGCTCGCGTTCTTCACCTCGCCGACGTCCTGGGCCGCGGTCAGCTCGAGGTTGACCCGGTCGCCGTCGACGAACGTGGCCTCCTTGACCTTGCCCTCGTCGATGAGCTTGACGGCCTGCGACGTGTCGACCTTCTGGTAGTCGGAGGAGCCGGTGAACTGCAGCGCGACCAGCAGGGTGACGATGAGGACGACAGCCCACAGGAGGGGCTGCCGGATGATGCGCTTGGCTTTCATGGATGCCTGAGGGCCGACGGCCCCGTCCCTTCTAGTCGTCGATCGTTCTGCGGGGCACCGGCGCGGCGCCCGAGGCGGCCCGCCATGCGGGCCCACTCCTTCGCTCTCCGCCAACGTGCACCGTCACCGCCGTGTTCCTGGGGCGTTCCCGGGATGCCTCGGATGCCCGTGGCGGGGCCGTGCAGCCGGGTCAGGAGTAGACGTGCGGCGCGAGGGTGCCGACGCAGCGCAGGTTGCGATAGCGCTCGGCGTAGTCGAGGCCGTAGCCGACGACGAACTCGTTGGGGATGTCGAAGCCGACGTAGCGGACGTCGACGTCGACCTTCGCGGCGTCGGGCTTGCGCAGGAGGGTGAGGATCTCGACCGACGCGGCCTTGCGGGAGGCGAGGTTGGCCTTGATCCAGCTCAGCGTGAGTCCGGAGTCGACGATGTCCTCGACGATGAGGACGTCCTTGCCGGTGATGTCGGTGTCGAGGTCCTTGAGGATGCGCACGACGCCCGAGCTCTTCGTCCCGGAGCCGTAGGACGAGATCGCCATCCAGTCCATCGGGGCCGAGCCCGGCAGGGCGCGCATGAGGTCGGCGACGACGACGACGGCGCCCTTGAGCACCCCGACGAGCAGCAGGTCCTTGCCCTCGTAGTCCGACCACACCTGGGTCGCCATCTCCTCCAGCCGGGCATGGATCTGCTCCTGCGTGAGGAGGACCTTCTCGAGGTCGGCCCCCATGTGCTCTGCGTCCACGTCCCACTCCTTGCGGTTGGCGGTCGTCGGTGCCCGCTCTCGGGCGGGATCACCGTGGTCTGCGCGAGCGCCGCGTCGCCGGCCTCGGCGGCGCCACGCTCATGGCGCCCATTCAACCCGACCCGGGCCGGTGATCGTCACGCCGCCCGCGCGCCGCGTGCCGCGTGCGCTGCCGGGGAGGGCGACGGGCCCCTGCCCGCGGTAGCGGGTGACGAGCGCGTCGAGCGCCGCGACGTGCTCCGCGCTCACGTCCCCGGGCGGGCAGCCGGCCTCGAACGCGAGCCGGCGCCACAGGCGCCCGCGGATCGCGCGCGGCAGCTCCGCCAGCCGCGCGGCGGGCCAGGGAGCGGGCCCGAGGTCTGCGCGGGCCGCGGAGGCGAGGTCGTCGAGGAGGTCGGCGTCGTCGCGCAGCAGATCGGCGCTCCGGGCGAGCGCCGCGCTCAGGCCGGGCCCGAGGTCGTCCTCCAGGGCCGCGAGGGCGCGGCGCGCCCGTACGCGCGTGAACGCGGGGTCGTCGTTGTGCGGGTCGCGCCACGGGGTGAGGCCGGCCTCGGCGCACGCGGCTCGAGTCTCGGCCCGACGAAGGGCGAGCAGAGGACGGAGGTAGCGGCCGCGTCGGGGGGCCATCCCGCCCAGCGAGCGGGCGCCGGATCCGCGGGCCAGCCCGAGCAGCACCTGTTCGGCCTGGTCGTCGAGGGTGTGCCCGAGCAGGACGACGCGGGCCCCGGTCTGCCGCGCGGCGGCGTCGAGCGCGGCATACCGGGCGCTCCGCGCCGCGGCCTCCGGCCCCCGCCCCCCGGCGCCCACGTCGACGGCCTCGACGAGGACGGGATCGAGGCCGAGGGCGGCACACGCCGTGGCCGCGGCCTCGGCCACGGCCCCCGACCCGTCCTGGAGGCCGTGGTCGACGACGACGGCCCCGGCGCGCCACCCGGCCCGCGGCGCCTCGAACGCCGCGCCGGCCGCGAGCGCGAGCGAGTCCGGGCCGCCGCTGCAGGCGACGAGCGCGAGCGGCGCACCGGACGCGCCGGAGGGATCGGCCGGGACGACGCTGCCCGACGTACCGCCGACGGCGGAGGCCGCGGCCGGGACAGCCTCGCCGCGATCCCCCGCGGCGCACGCGCGCAACGCGGCGCGGACGGCGACGCGGACGGCGGCCACCGCGGGCGGCGGGCCGGGCACGGGCCGCGCCTCAGCCGTGGACCCGGGCCACCCAGGCGGCGGGGTCGGTGATCTCGTCGGGCGTCGGGAGCGTGTCGGGCGAGGTCCACACGGCGTTGAACCCGTCGATGCCGACCCGGTCGACGACGGTGCGCACGAACGCGGCGCCGTCGCGGTACTGCGCCATCTTGGCCTCGAGTCCGAGCAGGCGGCGCAGGGTGACGTCGAGCATGCCGAGGCCCTCGCGGCGCCGGTCGAACACGGCGCGGATGTGGGCGACGCTCGGCACGATCTTCGGGCCGACGTCGTCCATGATCACGTCGGCGTGCCCCTCGAGGAGGGCCATCGTGGCGGTGACCCGGGCGAGCCGGTCCCGCTGTTCGGGGGTGAGGAAGAGCTCGGCGAGGCCGTTCCCGCCGGGGCGCAGCACGTCGCCGACGTGGCCGGCCGCGTGCTTGAGGCGATCGAGCAGGAGGTCGGCTTCGGGCGCGAGGTCACGCGCGGTGGAGCGACTGGCCTCGACCATGTGGTCGCGCAGCCACGGCACGGCCGTGAACTGGACCCGGTGGGTCTCCTCGTGCAGGCAGACCCAGAGGCGGAAGTCGTCGGGGTCGACGCCCAGCTCCCGCTCGGCGGCGAGCACGTTCGGAGCGACGAGCAGCAGGCGCGCCGAGCCGGCCGGTCGGCCGGGCGCGAGCTCGTACTGGCCGAGGACCTTCGTCGAGACGAACGAGAGGAGCCCGGCGAGTTCGGTCCCCGTGAGCTTCCCGCCGACGCGGGCGACGAGCGGAGACATGGGGCGCGCGCCCGTGCGGCTGTTCTGGCGCTCGATGGCCGCGCTCAGGGCGGGGTCGATGATCGTCGCGAACGAGTCGACGTTGACGTCGATCCACGTGGGCCGGTCGACGACGAGGGCCGAGGGCGCCTCCGGCGGTGTCTGCAGCCGGGCGGTCTCGGCCACGGGACCCCGCGCATCGAGCGCGGCCCGCTTGAGGGCGGCGACGACCTCCCGGGCCTGGGCCGGATCGACGGCCGGCCCGGCGGGGGTGACCCGGCGCGCCGCCGACTTCGCGAAGGCCCAGTCGACGAGGGAGGTCGGGCCGCCGGCGGCGGTCGGCTGCGGAGTGCGGGTCATGTCGTCCTCTCGGCCGCGGCGCGGGGGGTGGGGCGCTGACGGCGGTGGCTGGCGGTGCTGGTGGATGGTCGGCCGGGCTCACCCCGCCGACCGACAGCCGCAGGCCGCGAGCGTCGTGGCGACCCGGTCGAGGGCCGCGCGGGCCGCGAGCGTACCCGAAGGTGGGGCCGAGTCGGCGACGATCGAGAACGCGAGCAGCCGACCGTCCTTGCTGACGACCGTACCCGTCAGGGTGCTCACGCCGGTCAGGGTCCCGGTCTTCGCGCGCACGACTCCGGCGCCGGCGCGCGAGGGGCCGGAGCGGTACCGGTCGGCGAGGGTGCCGCTCAGCCCGGCCACCGGGCTGCGCGCGAGGACCCGGGCGAGGTTCGGCTCGGCCCCGGTCGTCGCGAGCGTGACCGTGCGGGCGAGCGTGTCGGCGGGAACGGTCGTTCCCCGGGTCAGCCCGCTCGTGTCGAGCAGGCGCAGCCCGGCCTGCGGCAGCCCCAGCGCCACCGCCCGGGAGCGCACCCACCCCGCGCAGCCGGCGAACGTCACCGGCGCCCCGTTCCGCGCGCAGGCCCACCGGGCCACCGACTCGGTGAGGTCGTTGTCGGACTCGTCGAGGGCGAGCGCGAGGACGTCGACGACGGGGGCCGAGTCGACGGAGGCGAGCGTGGCCGCCCCGGCCGGGGCCGCGCCGCGGGCAACCGCGGGGGCGACGGCGACCCCGTGACGCGCGAGGGCCGCCGCCAGGGCCGCGCGGAACGCCGCGGCGGCCCGCATCGCCGGGTCGGCGCTCGCGGGGCGGCCGGGGATCGCCCGGTCGGTCGCGAGACCGAGCATCGCGACGGGGCCGGTGATCCCGACCGCCACGTCACCCGGCGCCCAGCCCGGCGCGAGGGCGGGGCCGCGGGCGTGGCGGTCGTCGAGGACGACGGTGACGCGCCGCGCCGGCGCCGTGGGCGTGGACGAGGACGACGCGGTCGGCGAGGCGGCGGGTGACGACTGCCCCGCGGGTCCGTCGCCCGCACGGAGCGATCGCGCGACGCCGGCGGCGAGGTCGGCGAGCCCGGCCCGGCCGGCCACGGCCCCCGGCGTGCCGGCCCCGGTCGCGAGGAGGTTGTCGCCGCCGGCGACGAGGACGACGACCCGGTTCCCGGCGGACGCGGGCCCCTCGACCACGCGGGTGGTGAACCGGTCGGTCGGGGACGACCCGGCGACGACCGCGGCCGCCGTGACGACCTTCGTGCTCGAGGCGGGCGCGCCCGGCCGCGTCGCGCGCACCCCGAGCAGCGGGGTGTCGGTGGCGGCGTCGCGCACCGAGATCGAGGCGCCCGGGCCGAGGGCGGGGGCGGCCAGCAGCGGCGTCAGGGTGGCGGCGAGCACGCCCGGGTCCGGCATCGGCGCCGAGGGGGACAGCCCCGGCAGCGGCGGGCTCGTCGGGACGACCGCGGGGTCGGCCGTGGGGGCAGCAGACGACGTGGGCGGGGCGTCGTCGCCGGTCGGTGTCGTCGCGGGGCTCGCCGTGGAGGTCGTCGTGGAGGTCGGCGTGGCAACCGGGGCCGCGGTGACGACACCGGGGACGACGTCGGCCGCGTCGAGGGCCACGTAGCCCACAAGAGCGACGAGCGCGGCGGCCGTCACCGACGCCACGACGCGCGAGGGTCGTGCCATCGGCGACCTCCCTTGTTCTCCCCCGTGCCTGTCACCGCCGTGGGCGAGGCGACATCCGGCCCGCCCACGTGTCACGCTGTGAGCCGAGCACCACGATTCCGAGCAGACGATTCTCGATGCCGCGCCGCGGCACCCAGTAGCGTCGACCGGTACGTCCGTATCTTCTCATCCGACACAGGAGGCCACCCGGCATGACGAGCGACGAGGCCAGCACGCCGATGTTCTTCGACGTGACGATCGAGATCCCCAAGGGTCAGCGGAACAAGTACGAGGTGGACCACGAGACGGGCCGCATCCGCCTCGACCGCATGCTCTTCACCTCCACCCAGTACCCCGCCGACTACGGCTACATCGAGGACACGCTCGGTGAGGACGGGGACCCGCTCGACGCGCTCGTCCTGCTCGACCAGCCGGCGTTCCCCGGGGTGCTCATCATGTGCCGCGCCATCGGCATGTTCCACATGCGCGACGAGGCCGGCGGTGACGACAAGATCCTCTGCGTCCCCGCGAGCGACCCGCGCGTGACGAACATCCAGGACCTCGACGACGTCAGCGAGTTCGACCGCCTCGAGATCCAGCACTTCTTCGAGACGTACAAGGACCTCGAGCCCGGCAAGTCCGTCGAGGGCGCCCACTGGGCCAACCGCGCGCACGCCGAGCAGGTCATCCGCGAGGCCATCCAGCGCGCCACCGACGAGGGCATGACGACGAGCCGCTGGCCCAAGCCGAGCCACACCCAGCACGCCTGAGCCGGCCGCGATCCGGCCCGAGGCCGCACCCGTCCCGGGTGCGGCCTCTGTCGTGCGGTGGGCCGGTCGGTGCCCCTATCCGTCGACCTGCGCCAGGGTGAGCGCGACGTCGCCGGCGGGATCGGTCCACTGTCCGATCGTGCCGAACCCGGCGTGGGCGAGCTCGGCCACCGCCCCCGGGAGTCGGAACTTCGTCAAGATCTCGGTCCGGAGCTCCTCCCCCGCCGCGAACGTCACGTCCAGACCGAGTGCGTCGATGAGGCAGCGGGTCTCGACCCGGGCGCGCAGGCGCATCTCGATCCGCTCGGCGTCGGCGTCCCAGAGGGCGACGTGCTCGAAGTCGTCCGGGTCCACCTGCGCGCCCAGCTCTCGGCGCAGCACGTGCAGGACGTTCCGGTTGAACTCGGCGGTCACGCCGGCCGCGTCGTCGTAGGCGGCGACGAGTCGCCGCTCGTCCTTGACGAGGTCGGTGCCGAGCAACAGCGTGTCGCCGTCGACCAGGCCTGCCCGCCACTCGGCGTAGAAGGCGGCGCGGCCGTCCGGATCGAGGTTGCCGATCGTGCTGCCGAGGAACGCGACGAGGCGCGTGCCGCCCTGCGGCAGGGTGTGCAGGTGTCGCTCGAAGTCCCCGACGACGCCGTGCATCGCCAGGCCCGGGTAGTCGGCCTCCAGCGCGGCCATCGCCCCCTGGAGCGCATCGACGCTGACGTCGAAGGGGACGTACCGACGCAGTGCACCGCGCCGATCGAGCGCGTCGAGCAGCAGCCGAGTCTTCTCGCTCGCGCCCGAGCCGAGCTCGACGAGCGTGTCGGCCCCCGAACGCGCCGCGATGTCGTCCGCGTGGGCGTGCAGGATCGCCGCCTCCGCTCGCGTCGGCTAGTACTCGGGGAGCCGCGTGATGTCGACGAAGAGGTCGCTCCCGCGAGCGTCGTAGAAGTAGGTGGAGGGCACCGATCTCGGCGAGGCGCCCAGGCCCTCGGACACGTCCCGGCGCATCGTCTCGCGCAGGTCGTCCGGACCGAGGTGGACGTCGACGGGGTGCCGGGACAGGGTGGTCTGCGGGGTCGTCGCGGGGTGGGACACGGGTTCTCTCCTCGGATTCGGACGGGGGGTGGACGAGACGCCGCGGCGGCGCGGGTCGCGCGGCGGGATCGACCTCGGCGAGGTGCTCGTCGGGGATCTGGCGAGGGAGCTCGAGGAGGCGGCCACGAGGGTGGCGCCGACGAGGCGCAGCGGGGGCAGGGGGGCGAGCCCGACGCAACCCAGGGCAGCGTGCGTCGACGGTGGAGCGATGTTCCGCATCGGCGGCCTCCGCGCAGCGGTGGGGTCACGACTCGTCGAGCGACATCCTCACCCGACCGCGTCCGGCCCGCGATACCGGGGGCCCTAGCCTGTCCCGGTGACCGCAGCCGACCGCCCCGAGCCTGCGGGCCGAGCGCCGCGGCTGTGGCCGCTGTACGCCGGCGGGTTCCTCGGGCCGTTCGGCGGGGCGATGGTCAACACGATCCTGCCCGAGCTCGCGACCGGCCTGCGCTCGGACGTCGCGACGATGGGGTCGGCGCTCGCGGCCTACATGGTGCCCTTCGCGGGGCTCATGCTCGTGTCGGGCACGGTCGCCGGCCGGTGGGGGCGGGCGCGGACGGTGCGCGGCGCGTACCTCGCCTACGCCCTCGCCTCCCTCGTGTGCATTCTCGCCGCCTCCGCCGGGCCGTTCCTCGCGGGACGCGCGCTGCAGGGTGCGGCCAACGCCTTCACGACCCCGCTGCTCATCGCGATGATCGCCGACCTCGTCCCGCCCGGGCGGCGGGGCATCGCCCTCGGCACCTACGCCGGGATGCAGGCGGCCGGGCAGGCGTTCGCGCCCCTCATCGGCGGCCTCGCGGCCGAGGTGGATTATCGGCTCGCGTTCGCCGCGAGCGCCGGCGCCGCCCTGCTCCTCGCGGTCGTCACCCCCGGCGGACGCGCCGCGGGTGAGCGCCGTGCCTCCGTGACGCGCGAGCAGTGGCGGGCGCTGGCCAACCTGCGGCTCGCCCGCGCGGGCGGCATCGCGTTCACCGCCCAGTTCGCCTCGACGGCGCTCATGGTCGTCGGGGCGCTCGTCGCGGCCGACGAGTTCGGGCTGTCGCCCGGCGCCCGCGGCCTGCTCGTCGCGTGCTTCGGCCTCGCCGGCCTGGCGAGCGGTCGGCTCACCGGAGCGGCGACCGACCGCTACGGGCTGCGCCTGGTCGGGTCGACCGCCCTGGCCGTGCTGGCGCTGGCCGTGCTCTGCGTGGGCGTCGCCCCCGGCATCGCGGTCCTCGTCGGCGCCATCGCCGTCGCCGGCGTCGCCGGCACCGGGGCCAGGGTGCTGACGAACACCCTCGGGCTCGCGAGCACCCCGGCCAACAGCGGCGGGGCGATGTCGATGACGCTGTCGGCCCAGTTCCTCGGCGGCGCCGCCGTGCCGCTCATCCTGCCGCTCTACGCCGTCTCGCCCGCCCTGACCTGCGCGGTCGCCGCGGGCGTGGCCGTCGTCGGCCTCGCTCTCGCCGCCCGTCCCACCCCGACCGAAGCGCTCTAGCTCACCGCAGGAACGCCGCCGCGACGCCGGCGTCGACGGGAATGTGCAGGCCCGTCGTGTGCGAGAGGTCCCCGCCGACGAGCGCGAAGACCGCGTTGGCGATGTTCTCGGGCAGCACCTCGCGCTTGAGCAGGGTGCGCTGGGCGTAGAAGGCGCCGAGGTCCTCCTCCTTGACCCCGTAGACCGCGGCGCGGGAGGCGCCCCAGCCCCCGGAGAAGATGCCCGACCCCTTGACGACCCCGTCGGGGTTGACGCCGTTGACGCGGATGCCGTCGCAACCGAGCTCGGCGGCGAGGAGGCGCACCTGGTGGGCCTGGTCGGCCTTCGTCGCCGAGTAGGCGATGTTGTTCGGGCCGGCGAAGACGGAGTTCTTGCTGCTGATGTAGACGATGTCGCCGCCCATCTCCTGCGCCTTCATGACCTTCGCCGTCTCGCGGGAGACGAGGAAGCTGCCCTTGGCCATGACGTCGTGCTGCAGGTCCCAGTCGGCGACGGTCGTCTCGAGGAGCGGCTTGCTCAGCGAGAGGCCGGCGTTGTTGACGACGAGGTCGACGCCGCCGAAGGCGAGCACGGAGGCCTTGACCGCGGCGACGACGGCCTCCTCGCTCGAGACGTCGGCGGCCACCCCGATGGCGACGTCCGCCGACCCGATGTCCGCCGCGGCGACCTGCGCCTTGGCGAGGTCGAGGTCGGCGATGACGACGCAGGCGCCCTCCGCGGCGAGCCGCTTCGCGGTGGCCAGGCCGATGCCCGACGCGGCCCCGGTGACGAGGGCGACGCGCGTCGCGAGCGGCTTCGGCTCGGGCATCCGCACGAGCTTGGCCTCCTCGAGGGCCCAGTACTCGATGCGGAACTTCTCGTGCTCGTCGATCGGCGCGTAGGTCGAGACCGACTCGGCGCCGCGCATGACGTTGATCGCGTTGACGTAGAACTCCCCCGCCACCCGGGCCGTCTGCTTGTTCGCCCCGAAGGAGAACATGCCGACTCCGGGGACGAGGACGATCGCCGGGTCGGCGCCGCGCATCGCGGGCGAGTCGGGCTCGGCGTTGCGCTCGTAGTAGCCGGCGTAGTCCTCGCGGTAGGCGGCGTGCAGCTCGCGCAGGCGCGCCTCGCACTCCCCGATCGTCGCGGTCGTCGGCAGGTCGAGCACCATCGGCTTCACCTTGGTGCGCAGGAAGTGGTCGGGGCAGGAGGTGCCGAGCTCGGCCAGGGGCGCGAGCTTTTCGCGGGCGACGAAGTCGAGGACCGCCTCGGAGTCGGTGAAGTGCCCGACCTGCGGCTTGTCCATGCTGGCCAGCCCGCGGATCAGCGGGAAGAGCGCCGCGGCCCGCTCGCGACGCTCGGCCTCCGGCAGCGCCTCGCGGCCGGGGACGACGGGCCCGAACGGCTCGGGGTCGCCGTGGGAGTCGAGGTAGGCCTGGGCGCCGTCGATGATCGCCATCGAGTTCGCCTCGGCCTCCGCGGAGGTCTCACCCCAGGCGGTGATGCCGTGCCCGCCGAGGACGCAGCCGATGGCGTCGGGGTGGGCGCGCTTGATCTCGGCGATGTCGAGCCCGAGCTGGAAGCCCGGTCGTCGCCACGGCACCCAGGCGACGGTGTCGCCGAAGATCTCCTTCGTCAGCCGCTCGCCGTCGGCGCTCGTCGCGAGCGCGATGCCGGCGTCGGGGTGCAGGTGGTCGACGTGAGGTGCGTCGACGAGCCCGTGCATCGCCGTGTCGATGCTCGGCGCGGCGCCGCCCTTGCCGTGCAGGCAGTAGTCGAACGACGCGACCATCTCGTCCTCGCGCTCGATGCCGGGGTACACGTCGACGAGCGCGCGCATCCGGTCCAGGCGCAGGCATGCGAGGCCCGCTGCCGTGAGGGTGCCGAGGTCGCCGCCGGAGCCCTTGACCCACAGGAGGTCGACGTCCTCGCCCGTCGCCGGGTCGACCCCGCTGCCCTTGGCGGAGGTGTTGCCGCCGGCGTAGTTCGTCACGCGGGCCTGCGAGCCCAGCCGGTTCGAGCGGTCGAGGAGGTCGGCGACGGGCTGGGGCAGATCGTGCTGGGCGCTCATGGGGCGATCCTTCGGTGTCGGCGGCGAGACCGTGGCGTCGGGTTATGAATCGTTTCAAGGACACGCTATCGGCGCGGGCGAGCGGCGTCAAGGCCCACCTACTGCCGCCCCCGGGCCCAGACGTCCAGGGGCGGCACTCAGCTCAGAAGGACGTGACGCGGGGGCCGTTGCCGATCGGGGAGCCGTCGGATCTGGTCCATCGAACTCCCTCGGGGGTGACTTTCCCGCGGTGTCGTTGTCGGTGGACTTCGGTGTGGTGGTGGCGACAGAGCAAGGCCAGATTCGTCATAGCCGTTCGCCCGCCGATCCCTCTGTCGCGCTCACTGCGGCTCGCAAGCTCGCCTCCGTTCGCCGCTCCCAGGGCCCAATAGATCAAGTGGTGCCCGTCGCATCAGGCTGGCGGGATCGTGCAGCCCGGGAAAGGTGCAGCGGCCGTCGCGCTGCTGAAGGGCGAGGCGCTGAGCTGGGGTGATGAGGCGCTTCGCGTGGCCGAGGTCGAGGAGTTCGCTCTTGGCTCCGAGGACGGCGGGGATGATCTGGGCGTCGCAGCCGAGGATCCGCGCCTCGCTCGGCGACAGCGCCTGCGAGAACCCCGTCGTCGCCCACCCCTTCTCGGCGGCATCTTCGAGACCGGACAGGAGGGTCTCGAGCGGGATCGCCACGACGACCTTCGCCTTCGTCCCCGACCCCGGCACATCCCGGTCGGCCTCCGTCGCCGCGGCGACCATGTCGAGCAGCGCGTCCGCCCGGCGGGCGCCGGCCGAGCGGGGGTCGAGGTTGCCGTGTTCGTCGGTGATCGGCGCGGACAAGGCGTTGATCGCCGCCGTGAAGACGGCTTCCGAGGCGGGGTCGAGCCGCAACGTCGCCACCAGCATCCCGTTCCGGTCCCGGTGGAACCCGGTCAGCTCGCGCCGGTCCCGCTGCCGGTCGTGCTGGTCGTCCAGCCGGCCCGGGATCCCGTACTGACCGATCAGCAGGTCTTCGATCGCCGCGAAGTCCTTCGCGGGCGCGCCCTCGGCCGCATGGTCGATGAGGATCTGCAGCAGCGCGTCCCAGTTCGGGTACTCGATGTCCCTCTTCAACCGCCGGAACGACTTCGCCACCACCCCGGCCAGGTCGATCCCGACCCGGCCCTCGGTCACCGCAGCCCGCAACGCCTCGACGTCGTACCCGACGCACGTCTGCGCGACCTCGTGCAGACTCCGCGCCTGGGCCTTCGCGACCGGCACCCCCGCGTCACGACAGGACTGCTCCACCCACGCCCGCGTCCGGGGGTGATCCGACTCCGCGATCACGCCCCGCGTCGACGCCTCCAACACGACCGCCGCCTGCACCGCCGACGCTGTGGCCACCAGCTCAGCCGCCGACGCCGCGAGCCGGGCCAGCTCGGCATTCGCTACCGAGGACAAGCCCCCGGAAACCCCGAGAATCGCGTCGATCTGCGCCCGCAACCCATCCCCGGCCGGCACGGCCGGCGACTCGGGAAGGGTGGTCGACGTCATGCCCCATTCTATCGAACACGCATCCGACGATCGCCTTATCCACAGGTGAAACGCTCACTGCTGCAACAGGTTTCACCACCCCTTGCAACGGTCGAAACCCGTTGGGCGGCAACCTCCTTCGCGCGGTCGCCGCAATGTGATTCAGGTCACATTTTGCTCCGTTCGAACCGAGGTCCGGTCTCCCCCCCAACGAATAGGCCGGCCGGCAGCTCCGAGCCGCGCGCGTCCGTCAGCCCACCCGCCGGGAGTAGTCGGCCATGAGCGGTTCGTAGTCGCTCCAGGCCACCTCGGCGACGTCGCGGCCCCCGAAGACCGCGGCGAGGCGGTCGAGGTAGTACTCCCAGCCCGGGCCGACCATGTCGACGGGCACGTCGGCGGTGAGCAGCTGGGCGAAGCGGAGGGTCGTGACGCCGCGCTCCTCGGACAGCGCGAGGTCGAGGGTCCACGCCGAGCTCGGCCCGTCGGCGTCGATGTGTACCCGGAGGCGGGTCGGCGGCTCGCAGACGTCGATGACGGTCGGCTCCGGCGGCGCATCCTCGCCCTCGGCGGTCATCCGGAAGGTGACCCGGCCGGAGGCGGGATCCCCCTCCCAGGTCCCGATCCATCGTTCCATCCGCTCGGGCTCGGTGACCGCGGCCCACACGTCGTCGATCGGCGCGGCGAAGGTCCGGGTCCACGCGAGATGCTCGGCGCCGTCGATGGGTTCGCGGCGGGCGGTGACGTCGCTCATGCGCTGTGCTCCTGTCGGTTCGTGCCGGCCCGGCCGACCGGGCGGCTTTCGCGGGTGGTGCGCCTGACCTCGAGGTCGAGCGCGTCGAGTCGGTCGGCGGCGATGGGGGGCCGCGCGGTCCGCAGGCCGGACAGCCAGTCCCGGACCGGCGCCAGGCCGTCGTCGGCGAGGCGATAGCGCCGCTCCCGGCCACGGGCCTCGACCCGGAGCAACCCCGCCTCCGAGAGCACGCGCAGGTGGCGGCTGACCGCGGGGCGCGACACGTCGTGGTCGGCCGCGAGGTCGACGACGCGCGTCGGCCCCTCGGCCGCCACCCGGGTCAGGATGGCCCGCCGCACGGGGTCGGCGATCGCCTCGAAGACATCCATCCGATTAGGTAACCACAACGTTACCGATCTTGCCAGGGGCCGATCGACACCGGTCGGCGGGGTGGACCGGACGGGCGGGACGGCGCGGAGTAGACCGCACGGGGCTGGACCGGGCGGACCGAACGGGCGGGACCGGCGCGGGGCGGCGCGGACAGGGCGGGACCGGCGCGGGATGGACCGGCGCGGGATGGGACGGCGCGGGGCGCGCCCGCCGCGCGCGAGAGCGCGAGCCGCGAACGTCGGCGGCGGCGGCGTCGGCGGCGAGCGGGCCCCGGGCGAGGCCGGCGGCCTTGCCCGTCGCCGCCGGTCACGAGCGGACCCCGCCCGGCGTGCGGGACAATGAGGGTGTGATGAGCAGGTGAGCACGACGAGCGTCAAGGACGTGGCCCGGGCGGCGGGCGTGTCCGTGGGCACGGTGTCCAACGTCCTCAACCGGCCCGACGTCGTCGCGGAGGCGACCCGGGTCCGGGTCCTCGCGGCCATCGACCGGCTCGGCTTCGTCCGCAACGAGGCCGCCCGCCACCTGCGCTCGGGCTCCAGCCGGGCCATCGGCCTCGTCGTCATCGACGCCGGGAACCCGTTCTTCACCGACCTGGCCCGCGGGGTCGAGGACACGGTCGAGGGGTTCGGCGATTCCGTCCTGCTCGGCAACAGCGCGGAGGACCCCCGGCGCGAGGCCCGCTACCTCGAGCTGTTCGAGCAGCAGCGGGTGCGCGGCGTCCTCGTCACCCCCACGCGCGGGGAGCTGCCCGATCTCAGCGGGTTCGAGCGCCTCGACATCCCGGTCGTCGTCCTCGACCGACACCTGCCCGCCTTCGCCGTCTCGTCCGTCTCGGTCGACGACGTCGCGGGTGGGCGACTCGCGGCCGAGCACCTCGCCGAACTGGGGCACCGCGACACGTGGTTCGTCGGCGGCCCGGAGGGCCTGCAGCAGGTGCAGGACCGGCTCGCGGGGTTCACGGGCGGCATGCGGGCCGCCGGGGGCCGGACCGAGCACGTGCCGACGACCGGGCTCACCGTGGGCGCCGGGCGGGAGATCGGTGCCCGGCTCGCCGCGCTGGCCCCGGGGGCGTGGCCGACGGCCGTCTTCGCGGCGAACGACCTCGTCGCCATCGGCATCCTCAACGCGCTCGTGGCGGAGGGGCGGCGGATTCCCGAGGACCTGTCGATCGTCGGCTTCGACGACATCGCGTTCGCCTCCACGACGACGGTGCCGCTCACGTCGATCGGTCAGCCCGCCCACGCCATCGGCCAGGCCGGCGCCGAACTCCTCTACGCCCAGCTCGACGCCGAGCCCGGCCGGCGGCCGGCCGCGCGGCAGGTGCGCTTCTCGCCCACGCTCGTCGTGCGCGAGTCGACGGGCCCCGCTCCCCGGCCCTGACCGGGCCGCGGAGCCTACGGTCGGGTCACCTCTGCTCGCTCGGGCGGCCGGGCCCCTCGGCGGGATCCGCCCGCAGGAGGTCGACGAACGTCCGGGCGTGCGCGGCCATGTCCTGCTCCGGGTCCTCGAGCCACGCCGTCTGCAGGCCGCTGACCAGGGCCGTCACGAGCGGCGCGAGCGCCGCCGGGTCGAGGTCGGCGCGCAGGCGCCCCGCGTCCCGCTCGGCGGTCAGCGCCTCGGTCACCTGCTCGCGGAACTCGCGCCCCTGCCGGCGGACGAGGTCGTGCGCCGGGTGGGACGCGTCGAGCGCCTCGACCCGCATCACCGTGTCGAGGCCGATCACCCCGCGCCGCTGCGAGTGGGAGGCCAGGACCTGCGGGAGCGCGGCGAGGAACCCGTCTCGCCGGACGAGGTCGTCGCGCTGCGGCGCCTCGTCGTCGGTCCGCGACTCGAGGACGGCGGCGAGCAGGTGCTCCTTGGTGCCGAAGTGGTGGCGCAGCACCGTGTGACTCGTCCCGAGCAGCTCCGCGATCTGCCGCAGCGAGAGGCGCTGGAAGCCCTGCTCGGCGAAGAGGTGCAGAGCGGTCTCGACGAGGGCGGCCCGGGTGCGCTCCCCCGTGGCGTACGGCCCCCGGCGGCCCCCGGCCCGAGTCCGGACGGACCCGGATCCCTCGTCCGAGGACTCCTCGGACTCCCCCGACGTCGCCACGGCCATGCGCTCACGCTACCAGCGGGCCGACCCGCCTCTTGAGTTTCATCGATTCAATTTATTCCAATCTGGAAGATGTTCGTCTACGGTCGACCCCAGGCGCCGCGGCGGCGCCGAACCGGCCGGGCGGCACCCGGCGACGGCCCCGCGGGGCACCTCAGCGACGAGGACTCCTTCCATGAGCGACACGACGGCACTCCCACCCCGCTCCCCACGGGACCCCGAACCGGGCGACCTGGCCCCGGGGACGGCCGCCGGCCCCGCCACCGCCCTGCGCGACGAGGCCCACCACGACGTCGACCCCGCGGCTCCCCGCAGCGTGCGGCGCACCGTCGCCCTCGTCCTCGTCGCGGGGCTCGGGATGTACATCATGATGCTCACGGTCAACACGGCCCTGTCGCTGCGCATCGCGTCCATCGACCCGGGTCAGAAAGAGGCCGTCTTCGGCCGCGCCGTGTCGCTGAGCGCGCTCGTCATGCTCGTGACGATCCCCCTCGGCGGCGCCCTGTCGGACCGGACGACGAGCCGCTTCGGCCGTCGCCGCCCGTGGATCCTCGGCAGCCTGGTCGTCGCGCTCCTGTCGATGGCCGTCATCGGCTCGACGGACTCGTTCGCCCTCATCACGTTCGCCTACGTCATCGGGATCGTCGCCGCGCAGAACGCCTTCAGCACCTACGCGGTCATCCCCGTCGAGGGGGTGCCGGACCGGCTGCGCGCCCGCGTCATGGGCCTCATGGGCATGTTCGGTGCCCTCGCGATGTCGGCGGGCTCCTACCTCGCGGCGGCCCTCGTCGGCATCCCGGTCGCGCTCATGGTCGTGCCGGTCCTGCTCGCGGCCCTCACGACGATCCCGCTGCTCGTCATGTACAAGGACCCGGTCAAGGCGGCGGCCGACGTCCCGCCCCTGGACCTGCGGGCCATGTTCTCGGGGATGGTCGTCAGCCCCCGCCGCCACCCCGACTTCGCGTGGGCGTGGTTCTCCCGCTTCCTCGCCGGTATCGCGATGACGGCGATGTTCTCCTTCTTCATCTTCTACCTCATGGACGGCCTGAACCTGCCCATCGCCCAGGCGGGCGCGAGCGCGGGCACGCTGTCGCTGGCGAGCGCTCCGGTGAGCATCCTCTTCTTCACCGTCTCGGGCTGGCTGTCGGACAAGCTCGGCCGCCGCAAGCCGTTCGTCGCGCTCGCCGCGATCCTCATGGCGATCGCCCTCGTCGTCGCGGCCACGTCGACAACCTTCACCCAGTTCCTCGTCGCCTGGCTGATCTTCGCGATGGGGCAGGCCATGTACCTCACCGTCGACCTCGCCCTGTGCGCCGCCGTCCTGCCCGACGCCCGCGACGCCGGCAAGGACATGGCCGTGTTCCAGCTCGCGCTCAGCCTGCCGAACATCATCGTCCCGGCGCTCGCCCCCGCGGTGCTCGCGATGGGCGCCGGCCACAACTACCTCCTCCTCTGGGGCGGCGCCGCCGTCCTGTGCGCCATCGGCGCCCTGACCGTGTTCCGCGTCCGCGGCGTGCGCTGAAAGGATCGACATCATGACGACCACCGACTCCCGGGCCGCCACGGGCGCGCAGACCGTCTTCCCCACCGGCTTCCGCTGGGGCGTGGCCACCGCCGGCCACCAGGTCGAGGGCGACAACGTCAACAGCGACGTGTGGTTCCTCGAGCACCTCGAGGGGACGATCTTCGCGGAGCCGTCCGGCGACGCCATCGACCACTACCACCGGTTCGCCGACGACATCGCACTCATCGCGGACCTCGGCTTCGACACCTACCGCTTCTCCCTCGAGTGGGCGCGCATCGAGCCAGAGCCGGGCCGGTTCTCCTCCGCCGCGATCGAGCACTACCGCCGGATGATGCTCGCCTGCGAGGCGAACGGGGTGACGCCGGCGGTCACCTTCCACCACTTCGTCTCGCCCCGCTGGCTGCTCGCGGCCGGCGGCTGGGAGGACGCCGGGACGCCGGATCGGTTCGCCCGGTACTGCGACGTCGTCACCGAGCGCCTCGGCGAGCACCTCGGCGCCGCCTTCACGCTCAACGAGCCGAACCTGCCGTTCCTCCTGTCGGCGATGGGCGTCGTCGACGGGTCCCCCGAGGCCCGGGCGCACGCCCCCATGTGGGTGGCCGCCGGCAAAGCCCTCGGCATCGACCCGCGCCGGGTGGCGCCCTTCCAGTTCACGGCGTCGCAGGAGGGGTACGCCACGAAGCTCGCCGCCCACCACGCCGGCCGCGACGCCATCAAGGCCCACCGTCCCGACCTGCTCGTCGGCTGGACGCTCGCGAACTCCGACATCCAGGCGGCGCCCGGCGGCGAGGGTCGCGCCGACGCCGTGCGCGAGGCGGTCAACGAGCGCTTCCTGCTCGACACCCGCGGCGACGACGTCGTGGGGATCCAGACGTACGGTCGCACCGTCTTCGACGCCGACGGCCTCGCGCCCGCGCCCGAGGACGCCGTGGTGAACACGATGGGCGAGGAGATCTACCCCCGCGGCATCGAGACGACGGTCCGCGAGGCCTGGCGCATCGCGCAGGTGCCCGTGTGGGTGACCGAGAACGGCCTCGCCACCGACGACGACACCCAGCGCGTGGCCTACTTCGACGCCGCCGTGTCGGCGGTCGCGGAGTGCCTCGCCGACGGCATCGACGTGCGCGGGTACACGGCCTGGTCGGCCTTCGACAACTTCGAGTGGGTCTTCGGCTACCGTCCCCACTTCGGGCTCATCGAGGTCGAACGCGCCACGCAGCAGCGCACCCCGAAACCGAGCGCCTACCGCCTCGGCGAGATCGCCCGCACCAACGGCGCCGCCCTGCAGGGCTGAGGCCACCCCGACCCCAGGAGGACGTCATGCCGTTGCACCCCCACCTCGCCGAGCGGCTGCCCGCCCTCGCGGGGCTCGACTGGACGATGATCGAGGATCCGGCCGCGCGGGCCGCGTTCGCGACGTGGGAGGAGGAGCCGCCCGGTGGGCGGCCCCTCCCGGCCGCGGCCACCCGAGAGGTGACGCTGTCCGCGCCCGGGCGGGACGTCCGGGTGCGGGTCTACGAGCCCGAGGACGGTGGCGCGGCATCGGGCGGCGTCCGCCCCGGCCTCGTGTGGGTGCACGGCGGGGCGTTCATGGGCGGTGACCTCGACATGCCCGAGGCCGACGGTGTCGCACGCGAGATCGTCGCCCGCACCGGCGGGGTCGTCGTGTCGGTCGACTACTCACTCGTCCCCGCGGTGACGTTCCCCGTTCCCCACCGGCAGGTGATGCGGGCCTTCACGTGGACGCGCGAGCAGGCCGCGGAGCTGGGGATCGCCCCCGACCGGATCGTGCTCGGTGGTGCGAGCGCCGGCGGGGCGCTGTCGCTGTCGGCGGCGCGCGAGCTCGTCGCGTCCGGGGGCCCCGCCCCCGCCGCGCTCGTGCTCGCCTACCCCGTCGCGCACGCCGCGTGGGAGCTCGACCCCGAGCTGCAGGCCCGCATGGCGGAGCTGCCGCGGATGCTGCGCTTCCTGCCGACGGACACCACCATGATCACCGGCAACTACCTCGGTACCGACCCCGACGTCGATCGCCGGTTCGCGTTCGTCGACCTCGATCCCGCCGGGCCGCGGGCCGCGGTCGCGGGCCTGCCCCCGAGCCTCGTCCTCACCTGCGAGTACGACGACCTGCGCACGAGCGCGGAGCTGTTCGCGCGAGCGGCGCGGGCGGCGGGACGGCCCGTGCGAACCCGCCTCTGCGAGGGCATGGTGCACGGCCACCTCAACCGGACGACCGCGTTCGCGGAGGTCGACGCCTCCCTCGACGAGATCGCCCGCGTCGTCCGGGACCCGGACGTCCTGGCCGACGACGGCTCCTGAGCCCGCGACCGACGCAGGCCCCGCACCGGCGATCCGGTGCGGGGCCCTCTCACGCGTGGGGGTCGCCCCCTCAGCCGCTCACGGCCGCCGGCGCGGCGGGGCCGCTCGTGAACGACCGGGCGCCGCCGTCCGTCTCGCCCTCACCCCAGGCGTGTTCGGTGCCGTCGGGCAGGACGAGCCGGGTCGGGACACCGGCGGGCGTCTCGACGTCGACGACGTAGCCGTCGCCCTCCCGGCGCCAGCCGCACTCGATCCGGCCGTGCGGGGAGTCGAGAGTGGCCTTGGCCCAGTCGAGGCCGGGCCCGGGGGTGGGCTTGAACAGGACTCCCGCGTAGCCGGGCGCGGCGGGGCGGAGGCCGGCGACGACCTGGTAGAGCCAGTCGGCGACGGCGCCGAGGGCGTAGTGGTTGAAGCTCGTCATCTCGCCGGGATTGATGGTGCCGTCGGGGAGCATCGAGTCCCAGCGCTCCCAGATCGTGGTGGCGCCCATCGTCACGGGGTAGAGCCAGCTCGGGCACGCCTTCTCGAGCAGGAGCCGGTAGGCGGCGTCGACGTGCCCGGTCTCCGACAGGGCCCAGGTGACGAACGGGGTGCCCGCGAAGCCGGTCGTGACGACGTAGTCGCGGTCCGCGACGACCTGGGCCAGCCGGTCGCCGGCGGCGGCGAGCCGGTCGCCGTCGAGCAGGCCGAAGCAGATCGCGAGGGCGTAGACCGTCGCGCAGTCGGAGGTGATCCGCCCGTCGGCCTGGACGTAGTGGGCGTTGAACGCCTCGCGGACCCGCGCCGCCAGGGCCTCCCAGCGGGCCGCGTCCTCGTCGTGACCGAGCTCGCGCGCGGTGAACGCTGCGAAGGAGGCCGAGCGGTACAGGCAGGCGGTGGCGACGACGCCCTTGTCCGCCTTGGCCCCGGCCGGGTCGTGCGGGGACGCGTCGGGGTCGAGCCAGTCGCCGAACTGGAAGCCGGTGTCCCACAGCCCCGACTCGGACAGCACCGCCTCGACGGACTCGAGGTGCAGGACCATGCCGGGGTAGTGCGCCGCGAGCCGGTCGCGGTCGCCGTAGGCGTGCCACAGCGCCTCCGGCACCCAGACCGAGGCGTCGCCCCACACGGCCGTCGCCCCGCCCCACTGCTCCGCCATCTCGGCGAACTCCGCCGGGAAGTGCGCGTGCTTGAGGACGTCGGGCACGACGAACGGGACGAACCCCTTCGGGTTCTCGCGCGTCTCGACCTCGAGGTCGAGGAGCCACTTGTGCAGGAAGTCGCTCGTGTCGAACTGGTAGCTCGCGGTCGCGGCGTAGGCGGCGATGTCGCCGGTCCACCCGAGTCGCTCGTCGCGCTGGGGGCAGTCGGTCGGCACGTCGAGGAAGTTGCCCTTCTGACCCCAGACCGAGTTGCTCACCAAATGGTTCACGAGCGGATCGGAGCACTCGAACCACCCGGTGCGCCGCATGTCCGAGTGGACCACGACGGCCTCGAGCGCGTCCGGGGTGAGCTGCCCGGGAAAGCCCGTGACCTCCGCGTACCGGAACCCGTGGAACG